>CBDCKJ010000003.1:590000-2703000 GCA_965218255.1 Longimicrobiales bacterium | reverse complement strand
CGCCGCGGCACCCGGCGTGGCCGTCACGTCGACGGCGGACTGGGTCGCGAGGATCAGCGCGGCGTTCTTCTTCCGCCACGTCTTCGCCGCCTCGGCCAGGTAGTTCAGCACGCCCGGGTCCTGCAGGTAGCGCCAGGCCTCGTCCACGACCATGAGCTTGAGCCGCGCCGTCTCGGCCGGGTCCTCCACCTCCAGGCGCATCCGCTCGAGCAGGTAGGAGAGCGCCGCGTCGCAGAGATCCGGGTGCTCGACCGCGCCCGCCAGGTCGATGACCTGCCAGTCGGCGAACTCGAGGTCCGGCGCGCCTCCAGCCGGGTTGTCGAAGAAGGAGCCCCACGCACCGGTCCCGATCCAGCGGCTCCAGGCCGGCCACATCTCGGAGGGAAGCGAGGCGGCGAGTACCCCAAGCGTCCGCCGCTCCGGCTCGAATGCATAGAGGTCCTCGATCCGGGCCCGGATCTCGCTCGTGGCTGCTCCGCTCGCTTTCCAGCCGCCGAGCTTCAGCAAACGGAGCACCCACCCCGTCAGGAACTGGAAGCTCCGCGTCGTCGCCGGAAGCGCGAACGGCTGCAGCCGGAGCGTGGGCTCCGCCTCGCCAGGCGAGAGCTCCAGGTACCGGCCCCCGACGAAGCGGGTCAGCCAGCGGTAGGAGCCGCCGAAGTCCAGGATCAGGACCCGGGGGCCGTACTTGAGGGCCTCGACCAGGAGGAAGTTCAGCGTGAAGCTCTTCCCCGAGCCGGTCGCGCCGAGCATCAGCGTGTGGCCCACGTCGCCCGAGAAGAGGTCGTAGTGGTAGGCCGTCCTCCACGGGGTCTCGAGCACCGCGAGCGACTCACGGCCCAGGTGCTCGCTGTTCACCTTGCCCCGGGGCGGCCCGAAGAGCGGCGCGAGGCATGCCGCCACGCCCGCCGAGACGAACACCTTCCGCACCTGCCGGCCGCGGGGCTGGGCCGGGAGCCGGGAGAACCAGGCCGGGAGCTGACCGTAGTTCTCCCGGATCACCTTCGCGTCGTGTGCGGCGAACAGGCGCCGGAGGTCCCCATCCAGCCGCTCGATCCGCCCGAGCTCCCCGTGGAGCGCAACGGTAAGCGATGCCTCCCCATAGCTCACCCCGTCGGCCTCCAGCTCGACGAGCGCCTCGCCCAGCCGGTCCGACTCCGTCGCCGCGGCCGAGTCCACCATCGCGGCCGCCGTTCCCTCCGTCTCCTGCACGTGCGCCATCATCGAGTAGCGTTTCGCGAAATAGTGGCGCTGCGCACCGCGGATCCGGCGCCGGGCCGCCTCCACCCACCACGGCCGCCACTCGAGCGACACGGTCATCACCGCGTCCAGGCAGTAGAGCTCGCGGAGCAGGTTCGCGTAGGCCTGGCCGGGCGGGGAGAGGAGCGAGTAGAGGATCACCGGCTCCCCGTCGAGCCGCAGGTGAGCACGCTCCGCCTCCAGCTCCGAGAGGGCGAGCCGCCAGTTCATTCCGCTCCCCGTCGCTCCGTCCCACACCGTGCCCGGACGGTTGATCAGCTCGGAGAGGAGCCGGGAAGCCTCAGCGGGCGAGAGGATCTCGACCGGCGTGTGCTCCCCTACGAGCGCACGGCCCGCGTCCACCGTCGCGCGAAAGCGGGCGGCGGCGACCTCGATCTCGGACCCCAGGTAGGCCGGCGCGCTCGCCCTCCGTCGCTTCCACCACTGCCTAAGCCGGGAGGCCCTCCCGGATGTGGGCCCGTCTGCGACCTTCCGGAGATGGGGATCGTGCGACCAGACCAGATAAGCTTCGAGCTGCTGCACGCGGCCCGAAAGAAACGCACTCCGCTTCCGCTGGGAGACCGCTACGATGCCGGAGCCATCGTCGTCCGCGGCCTCGGGCGAGGCCGGCCGGCGGAGCATATAGAAGTAGAGCCGCGTGTCGGCGTCCAAACCTGAAAGTAGACGCTGCCAACGGCCCAGCACCTGGTCGATCTGTTTGGGCGAACGCCCATCGACCACCGCGGGTGCCAGACGGCCGGCAGCAATCAACTCGCCAGAGCGGGTCAGGCACGTACGGCCGTCCTCGAGCCAGCCCCAGTAGGGCAGCTCCTCGGCCAGCGAGCCGGCCGCCTCATAATCCCTGAGCTCAGCGGCGATCTTCATCGCCCGCTCCGGATCACGATGTGCCAGGGATCATCGGCCCACTTGCCCGGGTCGAAGCGGGCCGGGTATCGGGTCCCGGTTCGGAGCACGCCAAGCATGTCCGGGTCCTTGCGGCCCGCGAGCCACCCGGCTCCGTAGCCCACCGCGAACACGAGGACGCCCGTCACGAGCGAGTTCATCGCGTTCCACATCGCGAGCCCAAGCGTCGCGCTGAGCAGAAACCCCTGCCGCTCGACCCCCAGGATCGTCAACGGACGGGTTCAGCGCCGGATAGCCGGCCCAGCGCCTCAGGCCCCTCATCAGAACAGCCAGGCCAGGAAGTTCGCCGCGCCCATCGCCATCCCCAGACCGAAGATGATCCCGGCCAGCATCCGCTTACTCCCACCCTCGCCGAACGCGAACATCAGCCCGCCCACCACGATCGCGATCAGCGACAGCCCCCGTGCGATCGGGCCCGTGAACTGCGCCTGGAGCTCATTGACCGCGTCCACCCACGGGCTCGTCCCCTGAGCCCACAGCAGCCCAGGCAACAGCGACCACAGCGTAGCCCAGGCAACCACTCGCACCGTCCTTAAGAAAGGTTGCATCGTGTTCTCCCTGTCTCCCCTGAATGCGCCAGTCACTCGGCGTCGCCGCGGCTCAACGCGACCTGCCGGCGGATCCACTCGTCCACCTCCGCCTCGATCCAGCCGACAGCGCGTGCGCCCAGCTGGACGGGTTTGGGGAAAGCCCCGTCGGCCAGCCGCACGTAGATCGTGCTCCGCGACAGACCCGTGCGGGCTTGCACGTCCGGGAGCCGCACGATGCGGATGGGTGCACTCATTTCCTGTTCGATGGCTCTCGTCATCGGTCTGCCTCTCCTTGCTCTCCGGAAAAAATCCCGGAGCGGGTTGCTCCGGGAGGAAACGCAATCCTCACTGGGGGCGTGGTCGTAGGTCTCCATGAACGCCATGACCTGGTCGACCGTCGCCAGCGTCGGTGAGCAGCCATCACGTAGCTCACGCACCAGGTTCGCATCGCCCACCGCCTGCCGACCCAGCGTCGTCGGCCCCAATCCCGTGCGCTCGAGGAACCCGTCCACTTGCGACACGAAAAACTCCGTCAGCGTCTCCATGCGGGGGACGGTGGAGACGCTATCGCAAGTACGTCAACCCGTAGGATTTAACCGATGTTCTTAGTAGAACTATTGGGATCGAAATAGGAGACCGGCCTGTCCGGCCGCTCCGCCAAAGAGGCTAGAGCGAGCCCCAAGGAGGCACTCGATGCTCCCGATAGCCAGGGTCGCCGGCGAGTGAGATGTGGCCTATCTGTAGCACTTCATCCACGTCAGCACGCCCCGATCCTCGCCAAGCACAACTGGCCTCCAGCTCGCATGACGGCTTCGTGAGAACCGAGGGCCGGCCACCGGGGCCACACCGAGGGGTGGGCGCACAGAATCCCCCGAGACGGAATGAGTAGAATCACCTCAGGACACCGATGAGGGCTGCTGGGACACACCACCCGCCCTTGAGGCACAGGGACCGCCTGCCTACAATCGCTGGTGGGTAGACACGCACATATGCGGATGAGGCGCTACAGGAATGACGATCGACTCGGAATCGGCCAATACGTTACGTGCCTTCGTGCCCGAAGAACTTCGCGATCTCCCTCGCCTGCAGACCGACCTGCCGCGAATCGCGAAGGACCACCGACTGCTGTCAGACATAGAACACTCGATTCAGCAAGTGCCAACAGTGCACGATCTCCGGTGCCAGGACGCGAGGACGGTTGAGTTGGAGCCCGAGAGCATCCACCTCGTTGTGACTTCTCCGCCGTATTGGACTCTGAAGCAATACAACGTGCACGACCATCAGCTGGGTGACATTATCGACTATGAGCGCTTCCTAGACGAACTCGACACCGTCTGGAAACGATGCTACGACGCGCTTGTGCCAGGTGGCCGGCTCGTCTGTGTCGTAGGTGATGTCTGCCTGTCTCGGCGTAAAAACGCAGGGGAACACACTGTCGTTCCGCTGCATGCATCCATTCAGGAGCACTGCCGGGCTCTCGGGTACGTAAATCTCGCACCGATCATCTGGCACAAGATCGCCAACGCCACCTACGAAGTCTCAAATGGCTCCTCCTTCATGGGGAAGCCATATGAGCCGAACGCGGTCATCAAAAACGACATCGAGTTCATCTTGATGGAGCGTAAGGGTGGAGGATACCGGAAGCCCTCCGCTGAGCAGAGGGTCCTCAGTGTGATCTCCGACAAAAATCACAAGGTGTGGTTCCAGCAGATCTGGAACGGGCTCACCGGTGCCTCGACGCGCCAACATCCAGCCCCGTACCCATTGGAACTCGCCGACCGCTTAGTCCGCATGTTCAGTTTCGTAGGCGACACAGTTCTGGATCCATTCATGGGAACCGGAACCACCAACCTCGCCGCACTCCGATGGGGCCGTAACAGCATCGGGGTTGAGCTGGACTCGCAATACTTCGAACTGGCGTACAAGCGAATTCTACCATTACAAACGAAACTCTGGCATCACGCCACTATCAGGATGTAATGAACGATCACGATCGCCTGGCCGCCGCCATTCGCCATTTTTGGCAAACTCGGGCCAGCCAAGACGCCCATCACGGCCTTCCGAATGGCACACGAGACGCTGGGAACCGCCCCGCCGTCACGGGTGGCAAACACCTCGACGGCTTTGTGCAGCTCGTCAAGCAGGTGCTCAGCGACAGCGGCCTGTCACAGGTCGCTCTCCATACCCGGAAGCGTGATGTCGTTCTCCCAGGGTTTTTCCGGCCTACGAAAGAATGGGATTTGATTGCGGTACACGACAGTCGCCTACTCGCAATCGTCGAGTTTAAGTCCCAAGTCGGCTCTTTTGGAAACAACTTTAACAACCGTGTCGAGGAAGCGCTCGGAAATGCGACTGACTTGCACACTGCCTACCGCGAAGGTGCGTTCAAGCCGTCACCCGCACCCTGGCTTGGTTACCTCATGTTGCTGGAGCGGGCTCCCAAATCCATGCAGCCAGTGAGAGCGAAGGAGCCGAACTTTCCAGTATTGCCGGCATGGCGTGGTAGCCCGTCCTACGCCAAGAGGTATGAGCTGTTCTGTCAACGCTTGGTTCGCGAGCGCTTGTACGATGCTGCCTGCTTCCTGCTTTCCGATGAAGAACGCGGACGGGATGGATGGTACGCCGAGCCTTCCGACGAACTCACCTTCCGTTATTTTGCCGGCTCATTGAAGGGGAGATTAGCTGCACTTGTCCCACAAAATACCTCAAATAGTTAACATGGTTATAGGTCCTATTACCACTACAGCGGTGGCACTCGCTTTTCGAAACAAGATATCGAAGGCCGTTGGCGTCCTATTTGAACCTCACCAGATTAGACGAATCGCAGCAGCAAAGGCCGACACCGCAAAACTTCAAGCTCAGACTGAAATTGAGATTACCGAGTTGCATCGCAGAGCCGCCCGTCGATGGATCGACGAAGAAGCACAACGTCAGAAGAACATGGAAGACATTGCTGCTAAAGCATTGCCGCATCTGAAGGAAGATGCGGATCCCGATTCCATTGAGGACGATTGGCTTATCAATTTCTTCGATAAGTCTCGGATCGTATCTGACGAAAAGATGCAGAAGCTATGGTCACATGTTCTCGCTGGTGAAGCTAATGTTCATGGAACCTACTCGAAGCGAACCGTCAATTTACTTTCTGATCTCGATAGGGACGAGGCCGTTCTCTTTGCCAAACTCTGCGGATTTGTTTGGATCATTGGAAATCCACAGCCGTTAATATTTGATGAATCAGAAGGAATATACAATAAACACGGGATCGATTTTTCAAGCCTGAGCCACCTCGATAGTATTGGTCTCATCCAATTTGGACCAATAACAGGGTTCCGGACTTTCCCTTTGCCAAAGAGATTTTCGGTTTCGTATTACCAACGAAGGTTTCTATTGGAGATGCCGAAAGATGTAGAGAACGAGCTAGCCGTTGGAAAGGTTTTATTGACGCGTATCGGAAAGGAACTCGCACCGATAAGCGGAAGCAAGCCCATGGACGAATTTTGGGAGTATGTGAAGGACCGATGGAAAATGTACCTGCCAAAGCCAGAGACCGGAAAATCAGCAACATGACTATAAGGGCACGGGTACACATTGTAACTCATTCGATACTCGCGCAACTTCCCGCCACCGAACTTTCTCCGCGACATCATTCCACTAGATCCGCCAATAATATCGGTATTGCTGGCCTGCCGGGGTTTCATTAGGCCATCGATGTCCGTTCCGCGACAAGCAGCATCAGGTCTGGCGCGGTAACTACTCACCCCCTCTCCTACGCACACGCTGGCTGATGTAGGAATATCGGGGTGCCGGTCTGCCCCCCCCGCTGTTGACATCGCAGGCTATCGGGCTACGCTCGTCCCATGGTCAGGAGCGGACGGCGGCGGGTTGGGTACTTCGGGTCGAAGGCGACGGCGGGGCTGTGGCAGCCGTTGATATCGATGATGCCTCCGCATGACGTCTATATCGAGTCGCACCTGGGCGGGGGTGCGATCATGCAGCGCAAGCCGCCCGCCCTCAGGAACATCGGCATCGATCCGGATGCCCGGGTGATCGAGAGCTTCCGCTGCGACTACCCGGTCGAGCTGGTCCACGGGTGTGCGCATCGTTTCCTGGCCGGGTTCCCCTTCCGGGGCCGTGAGCTGGTCTACGCAGACCCGCCGTACCTGCACGAAGTCCGTCGCGGGCCCAGACGCTACCGCTACGAATACGAGCGGTCCGACCACGTTGCCCTGCTCGATCTGCTTGTCTGTTTCATTCTTAGGTATGTCTGTTTGATTTGCAGGTTCGGGTCACGGGGAAGGCCCGAGCTGTTCGGTGCCCGCTCCGGCTCGCTGATATGGAAGGGCCGTCTGTCAAGTCAGGGTCACGTTGTCTCGCATGGGCCGAGGGGAGAGGTTGCCCGAGGTTCGCTTCGATGGTGAATCCTCCTGATATACGCCGGTTAGCCCCGCGGCCAGAGCGGCAAGAATTCGGATTCGTCGGGAGCTGGCTCGATCTACATTGCGTGGGTCTCGGGGCCGTTGCCGGTCCCGGCCACATAGCCACCTCGAGCGTTCTCCTGCCGTGCCTCGGACAACCTCCCTGTTCAGCATCTGCGATTCGGTCCTCGTCCATGACTGCTCAGGCGGCGCGCCGCCCTGCTTCGATCTCCACACCGCTGTCCTGCATGAGCGCCCACACGAACCCGGCCAGTTCCCTGGCCACCGCCACCGTCGCGATCTGACTCTTCTTCCGTAACGCCAGCCGCTTGAACACCTTGTGAAGCCGGTGCTGCGCTTTCCAGCTATGCGCCACAACGCCCGCTGGCTGGCCCTGCTGCCGGCGCTTCAGCGCTTCCCCGCGTCGTGGCGGGAAGCGGTAGCTCCACGCCGCCTGCACCAACACGTGACGAACCCGGCTGTTGCCCGCCTTCGTGATGGAGCCCTGGCGTCGGCTTGCTCCGCTCGAATGTTCCGCCGGCACCAGCCCTACATAGGCCATCAGTTGCCCCGGATGCTCGAAGCGCCGGAAGTCCCCGATCTCGGTCACCAGCACCATCGCCGCCTGGATGGAGATCCCCTTCAGGCAACAGAGGCGCCCCACGGCCTCCCGATAGGTCGGCTCCAGCGCCAGCGCCTCGATCTGCCGGTCCAGTGCGTCGCGGCGGTCCAGCTTGTAGTCCAGCAGTGCCAGATACTCGCCGAAGACCATCTGGTCCTCGGTCTCCAGAACCGCGTCACGCTGGATCGCTCGCAGCCAGGCGAAGTGCTTGCCCGTCCAGTTGTGGCCCTCACGGTACACCAGACCCCGGCGCGCCAGGAACTTCAGGATGTAGTGGCGCGACTTCAGGGCCTCTCGCTGGAATGCCTCCCGGCAGCGTGCCGGATCCCGAACCCGCTCCTCCCGCTCCGTCGGAACCCGGATCGTCACCAGCTCCCCCGCCCGGTACAGCCTCGCCAGCTCTTCGGCATCCTTCCGGTCGTGCTTGCGCCGCTCTCCCGGGCGCCGCGGAATCAGCGACGGGGCCACGATCTCGCACTCGTGACCCCAACGCCGGATCATCCGCACCAGCACGTAGCCCGCGCCGCTCGCCTCGTAGCAGGCGCGAACTTCTTGCTCCCGGGCCAAGCGGTCCAGCAGCCGCCTGAGTCCCCGCGGATCGTGCGACAGCCGCTTCACCAGCGTCGGCTCCCGCACGCCCTCCGGCAGCACCGCAATCATCACGCTGTCCTTGTGGACATCCATCCCGACGTACACCTTCGTCTTCGTCTGCATAGGGCCGGTCTCCTGTTCCAGTTGCGACTCGAACATCGCATGTGGCTCTGGCACCTCCGCACACCGCAGGCGCTAACCCACGATAATCCGGTAGGGGCCGGCCCTTCCATATGTTCTAGGCTGGCAGCGTTGCTCCCTTCGGGGGGCCTTCAGCCAAGACGGGGATGCCGTGTACTCTCGGTGGGTCGCGGGAACGGGAAAACGACCTTCGTCGCAGCCATGGGCGCACCAGATGCAGCCGTGAACGAAGATCGCCTTACACCGGCATGCGAAGTCGATGTCGGGCTTCCCCGGAAAGTCTCTGCGATGAAGTCGGTACATGTAGCCCATACAGTGCAAGAGCCGACGGACGATCATTTCGTGCCCGATGATCCGGCACATGACCGCCTGCCTGATGCACCGGCGCTGCTCTGGCATTCGAATGTCCATAGCGTGTAACACATTATGTAATAACCAGTTCTCTAATATACGCTACGGACCCGGTGACTGGCTCCCAAGCCTGACGAAACGACAGATATGCACCAGAATTGCCGGTCCGTATTCACCATGGCACGGACCTGTTCGAGCGCCTCAAAGCCAACGGCCGTCTCCACATCGACCATTTCGGTCCCGATCCATCACCTGTGTGACATCGGCATCACTCGGCCCTCTACACGAATCGGTACTCGACCGGCAGTGCGCCCTCCTCAATCCCGGTCGCAGGCGTCCCCCGACCGCCACGCCGCAGTATGAGTCCAGCTAAAATGAACACGTCGTCGGCGCCCAGACAGTCAACAATATACTGCGGCCCGATGGCTGATCGACCGTAGATCCCACCGCGTTTCTAGAAAACCGTGCCGAACACTTGATACCACAACATAGATCATGCAGTATACGATGTTCGCTTCCCAATACCCGAACCCGCTTGAGGTAAATTGCCACTTCTACCCACAGAGGTGACATCAGCGCTCTACGCCTTTGTACGAGACACTACCCGGGCCCCAAACGAAACCGTCAAAGCCCAGCTGTTCTTGGGGCTAGTAGCGGAACTATTCCTACACAGTCGTGTGGTGGCTGCTCTGGCAAGCGGTGCCGAGAAGACAGTTCAGGTCCAGATTGAAAGGGATGAGCGACGCAGACGTACCTATACATACTATGGTAACGCTCTGATCGAGTTCGAACGCTCCCCCCGATCTCTCTCTGGTCCAAGCTGCGCTCCAACTCACGGAACGACTACGACGAATGCCTGTCATACCTAGCCGGATCCTCAATGGATCGAGCATGTTCCCTGCATCCGGAGGTGATAGTGCAGATGGTGAACTCCCAACACGACAGTCCCCTGGTATGCTCACTCATATTCTGGTAGCCACACATGGACTTGAAGGAACCTGACATCTACAAGGCGCCACGCAACACGGCGTGGCGTCGTGGGCTAGAGAACGCGTCGGCTCTACTCATCAAGCGAGGAACGGCACTTGGGCCGATGGTACCATTACTCTTCCTCGTTCCATTTCTTGTGTTCGCTGCCTGGTTGTTCAGAAGTTCACTGTTATTCGCGATACCTCTTTGCCTTACGGGAATCTCCATCGTCGTTGAGTATTGTCGCCAATACTCAAGGTTCGCGAAAGCTGATCCTGACCGTCTCCAGTCGGAACACTACCGGTACGAGATGAAACGCATCCATATGATCGCCGCGAAAGATTTCCCGGACCCTATTCCAGCATCCGTTGTCCATCTTAATGATGTGACCACTAACCCCGCGCATCCACTGCCAGAAGTGACCGACGCAGCTATAGCTGAGGCCAATAAGGAATTCGAGCATCTCACATGAAGCCATTTCTTCTTACCTATAATAGCGTGCTTTCTCAAGAAGCCGTTCACCGTTTCCTCACCGGCACGCGGGCTATACACACATGGGTGTCACCGTATCCTTACATGGCGATTTTACTGTCGAGTCTCACTGTCAATGAGCTGACTGCAGTACTTCAGACTCACTTTAGTCGCATTTGGTTCATGCTGGTTGAATTAGAAAAAGGCAAGGTAAACGGATGGTTGCCTGGTGATCTTTGGGGGTATGTGAATGATCCTCACGGGACATGGCTGCAAAACCCGCTTGGGAACATTGCCAAGGGCGTACCTAAACCGGCTAAGCTCCCCCCGCCTGGCTGGAAGAAACAATGAACTGACCAATACGTCGTCGCACCCGACTAAGGCCACGGAGAACCCTTCACTGGCATTGGTTGTTGAAGACCAACGCAAGAGATGGCGATGGGTAACGTATTACACTAGTGCCGGGGCCTTAAACACCACCTATAGGCAATCCGCTCAATCTAACGGAGTACGTTGATGTTTGACCCCAAACCGCTCTATGATATCTCAACCAAACAGATTCCAATTCGCGACTTCTACGATTATCGGGAAGAATTCGTCACACGTCCACCCTATCAACGTAAGAGCGTTTGGAGTCGGGCCAAACGTCAAAACCTTCTCGACAGTCTGTTTCGAAGGTTCTATGTACCGCGGATTGTGCTGCGGGAGGTGCGACTCTCGGACAACGAGACAAGGCTTGAAGTAATCGATGGGCAGCAGCGCATCACGGCCGTGCAGGAGTTTCTCCGAGGTGATATGACACTGCCTAGGAGCCTCAAGACTCTGGACGGTTCCCTTCCTGGTAAGCGTTTTGCCGATCTACCTCCTGAGCTGCGACGATTCGTAAACAGAGATCTCGTATACGCAGCCGATATTATCAAGCGTATCGCCGACCCGATGGACGCAGAACACCAGAGAGTCGCGACCGAGATCTTCTCGAGGCTGCAACAAGGCGAGAGTCTCAACACTATGGAGGTAGCTCATGCGAGGCTCTCCAGTACAGTACGTAATTTTCTTGTGAAGTACGCGGACGATCAACAGTTCGACTTCGAAGCCTACCGCCCGGTGGAAGAAAACTCAGACAAACTTCCCTTTTTCCGGATGATAAACAGGAACAATGATCGGATGCAGCATTTGGCTCTGCTTGCTCGTTTCTTGTTGATAGAACGCGCCGATGGACCTACCGACATCCGTGACACTACGATTGTAGAATTGATCGATGGCCATCAAACAGAAGACGGTATCGGTGACGAGTCGTTCGAAGAGGATACCGCCGCGAAGTCCGTGCTAGGAAATCTCCGAGCTCTGTATGACTTGTTTTCGGATGATCCGATGATCAAGGGCGGCGGTAAAGTTCGAGAACTCAGCGTCGAATACTTTATCATTTCTGTATACATGCTCTTACGTCATCTGAGGCGATGGTACATGTATGGCAGTAGTGAAAATATTTTATTGCGAGACTTCCTTCTTGCCCTTCACGCACGGTGGAAGCGACATGCAGAATCCGATACGGACATATTGCTCTTCTCTGACAACCGACAACAATCCGGCCCGGAGCTGGCCGCTCGCGACCGGATCCTCAGGCAAGCGTTCTTCGAGTTTGCCGATCAGAGGCACTATGAGATGCTGACGAAGGATCAGCGGCGCGTATTCAGCGAGGCGCAGAGAATCGAAATCTACCGGCGTGACGAGGGTCGATGCCAGGAATGCCTATCCGAAGGAAAGTCAGAGGAGGAGTGTGTCGTAGCCTGGCCAGACTATGAAGCTGATCACGTCCTGCCTCACACTCAAGGTGGTTGGACGGTAATCGACAACGGACAGGTGTTATGCGTTGTTCACAACCGCCGGAAGGGAGCAACTACTCCTATCACTTCGCGGGAACGACAAGGCACTCAAGAAACTAATTGAGTGTTCCTCGGTATGCGTCCACGGCACGGTGAAAGCCAGGCGCGTCCTCATCCAAGGTAAGACATATCCCTCGTGCTGGCGGTACCCGGGGCGGTAATAGAGACACCCCTCGCTCGGCCCGTTTAGACCGTGTGGCCATCGAGACCGGGGTCAATTCACCGGAATCCGGGCACCCGAGGAGCACGAGGTTCCACCCTGACCGACTAGCTCCACCGGGCCGGAACGATCCGCCTCACGTGCCAAGTAACCATCGGATCTGTGCACCGGGGGGATCGTTCTCGGCGGGGGGATGGCATGCCACCTAAATACAGAAGCACGCCGCCGCCGATAGAATCGAGCTCGTGGCAGTCCTGAGTCGGCGCGTCCCTTCAGGGCCAGACCAGTCCGTCGATACCAGGCCGGTCCGTCGATACAAGAACGTCTTGCTAGACGCCGAGGGGGGATCTAACTTGCCCGAATAAAGGCCGTATTACTACGGGAGGATATGCGTGATTTCAGGTGAATTCTCACTGTCGGATCTCCTCGGGCCGCTCACCGACATCGAAAAGCGGAATGCTCCCGCGGTCCTCTTTACTGCAGGCGATGTCGGTATCCTTCGTGACGGCCCTCGCGTCTCCGTAGTGGGTTCTCGTCGTGCCTCCGCGCAGGGCCTCGAGTTGACGGCGCAGTACACCCGGCATCTCATCGAACGCCGAATCCCGGTGGTGACCGGGCTTGCGGCCGGTGTGGACACCGTAGCTCATCGGACGGCAATCGATGCTGGCGGACGCACGGTTGCGGTCCTCGGTACGCCACTCGACGTGGCGACCCCGGTCTCAAATCGGGCGCTACAGACGGAGATCATGGAGTCCCATCTTGCTGTGTCGCAGTTCCATGAGGGCACTCCGATCGGTCGGAAGAATTTCCCCATGCGTAACCGCACGATGGCGCTCCTCACGGATGCCACGTTGGTTGTCGAGGCCGGTGAGAAGAGCGGGACCAAGCATCAGGGCTGGGAAGCGCTTCGGCTCGGCCGGCTGCTCCTGATCGAGGAACGCATCGCTGGGAATTCCGCTCTCTCCTGGCCGTCGGAGATGATCCAGTACGGAGCGCAGGTCGTCTCGCTTGAGGAGCTGCCTCGATTCCTCGACGGCCTCCCGGAGCTCCTGAGCAATGCCCCCTCCGTCCTCTAGGTCGGTACGGTTCGCCTCCTTCCTCTGCTACTCACCATGGGGCACCTCGGAGATATCGAGAACGTCTCGGATCGCCGTGCGAAATCCGGTCAAGCGGGGGTCAGGCAGCTTCCTGGCACGGGCCGCTCACGTGCTCCGGTCGCAGGTCCAGCTTGAGAATTGGTTCGGACCCCAGGTGACGCTCGTCCCCGCGCCGCGGAGCGCACCGCTGCTCGTCGGTGCACTCTGGCCTTCGGAACAGATCTGTACCCACCTTGTCTCGCATGACCTTGCGAGAGGCTCGCTCCGACTGCTCACTCGGACAAAAGCGGTCGCGAAGGCCGCATACAGCCCGGGGAATCGTCCGTCATACACGGACCACCAGAACTCGATCAGGATTGATTTCGACCTTGACATCGGGGAGCGAATCCTAGTTGTTGACGACATCGTGACTCGAGGTGACACGCTTTTCGCCTGCGTCACGATGCTGGAGGATGCCTACCCCGAGGTTGAGGTGCGCGGATTTGCCCTCGTTCGGACCATGGGTCTCATCCCCGAGATCGAGAAGATCATCGATCCGGCGGAAGGAACGATCACTGAGACCCCGTTCGGAGGAGTGATTCGCGTCCCCTAGAGCCTGGGATGCATAGGATGCATCGTCTTCGATGGGTGTGTCGTGCCAGCGAACTCGCGCCGTAGGGAGCTTACTTGACCATTCAAAGTAGCCCATTGGCCTGGGGTGTTGTTCGTCCGATGCGCGGTCCCCACCGTTGCGTGGAGGCTCCGGACATGAGAGTACACATGGAAGGTTGGACCCCATATGGACCCCAGAGAAGTACTGGAGGAGTGCAACCACTCAGTAAGACGGTCTATAACTCCAATATTTATAAGTACTTATAGAGAATACGCGCCGCTAGCTCAATTGGCAGAGCAACTGACTCTTAATCAGTAGGTTCGGGGTTCGATTCCCTGGCGGCGCACTACAGTAAGTCTCTGGTGTCCGAGTCGCCCATCCGGGACGATGAAGGACTTCTCCACACTCGGTCGGATCGCCGCCCACTGCGAGCCGTGCTCCGGCCCATGCACGCATACTGTCCGCACCGCCCGCCCCCGCACCTCCGCGGAGTATCTCCGTCGGCCTCGCCACGACTCCATCCTCTCAAGGAATGGAGCCTCTGGCAAACCCGGGACGGTTCAGGGGGTCCCTGATTCGGACCTTTGACGAGCTGGCCGTTTAGTCGCTCACCTAGTAGGTTAATAATTCTCCTCATTGCCAGGCAGTAGGCCGTGCGGAACTGAGTACGTGGCGATTTGGCGATTCGTTGCAACTCGCGAGAAGCGGATCACGGCACCATAAGGATCGGAGAATGGCATCAACGCGGAGTTGAGTAGCACGAGTGGCGGCTCAAGGCATGTGCTGCGCCGCCCCGTTTCCCTCCCCGAATGCTCGAAGGACCGACGGTCAAGGAGTAACTCGAACAACCCTGCTTCGGGATCTCTCGATCAGGATCCAAGCCAGGGCCAACCTTCGGCTCCTCCCCGTGTGCTCGTTTGGCATTTTTCAATCCGCGCCCTCCCGCGGCATGCGACTAGATGACCTGCCACGCATCGGATGGGATCGAGGACGGGAAACAGGAGAGCTACGTGGAGCAGACAACGGCGAGACGTGGAGCGGACATCCCAAGCCGGCGTGTACGGTACACGACGCGGATCGAGCGAGTCGAGGAGCTCGAGACGGCCGAACGGGAGCGGCTGCGCGCCGTGGCCGGGCGCTACGCTTTCCGTGTCAATGACTACTACGCGGGACTAATCGACTGGTCGGACCCGAACGACCCGATCCGCCAGCTGGTGATACCGCGCGAGGAGGAGCTGCGCGAGTACGGGCAACTGGATGCGAGCGACGAGGAGTCGAACACGGTTGCCCGCGGCGTACAACACAAGTACGCCGACACGGCCCTGCTCCTATGCAACGAGGTGTGCGCAGCGTACTGCCGCTATTGCTTCCGCAAGCGGCTGTTCATGAACGACAATGACGAGGCGACTAACGACGTCAGCGACGGGCTCGCCTACATCGCTGCGCACCCGGAGATCAGCAACGTGCTGCTGACCGGGGGTGACCCACTGCTGATGTCGACGAGACGGATACGCGAGATCGTCGAGTCCCTGCGGGCGATCGAGCATGTGCGCATCATCCGCATTGGATCGAAGATTCCGGCCTTCAACCCATGGCGCATCCTCGACGACGACGAGCTATTTGCCGTGCTGGCGCAGCACTCACACGCCGACCGCCGCATCTACCTGATGGCGCACTTCGACCACCCGCGTGAGCTGACGCCGGAGGCGTTGGCCTCGCTGGACCGCTATATCCAAGCTGGAGTGATAGCGGTGAATCAGTGTCCGCTCATCCGAGGCGTCAACGACGACCCGGCCGTGCTTGCAGAGCTTTGGGAGAAGCTCTCCTTCGCGGGGTGCCAGCCATACTATCTGTTCCAGGGCCGACCGACAGCCGGAAACGAGCCGTACGAGGTGCCGATCACACGCGGATGGAGCATCTTCCAGGAGGCGTTGCGGCACGGTTCCGGGCTGGCGCGCCGGCCGCGCTTCACGATGTCGCATGCGCTAGGAAAGATCGAGATCCTCGCAGTCGACGCCGAACGCATCTACCTGCGTGTGCACCGCGCCAAGGACCGGGCCGACCTTGGCCGCCTCCTAGTGGCACCACGCGATGACAGGGCCGGATGGCTAGACGAGCTGGACTGGACGGAATGGGAGACTCGACCGGCCGCCCCCGCGGAGGGACGTCAGTGCACTGGAGCCATGCCGGCTGGCAGTGCGTCGGCGTAGTGCAGCAGCAAGCACGACGACCGATCCCGCCCTGACCCCACGGCTCCCTATCTCTTCTCTGTGACACGTCCGTGTCGCAGAGTTTGCGGAGCGCGGGGCCGGGCCTGGCGGCATCGCGTGCGGGTGGCTCTTTGGGATCGGCGGCAGGTCCCTCAGTGCCGCAACGCCGTGCGTCTGAGAGCATCGCTTCCAGTCACAGAAGCTCGTGCGGTCCATACCCCGCCGCTGGGACGGCCTGCACGGTGTCGTCACCAATCTCCCCCCCGACACGCCCGCCGCCGAGGTCGTGGCCCACTACGCCGGACTCTGGCAGGTGGACGACACCTTCCGCGTGACCAAGCACGACCTCAAGATCCGGCCCATCTTCCACTGGACCCCGCGGCGAGTCCGGGCACATATCGCCATCGCCTTCATGGCCCTCGTCTGCGTGCGCCATCTCGCCTACCGGACCCGGATCCAGCAGCAGAGTCTCTCCGCTGAGGTCATCCGCAGGACCCTCGTACGAGTCCAGTGCAGCGTCCTCGGCGACCAGCGCACCGGCCGCCGCTACGTCATCCCGTCCTCGATGAGCTCCATCGCACGAAAGCTCTATGCCGTGATGGGACTCGCGAGGTCCGTCAAACCCTTCGAGCTCACCAAACCCGGGCGACCTCACCGCGTCTGAGCGCCCGCCCCCCGACATGTAGTGCCTTTGGGGGACCATCAGTCAACAGTATCAAGCACTTACGAGCCCCAACCGTCGAAGTCGGGGGGCGCAACGCCGTACGTCTGAGAGCATCGCTTCCAGTCACAGAAGCTCGTGCGGTCCATACCCCGCCACCGCCACGCCTCGGCCACGTCGCCCAACGACCGCGCTGGCTCCAAGACGCGCAGCCGTTGCTAGGCCAGCTCGCTCTCCGCGTCCCTCTTCTCGCTTCTCTCCGTCTTCCTCGGCCCCTCTCCCATCGGTCCCTGCTCTTCTCGGAAAGGAGCTCAAGAGGACACTTGCGTGCCCGCATGACCGGGACCGGTTCAGGGTGTTTCAAAATGCCCAGAAGAACGGAGTCACGATCATAACGACCACGAACACGACAGCCGTCAGGGGAAGCCCCACGCGCACGTAGTCGGCGAACCGGTAGCCGCCAGGCCCCATGACAAGAACGTTCGCTGGATGAGAGATGGGACTCGCGAAGCTTGCCGATGCGGCCATCGCCGTAGCCATCATGAGAGGGTAAGGGGAGATATCCAGGCTCTCGGCCGTGTCCAGCACGATTGGGGACATGAGGACCACCAGGGCTGCCGTCGGGATTACCTGAGTCCCTAGCGAGGTAATCAGGAAGAGAGCGGCCATGGCGGCGAGCGGCCCAAAGTCCCCCACGGTTCCAACCACCACCTCCGCAAGAAGCACCGAGGCGCCCGCTTGCTGCAACGCAACGCCGAGGGGCAACATCCCGGCAATCAGGAAGACTGCCCTCCACTCGATCGACCGGTAGGCCTCCTCCATGGTCAGACACCCGAAGAGGACCATAAGGGCGGCACCTCCCACGGCCGCGATCGAGATCGGTAACCACCCTAACAAGACAGGCCCCAGCGTTGCGGCAAGGATCGCGGCTGCAATCGGCGCCTTACGGCGCCGGGGCGGCATCTGGACAGCCTCGGTGAGGACGAGGAAGTCCGGGTCCGACGCGAGGACCCGGAGGCTCTCGCGAGGTCCGTGAACGAGCATTGCGTCACCAGAGCGAAGCGGCAGGTCACGGAGCCCCATTCGATAAGACCGCCCCTCGCGCCAGATCGCCAACACCATAAGCCCGTATTTCCTCCGAAAGCTGAGCTGGCGGAGGGTCTGCCCTATGAGTCTCGTGTGTGGGGAGAGAACGACCTCGGCGATCCCTAGTCGCTCAGTTTCGAGAGCGGGCTTGGCGTCCAAGCCTTCCGCTTCGACCTCGAGCTCCCGAATCCCCTCCAGCGTCGACAACTCCTCGGACCGGCCTCTTACAACCAACAGATCCCCGGCCTGAAGGCGCTCACTCGGCTCTGGCATCTCGATCGTCCGGCCGTCGCGAAGGACGGTGATCACCCACAGCCCCAACGCGTCGCCCAGGCGGCACTCCTTCAGTGTTTGGCCCGCCAGGAAGGAGTCGCTCGGCACCCGCACCGCAAACAGCTCGTCCTGCAGGCCAAAGAGCCCGATGTGGTCGGCCGGCGCGACGGTTAGCTCTGTAGACGCCCCCAGCTTTTCGACGTGGTCCGGTGGACCTCGCACTAACAGGATGTCGGCGGGCTGAAGAGGTACGTCCTGCAGCGGGGTCGTCAAGGGCATTCCCTCGCGCCGGATCGTCATGACGCGAACCCCATAACGGGTGGAGAAGTCCAGATCACGCAGCGTCCGTCCAATCAGTTCGGAGCCCGTGGGGATTCCAATCTCCGCGATCTCGAATTCGGGAGAGTTCAGCACCTGCGCACCCAGCCTCTCTTCCTCGATCTCGAGCGCCGAGCTCCCGCGCAGTTGACCCAGCCGATCGACTGGCCCTTGGACAACGATCCGGTCCTCGGCCCGGAGACGAAAACCCGGGCCCGGCAATGGACGGGGCCGTCCGTCGCGGATCACGATGACGGCCTGCAGTCCCGCCACGGATCCGAGTCGAATCTCGCCTAGGCTCTTTCCCGCAAGGGTTGAAGCCGCAGGCAGTCTCAGGACAATGAATCGCTCATTCAACCCGTAGATGTCCGGCAACCTCCGTTCATCGTCTCGCCCCGGATCTCCGACCTGGATGCTGCGCTTGGGCAGGAGCACGGGAACGGCCACTAGGAGAAAGACGAAGCCCGCCACCATTACAACCAATCCCACGGGCGAATAGTCGAAGAGTCCGAACGGCTCAAGGTCCTCGTTTCGGAGTGCGTCTGCGACGAGGATGTTGGGCGGCGTGCCGATGAGGGTGGTCAATCCTCCGAGAAGGCACGCGTACGCCAGGGGCAGAAGGAGGCGGGACGGCGGGATACCGGTCTCCTTCGAAAGATCCATGATCACCGGCAGGAGGATCGCCGCCACTCCCACGTTGTTCATGAAGGCGGAGGCCACGCCGGCCGTCAGCATGATGACCAGGATGAGCGGGGTCTCCCTATAGCCCGCAACGCGGATGAGCTGTCGCCCGACCAGGCTGGCGATGCCGGTGCGCGCGAGTCCGGCGCTCAACACGAACACCGCCCAGATTGTCACGACCGCAGGGTTCGAGAATCCCGCGAGTGCGTCGGTCGGTCCGATGAGTCCGCTCACGGCCAGGAACACGAGCGTGAGTAGCGCGACGAGGTCCATCGGAACCCGCCCGTCCACGAAGAGTGCGAGATCCACGAGAAGGACCGCCAGGACGAGAACGACCTCCAATGTCAGCAACTAGGCCTCACAGGCGCGCGTTTCTCCCGAGCGCGAGGTGACGTGACATGAGGGATTTCGACGCGTTGACGTGTAGATTCTCCGGTGGGCACGGTACGAGCGGGACTTGGCCCGGTCGTACCGGATCGACGCGAGACCGTAAACCAATGCTCGACGGCCCGTGTCTGGCACGCCGCCGTGGATTCGCAGAAGAATCCCGGCGGCTCGCTTGCGAGACTGCGGTACCCCGTACCCGACAGGATGGACCACGAACGGCACCTTAGCCTATTCGGAGCCACTGCACTCGCGGTCGGCGCGATCATCGGCGGAGGCATCCTCGCGCTGGCGGGCGTCGCCTTCGCGACGACCGGGCCGAGTGCAATCATCGTCTTCGGCCTGACCGGCGCCATCGCGTTCCTTACCGCCGCCAGCTTTGCCCAGCTTGCCCAGCGTTTCACCGATTCGGGGGGGCTGTACGTATACGCCAAGAAGGTGCTCTCGATCGAGGTCGCTTTCCTGGTGGGGTGGGTCGTGTGGTTCGCCTCGATCCTGGCTGGGGTGCTGTATGCGTTGGGTTTCGCCGCCTTCGAGCTCGAAGGACTCGAGCGTGCCCTCGAGCTCGCGGGACGGTCTGCCGATCGGGTGCAGGGACCCGCCGTCGCACTCATCGTGGCGACGACGGCGACGGCGTTCTACACGATCGGGCTCATGCAGCCGCAGGGGGCCGAGGCAACGTAGCCACGATCGGCAAAGTGATCGTGTTCGCCATCCTGCTCGGAGGTGGCGCGTGGGCGTGGGTCGGCGAATCCCCCTTCACCCTCCTGGCTCGCCTTCGTCCCTTCCTCTTCGCCGGGCCCACGGGGCTGGTCCAGGCCATGGGCTACACCTTCATCGCCCTCCAAGGCTTCGATCTGATCGCCGCGGTCGCGGGCGAGGTTCGTGATCCGACCCGGAACGTGCCACGTGCCATGTACCTGTCCCTTGGTCTGGCGCTCATGATTTACCTGCCACTCCTCTTTCTGCTGGCTACCGTCGGCTCTCCCGGACCGGGCGGGATCGGTGCCGCGGCCGCAGCGAATCCCGAGGGCTTCGTGGCGGAGGCTGCGGAGCAGTTTCTCGGGGCCAGTGGCTACTGGCTGGTCATAGGTGCAGGGGTACTCAGCATGCTGTCTGCACTGCGCGCAAACCTGCTCGCGGCCTCGCGGGTTGCCTTTGCAATGGCCCGTGACCGGACGCTTCCTGGTGGCCTCGGACGGATCTGCACTTCTTCCGGAACACCTACCGTCGCGGTCGGCGTCACCGGCGCGCTGCTCGCGGCGATCTCCCTAGTGGTGAGTGACGTCGCGGCAGCGGGGGCCGCTTCCAGCCTTGTCTGTCGTATTCTTGAGGTCTGGGTCACCGGGAGGTCCCAGCCGTTCGGCGCCCGCGGAGGTGAGCGTAGAAAGTATGGAAGGGCCGGCCCCTGCCGGCTTACCGTGGGTTAGCGCCCCGACGAGCGGAGGTGCCAGAGCCACATGCGACGTTCGAGTCGCAACCGGAACAGGAGACCGGCCCTATGAAGAAGAAGACGAAGGTGTACGTCGGGATGGATGTCCACAAGGACAGCGTGATGATCGCTGTGCTGCCGGAGGGCGCGCGGGAGCCCACGCTGGTGAAGCGGTTGTCGCACGATCCGCGGGGACTCAGGCGGTTGCTGGATCGCTTGGGGCGGGAGCACGAGGTTCACGCCTGCTACGAGGCGAGCGGCGCGGGCTACGTGCTGGAGCGGACGATTCGCAGTTGGGGTCACGAGTGCGAGATCGTGGCCCCGTCGCTGATTCCGCGGCGTCCGGGAGAGCGACGCAAGCACGACCGGAAGGATGCCGAGGAGCTGGCGCGGCTGTACCGGGCGGGGGAGCTGGTGACGATCCGGGTTCCGACGGAGCGGGAGGAGCGGGTTCGGGATCTGGTGCGCTGCCGGGAGGCGTTTCAGCGAGAGGCCCTGAAGTCGCGCCACTACATCCTGAAGTTCCTGGCGCGGCGGGGTCTGGTATACCGTGAGGGCCACAACTGGACGGGCAAGCACTTCGTGTGGCTGCGAGCGATCCAGCGTGACGCGGTTCTGGAGACCGAGGACCAGGTGGTCTTCGGGGAGTATCTGGCGTTGCTGGACTACAAGCTGGACCGCCGCGACGAACTGGACCGGCAGATCGAGGCGCTGGCGCTGGAGCCGACCTATCGGGAGGCCGTGGGGCGCCTCTGTTGCCTGAAGGGCATCTCCATCCAGGCGGCGATGGTGCTGGTGACCGAGATCGGGGACTTCCGACGCTTCGAGCATCCGGGGCAACTGATGGCCTATGTAGGGCTGGTGCCGGCGGAACATTCGAGCGGAGCAAGCCGACGCCAGGGCTCCATCACGAAGGCGGGCAACAGCCGGGTTCGTCACGTGCTGGTGCAGGCGGCGTGGAGCTACCGCTTCCCGCCACGACGCGGGGAAGCGCTGAAGCGCCGGCAGCAGGGCCAGCCAGCGGGCGTTGTGGCGCATAGCTGGAAAGCGCAGCACCGGCTTCACAAGGTGTTCAAGAGGCTGGCGTTACGGAAGAAGAGTCAGATCGCGGCGGTGGCGGTGGCCAGGGAACTGGCCGGGTTCGTGTGGGCGCTCATGCAGGACAGCGGTGTGGAGATCGAAGCAGGGCGGCGCGCCGCCTGAGCAGTCATGGACGAGGACTGAATCGCAGATGCTGAACAGGGAGGTCGTCCGAGGCACGGCAGGAGAACGCTCGCGCTCGCTATGTGGCCGGGACCGGCAACGGCCCCGAGACCCACGCAATGTAGATCGAGCCAGCTCCCGACGAATCCGAATTCTTGCCGCTCTGGCCGCGGGGCTAACCGGCGTATATCAGCAGGATTCACCGTCGAAGCGAACCTCGGGCAACCTCTCCCCTCGGCTCATGCGAGACAACGTGACCCTGACTTGACAGGTGGCCCTTCCATATCAGTGAACCGGAGCGGGCGCCGAACGGGGGGGGTGGTCGGATCGTTTCAGCCTTGGCCGTGCCCGCTGCGGGAAGTGTCGTCCTACTGCTCCTGGTGGTCGGCTCGGCTCTCTATCTGACCCTCTTCGCTCCGGGCGCGCGGCTCGCCGACGTCAGGGCGGAAGCACGGGACCCGGAGCTCGCACGCCTGCGCGGCCGGAGCCCCCTCGTCCTGGTTCCGATCGTGAACCCGGCCAGCGCGGCCAGCCTCTCGTCGACGTCGCGGCCACGCTGCGCACACCCGGCACCGGCCGCGTCCTGCTGCTCTCCATCGTCCGGCCGGAAGATGAGAAGCTCGATCTAGACCGTCCCGCACTCCGGGACATCGTGGCGGTACGCGACGAGTCCCTGAAATACAGCCTCAGGAGTTCCCTGGTTGCGGAGACTCTCCTGATGATCGCCCCGGATGTATGGGCGGAGATCTCGCGGGTTTCCCGGCTCCACAACTGCGAGACGGTACTCCTTGGACTTCCGAAGCTAGGGGGGGGGGGACATATCGGAGCGAAGTTGGAGGGTCTGATCTCCGGACTGGAGGCCAATGTGGTCGTTTTGCGGGCTCCCCGCAGATGGCGAATGGACAGCGCCCGTCGCATTCTCGTTCCGGTTGCCGGAGGTGCCCATCACAGCCGGTTGCGAGCCAGGTTGATTGCCAGCCTATCCCGTTCCGAGCAACGGTCCCTGACCTTTCTCGGGATCGTTCGCGAAGACGATCCTCCCGATACGCGACGCCGCGTCGAGCACGATCTCACAGTGCTCGCCGCCAGCGAGGCGATGGGGGAGTGTGAGGTCGTGATCGACGAGGCCAGCCAACCTGTCGACGGAATCATCCGCCGCGCATCGGATGCGGATCTGATCGTCCTGGGCATGCACCGATCCGATCGTACTGCACGGACCCTAGGTGGCCTGCTCCTCGATCTGTCTCAACGGACGGACGTTCCCATCGTGGCCATCGGGGGTCGCCCCCGCCGGGATCCTGGCCTCGGGCCGTGGAGGTTGACGGGGTGAAGGTGCGGGGACCGATCGTCCGCGTCGGCGTCCTGGTGAGCGACATTGCCGGCGAGCTGGCTCCCGCCGCCGCGGCGTCCGGGGCAAGGAGAAGCTGAGGGGGGGTCCGGGGTGACAGCCGCAGGCGAGCGCCTTCGGTTGAGGTCGGCCCCGCGCTGTCGGCTCTCTCACGCAGCATGGGGCCATCCGTAATCGCTCTACCGGAAATCCCGGCTCTTCCCCGTCACCGGCTCCGCGTCGAGCTTCGGCCGCCATATCGACTCCGCCACGATGTGAACGACGTTGGACTCGCGTTGAAGGGGGCCGCTCACACCCATGAACGAGAGCGTCTTCACGGCAGTCCGGAACCTCTCGTAGACCTTTCGCCAGAGGATGACGTTGACGAAGCCGGTCTCGTCCTCAAGGGTCATGAAGACCACACCCCCGGCGGTCTGGGGCCGCTGGCGGCAGATGACGATCCCGGCGTATTTCACGCGGCACCCGGGCCGCATCTCCTGCACGGCAGCGGCGGCGGGCAGTCCGCGGGCGGTGAGCTCGCCCCGGAGGTGGACGAGCGGATGGCCCCGGGGGCTGTGGCCCGTGCTCCGGTAATCCCAGTCGATG
The DNA here is from genome assembly GCA_965218255.1 of Longimicrobiales bacterium. Classification (GTDB taxonomy): domain Bacteria; phylum Gemmatimonadota; class Gemmatimonadetes; order Longimicrobiales; family Gaopeijiaceae; genus JAAXGI01. The sequence goes on along the minus strand of CBDCKJ010000003.1, from coordinate 2,678,834 downwards.
GACTCGATATCGCTCAGCGGCTCAAACGAGACGGGTGGCTCGGGGGTCTCGAGAGGGAGGGCATCCTTCCCGCCGTCGGCCGGGAGTCCCTGGACCTGCCAGAGCGCCTCGCGACGCCGGGATGAGCCGAGCGCCCCGGCCTCGGCCAACCGGTCGAGGATGTCCTGCCGGAACCCGGTGCGCGCGGCGAAGTCCGCCACGGAGCGGAACGGGCCATCGCGCCGGGCCTCGTCGATGCGCCTCCACTCCGCCTCCCCGAATCCCTTCACGTACCGCAGGCCCATCCGGAGAGCATACGCCGCGGGTGCTTCCCCCTCCCGCTCGAGAGTGCACTCCCACTCGCTCCGGCGGACATCGACCGGGAGTACGCGGACCCCGCGCCGCCTGGCGTCGTCCACGATCGTGGCAGGGGCGTAGAAGCCCATCGGCTGGGCGTTGAGGAGGGCACAGGCAAAGGCTGCGTGGTAGTGGCACCTGAGCCACGCCGAGGCGTAGGCGATGTGGGCGAAGCTCGCGGCATGGCTCTCGGGGAAGCCATAGTCCCTGAAGCCGAGAATCTGCTCGAAGACCCGGTCAGCGAACTTCTCGTCTATCCCCTTGGCCCTCATCCGCGAGACGAGCCGGTCCCGGTGGCGCTCGATCCTCCCCGACCTTCTCCACGCGGCCATGTCGCGCCTCAGCTGGTCCGCCTCCCCCGGCGTGTAGTCCGCCGCCGCCACGGCCAGACGCATGACCTGCTCCTGGAACAGCGGGACCCCGAGCGTCTTCTTCAGGATCGGTTCGAGGGAAGGGTGGGGATAGGCCACCGCTTCCTCGCCGTTTCGGCGGCGGAGGTAGGGGTGCACCATCCCTCCCGCGATGGGGCCCGGCCGAACGATGCTGATCGCGATGACCAGATCGTAGTACTCGCGGGGCCTCAGCCGGGGGAGCATGGACATCTGCGCACGGCTCTCGATCTGGAAGACCCCGACGGTGTCGGCACGCCGGATCATGGCAAAGGTCTCGGGATCATCCCCGGGGATCGTGGCCAGGGTGAAGCTCTCGCCCCAGTGGTCGCGGACGAGGCGAAGGGAGCGCTCGATCACGGTCAACATGCCGAGCCCGAGGAGATCGACCTTGAAGAGCTTCAGGCTCTCAAGGTCCTCCTTGTCCCACTGGATGACCGTGCGACCGTGCATCGCGCCGTTCTCGACGGGAACGAGACCCTGTACCGGCCTCTGCCCGAGGAGGAATCCACCGGGGTGAATGGAGAGGTGACGGGGGAAGTCCTGGATCTCCGCCACCAGGCGAAGGAAGTCTTCGCTCAGACCGGGATCGAGGCCGGCGCTCTCGATGAGCCGCCGGTCCACCCGGTCGAATGGCCCGAGGAGCCGGGTGAGGTGGTGAAGGGCGGTCTCGGCGAGCCCGAGGACCTTGCCCACGTCCCGAACCGCGGATCGCACGCGGTAGCGGACGAAGTTGGCCACCATCGCGGCGTGGGTACGTCCGTGCGTGCGGTAGAGGTACTGGATGACCTCCTCGCGGCGATGGTGTTCGATATCCAGGTCGATGTCGGGCGGCTCGTCCCGCTCCCGGGAGATGAAACGCTCGAAGAGGAGATCCATGCGGACGGGGTCGATCGCGGTGATGCCGAGGCAGTAGCACACCGCGGAGTTGGCCGCCGAACCACGCCCCTGGCAGAGAATCCCGTTCTCGCTGCAGAACCGGACGAGGTCCTGCATGGTGAGGAAATAGCCCTCGTAGGCCAGCTCCCCGATGACTTCGAGCTCGCGTTCGAGCTGGATCCGGACCCCTTCCGGAACGCACCCGCCGTAGCGCTCGCTCGCTCCCCGGAAGGTGAGTTCCCGAAGCCGATCCCCGGAGGTCTTCCCGCTCGGGAGACGCTCGGAGGGATAGCGGTAGCGGATCATGTCAAGGGAGAAGCGGCAGCGGGCCGCGACTTCCAGCGTGCGGGCGACAGAGTCCGGGTCGTCCCGAAACAGCGCCTGGAATGCAGTTGGGGACTTGAGGTCGTGCTCCGCGTTGGGCCTGATCAGCCGCCCCGCCTCGGAGATCCGCACCCCGTCGTGGCGGATGCAGGTGAGAACGTCCTGAAGCCGGCGCCTCGAGGCACGGTGATAGAGCACCTCGGTCCCCGCCACCGTCGGGATCCCGTAACGCGCCGCCCGGTCCCGAAGCCGCCGCTCCCGCCACGCCTCCTCCGCCCGGCGATGGCGAGTCACCAGCGCATAGAGCCTGTCGCCGAAGGCATCGCCCAGATCGCGGGCGACGAAGGCGGGGTCAGGTTCCTGCGCGAGGAGGCTCTCCTCCCCGCCCCAGAGGGCGACAAGCCCTGCGGCGTGGGCGAAGACCTCGCCCCACTCCACGACGCTCTGTCCCTTCGGGGAGCGGAGCCGCCCGACGGAGATCAGTCGGCAGAGGTGTGCGTAGCCGGTCTCGTCCGTGGCCAGGAGGAGGATCGAGGAACCGTCGGCGATGCTCACCCGGGCGCCTATGATCAGGTGAAGACCCGCCTCACGAGCCTTCACATGCGCCCGCACGGCACCGTAGACACCGTCCCGGTCCGTCAGGCAGAGCGAGTCGATCCCGAGCTCCGCTGCCCTCTCCAGGAGCTCTTCGGGGCGGCTCGCCCCCTCGAGGAAGGAGTAGTGGCTCTTGCAGCAGAGGGGCACGTAGGCGGAGGGAGGACGCCTCGTTCGGGTCGGCATCGTCCCCCTACTCCACCTTCCCGTGAAGGAACCATCCGCACCGCTTCCGGTCGTAGTAGATCCAGAGCCACGGACCCTCGACCGTGCGGACGAAATGGTATTCCCGGTGCGTCCCGGAGCCCCACCATCCCCCCGAGACGATGTAGGGGCCGGCGCTCTCCCGGACGGCAGGGCGTCCCTCCGTCCGGAGGCTCCCCACCCGCGGTGCTGCGTCGACCGGGGGCACGCCCGTGTACGGGAGCCGGACGGGCCTCCGAAAGAACCGCCGCACGAGCGGACGGAGCTGAACCCGCCTCGGCCTCGGGAGCGAAACCGTTTCCATCGTCTCCCAGGTGAAGCGTGCCTCCGGAAGGTGTCCGGGGCGCAGGCGCGCCCGGAGCACGCCGCCTTCGAAGCGGGCCCGAAGCTGCGCCATGGCGCGGTTGGCCGCGCCCAGATCCCGGGCGGAGGCTCTCCGGAAGAGCTCCCCCTGCCGATCGTCGGGCCGAACTCCCTCAAGCTCGATCCGGATCTCCGTCACGCCGGCCGGGAGCGCCGTGGCCTCCATGCGGAGCTTGAGGAGCTCCAGGATCTGCGTCCTGTCCAGGGTGGGCTCGGCCGGGCGGAGCATCGCGCTCCTCTGCGAGCGGTCGTCCAGGCGGAGGGTGAGGAGGAGCGAGGTCATCACCTCATGGCGCCGCCGTAGCGCCTCGAGGAGCGGGGCGAGGAGCTCTTCCATCAGGGGCGCCAGGCGCCCGCGGTCGGATTCCGTGTAGTCGAGGGAGATCTCCGCCCTCGCGGGCTCGACGGGGAGTTCAGGCTGAAGAGGCCTCGGGAGATCTCCCGAGGCCAGCCGGTGAAGCCGGTGTGCTTCCCGCCCGAGACGGGAGCGGACCTGGGAGGCAGGCAGGTCCAGGAAGCCACCTAGGGTGTAGATGCCGAGGCGGCCCAGGAGTTGCCGGACCCGGGGCGTCAGGTCGAGGCGCTCCAGGGGAACGCCCCGGATACCGACCTGCTCCTCTTCGGGCGTCCGGAAGACGATGAACCGCTCGCACGCCTTCGCCGAGGCATAGCTGCCGAAGCGGGAGAACCCCACGGCCATGCTGCACCGAAGGCCGCTTGCGGCCATCTCGTCACGGATGAGCCCGGCCCACGCCTCGAGACGGGGATAGAGCCGCGAAAGGCCCGAGGCGGCGAGCCAGAAGACCCCGGGCTCGTCGCGGGAGGCCTCGATGCCTGGGGCAAGACGCCGGAGCCGCGATGTCAGCGAGGCCACGGCTTCCTCGACGGCCGCGCGGGAGATGACGTCCGCCCGGAGGCGGGAGGAGAGCGCGAGCCCGGCGCCGTAGCGCATCCCGGGGAGGATGCCGAGCGCCCGGGCCCGCTCATTCACCCAGAGGATCCCGCCCCCTGCCTTGTCCCGGTCCACTACCGCAGCCGGATGCCTCCCCCACTCCGGCTGCTCCCGAAGGAGGAGCTGCAGGGGGAGGGCCGGGATGTCAACACAAGCCGTCCGTTCCACGGCACGCCTCCGTGTGGCTCCATCCCGGAGCCCCCCGCCTGTCCTTCGTGATGCGAATCTCCCAGTCGAAACGGCCGAAGGCGGTCCTCGAGATCCGGCCCTCCCCGCGGAGCGATACGAGGGGCCCGAGCGAGGGCGCGCCCTCCTCCTTCCGGGTAAGGCAGAGGAGTGCCGCACGGTGCTCCCGGGCGAGCGCAGCGAGTCGGCTCTGGACGGCCAGACGCATCGTTGCCTGCGCCTGCAAGTCGAGCACCACGAGGCCGAAGGCCCCGGAGCGAAGGAGCTGCTCGGCCGCGCCGCAGGCGGCGAGGAGGTCAGGGACGCGGATGACCGGCAGCGCCTCGAGGTCGATGCCCCACTCGGCGAAGTCCGGCGGGAAGAAGACCGAGTCGCCGAAGCCGATCCACGCGGCGGGCTCGCCCCTTTCCTGGGCCTCGAGGATCAGGGCCGCCGCAGCGGTGAGCGGAGGGGCCGCCCCCGAATCCGACACCTCGGCAACGCGCCCGGCGAGAGAGGGGAGGTTCCAGGCACTCCCAGCGGCGCTCTCCCCCGGCCCGCTCCGCGGTGCGGAGGGACCGGCAACCGCCTGCGCGCCCCGGCCGCGGGCCCTTTCGGCAGAAAGATTCATCGAGACTCCCGGTGTCCTCCACGCTCGTCGGGCCAGGGCGCCGGAAACGTCTCTTCCCGACGACCGTGCCCGCGCCCCTTCGACTCACCCGTCCAGGTAGCGCCTCACCTCCACCACCTTGCCCAGGACCCGGCATTCGTCAGGCCCCGGGATGATCGGCGCGAAGGCCGGATTTTCCGGGTGGAGCTCGATCCGCCCCCGCCGCAAGCTGAGCCTCTTGATCGTGGCCTCGTCCCCCACCAGGGCGACGACGATGTCCCCCGAGGCAACCTCGGCCTGCTGCCTCACGATGACGATGTCCCCCGGGAGGATGCCCACTCCAGTCATGCTCTCCCCCCGGACCCGAAGCCCGAACAAAGTCTCCGGCCCCCGCGACTGCACCGGCAAATAGCCTTCGTATTCCTCGAGAGCCATCTCGAGTCCACCCGCCTGCACCCGTCCGAGGAGCGGGACCATCTGCGTCCCAACCCTCTCCGGGAGCCGGTAGCCCCTGGATTTCCCCCGCGTATTGACCAGGCGTCCCTCAGCCACCAGCCGCTCGAGATGCTGGCGGGCCGTCTGCACGGACCGGAAGCCGAACGCCTCCTGGACCTCCCGGATCGTGGGGGGAAGCTCCTCGAGAATCTGTTTGCGCACGAATTCGTAGACCTTCTTCCGGGTCTCGCCCGGGGGGGTGCGGGGGTTCATGCCGAGATTATACCATACATTTGTATTCTATGCAATCGCGGTCGCAGGGACCGCACTGGCTGATGGCGTGCCGCAGCGGACCCGCCTCGACGGCAGCAGACGAACGGGGCCCTCCTGCGGCCGCTTGCGGCATCATGCGCTCCGCGGGGGCTCGAGTCGAGGGGAGTTCGAGCGGAGGGAGGGAGGCTGATGCGGATCGCTACAGCCGACGCGCGTGGAAACGAGACCTACGTGGCGGGGCTCTGACGACGGGCTGATCCCACCCACCAAGCCAACCACGGCGGATCCGTACGATCACACCGCCTGAGTCCGAGCTTCAAACTCCCGCGGCAGGACTCGAACCTGCGACTCGGTGGTTAACAGCCACCTGCTCTACCAACTGAGCTACGCGGGATCAACGCCGGGAGATACCCGGCGGCACGAATGAATACCCCGTGACGGAGCGGAGTGTCAACTTTGGTTCCGGCGGCAGGAGAGAGGGGAGCGTTGTGCCTCCGAGCCGGTCCGATGACGGGAATCCCCGAGGAACCCCAGACGAGTCGCCCGCCCCGCGCCCGCCCCGCGCCCGCCCCGCACCCGCCCTCTCCTCCCTCCCGGAGCAGGCAAGCTGCGGATGACCCATCCGCGGTGGCTCCGCGCTCGACCTCCCCGATCGCTGGCCTCGTTCACCCCGGGATTCAGAGGATGTCGAAGAGGATCCCGAGCCTCCAGAGGAGCTGTTTCTCGGGTGCATCCACCCACTCGTAGCGGGCTTCCCCGAAAAGGTGAAGCCTCGCAAGCGACACATCGAGACCGGCGCCGAGGCCGGCGCCGGGGGCATCGGCTTCTTCTCCCGGCTGCACTGGACCCAGACTCCGGTACGCGATCCCTCCCGAGACGTAGGGATGAATGAACGGCACGGGGATTCGGAAGTTCGCGTCGAGCGTGAGGCCCGTGAGCTCGCAGTCCGGCTCGTCGGGAGGACACTCCGGGGAAAAGCGCGCCCACGACGCCATGATGTCCAGCGGCAGGGCGGGGAGCGCCACTCCCGCGCGCAGCCCCACTCCCGAGGCTCCCCCGAAGGAATCGGCTGCGTGGACGAAGTGGCTTCCGACCCGAAGTTGGCCGGAGGTCTCGACCGGGAGGATCCAGAGGCCCATCCACACGCCGCAGGGCAGAAGGAGCCCGAGGCGGTTGAGCCGGGTGGAACTCCGCTTCGCTACGGCGCGCTCAGGCGTCCGGTGCACCACTTCCAGGAACGGCGACATCCTCGGGCGGGAGGGGATCTCCGCGCGACTGAGCGACCAGGCGGCGCAGTACGTTCTGGAAGTCGGCAAGGGGGGGAGCGCCCCGGACTGGGGAGCCCTGCACGATGAAGGTCGGGGTGGCCGTAACCCCGACCTGACGCGCGATATCGTTGTTCCTTACGAGACGCGCCGATGCAGCCTCCCCGCCGAGGCACGCGGTAAAGGCCTCCACGTCGAATTCGAGCTGGTCCGCGTACGAGATGAATACGTCCTCCGCCTCGCTCGGCGGGGTCGTAAGCCACTCCTCGCGCTGCACGAAGAGGTGATCGCGCATCCGGGCGAACCCCTCGGTTCGACCGAGCTCGTCGGCACAGATTCCCGTGAGCCCCGCGAGATCCCCGTTCGGGAACCCTCCGATACTGATCGGGACGTACTTCCAGAGGATGTCTCCAGAGGTGACGAACTCTTCGTGGAGCGTGGGATAGTCGACGTTGTGAAAGTTCGCGCAGTAGATACACCCGAAGTCGCTGAAGTCCACGACCCCGATCGCGGCCGTCATGACGCTCCCCTCGTTGACCCCGATCTGCCTGAGATCGAAGACGTCCTGGGACTCGGCGGACCCCGGCTGGACCGCGGAGGAGGCGGGGAGTTCTGCACTCTGGGCCTCCCCGCTCCCGCCCCCGCAACCCGAAATCAGGAAGACTGAACCCAGGACAGCCCATGTTCCTCCGAGAGCGAACCGGGACCGCCTCGACTTTGCATCCACCATATCGACTCCAGACGTAAGGGTCGCCGAAACCTCGAACTCACCCGGCGGCGGCGCAACCACACGGCTGTGAGAGCCCCGCCGGGCGTCGAGTGGAAAGGGTGCCTTCCCTTGCCGGAGAGCCTCGCGGCGGCACTCAATAGAAACGCGAACCTCGCCCCTGTCGAGATGCCGCCCACGGCGTGGGTTCCACTGCCTGCACCCTGGAGCGTCCGAGTCGCCGATCGTCCCGCCCACGGGCGTTCTCCGTCCGTCCGAGAACCGAAGATACGACGTGATCTGGAGGGGAGCGAACGGTAGCGGAAATCTTGAGGGTGCGCGGCAGGCGGGGCTGCGACTCCGCGCCCGTCCGCAGCTCCCGCCGTCTCGCGCCACCTGGCGGCTGCGAGACTCACGGTACGGGCGACGGCACGACGACGAGACCATCCCGGCCGCCGTTCCAGGCTATCGTCGGTGGGCGGGGGCCTGACTTGCTCCCGGTCCGGTTGCCCGACTACGGTTTCCTCTCCGTACATCCGCGTGTACAGCGGGTTCGGGGGGAGGACACCTGAGCTCACCAGCCGGGGGAGGCCGAGGTCATGAAGAGAATCACCGCAGCCAGTGCCGCACTTCTCGTCGCGGTTCAAGCCCACGCCCAGGAGGCGCCGCCAAGCGTCTTCCTGGAGGAGTTGACCACCGTCGAGGTCGAGGCCGCGATCGCCGCGGGGTACACGGCCATCCTCCTGCCGACCGCAGGGACCGAGCAGAACGGACCGCATCTCGCGATCGGAAAGCACCGCTACATCGTGCGCTACGCCGCGGGCCGGATCGCCGAAACGCTCGGAGGTACGCTCGTGGCACCGGTCGTGACGTATGTGCCGGAAGGCGACGTGGACCCGCCGACCGGCCACATGCGCTACCCGGGCACAGTCACGCTCCCCGACGAATACTTCGAGCGCCTCGTCGAGTACGCCGCGCGGAGCTTCCGGGCTCACGGGTTCACCGACATCCTCCTCATCGCCGACAGCGGCGGAAACCTCCCGGGGATGGCACTAGCGGCCGAGACGTTGAATGAGGAGTGGGCCGGCACGGAAACGCGAGTGCATCACATCGACGACTACTACGCGAACAACGGCTACGCCGCGTGGCTGATCGCGCAGGGTGAAACGGAGGAGACAATCGGATCCCACGCGGGCCTCGACACCACCTCCGAACTCCTCTTCGTGGCGCCCGAGCACGTGCGTCGGGATCAACTTGAGGCGGCGACCGCGCCGAGGTGGGGAGGTGCCGCGGGCGATCCGACCCGAGCCACCGTGGAGTACGGAGAGATGGGACTGCGGCTCAAGATCGACGCAGCCGTGCGTCAGGCCCGAGGCCTCATGCGCGGGCGCTGAGCGTTCGGACAGGGACTGGCCCTGCCTCACGCTCTTTGTCACCTTACCTTCCTTTGGCGGGAGACGGCGTTCTCGCCGCACGCCTTACCGCAGCCCTACGCGTGACCCTCGCGCTTCGACGATTCGTGGCGGCCAGTCTCGAGCGCTGCGTCTTCTCGCTCCAGGCTCGGGACCTCTCTAGGAGTGGAATGCCGGCTCCCAGGACTCGTTCGCACCCGACGGATCACGCCGCAACCTCACACGCCTGCAGCGTGCCGGCACGCATACGGGTGGCTGGCATCCGGAAGCGTCGGCCCGTAGCGGGCGATCGATCCGGTAGATGATCGAGTTCAGCGAGGTCACGAAGCTCTTCCACGACTCCACGGGCCGGGAGATCCTCGCACTGGACCAGATGAGCCTCGGCATCGAGACCGGGGAAACGCTCGGCCTCATCGGAAGCAGCGGGTGCGGGAAGACGACGGCGATGAAGCTCGTCAACCGGCTCATCGAGCCGTCCAGAGGGAGCGTGACACTCGACTCCCGGGACGTCCGGACCCTCGATCCCATCGCGCTCCGGCGGCGGATCGGCTACGTGGTCCAGACCGGCGGGCTCTTTCCTCACATGACGGTGGCCCGAAACATCGGCCTCCTCTGCGAAGTCGAGAAATGGGCGCCGGCAGATGCCCAGCGGCGGGTCGGCGAGCTTCTCGAGCTGGTCAACCTCCCGCCCGGACAGTTCAGCCACCGCTACCCACGGGATCTCTCCGGCGGGCAGCGGCAGCGGGTCGGCGTCGCACGGGCCCTCGCCCTGGACCCGCCCTACGTCCTGATGGACGAGCCCTTCGGCGCCCTCGATCCGATCAGCCGAGATCAGATTCACGAGGAATTCCTCCAGCTCAAGGAGCATGTGCGAAAGACGATCATCCTCGTCACGCACGACATGGCGGAGGCATTCAAGCTCGCCGATCGGATCGCACTCATGGATCGCGGACAGATCATCCAGGTCGGGCGGGCGGAGGACTTCCGGACAAGCCCGGCCACTCCCTTCGTTTCAGATTTTCTCGGCAGTCATCTCCATGAAGGCGCTCCCCATGCGTAAGCTCGGAGTTTCCACTGCGGTACTCCTCCTGCTGCCCGTCTCCTTTCCCCGGCTCTCGGAAGCTCAGGAAGAGTCGAGCCTCCGGCCTGTGGTCGTTGGAAGCAAGATGCACACGGAAAACCGCCTCCTCGGGGAGATCCTCGCTCAACTGATCGAGGCCCATACGCCGATCCCCGTCGAGCGTCGTCTTAACCTCGGTGGAACCACGGTCGTCTTCTCCGCCCTGCAGAGCGGGGAGGTCGACATCTACCCGGAGTACACGGGGACCGGGTGGTCCGTCCAGCTCGGGATCACCGAGCAGGTGAGGGACCCTCTGAGGGCGTATCTGCATGTCGCCGGCGAGTTCGAGCGACGCTGGGATCTCAGGTGGCTGCAGCCGTTCGGTTTCGAGAACAGCTACGAGCTCGCAATGAGCGGACCCACTGCCGAGCGGACGGGGATCCGGAGCATCTCGGACCTCCTCGAGCACCAGGACGAGCTGCGAGCGGGGCTCAGCCACGAGTTCCTGAACCGGGAAGACGGCTACCCGGGACTCGCCGCGACATACGGACTCGAGTTCCCGAATCTGAACGGGATGGAACACGGGCTCGCATACGAGGCGATCATCTCGGGCCGTGTGGACGTCGTCGACACCTGGACGACCGACGGAAAGCTCCTCGAATACGAACTCCATATCCTCGAGGACGACCTCAACTTCTTCCCCCCGTATGACGCTGCCCCCCTGATCCGGCGCGAGACGGTCGAGCGCTATCCCGAGCTCGAGGAAGTCCTCGGTATGCTCGCCTTCCGGATCGACAACCGGAGGATGCAGGCGCTCAACTACCGCGTCGAGGAGGAGGGAGGCGAATATGCGGAAGTCGCGCGCGATTTCCTGGTGTCGGAAGGGTTACTCGATGCACCGGCCGGAGGCCGGGTCGAGAGCTCGAACCAGAGGGACGGCGGTTTTCTCGGCTTCCTCTGGTCGCGTCGGGGCGACACGCTGGACTACGCCCTCGACCACCTTGCGCTGACCGCGATCGCCGTTGCCCTCGCCGTTCTCCTCTCCGTTCCCCTCGGCATCCTCCTCACCCGGTGGGAGCCGCTTGCCCCTCCCGTGATCGGCGCGATCGGCGTGATCCAGACGATCCCGAGCCTCGCGCTCCTGGCATTCATGATCCCGCTTCCCTTCCTCGGACTCGGCGCGCGCTCGGCGATCATGGCGCTCTTTCTCTACGCGCTCCTCCCCATCGTCCGAAATACCTATACGGGGATTCGCGAAGTGGACCTCGACCTACTCGAGGCAGGGCACGGGATGGGGCTGAACCAGAGCCAGATCCTCTTCAAGGTCGAGCTCCCGCTCGCGATGCGGACGATCATGGCCGGGGTCCGGACCTCCACAGTGATCAGCATCGGCGTGGCCACCCTCGCGGCCTTCATTGGTGCCGGCGGGCTTGGAGATCCGATCGTGACCGGGCTGCAGCTGAACGACACCTACCTCATACTCTCGGGCGCCCTGCCGGCCGCATTCCTCGCGCTCCTTGTCGACTTTCTCCTCGGGCGCGTCGAGCGCCATCTGATTCCGCAGGGCCTTGCCTGAGGCCGTGCTCGGGGCGAGGCAAGACGCGGTCGGCCGGCGGCGAAATCAGGAACGGGATGACACCATTCGCACCCGGTCCCTTCACTGGGATCCGGGCACACGGCGCCGCGTGCCGCTTCGGCGTTACCGGCCCGCCCGACGAGCGAGGGCTGCGAGTCCGGCCGTCCCGACGGCGGGCGTACGCCAAGGCACACGCGTAGCTGGTATCCTCCCGCCACTCAGCGGGTTCTTCCTGTCGCCGAATCCGCAAGACCGGGCCACCGACACGGGCAAACGCTACCGGTAGTCCGGGTTTGCAAAGCCCGGCTTGCACCCCGCGTCCCACGCCCCACGCTGGTTCCCGTGGGCCGGAATCCCGCCCGCGTCCTTCATCATGCGTGCGAGGTGCAGGAGATTCCACGTCATGAAGGTCGTGTTGCGATTCGTGAAGTCGTTTTCCGGACCGCCCGAATCGGGATCGAGATACGAAGGCCCGGGGCCTGCCTCTCCGAGCCAGGCTGCATCGGCCTGGGGCGGGATGACATAGCCGAGGTGCTGGAGCGAGTACAGGATGTTCATCGAACAGTGCTTGGCTCCATCCTCGTTTCCCGTGATGAGGCATCCGCCGACGCGGCCGTAGTAGATGTACTGCCCGTCGCTGTTCAACTGACCGGAATTGCCGTAGAGGCGCTCGATCACCTTCGTGCAGACCGATGACTTCTCGCCAAGCCAGATAGACGAGGTGAGGACGAGGATGTCGGCACCAAGCACCTTTTCGAAGATCACCGGCCAGTCGTCCGTCTCCCACCCGTGCTCGGTCATGTCGGGCCAGACACCGCAAGCGATGTCGTAGTCCACTGCACGCAGGACCTCGACGACTACATCGTTCTCCTCGAGGATCGAGCGGGAGATGTCGATCAGCCCCTGGGTGTGCGAGGTCTCGGGCGAGCGCTTCAGGGTGCAATTGATGAAGAGTGCGGCCAGATCAGAGAAGTCCCACTGGCTTGTCGAGCACATGTCCATCTGCCGGTCGTTCAACGTTGCCATGTCCTTGTTGTCTCCGTTCTTGTCGAGGCACCCTGGCTCCCGCCGCCGGAATCGATCTGCCGGCTTCGGAGCGCGCCCGGAGAATAGTCGCGGCCCTGACGTCCTGCCACCGGAGACACGTGGCCGGCGAAGACGCCGCCCTTGCCTCGGCCATGACCACTGCCGCTCTCTCTGGACCCGGGCTCATCGCCAGTCAACTGTTCGGTGAAATTGGGGGCGCTAGACCAGGTGCGTAACACTGGACGCCTCCTGAACTAGAGATGGCGCATTCTCCGACACCGACCCGGGATTCGCCAGTCAACTGGTCGGCGGAACATCACGTCGCCTCGCTTTTTCACGCCCTTGGATCCCCGCTCTGGGGCGGTCTCGACCAAGGAGGCGAAACATGATGCGCCCCCTGCGCAAGAGGTGCTCTACCTCGATTCGTCGGACGCCCGTTTGCTGCGCTTCCCTAGTTGTTGGCTACGGCTCTCCTCCCGTCCGTGGCCCGGGCCCAGACGCCGCCGGACATCCCCGCTCCGAGCGACGCCCTCTACGAGGTCGGCTCGGCGATGGCTCCCTGATCGTTGCGCACATCGCGGAGCAGGATCAGGCAAGGGTGGTTCTCATCACCTTGGGGGGCGGTCGACTCGAGATCGACCGGTCCCAGATCCCAGAGCTCCGTCCGGCCCGCGGACGGATCGTGAACGACGAGTTCTGGAGTGAGGATCCGGGCGGCACCTGGCTGTTCTTCACTGGTACCGGGCGCTCGCTCAACCGTGGGGAGTCGTAGATCGGCACCTGCGTGGTCGTCTTGCCCTTCGCCTCCGTCGGGCTCACCGACCGTGTCACGATCGGTGCCAGGGCGCCGGTTCTCTTCGCGAATTTCGAGCCGTTCTACATCGCACCCAAGGTACAGATTCTCAGGCGGCCCACGGCACAGGCCGCGCTTGGAACGCTCCTATTCTTCTTCGATGATGACGCGGCCGGGATCGCATACGGGGTGGGCACGTCCGGTGACGCGGACAACCGCTATCCGCAGGGCTCGGCTTCTTCTACTCGGGAGACGACGTCCAGAACGAGCCGGCAGCCATGCTGGGCGGCGAACTCCGGCTCGGACGTCGAATCAAGCTCATCACGGAGAACTATCTCCTCCCTGAGGCGGTCGGCGTCGTCTTTTCGGGAGGGATCCGCGTCATCGGCGACCGCTTCTCTGCCGAGGCCGGCGTCGCTGCCGGGGAGGTCGACGGTACGCTAGACTGCCGTCTGCCGCTCCTCAACCTCTCGTACGCATTCGGGAAGTGTAGGCGCTCCCCGGACCTGGTCAAGAACGGCTCACCGCTATCGCCGCCTTGACGACCAGCCCGTCTCCAGGGGCGTCCGGACTCATGCAGGGGAACCCATCAGTCACTGATTGGCAGCAATCTATTACACGTATGAAGTGCTGGCGGGGCGACCGCTCACCGAAAGGATCGGCGTCGAGGCGGTGTGGTCCCGCGGACCGGTCCGCTGCGCTGCGGAGTCGTGGGCCTCGGGGCGACCTCGGCGGACCGCCCCATCCGGGACTGGCGTGTTGTCTGAGATTGCCAGCATGCTTGTTCTCTCTGCATCCAGAGCGACGAGTAACCGCCATTTCTGGAGGGACCAGCCCTTCGTCGTTGGAGCTCCGAACCCATGCTGGCGACAGGCTCTCTCGGGACACGGGCGGACGCCTTCGTTGACGTCACGACGGTGTTCTTAGCGGCCGCGCCATTTCTTGTGACCCATGCGCTGCGCCTAGCGGGGCAACGCTGCTACCGCGCCCACCGCAGGCTTCAGGTGGGGGTATTGCTCGAGGCGATCGTGCCGTGCTGCTGGAGGGCAGCGTGGGATTCGGGCACGTTGTGGACGCGTGTACCGTGAGCGCGTTCTACGGCACGGCGACGATGGCCGGTCTTTCCGCCGTACATCTCGGGGTCGGGGTCCCGACGTTCATCGGATGGTGCGTACTGGCGGTCCTGTCCTGACGCCGCTTCCCCGGCGTTGTGCCGGGCTCCTTCAGTCCGCAGCACCGGTTCCGGGGCCGACGCCTGTGGCTCACCTGCGTGACCGGCGTGGGCCTCTACGTAATGAGCTTCGCGCTCTGAAGTTCGACGGGGGCGACTCTTTCAGCCGGCCCGCCTGTGGCGGTTCATAAGGGAGCCGGCCGAAACCGAGACACTACCGACTCAGGCCTTCTGGAGCAGGTCGTTCGGACGATGAGCACGGTCCGGTCCGCGGACGGCTCTAATGGTCCCGTCGATTCCCGTCAAGAATGAGGGGTTCAACGAGGGAAGCATGGCCAGACGACTGACAGCAAGTCTTTTTTTGTGAGTGCCTCACGAGGCGCAGGAAGCTGGCGCTGCCACTGCGCTTTCCGTGTCCCCAGGCACACGAGAAACGCGTCCGCACCGATAAGGCTGCCCTGCAGGCCTTCCCGCCAGCGGTCGGCCGGTCGCGCTCCGCGCAGGCACCAGTCCGTTTCCTTGCTCCGGGAGCCAGACCACCACGATTGCCCGCGGGCCATCTTCGGGGGGCTAAACAGGCTTTCCATGCCAAAGCGACAAACTCCTCACTCCTTCCCTCGGTCTGCTGCCCCTCCCATCTGCCCATTTCGAGGATTCGGACTGAGAACCAGAAGGGAGCGGAAGGTGAGAGCTTCCCGCGTCGTGGCGAGGGCATCATGACTTGGACTGTTGCCGGACGGCTAAGTCAGCAGTGTCGGAGTCGCCCCACCCCCCGCACAACGCCACTCCCGGGCCTCACCGCTCGTCCCCGAGACGCAGCTCACCCGACTCGACCCCGGCAACGGCACCGTCCCGGAACCATTGGAGCGACGCATCGAAGAGGACCGAGCGATTCGTCTCCCACATTGCGTTGTGGGACGAGCAGGCGAGGTGGACCAGTATCTTCTTCTCGGACCCCAGGTCCTCGTAGAGTTCGACGACGCGCTCCGGCGAGACCTGACCGTCCGTCTCGGGCGCGACGAGGAGCATCGGCGTACGCATCTCTCCCACTTCCATCGGATCGAACCCCCAGGATGTGACTCGCGGGGCCCGACGGACTCCGGTGCCCCAAGTGGCCCCGACAGGATCGGACTCGAGCATCGCACGCCAGACGGCGCTTCGCACCGCCGGCTCGTACTGGTTTCTGCACCCGAGCTGCCGGTCCCAGAGGGCCTCAAAATCCGCGCGAGACTGCTTCGTGAACGCGGCCCCCGGGACGAGGCCCTCCGGGGGCGAGGCCGCCCGATTTCGGCTATAGGCGGGGGAGAGAAGGACGACGCTTTGCACCTTCTCGGGGTGCCGGGCCGCGTATCCGCCCGCCCGCGGACCTCCGAGGGACCACCCCGCCAGATGCACCCGCTCGATGCCCCGCAGCTCCCGGATGTACTCGACGACGACGTCGAGGTCGTGCCAATCGGATTCGATCGCGCTGGCCGCAAACCCGTAAGTGGGGGGACACGTATCCGGGATCAGGACCGGCACGAAGGCCTCCTGCTGGGCCTTGGAGAGATTGCACGGATCATTCATGACGGCGGGACGGGTGGACCTCCCGTACCCGGTCATGTCCATGGAGAAGACGTCGTAGCCGGCTTGGGCGAGAAAGGCCATCCAGCTGGCGTCCGGGTGTGGAGGATCGAAGGCGACCCCGGCCGGCGTTCCGGCCCCGTGCACGAAGAGAATGACCCGGCCGGCGAGGCTCCTCGACCGAAGCACCGTTCCCGCCGAGGCCCGCTCCCGGACGTAGATCTGTGCGATCTCGCCGGCAATGGAGGGCGACTTCGAGACGACCGGAACGTAGTGATCGATAGCGAGGAGGTCGTCCGCCGGCACGGCGCGGGACTGACCCGCCCCTGCTGAAGCGTAGGCCACAAAGAGACCGGTGGCGAGAGAGCGCGCGAGACGATTCATGTGCGAGTCGCCGCTGGAGAGACGGGGGTGGGTTCGGCGTCGATCCGAGGCCATCCATCCCACGTGAAAGACAGGGTACCCCGGGGCGGCAAGGTGAGAGATTGCGGGGAGAGCGCGCGTCTCGCAACAATGCGAGCCCTGGAGACCCGGCGGGAATCGCCCTCTCTCCCCTGCGCCTCGCACCGAAGGGAGCGTCAGGGGTACGGACGGGAGGCGCTTGACGTAGAGCCCGGCCTTCGGGAGGCTGACGAGGATGCCGGGACCCGGTCTGGCGGCACACCGGGGGATTGGCTCCCGGAACGAACGCGCCCGGCTCTCCTGTTCGCGTACGCTATTTAAGGTTAGGTACGGATCATGTCTGCGGTGTCGACTCGTCCACCTGCCACTCTCAACCCTCCGGGGAGGAGTGCAATGCCGGAAGTTCGCATACATGGCTGGATCTGGTGCCTCCCGATCCTCGTGGCCTCGGGGTGCGGGGGAGGCGCTCCCGAAGCGTCCTCCGGGGAAGAGGCTTCGGACGGGCCCCTACCGACCGCATCCGGGGACGGCACGGTTCTCCGCCTCGATTCAAGGTTCGCCAGCCTGGTCTCGCCTGGCGCCCTGATCGAGCGGGTGGCGGAGGGATTCGAGTTCGTGGAGGGCCCGGTCTGGATACGGGAGGACGACCGGCTGGTCTTCTCCGACCTCGGGGGGAACGCGATCTACGAGTGGACGGAAGAGGGGGGCGCCGAGATACTCATCGACCCCTACTTCGACGACGACACCGAGGGCCTCGCAGCCTTTCATGCTTCGAACGGGATCACCAGGGACGCCGAGGGTAGGCTCGTGATCGGCGACCACGGCCGGCGGCAGGTCACCCGCATCGAGGAGGACGGAAGCCTGATAGCGCTGGTCGACCAACACGACGGCGCACGCCTGAACAGCCCGAATGACCTCGTCTACCGCTCCGACGGGTGGCTCTACTTCACCGATCCGCCGTACGGGCTCGAGGGCGGGGATGATTCCCCCAGCAAGGAACTCGACTTCAACGGAATCTACCGGCTGAGCCCTTCGGGGGAACTCGAGCTTCTGAGCGCCGAGCAGACTCGGCCCAACGGCATCGCCTTCTCACCGGACGAAAACACCCTCTACGTCGCGAACTGCGACGCAGAGAACCCCGTCTGGATAGCCTACGACGTAGGCCCGGAAGGACTCGGCGGCGCCCGCGTCTTCGCGGATCTGACGGGCGAAGAGGGCCCGGGGTGCCCCGACGGGCTCAAGGTCGATTTGCAAGGGAACGTCTTCGCCACGGGTCCCGGGGGCGTCTGGGTGTTCTCGCCGGACGGCACGCCCCTGGGGAGAATCTCACCGGACGAGATCCCCGCGAATGTCGGGTGGGGAGAGGACGGGCGCACCCTCTACATGACGGCGAGAACCGGTCTGTACCGGATCCGCGTCATCACCGAGGGACCGATACCCTGAAGCCCAGGACCTCCGCTTCAGCCCGGCGAGAGCGATTTCCTGAACGCGGCCACCCGTCCAGCACGAGGTGCTCCCCCGCCAGCGCGTGCAGATCTCCCCCCCCCCACGAGAACGTAGACTTCGAGACTCGAGGCGGCCCCGTGCGCGATTGGGCTCCCGGCTCTCTTCGCGATCCCCGGGCGATCCAGGGGCCGAAGGGTGACGAACCCGGGCACGGACACGAGGCGGTCTCCCGGCGCTAACCGGACGCAAACTCGGGGAGCTGAGGACAATGATCGTCGAACACCGGGCCTTCCGGCACGAAACGGCGGGCCGCGACCACATCATCGACCTCACCGCCGAGGTGCAGGGAGCGATCTCGGATTCGGGTGTGACAACCGGCCAGGCGGCACTCCTCGTCCAAGGATCGACAGCGGCGCTCACCACGCTCGAATACGAACCGGGGCTTGTGAACGAGGACGTCGCCCGCGCGCTCGAGCGGCTCGCGCCACGCGACGGTCGCTATCTCCACGAGGAGACGTGGCACGACGATAACGGCCACAGCCACATCCGGGCCTCCGTGGTCGGACCCTCGCTCGCCCTCCCGATCGTCGACGGGAGGGTCCCGCTCGGCACCTGGCAACAGATCGTACTCCTGGACTCGGATACTCGTCCGCGCAACCGGACGGTTCACCTGAGCATCTTGGGCGTTGCAGGTTGACTTCACGTCGCCGAAGCCACGAGAGGCCGTCCGGTATTCTTGAGAACTGTGCATCCAGACGGGGAAAAGTGGTGCGCTGCGATGCGCCGGGAAGCGAGGCACGCCGGCCCATCCGGGCGCCGCTCCACAAGTGTCGCTTCTCGGGTGGCCACCGGCCCGCCACCCGGGCTCTCGAGTTGTGCGGGATTGATCCGCGCTGTACTCTGACCCTCCAATCGATACGTACGCGGTTGATGGTGTCGTCGCCCGAACTCCCGACGGGGCTCGGGTGTCATCGTTTGGGTTGGTCAAGCGATCACCTGCGGCGGGAAGCACCGCATGAAGCCCTCCGAGTTAGGGCCGTTATCGCGAGTAGAGAGAAGTCCCAGCGCGAACGACCGCTTCAAGGCCAGTTGGAACCCCTGGCTCCTCCGGTCAACCGCGTTCGCCGCCCTCCTGCACGCAGCCGCGTTCGCAACGTGGCCCGCGTGGGAGCGGTCCCGCATCGAGACCGATCCGATGCAAGAGTTCCTCCAGCTGGAGTGGGTCTCGGTCCTCGAGGCCAGATCCGCACCTCGCCTGGAGCCCGCGCCCGCGATGCGCCTCGGGAGCATCCCAGATACGATCCCGAGCATCGGCGAGGTCGTCTCGGTCGCAAGCGGGACGGGATCGACGATCGCAACGCTCTCGGAGGCGTTCCGGGAGCGCCTGATCGGGCGCGGGGCGCTCGCGCCCACGATCTCGGAGACGGACGAGCTCCGGACCGAGGAGCCCCTGGATGAGGACGAGGGAAGCACGGGGAACGGGACGATCGACCCACGTGGCGGGCTCGCAGAGGCCGAGTTCTCGGAACTTATGGCGACGGAACCGATCGACCTCGGTCGCCTCTCCGCCGTCCGGCCGGAGCTCGTCCTCGCTACCCCGTCCGCGTGGGTGCTCCTCAGAAATCCGCGCGAGGTGGAGGAGTTCCTCATCCGGAGTTACCGCCGCGGCCTGATCGACCGCTCGGACGCGGGTTCCGTAAGCGTCGCGCTCTGGATCGACAATCGCGGCACGGTCGAGTGGGCCGAGATCAGCAATTCGAGCGGACAACCGGGAATCGATCAGGTCGCGCTCGAGCTCTTCACGGACGTCGCGGCCTTCCGCCCCGCGCGGGAAGAGGGGGTGACAGTTCCGCGATCGGTTATCTTCTCGCTCCGCTTCCCCTGGTACTGATCGCCCGCGCCCCTGCTCGACTTCGGGAGGCCATGTCCACCTGCCGCCGCACGCCCGCACCCCGGGCTCTCAGGACCGCCCTGATCCTCACTGCCGGGGGCGTACTCGCAGCAGGGTGCGCCCGCCGCCTCACCCCGGCCGGCCCGGTCATCTCCCCTACCGGGATCCGGTACGAGCTGGGAACACCCCCCGAGGACACGCGGTTCTCGCAGACGGCCATCCTCTACCTCCGGCAGGAGAATGTCGAGCGGGCGCTCGAACTCGCGCTCGAAGGGATCGAAGCGGATCCCTTGAATCCGATCCACTACTACCTGGCCGGGACGGCGTACGCCCGGCTGGGCGAAACGGTAGAGGCGGACGCGATGTTCATCGACGCCGAGCGCATCTATCCGGCCTACGAGCTCGATATCGAACCCGAGCGCGAGCGGGCGTGGGCCGACGCGTTCAACGAGGGAATCGAAGCATTCGCCCTCGATGACATCGAGGGCGCGCTCGAGGCATGGGTGCGCGCGGCCACGGTCTACGACCTCCAGCCCGATGCGCATCGGAACCTCGCTGTCGTCCTCTCCGGGGAGGGAAGGTACGGGGAGGCGGCCGACACCTACCAGGAGGCGCTCGCCGGGCTCCAGCGGCGGCCGGCAACGAGGCTCCTCACCGACGAGGAGGTGGGAGGGAGGGAGGCGCTCGTCCTCGAGATCGAGGAGAATCTCGCCCAGCTCCTCCTCTTCTCCGGACGGTATCCGGAGGCGGAGCCGCTGCTTCGTGCGCAGCTCGAGCGGCACCCCGACAACACGGATGTGCAGCGCGACCTGGCGCGGACCCTCACCGGGATGGGACGGGACGCTGAGGCCACCGAGCTCTACGTATCCCTCCTCTCCAGCGGGATCCTCGAGGCGACGGAGATCTTCAACGTGGGCGTCGCGCTCTTTCGCTCCGGGGACTTCGTCGACGCGGGGACGGCCTTCCAGCGACTGACCGAGCTACAGCCCGATTCGAGGGACGCCTGGTTCAACTACGCGAACTCGCTCTTTGCGGCGGAGGCGTGGACGCCGCTCGCCGCGGTCGGAGACCGGCTGGTCGAGCTCGATCCACTGAGCGAGAATGCCGGGCTGATCCGGGCGAGGGCATACTTCGAGATAGGGGACGAGGATGCGGCACGAAGGGGCCTCGAGGAGACGGAGCTCCTTCCCGCCTACGTAGAGGGTCTCCGCCTCAGGCCCCTCGGCTCGGCGACCCGCCTCGAGGGACGCGTGGTGGGCCGGGAGGCCGAGCCGGGAGTAAACCTGCGGCTCCGCTTCACCTTCTACGGGGACGAAGGTCGGCTCCGGGACGAGCTCCTCGTGATCTCGGCGCCCCCCGTGGGCGAGGGCGAAGAGTTCGAGCTCGCATTCGAGGGTCGGGCCACGGCATACCGCTACGAGGTCCTCCCCTAGAGAGATTCTCGAGTCGCGCCGTCAGCGGTGCACTCCCTCCCTTCCCGGCAGATCGAGAATGGTGATCACGCCCTCGGTCCGGTCCGCATCCCGGGAACCCACGATGTAGAGCCGGCCGGGATCGGTCGGCGAAAAGGCCAGGTTCGCGGGCGCATTCATCCCGGCGTCATAACGCCGGAGCACCTCGCCGCCTGGACTCAGCACGAAGACCCGTCCCCCGCCGTGGATCACGGCGTAGATGTTCCCGTCCCGGTCCACGGTGATCCCGTCGAGGAAGCCGTCCGTCGCCGGATCCACCTCGCCGGAGAGATCCACGAGCTCTTGCTGCCGCCCGGGGAGACCCCTCGTAAGGAGCTGCACCGCGACGATCCGGTTCGTCAGCGTCTCCGCCACGTAGAGCGTACCACCATTCGGTGCGAGAACGAGGCCATTCGGAAACGAGAGGCCGCTTGCCACCGGCCAGGGCTCGAAGTCCGGCCCGGAGTAGTGCACCCTGCCCTCCGTATTCGACGGCTCGAACACTCCTGGATCCGTGAAGTAGAAACCGTCCCCGTCGAGCGCGATGTCGTTCGGGCGGTCCAGCGGATCCCCCTCGCTCGTCGCGATCGGATCGCCGAGCACCTCGCCCTCGTCATCGAGGCGGAGGATCGCATTGTCGTCCATCGCGATGACGAGGTGCGATCCGTCCCCGTAGATCTTGTGTCCGTTGGGCGCAGCGGCAGAAGCCCACGGCTCAGGCGCTCCCCCCGGCGCGATCCTGTAGACGGTGCCACCCGGGACATCGCTCACGTATGCGGTACCGTCCGCCGCGAAGTGGATCCCCTCGAGGAAGGCACCGAGCTCGTGGATCGTCTCGGGCTCGACCGCATCCTCCGGCGGGAGCTCGGGGATCTGAACGAGGGCGAGGAAGATCATGGCCGGCAGGGCGCCAGTGAGACTCATGCCCGTACTCCCATCTCGAAGTGTCCAGAGTTCGGCGGTCAACGCTCCGGCGCCCGGGGTGCACGCGCGGGAGGTGAAGCCGAAGGTATACCTTGGCCCTGGAATCGCCAATGCACCGGCTGCTCCCGACACCGGCTCCCCCGGCCGGGGTTCCTTACGGATCCAGCGCTCTCGCGCTCCCGCCGGGGGATCCCCTAAGTTACGCCTCAAGATGAGTCTCTTGACCTTCTCTAGCTCCCGCCGTCGCCCTCCCCGGGCCGTCCGGGGCCTCGTTTCCGGGGTGCTCCTCCTCGTCGCCGGCTGCAGCGGGTCCTTCTCCTGGAATCCGACCACCTGGTTCCGCAGACCCGCCCCGCCCGTCGTCGCATGGGATTCGGTCTCGCCCCCGCCGATTGCCCCCGGCCTCGAGTTCGCGGACCCCGAACCCGTCGTGAGGGGCCTGCCTGCGCCGACCGGGCGCTACGACCAGGACCTCGATGTCCTCCACTACGACGTCGAGCTGGTGGTGCCCCCGGAAAACGATCGCATCTCGAGCCGCACCACGATCCGTTACCTCAGGGAGACCCGCGGGGCCCACTCGCTGACGCTCGACTTCTCCGGGCTCAGAACCGAGCTCGTGACATCCGAGGGGGTCCCCCTCCCCTTCACGCACGAGCGCGGACTCCTCCACTTCGATTCCCCCGGGCGCCCCGGCGTGTTCGACACGCTCCAGGTCGAGGTCATGGCCCGGGGCACCCCGGACGACGGGCTGATTCTCCGGGAGAACGTCCACGGGGTCCCGACCGCTTTCGCCGACAACTGGCCGAACCGAGCCCGGTCGTGGTTCCCATCGAACGATCATCCTGCGGACAAGGCCACCGTCTCCTTCACCGTTCACGCACCTCCCGAACAGGAGGTCGTGGCGAACGGGGTCCAGCTCGGCCCTCCGGGGCCGGCGGACCCGACCCGGACCGCGGGACTCGACGGCCTCGTGACGTGGCGCTGGGAGAACCGCATCCCGATCTCCACCTACCTGATGGTCGTGGGGGTGGCTGACTTGGAGGTGATACAGAATGGCACGGCCGCGTGCGGCCGCTCGCCACAGGCGGGAACGGGAGACGGATGCGTCGAGGTCACCTCCTGGGTCTTTGCTCCGGATACGGCGCACGCGCGAACCGTCTTCGCCCGCGCCCCGGCAATGGTCGACGTCTATACGAATCTCTTCGGCCCCTTCCCCTTCGAGAAGCTCGCCCACGTCCAGTCCTCCACCCTCTTCGGTGGGATGGAGAATGCCTCCGCGATCTTCTACTCGGAGTCGGCGATCGCCCGGGGGCTTGACATCGAGGGGACGATCGCGCACGAGATCGTGCATCAGTGGTTCGGCAACTCGGTGAGCCCCGCGGCGTGGGAGCACCTGTGGCTCTCCGAGGGGTTTGCGAGCTACTTCGGCCCCTTTTTCTGGTCGCAGGTCCAGAGCGACGCCGAGTTCCGCTCCCGGATTGAGGCGATGAAGGACGAGTACCTCGGGTCCAGCGTCACCGGGCGACCCGTCGTCACGAGGGCGGTCACGAACCTCCTGCAGCACCTGAACGAGAACTCGTACGAGAAGGGCGCACTCGTCCTCCACATGCTCCGTGCCGTGGTCGGGGAGCGCGCGTTCTTCAGCGGGATCCGGCGATACTACGAGAGTTACGCGGGCGGGAGCGTCGTCACAGAAGACTTCCAGCTCGCGATGGAGGAGAGCTACGGCCAGTCGCTCGCATGGTTTTTCCAGCAGTGGATCTACGGGCTCGGCTACCCGGTCCTCGACGTCGAGTGGGAGTGGGACGGGGAGCTCCGCCACGCGCGCGTGACGGTGAGGCAAGTGCAGAACGAGCTCTGGTCCACCTTCCGGATGCCGGTCGACTTCGAGTTCGTGATGGATGGCGGGGTTCACCGCGTGTCGGACTGGGTGGACGGCCGCACCTGGAGCGACGTTATGCCCCTTCCCGCTGCCCCCAGAGAACTCCGCATCGACCCGGACGGGTGGCTCCTCTTCGAAGAGGCGGGGGGAAGCGGCCGCTAGCTGTCCCCGGGGCCATCAGGACCCGGACGGCTCCACCTCGACGCCCCCGTGGAGGAGGAGCTTGACCCGGGGACTCATGATCATCTCGTGGGGGAACCCGAGCTCCACCTCGCTCACCTGGTCGAGGCGAGCCCTCGCCCCGTCGTCGAGTTCAAAATCGAGGCTGCCAAGATTCTCCTCTAGCTGCTCAAGCGTGCGGGCACCCACGATTGTGCTCGCGACCCCAGGCCGGGTCATCACCCACCGGAGGGCGACCTGCGCCGGAGACCTCCCGAGCTCTCCCGCGACCTCAGCGACTGTCTCGGCGATCGCCACCTTCTTCTCCGTCAGCCGGGCACGGACGAACTCGCGGCGATCCTTCGGGCGCTCCCCCGGCCCGAGCGCCCGACTCCCAGCCAAGTCCTCCCTCGTGTACGTACCGCTGAGGAGCCCGCCGGCAAGCGGCGACCACGGCATCACGCCGATCCCGAGCTCCCGGGCCATCGGGATCAGCTCCCGCTCGACGGTGCGCTCCGCGAGGTTGTACTCGATCTGAAGCCCGACAAAGGGGGACCACCCCCGGAGCTCCGCCAGTGTGTTCGCCTCCGCCACCTTCCACGCCGGGTAGTCGGAGACCCCGACGTAGTGCACGGCGCCGGAGCTCACCAGGTCGTCGAGGGCGCGCATGACCTCGTCGACCGGGGTCATGAGGTCCCAGGCATGGACCCAGTAGAGGTCGATATAGTCCGTGCCGAGCCGCTCGAGGCTCGCCTTCACAGAGTGCATCATGTTCTTTCGCGCATTCCCGCCGGCATTCGGATCGCCGGCCCGCATGCTCATCGTGTACTTGGTAGCGAGGACCACCTCGTCGCGCCGGCCCTTCAGGAGCCGTCCAAGGATCTCCTCGCTCTGCCCGTCCGTGTACCGGTTGGCCGTGTCGATGAAGTTCCCACCCTTGCCCAGGAAGAGGTCGAGCTGCTTCCGGCAGACCTCCTCGGTAGACCCCCACCCCGGATCCCCGCCGAACGTCATCGCGCCGAGGCAGAGTTCGGATACTCGGAGGCCGCTCCGGCCGAGGAGAGTGTAGCGCATCGGGATCAGGCTCCCGGTCGCCCGCCGAGTGGCAGGCGGGGTGAGTGGAGCGGAGGGGGCGGCGCACGTCGCCGGCCAAGGTCGTCCGACCTTAAGGCCGAGTCCCGTCCGGTGGCAAGCGGTGAGCAACATGCGTCCGACAGATAGTGCGGATCCGGGGGGTTCGCTTGTACATTGACGCCCAACTCGCACGACCGGCAGGGAGTGTGGCGCATGCACCTGCCCGGATCCGCTAACCACGATGACTGGAGGCTCTCGTGGGCAACAAAAGGCTCGTTTTCGCCGCCCGGACCATCCTTGCCCTCTCCCTCGCTCTCCCCGTCGTCGCCCAGGAGGGAACGCTCGCCGGCACGGTCACGGACGCCGAGACCGGCGCACCAGTCGCCCAGGCCCAGATCCAGATCCTCGGCGGTGACGAGTCCCGGGGGACGATTTCCGGCGCGGACGGGCAGTACCAAGCCGAGCTCCCGGCCGGGACGTACGACCTGGTCGTACAGCTCCTCGGCTACGTCGGGGCTCGCTTCGAGAACGTGAGCGTGCCGGCCGGTGCGAACACGACCTACGACATCGTCATTACCTCGACCGTCCTGGCCCTCGACGAGATCGTGGTGTCGGCCTCGCGCGCCGCGCCGGAGAAGGCGACCGAGGCGCCCGCCACAACTCATCTGATCAGCTCCGTGGAGATCACGGAGCGCCCAACTCCCACGCTGACCGACCACCTCCGCACCGCGCCGGGGGTGGACGTGATCACGACGGGGCTTCAGTCTACGAACGTGGTCGTACGCGGCTTCAACAACCTCTTCTCCGGTGCGCTCCACATGCTGTCGGACCACCGCCTCGCCGGGGTACCCGCGCTTCGCGTGAATCTCCCGCACTTCATCCCGGCCACGGACGAGGACATCGAGCGGATAGAGGTCGTCCTCGGGCCCGGCTCCGCGCTTTACGGACCGAACACCGCGAACGGGGTCATCCACATCCTGACCAAGTCTCCCCTGACGAGCCAGGGTACGAGCGTTACCCTCGGGGGCGGAGAGCAGTCCGTCTTCCAGGGCTCCTACCGGTCGGCGTTCCTCTTAAGCGAGAACCTGGGGGTCAAGGTCTCGGGCCAGTACCTGACCGGTGAGGAGTGGGAATACGTGGATCCGGTGGAGAACGCGGCGCGTCTGGCCGCGCAGTTGGACTCGAATCCCTGCCGCAAGGACCGGATCGCGAGGGGGCTCGATCCGGCGGAAGCGCAGGCGGCGTGCGCCCGGCTCGGGGTCAGGGATCTCGGGATCGAGCGGTGGAGCATGGAGGCGCGGAGCGACTGGCGATTCAGCGAGAACGGGACGCTCGTCGGGACGTACGGCCGAACGTCGAGCTCCGGAATCGAGATGACGGGGCTCGGAGCAGCCCAGTCGCGTGGGTGGGTCTACGAGTTCTTCCAGGCTCGACTGAACGTCGACCGCTTCTTCGCTCAGGCGTACTACAACACGACCGACTCGGGGGAGGAGAGCTACCTCCTTCGGGACGGCACCGCGCTCGCCGACGCATCCACCCTCTTCGTCGCCCAGGCGCAGCACGGGATCTCGATATTCGACGAGGCGCAGGACTTCACCTTCGGGGTCGACTACTACCGCACCCGGCCCCAGTCGTTCGGGGCGGTCTACGGGATCTACGAGGACGATGACGACACGGACGAGTGGGGCGTCTACCTGCAGTCGGAGACGGCGCTCTCCTCGCAGCTCGACCTCATCTTGGCCGGCCGCGTCGACGCTCACTCGCACCTGCCGGAGCATGTCTGGTCGCCTCGCGCCGCCCTCGTCTTCCAGCCGAAAGAGAACCAGAGTCTCCGGCTCACTTACAACCGGGCCTTCTCGACGCCATCGAGCCTGAACCTCTTCGTCGACATCTCGGGCGGGTTCGCGCCGGCGCCCCTCGGGCAGCTCGGCTACAGCACCCGCGCCTTCGGGACGGGGACGAACGGGTGGTCACTCCAGAACCCGGACGGCACGCTCCGGGGGGTGCGCTCGCCCTTCACCCCCGCCGCGCTGGGAGGCCCGGGCCAGCTCCTCCCCGCCCATCCCGCCGTCCTCTGGCCCCTCGCGATCGGGGTCCTGCAGGCGCAGGGCGCGATCACTGCGCAGCAGGCGGCGCTCCTCGGGAGCCTCTCCCCAACGGCGGAAGACGTGGGGCTCCTCCTCCTGAACCCAACCACGCGGGCGCTGACCCCGGCTGCCGGCACAGTGCTTCCGGACGTGCCCCCGATCCGGGAGTCGTACACGGAGTCCTTCGAGCTGGGGTGGACGGCCGTCCTCGGAAACCGGATCGCGGTCTCCGCCGACATATACCGGATGAAGAAGAACGACTTCGTCTCCCCGCTCATCCTCGAGACGCCGCTCGTCCTCCTGAACGGCCCGGACGTCGGCGCATTCATGGCCGGGCCGGTCGGAACTGCGGTTGCCACCCAGCTCATCGTCACGGGCACGGATCCCGCCACCGCCCGGGCGACAGCCGCTGCTATTGTACAGGAGCTTGCGACGGGAATCGCCACGATCCCTCTCGGAGTCGCCTCCTCCGACCAGGTAGGCGCACAGGGTGCGGACCTGGTCGGGACGTACCGGAACGTCGGTGACGTGGAGGTCTCGGGCGCCGATCTCGGCGTGCAGGCGTTCCTTAACGATACGTGGAGTGTGAGCGGAACATACTCGTGGGTGGACAAGGACTACTTTCAGATCTCGGACGGACCGGCGATCGCCCTCAACGCACCGATGCACAAGGGGACGCTCGGGATCGCGTACCGGAACCTGTCGTCGGGACTCACCGCTTCCGTTCGCGGGCGCTTCACCGGAGCGTTTCCCGCACAGTCGACGGTCTTCGTGGGAACGCGCTGCATCACCGGCGCAGCGGGAGAGGAGGACTGCGTCGACGCGGCCACACTCTTCGACCTGACCGCGGGCTACCAAGTCCCAAATACCCGGGCAACGCTCCAGCTCTCGGTGAACAACATCCTTGATACCCGCTACCGGTCCTTCGTCGGGGTACCCGAGGTCGGGCGGTTTGCAATGCTCCGGATCAAGTACGACCTCTTCTGATCGGACGAGATCCGGCATCGAGGCGGCCCGCACCGGGCACCGTCGGGGACGACGCCACGCGCAGCCGACAGCGCGAGTGCGCTACGCACGGGTTGGCATCCGAAATACATTCTCACTCCACCACCCCACCCACGGGGACAGGCCGATCGGCAGAGGAGGCCGGTGATCTAGCGAAGCCCGCCGGTTCGCGGACATCGATCTGGTAGTCCCTCGATCGACCGCGTGATGCCGCTGGGTCGACCCCAGGTGCTGGGGCGCGCCGGCCCCCCGGGAAACCCTACGGTGGGCCTATGGGCGCTTTCGCCATACGATCCTTAGCCGGCGCGCGGGCTCCACGGTAAGGATCAGACGATCACCGTCGAATTCGAACCCGCGGACCGCATCTACCGACCCGTCGCCGCTCGCGGTAAACTCGCGCATGTGGACCACCACGCCGCGGGCTGCATTGACCTCGTAGCGTCCGTAATCCGCAAGCTCGCCCCGAGAAGCCGCACTCCCCCACCTCACGATGTAGACCGACATCAGCGCCACGCCATCGTACATGATGATTCCCTGAGCGCCGGGACCGACGGAATCCGTGGTGGTCACCCACTCTCCCGAGTCGCTCAGCGACTCGGTTCGCACCATGTCGTAGGCGCCGAGGAAATCGCGTGCGGTCTGGCCGCTGAGACACAAGGGACCTCCGCACCCGAGAGCCAGAGCCAACACGAGCGAACGCATGAACCCTCTCTTCGTGTCGATTGCCGGGGTAGGTGGCCACGTTTCGGGCCAGCAGTGCAACCGAAGGATCGGTGCCCGGCCCGAAGGGGACTGAGCGGCGGGAAAATCCGATCCCTGAGCGACGGGAATCTCGTCCGAACGGGACGCCTCTGCCTGGAGGCAGGGCGCAGCGAGTGCCGGAGACTTTCTTGCAGGAGGTAGGATCGCCGGGCATTATCGTCTCGTCGGAGTTGGATGGAGCTCGGTGGACTCCGACTGCCGTGACGCTGTACGCGTGTGTGAAGTGACCACGGAGCCTCCCCCGCCCCTCTTGCATTTCCTCCTTCGCGCGAGTGAACCATGCCCCGATCCGTCGTCGCCTCGATCTTCGCCGCGACCGTCAGTGCTGCGATCGCCCCTTCCCTCGAGGCGCAGATTCCGTCCTCCGATCAGGGGGGCGCCTGTGCATCTCTCACAGGAATGGCCAACCTCACCATCACTTCCGCTGAGATCAGAAACCCCGGCAACGGAGGCCTGCCGTATTCCTGTGAAACGTCCTTTCGGACTTCTATGCGGCCTGCTTGACCTGGACCTCGAGGCCGAGCTTCTTCAGGCGCCGTAGAAGGTGCTTTGCCTGGCGCTCCTTGTCGTGGGTCTGGAAGTGATTCGGCCCGAGGTCTTCGTGGTACACACCCCGCGTCAACATATGCCAGATGGCCACGAGAATCGCATGCTGGACCACGACGATCGCCTTCTTCGGCCCCCCGCGGGCCTTGTGCCGGTAGTAGAGGGCACGGTAGTAGCTTGTCCTGGTACGTGCTGCGGCCCACGCGACCTGCGAGAGTGCGTCTCTCAGCCAGGCGTTCCCCTTGCCGGTCCCTGCATGTCTGCGCTTCCCGGCGCTCTCGTGATTGCCGGGGCAGAGCCCGGCCCACGAAGCGAACTGGTTGGGCGTCGGGAACCGGGACATGTCCTCGCCGATCTCGGCGAGGATCACTTCGGCCGATCTGGCCGCCACCCCCGGTATGCTCCTGAAGAGATCGATCGTGGCTTCAAAAGGGCGCGTGACCTCCACGATCCGCGAGTCCATCTCCTCGATGTGCCTCGTCAGCTGGTCGATCCTGGCAAGATGGCCCTTGAGCAGGAAGCGGTGGTGGTCGCGCATCAGGCCGGTCACCGCCTCGGCGATCTCCTCGCGCTTCTTGCTCAGGGAACCGTACGTCAGTCGGGCGAGAACCCGTGGGTTGTCTTCACCCCCGGCCATGGCATCCAGAATCGCCCGGCCCGTCATGCCCATGATGTCCGTTACGACCGAGCCGAGCTTGATGTTCGCAAGCTCCAGGAGCTTGGCAACCCGCGTGACCTCTCGGCTCCGTTCCCGGACGAGCTGCTTGCGCGTACGGGTCAGGTCGCGCAAGTCCCGAATCTCGGGGGGCGGGATGAAGCTCCCCCTGAGCAGTCCGCACTCAAGCAGCTGGGCAAGCCACTCGGAGTCCTTCACGTCCGTCTTGCGGCCGGGTACCTTCTTGACGTGCCGGGCGTTGACCAGCATCAGATCGAACTGCTCTTCGAGCACGGCATGGACCGGGCACCAGTATACCCCCGTCGATTCCATCACCGCGTGGGTAACACCGTTCTCGCCGAGCCAGTCCCGCAACGCCTCCAGCCCCTTCATCGTGGTCCGAAAGGTGCGAGTCTGAATCCGGCGCTCTCCCGGGCCAACGCCCGGCCCGCGGATGCACGCCACCACACTCTTCTTGTGCACGTCGAGGCCCGCGCACCGATCGATCAACACGTCCATCTCTCACCCTCCCTGGCATAGGGGTCCATGGAAATCGGGGAGGGTGCTCTGTGCGACTACGATTTTCCTGTACGTGATCACAGCCCAAAGGGCCGCGTCAACACTGCGGGGTTCCCCGGAGCACCCGGGTCATGTCGCTATACGGGCTCATGGCACCAAAAACGCGATCGACCTCGTCCCCGAACCTAAAAATAGCGCCGCTTCCACGTTTCAGCACGGCGCGGGTGAGCGGAGATCATGAACGTTGCTATGCCAGGGGAACCCTGCCCCCGGCCATCGGCTTTCACGTGCAGCTTCCGCTTCCGGAACGCTGGAACGGTCGTTTCCTCAAGTGGGGTGATGGGGGCAAGGACGGCGACCTGGACTACGCGGATCACCGTGTTGCCGAAGGATACGCGGTCGCGAACAGCAATATGGGGCACGACAGCGGGGCAGAGCCGGGATCTTCCTTCGGCTTCCACAACCGGCAAGCCGAGATCGACTTCGGGTATCGGGCCGTCCATCTGACCGTAGTGGCCGCAAAGGAGATCATCGAGACATACTACGGGGAGCCCCCGGAGTACTCGTACTTCGAGGGCTGCTCAACGGGAGGACGCCAAGGGTTGATGGAGGCGCAGCGCTACCCGTATGACTTCGACGGGATCATCGCCGGCGCACCCGCACATCACTACCAGGAGCTGAACGCGGCGCGGACCTGGCTCTTGCAGAGGATGTACACGAACGACTTCGCGGGTTCGCTCTCGTTCGATACGGACGGGGACGGACTCCCTGACAGCCCGCTCAAGGTGGAACGAGTCGCGGAGACTGTCCTCGCGAAGTGCGACGCGGTCGACGGCATCGTGGACGGTGTCATCGACAATCCGCCGGCCTGCGGCTTCGACCCGGACCGCGACCTGGCGCACATGCTGTGTGCGGGCGACGTGGACGGCGAGAGTTGCCTGACCCGGCTGCAGCTCCAGCACGTCGAGGACTTCTACTCGGGACCGTACGACAGCTACGGGATCTCCGTCTATCCGGGTCACACGCTCGGGTCCGAGCCGGAGTGGGCCCGACTGTATGTGCCTCATGCCGGGAACCGGTTTACCGCGGGAGCGCTGGGGGTCACGGGAGACCACCTGAATTACCTCTTCTATGAGAACGACCCCGGCGTTCCGCTCCCGGTACTGGCCGATTTCAGCCTGAAACCCGATCCGACCCGGACCCCTCCGGAGTGGGCATGGTGGCAGTTCGACATCGACGACGTCACGCGAGGCGAAGGTGACCTGATGACGGGCATCACCGACGCCACCGACCCTGACCTGGGTCGTTTCCTCCTCGCCAACGACGGGAAGCTGATCCTCTACCACGGGTGGTCTGACGGGCTGATCGTGCCGGGCCCGACCATCGACTATTACGACGCGATGGTCGGGACGACGTTCGACGGGGACACCGACGCGGCCCGGGAGTGGGCGCGGCTGTTCCTCATGCCGGGGATGGGGCACTGCGGCGGAGGTCCGGGACCGAACACCTGGGACCGCCTTCCGCCCCTCGTCGAGTGGGTGGAGAGAGGGATCGCTCCCGACACGATCGTGGCGACACATAGTACGAACGGCGTCGTCGACAACGAGCGCCCGATCTACCCCTATCCGGACGAGGCCGTCTACACAGGGCCGGCGGGAGGCCAGAACGACCCGGAGAACTGGGTACCGGAGAACTTCAGCCGTCGCTGAATTCGCGTCGCGGGCGGCCGGCGCCGACTCGACTGGTCGGCCCCACTTCCCGGGCGAAGGGGCGGGTGGCGCCGCACTTCCCCCCGTTCGTTCACTTCCGAGTCCCTCGCCCCGAGGCCCAAGACCGTCTCAGACGGTGCCCTCTCGCCCCCTTGCCGCCCTAACGCCCTCTGCCTCGTTCACCTTGAGGAGGAGGAGGCCGCCCACGGTGAAGAAGAGGAGGACCGTAGCCATCCCGAGCCGCTGCGACCGGAAGAGCGAGGTGGTGACGCCGAGGAGGAGCGGGCCCATGAAGGCCGTCGCTTTCCCGGAGAAGGCGAAGAATCCGAAGAACTCGGTTTCCTTCTCCCTCGGGACGAATCGTCCGAGTAGCGACCGGCTCGCAGCCTGATTCGGGCCGACGAAAAGACCGACGGCGAGGCCGGCCACCCAGAGGACGCCCTTGCTCGTTGCCAGTACCGCGACCAGGCCACTCGCGATGAGCCCGAGTATCGAGATCAGGATCGTCCGCTTGCCCCCGATGCGGTCGTCCAGGACGCCCATGGCGACGGATCCGAGACCCGCCGTCACGTTGAGCGCCAGCCCCCAGAGCATCACCTCCTCGAGGGAGAAGTCGAAGGTCTCGGCGGCGTAGATGGGCCCGAAGGCAAAGATCGTCACGAGCCCGTCGTTGTAGACGAGCCGGGCGGTAAGGAGCCACGCGACGTTCCGGTATCGCCGGAGCTCCCGAAACGTGCCTGAGAGCTGCCGAAGGGTGTCCCGAACCGGCGATGATCCCCGGCTTCGGGCGGCGACCTTCGGATCCCTTACCCAGACGAACATCGGGACGCTGAAGAGGCCGAACCACACGGCGACGAGCACGGTCGCGGCCCGGATGTTCTGGAGGCGTTCGGTCGGGATCCCGAACCAGGGCACCTCCGGCTGGATGAGAGCGACGAGGGCGAGCACCATCGCGAGAAGCCCGCCCAGGTAGCCGAGCGCCCACCCGTACCCGGAGATGCGGCCAATCCGCCCGGGCGGCGCCACGTCCGGAAGGTATGAGTTGTAGAAGACGCCCGAGAGCTCGAAGGCGACGTTGCTGACGACGAAGAGGGAGAGGGCAAGCAGCACCTGACCCGGCTCGGCGAAGTACATGAGCGCGACCCCGACGACGCAGACAAGCGTACTCGCTCCGAGAAACGCCTTCCGGTGGCCGCCCCCGTCGGCAAGTGCCCCGAGGATGGGGGATGAGAGCGCCACTATGATACCGGTGATCGTCACGGCGTTCGCCCACTGGGCCGTCCCCGTAACTGCGTCCGGCGCGATCTGCTGCGTAAAGAAGACCGCGTAGATGAACGTGACGATCAGGGTCGTGTAGGCGGAGTTCGCGAAGTCGTAGAGGCTCCACCCCCACATGGACTTCGGATCCCCCCGGATCGAACCCCGGGCCTCGGACCCGGCGCTCACCGGGGACCGCTTCGGAGCGGGACGTGTCCGGCCGCCGACCGAGAGAGGGCCAGCATCGCTTGTTCTCCGGGTCGCTTCATCAAGATCTCCGACATGGGGAGCGTGCGTGCGGCTCAAGATGATCCGAGAACGTCCCGTCAACCGCAAGCTTCCCGGATCCTTGCCCCCAGAACAATTACTCTCATACCTTGCTTACCTTGACCGCCCGCTCGAAGAAGTTGTCGCGCGGGCTGACCTTCTTGGCTAGGAGGACGAATGGGATGCATCCGAGCGGCTTCTCTGGCGGCCATCTTCACTCCCGCACTCCTCGCATTCACGGGGCTCGTCGCCGAGGCGCAGAACCCCTACTCGAGTGCAGAGGACATCCAGGAAGGAAGGCGATTCTTCGAGTTGGACTGCGCTAGCTGTCACGGCGGGGATGCGCGCGGCGGACGGGGGCCCGACCTCACTCGGGGTACTTTCCGTCACGCAACCAACGACGAGCAGCTCTTCCAGGTCGTGCGCTTCGGAATCTCGGGAACCGAGATGCCGAGCCGAGCGCGCACAGATCCCCGTGCCTGGCGGATCGTCGCCTACCTTCATTCCCTCGGGGGCGGAGGGGAGCTTCCCCCCGGAGATCCGGCGCGCGGGGCGGAGATCTTCTTCGGGTCCGGGACGTGCAGCACATGCCACATAGTCGACGGCGAGGGGAGCATCCAGGGCCCCGACCTGACGGCGATCGGCTACCAGCGCTCCCCGGACCATCTCCGAACCTCGATCCTGGATCCGGACGTGGAGTTGGATCCCCGGTGGTGGGGCGCGCAGGTAACGACGCTCGACGGGGCGCAGGCTAGCGGCTACCTGCTCGGGAACGACCTCCATACCGTGCGGCTCCTCGATATCGGGGGAAACCTCCTCTCCTTCCCCAAGGAGAATCTGGCCCAGTTCGAACCGGAGAAGACGTCCAGGATGCCGAGCTTCGACGGTGTGCTCAGCCCGGACGATCTCGACAACGTGATCGCCTACCTTGCGAGCCTGAGAGGAGGAGCGACCCAATGAGAAGGCTAACCTTGCTGTCTTGCCTGCTGTTCTTCGGCTGTCAGGCCGGCGAGTCGCTCCCGGAGAACGCGGGCGGCGCGGAGGGTGCCCCCACGTCCCGCGGCGTGATCGGTCCGGCCGACGCCCCCGTCACGGCCGAGCGGCTCGTGAATGCGGCCGCGGAGCCCGAGAACTGGCTCATGTACTCGGGCGACTACACGTCGCAGAGGTACAGCACGCTCGATCAGATCAACCGGAGCAATGTGGCTGACCTGAGTGTGGAGTGGGTTCATCAGTTCAACACGCTCTCCCGGGTCGAGACGACGCCGATCGTCGTCGATGGCCTCATGATCATCACCGAGTCGCCAAGCAATGTGATCGCACTCGACGCCGTTACCGGGCGGCCCTTCTGGAGATACGACCACCCGGTCAACGAGGATGACATTCGGCTCTGCTGCGGGCTGAACAACCGGGGCGTCGCCATACTCGGGGACCGGATCTTCCACGGGACCGTCGATGCCCATCTCATGGCCCTCGATCTAAACACTGGAGTTGTGCTCTGGGACGTCGAGGTGGAACGGGCCGAGGCCGGGTACAGCATCACCTCGGCCCCGCTCGTCGTCGGAGACAAGGTGATCACGGGCATGGCAGGGGGCGAATTCGGGGTACGGGGCTTCCTCGACGCTTACGACGTCGAGACGGGTGAGCGGGTCTGGCGCTTCTATACGATCCCGGGGCCGGGAGAGCCGGGGAACGAAACGTGGAGCGGGGACTCGTGGAGGACAGGGGGTGCGCCCACGTGGGTGACGGGATCCTACGACCCGGAGTTGAACCTGGTCTACTGGGGGACCGGAAATCCCGCGCCCGACTGGAACGGGGACATGCGCCTCGGCGACAACCTCTGGTCGGATGCCGTCGTGGCGGTCGACGCTGATACGGGGGAGTTCGCCTGGGGATTTCAGTTCACGCCGCACGACACGCACGACTGGGATGCGATCCAGGTTCCCGTGCTCGCTGACATGAAGGTAGCCGGCGTCCTCCGCAAGCTCCTCTTCTGGGCGAACCGAAACGCCTTCTACTACGTGCTCGATCGAGAAACGGGAGAGTTCCTGCACGGCGTGCCCTTCGCCGAGCAGACCTGGGCGCAGGGTCTCGATCCGAACGGGCGGCCCATCCTGGTCGAGGACATGGACCCCACGGAAGACGGCGTGGTCGTCTCACCGACAATCGGCGGGGCCACGAACTGGAACTCTCCGAGCTATAGCCCCCTCACCGGGCTCTTCTACACCTACGCACTCGACGGCGCGACCATCTACTACATGCGCGACGACGAGTATGTGGAGGGCGACCGGTTCACGGGGGGGTACGGTCAGAACGCCGACGACCCGGAGAACTTCTTCGCTGCGATCCGGGCCCTCGATCCGCTGACCGGGGCGCTTCAGTGGGAATACCCGATCGCAACGCAGGGATCGAGGCCGGGGATTCTCACGACGGGGGGCGGCCTCGTGTTCTCGGGGAGCGGGGACGGGTACATCTTCGCGCTGGATCAGGACACGGGCGAGAGC
This sequence comes from Longimicrobiales bacterium, assembly GCA_965218255.1. Lineage (GTDB taxonomy): Bacteria > Gemmatimonadota > Gemmatimonadetes > Longimicrobiales > Gaopeijiaceae > JAAXGI01. The sequence continues at coordinate 2,642,198 of CBDCKJ010000003.1, read as the reverse complement.
CTCTGGTACCTGAGCGTGGGCCGCGCTGTGCATGCGGCTCCAATGACGTACAGCGTGGGCGGTCGGCAGTACATGAGCGTCGCGGCAAGTGGATCGCTGTTCACATTCGCCCTACCATAGGGGAGGCGTTCAATTGGACAGTAGCGGAGGCGTGGATCGCCGGAGCTTCCTTCGGCTCGCGGGAGTCGGGGTGTTGCTGGCTCCGCCGGCCGCCGGCCGGCTCGCGGAGGGTGCGCTCATCTCCGCCCGGGGCCAGGAGGCCCTTCCCACCCGGCCAATCCCGGCCACGGGAGAGAGGCTTCCGATCGTCGGCTTCGGATCGAGTGCATCGGTACTCGACATCCCGAACCAGGGCACCGAGCCCATCGCAAACGTGCTTCGCATCCTCCTCGAGCACGGCGGCCGGGTCGTCGACACCTCGGTGCGGACCGAGTCGATCGACCGCGAGTTCGGACGCGTGCTCGGGGACCCTGCGTTCCGCGACCGTCTCTTCGTGACCGCGAAGGTGAATACGGAGGACGCAGCGGAGGGGGTCGCCCAGTTCCGTCAGACCCAGCGGCTCTTCGGGCGCCGGACCCTCGACCTGGTGCAAGTGGAGAGCCTACGCGGCCTCCGGGAGCACTGGCCGAGACTCAGGGCATGGCAGGACTCGGGGGAGGCGCGATACATCGGCGTCACCGTCTCGACGGACGCGAACCATGGCCGCCTCGAGGAGTTCATGAGAACGGAGTCTCCCGACTTCGTGCACGTCAACTACTCCGTCGTCGAGACCGCCGCGGAGGAGCGCCTCCTCCCACTCGCCCGCGAACGCGGGATGGCGGTGCTCACGAACCGGCCCTTCATGAACGGCGCCTGGTTCGGCATGGTCGCCGGTCGGCCGCTCCCCGAGTGGGCAGCGGACTTCGACTGCGAGTCCTGGGCTCAATTCTCGGTCAAGTACGTCCTCTCGAACCCGGCTGTCACCTGCACGCTCACAGAGACCACGGATCCCGAGCACATGGCGGAAAATGTGAGATCCGGGTTCGGCCGGCTCCCGGATGAAGCGGCGAAGGCCCGGATGCGCGAAATCGCACAGAGCTTCTGATACCTGCCGTGCCCACCCGGCCCCCGCCCAAGGTCTACGGGGGCCTTCGGGTCAGTTGGGCACCTCTCCGAGCTTCTCGAGCATCCGCCGGCTTGCCCGCCCGAAGGACGGATGGACGAACGTCCGAAAGGGCGCCAGCTCCAGGGCCTCGACGGCAACCCGGAATGCCACAGCCGCCTCATACCGGTCCACCTCCCCCTCCCGGCCCGTGAAGTTCACGCCGTAGTACGACTGTAGACCCCCGAGCACCTCCAGGTCCTCGTTCGAGAAGAGGTCCGGGTCGAGCTCGTATCCGTCCGCCCCGAGGCGCGAGAGCCATTCGAGGGCAGCCGCATCGTCCTCCTGAACCCCCTCCCCCGTGGCGTAGATCATCCCCATCCGGAGCGTGGCCCACGCGCTCCCGCCCTCTTCGGCCGAACGGCGGTAGAGCTCGATGCTCGGCCCGTAGCCCGCGGGGTCCTCCGAATCCGAATAGAGGTCCGCGAGCGCCTCTTCCGATGGATGATGGCCTTGCTCCGCCGCCTGCGCGAACCACCGGATCGCCGTATCCCGGTCCTGGCCGATCCCGGACATGGGGACGAAGATCCGGCCGGCATAGACTTGGCCGGCTCTCCACTGCGCTTCCGGCGAGCCGAGCTCCGCGGCCCGCACCACGAGCCCGATCGCTTCCTCCGGATCGGAGCCGAGGTGCAGGGTGGAGAGCGAGAGCATCGCTCCAACGTGCTCCTGGTCGACCGCGCGACGGTACCAGTCGGCGGCAGCGGCGTAGTCAACCGCTACACCTCCCACTCCGCGCTCGAGAACGAGCCCGTAGCGGTACTGCGAATCCGCGTCTCCCGCCTCGGCGGCGGCCGCCAGCGAGTCGATCGGAGGGGGCAGGGGCGCCCCTTGGCCCGCGAGGCCTCCGCCCGCCGCGAGGTAGAGGAGGACCGTCCAAACCACGCCCCTCGGTAGCGGCCGGCGCAGGGGACAGTTCATCGGAGAACTCAGATGGAGGTGGGGTATTGGGGTCCCGGTAGCATGCGTATCGTAGGGACGCCTCGGACCACGGGCAACTATGATCAACAGAAGCAGTCCGGTGCCCACTCGACCAAGAAACTGCCGTTCTCGCAGGGGACCGGGGGAGGTCGAGGCCACCGAGCGCCGACCGCTCTCTCGCGGAGCCGCTGTCACGCCTGGCCTCGTGCTTATCCTTCTCACCACCCCGCCGCTCGCCGCGCAGGACACGGCTCCCGTTTCCGACTCGATCGACTTCGAACTCTCCCCGATCGAGGTCCTGGTCTCGATCCGGCCGAGGGTATCCCCCTCCGTCGGCTCGGGGATCCCGGCCCGGATCTCCACCCTCGAGGGGGTGGAGGCAAGGTCGTGGCAACCCCGGGTGCTCGCCGATGTGCTGACGAGGCTGGCAGGCGTCTCGCTCTACGACGACCTGGGCTCGCCCTACAAGCTGAATCTCTCCGCCCGGGGGTTCACCGTGGGACCGACGGTCGGGCTCCCGCCCGGCATTTCGGTATTCGTCGACGGGATCCGGCAGAACGAGCCCTCCGCCCAGGAGGTGAACTTCGATGTCCTCCCGATGGAACACGTCGAGCGAGTCGAGTTCCTGAGGGGGAACGCCTCCCTTCTCGGCCCAAACTCCCAGGGCGGAGCGGTGAACCTTATCACCCGCCAGGGTGAGGAGGAGAGCCGCGGCAAGGTGGGGATCTCGGCCGGATCCTTCGACGCGCTGGGAGCGGAGGCGAACGCGAGCGGGCGGACGCTTGGCGAGTGGGATTACTACCTCGGAGGAGGCTACGACGAGGAGGCCGGCTGGCGCGAGGCCACCGGCGGCGAGCGCCATCACGCGCTGGCAAACCTCCGGAGGACGAGGGGAGACAGAGGAATCAGGCTCCAGACACTCTGGTCGGAGTCGCGGGCGGAGACCGCCGGCTCGCTTCCGGAGAGCATCCTGGCCTCGAGTCCCCGCGTGAACTTCACGGCGGGAGACTTCGAGGCGGTCGAATTGCAGCAGTTCACCGCCTCCGGCTACCGGCCGCTCCTCGACGGCCGGTCATCGCTCACCACCTACTATCGGCGAACCTACGCCGAGAGGTTCAACGTGAACCAGGCGCCGGAGGAGGATGTCCGGAGCTTCGCCGAGAATCACACGCTCGGGGGAACCGGTGACTGGGACCGTTCGTTCGCCACCGGAAACGGGCCGGTCTCCCTCCGGGTGGGATTCGATCTCAGCGCCAGCTGGACCCGGTTCCGGATCTTCGAGGAGGAGCGAACTGGTACGGAGCGCGAGCTGACCACTGACGTCGAGAGTCCCCGGCTGGACTTTGCCGGATACGGGATGGGCAATGTGACGGTCGGCCCGGCCACGCTCTCGGGCGGGGCCCGGCTGGACTACATCCGGATCCCCTTCGAGGACATCCTGGATCCCGCCGCGGATACGGTGAGCAACTTCATTCGGCTGAGCCCGCGCGCGGGTGCGAGCATGGCCCTCGGAGGCGGAGCGGAGGTCTTCGGTTCCCTCGGCCTCTCGTTTCGTGCGCCCGCGATCCTCGAACTCGCCTGTTCCGATCCGGCCGATGCCTGTCCGCTCCCCTTCGCGCTCGGGGACGATCCTCCCCTCGACCCGGTCACGGCGACGAGTTACGAGCTCGGGGCGAGGTGGCAAGCTCCCGGCGCAGACCTCGCCGCCTCCATCTACCGCACAGAGGTGGCGGACGAGATCTTCTTCGTTCCCTCCGATCAGTCCATCGTTGAGGGGTACTTCCGAAACCTGGGCTCCACCCGGCGGGAGGGGGTGGAGCTGGAGGCAAGCGCGTCACCGGCGCCCGGGATGACCCTCTTTGCGAACTACGCCTACACGGAGGCCACCTTCCAAGACACGGAGCAGATCTTCAGCGCGCGCGGAGATGACGACGCCGAAAACTCGCCGCTCGCAGGCGAGAACGAGGCGACCCCCGGAGACCGCCTCCCGCTCGTCCCGGCACACCAGATCAAGCTCGGGGCCTCCTTCACTCAGGCGAGCGGGGTGAACGTGGGGCTCGAAGGGCGATACATCGGCGAGCAGTGGTTCAGGGGCGACGAGGCAAACGAGGTCGAGCCCCTCGAGGCGTACTTTCTCGCAAATGCCCGGCTCGGCGTCTCGCTCGGCGCATGGGAGGTTCAGGCGATCGTGGAGAACCTGTTCGACTCGGACAGCGCCGTGTTCGGCACCTTCAACCTGAATCAAGGCACGGAAACGCTCGAACGTTTCCTGACGCCGATCAATGGCCGGTCGGTGCGCCTGCTCCTTCGAAGGAGCTTCGGCGAGCCCTGACGGAACCGGGGCCAGGTCCCGGGGGGCGTGTCAGGTGAGGAGCCGCGCTGAACACGTCAGGACGTCGGGTGGTATACTTACAACCGCTCCCCGTGGCTCCCGGCACGGCCGCCCGGCCACCGCTCCGGTGTCGACGGGGGGGATAGGCATAGCAGGTTCAACCGGCAGAAATTTCTAGCCAACCAAACCGAGGACACTCACGTGACGACTCCACTCGCGCCATCGATTCGCCGGTTCGCCATGCTCTTGCTTAGCCTGGCCGCCTCTGGCGGGACGGTCGCCCACGCGGCCGCCCAGTCCGCCGCCCCGCCACCGGAGCCGCCGGCCGAGTGGGGTGCGATTTCGATCAACCTCGAGGAAATCGAATACCCGCACCCCGCCGAATTCATGAACCTCAACCTGTACGGGCAAGACGTGCGGATCGCCTACATGGACGTCGCCCCCGTCGGTTCGCCGAATGGTCAGACCGTCATCTTCCTGCACGGGGGAAGCTATTACGGGTGGTACTGGAAGGAGCAGATCGAGGCGCTGCGAAACGAGGGATTTCGCGTGATCGTGAAGGACCGGCTCGGATGGGGCAAGTCCTCGAAGCCGATCCTTCCCTACAGCATCAGCCTGCACGCCTCGAACACGGCGCGCCTCCTCGAGCACCTGGGCGTCTCCGACGCGGCGGTCGTGGGCCACTCGATCGGGGGCCAGATGGCCACGCGTTTCGCGTTTCTCTATCCCGAGATGACGACCCACATGGTCATGGTGAACCCGGTCGGCCTGACGGATCGCCGTTCCGGGCGCGGGTTCCGGCCGACGGACGGCGAGATCGACACGGACCCCGACCTGAAGGAGGTCTACGACCGGGCCGTGCGCACCGACCTGGCGCGCTACGTGGAGTGGAAGCCCGAGTTCCTCGAGCACATCCGGATCCGTTACGGCCAGCGGCTCAGCGGCGAATGGCCGCGCCTTGCCTACGTCCAGTCGCTCGGGGGCAACCTCCGCTCGGTCGACTCGGTCGTGAACGACTGGCCGCACATCCAGACGAAGGCCATGCTCCTCGGCGGAGAGGAGGACGGACCGGATTTCCCCACGAACGCGCGACGGGCTGTCGATATGCTCCCCAATGGCGAGCTCGTGCTCTTGCCGAACGTGGGGCATAATCCTCACGAGGAGGTTCCGGAGTTCGTGAATGCGGAGCTCATCCGGTTCCTGACCTCCGATCCGGAGTCACCGGCAGCGGAGGGTCAGGGTCGCTGAGGAGGACTCTCGAAGCGTCCTGCGAAGACCAGGGGAGTCCCACTTGGGAACGCTCGCGGTTTCCGGCCGTTTCCACGGTCGCGCTCCAGGGCACCCTGCCGCGGCATCAGCCCGATGAGCCTTCCCCACGCCTCGCCCCGCGCACCGGCTGCGCTAACAATGCTCCGAGGGCAGCCCGTGGAACCGCTTCGTGTCCTGTCCCCCCGGCCCGCTGGAGACGCGCGGGATCCGGACTTCCTCGCCGGGTGCGAATAGAGTGGGCCAAGGCACGGTCATCGCAAGTTTCCGCTACAGACACGAGGCGGAGACGGCGGCGGGTTTCCTTGAGCACAGGCAGATCGTCGCGGCGGTTTTTGCCGATGACGCGGGCGGCTCCTACCCGGCGATGAACTCCGCAGGAGCACGCCTCGTCGTCTCGGAAGCAGATGTAGAACGAGCGCTCGAAATCTTGGTCAACGCCGGTATGGTAGCGGAGTGATCCCGACCCGAAGGCATGAAACAGCTGCGATCACGCTGACCAGAGTGCCCCCCTGATCATGTTGCCTTGGGCGCGAGCTCCGGGCAGATCTGGGTTGGGATCCGATACCCATGGCACTCAATGAGCCACCAGCGCTCGTCGCGTCCGGTAGGGAGCGTCCACTCCATCGATGTAGGCGGCGGTGAACTGCCTGGTCTGCCCCGGGCACTAAAGGTCGTGGAGTCACCGGTCAGCGTCTGCTTCGGAATCTGGCAGTGTTCAGGGGGTGCAGGCGCCGTCCGCCGCGGTTTGCGCGCAAACCGCGCTAGGCATGGCCGGCCCGGTGACCGGCGTGGACGCCCGGGAGGCGTTTCGTGACCGAGCGGCATGCGTACGATGCCATCGCGGAGCACTATCGCGAGTCCAAGTGGCTCCTGTTCCGCCACTACATCGAACGATACACCCTGTTCCAACTGGTGGGTGACCTGCGGGACCGGACGGTACTGGACCTAGCCTGCGACGAAGGGGTCTACACTCGCCAGTTCAAGCGGGTGGGCGCAGTCGAGGCGACCGGCGTCGACATCTCGCAGGAGATGATCGCGCTGGCCGAAGCGGAGGAGCGCGCGGATCCGCTCGGCTGCCGATACGTCCGGGAGTACGTGGCGACATTCACGCCTGATGTGCCGGTCGATATCATAACGGCCGTCTATCTGCTGAACTATGCCGGCACCAGGGAGGCGTTGGACCGCTTCTGCCAAGCCTGCTTCCGGACGCTTCGGCCGGGCGACCGACTCGTCGGCTTTAATGACAACGTCCGGAAACCGCCTAGGCCGGGTGTTTCGTTGGCGAAGTACGGGCTCGAGAGGACCTGTCCGTATCCTCCCTCCGAGGGTGATGTCATCCGCTACCGCGTCACCAACCATAGCGGCCACGCGTTCGAATTCGAGAACTACTACCTCGCACCGGCAACGTACGAGGCCGCGGCATGCGGTGCCGGCTTCGATGACTTCCACCGGGTCGACGCTGCGCTGGAGCCCACTGAGCGGGACGATCCCTACTGGGACGACTTTCTGACCCACGCACCGCTCACCGCCTTCAGCGCGTCGAAGCCGTGACTCGCCTCTCCCGTACTCGCACTTGAGCGTCCCCCATCGGCGACCCCCGACACCCAACCAAGAACTGTCCTGACGCTCCCGGCGAGGGCAGCTGACGCAGGCCTTTGGTGCCGCTGCTGACGATGAATCGCGTCGGCGAGTTCGTGTTCGAAGATCGCGAGGGTTCCGATCCGCGCCGCCGACGGTCAACGGTGGAAACACATGTCCCAATCGGGATGCAAGGGTCGTTCATCGACGCGATCGACCTACCTGCGAGACGGTGAGTGGGTGATTAGCTTTGGCGATCATGAGCGACACGTCTTCCGAGCGCGACCGCGCAGCCGTTCGGTTTCTGCCTCCGCTGGTAGCTGTCCTGACCATTCTGGTTGGCGACTTGATAGAGGGAGTGCTCCCCCTCTCGTCGCCGCGCCGACCGTGTCCTTCAGTGGTCAGAAACGGTGTCGGCGGATCCATCGTGGTCACTTCCGTGGCTTTGTCGGGCGTATGGCCGATCGTCCTCTTCAAGAGGTCAGGGCAAGACCCGCAACCTTGGACCGCCACGCCGGAGATCCTCATCGAAGGCCCCTACAGATTCACGCGCAACCCGATGTACTTGATGATGGTCCTAGTTTGCGTGGCTGCTGCCCTCATTCTCGCGAACGCGTGGGTGCTCCTTGTCAGCCCGCTCTGCGGGTGGGTCATCTATACTCACTGCCATCCGACACGAAGAGGTCTACTTGGAGCGCAAGTTCGGCGGCAGCTATCGCCGGTACAAGCAACGGATGCGTCGCTGGATATGAGGCACGGCAGGTGCAGGGAAAACCGGGACCCTGGCGCGGAAGCCGACGACCTTGCTGGGCCAGGTCCGGCCCCACGATAGAGGCTTCACGATCCTTCATCGCGTATTACGACCTGGCTCGTCGTTGCGGCAGCGTCAGATCGGGTGAAGTTGGCCGGATACCCGGCCGATGGTCTTGCTGAGCGCTTTCGAACGGTCGATCAGGAACAGACGTCCCCTTCTCGGGGCAAGGCGGCGCTCGATCAGGTCCTCGAGGAGCGCGCTGGTCACCTCGGCATTCTCACCCGCTCCGTCCCTTATGCCCAGAACGTGGATCCGGAAGCGCGGGTGTATCGGAACAACAACCGGACCGAAGCGAAACTGGACTGTCTGGGTCAGGTACTTGATGGACAACCACTACGGACTGCCGGATCGGCGGTCGCGCGGAGTCGCCCACAGAGCAACCGACGAGGTTCTCGCGAACCATGAGTGATTCCAATAGCAGGACGGCGCTTGTCACCGGGGCGTCCGCCGGCCTTGGTGCCGAGTTCGCGCGCCAACTCGCGGCGCTCGGCTACGGCCTCGTCCTGGTTGCCCGCCGCCTCGACCGGCTCGAACAGCTGGCGGCTGCGCTGCGCGACCAACACGGTGGCCGCGTCGAGGTGATCGCCGCCGATCTGACTGAGCCGAAGGCGCCGGTCTCGATCGCTGGCCGCGTTGCCGAACTCGGCATGAGGGTCGACTACCTGGTAAACAACGCAGGCTCCGCCGGACCGGATCTCCTGGAGGAGGGCGACTGGCAAAAACAGGCGGCGTTCCTCCAACTCATGATGACCTCGATGGCCCACCTGTGCCATCTGTTCGCCCCGGGCATGCGCGATCACGGCTTCGGCCGCATTCTCAACGTCGCCTCCGTCGCTGGCCGGATCGCCCGCGCCGGCGACCTGAACTACGGGCCGAGCAAGGCCTACGTGATCGCGCTATCCGAAGCACTGGATCTAACGCTCAAGCCCCACGGCGTACGTGCATGTGCGCTCTGCCCGGGCTTCACCCACACAGAATTCCATGCCGTGGCGGACATGCTCGAGATGAAGGCCAAGCTGCCGGACTTCGTCTGGTACGACGCCGAGGTCGTGGTGCGTGAGGGACTTGCCGCCATCGAGAAGGGCAAGTGCGTCTACACCTCCGGGCGCCTCTACCGGTGGGTCGATCCGATCCTGCAATCGGTCTGGACCCGACCGCTAGCCCGCAAGCTGTCGGGTACCCCATAGCCCTGAAGGGCCAATGCAGCCTTTGCGATCCGGCTGCCTCACGGGACGCAAGACAGAGATGACGCCGCAGGCGCCCAAGGTCCGACGCACGCACGGGGGGCCGACCCAGCCATCGACACGGTTGCTTGCCTCCCGAAGGGAACACGTCTAGGATCAGGCCGCGTTGGCTTCCGGGCTTGTCCGTGTCCGACCTACCGTCCTGTCCGACTGCGGCGACAGGGCGGGGGTCCGGTCCGGGGAGGGGGGCCTTGGCACGGCGTGGGACCGGCAGAATGAAGCGATTCCACCCGTTTCGCTGTATCATCGAGGAGGAGTCTCCCAGTCGACCATGGACGGGTGGCCGAGTGGCTTAAGGCGCACGATTGGAAATCGTGTGGGTGCAAGCCCGCGTGGGTTCGAATCCCACCCCGTCCGTTAGGCATGCGACATGTGTGTTTCTTAGTTCATTGCTCATGCACATCAAGTGGTTGGATATACCCGAATTCGGTCCCTCGCCATCTTCGGCGACTTTATTCGGGAACACCTGGGGAACCACAGCCCGCCACTCCGCCCCCGTCAGGTAGATTGCCCTAGCGGGCTGCCCGATGAATTGGCCCTCCCGCCACGAGATTACGGTTCTACCTGCACGTGGAGCGGTGCGGTAACGAAGTCCGCGTGTCCGGCCCCCACGGCTCCGTGCATGAGCATGAAGACCGCCTCCGTTTCACCCTCAGCGTACCCTTGGAGGTGACCACCGAACTCACCGGGGGTATTCTGCTCGAACTCGGCGATCGATTCATCCGCAATCTCTACCTCCAAATAGACGTCATCGTCCAGCATCACGGCAGCTCCTGCGTGGTCCACGAAGCGGACATCAATACGGTCGGATTCCTGTCCGGGTGCTACAACTAACTCCCCGGTCCACGTCCCGTCATCTCCGTTATACCTGGCGGTCGTCTGTCCACCCATGATGAGCTGAACGCCTTCGACCTCTTCGGCGTGGTCATCGTCAGGCTCGGTCGCACTATCTTGTCCGCAGGCCGCAAGAACGATGGTTCCGGCGAACAGCAGCGCCGGTGTAGTCCTCGTCATGAAACTCCTCGTCTGGTTCATCAATAGATTCGTATCCATTCGTCTGTGTATCAGATTGTTGTCGTTCGCCGAAGACCGGTGTCGCCGCTGCGCTCGACCGCAACTGCTTCGTGTGGTGACATGACTCCGGTCCAAATACGTCCACCCCCTTTCCTCGATCGCGAGGGCGATGGGATCGACGCCCGAGGGTTAAAACACCACCCGGTACGAGACGCTGAACGCTCTCCCGGCTTCGGGCATGATCTCCTTCACCCGAGACAGGTGGTTCCTGTATTCGGTGTTGCCGAGATTCTCCACGCGGATCGTGATGACATGCAGCCGCCCGTCTAACGTGAGACGCACACCCCCCGAGAAATCAAGTACCGCATATCCATCGGTCGGGCGCTCGAACATCCCCGTCCGCTCCTGATGCGCCGCCATCCGCGCCTCGGCCTCCACGAACCAGTCGACCGGCGAGTAGCCGATCGCGACCCGACCCTGGAGTGGTGGCATGAGCGGAATCGGCTCGTCCGTGACCCGGATCGTGCCACGCACATACGACGCGACGGCCTCGAGTTCGAGGCCACCCGGCATCAACCACCCGAGCACGCTCTCGAAGCCGGTGAGAACGGCGTCTTCGCTCTCGAACTGATAGATGGGAAGCCGTACTCGGCTGAGCTCTCCCGTTTCAAGCGGAAAAACGTATCCCGCGATCGCGTTCCGAAACCACGTCACCTCGGCGTTGAAGCGTTGTCCCGAAACGCGCGTGAAGACGTCGATCCCGAGCCCCCGCTCCGTCTCGAGCGAGGGATTGCCGACCTCGAAGGCGTACGCCGCAAGGTGCGGCCCCTCCGAGTAGAGTTCGTTGATGTCCGGAGTGCGAAAGGCACGGCCCAGGCTCGCCCCCACCGTGAGCTGCCCGGTCAGTTGCAGAAGGGCACCGAGCGATCCGGAGGCCGCGCCGAAGGTGCGCGCGCGGATGTGCCCGATCTCGGAGAAGGGGTCCTCCTCGTCAGGCTCCACCTGAACTCGGTCGTAACGAAGCCCGGCCTCGATCCGGAGGGGATCCAGGTCGATCTCCTCCAGCGTGTAGACGGCGAAGGTCGTACGCCGGGAATCGGCGGTGTGCAGCGCTCCGCCAAATCCGAAGCTCTCCCATGAGCCGCGCGCGCCAACCGCCCCCGTGGAGAAGGGGCCCCACACTCCGTGCCGCGCCAGCGTCTCGCTACTCACGATCTGGCGCTCGAACAGCGTACCCAGGATGTCCGGGGGCTCGATCTCCTTGTGCCGGTACCACGTATAGCCGGCATCGATCTCGATCGTCTCGAAACCCCGCGCTGGCCAGATCACGCTCCGAAAACGGCTCGCGGTTCTCTGCATCTCGACACGCACCCCACTCGTGTGCCCGCCATCAAAGCCACCGGGGATCCCGTAATCGTTCTTGTAGAAACGGAATGCGCCACCCGCATAGCCCCAGTCGTCCACCCACGACGTACCGGCCGACGCGCTCCAGCTGTCGGTCCGTGTCCCGTCCAGCCTGCCGACCGGCGTCCGCAGGTCCCCACCCTCCCACTTCGACGCCTCGACGCGGAGGGGGATGCGATCCGTAAGCCCAACGGTCATCTCTCCGCTTCCGCCCACCGCGCGCGTTGCCGTCTGCGCCTGAATGGAGGCGAAGCCGGTCGGGTGATGAGGCACTGCGGGGGGCACCTCGTCACGGACGACATTGATCACGCCGCCGAGTGCGCTACTCCCGTAGAGAATCGCGCTCGGGCCGCGGATCACCTCGATCCGCCGAGCCGAGGAGGGATCGAGCGCCGTCGCGTGATCCGCACCGCCACTCGAGACGTCACCCACCTGCTGTCCGTCCTCAAGCATGAGAATCCGGTCTCCGCTGAGCCCGCGAATAACCGGGTGGGCGGACCCCGGCCCCATGCTGCTTACGGCGAGCCCCGGGACGGAGGCGAGCGTCTGCGCCACGCTCCCCGCGAGCCGCCGCTGAAGCTCTTCCGCCGCAAAGACATTGGTCGGGCGGAGCGTCTCGTTCGCTGACATCTCACCGAGGACCCCGGTGACGACGAAGCCGGGGAGTGCAAGCGCCGCCACCTCGAGCTCGACCGTGGCCATCTCCCCCACTTCGACGTCGAGTGCAACCGTCCGGTAGCCGAGGCGCTCGACCCTCACCTGGTAACGCCCGGCATCCGGCACGGTGATGTGGAAGGACCCGTCGCCGTGGGTGACGGCCATACGGCCCGTACCGACGACGACCACCGTCGCGCCCGCGAGAGGCATCCCGGACTCCGCTGACCGGACGATTCCCTCAACCTCTCCCTCGTGCTCGACCTGGCCGTACGAATCCATCGCGCCGCCGGCCAGGCCGATGGCCACAAGGAGTGCCGTCGCTATGTCTTGCTTCTTCATGGTTGACCCGCGCTGTCGACTCGTCGATCGCCCACCGTCCCCCCGGCACTCGGGCCGGGGGGACCTAGACCCTAGCTCGGCAGCGGCAGCTGAACGGCCGAGCGTGCCCAGGCAGGCGAAGAAGCTACAGGGATCCCGGAAAAGTCAGGCGACAGGAGGCGGTCGCGGGCCCAGCCCGCCAGAAAGGACAGGCCCGCTTCTCAGAGGGTTCCCCGCCGGTGGGACGGCCCGCACTTCAGTGACAGGCCGCAGACGCGGAAGAACGTGAAAGTGCACGACGCCCATGAAGAGGGCTCGCGCAAATTGGCAGTGAAGCTCGCTGTGCTCGGAACTCAAGTGGTCGTGGCCAGGACTACACCTCCCGTAGCCCTCCACGTGCGTCTCGGCACTTCGCGCCTCGAGCACGGCGTCCGTCGCCGGTACGGCGACGAATACGCCGCACTCGAAGAGCGCGAAGGCGAGTACGCGGACTCGGTGTAGATTCCACATGAGAGACGCCGTCGACTTCAGGGCACCGCAAAGATTCCCTCAGACACCTCGGGAAAACCTACGCGGTACCGGAAGAACCCGTCAAGCTGCGCGCGGGCGCACCCCTGGCCACCCTCTACGGGTTCACGCGTTCGACAACGAGCCGCCCACGACCCCGCTTGACCAGGTAGCCACCCCGCGAGATCGCCAGCTTCCGCTCCTAGACGAGGGGCCAGAGCGTGTCGGTGATCAAGTCCGCATTCTTATCCCGATCACCGGCGGACTGCTTGGCAAGCCAGCCGGCGAACGCCTTGTCGCCGATCTTGTTGCCGACGGACTTGCGGAGCGTGTTCAGCCTGCGGAGCTGATCCTTCGTCAGTTTGGCTTCGTCAAACGAGCCGGAATTCGTCGGTGCCATGAGTTCTCACATCTGCCTCTGCTTGGGTGGTAAGGGATCGCTCGGAAGGGACGCAGTCCGTCCACGTGCACGCAACAGTCCCGGAAAAGAGCCAGTCATGGAAACAGTTCTAACTCGTAGCGTGACCATCACGACGGTGCGTTGGTCCAGCACGTGCAAACAAACAACGGTGTATCGGTTCCAACAAATTAGCAAGTTGCGTGGCTGCCCGACGGTAACGGACAGACGGATCCGGAACGCGATTTCCTCCGCTGTCTCCATCCAGTACGTACACAAAGACCCACAGGACCAATTCTTCGCTTGGTCCTTCACGGCAGCTGGATTTCGCGAACACTGCCATGACTTCCCCGGGAGAGCCGGCATGGCAACTATGATCAGGTACGGGGGATTCGCGCCGATGATGACCCCGGGCGGACCGAGTAAGCCGCCGACTGGACCGTACATACAATGCGGTGAACGGAGTCCCGAGAACAACGGCTCCGATGATCACGATGCGCCACTTTACGGCACTTCCCCTTAGGAGCCACTGCAAGAGGATTCCGACGACAAAACCTGCCTGGAAGAGGACGAGAAGTCCGGCCCGGGAACGCCCCTGTCCGACACGAGGCGAGATCTGGAGCCGAGGCCCGCCACGCTCGTTGTCACCCACACGAAACCGGACCGTACAACAGCGACAATGAGCTCGGCAGCGGCGACACGTGAGGCGGAGATTCGGGCGCATGTGGCCTGATGCCAATCGGGCGCCGCCACCGCTGGCGGGGAGGGTGTCCTGAGCACTGAACCCCGGCCTCCCTTCTGCCCAGAGCTGTCCCCGATTGGACGGTCGAACTCCGTTCGAGGCGCAGTGGGTCGTGATACCGTGCGGGCACACGTGGCCTGCCTCATCCAACTAAGTCAGCACGCCGTTCAACGACCGGGCAAGTGTCCCAACCAAGTCCATCGGCGCGGTCATGCTCGCACGCCGGATACCGGCGCTACCGGGCCTGACCCGGCGTTGCACGGGCGGCGGACCGTCCCCTGCACTCACGATCTCCTCAGGCCAGTGGCTCGGCCCGTTCGAGTCCGTGGGTCGCACAGGACCGTCGGGGGCTGTGCCGACGCGTGAGCCTCGCAACTCGTTGCCTCGTCGCTCCGGCTCCGGAAGTTCCCCCTCGGCCCCGCCGAGTGGGCCAGGCCATCGCTCCGCTGCGGCACACGCCAGCCGGTGCCTCGGGGAGCGCCGGACCACGCCGGACCACTTCGGTCCGCAAGTCCGCCTCCCCACCTACTCGTTCGCGGGCTACTTCTCGCGACAATTCGCTCCCGTAACGCAATCCACCCCACGGCCGGCGGGGGGACCCCATGCGCACCCGGGCTGCACACGAATGGCGACGGTGTTGCGGGTACCGGCCCGGGCTCTGATCGGTGGACATGGCGCGGAGGCCATTGCCGGAGCAAGGCCCCCCTCGGACCCGGGAAGAGTCGTCGTCGCTCTCCGCCCAGACTACATTCCCTGAGCTGGCACGTCCCAAATCACACGGAGATGCCCTTGGTACTCGGCTCGGTCCTGAGGGACGCCCGCACGGCGGCGCGCGCACTCGCGAAGGCACCGGCCTTCAGCGGCGTCGTGATCCTCACGCTCGCGGTCGCGATCGGGGCAAACACCGCAATCTACTCGGTTGTGGACGGCGTCCTCCTCCAGCCCCTCCCGTACCCAGAGGCAGACCGGCTCGTCACCGTCTCCATCGGCGCCCGGCCGGAAGTCGGGGACGGCGCGGAAGCGCCCTTTTCCGATCGCGGATACTGGCACTTCGTGGACAACAACCGCGCGTTCGAACGTTTCGGTGGCTACTCGGAAGGCTCGGCCGAGTGGCCGCTCACGGGCGAGGGGGCGCCGCTCCAGGTGAACGTGGCTCCGATGACGGCGAGCGCCTTTCAGCTCATCGGGACGGCCCCGCAGCGCGGTAGACTCCCCACACCCGAGGAGGACGCTCCCGGCGGCCCGGCGGTCGCTCTCGTGAGCGACGCCCTCTGGACCAGCGTCTTCGGCTCCGACCCCTCCGTCATCGGACGGACGGTCGTGCTGAACGGCGCCTCCCGGGAGGTCATCGGGGTCATGCCCCCCGACTACGACTTCCCCTCCCCGGAGATCGATGTCTGGATCCCCTACCAACTCGACCCGGCAAGCGAGAACTTCGGCGGCCACCACATCTCCGGGCTCGCCCGGCTGGCGCCGGGAGCGACGCTCGCCGCCGCCGAGGCAGATGCAGAGAGCCTGATCGCCCGATTCGACGAGGTCGGCTATGGCCCAACATGGTTCACCGGGGTCTTCAGCGGGGAGGCCGTCGTCCGTACGCTGAGCGACGAGCTGGTGGGCGACACCCGGCGCCCCCTGTTCATCCTCCTCGGTACGGTCGGCTTCGTCCTCCTGATCGCGTGCAGCAATGTGGCGAACCTCTTTCTCGCGCGTTCGGAGGCACGGACCCGGGAGACGGCCGTACGCCTCGCGCTTGGCTCCGGACGCATGAGGCTCGTCCGGTTCGTCCTCACCGAGAGCATCCTCCTCGGGCTTGCGGGCGGCGCACTCGGCGTCCTGCTCGCCTACCTGGGCACGCGCACGCTCGTGGCATCGGTGCCGCCCGTCCTCCCGCGCCTCGCCGAGATCGGCGTGAGCGGCCGCGTCCTCCTCTTCGCCGCGGCCGTCTCGGTCCTGGCGGGCCTCCTCTTCGGACTCCTCCCGGCGCTTCGCACGGGCTCCGCCCGGATGCTCCTCTCGCTTCGGGACGGCGGGCGGGGCGGGACGCTCGGGCGCGCACAGCGCACGGGGAGAAACACCCTCGTCGTCACGCAGGTCGCCCTGGCACTCATCCCCCTCGTGGGATCGGCGCTGATGGTCCGGAGCTTCCGGGAGCTCCGCGCCGTGGACCCCGGCTTCGATAGACAGGGTGTCCTCACCTTCGGCCTGTCGCCGCCCCCGAACCGCTACGGGGACCCGGAGTCCGTGGCGCGCTTCTACGACGAGCTACTGGACCGGATCGCCGCCGTACCGGGCGTCACGGCCGCCGGCGCCGTCAACACCCTCCCGCCACAGGAGGCGGCGCGATCCTCACGACGATCATCGACGACTTTCCCCCCGCCGAGGACGAGTTCCCCCCGACCTTCCTGATCCGGCGGGCGACCCCCCGGTTACTTCGAGGCGATGGGGATCCCCGTCACAGAGGGCCGTGCCTTTACGCGCGACGACCACGGTCTACGCCTCGGCTCCCTCCTCATCAGCGAGTCGATCAGGGGTCAGTACTGGCCGGAGGAGAACGCGCTCGGGAAGCGGATCGTCCCGGCCGGCACACCCGGGAGAGTCGTGGGCGTCGTGGGCGACGTGCACGACACGGCGCTCGAAGTCCCCGCGGAGCAGTTCGTATACATGCCGATGCTCGATTCGGTGGGCGGGGGCGTTCGCACGATGACGCTCACCGTCCGGAGCGACACCGACGCGATGGCCCTCGTCCCCGTGCTTCGAGGCGTCGTGGAGGGGATGGATCCGGATCTTCCCCTCGCCGAGGTGCGCTCGATGGATTCGGTCCTCGGAGCGTCGATGAGCCGGACAAGCTTCACGATGGCACTCCTCCTCCTTGCCGCCGGGATCGCACTCTTTCTCGGATCCGTCGGGATCTACGGGGTGATCTCGTATACGGTGAGCCAGCGGACCGGAGAGATCGGCGTGCGGCAAGCACTCGGAGCCGACGGCCCCGCCGTCCGCCGGCTCATCCTCACCCAGGGCATGCGGCTCGCCCTCACCGGGATCCTCCTCGGGCTCGGAGGCGCGCTCGCGATGGGGCGAGTCATCTCGTCCCTCCTCTTCGACGTGAGTCCCTACGATGCGTGGGCGCTCGTCGGCGGGTCGGTCCTATTCCTCACGGCCGCCGCCGTCGCGAGCCTGATCCCGTCGGCGAGGGCAGCGTCGATTCCCCCGGCGCTCGCCCTGAGAGCGGACTGAGGGGGGACGCCTGGCGCGCCGCCGCCGCTTCGGGCGTGCCGGACGCAGGCGGCAACCCCCTCCCGGCGGCGCGCTCAAGCGCCCTCCCCGAGCGGGGCAGGACAGGGCGGCGCGACAGGCCCCTCCTGGCCGGGTCCGGACAGCGGGTGTCCGCGTGCGAACAGTCCCGCGGGACGACCCCGGGAGACACTCCGCGGGATCTCTCTCGGCCGAAGCGACTTACCGACCCCTTCCGGCCAAGTGGCACGAAACTTCCACTGCGCCTTCCCGCTGGATCCAGGAGTCGAGCCTCCCGGGGGGCGGCTCCACGGTATTCACCCGGCGGAGGTCGAAAAATCACATGAGCTGGAGCCTCGCTTCATCAGCGGATACACGGGTCGAGGGCCGCTACGGGGCCGCTACGGCACGGCGGCGCCCGTCCGGGCGCCGCCGGACCCTGGCGCTCGCAGCCCTCGGTGGCCTCGTCCTCGGCGGGGGAGGGAGCGCGCTCGGACAGGAGGCCTCTGCCCCGTTCGATCTCGCGGGGGCTGAGGCCGTCTGGGAGCTCACCCTCCCCGAGGCACTCGCCCGGGCCCGATCGAATAACCCCCTCTACCTCCAGGTGGCGGACGCGACCGCCTCCGCCGAGTGGGGGGTGAGGGAGGCGTACGGCGCACTCCTCCCATCGGTCACGACCTCCGGCACGCTCGCCTACTCGGGAAACGGCCAGCAGCTCATCGGGAACTTCACCGGCGACGACCTCGGGGCCGGAAGCACGGACTACCTGATCTCGAGCTACTCCCTCGGGGTGAGCCAGAGTTACAGCGCCTCGACGTACTTCGGCCTCTCCCGGAGCCGGGCGGAGCGGAGCGCCGCCGAGGCGTGGCTCAGCGCCGAGGGCTACGAGCTGGAATCGCGGGTCACCGTGCGGTACCTCGCTGCGCTCCGGGCAGCGGAGGCCAGACTCGTCGTCGAGCGTCAGCTCGCCCAAGCGGAGGAGAATCTCGAGCTCGCCGAGGCGCGCTTCGACGCCGGGGCCGTGCCCGGCACGGACCTCAGGCAGGCGGAGGTGGAGCGCGGCCGGTCCGCCGTCGCGCTCGTCCGGGCGGGCAACACGGCCCGGACCGAGGAGGCCCGCCTCCTCGAGGAGATCGGCATCTTCACGGTACGCCCGCTCGAGCTCGTCACCCGGTTTGAAGTCTTCAGGCCCGCCCTCGACATCGGGGAGCTCCTCGGGCCCGCCGGAGAGCGTCACCCGAGACTTCGGGCGCTCCGGGAATCCGAGCGCGCCCGGGCGACTGCCCTCAGGGAGGCCCAAGGAAGCTACCTCCCGACGTTGACGCTCTCGGCGGGGTGGTCCGGCTTCACCCGGGAGATCGGGAACACGGACTACCTCATCACCAGGGCCGGAAACTCCGTGGCCTCACAGGTGCGCGCCTGTGAGTTCAACAACCGGATCGCCGCCGGACTCTCCTCTGAGCTTCCGGGGTATCCCCAAGAGTGCGGGCCCTTCGCGCTGACGCCGGACGAGGAGTCACGGATCCTCGACGAGAACCGCGTGTTCCCCTTCCGCTTCGAGAGGCAGCCCGTCTCGCTGGCCCTGAGGGTCTCGGTCCCGGTCTTCCAAGGCCTCGCGAGGCAGCGCAGGATCGAGGAGACGCGCGTCGGGGCGCGGGCCTCAACGCACGCTCGCCGTGCGGAGGAGCTGCGGGTGCATACCGAGGTCACGACGGCCCATGGGAACCTGCTGGCCGCATACGAAGTCGTTCAGATCGAGACGAGAAACGTTGAACTCGCGACCCAGCAGCTCGAGCTCGCGCAGGAGCGCTACCGCTTGGGCGCGGCGCTCTTCCTCGAACTCCTCGAGGCACAGAGCTCGGCCGCCATCGCCGAGCTCGACCTGGTGAATGCGGTCTACGACTTCCACGGCGCGTGGGCGGAGCTCAGGCGCGCCACCGGGATCGGGCTGACGGAGCCGGGGGGCGGGGCGTGAGCGGCCGGACAACCGGAGGGTCGGGCAAAAGTCATCGGGGGGTGTACACCTGCGGGAGGGCCAGTGGACATCGCGCGTGATCCCGGGCCGAGGAAGAGGCGACGGCTCATGCAGGGAGGTCTCGGGCTCCTCTCGCTCGCCGCCATCGCGCTCTGGCTGAGCCGCCTCGAACCCGCCGCTCCCTCCGTCGACCGGAGCGCAGTGTGGACCGATACCGTGCAATTCGGAACGATGGTCCGCACCGTCCGGGGACCCGGCACCCTCGTCCCGGAGCAGCGCCGCTGGATCACCGCCGTCACGTCAGGGAGGGTAGAGGAGATCCGGATCCTCCCCGGGACCGAGGTCGATTCGGGGACGGTCTTCCTCCGGCTGAGCAACCCCGACGTCGAGGTGCAGCTCCTCGAGGCCCGCCAGCAGCTGAGCGACGCGGAGGCACGCCTCGTCTCCCTCCGCCTGGATCTCGAGAACGGGCGCCTGAGACAGACAGGCCTCGTGGCGCAGGTCCGGACGCAGGCGATGGAGGCCGAGCGGCAGTACGGGATCAACCGGACGCTGGCGGAGCGGGACCCGGAACTCGTCGCCGCGGCCGACCTCGCAAGGACGCGCGAGGCCGCCGAGGAGCTCGAGACCCGGCTGGCGCTCGAAGAGCGGGGGCTCGCGATTCTCGAGTCCTCCCTCGATGAGCAGCTCGAGGCGCAACGGACACAGGTGGAAAGGCTCGATGCGATCGTGGCGTTCAATGAGGACCGGGTGCGCTCCCTCGATGTGGCAGCGGGCGTGCAGGGGGTCCTCGCGGAGCTCCCCGTCGAGGAGGGCCAGTGGGTGACCGCGGGGGGAACGCTCGCCCGCGTCGTCCAGCCGAGCCGGCTGAAGGCGGAGATCCGGATTCCCCAGACGCAGGCCCAGGATATCGTCGTCGGCCAAGTGGCGGAGATCGATACCCGAAACGACACGATCCAGGGCCGGGTGAGCCGGATCGATCCGGCCGTCCAGGGGGGATCGGTGACCGTCGACATCACCCTCCCCGTGGCGCTCCCGAGGAGCGCGCGTCCGGACCTGAGCGTCGATGGGACGGTCACGATCGAGCGACTCGACGCCGTGAACTTCGTCGGACGGCCCGCCTTCGCACAGGCGGAGTCCCGGGTCGGGATCTTCCGGCTCGTGGAGGGCGAGGCGTACGCCGAGCGGGCCACGATGCTCCTCGGCCGGAGTTCGGTAAACGAGGTCGAGGTGAGGGAGGGGCTGAGGCCCGGCGATATCGTCATCCTCTCGGACATGTCGCAGTGGGACGGATACGACCGGGTCCGGCTCCGTTGACGCACCGGGGGACGCCGGAGGAACTCCGGCCGGGCGGAGAGGGGAGGAGGAGACCCGAGGGAGAGGCCCACGGCGTCGGGACGGGGTGTACGCCGAGCGACTTCAGCCGAAGGAGGGAGGGGAATGCGGGAGAGTGACGGCACACTGATCCACCTCGACTCGCTCGGGAAGGTCTTCTACACCGAGGAGGTCGAGACGCACGCCCTGAGCGACATCCGGCTCGAGATCCACGGGGGCGAGTTCGTCTCCATCGCCGGGCCGTCGGGGTGCGGAAAGACGACGCTCCTCTCGATCGTGGGGCTCCTCGATTCGCCCACGTCGGGAAGGTACGTCCTCGACGGGGATCCGATCGAGCACCTCACCCAGTCGGCGAGGGCCCGGATCCGGAACCGGACCATCGGATTCATCTTCCAGGCCTTCAACCTGATCGGCGACCTGACCGTGTACGAGAACGTCGAGCTCCCGCTCACCTACCGGGCCATGGGGAACGCGGAGCGAAAGGACCGGGTCCACGATGCACTCGAACGCGTCGGGATGACACACAGGATCCGCCACTACCCCTCCCAGCTGAGCGGGGGGCAGCAGCAGCGGGTCGCGGTGGCTCGCGCCATCGTCGGGGGTCCGCTTATCCTTCTCGCGGACGAGCCGACGGGGAACCTCGACTCGAAGAATGGACAGGCGGTGATGGAGCTGCTGAGCGAGCTCCACCAGGAAGGAGCGACGATATGCATGGTCACCCACGACCCCCGCTACGCACACCTGGCAGAGCGTACCGTTCACCTCTTCGACGGTCGGATCGTGGACGAGGAAGATGCCCGGCGAGCGAGCCAGCTCGAGGAGAGCGGCTTCGAGGTGGGGTGAGGGGACCGAGTACCGGGGCCGGGTCCGTCCGCCCCCCCCGCGCACCCCGGTAGCGGAGGACGGGGCCGCGCCGTGGGACCCCGCCCCATCGACGCTGCCCGCCGTCCCCAGCCTGCGGAGGGCGCGGTGAGGCGTGAGCCGCCAGGACGCATCCTGATCGCCGATGACCAGGCGGACGTGCTCGAGGCGCTTCGCCTCCTCTTCAGGCGCGAGGGGTTTCTCACCGAGACGGCCCACTCCCCTGCCGCGGTCCTGAAGGCCCTCGGCGAGCGCGACTTCGACTGCGTGCTCGCGGACCTCAACTACACACGGGACACGACCTCCGGCGGGGAGGGACTCGGGCTCCTCTCCCGAATACGGCTCCTCGAACCGGCCCTCCCCGTCGTCGTGATGACCGCGTGGGGGAGCGTCGACGGAGCGGTTGACGCGATGCGGACCGGGGCGCGCGACTATGTTGAGAAGCCGTGGAACAACGAGAGGCTCCTATCCACGATCCGAACGCAGGTCGAACTCGGGCGGGCGCTCCGCAAGACGCGGCGGCTCGAGAATCAGGCAAGGAGGTCGGGTGGGGCCGACGGTCCCGTCCTGATCGCCGAGTCCGCGGTGATGAAGCCGGTCATCCAGCTCATGGGGCGGGTAGGTCCGTCCGATGCCAACGTTCTCATCACTGGTGAGCACGGCACGGGAAAGGAGGTGATCGCTCGCTGGATACACGCGCTCTCCGAGCGGGCGAAGGAGCCGTTCGTGGCCGTGAATGCAGGCGGTTTCACGGAGGGACTCTTCGAGAGCGAGCTGTTCGGCCACGTTAGAGGCGCCTTCACGGACGCCCGAGAGGATCGAGTCGGCTGCTTCGAGCTGGCGGACGGGGGCACGCTCTTTCTCGACGAGATAGCGAACGTCCCGCTGAGTCAGCAATCGAAGCTCCTCCGGGTCATCGAGACGGGTGATATCCAGCGCGTCGGATCCGCGAAGATCCGGCGAGTCGAGGTTCGGATCGTGTCCGCGACGAATGCGAGGATCGGGGAGGCCGTCCGGAGCGGAGAGTTCCGGGAAGACCTCCTCTACCGCCTGAACACCGTCGAGATCCACATTCCGCCCCTCCGGGAACGGCCGGAGGACATCCCGCGTCTCGCCCGGCACTTCCTCGACCGGGAGCGCCAGCACTACGGGAGGGAGATCGAGGGCTTCGACGAAGAGGCGCTTAGGAGCCTGACGGCTCACACCTGGCCGGGCAATGTCCGGGAGCTTGAGCACGCGGTCGAGCGGGCGGTCCTCCTCGCTTCCGGAAGCCGGATCCGGGCCGAGGATCTCGCGCTCAGGGGAAAGAGCGCCCCGGCCTCGAACCTCGAGCTGATGACGCTCGACGAGGCGGATCGGTACCTGGTCCGCCGGGCACTCGAGAGAAACCGCGGCAATGTGAGCCGGACGGCCGAGGAGCTCGGCGTGAGCCGGGGGGCGCTCTACCGGCGGTTGGAGCGCTACGGCCTCTGATGATGCATCCGGCCGCGTCACCGCCGAGGCGCCGCCTCGGCTACGACACCCGCGTCCTCCTCGGCGCGCTCGCCGCCGGTCTCCCGGGTGTGCTCGCCGCGTCTCTGCTCGCCTGGCTTGCTCCCCTCCCGGGCGTGGCCCGCCTCCTCGTCCCCCTTCTCGTGGTCGCCGCCTGGGTCTCCCTCTCCCTCTCCCTCCGTTCGCGGGTCGTCGGGCCAATCCGAACGCTCGCGAACATCCTCGCGGCCTTTCGCGAGGGAGACTTCTCCATCCGTCTCCGGGAAGAGGACGTCCGTGGATCGCTCGGGCTCGCCTATCACGAGCTGAACGGGCTGGAAGCGATCCTCAGGGACCAACGGATCGGGGCGGTGGAGGCGAGCGCACTCCTCCGGCGCGTACTCGCCGAGCTCGACGTCGTCGTCTTCGCCTTCGACGAGGCGGGGCGGCTTCGACTCCTCAACCGGGCGGCCGAGCGCCTCCTCGGCCGGAGCGAGGGAGAGGTCGTCGGGAAGACAGCGGACGAGCTCAGGTTGCAGGCGGTCTTGTCGGGTCCCGCGCCGCGCACCCTCGAACTCAATCACCCCGGCGGGAGCGGGCGGTGGGAAGTACGCCGGAGCGTCGCCCGCCAGGAGGGGGAGCGGCTGCAGCTCGTCGTCCTCTCGGACCTGAGGCGCGCGCTCCGGGAGGAAGAGCGGGAGGCGTGGAAGCGCCTGATCCGGGTCCTCAGCCACGAGATCAACAACTCGCTGGCGCCGATCCAGTCTATCTCCTCCAGCCTCATCCACATGCTCGAGGAGGGCGCCGCCCACGATCCCCCGGACGAGGACCTCGCGAGAGGCCTCGAGGTCATCCACGGGCGGGCCGTGTCGCTCAACCGGTTCATGGCGGCGTACGCGACGCTCGCACGCCTTCCGCCCCCCGAGTTGCAGCCCGTGGCCGTCGGCTCATGGGTCGGACGCGTGGCAAAGCTTGAGACCCGATCGGACGTGCGGGTCAGGCCCGGCCCCGGGATCACGATCCTCGCCGACCAGGTGCAGCTCGAGCAGGCGCTCATCAACCTGATCCGAAACGCCGTCGAGGCGACGGAAGAGACGGGGGGAGAGGTGAGCGTCGGGTGGAGCGTCGCGGGAGATACGCTCGAGGTGATGGTAGAAGACGAGGGCCCCGGCCTCCACGGCATCGCGAATCTCTTCGTTCCCCTCTACACCACGAAGCCGAACGGCTCGGGGATCGGGCTCGCGCTGAGCCTCCAGATCGCCGAGGGACACGGGGGACGCCTCGTCCTCGAGGAGCGGGAGGACACACCGGGGACACGGGCGCGGCTCTCACTGCCCGTCGGCAGGGCGGCGGAGGGAAGGCGCCCCTAACCGCCCACCGCCGCTCGGAGCGAGCCCGGCAATGCCGTCCGGCGGGGCGACCGGTCAGGCAGTCTTCCCGCCCGCCAGGATCTTCGCGGTCGAGATCGCCTGCCCGGCGTGGCGCGTACTGTGCTCCCCGGCGTGAAAGAGAAGACCGAGCGTCGTACTGGGGAGACCCGCGCGACCCACCTTCCTCGGGACCAGGAGTTCGTCCCTCGATGTGCACCGAAGCTGCTCGAGGGCGCGTTCGATCGATGCGCAGGCCTCGCGAGCCACCTCCCCGAGCGTGGGGGCCGGATCCCCCGGCTCGCCCTCCGATCGCGCCCTGGCCAGCTCGGGCCCGGAGAGCGCCTCACCGCGTGCATACGCCAGGAGCCGATCGAGTGCGCCGCCGAGGTGCCGCACGTGGAATCCGATCGAGGCCGCGCCTCCCGGACGCGCCCAGACGTCCCCGGGGGGTACGGCGACGACCAGCCGCGCCACATCCTCCCGGACCTGCATGAGCGCGTGGACGACAGGCATCAGGAGCGGCTCGTAGCCCTCCACGGAACCTCGGAGCCAGACTTCGGGCTTCGCCATCGGGACTCTCCCTGCTACGGCTCCAGGGGGGCCTGGAATCGAGTTCGGACGTGACCGGCGCGGGGCCGTCCGAACCAGCTTCGCCCGGAGTCGACTCCCCGGCCTCCTACCACGAGAAGTCGAACTGCCGCGTGAACTTGAGGACGAGCGTCCGCTCCGGCGGATCGAGCGCGTCCCGGGGCAGGAGGCCACTCACCCCCGTGATGTCCATGGTCTGTCGTTCGTTGTAGACGATATACAGCCCCGTCCCCGCCGTATCGAGCCACCCGAAGCGGATGTTCCCGGACCAGATTCCCGTCTGGTCGCTGTACTGCAGGAGCGACTGAATGAAAACGCCCGGGCTGAACGCGTACTGCATCCCGAGCCTCGTCAGCGTCGTGTTGTAATCCCCCTGCGGCAATCGGATCCGGTTATGGGAGACGGTCAGGCTTCCGGTGATCGTCGCCCCGCGCCGAACCGAAAACCCGAGGCTTCCCCCGAGCCGCTCGCCGCTCAGGAAGGTCCCAACGTCCCAGCGGCCGTTGATCGCGAAGGGGGCGGCCGGATTCGTCCTAAAGTTTCCGTAGGATGCCCAACCGGTGTAGCTCCCGCGGGGGACGACGATATCCGTGCCCCGGATCCGGAAGGGTGCTGCGAGCCCTTCCTCCACCCACTGCAAGGCGGGCGCGAACTGACTCCCGTCCTCGAAGATGAGGTTCGAGTGCCAGTGACGGAACTCGAGCTCCTTGAAGCCCGTGAGGTCATACGCCCACGTGCGCCGCAGATGCGAGCGCACCTCCCTCAGCCAGGGGAAGGCGGGCCGGAACGTGCGCTCGGCCCGGAGGCTGTTCTCCTCGAACCCTCTGTACCGGATGAACCCCCCCTCGGGGTTGAAGTTGTTGCCGAGGCGGTCGTGGTAGGCCCGGAAGTACCACCGCGGAGTGAGGTACTCCATGACCCCGCTGTAAATTTCCCTCCCCTCGCTGATGCCGGGGGCGTCGGTGAGGCCGGCGAGAACGTTGAACGTCCACCGTTCCCCAATTCCGAGACGGCCGTCGACCCCGTAGGTACGACCGTAGTCGCCGCTGTCGTCGGACGAGACGCGCGAGGTATAGATCGCGCCGATGCGGGACCGGCTCGGAAGCTCCCAGGCGACCCTCCCGACCGTCCACCCCGTCGGATCCTGGATGCCCTGAAGACCATCGGTATTCATATGTAGGAATCCGACGTCCACCCCGGAGACCCGGCCCGACAGGCGGCTCCCCCAGTTGATCGGCACCTGGTCCCCCGAGGCCACGCCGATCCGTCGGCTGTGAAAGAGCGCGGTGCGCCCGCTCGTGCGTCCCGGGAGGAAGGGAAGCCCGATCGAGAAGAGGTCCGCGTTCTCGAGGAAGAAGGGTCTCTTCTCCGGAAAGAAGAGGCTGAAGCGGGTGAGATCCACCTGGGCGTCGTCCACCTCGACCTGCGCGAAGTCCGTGTTCAAGGTGAGGTCCAGGGTGAGCCCCTGGGTGATCCCGATCTTCGCATCGGCGCCGGACTCGAGGGGGTAGGTCGTATTCGGGTCCACGTGCGGCACCCGGCTCGCCGCTCCGAGGACGTACGGTGTGATGCTCGCGATCCGCTGGGGCGGGGGCGTCACGCCGCGAAGCCGCCCCGCTTCCGTCAGGCGGTAGAACCCGTACTGCTGCGCAACCGCGGACCAGACGACTTGCTCGTTCTTCCTCCCGATGTAGCGAGTCATGTTGAGGCCCCACGACTGCTCGTCCCCCGGGCCGTAGCGAATCGTCGCGAAGGGGATCCGCATCTCCACATTCCACCCTTCCGCATCCACGGTGGACGCAACCGTCCAGGAACCGTCCCAACTCGTGTTGGCAGCGCGTTCGCCCCGGACCTGGCCGTCGTACTCGATCCCGCCCGGGTTCGTCCCGAAGATGAAGCCCGTCTGCTCGTCCAGGTAGGTATCGAGGACGATCAGGAATGCGTCGGAGTCGGTGAGATTCGCGTCGCGGCGGCGCTCTCCCATGATGATCCCGGTCGCCGCCTCACGGTCCAGGAGACGCGCCCCGACGTAGAGCGCTTCCGCGTCGAGGAGGAAACGCACTTCCGTCCTCTCCGTTGCCTCGGCGAACTCGACCGGCTCGTACTGGACGAAGTCGGAGAGGATCTCCGCCCCCTGCCAGGCGGCCTCATCGAGCCGCCCGTCGATGACAGGTCCGATGTTCACGCGGGACACGGCTGCGCTCCGGTCCCCCGGGACGACAACGCCGCCCTCGGAGGGCGACTGGGCAGCTCCCGGAATCGGGAGCGCGAGGACCGGGAGCGCAAGGCTCGCCAGGAGCCGGGTGGCGCGGGCACGGACCCGGCTCGAAGGCGCGTTCACCCTGAGCATCGTTGAATTCCTAGGGGGAGGGACGGTTTCGACGGGCAGGCACGTCTTCCAGCCGCTCGAGGGAGAGATTCCGGGGTCTCGACCGGACGCCGCGATCGGGGGGTCTCGGGCAGGACAACCCTCACGGATCGTAGCTGATCCGGTAGATGACCCCCGCCGTGTCGTCGGAGACGAGGAGCGCACCATCCGGCATGACGAGGATGTCCACCGGCCGCCCCCACGCCGTGTTGTCCGCCTGGAGCCACCCCTCGGCGAAGGGCTCGTAGCCGACCACCTCGCTCCCCTCGAGTCGCACGATCGTGATCCTGTGACCGGTGTGACCCGCCTCCGGGCTCCGGTTCCACGATCCGTGCTCGGCGATGAAGATCTGGCCCCGGTACGCCTCCGGGAACATCTCCCCGGTGTAGAATCGCATCCCGAGGGAGGCCACATGGGGGCCCAGGTTGCGGGCCGGGGGCTCGTAGTCGTCGCACGACCTCCCCTCCCCGAATTCGGGGTCAAGCATATCGCCGCCGTGGCAGTACGGGTAGCCGAAGTGGAGCCCCGGCGTGGCGGCGCGGTTCAGGGTGTCGGGGGGGCGGTCGTCGCCCCACCCGTCCCGGCCGTTGCTCGTGAACCAGAGATCGGCCGTCCCGGGGTGCCAGTCGAAACCGACCGAGTTGCGGATCCCGCTCGCGTAGATCTCGAGCTCCGTCCCGTCCGGGTTCATCCGGGTGATCGCGGCATACACCGGCTCATCGGCGCTCCGGTCGCATACGTTGCAGGGGGCGCCGACCGGGACGTAGAGCTTCCCGTCGGGCCCGAAGGCGATGAACTTCCACCCGTGCAGCCAGTCCGTCGGGAAGACGTCCGTCACGACGACGGGCTCAGGCGGATCCTCGAGCCGGGACTCGATGTCATCGTAGCGGAGGATGCGGCTGATCTCCGCCACGTAGAGGTCTCCGTCGTCGAAAGCGACCCCGTTCGGCACATTCAACCCCTCGCCGATCTCCACGATCTCGTCCGCGCGACCGTCCCCGTCCCGGTCCCGGATCGCGTAGACCCCGGGACCTCCGCCGGCCCCCCGCTGCATCGCCTGCGGGCTCACCCGTGTCCCGACGAACAGCGTCCCGTTCTCGGAGAGGACCATCGACCTCGGACTCGTGAGCCCCTCCGCATACACCTCGATCCGGAAGCCCGGCGGGAGGCTCAGCCGGTCCAGCGGCACGGCGTCCTGGGCGGACCCGCCCTGGAAGACGCAGGTAACGCCAAGGGCGAGGCCTCCGAGCGAGAGCGCACGCCGAATCGTCATGGGGCCCCGCGCCCGTCTCACGCTACGCAGCGGAGACGATCCGGACGCCTACCAGACGGAATGCGAGCTTCCCGAGGGCAGGGATAAGGATGGACGCCACGAGCGCCGGCACGACGATCCCACCGAAGACCGGGCCCAGGATCCCCAACAGGACGATCCGAAGGACCGCATACGCGATCAGATACGTGACGAAGTGGATGAGAAGCCCGAGGATCTGCTGCACGCCCCCGCCGCCTTCGATGTGAACGGGCGCGCCCCCGAGGTAGATGGCGACGAAGGTCCAGAAGATGGAAACGGGTACGAGCCAGGGGATCATCGAAACCTCCGGTCAGTCGGTGGGGTGTGTCCGGAAAATGCCAGCGGCGGGGAAGGACAGCAAGGACTACTCACCCGGTCGGGGGGGCAAGCGGCCCGCCGCCGGTTCGTCCCTCTGAGGTGTTCTCGCATGGCTCCGGGGCATACGCCAACCTTCCGCGGGGTCGTCGCCCCTGGAGATCCGGCCTCAGGTCGACTTCCCGCGCGCGGCAATCCGCCAGATGGCCTCGACGCGCTCACCCCGCACTGCATGGAGATGGTCGTACAGATTCACGACCGGATCACAGTGGGAGACGATGAGTTCGAGCTTGTCCCCGACCTGGTAAGTGCGCGACGGGTCCTCGTAGACGAGCGTCCCGAACTCGTCCGATCCGGACCGGTACGCCATACCGCTCTCCCCCTTCACGATGGGCCACGGCTGGTTGATCGTGCACGCCTTGGCCCCGGCGTCCGTCGTGACGCGCCCCTCATACTGACTGTTCAGGACGGTCGTCAGGATCGTCAGGGAGGGCTCGAAGTCCGTGTACACCTCCGAACCGGCCTCGCTCCCGATCGCGAGGTACTGCGCATCCATGAAGACGTAGCTTCCGGCCTGGACATCCGTAAATTCGGCATTCTCGTGGTCGATGTTGTACGTCCCCGTCCCGCCTCCGCTGAAGATCTCCATGTTGAGGCCCGACCGCTCCATCTCCCGGTAGCTCTCCACTGCGGGAGCGAGGCGCTCCAGCGTCTGACGGCGGCGGGTCTCGAAGCCGTGAACGTGCTGCGAGCCCCCATCGTAGCAGAGCATCCCGACGAGACGGACGCCCGGGAGCCGGTCCACGAGCTGGGCCAGCTCGAGCGCCGGGCGGCCGGGGGTGATCCCCGTGCGGTGCCCGCCCGAGTCCACGTCCACCACGACATCGGCCGTGACCCCCGCGGCCGCGGCCGCCTCGGACAGGTCGCGCGTATTTGCAGGTGTGTCCGTGGCCTGTATGAAGCCCGGGCAGAGGCGGGCGAGTCTCATGGCCCGCTCGACCTTCGGCGTCGTCACGTTCACGGTGGTCATGAGGATCCGGTCGATCCCGTACTCGAACATGACCTCCGCCTCGCTCACCTTCGCCACACTGATCCCGACGGCACCGCTCGCGAGCTGCATGCGGGCGATCGCCGGGCACTTGTGGGTCTTCGCATGGGGCCGGACCGCGATCCCGTTCCGAACGACGGCAGACTGCATCACAGCCAGGTTGCGCTCGAGGGCATCGAGATCCACGCAGAGCGCCGGGGTATCGAGTTCCCACTTCGAGATGTCCATCTGCAGGGCGTCCTGGCCTGCCTCGTCTCTCACGGCAACCTCATTCGCCTCGCTTGGGGTGTATCCTCTCGCCGCCGTCGGTGCCCAGGCAGCGACCGCGCCTGCCGCCTGAAAGAAGCGACGCCGGGTGACCGGTGCCGGGTTCATCGCGCCCTCCGTGAGGCCGGGTTGAAGTTGAAAGTAATAGCGATCACGATCAGTGTGTCCTTGGCCTTGCGATCCACCCGCTCCCCTCAGACTCGCGTCAACCACCCACCGGTCGCTGTCTGCAGCGTCGGCAACCCCACCAGCGAGCCCGGGGGTTCCGGACCAAGGTCGGTGGCCTTCGATCGTCGGAACCGGCGGCGCCACTTCGCCCGATTCCGGCGCGAGGCCCGCGAGCTGGACGGGCCGAGGGTCGGGAGCCGAAGCGTGGCATGGTGCGCAGTGGCCCACGCCCCCCGAGTCGAAACGGAGTCAGCGGTGCTGGCCGGAGCGCCGCCTGGCGCTTGCTGGCAACCCGGCGGGGCCGTGGAACACGCTACTGCCATCCGGCAACCGAACCCGGCCCCGGGACCTCGGGAGCAGACCCTCGGATTCGCGAGGTCCGGTGGCCCTCGAAGTCCGTCACACATCCCCGCTCTTCGCGCCGAAGCGACGACTGGATCCGTCTTCACGGAGAGGCGAGGCGGACGGCAGGCCAAGTCACGACGGCTTCCACCGCGGTCGGGGCGAGATCCTCCTAGCGCGCCTCGATCTCTTCGGCCGTGAGGGCGCCAGCCGCGACGAGGAATTCAGCGATCGACCGGAACTCCAGCGACCTGGCCGCCTCGAGCGCCGTGGCCGCTCCGCGGACGCCCCCGTTCAGTGCGCTCCCCGTGGCATTCAGGTCGACTCCGGCCTCCACCAGGAGTTCGACGGTATCCAGGATGCTCTCCTCCTCCGGCCGCACGACCGTCCACCAGCGGCCCGTGCCCATCTGGAGCGCCGCCATGAGCGCCGTCGTGCTCTCCTCCTGACGCGGCGACAGGTTCCCGCCGCGGCCGCCCCCCCAGTAAATGCCGCGGTGCACGAAGTGGGGGTCGGCCCCGTTGTCGAGAAGGAGGCGGACGATCCCCGGGGTACTGAATCGAGCCGCCATCCAGAGGGGACTCGCCCCCACGGAAGCGCGGTGAATGAAGAAGTCCGTGGTCGAGCCGCGCTGATGCGGTGTGAAATCTCCCACCGGGAGGTTCGGGTCCGCGCCGCGAGAGAGAAGGAGTCGTACCGTCTGCTCGTTCTGGTGGAGGACAGCGGCGATGAGCGGCGTGAAGCGATGGGCGCCCGCATTCGGGTCCGCCCCCGCCTCGAGCAGGAACTCCGCGAGCTCGTAGAACTCCCCGGGGAGGATCTGATCCCGGTCGAAGTAAACGATCTGGTCGGTCGTCTGCTCCCGTACGAGGAAGGGGTCACCAAAGTCCCCGTAGGCGGCGAGGGCGAGGGGGGTGAGGCCCCAGGCCGAGGGAGCGTCCACGTCCGCCCCGGCGGCCACGAGGTGGCGGGCCGACGCCAGGTCGCCCGCGCGGGCGGCGAACATGAGGGCGGTGTTTCCACCGTGAAGGATCCACGCCTGGGCCTCGGGGTGGGAGTGCGGGGCCTGCGCCGTCAGCTGGTTCCAGGTGTCGGAGGCGGCGTCCACGTCGGGGCCGTACTCGAGGAGGATCTCGACGACCTCCGGGTGCCGCTGGGCGGCGGCGAACATGAGGGCGGTCTGGCCGCGTGCACCCCGCGCATTCACGTTCGCGCCGCTACCCAGGAGCATCCTGACCACCGGAGCGCTCCCGGAGCGGGACGCCGTGATGAGGGGTGTCTCTCCGAGGCGGAGGGGGATGTCGGGGTCCGCGCCCGCGCCGAGGAGCACCTCGGCCATCCCGGGGCTCCCGTTCCGGCTCGCGGCCCAAATGGGAGTCGCTCCGAGATCGTTCGGGATATTGGCATCCGCGCCGGCGCCGATCAGAAGCGCGGCGCTTGCGAGATCATCCCGGTAACTCGCCCAGAGCAGGGCTGTCGAGCCGTCCGCCGCCCGAGTATTGGGGTCCGCTCCCCCTTCGAGGAGCGCCCTCACCGCTTCCGTGTCGGAGGCCTTGGCGGCGGCCACGAGCGGGGGCGGATCCGGATCCGCCGAAGCGGCCCCGAGAAGCGGCAGGACCAGCCCGAGCGCGAGTACACCTCGCCAGCGGCGTAACGCCATCGATCCGCCCCAGCCCCTACATCTCCGCCAGCGTATCGATCTCGAGCCGGCCGGTACTCCCGCCGACCCGGTCGATCGGGAAATCGAACTTGTCGAGGAGCGTGACCAGGAGGTTCGCCATCAGGGGCGAGTTGCCGTAGCTGAGATGCCGGCCGCCGTTCAGTCGTCCGTTCCCGCCCCCGATCACCATCACAGGAAGGTCGACCGGTGAGTGCCGGGTGCTGTTCGAGATCCCTGCCCCGTATAGGATCGTCATGTGATCGAGAAGCGAGCCGTTCCCGTCGGGCGTCTCCCGGAGCTTCTCGAGGTAGCGGGTCACGAGCTCCACGTGGTACCGGTTGATCCTCGACATCCGCTCGATGAGTTCCGGCACGTTGTTGTGATGCGAGAGGGGGTGGTGCGCGTCCGGCACCCCGACCTGCGGATAGGGCCGCGCGCTCTGCTCCTTGCCGAGCATGAAGGTGCTGACCCGGGTGAGGTCGGCCTGGAAGGCCAGGAGCTGAAGGTCGAACATGAGCTCCATATGGTCCTCGTAGGAGGCCGGGGCCCCCTCGGGCGCCTCGAAGAAGGGGAGCTCGATGTCGATCTGCTCCTCGGCCACCTGGATCCGCCTTTCGACGTCCCGAACCGCCTCGGTGTACTCGTCGATCTTCAGGTTGTCCTGCGGGCCAAGCTCCCGCTTGAGTGCGGCCACCTCCTCGCGGACCGAGTCGAGGATGCTCCGCTGCTGACGCAGACGCTCCTCCCTCGCGGCCCGCTCCGTGCTCCCGCTGTCCCCGAAGAGGCGTTCGAAGACGGCCCTGGGGTTGGACTCCATGGGAAGTGGCTGCGTAGCGGTACGCCAGGAGAGCGTATGGGTGTAGACGCAGTTCAGCGTCAGGTCACAGACACCGGCGTTGGCCGGTTTGTCCATGGACAACTCGAGGGAGGCAACCTGCGTCTCCTTCCCGAATTCGCGTGCAAGGATCTGGTCGACCGAGATCTCGGCGAGCGTCTCCGTATTGTTCCGTCCGCCCCGCGTCGTGCCGGTCAGGAAGGAGCCCGAGGCTCCGGCATGGTTGCCGCTCCACGTCGCGTCCATCCCCGAGATCACGAGCGTCTGGTCCCGGAAGGCGGCCATCGGCTCGAGGATCGGCGAAAGTTCGAACTCCCGTCCCACCCCGCTGGGGGTCCAGTACTCCATCGCCATCCCGTTCGGGACGTAGATCGTCTGGAAGCGATGGGCGGGGCGCTGCCGCGTCTGGGCACCGAGTCCGAACCGGGTGGGGGACATCGCCTCGAGGAAGGGGAGCGCTAGCGTTGCTCCGACACCCCTGAGGACAGTGCGACGAGAGAGTGGTTTCCCAATGAGGCTCGTCATCCTTTGTTTCTCCTAGATCGGGCCAATCCCGGGGGGACGCCTATTCGGAGGGCGCCCGCATCAGAAAGCCGGGACTCTCAACGATCCCGGCAATGACCTCGGACCAGACGTAACCGCTGGCCGCCGCCCTACGGACGATCCCTCGGATGGCGGGCTGGTCGTAGTACTCGATCCTTCGGCCAAGCGCGTACGACATCAGCTTGGCCGTCAGCGTGTTCACGAACTGCTCCCGGCGGTCGAGAAGCATCGCGCGAAGCCCGGCGAGCCCAGTGACCTCCGTCCCGCCCGGCCACATCCCCGAATCGTCCACGGGGTTTCCCTTCTCGTCCCGGGCCCGCTGCGCCCCCACGGCATCGAACCCCTCGAGAGCGAACCCGAGCGGATCGAGGACGGAGTGGCACGTCGCACACGCCGGGTCGGAGCGGTGGAGCTCCAGCCGCTCGCGGATCGTCGCTGTCGGGGAGACATCCACGGTCTCGAGATCGGTGTTCACGCCCGAGGGCGGGGGAGGCACCGGTGTCCCAAGGATGTTGTCGAGGAGCCACTTCCCCCGGAGAACCGGGGACGTCCGGTTCGGATACGCCGTGAGCGCGAGGAGCCCGGCGTGCCCCAGGATCCCGCCCCGCTCCTCTGCATTCGAGAGATCGACACGTCGCATGCGGCTGCCGTAGACGCCGTCCATCCCGTAATGTCGGGCGAGCCGCTCGTTCACGTAGGTATAGTCCGCCCGCAGGAGGTCGAGGACGCTCCGGTCCTCGGCGATCGTGCTCGATACGAACATCTCCGTCTCGAGCCGCATCGCCTCGAGAAGGTTGTGGTCAAAGGAGGGAAACAGGTCCTCGTCCGCCACCTTGTCGCCGAGAACTCGGAGATTCAGCCACTGGCTGGCAAACCCCTCGGTCAGTGCCCCGGCGGATCGAGGATCGGCGAGCATTCGCAGGACCTGCTCGCGGAGGACAGCCGGCTCGGTGAGCCTCCCCGCCTCCGCCAGGTCAAGAAGCGCCTCGTCGGGGACGCTGCTCCAAAGGAAGAAGGAGAGCCGGGACGCAACCTCGAGGTCGCTCAGCCGGTAGGGTTCCGACTGGTAGGGAGAGTCCCGGTAGACCCTGAGGAGGAAGGCGGGATCGACGAGGATCCGCTCCAGCGCAAACTGGATCCCGGCCTCGAAGCTCTCCCCGTCCTCCCGGCCCTGACGAAAGAAGGGCATCAGCTTCCCGATGTCCTCATCCGTCACCGGGCGCCGGTACGCACGACGGGCCATCCGCCCGATGATCCGGGTCGCGCACGAGGCTTCCTCCGCCTCCATCTCAGGGACACAGGTGAAGATCTCCCGACGGCTCCCGGTGTCGGTGACGGTCGGGGAAGTATCGAACGGCCCCTCGATGATCAGGTCGTTCACCCCCTGGTAGTCCATGTAGCGGGCGTCGTCCTTGAGCGTCTTTCCCCACTCCCGGAGGGGCGGCTGCGGAAGAAGGGCCTCCGACTCCCAGATGTACATCGGGAAGGAGACGCCCACGATGTGCGAACCACCGGTAATGAAGGTCCTCACCTGCAGATGATCGTCCGCCACACCTATCATGTACTCTTCCCACGCCCAGTCGCCCTGGAAGCCCGGGGTGCCGGCGCCCTCGTAGCTGGCCGCCGCAGGACGGTACTCGAGCGCCCCGCCTCCAGCGGTGAACCGGTCGAGAAGCTCCCCGTCGAGGCGGAACTCGATCTCCTGGGGCCACCCCATCCCCTTCAGGTAGTCCGCGTAGTTCGCAGTCAGATTGACCTTCAGGAGGTATTCCCCGTCCGCCGGGAAGTTATGCCGGACGGCCATCCCGCCCCGGGACCCAAGCGGGAGGTCCTCGCTCATGAGATCCGTCTGCTTGAGGAGCTCATCCACCCGGAAGATCCTGAAGTCCGCCCCGCGGGGCGGCAGCCCTGTGGCAAGTCGGGTGACCTGCCGGGCCACGGAGCCGTACCGCTCGAGGTGCGCAGTGCTGATCGTGAGGGAGGCCGCGATGTTGTCGAAGCTCCCGTCCGCGGTCTCGTCTCCGGGCAGGAGCTCGCGCACGTCCACATCGATCGCGAGGAGATCCCGGATCGCGTTGTTGTACTCCGTGCGGTTCAGGCGATGGATCGCGCTGATCCGGC
Organism: Longimicrobiales bacterium; assembly: GCA_965218255.1. Classification (GTDB taxonomy): domain Bacteria; phylum Gemmatimonadota; class Gemmatimonadetes; order Longimicrobiales; family Gaopeijiaceae; genus JAAXGI01. Next base: position 2,606,072 of record CBDCKJ010000003.1, on the reverse strand, counting down.
CCGGATACGGAGCCTCGTCCCACGCCGCATCGAGCGCGGTCTCGAGCGTGGTCGCGACCGCATCGTAAGTGGCCCGATCGGGGCGTGGCATCCCACTCGGCGGCATCGAACCCGTGCGAAGTTTGGTGATCACCTTCTCCCACGTCGCCGGGTGGACGCTCGGGAGAGCGACGTTCAGCGTGTCGAAGGCGAGGTTCGCGGTAGCCGTCGTCCCGCTGTGGCAGGCGACACAGTATTCGTCGAGGACGGCCTGAACGTCTGCCGTGTCCTGCGGGGCTCCGGCGTGGACAGCGCCCCGGTCGGGGAGGCGCGCAAATGCGGTCCGTTCGGCGGGGAGACGGCGGTGCGACGCGCTCGCGCCCCAGGCGCCCCAGAGGACGGCGCCCGCGATCCCGACACTCATCACGAGCGCCGGAAGCGACGTGTACCGGGCTCGGAAGCGATCAGACATCTATTGCTCGCACTCGTCTATTTTCCGCATTCGACCGTGGACTGGAATGCCACGACTGATGGCGATCAACTCACCGCCGATCAGGCTGAACGGCGCGCCGACAAACATAGGGACCGGGTGCGCCAAGAACCCAAGGGCCGGACAACCGGTGACCGGCCTCAACCCCCACCCGTGCCGACACGGCCCGGGCCCGGAAATGTGGGGTGGCTCGCCGGCGCCTTCGGACGAACCGGATGTGGCTCCCGGGCGGTGCCTGGAAACCCCTCGATTCCGGGCGGTGGGAGACCGGCAACATAGGCGGGAACGCGAGACGCTGTCAAACACGCACAGGGGGCCGGCTCGTCCTGCGCCGGAATGGGCGGAACGGGCGCTGGACCCTATCCGCGCCCCGGATCGGAATCCTCCGCCCGGGGAGAGGGATCCTCCGGCTCGCTTCCCTCGGGGCGCGCACGTCCGCCACGACCCTGAAGCCAGCTCGCGGCTTCCCACAGGAGCTGCTTCGTCCCCGTGGCCCTGCGCAAGAAGACCCACTTGGCGAGCCTGGGCGCCAAGCCGCCTACAAAGAGGAAGGCCACGAGGAGGAGGAGGATCTCAGCGATTCCGATCATCGGTGACTCCCCTGAATATAATGATCACGGGCGTGCTACCTCCCGTGGCTGCCGTCTGGCGCTGGTCCTTACTCGAAGAGGCGAGCATCGCTTCCAGCATGGCGGTGGGTCCCGGCCGGGTCAAATCGGGATTGTCCGGGCTCGCCACCTCCTTCACAGGAGCTTCGAGCCTGTCGGCATCCGTTGGATCCACGGCGGCCACTGCTTGAACCGTTCTCTCGTCATCCCATCCGATGCTTGGAACGCGCTGTCCATCGCCCCACCCCTTCAGATCCGCGGGCCCAACTCCGACTGGGAAGTCGAAATGGTCTTCACCGGCCGACGGTTGCATCGTCCTGGGCACCTTCGTCCGTCACAACGGGCGGAGGGTCATGAGCCGCTCCCGGATGGGTTCAACCCCGAACTTCCTCCCGGATAGCCCTGATCTGAACAAGAACCCCCCTTGCCGAGCCATCGGCACCTCGGTGCCGCGCCCCCGTAATCTTTCAGGCACTACACCTTTCGACCAGCTAACAGGCCCGGTCACCAAGCTGAGCGACCTTCGACCGGACGGTCGGTCAAGCACCCGGTCGGGGCTTCCCGTGAGCTTCCAGATCCTGACGTCCGCCCGATCAAACCTCCGATCGACATAACGATGAAGCGGTTCATCGGGGGCTCCACCGTTCAACGCTCCCGCGGCCGGGGCGGCTAGGGGTAGAGCTCACCCCGGATCTCGCGCATCTCCATGGTATCGACCTCGTCGATGATCTTCGCGAAGGCTTGGACGGTGTTCTGGAGTCCGGCCGCCGGTACGAGATCGGGCGTGTCCATCGAGGTGTGGTAGAAGGTGTGGTCGATGATGTGCAGGCTCGGGGCCACCGGCGGGAAGGCGCCGAGTTCCCCGCCGGGCCGCGTCTCCGGCGCGGCGTAGATTGCGACCCCGAAGTCCCGCCACGTCCTTGCAACCATCTCCCGGAACGTCTCCGTTCCGCTCGCGAACCAGCGGCGCGCACTCACCGTGTTCGAGTACACGAGCCCGTCCGGGAGTGCGTACCCGCGACTCCCCGGGCTCGCGGCGTACGTCTGCGTCTGGGACAGGTGCTCCATATTGAGGACGAGCGCAGTCAGGTCGAGCTCGCGACGCATGGCCTCGACCATCCAGAAGCTTCCCGTCGGACTCCCGCCCAGGCCCGCTCCCCCGTGGTGACAGCAGATCCCCGCGAAGATGAGGTTTCTCGTGCGATCCTCACGGGGAAGGGCGGCGAAGTACTCTGCGAGAGCGACCATGCCCGCCACCCCCGAGGCGTTGTCCAGCGCACCCTCGAAGAACGAGTCGAAGTGAGCGACAACAACGATGTTCTCGTCCGTCGTGCCGGGAAGAACCCCGTACACGTCCCCGGCCTGCAGCCCCGGGACGCGCTCCACCTCGGAACGCAAGTGGAGCATCGGGCCTTGGCCCCCTCCGATCAGCCCCTCGACGAGCTCGCCGTCGTGCAAACCCACCGTGAAGGCCGGTATCGGGTACCTCGCGCCCATCGGTTGAATCGCGGGATTCCCCTGCAGACCGTACACCCACACGATCGCGGCCGCCCCGCGCTCGACGGCCCGCCTCGCGCCGGGGTGCCCCGAGTGCCCACGCGCCGTGGGGCGCGGGAGCGCGATGATGAAGACGGCCTTCCCCCGCACATCCCGGCCGAGGAAGTCGCTCTCGGCGCCAAGGCCTACCCACACCGGATCCAGGTCGATCCCCGCCGCGGGCGTGCCGACGGCCCCGTACGGGACGTGGGCCGACTCGAGCCGGGTCGTCCGCCCTTCCGCCGTCACGGAGAGCTCCCACGAGACCGGCACCCACTGCGGATCCAGGTCGTAGATCTGGTGCTGGACGTCCTCGAGCCCGAGGCGCTCGAAGTGGGCGGCGATCCACGCCCGCGCCTCGTCGTGGTAGGGCTGACCGGCGATGATCCCCCAGTGCGGGTTTCCGTCGTCCCGGCTCCGCCGGGCGATCGCGGCGATCTCCTCTACATGGCGTTTGATCCGGTAGCCGTCTATGCGTTCGTACGCCGCCTCCGAGGCGGGAAGCTGCCACCAGAGGTACTCGTCCTCGGGGAGGGGTCGATTCGGGTTGTCGACCGCCTGCCCTTCGAGAACGCCTCCGCCCGGAACGATCAGCGCGAGCACGGTCAGGACGATGGGAAGCGCGCCTCGGCTCGGTCGGTCTGCACGGCTCATGAGCTACTCCTCGCGCCGGGTAGAGAGGGCAGTGGTGCCCGCGGACAGATACGACGGATAAGCACCGGTAAGCACCGGCGCGGGCGCGTGCAAGCGGAACGCCGGCCCGGGGTAGGAGCGCACCGGCCCGCTCCGGGGACGTCCGGTGGACCCACGAGAGCAGGGCCTTCCCACGGGTGCGGACCTCGTCGGGGCATCGGGCGACCCCTATATTCGCCGAGAGCAGGTCAATTCGGCCCCGCTCGCCTCACGGCGGGCGAGCGCTGTCGTCCACAAGGTGCCCCGAGGTCCGGCCATGAAAAAAGTCCTCCTCTTTCTTTCGCTCCTCACCGCCGGCCCGCTCGCGGCGCAGGAGTACACCGTGATCGCGGTCAGCCACATCGACAACAAGGTCTCCGAGGTGCACCCGGTCACAGGCGAGATCCTGCAGGAATTTTTCGTGCCCGGCGAATGGTACGGAGAGACCCACGAGGGGGTGATCTCGCCAGACCAGAGCACGGCGTACATATCTATCCCCTACGCGAAGCAGGTCGTCATTCTCAACCTGGAGAGTTTCACCCAGACGGGGGTGATCGAGTCCGAGCATTTCTCCCGGCCCCGCGAGGTCCGCGGTTTCGCCCGCATCGGACAGCGGGAGTCCACATCGAGCGACCCTCACGGCCTCGCGCTCACCGAAGACGGGAGGAAGCTCTACATCACGGTTCAGTTCGCCGAGGTGCCCGGCATCGTCGTCTACGACACGGAGACCGGGGAGATCAGGAAGATCGACACGGTCAGCGCGGGTAACCACCTCGCCATCCACCCCTCGAACGGGAAGCTCTACTTTCCGACGCGCGACTTCCGGGTCGTCGTGATCGACACGGAGACGGATGAGATCCGGCGGGTGATCCAGCTCCACCAGGGCAGCCGGCCCACGGGAGTCGCCTTCGGGGGACCCAATGGGGAAGCGTGGGTGAACGGGGACGGGGACGGATCGATCACGGTGATCGACACCCGGACCGACGAGATCATCGAGGTGATCGAGCCCAGCGTTCCCGGCGGGGGTCGCACCGCGGTCTCCCCCGACGGCCGGCTCGCGGCGTCCACGCACGGCCCCGAGGTCACCGTCATCGACACCCGGACCCGGGAAGTCCTGGCACAGCTCCGGATCAGCCCGGAGGGCGACGATACGGGGCATGGCTTCCCGGTCTTCTCCCCAGACAGCCGGACGCTCCACGTCATGAACGAGCTGAGCGACGACATGGTCAACTTCGACATGGAGGCGATGACCCGGACCGGCCCCCGTATCCCGATCGGAGGCACGGTATTCGGCGGCGGCATCCGCCTCCTCGGGCGCTAGCCGCGGCCCCCGTATCGCGCTTGCTCGGCGGCGCCGGGCCCGATACCGTATTCTGGGTTGTTAGCTCGACGACGGGGGGGGGTCCGGGGTCGGGCTCTGCAGGTGCGGAGATCAGGTCGGAGGGCATCGTGCGGGTGAGTTGGCGTGTCGTGGTCGGTCTCTGCCTGCTCCTGGGTACAGCCGCGCCCGGCTGGACCCCGCTGGCCAGCCAGCCGAGGGTGGCGAATGTCGGCGGACACCAGTTCAACCTGCAGTTTCTCCGGCCGTCGGGTGGGCCCGTCATCCCCTTCTTCGAGGGGTGGCAGCCGAATCCGGACGGGACCTACGACCTCGTCTTCGGCTACTGGAACGTGAATACGGAGGAGGTGCTCGACATCCCGATCGGACCCGACAACTTCATCGAGCCGCGGGAATTCGACGGGATGCAGCCCACCCACTTCCTCCCGGTGCCGGAGGGAGACCGGAGGCATTGGGGGGTATTCGCCGTGACCGTGCCGGCGGATTTCGGGAACCGCGACGTGGTGTGGACGCTCCGCGTGGACGGGGAGGCCTTTTCCGTGCCGGGGCGCCTGACGGGCGCGCCGTACCAGCTCGACGGGTGGGACCAGCCGGGCCGCCTGAACGTGGCCCCGACGATCCGTTTCGAGGAGGAGGGGCCCGAGGCAATCGGGTTCTCAGGGATCACGGTGGGACCGGTCGAGGCGCGGGCAGGCAGGCCGATGAGCGTCTCCGTCTTCACGTACCGGGACAACCCGCACCGCGAGGACGACCGGCCGATCCTGCTTCGGTGGATGAAGCATCAGGGCGCGGGCGAGGTGACCTTCGGGGACACCGAGACGGCGGTCGACGCGACCGGGGGCGACGCGATCAACGAGGTGACGCTGCATGAGCCCGGCGAGTACGTTCTTCGGGTGCTCGCGTACAACGAGATGCCGGACTTCGAGTTCTTCTGCTGCTGGACGAACGCATACCTGACGGTGGAAGTCGCGCCATAGCGCGAGGTAAAGTGAGGATCGATGCGAGACGAGAGAACGACGACGGGACGAGCTTGGGGGGAGGCTCGGAGCCCATCGCCGTGGATCGTGGCTGGTAGCGTCTTCTCGCTTGCCGCGATCGCGGTGAATGCCGAGGCCCAGGAGAGCGCACCCACCTTTTCGCAGGACGTGGCCCCGATCCTTCAGGCGTCGTGCCAGGAATGCCACCGGCCGGAGGGGATCGGACCGATGTCGCTTCTCACCTACGAGGCGGCCCGCCCCTGGACGGCGCTCATCCGCGACCGGGTCGAGAGTCGGATCATGCCGCCCTGGCACATCGACCGGACGGTGGGAATCCAGGAGTTCGCAAACGACATCTCGCTCACGGACCCAGAGATCGAGACGATCCTGGCGTGGATCGACGCAGGTGCGCCCGAAGGCGACCCGTCCGACCTGCCCCCGCCGGTGGAATGGCCGGATCCCGAGAAGTGGGCGCTCGAGAACGAGATGGGTCCCCCCGACCTGATCGTCCGCTCGACCGCCTACACGGTCGTCGCGAACGGGCAGGATCAGTGGTGGAACTCAGAGATCGCATTCGAAGGATTCGGGGAGGAGACGTGGATCCGGGCCGCCGAGTTCAAGCCCGCATTCCCGCTCGGCAGGAAGGTCGTCCACCACGGTCACGCGACGCTCAGCCAGGAGGCGCCCGACGGCGGGCGGGGAACGAACGTCGCCCTGGCCCGCTACGGCGTCGGGAAGACGTGGGAGATCTTCCCCGAGAACACCGGCGTGCAGATTCCCCCGGGAGCCGGCAAGGTGCGCTTCAACCTTCACTACTTCCCCATCGGCGAAGAGGTCCCGAACGATGTGGTGGAGGTCGGGCTCTGGTTCTACCCGGAGGGCGAGACACCCGAGCTCGCCTCGATCGGCGAGCAGCGCTTCCTCATCGACGGGACGAGCGCGACGGGGCAGCGTGCGCGCGACCTGATCATCCCGCCGCACGGTAGCCTGACGCTCGAAGGCGCGCACGTACTCGACCGACCGGCCGTGATCCACAGCTTCCGCCCCCACATGCACATGCGGGGCACGGCAATGACGCTCGAAGCCGTCTATCCCGACGCCCGGCGGGAGATCCTGAGCCACGTGGACAAGTACGACCACAACTGGCAGATCTCCTACCGGTACGCGGAGCACGCGAAGCCGGTGCTCCCCGCGGGCACGGTGCTCCTGCTCCACTCGCTCTACGACAACACCGTGAACAATCCGATCAACCCGGACCCGGATCAGTGGGTGGGTTTCGGCGCGCGAGGAGTGGACGAGATGTCCCACGCCTGGATCGGGATCACCTACATCGACCAGGATGAGTACGAGAGGTTGATGGCGGGGCGCACGACGGAGCAGCCCGAGACGGCGGGTGGTTGAGAAGCCGCGAGAAGATGGAGAGGCGGAGGGACGGGTGCTTGGGGCTGGCTGGGCTGACCCTCCCGGCTGGAGGAGGATGCATGGACAGCAACCGGGTGTCGGTGGCAGACTGGACGGTCGTCGCGGTGGTGGGGACGGCCGTCATCCTGTCCATGCTGTGAGCGGGCGCGATGACAATGATCTAGCCATCGGGCGGACACCGTCTCCCGGTGGCACTGTAACCCTGGAAGGAGTGACTCGATGAGAATCCCCATACGGTTTTGCCTTTTGATCGCCGCGGTGGCCTTCGTGGCGCCAAGCGCATCCGCCCGGCTGGAACTCCCACGATCCACGGCGCACTTCCGGCTCCTCGAGCCCGCCTCATGGCTGGTTGAGAACGAGCGCGGCGACCCGCAGAAGGCCGGGCCGTGCGGGGGATCCAACAGCGACTGGGGCGACGAAAGCTACGTCATCACACCGGTCGACGGCGGATCGATGCTCCCCCTCCGGGTGCAGGAGACGATTTATCACCCGGGGCACTACCGGGTGGCGCTCGCCGTGAACTCGCCGACCGAGCTCCCGCCGGATCCGGAGACGGCCACGATCGACTCCGACAGGGGGCCCTGGTCGGTATCGGCGGAGATTCAGGATCCTCCCGAGATTCCGGTGCTCGCCGACGGTCTGTTCGTCCACGATGAACGGCCGGACGAGATGCAGACGTACGAGACCGAGTTCCGGGTCCCGAACATCAACTGCGACAAGTGCATCCTGCAGGTGATTCAATGGATGGCCGATCACGCCTTCAACAACCCGGGCGGCTACTCGTACCACCACTGCGCGAATCTCGCGATCACCGCGAATCCTGACCTGCCTCTCGACACGGGCTGGCCGGAGCAGCGGTAGTCGGGCAGTCCGCGGCGCCCACCGGGGGCGTTCGTGGACCGAGTGGGCAGCGCCCCGGGGCAGGGCACGCTTGGCCATCGCCCGTTTCACCGGGTCGGTCGGAAAATCGCGCCCCGGGGCTGCCCCCGCTCACTTCGCGAATTCACCCGATCGACGGTGGGGTCCCGCACATGCACGTCGTGATCCGTTCGTATTCGGGTCCCGAGGCGATCGGCCTCTTCGACCTGATCGAAGCGCGTCGAGAAGAGCTCGGGGCGCTCATGAGCCGCATCCCGGGCCTCGTGGCCTATACGGCTGCCCGAACCGGGGAGGAGGGCGTGACCGTGACCGTCTGCGAGGACAAGGAAGGCGCGGACGAAAGCGTCCGCGTCGCCCGGGAATGGGTCGGGGAGATTGCATCGGATCTCGGCGTCGACTCGCCTGCCATTTCGGAAGGGAGCGTCCTCCTGAGGCTGTAGCCACTGCGTCCGCGGGCGCGGATTCAAAAAGGCGGTGGATACACCTGCCGCCACCGCGTGACTCGCGCGGTCACATCGAACGGGGGCTTAGAGAGCCCGGGCGACGGCTTCGACGACGAATCCTAGCCGCGGCCCCGATCGACCGCCTGCTTCACCGCTGCCGCATCCTCGACATCCAGAACAACAGCCGCCGCGTGCGAGCCCACTCCGAACTCTCTCGAGAACGCTGCGCCCGGGAGCCCGAACACCCTGGCGTACGGCATCCCTCAGCGCATTGAGCGCAAGCCACCCCAGACATCCCGATCGGGATATTCTCAGCCGAAGTTGACAGCCACCCTGCAGACTCGCTGCTCATCTCGCTGTCCGGCAGGGCCATCCCCCGGGGGGGGCCGCTTCCGGCCACACCTCTCACGAACTCCCGGGCAGAGTGGCGCTCATGGGACTTGCCTGTCCCTTCCCGTACCGGCATGGTGAGCATGCAATACTTTCGATCCGACCTCACCGCTCGACCCTCTCCGGGTCCTGACCGGGCGCTCGGAACGCTTTGGACCCTTTGACGAGGGAGTGAAATGAGACATTCACGCACGATTGCCATGGTCGGCTGTCTTCTCGGGGCCGCACTCGCAGGCCCCTCCCAGGCCTCGGGCCAGGGGCCCGCGTTTGACGACGAGGGATTCCTCATCGCCACGCCGGAAGATCTCGTTCCGCCCGAGGGCGAGAGGAGAATCAATCTCGTCGGAAACCCGTCCGAACCCGGGCTCTACGTGCTTCAGCTGACATGGCCTCCAGGAACCGGGAGTCGCCCCCACTTTCACAACAACGCCCGTTATATCCAGGTCCTGAAGGGCACGTGGTACGTGTCCACCGGGGCAGCGGCCGACATCTACGACCCCGACAGCATGATCGCCGTCGAGGAAGGAAGCTTCATCTACGAACCTCCCGAGGGGCATCACTACGACATGGCCAAGGACGAGGAGGTTGTGGTTCAGATCTGGGGAATCGGACCAGTGAACAACACGCAGATCCCCCAACCTGAAGGTTCAGGGCGGGAGTAAGCGCTCGCCGATCCCAAACCGGACGCACGGGAGCCCCGGGCTGTCAGGCCCGGGGCTCCCGTGCGTCGGAGTATGAATCCCCAAGGTTTGAACGACACGCCGACACCGGTCCCGGACCAACTCCACGGTTCCTGGCTGCTCCGGCCCACCGGGGCGCGGAGGCAGTCGGCGGGCGGACGCCGCCATGGGGTGAGCCCGACCCCGACCCTTCGATACGGCAGCCCCCCGGGCCGGGGCTGGAAGACGGCTCCATGGTCGCTGCTGGACTCGAACCAGCGACCCCTACGATGTGAGCGTAGTGCTCTACCAGCTGAGCTAAGCGACCTTCCCTCGTCCCATTGGGGACAAGGCTCCAACAAATACCCCCACGGGGAATCGAACCCCGGTTTCCTGGCTGAGAACCAGGTGTCCTAGGCCACTAGACGATGGGGGCAAACGCACCCTCGATGCGAGGGAGAGCAATGATAAGGACCTAGCGTAAGGCGATCAAGCTTCGCGCGGGCGCGCGGGACTGTATCACGGCCCCGGCGATCCCCCCGGGCGCCCGGGGGAGCTTCACCACGCCCTCGATCCGTACCAGGCGCTCCGCTCTCGCCCTGAGGCTGGCGCAAAGTTCGGCGAGACTTGTGCCGGTGCGCTCAGCATCGGCACCCTCCTTTCCACGACAATCTGTGCGGGCTCAGCGCTGCGCCCCGCTCGCCCCCGGGCTCGTTTCGCCAGGGGCCTCGAGGAATCGGAGAATCCTCCGGAAGGTTCCTGCGTCGTCGAGGAAACCCTGGTGGGTAGGACAGCAGATCTCCTCATTTCGCGCCCCCGGCAGGATCGAGGAAGCACTCGGGATCACGATCAGGTCCAGGGGACTTCTGAGCGCCAGCATCTCCGGCCCGTGGTGCGGCGGAGGGGGCCCGTTCAGCCCCTCCAGGAACCCGCTTCCCGGCACCATCTCGCCGCCACCGTCCCCCCCTGCGAGCAACGCCGCCACCGTCCCCCGGTGAGGTGTGCCGAGGAAGACGACCCTCCGGACCCTCCGGTCCCCCTCCTCTGCCAAGAGGAGCCGGACTGCGAGGCCACCCATCGAGTGTGCCACGATGTCCACCTGATCGCGCGCGGTCTGCATGAGCAGCCGTGCGATCGCCTGGTCGATTTCGGCAGCATGCTCCTCGTTACTGCCGACGGGATCCACGAAGGTGAGCGCAGACACATGCTCTCCGGGCCACCCCGCATTCCGCATGCGCTCGCGGAGGGGGAGGAGATCGGCCGCAGTGTCTCCCCACCCCGGGACAAGGAGCACCGGTGTCAAACCGGGGGTCGCGAGGCCGGGTTCGTCCTGGGCCTCTCCTCCGAGCGGGAAAAGGCAGGCGAAGGCTGCTGTCACGAGCCCGAAGGCTCCCATCCTCGCAGAAACGACCCGACCGAAGCGCATCCGAACCTCCTACGCTCTCGAGGAATTCGGGTTTGCGGGCTCCCCCATGGACTCTATCTTCAGCCCTGACCGCGAAGTGCGGGCGGTCCTGTCGTACTACACCCCCGGTGACGGGGAGATCGTTTCCGCGAGTCGAATGGTTCACGCTGAGCAGGGCGGAGTCGGATTCGGGCAACCCTTTCGGAAAAGGAGTCCTCACGCATGTCGGAGGAGAGGAAATCGAGACGCTGGGCACTCATCCTGGGTGCATCGAGCGGATTTGGCGAGGCGTGCGCGAGGCGCATGGCGGCAGGCGGATATCACATCTTCGGTGTGCACCTGGACCGCCGGGCCGGCATGCGGCGCGTCGAAGCACTCCGCGCGGAGCTTGAGGCCTCGGGAGTCCACGCCCACTTCTTCAACATGAACGCGGCCGACCCCGGGAAGATGGACGCCGCCCTAAGCCGGATGAGCAACCTGATGGCGCCGGGCCAGGACATCGGCGTCCTCATGCACTCGATCGCCTTCGGCACGCTTCGGTCGTACGTGGGCGAGGGAGCGGTCACGCCGGCGCAGATGGACATGACGGTCCGGGTCATGGCACACTCACTGGTGGACTGGACGCGGACCGTCGTGGATCGGGGCCTGATGGGCGTGGATGGGCGGATCTTCGCCATGACCTCCTCCGGATCGAACCGTGTGATTCCCTCGTATGGCCCGGTCTCGGCGGCGAAGGCGGCACTCGAGTCTCACTGCAGGCAGCTCGCCTACGAGCTGGCCCCCCGCGGGATCACGGTCAATGCGTTGAGGGGGGGAGTGACCGATACCCCGGCCCTCCGGAAGATCCCCGGCAACGAAGTGCTCCTCGAGGGGGCAGCCGCGCAGAACCCGTCCGGACGGCTGACGACGCCCGAGGACGTGGCGGCAGCCGCACTTGCCCTCTGTTCGCCGGATACCTACTGGCTCACCGGCAACGTCATCAACGTCGACGGGGGAGAGGAGATTACCGCGTAGTCTTCCTACCTCGGTCGACGCTCCTCGCCAGAGCCCCAGAGTCGCGCTGCGATCGCCTCGACGGACGCATCGATCTGCGAGCGGGCAATCGTGAGCGGTGGCGTGATCTCGAGGACCTCACCCCGCTCCCCGGCCGCAAGAGCCAGGATCCCGTCCTCAAGAAGAGCATGGGCCAGCTCGACGGCCGGACCGGGGCCGAACCCGGCATTCTGTCCTTCGCTCAGCTCCAGACCCAAAAAGAGACCGCGGCCCCGGACCTGCTTCAGCCGGGGATGCCCCTCAAGCGCGTGGGCGACCAGGCGTCGGAGCCGCTCTCCCTCCGCCTTCGAACGAGCCGCCAGCTCCTCCTCCTCGAGCAGATCGAGGAAGGCGAGGGAGGCTGCGCACGAGAGAGGGTGGCCAAGAAAGGTAGAGGTGTGAAGCGCTTCTCCCGCAGAGGGCGGCCACGCTTCCATCGTCTCGGCGGACCCCAGGCAGCAGCTGAGAGGAAGGCCGCCCCCGAGCGCCTTTCCGAGGCATAGGAGATCCGGAGCCACCCCCTCGTCTTCCCACGCGAAGAGTGACCCCGTTCGGCCGAACCCCGTGAAGATCTCGTCGAACACGAGGAGGGCTCCGGCCTCCCGCGCTCGCTCCGCAACCTCGGCGAGGAACCCCGGTGGCGGCAACCGTACGCCGGCTCTTCCCTGAACCGGCTCGACGATGATCGCACCGACCGGCATCCCCCGGTCGCGCGCGCGTCGGATCGCATCCTCGAGGACAGCAAGACACCGCTCCCTTTCGTCCCCGGGATCACCGAGCGGAGCGGGAAAGGGCACGAAGGAGACCGCTTCCCGCAGGCGTCTCCTGAAGGGGCTCCGGAAATCCTCACGACTCGTCACGGCAAGCGCGCCGAGGGTCAGGCCGTGGTATCCGCCCTCGAAGGCGATCACCCCCACCCGGCCCGTTGCCAGCTGAGCTGTCTTCAGAGCGATCTCGACGGCCTCGGCACCGGCAGAGGCCAGGACTCCGCGAGCCTCCTCCCAGGGGGAGACGCGGGCCAGGCGTTCGAGTAGCCGGACCTTGAGGACGGATGGATGCACGTCACCCATCCCGTGGGCGAGCCTCGCCACTTGATCGCGGATCGCGGCTACGATGCGGGGATGGGAGTGGCCGGCCACGGCGACACCGAACGCACTCGTGAGATCGATGTAGACGTTCCCGTCCACGTCCCTGACGTTGGCTCCCCTCGCCTCCTCCCAGAATACGGGGAACGCTTGTCCCACGTAGGTGACATTGCGCGACTCGGTGGCCGACAGCCGCTCGGCATAGGCCTTGGACACCGGGCCCGGCGGGCGGACGCGAAGGGCCGGGGAGAGCGTTCCGAGTTCTCTCGTGCCTTCGCTCCGTCCGCTCGGGCCGGGACTCTTCGTCACGATCTACCGCCTCCCCGTCGCACGCTCCGGGAGTTCCGGGCCCCGATCCGGCTACCTGGCCCCGGCCTCGTGCGGGCCAGGAGGCCCACACCCGGGCGGACGGGACGGAAGCCCGCCACCGGGGATTCGGACAAGGCCCCAGGCTGCCGTGACCGCCTCGTGACGGGCGCGGCCCCGGCCTCACGCATATCAGGCACCCCCGTGGAGGGCGGCACCTCGCACCGCCCGGTGAACTGCTTCCGGGCCGGGAGAGAGCGATAGCCTCGGGTGCACGGAGGCGTTTGACGGCCGAAGCTTCGCGTTGTCGTATGGTCTTGGCGGTAGGCGGTTCCCGGATCACGAACAGTCCAGGCCAAGGGGGCGGGCAGCTCATGAACAGAACACTCCGGGTTCTTCAGATGCTCCTCGCACTCGCCTTCCTCGCTGCCGGCGGGGTGAAGCTCGTGACCCCGGCATCCGAGATCGCCACCCGGTTCCCCTAGGCCGAGGACCTTCCGTCGTGGTCGCCAAGGGTGATCGGGATACTGGAGGTTGCCGGGAGCATCGGCCTCGTGGCTCCGCAGGCCACCGGGATCGCACCGGTCCTGACTCCCGCAGCGGCCGGCGGACTCGCGCTCACGATGGTTGGCGCCGTCCTTCTCCATGTCGTGCGCGGCGAGTACGCGGAAACCGTGCCTCGCCTCATCCTCCTTGCGATGTGCTCGTTCGTCGCGTACGGGCGGCTGAAGGTGCATACGCCGGGGTGCAGCGAGTGAGGCCTCCACTCGCCAAGCGGAACCGGGACGAAGGTGCTTCCCGCGGACGGTCGGTGTCACCGGCTGCCGCGGGACCGGGACGCCTTCAGGCGGGCCGCAGTGCGTGAGGAAGGCAGGCTCTGTGAGGGGCTCGCATGCGCGGTCGGCGAGAGCCGCCGGGCTCGCCGCTTCAGCATTCGGTGACGTTTACGGCCAGCCCCCCGAGCGAGGTCTCCTTGTAGATGCTCTGCATGTCCCGCCCGGTCTGACGCATCGTCGCGATCACCTGATCAAGCGAGACTATGTGCGTGCCGTCCCCGCGGAGGGCGATGCGCGCAGCGCTCACGGCCTTGACCGAGGCCATCGCATTCCGCTCGATGCAGGGAATCTGCACGAGTCCCTTCACCGGGTCGCACGTTAGCCCCAGGTTGTGCTCCATCCCGATCTCAGCGGCATTCTCAACCTGCCTGCTGCTCCCTCCGAGCACCGAGGTGAGCCCGCCGGCAGCCATCGAGCAGGCGACCCCGACCTCTCCCTGACACCCCATCTCGGCACCCGATATCGAGGCGTTCTTCTTGTAGAGGGTCCCGATGGCTGCAGCCGTCAGGAGATACCGAACGATCCCCTCGCTGTCGGCACCGTCGCAGAACTCGAGGTAGTAGTGGCCGACGGCAGGGATGATCCCGGCTGCGCCGTTCGTCGGGGCCGTAACCACGCGTCCCCCCGCAGCATTCTCCTCATTCACGGCGAGAGCATACGCACTCAGCCACTCGAGCACATTCCTCTCGCGCGGCTCGCCGCTCAGGTCGCGGTAGAGCTGCGGAGCCCGCCGTTTCACGTTGAGACCGCCGGGGAGGGTACCGGTCGCGAAAAACCCCCGACGGACACACGCTTCCATGACGCTCCAGATCTCGAGGAGCCCCGCCCTCACCTCCTCCCGGGACCGCCAGGTCTCCTCGTTCGCGAGGACGAGCCGATCGATCAATCCGCCCGTGTGTTCGGCCATCTCGAGGAGTTCGGCTGCCGTCCCGAATGGATATGGAACCTCGGGAAACTCCTCCCCGTTCGGCGGGGAGTCGATCCGGTCCGCGCGCAGGATGGCCCCTCCGCCAACGGAATAGTAGATGTGGGAGAGCCTCTCCCCGCCGGTCGACGCGGTAAAACGGAGTCCGTTCGGGTGGGCCGGGAGGATCGACTCGGGACGGAAGACGAGATCCGTTGCTTCCTGGAAGGCGACCGGGTGCTTTCCGAGCAGGCGGATCTCCCCCTCGGCCCGAATCCGCTCGACCGCCGGCTCCACGTCGTCCGGGTCGATCCGGTCGGGCTCCTGCCCCTCGAGCCCCATCAGGAGTGCACGATCTGTTCCGTGGCCGCGCCCGGTCAGCGCGAGGGACCCGAAGAGCTCGCAGCGGACCCGGGTCGTGTCCTGAAGGAGACCGGCCCCCTCAAGCTCGAGGAGGAAAGCGCTGGCGGCCCGCATGGGGCCCACCGTATGGGAGCTGGAGGGACCGATCCCCACCTTGAATATGTCGAAGACGCTGATCAGCATCGCGCGTGCAGTTGGGTGGTGTGCAGGGACCCGCGACCCCCGTTCCTCACGGCTGGCCTGGACCGCTCCCGGCGACGCCCGGCCGGCGCCGCATTGGGCCGAACCGCCCCGGGGGGCTGCTCGAGACGGCCGGCAAGCTCCAGGCGCTACCGACTCCTCGGATACTCTACTGGATTCAACGGCCCGGAGGTCCATCCGTCGCGCTGGATCCGGCGGGCCCGGGCGGCCTTCGTCCAGGCTGGACGAGGCCGACGAGCGGTCGCAGAGTCGGGGACTCGAGGCCACTCAACCCTGCGGGATGAGATCTTCCCGGACCGCCTCCCTCAGGAACTCTTCCTCGGTCCATACGGCGACGCCGAGCTCGCGCGCCCTTGAACCCTTCCTGCCGGCCTTCTCGCCCTCGATGAGGACATCCGTCTCCTTGCTCACGGCCGAGGTCACGCGGCCTCCCGCCAGCTCCACGATCTCCCTTGCCCGGGAGCGCGGCATAGACTCGAGGGAGCCGGTGATTACGAACCGCTTCCCCTCCCAGCACCCCTCCACCGGCTCGTCCGGGGCCGGCACGCTCAGCGCCTTCATGCGCCCGAAGAGGGCACGGACCGACGCCTCAGTCCTTTCGTCCTGCAGGAAATCCGAGATGTCCTTGGCCATCTTGGGGCCAATTCCCGGAATCGTGGCGAGCGCCTCGGCATCCGCCTCGAGGAGCGCCTCGAAGCTCTGGAAGTGAGCCGCGAGGTCGCCTGCCACGCTTGTCCCCACCCCCGGCAATCCGAGCCCGAAGAGGAAGTGCCGGAGCTCCGTGGACCCGCTTTCCCGGATGGATCGAACGAGATTCGCCGCCGATTTCGCGGCGAACCTCGGGAGCTCCTCGATTTCTGCTTGCGTTAGATCGAAGACGTCCGCGAGCTCCCGGACGAGTCCCTGTTCGACAAGCGCCGAAGCCGTCTCCGAACCGAGGCCCGCGATGTCGAGACCGTGCCGGGAGGCGAAGTGCACCAGCCGACCCCGAAGCTGAGCCGAGCACGCGAACCGATTGGGACAGAAGGTACCGGGGCCGATCTCGCGGACGGGTGTCCCGCAGTTCGGGCAGGTTCCGGGCATCCGGAAGGGCGGGCTCCTCTCCCCCCTCTCCCGGTCGAGAATCTCGATGACCTGCGGGATCACGTCGCCCGCTCGTTGCACCCTTACACGGTCCCCCTCGCGGATGTCTTTTCGCGCCAGCTCTTCCCGGTTGTGCAGGCTGGCCCTCGAGACGGTTACGCCCCCGACCTCGACGGGAAGGAGGAGCGCCACCGGGGTGAGTGCGCCGGTTCGGCCCACCTGTACCGCGATACGGTGGATCCGGGTGACTTCCTTTCTCGGCTCGAACTTATAGGCGAGCGCCCACCGCGGGTGGTGGGAGGTCGATCCCATCTCCGCCCGCTCGGCAAGATCGTTCACCTTGATGACGATCCCGTCGATCTCGTAGTCGAGAGTGTCCCGATCGTGCGCGTAGCTCGCGTGGTACTCGAGGATCTCCGTCACGTCGCGGGCCTGCTGCACCCGATCCGGGAGGCGAAACCCCCACTCCTTCAGCGCTTCGAGCGCGGCCCCGTCCGTCTCGAAGGCGTCGCCCCGGATGTCGAGTATGTCGTAGACGAAGCAGTCGAGCGGGCGCTCCGCCGTGATCCTCGAGTCGAGCTGGCGGATCGCCCCGGAGACCACGTTCCGCGGGTTCGCATACGGCTTCCCGTCCTCTTCAACGAGGCGCCGGTTCAGCTCCTCGAAGCTGGAGAGGGTCATGAGCACCTCCCCCCGGACGGAGAGGAAGGGCGGGGCGGGGCGGTCCCCGGTCCAAAGCCGAAGCGGGACGGAGCGAATCGTCCGGATATTGTCAGTCACGCCCTCTCCCACCCGTCCGTTGCCGCGGGTGACGGCGCGGGTGAGGAGGCCAGTCTCGTAAACGATCTCGATCGAGACCCCGTCGAGCTTCGGCTCGAGCACGTACTCGACTGTGTCGCTACCTGTCGCGCCTCGAACTCGCTCGTCGAAGCGGCGAACCTCGGCCTCATCCTGCGCCGAGTCGAGGGAGAGCATCGCAACGGCATGCTCCACCGAGGGGAGCCCTTCCCTTGGCGGTGCGCCCACGCGGTGCGTCGGCGAGTCCTCGGCTCCGAGTTCGGGAAACGCGACCTCGAGCGCCTTCAGCCGGCGGAAGAGTCGATCATAGGCGGCATCGGAGATCGCGGGCTCGCCGACCGAGTGGTAGAGGTAGTCGTGGCGCCGAATCCGCTCGCGGAGTTCGAGCACCTCTTCCTTTGCGTTGAGCGCGGAGACATGCTCAATGGGAACCGCGCGCTGTGAAGGCTCTTGGCTCATCGTTCGGCTTCTTCGGCTTCAGCCTCGACCTCGATGCTCCCGGCCGACCCCCGGACGATCGGCCCGTTGCAAATTCGCGCCGGAAGGGCTCAGTGCGGAAGGGGCGATTCCCGGCCGGGCACGGCCGGAACGGCGCTTCCGAGCAGCGAGAGGACCCAGACACGGAGCCGCGCCGCGAGATCTTACCGCCGATTTACGGAAAGGTGACCACATCGTCCCTGCTTCCGAAAAAGCCTGACCCCACCTTAGCCCCGTACGCGAGCCCGCAACCCTCGGACGCCGGGCGCTGTGGGCCCTGAACCAGGATCACTCGTGCCAGAGGGGCAAAGATGAGAGCGAGAACGTTGATCGACCCGTTGTTGATTGCCGGTCTGCTGGGCGCCGATGGGCTCCGGGCGCAGTCCTCTTCGGCCACCCTCGTCGGCACCGTAACGGACGCGGGCGGAGAACCGCTGAGCGGAGCCCAGGTCGTCGTATCCCACCAGCTGAACGGGACCGAAGCGGGGGTCACCAGCGGCTTCGACGGCCGCTACTCGGTGAGCGGAATACAGGCCGGGGGACCGTATGAGGTGGAAGCCCGAATGCTGGGATACGCTCTGCGGGCGGTCGATGGCCTCCAGTCCGAGGGCATCGTCATGGACGAGGGTGAGGTGGTCGCGATCGACTTCGAGCTCCGGCGGGAGGCCATCGCCCTGGATGCCATCGAGGTGTTTGCCACGGTCGCGGACGAGTCCCGCACTCCGGTCGCCTTTTCGAACATCGAGAAGTCCCAGATCCGGGTACAGCTGGGCTCCAGGGATCTGCCCCTCGTCCTGAACGTTGCCCCGAGTACGTACTCCACGACGCAGGGAGGCGGAGCGGGCGATGCACGCATCAACGTGCGTGGCTTCAGCCAGCGGAACACGGCGGTGATGATCAACGGAGTGCCCGTGAACGACATGGAAAACGGATGGGTCTACTGGTCGAACTGGGACGGACTCGGCGATGCGGCCACGAGCATCCAGCTGCAACGAGGCCTGTCGGCCGTAAACCTCGCGACCCCGTCGATCGGCGGCACATTGAACGTCATCACGGATCCTTCCTCGATGCGTCCCGGCGTTTCCTACAAGTAGAGTCGGGAGGTGGCGCGGTGCCCTTAGGGTCCGGTGCACTGGTCCGCGCGCTTTCGCGTCGGCGTCAATTCCGGCTCCCATAGGTCCGTTTCCACCCCCCGCTCGTCGAACCCGGCGTGCGGCTTTCCCGCACCGGGCTCTCAGTTGGGATCACGCCTTCGCCCTCGGAAGGTATCTGGTCCTCGTCGCGAGGCGCGTGAGGCCGCATTGCTCCCACAGCCACTTGTTGGAGAAGCGCACGTATCTCCCCACCCGCACCTTGTGCTTCCGCCAGAACCACTGTCGTAGCCGCCGGGTTGCCTGCTGGTCCACAGCTTTGTAGGCCGAATCGACCTGCCCGAGATCGAAGTAGTTTGCCCACCCCGAGATCATCCGGTTCAGGCGCCCTGTCACTTCCTCGGCTTCCAGCCATCCGCGTCTGCGGTCCGTCTGCTCGCTGATCCGGCGGCAGATGCTCTGAACGCTCGCCTTGCTCGGTCGTGTGCCGATGTACCGGCTCCCGTCCGTGAGACGATAGTTCCAGCCGATGCGGTACCCAAGGAACTCAAGCGGCTCCTCGGGACACCGGAGGCATCGGGTCTTCTGTGCGTTGACCGGTAGCTTCAGCCTGTCCATGAGCCGGTTGACCGCCGCCAGCATCTCCGCCGCCTTGGCCTTCCCGAGCACACAGAAGTCGTCGGCATAATTCACGATCTCCGCACCGAAGCACCGGGCATAGCCCAGCACCTTCCAGCCAAGGATGAACCGCCGCATGTAGATGCTGCTCAGCAGCGGTGAGATCGGAGCCCCTTGCGGAGTCCCCTTTCTCTCCTTCCGCGCCCGGTTCGTGCGGCGAGTGCCGCCCTTGCCGTCCTCCTCTATCACCGGCATTTCCAGCCACGCCTTGATGAGTCCAAGCATCCGCCCGTCGCTCACGCGCCGCGCTATGCTCTTCATCAACTCGCCATGCGGTATCTCACCGAAGTAGTTGGAGAGGTCCGCATCGACCACTTCGTTGCGTCCCTGGTGCAGCAACCTGTGGATCCGCTGCACCGCGTCCTTCGCGCTTCGTCCCGGCCGGTACGCATACTGCTCCGGCTGCAGGTCCGCCTCGAATATCGGCCCCAGCACCAGCATCGCCGACGTCTGCGCAACCCGATCCCTCAGGCACGGTATGCCCAGGGGACGGAACTTCCCCGGCTGTTTCTTCGGGATGAGCACCTGGCGCACCGGACTCGGCTCGTAGGCGCCATCCCTCAGGTCCCGCGACAGTTCCCCTACCCAACGCTCCACTCCGTACGCCTCGACATCCGCGACCGTCACACCATCCACTCCTGCCGCTCCGCCGTTGCGCCGGACCATTACCCACGCCTCCAGGAGGAAATCCTGCCTCCATACCTTGTCGACGAGGGCGTGAAAACGCCTGTCAGGTTCTTCCTTCGCTTTCGCGTTTAGCACGTTCTGGAGTTTCCGAACACTTCCCGCCGACCCTCTTAGACTCCCGTCAGTGGTCAAGTCCCTGCCTCCTTTCCGCACCGCTCCCAACTCAGGGCCCCTTCCCTCGACGGGCATTACCCCGCGTCCTCAGTAATACGGGCCCATCCGCCACCATGCCGGCCCAGCCTGCCCCTCGCGGGGTCCCGGTTGCCGCGCGCACGGCACCGACATGGCTTCCCGTGTTGCCACACCTTCCATCTTCCATGCGTGCCGACGCCAATACCCCGGCGGAAACCGGCCAGTGCTCGTGTCGCTCTCTTCCCGGCCAGTCGGCGGCCTTCCCCTTACCTGCGGAGGGTCGGCTTCCGCAACACCCGTTTCGGGGCCTGCTCAGCGTTCACTCGCGTTTCGGCCCGCATGGTCGTTAAGCCTCCTGCCGATTTAGCTCCTCCCTTGTCCCTGTCCGGCGTTTCCACCTTCGTGCGCGTTTAGGAAGTCGCGTATCGGGCGAGGCCCTTTCCCAGAGAGCTTCAGTCCATGTCGTCACCTCCATAAACCGCTCTGGCTGCTACCGGCTGGAGCGACAGTTGCCGGGCGGGGTTCGCACCCGCAAGGAAGGTGCGCCTTTCCACGGCGCACGTAGAGTCGGGAGGTGGCGCGGTGCCCTTAGGGTCCGGTGCACTGGTCCGCGCGCTTTCGCGTCGGCGTCAATTCCGGCTCCCATAGGTCCGTTTCCACCCCCCGCTCGTCGAACCCGGCG
This sequence comes from Longimicrobiales bacterium, assembly GCA_965218255.1. Lineage (GTDB taxonomy): Bacteria > Gemmatimonadota > Gemmatimonadetes > Longimicrobiales > Gaopeijiaceae > JAAXGI01. The sequence goes on along the minus strand of CBDCKJ010000003.1, from coordinate 2,584,918 downwards.
TGCGGCTTTCCCGCACCGGGCTCTCAGTTGGGATCACGCCTTCGCCCTCGGAAGGTATCTGGTCCTCGTCGCGAGGCGCGTGAGGCCGCATTGCTCCCACAGCCACTTGTTGGAGAGGCGCACGTATCTCCCCACCCGCACCTTGTGCTTCCGCCAGAACCACTGTCGTAGCCGCCGGGTTGCCTGCTGGTCCACAGCTTTGTAGGCCGAATCGACCTGCCCGAGATCGAAGTAGTTTGCCCACCCCGAGATCATCCGGTTCAGGCGCCCTGTCACTTCCTCGGCTTCCAGCCATCCGCGTCTGCGGTCCGTCTGCTCGCTGATCCGGCGGCAGATGCTCTGAACGCTCGCCTTGCTCGGTCGTGTGCCGATGTACCGGTTCCCGTCCGTGAGACGATAGTTCCAGCCGATGCGGTACCCAAGGAACTCAAGCGGCTCCTCGGGACACCGGAGGCATCGGGTCTTCTGTGCGTTGACCGGTAGCTTCAGCCTGTCCATGAGCCGGTTGACCGCCGCCAGCATCTCCGCCGCCTTGGCCTTCCCGAGCACACAGAAGTCGTCGGCATAATTCACGATCTCCGCACCGAAGCACCGGGCATAGCCCAGCACCTTCCAGCCAAGGATGAACCGCCGCATGTAGATGCTGCTCAGCAGCGGTGAGATCGGAGCCCCTTGCGGAGTCCCCTTTCTCTCCTTCCGCGCCCGGTTCGTGCGGCGAGTGCCGCCCTTGCCGTCCTCCTCTATCACCGGCATTTCCAGCCACGCCTTGATGAGTCCAAGCATCCGCCCGTCGCTCACGCGCCGCGCTATGCTCTTCATCAACTCGCCATGCGGTATCTCACCGAAGTAGTTGGAGAGGTCCGCATCGACCACTTCGTTGCGTCCCTGGTGCAGCAACCTGTGGATCCGCTGCACCGCGTCCTTCGCGCTTCGTCCCGGCCGGTACGCATACTGCTCCGGCTGCAGGTCCGCCTCGAATATCGGCCCCAGCACCAGCATCGCCGACGCCTGCGCAACCCGATCCCTCAGGCACGGTATGCCCAGGGGACGGAACTTCCCCGGCTGTTTCTTCGGGATGAGCACCTGGCGCACCGGACTCGGCTCGTAGGCGCCATCCCTCAGGTCCCGCGACAGTTCCCCTACCCAACGCTCCACTCCGTACGCCTCGACATCCGCGACCGTCACACCATCCACTCCTGCCGCTCCGCCGTTGCGCCGGACCATTACCCACGCCTCCAGGAGGAAATCCTGCCTCCATACCTTGTCGACGAGGGCGTGAAAACGCCTGTCAGGTTCTTCCTTCGCTTTCGCGTTTAGCACGTTCTGGAGTTTCCGAACACTTCCCGCCGACCCTCTTAGACTCCCGTCAGTGGTCAAGTCCCTGCCTCCTTTCCGCACCGCTCCCAACTCAGGGCCCCTTCCCTCGACGGGCATTACCCCGCGTCCTCAGTAATACGGGCCCATCCGCCACCATGCCGGCCCAGCCTGCCCCTCGCGGGGTCCCGGTTGCCGCGCGCACGGCACCGACATGGCTTCCCGTGTTGCCACACCTTCCATCTTCCATGCGTGCCGACGCCAATACCCCGGCGGAAACCGGCCAGTGCTCGTGTCGCTCTCTTCCCGGCCAGTCGGCGGCCTTCCCCTTACCTGCGGAGGGTCGGCTTCCGCAACACCCGTTTCGGGGCCTGCTCAGCGTTCACTCGCGTTTCGGCCCGCATGGTCGTTAAGCCTCCTGCCGATTTAGCTCCTCCCTTGTCCCTGTCCGGCGTTTCCACCTTCGTGCGCGTTTAGGAAGTCGCGTATCGGGCGAGGCCCTTTCCCAGAGAGCTTCAGTCCATGTCGTCACCTCCATAAACCGCTCTGGCTGCTACCGGCTGGAGCGACAGTTGCCGGGCGGGGTTCGCACCCGCAAGGAAGGTGCGCCTTTCCACGGCGCACGCAGGAACTCGGGTTGGGGTCGATTGATTCGGCGGGGAAGTGGGAATTCGGCCGCAATCTCCTCAAGGAGACCCTCACCGTGCAGACGGGGCGATTCGGGAGCGGATTTGCCCTGACCGGCTCGGTCGTGCGAAAGACGGGCGACGGAATGTATGAAGGATTTTTCGGTGGAGACGCCACCTGGACGGACGCGTGGGCCTATTACCTCGCCGCTTCCTACGACGCCAACGACCGGCATCGCCTGGAGTTCTACCTCGTGGGCGCTCCGCAGCAGCACGGACAGAACCTGTACAAGCTGAATATCGGAACGCTCTCTCACGACTTCGCCCGAAGCCTGGACGACTACGATCGGGCAGCGCTGTCCGACTATCCCGAGGCTGGGCGAAACGCAAGCCCGAACGTCGGCGCGGTGAACTCCACGTATCGGGGAAAGCAGTTTGCAAGCACCGGACCCGGCAGCGGGGTCACGGACCGCTTCTCAGCCAGCTTCCTGAACGAGCGCGAGAATTATTTTCACAAGCCTCAGGCCAACCTGAACTGGCACGCGTACCTCGGTGAAGGGCTGTCGCTATCCACCGTGGCATACTTCTCCGGAGGAGCGGGTGGGGGCACCGGGACGTTCGGACCCGGTCGCAATGCCGCCTTCCACTTCGACTACGGACAGCGCACTCCGGACTGGGATCGCACGATCGCAATGAACCGGGCCCGAGAGGATGGCTCTTCGGGCTACATTCTCCGCAACTCCGTGAACAACCAGCGGACCGTTGGGGCGATCTCCAAGCTTCGCAAGGCATTCGGCGCGGGCTGGACCGGCGAGATCGGTCTGGATTGGAGGACCGCCGAGGTCGACCACTACCGCGAGGTCCGGGATCTCCTCGGAGGTCAGTATTTCCTGGACACCGCATCCGATTTCTGGAGCGAGGCAGAGCAGCTCCGAACTCTTGGAGACCGGATCAACTACGACAATACGAATTCGATCGACTGGCTCGGGGCCCACGCGCAGGGAGAGCGATCCACCGCGGAGGGCAGCCTTTGGGGGATGGTCGGCTGGGCGATGAACTCTTATAAATTCGTCGACCACTTCACCCGGGCCGAGCCCGGATCGAATCGAGCGTTGCTACTCGAGAGCGGGAACCTACAAGGACTCCAAATCAAGGGTGGCGTACAGCGTAACCTCACGGCCGCCTGGTCGGTCTTCGGCAACGCGGGTTACGTCTCGAAGGTCCCGATCTTCGACGGGGTGATCGACGACAACCGGGGTATCGTGAACCCGGATCCCGAGAACGAGAGGTTCTTCTCGCTGGAAGCGGGAGGGCGCCACCGGTCCCTGGATCGCAGGCTTTCCCTGGACCTCAACCTGTATGCCACTACCTGGCGCGATCGCACCCGGAATCTCTTCGTGCGAAATCTAGACGGTGATGGGAACGACGGGCTCGTCAGCCTCCTGGGCGTTGACGCCCGCCACATGGGGATCGAGTTGGAGGCCGCCTATCAGCCGCTCGCGCTCCTGCGGTTCGACGGCGCCGCATCGATCGGACATTGGACGTATCTGGACGATGCAATCGGAGAATACGTATCGGACGATCGCTCCGTTGTCGAAGAATTCGCCTTCTACATCAAGAACCTGAGGGTCGCGGACGCGCCGCAGACGCAGTTCGCTTACGGGCTTTCAGTGTTTCCCGTCCGAGGCCTCATGCTCCAGAGTGTGGCTAGGACGTCCATGAGCCACTATGCGGAATTCAGCCCCTTCGATCGTACCGATCCGGACGACCGCGCCCAGCCCTGGGTGGTCCCCGGATACACCGTCTTGGATCTGCACACGGCCTACAGTCTGACCGGAATCGTCCCCGCCTGGGAGGGCGGCGACATTCGGATCTTCGCCAACGTCTACAACGTCCTGGACGATGTCTACGTCCAGGACGCCGTGGACAATTCGAGCTTCAACAGCTTCGACCGCGACCATGATGCGGACGACGCCGAAGTCTTCCTCGGGGTCCCAAGAATCCTGAACATCGGACTCGAGCTGACCTTCTAGCTTCGGTCCCGCCCAAAAGTGGTCCGCGTATGCGCGGTTCCCCGCTCCGGCCGCCGCTAGGCGGGGTGGGGAACCGGCGCCGCCAGTTCCGGCGGACTGGGAACGACTCCACCTTTCCTCCTTCGTCCCGCATCCTGCCCGTTGCCCCGTGAGTCGGGGGCCCGGCATCCGAGGAAGCCCGCGAGGAGCCTCGGGAGCCGGGATACCGAGCCAAGCGCCCGCTGAGTACGTCGTATCGGACTTCGCAGATGCCACTCGAGCCTATGACCTAGAGCGCCCTCGGCCAGCCGACGCAGACCCCTGTGGTCATGTGGTGTCCTGACGACAGACAGGACCCATGTCCGATCGAACCAAGAAGTCCGACAGGCACGAATACCTCCAGGACGTCGAGAACCGGCGCGAGGACAAGAGGATCGGGCGGACCGTCCTTGTCATCCTCGGAAGGCCAGACCGGTTCGTCGAATCCGGCGCCATCGACCGCTTCCTTCGGTCCGGACGCCGCTTCACCGAACGGTTCATGCTCATCTCGACACGAGAAGGAGACCGTTCTGGTCCCGAAGCCACCGTCCACGTCCTAGGACCCACAGTCATCTCCGGGCACCTGTGCAACGATACCGGGCGCCAGACGGCCCCTTTTGGATCTGCTGCGTGGTGCCGGGCTCGGCTTCCGTGTCCAGTGCGGGGTCTCCACCGGTGCCTTGCATCCGGTCGTGGTCGCAGGCTCCAACGAGAGCGCGTTGCACCGGGGCAGGCCAAGCAGCCGATGAAACTGACGAGTTCGATCTCGAGCACCGCGACTAGGCCATGCAACGGCTCGGTGATCGGCTCGACGACAACGCTCCAGCCCCTCGACCCGGATCGAGGAGGAAATCTAAGGACGACGCGGCGGGTTTCCGCGTCGATCCCGAGACAGTCGACGAGGACGAGAAGCTGGACGGAGTTGGGGCGCTTCGCACTGACACCAAGCTGGCCGGTGCGGGTGCCGCGCTCCCCTGCAAGGAGCTATGGATAGCCGATCGGACCTTGCGGATTCAGCAGAGCCCGAGCGAGACGGGGATCGGGGATGAATAGAAAAACGCGCTCCGTGACCTCAGTGCGCTGACCGACGCACGGATCACGTTTCAGGGCACGACACTCGCCGTCCGGAGCAAGGCGGTGGCCGGGATCGGAGAGATCGCGCACTCGGCGGACGCCCGACTGCTGGCCAATGTGCGCCGGATCGATGACGCCGGGGAGGCCGAGCCTACCTCGATATCCTGAAACGACCCGGCGCCCTGAGCACCATGCGTGCTGCCGGGAGCTCTCGCAACGGGCGCTCGGACCGCGGAGGCAGAGGCTCTGCCATCAACGGAGTGCCGAGGACGCGTCTCTCACCGCTCAACGAGTGGTCAGCTGATCGAGGATCGACTGACCGACGGCATCGAGAGGCGGGAAGACCCCCAGGTAGTCAGAGATCGTTGGTGCAACGGCCGTGATCCGAATCGCTCCGCCCCGAACGCCTTCGCCGAGACCCGGCCCCACGGCGCAGAAGACGGTCCGCATATCCGGCTCGTCCGGCGGAAACCCGTGTCCGGCAATGAGGCGCCCCGCCCCCGTGGCCTCCCTCTCCCGGTGCGAGGAAGAGCTGCGATACCCCATCCGGGTCGCCCAGTAGAGATCGCCCCCCGCGGGGCCCCCGAGCCCCATCGCAGCGTCGTCCTCGGGGGTGAACGTCGTGACAACCACCCGCTCGCCATCCTCGTCGACGACGCCCTCGATCGCCGCGCGCGGCCCTAGCCAGGACGTCGGCCTCCCGCTCGGGGGCGACGATCCCCTCCCGCCAGGCGCTCCGGCTGAGCGAGATCCAGTACCCGTTGGGGGAGAGCGCCTCCGTGCGGGAGAGGTCGATCGTCCCGTCAGCCCTCAAGGCGAGGAGACCCGCGTCCCGGAGCGCGACGTTCGGCCGGAAGACGCGCCACGAGCTCCGCAGCCCGTGGTCGCCGACGAGGAAGAGCGCCGCGCCGCGCGGGTCACCGAGCTCGAGGAGGCGCGCGAGCTGCAGGTCGACCAGGAACCAGACACGGGCACGGAAGTCGCGAATTCGCGCCGCCGTGAAGCACGCCGTGGAAGATCCCGGCCGGCGTGTCCCATTCGAACGCGCGCGGCTCGACGCCGCTTTCGAGCGCCCGGAGACCGCGCCACCGTGTTTCCGGGCTCCACCGAACCTCCGCCCCGGTCAGCACCCGCGGGCGCTCGACCGGATGGTTGTAGCCATTCACGACGTTCACGAACAGCTCGCCGAGAAGCCGCGCGGCTTCCTCCCGCCGGGCCCGGGACTCGTCTTCGGCGGTCCCCCGGAGGTTCCGGTATCCGGGTAGAGCCGGGGCCTGCGTCGGGTGGTGACCGGCCACCGGAGCGCCGTCCCGGGCGAGAGCGAGCCATAGGGGGTCGGCACCGAGGGCCTCGTACGAGAAACCCGACATGAAGTCGTGGAGCGAATGCTCCGCCCTCGGGAGCCGATGGACGGAGTTCGCGGCGACGCCGTTCACGGTGCCGTACGCGCCCGTCCAGAGGGCGGGCGTGGGCAGGGGCCGCAGATGAGGGGAAGGAGGTGATCACGTGGGCCGCGCACGCCCCCTCCCCGAGGAGCCGGAAGAGGGTAGGCACCTCGGCGGGGGACAACGTCCTCCTCAGGATCGCCTCGTTCAACCCGTCCACACTGACGAGGATCGCGCCCACCTCCGGCGCGCCGCTTCGGATCCACGCACTCCACCAGAGATCGCCGAGGAGGGGCGCTCCCGCAGCGAGCCGGTCCACGGCGAACCGAAGCGCCGCCGGGTCGGGGGGCGAGTCCGGCTCGAAGCCCACGTCCCTCTCGAGCTCGTAGAGGCGACGAACCTGCGAGTTGGAATCATCGATCAGCGCCCAGACCGCGCGGCCCACGTCCGGAATCTCCCCGGGCCCACCCGGAAGCGCCCGGGCGACGGCCTCCGGCCGAACGTGAGCGGCGACGAAGCGCGACTCGAAGCGGGCGTGGAAGCCCCGGTCCGTAGTGAAGCCACGCGGGTTCGGCTCCCCCGCCTCGTCCCATCCGTTGAAGTGGATCGTCGCATGGTGCGGGTTCGAGGCGTCCGTGACGTAGTGGCCGAGGATCCCCGCATCGTTAATGATCCGCCGCTCAATCCACGCGCGGCGCTCACCGTCCGCTTCCGTCCGCCATCTCGCAAAGCCGCTGTCGAGCCTCTGGTAGAGCTCAAGGACCCGAAACGGGAGGAACCCGACTTCCACGTGAAGACTCGAGATCTCCTCCGCGTAGAGTGCCTCAAGGAAGGACCAGCGGTCGGGCGCACGCCGCGCCCCGGGGGACACCCGCTCCAGGTCGATGTAGTGATCGTAGCGAAAGGCCTCGCGCATCTGAGGGCGATCCTCCTGCCGCCAGCGATCGGGCTCGGGGTTCAGATAGACGAGCTGCTCCCGCTCATTCCGGAAGAAAGCTGGCATCTCGGGAGGAAGGAGGGCCGCCGCCGCCTCGGCTGCGATTCGGTGGCCGTACACCCCCCAGGGGCGCGCCAACTCGGGGGCGGCGGTTTCTCCCGGGAGGAGCGCCGCACGCAGCGCGAGGAGGGAAAGAGCGCTTCGCAAGGTCTCGAGCACCTCGGGACTGGACGGAGGGGGCCGGTGAAGCCTCGCCGTGCCCCGAAAACTACCAAGCGGCCCCACTCGGGTTCCGGCCGGCGGGATCCGTCAGGAACTCGTAGCGCTGCGGCACCCGTCCATGCCCCGGGGCAACCCGAATCGGATCCGTCGACGGTGCCGCGCGCGACAGAGCGCGATGTCGTGAGCAGCTGGCTCCTTGGCCGCTTCCGATTGTCGGTGCGAATGGCGTCCGCCGTCGACACGTCAGGCGAAGCCGTTCCGACGGAACTCCGCCTCGCCAGCGAATAAACCATCACCGAGTGCGAGTGCCGAACGGTTCCATGACGCAACCCCGGGGAGAGGCCGCGTTTCGGCGCCGGCCCACGGACGGGATCCCGGCTTGCGTTGTTCAGCCCGGCGTTGCTTCGGGGAACCCGCAAATCGATCTTCAACGACGAGCGCCTCGCGGACAGGTGGCTGGAGAGCTGCATGTCCGCGGGGCAACGCCCCACCCACCTGGGAGGAGGAGGCCTGTGACGAACTGCAGGCGTTCGGCGCGCTTCACGCACGCTCTCTTGACACTCGGGAGCATCGCCCTCGGAGGCACCGGCTGCGTTGGCACGGTTGCGGGCATAGGCACGGACCCGGCCACCCCGTCATCGAGGGAGAGCCTGGACGCGCTCATCGCCGAGCCTCCCTTCGACCGGGTTCACTGGGGCATTCTCGCGGTCGATGCCCTCTCCGGGGAGATTCTCTACGAGGCGAACCCGGAGTTGCTCTTCATCCCCGCCTCGAACATGAAACTCCCGGTGACCATCGCGGCGTTCGGTCTTCTCGGAGCCGAGTACCGGTGGCAGACGACCTTCTTCGCCCGCTCGCTTCCCGTGGACGGGCGGCTCGAGGGTGATCTCTACCTCCCGGCGGGGGGAGATCCGACGCTCGGCGAGCCCTTCCACGCCTCGGGCGAGCGTGCGCTCGAGGCCGTCGCCGATTCTCTCCGGCGTGCCGGGGTCCGAGAGATCTCGGGAGACCTCGTGGTGGACGCTTCCGCGTGGGATTCGACGTCGGTACCCGAATCGTGGATGGTCGAGGATCTCCCCGTAACGGCGGGCGCGACGGGAGGCGCCTTCGCCGTGGACCGGGGGGAGCTCGAGATACGAATTCTGGGCGCGGACGAGGCGGGGGAGCCCGCCAGGACGGAGTGGGCACCGCGCGGAAGCGACGCCGGGGAGCCAAGTAACGGGGCGCTCCCCTTCGTCCTTTCGCGCGTCGTCACCTCCCCCGCGGGGGAGGCGGCAGATCTCGCGGCAAGCTACCTCCCGGAATCCCGCCGCTGGATCGTCGAGGGACGGATCGGGGCAGGGGAGACGCGGACGCTGCGCCGTGCTGCACGAGACCCGGTGCGTCTGGCCGTCTCGGCACTCGAACGAGCCATAGCGGATCAGGGGATCCGCGTCGAGGGGGGAGCGGAGATCCTCTGGGACCGGGGCCTTCCCCTGGGGCGAAGGTGCGAGTCCGGACGTGTCGCGTCGTGCGCCGAGATGTTACGCATCTCGGGCGCGCCCTCCCCCCCGCTTCGCGAAGTCGTGGCCGCGATCCTCGGGCCCAGCCAGAACTGGACGACCGAGCAACTGATCCGGACCGTCGGCCAGGAGAAGGGCACCCGCGGAAGCTGGTCCGAGGGTTTCCGGGTCATCGGGAAACACCTCGAAGCATGGGCCGGAGTCCGTCCCGAAGAGGTGAGCTGGGAAGACGGATCGGGCCTCTCCAACCACAACCTGATCTCGCCTCGGGCGCTCGTGGCACTCCTTCGCTACGCCCGCCGCGAGCCCTGGGGCGAGGTCTTCCGTTCCAGCCTCGCCCAGCCGGGCCACGAGGGAACGACGCTAGCCTCGCGTCTCGAGGAGCTCGAAGGAAGGGTATTCGCGAAGACCGGATCGCTGAGCCACGTGAATTCGCTCTCCGGCTACCTCGTCACGTCCGACGGACGCGAGGTCGTCTTCTCGATCCTAACGAACGGCGCGAACCTGCCCGGGGGGGAGGTTCGCGCCCGGATCGACGCCGTGGTTCGAGAGTTTGCGTCCCGCCGGCTTCGCTGACACCGACGGGACATGCTGCTTCACGATCCGAGCGAGGCGAGGGCTGCGCTCCGGCCCGCCTCGATCACCTCGGGAAGGCGGCCGAATTCAAGCGTCCCGAAGCCGTCCACCTCCGGCCGTATGTAGAGGAGTGGGGCACCGGACCACCCCTCCACCAGTGCCCGCCGGTGACGCCCGGACATGACCGCGAAGACCCGCTCGTGCACCGCAAGCATCCCGAGTTTCACGATCTCCCCGGCGTCCGCCCTCTCCCCTGCGCCCACGTCGACCGCCACGATCCCGGTCGCCCCGAGCTCCTCGGCACGGTGAAGCGGGAGGGCGTTCCTGGTTCCCCCGTCCACGTAGAGCCCGCCCGGGATCCGACATGGAGGGTAGAAGACGGGGAGCGCGGAAGATGCGTAAACCGCATCCACGATCGACACGTCCGTCCTCGCCCCCACCCCGAACCATTCGGTCTCCCCGCTCCCAAGCTCCACGGCGTTCGTCTGAAAGGCCGTCCGAAGCGACTCCCACCCGCCCCCCGGAAGGACCCCCTCCAAATAGCCCCGAAGGACGCTCGCCCGGTAGAGCGCTTCGTCCCGTATCCCCTGAGCCCAGAGGAGGCGCCTCGGCATCCTCGCCACCTGCTCCCGGGTCAGCGTCAGCGCGTCGGCCTCCATCTCCCCGATCGACTTCCCGGCCGCGAGGCACGCACCCACGAGCGCCCCGATGCTCGTCCCGACGATCCCGGACGGCCGTAGCCCCGCCTCGGAGAGGACCCGAAGCGCCCCGAGGTGGGCGAGTCCCCTGACCCCGCCCCCTCCGAGCACGAGCCAGGGCCGAGCGCCCAGACGCACACCGCCGAGCTGGAAAGCGCGCGTTCCCAGACCCCGCCAACTGTTTAGGAAACCCGGCATGGCACCACTGGTATGTGGGTTCGGCAGCATCCCGATGTCCGCGCGGAGGACTCGCCCGGAACCCACTTGACGCCCCCCGGACCCGCAGGTACGATTAGCTAATTAGAATCATTCTAAAGAAGCCTCCCGTTCCACGCATCCGCCTAACCCACCAGGCAATGAGCAAGGCCCCTATTCTCACCGTTCGCGACCTTCACGCGAAGGTGGCCGACGAGGAGGTTGAGATTCTCCGCGGACTCGACCTGGAGCTCAGCCCCGGCGAGATCCACGCCCTCATGGGACCGAACGGCTCGGGAAAGAGCACGCTCGCAAAGGTCCTGGCCGGCCATCCCGGGTACGAGGCGACGGCCGGGAGCGTCGAGTACGACGGGCAGGACATCCTCGAGCTCGAGCCGGACGAGCGCGCGCGCCTCGGCGTGTTCCTCGCATTTCAGTACCCGGTCGAGATCCCCGGTGTCTCGATCGCGAACTTCCTTCGAACTGCGATCCAGGCCCGGCTCGCCGACGGGGAGGAGCTCGATCTCTTCGACTTCCAGGACGTGCTCCTCGAGCGAATGGACCTCCTCGACATGGATCCCTCCTTCGCCGAGCGCCCGGTGAACGACGGCTTCTCCGGCGGCGAGAAGAAGCGAAACGAGATTCTCCAGATGGCGGTCCTCCGTCCCCGGCTCGCCGTAATGGACGAGACGGACTCGGGTCTCGACATCGACGCCCTCCAGGTCGTCGCCGACGGGGTGAAGAAGCTGAGCGAGGAGGATCCCGCGATGACTGTCCTCATCATCACGCACTACCAGCGGCTCCTCAACTACATTCGGCCCGACCACGTGCACGTGATGGTCGACGGCCGGATCGTGCGCTCGGGCAGGGCGGCGCTCGCCGAGGAGCTCGAGTCCGAGGGATACGAGCAGTTCCGAACTCCAGTAAGGCGAGGTAGACATGCCACAGAATGAAGTCGTTCAGGATCTGGCCCTAGACCAGTACAAATACCACTTCATCACCGAGGACGAGCCCGTATTCCGCTCGGGGCGGGGGCTGAACGAGAAGGTGGTGCGCGAGATCTCCGCGCAGAAGGACGAGCCGGAGTGGATGCTCGAGTTCCGGCTCCGGGCGCTTAAGATCTACAACGCGAAGCCGATGCCGACGTGGGGCGGGGACCTCTCGAACCTCGAGGCCGTTCTCGACCAGATCTACTTCTACGTGCGTCCGCAGGAGAAGATGGAGCGCTCCTGGGACGACGTACCGGTGAATATCAAGGATACCTTCGAGAGGCTCGGGATCCCGGAGGCCGAGCAGAAGGTCCTCGCGGGGGTCGGCGCTCAGTACGAATCCGAGATGGTCTATCACTCCCTCAAGGAGGAGTGGGACAGCAAGGGGGTGATCTTCGACTCGATCGAGGATGGTCTCACTAACCACCCGGAGCTCTTCCGGGAGCACTTCGGGACCGTGATTCCCTCGGCGGACAACAAGTTCTCGGCCATGAACTCGGCCGTCTGGTCCGGGGGGTCGTTCGTATACATCCCGAAGGGCGTAGAGCTGGACACGCCGCTGCAGGCATACTTCCGGGTGAACCAAGAGCAGATGGGCCAGTTCGAGCGGACGCTCATCATCGCCGACGAGGGCTCCAAGGCGCACTACATCGAGGGGTGCACGGCGCCCGTGTACTCTACCGAGTCCTTCCACTCCGGCGTGATCGAGATCGTGGTGAAGGGCGGGGCGCATTTCCGCTATACCACGATCCAGAACTGGTCGCATAACATGTACAACCTCGTAACCCAGCGAGCGCTGGTACACGAGCACGCGACGATGGAGTGGCTCGACGGGAACCTGGGCTCGAAGCTGACGATGAAGTACCCCTCCTGCTTCCTCGTGGGAGAGGGCGCGCACGGCTCGATCCTTTCGATCGCGTACTCCGGGAACGGGCAGCACCAGGACACGGGGGGAAAGGTCGTACACGCCGCCCCGAACACGTCGTCACAGATCATCTCCAAGTCGATCTCGAAGGGGACGGGACGCTCGACGTACCGGGGGCTCTGCAAGGTCTACGAGGGCGCCAAGCAAGCACGCTCGAACGTCGAGTGCGACGCTCTGCTCATCAACGACACCTCGCGAACGGACACCTACCCGTACATTGAGATCGAGGAGCAGGAGGCCACCGTGGGCCATGAGGCGACGGTCTCGAAGGTAGGCGACGAGCAGCTCTTCTACCTCATGAGCCGCGGGATGTCGGAAGAGGAGGCGATGGCGCTCATCGTTCGGGGCTTCATCGAGCCGATCGCGAAGCTCCTTCCCCTCGAGTACGCGGTCGAGTTGAACCGGCTCATCGAGCTCGAGATGGAGGGTTCCGTAGGGTGATGTTTGTTTCCGCTACGACGCTCCCGCGAGCCCCCGGGGAGGCCGGGGGCTCGCTTGTCGAGATGGACCGGGGCACGGTGGAGGCGTTCGCAGCCTCCGAGCCGGCATGGCTCAGGACACGTCGCCTCGAGGCATGGAGGATCTACGAAGAGACTCCGATGCCTACGACGAAGGAGGAGGAATGGCGCTATACGGACCTCTCGAGGAAGCTCCGCTTCGGTGAGCTTCACGTCCTCCCGAGGGAGGAGAGGGGCTTTGCGCCGGGGGTTCTCGCCACCTCCATGCGCTCGGACTGGGCGGCAGCGGGCCACCTGGTGGATCTAGAGGGGTCGGTCGTTGACGTGGACCTCGAGGAGCAACTCGCCCGGGAGGGCGTCCTTCTCATCTCCCTCGCCCGGGCGGTCGAGGAGTACCCTGAGCTGCTCGAGGAACGGCTCGGGACGGAGGCGCTCCCGGCGAGTTCCGGGAAGTTCCAGGCGCTCAACGCCGCACTCTGGACGGACGGCGTCCTCCTCTACGTCCCGAGGGGCGTCCGGATGGAACTTCCGATCCGGGTGACCCGCTGGCTGTCCACCCCGGCACGCGCCGTCTTCAGCCGCACCCTGATCGTGGCAGAGGAGGGGAGCCGGGTCTCCTTCGTGGACGAGGCGCTCTCCTCCGACTTCCCCGAGCAGACGCTCGTCTCCTCGGCCGTCGAGGTCTTTGCCCACCGTGGGGCGGAGGTCCAGTTCGTCTCCCTCCAGCGGATGGGGCGAGGCGCCTTCCACCTCTCGCAGCAGCGTACCCTCGCCGACGCCGACTCGACGCTCGACACACTGAATGTGAGCTTTGGGGCCTCGGTGGCGCGCGTCGACCTGACTGCGGAGCTGCGGGGGCCGGGGGCGAACTCGGACATGCTCGGCCTCTACTTCGGGGAAGGAGACCAGCACTTCGACCACAATACCCGCCAGGACCACCGGGCCCCGCACACGAAAAGCGACCTCCTCTACAAGGGGGCGCTCGACGGGGCGGCGCGCGCGGTATTCCGGGGGATCATCAAGGTCCATCCCGGCGCGCAACAGACAGACGCATACCAGACGAACCGGAACCTCATCCTCTCAGAGGACGCCCGGGCGGAATCCCTCCCGAACCTCGAGATCGAGGCGGACGACGTTCGGTGCTCCCACGGCGCGAGCGTGGGGCAGCTCGACCAGGAACACCTCTTCTACCTGATGAGCCGGGGACTCACGCGGGCACGCGCGGAGCGGCTCGTCGTGATGGGGTTCCTCGGCGAGGTCCTCTCCCGGCTCCCGCTCGCCGGGGTCGTCGACCAGATCTCAGAGCTCATCGAGGAACGGCTCCGTGCCTGAGTGGGTCCGGGTCGCCACAACGGGGGAGTGCGACGGCGACGGGTGCCTTCGGAGGATTCTCGCGAATGGGGAGGCGATCGTCCTCGCCCGGTCGGAGGGTCAGATCTTCGCGCTTGAGGACTGCTGCTCCCACGAGGACTTTCCACTCTCGGAGGGCGAGATTGTGGCTGGCGCACTCGAATGCGTCCTGCACGGAGCCCGTTTCGACATCCGGACAGGACGAGCGCTCAGCCTCCCCGCGGTCCGGCCCGTGAAGACGTACCGCGCGGACGTCCGGGGCGAGGACGTCTACGTCGAGGTCGAGTCGTGAGCGGGACCGGCGTGGCCACTCACCCGCCCCGAAGCTCCGTTCTCGACGTCGAGAGGATCCGCCGCGACTTTCCGATCCTCGAGGAGCGGGTCAACGGCCACCCGCTCACCTACCTCGACAGCGCCGCGACGGCCCAGAAGCCGAGCGCCGTCCTGGATGCGCTCCGCAACTACTACGAGAGCGACAACGCGAACGTCCACCGGGGCCTCCACGAGCTCAGCCGGCGGGCGACGGAGGCCTACGAGGCCGCCCGCGTCACGGTGGCGGAATGGATCGGAGCGCCCTCTCCCTCCGAAATCGTCTTCACTCGGGGGACGACGGAGTCCATCAACCTAGCCGTGGCGAGCTGGGGGGAGGCGAACCTCGGGCCGGGAGACGAGATTCTCCTCACCGAGATGGAGCATCACTCGAACCTGGTTCCCTGGCAGCTCGTCGCAAAGAAGACGGGCGCGAGGCTCCGCTACCTCGAGATCGACGACGACGGCCGGCTCGTCCTCGACGCGCTCCCGGGGATCCTCAGCGGGGGACGCGTACGAATCGCCGCAGTCGGCCACGTCTCGAATGCGCTCGGCACGATCAACCCGGTCGGGGAGATCTCCCGTCAGGTCCACGGTGCGGGCGCACTCCTCCTCGTGGACGGCGCACAGGGCGCCGGACACCACCCGGTGGACGTGGGGGAGCTCGGAGCTGACTTCTACGCCTTTTCCGGCCACAAGATGTGCGGCCCAACGGGGAGCGGGGCGCTCTGGGTGCGGCGCGAGGTGCTCGAGAAGATGCCGCCCTACCAAGGGGGCGGCGAGATGATCGATCTCGTACGACGCCACGAGTCCACCTGGGCAAGGCTCCCCCACAAGTTCGAGGCGGGGACACCGAACATTGCGGGAGCGATCGGGATGGCGGCGGCCGCGAGGTACCTGCGGGCCATCGGGCCGGAGAAGATCCTCGCACACGAACAGGAGCTGACGGAGTACGCGATCGGGGCGCTCGCGGAGATCCCGGGGCTCCGGCTCTTCGGTCCACCCGCGGGGGAGCGCGCCGGGATCCTCTCGTTTCGGATGGACGAGGCACATCCCCACGACATCTCCACGGTGCTCGACCGGGAGGGGGTCGCGATCCGAGCCGGCCACCACTGCGCCCAGCTCGTCATGGAGCGCTTCCGGGTCGGCGCGATGGCGCGCGCCTCCTTCTACCTGTACAACACGAGGGAGGATGTGGACCGCCTGGTGAGGGGGCTCGAGACCGTTCGATCCATCTTCGGGTCGCCCCAGCAATAGCGGATGGACCGGGTGCCCGACGTCCAGCTGAGCTCGCTGTACCAGCAGCTCATCCTCGAGCACTACAGGAAGCCGAGGAACCGGGGCATCCTCGAGGACCGCACCGTCGAGGTCCACATGCGAAACCCGGCGTGCGGCGACGAGATCAGGCTCCAGCTGAAGATCGACGACCGGGTGATCCGCGACCTTCGCTTCCTCGGAGAGGGTTGCTCGATCTCGCAGGCCTCCGTCTCCATGATGACGACGATTCTCAAGAACCGGTCGATCGAGGAGGCGATCGGGCTGGCCCGCAGGTTCACGCAGATGATGCACGGGGATCGCGAAGCGGCCAGGGATCGCTCGCTGAGGGACCTCCGGGCCCTCGAGGGCGTCTCCAAGTTCCCGATCCGGGTCAAGTGTGCTCTCCTCGGCTTCGATGCGCTGCAGGAGGCGGTTCGCCGGAGCCACACGGTGAGCGAGACGGCGGGTCCGACGCCAGAGTAGATGCATCCCCTCTTTGAGACGCTCTCGGTCGAGGTGAGCGAGCACGGGGTAAGGGGCGTTCGATTCGCAGGTCCATCCACGGCGAACGGGGTGAATGTCGACCCGGGCGCGCACCCGCTCGGACGCGAGGCGCTTCGGCAGCTCCGCGAGTACCTCGGCGGCCACCGGCGAATCTTCGACCTCCCGCTTGACCTCGGCTCCGCAACTCCCTTTCGCACCCGCGTCCTGGAAGAGCTTCGGACCATCCCCTTCGGGGAGACGGCAAGTTACGGGGAGGTTTGCCGGCGAATCGGGTGCGGCTCGCCGCGCGCCGTCGGGCAAGCCGTCGGGTACAATCCCCTCCCCATCATCATCCCCTGTCACCGCGTCGTTACGGCCTCGGGCCGCCTCGGCGGGTTCTCGGGAGGGCTTCCCCGGAAGGTCGCACTCCTGCGGATCGAGGGGATCGGCGTATCGGGCGCAGCCTTCTCAAGCCGCATCGCCCACTGATCCCGAACCGTCCGCAGGTGCGGGGTTCGAAGGGTGAAGCGGGTCCCGGGATTTGTTTCAATACGGATCGGAATCCGCGACTCGGCAAGGGGATGTCCTCTCCCGGCGCACCACCGAGCAATGCGCTCGTCCCGCGGGAGGCGCTCACCTGAGCTCACCTCCCGACCGTACCGGTTTCGCGCGCCGCCGAGGTCCGGCTTCCTGTGGAAAACAACGATCACTCGATCCACGTATGGCCGGCCAGTGTACGCGCCCTGAAACACTCCCGGCGCAGCCACGACCGCGAGTGTTTCCACATGTGGAAACTGTTTTCCACACTACCCCCACGACAGCCGCAAGGCCGTCGGCATCATCCCCCGTCACCCTGGCAACCCGGGGTGCACCCAACCAGGCAGACTCGACAGGTTACGGGAGCCCGGCACTCGTAGGCGTCAGCACGACTCGGATCGCCCCGCTCTTCCGGTGGTTGCTGGCCGCAGACAGCGCGTGCCGGTATTCGGCGAGAGGAAAGACGTGCGTCACCATCTCCTCGAGCGGCGCCCCCGTCTCGATCACGAGCTCCTGCGTAACTTCCATCGTGTGGAGATTCCGGCCGGACCACCACTCCCGTCCGTAGACCACGAAGCCCCGGATCTCGAGCTCCCTCGCCCACAGGAGGGAGAGGTCGAGTTTCCGGAGCTCACCCGCACACCCCAGGAGGATCACGGTGCCCCGCGGGACCGTGTAGCGAAGCGCCTGATCCAGCGACGAAACGCTCCCTACGCAGTCGTACACCCGGCTGAACCCCCCGGCCGAGAAAACCTCCCGGCCGACGATGGGCCGGTACGCCTGTGCGCCGGTCGCGATCAGCGCGTCTCTTGCCTCGGCTCCGGGGGCCACCACCTCCGTCGCCCCGAGGGCGCGCGCCAGCCGGCCTTCGTGGGGCCGCTTCATCTGCGCCACGATGCTCCCGCCGAAGCCGGTCGCCCTGAGGGCCCAGATCGTGGCGAACGCGATAGGCCCCGACCCGATCACGAGGACGTCCTCCGCGGCATCGGGAGGTGCGTTCAGGACCGCGTGCACGCCGATCGAGAGGGGCTCGACCAGGACGCCGAGCCGACTCGGGATCCTGGGGTCCAGGGGGAAGAGCTGCGACTCGTGCGCAATCATCCGTTCTCCCCACCCGCCGGGGAGATCACGGTGATACCCGATCGTGAGGCCACGACTCAGACGCCCGGAGCCGATCCGTAGCGCCCCCTCCTCGCCCGCCATCTCGCAGGTGCCGTGGCGGCCGTGGCGGCAAGAGCGGCACATCCCTTCCGAGGTGAATCCCCGGACGTCGCAGGAGAGCACCGGATCGACGGCCACGCGTTGGCCCGGCGCGACCCGCGTCACCTCGCTTCCCACCGACTCGACCTCGGCGAGTATCTCGTGGCCGGGCACGGCCGGAAAGGAGCCGAAGGGCTCCATGATCGGGCTCGAAGCGTACGTGAGGTTCCCGATATCCGACCCGCAGATCCCGCAGCCGAGCACCCGAAGCTCGACCCACCTGGGCCCGGGGGCCTCTGGCGCGGGAAGCTCTCTCAACCGGAGTCCGCTGAGAAGACCGAAGGTGGCCGACTCGCTCACTCTACCTGCCGAGCGGGCGAGGAGGTAGCGAAGGGCGCCCACCTGGAACTCTACTGCGCGCATGGAGTCGATCCCGTGATGAGCGCCCATGATCCGTCGGGAGCGCCGACGGCTCGGGAAAACGCGGCGCGGCTGGCGGAGACCAAGGGTACCGAGCCAGGCGGCCGAACACTAGGGCACGATGGTGCCCGGCGAAGGGTAGGGAAGGAACATGAGCGCCGCCATCGTGACCGGATGCAGGACGCCCTTCACCAAGTCGGGCAGCGACTTTCGGCATCTGAGCGCGATCGATCTCGGGAAGATCGCTGTGCGGGAGGCCTTCGCCCGCGCCGAGCTGCCGGGCAAGGCTGTCGATCAACTCGTGTTCGGGACCGTCGTGCACGACCCGATGGCCCCGAATATCGCGCGCGAGGTGGGGCTGGCCGTCCTGCCGCAGGAGGTCCCCGCGCACACGGTCTCTCGGGCCTGCGCATCCGCGACCCAAGCGATCGCAGATGGTTGCAACCTCATTGAGGTGGGGCAGGCGAACGTCGTCGTGGCCGGGGGCGCCGAATCGCTCACGCACATTCCCATCACGATTTCCGACCGGCTGGCGCAGAGCCTCGTCGCGTCAACAAAGGCCAGGTCCCTCAGGGATCGCCTCGCGATCTTCTCGCGGATCCGACCACGGGACCTTCTCCCCGTCCGGCCCCAGATCGCCGAACCCACGACGGGAGAGACGATGGGTGAGGCGGCGGAACGGATGGCGAAGGAGAACGGAATCACTCGCGAGGCGCAGGACGGATGGGCGCTCCGGTCCCATCGGCTGGCCGCATCGGGAACGGAGGACGGGCGCCTCGCGGCCGAGATCGCACCCATCTACCTGCCCCCCTCCTACGAGCGGGTCGTCGAGCGGGACAATGGGATCCGCCCGACCACGAACCTCGAGGCGATGGCGAAGCTCGGCCCCGTCTTCGATCGGAGGCACGGATCCGTGACCGCGGCGAACTCGTCCCCGCTCACCGATGGCGCGGCTGCCGTGGTTCTCATGTCGGGGGACGCGCTCGAGGACTACGGCGTCCGCCCCCTGGCGTGGATCCGGAGCTACGCAGTCTCTGCGCTCGACCCCGGGGGGCAGCTCCTCCAGGGACCTGCGTACGCGGTCCCGCTGGCGCTCGACCGGGCGGGCCTCACGATGGGGGAGATCGACCTGATGGAGATGCACGAAGCCTTCTCGGCACAGGTGCTCTCCAACCTGCAGGCGCTCGATTCGGAGACGTTCGCCAGGAAGGAGCTCGGGCGCAGCCGGGCCGTTGGCCACCCGCCCGAGGACCGGATCAACGTAATGGGCGGCTCGATCGCCCTCGGACACCCCTTCGGCGCGACGGGGGCCCGCCTCACCCTGACCCTCGCAAACGAGCTTCGCCGCCGGAACGGGCAATTTGGCCTTCTCACCGTGTGCGCGGCGGGGGGGATGGGGTTTGCGATGGTCATTGAGCGCGCCTGATCTCACGCACCGGGGGGATCGACCGCGCCCGCGCCTCCCCCCCGGGCACCCGTCAGCTCCTCGTCGAGCGCCACCCGGACCTCCCGGCGTCTCTCCCCCTCGCGGAAACGCTTCCGCTCCGCCTCCGTCTCGAGGTCGAGCGACGGAACCGGCACGGGCTCGCCCCGCTCGTTGATCGCCACGAAGGTGAGGTAGCAGGTGTTCGTGTGCCGCCTCGCGCCGGTCAGCAAGTTCTCCGCCTCCACATGGACGCCGACTTCCATCGAGGTCCGGCCTACGTAGTTCACCTGAGCGGAGCAGGTAACGAGCTCACCTGAGTAGATCGACTCGCGGAAATCCACCCGGTCGATCGAAACGGTCACGCACGGACGCCCGGCGTGGCGCATCGCCGCGACAGCCGCCGCCCGGTCCACCATCGAGAGGACGACGCCCCCGAAGACGTTCCCGAGGTTGTTCACATGGTGCGGCATGAGGAGCTCGGAAACGAGGGAGCGGGACGCTGCGGGAGAGCGGGGGGGGCCGGGTCGGCTCACTTCGGGCCCTCCGCATCGACGCGAGGGAGCGGGGAGCGGGTCGGCACGCTGCAACCGGGGATCGCGGGGACGAGGCGGATGTGGCGGCTCATTCGGGGGCGAGCGGACGGGCGACCATGATCCCCATCTGGCTCGAGAAACCCTGGATTCGCTCGGCCAGCGGCCGTTCGGAGATCTCGACCGAATCGCCCACTAGGGGGGCGTGGAGAAGGTGGAGCCGGTTCCCTCTCCAGACGGCGATGCCCGTATGCGCGATGTCGAGGCCATCCAGGGTGCTCACCGCCGCGATCACGTCGCCGTCCTCGATCCCGCCCTCGCGAGCCTCGATCCGGGACTCCGGTATGTAGTATCGAGGCTGGGCCGTGAGCTCCTCCTCCACGTCCCGAACCGCTCGGAGGACGTCCCCATCCTCGCCGAGTTGCCGGTAAGCGTCAGGGTTCTGGCTCATGAAATGGATGGGTCTCGAGTCGAGGACCCCCTCGAGGTCGCGCGCCACGGACCGGACGACGCCCTTCGCCTCCGCATCGCGGATCCACTCCGAGAAGTAGTGGAGCCGGCTCGGATACCCCGCGAGGATCCCGTCCCGGTAGCGGAGGCGACGGAGCTCGGAGCGGTAGCTCTCGCGCAGCACCGCCTCGCTCTCGAGGAGGTCGGGGCCGCCGCTCGCCAGGGTGAGGCGGGCGAGGACCAGGACGTGCTCGACGAGTGTGACGCAGTCGAAGGCACGGAGGTTCACGACGAGCCGTTCGGGCCCCGCGAGCTCGAGCGTCCCGGGCTCGTAGGGCGTCCCGACAAACGAGTGCGCGATCGCTGTCACGACCTCGCCGATCGGCCGGTCATGAAGCCCCTCTTCCAGCGCCCGGGAGAGGGTGCGCCGGGCAATGGCCCAGTCTTCCTCCGTCTCCGGCGGCCGACCGGCCACCCCCCTCGCGTCGGGAGGAAGCTCCGGTGGCTGGCTGACCACACACGCGGGGGATATCAGGGGGATCAGCGCCAGCGCCGCGAGCCTCAGCCAGCGGACACGGATCTGTCTCCTCAATCTCTGCGCGGGCTTCGTCTTCATTCGGGATGCAACACTCCTGGACCGGACCTAGGGGAAGATGGCCCTCGGGTCGAGCCTTCTGCAAGGAGGCTGGAGCCCCTCGGGCGCACCTGAACGCGCTCGAGGGGTATGGACAACTCGCGGGGCACGTCCCCTGGACCCCCGAAGAATCATTCGCCGTCCACCCGAGAGCGGGACGAGTCGGCAAACCAACCTGTGTCAGACACGGAGGCAAGATGCCGTACCCAGAGATGCTGGTCGCTCCGATGCGGGAGGACCTCGTTCGAATTGGCTTTGAGGAGCTCCGTTCCACCGAAGAAGTGGACGCGGCGCTCGCGGATACCCCGGATCCGGTGCTTGTGGTCGTCAACTCGGTGTGCGGCTGCGCCGCGGGCGGGATGCGTCCGGCCGTCGCCCTCTCGCTCAGCGACGACGAGAGTCCCCGGCCCGCACGGCTCACCACCGTCTTCGCCGGGCAGGACGTCGAGGCAACGGCGCGGGCACGCGAATACTTCCCGGGCTACCGGCCCTCCTCGCCCTCCGTCGCGCTTGTTCACGAGGGTGAGGTCGTCTGGATGCTCGAGCGCCACCAGATCGAAGGCCATCACCCGGAGATGATCGCATCGGTGCTGAAGAAGGTGTACGAAGCGCACTGCTAGCCTGCGGCGGAGCCCGGGCCGCCCGGTGCCGGTCAACGAGGAGACGATGGAAGAGGGCCAAGGGAAGAATCGGCGGGAAGCGTACAAGGAGCGCTTCCGGGCAAAGATCAGGGAGATCGATGCACGGATCGAGGAGTTCGCCGACTGGGCGCGGGGCGTCGAGACTGACGTCCGGGCCGGGATCCTCTCCGATGATTCCACGCTGAAGCAGAAGCTGGCCCAAGCGCGGATGCGGATCGAGGAGCTGAGGGCGGCGTCCGAAGATGGATGGGAGGAGGCGAAGGCGGGAGCGCAGAAGGTCTGCGTGGATGTGCGGGCCGCTTGGGACCGCGGGCGGGAGGCCCAGCCGGATCCACCCGCCACTTCCAGGGAGCCCAGCCCGGACGACGCTCCGGCGGCGCAGCGCGAAACGGAGAGCGATGCGGCGCGACCAGCGACATAGCTCCGACGAGTCGCACACGTCCCCGGTGCACCCGCCGTGCAGGGCGTGGCCCCTCCCGGGCCTCAGTCGTCCGGTGCCTTCGGCTCCGGGCAGAGGTAGCGCAGCAGGTGGTCGCCCGTCACCCGGATCGCACGGTCGAGGGCGGGCGTCGAACCCCGGAAGGGATGCGTGGCCTCGAAGGTGTGCCCGGCCCCCGGAATCAGCTCAAGAGCCGCGCGTGGATTCGCGGCAGCGAGCCGACGCGCGTCCTCAACGGATACGGACCGGTCCGCCTCCCCGTGAACGATCAGCCACGGGACACCGGTGATCGCGCCCGCCGCCGCCTCGATATCGAGGCGCTCCCGGTTGGCTTCGTAGTCCTCGAGGAGGCTCAGATCGAGCGGCATCTCCTGGCCGGTTCGCGCGTTCTCCACATAGATGCGCCCGTCCCGGCGCCACGCCTCCTTCACCTCCGGACTGAAGCGATCGAAGTCGGCAAGCGCGGCCCACGTGACCAGGGCGTCGACCAGGGCGTCGTTGCGCGCGGCCACGATCGCGCCTCCGCCTCCCCGCGAATGGCCGACGAGCCCCACCCGGGCCGGCGGCACGGGAACGATCCCGCCTTCCCGGACTTCCTGTATGACCCGAAGGATCTCTCCCACCTCGTGGGTCAGGGTATTTCGCCCGAAGGCGTCCAAGTCGGTGAAGGTCTCGGGGTCATCCCCGATCCCGTTCAGCGAGAAGTTGAACGAGACGACGGTGTGGCCGTCCCGGGTCAGGCACTCGCAGAGGTACGGGAAGAAGCCCCAGTCCTTGAATCCCTTGAAACCGTGAGCCACCACGACGGCGCTCGGGGATGGCGCTCCTTCCGGCGAGCGGACGTCGCCGTGAATCGTCTCTCCGTCAGCCAGCCTGATGCCAAAACGTCTCTCGATCATGCGGGCTCGCTCCGCCAAAGGACGTCGTCGACTCCCGCGAGCCGGTTTTCGCATCTGGCCCACACGAACAGCAGGTCCGAGAGTCGGTTCAGGTACAGGATCGCGAAGCCCGCCGCCCTCCCGCCGACGGCGACAACCCGGCGCTCGGCCCTGCGGCACACGGTGCGCGAGAGGTGCAGCTCGCGGGCCCCCGGACTCCCGCCGGGGAGGATGAAGGCTTGAAGGGGAGGAAGTCCCCCTGCCTCCTCATCGATCCACCCCTCCATCTCCGCCGGCCGCGAGGTTGGGAGGGCGGGGAGGCGGGCCTGCCCGCGCGCGGAGAGGCGGGAGGTAGTTGCCATGTGCGAGCCGAGGGCGAAGAGGTCGTGCTGAACCACGGCGAGACGCGCCGCCGCCCGCTCGCTCCCGAGCTCGCCGAGTGCACGTCCGATCGCGGCGTTCAGCTCATCGATCGCCCCGAGCGCCTCGACCCTCGGGTCCGCCTTCCGGACCCGCTCGCCACCAAGCAGCCCGGTGTCTCCGCCGTCGCCGGTCCGGGTATAGATCTTCAACCGGCGTCCGGATGTCGAAGAGTCGGGGCGGCGTGGCGCATCACCGGAGCCTCGTCATCCGGCGAAGCGCACCCGCCTTCTCGATGAGCGCCGATCCTTCCTCGATCAGGGAGACCCCGTCCCTCCGATCCGCCGGCGGGCTCTCCGCCTCGGCCATCATGAGATCCCGGATATCGAGCAGAACCTCAAGTTCGAGCTGGTCGCGCTGAAAGTCCAGGTCGAGACGGACCATCTCGTCGCGGTCGCCCTTCTCCTTGGCTCGCTCGAAGGCTTCCCGGTAGGTTGCCTCGAGACTGGCGAGCACCCTCTTTCGGTCTCTCACGATCGTCTCCCTGGCTTCACGTCACCGCTGTCGCCGAAAAAGGGGTCGCGCCGGGACCCTCGGAGAAGTACTCCCGCATGACCATCTGGAGTTCCTCGATACGATCAGTGAAGAAATGGTCGGCCCCCCGAATGCTCCGAACCGTCACCGGCCCGGCGAGCTGTCGCGTGATCCCGGCCAGCGATTCGCTCCCCCCGAATTCGTCGAGTTCCCCCTGCACAAGGAGGAGTGGCTTCCTGAGCCCGTTCAGGAAGCTGAAGTCGTAGACCGTCAGTGGGAGGCCCAACCCGAAGAGGGATTTGGCGCTGTCGTGGGCGATCCCTACCTCGAAGCTGATCCTGGCCCCGAAGGAGAATCCACCGAGGAGGATCGGCTTGGCGGGCCAATGCGCCTCGAGCCAGTCCAGAACCGTGCGCAGGTCCTCTCGCGCCCCCACCCCACCCCCGTAGGAGCCGGTACTCGTTCCCACGCCTCTAAAGTTGAATCGAAGCGTATCGAAACCCACCTGAGACAGGGCCTGGGCCGCTCGGAAGACGGCCCTTGTATGCATCGTCCCCCCATGCCCCGGATGAGGGTGACAGACCACCGCCACGCCGCGGCCGAGATCGGTGAAGGGCTGGAAACGGGCTTCCAGGTGACCATGCGGGGCCGGGATCCGAAGACTGCGGGTCACGCGACTCGCCGCCCCTGCTGTCCGCTCGCCGGGTTTCACGCCGCCCTTCCTCGGAGCCAGATTGTCGGCATGGTCATGGCAACGGCGCCCGATTCGACGGTGGGCACTCTACACTCGCGGCAGCAGCGCTCTCCACCTCTTCCTCCTTTCCGACCGGCGGCGGGCGGCTCTCTCCCGGGGAGCCGGAATTCCTTGAAGGCCATGCGGATGGACCCGGCACATCCTCGTGAGCCGGGCCGCCACGGCGAGCGCCCTCCACGACCTCGACCTCGCAGCGGCCGCCTCGCGCGGCGAGGCCCACGGGCCCCGGGCCCGGCCGGCGGCACATGAACCGGGTGTCCGGCGAGGGAGGGTACCGTCCTCGCCGGGCTGGTTGGAGGCCGCCGGGAGATCCGGTACTCTCAGGCCGCCAGCCGAAACACCGCGAGCAGCCCCAGGGCGCATCCTCCCAACATGACCAAGAGGCCCATTGTCCGGAAACGTTTCAGGAAAACCAGGATCCCGAGACCCGAGAGTGCGAGCAGCGTCAGGAGAACGCCGGAAACGTCGATGAGCCAGCGCCACGCGCCATCGGCCTCCGTCCCTCGGTGCAGTTCATTCAGCACCCCGACGGCGCCCAGTTGAAC
Source organism: Longimicrobiales bacterium (assembly GCA_965218255.1). Classification (GTDB taxonomy): domain Bacteria; phylum Gemmatimonadota; class Gemmatimonadetes; order Longimicrobiales; family Gaopeijiaceae; genus JAAXGI01. The sequence goes on along the minus strand of CBDCKJ010000003.1, from coordinate 2,559,219 downwards.
GATCGCGAGGTCGTAGCCACCCGTCTCCGGGTCGATGAAGGCGTCCGCGAAGTACCCCGGCGCCCGGAAGGCAATCGATCCCTCGAACTCGTCCACGCGATAGTCCGTCACGGCTTCCCGAACGCCGTGTTCCGAGCGAAAGTGCTCGGCCACGCGCAGCCAGTCCTCGCCCTCGCCACTCAGCGCCAGGCGGGGGACAACGCCCCGGTCTCCTCCTCGAGTGTCTCGGTCGCCCCGAACGTCCACTCGGGATGGTTCAGGGTGACGCCGGTGATCGCGAAGAAGAGGATCACCAGAAAACTCAGCATCGAAATGTAGACGTGAAGCCAGCGCAGGACCGCATAGATCCGACCCCGCAGCCGCCTTCTTCCCCGGCTCCTTGCCGGGATCCCGGGCCGAACGTCCATCTGTCAGCGCCGCTCCCTGAACTCGAGCTCGATGTCCTGAAACGTCCCGTACGGTTCCATCTGTGCGACGAAGGGGGTGGACTCTAGGGTGATCGGCTCTCTGGTGAAGTAGTCGCCGCTCCCCTGCCGAACCGGCTCGAGGCATGTGAAATACTCGCCTTGCTCCACCAGCGCGCCCCGGTCGTCACGTCCGTCCCAGATGACCGTGTAGCGTCCCGGGTTTCGGGTCGCGCTCGTCACGGTCGCCAGGAGGCTCGTCCCCTGCTCCTCACTCCCGCGCCCGCGCGCCCCGGTACCAGCGCCGGAGATTGCGAATCCACGAGGCGTCCTGCGCCCACAGATTCACGGTGCGCACGGGACTTGCCTCCGCATCGTCGACGTACACGACCACGTACGGTCTCCGTGCCCGCATTCCTCCCCTAGGATCACCGATGGTGAAGGTGGTCGCCAACTCGAAACGCTCGTCCCACAAGACCTGCGCGGCAATCCCTCCCAGGCCCAGAGCCGAAGACCGCCGTGCCGAGCCTGCGGCGCCGCCCGTTCTTGCCCTGCGCGGATTCGCGCCCCAGCCGAGACCCAAGGCGAGCCCGGCGGCGACCATCCGTCGTCGCGAGATCGGGCGTTCGCCCGGTTGCGTGATCACGTGCCGGTCCCAGTACGCGTTCGCGATCCGGACACCATCCGGCCGGAGAAGAAGACACCCGACGCCGGAGATCGAGTCGGCGAGCGCCAGCCTCTGGCGGGGCTCCAGGACGCTGAAGGCGGTCGCCAGGACGTCAGCCCCGTGGCTGCAGTAGGAGCAAGCACAGAGGCACTCAGGATGTGCTCTGCAGTCCGCCCGTTCCTCGGATCGACCAGATGCGACCGCCATTTTCCAGCGCTTCTTACCCTCCGTCGATAGCCTCCGCTGGTCGCCAAGCCGTGGTTGCAGATACGCACATGCTCGAACGCGCGCGCGTTCTCGCCGTCGCACCTCGGGTCCGTGACCGCGACCGCAGCAGGGTGGGCTCCGACGTGGCGAATGTCTCCGCCTAGGTTGATCAGGACATCGGTGGTGCGCCCGGTGGGGGCCGCCCGAGTGGCTCTAGAGCACGCCTGGTCTACGATGTGCCCCTTGGCGATCGCGTCCAGGGTGAGCGTGGAGGACGTCAGCTTCCTCGTCACCGGAGCCCCTCCTCCCGGGGGCCAGGACAGATCCCAGAGAGGACAATCAATCCTCTGCCCGGATGGGGAATCGGGGTAATCCGGTCGCTTGCGCGGCCTGCAGGGCCGGACCCCACTCCGCACAGGCCGGATCGAAGGCACCTAGCGTCCTGGCCTGCCACCACGCCGCCCACTCGAGAATCCGGGCAAGGTCTGAAGACACCTCGATGTCTCTTTCCGGAGTGGCCATCCGCCGCGAGAACTCGCTGTCGGGGCGGAAGGTGTTGAAGACGGCATCTCGCCGGTCGATTTCCTCAAGTGCCTCTCGCTCGATCCTTCTTCCGTGGGGGGCCATCCTCCACGCTGTGGAGGCCCACCGGAGTTCCAGTGACATTCCGAGCACGTGGTCATGGTGCGCGGAGTGCGTGCGCGGGAACCCCGGGGGGATGAGCGCGCGGAGGGTCATGCCGTCGAGTGAGGGACCATGAGGATGGGACCGATCGGATCTCCACCTCGGTGCGCCGGGCCACGTAGATTGGGCCTGGGGTGAAGAGAGGGCAAGAGCCACGAACCGCTCCTGCATGAGGGCCGGCCACCTCGTGGTGCCACCCCGTCGGCCCGGCCGCGATCCTCCGGCCCCCGCTCCGAATCCCCGCCCGGAAACCACTCCGACGGCAGTCCCGGCAAGGCGGCGCCGGAGAATCCGGGCAGAGTCAGGCGGTTCGCATCCAGGGCGGCTCGAGCACCGCGATCCGTCGGTAGACAGGGCACCCGGGGTCGTGGGCCCCGGGCAGGTAGCCCGTACTGACGAGGAACCCCCTCACGATCTCGGGCCCGGTGAACCGGAAGACCTCCCTGAAGAGCCGCGTCCACTGATCGAGCTTCCGAGGATGATGCGCGTCGAGCCAAGCGGCGAAGGATCCGTACTCTCCCCGGATCTCCCGTATCGCCTTCGCATTTCCTATCGCCGCATCGACCTTCAGACGATTTCGAATGATCCCCTCGTCCCCGAGTAGCCTCGCGCGATCGCTGTCGCCGTAATCCGCAACCCGGTCCACCGAGAATCCCTCGTACGCCCGGAGGAACCCTTCCCGCTTTCTCAGGATCGTGAGCCACGAGAGGCCCGCCTGGTTGATCTCGAGAACCAGCCGCTCGAAGAGCCGGTCCTCTTCCCTGACCGGAACCCCATACTCGAGGTCGTGATACGGACCGTGAACCGGGTGGCCGGCCATCGAGCAGTAGCTCGACGGCGGGAAACGCGCCGTTTCTTCCATCGGCACCTGCCGTTCTCGGAGGGGAGGAACCTCAGCCCGGATGTGCCCTTCTAAGCGAGATCACGAGATACCCGATTGCCGCAAGGAAGAGGGCGAATACGACGAGCGCAAACCACTCGAGGTACGGGATGAACTGCCCGAAGTAGGCGCCGAGCGCCGCCGTGATCCCGGTATAGAAGGGGAGAGCCGTTACAAGGATCCCCGCGAAGCGCCGCCCCCTCACCGCCGAGAGTCCGAGGGCCACGCTGATCGTGTCGATCGGAAAGACGGGAAGCGCGTAGACGAGCCACATGAGCCAGGGGCGGCCGAAGAGCCAACCCTCGATCCGCTCCCGCCGCCGCCGCGGGACGTGCCGGTCCACGAAAGGCTTGCCGAGCGTGCGGGCCAGCCAGAAGACGAGGAGCCCGCCGACGACGTTCCCGATGTAGTGGAGTGGCCAGCTCTGCCAGAAGCCCCACGCTGCGCTCGCGAGAAAGGCGATCACGCCCCCGGGGATCGGGGCAACGACGACCTCGAGGACGACGAGGAGCACGAAGGCGAGCCTCGACGCGGGACCCGTTGCCTCCACGAGGCGCTCCGGATCGAGCCGGAACGCCGCGAGGACGGCGGCGACCGCCACAGCGGCGAGAACGAGCGCCGCGACGGTCTGTGAGGAGCTGACCCGGGACAGGGTTGCGGTCCGCTCTCTAGCCCCGGGAGCGAGCGCCCCGGCACGGCGCTGCCCTCAACCGAAGAGCTTCCGGACGGCGGGCTTCATCACTTTCCCCATCGCATTCCTCGGGAGATCCGCGACGAGGAGGAGCGAGCGCGGGATCTTGTAGTTCGACATCCGGTCCCTGGCCCACGCGGTGAGCGTCGGCAGGTCGAGATCCTCACCAGGCCGGGTGATGACGGCGGCCGCGACGGTCTCCCCCCACGTGTCGTCGGGAATCCCCACCACCGCACACTCCCGGACCGCGGTGTGGGTCCTGAGCGTGTCCTCGATCTCGAGTGCCGAGAGCTTGTACCCGCCCGACTTGATGATGTCCACCGAGAGCCGGCCCATGATCCGGTAGTAGCCGTTCTCGAGCACGGCCATGTCTCCCGTGCGAAACCACCCGTCGACGAAGGAATCCCGGGTGACATCCGGATTCTCCCAGTACTCCGAGAAGACGGCGCCCCCCCGGACCTGGATCTCTCCGGGTACGTCCTCCCCTTCGATCACCTCGCCGCTCTCGCTCACGAGGCGAATCGTGACCCCAGGGAGGGGGAGGCCGACGGCCCCCGGCCTCCGCTCCCCGCGGAGAGGGTTCGAGAGCGCCATCCCGATCTCCGTCATTCCGTAGCGTTCGAGGAGTTTCTGTCCGGTGAGGCGCGTCCAGTGCTCATGCACGCTCGCCGGGAGTGCAGCGGAGCCCGAGACCATGAGGCGCATCTCCGCGAATCCCTCTGCGAAGCGTATGCGCTCGCGTTCGTTCGCCTCCTCTAGCAGCTGGATCAGCTTGACGTAGATCGTGGGCACCGCCATGAAGACGGAGTAGTCCTTCGCCGCCACCCGCTCGAGTATGGCGGGCGCATCGAAGGAGGTGAAGCAGTCCACCCGGGCGCCGGACCAGAGACCGCACCCGAGCACGTTCACGATCCCGTGGACGTGGTGGAGAGGGAGGAAGAGGGGAATCGAGTCCTCCCTCCTCCACCCCCATGCATCGACCAGGGTCGTGATCTGCGCCCGTATGTTCGCGTGCGTGCTCACGACCCCCTTCGGCTTGCTCGTGGTCCCACTCGTGTAGAGGATCATCGCGCGCCGCGCGTCTTCCACCTCCGGGAGCGGCACGGGCTCCCCGGACGAGAGGCTCTCGATACCGTGCAGTGGAAGCGAGAGCCGCTCGGCGAGGGGCCCAAGCCTCTCGAGGGCGTCCTTGGGAACGAGTATCCTGTCCGCCCTCGCATCCGTGAGCACGTGCCCGAGCTCCGGTTCGGCTGCGGAGAGACTCAGCGGGACCGCGACCCCCCCGGCCCGCCAGATGCCCCACTGGACGACCGCGTATTCGAAGCTTGCGGGGATGCGAAAGGCGATCCGCTTCTCCTCGAGGTCGGAAGCCCCGTCGAGGAGGCGGGCGGCGAACGAGGCGGAGCGTGAGAGGAGAGCCTCGTAGGAATGGTCCCGTCCCCCCGACCTGAGCGCCGTGCGCGCGCCGAAGTTCTCCGCCCGCCGGACTAGTTCGAGTTCACTCATGATGCAGTCCCAGAAGTCAGCTCATGATGGCCCGGATCGACACGTAGATGATCGAGGGGCCGAGGAGGCACCCGAGCCCGGTGTAGAAGGTCGCCGTCATCGCCCCGTACGGGACGAGCCGCTCGTCTGTAGCGGCAAGCCCACCCGCAACGCCACTCGTCGTCCCCATGAGCCCCCCGTAGATCATCGCCGCGCGGGGATTGTTGAGACCGATGAAGGGGGCCACAAAGGGGGTCCCGGCCATCACGAGCATGGACTTGACGAGACCCGCCGCGATGCTGAGCGCGACGACGTCCGAGGTGGCTCCGATCGCAGCGCCCGTGACCGGGCCCACGATGTAGGTAGCCGCGCCCGCTCCGATCGTCGTCATGCTGACGGGATCGGTGTAGCCGAAGCCGTACGCGACGACCGCGCCGATCACAAAGGAGACGATGACCCCCGCAAATAGGGAGACCACGCCGCTCACGCCCGCCTTCGCGAGCTCGCTCGTGTTCACCCCGAAGGCTGTCGCGATGATCGAGAAGTCCCGAAGCATCGCGCCCCCCATGAGTCCGATCCCGGCGAATATCTCGAGATCGGCCACACCCCGCGTGCCACCCGTCGCCACCCCACCCAGATACGCCGCGAGGAGGCCGAGCATGATCGCGATCGCCGAGCCGTGAAGGTGCCCCCGGGTGAAACGGGCCGAGAGCTGATACGACACCCAGACGGTGAGACCGATGACGACGAAGGCGGTGATCAGGCCGTTACGGCTCATCACCTCGGCCATGAGACCCAGGGGCTGGCTCATGGATCAGCCTCATCGTCCCCCGCCGCCGGAAGCGGGGCCGGGGGCTCTCCGCCGATGCGGCTCAGCACCGGGACGAGCGCGCAGCTGACGACCACGGCCAGAAGGCCCGCCAGGACCGCCGCGGTTCCGCCCCTGACGGCCGCGATCACGTTCTGGCTTGCCGCCATCGCCACGACGACCGGGATGTAGATCGCGCTCCAGAAGGTGACCCCCGTCGCGGACAGGGGCCGGAGTTGCCCCCCAGCCCGGAGTTTCGCATTGGCCACGATGAGGAGGAGCATCGCGATGCCGACCCCGCCCACGTTCGCGTCGACGCCGATCCACTCGCCGAGAAGCTCTCCGACGAAGACGCCGGCAAGCATGCAGCCAGCGAGTAGCGCCACGCCGTATATGACCATGGAGGGCGACCAGGTGAAGTTGCGGGAGACGTGGACCGACGGCGGGAGAACGACGTCCCGAAGCCGAGTCCGCGAGCCGAAGGACAGTAGAGCGCGAGGGTATCGGCGGCAAGCGGAGCGGCGGTGTCCTCGGGGACGTCGACCCGCTTGCGCACGCGCGGCCCCGGAAGGGATCTTGTCCCCCTGATCGTGTTCGGATCGGCCACCCGGAACCCAGGCGACTTCCCATGAGCCCACGACGCATCGTCCAGCAGCTGAGCATCCTGATTGCCATCGCGGCAGCGGGACCGCTACTCGCCCAGGAACTCCCGCAGGCGGCGGCGCAGGAGGAGGGGATGTCCTCCGCGCGCCTCGAGCGGCTGACCGAGATTCTAGACGAGTACGTGGACGCGGGCCAGCTGCCGGGCAGCGTCGCGATGATCCTGAGGAGGGGAAAGGTGGTCTACGCGGAGGCGGTGGGCCACCGGGACCTGGAGGCGGGCGATCCCATGGAAGAGGACGCGATCTTCCGCATCGCCTCCCAGACGAAGGCGCTCGTGAGCGTGGGCATCATGATCCTCCAGGAGGAGGGCAGGCTCCTCATCTCGGACCCCGTCTCCGACTATATCCCGGCCTTCAGCCGAACGACAGTGGCGGTTCCGCGCGGAAATTCGGGCTACGAGGTGGTCGAGGCGGAGCGCGCGATCACGCTCCGCGATCTCCTGACGCACACGGCCGGGATCGCGTACGGGAGCGGGCCCGGGGGAGACCTGTGGGCCGAGGCGGGACTCACGGGGTGGTACTTCGGCCACCGAGAGGAGCCGATCCGGGCCACCGTCGACCGCATGCCCTCGCTCCCCTTTCAGGCGCAGCCGGGGGAAGCCTTCGTCTACGGTTACAACACGGACATCCTCGGCGCGGTCATCGAGGAGGTGTCAGGGCAGAGCCTCGACGAGTTCCTTCGGGAGAGGATCCTCGAGCCCCTTGAGATGCGGGACACACACTTCTATCTCCCACCCGGGAAGAGGGACCGGCTGGCCACCGTCTACAGCCTCCGCGCCGGTGAAACCTTGACGAGGGCCCCGGACGGGGCGGGCATGCAGGCGCAGGGACAGTACGTGGAGGGACCACGCGTCAGCTACTCCGGGGGGGCGGGACTGGTCTCCACCGCCCGGGACTACTCCCGCTTCCTCCAGATGCTCCTGAACGGCGGTGAGCTGAACGGTACGCGGATCCTGTCGCGGACCACCGTCTCTCTCATGACGAGCAATCATGCCGGGGAGCTCTACTCGGCTCCCGGCATGGGGTTCGGGCTCGGGTTCGCCGTGCGGCTCGACGTGGGTGCGGGAGGGCGGCCCGGGTCGGAGGGCGACTTCCGGTGGGCCGGCGCCTACCACTCGACATACTGGGTCGATCCTGCGGAAGAGCTGGTCGTGGTGTACCTGACCCAGGTTATTCCCGCTCAGGGTCTTGACGACCATGATCGCCTGAGGGCCCTGGTGTACGCAGCCATCGTCGACTAGAGGTGGACGGAGGTGACCGCACGGAGGGCGAGCGAGCCGGTGGCGAATCCGACGTCTGACGTCTTGGCCGGCCTACCGGCGGCAGACCGTAGCGGACCCGAAGCGGCTCCTAGCAGGCCGTGGAAGAAATGGGTGCCCGGCGGATGATGGTTGGGAGAGAAAACAGACGCGGGTTTGCGGTGTTGTGGTGCAGGAAGCGGGTTTTCGGGCGTGAGGAGGCGACATTCGGCTCAGGAAGGGCGAAATGGCGCCGGATACGGCGGAAAAAGCGCGAAACGTGGGTTGTAACCTGAGTTGCGAGCGCAGCTTGTACGGCAGCGAGGCCCTGTAGCGCACGGGGGGTTCCAACCCCGAACCGCTTACGCATGAGAAGGCCGAGGTTGAAGGCCGCCGCGTGGACCAGCATCCGTTTTCGAATCTCCTCCTGGCCCCGTATGTGGACGCGACGCAGCCCTCCGGTCTCAAGCATGTGCGCAAACGCCCGCTCCACCTTCTCCCCACGTCGGCGCAGCAACCGCTTGCCCCGGTTGCCCCGGATCCGCCGGCGGTTGGCGTAGGTCGCCTTCTGCGCGTCCCGCTTCCCCTTCCACTTCCGCCGGCCGCGCCTGGGCTCGCTCACGTAGCTCCGCAGCCCTCGCTCCCTCACGCCCGTCATGGTCTGGTTCGAGTGGTAGCCTTTGTCGGCCACCACTTCTTTGGGCTCTACCTGCACTACTCCCAGCTGCCGCTCCGCCTCGTCCAGCGTCACCGGCAGCGACGCCGTGTCTCCCCCGTCCATCGTCTGCACCGTCAGCCCGACCACGGCTCCGGTCTCCATGTCGACCGCGTGCTCGAGCTTGTGCGCCAGGTGCGTCCTGCCGTCCTTCATCTTCGTAATGCGCGCCTCAGAGTCGTGCGGATGCTCCCAGTCCTTGTTCGAGCCCTTCTCAGGACGCTTCCGGTCCAGCTTCGCCAGGTCTTCGCGCGTCGGTGTCTCGATCCCCGACGCCCGCGCCAGCTGCTCCAGCCACGCCTCGTAGTCCGTCCCGTCTTCGCGCCGCACGATCGTCCGCATCGCCGCGTTCGCCTCCAGCGTCGTCGCGTCCACGCCCAGCGTCTTGCCGCGCAGCAGGCCTGACGCCCGCAGCCGCTCCAGCACGAAACCGAAGACCGCCGCGTGCGCCTCCACGCTCAACCGCCTTCGAGTCTTCGACAGGGTGGAATGCTCCGGCGGGTTCTCCGACAGCCCGTATCCCAGAAACTCGCGCAGCGAAAACGAGTCCGCACACCGCCAGGCAATGCCGCGCTCCGAACCGATCCCCTCCAGATACCCCACCATCAGCATGCGGAAGTAGACCCCGGGAGCAACGCCCGCCCGCCCCCGGTTGCCCGCATAGAACTCCCGGCACGTATCTTCCGCAAAACCATCGAATCCGTTCTCGCGCAAAAGTCTGTCCAAGGCCCGGTAGAACGGGTTGCCCCCCGCGCGAATCTCGCTCGCCACCACGAACATCTCGTGCTGCCGTGCCTCGGGCCGTCTGCCTATCGCCATCGCCGTCCCCACTCGCTCAGGTTCATCTGCCCCCTTAATTTAACCCATCCACAAGGGACTCGCAGAAACGACTTTATCCACGGACTGCTAGCGAACCGCAACACCCTGCGTGCGGCGACGCAGCCATTCCACAGTCCACAACAGGAGCACGGCGAAGGCGATCAGGAAGGTCGCCACGGCCAGGATGGCCGGGCTGATCTGCTCTCGTACGCCGGCCCACATCTGCCGGGGGATCGTGCGCTGCGCCTCGCTCGCCATGAAGAGCACCACGACCACCTCATCGAACGAGGCGGCAAAGGCGAACAGCGCACCCGAGATGACACCGGGGGCGATCAGCGGCAGCACCACGCGCCGGAACGTCAGCCACGGCCCGGCCCCCATCCCGGCGGCAGCACGCGTCAGGTTACGGTCGAATGCCACAAGGGTGGCGGTCACGGTGATGACGACGAACGGCGTGCCCAGCGCCGCGTGGGCCAGGATCAAACCGAGGTGAGTCTGTGCGAGGCCCAGCGCCGAGTAGAAGAAGAACATCCCTGCCGCCGAAATGATGAGCGGAACGACCATCGGCGAGATCAGGAACCCCATCGCGAGTCGGCGTGCCGGCATCGCACGACTCGTCAGCCCCAGGGCGGCCAGCGTACCCAGAGACGTCGCCAGTGCGGTGGCGACGCCGCCGATAAAGAGGCTGTTGCCGAGAGCACGCCGCCACACCGGATCGCCGGCTACCTGCCGGTACCATCGGAGTGAGAACGCCTCGGCATCGAGCTGCAGCATACCCTCGGTGAAAGTGAAGTAGGGCTCGGCGTTGAAGCTGAGCGGCACGATCACCAAGAGCGGGGCGAGCAGGAACACGAAGATCACCGCGCAGGCCGCAAGATAGGCCACCCGACCCAGGCGGGAACCAGGCGTCAGCGCCGTCATCCCAGCCTCATCTGCTCCACCCCCACCACACGGTCGTAGACAAGGTAGAGCACCGCCACCGACGCGAGCAGGATCCCGCCGAGCGCACCCGCCAGCCCCCAGTTCAGGGAGGTCTGCATGTGGTAGGCGATGAAGTTGGAAATCAGCTGCCCGCTCTGGCCGCCGACCAGGGCGGGCGTGATGTAGTAGCCGATCGCCAGGATGAACACGAGGAGCGAACCGGCACCGACGCCCGGTACGGTCTGCGGCCAGTAGACACGCCGGAATGCCTGAACGAAGCCGGAGCCCAGCGAGGTGGCCGCGGCCATCTGCCGTGTCGGGATGCCGCGCATCACCGAGTAGAGCGGCAGAACCATGAAGGGAAGGAGGATGTGGGTCATGGCCACCAACGTGCCGGTCATATTGTGGACCAGGGGGATGCGTCCGTCGTCCGCGACGAGCCCGGCCGCGACGAGCAGGTCATTGACCACGCCTTGCGTCTGCAGCAGGACGATCCACGATGTGGTGCGGACCAGGAGGGACGTCCAAAACGGCACGAGCACGAGTGCCAGGAGCCACCGGCCGCGGCGCGGGGAAGCGTGCGCGATCAGGTACGCGATGGGATAGCCCAGGAGCAGGCACAACGCCATGACGGCCAGAGCGACGGCGAGCGTGCGGCCGAACAGCCGCACGTATATGCGCTCGTCCGCGGGCTTGCGGACGATCGAGCCGTCGGGCCTGCGGTCCAGGTCGACGGCATGCAGGTAGTGGCGCGCCGTCAGGCGATCGCCGGCCGTGCGGAGGGCATGCCAGGTTGCCGGATCGCCCCATGCGGCGTCGATGTCGAGGAGCGCCTCCCTCCAGGGACCCGTGGCTACGTCCCGCAACAACCGTGGCGTCCGGACTAGGACGCTTCGCAGGCCACTGCGTACTCGGTTGATCCGGCTGGCCACGCGACCGAGAGTCCCCTCGTCGGCCGCTCGCACGAGCTCGACGGCAGCTGCGGCGTAGACGGTTTCCCCGGGCATCCCCACACCGTCCCACTCGCCCAGCCGGGCCAGCGTCTCCGGCATCGCGTCCGCCACTATCGGGTCGTAGACGCTCCGCACCAGCATCGTCCCCACCGGGACAGCGAAGGTGATGGCGACGAAAGCGGCCAGCGGCAGCACCAGCCCGGCAGCCCGCAGCCGTGCTCGGTTCACTGCGCCAGCCACGCGCTGAACCGCTCGTTCATCTCATCCATGTGGTCGCTCCACCACAGCCAGTCGCTCTGCAGGACGCGCGTGGTATTGCCGGGGTACGTCGGCATGTGGGGGTTCATGTCGATGCCGGTGTCGATGTGCGTCCCCACGAGCGCGAGGCCCGACTGCCGCGCTGGACTGTAGGCGATGTAGCCGCTGACGGCAGCCATCGACCGAGCGGAAGTAGCGAAGCGGACGAACTCCAGGGCAGCATCCAGGTTCCGCGTGCCGGCAACGATCCCCAACTGGCCCGTGTCGAGCACCTGGCCATCCCAGACGATCACCAGGGGCTGGGCCTCGATCACCTGGGCGTTGAAGATCCGGCCGTTGTAGGCCGTCGTCATCGCCACCTCGCCATCGGCCAGCATCTGTGGCGGCTGCGCCCCGGCCTCCCACCACACCACCTGGTCCTTGATGGAAGACAGCTTGCGGAAGGCGCGGTCCAGCCCTTCGGGCGTATCGATCGCCTCGTAGACTTCCTCGATGGGCACGCCATCCGCCATCAGCGCAAACTCCAGATTCACGAGAGGCGTCCGGCGCATCCCCCGGCGGCCAGGAAAACGCTCCAGGTCGAAGAAGTCCTCGAGCGTCGCAGGCTTCTCACCCGGTGTGCGCTCCTCGTTGTAGGCGTAGACGGTGGAGTACAGGAGTGTGCCCACACTACAGTCCAGCAACGTGTCGGGAAGGAAGTCGTCGACGGCCAGCGTGCCGTCCGGAGCGGGCAAGAGCGCGCCGACGTCGATCCTCTCGAGCAACCCCTCGTCGCAGCCGCTGACGGCGTCGGCAATCTCCAGGTCGACGACGTCCCAGTACACGTTGCCCGACTCCACCTGGGCGCGCACCTGCGCCAGACCACCGTTGTAGTCCTCCAGGCGAACCTCGATCCCCGTCTCGCCCATGAAGGGCTCGATGTAGCCCCGCGTGACGGCCCGGGCGTAGGAGCCGCCCCAGGAAACGGCCGTCACCGCCTCGTTCGGTTCTCCACCACAGCCCGCACCCACCGCCGCTGCCAGAGCACCGAGAGTCCACCCGTATCCCGCTCTCACGCCGCGTCCTCCTCGTCGTCCGGATCGAGCACCCTGCAGTCCGTCGGGATCCAGCCTACGCGCACCCGGTCCCCCTCGATCACGGCGCCGTGGCCGACCATGTTGGGGATCTTGACGATGAAGTCGGACCGGCCGCAGACGCTGACTCTCAGGCGGAGGTGGTCCCCCAGGAAGGTGATGTCCTCGATCCGGGCGTCGAACTCGTTGGTGTAGAGGCCCGGGGTGGGTGCGATGGCGACCCGCTCGGGGCGGATCGAGAGGCTCACGCGATCGCCAGGGCCGCATGCCCCGACGCGGAAGGCCCGAACGATCCGGCCCGCGACCTCCACGTCGCAGATGTCGTCGCGCATGGCCAGGACGCGGCCGGGCAGGCGGTTGTTCTCACCGATGAAGCGGGCTACGAACGAGCACTCGGGCTCCTCGTAGAGGGCTTCCGGCGAAGCAGCCTGCTCGATCTGCCCCGCCCGGAAGACCGCGACGCGGTCCGACATGACCATTGCTTCACTCTGGTCGTGCGTGACGTAGAGGACCGTCACGCCCAAGTCCGCGTGGATGCGGCGGATCTCGTACTGCAGCTCCTCCCGGAGCCGCCGGTCGAGCGCACCCAACGGCTCGTCCATCAGCACGAGCTCGGGTTCGAACACGAGGGCCCGGGCGATGGCCACGCGCTGCTGCTGGCCACCGGAGAGCTGGCTCGGTCGCCGGTTCTCCAGCCCTTCAAGCCGCACGAGTTCCAGCGCACGCCCGACGCGCTCGCGGCAAACCGAGGCATCGAGCCCTCGCACCTCGAGGGGGAACGACAGATTTCCGCCGACGGTCATGTGGGGGAAGAGAGCATAGTTTTGGAACACCATCCCGATGCCCCGCCGCTGCGGGGGCACCTGGTTGACGTTGCGGCCGTCGATGCGGATGGTCCCCGCCGTCGGTGCTTCGAAGCCGGCGATCATCATCAGGCAGGTGGTCTTGCCCGACCCGGACGGGCCGAGCAGGGTGAGGAATTCGCCCTTGTAGACGGTCAGGTCGAGGTCGTGCACGACGGTGGTACGCCCGTCGAAGCTCTTGGTGACCTTCTCAATCTCTACGTGGGCGGGACCGTCCACAGGCTGGCGTCTCGGCCGCATCGTAATGGAATTCCTCCCCCAGCGTGCCCAAGTTCGGCCCAGAACCACGCCGCCCTGCGCGCTGTTCTCCTGCCGCACGCTCAACCTGCCGGTAGAGGCGGGACTCCGACATCTGCGGCGCGTTCTGCTGCATCGGCCATCATCCCGGCCAGCTCGTCTCGCCCTCGACAGCCTCGAGCGCCGCCGCACGAAGGTGCGGACCCCAACACCGCCCGGGCCACGGGCCGCTCCCACGGCACCGCTCGACGACTGCCCGCACGTCTCCATCCCCGAAACACTCGGGGCGATCGTCCAAACCCCTTCAGGCCCACACCGGCGCCGGTGTGCCTCCCCTCCGGAATGCCGGCCGACCACGCCTCGGGCGACGAAACGAGGGACGAGGCCGATCGAACCCATCCAGCCGTCCATGGCATCCTGCACGAGCCAGTCCAGCTCGTCCGAGCCAGCCGGCCTCAGACATCCTCCACACACCTGGTCGGCCACCCCGGACGCAGGAACCATCGCCGTACTGAGGCTGGGCCGCATTCTCGCCACATGAAGCCATGGTGGGTCTGCACTGCGCCTAGCGTACGTACGGACGCCTACCCGTCATCCGGTACAGAGGACCTGGCCTCCCGGCACGAAGCTACTCGTCCCGAGAAATAACGGCTGCACGGACGGGTGATCATCTGCAGGAACGTCCGAACCCACTCGCGCGATTGCTTCAGCGATCACCCCCGTTGCGCAGACAGAATCAGCTGGCGCGCGTCCGGCCGATGCGCCGGACAACCATCAGCCGGTGTCCCGGTCCGTGTGTGGGCCCACCGCACGTGGCCGCATGCAGCGACGACAGGCAGCGCCCGAAAACGGCGGCCCGCACCGGTGGCTTCCCTAGCAGCCGACGCGGTTGGTCGCACGCACTCACAAGCCGAGTTGTGTGGCCAGATCGGTGAAGCTCGTCGCCAGGAAGTCGAAGCGGCCCTCCTCGGGCATCGGCACGGGCGGACGGTCGGGGCCCCGCTCGAAGGGCCGGTGGACGAACGCGGTCCGGAGGCCGTAGCCCTGCGCAGCCTCGAGGTCACCCGTATGGGCCGCCACGAGCATCACGGCCGATGGGGGAACATCGAAGAACTCGCTCGGCATCATGTACATCTCCCGGTCCGGCTTGTAGTGCCGAACGACGTCCGATCCGAGGACACAGTCCCAGGCGAGGTCTCCGAATTTCGCCATGTTGGTCAGGAGTGCCACATTCCCGTTCGAGAGGGGAGAGAGGACGTAGCGCGCCTTTAGACGCCTCAGCCCCTCGGGCGCGTCCGACCACGGGTGCAACCGGTGCCACACCTTGTTCAGATGCACCTTCTCTTCCTCCGCCAACCCCTGGAGCCGGTAGCGGACGACGAGGTCGTCGAGCGTCATCCGATGCAGGTCGTCGAGCTTCGTCCACGGGAGGTCGCCCGTGCGCACACGGTTGCGCGACGGCCCGTAGTTCGCGCGCCACGCTTCGGCGAATTCAGCCGCATCGAGTGTCCAGCCCTTCTCCCTCGCAAGTTCCTCCACCTCGGCTATGACGGACGAACGCCAGTCGACGACTGTGCCGAAGGTGTCGAAGACGCACATCGCCAGCGTGCCGGCGATCTGAGCGCGGCTCTCCTCCATTGGACCCTCCGGCGTGGAATGCGCCATCGACACGGGGTTCTCCTCCCGGCGGGCGGCAATTACGCTCCCCGAGAGCACCGGGGCTACCCCGGCAGCCGTAAGCGCGGCCTCGAGAAAGTTTCTGCGTCTCATGCTCCCCTCCTAAGCCTAAGGGTTACCAGCAGCGACCGTGCGATGATCGCTGCCCTGACAGGAGCGGCCCGCGCCGCCCCGACCGCCTACCGGTCGCTCGGAGCCAGCCGGAGGAGGGGACCCACCGCCGGTTCCCGGCAGCCACCCCGAACCGTCCCTCGCGGGGTCACGGCGAAGTGGACGGGAGGGGGCGGTGCCTCGGCGCATCGGCCTTCCCCAGCTCCTCAGTTCCTCCTGTGGCGAACGAAGCTTCGCGGGCCGACCTCGGCTCCGTAGACGACCGCCCCGCCCCGGATCCCGGCGACGCCCTCCGAGGTGCTCGATCCCCCCTGTGGGTCCGGATCCGGGATAAAGTACGTCACGGACCCGTCCCTCGCGCTTCCGATCCGGATCCCGCGCTCCCACCCCGGGTGGGAGAGGTCCATCCCGTTGTCGGGACCGTCCCGCGACTCGGAATCGGTGACGAAGATGTTATCGTCCGCATCGATGTGGATCCCGCTCGGTCGGCTGAACTGGTACCAGCAGTCCAAGTAGCTGCCGTCCTGTTCGTAGATCTGAATCCGGTTGTTGTCGCGGTCGCCAATGTAGAGCCGACCCTGCGAATCGATATCGATCGCGTGGAGGCTGGAGAACTCGCCGGCTCCGCACGGACCGTTCCCCGGGGTGCCCCACTGCATGATGAAGCTACCACTGCTGTCGAACTTCATGATTCGCTCGTTCGTGCCCTCGCCGTGGCCGTCTGCCACAAAGATGTCGCCGTCCGCCCCTACGACGACATCCGACGGCGAGCTGAACTGATTCGGCCCGTCCCCGCCGACCATGCGGGTCCCGAGCTGCATGAGGATCTCCCCCTCCGGGCTCATCTTCGTGACCTGCTGCCCCACACTGCCCCCGGCGCCTCGCCCGTCGGGCGGGAGCGGATCGGTCACCCAGACGTTACGGTCCTGGTCCACATGGATCCCGTGCGGGAAGGCGAAGAGGTCGGCCCCCATCTGGCCGATCAGGTTCCCGTCCGCATCGTAGTGGAGGAGCGGGTCCACCCCAGAACCCACGCACGAATTGCTCCCGCACCGGTCGATCGCCCAGATGTCGTCGCGGCCCTTAGCTGCGTCGACTCCCGCGGTAGAGCCCCACTCCCGTCCGTCGGGCAGCGGCATCACTTCCCTCGGCGCGTAAGGGTTCGGGAGGTCGTTGGTCGGAGCCATGTCCGGGTTGCTGTAACCGGCGTCCTGCGCAAGCGCCGGCGCTGCAGTGTAGACCGCAACCAGGAGCGGGAACAGGGTCCATCGCATCCTCGTGTGCGTCATTGATCTCTCCCCTATCGCTGGTGGTGCAAAGCCGCCCGACAGTCAAAGAGGCTCTGGGGCAAGCCGGCTCGCGGCCGCACCAGGACCATGCATCGGTCGAGCACAAGCGGACCCTGTGATCTTGGAGCGGCGACCAGGCAGACACAAGATCGATGCGGATACGGTCGGCGCTCCCTCCCGGGAAGGGCCGAGACGCGGATCCCTACCCTGGGCGGGGAGAGGACGCAGGGAGTAGAGGGGAGGCGGGGTGGCCCGAACGGCGAAGGACGGTTCGCCAGGCAGGGCCACACCGACACTCAGCGATACCGCCGTACCTTGAGCGAAACCCCCAGCGATGCGCCTCCTCAGCGATCGTCGAACCCGCCGCGGAGGAGCTGGGCGGGGAGCGGTTCCGCGTCCAGTGGGTCGATCAGCTTCTCTCTGATCTCCGAAGCGGTCGCCAGAGAGCCCCAGGGGACAAGCCGGGAGATCGCAGTAGCTCCTTCAACTCGTCGAAACCCATACAGGTATTCCGCCGGGATCTGGTCCAGCAAGACCGGGGAGTGAGTGGTGATGACAAGTTGTGGCCCATCACCGCGAATCATCGTCATCACGTACTCGGCGATGCGTTCGATCTGCTGGGGATGCAGTCCGCTCTCCGGTTGTTCCAGCCCGACGAGTCCCGGATGGTCAACGGAGCTGATTGCAGCCAACAGGCCAATCACTCGTAGGGTCCCCTCCGATACCAGGCGCCATGGCATGAGTGCGCTGGAATCGCCCTCGAGAACCCAGAGCTCCACCTCCCCGAGCTTGTTGATGGCAGGGCTGAGCCCCCTTGTTCGGGGCATGATCTTCCGAACGCCCTCCTCGATTGCTCGGAACTGCTCGGGGTTCGTCGCCTCCAGGGTACGCAGGAACGCAGGCAGATCCTCGCCCATCGGCCCGATATCGCGCACCCGCTTGGCATCACCGGGTGCCCGCATGCGTTCATGTGGCTCAAGGTGGAAGAATCGCCAACTCTGCAACTCGTACTTCGCGGCGAGGAGATGCGGGTAGTGCGGGGCATAGAGGGGACGGGAAATGATCGCGTGATCGATTCCGACCTCGAACTGTAGCGGGGGGGATTGTTTTTCCAGCCGGAGGTGAAGCTTCGCCTCGACCCGCTCGAGGAAGGGATTTCGCGACCGCTTCAACTCTCCGTCCTGCCTGAGGGCGGCGAGCAACTCGTCCCTCAGGCGGAGCATGCCCGAACCGGCAACGATCTCGACCTCGATCGCGTACCGAAGGAAGCGCTCACGAACATGCTGCCTGTCGCGCGCTGCCGTGCGGGAGCGGCCCGGGTCACGCTCGCCGGGCGGGAGAAACCCTCGAATCTCCTGCTCTACGCGTGCAACGGTATCTTCCGAGAGTTCGACATCGGCCTCGATGCGAAACGACGCGGCATCCTGAGCGAGGATCTCCTCGATTCCCCCCGGGCCCATGGAGAACAACTCGAGGGGATTGCCCCGGCAGGGTGGTTCGCACGCCTCCGTGAGGCTCCGCGCCGAGGCGACACGGGAGAGCAACTGAAGGGCGCCGATGAAATTGCTCTTGCCCGCTGCGCTATGCCCGAAGAGTACCGACAGGGGCTCCAGCTCGACGTCGACATCCCTGAGCGACTTGTAGTTGCGGATCCGTATTCGACGCAGCACATGGGCCCCCGTTCACTGAATCTCGACCGGAGCCGCCCGCGAAGCTGTGGGCGCCGACTGCTCCCAGACAGGAACGTGCTCCCCGGGCGGGCGGCAGGCGCGCGGACATTGGGCTCCGGCCGTGCCCGCATCCACCACGGGCTCGGAGGGTTGGAGCCAGATCCTCGCGGCGACGTCGTGGCAGCAGCGCTCACCGACCGGCTCGTCCAAATACTGCCACATCGTCGGGACCCGGCCGACGCTCCGTGCGCGGGCTACCGCACAGAGCTATCCAAGGTCGTCCTCGTGGCGCTCGACGGCAGGCCGCCTTCCATTCGAGAGAGGAGCAAAGAGAAGCGAGGAGATCGCGACGAGCCGAGACTCGCTTCCTCCCCCGACATGTGCAGTTCTCGACGTCCACCGGCAGCGAGCCGGATGCCAACCGCAACACCACTCACCCGAATTGAAAGACGCCGGAAGCGGTTACCGCTCCTCTGCGGTCCTTCCCATCGGGACGGCCGGATTCGAACCGGCGACCCCCTGAACCCCATTCAGGTGCGCTACCGAACTGCGCCACGTCCCGGAAGGAACCAAGCTAACGGGCGGGTCTCAAGCTCTCAACTCTCTGCAGATGCCGCGAAGCCTTCGCAACCAGCTTTGCACGCAGGAGAGCCGGGCGGAGCGGGGGACCGACTTCTCAGCCCTCGGCGAGGAAGTTCACGAGCCCGGCATAGGTCCGCTCCTTCGCAAACCGGTCGAGGGCCCACGCCTGCCCCTGACACCGAAGGCGGTGCATTCGGGCCGGATCCCGGTGGAAGGCCTCGAGGTGGCGCGCGGGGGACCCCCCGTCCTCGGCGATGACGGCGGGGGCTCCCTCCCCGAGGCAGAGGGCACCGATCGGGTTCGCCACGAGAAGCCTCCCGGCCGCGAGCGCCTCCACCGACTTGAAGTTGAGGCCTCCACAGACCAGGACGGGGCTCAACACGATATCGACGCGCCGGTAGAACGAGACGAGCGACGGGACGAACCCGAGTGCGTCGGCGCCCGGGGTGGCGAAAAGACGCCGTCTAACAGCCGGCCGGCCGCACACCGTCCCCGCGACCCTCAATCGACTGTCGGGCGCTGCGGCCCGGATCTTCGGCCACCATTCGTCGAGCAGGTAATCCACGGCCGCCACGTTCGCCTTCATGTTCCAGCCAATGAACCCGTACCGGAACGGAGGCTCGCTCGGCTCTGCGGGGAGCTCGACCCGGGCGTACTCGATCCCGGGCATCGTCCGGATCACCTGCTTCCCCGGGAGGTGCCGTTCGAGCACTCCACGGTCGGACTCCGAGATCGCGAGGATGGCATTGTACTCGCGAAGTGCCGCTAGCTCCGCTTCGCGCTCGCGCCCCACGCTGACCCGCAGCCGGGGGCCGTTCCGATCGAGCGTCGGGTTTCGCACGAATTGGACGTCGTGCGTGTCGCAGATCCACTTCACGTTCGGGTTAGGCCGCGCGGGACTCCTCGGTCATCCCTGTCAGCCACGCGTAGTTCACGATCACGTGGGAATAGCGTCCGCTCGACAGGAGACCGTGGAAAATCCGCATCCCGTCGACGGCCCTCCGGTGGGCAAAGCGCTCCACGAAGAGCTCTGGGGGGCGCCGGAACACACCCCGGCTGAACCGGTACACGCGCTCCGCCGCCTTCCGGAGGAGAAGCTTCCCCGGGAGGTGCCTCGGAAGTTCCCGGTAACTAGTGCCTGTCCGAAAACTCGTAATGTGTTGATTTGTAGTGGGATGCGGTTGTTTTCGGCTTTCAGTTCGCGGTGATTTTCGGTAGATTTCGGTGTCAGATCGGCCAAAGCCGGTGGATTTGCGTGCATCTTCGGGGATGACAGGTCATGCGTCGTGCCTTTCAGCCACAGCTTCAGATTGGGCAGACGCCGATCGACCAGGTCGAGATTGATCTGGATTCACGTGACGACATTCCATCGATTCTCCATGGCCTGAAGCGGCTCTACATGGAGGAACCGGTGTTCGGGGAGGTGATGGAACTCCTGGAGTCGAACGTCCTTGCGGGAAGAGATCACGGCAGGGGCCGGCCGGGGATGGATTTCTGGCAGATTTTGGTGCTGGCCGTGCTGAAGCAGGGATTGAACTGCGATTTCGACCGTCTCAAGGAGTTGGCTGACCAGCATGCGACGATACGTGAGATGCTTGGCGTGGGTCCGTTCGACAGGACCCGTTACAGCCTGCAGCGCCTGATCGACAATGTCGGGCATCTGACCCCTGATCTGCTGAAGAAGATCAACCGGGTTGTGGTCGGATACGGTCATACGGTGCTTGGCTGCGCAGAGGACCCGCTGGGCGGGCGTTGCGATTCCTTCGTGGTCGAGACCGATGTGCATTATCCGACGGATGTGTCGCTGCTGTGGGATGCCATGCGTGGCCTCTTGCGGACGATCGGTCCGCTCTCGGGGGAGCATGGCGTACGGGGTTGGCGGCAGTGGAAGAAGCAGCAGCGCGATGTGAGGGGGCTGTTCAACCGGGTCCGCTCGACCCGCCGTGCGAAGGGGCGGCCGGAGCGGGTGGAGCGATACCTGACGCGTTGCCGGTCAGTGGTCGAGCGGGCCAGGGGGAGCGTGGCGGAGCTGACCGCCGGGGAGGTCAGGGCAGCATCTGTAGCGGAGATCGAGGGGTACATCGTCCATGCCGAGCGGCAGATCGACCAGGTGGACCGGCGTCTGCTGGAGGGGGAGACGATCCCTCACGAGGAGAAGGTCTTCTCGATCTTCGAGGAGCACACCCGCTGGATCTCGAAGGGGAAGGCGGGATGTCCGGTGGAGCTGGGGGTGCCGGTCTGCGTGATCGAAGACCAGCACCGGTTCGTGCTCAACCATCACGTCATCTGGGAGGGGAGTGATGTGGATGTCGCGGTCCCCTTCGTCCGAGAGACCCGGGATCTCTTTCCGAAGCTTCGGGTCTGCAGTTTCGACCGTGGTTTTCACAGTCCTGCCAACCGTGACCGTCTCGACGACCTTCTGGAAGTCAGCGCGCTGCCGAAGAAGGGGCGGCTGAGCAAGGCCGACATGGCCCGCGAGGCGACGCCGGAGTTTCGGGCCGCGCGGCACGCACATCCGGCGGTCGAATCAGCCGTCAACCACCTTGAACACCACGGACTGGACCGGATATTGAGCCTCGGTGCGGCGGGTTTCGACCGCACTGTTGCGTTGTCGGTTCTCGGGGCCAATATCCATCGCCTCGGCAAGGTCCCGCGTAAGCAGGCACTGGAGGCACAAAAGCGACGGCATCGACGCACGGCCTGACCGCGGTCTCTTCAACCCCCCGATATCAGACCCGGCTTGCATACCGGGCCAGGATCACTGCCCTCGCGACCCGGGCTCGTTGGCCGCCGCCCCGAAATCCCCAGCACAACCGCCGAACAAAGCCATCGTTTACGTCAACGGTTCCTGATCAGGGGACCCGTCAGCAGTACTGCCGCCTCCGCCCCAACCAGAAATCAGGATTTTCGGGCAGGCACTAACTATGCACAGCTGGCGCGATAGCCGTGAGGAGCGCCGAGAGACGAGACCTTCTTCCACGTCCGAGGGCCCCGACGAGGAGTTCCGTCGGGATCCCGGACTCGTTCAGGTGGAGCGTCAACTCAAAGATCCGGCGGTTCACCCCCCGGTCAAGCGGAAGGCCAGCCCCCGGAATGACGTTGAGGACGGAGGCGCTGCCCAGGACCGCCCCGAAGGGCCAGTAACGCCGGGGGGGCGCACGCTCATCGACATGCTCGACCGAAAGGACCCGGCAGTTCAGGAGCTCCGCCAGGATCCCACCGGGCATGGGGGCATGGCCCGGGAAGTCGTGCAGGTAGACGCGCCTGAGTTTCCCGTCCGTAGGAGGAGGGAGCCGGACGGCGCCGCGGGACTCTTCTCCGGAAGCCCGGATCCTGGCCACGGTGACGCGCCCGGGGATGCGGGAGGCCAGGCGCTCGACCGCAGCCTCGTCCGACGACCGGGTCAGGAGGAGCGCGATCTCGCCCAACTCACGACGCGAATTGAGTGCACATGGCCTGCCGTCCAGCCTGTTGGACCGGTCCGATGGGGGAAGATCATCTTCACCCTCCCGCTCTCCCCAAGTTCCTCGCCCGCCAGATACCGAGCGCCGGCCCAGCACGGGAGCGGAGCGCCGTGTACGAGAGACAAATGGCCTGCGCGGCCGGGCCGGGCCGGGGGCAGGATTCGGGGTTGACATCCCGCCGCAGAGAGCCATATACTCCGGGTTCTTGATGCGGGGTGGAGCAGTCTGGTAGCTCGTCGGGCTCATAACCCGAAGGTCGCGGGTTCGAATCCCGCCCCCGCTACTACTGGATCGAGGGAGGAACGCCGCCCGGCGGGCGGCGTTTCAGCGTTAGGGATGGCCCGGACGGCCGGACTCGGCCGGGCGGGCGTGGGTGGCAGGAACGGCGGAGACAGTGATGGGTCGTCAATTGGCTCGGTTCGGAGAAGCGGGTGCACGGCCGTTCCCGGCGTGGCTTCCGGTCGATACGTGGGCCCGTGCAGGGAACCGGGCGGGCGTCCGACGGCGATAGAGCTGATCGCTTCTCTCGGATGTGGAAACGCCCGCGCTCTTCGGCTCGGGCGTTTTGTTTGGGCCAGGTAGCTCAGTTGGTAGAGCACGCGGCTGAAAACCGCGGTGTCGGCGGTTCGATTCCGTCCCTGGCCATACAGGGGAGCTGACCCGCGAAGTTCGCGGAGTGGACAGAGGTCCGTAGCTCAATTGGTAGAGCACCGGTCTCCAAAACCGGCGGTTGGGGGTTCGAGTCCCTCCGGGCCTGTAGAGACGAGGTGCCGGACCCCCACGGTCCGGGGATGTACCGTGGGCCCGGATTCGTGGGGGGAGTTGCCGAGGCCCTCATCGTCTAACGGCTAGGACACCACTCTTTCAAGGTGGCGATCGGGGTTCGATTCCCCGTGAGGGCGTAGAGGAGTTGATTCGGGAAGGCCGCGACCAACGCGGCAGGAAGGGGCTGTAGCTCAGTTGGTTAGAGTGCCGGTCTGTCACACCGGAGGCCGCGGGTTCGAGTCCCGTCAGCCCCGCTTTGCTCTTTGACAGGTTTGGGTCTTGGTCGGTGCCGGGGCCGTAGCTCAGTTGGGAGAGCGCCTGAATGGCATTCAGGAGGTCAGGGGTTCGATTCCCCTCGGCTCCACTCCAGGCGGACTGTGAGCTCGGGTGGCGGAATTGGTAGACGCGCAGGATTCAGGATCCTGTGGGGGTAACCCCGTGAGGGTTCGAGTCCCTCTCCGAGCATCACCATGCTTCGCGGTGTACGTTGACGATGGCGCCATGAGTCAGCGGGTGTAGTGTGCAGGAGCCTGCCCACGTGCTGGAATTGGTAGACAGGCTGGTTTGAGGGACCAGTGTCGGAAACGGCGTACAGGTTCGAGTCCTGTCGTGGGCACTAGCCGCAGGCAGCGGGCTCAGGGGAGACGAAGTGGCCAGGCAGCCGCTTGGCGCCCGTAGCTCAATTGGATAGAGCGCTTGACTACGGATCAAGAGGTTGGGGGTTCGAGTCCTCCCGGGCGCACCTCGCTCCCCCATAGGCAGCCTCGACGGATCGTGGAGGCGCGGGCGCGTAGCTCAGTTGGTTAGAGCGCTACGTTGACATCGTAGAGGCCAGAGGTTCGAATCCTCTCGCGCCCATATGGCGCAGACAGGCGAGCTCCGCACAGGGCTGGTGGGCCATCCTTGCGCGGGCTGCCGGACGCTGGGGCCGTAGCTCAGTTGGGAGAGCGCTAGAATCGCACTCTAGAGGTCAGGGGTTCGACTCCCCTCGGCTCCACTCCCCCGCCACCATAGCTCAGCTGGTAGAGCACGTCACTCGTAATGACGGGGTCGTCGGTTCGAGTCCGACTGGTGGCTCTTGGTGCGCAACCATTAACTTGCTGATCGAGGCTCGCGGAGCAATCATTGCCCCTTGGTGTAATTGGCAACACGCCTGACTCTGGATCAGGAGAGTCCTGGTTCGAGCCCAGGAGGGGCAATCTGGAGGGGTGGCCGAGTGGCTTAAGGCGGCGCCCTGCTAAGGCGTTGGGCGAAAGCCCGCGTGGGTTCGAATCCCACCCCCTCCGCTACATGGTACCTGTAAGTTACTTTACTGCAACTATTTATGCAGATATCACCCACTTGGTTATCATCTTAGATATGCAACTCGGATTCTTCCGTCGCGATCGGTCCGCAGATCACCACGTAGAAAACTGAGGTCACCGGAAAACCACTGTCCAGGTGCTCGATTGGGACATAGCTGACGAGGATGGTACAATGCCGGGTCGGCCGCAGCGGTATTGAACAGGATAGCCGCTCCATCGGTGACCGAGGGAGAATTTTGCGCCGCTACCGTGTTACGCAGCGCGGTTACATCGGTGCCCACGCGTCGGTTAACGCCTACTTACACTTTCATGCACAGCCTGACCGGAGCCGGCCGTATCGCCACTTCGTGGAGGCCGCAGGCGATGGGATTTGTGGTTCGCATGACCCCCGCCGTCCGGCGACCAGGGCCACGAGGACAGCCGTCTTCGGGTGCCGGTCGCATTCGCACGACTAGGAGGCGTCCACCAGGTTCACGCCGTCACTCCAGTGCGGTTGGGGATTCGTGATCGGCTAGCTCATCACAGCGTAGCGCTTCAGCGCTGGAAGTGGCGGCTCGAAAGGTCGTAACCGTGCGTAGCGACATGTGCGCCAAGATGGTGGGAGAGGGAGTCGTACTAGATCTGTAAGTAATTGTGTTAAGTGGGATTATACAAAGGCTTTTTGGGGCGTCCCCACAGTCGCCCCACACGGTACGGTCTCGATACACGCCTCTCCTGGACACAGATATCCGTTAACCCTTCGGTCGTACCGTAGTTGACGTCCCGCGCTGACCCTAGGGCATCCGAGCACAACGTCGGCCGGTCGACGACCTGTCGCTCTGGTTGCCATGGTCGATGGGCGAGGACCGCAGACGCGACCCCATGGCGTCGGCATTACCGGTCAGATTGAGTGCTGCCATTGACTTCACCGCCGGAAAATGACGCTGCTGCGCTCACTGATCACCGGCCCGCCGACGCTCAACCGCTATCCCCTGTCCAGGGAGTTCTACCGGGGCATCGGCTGGTTCAAGCCCGACAGCGATGGAGTGGACGCTCCCCACACCGGGCGACAACGTGCGCCGGGTGAGGAGAACGCACACGGGGTGCGTTCGGGACACCAGAGGGTGGATCCATGGGCAAGGCAGTCAACATCATCGGCATCGATCTGGCAAAGCACCGCTTCCAGGTACATGGAGCGAGGACAGTCGGGCCGGATCCCGGCCGAGCGCCGGCTGGGGGCAGCCGAGTTCCGGGAGATCAACCGGATCGGGGTGAATCTGAATCAGATGGCGCGGGTGCTGAACTCCGGAGCGGTGCCGGTGCCGGGGCCGGCGCCGGCCGAGATACTGGTGGCGGTGGAGCGGGTCGGCGAGCTCGTGGCGGCGCTCCTGGCCGGGGAGGCGGACTAATAGTCGCCAAGATGGCGAGCCTGGGCCGCTCGTTCGCAGGCCTCCCCGCGTACTGCCTGCACGATCGGCGGGTGCCGGGGCAGGCCCAACCCAAGAGTGCGGAGCGGGTGGAGTGGACCGAGACCAGCAACTTGCCGATGAGCCGGGGAGACCGGGCGACCGAGGTGATGGCGCCACCGCCGAGGCGGCTCCGGAACTCAAACGCCTGGCGGCGGTGTCGCTACGCGGCCGGAAGCTGGAGAAGTCGGTGTGCCACTACTCGCTGAGGTGGGCCAGGGGTGAGGCCATCGGTGACCCACCACCGAGGAACTTCCTTGGTAGATTATCGAAGAGTTTCTGCATCAATTAGGTATATTGTGCCCTTATGAAATGGTCATCCATATGATGAATCCGATGACCACCCCGATCGCGGTAATCCAACCGTACAAGGCGAGGAGAGAAAGCTTTTTCTTCTCACTGTGTAACTGGCTTAGCTCGCGATCTCGCTCGTCAACTGCCGAGGTTTTCCGACCGACCATCGCCCTGAGATCGGTCACCGCTTCCCTGAGCTCTGCCAAATCAGAGCTTAGTTGGATCTGTTGAATCGTAGCTTCCCCGAGTTCTTGTTCCTTTTGTTGGAGTAGATCGGAACCCACCGAGACGGCATCTTCAAGGTCCTGTTGGATCTCCGCCAACAACGGTGGCCGGTCAGCTATGGAGGCGGCGAGCACTTGGTCAAGTTTTCTATTGAGGTCCTTTCTGCCCTGTAGCTGAGCTAAGGCGGACTCAAGGAGTTCTCTCGGTGCCTCCAGTAAGGTGCGGGTAGGAATTCCCGCCCGATCCAGTTTTTGGATGAGATCCACCGGACTATAGCCCGAGGCCTCGTGAAGTAGTCCCAAGTTATCACGGATCGCCGCGACGAGAAAATCCTCGTAGTCATCACGCGCCAGTTCGTCCTGAGCGGCGGGCAGTATGATGCGGGAAAGAGCCGCAGGATGTATCGGATATTCAAACCGCCGATTGAGGGCTTGCCGGCACTCGGCAATCGCCGGTCCGAGGGATCGGTCGAGACTGAGAAACTGGGTGGTACTTCCCCAGGCGTCTCTCGTTTTCCTCAGCTGAAGCTTTGCAACAGATAGAAGTGCGTGGGCATCGTGGTTCAATGCCTCGTACCGCCAGGTGCGGCCACGGTCTTCTTTGACACCTCTAAGTGCGTTCCTGAACGTTGGAATCAAACTCAAAAAGTCTTCGTCATCGTCAAACTCCACTGGCAGAGTTGCTATTCCGAGTCGACGGAGTTGTACTTCGGGGTTCATGTGAAGGTCGGCGAAGGTGCTGAACCGTAGGTTGGGATCTTTCCCCTGTGCCTGCCAATAGTCCGTGAAAATCGCCTTGCGATCTCGGACCATGTACCTTGCCAAGGCCCTGTCCCCTCGAGCTCTAGGCACACATTCGGTGGCGTTCTGCTCGATTCGGCGAATCTCGTTAACGGTCTCAGGCAGGATGCATAGCTGAGCCCCGTAGGTTCGGAGCGCCGACAAGAGGGGACGGACAATATCGTAGGAGGGCTGGGATCGGTACAAAGCTGCGAGATAGACGTTCGTATCAATATAATATTTACGGGATGCCGCCATCGACCGGATGTTTTCAGCGTGATGGGGGTCCTTGATTAGGAAGAAGGCGCTCACTACCGAGCGGTTGAGTGTGTGCAGGTATGTCTTCGCGCGATCGGTACTGAAAGCTACCGCGTTCAGGGTTTCGCTACAAAGCTCTCTCACACGGGATGCGAGGGGATCTTGAAGGCGGGTCTTCAAGCAAGAGGTTAACTCTGCTGACCGGTCTGCCGACCGGTTAGCAATAAACGTGAAGTCCTCATGAGTCTCATAGAGCATTTCGAGGGCATCTCGCTCTGCTAACATAACTCGAGTAACCAGCTCTTCAGAGCACGCCTTGATTGCTCTTACCTCTCCAGGGGTAAGCTCTTCAATATCCGATCTTGTGATGTGTCCCGATACGGTGTCCAAGAATTCCGATCGCGAGTGATTGTAACGCTCCTGAGCAGCGCGGACATTGCTCTTTCCTCGGGAAGTTAGGCAATACCCTTCAGGGATCTCCTCAACCTGCCCTCCAGCAATCAGTCCGTTGATCGCAGCACTCACGGATTCGGGCAAAACCTCAACGCCTGGATAATCCAGACAGAACTTCGCCGCTACATTATCTGTGACAAGGATGTCGTTCTTATAAAGGTCAACCTGCATCCAAACCCGTAGGTGGTCACTCCTGAACTCCGCAGCTCCAGGGTTTCCATAAAAAAGATCGCAGTAGAGAGAAGATGGTAGCCGGCCCGTCGTCCTTATGGTTTGCATCTGCATCACGGTGCGCGGCCGAGGCGATCGAAACGGCGAAACAGCTTCTCGAACTTGTCGTCCCACCGTAGTACGATTCGGTCCAATCTTTCGTCAGCTAGGCTCTTCAGAGTGTTCCCAACCTGGGCTTTCACTTGACTTACCATGTAACTACGGAGATTGGCGTACCCGAACATCCCTAGCAGCACGGCGATCACAGCACCTGCGCCGGTATAGATCGTGAGCATCGTCTCCACGTTACTCAGAACAGCATGATTCATGGCCCTTTCGGACTCCAGTTGGCCTGATAGGGCGGCAACCTGGCTCCCGAGGCGAGCCAGTTCAATCTCCATAGACTGAAGGTCTGTTATTTCCGCCGCCGGTAGAGGAGATACCTCTTGGGCTAAATCGATTAATACCGCATCGCCCAGAGAAGGGAACAGGAAGACACCAAATGTGGCGAGAACACGGAACTGTGTCCTGTATATCACCACAGTACCTCCCGAATATAAAAGGGAACCATAGGGGAACCCAGTCGATCCCGGTATCCCGGCCGAACCAATTATAGCCCGAAGGAGTCAGTTAAGCATCCGATCGAGGGCCGTCACTTGAGCTCAGTCGCTGCGATTTCCGATAGCCTATAGGCAGTCCGGACCCCCATCGGGGTCTCTCTACGCTCGGTAGCGGAGCTTGGTGACTCCGCCGCGAGCAGAGAGCCGTCCCTAGCATAGCGGCGCACGTTGGCACCCGGTGTAGGGGGGCGTCCACTCCATCGGGCATCGAGAGAGATTTCCATCGACCGGCGATCTGCCGATGTACTGGACCGCGCCCTCGCCCTCCTAGTCGAGCGGTGGATCGTCAGGGTGTTCGCGCCCTCGGCCTCGAGATCAGTGGCACTGAGCGCGGCGACTTCGGAGACCCGGAGCAGGCCCTCGTAGGCGCGACGGGTGTTCGCGCTGGCCGAAGCGGCGGCGAGCCCGCGGGCCGTCTCTCCCGGACGGCCCCGCGGGGTGCCCGTCGAGTGCGGATCCCATCGTGTCCGGGCCTTCCAACTGATTGTGATAAAGGTATATCGCGCTTCACCGATTTCCTGACCGCGGATGGCGAGAAGCCCTGGCGAGACCGTGGCGCGGAGATCGAGACCCGCGGTGCATCCCCGTCGGAGTTGTTTGAGAAATGGGAGCGAGGCTGAAGCACGCTCTTTTCCACCCTCACGGACCTCACCTGAGAAGACCTCACAGCGGCGGTCACCATCGGGGGCATCCCGCTCAGGGTCGACGAGGCTCTCCTCCGTTCAATGGCGCACATCGCCTACCACGTCGGCCAGATCGTCTACCTGGGCAAGTGGTTCCGAAGAGGTGCGTGGAAGTACCTGACCATCCCACCGGGGCAGTCGGCCGACTACAATGCGAACCCGGTGCTGGAGAAGATCGGAATCCGGGAGGTGAGAGGCGGGGAGATGAGCTGACTGGGTTAGGGTACCCAGCGGCGGGACATGTAGGCGGGCGGACCAGACGTGCACGACGCTCTCTAATTCTTACGCTGGAATCCGAGCCCGCCGACGCGGCGCCCACTGAATGAGGTCGTGGGCCGGAACGCCGGGGGTTCCGAGAGCTTCACGGCGCAGTCTGGCTGGGCTCGAGCTCCTCCCCGGCCCGGAGTTGCTCTAGATAGTCGACCCGCTGATGCCCCAGCGGCATGTTATTCGTCATAAGGCATTGTTATCATGATATATATGACGTGTTGTCATCCTGTCGTTCCTTCATTTACACCCCTTTTCGAGACGAGGATCCATGGGACCGTAGCAGAGGTCCGCAGACCGCAGACAATGTGGCGCCTCGTGCGCCTCATCCCCTCCAGAGCGATGAGCCGACCGGACCGCTCCTGGAGACAGGATGAAGGAGATAAGGGAGTTGCTGCCAGTGGCGGCGGGTTGTCGATGGCCCCTGTCCCCTTTCATTGCGGACTACAACAGCTGGTTAGTGTTTCAGATCACTCCGCGCTTCCGCGGCTCGCGGCGATCTGCTCTCGGATCCACGCATCCACCTCGGACTCGATCCAGCCGATGGCGCGCGCGCCGAGCCGGATCGGTTTGGGGAAACTCCCGTTGGCCACTCGCACATAGATCGAGCTTCGCGACAGGCCTGTGCGGGCCTGCACTTGAGTTATCCGCAGGACGCGCACGGGCGCGTCCATGCCCTGGTCTATTCGTATTGACATCGGTTTGCCTCCGTTCCGTTCGGGGAAGAATTCCGGGGGCAAGTTGCCCCAGGGAGGAACAGGGGCCACATGGGCCTTGGCTGCAGGCTTCGATGAACACGGGGACTTGGTAGGCCATCGCCAGCCTCGGGGAGCGGCCAGGACGGAGCTGACGCACCAGGATCGGATCGCCCACCGCTTGCCGACCGGGCGTGGATGTTCTCATGCCCGTGCGCTCGAGGGACGCAGCCACTCGCGATTGGAACTGCTTCGTCAGCGTCCCCATGGCGGTTACGGTCGAGACGCGGCCCACGAGGACCCGCTCATCCACGGCCGAGGGGCTGGCCGGGCACGGCCAGATCTCGCCTCGGAGGGAGCTTTCAAGTGAGTCGAACGTTGGCCGGCGGGTCGCGGTGAGGGTCACCCTGGATCTTGATCCTGCCGCATCGAGCGGGCGCGGCCCCACACTTCGAAGGTGGGCGCCGCGCCGCCCAGCGCTCAGCGGGAGATCAGGCTCCCGTACACGGTCAGGTCCCCAAGCGTGAAATCCTCGGCCGCGACCTGGAGAAGGCTGACGCGGTAGCGCGCCTGGTCGCCCCGGTGGGGCACCCAGACCCGCAGCACCGGCGCGTCCGGCGAGAGCGCTCCGGCGATGACGACCTCGCGCCGCATCGAGGACGATTCGTCCGTCTCGAAGATCTCCAGGCCCGGCGCCTGCACCGAGTCGATGGCCGGACCCTCGATCACGAGCATGGCTCCGATGTCGCGGGCACCCGCCGGAGCCGTCAACCGGACGTGCAGGGGGCCGGGATCCGTGAACGCCGCGCCCACTGCGTCATGGCCGGGCGTGTCAGCCCACGGGCCGACGATGCCGTCCCCGCAGCCCCAGGCCGAGATCAGCGCGGCCAGCAGCGCCGTCCGCAACCACCCGGACCGCCGGGTCCGGGAACCGGCGGCGGGCGGGGCCGGAGCCTTCCGGCGGCGGCGGGCAGGGCCGCGCGCGCCCTTTCGCCGCTGGCTGGCTCCTCGCGCCGGCTGCGACGCCGGCATCGCGGGGGGAGCGGAGGGCAGCGGTCCGGCGCCGTCAGCCGACCCGGATCCCGGCCGGCAGCGGTTGATCCAGGCAAGCAGATCACCGAGGTCATACGTTCCGTTCCCGTTCCCCATACCGTCCAGGGCGGCGAGCTGGTCACTGTCCATATCTCCGTCCCTCCACAACGCCGCGGCCGCCGCCCCCGGGGCCAGGCCGTCTCCGCCGGCCAGCGCCGAGCAGGCGCGCGCGGCCAGGTCTTGCTTCATGGGGGCACTGGCCGCCGGGGCGCGCGAGCCGTCCACCTTGTGGTCGCGCTCGGTCCCCCGCACCGACGAGGAGAGGTCCGCGTCCACGCCGCCCCCCAACGCCGTGATCGCCTCCCCCGCGTCCAGCGCCACCGGACCGGCACGGCCCAGCGCGTCGCCGTCGACCAGGAAGATCCCGTTGTTGTCCTCGTCGCCTTCCTGAACCACGTAGCCGAAGACCAGCGCCGCCGTGCCGCTCCCCGATTCGTACGGCGCGTCCACCCGCCGCGTCGCGCCCCGGTTGCCCAGCGAGAACGTGAAGTGCGGCCTCCCCGTCACCTCCACCTGCTCGCTGAAAGACACCGTGAACCGGATCGTCTCCCCGCGCCCGTAGGTGTCTCGCTCCAGCTCCGGTACCGACGTCACCTGCACCGCCGTGATCCGCGGCACCGTCGCCGCCGTGTTCACCGGGCCCTCCACCGTCGCCGAGATCGTCTCCGACAGCGCCCGGCCGTCCTTCGTGCAGACCGCCGCCGGAGTGCCGCAGGCCGCCCCGGCCGCGACCGTCACCGTCACGTCCGCCCGCGAATCCGGCTCGACCGTCAGCTCCCACAGGTCCCGGCGCCGGTCCACCCGGCCGGCCGACGTCGCCCGGCCGCCGGACACCGCCACGACGTCCTCCCGCAACCGCCGGCCGTTCATCATGCTGAGCGGCTCGCTGAACGCCGCCCGGAAGGTGAACGCGCTCTCGCCGTCATGCGCCTCGGGCGCGCCCTCGAACGACGCCGTCAGCGGCGGCCCCGCCGGACCCCCCGGACCCGGGATCGTCGTCGCCGCCGGCACCTCCGTCAGCGCCGTGCCGCCGGCCGTGCAGATGCCGCCAGCGGCGCACGCCGCGTCCGCCACCAGCGCGAACGTCACGTCGCCGCCGCCGTCGGGGACCAGGAAGAACACCCACGCGTTCTCCAGCCCGTCCTCCGCGTGCGGCTGCACCGAGGCCACCGCGCCGCCGGTGACCGACACCGACGGCGTCTCTGCCGCGAACGCCGCCACCGGCTCGCTGAACGCCACCACCGCCTGCGGGCGGTCGTCCGCGCCGCTGTGCGACGAAGACGCGAACGCGCTCGCCGGGAAGCTCGCCGACAGCGCCTCCGGGTCGCTGTTGCGGATCGTGCCCGTGGCCTCGCGCTCGTCGGTCCTGAGCGCCGCGCCGTCCGGGTTCGACAGCCTCAGCGTGAACGTCTCGCCGTCGTCCTCGTGGGCGTCGTCCATGATCGGCACCGACACCGTCCGCTCCGTCTCCAGCGGATTGAACCTCAGCGTGCCGCTCGTCTCCGTGTAGTCCAGGCCCGCGACCGCGTCCTTGTCCCCCGAGCCGTCGCGCGTCGCGTAGTCGACCGTCACGATGCCCAGGCCGTGCGGCTCCAGGCGCACCGTGAACGCCATCTCGCCGTCCGCCTCGTGCGCCTCGGCGTCCTCCACCGACAGGTGCGGCGCCGCCGTCCGCGACCCGTCCACCTTGTGGCCGCTGGCCGTGCCCGTCCTCGTGTAGGAAAGGTCCGCCTCGTAGTCCGTGGCGCTGCGGATGCTCTCGCCGTACACCACCTTGACCGGGTTGGTGGAGATCGCGATGCCGTTGCGGTCGATTTCGTTCGCCAGCACCAGGTACGCGAACACCAGCGTGTCCGTGCCGCTCCCCGACTCGTAGCGGGCCTCGCACACCGACACGCAGGGATCGCCCACCTCAAGCGCCATCGTCGGCTCGCCCTCGACGTGCACCGGCTGGTCGAACCGCACTCCGATGCGGATGTTCTCGCCCTCGCCGTAGGTGTCCGGTGTCCTGCTGCCCGGCCACCGCAGCCGCGGCGTCGAGACCACACTGATGTGTTCGATCATCGGCACGTCCGCCGATCCGTCGACCTTGTGGTCGGACAGCGGACCGACCGAGAAATGGTCCAACCTCGCGGCGCCGCCGACCTCATTTCGAATCTGTGCCCCGGAGGCGAGCCGCAACGCGTTGGCGCCGATGCTCACGCCGATCTCGGCGCGGTCGAACAGCTGCACCTTGTATTCGAAATGCATGTGCGGGGCGAGCCGGGCCTGCGGGGTATCGGCAGTCGGGTACTGGCTCTGCGAGAGGCCCCAGAACATGGCCTCCACCGTGCGCCCGAAGACGCCGTCGGGATCGTCGAGACCGACCTCCAGCCTCAGTCGCCCGTGTGGTTTCAACTCCACCGGCTCGCTGAACGACACCGTGAACAGCATCGTCTCGTACAA
Source organism: Longimicrobiales bacterium (assembly GCA_965218255.1). Lineage (GTDB taxonomy): Bacteria > Gemmatimonadota > Gemmatimonadetes > Longimicrobiales > Gaopeijiaceae > JAAXGI01. The sequence continues at coordinate 2,525,326 of CBDCKJ010000003.1, read as the reverse complement.
GCGGTAGGTGTCCCCCGACTGCGGCGTGGACGCGACCACCACGGAGGTGACTGTGGGGGGAGCGCAGACGGACCCCCGGAAATCGATCGTCGCCAGCCGCGTGTGCAGTTGAGATCCCGGCGGCACGCACAGACCTTCGTTGCTGAAGAGATACAGATTTTGGAGGTTGCTCAGCTTCCCCAGCTCGGATGGGATCGCCCCCGTCAACTGGTTCCGAGCGAGAGACAGGCCTGTGAGGCTGACCAGATTCCCGAGCTCGGGAGGGATCTCCCCCGTCAACTCGTTGTCTCCGAGATACAGGGTCAGGAGGTTGCTCAGCTTCCCCAGCTCGGATGGGATCGCCCCCGTCAACTCGTTCTCGTAGAGATGCAGCCGCTGGAGGTTGCTCAGATTCCCCAGCTCGGATGGGATCGCCCCGCTCAACTCGTTTCTGAAGAGATACAGGGTCAGGAGGTTGCGCAGATTCCCCAGCTCGGATGGGATCGCCCCCGTCAACTCGTTCTCGTAGAGAAGCAGCCGCTGGAGGTTGCTCAGATTCCCCAGCTCGGATGGGATCGCCCCGCTCAACTCGTTTGTGAAGAGATTCAGGAACTGGAGGTTGCTCAGATTCCCCAGCTCGGATGGGATCGCCCCTGTCAACTGGTTCCGATCGAGATTCAGGAACTGGAGGTTGCTCAGATCCCCCAGCTCGGATGGGATCGCCCCCGTCAACTGGTTCTGGTAGAGATACAGTTCTTGGAGGTTGCTCAGATCCCCCAGCTCGGATGGGATCGCCCCCGTCAACTCGTTCTGGTAGAGATACAGATTTTGGAGGTTGCTCAGATTCCCCAGCTCGGATGGGATCGCCCCTGTCAACTGGTTCTGGTCGAGATACAGGCCTGTGAGTGCGTCCAGATTCCCGAGCTCGGATGGGATCTCCCCCATCAACTGGTTGCCGCCAAGCCTCAGTTCGGTAACTCGGCCGCTGCTGTCGGTAGTAACCCCGTGCCACTCCCCCAGCGGGTGCTCTAGGCTCACCCAGTTGTCGTCGTAGGTCCAACTCGCACCGTCCGTCGTGGCGTAGAGCGTCACCAGGGTAATAAAGTCCGAGTCCACCGATCCTTGCGCGTGAGCGTTTTCCACTACGAGCAGGCCGGTTGCCAGCAGAGCAATCAGAGCCGTGGGGCAACGCGTGCATAGCGTTGTCATTACGGAGAGGCACGCCGCGGCGGCCAGCGCCCGGGGCCCGCCGGCGGATACGGCATATAAATCAAGGATAGGAACCGCCGCCCCGCCGCCCCGGCGTGGCGGCAGGCGGTCAGGCGGTGGAGGCGGGCAGCCGTGTTCCCTCGCGCTCAAGACGCTCGGCAAGATGGTACCCGTGCGGCGCTCGCGGCCGCGGCCCTCCGATGTCGTAGTCATCGCGATGTCTCCTTCGCTGGTTCCCCCGCGGTTTCCGCGCGCGGATTTAGCTCTCGATAATTGTAGTTATCGAGAGTAACCCGTTTTGCTGTATGTCATTGTGCAGGGGGCACTTATGCGGATTTCGGCCCCAAGAGGCGTGTCCGACCGTCCCGACCCGGCCACTCGAAAGTCACAAAACGGCGAGCGGCTGACCGCCTACCTGGAGGACGCCCGCGGCGCCCTGAGCGCCCATACCGTGCGAGCGGTGCGAGCGGACCTGGAACGGTTCGCGGCGTGGTGCGCGGAGCGGGGGTGTTCTCCGCTGCCCGCGGGCGCGGCCACGGTGGTGGCCTACGTCGAGGCGATGGCGAGCGAGCGAGCGCCGGCCACCGTGCGGCGCTACGTGTCGAGCGTCGCCACCGTGCACAAGGCGGCCGGGGAGCGGAGCCCGCTCGAGCATGTGACCGTGCGGCGGGCCTTGAAGCGGATGCACCGGCGGAGGGGGTGCCGGCAGAGGCAGGTGCGGGGGCTGACCTGGGCGCTCCGCCGGCGCCTGATGGAGGCCACGGGCGACCGGGTGATCGACGTCAGGAACCGCGCGATCCTGGCCGTGGCCTACGACGCCATGCTCCGGCGCTCCGAGCTGGTCGCGCTGCAAGTCGTTGACGTGACGATAGAAAGGGGCGGTTCGGCCTCGCTCCTCGTGCGCCGCGCGAAGACCGATCCGGAGGGCGGCGGCGCGATGCTCTACCTGCACCGAGACAGCGTGAGGCTGCTCTCGGAGTGGCTGAGCGCGAGCGGAATCAGTGGCGGGCCGCTCTTCCGTTCGATGCGCAAGGACGGCACGCTGGGCGACCGGCTGCATGAGAGCCAGGTGCCGCGCATCTACAAGGCGATGGCCGAACGGGCCGGGCTCCCGAAGCAGATCGTGCGGCGGCTCTCCGGGCACAGCCCCCGCGTGGGCGCGGCTCAGGACATGATCGCCAAGGGGATCGGGATTCCGGCGATCATGCAGGCCGGACGCTGGAAGAGCGCCCAGATGGTGCAGCGCTACGGCGAGCGGCTGCTGGCCAAGAGGAACGGCGCCGCACAGCTGGCACGGCTTCAGAAACGGAGATGAGCCCCGAAGAACCCGGGGGGGCTCTCTGGTCACAAAGGTTGCCGCAGTTTACTCTCGATAACTACAATTATCGAGAGCTATCCGGAAAGCTACGCGCTATTTTGTGAGTGAGTTGTGACTTATCGGGCAAGCGTAGTGGCCCTTTAGTGACTTCACGCGCGAAGAGCGCTATTCTCCACTCCCCGCGGTCCGGCGGAACACGCCCGGGCCGATCGATACCCTTCGGCGGGAGTGGAGCATTGAACCATCGAGACTCTACGGGGCCCGAGAGCGGGCCGTCCGACGACCGCATCTCGCGGCTGAGCACGGCGATCCTGCGCATCAGCGCGAGCCTGGACGTGGCCACGGTGCTCCGGGAGGCCGTCGAGGGCGCCTGCGCGCTCACCGGCACCCGCTCCGGCGCGGTCGCGACGGTCGACGAGCGGGGACGGCTCGGGTCGTTCGTCACCTTCGGCGCTTCCATGGAGGAGCGCCGGAAGATCCTCGAGTGGCCCGACGCTCCGCGGATCTACGAGCACCTCAGGGAGCTTCCCGGGCCGGTCCGGGTGGCGGACCTGCCCGGCTACCTCGACTCGCTCGGCCTCTCGCCGACGCCCTGGACCTCGAGGTCGCTGCATGGGACCCCGATGCACCACCGGGGCGAGTATCTCGGCCACTTCTTCCTGGGCGACAAGGAGGACGGGGAGGGGTTCACGGATGAGGACGAGGAGATCCTGGTGCTTTTCGCCTCGCAGGCGGCGACGGCGGTCGCCAATGCGCGCACGCACCGCGACGTCGAGCGGGCGCGGGCCGACCTCGCGGCGCTCATCGAGACCTCGCCGGTCGGGGTCGCGGTGTTCGACGCGGGAACCGGCCATCCGGTCTCGTTCAACCGCGAGGCGCGGCGCATCGTCGAGGGGCTCCGCACTCCGGGCCGTCCACCGGAGCAGCTGCTCGAGGTGATCACGTGCCGGCACGCGGACGGGCGGGAGTCCTCGCTCGAGGAGCTTCCCCTGGCCCGGCAGCTCGAGGACGCCACGACGATGCGGGCCGAGGAGGTCGAGCTGTCGGTGCCCGACGGGCGGAGTGTCCGGACGCTCATCAACGTCACGCCGATCCGTTCCGAGGACGGAGCGGTCGTGTCGGTCGTCGTCACCATGCAGGATCTCGCGCCGCTCGAGGAGCTCGAGCGGCAGCAGGCTGAGTTCCTGGGGATGGTGAGCCACGAGCTCCGCGCCCCGCTGACGTCGATCAAGGGCTCAACCGCGACCGTGCTCGGGGCTGCGCCGGTCCCGCTCCAGGCCGAGATGCTCCAGTTCTTCCGCATCATCGACGGGCAGGCCGACCACATGCGCGGCCTCATCGCGAACCTCCTGGACGCGGGGAGCATCGAGGCGGGCACGCTCACCGTCGCGCCCGAGCCCTCGAACGTCGCCGCGCTGGTGGACAGGGCCAGGACCACCTTCCTGAGCGGCGGAGGCCGGCACGCCGTCCTCATCGACCTGCCACCGGACCTCCCGCGGGCGATGGCCGACCGCGAGCGCATCGTGCAGGTGCTGAACAACCTCTTCTCGAACGCGGCCCGCCACGCTCCGCCATCGTCGCCGATCCGGGTCGAGGGGGCGCACGAGGGCGGCTACATCGCGCTCTCGGTCTCGGACGAGGGCCGGGGAATCCCGCCCGACCGGCTCCCGCACCTCTTCAGGAAGCGCACCGGCCTCGCCGGAGGCACCGGGCTCGGCCTCGCGATCTCGAAGGGCCTCGTGGAGGCGCACGGCGGCCGCATCCGGGCCGAGAGCGGGGGGACGGGACAGGGCGCGCGCTTCACGTTCACGATCCCGGCGGCCGGAGAGGCCGCCCCCGAGGCAGCCACACACGGCACCCGGCCGCACCCGCCCGGGGAGAGGAGGGAGAAGACGCGCGTCCTCGTGGTCGACGACGACCCGCAGACGCTACGCTACGTGCGGAATGTCCTCTCCGATGCGGGCTACGCCCCGCTCGTGACGGGCGATCCGGACGGGCTCTCCGGCGTCATCCGCGCCGAAAAGCCCGGCCTCGTCCTCCTCGACCTGATGCTCCCCGGGACGGACGGGATCGACCTGATGAAGCGGGTCCCCCAGTTGGCCGATCTCCCGGTCATCTTCATCTCAGGCTACGGGCGGGACGAGACCATCGCGCGGGCGCTCGACAGCGGCGCGGCCGACTACATCGTCAAGCCGTTCTCGCCGACCGAGCTCGTTGCACGCGTCCAGGCGGCGCTCCGGAGCCGGAGCCGGGCCGAGCCCGAGACCTTCGAGCTGGGGGAGCTCGCCGTGGACTACGGCCGGCGCCGCGTGAGCGTGGCCGGCCGCGACATCCCGCTCACGGCCACCGAGTTCGACCTCCTCCGGATCCTCTCGCTCAACGCGGACAGGGTGATGACCAACGAGGTGCTGCTCCGACAGGTGTGGGGGCGCCGGGGCTCGGACGACACCGATCGCGTGCGCACCGTCGTCAAGAAGCTCCGGGCAAAGCTCGGCGACGACGCAGCCAATCCGACCTACATCTTCACCGAGCACGGGGTCGGCTACAGCATGGCGAGCCCGGACTGGGCGTAGGAGGCCGCACGAGCGAGTTGAACCGGGCGGTTATCCCGCCGTTCAGTCCCAGTCGCCCTCGGTGTCCCTCTTGAGCGCGCGGGCGAGTTCGGGATCGCCCTCGCCGCGTCGGACGGAGCGTTCGGCGAGATCGACGCGGCGTCCCAGGTCGGCGAGCCCGGCGGCACGTGCAACAGCGTAGACGGCGGCTGCAATGGTGCCCACTGCCAACCCCAGGTGCAGGGCGATGCTCACGCCGTAGTCGACGAGGATCACGGACCGGAACGGCGCTAGATACTCGAGGCGGGGTCCGGCGAGCAGGACAGCCGAGCCGGCGAGTGCAGCGGTCAGGCCGGTGCTGATTTTCCAGGGTTGCATGGGCGTGCTAGAGTTCGATCGTGGCCGGGTCCCGCTCGGCCGGTCCCCGAATGGAGCCATGATCCTCGCTATAGCCGAGTGCCCGGAGCACCTTTCTCCCGGCCGGTCCGTTCGCGTGCATCCGGAACCCGGCGTTGGCCTTGGCCCGGACCGATCCCTGGCGGTAGTGCCCCGAGGCGACCTCGATGTTCACGCGCCCACTCCGCCCCTCGGCGTCGACGTACTCGATCTGCGCATCGGGGTAGAGCACGCGTCCCTCGGCGTCGATGGGGAGATCCAGCTCCCGGGCGGCGCGGTGCCGTTCGGCGTCGGCGGCCCGGCGGCCGTCCCGCACCCGCGCCGACTCGCTTCGGCGCGCGACCGCGCTCTTGAGCTCGCCGTCGAGGCGCACTCGTCGGATAGTGGCGCCTTGCTCGAGCAGGCGTCGGCGTTCGACGCCGCAGGCCCGGTAGATGGCCGTGTCGTGTGCGAGTCGGGACTGTTGGAGGCGCGTGGCGGACCTGATGTGCTGTGCGGGGTCCAGGCCTTGGCTTGCGGAGAGGTCCCGTACGGCGGCTGCCCCTTTCCGGGTAAGCGCCAGGACCTTGAACGGCGTTCCCTTCGGTCCCCTGGCGGTGGACTCCTTGGCGAGTCCCTCGCGGTTCCAGGCGTTCACGGCCCGCCGGGTGGTGTAGGGATGGCCGCCGAAGTGGGTTTCGGCCACGTCCCGGAATGAGACGCAGCCGTAGATGCCCACGTCTGCGAGCGCCCGCTCGGAGCGGTCGCGAAAGGAGATGGACCCGCCGTCCCTGCTCGCGGCGTATTCCCGGCGATGGCCGTCCCGCATACGGTAGGTAGTACGGCTTTGTGGCGCGGCGGGACGCGGGTCCGTTTCGATCGTGCGGTCGAACATCTATTCGGCTGCCTCCCCGGCCTCAGCGGCTCGGGCCGAAGCTACGGTTCGGAACCGGCAGCGGAATTTCCGGCTGCTGGACGTGTCGTGGAGTGGGAGCTGGACTGCGGGCGGCGGCCACCGGAGCCGGCTCGCGCTCGGCTTGGCGCTCGCGGCTCCGGGCGAGCACGAAGTCAGAGATCTTGTGCGCGTCGGCCGCGGCGCGGCGGATCTCCCGGGGGTCCTCCTTGAGCGCGGTGACCCACGCCTCGACGTAGGCGGCGCCTCGGCTCGGGTCGTGGCCGACCCCCACGCGCTCACCCGTCATCATGGCGCTGATCTCCGCCCGGAGCTCCTCCTTCGCATAGGCCGGGGATCCGAACCCGTCGGCCATCCCCTGGGTGAGCGTGGCGCGGTTCATCCGCTCCGGATGGCCGGTGCTGTGCCCGAGCTCGTGGAGCGCCGTCTGGTAGTAGTGGTTCGCCGAGGGAAACTGCATCCGCTCGGGGAGTGTGATCTCGTCGTTGTTCAGCGAGTAGAACGCGCGGTCCCCCGCCATGTGCCGGACGGGGACCCCGCTGTCGGCGAGCACCTTCTCGGCCTCCTGGTGGACCTTCCAGAGCGGCTCGGCCGTGGGCGCTGGCCGGGCCGGGAGCCCATCGGTCTGCTCGGCGTTGAACACGTTGTACTGCCGGACGATGGGTGTGGGCAGGCGCTCGTGGCGGTAGACGCGCTTGCCCTCGTTGTCCCTGACGGGCCGTCCGCGCCCATCGGTGACGGCGATCTTCCGGTGGTCCCGGAAGGAGAGGATCCGGGTGCCCCGCTCGCCCTTCCTGACCTGGCCGCCCCGGGCCTGGATCTGCCTGTAGGTGCCCCAGCGGACGTCGGCGTAGCCGCGTGCTTGCTGGACGGTGGCCAGGTGCAGGCTGTTCCCTCCGGAGTAGGAGCGGCCGGTGTCGACGTTGGCGGGAAGCACGCGCTCGCCCGCCCCCCAGGGCTTCTGCCACGGCGCCGTACCCTGGCGGATCTGCTCGATGATCGCGTCGGCGAACTGGCGGTGGTACTCGTCGTGTTTCATCGGCCGTCCTCCTCGGGGCCGTGCGGATCCTCCGAGGCGTCCCGGATCTCGTCCTCGCTCCCCACGTCCTCGGGAAAGAGGCCGTACTCCTCGGCCAGCGCCGCCGGGACCTCTAGGGCCTCGCCGCCGTCGCGGCTGAGCTCCCGGTCGAACTCGTCGAGCGACTCGATGCGGATGACCTTCCCTTCGCCCGGCATGTCTTCACTCCTTTCCTGTTCGTTCGTCATCGTGCTTCCTCCAGACGGGTTCGGTGAGCCAGCGGTTGGCGGCCGCGTCGTAACCCCGGACGTGGAGCGCCTCCTCGACGAACCGCCGACCCCGGTGCCGGGTCATGTGGACGACGAGCGAGATCCCGTCGACCACGCCCCGGCAGGTGACCTCCCAGGGGAGAGCGCCGCCGGCCTGCATGGCGCAGCTGGCCAGACGCGAGAGCGCGGAGCGGGCGTTGTTGGCATGGACGGTGGTGAGCGACCCACCGTGGCCGGTGTTCAGCGCCTGCAGGAGGTCGGCGGCCTCGCCGCCCCGGACCTCTCCGACGACGATGTGGTCGGGCCGGTGGCGGAGCGCGTGCCGCACCAGGTCACGAATCGATACGGGCGCCTCGGAGCCGACGGTCCCCGCCTCGAACCGGAGGCAGTTCGTCCGGTCGATCCTGAGCTCGAGCGTGTCCTCGATGGCAACGATCCGCTCCTCCTCGGGGAGGAGCTCGATGAGGGCGTTCAGGAGCGTGGTCTTCCCCGAGCCCGTGCCACCCGACACAAGTACGTTCCGGCGGACGCGGAGGGCGTCGCGCACCGCGGAAAACACCGTCTCGGGGAGGGATCCCTGGCGGACGAGGTCCTCGGCGGAGAACGCGCGGCCCCCGAACCGGCGGATCGTTATCGCCACGTGGGGGCTCGCCGGTGGGGTGCAGATGGCGACCCTGGAGCCGTCGTCGAGCCGCGCGTCGAGGACGGGCCTGGCCGCGGGATCCAACCCGAGGGGACGGGCGATGTGGATCGCCGCCCGGTAGAGGGCGGCGGCGCTGAGCGCCGGGGCCTCGAGGGCCTCGAGTTCGCCCCGGCGCTCGACCCAGACGTTCCCCGGGCCGTTGATCATGAGCTCGGAGACCTCAAGGTCCTCGAGCACGGCCTCGAGCCCCGGCAGGAACGGCCTCAAATGCGCGATCCCGCTCGCCCGCTTCACAGCCGACCCTCCTCGCGGAGCCGCCAGTAGCCCACGTCGTGCGGCAGGTAGTACGGTTTCAGGTAGACGCGCCGCGCCGGGAGCCCCTGCACGCCGTCGTAGGGCAGGCAGATCGCCTGGTAGTTGGCGAGGAGCGAGAACTCCCTGGGCGTGAACACGGGTTCCCTGGCCTGGCGGAACGACTTGCTCGCGCCGATCGTGCCCTTCCCCCCTCCAGCGCGTCCTGAAAGGAGCGAGAACTCCGGCCGCCCCGTGGTCTCGGTGAACGTGTAGGAGGGCTGCGTCTTCATGACGCTCCCGCACATCTCCGAGGCGATCCTGGCCGAGGACTCGTCGCTGAGCGACAGGAAGATCCGGGTGCGGAGCGTCTGGACCAGGGTCCGCCAGGCCTCCGTGCCGGAGAGCACGGAGCGGAGCGAGGAGATCGACTGCGTCGCGACGATCGGGATGCAGCGGCACTGCCGCGTGAGCGCGAACGCCTTCTCGTCGCCCGAGGGGTCGTCCTGTCCCACGGTGGCGAACGCCTGGTACTCGTCGCAGATGAAGACGGCGGGCCGGAGGTAGCGTCCGGGCCGGCGGGCGGCCTCCGCGGGCCGGCGGAGCAGCGCCTGCATCCAGGCGTTCTTCAGGAGCACGCCGATCGCGCGTCCGAGGGCGGGGTTTGCGCCCGCGGGCATGTTGAGGGCCAGGACCCGCCCCCCTTCGATCAGCTCTGTGAGCTGCGGCAGCCGGCGGCGAAGGCCCGGCATGGGCCGGACGGCCGGCGCATCCTCGTCCGGCGTGTCCTTATACATATGTACGGACGCTTCCGGCTCCGGAGGCGGCGGACAGAACACGCCGGCGACCTGCGGCTGGTCGAACAACGACAGGAACACCGAGATGCCTTCCACGATCGAGGTGCGGACCTTGGGGTCGAGCGCCATCCAGTCGTGCCGGTACCAGCGCTCGATCGCCTCCACCTGCTCCCGAAGCTCGCTCCCGGCCCCGCCCTCGGCCTCCTCGGTCTCGAACGCGATCTCGAGTTCCGCGAGCCGGTCCCGAAGCACCGGGTCGAGCCGGCACATCGCTCTCTCCTCGCCGGGGACGCGTCTCCAGACCCAGTCCTTCAGCGCTTCCGGACGGGCGACCAGCTCCTTGCGTGAGATCACGGCGTAGACGGGGCACGCCGCTGCCACCAGGTACTGGGCCTCCCGGATCTTCTCGGCGAAGAGCCCCGGATCGATCGTGCAGCGGTAGATGTCCTGCAGCGTGACCCAGCCCCCCGGCAGGAGCCGGTGCAGTTCGATGATCCAGCGCACGAGGTTCGTATAGGCTTGCTGCCAGAACGGTTCGCGGCTCTTGCCGAAGAGCTGGTTGATCAGCGTGGAGACGGTGTAGGCGAGCGAGTAGGTGTCGAGCAGGGGATCGTCGAGCGGGTTCCACTGCCAAGCGCCGTCGAGGCCGATCTCCAGGTAGTCGTCCCCACGCCCGGCCTCCTCGAGGATCCGGCGCACGCTATGGCAGAAGTCGCCCTTGACCTCGAGCACCAGGCCGCCCGCCCGGCGCGCGGGACTGTCGGCCTGCCAGGAGAGGAGCTGCTGGGCGAACGGATACATGCAGGCCGAGGTCTTGCCGGAGCCCACGGCCCCGACGATGAGGACGCCGGTGTAGAGTCCCGTCTCGGGAATGACGAGCCACGAGGGACGCTCGCTCTCCGAGGGGGCGACGGGATGGTGGAGCTCGCCGACCACGACCGAGGGGGCTGCATCGCTCGGCGAGGCCGGCCACGGGGGCAGCTTGCCCCGGCCGCCCCTTCCCACCCGGGGCTGAAGCCAGACTCTCCAGACCGAGAGCCCGAGGCTCCCGGCGAGCACTACGGCGACGGCGGGCGCCGCGTAGTACCAGACGCGGATCACCGTGTGGAAGGCCGGATCGTGGTAGGCGATGAGGTCGAGCACGGGATTTCCGCCGCTGGCGGGGAACGGCGCCCGGAACGCGTGCCCGATAGCGGCCACCGTGGCGGCTCCGGCGAGGACGAACGTCGCGGGCCGCCTCATCGCAGTGACAACCTTCCCGTAGGGATCGATGGACGGGAGCGACCCCAGAGCGGGGGGTGGCATGGCTGTGCACATGCCAACCCTCCGCGGTGCCGATCGGGGCATGCCGATAGGGTGGGTCGCTCCCGATTTGCCCCGACACCGTAGGGGCCGGGCGGCCGCGCATGCGGCCCGCCCGTAACCGCTATGCCACCAACGACATGAGGAGGAATGCATGTTCGCCGGGGAACAGCCTCCCGGCGCACATGCACACCATTGTCTAATGTGCATTCCTCGAGCGGCACGGACCCTCGCCGATCGGCGTTCACGACCACCCTCCGGGGAGCCGGGTCGAGCGCCACGTGGCGAAGCAATCGATCACCGACCGGGAGCGCAGATTCCTATGGAGCTGCTTCAGCTCGACGATCCGCTCGAGCCCGGCCTGGAGATCCCCGTACTCGTCGAGCGCGCGGTCGTCCCCCTCGAGGATCGCGCGCTCGATCCGGGCAATCTCGCGGCGGGCCGCTTGGTCGGACGGGCCGGAGGAGTCGGACCTGAGGTCACTCACCCAGTTCTCGAGGATCGTCTGGGCGCGCTGCAACTCCCTCACGGTGCGGACCACGGCCACGACCCCGACGGATCGGCACCGCTTCCTCAGAGCCTTCCAGAGGCCGCTGTGCCGGGCGCCCCAGGAGCGGAGCGCCTTGGCGCTCTGGTATCCCGGATCGACGAAGACGAAGAGGGCGCGCTCGGCGTCCAGGGCGACCGGCAGCTTCACCGGGAAGTAGCGCCGGGTGTTGCCGGCAGCTCCCCGGTAGACTCGGACGGGCAGGACGCGGCGCTCGATACCGAGCGCCTCGAACGCGGCGACCTTCTCGTGCTCGGTCGGGAACCACGGCAAGCCGGGGTGCTCGAGCACGTAGTCGAGCGAGAGCAGGCGGCGGATCAGCACTTCCTCCGAAGCGTCCCGCCGGTGGCGGATGTCTTCGGCGCCGAGCGCGCGGTAGATCCCGCGTCCGAAGATCCGGCAGACCTTCCGGCGCTCGAGGATGTCTTCGCTGGCGAGTCCCCGCTCAACCAGGGCCCGAACGAACCGGAGGGCCTGCCAGCGATCGATCCCGAGCCAAGCGGAGAGCTGGGCGCGGGTGAACACGCCGCTATGGAGACACGCCAGCGCGATCCACTCGGCTTGGCGCCCCGTCCAGCCGAAGGGATCGAGCGCGTCGGCCCTTCCCCGGAGATGGGCGATCATCGCGGCTGCTCCGTGACCAGGGCACGGTCGGCCTGCAGGTAGGTGATGAGGATGCCCATCGGGTTGTAGACGACGAGCTCGGAGGGGATAACGGCGAGGAAGGTGAACCGGAGCGTGAGCGACCAGCGCTCGCGGAGTGTCTCCTGCCCGTCCCGGAGGTGAACGAGGTCGAAGTCGGCGGTCGCGCCGTGGGGCGCCTCCGGAGCCGGATGGATGCGGAGCACGACCTGCTCGACCTGGAACTCGGTGTCGGCGGTCCCCGCCGCCATCGCGGCGACCTCGGCGCCGTCCCTCGCGAACGCCGCGTTCGCCAGCTCGGTCGAGAGGAACCGAAGGCTCCGCGTCCAGTGCTCCTCGACCGTGGCCCGCCGCCGCGAATAGAAATCGGCGATGAACCGGTTCAGGAAGTATTTCGTCGTGGGGTCCAGCGGATCCGCCTGCGCCGTGGCGGCCTCGTACGCCACGGCCTCGGCGCGGCCGACCTCGTCGACCCGGACGATGAGCGGGCGGGGCGGATCGACGCTCGCAACCCGGAGGAGGAGCACGCCGAATGCGAAGCACGCGGCGGCGAGGATCACCGCGAGGGTTCGGAGCTTCCGGTTCGCCTCCACGGCCTCGCCCCAGATCTCCGCGTACTCGCGGCTGGCGTCACGTTCTCGTTTCATGGACGTTTCCTTCAGCCTCCGGGGACTGGGGGGCGGGGGGCGGCGAAGCGCCCGCCGCCACGGATCACGAGCGCCATCATCCCCGACCCGACGGATCCCGATCCGGAGACGAGCATCGCGGCGAGCTCGCCCACCTTGAGGCTGGCCATCAGGCCGGAGACGATGAGCGGGAGGAGGACGACGACCCAGAGCCCGAGCTCGGCCGGGTCGGCGGAGCCGGTGCCCATCAGGGCGCCGGTGTAGGTGGTGACGTAGCCCATCCCGACGCCCATGAAGACGCGGAGGATCGCGCCGGCCACGACGCCGTAGAGCGTGTAGACCATGAGCGTGCGGAACCATCCCCAGAACAGGAACGCGAGCGGCTCGAACAGCAGCCAGGGGATGAACACCGGGCCGAGCAGGATCACGATCGCGATCGCCACCTGCGCCCAGATCACCTGCGCGTACGTCAGGCAGAAGAGCGCGACGAGGCCGAGCACGAGCGGCACGCCCATCGCGAGCGTGACGAGGGAGGAGAAGAAGACGCTCACGCCCTCGGTCACCATGGTCACGAGGCTGCCGCTCGACCACGCCGCTCCGAGCTGTGCGGCGAACGCCTGGACCAGCGCCGTCATCTCCGTGTAGCCGACGGCGACGACATCGGAGATGAAGAGGTTCTGGAGCCAGATCCCTCCGGCCGCCACCGTGGCCGGGAAGGTGAACCCGACGCCCGGGATCGGGACGCTGTAGTAGTGGAGGAGCGTCCTCGGGATCGCGATCCCGAGGACGACACGCACGATTGACCACGGCTCGAGCGTGCCGCTGTACGCGATCCGGAGGCCCGTCCACGAGACGACGACCGCGGCGAGGCCGCCCCAGAGCTGGTGGCCGAGCGTCAGCACGTCGGGCGCCGCGCCCCCGACCACGGTGTCGAGCACGACGTCCAGGAACCCCTTGAAGTCCTGGAGCTGGTCGGCCGGGATCAGCGCCGGGACGTTCGGATCGATCGACTGGGGGGGAGGAAGCTGCATGGTGGTCGCTCCCGGGGCCTACGCCTGGCCGCCCATGTAGAACGACGGGACCTTGAAGAGGAGCCCCTCCCGGAGCTGGTCCCGGTTCTGCATCGCGGCCGCCCGCATCGCATCGGCCATCGCGTTCGTCCGGAGCCGCGCGTCCCTCCACTCGGCCAGCCGCTCGAGCCGGTCGATCTCGGCCTGCTGCATCTGGTTCGCCTGTTCGACGGCCTGGTAGGCGAGCACCTGCGCCACGGCGGCGTTGATCCGGCCCTGGGTCAGGGCAGCCGCGACCTGCGCCTGCTGGAGCGCCGTGTTCGACAGGTTGCCATTCGCGGTCAGGTCGTCGAACGAGCCCTGCGCGCTCTCGATGGTCGAGGCCAGCGAGGCCGCGGCGTCCATCATCGCGTAGTCGAGCACGCGTTGCCGGTCGGCGGCCTCTCGGGCCTGCCGGTAGTCCTCCGCCGCGCGCGACGACACCTCGGCCGGGTGGTTCCGGAAGAGCTCGAGGATGTCCGCTTCGCTCACCCGGTCGGCCACGCCCTGGGCGCTCCGCCAGACATCGGTGAACGAGTCGCCGCTCCCCATGCCTCGGACCGCGTCGACGAGTTCGCCGGCCGCACCGGTGAACTCGGAGCCCCAGGCGAGGCCGTCGCCGACGAGGCCGACGGATCCGGCCGACAGCTCGGCGAACGGTTCGATCAGCGCGTCCACCTCGCCCCGCGCCACCTCCTTCATGTAGTCGAGCTGCTCCTCGAGCTCGGTGAGCTGGCGGGTCATCGTCCGCATCTGGCGGACCTGGTTCGAGATCTGCGTGACCTGGTTCAGGATCATCTGGGCCCGCTGGATCGCGCCGCTGATCGTGCCGAAGATGGCTTCGGCCGGCGCCGCGTTCGTCAGCATCAGGATGGAGGCGAACAGGGCGGTGGTAATGATTCGGTGACGCATAGTGAGCTCCTTTGGGGTCATTGCCGTGTCCCGAGGACCAGGACATCGGAGGTGAACCAGATGCGCAGGCGGTGGCCCGCGCGGATCGTGATCGTGGGGAGCCGGTTCAGGAACCGGTCGAGGATCAAGGTCGCGCTCTGCCCGAGGCCTTGGCCGACGCCCGCCCTGAGTCCGAACGGCGAGCCTCCGGCCAGAGCGAGTCCGCTTACGACACCGACAGCTCCGGCGGCCGCGAAGGTGCTGAAGTAGTGGCGGTCGACCTGGTCCCGGAGGGCACCCTCGCCCGCCTGGTTCAGGCCCGTGAACTCAAGGTCGATCCAGCTCCCGTCGGGGAGGAGGAGTCGGTGGAAGGCGACGGCGAGCCGGCCCTGGTCCCGGTCCTGAACGGCCTCGGCCGTGCCGACGACGCGCGTGCCCCGCGGGATCAGGACCCGCTGCCGGTCGGCCGAATAGAACGGCACCGAGACCATCGCGAGCACCGGTCCGGGGAAATCGCCCGAGAGCTGGGTGAGGAGCACCCCCTCGAGGAACGATCCCTCATGGATCCGCTCCCAACCCGGTCGGTCCACGGGGCGGACGCTCCGACCGGGCTGAAGCTGGCTCGGCGCCCGGCGGAGGGCTTGCTGCGGCATGGCCGGTCCCGGGCCGGGAGCGAGTGCAGTCGCCGCCAGAGCTCCAAGCAGCAGCTCTTCGGCCGCCAGCTCATCCTCGAGCGCCCCGACGGACTGCTCGAAGGAGGCGAGCGCCGCCTGGACCGTGTTCTCGAGGAACTCCACATCCGCGTCGGTCGCGCTTTCGGTGCCCGGGCCATCGGCCTCGGACGACTCCGCGGTCGCGTTCAGATCCCGGTACGACTGAACCACGGGAAGGGCGCGGAGCGAGCGGGCTCTCCGCTCCAGCTCCTCCAGGCGAAGAGCCTCCCGAAGCTCCGACTCGGCCGCGCTCACGCCGACGGTGGCCGCGGGACCAGCCACCTCCGACTCCGCCTCGAGCCGGGCCATCTCTTCGGAGGCCGCGGCCTCCCGGCGTTCGAGCTCCACGCGCGCCCGGGCGGCGGCCTCCAGCGTCCGCCGCTCGGCCTCCTGGCGAATGCGGTCCTGGAGCGACCGGCCCATCCCGTCGTCGACGGCCCGGGCCTCGGGGAGGGCTACGAAAGTGCCGGCCTCCTCGGGACCCGTTACTGCCCAGGAGAAGAGCAGGCCACCGACGAGCACGGCGATCAATACCACGCCCACCTTCGTGACGATCCCGCCCGGAAGGGCGCCCTCGGGAGGTGAGACCCACTGCTTCCAGCGGCTCATCGGAGCCCGTCCCCGGGCGTGAACCGCCAGCTGGCCCGCTCGTCACCGATCTGGAGCCACCCGTCGGCCAGCACATGGCGGGCGATGTAAAGGCCGTCCTCCGTCAGGTCGTAGGCGACGAGCGCTGGCTCGCCGTCCCGGAGCTCGTAGAGCGCGGGCGACTCCTGGGCGTGGGACCGCAGATACGTGAACTCGCCGTCGTGCCACATCGCCTCGACCAGGAACGGCCGATTCGTTGCATCCTCGTCCAGGCGGTACTCGAATGCGAGGCGCTCCGGATAGCCGGCTCTGAACGCCTCGATCTCCGCTTCGGCCTCCGACCGCGCCTCGAGGACACCGGTCTCGGCCGCCTCCCGCGCGCTCCGCGCGGCCTCGGCCGCCTCGGCGGCCATCAGCTGGTAGGCCGCGACCTCGCTCCGCGCGACGAATGCGGGACGACCGCTGCCGCCACCAGAGAGCGCCGTCCCTTCCGCTCCGGACTCGACCCGGACGACCAGGTGGGGCGCCGCGCCGCTGTCCTCGGCGACCAGGAACGAGTAGATCCGCCCCGATTCGCAGACGAGGGCGATGTTCGTGGCCGCGTCCGGGGAGAGAGGCTTCAGGAACGCGACGTTCGCCGCTCCCGTCAGGTGCCAGTACTCCGAGTCGCCGACCACGAAGTCCAGGATGTTCTCGCCGGCGGGAAGCACGATGACCGTCGTGTGACGGACCTGGGTGCGAAGCCGGTGGATCCGGTCCTCACCCTCCTCGGGGACCGTCACCCGGAGGAACGCGTCGTCATCCTCCTGCTGGGTGGCGGCCCCGGCCGGGAGCGCCGCCAGGAGAAGCGTCAGTAGAACGATCGGTGTCGTTGGGGATCGCATGGCGTGTCATGTCCTCGTGTTGGGGGTGGGATGGTCTCAGCGAGCGAGAACCTCGAGGGCCCGGCTGAGTCCGTGGCGCTCGACGGCGCGGGCCCTCTCTTCGGCGTCCAGCGCGGACGAGGTGTAGAGCCAGTAGCTCTCCGGATCGACCTCGAGCCGGAGTACCGCCGCCCCGTCCGGGCGGCGGAGGTAGAGTTCGCGTTTGGGGATCAGGCCCCGGACCTGGGCCAGCTCCGAGTCGTTCAGCCGGAACAGCTCCCCGACAGCGTCTGGGAGCTCGGGGTTGGCAAGGAAGAGCTTCGTGGGGATCGACTCGAGAAGCGCCGCGGCACCCGGCGTGGCCGTCACGTCGACCGCGGACTGCGTGGCGAGGACCAGCGCGGCGTTCTTCTTCCGCCACGTCTTCGCCGCCTCGGCCAGGTAGTTCAGCACCGCGGGGTCCTGCAGGTAGCGCCAGGCTTCGTCCACGACCATCAGCTTGAGCCGCGCCGTCTCGGCCGGATCCTCCACCTCGAGGCGCATGCGCTCGAGCAGGTAGGAGAGCGCCGCGTCGCAGAGATCCGGATGTTCGACCGCGCCCGCGAGGTCGATCACCTGCCAGTCGGCGAAGTCGAGGTCCGGAGCCCCGCCGGCCGGGTTGTCGAAGTACGCTCCCCAGGCGCCTGACCCGATCCAGCGGCTCCAGGCCGGCCACATCTCGGAGGGAAGCGAGGCGGCGAGTACCCCAAGCGTCCGCCGCTCCGGCTCGAATGCGTAGAGGTCCTCGATCCGCGCCCGGATCTCGCTCGTGGCTGCTCCGCTCGCATTCCAGCCACCGAGCTTCAGCAAACGGAGCACCCAGCCCGTCAGGAACTGGAACGACCGCGTCGTAGCCGGGAGGGCGAACGGCTGCAGCCGGAGCGTGGGCTCCGCCTCGCCGGGCGAGAGCTCGAGGTAGCGGCCCCCGACGAAGCGGGTCAGCCACCGGTAGGAGCCGCCCAGATCCAGGATCAGGACCCGGGGGTTGTACTTGAGGGCCTCGACCAGGAGGAAGTTCAGGGTGAAGCTCTTCCCCGAGCCGGTCGCGCCGAGCATCAGCGTGTGGCCGACGTCGCCGGCGAACAGATCGTAGTGGTAGGCCGTCCTCCACGGCGTCTCGAGCACCGCGAGCACCTCGCGGCCCAGGTGTTTGCTCTTCACCGTGCCGCGGGGCGGCCCGAACAGCGGCGCGAGGCATGCGGCCACTCCCGCCGAGACGAACACCTTCCGCACCTGGCGGCCGCGCGGCTGGGCCGGGAGCCGGGAGAACCAGGCCGGGAGCTGGCCGTAACCCTCCCGGATCACCTTCGCGTCGTGCGCGGCGAAGAGACGGCGAAGGTCGCCGTCCACGCGCTCGCTCCGCCCGAGATCGCCGTGAAGCGCTACGGTGAGCGACGCCTCCCCGTAGCTCACGCCGTCGGCCTCCAGCTCGACGAGGGCCGCGCCCAGCCGGTCCGATTCCGTCGCCGCAGCCGAGTCGACCATGGCCGCGGCCGTGCCCTCAGTCTCCTGCACGTGCGCCATCATCGAGTAGCGCCTGGCGAAGTAGTGCCGTTGCGCACCTCGAATCCGGCGCCGGGCCGCCTCCATCGCCCATGGTCGCCACTCGAGCGACACCGTCATCACCGCGTCCAGGCAGTAGAGCTCCCGGAGCAGGTTCGCGTAGGCGTGGGCGGGCGGGGACAGGAGCGAGTAGAGGATCACCGGCTCCCCGTCGAGCCTCAGGTGAGAGCGCTCCGCCTCGAGCTCCGAGAGGGCGAGCCGCCAGTTCATCCCGCTTCCCGTCGCCCCGTCCCACACCGTGCCCGGACGGTTGATCAGCTCGGAGAGAAGCCGGGAAGCCTCGGCAGCTGGGAGGATGTCGATCGGCGTGTGCTCCGACACGAGCGCCCGGCCTGCGTCGACCAGAGCCCGGAAGCGGGCAGCAGCAGCCTCGATCTCGGTGCCGAGGTAGGTCGGCGCGCTCGCCCTCCGGCGGTTCCACCACTGCGTAAGGCGGGACGCTCTTCCCGACGCAGGCCCGTCGGCTACCGTCCTCAGGCGGGGATCGAGCGACCAGACCACGTAGGCCTCGAGCTGCTGCACGCGGCCCGAGAGAAATGCACGACGCTTCTGCCGGGAAACCGCTACGATGCCGGAGCCCTCATCGTCCTCTCCCTCGGGCACACTCGGCCGGCGGAGCATATAGAAGTAGAGGCGAGTGTCGGGGTCGAACCCCGAGAGCAGCCGCTGCCAGCGGCCGAGCACCCGGTCGATCTGTTCGGGCGAACGCCCGTCGACCACCGCGGGCTCAAGCCTTCCGGCCGTGATCAGCTCGCCCGAGCGGGTCAGGCATGTACGGCCGTCCTCGAGCCAGCCCCAGTAGGGGAGCTCCTCGGCCAGCGAGCCGGCCGCCTCGTGGTCCCGGAGCTCCGCGGCGACCCTCACCGCCCGCTCCGGATCAACAGATGCCACGGCTCTTCGGCCCACTTGCCCGGGTCGAACCGCGCCGGGAACCACGTCCCCGCGCGGAGCACCCCAAGCATGTCGGGGTCCCTCCGGCCAGCGAGCCACCCTGCCCCGTAGCCCACCGCGAACACCACGCCGCCCGTCACAAGCGAAGCCGTCGCGTTCCACATCGCGAGCGCGAGCGTCGCGCTCAGCAGAAACCCCCTGCGCTCCACGCCAAGGATCGTCAGCGGACGGTTCAACGCCGGATAGCCGGCCCAGCGCCTCAGGCCCCTCATCAGAACAGCCAGGCCAGGAAGTTCGCCGCGCCCATCGCCATCCCGAGACCGAAGATGATCCCGGCCAGCGTCCGCTTACTCCCGCCCTCGCCGAACGCGAACATCAGCCCGCCCACCACGATCGCGATCAGCGAGAGTCCGCGGGCGATCGGACCCGTGAACTGCGCCTGAAGCTCGTTCACCGCATCCACCCACGGGCTCGTCCCCTGTGCCCAGAGCAACCCGGGGAAGAGCAGCCACAGCGTGGCCGAGGCCGCCGCTCGTACCGTCCTTAAGAAAGGTTGCATCGTCTTCTCCTCAGTCTCCGCTCAGTGCACCGGTCACTCGGCGTCGCCGCGGCTCTCCGCGATCTGGCGGCGGATCCACTCGTCCACCTCCGACTCGATCCAGCCAACGGCGCGTGCGCCCAGCTGGACGGGCTTTGGGAAGCTCCCCTTGCCCACCCGCACGTAGATCGTGCTCCGCGACAGCCCCGTGCGAGCCAGCACGTCCGGGAGCCGCACGATGCGCGTGGGCACCTCCACTTCCTGCACCATGGTTCTCGTCATCGGTCTGTCTCTCCGTTCTCCTGAGGTGGAATCCCGGAACCGGCCGGCCCGGGAGGAATCGCGATCCCCGATCACGGTCTCTTCGAAGCCCTCCATGAACGCCAGGCAGTGGTCAGCCGTCGCCAGCGTCGGAGAGCGGCCATGACGCAGCTCACGCACCAGGTTCGGATCGCCTACCGCCTGCCGGCCGAACGTCGACGGCACCACTCCCGTCCGCTCGAGGAATGCATCCACGCGCGACATGAAAAGCTCCGTTAGCGACTCCATGCGGGGGACGGTGGAGACACTTCCGCAAGTCCGTCAACCCGTAGGATTTAACCGACGTTCTTATTGGATTTATTGCGACCGAAATAGAAAAGCGGCTTGTCCGGCGGCCCCGCCAGCGGGGTGCCGGAGAGGTGCTGGAAGCTGTGTGGACCGATGAGCCAAACGGCGGGATAACTACCCCAACGCATCTTCCGGGGTGTGTCTCTGGAATCCGGGACAACCAAAAGCGGAGAGGCCTCGGCGATCACCCTCGAAGCTGTGTGCCGAAGACCTCACGCACGACCACATACCGGCCCCGTGCGCGCTGCTATGGGATTGAAGGATGCAGCTAGTGCCGCAGGGCTTGTCTTTTCCATTTTTCGGTATGTCCGTTGCTCTGCAGGTCCAGGTCACGGGGAAGGCCTGGGCTGTTCGGTGCCCGCGGAGGCGAGCCTAGCGAGCCGGAGCGGGCACCGAACAGGGACGGTGGTCGGACCGCTGGCTGCTTGGCCGTGAGGGGCCGTCTTTAAGTTTGGTCGCCACCGTCCTTCCCTACGTCCTGAATGGATACATGAGCATCGAGGCTCGCATGACAAACACAGGAGAAGGGAAGATGAGCATCCTTCGCACCATCGGGATCGACATCTCCAAGGACTGGCTCGACGTCTTCGCCGCGCCCGAGGGGAGAGCATCCCGGTTCTCCAATGACCCGACTGGCTTCCGGAAGCTGATCGCCTGGATCGGCTCCGAGGTCGACCGGATTGCCTACGAACCCACCGGACCCTTCCACCGCGACTTCGAGGATGCCCTCCTGAAGGCCGGATTCCCCCTCTACGCGATCAACCCCTTCTAGGTCCGGTCCTTCGCCCGCTCGCTCGGCCGGCGCGCCAAGACCGATGCCGTGGACGCCCGGATGCTGGCCACCATGGCGGCGGCCATCGAGGATCTGCGCCGGACTCATTCGAAGTCCGAAGGGCAGCGCGACTTGGCCGAACTCCAGCTGGTCCGCGATGCGCTGGTCAAGGACCGGGTCGCCACCACCAACCGCGGCAAACACTTGCGCACCCCCGTGGCCAAGCAACTCCACAAGCAGCGGCTGAAGCAGATCGAGCGCCAGCTGAAGCGCATCGACGCCGAGATCCGTAAACGGCTCCAGGCAGAGGAGGCTCTCGAGCGCCAGTCCGAGATCCTGACCTCCATCCCCGGCATCTCTGACGTCACTGCCGCAGGACTGATCGTCCACATGCCTGAACTCGGCACCCTCACCGGGTCCCGTGCCGCCAGCCTCGCCGGGCTCGCCCCGGTGACCCGGGAGTCCGGCTCCTGGAAGGGACGCAGCTTCATTCAGGGAGGCAGGCACCCGGTGCGCCGATTGCTCTACATGCCCGCGTTGGTTGCGATCCGGTGCAATCCCGACCTCAAGCGGACGTACGAGGCTCTCGTGGCCAAGGGGAAACCGCCGAAGGTCGCCCTTACAGCAGTGATGCGAAAACTCCTGGTCCTCGCCAACGCGCTCATCCAGCAGGACCGGATCTGGACGGCGTACGTACCCGAACACCACGCATGAGCGCCATGCACCCAACCGGAAAGCAAGGTCGAACAGCTCTATATGCGAGCTCTCGCCTGACTCAGCGACCGCATCCCGCGTTCACCGCTACCGCCGGTCCGCCGTGTCTCCCCGACCCCACTCCTGACGGTACCTCTTAACATGGATACTACTGCCTGACGGCCGACACCAACACCCGCACTGAGATGAGCCCAGGGACGAGAACGACGAGGCGGAATAGTCAACGGCACGCACCGTCTAGCCGAACGCCCCTTCTACCACGAGCTTCAAGTGCATCATGGAGACATTCTGGGGACGACTTATCCGCGATCGTTGTCCGATGGACTGTCGCAACCGGCGACCGCGTCACGATGAGCAGCTGATGGAACACTTGCGTCGACTCGGTGCCGGTATCCCGACACCTATTCCGGCAGACGAGAGCGCCTTTACGGGACGGGAGTGCCCGCAGCCGGATTGCCAGGGATACTTCAAGATCGAATTTGGCACTGGTCTCAAGGACGCTGGACTCCCCTGCCACTGTCCTTACTGCGGTCACGTAGCAGAACACGACGAATTCTGGTCCAAGGAACAACCTCGAGTACCTTGAGTCGGCCGCAATCCGAAAGGCCAGCGATGCGGTCCGCAGGGACTTCAAGAAGTCGGAGTTTGACTACAAACCAAAAGGTCCTTTCGGCATAGGCGTGTCGATGTAGGTTACGGGAGGTCGGCTGCCGCCTATCCGTTACTATCTGGAGCCGGACCTCGAAACCGAGGTCGTCTGTACATACTGTACACTCCGATACGCGGTATATGGTATCTCCGCCTTCTGCCCAGACTGCGGACACCACAACTCGATCCAGATACTCGAAGAGAACCTCGACATGGTCGGTAAGGTTCTGAAGATGGCAACGAGTCAGGACAAGTTCCTTGCTGAAACGCTCATTGAGAAGGCCTTGGAAGACTGTGTCCCCGCCTTTGATGGATTTGGCCGTGAGCTATGCCGAGTACATGCGAACAAGGCGTGGAGACCGGAGAACACGGAGAAGATGAACTTTCAGAATCTCGAAAGTGCGAGAGCGGGTTTTCTGGATTTATTCTAAATTGATTTGTCAACTGCGGTAGAGTTGTAGGAGTGGAAGACGGCTACCAGGCATTTCAGAAGCGCCATCTCATCGCACACAAACTGAGTGTTGTGGATCAGGACTACATAACAGAGACTGGTGCCACCCATGCCGTTGTGGGGAGGAAGATGTTTATCGAAGCTGACGAAATTCAGGGTCTCGCTGAAATTGTCAACACCCTGGCTCTGCACATGGCAGCGACGCTCTAGAAGGCGGATGAGGATTCATGAACATGCCCTCGGGCTCAGCAATGCGATCCGGGGTTCGGCTCTGGCCACGACCCGCAATGGCATGACGTGGTTCAATGAATGCACGGCAGCGGCCCACTCGTCCATCGGCTGACGCCGACGCTCGAAAAGCCCCGTGCACCGATATCCCGCCGCGATCCTTTTCTGGACCATGTACGCTAGCACGGCTTCTATGACCTCGCGCGGGTGGTCCGTATCGTCGGCCACCCAATCCCGAAAGCTCGAGCGAAAACCGTTCTGCACGGCAGTGATCCCGTGCTTACGGAACATCCTGTGCAGTTTCTTTTCCCACACGTTGTTCCGATCGGACGTCGCCTTCACGTAGATCACGTCCACCCACATGTCCAGGATCTCACGGCCCTCACGTTGCATTCCACTTTCCACAACCAGCCTCCGAACTCGTTCGTCCAGCCCGGGCTCAGACGCCGAGTCGAGCACTCCCACAACGGCGCCCTCTACCCACCGGTCATTCCATTGCAAGCTCGAAGTCCCTTTCCGCACGACCGTACAGGTACAGCACCGGGAGCAACCCACCCACCTCCCCCGTCCTCTGATATCTACGAACAATCATGCTTGCACTCGCACTTCTGGGTCTTCTCTATATCTCGATATTGCTACGGTCTCCTCATATACCGCCTAGAACAAGTAGCTCGTCCTACTCCTACGATACGAGGCCTCGAAGAGCCCCCTAATCCAGAATCAGGCCAACCGCCCATGATATGCGATTTGCTTAATGACTTGGTCCACCTTCGGATATAGCACCTCCGGCTCGACTTCCCTCGCGAACAGTTGGACAGCCAGCCGACTGAGAAGCTGCCCAAACACCATATGGACATCGGAGATTTCGGTTTGCGTAGGATTCCATGAACCTGGGAACTCATCATCCAACACAACAATCAACAGCGATTCCTCGCTCTCGTTTACGCTCCTCGATTCCGCGACTGCAAACCCCCCCGTCATTTCGCCAATAACCATTCCGGCTTTCGGCACTTGATCTTCCAATTCTAATTTATTCACGACGTTGATCACTACCTCAGAGCGAGACACACTGTCCGCCTCAATCAATCGAGTCGCAATCAACGAGCTAAGGCTTCTCAATAACAGCGCCAGCATCATCGCCACTGTTGCGGTTCTCGGAGATACGTCGAGCTGCGTAATGGTCGTGATCACACCCTTACCAACATCCAGACGAACCGTCCAATGACTGGCGCCATCAGGATACGGCTTGAAATGAATGCCTGGTATCATCTCCGAGATTCCATCGCCGATTGTCACGATGTCATCTAGCTTGAGAGCAGAATAGGACGACGCCAAGAGAATACCTACCACACCTATGGCAGCCGTTTCGTCACCGGGATTCCGACGAATGGTCTGAATTGCCTTTAAAATGATCCTACGTTCGAGCATGTGAGGTATTTTACGAAAGAGTTCTGACATTGCAAGGGCCGTAAGGGAGAGGACTTTCTCACGCCGCAGGATAGTCGCCATCGGCTGTAATGCCGCATACAATATCGCCGCAGGATGGCCATCCGGTTCCTGACGCATCGTCTCATATTCTGGTACGAACAAACGACCAAGCACTTTAATCGTGAGATCTGGCCGAGTAGAAATCACACACTGTCGAAGCGCGCCTATTACCATTGACACAAAGATAGGTCCGTGCGGCTGGAACGCCATTGCGCTCCGGGCCCCTGTAATGTAGGCATCGGTCGCACCATCGATGTCTCTCTGACCCACTAGCGAACGAGCGTGTTCAGCGTGTGCCAGACTAGCCGACTTATGATCACCAACGGTCACCGCCAACGCACTTGCGTATACCGCGTGATGTACTGCTAGCGCATACATTTCTTGATCATTCAGAATCGAAGCCATACTCCGATTCGCGGCTGCCTCGGTACGTTGGAAGCCCGCTTGGGACGCATATCTCTCAGCTAGTTCGTATTCGGCCAACGCCCCGTCCAACATTTGCTCGTCTCGCAGGACGTTCCCCAAGTTGATGTGG
This sequence comes from Longimicrobiales bacterium, assembly GCA_965218255.1. GTDB lineage: Bacteria > Gemmatimonadota > Gemmatimonadetes > Longimicrobiales > Gaopeijiaceae > JAAXGI01. The sequence goes on along the minus strand of CBDCKJ010000003.1, from coordinate 2,500,265 downwards.
TTGATCGCCATGACGTGCTGATCCTCGAGTTCCTCTCCGATGCCAATGGCTTCCCTTGCGTACTGGGCAGCTTTTCCAGTCTCCCTGTTTTTTCGGTAGTGCCTTGTCAGAAGATTACAGAGGACTGCACGTTCGCGCGGGTATTGGCCAGGATCGATGGCATCGTGGAGTTCTCGCACGAGAATTGAAGCTTCCCTCTGTCTCCCGTCAATCTCAGCCAAGGCCACAGCAAGATTTACTTTCGCAAGTTGAACGCCGTATTGGTCTCCCGCCGCAGAGAAATACTCCAGTGCTACTCTTGCAGTCTCCTCAGCCTCTACGAAGCGATCATTGGTTATGTACTCTGCCGTCAGCTGAGTGCATATACGCACCTCGGAAAATGGATCATCACGTAACGCGTGGGCCTCTCGCAGAGCCAGAAATTTCGCGATTCTTTCATCTGGTACCCGCGAGAGGAGAGTTCGACCTTCTTGAACCCTCAAAAGAAGTTCCTCATCGTCACCCGCTGTCGACTCGGCAGCTTCGAGAACATTCCGCGCGTCCGTCCGGCTGCCAATCTGAGCTAGTGCGTAGCTAAGGTTAACGAGAGAATAAACTTCCTCAGCAGCCCCAACACGCTTTCGTGCCCGTTCAACCATTCTTCGGAATACTCGTACCGCTGCGGCTCCTCCACCGCGTAGAGCCGCTTCATGGGCTGCCTTATCCAAGACACCCTCACAGCTCGTTACTTCGCCAGCCTCGTCGTAGACGGAAAATGCCAAGAGCGGCCTATCTGAATTCTCAAAGTACTTGCCCAGGTGACTGGCAAAGAATCCCAACCGGGCGCGTTGTCGATGTAGTTGTTGGAGCAGGGTCATCCTCAAGTGTTCATGAATCAGTCCCACCCGTCCGGAACTTTGTCTGATCAACCCACTCGCCTCGTCCAGCACACTCGCAACTGCTTCCGGTCCATCCAAGTCGCTACCACTCAAGGAATGCAGATCCGCCAGTGATAGCGGTGCACCCACCAATGTAAGGTATGACAATATCTCCCTTGTTCGAGCCGACAGTGATCGAACTGCGTTGACCTCGAGATCCCGCAACGACAGGTCGATTTCGGACGGCTCACCCAGTGCGTAGAACCGAAGATAGAGTGGATTCCCTTCACTGGCCCGATCCAATTGGGCGAGTTCTGCCTGTTTAGGTGGCCTCTTCCGCCATGTCGTGACCCAATGGCGTATCTCTTCCCGACTCAACCGGGGTATTTCTAATATATACTCTTGGGGAACAGGAGTGTGTGATCGACATCCCACTACCAATCGTGAACGTTCAAGGTGTAGATTCCACACAAACTCAAAATCAACGGGGCTATCGACTGCAAGGGTCCACTGTCCTTCCCTGATTGCCTCTTCCGCCGCTTCTCTAGCTGAATCCTCTGACCAAAAAGTCAGCCTCGGTTGTCCCAATTGTTGTCGCGCAGCATTTGCGATTCGTGTACACAAATCAAGACGTGAAATCCCCTGAGCATCTATATGAAGCCAGTCTTCGGTTTCAGATAACTGGGCCAATAGAACTGTCTTTCCTACGCCTAACGGTCCAGTGACGACAACCCGTCGACGCTCTTCCAAGGTTGTCAATATGGCATTCACTACTTCGGCGCGTAAGAAACGATGTTCTAGATTTGGAAGCAGGGACGTTAGAACGTCTCCCCCACTAGGTACTTGTTCAACAGCTGGTTCTTGCTCTAAAAAGCGTTGGCTAACCACGCTCGTCACGTCATCGCGGATGCGTTCGTAAAGTTCATCAGGATTGCTGTATTTCCAATAAGATACGCCCGTAATTGTCGCGTGTTCAACTAGGTCGGTGAGCGGTGGTTCTCGTTCTTCATCTGTCTCGTATACATAGATTAGACGGTCGATACCACGTCTTGATGCAATGTTAAACTCGTCCTCAATCCCAGATATGGTCATACCGGGTGCAACCGAACCATAGGATTTTCTGTAAATTGCAACAAAAACATGTGATGCTTCTAGACGGCTCACATATAGGTCACGTGGAGGATAGGGTCGCGCTCCAACGTCTTCAAAGAGTATTGGCTCAAAATTCAGAGACCGAATAGCTTTCTTGGCAACTGACCGTTCCGCAGCACATTCTCCGATCGTGGAGCTAACAAAAACTCTTAGTCGATCCAGAGCCTTGAGATTCATCGATCAGCTTACAATATCGCGGCCGTGGTCAATAGAACACTTCGCATCGGCTACACCTGCATCTTCCAGGGCACTCCAAACGGCAGATACACGCTCTGGAATAGAATGATTTAATTTTGAGAGTAGAATACGAGAATCCGCCAAGATTTGTGTCTCTACTATATCAGGACTTAAGGTGGGGGAGAAGTGACTGTTATCAGCTAGTTCATATCTGTCTGTCAGCGCCTGGACTACCTTTGTCTCGACTTCTTCACTCGTATTGCCAGGAAAATGTGGCCTGCCGGTGAGGTCGGCGCTCAAGATGAGGTTGCACAGTGCCTGTTCAACCTGCCAACAACGTATCGTATCACTCTTCAGAGATCTCATCACCGTTGAAATCGTAGAATCGCGACGTATACGCTCCAAGGTCACCCCGAAGTGGCACCTTAATGCATTTGTTCTGTTCTGGGCAATCTCTTTCGGATCGTATTCTAATTCTGAATGAGACTTCTCCTTCATTATATCTTCTAGATCGTGGAGTTGCAGAGCGACCCACGCACTTGTCTCCGGCTTGACATTCTGCTCATCGACGATTGTAATCTCGAACTTTATGAGTGGCTCCACCTCTTCAATTCGAGAAAACGGGGGAACTGTACCCGTTGCATCTATGGGCCCAAGTCGTCCGTGAGACAGGTCAGCGCTGAAGATAAATGGTGCTATAGGGGAACGACAGTATACTTGGAAATCCCGGAGGAGTGGATGTACAGTGTCGATCGGCTTGACCCATAAACAGGACATCGATGTCTTTGCTTCGTGAGACCTATCGTAACCGAGGCAGCGCGTCCTAAGCCGCAGCTGTTCCGGTCCGATTGCGAGGAGATAGCCCCCGGTCTCGCGAAATACAATGGTCAATTCCAAGGAGTCGGGATCTGTAGCTTGTGACCATGCATTGAATGTCCTGAAAGCGGTGACCAGTGGTGCTTCATTTTCTGCGATAAGGCTCAATGTGGGAACGATTCCGGCTAGCGTTTCGGACCAGGTGCTCCCATAGGCGACTCCCACCACTGAAGCCGATGACAACTGACCGGGGAATTCAAGAGCGGAAACGGTCATCACGCGGGGGAGGCACCCGTAGTCGAATCCATTCACGGAATTGCGGTCCTCCGTGACCTGGTCGGACCTCGATTGCTTCGTGCGTCTGCTTTTTTTGGCCATACGGATGCCGTCGATCGTGTTGGGGTGGTACCGAATCGATAGATAGGTCGTGTCCCGGCCGATCGCGAAAGGGATGGCTCTCAATAGGCTCAATTCACAGCCAGAGCTTCGATCTATCCTAGAAAGCTGCGGCAGGGGGGTCATGTCGTGTTGTTCACACGATAGTCGTGTCGTCAATGTACTAGAAAGGGAGCCGGACAGCGCACGACCGAGCCCGAGTGGTAAGAGTTCTCTTCGGCGGAGCGGCCTGAGGCCAGAAGCGTTCGGGCGGAGTTACCAGCGATCCGAAGCTGCTGCTTGAGCTTGCGGCGTCGGGGGCTTGTCCAAAGCTGGAAGTGGTCGAAGTGTTTTGGGCTTCGTCGAAACCTGACCAATAGCTCCCGGAACTCGCTGTCGGGTCTCGGCAGGAGGAGAGACAAGCCGACAATGAGCACGGCGAATCATCGATGAGTCCTAGGCAATCTATCCCTGCCGACTTGCACCGCCGAGGTATGCCGCCCAGTCGTCCATGAGCCAGCGCCGGCGCTCGAAAAGGTCGGTGCGCCTGTAGGCCGCCTCGACCTTGTTCCGGACCACATGTGCGAGTGCCGCCTCGATGACCTCGCGGGGATGATCTGTCTTCTCGGCCGCCCAATCCCTGAAACTGGCTCGGAAGCCGTGGGGGACCGCCTCGATCCCGAGCTCACGAACCAGCTTGGTCATCGTCATAGCGGACAGCGCCCGCCCGGTGGGGGCCGGGAAAACCAAGCCACCACCGTCGGCAATCTCACGCGCCGCATCGAGCACGGCCACCGCATGCGACGATAGCGGCACCCGGTGCGCCCGCCCAGCCTTCATTCGTTCCCCTGGCACCGTCCACGTTGCGTTCTCGAAGTCGATTTCCTCCCACCGGGCGTTGCGAGCCTCACCGGATCGCGCAGCTGTCAAGACAAGAAACTCGAAGGCCAACTTGGTGCCGATCCACGCCCCAGAAACCCGCACAGTCACCAGCGCCGCCCCAACCTGATTGTGAGGCAGGGCGGGGAAATGCCGGGTCGAGCCTCCGTGCCGGGGCAGCGCCGCCCCGATCGCGTCACCGGCCGGGTTGTCTTCCCGGTAGCCCTTCGCGACCGCCCACTTCATTACAGCCCCAACTCGCTGGCGCACCCTTCGCGCCGTCTCGCGCTTAGTACTCCAGATCGGGACCAGGACGGACAGCACGTCCGCCGTCGTGATCTGATCTACGCGCTTGTCGCCTAACCGTTGTGCGGCGTAGTCCCGGAGTGACGCTCTCCACTGGGCTTCGCTCTTGCTACCCGGCCTCCAAGAGTCCCGGTGAATCGCGATCACCTTGTCCACGGCCTCGGCGAAAGTTGGTATGCCGCTCCCACGCGGATCGGCCCCTTGCGCGACGGCCCGGCGGTTGGCGAGCGCCTTCTTCCGAGCGTCCGCCAGCGTTACGACCGGGTAGGAACCGAGCCCGATGTTTACTGCCCTCCCGTCAACCTGTAGTCTTTGCGCCCAGGTTTTCGACAGCCTCCTGCTGGTCGTGGGCTTCACGAGCAGCGAAAGGCCATGCCCGCCGCGTCCGTCTCCATACCGGCCGGCCTGCGTAACCGTCTTGACAAACGCAGCGCTCAGTTGCTTCGGTCGCTTCATATAGTATCACTTTAGTTATCAGAATTAGAGTAATACTAAGCAGAACGGCATGATACGTCAATGAAAGGTATGTCAAAGTTTTACAGTGAGTTAGACAACTGTCACAGAACCTAGTGGTATGATTTGAGACCCTGAATAAAGGGACACCCCCTCCGTTGTCATCGTACGTGCTGAGACGATATAGCGCCGCCCCCTTTCAGCACACCCGCTTTCACGGACCGTAGATTGGTGAGGAGCCGCAGGGGACGAGGTTCGAACCTCGTCCGGGCTTCGGGAGCGTCGGCCCTACTTGCCGTCGCGACCGGAGGGGGCGTTGCCGTCCCAAGCGTGAACCTTTAGATCGGCTAGGTCCGCGAACTCAAGCGCCGACACATGCGTGGCTTCGAGCACGACCGGTGGTGCCACGCCAGCGTCCAGCGCCTCCCGCCAGCGCGCCGCGCAGAGACACCATCGGTCACCGGGCTTAAGGCCCGGAAAGCCGAGAGCCGGTCTCGGCGTACTTAGGTCGTTTCCTCTGGACGTCGAGAATTCGAGGAACTCAGCCGTAACCCGGGCACAGACCACATGGACCCCGAAATCCTGTGCGCCGGTGTGACAGCAACCGTCTCTGAAGTACCCGGTCAGCGGGCTGGTCGAACACTCTACGAGCACTGTTCCGATCACGTTCCTGGCCATGTTCCCCTTTCCCCACCGTCGGTATCTCAGTTCGTGGCTCACGCTCCCAAGGCGAGTGCGGCGGCGGCTCGCCTTACCGGCCGCCAGATGGACGTCCCGCCCCGGCGCGCGATTCTCTCTCGCAACGCCGTGGCCCGCACCCCGGGCGACGCTCCCGCCTGCCGTCGTACCCACACTATACCATTGGGAATGCGATTGCGCCGTAGACCTACGGACGGCTGTGAAGCCGCACAAACCCAGTGCCCTCCGCACCGGTCCGCTCATCCCGACGTGTCCGGGCAAGCCGTGGCCCGCATCTCCCTGGTCGGGATTCTCGCAACGCGTGCCCACCGCCGTCCGAGCTCCCGCGGAGGTCGCAATGCAGCCTACCACCGCGACCGCTGGGGTTCACTCCTCGTTCAGCCTCATCTCCGGATTAGACAAGACTCCGATGCCGATTGGCTGGACTCCCGTCCGTTCGATTGCGACATGACCGTCGCGAGCGGTTTGCGTGGCCGTCCCAATCCCGATAGCCAAGCCAACGGCGCGATGATGAGGATCAGCCCGTTGGGAATCTTCGGGGCCGGACATGACTTGGCCGAGGTGTCCCGGTGGACCTCGCAGGACGCGGAGACTACTCATCCTCACCCGGTCTGCCGGCAGGCCAACGGCCTCTTCGCAATGGCGATCGCCGCGGCGGTCCACGCGCCCGCTGCTCCCGGTGAGCTACAGCTGGGCCAGGGGAATGGATGCCCCCGTGGCATTTGTGGGGGTCGTCAGGAATTCCGCCGCTGCACCACCGTCCGATTACGTTCATCAGCAGGGGCGGGTGCTGATCGCATTTCAAAATGCCCTCTGGCAACTCCTGCACGCACCAGACCTAGCGGGGACAAGATCGGCACTGTGATGAGGGAAGGAGACGCCGACACGAACGCAGCCATCCGCGGCGCTCTTCTTGGTGCGGTATATGGCCGGGAGGAGGGAGGCGATCCCCGCGCGATGGACCGCATGCCTGCTCAACTGCCACCCCGCGGCGGGAGAGCGCCATGTAAGCAGACCTTGTCCCCCGCGGTTTTGGCCGGTGGACGCATTAGAGTTGGCGGAGTGTCTGGTTCGCCACAGCCGCCACGTTCGGTTTCTTCGAAAACGCACGCTGCGCCATGACCGGCCCTGCCGAAACCGCAAACGCGCACCCGCCCGGGCAGGGAATCCCTCACGAGCCTACGGGCTGGCCACGCCCCGCACCCCAAGCGGGACACATTCTAGAACCCATGACAGTCTCGCGCCCGCGTAAACAACAGGGCGTCGTGACATGGCCAGGTAGGTGATTCCCATGCTGTTAACCCCATCCCGGCCCAAGGCCGGCCGGAAGACGTTGATGTTGCGGACGCCCCATCCCGTCTCTATCCTGGAGGCATACTGCTTACCCTAGCTGTGTGCACCACGCGACCACGTTCCCCTGTCTTGTGAACGGTTGACCCTCGGCCGCTGTGGACGGTCATCTCTGTCTCCTCCTAGACAGCATGGACGCGGACCCACTTGCCGCACGGGCAGGCTGGAGTCGACGAGGATCCTCCGAAGCGAACAGAGGAGGAACACGATCGTAGAATCTACCGCCCGGAGAGACTCGTGCCCCCCGCCAAGCTCATCGGGCCCGCCAACCCGTTTACAACGCAGGTAACACTTCGAAATGACAAGACTCGCCCAGCTCGGTTTACTCCGGGCCTGGCTCCCCGCCTTGGCAATGCTCGCAGCTGCACCGGCCGGGACGGCGGCACAGATGGAGTTCCACTACCAGTATGGCAAACTCACCAACCCCTTCGATGCGACGCAGCACGGCACGCACATCCTGACCTTCCAGCACGCATCGAGCTGGTCGCTCGGCGACAGCTTCTTTTTCATCGACCTTCTGGACGACAGCGTCGCAGACGGATTCAACGACATCGAGTTCTACGGCGAGTGGTATCCCACCCTGAGCGTGGGCAGGCTCGCGGACCAGACGATCGGGGGCGGCCCACTCCGCGATATCGCGTTTATCGGGGGCATCAACGTCGACGGCGACGCCAACGTCTTCAAGTGGCTCCCTGGCGCTCGATTCTCATGGGACGTTCCGGGCTTCGTTTTCTTCAACACGGACGTGACTGCCTTTATCGACGCGAGCAAAGGCACCAACAACGGGGGCGCACCCCGGACGGACGACAGCTTCATGGTGGACGTAAGCTGGGGTGCGGCCTTCGATCTTGGCAGCCAGTCGTTCTGGTTCACTGGCCACATGGAGTACATCGGTGGAACGACAAACGAATTCGGCGATCCCCAGGACGGGTGGATCCTCGCACAGCCACAGCTTGGGTGGGACATCGGGAAGACATTGACCGGCAGTGCGAATCAGCTCTTCCTCGGCGTCGAATATCAGTATTGGCGCAACAAACTGGGAACGAAGAACCACGACAACGTCCCACAACTATGGGTGATGTGGCGCTTGTAACGGGTCCGTGCACACCCGTGGCGGAGAGCGATCCGGGTGCAGTGTTGACGGACGAAACGGGCAGGCGGGCACCGGGGCCGTTCCTCCGCGAGGGGGGGGCGGGAGTCTCACAGGCGAACCACGCCTCGGATGAGCGCGCCTCGGCGCTCCGGCCAATAGGGCAGGAGCCGCGTCCCCCCCCTCCGCCTTGGCGCGTGGATTCCGGTCTTGTCCGGGAGCCGGGGCGCTGGTCACGGTGCACGGCTCTTCGCACTTGGAAGGTCATAGGCGATGAAGGACGAACTGCGCATCTCGGTGTCGCCTAGCCCCTCTGCTGTACGCGACCTGGCATAGAAGATCGAGAAACTCGGCTACGCCAAGAATCTGCCCGCGCAGAAGGTCTACATGATCAACTTGGCCGTCGAGGAATCGATCACGAACACGGTGAGCTGCGGCCTCAGGGGCGTCGTTCAGCCCAGGTTCGAGATCGCCGTGCAAGTCAAGAGCACCGTTCTCGTGCTGACCACGTTTGACAACGGGCAATCCTTCGATCCGACGCAGGCGGCAAGCCCCGACGTCACGTTGCCACTCGACGAACGCCAGGTCGGCGGCCTCGGGACATACCTGGTCAAGGGGTTTGCGGACCGAATGAATTGCGAGTTCGCCGATAGCGAGAATCGGCTGACGCTGGAGCACGATCTCACGCCAGCCTCAACGTGACGGAGCCAACGTCGCAACAAAGGGGATGACTGCGATGGATGCCGAAGTTTCGGAGGAACGGGCCGGCAAGGTATTGGTGCTCTCGCCCATCGGCCGGCTCGACAGCGGAAACGTGCACTCGTTCAAGTCTGTCGTCATGGACCACGTCAGCAAGGGGGAGCGGCGTCTGATAGTCGACTTCAGCCGGCTCGACTCCATCAGCAGCACGGGCATGAGGGTCCTCTTCATCGCCAGCAAGGCGCTGAAGACAAAGGACGGGAAGCTCTCGTTCTCTGCTCGATGAAGAACCACATCGAGGAGATCTTCAAGATCAGCGGCTCTAGCCAGATCATCCCCATAAAGAGCTCCCGCGACGCGGCTCTCGCCGCCTGGGTCTGACGGAACCCTACACCTCGTAGGCCCTGATCACATCCTCCATGGCCTGTTCCTCGTCAGCCCAAGCCTTCTGGATCACCCGCAGCGCCCCCGTGGCCGTCGGGGCCTGTCGGGCAAGCGCACGATTCTGCGGGAGGAGTAATCCCCCCTCGACCGCTCGGTCGAGGAATGCGAACAGGTGGTCGTAGTAGCCGCCGATATTCGCCAAGCAGCACGGCTTCTCCGTCAAGTACAGCGGTTGCTGTGACCAGCATAGGACTTCAAAGATCTCCTCCAGCGTGCCGAACCCGCCCGGCAAAGCGATACAGGCCTGGGAGAGCTGCTGCATCAGGCGCTTTCGTTCGTGCATCGTGGCGACTTCGACGAGTCGGCTGAGCCCCTCATGGGCGAGCTCCTGATACGAGAGCTGTCGGGGGACAATTCCGATGACAAATCCGCCATTGTCCAGTATGGCATTCGCCAGCACGCCCATCAGCCCGACGCTGCCGCCCCCGTATACGAGGCCGATCCCCTCGGCTGCCATCAAGCGTCCGAGGGAATCGGCTTCATCGGCGTAGCGCTGCTCCGATCCGAGGTTCCCTCCCAGGTAGACGCAGACGCTCTTCCCGCTGCGCGGTCCGGCGGCCGGCGTCGCACGGGTCTCCCCTGGCTCAGGTCCTGCGGATTCCGGCATCCCGCACCTCTTCTCTTCCTGCTCCGTGATCAGTGCACCCTCGGGAGCGGGACCCGGCTTCGCCAGGTCATGATACTGCTCCCCCTGAAATGAGCCGCATGTCTCAAATGTGCCGCCCCCAATCGGGTGCCAGTCTAGCAACGATGTCATGCGAACGACAGCGGTGTCGGACGCGGGCAGTAGTACAGCTTGCATTGTACTGGTGGAGAAGCTTGACAAGTTGGAGCTACCGATGTCTCTCAGCATGGCGGAGTACCGCACTCCCGAACGACCCGGGGACATGAGCCAGCTGGCGAAGCGGATTGTAGACCTGTCCGTGGGCAGGGTCGAGAACGAGGACCACGAGCCTACGCTTGAGGAAGAGCGGGCGGCAGAGGGCGGTGAGGCTCGCGTCGCCAAGCTGACCCCAGAAGAACGCTCTGCTATCGCACCCGAGGCGGCATCCACTCGATGGGAGAGGGACAACACTTCGATCCGTCGAGAACTGTGCGACAATAGCAAGAATACAGGAATTCGATTCGATAGCGTCAGCAGTAGTTGGACTAATCCAAGGGGCCTTGGTGTGATATTCTCACCGAGCGCACGCTGCTGAGACAGACAAGGTGGGTGAGAGACTGGAGCCCTGAGAAGCTGGTCTCTCACCCGCTGAAACCACCTGGCGGCGACGCCCGAGCTCGTACTTCAGGCGCGTCACTTCTCGAATCCTTCGCATGGACAACCTCTTCTGCGACACTGTCTAATTCCCCCTCTCAGGGGACTCGCCGAGGATGGAAGAGGGCGTAGCTGCCATATGCGATCCACGGCCGTTACTCGTTCACCCCGGGGTGAACGGCTTGAACCGGAATGAGCACTCAGCTTGATCTCGCCTAGCCTCCGGTTCGCGAGTCGATCCGACACGGAACCACCACGGGGCGGCCCCGTCAACTCACCAGGTGCCAAATGCTGGACGTCTCCTGAGCTACAGAGTTGGGGGGCACTCCTCCACCCTCCGGGCCGTGTAAAGGACGTACCTCACCCGACTCGCTCCTCCGCCCGCGCAAGTCAGTGGGTCGTCCACGGGCTCGACGTTCAGATCGACCGACCCCCTGGGATGACACATCAGTGGTGGCCTCCGGCCCGTTTTTTCGTTTAATTTCTAGCTCGTGAGCCCCGGACGCTGCGGACACCCCATCCGCTTCACCCACCCTTCGTCCGATCTTGAGGCCGACTCACTCGGGGCGTGGCTCAGTCCGGTAGAGCGCTGCGTTCGGGTCGCAGAGGTCCCCGGTTCGAATCCGGGCGCCCCGATTCCTGGTGCGGTGGGTGGTCAGCAGGCTGGTCGCCCCGGGTGCAAACCCGGGGCTCCAGCGGCCGCGGGACGGGGGGGCGGCACCGCTCTTTGCTGGCTCCGGGTCGCGGAACTCTCTCAGGCGTATCGTCGGTATAGGAGTTGGAGGCGTAGTCTAATTGGTAAGGCACCGCACTCGAAATGCGGCGGGCTAATCACCCTTGGGGGTTCGAGTCCCCCCGCCTCCGTCCCGCAACGACGGGCTTTTGGGCCCATTCGGCCCCCGGCGACGCTGGGGGCTTTCTTATGGCGTGTTGAGACGACTGATAGGTGAGACACGGGGTGAAGGTCGCGAAGGCCCTAGGACGCTTCTCACGGGGTGTGGGGTCGATTCGTGACCATCCTTCGGTGGAGGGGGGACGCCTAGTTGCCGACGTCGATGTGCGCCCGGACACCGACGGTCTCCGGCCAAACTTCGAAAGAAGTGCTGCAGATCCGCTACCCGGGGACACTGTCGTGTGCCCCACTTGCGTCCACCAGCCTAGCCCGGATCGCTCACCAGGGCTGTGTGTGATGGGACGTCTACATGGGTCAAGGGTAGTATTGGCAGCGACTTACCCTGATTTGTGGAGCGATTCCCATCATGACACAGTGTGTACGGGATCCCGTGGTGTTTCGAGGGGCGGGGCGGCGTGAGGTCATAGGCCGATTTGACGGCGGGCGGATGTCGTCGGACGGCGGAGCGCTGCTATTGCGGGATGCGGACAAGGTTGTGGGGCTGAGCGCACGGATGGCGGCCTGCTTCGACGACGACCGGGATCCGACCCGAACGGAGCACTCGCTGGAAGCGCTGGTCAGACAGCGGGTGTTCGGGCTCGCGCTGGGTTACGAAGATCTCAACGATCATGACGAGATTCGAAGGGACAGCATGCTGGCGCTGGCGTGCGGGCGTGGCGACCTGACGGGCGAGGAGCGGGCGTATCCCCTGGCGGGATCGAGCACGTTGAACCGGATGGAACTGGGATGCCCGGATACGGCCGCGGGCGATCGCTACAGGAAGATCGTGGCCGACCAGGATGAGTTGGACGGTCTGCTTGTGGATGTGTTCGTGGACATGCATGCGGAGCGACTCGAGGAGATCGTGATCGATCTCGATGCCACGGATGACCCGGTGCACGGCAAGCAGGAGGGGGGTCAGTTCCACGGCTACTACGGCCACTATTGCTACCTGCCTCTGTACATCACCTGCGGCGACCATGTGCTCGGCGTACGCCTTCGCCCGTCGAGGATCGATGCCTCGGCGTGTGCGCTCGAGGAGTTGGAGCGGGTGGTCGGGCGGATCCGGGAGCGGTGGCCGGAAGTGGAGATCACGGTTCGCGGCGATTCGGGCTTCTGCCGTGAGGAGCTCATGGGGTGGTGCGAGCAACACGGCCTTTCCTACGTGTTCGGGATGGCGCGCAATCCGAGGCTCCAGGGGATGATCGAGGGGGAGATGGAGGCATCGAGACTCGCGTGCCGGGAGAGTGGCGAGGCATCGCGCCGGTATCGCGATGGCCGCTACCGGACGATAGAGAGCTGGAGCTGCGAGCGACGGGTGGTGGGCAAGGCGGAGTGGCTGCCCGGCAAGCGTGGCTACAACCCCCGATTCGTCGTCACCGACATCCCCAGGGACAGGATCGGGGCGAGGGCCCTGTACGAGGATCTCTACTGTGCACGGGGCGATATGGAGAACCGGATCAAGGAGCAGCAACTCGATCTGTTCGCCGACCGGACCTCGTCCCACACGATGCGGGCCAACCAGCTGCGGGCGTACTTCTCGGCCTTCGCGGGTGTTGTGATCCAGATCATCCGCACGTTCGGGCTGAAAGCCACCAGGCTGGCGAGGGCTCAGGCCGGGACCATCCGCACTCGGCTGCTGAAGATCGCCGGATCGGTCCGGGTGACGACGCGAAAGATCTGGATCTCGCTCTCCTCGGTCTACCCGTGGCGCGAACTCTTCATACGGGTCGCTCGCAACCTCGCCGCCGCCGCCGAGCAGCTACACCCAGCACCCGCGTAACGCCTCCGAGCCTTGCCCCCCTTCCGCCTCGGATGGGTTCACTCCGGGGCGGTGGCTCGGCGTCCGCTGCACTCCCGATTCACGCACGCTTCACGGATACATCGCCCCGCACAGCATCCAAATCGCTGCTTCCCACCTTCCCCGAGGACGCACCGCACCCTGACCTTGCCCCACCGCCCTTCCGCAAGGCGAGATCCCGCACTCTCAGCACCCCTGGTGACGGATCCGGGCGAGGGACTGGGATGACATTGAGCTCGCCTCACCGTTCTCTCTCGTCGGTACCGCACAGCTCGACGAGGCGGTACTCGTGGCCCTGCCGGAGTTGCATGTAGTCAGCAAGTATGGGGTCGGTTTGGACCCTCTTGCCCTGGAGGCGATGCACCGCTGCCCACCCTATCAGGCAAGCTCCGCACAGGCAGTTCTCGCCCAGATCCTCACAGCGGGTGCCCATTCGCGTCGACTGTTGGCGTAGCTTTCCGTGGCGTATACTCCTAGACGGAGGGGAAGCGATTTTCGGGTAACCTCATCCGCGAAGGAGAGACCCATGGGTTCGAAGCACCCCGATCGAAGGGATTTCCTAAAAAGTGGAGCGGCGTTGGCCGGTGGTTTGACCTTGGGAGGGGTAGTGCCCGCGATCGGCCAGACACCAGCATCAGGACAGTCCAGCGAGGGCCAGGACTGGTCGAGTCCGGAGCTGATCGCCTATGGCGAACGCTCCCGTTTCGTGACGTCGGTACGCATACCGCACGGCGGCAGGCCGTCACCCGATGCCTTTGGACTCGTCTTTCATACGGCGACTCCGCTTCAGGATTCGGTGGGAGTGATCACGCCATCCTCGCTCCACTTCACAAACACCACGCGTGGCTCTTTCGTCCCGGACATCGACCCCCGGGAGCATCGCCTCATGATCCACGGCATGGTGGACCGCCCACTGATCTTCACCATGGAGGACCTGAAGCGCCTCCCGTCCGTGACGCGTCTTCATTTCATCGAGTGCGCGGGCAACCGTTCGAGGCCCACGCACACGACGGTGCAGGAAACACACGGGGCGACCAGCTGCGCCGAATGGACCGGAGTGCTCCTGTCTACTCTGCTCAGAGAGGCGGGCGTGAAAGACGGTGGGGCCTGGATCGTGGCGGAAGGGGTCGAGGAAGTGAAGGGAGCGTCGAGCATTCCGATGGCGAAGGCCATGGACGACTGTGTGGTTTGCTACGGCATGAACGGCGAGGCGGTACGTCCCCAACAAGGCTTCCCGCTGCGGCTGCTGGTTCCCGGCTTTGAAGGAATCTTTAACGTCAAGTGGCTGAGGCGAATCAAGGTGGTGGACCGGTACTACATGACCTACAACGACTACGGGCATCTCCGTCGGGATCCCGCCGCTGCTGCGCTGGGTTACCAGATCGGACCGAAATCGGTCATCACTTTTCCCTCCGGGGGACAGCAGCTGCCCGGTCGCGGATTCTACGAGATCAGCGGCTTGGCCTGGTCCGGTGGGGGGGGCGTGAGCCGGGTGGAAGTATCCACCGACGGTGGCCGGCGCTGGATGGACGCCGAAATTCATGGAACGACACATCGCATGGCGCACACCCGGTTCAGCTTCCACTGGAACTGGGACGGAACCGAGGCCGAGCTCCTGTCGCGCAGCACGGACGAATTGGGCCAAGTTCAACCGACGCGAGCTCAGGTCGCCGAGTTCTGGAGGCCCGGAGCAGTCTACCCCGGCGAGCCGGATCGGCCATTCAGTGTGACCGGCCAGGACAACTCCATTCAACCCTGGAGGATCGCGAGCGATGGGAGCGTTCACAATGCGATTTCTTAGGCTTCTCCCCTTCGTGATGCTCGTGGGGGGCTCCGTACAAGCGCAGGGGCTCACTCATGGTGTGGGAAGAACCCCGAGCGCAGAAGAGATCCGTGCCTGGGATATCTCCATCAGTCCTTCGGGAGAGGAACTCCCGCCGGGACGCGGTACGGCCGAGGACGGTGCGCTGGTCTATCAGCGGACCGGTTGCGCTGCATGCCACGGGGCGACAGGGGCAGGGGGCATCGCTCCCAGGTTGGTCAAGAACGAAGCGGGACCAGATGCCGACCCCTGGGACCTGGGGCGAATACTGGCGATCCGCTCGCCGTACGCGACGACGGTATGGGATTACATCAATCGCGGCATGCCTCTTAATCAAGAAGGAATCCTCACCGCCGATGAGGTCTACGCGCTAACGGCCTATCTCCTCTACTTGAACGATGTCATCGCGGAGGACGATGTACTTGACGCGGAGAGTCTGCCGAAAGTGGAGATGCCAAATCGAGATGCTTGGGCTCCCCTGCCCGATTGGAAACCCGGGATGCCAAGGCTCCCAGGTTACCCCTACTAACGTACGTGTCGTAACGCCTTCCTACGGGCCGGACAACGGCTCGTGATTTCGAAGTCACGAGCGAGGAAGGCGACTACTGGTCCTACTTCAGATTCACGGCCTCGGACGGAGACGGCTCAATGACTGAGCAGTATACGCCCCGCTTGCGTATCCGGCCCGATTGGAGGTCGATTATCCAAAAGACGGTCTGAACCGCGCCACAAACGCGTTTCGCGTGATCCTGTGATCCCGATCGCCGTAACCTCTGCGTTGCTGACCAGCAGCGCTACTGACTGGACCATCGGAGACGCCGATCCTTAGTTGGAGTGTTCTGCGTTCACACTCTCGACTAGAGGCTTCGCGGTCGTGCCCCTCAGTCGTCTAAGGGGCGAAGGGGAGGGTCTGTTCTCCCCAGAATCGGCCCGATCGATATCTAGGACTCCGGAGGCATGGAAGCCTTTCCCCTATGGGACTACCAAGTGCCCCGAAAGTCGGCGACCTGCCGGGGCTCCCGCTTGGTAGTGGGCGGGTTACCAGGCGCGTGTACCCGCCGGGTCAAGACCACTGCAAAGCGACTGGGTATGAACGCCCCTCTCGCGAGGGCGGGCTTGTTGGCTCCGATAACCGCTGCGTCAGTACAACTTCAGTCTTTCACTGCCGCGAACAGGCTCTTACCCGAAACGACCAGGACTGCGCCCCCCAGGAACATCACGAGATTCGCGATGATGCCGGTCACCACCCCCCCGACGTAAGGGATCGCTCCGAGGGCTTCTGCCGCTAGGATCAGTGCGATCGCCGCTACGAGGAAAGCCTGACCTTCTTTGTCGGTGATATGCAAGAATCCGACGATCAGACCGAGGACTGCGAGTACCCAGCCAAACCAGGCCTGCTCGAATCCCAAGCCTCCGGCCACAGCAATCACCAGTGCAACGACGAGAGCGCCCTTGGCCGCTAGCACCATTAGTTCCTCCTTGGCTAGGTAACAGTGTTGCGAGTGCTTCACACTACGATGCGCTGGTCGAAACCGCAAATGGGTGTATAGACGACGTGGCCGACGACGGCCGCAGCCACTAGAGTCATCGCCGCCGACCTCCTCGTCGGTTTGACTTCCTTCCCGGAGGGACTGATACCGGACGGGAGCGCGCGCGGAAGGTGGCATGGGCGTCCTCTGGGATACAGATCGAGGCATTCCAAACAGCGGCGTCGCTGGCTGGGCCCAGCTTGCAGATGTACGCATCGGCGGGCGTCCTGCTGCCCAACGTTCAACGGCCACCAGCCGCCGGTCGTATACAGAGTAGCCTCTCCCCCGACCTCGCCTCCAGGTACCCCGAAACTCGGCGTCCTACGGGTGCTCCCGCATGGCAGCAGGCGGGTTGCAAGGTCCCATAACGCCGACTGGTCCTAAACCGAATGACCGGAGCTCTCCGTGCCCCGTCCCGTATCGGGGCCAACTCAATATTCCCTAGATATGCAGAGTGTATTTCGTGTGCGAGGAGAGCAGAGGAGACATGCTCCCGGAGATCGGATGCGTCGGTGCACTCCATCGCCCAACCAGCTTCTCCTTTCCTCCACGACCTGCGGTCGCTTCGGACTCCCCTGCCTTTGAAAGCATTCACTGCGGGGCGAGCCCACTTCGAGGAGTGGGGAAGCGTGCTCGCGCCAAGATCATGGCGGCGGCCCTCATCGACCGCCCCCTACACCACTGTCATATCGTTTACACCCGGGCCAACAGCGACCGCATGACGGCCCACCAAGACCTCCTCGGGGGGGGGGGGTCCGCCGGAAGCCGCCGGGGGGGGGGTCGCGACGGCCACCCTGCGTGGCCTCGTCGCGCGTCCGGGTTCGGGCTCCGGTCGCTTCGCTCCCTACTGCCGCCCCCGGTCCCCGGACGCGCGATGCCGACCCAAGCTCCCGCCCTCCAGCTACGACTCGTTGACGAGCGAACAGCCGCAATAGAGCTTGTCAGGGTTACGGATGCCTCACAGGAGTTCTTCTACGATGAGGGAAAGATGCCGAAAGTGACGTTGCCGGGCGGTAGGAGACACACACTTCTGGTGGGGTTGGTTTCGGCTCTAAGTTGGGCGGTAGGGCTGCCTCCCCTGGCTGTGGGGCAAGGCCCGGGAACCGAGGGTGGGCAGTGGCACTATCTCGGCGGCGACGCCTGGCATACGCGCTATGCCCCAGCCGACCAGATCAACGCTTCGAACTTCGAGCAGCTGGAGGTTGCGTGGCGTTGGAACGCGGCCAGCTTCGGCGCGAGCACTCCTCGCGCGACTCCGAGTTATATCGACGGAAAGCTTATCACCGTGACGGGCGAGCGTCGCCACGTGATTTCACTCGACCCGGAGACGGGTGAGCTGCTGTGGAGCTTCACCGAGCCGAACACCCACCGGTGGGAGTACTCCATGCGGGCGGGCTACGGAAAGGGGATTGCGTACGGAGAAATCGACGGACGGGGCGTGGTCTACATTTCGACGCCCGCGTTTTTCCTGCACGCGCTGGACACGGAGACGGGACAGCCTCTCGAGGGCTGGGGTGACCGGGTTCCGATCGATGGCTTCCCGCCGTCCGGTAGCGTCGACATGCTGGCGGACATCATCGCGGATTGGGGTCCGTGGCTTGAGTACGGCGGGGATTTCGACCCGTACATGGGGATCCCGCTCGAGCTTGGCTACATCACCACATCCTCGCCGCCGATCGTCGTCAACGATGTCGTGGTCGTCGGAAACTCTGCCGAACAGGGCTACCTGCAGACCCGCGTCGAGAACATTCCGGGCGACATTCTCGCCTATGACGCGCGCACTGGCGATTTCAAGTGGAAGTTCAACGTGATTCCACGACCGGGTGAGTTCGGGCACGAGACGTGGGAAAACGACGCGTGGGAATGGACGGGCGACGTCTCCTCCTGGGCACCGATGTCCGCGGATCCGGACCTAGGACTTGTCTACGTCGTGACCAACGGGGCCACGATCGACTACTACGGGGGCCACGCACCGGGGGACAACCTGTTCAGCACGAGCATTATCGCGCTGGATGTCCAGACCGGCGAGCGCGCGTGGCACTACCAGATGGTGCACCACGACATCTGGAACTACGACACTTCGACGGCACCGATCCTGATGGATGTGACCGTGGACGGTCGTGAGATCAACGGGATCTTCCAGGCCACGAAGCAGGCCTTCCTGTACGCTCTGGACCGGGAAACCGGTGACCCCATCTGGCCGATCGAAGAACGTCCGGTTCCTCGATCCAACGTCCGCGGCGAACAGCTTTCGCCGACGCAGCCGTTTCCAAGCCGGCCCGCCCCTTTCGACCTGCAAGGCCGGAGCGAGGAACACCTGATCGATTACACGCCCGAGATCTACGATCGGGCGCTACAGCTCGCTCGAGAGCGCAATCTCTTCAATCCGATGTTCAATCCGCCCACGGCAATAGACGATCCATCCGGCCCTGCCTGGAACTGCCCGGGTGGAGGAGGAGGCACCAATATCACCGGACCGGCCGTCGCCGATCCGGTTGAAGGCGTCATGTTCATCACGTCCATGAGCAGCTGCTTTCGACTCCAGGTGATGCCCGGAATCGAGTCGCCGATGGACGGGCCCGAACAGTCCGGATCGACACACTCCGACTGGGTAGCAGTGGCTACGAGTGTTCCCGGGGGAGAAGAAGCCGAGCTCGAGGGCCTTCCCATCTGGAAGGGGCCGGACGGCCGTATCGTCGCGATCGACATGAACACTGGTGAGCACCTCTGGATGATCGCCAACGGGGACGCGCCGCAGGAGGAGCAGGACATGATCCGCAACCACCCCTTGCTTCAGGGCGTACCGGGCGTGGATCCGAACCGGGGACGGCAGGGACACGCCGCTATGACCGTCACGCCTAACTTGCTGCTGGCCTCCGGTCAGACCAGCGACGACGCGCCGCACCTGTTCGCGATCGACAAGCGAACTGGGGAGCGGGTTGGAGCGGTCCCATTGCCAGGCTTCACCCTTTACGGCATGTCCAGCTGGATGCACGAGGGGAAGCAGTACGTGATCATTCAGCTGGGGGACGGGATCGCAGCGATGGCGCTGCCATGACGCGGTAACCTGACTTCGCGGAGCGCAGGAAAGTCACGGTTGGGGAGTAGACGGCGTCGTGCATGGCCATCCGCCCGTATAGCTTCGATCTCGATGCGTGAGGCCTTGCGAGCGCGATGCACGAGGGGAACGAATCGCCACTCCCGCTGCCTCGGACTAGGCTTGTGCGGCCTACCAGTCTCCGAGCGCCGGGCCACCAGTCAGGCGCTCGGCGTATCGCGGTCCACGGTGCGGCATCGGAGTCGCAGGACGCTGGGAGGGCTCGGCCGGTGGAAGGAGCGTTCCCGGAAGATCCGTCTTCTGCATGGTCAGGCGCTGTGCCGCTTCACAGATCCCGGCGATCGTTCGGAGCGAGTTGTGCTTCCTCCGCTAGCTTCCCTGTAACGAGCTCTCCGGAAAACCCCAGGCGGCTCGGGGCGAAGAGCGCCGGGACTCCAGGAGCCGTTTTGGGGAGGTGCTGGAGCGAAGTGACGGGGTTCGGAAGCTGAAGCGGTTGGAAGAACCCGGCCGTGAAAGGAGCCGACAATGACGAACGCGCTGTTGCTCATCAAACGCTTGGACGCCCCTGACGAGGTGCGCCACTTCGAAAAGGGAAGCCTCTCCCTGGTTCGGGTCGGCCCGATGGTGATCGCTCGGGCACGGTACGAACCGGACTGGGTCTGGTCCACGCACGTGGGAGCGGCCGAGGCTCGACAGTTCTGCGAAACTGAACACGTCGGATTGGTGGAAACCGGGAAGATGATGGTCCGGATGGCGGACGGGCGAGAGGTTCTAATGCAGCCGGGCGACCTGTTCGCCATCGGCGCCGGACACGATGCCAGGGTCGTCGGAAACGAGCCCTACAGCTCCCTGCACTTCATGGGGGCGGAAGAATATGCGGCGAGCTGACAACCGCATATATCTGAATTACAAGAAGTTTCCATGACATGGCGCCAATCATTGCGCGAGGTAGAATTGGACGTGCCACACGGCTTGGCTGGGGCCAGCGAATCCGCCCTTCGGCTGGGATGTCCGGGCAACACCTAGCGATGAGTTGATCATATTACCGAGATGCTGCGCCGACCGCGTGAGGCCGCCCCACCGTGGGGTTCGAGTCCCTTGGCCTCCGTCCCGTGACCGCGGGCAACTTGCCCCGCTCCGCCCCTGGCGATGCTGGGCTCCTTCATGAGGTGTCGGGCCAACCGCCCGGGTCTGGCTGGACCGTGGGCGACCAAGGGTCGCACGTGAACTCGATGATGTCTTCGGCGGATGAACTCCGCCTGCGGCGCTTCGGCAACGTCTGTTGTGGATGCACGAACGGCCCGGCCAAGTGCTGCATGACACAGCCGTCCCGAATGGACAGGGAGACCGATGGGCTTGGTCCGCCACGATCACCAGAATCGGCAACGGAAATCCATGACAAGGTTGCTTGATCGCTTCTTCAAACTGAGTCAGCGTGGCACCGACGTGCTTACGGAGTTGACGGCGGGCGTGACGACCTTCCTGACGATGGCCTACATCGTCTTCGTCAACCCGCAGATCCTCGCCGATGCCGGCATGCCATTCGACGCGGTATTCGTCGCCACCTGCGTCGCCGCCGCGTTCAGCACCCTCGTGATGGGGTTGTACGCCAACTATCCGATCGCGCTGGCCCCTGGCATGGGTCTCAACGCCTTCTTCGCATACGGCGTCGTACTCGGCCTCGGCCACACGTGGGAAGTCGCGCTCGGCGCGGTGTTCGTTTCCGGCGTGTTGTTCCTGATTCTCAGTATCCTACCTGTACGACGACGGATCATCGAGGCGATCCCCCAGGGACTGAAGCTGGCCATCGTGGCCGGGATTGGCCTCTTCCTAGGGCTGATTGCGCTGCAGAACGCCGGCGTCATCCAAGCCAGCGAGGCCACGATGGTCACGGCTGGGGAGCTGATGACGCCGGGGCCCGTGTCGGCCCTGCTCGGCTTTTGCGTAATCGCCGCGCTCTCGGCACGCCGCGTGCCCGGTGCCGCTGTCATCGGGATGCTGAGTGTCTCAGCGGTCGGCCTTGCCCTGGGCGTCTCCGAATGGCAGGGCATCGCGTCGCTGCCCCCCGATCCGACACCGACGCTGCTCGCTCTCGACATCTCCGGCGCACTGCGGGCGAACATGGTCGCGGTGGTCCTGACGTTCCTCATGGTCGACCTGTTCGATACGACAGGAACGCTCATCGGCGTCGCACATCAAGCGGAGCTACTCGACGACGGCGGACGTCTCCCGGGCATGCAGCGCGCACTGATCGCCGATTCAACGGGCACCGTCGGTGGCGCCCTCCTCGGCACCTCTCCGGTGACGAGCTACATCGAGAGCGCAACGGGCACCAGCGCCGGTGGGCGCACCGGTCTGACCGCGGTTGTGGTGGCCGGGCTGTTCCTGGCCTGCCTGTTCCTCGCGCCGCTAGCCGGGTCCATACCGCCTCACGCGACGGCGCCGGCCATCCTCTACGTCGCGTGCCTCATGGTGCGGCCGCTGGTGGAGGTGAACTGGGATGACGTGACCGAATCCGCTCCGGCAATCATGACCGTCACCGCTGTCCCGTTGACATTCTCGATTGCCGACGGAATCGGTATCGGCTTCCTCACCTACGTCCTGATCAAGATAATGGCGGGGCGCTGGCGAGAGTGCTCGCCGGCGTTGATCGTGGTTGCGTCACTCTTCGTGCTGAAGTTTGCCTGGCTGTGACAACGTCCCTCAACGATTGCAAAGGCCGCATCCACATCCGACGAATTCGCGAAGGAACCCATCAGGCAACTGCCTCGAGGAGGCATTGCCCGGCTGAGCCCTACTGCCCGACCCGGAAGACGTAAATGGCGTTGGCGCCGTCCGGGGCCGACAGCTCCGGAGTGAGCACGTCCGGGACATTCGATGGGCTGCCGCCCCCGCGGGTCGATCCCACTGCCAGGTACTGCACGCCGTCAATCTCGTAGGTCAGCGGGAACCCCATGACGGCCGTGCCGAGGCGTGCCTTCCACAACTCGTCCCCATTTGTCACATCGTAGGCATGAATCCACCGGTCGTAATCTCCGGCGAACAACACGCCTCCCGCTGTCGAAAGCACACCCGTGAGGAAGGAGGCGGGCTGCTCGACGCTCCACGCCTCTTCCAGATTGTTGACATCGTAGGCGGCGAGCTTGCCGAGCAGCCCTTCCTTGCCCGGCGGCGAAAAGAAGGCGCGGTCCGCAGCCGTTCCACCCGATCCAAGCTCCAGCGCCACCTGCCGTCCGGCGATCTCCATGCAACTCTGACTCAGCGGCAGGATCATGAGACGGGTATCGGGGTGATAGCCCATCGCCGGCCAGTTCTTGCCTCCCGCAGTGGATGGACACACGGACATCCATTCCCCTACCTGCGCTGTCGGGATGTCGCTGCGGTACTCGAGAGATCCGGTCTCCGTGTCGATATTCCAAACGTTCTGGAAGACGGTTTCACGGACTCCGATGTAGCTCCCGTCCCGGCGGTCGAGCTTCCAGAGGAGCCCGTCCTTGCCGGCAGTCATCAGAATCGGGCGATCATCCAGATCGAGGAGGACTTGCTCGAATCCCGTGTCCAGGTCCAGTGTCTCGCCGGGCGCATGCTGACGATACCACACGATGTCGCCCGTCACGGGATCAAGCGCGAGCGTGGAGTTCGTATACAGCGTGGAATCGGCTTCGGCGGTTCCGCGACTGGCGTACACCCAGGGCTTTGCCTGAGCGGTCCCGAAAAAGACTAGACCCAGATCCGGGTCCCAGCTTCCCCCATTCCACACGTCGCCCCCGCCCCGAAACTCGAGAGGGAGATCACCCCACGTATCGCCGCCAGGCTCACCAGGGCGAGCGATCGTATACGTGCGCCACAGCTCGGCGCCCGTCGCCGCGTCGTGGCCCGTAATGAAACACGGTTCTTCCGTGTAACGCTCGCAGCCGTTTATCCCGTTGACCAAGATTCCATCCGCTACAACGGGTCCGCTCGCATTGGTGAAGCCGAGCTCGGACTCCGCCAACTTCGTTTCCCACCGAACGGTGCCGGTTCGGGCATCGAGCGCCACGATGTGGGCGTCACGCGTGGACACGAACAGGAAATCTTCCCAGATGGCCAGAGTACGAAGCTGAGAGCCCGTTCCCTGTCGACCCTCGTTGCTCCTGCCGTTCGGGAACACGCGACGGTATTCCCAGAGAAGCGTCCCGTCCCGGGCATCGAGCGCCTGGATGATGTTGACGGGACTACTCAGGTACATGATCCCGTTTCGGACGAGCGGCGCGTGCTGGTTGGTCCCCGGATACATCCCCCACACCCACGCGATCTGGAGCTCGTCGACATTATCGGTATTGATCTGATCCAGCGTACTGTAGCCCCACGAGAGCGGGTTGCCACGCCAGTGCAGCCAGTCCTCCTCTGGCGGCTCGGCGAGGTCTTCCGTCGAGACCGGGACAAACCCCTGGACTGGCCGGAGCGTGCGGGTGACGGAAGTCGGGGTTTCGGTGACCTCCCCGACCGTCCGCCTAGTGCCGATCCGATGCGCGAAGGGGCTCGGAGTATTGCCCAGCGTGCCCGATTCCGGGAAGCGGGCCGGCTCGGGGACGGCTGCCAGCTCAGGGTTGCCCTGGCCCACGAACACGACGCCTTCCGAGGCCGAGCCCAACGGGGTGTCTCCAGCCGGCTGATCATTCTCTTGAAGCAGGTATGCGATGACCGCGGCGTACTCGTCGCCGGCGAGGGATCCGGGCTCCTGGGTGGGCATCCGCGCCTGCGTGATGCGAAGCAATTCCGCCACCGGCAAGTCGGTCCACCGAAGGCGGAAGTTGGACCCGGCCAGCGGTGGTGCTTCGAACGACCCTGCGAGACTCGCCAGATGGCATCCGGCACATTCCCTCGTGTAGATGGCCTCGCCCATCTCGGCCTGTGGGACCGTGTAGCTGACCGTACCGGTGCCGGAAACCTGCTCCGCCGAGGCGGGAGCCGAGGCCACCACCACGACTACCCACGAAAGGGTAGCGGTGCCGAGCATGCCGGCCCGGGACCTCCGCTTGGGAAGGGAAAGGGGAACCCAGTTCCACGACGTGGATCGACACATGCGGGTTGGTCCGGGGAGCGGTGATGGGGTACCGGCGGTTATCTTGGGCCAACTTGTCCGGTGGGGCGCTCGCGCGCAATTCCAGCCGTCGGCTGCACTGCATTGAATGCGAGCTCGGGTTGGAGCCCGGCATGCGTTGATCCTCGCTCCCGAGTGGTTTCAGGGAGAGCCCCGCCGGCCCTGAGACGCCGGCCGCGTCTGCCCAGCGATCAGCTCACGCTGGCGCCACTGCGTGACCGCGACGATGGCTCGGGCACATGTGCGTAGCACGGAGGCAGGATGAGCGCTCGGAAGAAGAAGGTGATCCAAAGTCTCCGAAGACGGGCGCAGGCCCTTGGCGTCGACGTCAGTGGTCTGACCGACGAGGAGTTGGAGCGGCGGATTCGGGAGAACTCGAGGAAGCTGGCCGATCGGGCGGTGGCTGGCATTCGGAGTGCGGTGAAGGACTCCGCTTCCCGTATCGCGAAGCTGCGCAGCTCGTTCAGCGACCCGGAGGAGAACGGGTGATTGCGCTCTCGTCTAGTCGGAACTTCATCCGTCCTCTGAGCGTGCAATCCATTGAGATGTAAGGGGTTATGCGTCCTGGGGGCGGGTTCAACCTGGCTCGTTGTTCCCATAACATACGATCAGCGTGATGGACAATACTCCCTGTTGACACAGAGTGTGACGATGATATATCCTACTGTTAGTGTTCCCATAACAGACGCCGGCCATGGCCTTCAACATCGAAACCGTACCCAACCAGGCCGGAAAGCCCGCCATCCTCCTGCGCCAAGCCTGGCGCGAAGGCAAGAGGATCCGTAAGAAGACCATCGCCAATCTGTCCAAGCTCCCGCCGCATGTCGTCGAGGGCTTTCGCACCGTCCTCAAGGGTGGCGTCGCCGTCAGCGATCTCTCCGAACTCTTGCGGATCGAACGCTCCCTCGACCATGGCAACGTCGCCGCCGTACTCGGCACGGCACGCCGGATCGGGCTCGAACGCATCCTGCACCGTGCCCCCAGCCGCGTGCGCAGCCTGGCGCTCGCGGCCATCGTTGCCCGTGTGATCGCGCCGGCCTC
Organism: Longimicrobiales bacterium; assembly: GCA_965218255.1. Classification (GTDB taxonomy): domain Bacteria; phylum Gemmatimonadota; class Gemmatimonadetes; order Longimicrobiales; family Gaopeijiaceae; genus JAAXGI01. Next base: position 2,474,484 of record CBDCKJ010000003.1, on the reverse strand, counting down.
GAAGCTCGCCACCGCGCGGCGCCTCTCGCCCGAAACCGCCACCAGCAGCCTCGCCACCCTGCTCAAGCTGGGTTCGGTCCGCGGCAATGAGCTGCTCGACATGCTCGACTGGCTGCTCAAGCGCCAGCGATGGATCGAGCGGAGCCTCGCCCATCGGCACCTCAGGGACGCGACGCTGATCCTCTACGACGTCACGTCCAGCTATCTCGAGGGGCAGTGCTGTCCGTTGGCCGCCTTCGGTCACAACCGCGATGGCAAGAAGCAGATCGTCTTCGGCCTGCTCTGCGCCTCCGACGGCTGTCCGATCGCGGTCGAACTCTTCCCAGGCAACACCGGCGATCCGACCACCTTGGGACCGCAGGTGGCCAGGATCCAGGATCGCTTCGGGATCAGCCGCATCGCACTCGTCGGCGACCGCGGGATGATCACCACCGCCCGCATCCGAAACGACCTCGAACCGGCTGGTCTTGACTGGATCTCGGCCCTCAAGGCGATCGACCTGAAGAAGCTCGCGAAATCACCCGCCAGGGAGCCGGGAGAAGAGAAGCCGGCCCGGCCGGCTCTGGCACCCGACACGCCGGTTCCCGATAAGGTGGCCGAGATCACCAGTCCCGACTTCCCCGGCGAGCGGCTTCTCGTCTGCCTCAACCCGCGTCTGCGCGAGGAGCGTCGCAGAAAGCGTGAGGAGCTCCTTGTGGCCACTGAGGAGACGCTCGAGCGGATCGCCGCATCGGTCCGCGCCAAAACCCTCTCCGGCAAGGCGGACATCGGCCGCCGGGTCGGCCGCGAGGCCAACCGCAGGAAGGTCGAGAAGCACTTCGAGATCACGATCGACGACACCAGCATGAGCTGGGTTCGCCGCCACGAAAAGATCGCGGCAGAGGCCCGCTTCGACGGCGTCTACGTCATCCGCACCAGCCTCGAGGACATCGAGCCGGACGCCGCCGTCGCCGCCTACAAGAGCCTGTCAGCGGTCGAGCAGGCCTTCCGGACCGCGAAAAGTCACCTCAAGGTGCGTCCCGTCTACGTCTACAGCGAGGACCATGTGCGCGGCCATGTGTTCCTGTGCATGCTCGCTTACTACGTCCAATGGCACATGCGCCAGCGTCTCGCTCCGCTCCTGTTCGACGACGATGACCGGTCCGCAGCCCGGGCCGGCAGGAAGACGCCGGTCGAGAAGGCCGGCGTGTCACCGAGCGCCAAACGGAAGACCGACACGAAACGGACCCCCGACGGCTTTCCCGTTCACAGCCTCGAGACGCTGCTCGACGATCTGTCCAGTGTCGTGCTGAACAAGGTGCGCTTGCCCGGACAACCGGAATCCGAACTGGCGATCGTCACGCGACCAACCCGCCTCCAGGCCCGGGCCTTCGAGCTCCTGGACGTCAATCCCAGCCGATCTGTTCCCATAAAGGTGACAGGGTGAAATCCTCCGGACGAAGATGAAAGTCCAATAAAATCAATACGTTGCCGTGGCAGAGAAGTCTCTTTATCCCGTGAAGTTCCGGCTAATGGACCGGGGACCTTTCCCACAGCAAAGCGCCCGCGTGTTTCGGGCCCAGGCCTTGCGCGCGCAGGCGATGGTATTCCGTAGGACGAGGGCGGGGTTGCGCTCGCGGTCGAGGACCCCAGCTCGCGTCGTTGGCCGGGGAGGCGGGCAGGGGGTTGCCGCAGGACGCACAGCTGGAGGCAGAAAGTCGCGATGTGACGGGTCCCGCGCTACCTCTCTCCTGCCTCACTCTCTTGCGGGCTTCCTGATATGGAAGGGCCGGCCCTTCCATGTGTTCTAGGCCCTGACCCTCCGTCGCCCGCGCGTCAGTTGCTCCCCTGTTCCGTGTATTTCCTCAGGTAGCGGCTGCGGTTCGAAGCGGCATACACGCTCCCCGACGGATCCACCGCCACCCAGTGGATGCCCTCCGTCCCCTCAATCGTAGCGAGTAGCGCCCCGTCGCTGGCGTCCGCAATCCAGACCTTCCCGTTCACCCCGTCGGCAACGTACAGCCGGTCGTCCGGCATGAGGTAGAGGGCGTAGGGCGTGCCCAGGTGCGTCCACTGGTCCAGATAGTTCCCATGGAAGTCGAAGAGCTGGACCCGGCTGTTGCCCCGATCCGCGACCAAGACTCGGTCGCGGGAGTCGATCACAATGCTGTGGACCGTATCGAACTCGCCCGGGCCGGTGCCTGCGCCGCCCCAGTCCATGAGGAAGTTGCCCCTCCGGTCGAACTTGACCACTCGCGTATTCACGTAGCCATCCGACACGAAGAAATCGCCGTTCGGGGCCACCGCCACGTCGGTCGGCCGGTTGAAGGTATCGGGCCCATCGCCGGCAACCTCGTACCTTCCGAGGGTCAACAGGAGTTCGCTCGCGTCCGGACTCCACTTCTTTACCTGATGGCCCTGACCATCCACGGTCCAGATGTATCCCTCGTGGTCGACGCGGATGCTGTGCGTCCACGTGGCGATGTCCTGCCCCCACTCCTTCACCACAGTGCCTGACGGATCCAGGTTCCAGACGTTGTTGCCATCTCGCCGGAAGGCGTAGATGATTCCTTGCTCATCGCTCGCCACCCCCGATACGCCGCCGATCTCCTCCGGCCCTGCGATCCAGTCCGCAACCAGCCCATATCCGTGGGCGGACGCTGGACGGGCGGCGGAGCTGGCTGCCTCGACCCGACGCTTCACCTCGAGGGCCACGCGTGCGCCGTAAGGGGTGATCCCCGAGAGCCGGGAGAAGTACTGGTAGGCCGCCGCCGAGGCGGCCTCGACGACCCCGCCTCCATTCCCCCCGTAGTTCGACATCACGGAGATCACATAGGGCCTGTCTGGCACATCCACGAGGCCCCATACGGTGGAGACTCCCGTGATCCCCCCGGGTTTGAATGCAATGGGCACTTCTCTCGGCACCGGCGCCCGGATCGGGCCACCCTTGTATATCTCCAGGATCTCGCGAACCCGCTGACACCCCCTGGGTCCCATCGGCAGCTCGCAGCTGGCGATCTTCTCCATGATCAACGCTGCATCACGTGGGGTGGAGAGGTTCTCACTGCCTCGGGCGGAGGCCTCGGGCCGGATCATCTTGCGCTGGAGCGTCGTATCCGTCGCCCCCAACGAAGCCGAGAGCGCGTTGATCGCGTCCATCCCCAGCTCGTCGATCAGCACGTTGGTCGCAGTGTTGTCCGAGTACACGATCATGTAGATCGCGTAGTCCTCGAGCGAGAGTGCCGATCCTCTGTCGGTCAGGTGCAGGAGCACCCCGCTACCACCGGTACGCACTTCATCCGTGAGCTCGATGCGGCGGTCGAGGAGCCCCGGTTCTGATTCCGCCCGCCGAAACAGCTCGAGGAGGATCGGGACCTTGATCGCGCTCGCCTGCGGGAAGACGAGGTCGTCCTGTACAGCGAACCGGTCGCCCGAGGTGAGATCGAGGACGTGGATCCCCGCCACCCCTTCGTACTCGTCCACGATCCGCTGGAAATCCGACTGGAGCTTCGCGCGGATGAGCGCCAGGTGCGCCTCCTGCGCCGAGCCGGGGGGAGCGGCCCATGCAGTGAACAGCCCGAGCAGCGCGGTGGAAATTCCTAGTCTACGGAGCATGGGCGCATACCTCCGGCCTCGACGGAGAACTCGCGGGACGTGGCGGTGCCGCACTCCAGTCCGACGGATCCGGGAGCGCTCGACCCTCACCAGCCCACCGCGTACCCGACCCGGCGGGGATCCGCGCCGGCCGACAGCGTCCCGGTCCCGGCATCCCGCAGGATCCCCTGGTTGCTCCCGAAGCTGTAGGGCGGCGCAAGCTCCACGTTGTGCCCCATGTCCATCAACGCGCCGGCGACCTCCGGGGCGATACGGTCCTCGACGTTCAGCACGATCTCCGCACCCGGCAGATAGAAATTCGGCTCGGCGGTGAGGACGAACCGTGGGGCCGCTACCGCCTCCTGAATCGACATCCCGAACTCCAGCACGTTCAGGACCGTCTGGAACTGTGTCTGGCCGATGGTCTCGCCGCCCGGAGATCCGATCGCGAGAACGAACTCACCGTCCTTCATGACGATGACGGGCGAGTTGTTCAGCAGTGGAATCTGCCCTCCACGAACGTAGTTGACATCGTCCGGATAGGGCGATGTCGAGCCGATCCGGGTGCCGTTGTTGAAAAGGAGCCCCGTGTTGCCCACCACCACTCCCGTACCGAAACCTCCCCCGTGGGTCGGCGTGACACTGATCACGTTGCCGAACTGGTCAGCCACAGAGAAACTCGTCGTGCCACCAACTTCCGCGAGCTCGTTGAACTGCGGTCCGCGAGGTGTGGGAACCGACGCGGAGACATCGGCCGGCCGACCGGCCGCCGGGTAGGATATCGCCGCCTGCCGACTGATCAGGCTGCGCCGCTCGGCCGCGTACTCTTTCGACAGCAGTCCGGCCGCCGGAATATCGGTGTATGCCGGGTCGGCCACATAGTGGTAGATGTCGGCCTTGGCCACCTTGATCGCCTCCGCGAGGAGGTGGAGCGCCTCCGCGCTGTTGTGACCGAGCGACTTGAGGTCGAAGCCCTCCACCAGGTTCAGCTGCATGGCGACCTCGAAGCCCCCGCGCGATGTCGAAGGGCTTGAGTAGATGTCGTATCCCCGGAAGGTCGTGCGCACCGGCTCGGCCCAGATTGGCTCATAGGCGGCGAAATCCTCGAGCGTGAAGTCGCCACCGTTTTCCTGGTAGAAGCGGGCCATTTCATGGGCGATGTCGCCCTTGTAGAAGCGCTCGAAGGCGGCCTGCAGGGCTTCGGAGCGGCTCTTGCCTGCTCCGAGTGCCTGCTGTTCGGCTTCCGCCACCTTGTTGAAGGTGTTCGCCAGGTCGGTCATCCGGAACATCCCTCCCGGCTCAGGCACCTCCCCGCCCGGGAGGAAAAAGCTCGCGCTCGTGGGAAACTGCTCGAACCGCTCCCGCGCGCCGGCGATCGAACGGGCCACCGACTCCTCGATCGGATGCCCGTTCTCCGCGTAATCGATTGCAGCCTCGAGAACCTCCGACAGGCTCATCGATCCGAACCGGTCGAGAACTGCGACCCACCCTCCGAACAGCCCGGGGACGACCCCGGCGTGGATGCCGTGGTTGAGCGACTCGCGGCTCATCTTCTCCGGATCGATCGCCATGGGGGCAGCGCCCGTGGCGCCCAGCGAGTAAACCCGATCGGTCGTCTTGTCATAGATCGTGAAGAACCCGTTCCCCCCGGTGCCCGAGCTCTGAGGTCTCATCACATGGAGCGTTGCCAGGGTAGCCACCGAGGCGTCGGCCGCATTTCCGCCCTGGAGGAGGATCCTGAGCCCGGCCATCGATGCTAGCGGATGACCCGCGGTGACCCCGCCGTGCACGAACTGGACGGCAGGCCGGTACACGGCCAGGGACTGGGCCGCCGGACCCGCCGCGTCCGGATGCACCTGCTCCTGGCGGTTCTGTGCCAGGAGCCCCGCGGGGGCTGACGCACCCAGGCCAGCGGCACCGATCATCACGAAAGATAAGAATCTTCTCCTGGCGTTCATTGCTTCCTCGCCTCCCGTTTCACCCCGTGTACGACCTGCGTTGACGGCTTCGCTCACTCGCGCCCTGGCATCGCACGACCAGAGGGCATGAGTTCTCAGCATAGTCGCCAGCCGGCCGAGTTGTCCAACGATACGGTTGTCCAACGATACGTTCGGCGGGTGGGGCGGGCGCCGGACGTGAGCGATCTCGGGCGGCAGACCCGCTCGTGCCGACTGAGGCTGATGTGATCACCGGCTTTCGGCCTCGTGTTAACCGATCGGGGTACATGCGCGTTGTAGCTGCATGTAGGGACAGCGGGCCGAGTGTTCACACGTGGCAGCGGGCTCTGCGAGCCACTGAAAAGGAGGCGACAGATGGAAGACGTATTGGTCCCCCTCGGTTTTTTTGCAGTCATCGTTGGGATCGTCTGGCTCAGGGCCAGAGTGGATCAGGACCGGCTTGCCAGGCAGGCCGAGACCGCGCAGCAGTTGCTAGCCAAATTCCAGTCGGGCCGAGAGCTGGCGGAATTCATGGAGACCGAGAGCGGCCAGCAGTTCATGCGTCAGTTCGAGTCCAAACCGCGCAGAATGGTCATCGGCTCTCTTGCCGCCGGCGTCGTGTTTGTCTTCTTGGGCCTGGGTTTCTTGGGACTGGCGATGCGCGACGGCAGCTTCCTCTACCCCGGCATCATCGTGCTCTCGCTCGGGATCGGTCTCATCGTCGCGGCAGCCATCTCGAAGCGGCTGTCCAGCGACGGGCAACCGGATTCACAGGCGACCGGGACAGGGACCGACACCTGATCAGGGAAGGCGAGAGCTCGGTCATGGCTTGAACCGGCCGGGCGTGGGACCCGGCCCGCGGTCGCTAGGCGCCGACGGGAGAGATCATATGGACGAAGCCGCGTTCCGTGACCTCTACGAGCGAACGGCACCGCGGCTGCGAGCCTATCTGTACACGGCGTTGAGGGACTCCGCTCTCGCAGACGACCTCCTCCAGGAGGCCTTCTATCGTCTCCTCCGTGCCGAGCCGAGAGACGCAAACCTCCACCAGCTCCGTTCCTATCTGTACAAGACTGCGTTGACGCTGATCGCCGACCACTGGAGGAGGGTCACTTCCGAACGCAAGTGGCGCGAGAGGTGGAGTGCCGAAGAGTCCGACGGCCCAAAGCACGATCTGACTCTCGACATGCAACGGCTCTTCGCCCAGCTTGCACCAAAGCAGCAGGCGCTCCTGTGGCTGGCATATGTGGAGGGACTCAGCCACCGGGAAATTGCAGCATCACTGGGTATGCAGGAGAAGAGCGTGCGCGTTGTGCTCTACCGCGCACGGAAGAAGTTGGCAGGGATCCTCCAAGCTCACGGCCTGGGCCCGCGGGAGTTGTCATGAAGCCCGACGCATGTCCTCACGGGGAATCGACGATTCGAGCCGCCCGTACTGGAAGATGGAGCGATGAGTTGACGGCGCATGTGGCGGCGTGCATCTCGTGCCGGAATTCCAGCCGGCTGGCCCGTTGGATGATCGAGCTGGCCGAGACGGCGGATGCCGAATCGCGCCCGCTGCCCGACCCCCATCTGATCTGGCTCAAGGCCCAGATCCGGAGGCGATCCGAGGATCTCGAGCACGCCCTGCTTCCGATCAAGATCGGGGGTGCGTTGTCAGCCATCGGAGTGGCCGCAATTCTCGCGAGCATCCCTAGGGAGACCTGGAGCTGGACTTACGAGTGGGTGATGATCGGCAGCACGCTGGTGTCCGGGCTCCCGAACCTCCTATCCCTCTCGCCGATCATCACCCCGTGGATTGCGGCCGGGCTCCTCGTGATCGTCCTCCTGTTCGCCGCCAGCGACGCCTGACTCCGCGCTCACCAAGGGATCCAGCTCCTCGGTTGGGCAACCGCACGGAGTGGGCCAGAAAGATCCGCTCGACCGGGAAGATGCTACACGGGGGGCTCCCCCCCGATCTCGTCAGCAGGTGGCCGGCAAACCTGATCTCACAGGCGCTATCGCGTGGTAGCTGGGGGACGCCCGCTCCCGCCCCGCGAGACGCCCCCCGGGGGCGGTCCAGCCCAGCTGGCCTCAGCTGTGACCGGTCCCGGACCGTCGAACCCCTAGCTCGCGAAGGAAGGCCTCCTTGTCGCGCGGCGAGATCATGATCGAGCGGCCTGCGCCGTAGTCGATGCGCAACCTGTCGAGCGACGGAGCCGGACTCGATAGAGGACTCCGCGTCGACTTCACGTCTCGAATCTCCGCGAGCGGTACGGTCCACCGGAATGGACCACAACGCACCCGAAGCTCCGTCGCATCGAGCGCGTAGGATGTCGATACCAGAATCCACATCGAACTCGCCGCAGAAGCGAGGAGCACTGTTGCGATCAACCACCGGCCCGGTACCGCCGCGAGGACGGCCGAAGCGGCCGCATACAGACAGACCACTGCCGAGCCGGCAATCAGAATCAGGATCCAAGTATCGATCTTCGCGGCGAATCCCACCGTCTCCGGTGAAGTCGATCTGCGCCGTCCATCCATCTTCCTCACCTCCACGAACAAGTCCTGAACGACCCAGGGGCCACGGGCTCATCGTCGAAACCCCGACTCGCCTGCCCTAACTGCGGTTGACTCGCCGGCATCTGCGGCCCTTGAGGCTCTCCATCGCCCCACGCCTGTCACAGCCACAGCTTCGGGACCAACCCAAATTGCTTCCACGATGTGCCCATGCAAATCAGAACACGCTGGGGCCTACATGACGCCCCGGTCGATCAGCTGAACCATCTCCTCTCCACGTCGTGATCGAGGCAGGCCTCCGGTCCGATCGCGGGAGATGTTCGGGCTCGCCCCACTATCCGGGTGGAGACCGATGCCGATACCGACTGCCGACGGCGACGCCGAAGACTCAAGGGAGCCGCCGAGCCAGCTGTTCTGCCGGAGCCGTGACCAAGCCCATCCGCGGTGCTATAGTGCGTCCGATTCATGAGAGGCCTCCGGGCGGGCGCGACGCGGGCAGATTTCGGTCACGCTTGGGCAGCCGAGGGACAAGAGTGGGACCATCGAAAGCACGTGAGGACGGCACGGATTGGAGCGCCTTGGCCGAGCGCCTTCGGAATCTCCTCAAGCTCGACGCTCCTCCGATCGGAATCAGTTTCCACGACAAGCCTGCCCCCGGAATGCCGGCGTTCGAAGAGCCCATGCCAACGCCAACACCGGACGGCCGGACAGGCCGGGTGCCGGCCGGGTGCGTGTTCTGGATGGAGGCGACGGACAGATCCTTCACGACCGAGCCCTCCGATCACAGGAACTGCAGCGTGGGAAGCTTGACGCATGGACTCCTGAGCTCCGAGGAAGCAGCCCAGGGCGCGGATGTCGCGGCGATGATCGAGACAGGCTGGATAACGCCGGAGGTCCTGAGTCAGCTACCCTCTGTGCAGGGTTGGCCCGTTCAGGTTGCCTACGGTCCGCTGGCTGAATCCAACATCGCTCCCGATGTCGTGCTGCTCCGAATCGAAGCCAGGCAGGCGATGGTCCTCTGCGATGCTCTTCCGGACGTTCGATTCGAGGGGAAGCCCCAGTGTCACATCATCCCCCTCGCCAAGGAAGAGGGAGAGGTTGCGATCAGCGTGGGATGTATGGCGAGTCGGGTGCGTACCGGGATGAAGTCCGCGGAGATGACCTGCACGATTCCGGCTGCACGGCTGCCTGAGGTGCTCCGGGAACTCGAAGCCACACGTGACGCCGACGAAGCGATCGCCCGCTATGCTGCGAGCGACAAGATGCGCTTCAAGCACCCGCAGGTATCGGGTCCCACTCCCTCCGTCCCATAAGGGTGGGCCTTCCGATCTGCGTGACGAGTGTGCAGCATCCCGCGGCAACATGTGCGCAGCGCAGACGGTCGCCAGCCGTCTATCGCAACTTGGGCAGAGCGGTGACGTAAGAGGCACCGCAACCAAGACGCGGCGGGGTGTTCAGGTGCGCCAGCAGTCCGATTCGGGGCCGGGGGCATGCCGATCGTGATGCCGGCATCGAGACTTGCGGCCACGCTCCCTCCGGTCGAGGACCTTCCCGCATGGTCGCCGAGAGTCATCGGCGTCCCGGAGGTGTAGCCGGTAGCGTTGGCCTCGTTGGCCCGGCGGCCAAGGGCATCTTTCCTGCGTTCACGCCAGCGGCTGCCGGAGGGCTCGCGCTGACGGTGGTTCGCACCGGGTTCCCCCAGATCACGCGTCACTGGTGCGTGCGCGGAGCTCGCCCCCCTCCCCTCGTGCTGTCAGCGTTGTGTCCCCTGGTGGTTTGCGGGCGGATGAAGTGGCGCCCACTCGGCTGGCGAGACTCTCCCATCGGGATGGACTGAACCCCCGTCGCGTACAAGGTGTCTCGAAGAGGCCCGGCTCGTCAGGGGCTCGATCGGCCACTCGTCACCATCCTGCCCACTCCCAGACCGGGCTCTCCGCTTTGCTGTCGGCGGGCGGCGGACTATCATACGGCCTCTGTCTTCCCTCTGTCGCGACCCGGAGGAACTGCAATGGGCCGTCTCGTATCGGCCGCGTCTGCCATTACGCTTCTCCTGGCTGCGTGCACCGGGGACGAGGGGCCCATGGGACCCGCAGGGCCACCCGGACCACCCGGACCCGGCGCCGCGAGTATCGTCATGACGGGAGCCTTTGACGAAGAAGGCACAGGGTACCTTCACCTGCCCCCGTCGGCAGGGACGATCGCTCGGCCGCCGAATGTTGCATGCTACGCGACGTCAGACCCCGTGAGGGGGGTCTACAGGATCATCGCAGGCGACTGGGTCTTGGATGGCGAGGAGCTCAAGGTCGTGGAGGCCTGCTACATGATCGAGGACGGGGACCACGTCGATGTAGGCGTCATATCGGCACGCGGCGGATCATTCATAGTCGTCGCGACTCCTACGACCTAGAGGGCTGCGCCAGCTCCCTGCCGAGCGAGCCGGTGTCTCTGAAGCGTGAGCCGACGCTGGGCACAGACGACCGCTGGGGAGCAAGCCTCATACTCCGGGCCAACTCCCCGGACGAGGGCTGGAACGTGGCCGGCAGAATGGCGCGTCGTGCGGGAGGTGGATTCGCTCTCTGCTTGGCAGAGCCCGAGTTCTCGACCTTGACCGCAAGCAGCGCGAGGGCGAGCTCAGACGCGTCCAGTTTCTCGATGCCACAACCGGCCGTCTCCACAGGTTAGACACCGAGAGCGGCGAGGTTCGGCGTTGGTTTCCCGTTGCGGCCGTAGCCCCAACCGGGTGGGTGTTCTCCTCGGATCCCTGCGGGTCCGGATGGGAACGGCGCCTCCGGGGCTGCACCCTGGGCCTTGCGCTTGCGGACCTGGTCTATATCACGTTCGATCTAGTGCGGACTCTGGCCATGGCCCCGCCGGGACGCAGGCTGGTTCGCCCTTGCCTCCCTCTTGGTCCTGGCAACCATCGTCGTGCACGCGCTGACGACACGGCTTGGTGGTGTGGAGGCTTACGCCAAACTCGGGATCATGCCCGCCTACGTCCCGGCCTTCGCGCGGATGTCGATCCCTACGGACCGTTCCGCTCCTCTCCGATCGAGTACGGCCTAGTCGCCCTGTTCGTCCAGAGCCTCTCGTCGAACGGGTGAGCCGGATCCGACGACGAGTACGTCCAGCTGTCCTTGCCCGAGTAAATGTTCAACCCCATCAATGTGCTTTTCAACCGCACGGCGACCGTGATGGCGGTCGCCGCTCCTTTGGCTCAGATTGGCCAATCAAGCGGCAAAGCGCGTAGTTCCTGTCACTAAACATCGCCGTTTCTTCCGGTCCGGAAAGACGGAAGACCACCGGGAGCGCCCGGATCGCCCACGGCCGGATCGTCGCGCCGAGCGCCCTGAACGACGAAGGCGTGCGCTCGTTCACCTGCCCTCATGCGGCTGATATATTTGCGCTCCCATGAAGAAATTCGTTCGCGATGTGACGGTTCGGAGCTACGAGCTCGACGCCCTGGGACACGTGAACCACGCCGTCTACCTGAACTACCTCGAGCTCGCCCGCTATGACGCGCTCGAAGCCGGCGGATTCCCGCCATCGGTCCTCTCCCGGGAGGGGTGGGGGATACACGTCGTCCGGGTCGAGGTGGACTACCTTCAACCGGCCTTCCAGGGGCAAGCGCTCCGGATCCGGACGCGCGTGGAGGAGTTTCGGAGGAGCTCGATGGTGATCGTACAGACGATCCATCGCCTGGACGACGGCCCCGGTAGCGAGGCCGCCCTGCGTGCACGGGTGACGACGGTCTGGATCGGCACGCAGGGCCGGCCCATGCGGATTCCAGCCCTGGCCCGAGCGGCGCTCGGAGGCTAGCGGTGCCCGCCCTTCGACGTCGCATCGGAAACGATGTGATGGACCTCCGTCACCCGCGCTGCGCGAACCGGAGTTCAAGCGACCGGCTGCTCGACCGGATCCTCGACCCCTCGGAGAGAGCCTGGCTCGGCACCTCCGCCGGCGCCGAGCTGTGGACGGTCCGTCTCTGGGCCCTCTGGGCGGCGAAGGAGGTCGCCTTCAAGCTTCGCTGCAAGCTTTTGGGACGCCGGCCCTTCGTACCGAGTGCGTTCCGCTGCGAGCTCTCCGCGACCGCGCGCGCCGGCGAAGGTGTGGTCCGGATCGAGGGGGCGGTCCATCACGCCGAGGCCGTCCACCCCGTCCGGGTCGAGGGAAGCTCGAACCACAGCTACCTGCACCTCGTCGGGTGGAACGGGTCCGGGGAGGAACTCCGGAGCGGGACGATCGAGGTCGGCGTCGAGGCCGTGGACCGCGCGGGAGCCGTCTCGCTCGGGGATCTGCGGGCCCGCTTTACCGCCGCGGAGTGGGAGGGTGTCCATTCGCTGCACTCCGCATGGGCACGGATCCTCGCACGGGACCGGATCCGCTCTCACCTCGGCGCGCAGAGGAGGGTCCCGCCGCCCGGCGGCGGTACCGGGTCGCTCAAGATCCTCAGCGCCCGGACCCGGCCGCTGCGCTCCGCGCCCGAGATCTGGTTCGAAGGTCGCGAGCTCACCGGGTTCGACCTCTCACTCTCCCACCACGGCCGCTACGTCGCCTGGGCTCTCCTCATCCCGTAGGAGGGCCACCTTGCCTAGGAGCTTGCGCCCCAGAAAGGGATCTTGTGGGGGTGTTCGGGTTCGCGGATCGTGACGTAAGGGCGGGGGTTGTGCCCGGATCCGGCGGGGACTGGTTGTTTTCGGGTGGTACGAGGCGTCCGGGTATCGGCTTCGGCAAACATTCCCGACGCGGCAGGCGTTTTCGGGATGGTCGAGGGTGCGCCGGGGGCCTGTCGCCCGGATTGCGGGGTGCCCGGGCGTGCGCTCATGCCGCCTGAAGGGTGTGCAGCCGCTTGACGTTCAGGGCCAGGCACACGAGGGTCCATTCGGCCCGGACCTTCTCGAGGCCCCGGAAGCTGAACCGTCGGAACCCCATCGCCTCCTTGACCCAGCCGACGGGCGCCTCCGCCATCCACTTCCGGCGGGCGTAGCGCCTCCGGCCGTCGGGGCCTGCGAGCTTCTCGGCCATGCGCGCCGTTGCCGTTTCGGCGTCGGGCGCGGCGGCCTTGCCCTCCCGGCCCGTTGCCACATACGCGTCAACGCCACGCGCTTCCAGTGTGCCCAGGTCCCGTTCGTTGCAGTAGCCCGCATCCGCCAGCACCTGCGCCGGCGTCCCGCCGCAGACTTCCGCTGCCGCGTCGAGCATCGGGATCAGCTGGCCCTGGTCGCTCGCGTTGTCCGTCACCTCGGCCCCGACCACCAGCTGGCTCTTCCCGTCCACCGTCATCTGCGCGTTGTAGCACTGCTGGAACCCCTCCGTGCTTGTCTTCATGATCCGGCTCTCCGGATCCGTGAAGTTGCTCTGCGCCTTCTCCCCGGGCTCGCCGTACTCCCGCTTGTAGGGCGGGCCGCCCTCAGGGTTGCGCGTCTGTCCCGGCTCGCGGCCCCGCGCGTCGTCCTTCGCGCTCTGCTCCTCTTCCAGGAGCGCCTTGGCCGCCCGGATCGCCGCCAGCCGGTCCTCCCGCCGCTTCAGCTCCTCCGGCAACTCGTCCCCCCGCGCCTGCTCGCCGTGGCGGGCGTCCTCCGCCTCGTCGACCGCTTCCGCCTCCGCCAGCAACGCCCCGATCTCCGCTTGCAACCGACGCTCCTCCCTGACCATCCGGCCGTAGCTCATCGCCTTGCGCTTGCTCGCGTTCGCCCGAACCTTCGTCCCGTCCACCGACACCCGCCCCAACCCCGCCAGACCCAGCGTCCGGGCCAGGCGCACCACCTCCGCGAACACCGCCCGGAAGTCGTCGAGATGCCGGCGCCGGAACTCGCACAGCGTCCGGTGCTTCGGAAAGTTCCCCGCCGCCAGCATCCGCAACGCAATGTCCTCCTCCAGCCTCTTCGCCGTCTTGCGCGACGAGAACGTGCCTGTCGCATACGCATAGATCAGCACCTTCACCATCATCCGCGGATCGTACGGCGAGTTGCGACGACCGTCCCCACGGTACGGCGCGTAGAACGAGCTCAAGTCCACTGCGTCCACCAGGTCACTCACATGGTGCGCCAGGTGACCCTCCGGAACCCACTCCCGCAGATCCTGCGGCAGAAGCAGCATCTGGTCCGGCTGGTACGGTCGAAACCTCGTGCCCATTGAACCCCCTCCGACAACCGCCAATCCTTCCCCTCGCATTCGCTACCCCTCAAAATAACGACCGCAGATTCCTGCGGCGCAGGCTCCTAGGACTCACAGGCGGGGACGGAAGTGCAGGAGGAAGGAACCCCCGAATCGCTGGTAGTACGCACCCCCGATCTCGGTCTCTGCCCTGGACCAGCCCACCCGCAGGGTGCCGTCCAGATTCAATGCGAGGGATCGCGTGAGGGAGACGTAGGCGAGGCTCGCGCTGTTCGCCTCATCCCCGGGAAGCAGGCGCGCGAAGTCCGTGTCGTGCAGGTACTGTTTTGCGGTGAGCGCCCCGTAGGCCGAGAACGCGATCCCGCGGGGCAGGGACGCGGACAGTAGCCCGCTCAGCGTTATCGCGTCGTACTCCGGCCGGTCCGAGTTCGAGCGGTTCGCCCTCGCCTCCAGCCCCATCTGGAGGATATACGCGCCTTGGTACGTCCAGAAGGCCCCCGTGCGGACCGTTCCGTCGAGCCGCTTCGGGTCGCGGGGGTCGAAGGTGACCTGCTTCGGGTACTCGCTCCTCTCGCCGACCACGAATACGCGCAGCAGCGAGCGTCCGCCGCTCAGCGTGGCCCCCGCCTCCGCTCGATAGACGTCCCGGTTGAGGAGTCGGATCTGCGGGGCGAACTCGGGCGTGAGAAAGTCGCTCCGATCCGCGGCAAGCTCGAGATCGTAGAGCACCGCCCGCGGCCCGCGGACATCGAACCCGATCGCGAGCTGGCCCGCGCGAAATCCCGGCTGAAGAAAGAGGGGCATCGGTGGCCGGTCATCGATCTGCCGCCCCCGGAGCTGAAGCTGGGCCACGATCCTGAGCCAGCTCGCCAGGCTGCGCGAATAGGTCCCGTCAAGCGTCCCGACCCACTCCCTCGGCGAGTAGTCGCGCAACTCGAAGCCCCGGGCCGAGAAGTGCCTGAGCCCGCCGTCGAAGACGAGACGGAAGGCGCCCCCTCGTGCTTGCCCGTAGGAGGCGTCCGCATGGAGGGTGACCTCCCCGATCGCGGCCGACGCGAACTCCGTCGAATCCCGGAGGGGCACGCCGACGGCGGGAAGGTTGCCCCGGTAGCCCTCGGCGGAGGCCCCGCCCGTGATGACGAGCTCATCGAGGGTGAATTGGCCCTCGAGAGGCACGGCGACGGCGATGGCCCCCATCACGCCGAGCAAGGCATACGGCGCCAGAGCGGACTGGAGGAGCTTCCAGGCGTACGCGAACTGTCGCCGGCGGACCGTCACCGCATTCCTTCAGCTCGATCGTGGAAAACCCGGGCCGCGGCAAGCGCCTGATCCCGGTACTGGATCGCGAGGTTGCGCGCGCCGCGCAGGAACTCGATCTGCTCCGCGACCGGGAGTTGCGTTAGCGCGGCTGCGGGACCCCGGGGGGCGTCGCCCGTGGAGGGCTCGGCCCCGGCCGCGCCGTCCGGGACCGCCAGATCGGGCGGGCCGCCCGGGATGAAATCGGTCCCGAAGCGTCCTACATCACGGAGGAGGTCCTGAACACTCTGGCGCTGCTGAAGCTGGCGCTCGAGCTCCGAGACCTGCCTGTCGAGATCCACGATCAGGGAATCGTAGGTGAGCACCTGCTCCTCCATGAAGCGTGCCTTCTCAAGGGACTCGACCGGACCGTCCCTGGGATCGACGGTGAGCTCCGGGACGGGCCGAAGGAGGGTGACCTCCTCCGGGAGCGCCTCTGCCTGGACGTCGAGCTGCCGCATCCGTATCACCCTCCACTCCTCGAGGAGCGCCACCTCGGCAGGAGACCCGGCGGGGAGCCTGCCTTCGAGCTGCCGGAGGAGTTCCGCCTCCCGTTCCTCGAGGGCGGAGAGGTAGGCGACGCGACGTGCAGCGACACGGGCCCCGGCCTGCTCGACGGCGAGCTCGAGCTCCATGAGCTCGAATGCGACGACCTGGAAGGCCGCGTGGGAGGCGTCACGCCGCGTCCCGTCACCGCTGCTTCTCGCCGCATCCACGCGGTCGAGCGCCTGTTCGTAGCGGGTGAAGGTCTCGTCCCGATCCTCGAGGAGAACTTGGTAGTCCGAGAGCGCTGTCAGGTAGGCACGCTCCGGCTCCGAGGCGGGGCCCTGGGCGAGCGACTCCGCAGCCCCGGCCGCGAAGGCGAGGAGGGCGACGATGCACGCGACCCGGGCGGGAGAGAGGAGGCGGGAGATCACGCCTCGATCCCGTACTTCTCGAGCTTGTAGTAGAGGGCGCTCGGCTTGAGCCCGAGGAGGCGGGCCGCCTCGGCCTTGACCCCGCGCGCCTGCTCGAGCGCCTTCCTGAGGAGTCGCTCCTCCACGCCCTCGACGACCTTGTTCAGGTCCGTCCCCGAGGGAGAGAGATCCGTTCCCGCCGCGTCACCCATCGGCGACGAATGCAACTCGAGCGTCGGGAGGCCCGAGACCTCGAGCACCTCCCCGTCCGCCATGACGAGCGCCCGTTCCACGACATTCTCGAGCTCCCTCACGTTCCCGGGCCATGAGTGTTTGCCGAGATACGCCAGCGCCTGTCCGCTGATCGACGTCACACCCGAGGAGGTCCGCTCCCTCAGCTTCTCCACGAAGTGGGCGGCGAGGATGGGGATGTCGTCCTGGCGCTCCCTGAGCGGGGGGAGCGTCATCGGCACCACGTGGAGCCGGTAGAAGAGGTCTTCCCGGAACCCCGTTCCCCGAAGGAGCGTCTCGGCGGACTGGTTGGTGGCCGCGATGATGCGCACGTCCACGCGGATCGTCTCCTCCCCGCCGACCCGCTCGAGTTCACGTTCCTGCAGGACCCGGAGCAGGCGAACCTGCGTCTGAGGAGCCACGGTCGCGACCTCGTCGAGGAAGAGCGTCCCGCGATTCGCCAGCTCGAAGCGGCCCTGCCTGCGGCGTTCCGCCCCCGTGAAGGCCCCCTTCTCGTGACCGAAGAGCTCCGAGTCGAGAAGGCTCTCGGAGAGCGCACCGCAGTTGACCCGCACGAAGCGGCCGCCGCGGCGCTGCGAGCCCGCGTGTATCGCCCGGGCCACAAGCTCCTTGCCCGTTCCCGACTCTCCATAGATCATCACCGTAGAATCGCTTCGGGCCAATCTGTCGATCCGCCGGAACAGGTCCTGCATCACGGCGGACTCGCCCACGATTTCCCCGTACCGGGGAGTCCCTTCGCTCCCGATGCCCTCCCGCAGGAGTGTGTTCTCCACGCGAAGTGAGCGGTTCTCCCTCCGCAGACGGTTCCTCTCTTCCATCGTCCGCACGAGCCGGTCGATCTTGACGCCGAACTCTTCCGATGAGAAGGGCTTCGTCAGGAAGTCCGCGGCGCCGAGCTTCATCGCCTCCACGGCCTTCTCGATCGTCCCGTATGCGGTGATCACCAGGACCTCGACCCCGGGGTGCCTCTTCCGGACGGTCCGAAGCACTTCGAGTCCGTCCATCCGGGCCATTTTCAGGTCCGTGATCACGAGCTCCGCCCCGCTCTCGGCCAGGATCTCCATCCCGACGACCCCGTTCTCCGCCGAGAGCGTACGGTGCCCGCGCCGCCGGAGCAGGAGCTCGAGCCCCTCGCGCATCGACTGGTGGTCATCGATGATGAGAATCTGCGCCATCCGCTACCCTGTAGAGTGCCGAGTCCTGTGAAATTCGAGTTCAGGTCTCGGAAATCTGACTCTCGTCCGCATCCTCCGAGGGGAACTCCTCGGAGCCCCGAAAGTACACCCGGAATTCGGCACCGGTGAGTTCGGCCCGTGCGGGATCCGCCACTCCCCCGCCCGCATCCGGGTCCATGAGCACGACCCGTGCCCTGTTCGCGTCGAGCACCCGCTTCACAATCGCGAGCCCGAGCCCGGCCCCCTGCTCCTTGTCCGTCATGAAGGGATCGAAGATCCGCTCCCGCACCTCTTCTGGTACCCCGGGTCCGTTGTCACGGACCGATACCACCGCCTCGCCACCATGCCACCATGCCTCCAGCCGGACCGCCGTGCCTGCATCGCCGGCGTTCTGCAGGAGATTCAGGATCGTCCGCTTCACGTGGTCCGGGTCCGCCCACGCGACGAGGGGCCCCGCCGGAAGGTGAACCGTGAGCTCCCTCCCCCTTCCCTCGAGGTGGAGCCGGATCAGGTCGACGGCCTCCTCGAGCGGTCCCCGGATGTCGTGGAGTTTGCGCTGCGGGTGGAGGGGTCTCGAGAAGGTGATGAAGTGATTGATGATCTCGTTGAGAGCCTCGACCTCATGGCGAACCCTTGCGAGCAGGCGGGCCCGTTCCGTCGGGTCCTCCGCCTCCACGGCCGCAGTGGCGAAGAGCTCGAGACCGCCGAGCGGGTTTCTGATCTCGTGGGCAACCTGGGCAAGCATGAGGCGGAGCTGTTCGTCCCGTTGCACGATCCCCGCCCGCATCCGCTCCATCGCCTTCGAAAGGCGGCCGAGCTCATCTCCCCCCTCCGGAGGCACGGGTTCATTCCACCGGCCGCGCTGAATCTTTAGCGCGCCCCGTGAGAGGCGCTCGAGCGGACGCACGATACTCGTGGCCAGCATCGCCGCGAGGAGTCCGGCGAGGAGTGCGGTGCCGAGCGAGCCCACGAGGAGCGTCTGCTGGAACTGACTCAGGGGGATCAGATAATCGGCCGTCATGAGGACGGTGAGCATCGCGTCGCTCTCTTCGAGCCGCTTGAAGCCGTACTTGTAGAAGCGTCCGTCCTGCCCCTCGAAGACCTCGGAGACGGCCTCGCTCGTGCTCCACGCAATCTCGAGCTCGGGCTCATACGCATCCAGCCACCGGAGCTGGGTCCCGATCGGGTACACCTCGGGGGAGTCCGTCGTCACGATGACCGTATTGTCGCGCCGGAAGATGTGCGCCTCGTCCACGTAGCGGAGCAGCCGGAGGAGGCGTTCCCGATTCGGGAGGTAGAGGGAGCTGTTCTCGTCCCCGGGCTGGAGGGCGAGTAGCGGATTTGCCTGAAGGCCTACCTCAGCGGCGGCGCCCGCGACCCAGACGAGCTTCTGATCCAGCTCGTTCTCGAGGGCGCCGTTCGCTGCCCGCCATGCCAGGTGACCGCCCCCTAGCGTCAGGAGGAGGCAGAATCCGACGAAGACGAGGATGTACTTTCGCCGGAGGTTCATCGGCTAGGCCCCGCACGAGACCCGCTCGACACGCACCGGCGTAAAGTCGACGGGGAGGTGAACATTAGCGTTCGGGAGGACGACGAGCTGAAACGGGTACTGACGCGCTGACGCGGGGGAGCAGAAGTCGCCGGGGACCTGCTCGGTGACCTCGATCCGGGTGCCGGTCGCGGGGCCGAGAGGGAGGATGCGGCGCACCCTCACGAGACTCCCCGCCTCCCTCCTCACCCCGACCGCCACGAGTAGGACCATCTCTACGCCCCAGTCCACCTGGGGCGGCACCGCCTCCGCTCCCGCATGATCCGTCCAGAACCCGACGAAGTCGTCCGGGGGGGATCCGTCGGCCGAGACGAAGGCACGGGGCAACTCGGTTTTCGCGGGGGAGTCCTCTCCCTGGGCGAGCGATGCGAAGGGGATCGTGCCCATGTACGTCGAGCGAGAAGCCTCTCCGAGCGTGAAGAATCGGGCCAGCTGCCCCGCTGACACGACCCGCGATGCGCCGGGATCCGGCTTCGCGCTCCCGGGGGCGAAGGTAAAGAGGGTTCCCTCGGCGCAGCGCGTCCAGCTCGCGACCTCTCCCCTCGCCTTGTCGTGGATCGTGAATACGACCCGGGTGCGGCCGAGCACGCCCGTGCACTCGGGGTCGAGGTCCTGCGGGACCTCTCGTCCGAAGAGGCGACGCCCGCGCGTCTCGTTCAGTTGCCTGATCAACGACCCGTACTCCCGCGCAAGCTCCCCGGGGTTGAGCTTCCCGGAGCGGCGCGTCTCCGCGCCGAGGTTTCCCTGGTAGAAGACCCGCTCGGTCAGAAGCCAGGGACCGTTCGACGCCCAGATCAGGATCTCGTGGAGCTCCCCCTGCCCGGTCGCCCCCGGGAGAGGAGAGTGGACATCCAACCGGATCTCTCCCTCGAGACCGAAGACTGCGGGAGGCATCGAGACCGGATCGTCTACGCACGCACCGGTCGCCGCCGCCAGGAGGAGGCACAGGACCGCCCGGGGACGGGGGCAGGAACACGACCGACGCCAGCGGACCTCCTTGACGCGCCCGTGCGGGCCGGTCAGTTGTTTAAGATGGACCACCGTACACGCCTCCGTGAGCTTCTCGCTCGACGCTCCCTCTTCCTCGGGGACTTTACCCTGTCGGGCGGGACCCGTTCTCCATACTACGTCGACGCCCGTCAAGCGACGATGTCTGCCGAGGGTCAGTACCTCGTCGGAAAGGTCGGGCTGCGCGCCGTGCGGGAGGCGGATGCCGAGGTCGCGTGGGTCGGAGGCCTCACCCTGGGAGCGGACCCCATCTCGTATGCGATTGCCCACCGGAGCTGGATGGAGGACGATGTGATCAACGCCTTCACCGTCCGCAAGGAGGCCAAGGGCCACGGAGCGGGGCGCCGGATCGAGGGGGGGCTCCCCGGCGGGGAGAAGGTCATCGTGATCGAGGACACGATCACGACCGGGGCGAGCGCGCTTCGGGCCGTCGAGGCACTCGAGGAAAGCGGGTGCGAGGTTCGGGCTATCCTCGCCCTGATCGACAGGGAAGAGGGCGGTGCGCGCCGGATCCGGGCAAGAGGCTACCCCCAGTTGGCGATCTTCCCGGCGACGGAGCTCCTCGAGGCGAAGGGCCGCTAACCCCCGGAGCGGAGCGGCATGATCAGGCAAAGGTAATCCGCCGCGGGCTCCTCCTCGGTGCCGACGGGTTCGAGGACGGCGGCCCGCTCCGAATCCTTGAAACCCATCCGGAGCTCCTCCGCGCCGATGTAGCGGAGGATCTCGAGGACGTAATTCGCGTTGAAGTCGATCTGAATCGTCGGCCCATCGTAATCCACTTCGAGTTCGTCGCTCGCCTCGCCGAGGTCCGACGTGAGGACGTGGACCCGCAGCCGGTCCGGCTCGAAACCCAATCTTATCCGGTGGGTCTCGCTCGAGGCCAGCGACGCGACGCGGCGAACCGCCGATTCCAGCGCCCGCCGCCGGATCACGGCGAAATGATGGTTGTCTTTCGGGATCACCTGCTCGTAATTCGGGAAGGTGCCCTCGATTAGCCGCGTGTACACCTCGGTGTCCTTGGAGGCAAAGCCGAGCTGGTTG
Organism: Longimicrobiales bacterium; assembly: GCA_965218255.1. Classification (GTDB taxonomy): domain Bacteria; phylum Gemmatimonadota; class Gemmatimonadetes; order Longimicrobiales; family Gaopeijiaceae; genus JAAXGI01. Next base: position 2,453,144 of record CBDCKJ010000003.1, on the reverse strand, counting down.
CCGACCTTCGCCACCCGGATCTTCTCCTCCGGCTGAAAGAGCCGCTGGATGTGGCCGAGCGCGATGGGAGGGACGATGAGCTGCGTCGTGACCTCGACGGAGGGCCCGGCCGGGGTCGTCATCCGAACGAGACGATGACCGTTCGTCGCCACCATCCGCATCTCGCGGCCCCTGAGCTCCCATAGGACCCCGTTCAGGACGGGGCGGCTCTCCTCGTCGGAGACGGCGTAGGAGACGTGGCGAATCAACGACAGGAGATCGCTTCCCGACGCCTCCCACCCACCCTCGAAGGGGATCTCGGGGAGGGTCGGATAGTCTGCGGGGGGAAGTCCGTTCAACCGGAAGTGCGAACGCCCGCACGCGATCACGAGTTGATCACGGTCGGAATGCATCTCGACCGGCTCGTCGGGGAGCTCGCGTGCAATCTCCTGAAGCTTCTTTCCTGGTGCAGTCGTGCTCCCCGGCTCCAAGACGGATGCCGGTGCCCAGACTCGCACGGCCACGTCGAGATCCGTGCCGCCCACGTGGAGCCCGTCGCCATCTGCCTCGACAAGGACGTTCGAGAGTACCGGGAGGGTCGTGCGCGCCGGAATCGTGGCAGACACTGCGTTCAGGGCCTGATGCAGGTTCTGTCGGGTGATCGTGAACTTCATCCGGGCCTCGTGGAAGGATTGTCCACCGGTAAACCCACTACTGACCCCATAGATACCCAAAGTCAGTAGTAGTAGTAGGGAGTGTGGGGATGTGGGAAACTCGGCCCGACGATACCGGAAAGAACGCCGCCACACCAATTCGAGGTCTTCGGATGGGCGTGGATTCCCTGTGGAGCAGTCGGCGCAAGTCCGACGCCCTTCCACACCGCCGTTCCTTCTTCACACGCGCCCCGGAGACTCCACACAACTCTCCATGCCACCTCTTCCCGCTCGTGACTTCCGCCCGGCGCACATCCGTCACCTCTCGAGCCCCCGGCGGAGGCGGGACACGCGGAGCGCGAAATCCTCATCGGAGTGTATCGTAGCCTGTACGCGGCGGATCGAGTAAATGACGGTCGAGTGGTCCCGGCCCCCGAAGCGTCGTCCGATCTTCACGAGCGACTCATCGAGCATCTCCTTGATCAGGTACATTGCAACCTGGCGCGGAACGATGATATCCCTCGTGCGCCGCTTCGAGGCCAGGCTCTCCGACGCGACCTGCCACTCGCGGGCCACCTCCTCGCGGATCTGCTCGGCGCTGACCGAGGGACCGTTCACACTCGCTGGCCGGACGGTGCTGTGGAGCGCGGAGCGCGCGAGATCGAGGGTGATCTCCTGGTTGCGAAGCGACGAGTACGCGAGGAGCTTGATCACGGCGCCCTCGAGTTCCCTCACGGAGTGAGTGCACGAGCGAGCCACGAAGTCGATGACATCCGGACCGAGGACGAGGCCGTCGTCGGTCGCCTTCTTCTGCAGGATCGCTACCCGTGTCTCGTAGTCCGGGGGCTTGATGTCGACGACGAGACCCCACTCGAACCGAGAGATGAGGCGATCCTCGACCCCCGGAAGGTCCTTCGGGGGCCTGTCGCTCGTGAGTACGATCTGTTTTCCTGCATCGTGGAGTGCGTTGAAGGTGTGGAAGAACTCTTCCTGTGTGCTCTCCTTCTCCTCAAGGAAGTGGACGTCGTCGACCAGGAGGGTATCTATGTGGCGGAAGCGACGGCGGAACTCCCTCGTCGTGCCGGTCTGGATCGCGCCGACCAGCTCGTTCATGAAGCGTTCCGTCGTGACGTACGCCACGGCCGTCTCGTTTGGCCCTTCCAGGACCTCGTGGCCGATCGCGTTCATGAGGTGGGTCTTTCCGAGACCAACCCCTCCGTAGACGAACAGAGGGTTGTAGGTCTTCCCGGGCCGTTCGGCCACTGCGTGTCCCGCGGCCACCGCCAGCTGGTTGTGACTCCCCACCACGAAGCGCTCGAAGGTATACCGGTCGTTGAGCGGAAGGGCGGGCTTTCGGAGCCCGGCGGGGCGGGCCGGCGCGCGATCCCGACGCCGTTTTCCCTGTGCGTGCCGGGCGGCTTCGGACGAGCCCGCTTCGAGCCACGGATCGGGGTCGGCCTCGGCAGGGCTTGTCCGGCGCGACGCGCGCAGCGCGAGGGAGACAGACTCGCCGGAGAGCCGCCTGAGGGCTCTCTCCAGCGCGCGGCCGTACTTGTCTTCCACCCATTCGATGTGGAAATCGCTCGGTGCCTCGACGATGAGTTCGTCGTCGGAGAGGCCGACCGGACTCATACCCGAGAGCCACGTCCGGTAACTCTGTTCTGGCATGCCCGCCCTCACGGCGGTGAGCACCTGGGACCAGAGCTCGGACGCGGTGGATTCCATAGGCAGGGTCGTGGTCGTGGACGGAAGGAGGGTGAGAATGTGTGCCGGGGAGGTCCGGGGCAGTCACGCTACGGAGTCGGGAAGGGATTGTCAATCGCCGTGTTTCCCAGCGACCCCGTGGACGAATTGCGGGCCTGCCTTGACTCCCCCTCCGCGATTCGGGTAGCTTCACCCGCTATCGTTAGTCCCGTATGGAGTTGTCCGAGTTCAGAGGGGAAGCCGGATGAAGCCTACATACAGGCCCCGGAACCGGAAACGTGTAAACAAGCACGGATTTCGGGCGCGGATGAAGACCCCGGGAGGTCGCAGGACGCTGGCGCGGCGCCGGAGGCGCGGCCGCAGCCGGCTCTCCGTGAGGGTGGGCGCGAAGTCGTAAGCGCCGGTGGGCTCCCCTCCAGCCGGCCGCATCCTCCATCGAGGGGAGCGGCTCCCCCGGGCCAGCCGGATTCGCCGCGAGGGCGAGATCCGCTCCCTCCTCAGGGAGGGGACGAGGGCTCGCTCATCCCACCTCGACGTCTTCACTGCGCCGGCGCCGCGACACGCGCCCAGGTTCGGGACGATCGTGCCGCGGTACGGAAGGAAGGCTGTGGCCCGTAATCTCCTCCGGCGGCGTCTGCGCGAGATCGGCCGGCGGGAAGTTCTCCCGCGTCTGGCGCGAACCGGGCGCTCGCTCGATCTCTTGGTTCGCTCTCGTCCGAATGCCTACGAAGCTCACTTCTGCGAGCTAAAGGCGGAACTCCTTCGGCTAACGGAGAGGCTGTGTGCCGACGCTTCGTGCTCGGGCTGATTGATCTCTACCGGAAGGGGATCTCTCCCCTCACTCCGCCCGCGTGCCGGTTCACCCCGAGCTGCTCCGCCTACGCATACGAGGCCGTCGAGCGTCTCGGCGTCTGGCGCGGAGGGGCGATCTCCCTGAGGCGCCTTTCGCGGTGCCACCCGCTCGGGGGCAGGGGATTCGACCCGGTGCCCGAGGAAGGCGCCGCACGGAGGGCGGCCGGGGGAGGGAGCGGTTCGGGATGAGTTCCCAGCAGCGCTTCGTCCTCGCCATCGTCCTGATGATGGGCGTCCTCGTGGGGGGCAACCTCCTCTTTCAGCCGCCCCCGGCCCAGCCCCCGCCGACGGAAGTGTCCCCCGAGGTGGCGGACCCGGCGGTCCCGGTAGCGGAGCCCTCGCCCTCCGAGCCGGCGCTTCCGGAGCTCGATGCCCCTGACCCCGCCCCCGAGGTGGCGCCTGACGAGGCGGTGGCCGCGTCGCTCGTACCGGTCGAGGGTCCCCTCTACCGCTTCTCCTTCTCCACGCTCGGCGCACGCCTGCAATCTGCGGAACTCATAGGGTTTGATTCATTTACGAGAGAGGGACCCGTCCAGCTTGTACGGGAGGAGGGATTCGGCCTCCTCGGGAGCAGGATCGTCGTCGAGGCCGATACTGTAGAGCTTCGCGCGGTGGGATTTCGAGTCACCCCGACGTCGGGACTCCGGCTCGTGACCGGTGGGGAGCCGCAGACTCTAGACTTCGAGTACGTCCATCCGACGCAGCCCTTCGGCTTTCGGATCTCCTACACGTTCGATCCGGATTCGTACTTGGTCCAGGTCCGCGGTCGTGCGGAGGGGCTCAGCCGGGGACTGCTCGTGACGGATCTAGGCACGGGGCTTGCCTACAACGAGATCGATGCGGAGCGCGACGAGGCGAGCCTCGCATATGTGGTCAACCAGCTGCAGAGCGGCGTCCGCTCCACCGCCTTCCGGGAGGTCGAGGCACCCACCGTCGAGGAGGGCCCGCTCCTCTGGGCGGCGACCCGGAGCGCCTATTTCGTGGTCGGCGTCCTCTCGCCCGATGTGACGGGTGCCTCGCGGTACCTGGGGGGCCTCCTCGCTCGTCCCTCCGCGGAGGCGGGCGGGGTCGAGATGGGGGTGACGCAGTCGCTCGGGGCGGGGGGGAGCTTCGCGCACCGGATGTATGCCGGTCCGCAGGAGTACAACCGGCTCGCCGCGCTCGGCGAGGGATTCCAGGATGTGAATCCGGTGGGGTGGAGGTTCCTCCGGCCCGTTCTCCGGCCGATCATCGGCGTGATCATGTGGGTGCTCGTCTTCTTCCACACGGCGCTGGCGATCGGATACGGGTGGGTCCTCATCCTCGTGGGCGTTCTCATGCGAATCGTCCTCTTCCCCCTGAATCACAAGGCCATGCGGGCGAATCTGAGGAACATGGCGGTTCAGCCCCTGGTCAAGGAGATCCAGACGAAGTACAAGGACCAGCCGGAGAAGCTGCAGAAGGAGATGGTAAAGCTCTACAAGGAGCACGGGTTCAACCCCTTCGCCGGATGCCTCCCGATGCTCCTCCCCTGGCCCGTCCTGATCGCGCTCTTCTTCGTCTTCCAGAACACGATCGAGCTGAGGGGGGTGCCCTTCGCCTGGCTCCCCGATCTCTCGGCAGCCGATCCCTTCTACATCCTGCCCGTCCTCCTAGGGGCTTCGATGTTCCTCATGCAGTGGGTCTCGATGAGGACGGTGGATGAGGTGAATCCGCAGATGAAGATGATGATGTGGGGGATGCCCATCTTCATGGTCATCATCTTCGCGAACCTCCCTGCGGGGCTGAACCTCTACTATCTGACGGCGAACGTCGCGACGCTGCCCCAGTCGTGGTGGATCGCGAACGAGCGAAAGAAGGTCAGGGGCCGAGCCCCCCCGGCGCTCGCGAGCTGACCTGCCTCCGGGGCCGGGGCGATGCGGGCAGGGAAGGCACCGGGAGCGGACACGATCGTGGCTCTCGCCACGCCCCCCGGCCGCGGAGCGCTGGCGGTGATCCGGCTGTCGGGACCGGGGGCCGCGCAGCTCGTCGAGAGCCTCGCTCCCGGCTGGAAGGGCCCGGCGCGCCCGCGTGAGGCCCTCCTCGTCGGCCTGAGCGACAGGGGCCGCTCCCTCCCCATCGACCGGGCACTCGTCACCTTCTTCCCCGCGCCGCGATCGTATACGGGTGAGGAAATGGTCGAGATCTCGACCCACGGCGGTGCGCTCGTCCCGGCACTCGTGCTCGAGGCGCTCGAGCGCGCGGGCGCTCGCCCTGCGGCCTCGGGGGAGTTCACGAAGCGGGCGTACCTGAACGGGAAGCTGGACCTCCTGCAGGCGGAGGGGATCGGGGATCTCGTGGATGCGCGAAGCGAGGCCGCCCGGTGCGCGGCCGTACACCAGATGGAGGGCGGCCTCTCAAGGATGCTCGGCGCCCTGCGCGACCGGATACTCGGTCTCGAGGCGTTCCTCGCCTACCACGTCGACTTTCCGGAGGAGGATGAGCCGCCCGTTCCCGTCGAACGCATCGTGGCCGAGGGGAAGTCACTCGCCGGGGAGCTTCGGGGCCTCGTGGAACGGGCGCCCGAGGGCGAGATGCTGAGAGACGGAGCGCTCGCCGTCCTCGCCGGGCGGCCGAACTCGGGGAAGTCGTCGCTCTTCAATGCGCTCCTCGGGGTCGAGCGCTCGATCGTGACGGATGACCCGGGGACGACCCGCGACGCCCTCGAGGCCCCCTGTTCGATGGAGGGGTATCCCTTTCACCTCGTGGACACGGCCGGGATCCGGGAGGGAGGCGGGAGGGTGGAACGCCTCGGGATCGAGGTGGCGAGGCGTTACCTTGGCCGCGCCGAGGTCGTGCTCCTCTGCCTCCCCGCGCCGTGGATGTGGAACGAGGAAGAGGCGTTCCTGGCCGAGCTGGCGGAGGAGGTCCCGGTCGTTCTCCTCCGGACGAAGGCGGATCTGGGACGGGCGGCTCGTGCCGAGGTGCCGAGCCGCGCGCGGTCGCGGATTCACGCGACGATCCCCGTTTCCGTTCACGACGGTCTGGGCCTCGGGGAGCTCCGCCGACTCCTCTCCCGCCTCGTCTTTCGGGGGCTCGTGGCCGTGGGAGGGGTGACGGAACCGCTCCTCACCCGGCGGCGGCAGACGGCCGGGGTCCGCCAGGCGCTCGAGGAGGTGGACGCCTTCACGCGGGCGCTCGAAGAGCGGGTCCCGGCCGAGATCGCGGCGATTCACCTTCGCGGCGCCGAGTCGGCACTCGAGGATCTTCTCGGGACCCTCTCTCCGGACGACGTTCTCGAGAGGGTCTTCGCGGAGTACTGCGTCGGGAAGTAGGGACGAAGGTGGGAGGGCCCCTGCTCCGGCTTCGGGGAGGAAAGCGATGCAGGCAGACGGCACATACGGGGCATACGACGTCATTGTCGTGGGCGGCGGCCACGCCGGAGTCGAGGCGGCGGCGGCCTCCGCGAGGGTGGGTGCGCGGACGCTCCTCGTGACCCCGGATCTCTCGCGGGTGGGCCAGATGAGCTGTAATCCCGCGATCGGCGGTGTGGCGAAGGGCGTGGTGGCGCGCGAGGTGGATGCGCTCGGGGGCGTCATGGGGCGGGCGACGGATGCCACCCGAATCCACTTCCGGATGCTCAACCGCTCGAAGGGCCCCGCGGTCTGGGGACCACGGGCGCAGTGCGACCGGGGGCTCTACCCTCGCGCGGTGCGGCGCGTCCTCGACGGGCTCGACGGGCTCGATCTCTTCCAGGAGATGGTCACCGGGCTCGTCGCTGAACGTGGGGGGCGGGTCGCGGGCGTGGTCACGCGGGGTGGGCTCCAGTTTCGGGCGTCGACCGTCGTGATCACGGCCGGGACATTCCTGCGCGGGAGGATACACATCGGAGGGGAGGGGGCGGTCGAGGCCGGTCGGGCGGGTGAGTCGCCCTCGGTCGAGTTGGCCGAGGCTCTCGAGTCCAAGGGCCTCGAGGTGTCGCGCTTCAAGACGGGGACGCCGCCCCGGGTGGACGGGCGCAGCGTGGACTTCTCGCGAGTGGAGCGCCAACCGGGCGACCCCCTGCCGTACCGCTTCTCCGCCTACCGGGAGGAGAAGATCCCCGAGCAGAGGGAGTGCTGGATCACCTGGACCGGCCCGGAGCTCAGACGGATCGTCGAGGAGAATCTCTCGAGAAGCGCCCTCTACGGGGGAGAGATCTCGGGACGTGGCCCCCGCTACTGCCCCTCCATCGAAGACAAGGTCGTAAAGTTTCCGGGAGCCCGGCGCCACCAAGTCTTCCTCGAGCCGGAGGGCCTCGAGACGACGGAGCTCTACGTCAACGGGCTTTCCACCTCCCTCCCCGCCGATGTGCAGGGCGATTTCCTCCGCACGATCCCGGGCCTCGAGGGGGCGAAGATCACGAAGGTCGGTTACGCGATCGAGTACGATTACTTTCCGCCGCATCAGCTTCGCCACACCCTCGAGCTGAAGGAGATTCCCGGGCTCTTCTTCGCGGGGCAGATCAACGGGACGACAGGTTACGAGGAAGCGGCCGGGCAGGGGCTCGTCGCGGGCGCGAATGCGGCGGCGGCGGCCCTCGGGCGCCGGCCCTTCATCCTGGAGCGGGATCAGGCCTACATCGGGGTCCTGATCGACGACCTGGTCACGAGGGGTGTCGACGAGCCGTACCGCCTCTTCACCTCTCGCGCGGAGTTCCGGCTCCTTCTTCGCCAGGACAATGTGATCCCTCGCCTAGGTCCTCTCGCCAGGGAGGCCGGGCTCCTTACGGGTGAGCAGGAGGCCGCGGTCGACGAAGCGCTCCGCCACCGGGCGGAGGCCCGGAAATGGTTCTCCACGACGCGCCTCTCCCCCGAGATCGTAAACCCTCTCCTCGGAGCGACCCGGAAGGGGAGGGTGGTGGAGTCGTTCCGGGCGGAGGAGCTTCTCCGTCGTCCCGAGCTCGGGGCGGCGGAGCTCGCATCCGCCGGCCGCGCTCCCTTCCGGGAGGACTCAGAGCTCCTTCACGCCGTCGAGGTGGAGGTGAAGTACGAGGGCTACATCGAGCGGGAGCGCGAGCGGGCCGAGAGGGTGAGGAAGCAGGCGGGGTTCCGCCTTCCGGACGAGGCTCCGTACGCGGAGTTCGTGACGCTCTCCGTCGAGGCTCGCGAGAAGCTGGCGTGCCTTCGCCCGTCGAGCCTCGCGCAGGCGGCACGGATGCCCGGGGTCTCTCCCGCGGATCTCCAGAACCTGGTCATGGAAGTGAGGCGCTGGCGAAGCGGCGCCCCCCGGGAGGTGCGCGCGCCCGAGGGGGAGGGAGGGAGGGGGCTCGCCCCGCACGGATAGGCCGGTCCCGGGGGTGCCCGGGGCGGCCGGTGTTCCACGTGAAACATCCCGGCCTCCCCATCCTCCCGATCGGTGTTCCACGTGGAACACCCCCCGCGTCCCGTCCGTCCCAGCCCCTTTCGCATTGGTCCGGTCGGTCTATATTCGTGGCTCTCCCGAAGGGTCAACCGTCCGCACAGGTCCGCGATGGGTCGTGTCGTTGCGCTAGCAAACCAGAAGGGCGGCGTCGGCAAGACGACGACAGCCATCAACCTCGGGGCCGCTCTCGCCGTCGCGGAGCAGCGCACGCTCATCGTGGACATCGATCCGCAGGGGAACGCGACGTCGGGGCTGCTCGGCGTCGGCAGGCGCGATTCTCTCCCGACCGTCTACGACGCGCTCGTGACGGAGATTCCCGTGACCGAGTGTGCGAGGGAGCATGTCCACTTCCCGTGCCTGAGCCTCGTACCTGCCAACTGGGACCTGGTGGGGGCCGAGATGCAGCTCGTCAATCGGGCCGAGAGGGAGCGGATCCTCGCGAAGGCGCTCGGCACGGTTCGCGACGACTACGACTTCGTCCTGGTGGACTGCCCTCCCTCCCTCGGCCTCTTCACCCTGAACACGCTGGTCGCAGCCGACAGCGTCCTCATCCCGATCCAGTGCGAGTACTACGCGCTCGAGGGGCTCTCGCAGCTGCTCAGCACGATCCGACTCGTTCAGAGGGGGCTGAATCCCGACCTTCAGATCGAGGGCGTCCTTATCACGATGTACGACCGCCGGCTGAAGCTCTCGAGGCAGGTGGCCGCCGAGGCGCGCGAGTACTTTGGCGCGAAGGTCTTCGAGACGACGATCCCGAGGAATGTCCGCCTCGCCGAGGCGCCGGGCTTCGGCCAGCCGATCGTGACCTACGACGTCCTCTCCGCCGGGGCCCAGAGCTACCTGGCGCTTGCGAGGGAGATTCTTGGGCGGAACGGGGCTCCCGGCCGAGCGTCGAGGCCGCGAGAGGGTCCCGCATCGTGACCTCAGCTCGTCGGGACAGGCTCGGGCGAGGGCTCGAGGCCCTCCTCGGCGACGATTACCTTGCCACGGCGGGACGACGCCTCGAGGCGAGGATTCTCCCGGTGCGGAGCGTGGCGCCGAATCCGTTTCAGCCGAGGCGCGAGTTCCGGCCCGAAGAGCTCGCGGATCTCTCCTCCTCCATCCGGGAGAGCGGTCTCCTCCAGCCGATCCTCGTCCGTCCCGCTCCGAGTCTCGAGGGGGAGAGATTCGAGCTCGTTGCCGGCGAGAGGAGGCTCCGCGCCGTCACGGAGCTGGGGTGGGAAGAGGTCCCCGCCTTCATCCGGGACGTCGATGACAAGATGCTCCTCGTTCTCGCCCTCGTGGAAAACCTCCAGCGGGAAGCGCTGAACCCGGTAGAGGAGGCTCGCGGATTCCGGCAGCTGGCGGAGGACTTCGGCCTCACCCAGGGAGAGATCGCGAAGGCGGTCGGGAAGGATCGATCATCTGTGGCGAACATCCTCCGCCTCCTCAGGCTCCCCGGTTCGATACGCCGGCTCCTAGAGGAGGGCGTCCTGTCGATGGGGCACGCCAGGGCACTCCTCGCCGTAGAGGATCCGGGGCGCCTGGTCGAGCTCGGGAGGCGTGCGGCCGAGGAGGGATGGTCGGTCCGCGAGGTGGAGGCCCGAAGCCGCGCCGAGTCGCGTTCGCGCCGCCCCGGCCGTGGCTCGGGGGCCGGGAGGGATGGGACCGTCGCGGATCCGGCTGTCCGCGCCCTGGAAGAAGCGCTCCGGGAATCGCTCGGCTCCCGGGTCCGGCTGAGAAGCGGCCGGACCGGGAAGGGAGTCGTCGAGATTCCCTTCCGTAGCGGGAAGGATCTCGAGCGGGTCGTCGAGATCCTCACGGGTCGGCCCGTAAGCGAGATCACGGGATGAGCCCCGGCCGGGAAACCGGTCCGGCGTGGGACCCCAAGCTCACCGTGACCGTAGCGCCCGGGGGGGGAGGGCGTGCCCGGACATTCCGGATCTCGTATCGACACCTCGGGGGCGCCCTCCCCCTCGCGGCGTTCGCGTGCATGTCGACAGTTGCCAGCTGGGGGTATCTCGCCTGGCAAATGATCGAGATCCGAGCCCTCGAGGCGGAGGTGGCCGACCTTACCCGCCAGGAGGCGATGGTCGCCGAGCTGGCGGCTACGCTCGCAGAGGTGGAGGTCGCATACGGAGAGATCCGCGAGCTACTCGGTGCGTCGGCCCCGCCCGACGCGATCAACCTCTGGCTCCCGCCCGTCTCCACGCGTGCGGGAGCGAACGGAGGCGGCGGGTCGGATGACGGGGATCTCCCCACGGCGTGGCCGTTGACGCAGCGAGGGTACGTGACGCAGCCCCTGCTGGTGGGTGCCGGGGCCGATCACCCGGGAATCGATATCGCCGTCGCCGCAGGCTCGTACGTCCGCGCGGCCGGAAACGGGACAGTGGCGGAGACGGGAGAGGATCAGGTGTACGGGCGCTACATCGTGGTGCGCCACGGCGGAGGGTATCAGACCCGGTATGCTCACGCCTCCGCGATCCTCGCCTCCCAGGGGGACTCGGTCCGGCGCCAGGAGGTCATTGCGCTAAGTGGAACGAGCGGCCAGTCCACGGCGCCGCACCTCCACTTCGAGATCGTGACCGAGGGAGGCCCGATCGACCCCCTTTCCCTTGTGACCCAGCCGTAAGGGGGGGACGGATTCCGGCCTGCCACGCCGCCGCCGACCGGTGGAGGCTTCCGAAGGCAGCAAGACTTCTCCCGACGACCCGGGGCCCGGAACAGTGGAGGGGGAGCACCGGGAGATCCGCGCGAGTTATCCACACTTACCGGTACGCGGACATATCATTGGACGGCAATAGGTTGCACGGGTTTCCACAACGACCCTCGGTGCTTCTGCACAGAGGGGTGTGGAAGAAATCTTCGCCGGGGCGATTCCGTTACCTTATCGTAGCCGTTGCGGGCCCGTGACGCTGCGTGCGAGACCACCGACCCGGAAACCGTGCCCTGTGGTTGAACAAGCGAGCCTAGAGCGCATTTGCGATTACCTCGACTCCACTCTCGGCATCCCCGGGTTTCCGGACTACGAGAATGCGTTAAACGGCCTCCAGGTCGCGGGAAGGGGACCGATTCGATGCGTGGGCGCCGCGGTGGATGCGAGCGTGGCCTCGATCACGGCCGCCGTCGAGGCACGGGTCGACCTTCTGATCGTGCATCACGGGATCTATTGGGACGGGATGAAACCCGTGACGAAGCGTCGCTACGAGCGCATCGCGCCCCTGATACGGGCCGGGGCGGCCCTCTACTCCGCTCACCTTCCCCTCGACGCCCACCCGGAGTTCGGCAACGCGGTGCAACTCGCGAGGCGGCTCGGCCTCGAGGTGGGGGAGAGATTCGGCCGGTTCGCGGAGATCAAGGTGGGGTACCAAGCCCGCACGGATGAAGAGCGGGGTGAGTTTCGCGGCCGGGTGGCCGCCGCGCTCGGCACCCCCGTGCGGCTGATCGCGGGCGGTCCTCCCAGAGTACGACGCGTCGGCGTGGTGACGGGGGGCGGTGGAGGGTTTGTCTCCGAGGCCTCCGCGGCGGGACTCGACACCCTCCTCACGGGCGAGGCCTCGCACCATACCTACATCGATGCGAACGAGCTCGGCGTGAACGTACTCCTGGCGGGGCACTACGTGACGGAGACCTTCGGCGTCGTGGGGCTCGCGAAAGCGCTTTGCGGTCGCTTCGGGGTGCCCTGGAAATTCCTGGACTTCCCGTCTGGACTCTGACCAAGGAGCGGAACGTATGCATTGTACTCAGTGCGGAGCGGAGGGGGCGGGCCGGTTCTGCGCATCGTGTGGAGCCTCGCTCAGGGTAGCCGGCTGTCGAAGCTGCGGTGCGAGGCTCCCCGCCGGCACCCGCTTTTGCACCTCGTGCGGGACCCCGGTCGGGGGCGGGCTCGCCCGGGGGACGGGTGCAAAGGAGCGGGCCCCGGGCCGCGGAACGGGAGGTCCGGACCTCGGACGGTGGGTGGCCGGAGCGCTCCTCGTGGTCGTCCTGGTGGTCGTCGGCATCGGCGTGGTACGCGAGCCGGACGATCCCCGGCCGGCGCCCGCTATCGGGGCTGCCTCTGGCGGGGACGGGGCGCCTCCAGACCTCTCGACGATGACACCGCGGGAGGCTGCGGACCGGCTGTTCAATCGGGTGATGTCTGCCGCAGCGAGGGAGGATACGGGCGAGGCGAACGCCTTCCTCCCGATGGCGATCGATGCGTACGAGCTCGCCACGCCGCTCGACGACGACGGACTCTTCCACCTCTCACTCCTTCAGCGCGCGGCGGCCGACTTTCAGGCCTCGCTCGCCTCGGCCGTGGCCGGGCTTGAAGAGAATCCGGATCACCTCCTGAACCTCTCGTCCGCCGCGGAAGCGTTCCTCGAACTCGGCCAGCTGGACGACGGGCGGGCGTACTATCAGCGGATGCTCGATGCGTGGGATCGGGAGCTCGCGTCCGGCCGGGCGGAGTACGAGGAGCATCGGCCCCTCCTTCCCCTCATCCGTGAGGACGCAGAGGCGCTCCTCGGGAGTGGGGCGGCCCCCTGAACTTCGCCGGTTTCCCAGGACCGGCCTTGCAGGAGATCCTGAGACCGCGGGCGGTTTGCCATTGAACTTTGGGGAGTGCTATCATCTCGGTTCGAATTGTGCCGACCTTTAGCCACGGGCGCGCGACCCCGGCGGAGCACCGCCCGAAGGTCGCTCCCGCCCTGGTCCCGAAGGGGCACTTCCCTGACCAGGAACTGAACGGCGACGGGTCCGTCCCGGCGCTGCTGGGGTCAGGCGCTAGACGAGCGATGTGTGCGTGACAGAAGGGAGGGGGTTCTTTGACGGAGGCAGCGACGATACGTACGGGGGGATATCATCCCGGCAAGCGGGACACCGGGATCGTCAAGCCGAAGGGGACGCCGAACATCCCGTCGCACGCAGGGCTCGACACGGTGCCCCACCGCGACCGGAAGCCGGAGTGGCTCAGGGTTCGGTCTCCCGGCGGGAGGAATTACCTCCGACTCAAGCGTCTGATGCGGAGCGAGTCCCTGCATACCGTCTGCGAGGAGGCCGGGTGTCCGAACATCGGCGAGTGCTGGGAAGCCGGGACGGCGACGTTCATGATCCTGGGCGACGTCTGCACCCGCGCGTGCAAGTACTGCGCGGTCGCACACGGGATGCCGACCGGACTCGACGAGGGGGAGCCGGCCAGGGTGGCTGAGACGGTCGCCGCGATGGGGCTCGATCACGTCGTCATCACCTCCGTGAACCGCGACGACCTCGCCGACGGAGGCGCGGACATCTACGCCCGGACGGTTCGGGAGGTTCGCCGACGCGTGCCCGCCTGCTCCGTCGAGCTCCTGATCCCTGACTTCAAGGGGGACGAAAGCGCGCTTCGGAGCGTCGTCGAGGCGTGTCCGGAGATCCTGGGCCACAACCTGGAGACGGTCGATCGCCTCCACCCGGAGGTCCGCCCCGGGGGACGGTACTGGCGCTCGATCTCACTCCTCGGAGCGGCGAAGCGGATGGACCCAGTGCTTGTCACGAAGACGGGGATCATCCTCGGGATGGGGGAGCGGGAGGAAGAGATCCACGAGGCGATGCGAGATCTCAGGGAGGCCTCGGTCGACATTCTCACGCTGGGACAGTACCTCAGGCCGTCCCTTGGGCACATCCCGGTGGCGCGGTGGGTGACGCCGGGCGAGTTTCGGAGGTGGAAGGAGGTGGGAGAGGCGGCCTACGGCTTTCGGCACGTGGAGTCGGGGCCCCTCGTTCGCTCCTCATACCACGCGAAGGAGCAGGCGCGAGAGGTGCAGGCCGGCGCACCGGGCGCGATCCGGGAAGTGTTCGAGGCCGATATCCCTGCGCCAGCGGAGCTTCAGAGCGGCTGGAGCGGGGGGCAGGCACTGGTGCAGCTCAAATGGGGGCGCCCGGGGTTGGACTGAACATCTGAAGCGATATGGCCGATACCGAGATGACGACGAAGACGCGCGACTTCAGGGGCGGGACGCCGAGTCAGCTCGAGGGGTTCTCGCGCGACATGCTCCACGGATTCCTCCGGAAGATGCTCCTTTACCGGAGATTCGAAGAGACGGCCGCGGAGGCGTACGCGGTCGGGAAGATCGGAGGGTTCTGCCACCTGCACATCGGGCAGGAGGCGGTCGCGCACGGGGTCGTCGGCCCTCTCAGGCCCGACGACTACGTCATGACCTCCTACCGGGACCACACGCAGCCGCTCGCCAAGGGAGCGGACCCGGGCGCGGTCCTCGCCGAGCTCTACGGCAAGGCGGGGGGATCGGTCGGCGGGAAGGGGGGCTCGATGCATATCTTCCACACCGACCTCGGGTTCATGGGAGGGCACGGGATCGTGGGTGGCCAGATCCCGCTCGCCACGGGGATCGGATGGGCGATCCGCTACCGGAGATCCGATCAGATCTGCGTGTGCTGCCTCGGGGACGCTGCGGTGAACCAGGGGTCGTTTCTCGAGTCCCTCAACATGGCGGCGGTCTGGAAGCTTCCGGTCATCTATGTGGTCGAAAACAACGAGTACGGGATGGGCACGGCCTTCAGCCGCGTCTCCGCCCTCCCCGTGGTGGAGCGCTCCAGGGGGACGGGGGTCCCCGCTCATGCCGTGGATGGCCAGGACGTGATGGCCACGTGGAGGCTGATCGAACGGCTCGCCTCGGAGGTCCGGAAGGGAGCCGGGCCGCAGTACGTGGACGTCCGGACGTACCGGTTCCGGGGTCACTCCATGTCCGATCCCGTATCGGGGACGTACCGCACGAGGGAGGAGGTCGAGGAGAAGACCAGGGAAGAGGACCCGATTTCGATACTTCGGGATCGACTCTTCGATGCCGGGCTCCTCACGCAGGAAGAGTTCGAGGAGATGGACCGGGAGGTGCGGGCCACCATGGCCGAGGCCGAGAAGTTCGCAGATGAGTCCTCCGCCCCGTCGGCCGACGATCTCTATGCCCACACCTACGCTCAGCAAAACGAGCACGGCCGGCTCTTCTTCGACGGCCGGGACCGCTGAGCCGGCCTTCCACAGGGCACTCGGCGCCGCGAGGGAACGGATTCCATGC
This sequence comes from Longimicrobiales bacterium, assembly GCA_965218255.1. Taxonomy (GTDB): domain Bacteria; phylum Gemmatimonadota; class Gemmatimonadetes; order Longimicrobiales; family Gaopeijiaceae; genus JAAXGI01. The sequence continues at coordinate 2,437,567 of CBDCKJ010000003.1, read as the reverse complement.
CTGTGATCACATATAGGGACGCGCTCAACCACGCCCTCGCCGAGGAGATGGAGCGCGACGACGCCGTCTTCCTGATGGGCGAGGAGGTCGCCGAGTACGACGGTGCCTACAAGGTATCGAGGGGGCTCCTCGACAAGTTCGGCAACGAGCGCGTGGTCGATACGCCTATCTCGGAGCTGGGATTTGCCGGACTCGGCGTTGGGGCCGCGATGGTGGGCCTCCGGCCCATCATCGAGTTCATGACCTTCAATTTCTCCTTCCTCGCGCTCGATCAGGTCATCAACTCCGCAGCGAAGATGTACTACATGTCCGGGGGCCAGATTCACCTGCCCATGGTATTTCGGGGTCCGACGGGCGCGGCGCTTCAGCTGGCGTCCCAGCACTCCCACGCGTGCCAGACCTGGTACGCTCACGCGCCCGGGATCAAGCTCGTCGTCCCCGCTACCCCCGCAGATGCAAAGGGGCTTCTCAAGTCGGCGATCCGGGACGAGGATCCCGTCGTGTTCATGGAGGGGGAGCTCCTCTACAACGTGCGGGGGGAGGTGCCGGATCCGGGGGAGGGCGACTTCCTGGTCCCGCTCGGCCTTGCCGACGTGAAGCGGCCGGGGGGGGACGTCTCGGTCATCACGCACGGGGCGATGGTTCACCTGGCCCTGAGGGCGGCCGGGGGGCTCCAGAAGGAGGGGATCGACGCGGAGGTTCTCGATCTGCGCTCCCTTCGCCCCCTGGACGTGGATGCGATTCTCTCTACCGTACGGAAGACGAACCGGGCTGTGGTCCTCGACGAGGGGTGGCCCTATGTGGGTGTGGGGGCGCAGATCGCAGCGATCATCCAGGAGGAGGCCTTCGATCATCTGGATGCTCCGGTCCTCCGGGTCACGCAGGCGGACATACCGATGCCGTATGCGAAGAACTTCGAGAAGATGGCCAAGCCGAGCGCGGAGCTGGTGGCCCGGGCGTGCAAGAAGGTCCTATACGTGAACTGAGGCCCCGAACCTTCGGGTGCCTCCAGACAAGAGAGAGCTCCGGACGCCGGCTCCGCCCGGCCAGGGCGGGGCTCGCGAGGGGAAGGCCAGCGGCGAATGGCGACGAAGGTTCACATGGAGGCGCTTTCTCCCACGATGGAAGAGGGCCAGGTAGTCCGCTGGCTCAAGTCGGAGGGGGATGAGGTCTCGAATGGAGAAATCCTCGCGGAGATCGAGACGGACAAGGCCACGATGGAGCTGGTCGCCCGTGGGGAGGGCCTGCTCCGGACGATCCTCCTGGGCGAGGGGAGCACCGCTGCCGTCGGCACGGTCATCGCCGTCATCGCCGGAGCGGAGGAAGAGATTGGCGACCTGATCCCGGCGGTTGGGGCGGCCCCGCCCTCGCCGGGTCCGGATGCCCCGGCAGCCGAGCCCGAGCCACCGCCGGCAGCCGAGGGGGAGGGCGTGCCGGCCGAGGCACCCGACGCCCCCGCCCGCGGTCCGGGGGAGCGTATCAAGGCCTCGCCCCTTGCCAGACGGCTGGCGGAGGAGGAGGGCCTTCCCCTCGAGGCGGTCCCGGGCTCCGGTCCCGGGGGGCGCATCGTCAAGCGGGACGTGGTGGCGGCGGTCGAGCGCGGGGTGGCCCCCGCCGCGCGTACGCCGCTCATCTCGGAGGCGGACTTCGAGGACATCCCGCTCACCCAGATGCGAAAGACGATCGCAAAGCGCCTCGTCGAGTCGATCGGACCGGTCCCGCACTTCTTCCTCACCAGCGATGTGGACATGAGCCGGGCCGTCGAAGCCCGGCGCCGCGCCAATGCCGGCCTCGCACGGGAGGGGGTCAAGGTCTCCTTCAACGACATCATCCTGAAGGCCGTCGCCGTCGCACTTCGTCGCCACCCCGAGTGCAACGCGCACTGGGGCGGGGATCATGTTCGCCGCTTCAACCGGGTGCATCTGGGGGTCGCGGTCGCGGTCGCGGACGGGCTCATCACCCCGGTCGTGAAGGACGCCCACCTGAAGGGGATTTCCCAGATCTCGTCCGAGGTCCGGGAGCTGGCTTCGCGGGCCCGGGAGAAGAGGCTCCGGCCCGAGGAATACACGGGATCGACCTTCTCCGTATCGAACCTCGGGATGTTCGGGATACACGAGTTCACGGGGGTGATCAACCCGCCGGAGGCCGGGATCCTCGCAGTGGGCGCGGTCGTCGAGCGGGCCGTCGCCGTGGGCGGCACGGTCGTCGTCCGTCCGCAGATGAAGATGACGATGAGCTGCGATCATCGGGTTATCGACGGCGCGCAGGGTTCCCGCTTCCTCGAGACGCTCCGGGGGATCCTGGAGGAGCCGCTCCTCGCGCTGATGTGAGCCAGACGAACCCGTGCCGGCGACCGGGGCGTGTCCCGTCGTTGGCTCAATTCACGCCCCGACCCCCGAGCGAGGTCGGGGTTGGTGTCAGGCAACGGTAGAACGCTGGAGTCATACAGGTGGCGGGGAACGAGACGAAGAGATTCGACCTGATCGTGATCGGCTCGGGTCCAGGCGGATACGTCGCAGCGATCCGGGCGAGTCAGCTCGGGATGTCCGTGGCGTGTGTCGAGGCGGAAAAGCTCGGCGGGGTGTGCCTCAACATCGGATGCATTCCCACGAAGTCACTCCTGACGTCCGCGCGGATGGTCGCGGAGGTTCGGGGCGCCGGGAGACACGGGATCACGATGCGCGAGGTGACGGTGGATCTGGCCCCGGCGCAGGAGCGGAGCCGTCAGGTATCGGATCAGATGAACAGGGGCGTCGCACACCTGTTCAGGAAGAACAAGGTCACCCACGTCACGGGTCACGGCCGCCTCGCCGGAGGGGGGCGGGTCGAGGTCCAGGCTGCGGACTCGACGACGCTCTACGAGTCTCCGCACGTCATCGTGGCCACCGGCTCGCGGCCGAATAGCCTCCCCTTCCTCCCGGTCGACGGGGGGGATGTGTGGTCCTCGGACGAGGCGCTCTACGTGACGAAGGCCCCGGGGAGGCTCGCCATCATCGGGGCCGGCGCGATCGGGATGGAGTTCGCCGACATCTTCGAGGCCTACGGCTCCGAGGTCACGATCCTCGAGGCACTCGACCGTGTGCTCCCGGTCGAGGATGAGGACGTCTCCGCCCATATGGCGAAGTCCTACAGGCGGCGAGGGATGCGGGTAGAGACGGGCGTCCGTCTGACCGGTGCCGAGGCTACGGAGGAGGGGATGGCGCTCTCCTACACGGATGCCGGGGGCGAAGGCCACTCCCTGGTCGTCGAGAAGGTGCTCTCGGCCGTGGGCCGGGTGCCCAACACGGAGGACGTCGGGCTTGAGGCCGCGGGTGTCGCCGTCTCGGAGAAGGGCTACATCGAGGTCGACGAGTGGATGGGTACGAACATCGACGGGGTGTACGCGATCGGTGACTGCGCGGGAGGCGCCCTACTCGCCCACAAGGCGACGCACGAGGGCATCGTCTGCGTCGAGAAGATCGCAGGGGTCGCCCACCGCCCCGTCGACTACGGGAACGTGCCGAACTGCACATACTGCCACCCCGAGGTGGCCTCGGTCGGCCTCACGGAAGCGCAGGCGAGAGCGAGCGGCTACGAGGTGGAGGTCGGGAGCTTCCCGTGGATCGGCAACGGGCGTGCGGTGGCGTACGGGGACGTGGACGGGTTCGTCAAGATCGTCCGTGACGAGAAGTATTCGGAGATCCTCGGGGCGCACATCATCGGGCCGCATGCGACGGAACTCATCGCGGAGTTCGTCCTGGCGCGCCACCTGGAGTCGACGGTCGAGGAGCTCGAGACGGCGATGCATCCGCACCCGACGCTCTCGGAGGCGATCGCGGAGGGAGCCCTCGCCGCGCTCGGCCGCCCGATTCATATCTGAGCCCCCCCCGGCTCCCCGCCCGCGTATCAGCCGGGCTGGTCTGCCGGGGCGATGGTGGCGCGCGCTCCCGGGTTGATCCCCCGGAGCTCGAGGACCCGCAGGAGTGCCTCGCCGATCTTGTTGTTCGGCGTCGACGCGCCGGCCGTCACCCCAAGCTCGAAGGGGCCCTCGGGGAGCCAGTCCCGCTCGAGGACTTCAGGGGCGTCGGCGTCGAGTTCCCGCTTGTGCCGGATCGCCCCTGTCTCCACGTCGATGCACGCCGAGTCCCGGATGTGGAAGGTCGTCGTATGCGTCCGGCAGAGGTGCGCGAGGTGATTCGTGTTCGATGAGTTGTAGCCACCGATCACGATCATGAGATCGGGCGGATTCTCCATCAGCTTGGCGACGGCGTCCTGCCGCTCCTGGGTCGCCGAGCAGATCGTACCGAAGGAGCGGTAGTTCTCGGCGACGTACTCCGCTCCGAAGGCCTCCCGGAGAGCCTCCTCGATCCGGTGGCCGATCGCGATGCTGTCGTTCGCGAGCATCGTGGTCTGGTTCGCGACGCCGATCCGGGCGAGGTCGACATCCGCGTCGAAGCCCTCCGAGCACATCTCCCTGAATCGGTCGATGAAGGCGTCCCGCGACAGGTGCCCTGGCCGCTTCGTGATGTAGTCGCAGACAAGCCCGGCTTCGGCCATGTCGCGCACGATCAGGTACTTGGCGCCCGGATACTTCCCGACTTGCGAGGCCGTGGCCTGGCTCTCCTCGTGGCTGTACTTCCCGTGAATCACCGAGGTGAAGCCGTCGCGGGCGTATCCGTCGACACGCTTCCATACGAGAAGCACGGAGCCGCAGGTGGTATCCACGACGATGCAACCGATGGAACGGAGCTCCCTGAATGCCTCGATCGTGATGCCGAAGGCCGGGAGGAGGACCACGTCGGAGGGGCCGATCCGGGAGAAGTCGAAGTACCCCTCGGCCTCCGGGTAGATGAAGCGGATGCCCATGCCGCACATCCGCTGGTTGACGTGCGGATTGTGGATGATCTCCCCGATGAGGTAGACCGTCCGGTCCGGGAACTTCCGGCGCGTCTCGTAGGCGTAGTCCACGGCCCGGTCGACGCCGTAGCAGAAACCGAACTCCTCTGCGAGCCGGACCGTTACATCTCCATACCGCGCCCTGTAACCCTTTGCCCTCACCTCTTCGACGAGCGCGGAGTGATACTCAGATTCGATGACCGGCTGGACCTGGTCCTTGAGGCCGAATCCCTTGCGAAAGTACGTCTCTTCCATAGCCGTGGATCCCCTATGCTCCACTGCTTCCGTCGAGACCCGTCCTGAGGCCGTGTGGGGTGACCAACGTCGCGCAATGTCGCACACTGCCACGGGGGACGCCAACCGCGCTCCCGGTGATCGGGCCCTGCGACGAGGTGGCCGGGGCAAGCTCCGGTTGTGGGATGGACCGCCCCGCTCCCGCTTCCCGGCGAGGCGTGTCCGTCGCTATCCCTGGAGGCACCGTGACCGAGACGATCCTTCTCGCTGCCCTCCCCGGGCCTTGGCCGGGCCCGCTTCCGGCCCGTATACGATGATGGTTGCGGGCACCGGGCTCGAGCTCGGCTTTCCCGCGGCCGCGCGCCTCGCGTTCGTGCCGCTGGTGAGCGACGCGCCGCTCCACATCGTCACGGCGCTTGTACTCGAGACCCTCCCCGGCGTGCTCCTCTCCGTCCTCTCTGCATTCGGCGGGGCGGTCGTCCTCTTCATCGGGGTTCGCTTCCTCCGCCTCCCGAGAGGCCGCCCGGTAGGGGAGACGCCGGCACTCCCTCCCTCCGCCACGCAGGCCGCGAGCTTCTGGCACGCGGCCACCGGAACCCTCCTCCCTCCGATGCCCCGGCCCGTCCAACTGGTCATCGGATCCGCGCTTCCTATCCGGAGCTGGGCCGGGATCGCGGCGAAGGGACTCCTCTTCGTCGGGCTCCTCTCCGGTGTGAACATCTCGGCCGCGACCGCTCTCGGGTGCGTGGCTTCCCGCACCCGGTGGGTCATAGCAACGTTCATGATCTCCGCTCACCCGCGCCGTGCTGAAACGTGGAAGCGGCGCTATTTTTAGGTTCGGGGACGAGGTCGATCGCGTTTTTGGTGCCATGAGCCCGTATAGCAACGTTCATGATCGGGGCGTTCACCCGCGCGGGACTGAAACGTGGTATGGCGATAGATTCGTGCTGGGGGACGAGGTTGACCGTTATTTTGGTGCCATGAGCCCGTATAGCAACATAACCCGGGTGCTCCGGGGAACCCCGCAGTGTTGACGCGGCCCTTTGGGCTGCGATCACGTATAGGAAATTCAGAGTCGCACAGAGCACCCTCCCCCGATTTCCATGGACCCCTATGCCAGGGAGGGTGAGAGATGGACGTATTGATCGAACGGTGCGCGGGCCTCGACGTGCACAAGAAGACGGTGGTGGCTTGCATCCGCAGGCCGGGCGCTGGCCCGGGAGAGCGCCGGATTCATACTCGCACCTTTCGGACCACGATGAAGGGGCTGGAGGCGTTGCGGGATTGGCTCGGCGAGAACGGTGTTACCCACGCGGTGATGGAATCGACGGGGGTATACTGGTGCCCGGTCCATGCCGTGCTCGAAGAGCAGTTCGATCTGATGCTGGTCAACGCCCGGCACGTCAAGAAGGTGCCCGGCCGCAAGACGGACGTGAAGGACTCCGAGTGGCTTGCCCAGCTGCTTGAGTGCGGACTGCTCAGGGGGAGCTTCATCCCGCCCCCCGAGATTCGGGACCTGCGCGACCTGACCCGGATGCGCAAGCAGCTCGTCCGGGAACGGAGCCGAGAGGTCACGCGGGTTGCCAAGCTCCTGGAGCTTGCGAACATCAAGCTCGGCTCGGTCGTAACGGACATCATGGGCAAGACGGGCCGGGCGATTCTGGATGCCATGGCCGGGGGTGAAGACGACCCGCAGGTCCTCGCCCAGCTGACGTACGGTTCCCTGAGCGACAAGCGCGAGGAAATCGCCGAGGCGGTGACCGGCCTGATGCGCGACCATCATCGCTTCCTGCTCAAGGGCCATCTTGCAAGGATCGACCATCTGGCGGGACACATCGAGGAGATGGACTCGCGGATCGTGGAGGTCACGCGCCCTTTTGACGCTGCGATCTATCTCCTTGAGACCATCCCGGGGGTGGGGGCCAGATCGGCCGAAGCGATTCTCGCCGAAATCGGCGAGGACATGTCGCAGTTCCCGACACCCGAACAGTTCGCGTCATGGGCCGGGCTCTGTCCCGGGAATCATGAGAGCGCCGGGAAGCGCAGACATGCAGGGACCGGCAAGGGGAACGCCTGGCTGAGAGCCGCACTCTCGCAGGTCGCATGGGGCGCAGCACGGTCCAGAAAGAGCTACTACCGTGCTCTGTACTACCGGCACAAGGCCCGCGGGGGGCCGAAGAAGGCGATCGTTGTGGTCCAGCATGCAATCCTGGTGGCGATCTGGCATATGTTCACCAGGGGGGTGTGCCACGAGGACCTCGGGCCGAACCACTTCCAGACCCACGACAAAAAGCGCCAGGCAAAACACCTTCTCCGGCGCCTGGAAAAGCTCGGCCTCGAGGTCCAGGTCAAGCAGGCCGCATAGAAGTCCGAAAGGCGTTTCATAGGAACGTTCATGATCGGGGCGTTCACCCGCGCGGGACTGAAACGTGGTATGGCGATAGATTCGTGCTGGGGGACGAGGTTGACCGTTATTTTGGTGCCATGAGCCCGTATAGCAACATAACCCGGGTGCTCCGGGGAACCCCGCAGTGTTGACGCGGCCCTTTGGGCTGCGATCACGTATAGGAAATTCAGAGTCGCACAGAGCACCCTCCCCCGATTTCCATGGACCCCTATGCCAGGGAGGGTGAGAGATGGACGTATTGATCGAACGGTGCGCGGGCCTCGACGTGCACAAGAAGACGGTGGTGGCTTGCATCCGCAGGCCGGGCGCTGGCCCGGGAGAGCGCCGGATTCATACTCGCACCTTTCGGACCACGATGAAGGGGCTGGAGGCGTTGCGGGATTGGCTCGGCGAGAACGGTGTTACCCACGCGGTGATGGAATCGACGGGGGTATACTGGTGCCCGGTCCATGCCGTGCTCGAAGAGCAGTTCGATCTGATGCTGGTCAACGCCCGGCACGTCAAGAAGGTGCCCGGCCGCAAGACGGACGTGAAGGACTCCGAGTGGCTTGCCCAGCTGCTTGAGTGCGGACTGCTCAGGGGGAGCTTCATCCCGCCCCCCGAGATTCGGGACCTGCGCGACCTGACCCGGATGCGCAAGCAGCTCGTCCGGGAACGGAGCCGAGAGGTCACGCGGGTTGCCAAGCTCCTGGAGCTTGCGAACATCAAGCTCGGCTCGGTCGTAACGGACATCATGGGCAAGACGGGCCGGGCGATTCTGGATGCCATGGCCGGGGGTGAAGACGACCCGCAGGTCCTCGCCCAGCTGACGTACGGTTCCCTGAGCGACAAGCGCGAGGAAATCGCCGAGGCGGTGACCGGCCTGATGCGCGACCATCATCGCTTCCTGCTCAAGGGCCATCTTGCAAGGATCGACCATCTGGCGGGACACATCGAGGAGATGGACTCGCGGATCGTGGAGGTCACGCGCCCTTTTGACGCTGCGATCTATCTCCTTGAGACCATCCCGGGGGTGGGGGCCAGATCGGCCGAAGCGATTCTCGCCGAAATCGGCGAGGACATGTCGCAGTTCCCGACACCCGAACAGTTCGCGTCATGGGCCGGGCTCTGTCCCGGGAATCATGAGAGCGCCGGGAAGCGCAGACATGCAGGGACCGGCAAGGGGAACGCCTGGCTGAGAGCCGCACTCTCGCAGGTCGCATGGGGCGCAGCACGGTCCAGAAAGAGCTACTACCGTGCTCTGTACTACCGGCACAAGGCCCGCGGGGGGCCGAAGAAGGCGATCGTTGTGGTCCAGCATGCAATCCTGGTGGCGATCTGGCATATGTTCACCAGGGGGGTGTGCCACGAGGACCTCGGGCCGAACCACTTCCAGACCCACGACAAAAAGCGCCAGGCAAAACACCTTCTCCGGCGCCTGGAAAAGCTCGGCCTCGAGGTCCAGGTCAAGCAGGCCGCATAGAAGTCCGAAAGGCGTTTCATAGGAACATGACCCGGGTGCTCCGGGGAACCCCGCAGTGTTGACGCGGCCCTTTGGGCTGTGATCACGTACAGGAAAATCGTAGTCGCACAGAGCACCCTCCCCGATTTCCATGGACCCCTATGCCAGGGAGGGTGAGAGATGGACGTGTTGATCGATCGGTGCGCGGGCCTCGACGTGCACAAGAAGAGTGTGGTGGCGTGCATCCGCGGGCCGGGCGTTGGCCCGGGAGAGCGCCGGATTCAGACTCGCACCTTTCGGACCACGATGAAGGGGCTGGAGGCGTTGCGGGACTGGCTCGGCGAGAACGGTGTTACCCACGCGGTGATGGAATCGACGGGGGTATACTGGTGCCCGGTCCATGCCGTGCTCGAAGAGCAGTTCGATCTGATGCTGGTCAACGCCCGGCACGTCAAGAAGGTACCCGGCCGCAAGACGGACGTGAAGGACTCCGAGTGGCTTGCCCAGCTGCTTGAGTGCGGACTGCTCAGGGGGAGCTTCATCCCGCCCCCCGAGATTCGGGACTTGCGCGACCTGACCCGTACGCGTAAGCAGCTCGTCCGGGAACGGAGCCGAGAGGTCACGCGGGTTGCCAAGCTCCTGGAGCTTGCGAACATCAAGCTCGGCTCGGTCGTAACGGACATCATGGGCATGACGGGCCGGGCGATTCTGGATGCCATGGCCGGGGGTGAAGACAACCCACGGGTTCTCGCCCGACTGACGTACGGTTCCCTGAGCAAGAAGCGCGAGGAGATCGCCGAGGCGGTGACCGGCCTGATGCGCGACCACCACCGCTTCCTGCTCAAGGGCCATCTTGCCAGGATCGACCAGCTGACGAGGCACATCGAGGAGATGGACTCGCGGATCGTGGAGGTCACGCGCCCTTTTGAAGCCACGATCGATCTCTTCAGGAGCATACCGGGGGTGGCGGCCAGATCGGCCGAAGTGATCCTCGCCGAGATCGGCGAGGACATGTCCCGGTTCCCGACGCCCAACCAGTTCGCTTCGTGGGCCGGGCTCTGCCCCGGCAATCACGAGAGCGCCGGGAAGCGCAGACATGCAGGGACCGGCAAGGGGAACGCCTGGCTGAGAGACGCACTCTCGCAGGTCGCGTGGGCCGCAGCACGTACCAGGACAAGCTACTACCGTGCCCTCTACTACCGGCACAAGGCCCGCGGAGGGCCGAAGAAGGCGATCGTCGTGGTCCAGCATGCGATTCTCGTGGCCATCTGGCATATGTTGACGCGGGGTGTGTACCACGAAGACCTCGGGCCGAATCACTTCCAGACCCACGACAAGGAGCGCCAGGCAAAGCACCTTCTACGGCGCCTGAAGAAGCTCGGCCTCGAGGTCCAGGTCAAGCAGGCCGCATAGAAGTCCGAAAGGACGTTTCACAGGAACCCGCTGGCGCCACCGCGTCCTCGGGGGGATCGGCGTTCTCCGCATTGGAACCGGGAGCCCGCTGATCGTCGGGGCCGTTACGGGAAACGTCGGACCGGCGATCGACCGGCAGGGATCGCTTCGCGCCTCGCTCGAAGATCGGCTCGGGCTCCCGTGAACACCGACGGGCGGAAGGGGAGATCGTGGGCCAACCTCCTCCCCCGTCCCCTCCCGCGCACAGCGGCAAATCGCCTCAACTTGTTTTTCGCGCGCCGGAGCGGGAAGCCCGTACATATTGCGATCCATCCGGATGACCTCGAGCTTATATTGGGTACCGCGATTCGGGCCGTCCTCGAAGGGCTACATGAGTGCGGAGTCCTTTATCGAGGCGCGGAGCCCCTCTCTTGCCGGATCCACGATCACCCGGTCAGTGTAGCGAACTCATGATGCGAACCTGGTCACTTCTCGCGCTTTTCTCGCTTGCACTCCTCCTCTCATACGCGGAGCGCCTGAGCGGGCAGGTGCCCGTTGCGCCGGCCGATTCCGCCGACCTCGTCGAGGAGGCCGAGGATCGGCAACGGGATTTCGAACGTTTTCGCGAGAGCCGGATCCCGGTCGCCGCGAGTACGCGCCAGGGTGGGTGTGACGAGAGGATCGGGAGGATCTGCATCTGGTTCGGGGGAGAGGGGGAGACGGACTTCCCCCCGGAGCCGACGGAGACACGCAATGCCCGGATCGATCTGCTCCGCGACCTATTGGCGATCCATCGGCAGATTCGCGATCCTTGGGTCGTGGGCCAGCTCGTCCACTACATGGTGGAGAGCGGCGCTCTCGATGAGGCGGAAGCCGTGGCCCGCGAGTGCGATCTCGTCGAGCCATGGTGGTGCGACGCCCTCCTCGGCTACGTCCTCCATGTGGGTGAGCGCCACGTCGAGGCGGAGGCGGCGTTTCGCGAAGCAGCGAGGCAGGTCCCGCCGGACGAGGAAGAGCGCTGGCTCACCCCCCGGTTCATCCTCTCGAACGACGGCGTCGAGGCCTTCGAGAGAGCAGGTCCGGAGGAGCGGGCAGGGCTCTGGGAGCGCTTCTGGCGGTTCTCGGACCCGCTCTACCTCGTGGAGGGCAACGACCGCCTCACCGAGCACTACGCCCGCCTCGTCGTCGCCCGGAACCGGGAGGATGCCGAGAACCCCTACGAAATCAGCTGGGGACGCGACCTCGAGGAGTCGCTGATCCGGTACGGCCGGCAGATTGGGTGGAGCCGAGTGATCAATCCGGTGATGGGGCTCGGACGGGTCGGGGATGCCCGGAGCACGGTGGGCCACCACCACCCCCGGAGCCGTGGGTACCTCTTTCCCGAGGAGTTCATGGAGGCCCCCGCCGACGTCGGTGCCGAGAGCTGGGTCACGGCGCCCCGCGAGGCGAGGACGTGGTACGCGGCGCCCTACGCGCCGGACTTCCGGGGGCTCGATACACAGGTTGCCCGCTTCCGTAGGGGAGAGGAGATGCTGGTGGTGGGCGCGTACCGCCCTCCGCCCCCCGAGCGCGATCCCTTCGCGAACGAGCCGCCGCCCGAGCCCCCGCGGCGCAATCCGTTCGCGAGTCGGTCCGGATTCGGTCAGCCCCTCCCCCCGCCCGTGGCGCCCGAGCCTGAGACAGGCGTCGAGGGACCCGTCACGGCCGCCCTCTTCCTCGACCCCGAGTCCGGTAGCGACCCGTACTCGGTGCAGAGCTCGGATCAGGAGGGGGTCTTCCGGCTCCAGGTGCCGACAGCCCGCTACGTGAGCAGCATGGAGGTATTCGAGCCCGGGAGCGAGCGGGCGTGGCGGGCACGGCAGGGGATCAGCCAGGAGACGCTGATCCGGGGGCTCGTCTACGTCTCGGATCTGCTGCTCCTGAGGGAGGGCGCAGCGCTACCGGCCGATCTCGAGGAGGCGATCCCGATGGCCCGGCCCCACGTGCGGGTCCGGGGCGACGAGCGATTCACCGTCGCTTGGGAGGTGTACGGGCTCGGAGTCGATCAGGAGGTCGAGGTCACCCTGGGGTTCACGGAGGGGCGTCCAGGCTTCCTCCAGCGGGTCGGAGAATTCCTCGGGGTGGTTGAGCCGGAAGAGCCCGTCGAGATCACCTTCTCGGATGCGGCCGCGAGCGAGGTGGAGACGCTCTTTCGCTCCGTGACCCTGCAGCTCCCGGACATCGATCCCGGGGAGTACACGCTGCACCTGCGGCTGGACGTGCCCGGCCGCGAGCCGTCCATCAACAGCCGGCCTATCATCGTGACGCCCTGAGATGAGAAGCGAGCCTCTTCCAATCACCGCTCCCCTTCGGGTCGCGGTCGCGGCCGCCGCGGTCCTGACGGCCGGCGGGTGCGGGTCGGCAGGGACGCCGTTCGCCGCCCTGGCTCGAGCGCCCGACGAGGTGACGTTTGCGCCGTCGCTCGGGGTCAACCTCGAGCAGATGACGAGGTCCCCGACCGGCCTCTACTACCAGACGCTCACTCAGGGGGAAGGGACCGGGGCCGCGGCGGTGGGGGATGTTCTCGAGGTGGACTATACCGGCTGGACCCACAGCGGGAGGCGTTTCGACACTTCGCGGGGGAAAGGTCCCCTGCCGGTGGAGCTCGGCGACGGGAGCCTGATCCCCGGCTTCGCCGAGGGCCTCGAGGGGATGCGTCTGAAGGAGGTGCGGCTCCTCGTGATCCCGCACGAACTGGGGTATGGGAGCCGCCGGATCGGCGACATTCCGCCCTACGCGATCCTGGTCTTCCGGGTGGAGCTCGTCAGCCTGCAGAAGGCGAGCACGTCCTAGCCCGGTACGCCCACTTCCTTTCCGGAAAGGGCGAGATCGCTGGCACTTCGATCTTCGGGGCGCGGCTCCCGCTTGGGGCCATCCGGGAGCGGGTTCCTGCGTCTGTGGGTTCAGGAGAAATCCGGTGATCGGTAACCGTGCCGCCGTCCGGGTGCGGGCCGTCGCCCTCGGGTCGGCTTCCTCGTGCGGCAACGGCACCACCGGGCCGGTGCCCTTCCCGCTCACCGCCATGGTGACCCCCCGCCCTCGGCAACCGTATCCTTCGCCGAGTGCGTCGATCTGATCGTCAGCACGGACGGCGGTGAGCCGAGAGTCGCTCCTGGAGGTGCGTCTCCGCGGCCCGGGGATCGCCACAGCTGCGGTGGCGGCATGGGTCGCGGGGCGACGGGCGTGGCAGCAGGCCAGGCCAGAATCACGGCGGCTGTCATCAGGGGCAGCGAGACCGAGCGTGCCACCGCGTGGATTATGGTCCCCCCTCCGACGGGCAGCTCCCCGACCGATCCCGCAGGCATCAACCAGCCTGTGACGATCACTACAGGTGGGTTCACGTCCGCCGCCGCCACGCTCCGTCTGACCCTCGTCGAGCTTGTTGCGGGGCTCCCGTGCTGGCCATCGTGAAGCGGAGCTTCCCGTTCGCCACGGCTCCCCCGACCTGGGACGAATACCGGCTGTCCAGATTCCGAGTCGACGTGCTGGATCGGCTTACTCGAGAACCCTTCGATCTGATGATGATGACTGGACTGGCAATCGTGGCCAGGGTCAGGGAGCCAGTATCCGACCCCATTCGCGCCACTGGACGAGGCCCTTGATCGCGAGGGACTTCGGGGCGCATCCTGGGAAGGTTGAGTCGCCCTTCTCACGGCAACGTCCGAACCCGATGCCGTGTCGGGTCCCGGTGGGGCAGATTCGGAGGCCCGGGCAGGCCTGGTTATGAATCCGGTCGCCATGGGGGCGGATCGTCCTCGGGGCGGTACCTGGGGTGGTGTTCGTCGGCCGCCTCGTCCTCGTGGTTTTGGCCCACACTACGAGTACGTACTGTTCTGTCCCAGGGATAGCCGGACATCGTCTTTGGGACAGAACTGGCAGCACGCTAGGGAACGAGGACGAACGCGCCTTCGACATCGCCCGCGCGGAGCCGGTCCAGCGCCTGGTTCGCGAACTCCAGGGGGAGTGTCTCCACCATTGCTTCCACAGGGACTCCCGGGGCGAGCCGCAGGAAGGCCGTCGCGTCCTCGCGGGTGAGGTTCGCCACGGACCGGAGTACCCGCTCCTCCCAGAGGATCTCGTAGGGGAATGACGGGATCGGGCTCATGTGGATCCCGGCGCAGACGACGGTCCCGCCCGGGGCAACGGCTCGGAGCGCGAGCGGGACGAGCCCTCCCACCGGGGCAAAGATGACGGCCGAGTCGAGAGGCGCGGGCGGCAGGTCGTCGGAGTCCCCGGCCCAGACCGCCCCCTTCGACCTCGCGAAGGCCTGCCTGGCCTGGTCCCCCGGGCGGGTGAAGGCGTACACCTCGCGGCCATCATGCACTGCGACTTGGCAAAGGAGGTGTCCGGCCGCCCCGAAACCGTAGAGCCCGATTCGTTCGCCCTCCCCCGCGTGGCGGTACGCGCGGTAGCCGATGAGCCCCGCGCAGAGGAGCGGGGCGGCCGTGACGTCGTCGTACTCTACCGGAACCGGGAAGACGTAGTTCTCGTGGGCAAGTGTCAGCTCGGCGTATCCCCCATCCCTCGTATACCCGGTGAACTCGGCCTTCTCGCACAGGTTCTCCCTCCCGGCGAGGCATTCCCGGCAGCGGCCGCACGTCCAGCCCAGCCAGGCGATCCCCACCCGGTCGCCCGGCTTGGCAGCGGTGACCTCGGCACCGATCTCCTCCACGACGCCTATGACCTCGTGGCCCGGAACGAGGGGAAGCCTTGGGTGGGGCAGCTCCCCGTCGACGACGTGCAGGTCCGTCCTGCAGACGGCGCACGCCCGGACGCAGACCAGCAGCTCGGACGGACCCGGAGTTGGCTGGGCCATATCGCGGAGCCGGAGCGATTTGCCCGCCTCTTCGAGGACCATGGCTTTCATCGAGACGGCGGCCCGTCAGCGACCCCACCCGTGCGCATGGCGATCATCTGCCTCCGGAGGCCGCACCACCACCGGGCGGCGTCCTCCCCGGAGCACGATGCCGTGGCCAGGGGCGTCTGGCGGGGCAGCTCGGGGATACGGGAACGGTCAGGGACGCCCACGGCCGTCCTCTCATCGACACTCGGGCCGCGGGTGCGTCGGCCCCCTGGCGGAACGCTCGAGATGGCCCCGGCCGAGTGCGGCCCTGCGGGCACAGGCGGCCCGAGCGGCACCCCGAAGGGGGCAACGCTACGCCGATCGGGCGTCGGTGCCTGACACACCCGCAGTCGAACAGATCCATCCATTGAAGTCCTGACCGCGCGCTAGACGCGAGTTCCGACGTATCCCCGAAGCACCGCCGGGACTCCGCGGCTCGTCAGCTGCTGCTTCACCCCGGGTCCCGGTGGAGCTCCCTCCGGGTCCAGGGCTCGAAAACTGCCTCCCTCGAGCACGTATGCGGGCACGCCGTCGCGGTAGCCGATCCGGGTCTTTGCCAAGGCGGTGATCCGCTCCCCCCGCGTGATGAGACCGGTAAGGTTGAGAGGGTCGGCGCCGCTGATCACGAGCACGTCTCCCGTCGGTCTCGAGGCGCGTGTCTTTCGAAGGAGCGTGAGGGCCTCGGGCAGCGCGAACTGTTCACCGGAAAACCCGCTCACGAAGCGGCCTCCGCGGATCTCCCCGCGGGCCTCCAGCCGCTGGTAGACCAGGACCAGCTCGCGCCACGCCACGGCGAGCACCTCCCGAGCGAGGAGCCGGCGAAAAACGACGCCGTAGCGGCGAAGCAGCACCCACGCGAGCTGAACGGTCGCGTCGGCGCTCGCGTTGCGCCGGACCCTCGCGTCCTCCGTGCCGGTATCGGGCTCGCCTCGCTGGAGGAGGCTCCAGCGACCTGCCGTATCCACGCCGTACGGGACGGCCCGCTGGCGGCGCCTTCGTCCGGAGCCGTTCCTCTCGCCTCCCTGCGAGAGACGTCTCCGCCTGTCCGAGGGCGTGAGAAGGGCACGCAGCCCCGAGAAGCCGTCCGAGGTGAGCTGCCCGATCGCGGCCAGCTCTCCGAGCGCGGCCTCCACCTGGGTGGGAGGAAGGCGGGTTTCGGTCACCAGATCGTGGAAGAAGGAGGCACCCCTTCGCTCAAGGACGGCAAGGACCCCGGTAGCGGTGCTGCTGAGAGGGTGCTCCCGGGGCCGTTCGCAGAGCCGGAGCCAGACCGGTGCGTGCTCCCGAAGGAAGAGTGCCATCGGCGACGAGCGGAGCGGGCCCGTGGCGCGAAGGCCGATGCCCCCGTTCCGGGGCGGCTGGAGGCGGCCCCAGGCCACCTGCCCGGTCAGGCAGAGCTGGTCCAGGAATTCGGGTGAGTAGTCCTCGCACCGGGCCTGGAGGACGTCCGGCTCCCACGCTACGGCCGGAAGCTCGAAGCCGTCCAGGAGAGCGATGACGGAGGCAAGACCCTCGACCCCTGTCACCTGCTTGCCGGGCACGACCCGCTGCCATCGGAAGAGAAAGCGCATCAGGTCCGCCGCCGTCACGGGCTCGATCTCGGCCCGAAGCCGGTTCAGGGTGTAGCGGTGAATGCGGGCGAGGAGCCTCCGCTCGCACCACTCCTGCTCCTCCGCCTCCGGCGTGAAGGAGCCGCGGAGCACGAATCCGTCCCCCTCCAGCTCGTGGAGTGCGGCCAGGGCTTCCGAGTCGCGGATCCCGATCGAAGCCGCCAACTCCCGGGTCGTCGTGGGACCGGCGATCTCGAGCCGCCCGCGAAGGAGTTCCCGTGCGGCCCCCGGCCGCTCGTCGCTCCGGTCGAGTGCGTGGAACTCCGGGATGCGCTCGGTCGCGACCCAGATGCGGATGTCCCCTCCTCCCGGCCCGGTCCGGTCGACACGCCGGATCCGCCCCTCCCCCGCGAGCTCCTCGAGGTGACCCGCCCACGCCTCTCCTCCCCGGCCGATCTCGGTGGCGGTGAGGAACCCCGAGACGAGGAGTGCGTCGTGGAGTTCGTCCGGATTATCTGCGGTTGGCCACGCCTCCCTCCGCACGCGTTCGATCGCCTCCGGGTCCAGCTTCCCAAGTTCGCGGGCCGAGGAAGGCTCGAAGGCTCGCCTGCGATGCACGGCGTGGACCCTTCGTTCCTCGAGCGGTGCATCGTCGAGAAAGGCGTAGGGGCGCGCGGTGAGGAGCTCGTGGGCGAGCGTCGACGGCTCGGGGGTGTCTCGCGTGATCAGGCGGACGTCTCCCGCGTGGATCCTCGCGAGGATCCCCTCCAGGCGGGTGATGTCCATCACCTCGTTCAGGCAGTCCGAGATCGCTTGGCGCACGAGTGGATGATCCGGGACTTCGCGGTCTCCCACGATCGTCTCGAGGCAGGCGTTCGCGTCCGGGAAGACGGTCGAGAGGAGGTCCTCGGACTCCATCCTCTGGAGCTGCGGCGGGGTTCGGGAACCACCCTTCCAGCGAAGGAGCGCGAGGGAGAGATAGGCGGCCCAGCGCCAGCGAACCTGAAACATCGGCGCATCGAGGAGTGCCTGGATGAGGATCTCCCGGACGCTTCCCGGATGGAGGTACCGGAAGACGTCTTCCAAGGGGAAGGAGTGCTGGGGCCCAAGGGAGAGGAGGACGCCCTCGTGCGTCGCGACGGCCTGAAGCTCGAAGTTGAACTGGCGGCAGAAGCGCTTGCGAAGCGCGAGCCCCCACGCCCGGTTCACGCGGCTCCCGAATGGGGTGTGAAGGACGAGCTGTTGACTCCCCGCGTCGTCGAAGAAGCGTTCGATGACGAGGGTGTCATGGGTGGGAAGCGCTCCGAGGATGTGTTTCCCTTCCGCCAGGAAGCGGGCGATCTGATACGCTCCGGCGACCGGAATTCCCGTCGCCGATACGAGCCACGGAGCCGCGCCTTCGTCGGTGTCCAGGCGGGATTCGACCTCCTTCCTGAGCTCGGCTACGGCCGCCGACAGCTCGCTGCTCCGGTCCGGCGATTCCCCGAACCAGAAGGGGATGTTGGGTGGCTCTCCGCGGGCATCCTCGACCCGCACGACGCCGGTCACGATCCTGAGGATCCGCCACGAGGTGTTTCCGAGCTGGAAAATGTCGCCCGGAATGCTCTCGATCGCGAAATCCTCGTCCACGGAGCCCACCGTGTGCCCCTCCGGCTCCAGGACCACGCGGAAGTCTGCCTCGTCGGGGATCGCGCCGCCGCACGTGATCGCGGCAAGCCTGGAACCCTTGCGGCCCCGGAGCCGTTCGTTCACCCCGTCCCTGTGGACAAGCGCGCCGCGCCGCCCACGGCGTGTGGAAAATCCATGCGACACCATCTCCACGATTTCGGAAAACTCGGCACGTCCGAGGGCGCGGTAGGGGTAGGCTCGCCGCACGAGATCGAAGAGCTGCTCCTCCCCCCACTCCTCGCATGCCGCCTCGGCGACGATCTGCTGCGCGAGGAGGTCGATCCTTCTGTCCATGATCGTGACGCGATCGAGTTCTCCTCGCCTCACCGACCAGAGGAGAGCCGCCGATTCCACGAGGTCCTCTCGCGTCAGGGGGAAGAGGCGGCCCTTCGGCGTTCCGTGGACCGTATGCCCGGAGCGTCCGACGCGCTGGAGGAGTGTCGCGATCCGGCGGGGCGAGCCGATCTGGCAGACGAGATCCACGTGCCCGATGTCGATCCCGAGTTCGAGCGATGCCGTCGCGACGAGAGCCTTCAGTTCGCCCGCCTTTAGGCGGCGCTCGGCCTCCAGGCGAATCTCCCGGGAGAGACTCCCGTGGTGTGCGGTCACGGCATCTTCGCCGAGCCGCGCTTCCAGGTCGCGCGCCGTGCGCTCGGCGAGCCGCCTGGTATTCACGAATACCAGTGTCGTCCGGTGCTCCTCGATCCGCTCGACGAGCCGGTCGTAGACCTCCTCCCAGACTTCATGCGACATGACGGCTTCCATGGGAGAGCCGGGGAGCTCGAGGCACAGGTCGATCTCTCGAAGGTGCCCCTCATCGACGATCGCACAGCGTGGCGTTCCGTCGTGGCGGATCCCGGGTGAACCGACCAGGAAGCGGGCGACCTCCTCGATCGGCTTCTGCGTGGCGGAGAGCCCGACCCGGAGGAGCGGCTCCCTCGCGACGTGTTCGAGCCGCTCGAGCGTGAGAGCGAGGTGTGTGCCCCGCCGGGAGTCGAGGACCGCGTGAATCTCGTCGACGATCACGGTGCGGACGGTGCGGAGGACTTCGCGGCTCTTTGACGCGGTGAGGAGTAGGTAGAGCGACTCGGGGGTCGTCACCAGGATGTGGGGTGGGGTCCTTACCATCCGCTGGCGCTCGGATTGCGGCGTGTCTCCGCTTCGCACCGCCGCCGTTATCTTGACGGCGGGAAGGCCCATCCCTTCCGCGATCTCCCGGATGGCCATCCGGGGCTCTTCCAGGTTTCGGTGGATGTCGGCGCTCAGCGCCTTGAGTGGCGAGACGTATAGGACCCGGACTTCATCGGGCAGTCCGCGCGCCTCCACCCCCTCGGCCAGGAGTTCGTCGAGGGCGTTCAGGAAGGCGGCGAGCGTCTTTCCCGAGCCGGTCGGGGCGGCGATGAGCGTGTGTTCCCGCCGCCGGATTGCCTCCCATCCCCTCGCCTGCGCTGGCGTGGGAGCATCGAAGCGGGCCTCGAACCAGCGGCGCACGGCGGGGTGGAAGTGCCCCAGCGGGTCGGGATTCGGACCGGAGGGATCAGGCATCGTCATCACGCGAAGCGGAAATCGCTCCTTCGTACCTGGGGTCACCGGGCGTCGAGGCCGGACCGCTGGCTGGTGTGCTTCGGGCAAAATCGCCCGGGCCTCCCGGGCGTGTCGAGGCGGTCAACCCCGGCGGGGGCTCCCGACCTGCTGCGTGCCGAGGTTCGGGTGAGAATCTTCCGGCGGTGTACCCCGAAGAGGCGGAGTCGAGCCGCCCCGCTGCCGAGTGGCCGGACCCGCCGCAGTGATCCACTCACCAGCCGGGCGTTCGCGATCGCCCGGCGGCCGTCAGCGCTCGCGCCGGCGGATGAATGGATACAAGGCAGTGCCAGGTTGCCCGGCAGAGTGTGGGTGCCCGGTCGCCCACCGCTCGTCCTGCCCAGTCCACCCAAGGGCGATTCCAGCAGCGAGCGGCCTTGGCCAGCCCGATCGCGCGGCATCGGATCCGCGCGGCTAATTCACCCGTGAGACCGCAGGATCAGCTCCATCCGTTGGATGTCTCCTCTCTCGGGTGGCCAAGAACCCTCGACACCATCTTTGGCACACTGCGATCCCGTTGGCAGGGGGCGTTCACTCGATCGGCTTTGGGGTCAGCGCAGCTGCAAGCGGTTGTCGGGATCCGGCCGGAAGATCAGATACTCGATGTCGCTTTCCCGTTCGCTCTACCAGCGCGGCGTATGCCCGGGAATGATCACCACGTCACCGGGCATGATCCTCCGGGTCACGCCACCCGCGATGGCAGCACCTCTTGTGCCCGTATCGGCTTGGTCCGTGATCGTACCCCCAGTTACTAGCGTGCCGGCCCCGTCGAGCATGTAGTAGATCTCGGTCGTGTTCATGTGGTGCACGATCGCGTTGCCGTTCACCTCGCGCGGGCGGAGGACCCCGAAGCCCCCCACGCTGTAATCGCTCGGCACCTCGACCGTCCGGATGGGTCGGTCGCTGACTCGATCCCGGGGCAGATCGTCGATGAAACGATCGATGTCCAAGGCCGTGACGTCGGTAGCGACCGGCGGCGTACCCAGACGCGGGGTCTGGGTCGAGGCCGGACCTGCGAGCAGGAGAAGTTGAATGGCCAGCGTGGCGTAGCGCATGAGGCTGAGTGTGGAAGGACGTGATCGGTTCCGGCCGAGCGCGACGGCGACGGGCCCAGCCGCCATTCGATCTGGCTCCTGAGCGCTGTGCGAAACAACATGGGCGCGGGACAAGCCGTAATTTGCGAGCCTTCGCCGCGACCAACGCCGTAATCCGCGTCGTCGGCAAGCCGAGGTGACCGGTCCAGTGAGGCAGATGTCGCGGGTGCTCGTCGTCTATCCTATATTCGTGCCTATTGCTGTCTCCCGGAGAACTCGTGTCGAGTCCGGCTCCCGATGGCCACGGTGCTGCGGGACCGAGCAGTGCGGCGGTGAGCTGAGATGGCCAGGCGGGTCGTTCTCCGCCCATGCAACGATTGAGGCGATCGAAGGAGGTCCAATGAGTGTGATCGACGAAGTGCTTGGCAACAACGCGCGTTATGCGGAGACGTTCGGCAAAGGCGACTTGCCTCTACCTCCAGGGCGCAAGCTGGCGGTCTTGGCCTGCATGGATGCACGCTTGGATCCTCACCGGATCTTGGGCCTTGAGGAAGGGGACGCACACGTGATACGGAATGCAGGCGGAGTCGTAAGCGACGATGCCATCCGGTCGATCGTGATCTCCCAACGGTTGCTGGGCACACGAGAAGTCATGCTGATCCACCACACGGACTGCGGCATGCTGACCTTCCGCGACGATGCCGTCAAAGATTCCATCGAAGCGGACACGGGCTTGCGCCCGTCTTTTGCACTAGAGGCGTTCGGTGACCTGGAACAGGACGTTCGTCAGTCCATATCCCGCATCCAGGCCAGCCCCTTCGTCGTCCACAAGGATCAGATCCGTGGGTTTGTCTATGACTGTGCCACCGGACGGCTCATGGAAGTCTCCTTTGGCTGAGGAGGTACGCCCCGTTGCGGGTACCAGGGCCAGGAGCGGGCCGGCGTAGCCGCCTGCTGACACGAGATGTCGGATCGCTACTCGAATGGTCTCGAGTCGGCACGAGTCCACGGACGGGGATAGAGAGAGCGCTGCTCTGTAGCCCGAAACGCCCTACCTGATTACCCAGTCACGGACTAGCGAGACCACGGCTGAAACCGATCCGTCGAGGTATTCACTACGCAACGCGAGCACGGCCGGGTGGAGTATCTGGTGCGTGCCCGCCATGACCGATGCCTGAACGGCATTAGGCCGCTGGTTGGAATCCAGCAGCCCCCACTGAACTTACAGGATCAGTGGGGGTGGATTCCCGCTGTTCATTCCCGCTGTTCGGGTCACGAGCGGGCCCTCCGGCGGTCCGCGAGTGCCTTCCGGAGCTGGTCCTCGTCGGCCCGTTGGTAGCATTGGAGCACCGTCTGCGCGGTTTTCCAGCCGCCGAGTTCGCAGAGCACCTTGAGTGGCTGGTCCATGAGGTCCGAAGCGAACTTCCGCCTCAGGGAGTGCCAGCCGCGGCCACGCTTCGGCTCCAAGCCGGCGAGCTCCTGGGCCTTTTCCCACCAGTTGCGTGTCAGCCAGCAGCTCATGCATGTCAACGGGTCCTTTGGCGCTGGCAGCAGGGGAGCGTCTCCGATCCCGGGGTTCTTCCTTCTTGCCTCCTCCAGGGCAGCGAGCGTTTCGGCGCTCACCGGGGTCCGGTGTTCGTACCCGGTCTTCTCATGCTCCGCGCGCCACCGGATCACGCCGGCTTCTAGGTCGATGTCCGACCATCGAAGCTGCCGGATGGCACCGATGCGGTGTCCCGTCTCGTGCGCTAATACCAGAGCCACGCGAAAGCGCCAGTCCATAGCCAGCGACACTTCCAACAGAGCTTCGTATTCCGCCTCGGTGAGCAGCACACGGGTCGGGTTTTTCTCCTTCGGCGTCTTCAGGCCTCTCAGCGGATTCGATTCCAGGAGCCGGTGACCCTGCTCGTCTCTCGAATTCGCGGCCCAGTTGAAGACCGCGAGCAGGAACTTCAAGTCCCGCTCGATCGTGCGGTCGGATACCGACTGGCCGCTCGGGCCCACCTTGCCCGACCGCCGCTCTCGTACGAAACGATCCCAGTCCCGCTGGGACAGTGTTGCTGGTTTCCGGTCGCTGCCAAAGAACTCGAGGAACATCCTCATCGCGGCCCGATCGTGCCTCCGGGACAGCTCACCCTTCGTGGGTGTCACTTCATCACCGTAGATGTCAAAAAGCGTCTTCAGGGTGAGTGGCTCGGGCTCTGCTTGCGCCTTGTCCTGGAGTTCCGACGGCGTGCGGCCGGCGGCGACTTCGTCCGCCTGCCTCTTGGCCCGGGCCCAGTCGCGATGCTTGAGCGACCTGCTCAGCCTACGCCCGTCGTCGCGCCACTCGATCTGGATCAGGCCGGTCTTGGGATCGGGGAACACCCTTACCCGGTTCCGGCCCCATTCGCCGGCACTGTAGCTCCGCCGGCGTCGTTTCGTGCGTGCCATCATCAGCCTCCTCGGTCGATGACGGACTGCACGATCTGCGCGGTGGAAACCTCGCGAACCGAGGGTCTCGCCGCCAGACGCGGCTTGGCGGCTCCGGTCTTCCGGGGGAGGTGTCTGCGCGCGATCCGGGGCGCGCCGGTTCTTCCGGCGTTGGGGATCTTGCCGTCGCGCACGAGGCGGCCGAGGTGGTCCGTGGAGTATCCGCTCTCCCTGGCGGCGTCGGTGAGCGTGAGAGTCGCCTCGTCCCTCTCCTGGAGTGCGGCATCGAGCTGCGCCGCGCAGGACTCGAGGGCCACGGCCGGTGTCTCGCCCCCGTATTCGCGGAGCGTCCTGGCCTGCTTCCGCCAGGTCTTGGGCAGAAGCTCAACGGGTGTCAGATCGCTCATGCGTCCACTTCTCTCTGCCGATTCAAGGCGAACCACCCGATCTCCGCATTTATTCCCACTCGCCGTCGGCATCTCTCTTGAGGGCATCGGCGAGGCCCGGATCTCCCTCGCCGCGTCGGACTGAGCGTTCGGCGAGGTCGACGCGGCTTCCGAGGTCGGCGAGTCCGGTTGCGCGAGCGACGGCGTAGACGGCGGCCGCAACGGCTGCGAGCGCCAGGGCGGCATTCAGGCCGATCACGATGCCGTAGTCGGCGAGGATCTCGCGCCAGTACGGCGCGAGGTAGTCGAGGCGCGGGCCGACGAGCAGGAAGGCCGTCCCCGCGAGTGCGGCGGTGAGTCCCACGCTGATTTTCCAGGGCTGCATGGCAGGTTACTCCCGGGAGTCAGAGTTCGAGCGCGGCGGGGTCGCGGTCGGCGGGCCCCCGCAGCGAAGACGAATCGTTGTCGGCGCCCAAGCCGAGCGTTCGGAGCAGGCGTGCGGCGGCGGGTCCGTTGCTGTGGAGCACGAACCCCGCGGCTGCTTTGGCGCGGACCGCCTGCCCCCGGTAGTTGCCGGATGCGACCTCGATGTTGACGCGGCCGGTTCGTCCGCTGGCGTCCGTGTACTCGATCTGTGCGTCCGGGTAGAGCACGCGGCCTCGGGCGTCGATGGGAAGGCCCAACTCGCGTGCGGCCTTGTGCCGCTCGGCGTCGGCGGCCCGGCGGCCGTTTCTTGCCCGTGCCGCCTCGCTCCGGCGCGCGATGGCGCTCTTGAGCTCGGCGTCGAGCCGGACGCGACGAATGGCGGCCCCTTGCCGGCGCAGACGTTCGTCCTCCTTGCGGCATGCCCGATAGATCGCGGTGTCGTGCGCGGTTTCGGAGGGCCGCGGGCGGGCGGCGCGGATCTGCTGCGCGGGATCCAGCCCTCGGGCCACGGCCAGCCCGTGCGCGGTCGCCACACCCTGCGAAGTCAGGGTCAGGATCTTGAACGGATTGCCCTTCGGTCCCGTCGCGGTGGTTTCCCGGACGAGCCCGTCCCGGGTCCAGGCGTTGACGGCCCGCCGGGTGGTGTAGGGGTGGCCACCGAAGTGGGTCTCGGCCAGGTCCCGGACCGAGACGGCGCCGTAGATCCCGACGTCTGCGAGCGCCCGGCCGCACCGTTCTCTGAAGGAGGCGGACCCGCGGTCCCTGCTCGCGGCGTATTCCCGGCGATGGCCGTCCCGCATGCGGTAGGCATTGCGGCTTGGTGGCGCGGCGGGCCGCGGGTCCGTTTCGATCGTGTGGTCGAACATCTGTTCGGCTGCCTCCCCGGCCTCAGCGGCTCCGGCCGAAGCTGCGGGTCGGAACCGGCAGCGGAATGTCCGGCTGCTGGACGTGTCGTGGAGTGGGAGCTGGACTGCGGGTGGCTGCCACCGGAGCCGCCTCGCGCTCGGCCTGACGCTCGCGGTTCCGGGCCATGACGAAGTCGGAGATCTTCTGCGCGTCGGCCGCGGCACGGCGGATTTCCCTGGGGTCCTCCTTCAGCGCGGCGACCCAAGCCTCGACGTAGGCGGACCCTCGGCTCGGATCGTGGCCGACGCCCACGCGCTCGCCCGTCATCATGGCGCTGACGACTGCCAAAAACTTATAACTAACTGTTATTAACAGAGTTGCTGCAGATCTATCTGAGGTGATTCCCTCATTACATCCCTCTTTCTCAACAGGAATCCACGGGGCCTGTCAAGATGCCCGTGGACAGGAAGTTCGCTCCGGCCGCCAACGGCAGGGTAACCGTTCAGCCAAGCTGTGGTGGCCCGGATGGGCTGGAGGTTACGGAGTCCGGGAGTCCGAGGCCGTCGGGTGGGGTAGCAAACTGGTGCGAGCCAGCGCCAGGAGCCACTAGCCACTGTCAGAGTCTATCGTGGTGAGGTATTTCTGGGAACGCATCCTAGTGAAGATGCCCCCGTAACGTGCTGTGAGTGCAGACGATCGTGAGCGATTCACAGGGGAGTGGCGAAACCTCGATTCCTTACTTCAGGGAGATTGTCGGGCACGATCCCTACCCGTGGCAGCGGCGCTTGTACGGATCGTTCGTCGACGGGAGTGTCCCCAAAGCCTTGGACATCCCGACCGGCCTCGGCAAGACCCTTTGCGTGCTTCTCTTCCTGCTCGCACGGGTTCGGAATACTGCGCTCCCCACGCGGGTCATCTACATCGTTGACAGACGTGCCATCGTCGATCAGACAGCGGCCGCAATCCGGACATGGATCGACCGCATCGCCGAGTTGCCAGAGCTCGCGGGAGTGCTCGACGCGACTTCCGCATTCTCATCCGATCCTCCCGTCCAACTCGGCATTTTGCGAGGCGGCTTAGCGGACGATGGGGAATGGCGGATCGATCCCGCCAGACCGGCGGTGGTCGTCGGTACTGTCGATATGATCGGGTCCCGCATGATGTTCTCAGGTTATGGCGACGGACCGTCACGTCGACCGATGCACGCGGGACTCTTGGGCCATGACAGCATCGTCATGCTGGACGAGGCCCATTTATCGCCGGCGATGGCAGTACTCATCCACACCATCAGTCGGCTCCAGAGCCACCTGATGTTCCAGACCATGACGCTGTCGGCGACGAGCACCGATACCGAGAGCGTGTTTCAACTCCTTCCCGAGGACGAGGCCGATCCCGCAGTTTATAGCCGCCTTCATTCGGTCAAGAGACAGAGTCTCCATCAGGTCCGGAAACCCATGGATCGGGTCGGTCGCGTTTGTGAGGTAGCCACCTCTCATAAATCTGGCTCTATCGCGGTGTTTACCCGAACTGTCGCGAATGCCGCGAAGATTGCTGCGAAGCTGATCGGGATACTCGACGACGGCTCCGAGCGCGTTGCCCTGCTGACGGGGACGCTCCGAGGGAAAGAACGCGCCGAGTTGGCAGCCGGAAAGGTCTGGCGGAGCTTTCTTCCGAATCGGGACCGTGACGCGAGGGCTCCCTCCGTCTACCTGGTGATGACCTCGGCCGGCGAAGTCGGAGTCGATCTGGATGCCGATCACGGTGTCATGGATCTCAGCACTCTCGATTCGATGATTCAGCGCGTTGGCCGAGTGAACCGGATGGGCCTCACGGAAGCGAAAGTTGCGATCATCTTCACGGAAAAGGAGGCGGAGCGGTCAAAGGAAGCGCCGAAGACACATGTCCAAAGACTTGGTGCGGCTTGTGCGAAGACACTCGAAGTGCTGCGAGAACTTCCCGGTCTATCTCCTGCGACTCTTCGAGGCCTGGACAAGCAAGTCCTCGAAGAGTGCTGTGTACCGCCAGCGCGGCCAGCTCGGCTGCACGCGGAAGTGGTCGAGGCATTCGCGGCGACGTCCGCCACACTCCAACTCCCTCATGTCTCGATCTATCTGCACGGAGTGTCGGATCAGCCCGACCCGCCCGAGAGCTTTCTGATCTGGCGCTGGGACGTGGCGCACCTGGTCCAGCTCGGAAACGATGCGGCTGCAGAGGCAATCGCTTTCTTTCGGCCGAGCGCCGACGAGGTCGCCCGTGTGCCAGTACGGGTGGCGCAAGACTTGATCCTGTCCACTCTTGAACGGCAAGGGGCGAGGGGACTTCCTATGATCGTGGTCGAACCGGGGGGCGATGTCCGTGCTGTCCTGTTGATGAGCGAGGACGAACTCTCTGTACTCGACTACGCGACTGTTTTTCTGCCAACGACCGCCGGAGGCTTGGAATCCTCTGGCCTCCCCTCGAAATTGGCGAGCCACGAGGTTTCCGACGTCGGTGACAGTGATGATCGGGTTCGTTACGTGGACGCGAGTGGTGGTGGGGATGTCGAGGCTGATGAGAGTGAACAGGCACTTCCAGCTTGGGTGGATCAGGCGATCGAGCTTCGAATTCCATTACATGACGTCAATGAAGACGCCGAGGAAGGTTTTCTGGTCTACGCACTACGCCGTTCCGATCCGGCGCTCCAAACCGGTGAGAGCAATCTGACCTGGCTCGGGGCCTCTACCCAGACTGTGGACGAGCACTGCGCTCTTGTCGGCGCCGCCGCTCGGCGGATTGGCGCAGCACTCTCACTCCCTGATCATGAAGTTGATGCGTTGGAAGCAGCCGGTCGCTGGCATGACCGCGGCAAGGCGAGGAAGGTGTGGCAACGGGCTGCTGGCGTTCCCTCCAACGGTCCCCTCCTCGTGAAATCGAGGAAGGGGCGTTTCCGTCCGGCGTTACTCGGTGGCTATCGCCATGAGTTCGGCTCTCTCGCCGAAGCGGAGCGGGAAATCCCGGTGACATTTCCCAATCGCGATCTCACCTTGCACCTGATCGCCTCTCATCACGGGCGGGCACGGCCAGGCTTTCCCCAGTCTCGACAGTGGGACCCGGATGTTCCCTCCGCGTTGAACCGACGGCTCGCCATCGAAGCGGCGAACCGCTTTGCGAGCCTTCAGGCCGAGCATGGGCCGTGGCGACTCGCATGGTTGGAGGCTCTCCTGAAGGCTGCGGATGTCTACGTGTCGAGTCGAAATGGGAAGTGAGGGCTTGATGGAGTGGCACATCGATCCCCGCAATCCCGGAGAAGTATTCGCCTGTGCCGGATTGGCGCATCTCGCCTGGCGCGCAGACCCGAAACAAAAAACCGGCTTCGAGTCGAACGATCGATTCCGCTTCGTGACCCCGGATCTCTCGGCAATGCTCGACCGTCTGGCGGAAGCATCTCTTGAAGAGACGGAGGACGGACTCCGTCTTGCCGGTATCGAACTCGACTGGTGGCGGGAATGGGGGTTGAATTCCGGACTCAAGAACTGGGCGGGACAGCAAACCGCGCTGACGGTTCACAATTCCCTACTCCGAGCTGCAGAAGGATCAACGCCGGCCGAATGGCTCACTCATGCAGCTCCGACCACCGGTCGACTCAATCTCGACACCGACGGGACTTGGAACGCCCTGCATATGGGTTGGAGCTTGAACGAGCATCGACAGGCCAGGATGTATTGTCGGCCCTGGGTCGAACTCCTGGCCTCGATCGGACTCCAGGCTTTTCCGGTCGAAGGCCGTAGATCGGAGCGCCGTTTCAGTTACAGTTTATGGCGGTTGGCCGGACTGTCGAGTGCAGTTGCCGCCTTTGGCGGCTACGGGCCAACCGTCTACGCTATGGACCGATACAAATCGGCCACCGCGAAGTCGGGAAGCAACACGATGCTCTGCATCGCCTCTCCGGCTTAGAGAAGCGCGTCGCCAGTGCACTGACTGAGGAGAGCTATCGCCATGCCAGCATCAATCAAAAACCTTGTAGCCACCTCCGAGATCCTCGCTTTGACGTTCAGGCAGAGGTTGGAGCCGATCGAAGGCCCCGATGTGCCGGTATTCCCTCCGACCTACCCAGCTCCAGAACGAGGGCAGCACCACTTCGACACCCCCTATACGGTCAACGAAACGAAGGATGGTACCAGGATCTGCGATATCGATTCCGTTCAGTCGCAAGCAAACCGGATGGAGGCGGCCTTCACGACCGACCTCGCCGACGTCGTTCCTCAGCACGTCGTAAAGGCAGGCACTCATCAGGTTGCGCTCACCGAGTTGCCACACCGGATCGTCGATGCATCGATACGGGCCACCGATCTCGCCGCCAGCATCCACCAGTGCATGCTGGACGTCAGCTCGGGAGACCCGGAACCCCTCGCCAAGATCGCTCCCACGTCACTGGTCTATGGGGCGTGGGACTCTCGGGACACGCAAGTCCGGCTACCACGCGCCGTTCGGTCGGAAATCCGCGCCTACGATGTCTCGATCTTCACGAGGTCGGCTCAGTACTCGGGGGCGTTCCGCCCGGAGAACCTCGGTCTCAACGATAAGGAGTGGGGGAAGGGTGCTGATGTCGGCTTTGCTCCCGCACCCTCGGTCAATGCGCCCGGCGGCGTCCTGGTGCATGGAGAGATCGTCCACTCTGCCTCCGTCTTGCTGAATGTGTTGCGGAAATACCGGACTTCCGACGGGAGTGATGTTCTGCCGAACTATCTGCTCGGCATCGCACTGGGGGGGCTCCTCGTCGGCGGTGGGGACTACAACCTCCGGACCGGATGCTCCCTGGTGCCTGCCGCCCCGGCCGAGTGGCAAACGGTCGCCAAGAGTGGCGAGAGGAAATCGATCGAACTCACTCAGAGCACCGTATTTGATGAGCTTCGTGAGGTGGCGCGGAAGTGGTCCGAGCTGGCTGGCGTCACCGTCGGAGGCGAACCGGAGATTCACGAGTACGATGTATCCGCCGGCAAAGCGATGTTCACCAGGAAAGCGCGGTAGAGGCGGTGCCAACGCTCCGCATAACGGTCGATTGGATCGACCGTGTCTACCACGGCGTGGAGTGGCCTCCGTCGCCGCTTCGGCTCTATCAGGCAATGATCGCAGGATATTCCGTGCACCGCCGCGGCGACCCGGCTTTCGAAGCAGCCATGCGGCATCTTGAAACGCTCCCTGAGCCTACGATCTTCGCGCCGCAGGCCGAGGAGCGATCACCGGTCATGTCGGCCGTCCCGAACAATGATGGTGATCGTGCGCTTGATCTTTTCGCGAAAGGGAATCGCGTCGGCGCTCGCACACGAACCAGCAAAGCATTGACGGTCCGACTTCGACGTTCGCGCAGCTTCGATGGTGCGGTGACGTACGATTGGGAGACTAGGGCCGAGACACCACGGCACCTGCCGGCGCTCGACGCGATTGCCACGTCTGTTTCGGCTGTCGGGCAAGGCATTGACGCAGCTGTGGCACGCGTCGAGCTCATCGAACACCCAGCGCCGGTCACGGGAGTCCGGCATTCGCCATCATCGACAGGGCGGCAGAGGCTGAACGTCCCCTACCCTGGAGCATTTGATGTCCTCGATGAACGATATCGGCAGTTCCGCAGTCGAATCGGAGTTGACGGTGTCAGGGGAGTTCGGGAGCCGACGCATCGGCAGTCGGGATACGTGTCGCAGTTAGATCTGCCACCCGTGCGCTGTGAGGCATTCCATTTGAGGGACGCAGATGATCGGTTGCTCGCGTTCGAAGGAACGCGGGCGATGGAGATCGCAGCCATGGTGCGGCACGCAATCGGCAAGGCGGCTCGACGCGCGGGTCTGGCGAATGATGTGGTCTCCGAGTTGATGGGACACCGCGGTGGGCGAAGGATACTGGCTCAACCTTTGCCCAATGTTGGGTACAGGCATGCTGACGGTCGCATTCGGAGGGTGATGCTGACGGCTCAAGAGAGCGTCGAAGAGGACAACTGGCTAGACGTCCTGTCTCGGTTGATCGGCGCGGAATTGATCCCGTCGCATCGACGCGAGCCAATCGGGACTCTGGCACCCGTCGCAGCGGATGATCCTATGCTCGCCAGGTATTGCGGTGAGGCGCTGACGTGGACGACGGCGACGCCGGTCGTATTGCCCGGGCATGATCACCGACGGGGTCGCTCCCGGCCAGAACGATCGGCGCGGCGGTTACTGCGTCACGCAGGCATTCCCGAAACAATAGTGGAAGGAGTGACGATGGAGCCTGCCGGGCGACTGCGCGGGAGTGAAATGCCCACTCAGTACAGGCGACCACAGCATCTCGCCAAGTATCCGTGTCAGCACATGTCCATTCGATGGAGAAAGCCCGTAACGGGGCCTGTCGCCCTCGGCGCGGGCATCGGGTACGGGCTCGGACTGTTCCTGCCGGTGGATGATAGACGGCAGAGCGCGAACCCCAAGTGAGCTCATACACCCCGGGAGGTTCGCGACTCGCAGTAATGACTGTCTGGTCAACGAGTTAACGGCTCCTAGGATCAAGCAGAAGCGAAGTTGTACGATGAAAATGAGGCGGTTCGCGGAATTGAAGGCACATGTGAAGTCGTGTCAAGGGCTTACGAGGACCGCGGGTATCCCTCGGCTATCTGCCGAGGTAACGTTGAAGCCATTCGTGGAAGGCTCTGGCAACGCTGCTGGCGGTGGTATCCCTCGGCTATCTGCCGAGGTAACGTTGAAGCACCGGAGCGGATCCGGATAGCCCGACAACGGAGTGGGTATCCCTCGGCTATCTGCCGAGGTAACGTTGAAGCGTTAGCACGGGATCAAGCGTCCTCTCTGGATCCGGGGTATCCCTCGGCTATCTGCCGAGGTAACGTTGAAGCATGTCCGCAACCGCATCGAGCGCCGTCTGGATGTGGTATCCCTCGGCTATCTGCCGAGGTAACGTTGAAGCCCGTAGGAGGCCGCCAGATCGACCAGCGCCTGCAGGGTATCCCTCGGCTATCTGCCGAGGTAACGTTGAAGCCAGTCCGTCACGTCGTCGATGTCCGGAGTGCCCGAGGGGTATCCCTCGGCTATCTGCCGAGGTAACGTTGAAGCCAGTCCGTCACGTCGTCGATGTCCGGAGTGCCCGAGGGGTATCCCTCGGCTATCTGCCGAGGTAACGTTGAAGCCCGCCATGGCCCTGCAGGTGACCTGCGTGACGGCGGTATCCCTCGGCTATCTGCCGAGGTAACGTTGAAGCGACTCCCCGGCCCCGCTCTCTCTTGCGGTACCGTGGTATCCCTCGGCTATCTGCCGAGGTAACGTTGAAGCTGCGAGTGGACCGCCGCCGAGTCCCCGTGGATCTCGGTATCCCTCGGCTAACTGCCGAGGTAACGTTGAAGCGCTATCTGCTCGTTCACGGCCGCGCCCCACTGCTGGTATCCCTCGGCTAACTGCCGAGGTAACGTTGAAGCGCTATCTGCTCGTTCACGGCCGCGCCCCACTGCTGGTATCCCTCGGCTAACTGCCGAGGTAACGTTGAAGCGACATGATAAACGGGGCTGACGGCACCTATACGTGGTATCCCTCGGCTAACTGCCGAGGTAACGTTGAGCATGAAGCAGCCCACGGTGATCCGATATTGGGACGCGAGTCCCTCGGCTATCTGCTGAATTATCGTTGAAGCGATGGGAAGGAGGGATACGCGCGGGATTACTGCAAGAATCCCTCGGCTGTGTGCCGAGGCAGCGTTGAAGCTTCGTGAAGGGCGTCGGGTTGAACCCCCAGTCCACGAGACCTTCGGCTAAGTGCCTAGGTGACGTTGAAGCAGCAGCACCCGCGTGTACGCCTCCATGCTGACACCGATTCCCTGATTGGCTGGGATCCGGGGCGGGCGCGGTAGATGAACAGCCCCAGATAGAACGCACTCCGACCGACCGCGATCGAGGTTCTCTTCCGGCGCTCTGGGATCAGCTCGGGGGCGTACGCTGGCGGAGCCAAGTCCGCCTCTAGTACGTCGTTGGAACTCGCGGGACATCGCCTCTTTGCCCGTTGTTGACAGAGCAAAAAGCAGCCTCCTCAATGTACGGGTATGGAGATATTGACGGCCCAGAGTTCCCAGCGTCGGGGGACGAGTTGGTTAGGCGCACGGGAGAGAGCCTACCCTTGGGGGCCATGCTTCGCGGGTCCCCGGCAGGGGCTGGCAGGGGTTTGGGTCCCCTTTGACCCCCCCAACGGCAACGGCACATGAGTGGCGCTGGACGCGACGTGTGGGTGAAGATTCGCGCCAGCGAGGCGGAGCGGGCCGAGTGGCACGCGAAGGCGCGCTCCGCAGGGTTGACCCTATCGGATTTGGTGCGCCGGTCGGTGGGCCGGTCGCGCACCTGGACCGTGGCGCACGCCGATGTGGAGCGAGAGCGCACCCGTGAGCTGGCGCGGATCGGGGCGAACCTGAACCAGATCGCCCGCTGGGCCAACACCTTCAAGGCGAACGCCGAGGCCGTCGAGATCGTCGCCCACCTGGTCGCCATCGAGCGGTCGCTCACGGCGCTGGCCGACGTCGGGCTCCCCGACCCCGATGCACATTAAGTTTCTGGCTCGCGGAACCGGTTCGGCCCGGGCGGCGGCCGACTACCTCCTCGGGGCGCGGGATGCGGTGGGTCAACTCCGCGAGGGCGTGGAGGTCTTTCGGGGGAACCCCCATCAGGCGGCCGCGGTGGCCGACGCCCTGGCGTTCGAACACAAGTACACCTCGGGCGTGATCGCCTGGGCACCCGACGACACTCCCACCGACGCGCAGATCGAAGCCGTACTCGACGAGTTCGAGAGGACGGCGTGGGCGGGGCTGGAGCCGGATCGCTACGCCTGGTCGGCCGTGGTGCACCGCGAGCGCGGCGGCGGCGCTCATGTGCATATCCTCACCGCGCGGTGCGACCTGGAGACCGGCCGGAGCCTCAACATCGCGCCGCCGGGTTGGCAGAAGACATTCGACCCGCTCCGCGACGCCTTCAACGCCGAACAGGGCTGGAGCCGGCCGGATGACCCGGCGCGGGTGCGGGTGCAGCAACCCGGGCACTGCGCCTACGTCGAGGCGGCGCAGCTGCGGGCCGGCCTCGCACTCGAGCCCACCCCCCGCGATCTGATCCGGGACTACCTGCTCCAGCGTGTCGAGCACGGCACGGTACGGAACCGGGCCGATGTCGTCGCAGCCTTGCAGGAGGCGGGCCTGGAGGTGCCACGCCAGGGCAAGGACTACCTGACGGCCCTTGATCCAACGACCGGAGACCGGTGGCGGCTGAAAGGAGAGCTGTACGCAGATGACTTCAAACGCGAACGACTTGACCGAGCGGTTGCGGAGACGGCTGGAGGCCGAAAGCCAGGCGATCGAGGAATTGACGGCGAGCGAGCTCGAGCGGCTCGGCGCGAACTCGCGGCGCGCTGTGAGCAACGCGCTGCGTACCATCGAACGCGATACGGCTGCGGCGACCGGGCGGATCCGCTCCCTCCTGCTCAAGGCCTGGCTCCGGCCCCTGGTGGTCGGCCTGAGCCTCTGGCTCGGCATCTGCGGCGGGAGCTGGGCGACGGTGCAATGGCTGTCGACGCGCATCCAGGCCCGGATCCAGACAGCTGCCGCCCTCGACCTGGAGATCGAGGAGGCCCGCTGGACGCTGGACGAGATCGAGGAGACGACCTGGGGCGTGACGCTGCGGGAGATCGACGGGGAGCAGTTCGTGGTGCTACCGGCCGGCACACTGGCCTATCCGCCCTGGACCGTGGGCGAGAGGCCTGCCGTGAAGCTGTCGAGAGAGTGAGGGAGCTATATGACCGAGCTGGAACGGCAGTTGACGGCGGCCTTGGAGAGGTTGTCCGCGCAGTACGAGATGGAACAGCAGCGGCACTGCGAGCAGGTCGAAGCCTTGCGGCAGCAAGTCGAGCGGCTCTCCGGGCAAATGACACGCTTGGCCCGGGACTACAGGACGCTCGCCGAGACGTCGCGCGGACGCTGGACCTGATGCGCCAGCGTGGTCGAGAGCGCGATCATGGTCCGAGCCGCTGATGGTTCGCGGCAGCGAATCGGCCGACGGCGACGGTGCGGCGATCAGCCATCAGGACGGGCTGGCGAGACGGAGGGGGACGAGCCCCCCGCCCGCGTCCAGCGTCCATGATGTGCCGTTGCCGTTGGGGGGGTCAGAGGGGGCACAGCCCCCCGCCAGCCACTGCCGGGGACCCGCGAAGCGTGGCCCCAAAGGGTAGGCTGGCTCATGACCTCTAACCGGTCATGTGCCAGCTCGTCATCGTATCGGCCCGGCCTCCGGTTCTCGATGCTCGCTGGCCAGATACGCGGCCCAATCGTTCATGAGCCGGCGGCGGCGCTCGAACAGGTCCGTGCGCCTGTAGGCGGCCTCAACCTTGTTCCGGACCACATGCGCTAGGGCCGCCTCGACGACCTCACGGGGATGGTCCGTCTCCTCGGCCGCCCAGTCCCGGAAGCTCGACCGGAATCCGTGCGGCACGGCCGCGATCTCGAGCGTTGCGAGCAATCGACGCAGATGCTTTTCAAAGATCGGCTGCCCGTCGCCGATGGTGAAGACAATCGGACTGCCGTCGCCGAACGTCCGGGCCTCGTCGATGATGTCGATGGCGCGGCCGCATAGCGGAACCCGATGTTCGCGCTTGGCCTTCATGCGTGTGGCGGGAACCGCCCACACACCCTCTCTCGGATCGAGCTCCTCCCACTCGGCCCCGCGCACCTCGTTCCACCGCGCCGCCGTAAGCACCAGGAACTCGAAGGCCAGCTTCAGGACCCGGGGCGCATCCGTAGTCCGTACCGTCTGAATGGCCGATGCCACCTTGCCATGCGGCAACGCCCGGAAGTGCTGCACAACGTCGTTCTGAGGGCCGAGCACCCGCCCGATCCGGTCGGACGGGTTGTCGGTCCGTAGTTCCATCGCCATGGCCCATTCGAACACAGCGCGCATCCGCTGGCGCACGGTTCGGGCGGTAGGTGCCTTCAGATGCCAGATGGGCGCAAGGACCTCGAGCAAGTCAGCGCTCGTCACCTCCGAGACTGGCATCTTGCCGATGCGCGCGAATGCGTAGCGCTCCAGGCTGCTCAGCCAGATTTTCGGGTATTTCGGATCGCGCCAACCGGCCTGCTGCTGTTCCACCACCCTCGCGGCGGCTTCGGCGAAGCTCGGGACGCCGTGGGAGCGCCGCTTCTCTGCGAGAGGGTCGCCGCCCTCGCGGGCCAGCTTGCGGCTGGCCCGTGCCTTCTCTCTCGCCTCGGCCAGCGAGACCAGAGCCACGCTGCCGAGCCCGAGCTCGCGCCGCCGACCCCGGATGACGAGGCGTTGGATCCAACTCCGGGTGCCGCTCGGCTGGACGAAGAGATACAACCCGTTGCCGTCCGCATGTCTGCCCGGCGGGGCGGTACGGATGAAGGCAGCCGACAGGGCCTGATAGGGATGGCGGCCCTTGGGCTTGGTTTTCCGTGGCCTTGCGACCGTTTTGTTTCCAGTACTCATCCCCACAAAATATAGGGGATGGATGTAGATGGCAAGGGATGTCCTGAGCTGGTCAGGCCGGTAGAAAATCCTCATAAAGCCTTGGAAATACAGTATGTTATGGACTGTAATGGACGACTAGGAGTGTTGGTGGATCATTTATGGTCATCATGGCGCTGATCTCGGCCCGGAGCTCCTCCTTCGCGTAGGCCGGCGACCCGAACCCGTCGGCCATCCCCTGGGTGAGCGTGGCGCGGTTCATCCGCTCCGGATGGCCGGTGCTGTGCCCGAGCTCGTGGAGCGCCGTCTGGTAGTAGTGGTTCGCCGAGGGGAACTGCATCCGCTCGGGGAGTGTGATCTCGTCGTTGTTCAGCGAGTAGAACGCGCGGTCCCCCGCCATGTGCCGGACGGGGACCCCGCTGTCGGCGAGCACCTTCTCGGCCTCCTGGTGGACCTTCCAGAGCGGCTCGGCCGTGGGCGTCGGCCGGGCCGGGAGCCCGTCGGCCTGCTCGGCGTTGAACACGTTGTACTGCCGGACGATGGGGGTGGGCAGGCGCTCGTGGCGGTAGACGCGCTTGCCCTCCTCGTTCCTGACGGGCCGTCCGCGCCCGTCGGTCACGGCGATCTTCCTGTGGTCCCGGAAGGAGAGGATGCGGGTGCCCCGCTCGCCCTTCCTGACCTGGCCCCCCTGGACCTGGATCTGCCGGTACGTGCCCCAGCGGACGTCGGCGTAGCCGCGCTCCTGCTGGACGGCGGCCAGGTGCAGGCTGTTCCCTCCCGCGTAGGTCCGTCCGGTATCGACGTTCGCGGGGAGCACGCGCTCGCCCGGCCCCCAGGGCTTCTGCCACGGCGCCGTGCCCTTACGGATCTGCTCGATGATCGCGTCGGCGAACTGGCGGTGGTACTCGTCGTGTTTCATCGGTCTGCCTCCTCCGATCCGTCCGGATCATCAGAGGCGTCCCGGATCTCGTCCTCGCTCCCCACGTCCTCGGGGAAGAGGCCGTACTCCTCGGCCAGGGCGGCCGGCACCTCGAGGGGCTCGCCGCCGTCGCGGCTCAGCTCCCGGTCGAACTCGTCGAGCGTCTCGATGCGGATGGTCTTCCCGTCGTCTGGCATGTCTTCACTCCTTTCCTGTTCGTTCTTCATCGTGGTTCCTCCAGACGGGTTCGGTGAGCCAGCGGTTGGCGGTCGCGTCGTAGCCCCGGACCTCGAGCGCCTCCTCGACGAACCGCCGGCCCCGGTGCCGGGTCATGTGGACAACGAGCGAGATCCCGTCGACCACACCCCGGCAGGTGACCTCCCAGGGGAGAGTGCCGCCGGCCTGCATGGCGCAGCTGGCCAGGCGGGAGAGAGCGGAGCGGGCGTTGTTGGCATGGACGGTGGTGAGCGATCCGCCGTGACCGGTGTTGAGCGCCTGCAGGAGGTCGGCCGCCTCGCCGCCCCTGACCTCTCCGACGACGATGTGGTCGGGCCGGTGGCGGAGCGCGTGCCGCACGAGGTCGCGGATCGAGACGGGCGCCTCGGACCCGACGGTCCCGGCCTCGAAGCGGAGGCAGTTGGTCCGGTCGATCCGGAGCTCGAGGGTGTCCTCGATGGCGACGATCCGCTCCTCCTCGGGGAGGAGCTCGATCAGGGCGTTCAGGAGCGTGGTCTTGCCCGAGCCCGTGCCGCCGGAGACCAGGACGTTCCGGCGGGAGCGGAGTGCGCCGCGGGTGGCGCGGTACACTGCTTCGGGGAGGGACCCCATGCGGACGAGATCCTGGGCGGAGAACGAGCGGCCCCCGAACCGGCGGATCGTCATGGCCACGTGGGGGCTTGCCGGCGGGGTGCAGATGGCGACCCTGGAGCCGTCGTCGAGCCTCGCGTCGAGGACGGGTCTGGCCGCGGGATCCAACCCGAGGGGACGGGCGATGTGGATCGCTGCCCGGTAGAGGGCGGCGGCGCTGAGCGCCGGGGCGTCGAGGGACGCGAGCTCGCCCCTGCGCTCGACCCAGACGTTTCCCGGCCCGTTGATCATGAGCTCGGAGACCTCGGGGTCCTCGAGCACGGCCTCGAGCCCCGGCAGGAACGGCTTCAGGTGCCCGATCCCGCTCGCCCGCTTCACAGCCGCCCCTCCTCGCGGAGCCGCCAGTAGCCCTTCTCGCGTGGCAGGTAATAGGGCTTCAGGTAGACGCGCCGCGCCGGGAGCGCCTGCACGCCGTCGTAGGGCAGGCAGACCGCCTGGTAGTTGGCGAGGAGCGAGAACTCCCTGGGCGTGAACACGGGCTCCCTCTGCTGGCGGAACGACTTGCTCGCGCCGATCGTGCCCTTGCCCCCTCCGGCCCGGCCCGAAAGGAGCGAGAACTCCGGCCGGCCCGTCGTCTCGGTGAACGTGTAGGAGGGCTGCGTCTTCATGACGCTCCCGCACATCTCCGAGGCGATCCTGGCCGAGGACTCGTCGGAGAGCGACAGGAAGATCCGGGTGCGGAGCGTCTGGACGAGCGTGCGCCACGCGTCCGTGCCCGAGAGCACGGAGCGGAGCGAGGAGATCGACTGCGTCGCGACGATCGGGATGCAGCGGCACTGGCGCGTCAGGGCGAAGGCCTTCTCGTCGCCCGAGGGATCGTCCTGGCCCACGGTGGCGAACGCCTGGTACTCGTCGCAGATGAAGACGGCGGGCCGGACGTAGCGCTCGGGCCGGCGGGCGGCCTCCGCGGGCCGGCGGAGGAGCGCCTGCATCCAGGCGTTCTTCAGGAGCACGCCGATGGCTCGTCCGAGCGCGGGGTTCGCGCCTGCGGGCATGTTCAGGGCCAGGACCCGGCCCCCTTCGATCAGCTCGGCGAGGGGAGGCAGGCGGCGGCGAAGGCCGGGAATTCGCAGGCTGGTTGCGCCGTCCTCGTCGGGCGCATCGTCACCTATATGTATAGATGGGGACTCATCCGATTCCGGAGGCGGCGGGCAGAACACACTGGCGACCTGCGGCTGGTCGAACAGCGACAGGAACACCGAGATGCCTTCCACGATCGAGGTGCGGAGCTTGGCATCGAGCGCCGTCCAGTCGTTCAGGTACCACCGCTCGATCGCCTCGACCTGCTCCCGTAGCTCGCCCCCGGCCCCGCCCCCGGCCTCCTCGGTCTCGTACGCGACGCCGAGTTCCCCGAGCCGATCCCGGAGCCCGGGACCCAGCAGGCACCTCGCCGTCTGCCCATCGGGGACCGGCTCCCAGGCCCAGTCCTCGAGAGACTCCTGGTGCGTGAGCAGATCGCTGCTGGCGATGGTGACCCGCACCGGGCAGAGCCGGGCGGCCAGCTCGCGAGCCTGGCTGATCTTTCGCGCGAACAGCTCGGCGTCGATCGTGCAGCGGTAGACGTCACGGAGCGTGACCCAGCCTCCCGGCAGGAGCCGGTGCAATTCGATAATCCAGCGCACGAGATTCGTATAGGCCTGCTGCCAAAACGGCTCGCGGCTCTTGCCGAAGAGCTGGTTGATCAGGGAGGAGACGGTGTAGGCAAGGGAGTAGGTGTCGAGCAGCGGATCGTCGAGCGGGTTCCACTGCCAGGAGCCGTCGAGACCGATCTCGACGTAGTCGTCCTCGCGCCCGGCCTCCTCGAGGATCCCCCGCACCGAGCGGCAGAAGTCCCCCTTGACCTCGAGGACCAGGGCGCTCGCCCGGCGGTCGGGACGGTCGGCCTGCCAGGTGAGGAGTTGCCGGGCGAACGGATGCATGCAGGCCGACGTCTTGCCGGAGCCCACCGCGCCGACGACCAGGACGCCGGTGTAGAGTCCTTTCTCGGGAATCACGAGCCAGGAGGGCCGCTCGATCTCGCGGGGAACGGTCGGATGGTGCAGCTCACCGACCACGACGGAAGGGGCCGGGTCGCCGGGCGACGTGGGCCACGTAGGCAGCTGGCCCTTGCCGCCGCCCTTCGCTCGCGGCTGGAGCCAGACCCTCCAGACCGAGAGGCCGAGGCTCCCGGCGAGGAGCACGGCGACGCCGGGCGCCGCGTAATACCAGACCTGGGTCGCCGCGTGGAACGCCGGATCGTGGTAGGCCATGAGGTCGAGCACGGGGTTGCCGCCGGGGCCGGGGAACGGAGCACGGAGAGCGCGGGCGATGACGGCCACCGCGGCGAGGCCCCCGAGGACAAGCGTGGCCGGCCGTCTCATCGCAGTGTCAACCTTCCCGTAGGGATCCATGGACGGGAGCGACCCCGCCGGGGCCAGGGCGTGTGAAAACACGCACGGTCCCACGCCACTACCAGGGCGTCCGAAGGGGGGGTCGCTCCCGTCACCGACTCCGCGGCTCGTCCGACCACGGCCGGACGGGCCGCGGAGGCGCAAGACGCCCCCGCGTAAGCGGATACGCGGTTATGGCGGTGTGTCTCGCGGCCGGGCCAGACTGTGAATCGACCCCCCGTGTCGTTTTCACGTTCTGGTCGTGGCATGACACGCGGGCCGCTCATCGGAATTGCGCCCCGGAGAGGCGCACCGTTTGCCAGGTGCTGCCGCGGTCGATCGATCCCTGGCCCGACTGCCCTCGTGTCTGCTTCGTCAGCGCAACGCTCCGCTTCAGTGCGGCCTGCAGGCCTCCGA
The DNA here is from genome assembly GCA_965218255.1 of Longimicrobiales bacterium. Lineage (GTDB taxonomy): Bacteria > Gemmatimonadota > Gemmatimonadetes > Longimicrobiales > Gaopeijiaceae > JAAXGI01. Next base: position 2,396,403 of record CBDCKJ010000003.1, on the reverse strand, counting down.
ACTCGTCGAGGATCTGGACCGCGCCCTTGAGGATCGCCCGCTCGATGCGGGCGATCTCCGCACGGACGTCACCCTCGGGCTCGCCCGGGCCGGAGGCTGCGGCCCAGCCGTGAAGGACCGCCTGGGCCCGGTCGAGCTCCTCCGGGGTGCGGACGACGGCGACGACCTCGACGGAGCGGCCACGCTCGGCGAGGGCGTCCCAGAGACCGCGGTGCGCATCGGCCCACGAGCGGAGCGCCGTCGAGGTGTCGTGGCCGGGATCGGCGTAGACGAACAGGGCGCGCTCGGTCTCGAGAGCGACCGGCAGCTTCAGTGGGAAGTACCGCCGGGTGTTCCCGGCCGCACCGCGGTAGAGCCGTGAAGGCAGGAGCCGGCGCTGGATGCCGAGCGCCTCGAACGCGCCGACCTTCTCGGGCTCGGTGGGGAGCCATGGCAGGCCGGGATGCTCGAGCACGTAGTCGAGCGAGAGGAGGCGACGCATGAGCACTGCGGTGGAAGCGGTCCGGCGGTGGCGGATGTCCTCGGCCTCGAGCGCGCGGTAGAGCCGCCGGCTGAAGATCCGGCACACCCGGCCGACGCCCTTGATGCCGGGCACGGTCTCTTCGGCGGCCACGCCCGAGGCGATCAGGGCGTGGACGCCGCGGCGCACCTGCTCGGGATGCGCATTCAGGAACCGGGAGCACTGGGCGCGGGTGAACACGCCGCTGTGGAGACACGCCAGCGCGATCCACTCGGCCTGGCGTCCCGTCCAGCCGAAGGGCTTGAGCGCTCGCTCGCGTCCGGCGAGGTGGGCGATCATCCGGGCGCCTCCGTGACCAGGGCGCGGTCGGCCTGGAGGTAGGTGATGAGGAGGCCCATCGGGTTGTAGACGACGAGCTCGGAGGGGACCCGGTCGAGGAACGTGAACCGGAGCGTGAGCGACCAGCGCTCGCGCAGGGTCTCCTGCCCGTCCCGGAGGTGGACGAGGTCGAAGTCGGCGGTCGCGCCGTGGGGCGCCTCCGGAGCCGGATGGATGCGGAGCACGACCTGCTCGACCTGGAGCTCGGTGTCGGCGGTGCCGGCCGCCATCGCGGCGACCTCGGCGCCGTCCCTCGCGAACGCGGCGTTCGCCAGCTCCGTCGAGAGGAACCGGAGGCTCCGCGTCCAGTGCTCCTCGACCGTGGCCCGCCGCCGCGAGTGGAAGTCGGCGATGAACCGGTTCAGGAAGTACTTCGTCGTGGGGTCGAGCGGATCCGCCTGTGCGGTGGCGGCCTCGTAGGCCACGGCCTCGGCGCGGCCGACCTCGTCGACCCGAACCACGATCGGGCGGGGCGGATCGACGGTCGCTACGCGGAGGAGGAGCACGCCGAGCGCGAGGCACGCGGCGGCCAGGATGATCGCCAGCGTCCGGAGCTTCCGGTTCGCCTCGACGGTCTCGCCCCAGATCTCGGCGTACTCGCGGCCGGCGTCGCGTTCTCGTTTCATGGACGTCTCCTTCAGCCTCCGGGGACCGGGGGACGGGGGGCGGCAACGCGCCCGCCGCCCCGGATCACGAGCGCCATCATGCCCGAGCCGACGGATCCGGAGCCGGAGACGAGCATCGCAGCGAGCTCGCCGACTTTGAGGCCAGCCATCAGGCCGGAGACGACGAGGGGGAGGAGGACGACGACCCAGAGCCCGAGCTCGGCCGGGTCGGAGGAGCCGGTGCCCATCAGGGCGCTGGTGTATGTCGTGACGTAGCCCATGCCGACGCCCATGAACACGCGGAGGATCGCGCCGGCCACGACGCCGTAGAGCGTGTAGACCATGAGGGTCCGGAACCATCCCCAGAACAGGAACGCGAGCGGCTCGAAGAGGAGCCAGGGGATGAACACCGGGCCGAGCAGGATCACGATCGCGATGGCCACCTGCGCCCAGATCACCTGCGCGTAGGTCAGGCAGAAGAGCGCGACGAGGCCGAGCACGAGAGGCACGCCCATCGCGAGCGTGACGAGGGAGGAGAAGAACACGCTCACCCCCTCGGTCACGACGGTCATGAGGCTCCCGCCGGACCACGCCGCGCCGAGACGTTCGGCGAACGCCCGGACGAGTGCGGTCATTTCCGCGTAGCCGACGGCCACGACATCGGAGATGAAGAGGTTCTGGAGCCAGATCCCTCCGGCCGCCACCGTGGCCGGGAAGGTGAGGCCGACGCCAGGGATCGTGACGCTGTAGTAGTGGAGGAGCGTCCTCGGAATCGCGATCCCGAGGACGACACGGACGAGAGCCCAGGGCTCGAGCGTGCCGCTGTACGCGATCCGGAGGCCCGTCCACGAGACGACGACCGCGGCGAGGCCGCCCCAGAGCTGGTGGCCGAGCATCAGCACGTCGGGCGCGGCGTCGCCGACTACGGTGTCGAGCACGACGTCCAGAAACCCCTTGAAGTCCTGGAGCTGGTCCGCCGGGATCTGGGCCGGGACGTTCGGATCGATCGACTGCGGGGGCGGAAGCTGCATCGAGATCTCTCCCCTGGCCTACGCCTGGCCGCCCATGTAGAACGACGGGACCTTGAAGAGGAGGCCTTCCCGGAGCCGGTCCCGGTTCTGGAACGCGGCGGTCCGCATCTCGTCGTACATCGCGTTCGTCCGGAGGCGCGCGTCCCTCCACTCGGCGAGCCGCTCGAGCCGGTCGATCTCGGCCTGCTGGACCTGGTTCGCCTGCTCGACGGCCTGGTAGGCGAGCACCTGGGCCACGGCGGCGTTGATCCGGCCCTGGGTCAGCGAAGCCGAGACCTGCGCCTGCTGGAGCGCCGTGTTCGACAGGTTCCCGTTCGCGGTGAGCGCGTCGAACGAGCCCTGTGCGCTCTCGATGGTCGAGGCCAGCGAGGCCGCGGCGTCCATCATCGCGTAGTCGAGAACCCGCTGGCGGTCGGCGACCTCGCGGGCCTGGCGATAGTCCTCCGCAACCCGCGACGACACCTCGGCCGGGCGATTGCGGTAGAGCTCCAGGATGTCCGCTTCGCTCACCTGGTCGGCCACCCCTCGGGCGCTCCGCCAGACGTCGGTGAACGAGTCGCCGGTCCCCATGCCACGCACCGCGTCGACGAGTTCGCCGGCCGCTCCGGTGAACTCGGAGTCCCAGTCGAGGCCGTCGCCGACGAGGCCGATGGATCCGGCCGCCAGCTCCGAGAACGGATCAATCAGCGCGTCCACCTCGCCCCGCGCGACCTCCTTCATGTAGTCGAGCTGCTCCTCGAGCTCGGTGAGCTGCCGGGTCATCGTCCGCACCTGGCGGACCTGGTTCGAGATCTGCGTGACCTGGTTCAGGATCATCTGGGCCCGCTGGATCGCGCCGCTGATGGTGCCGAAGATGGCTTCGGCCGGCGCCGCGTTCGTCAGCATCAGGATGGAGGCCAACAGGACGATGGTAACGGTTCGGTGACGCATGATGAGCTCCTTGTTCGTCGTTGCCGTATCCCGGGGACCAGGACATCGGAGGTGAACCAGATGCGCAGGCGATGGCCGGCGCGGATCGTGATCGTGGGAAGCCGGTTCAGGAACCGGTCGAGGATCGAGGTCGCGCTCTGGCCGAGTCCCTGGCCGATGCCCGCCCTGAGACCGAACGGCGAACCCCCGGCCAGGGCGAGTCCGCTTACGACGCCGACGGCGCCGGCAGCTGCGAACGTGCTGAAGTAGTGACGGTCGACCTGGTCCCTGAGGGCGCCCTCGCCCGCCTGGTTCAGGCCCGTGAACTCGAGGTCGATCCAGCTCCCGCCGGGGAGAAGGAGGCGGTGGAAGGCGACGGCGAGCCGGCTCTGGTCCTGGTCCTGGACGGCCTCGGCCGTTCCGATGACGCGCGCCCCGCGCGGGATCAGGACCCGCTGCCGGTCGGCCGAATAGAACGGGACCGAGACGGTTGCCAGCACCGGACCCGGGAAATCGCCCGTGAGCTGCGTGACCAGCACCGCCTCGAGGAATGATCCCTCGTAAATCCGCTCCCAGCCCGGCGGGTCCACGGGTTGAACGCTCCGGCCGGGCTGAAGCTGGCCCGGTGCCCGGCGGAAGGCTTGCCCCGGCATGGCCGTTCCCGGGTCGGGAGCGGGTGCAGTCGCCCCCAGAGCCTCGAGCAGCAGCTCTTCGGCCGCCAGCTCGTCCTCGAGCGCCCCGACCGACTGCTCGAAAGAGGCGAGCGCCGCCTGGACGGTGTTCTCGAGGAACTCCACATTCGCATCGACCGCGCCTTCGGTGCCCGGGCCATCGGCCTCGGACGACTGTGCGGTCGCGTTTGGATCCCGGTACGACTGGGCCACGGGAAGGGCCCGGAGCGAGCGGGTTCTCCGCTCCAGCTCCTCCAGGCGGAGCGCCTCCCGAAGCTCCGACTCGGCCGCGCTCACGCCGGCGGCGGCTGCGGGACCAGCCACCTCCGATTCGGCCTCGAGCCGGGCCATCTCTTCGGAGGCCGCGGCCTCCCGGCGCTCGAGCTCGGCGCGCGCCCGGGCGGCGGCCTCCAGCGTCTGCCGCTCGGCCTCCTGGCGTATGCGGTCCTGGAGCGACCGCCCCATCCCGTCGTCGACGGCCCGGGCCTCGGGCAGGGCCCCGGGAACGGGCGCATCTTCCTCCGGACCCGTCATCGCCCAGGACAGGAGGAGTCCGCCGACGAGCACGGCGATCAGCACCACCCCGGCCTTGGTGACGATCCCGCCCGGCAACGCGCCCTCCGGCGGGGAGACCCACTGCTTCCAGCGGCTCACCGGAACCTCTCACTCGGCGTGAACCGCCAGCTGGCCCGCTCGTCGCCGATCTGGAGCCATCCGTCGCCCAGCACGTGGCGGGCGATGTAGAGCCCGTCCTCCGTCAGGTCGTAGGCGACGAGCGCCGGCTCACCGTCCAAGAGCTCATAGAGCGCTGGCGACTCCTGGGCGCGGGAACGCAGATACGTGAACTCGCCATCGTGCCACATCGCCTCGACCAGGAACGGCCGATCCGCCGCATCCTCGTCCAGGCGGTACTCGAAGGCGAGGCGCTGCGGATAGCCGGCGCGGAATGCCTCGATCTCCGATGCCGCACGCGACTGTGCCTCCTCCTGGGTCCTGCGGGCGGCCTCGGCCGCCTCGGCGGCCATCTGCTGGTAGGCCGCGACCTCACTCCGTGCGACGAAGGCGGGACGGTCGCCGATCGTGCCGCCGGACAGTCCCGTCTCCTCCGTGCCGGATTCGACGCGGACGACCAGGTGGGGCGGGCCGTCGCTCTCCTCGGCGACCAGGAAGGAGTAGATGCGCCCGGACTCGCAGACGAGCGCGATATTCGTGGCCGCGTCCGGGGAGAGCGGCTTCAGGAAGGCGACGTTCGCCGCGCCGGTCAGGTGCCAGTACTCCGAGTCGCCGACCACGAAATCCAGGATGTTCTCACCGGCGGGGAGCACGATGACGGTCGTGTGACGGACCCGGGTGCGGAGCCGGTGGATCCGGTCCTCGCCATCCGCCGGGACCGTCACCCGGAGGAACGCCTGGTCGTCATCCTGTTGGGCGGTAGCCGCGAAAGGGAGCGCCGCCAGGAGAAGCGCCGCCAGAACGATGGGTGTCGTAGGGGATCGCATGGCGTGTGTCATGTCCTCGTGTTGGGGGTGGGAGTGGGATGGTCTCGGCTGGCGAGAACCTCGAGGGCCCGGGCGAGTCCGTGGCGTTCGACGGCGCGGGCCCTCTCTTCGGCGTCGAGCGCGGACGAGGTGTAGAGCCAGTAGCTCTCCGGATCGACCTCGAGCCGGAGCACCGCCGCGCCGTCCGGTCTGCGGAGGTAGAGCTCGCGTTTGGGGATCAGGCCCCGGATCTGGGCCAGCTCCGAGGCGTTCAGCCGGAAGAGCGCCCCGACCGCGTCGGGGAGCTCGGGGTTCGCGAGGAAGAGCTTCGTCGGGATCGACTCGAGGAGCGTCGAAGCGCCCGGCGTGGCCGTCACGTCGACCGCCGACTGCGTGGCGAGGACGAGCGCGGCGTTCTTCTTCCGCCACGTCTTCGCCGCCTCGGCCAGGTAGTTGAGCACGGCGGGGTCCTGCAGGTAGCGCCAGGCCTCGTCCACGACCATCAGCTTCAGCCGCGCCGTCTCGGACGGATCCTCCACCTCGAGCCTCATCCGCTCGAGCAGGTAGGAGAGCGCCGCGTCGCAGAGGTCCGGATGCTCGACCGCGCCTGCCAGGTCGATCACCTGCCAGTCGGCGAACTCCAGGTCCGGCGCCCCGCCGGCGGGGTTGTCGAAGTAGGCTCCCCACACGCCCGTGCCGATCCAGCGGCTCCATGCCGGCCACATCCCGGAAGGAAGCGAGGCGGCGAGCACCCCGAGCGTCCGGCGCTCCGGCTCGAATGCGTAGAGGTCCTCGATCCGCGAGCGGATCTCGCTCGTGTCCGCCCCGGTCGCCTTCCAGCCCCCGAGCTTGAGCAGCCGGAGCACCCAGCCCGTCAGGAACTGGAAGCTCCGCGTGGTAGCCGGAAGGGCGAACGGCTGCAGCCGGAGGGTGGGCTCCGCTTCCCCGGGCGAGAGCTCGAGGTAACGGCCGCCGACGAAGCGGGTCAGCCAGCGGTAGGAGCCGCCGAGGTCGAGGATCAGGACCCGGGGGCCGTACTTGAGCGCCTCGATCAGGAGGAAGTTCAGCGTGAAGCTCTTCCCCGAGCCGGTCGCGCCGAGCATCAGCGTGTGGCCCACATCGCCCGAGAAGAGATCGTAGTGGTAGGCCGTCCTCCACGGGGTCTCGAGCACCGCGAGGGCCTCGCGGCCGAGGTGCTTGCTGTTCACCGTGCCCCGGGGAGGCCCGAAGAGCGGCGCGAGGCATGCCGCCACGCCCGCCGAGACGAACACCTTCCGGACCTGCCGGCCACGGGGCTGGGCCGGGAGCCGGGAGAACCACGCCGGGAGCTGGCCGTAGGCCTCCCGGATCACCTTCGCGTCGTGTGCGGCGAACAGGCGCCGGAGGTCCCCGTCCAGTCGCTCGATCCGCCCGAGTTCCCCGTGGAGCGCAACGGTAAGCGATGCCTCTCCATAGCTCACCCCGTCGGCCTCCAGCTCGACGAGCGCCTCGCCCAGCCGGTCCGACTCCGTCGCCGCGGCCGAGTCCACCATCGCGGCCGCCGTTCCCTCCGTCTCCTGCACGTGCGCCATCATCGAGTAGCGTTTCGCGAAATAGTGGCGCTGCGCACCCCGGATCCGGCGCCTCGCCGCCTCCACCGCCCACGGCCGCCACTCGAGCGACACGGTCATCACCGCGTCCAGGCAGTAGAGCTCCCGGAGCAGGTTCGCGTACGCCTGGCCGGGCGGGGAGAGGAGCGAGTAGAGGATCACCGGCTCCCCGTCGAGGCGGAGGTGAGAACGCTCCGCCTCGAGCTCCGAGAGGGCGAGCCGCCAGTTCATCCCGCTCCCCGTCGCGCCGTCCCAGACCGTGCCCGGGCGGTTGATCAGCTCGGAGAGAAGCCGGGAAGCCTCGCCGGCGTGGAGTATGTCGATCGGCGTGTGGTCCGATACGAGAGCCCGGCCCGCGTCGACCAGAGCCCGGAAGCGGGCAGCGGCCGCCTGGATCTCGGTGCCGAGGTAGGTCGGCGCGCTCGCCCGCCGGCGCTGCCACCACTGCGTGAGGCGGGACGCTCTTCCCGACGCGGGCCCCTCGGCCACCGTCCGGAGACGCGGATCGAGCGACCAGACGAGGTAGGCCTCGAGCTGCTGCACGCGGCCCGAGAGAAAGGCACGCCGCTTCCGCCGGGAGACCGCTACGATGCTGGAGCCGTCGGCGTCCTCGCCCTCGCGCGCACTCGGCCGGCGGAGCAGATAGAAGTAGAGGCGCGTGTGGGCGTCCAGCCCCGAGAGGAGCCGCTGCCACCGGCCGAGCACCCGGTCGATCTGTTCAGGCGAACGCCCGTCGACCACTGCGGGCTCAAGCCTGCCTGCCATGATCAGCTCGCCCGAGCGGGTCAGGCATGTGCGGCCATCCTCGAGCCAGCCCCAGTAGGGCAGCTCCTCGGCCAACGAGCCGGCCGCGTCGTGGTCCCGGAGCTCCGCGGCGATCCTCACCGCCCGCTCCGGATCAGGAGATGCCACGGCTCCGGGGCCCACTTGCCTGGGTCGAACCGGGCGGGGTAGCGGGTCCCGGCCCGGAGCACGCCAAGCATGTCGGGATCCTTCCGGCCGGCGAGCCACCCGGCTCCGTAGCCCACCGCGAACACCACGCCGCCCGTCACGAGCGAGTTCATCGCGTTCCACATCGCGAGCGCGAGCGTAGCGCTGAGCAGGAACCCCCGCCGCTCCACGCCCAGGATCGTCAGCGGACGGTTCAGCGCCGGATAGCCGGCCCAGCGCCTGAGGCCCCTCATCAGAAGAGCCAGGCCAGGAAGTTGGCCGCGCCCATCGCCATCCCGAGACCGAAGATGATCCCGGCCAGCGTCCGCTTGCTCCCACCCTCGCCGAAGGCGAACATCAGCCCGCCCACCACGATCGCGATCAGCGAGAGCCCCCTCGCGATCGGGCCCGTGAACTGCGCCTGCAGCTCGTTGACCGCATCCACCCACGGGCTTGTCCCCTGCGCCCAGAGGAGCCCGGGGACCAGCGACCACAGTGTCGCCCAGGCAGCCGTTCGTACCGTCCTCAAGAAACTTTGCATCGTCTTCTCCCTGTTATCCGTTGGATGCACAGGTCACGCGGCGTCACCGCGGCTCGCCGCGATCTGCTCCCGGATCCACGCATCCGCCTCCTCCTCTATCCAGCCAACGGCACCTGCGCCCAGCTGGACCGGCATGGGGAAGCTCCCGTCGGTCACCCGCACGTAGATCGTGCTCGGCGACAGCCCCGTTCGGGCCTGCACATCCGGGAGCCGCACGATGCGGGTAGGCGCCTGCGGTTCGTGTCCGATGGCTCTTGTCATCGCTCGGCCCCTCGGTTCTCTCGGGGATGAATCCCGAAGCGGAATGCTCTGGGAGAAAACACGGTCCACATGGGCCTCGTCGAAGGCTTCCATGAACGCCAGGATCCGGTGCCTCGGTGAGCCGACGAGGCGCAGCTGACGGATCAGGTTCGGGTCGCCCATCGCCTGCAGACCGAACGTCGACGGCCTCAGACCCGTGCGCTCGTGAAACGCGTCCCGTCGGGGTTCGAACAGCCTCGTCAGCGTCTCCATGCCAGTAACGCTGAAAGAGTTCTGGCAAGAAAGTCAAAATTTAGGAAATAGACCTATTCCCTTAAGTAGTTGACTAACCATGAGTTATGAAGGCGGGTCGTCCGGCGGCTCTGGCAGAAGGGCTGCACGCGAGTGCCGGAGAGCCACTCGAAGCCGTCGAGGCGATCTACCGGTGGCCGGTCCAGGGCGGGGCGAGTCCAAAGCACCGGACCTCTCCCGATCTCCTGCGCGGCCTGACGATCTCGTGGGCGGAACACCTGTGGTGCGTGGAATTCATCCATGTTCCTGTGACGCGAGCGTATTTCTACGTGGTGGCCGCGATGGGCTGGCCGACCCGGCACATGTTCGCCTGGCGGAGTCGCGATTGTCACGGCCATGGCGGCGCTGAAGAATCGTGAGAATGTCGAGCGACAGTTTGAAGTCGCGGCCGCTGACGCCGCGATGGTCGGCACGGGCGTCGGGGCGGTGGCGCTGACGTCGGCTGCGATTGGCGAGAAGCGGGTCCGGTCGTGCCGTGACGCGATGGTTCGGTGAGCCCGGGCCGATGGCCGACCGATCCCGTTCTGGCTCTACTGATGGCCTCGGTCTCCAGCGGCTCGACGGCCGCCTCGGCCCGATCGGCGCTGGCGCGCAGCAACCACGGGAGGAGAGAGAATGAGCGAAACCCACACCGACCGCGGCGAGCTCGACGGCCGCCCGCCGCCGTCGATGACGCTCACGATGAGCGGTGACGAGCCGGGGGTCATGTGCTGGCGGGAGAAGGACCTCGATGCGGCCCTGGCGGCCGCGGACGACATGGGGCTGCCGATCGCGATAACCCGGTCCCTCGCGGAGGAGCTCCGTTGCGGACCGGAGATCGCCGGCTCGGCGGCGGAGGAGGATCTGGACGAGTGAAACAAACGCCCCCGGGGGCGGCCAGGGGCCACGAGAGGCTCTTCCGGATGGCCTCCAGGCCCTGGACGGCCTGGGAGAAGCCCTCAGAGCCCCGGAGCGCGGCGGTCGCGGCCGTGCCCGGACCCGTAGGAACCTGCCGATCCGTTCCGGGAGGCCCTAGCCGGCGTCCTCGCGGAAGGCCCTGCGGGGGATCTCAGGGCGACGCCTACCGCCTGCTGACGGGACCCGTGAGCTGAGCCTGTCGCTCATGGACCGCGTCGATCCAGAAGCTCGTCCCTGCACCGGTCACTGAGCATCGTCACGGCTTGCCGCGAGCCATGAAACCAAGTCCTTCTCGATCCAGCCGACAACACACACCGGCTTGGGGAAGCTCCCTTCGGCCACTCGCAAGTAGATCGTGTTCCGCGACTGCCCCGTGCGGGCAAGGACGTCCCGGAGGGGCAGGATGAGGACGGGCACTTCCGTTTCCTTGTTGATCGCTCCGGTCACCGCTCTGGCTCTCCTGCTTCTCAAGGAGGAACCCCCTGGCGGACGGCTCCGGGATGCAATGCGATCCGCATCGGTTTGGTCGTAGGCGTCGATGAAGGCCAGGATCCAGTCGGCCAGCTTGAGCGTCAGTGAGCGGCCCCGGCGTAGCTCCCGCATCAGGTTCGGATCGCCCGTGGCCCGCAGACCGAATATCGACGGCTTCAGTCCCGTGCGCTCGAGAAACCCAATCACTCGCGATTCGAACTGCTGCGTCAGCGTCTCCATGGCAGCAACGGGTGAGAGACCCGGTATGTGAGGACCTGCTCATGCACCGGGGCGCCCGGCTGAGCGCCGCCGGATACCGCCCCGGAGGGTGCGCTCCCAGGTGAGTCGAAGTTCGGCCGACGGGTTGCGGCGAGGGGCTACGCCGTGGTGCGTGTCATCGATATCCACGCGGGAACGTCGGGCGGGATCGCCTCGAAGAGAGCCTGTCGGGGCGACGGGTCAGGGGCCGGATGAAGCGTCTGCCAGTGACGCTCTCCGGCCGTGCCGCTTCCGGATGCGCCAGAGATACGAACGGCAGGACTGTCCGCACGTCCTGGTGTCGGGGTGTCGGCCCTCGAGCGAGACCTGGCAGACGACGCAATGCGTCAGCAGTCGCCCCGCCCCACGTGCGAGAAGCATGATGTCCTGCACACACCCGGGGCAGTGTCTCGGTGGCTTCCTCGACTGCCGCCTGAAGCACTTTCCGCACCGCTGGCACCGTGTCGCGAATTGCATTCAGTCCCCGTCAGCCAACCACAAGGCCCTCGAACCATTCCGTGCAGGTGTCCGTGCGCCCTCCCCCCTAGCGACGATCCAGGACGGAACGTCCGAGAGCGTACAGTTCCGACACCGGGTTGCCCTCGAGGCGAGCCTGCAGCATGACGCTGTATTCGTTCAGCATGTTGCGGACGGCGCTTTCAGGACGCTTCAGGCCAAGCATCAGATTGCAGTATGAGCCGCAGTTCAGGCGCCAGCCGAGATGCAGGTCACGCCGGCCCCTCTCGGAGACCACGAGGCCGGTATAGGGCGTGACCACACCCCGGCCGCCGAACACCGGAACCCCATAGCCGAGCTCTGCATCCAGACGGCCACCCGACATATGCGCATCGGTCCGCGCCATACCGTTCATGGTCTCCCTCGCCCAGAGCGCGTCCGTGCCGCCACCCGAAGAGGCGGCTCCCCATGACGGTGAGAGCGCGAACGACAGGCCCAGATCCGAGGACGGGTTCGGGTCGTAGACGATCGACCCCACCACGCCCCGTTCCCGGAAGTCCTGATCCTCGTGCGCCAGCAGACCGCGCACGCCCAGATTGGCCGTCAATCCCCGGGCCGCATATCGAAGCCCGCCGCCCACCTCGAGGCCGAAGCCCGTCTCCGCATCGCCCGCGTCCTGGCGCACGCCCACGTCGAAGGTCGGCGCCAGCGAGCCGCCAAGCGAGCCTCCATAGGAACCCTCGATGCGGAGCCGCAGTCGACTCACCTCCGCTTCCGCGGCCAGCACGCTCTCCACGGCATCGGAGGTCGCGCGCAGCCACAGGGCGTCCGTTGCCAGCGCCAGCGAGAGTCCCCGGCCACCGGTCGGCGACAGCAGCTCGCCGCGTATCCCGGCGGCCGTCATCGTCATGGCCATGTCCGTCTGCTGCTCCACAGCCAGCGCCTGCGTGCCCTTTCCGTAGCCGCCGAGGCCCCAGACCGACACGCGCCTGCTCGCCTGGTAGCGCAGGTACGGATAGAGACCCGTCAGGGAGGACTCGAGGTCGCCGCTGTTCGAAGAGCTGGAGAAGACGCCGTCGCCCCGGCTTTGGGACAGCACGAGCCCGGTCAGCCATCTGTCGCGGGAAAAGTCTATGCCGACCGTACCTGTCAGCACTTCGCCGTCGAGCTCCACATCCTCCTCACGGCCATCGAACTCGGAGAACGCACCCCCGCCCCACAGGCTCCATGTGCCGTCCGAGCCCGCCTGTCCCGTGTAGCGGAAGGCGCTGTTCGACAAGAGATCGAGGCCGGTGGGTCGCCGCCTTTCGTCCGCCGAGCCTGCCGGTGACGTACCGGGACCCGTCTCGTCCGGCATCCAGCGGGAGAGCGCTGCAAATCCGTCCTCCGCCGCAGTGTCCAGCGTCGGGCCCAGACGTCTCCCCGCTACCGTCACCTCCAGGCCGTTCGCCTCTGTCTCCGCACGCACGGCGCCCCGGGTCGACCTCAGGCGCTCGTCCACCGCATCCAGGACATGTCCCGCCGCCGTCCGACCGAAGCGCGCCAGCCAGGCCTTCGGCAACCCGTCCCGGCCGGCCACGATCGTACCCACTGCCTCCGCGTCGCCCAGTACCGCGTTGACCGGGTTGCTCAGCCTGAGGCTGAACCTCTCCTCGGCCTCGTCCACGGCGTCATCCAGAACGCGCACCGTCACCAGCCGCTCGGTCTGGTGCGGCGCGAACGTCAGTGTGCCGCTCGCGGCCTCGTAGTCTCTGCCGGCCGTAGCCGTGCCGTCCGAGGTCTCCCAGTCCACCGTCACGGCTTTGCTGCTGGCTCCGCCCAGTGTCACCGTGAACGCGATGCTCCCGCCGTCTTCCGAGCCCTCCGCATCGGCAGCCGAAAGCGCCGGCGTGTCTTCGTCGTCGGTGATCGCAAGCGACGCCGGCGTCACCGTGAGACCCGAGGTGGTTGTCCCGCTCACCGTCAGCGTCTCATCGTCCTCATCCACGTCGTCGTCCACCGGAACCAGCGTGAACGTCGTCGTGCCGCTCGCCGCATCCGCCGGAATCGTCAGCGTGAAGCCGGTCACCGGCGTGAAGTCGCTCCCCGCGGTGGCCGTGCCGTCCGAAACCCTCACCCTCACCACCGTCGGCTCGGCGCGGGTCCCGCTGTCGAGCGTGCCGGTCACCGTCACCGTCTGTCCGGCGCTCCCCGCTCCCTCGGAGACCACCGCGGGAGAGAGCATCAGCGCCACCTCCGTCGACTCCGTCTCGTCGTCCGTCACCGTCACTTCCACCGGCTCCGACGTCACGCCGCCATAGTCCCCGCCGCTTGCCGCGTGCGAGACCGTGGCCGTGTCGTCCACCGCATCGCCGTCGTGGGCCGCACTCGCCGTCACCGTCTGCGGCACGTCCCAGTCCGACGGCGTGAAGGTCCGCGTCACCGGCAGCGCCGTCACGTCGGGACTCCCGCCCACCGTGGCCTCGACCGTCACCGGAGCTGTCGGCTCCGATGTCAGCACCACCGTGTACTCGCCGCTTCCGCCCTCCGCCACGGTCAGAGCCGTCGGGCGCGCCACCACCCCCCGTTCATCATCGTCCGCGATCGCAAGCGACGACGCCGTCACCGTGAGACCCGAGGTGGTCGTCCCGCTCACCGTCAGCGTCTCATCGTCCTCATCCACGTCGTCGTCCACCGGAACCAGCGTGAACGTCGTCGTGCCGCCCGTAGCATCCGCCGGAATCGTCAGCGCGAAGCCGGACACCGGCGTGAAGTCGTCGCCCTCGGTGGCCGTGCCGCCCGCAACCGTCATCGTCACCGCCGTCGGCTCGGCGCGGGTCCCGCTGTTCAGCGTGCCGGTCACCGTCACCGTCTGTCCGGCGCTCCCCGCTCCCTCGGAGACCGCCGCGGGAGAAAGCGTGAGCAACACCTCCGTCGACTCCGTCTCGTCCTCCGTCACCGTCACTTCCACCGACGCCGCCGTCACGCTGCCGTAGCCACCGCCGCTTACCGTGTGCGAGACCGTGGCCGTGTCGTCCACCGCATCGCCGTCGTGGACCACACTCACCGTCACCGTCTGCGCCGCGTTCCAGTTCGATGCCGTGAAGGTCAGTGACACCGGCAACACCGTGACGTCGGGACTCCCGCTCACCGTGGCCTCAATCTCCACCGGACCTGTCGGCCTCCCTGTCAATACAACCGTGTACTCGCCGCTTCCGCCCTCCGCCACTGTCAGAGCCGTCGGGCGCACCACCACGCCGCGCGGCGGCGGTGGTGGTCGCGATCTCGGCGTGGCCGACAGCGAACTGGACTCCGCCGGTACGTCGATGCCGTTCACCGCCCGCACCCGGAACGTGTACTCCTGACCATTGGTCAGCCCGGTCACCGTGTAACGGGTCGCCGTCCCGCCCGTTGAGATCCAGTTGCCATCCCCGTCCTGCTCGTATTCGTAGTCCGTGATCGGTCCCCCGCCGGTGTTCACGGGCGCGGTCCAGCGCAGCGTCACCTGCCCGTTGCCGCGCGTGGATCTCAGGTTCGTCGGCGGCCCCAGGGGCTCGAACACGTCCGTGAGATCGATCGTCACCTCGATGGTGTCGGTGCCACCGTTACCATCGTCGGCCTCCACGATCACCGTGTAGCTCGGTTTGGTCTCGAAGTCGTAGGTCACGCCGGATCGCGTGCGGATCTGGCCGCTCGTCGAGACGATCGTGAACGACGCCGCATCCATGCCCCCCAGGGTGTAGGTCAGCGGGTTGTTGTCGGCGTCGGTCGCCGTCACGGGCGCCCCCACGTTCGTACTCGCGCCGCTGTTCTCGGCCACGCTGCGCGTGGTGGTCGTGGAGGAGAATGCCGGCGCGGTGTTACTGCCGGTGGTGACGACGGCGTTGGTGACGGCGGTCGCTGCCGCGGCGAGGTTGCCGTTGCCGGCGACGTCGTCGACGGCGTCGGCGGCGAGCGCCACGGTGAGGTTCGTGGCCGTGGTTGTCAGGGCCGTCGTCAGGGTGATTTCGACCTTGGTTCCAGCCACGCTCGCCATCGTCGTCGACAGGTTGACGCTGTTGGCCTGGATGGTGATGTCGCTATGACTGACCGCTCCGATGTCCTCGCTGAACACCAGCAACACCGTCTCGCCGTCGGGCGACGTCGTCGGCGCATCGCTGCCCGTGGTGACGAGCGTCGGGCGGATGCCGTCGACCGTGTGCCCGGCGTCGATGGCGACCGCGACGTGGTCGAGGTCGGCGCTGGTCGTGCTGCCGGTGGCCGTGATGGTGCCGCCGGTGAGCTTGTTCGCCTCGATCGCGACGCCGTTCGGTGCCGAGTCGCCCACGCCCACCGTGTAGCTGCACGCCATCGTGGTCGTGTTCGTGCCGGTCGCGCAGGCGGCCGCTTTCGCGGTGCCGGCAAAGTCCAGCTGCAGCTGCGGCGTGCCGGTGATGTCGACCGCCTCGCTGAAGGTCACCGTCGCCTCGACCGCGTCGCCGATGGCGTAGGTGTTATCGGATCCGGGGGTGGAGGTCAGCGCGACGCCGCTTACCGTGGGGGCGGTGGTGCTGCCGACGTTGTTGGTCACGGTGGTCGCGGCCAGGGCGAGGATGCCGTTGCCGGCGGCGTCGTCGACGGCGTCGGCGCTGAGCTCCACGGTGACTGTCCAACCCGCTTGGATGGTGAGGCTGGGGGAAAGCAGTGTGAGCGTGACGGTCCTGTCCGAGCGGCTCACCGTCGCTCCCTGCTCGTAGCCGGAAGTAGAGTTCGCCGTCACGTCGATGTCACTCAGACTGACCGCGCCGATGTCCTCGCTGAACGTCAGGATCACCTGCATGCCGTCGGTCGACGTCTTCGGCGCATCGGTGCCGGTGGTGACGAGCGTCGGGCGGATGCCGTCGACCGTGTGCCCGGCGTCGATCGCAACCGCGACGTGGTCGAGGTCGGCGCTGATGGTCGTGCTGCCGGTGGCGTAGATCGAGTCGCCGGTGAGCTTGTCCGCCTCGATCTCGACGCCATTCGGCGCCGAGTCGCCCACGCCCACCTCGTATTCGCACACCATCGTGGTCGTGTTCGTGCCGGTCGCGCAGGCGGCCGCTTTCGCCGTGCCGCCGAAGTCCAGCTCCAGCTCCGGGCTGCCGGTGATGTCCACCGCCGCGTCGAAGGTCACCGTCGCCTCGACACTGTCACCGATGGCGTAGGTGTTGTCGGATCCGGGGGCGGAGGTCAGCGCGACCGACGAGACGGTCGGCATGGAGGATGTGAGGCGGACGGCGATGGTGTCGGTGTCGCTCCAGGAGAGGCCGTGGCTGGACCAGGAGAATGTAGTGACTTGCGGATTCGTGGCGGCGGAGAGGAGGAATGTGTCGCTGTCGATGTGTAGGGTGAGGTGCGAGGCTTGGTCACCGAGGGCGGGTCTTATGCGTAGCTGCAGGTCGTCGAGGGAAATGGCATCGACGACGTTGATGCTGAGGCTTCTGATGTCGTAAGAGGTTCCGGCTAAGTCGAATTCGTTGTCGGAGAGGGTGCCATAGTCGGATGCGGGGTTGCCCGGATCATGGGCGTATCCGGTGGCCGAGCTGCCGACGGAGACGGATGACCCAACGGTGAGGGTGGCCGACCAGATATCGGTGCCGGTGGTGATGACGGGCGGCGGGGGCGTGTTCACATAGCCATTGACGATGATGCGGAGCGCCTCGTCGGACCCGGACTTAAGCATCCAGGTACTGCCGCTCTTCCAGTAGAACTTGTCTTTGATGCTCCAGTCCGAGAGGCCGAGCGACGTATCTTCTCCGCCGGAGGTGGTGGTGTTGAGCTCCACGCTCCCGGTGCCGCGCTGCTTGACCACCACCACGTAGTTGGTGTTCGCCGAGAGGGCGAGGCCGGTGTGATCGAAAAACAGGTTCCCGGCCGCGAAGCTCGCCGGTGCCGTCAGGGCCGTGCAGTCGCCGGCGGTGGTGGAGGGAAACTCGTCCGCGGTGCCATCCTCCTCGCAGACCTCGACGTCGAAGTCGTCGCCTGCGGCGTCCTCGGAATTGACGACCACCTGGGTGAGCGTGTAGCCGTTCGCGTGGGCCCCCGTGCGGAACAGCTGCCCATGGTCGTTGCCACTGGTGTTGGCGGCGTCATCGGCCGCTTGCGCGGAGTTACTCACGAGGATGCGCACCGTCTGCGCCTCGGCCTCGGCCGCCCCGAGGAGCAGCTGGCCCACGACGAGGACGGCGGCGGCCGCGCGGCCTGTACGGGCGGGCCGCAGGAAACGGTCCCGATCCCGCGCCCCATAGGGCGCGGCGGCAGATGACCGTGGGGCAGGTCGGGAAGAGGCGCCCCGCGCGCGGGGCATCGTCATGGCCTCGGCGCGGCGTAGAGTCGCCGAGTCAACACGCGAGTCCGGACCGGACCGGCAGAGTAGGAGGCGACGGAGCCCCCGAACGGCCCACAGTCGGGTCGGTATGGTTACGGGGAAGCGACCTGCTCCCGGGTGTCGGGGTGCTCCTGTCATATGTCGGTGCCTCCGCATGAATCAGCATGAAGCCGTTGCCGTGCTGGATAGCTCGCGATAACTGTAGTTATCGAGCGCTAAATTGTCGGCCGTATATCGTTGCCCCGGACGCACTTATGCTGATTACAGCCTCAAGAGACATGTCCGACCTTTCCGGCGTGGACACACAGCGGTCACAGAACGGCGAGCGCCTGACCGCCTATCTGGAGGACGTCCAAGGCGCCCTGAGCGGGAATACCGTGCGAGCGGTGAGAGCGGATCTGGAAGGGTTCGCGGCGTGGTGCGCGGAGCGGGGGCAGTGTCCGCTTCCCGCGCGCGCGGCCACGGTGGTGGCGTACATCGAGGCGATGGAGAGCGAGCGAGCGCCGGCCACCGTGCGCCGCTACGTCTCGAGCATCGCCACCGTGCACAAGGCGGCCGGGGAGCCCGGCCCGCTCGAGCGCGCGACCGTGCGGCGGGCCCTCAGGCGGATGCACCGGCGGAAGGGGAGCCGGCAGACGCAGGTGGAGGGGCTGACCTGGGCGCTTCGCCGGCGCCTGGTGGAGGTGGCGGGCGACCGGTTGATCGACGTCAGGAACCGCGCGACCCTGGCCGTGGCCTACGACGCCATGCTCCGCCGCTCCGAGCTGGTCGCGCTGCAAGTCGTTGATGTGACGAGAGAAAGGGGCGGCTCGGCCTCGCTCCTCGTGCGCCGCGCGAAGAACGATCCGGAGGGCGGCGGCGCGATTCTGTACCTGCACCGCGACAGCATGAAGCTGCTCTCGGCGTGGCTGAGCGCGAGCGGAATCGCCGATGGTCCGCTCTTCCGTTCGACGCGCAAGGACGGCACGCTGGGCGGGAGGCTCCCTGCGAGCCAGGTGCCGCGCATCTACAAGGCGATGGCCGAACGCGCCGGACTCCCGGAGCAGATGGTGCGGCGGCTGTCCGGGCACAGCCCCCGGGTGGGGGCGGCTCAGGACATGATCGCCTCGGGGATCGGGATCCCGGCGATCATGCAGGCCGGGCGCTGGAAGAACGCCCAGATGGTGCAACGCTACGGCGAGCGGCTGCTCGCCAAGCGCAACGGCGCCGCCCAGCTGGCACGGCTCCAGAAACGCAGATGAGCCCCGAAGACCCCGGGGGGTCGCCTCAGGGCTCTCCGGTCACAATAACTTTCGCAAATAGCGCTCGATAACTACAGTTATCGCGAGCTATCTGGAAGCTAAGCGATGTTTTGTGAGCGTATCATACTCCAGCGGGCGAGTTACGTGTCCCTTGAGTGACTTGGGGCCCGAAACGCGCTATCCTCCACTCCCGTGCGGTCCGGCGGAAGGCGGCCGGGCCGATCGGCCGGAGCCTCGTCGGCTCCGCCTCATCCTACGGCGGGAGTGGAGCCTTGAACGATCGAGACCCTACGGGGCCCTCCGACGAGCGCATCTCGCGGCTGAGCGCTGCGATCCTCCGCATCAGCCAGAGCCTCGACGTGCCCACGGTACTGGAGGAGGTCGTCGAGAGCGCCCGCGTGCTCACCGGCGCCCGGTCCGGCGCGATCACGACGATCGACGAGCGGGGCGAGATGCAGGATCTGGTCACCTCGGGCCTTTCTCCGGATGAGCGCCGGAAGATGTTGGAGTGGCCCGACGGGCCGCGGCTCTTCGACCACCTGCGGGACCTCCCGGCGCCGCTCCGGGTGGCGGACATGCGCGGTTACCTTCGGTCGCTCGGCCTCTCTCCGAACCCCTGGAGCCAGAAGACGATGCAGGGGACCCCGATGCATCACCGGGGCGAGCATCTCGGCAACTTCTTTCTCGCCGACAAGGAGGAAGGGGAGGCGTTCGGGGACGAGGACGAGGAGATCCTGATGCTGTTCGCCTCGCAGGCGGCGACGGCGATCGCCAATGCGCGCACGTACCGCGACGTCGAGCGGGCGCGGGCCGACCTCGCGGCGCTCATCGAGACCTCGCCGGTAGGGGTCGTGGTCTTCGATGCGGGAACCGACCGTGCGGTCTCGTTGAACCGCGAGGCGCGGCGCATCGTCGAGGAGCTGCGCACGCCGGGCCACCCGACGGAGCAGCTGCTCGAGGTGATGACGTGGCGGGACGCCGACGGGCGGGAGTTCTCCCTCGAGGAGCTGCCCCTGGCCCGGCAGCTCGAGGATGCCACGGCGATGCGCGCCGAGGAGATCGAGCTGTCGGTGCCGGACGGGCGGAGCGTCCGGACGCTCGTCAACGTCACGCCGATCCGTTCCGAGGACGGAGAGGTCGTATCCGTCGTCGTGACCATGCAGGACCTCGCGCCGCTCGAGGAGCTCGAGCGGCAGCGGGCGGAGTTCCTCGGGATGGTAAGCCACGAGCTCCGCGCCCCCCTGACCTCGATCAAGGGCTCGGCTGCTACCGTGCGTAGCGCCTCGCGGGCCCCGACCCGCGCCGAGATGCTCCAGTTCTTCCGCATCATCGAGGCGCAGGCCGACCACATGAGCGGCCTCATCGCAAACCTGTTGGATGCGGGGAGCATCGAGGCGGGCACGCTCACCGTCGCGCCCGAGCCTTCGAACGTCGCCGCGCTGGTGGACCGGGCCAGGAACACGTTCCTGAGCGGCGGAGGCCGGCACGCTGTCCTCATCGACCTCCCGCCGGACCTGCCGCAGGCGATGGCCGACCGGGAGCGCATCGTGCAGGTGATGAACAACCTCTTCTCGAACGCGGCCCGTCACGCTCCCGCGTCGTCGCCGATCCGGGTCGAGGGGGCGCGCGAGGGCGGCTACGTCGCGCTCTCGGTCTCGGACGAGGGCCGGGGGATCCCACCCGACCGGATCCCGCACCTCTTCCGCAAGCGCGCCGGCCCCGCCGGAGGCACCGGGCTCGGCCTCGCGATCTCGAAGGGCCTCGTGGAGGCTCACGGCGGCCGCATCCGGGCCGAGAGCGGGGGGACGGGCCAGGGCGCGCGCTTCACGTTCACGATCCCGGCGACCGGGGCGGCCGCACCCGAGGAGGCTCCGCCCGGCGGGCGGCCGCACCCGCCCGGAAAGAGAGGGAAGACCCGCGTCCTCGTGGTCGACGACGACCCGCAGACGCTCCGCTACGTGCGCGACACCCTCTCCGATGCGGGCTACGCCCCGCTCGTGACAGCCGATCCGGACGGGCTCCCCGGCGTCATCCATGCCGAGAAGCCCGGCCTCGTCCTTCTCGACCTGATGCTCCCCGGCACCGACGGGATCGAGCTGATGAAGCGCCTCCCCGAGCTCTCCGATCTCCCCGTCATCTTCATCTCCGGCTACGGCCGCGACGAGACCATCGCACGGGCGCTCGAGAGCGGCGCCGCCGACTACATCGTCAAGCCGTTCTCGCCGACCGAGCTCGTGGCGCGCGTCCAGGCGGCGCTCAGGCACCGGGCCCAGCCCGAGACCTTCGTGCTCGGGGACTTGACCGTCGATTACGATCAGCGCCGCGTGAGCATGGCCGGCCGCGAAGTCCCGCTCTCCGCCATCGAGTTCGACCTCCTCCGCATCCTCTCGGTCAACGGCGGACGGGTCGTGACTAAGGAGGCGCTCCTGCGCCAGGTCTGGGGGCGCCGGGGCTCGCACCACACCGGTCGCCTGCGCACCGTCGTCAAGAAGCTCCGCCACAAGCTCGGCGACGACGCCGCCAACCCCGCCTACATCGCCAACGTGCGCAGGGTCGGCTACCGCATGGCCCGGCCGGGCGAGGCGTAGCAGGCCGCCCGGGGTGACGCCCCTGCCTTGCAGCGTCCCCCTTCACCAACCCATCCTGGCCTGCCATATGTGGCGCCACATCCGAATGCCAGTGCCAACCACCAGCAAGAAGGAGCATCAAGATGAACGGGTCTGACAAGGCTTCTGCCGGCGATTTCATCATCTGGTTGATCCTGTCGATCGTCACACTCGGAATCTATACAGCCTGGTGGATATTCAGCCGGATCGAAACGGTCTACCGGGACCACACCAAGTGACAACACGGGGGAAGACAGGGCTCAGCGTGCGACAGCCATCCACGGGCACGGGTTCACCCAAAAGATCCTGGTCTGAACTAGAGAAGCCTCCGGCATGGGTCTTCCATTCCCTTCCGCCCACTCGAGCGATCCAATCCCGGTCCGATGAGTCCTGAGTCCACCGGGATTCGCGGAGGGTGTCCCAAACGTAGTTGGAGGTTTATCAGAGGGGAAAAGAACCGTGGTGGCTCCCGGGGGCTTGATTCCAGATTGGGAATCAGGCAGAGAAAACCCCAACAGGGAGACCACCATGATGAGGAAAAGCTACGAGGAGGGGGTCCAGCCGGACAAGGCAGGCCTAAGGGAGTTGCTGGCCACCGACGGCCGCGAACACCTGCTCCCGCTGGTCAACGTCTTCGCGCTGGCGGGCGGAGCGCTGGATCAGATCATCGACGTGATCGGGCGCGCGGCGATCGAGGCGGTGCTGGAGATCAGCGCTGCCGAGGTGGCCGGGCAGAAGCAGCCGGGCAAGAGGCGCAACGCCGGCGACGCGGCGTACCACGGGAGGCAGGGGGGCCGGGTGTACCTGGCGGACCGGGCCGTCCGGGTCGAGAAGCCGCGGCTGCGCAGCCCTGGGGGCGAGGTTGAGATTCCTGAAGGGGACCGACCCCCGTCTGGGCGGAACCTGTCCTTACCAACGGGGAAAGGGCATGGAGGAGTTGGGACACCAACCCTGACGGGCGACCCGAAATGCTGGTCGGGAGCTCGAGATCAACCTAGTGCATAGATAGTTTCACATGACTAGCGGCACGATTTCGCTAAGGTTGGACTGCCCGCCGTAGGAGGCCAGCAGGATAGCGCTTGGCTGCTGCCGCGCGATCTGGTTAACAGTGGCCCCGTCGCGGCTCACGCGGTTCTCCGGCTAGTGACAAGAAACTCTAGAAGGGAAGCTCTCACTCCATGGTGCTACATCGATGCCTAGTTGGCGTTCTCGTCCTAGCATCCGCGGAATACGGAAGAGGCGGGCGAAGGAAACCTGCTGCATACGGTGTGCGTGCTGGACGCCGTGGAAGGCAAACATGTGGCCCACACCAGTATTGATCTCGCTCTGGGTGCGGGCAGCCGGAACCTGCGTCGACTGGAGAACGCCATTGATGATTTAGGGAAAGGCGTTGGCCGGCGATGTACTCGACAGGAATAGGAGCGGGAATAGCAGCGCCGCAGTAAGAGTGCGGTGACGCATCGAAACCCACGTCCCCGTAATTTCGTACCGCTTGCCCGCCAATATGTTGGGGTTTTCCCGCTATTTCAGTACTGTGAAATCAGAGATCGCCTAGCGGCAAGTGTGGCAGATCGTGCAGTCCCAGTTCTACTTAGAAGATATATAGTCGTAATCCATTGCCTCTGGCGTGCCTGTGCAGCGTGCGGTCCTTCGGGCGGGCTTGGAGAGCGGTGGACGTGGCGCCAACCATCCCAGCGTGAGCTCTCGTTGTTCCATCGCCGGTCACCGGATAGAGGATTGGATGGGCAACGGAGCGTGGCTGGCGTAGCTTCGGAATCGTGGATCGGTTCGGCGCGACGTTGCGGGAACCCGGACGCCGAGTCGGCGACAGCAGGTATTGTCGCCAATTCCAATCACTTGGACAGGATCGCCGTGACCCGGCGCTGATCCGCGCACGAAGGCCCCCCGCGAGCAACCGTCTCGTCCGGAACAAAGATTCCCTCTTCAGTGGATTCGGAGCTCGAAGCCGTTGCGGGACAGCGCCTTGAACCCCACCCTAACGTTAGGTAATCCAGTATGTCGTCGGGCTGAAGGCTGATCGAATCGGAATCGAGTGCCGCAGCAGTGGGGCCAGGTGAATGGACGGCTTGACACCACATGCCATCGCTCCAGATTCCAACCATCGTCTGCCACACCATACGACCAAGGACGACAGGTATGTCCACGTTCGGCCGAGACCTCGCGCACCGTGGGATGCGGAGCACCTCGGGGCAAACCTATCCGTCTCGCGGTTCTCGCTCTTCCGCTGCATCCACACTTGGCAGTCTTCGCGATGAGGCTGGCAGTTGCGTCGACTCATGCGCGGTTCCTCGTTGCTGCGGTAGTTGTTGAACGATGACTGCTCACGATCTTTCGAACCCCAGCTATTGGGCTACTCGCTTCGGCCTCGCCCTGACCCCCCTATTCGAGAGAAACGAACCCAGTCCAGAGGGGAATCATAGTGTTCTGCTGGACGGTGGCTTCGGCAGCTTTGCGCTCTCTGTGAGCCAGCAACGCATCTGGGAAGATCGTACTGCCGCTGACTGGTCTTGGTCGAGCAATCTGCCCCACCACGTGACGGTTACCGACCGCGAGGTGGCAGTAGTGCGTTGGGATGAGCGAAAGCCCGCACTCCTAACGCGCTCAAGTGTCGAAAGGCAGATGCACGAATTCTATAAGTACTTGGCCGCTGATCGCGTTCAGTCAACTCAACGCGTTACGGACCACATGTTGATGATATTTCGACAAGTGCGATCACTGGTTGCGGAAGCTCGGATCGAGGATGACAGGAGCATCGACGCGTATTTGGCATTCCTAACGTACGCGATCAAACACACGCGCCAGATCAATAATCACATCAACCAGAATGCCGATTCAGCCCACTCAGAAGGCGGAGACTTGCTACGATCTCTCTCGGCTTCGGGCGTCGATAGTCTTCTGGAAGATGTAACGTCCCGATCTTCACCGGAACTAGGGCTCGCGTTGGTGCCGAGTTTGGCGGTACGCCATGCAGGAAGCGAGATCTTCCAAGAAGCTCACTTCGAGCTCTACCGCACTTCGAGCCCCGATCTGTTCGGATACGTCGGTCCGTCGAAGAGCAAACAAGTCACTAGGGGAAGCACGCACTTTACTCCTCCGGCTCTCGCCCGGAGTATCGTGGAACAGACTCTCGGCCAGCTCCCAGGTTTATCGGAGCGGGATCGTCTAACGATTCTCGATCCCGCTTGCGGATCGGGATCTTTCCTACACGAAGCGCTCCGAACGCTTCGAAGGAATGACTTTCGTGGTCGACTCATCATAGCCGGGCGAGACACGTCCCGGCCCGCGGTCTCTATGGCGAGGTTTGTGCTCAACATTGCGAGTGCAGACTGGTCTCCGGCGGGTGGATGCGAACTTGACATTCAACAGGGCGACTCCCTCGCGACTACGCTGCCACAGGCGGATGTCGTACTGATGAACCCGCCGTTTGTAGCGTGGTTTGCGCTAACGACCGAACAGCGTCAACAAATGCAGGATATCCTCGGGCCACGCTTACACGGGCGCTGTGACTTGAGCATGGCTTTTGTGGCTCGCGCTCTTAAGTGCCTGACACCCGGAGGTGTGCTCGGAACCTTGCTGCCCGGAAGCCTTCTCACCCTGCAGGCGGCGGAGACATGGAGAGAACATCTCTTGGACCAAGCCGACCTCAGGTTAATCGCCTCACTTGGTGACTATGGCCTCTTTAGCTATGCACAGGTCCACGTGGCCGCCGCAGTGCTCGTGAGACCACAGTCGGCCCGTGATCGGCAGGAGTCCGTGGCGGCGCTTGTCGCCGCCAACAATGCTGATGCAACAGGAGACGCTTTACGAGCGCTGCGTAGCACGCAACTCAGTTCCCCTGGGCCGCCGTTGGTCGACAAGTCTTGGCGCTTGTTCCATACCACGACCGAGAATCTTCGGCGCCAGGCAACTTGGCGCCTCACGTCACCCCACACAGAAAGAGCGCTGAGCCGTCTTGTAGACACCGGACGCGCCGTGCCGATAGGCAATATCTTCAACGTCCGCCAAGGGGTTCATACGGGGTTGAATTCTGTCTTCCTCTTGACGACTTCTCAGGTTGACGAGCTGCCACAGCGAGAGCGCCAATGGTTTCTGCCCGCGATTATGAACGACTCGATCAGGAACGGACGGGTCGAGCTACGTCACCGAGTCTTTTATCCGTATGACCAGCAGGGACTCGCCATCACGAGCGAGGTAGATCTCGTCAGGCTGTTACCCAAGTATTTCGAACGCTACCTCCAGCCGGCTCGGAGTCGGCTGGAGAAGCGTCCTGCTGTGCGACTGGCGAAGCGGCCATACTGGTGGATGTTGTCTCGGCGGAGAACGTGGGCGCTCGACACCCGACCAAGACTGGTATCCAAGTTCTTTGGTGGACCTGGCGGTTTCACGACAGACTTGGAGGCGCGTTACATCGTAGTCCAAGGCTTCGTCTGGTTTCCGAAATGGACTACGCCCTTGTCTGGGCTTGTGGTCGAGGATGCTCTAGCAGCCTATATGGCTGTAATGAATTCTACCCCATTCTCCCGTCTTCTTGAGATTTTTTCACCGCGCGTCGCAGGTGGACAGTTTGACCTTAGCACTCGGTACATAAAGGCTATCCCCGTTCCGTACCTTCCCGCTCTTTACGCTGATGAAAGAGCTAACCGGACGATTACGGGCCTAGTTGAACTCGGAAGAGAGCCGCGGTTCACGGATCCCGGTTGGCGTGCCACGGCGGATCGTCTTGCCACAAGGCTTCTTGGTGGCGACATCTTCAGCCGAGTCTAGCGTAGTGTCATTCCCGCCAGTGCCAGAAGCGTCGCTTGTTAGGCACTTTACGTCGATAGAGGAAGCGCTCGATGCCCACGTCGACGAGAGCGCCACCCCGAAGCTGTTTGCGGTTTGGAACATTGTTCCGTTGGTGGCTGGCTTGGTCGGTACTGGATGCGAGTACGCTGATCGAAATCGTGGTAGGGCAGTCCCGGTTGCGCCGGTACTCCCACTCGGAGAGGGCCTTTGGGCTTGGATCGGTTATCGTGAAGTGTGGGATGGCGCGCCGCCGGCGGGTCGGACGCGGCGCTTCTCGTTTCGGGCCGCGGGACTGACCATTCATTTCGGTTACCGTAACAACCGACACAAACCCCAGATGTTTCGAGCTGAATGGACCGGATCGGCCACTAGCGACGAAACGGGGTACGGCCGCGACGGAGATGGTGCCGCAGATCCTCATTGGCATTTTGACGCCGCGGAAAGCCTGACCCTTGCCGATGCCGAGGAGCGCGCAGCCGAGTATCTTTCTGTCCTGAGAATTGAAGAACAGGAGACGCAGGCCGAAGACTTCAGCCCTCCCGTGGGATTGGGAGACGTTCGCGATCTAGTATCGATGCAAGAACTAAGCAGAATACACTTCCCTAGCGCCGCCCCATGGTGGAAAGGCCCTGCCATGGACTCGCACGTCCATAATCCCGAATCGGAGACTGAGATTCAGGTTTGGGTGGAAGAGACTTTGGGATACGTAGTTCGAGAGCTAGCACGCCTTAAAGCGTGAAACGACCACCTCGGCCACCTCCGTCTACGATGGCGTAAAGGGTCATGGATGGAAGGGAGAACGCTGAACGTCGATCTTCGCTCGATCACTCAACCGCGCAACTTGAAGAGCGCCTCCGCCCGATCTGGCACGTCGCCCGGCATGTCCTTCGGATCTGCCGTCGACCACTCAACGACGATCCGGCGCGCGACCCTCCGCTTTCCAGCCGGTCGGCAGCTCAGCCGTGTGCCTCTCCGCCGCGCTCTTGATCTGGTCCACCCAAGCTGCCCCTACCGCGATCATGCTGGTTCAGTGTGGCTCGCTTCTCGACAAGGTCCCTCAGGACAGGGAGAATCGTCGCTTCGCCGATCACGTCCTCCGTCTCACACTCTTCTTCGCCAAGCACGTCGTCAAGCATCAGAATGGCCCTTTCGTAGCCCGCATACAGCTCCTTCATCAGCGCATCCCGGCGCGCACGGCCCGCGTCGTCGCCGTCCAGCAGGACAACCGGCCTCACGTCATGGCCCAGGAACAGCGAGGCTATGTGCCCAACCAACTTCGTGCCGCCACAAGGCGTGATGTAGACGTCGTCCGGCAAACCCTGCCGCCCGAGGGCGTGGCAGTGCAGGTTCAGAGCATGCAGGTACAGGTAGTCCGACATACCCTCCACGAGCACGTTCTTCTTGTGCTGGGAACAGCCCCCGGACCATTGCGTAACCCGCCGCAGCCTGGAGCGAAAAGACCGTTTCACGATCCTGCGGCCACACATCCACACTGATTTCGCGAATGTCCCGTCTGGTTGCGGATTCCGACGCATGCCGTCCACCCATTCCGATTGATGTCGTCCACCGATTCCGACGCATGTCGTCCGGTGATTCCCCGCAGTTTGCTCGACGTTCTTGTTTATCCCCAAGGCCTCTCGGAGCGTCACCCGTAAGACAGTAGTAGCGAACCCGTCAAGGTCCGTTTTTCGTGGACGCCGACCACGAAGCTGGGTCTACGGGCGCCGTCACGACCGGTAGGGCCAGCAGGAAGGTCCAGAGCATGAAGGCGAGCGTCAGGCCGATGGCCCGAACGAACGCGCCGGCTAGGAGGGCGATTCCCGCCGTAAACTCGAGAGTCGACAGGATCGTGAGGAAGGCCAGCCGAGTGGAGCAGCGCCGGGGTCGGCGAAGAGGAACTGGCTCGAGGAAGGCGTTGATGTAGCCGTTGCTGGTCAGATGCCGGTCGACGAACGTGTCGGACCGAAGCGGGTCGTAACGGTGCTACAATAGAGGACGTGACTCAAGGCGTCGGTGCACGACGCGCGACGGTGAACCGTGCGCCACTTAGAGGCATTAGCCGTGGCGGACGGCCAGACGCTGGCTCCTTCTTGGGGGCTGTGAAGCATATGACAGTGACACGAAGCGATGAGGGAGATTGGATCGGCGTTCTGGCGCATGCGCTCGGCCGTGTGGACGAAGTTGAACACGAGTACCAAGATGAGCTCGCGGAACTGCGCCAGCGGCAGGAGCGGGAGGACCGGAAGAATCCATACCGGTTCGAAGGGTCGGATCCGTCCGGTTACCTGCGTTCGTTCTACCACGATGTCTGTTACGGCCGGGGCCGATATATAGACCAACGATATGAGCCACTGCGTGGTGCCTTGCGCGATGCGGAAGGTGTCTTGGGACGGCATCCGGCGCTGGAGTCCGTTCTGAAAGCGGGTGATCGTTGGCGGGAATTCGTGGTCCGTGCCTTCGACCGCGACTATGGGACTTCACGGCTAGCCATGGTGGCTGGACTGCTGTGCCGGGCGAGACAGGCTGGCGAGAACGGCTTGGCGACTTCCTGTTGCGAGTTGCAGTGTCTGCTCAATCGAAGTCTGGAAGACCGATGCGGTTCCGTTTCCAACGGCTTGACCACGGGGTACCACGTCCTGCTCTTCCACGGTCTGCGTCTAAGGGAGGAGGTCGAGATTGCGGAGAACCTCAAGATGGTTCCCCTGGAGCACACGGAGGCTTTTCTGGACGTGGGGTGGTGCGGAAGGCCGCGCCGCCCAAGGACCGCGGAAACGGATGGGAAGGAGTCGCTACGATTGTCGAAGCCGTTCCGTGGAGGCTGGAACTGTTTCCTCCGGACGGAGGACCGGTTAGGGAATGGAACATGGGTTCGTTCTACATCGATGGACGCGACTTCGTGTCGCTCCTTTCGGTGTTTCTGGCCGCGCCGATGGTTTCCATGGCGGTCTTCCCCCATCGTACGCACCAAATGTGTCACTTCTTCTCGGCGGACCGCGTCTAAGCGGCAATATGGGCGTAGACCCCTGGGCGCGGGCATATGCAAGCCTGGGGAAACCGCGCGAACTCGACGGTGATGCCATCGAACAGGCCAGACGGCTGTATGCGGAGCCAGAGCGCGACCGGTATCGGGAGCATGGGTTGGTGATCTCCCGGCTCTCGGAGGCGCTCTCGCGAACCGGCCACTATGCATACGACGACAGGATCTTGGACGTGACCATCGCGCTGGAACAGATGTACGAACTGGACCAGGGCGAGATCAGTTTCAAGCTGAAGATGCGAGCGGCGTGTTTCCTGGAATCCGAAACGGAGGCTCGCAAGCGCGTCTTCAAGATGGTGGGGGAACTTTACAAGGCGCGATCGGCGATCGTTCACAGGCGCTCAAAGGAGTCCTCTCGCGCCTCGAAGAGGGATGCGTTTGAGACGGGTTTCGACGTGGCACGCGCTTCGGTCATCAAGCTGCTCCGTGAGGGGCCACCACGAAACTGGAACGAAATGGTAATGGCGAGGGGACAGCGAGAATCCGGATCCAAGTGACTAGATAGGCGGCTTTGAAGGGATGTCCGTAGCTGTGTCTTCACGGCGTTCCCCATGTCAGGGGGATGGGTGAGACTTCGGAACACACAGGACTACGACGCCCCGCCGGGGATCTGCGGTTGGCCGTGCCACTCTCCCCTGTGCAGCGTGCGGTCATTCGGGCGGCCTTAAAGGCATGGGCGTGACCACCGGGCGGGTACTGCGTAGACTCACCCGCCGGGCAGCAGGTGCCATCTCGATAGGGGGCGATCAGGTGAGAGCGCCCTTCACCTATTCGTTCGGCGGACCCAAGGTCACGCGCGCCTGCCCGACTGACGCTCCACCATCGCCGCCATGGCCCGCACTGCGCGCCTAGCGTCCTTCGCGAGAACCTCACCAGGAAGAGCATTCGCCTCGACAACCCGAGCCAGCATTGATTCCGGATGGCCGGGGGTACGAAAGTGGGCATGTGAGTTCCTCAGATGGGACAGCTCCCGATAGGTTCGCCAGCCGAGTTCGGACAGCGCTCCCTCTTCATAGGCCTTGCTCAGGACCGCAGCCATTGGGGCCTTTTCCGCCTGGTTCCAGCCCTTGGCGTAGAGATCCGCAGCCAGTTCTCTTTCGATGTACGCCAGAGACAGCAGCACGACCGCCAAGTGCGAACCGTCCAGATAGCAGCGCCTGACCTCGTCGAAGCAGATCGCGGATGTTTCGCCTCCCAAGAACGTAAGGCCGTCCGAGGGCACCGGCAGCATGTCCAGCAGATCGCGTAGGCGCTCCAAACGCATCGGCCGGCCTTTCGCGTCGTCCGCCTCCAGCCAAGCAGTCAGCTCCTTGGTTCCCTCCGCTCCTTCCTCGCCTGTCATACATTCCCTCCTAGGCCATCGTCCGTGCCTCGACCGTCCTTCGGGCTCAACGCGGCACGATGATCCGGTCCTTCGGAAACTACGTCATCGTGATACGTCCTTGGTACACTGGGGACATCCCTGAGGCCGTCGGTCGCCACCAGACTTCATCAGCTGTGGAGATCATGCGGCGGGCCGCAAGGTGAGCACCGTCTCGATACGCATGCGAGTGCAAAATCTCACGAAAGTAGAAAGTATGGAAGGGCCGGCCCCTGCTGGGTTACCGTGGGTTAGCGCCTGCGGTGAGCGGAGGTGCCAGAGCCACATGCGGCGTTCGAGTCGCAACCGGAACAGGAGACCGGCCCTATGAAGAAGACGAAGGTGTTCGTCGGGATGGATGTCCACAAGGACAGCATGATGATCGCGGTGCTGCCGGAGGGAGCGCGAGAGCCGACGCTCGTGAAGCGGTTGTCGCACGATCCGCGGGGACTCAGGCGGTTGCTGGACCGTGTGGGGCGGGAGCAAGAGGTTCAAGCCTCCTACGGGGCGAGCGGAGCGGGTTACGTGCTTGAGCGGACGATTCGCAGTTGGGGTTAGGAGTGCGAGATCGTGGCTCCGTGGCTGATTCCGCGGCGTCCGGGGGAGCGACGCAAGCACGACCGGGTTGTGGGTCCTCACTGACGCCGACGACGGCTGACCAGAATCCTGGCGCACGTGGACTCCTGTCAACGGGCCCATCTGGACCCCGTCGCCTCCGAGAGCAGTCGCCTTCGGGATTCCCTCTCGGGAGAACGGAGCGGCAGACCGATGACGACAGCGACCGTAGAGGAAGTGGAGGCGCCCACTCGCCTCGTCCGGTTACGGGACGTGCAAGCCCGCACGGAATTGCCCCAGAGCACCATCTATCTGCGAGTTGCCGACGGGAGTTTCCCGAAGGCGACGCTTTGTGGGCCGTGGTCTGAATGTGCACCTAGTGTCTCGGCGGAATCGGCTGACGGCGGGGACGATCGTGGATGCGAGCCTCATCGACGCGCCGCTGTCGTCGTCGACCCGGAGGGACGAAAACCGACATTCCCTCTAATTAGTGCCTGCCCGAAAATCCCTGATTTCTGGTTGGAACGGAGGCGACAGTACTGCTGACGGGTCCCCTGATCAGGAGCCGATGACGCAAATGATGGCTTTGTTCGGTGTTTTTGCTGGGGATTTCGGGGCGGCGGCCAACGAGCCCGGGTCGCGAGGGCAGTGATCCTGGCCCGGTATGCAAGCCGGGTCAGATATCGGGAGGTTGAAGAGACCGCGGTCAGGCCGTGCGTCGATGCCGTCGCTTTTGTGCCTCCAGTGCCTGCTTACGCAGGACCTTGCCGAGGCGATGGATATTGGCCCCGAGAACCGACAACGCAACAGTGCGGTCGAAACCCGCCGCACCGAGGCTCGATATCCGGTCCAGTCCGTGGTGTTCAAGGTGGTTGACCGCCGACTCGACCGCCGGATGTGCGTGCCGCGCGGCCCGGAACTCCGGCGTCGCCTCGCGGGCCATGTCGGCCTTGCTCAGCCGCCCCTTCTTTGGCAGCGCGCTGACTTCCAGAAGGTCGTCGAGACGGTCACGGTTGGCAGGACTGTGAAAACCACGGTCGAGACTGCAGACCCGAAGCTTCGGAAAGAGATCCCGGGTCTCTCGGACGAAGGGGACCGCGACATCCACATCACTCCCCTCCCAGATGACGTGATGGTTGAGCACGAACCGGTGCTGGTCTTCGATCACGCAGACCGGCACCCCCAGCTCCACCGGACATCCCGCCTTCCCCTTCGAGATCCAGCGGGTGTGCTCCTCGAAGATCGAGAAGACCTTCTCCTCGTGAGGGATCGTCTCCCCCTGCAGCAGACGCCGGTCCACCTGGTCGATCCGCCGCTCGGCATGGACGATGTATCCCTCGATCTCCGCTAGAGATGACGCCCTGACCTC
Source organism: Longimicrobiales bacterium (assembly GCA_965218255.1). Lineage (GTDB taxonomy): Bacteria > Gemmatimonadota > Gemmatimonadetes > Longimicrobiales > Gaopeijiaceae > JAAXGI01. The sequence goes on along the minus strand of CBDCKJ010000003.1, from coordinate 2,363,878 downwards.
CGCGGCGGTCAGCTCCGCCACGCTCCCCTTGGCCCGCTCGACCACTGACCGGCAACGCGTCAGGTATCGCTCCACCCGCTCCGGCTGCCCCTTCGCACGGCGGGTCGAGCGAACCCGGTTGAACAGACCGCGCATATCGCGCTGCTGCTTCTTCCATTGCCGCCAACCCCGTACGCCATGCTCCCTCGAGAGCGGACCGATCGTCCGCAAGAGGCCACGCATGGCATCCCACAGCAGCGACACATCCGTCGGATAATGCACATCGGTCTCAACCGCGAAGGAATCGCAACGCCCGCGCAGCCAAGCACCGTATGACCGTATCCGACCACGACCCGGTTGATCTTCTTCAGCAGACCAGGGGTCAGATGCCCGACATTGTCAATCAGACGCTGCAGGCTGTAGCGGGTCCTGTCGAACGGGCCCACACCGAGCATCTCGCGTATCGTCGCATGCTGGTCAGCCAACTCCTTGAGGCGATCGAAATCGCAGTTCAATCCCTGCTTCAACACGGCCAGCACCAAAATCTGCCAGAAATCCATCCCCGGCCGGCCCCTGCCGTGATCTCTTCCCGCAAGGACATTCGACTCCAGGAGTTCCATCACCTCCCCGAACACCGGGTCCTCCATGTACAGCCGCTTCAGGCCATGGAGAATCGATGGAATGTCGTCACGTGAATCCAGATCAATCTCGACCTGGTCGATCGGCGTCTGCCCAATCTGAAGCTGTGGCTGAAACGAACGGCGCATGACCCGTCATCCCCGAAGATGCCCGCAAATCCACCGGATTTGGCCGATCTGACACCAAAATATACCGGAGACCACCGCGAACTGAAAGCCGAAAAAACCCGCATCCCACTACAAATCAACACATTACGAGTTTTCGGGCAGGCACTAGTTAGGGCAGTATTCCCGCTATTTCAGTACTGTGGAATCAGAAATCATCTAACAGTAAGTGCGGCAGATCGTGCAGTCCTGATTGAACTTAGACGATTTGTTGCCGTGAATCACATCCTTCCGGAAGTAAACGTTCAGTCGTGCCGTGGCGGAGGGGAGGTCATGGGTCTCAGGTGGAGGTCGTGTAGGGGACTGGCCACGAGTTCGGTGATGTGCTATCGTCTGGTTCATGGCGATAGGAGACGGGGATATTGGCACGGTCGTGGTGCTGGCCGAGGGGCCCGGTGGGCTGTGGTTGACCCCTGAGGCCGCGTGTGCGGACCCGGTGGACTGGCGGTGGCTGTACGAGGAGGAGCACGTCCGTGCGGAGGCGGCGGAAGCGCGCGCAAGAGTTGCGCTGGGCGGAGGTGTCTGCGCGTCGCGAAGCGGGATATTGGAAGTCGCGCTTCGAGGCATCGCGGCGCAGGCTGAGGGCCGTCGTCGAGAAGACGAGGGAAGCTCGTCGAGCAGGGAAGAACGCACTGCGGTGGCGCTCGAAGGTGGGGCATCTGCGCGATCTCCTTCGGCGAGCCGGCAGGGAAGTTGCCCGGCTGCACAAGACCGTGAAGGCATTGCAGCGGCGCAACGAGGAGCTGGAAACCGAGCTGGCGGAGTCTCGCGCGACCCGGACGGTGCTGTCGAAGACGCAGTTCGGTTGCAAGAGCGAGAAGCAGGAGAAGCCGGGCTCCGGGCGTCCGCGGGGTCGGCAGCCCGGCACACCCGGCCGGGGCCGCACACAGCGGCCCGGTCTCGAAGAACACATCGAAGAGCATGACCTGCCGTCCGATGCGTGTGTGTGTCCCGGCTGCGGGAACCCCTATGCGGCCAACGGCGCCGAAGAGTCCACCCTTATCGAGATCGAGGTCAAGGCCCACAAGCGAGTGATCCGCCGCCCGCGCTGGCGCCGGACATGCGACTGCGCGTCGTCGCCCGTGGAAGTGTCGGCGCCCCCCGTGCCACGGCTGTTCCCCAACACGCCCTACGGGATCAGCGTCTGGTCGCGCTTCCTGTTCGAACGCTATGCGTGCCTGCGTCCTCTGCAGCGCGTCAGCACATGGCTGGCCGACCAGGGACTGCCGATCTCGCCGGGCACCCTGGCCGGCAGCGTGCCCCGTTTCGTGCCGCTGTTCGAGCCGGTGGCCGACGCGATCCTCGCGCACCAGAACAACGCGGCGCTGCGCCATGCCGACGAGACCACCTGGCGCGTGCAGGCGTTGCGCGAGGGAGGCAGGTCGAGCCGGGGCTGGCTGTGGATCTCGGTCGGCCACGACGCGGTCTACTTCCATATCGATCCTTCGCGCAGCGCCGAGGCGGCCCATGAGCTGTTCGCCGACGGCCCTCGACGGTCATCGTCTGCGACCGCTACAGCGCCTACAAGAGGTTGGCGCGCCTGCTCGAGGGCCGGGCAACCCTCTCGTGCTGTTGGGCTCACATACGCCGGGACTTCATCAGGGCCGCGGCGGGGCAGGACGAACTGACCGGCTGGTGCCGGGAATGGACCCGGCGGATCGCCTCGATCTACCGCCTGAACAAGGCGCGGCTGGCCGAGTACGATCCCGGTCTCGAGCGCCAGACGCCAGCGTTCGACGCGGCCCACGACGCGCTGACCGACGCACTCGGCAGCCTGTTTGCAAACGCCGGGCGCGAACTCGACCGCCTGCCGTCCGGGGCGCGCGAGGGCAAGGCGCTACGCTCGCTCGTGAACCATCGCGAGGGGCTGAGTGTCTTCGTCGACCGGCCCCGGGTCCCGCTCGACAACAATCTCGCCGAGCGGCTGCTCAGATGTCCGGTCATCGGAAGACGCCTGTCGTTCGGCTCCGACAGCGAGACCGGCGCCCGGTTCACGGCGCTCATGTACTCGGTGGTCGGCACCCTGAGGTTGAACGGCATCGATGTCCAGCGATGGCTTACGGCATGGCTGGCGGAATGCGCGCACAACGGCGGCCGGCCGCCCCATGACCTGTCACCCTGGCTGCCATGGTCGATGAACGAGGAGCGCAGACGCGACCCGATGGTGCCGGCATGACCGACCGGATCGAGTGCCACTATCAGGGGCACGACTTCACCGCCGGGGAAATGGCGCTGCTGCGCGCACTGATCGCCGGCCCGCCGCCTCTCAGCCGCCATGCCCTGTCCAGGGAGTTCTGCCGACGCATCGGCTGGTTCAAGCCCGACGGCGGCCTCAAGGACATGACGGCCCGGGGGTGGCCATGCTGGCCATGCACAACGACGGCCTCATCACCCTGCCACCCCAGAAGTGGAGGAAGGCCCCGCCCCGCCCCATCATCTTCGGTCAGGACACCGAAGTGCCGCTGTTTTCGGCACCGACGACCCTCGACGAGGTCCGCCCGCTCGAACTCCGGACCGTCGTGCGCGCTACCCGCGAAGGCAGGCTGTGGAACGAGTTCGTCGCCCGCTACCACTATCTGGGATACAAGCCCCTCGTCGGCGCACAGATGCGCTACGCCGTCCACGACCACAACGGCTGGCCGCTCGCCATGCTCGGCTTCAGCGCCGCCGCCTGGACGCTCGCCCCGCGCGACCGCTTCATCGGATGGACCCACACGCTGCGCAACAAGAACCTCCCCCTCGTCATCAACAACCCGAGGTTCCTCATCCTGCCCTGGATCAGGATCCCCAACCTGGGATCCCACATCCTCTCACTCGTCTGCCGGCGCCTGCCCCGCGAATGGACCCGACGCTACAACACCACCCCCGTCCTCATCGAAACCTTCGTCGAAATCCCGCGCTACACCGGCGGCGTCTACAGGGCCTCAGGCTGGATCCATGTCGGAACCACCCAGGGACGCGGTCGCTACGATACCCACACACAGTACGGCAAACCCGTGCGCCGTGGAAAGGCGCACTTTCCTTGCGGGTGCGAACCCCGCCCGGCAACTGTCGCTCCAGCCGGTAGCAGCCAGAGCGGTTTATGAAGGTAACGACATGGACTGAAGCTCTCTGGCAGAAGGGCCGCCTTGGGCGGTTCAGCGACCATGCGGGCCGAAACGCGAGTGAACGCTGAGCAGGCCTCGAAACGTATAATGCGGAAGCCGACCCTACGGGTTTAAGGGGAAGGCCGCCGACCGGCTGGGAAGCGAGCGACACGAGCACCGGCCGGTTTCCGCCGGGGTATGGGCGTCAGCACGCATGGAAGATGGAAGGTGTGGCAACACGGGAACCCACGTCGGTGCCGTGCGCGCGGCAACCGGGACCCCGCGAGGGGCAGGCTGGGCCGGCGTGGTGGCGGATGGGCCCATAGTACTGAGGACGCGGGGTAATGCCCGTCGAGGGAAGGGGCCCTGAGTTGGGAGCGGTACGGAAAGGAGGCAGGGACTTGACTACTGACGGGAGTCTAAGAGGGTCGGCGGGAAGTGTTCGGAAACTCCAGACCGTGCTACACGCGAAAGCGAAGGAAGAACCTGACCGGCGCTTTCACGCCCTTGTCGACAAGGTATGGAGGCAGGATTTCCTCCTGGAGGCGTGGGAGTTGGTCCGGCGCAACGGCGGAGCGGCTGGAGTGGATGGTGTGACGGTCGCGGATGTCGTGGCGTACGGAGTGGAGCGTTGGGTAGGGGAACTGTCGCGGGACCTGAGGGATGGCGCCTATGAGCCGAATCCGGTGCGTCAGGTGCTCATTCCGAAGAAACAGCCGGGGAAGTTCCGTCCTTTGGGCATACCGTGCCTGAGGGATCGGGTTGCGCAGACATCGGCGATGCTGGTGCTGGGGCCGATATTCGAGGCGGACCTGCAACCGGAGCAGTACGCATACCGGTCGGGACGGAGCGCCAGGGACGCGGTCAATCGGATACATCGTTTGCTGTACCGCGGCCATAGAGAGGTGGTCGATGCAGACCTCTCCAACTACTTCGGTGAGATACCGCACGCCGAGTTGATGAAGAGTGTAGCGCGGCGCGTGAGCGACGGGCGGATGCTTGGACTCATCAAGGCGTGGCTGGAAATGCCGGTGATAGAGGAGGACGGCAAGGGCGGCACTCGCCGCACGAACCGGGCGCGAGAGGACAGGAAGGGGACCCCGCAAGGGGCTCCGATCTCACCGCTGCTGAGCAACATCTACATGCGGCGGTTCATCCTTGGCTGGAAGGTGCTGGGCTATGCCCGGCGCTTCGGCGCGGAGATCGTGAATTATGCCGACGACTTCTGTGTGCTCGGGAAGGCCTCGTCGGCGGAGATGCTGACGGCGGTCAAGCGGCTCATGGACAGGCTGAAACTACCGGTCAACGTGCAGAAGACCCGATGCCTCCGGTGCCCCGAGGAGCCGCTTGAGTTTCTCGGGTATCGCATTGGGTGGAACTATCGTCCCACGAACGGGAGCCGGTACATCGGCACTCGACCGAGCAAGACGAGCGTTCAGAGCATCTGCCACCGGATCAGCGAGCAGACGGACCGCAGACGCGGACGGCTGGAAGCCGAGGAAGTTGTAGGGCGCCTGAACCGGATGGTCTCGGGGTGGGCAAACTACTTCAATCTCGGGCAGGTCAGCCCGGCCTACGCGGCTGTGGATCAGCACGCTGTCCGGCGGCTACGACAGTGGTTCTGGCGGAAGCACAAGGTGCGGTCGGGGAAACACGTGCGCTTTCCCGACAAGTGGCTGCGGGAGGAATGCGGCCTCACGCGCCTTGCGACGAAGACCAGGAACCTTCCGTGGGCGAAGGCGTGATCCCAACTGAGAGCCGAATGCGGTAATTCCGCACGTTCGGTTCGACGAGCGGGGGGTGGAAACGGACCTATGGGAGTATGGGAGCCGGAATTGACGCCGACGCGAAAGCGCGCGGACCAGTGCACCGGACCCTAAGGGCACCGCGCCACCTCCCGACTCTACAAAAAGGACATCTGGCTCCGGCCCCTCTCCAAACACTGGCAACGCATCCTCAACCAGTAAATCCAACCGCCCCGCCACGGCACGACTGAACGGTTACTTCCGGAAGTGCCCCGGAGGCTGACCGCGATCGGCTCGAACCAGACCGGCGCCGTGGCCCGCGGCCTGCAGCTGCACGTGACCCTGGCGCTCGATCCCGACGGAACGCCGCTCGGGGTGCTGCGCGCCGACTTTCCGGCGCCCCCCGATACCCCCGGCCCCGGGACTCGCGAGCAGAAGAAGTCGTTTCGCTGGATCGAGGGACTGCATGACTGCGCCGAGGCCGCCAGCCACCTGCCCCACACCCGCACGGTGTGCATCATGGACCCCGAGGCCGACTTCCTCGATCTGTTCGTCGAACAGCGCGAACACGCCCCGTCGGTGGATCTGCATCGTGCGCGCGAAGGTCAACCGCGTCCTCGACAAGGACGCCGGCGCCGAAGTCAACCGGGTCGTGCGCCATCTGTTCGACAAGTTGCGAGGCGCCCCGTCGCGTGGCCACTGCACCGTCGCTGTCTCGCGTCAGAGCGCACGTCCGAAGACCAGCAGGTAGCGCCGCAAGCCCAAACGCCTCGCGCGACGGGCCGAGCGAGCTGACCCTGCGCTACGAGCGGGTCACGGCCCGACCGACAAGCCGGTCAAGCTGGTGGATCGTGCGCGCCCGCGAACAACGCCCGCCGACGAACGCCGATCCGCTGGGGTGGTTCCTAATCACCACGGTGCCCGTGACCGATACCCGGGAGGCGACCCGTCTGCTGAAGTGGTACGCTCTCCGCTGGCGCATCGAGGACTACTTCCGCATCCTTAAGGCCGGCTGCAGGATCGCGGAACTCCAGCACCGCACAGCCGAACGCCTCGAACGGGCCATCACCATCAAGATGGTCGTGGCTTGGCGCATCCACCTGATGCTCCGCCTCGGACGCGAAATCCCCGAACTGCCCGCCGAACTCCTGTTCAACGACACCGAGTTGCGCGTGCTTGCCGCCTTGGCCCGCTCGCGCAGACTATCCACACCCCAACACCTCGGCCAGGCGGTCCAGACGCTCGCACGACTCGGCGGCTGGACCGGACGCTCGCGCGATCCGCCGGGCGCCCAACTCCTGTGGCACGGCTACATCCAACTCGCCGCCATGAGCTTCGCTCTCGAACTGCATGACGAATACGGAGAACCATCATGACACGTTCAGCACCAGATGTGGGGTAAGGGCAGCGCTAGCATCCTCCTGTCATCAGAGCCCTTCCGGTCAGCGATCTGGCAGTTGCCATCACGTCAGCCGTTCACGATGGATCTCCTCATTGAGGACGAAGACGCCCGCGCCGAGGAGGCCAGCGCCGTTGGCGCAATGATGATCGGATTCTCCTGGTCGGCGATAACGGGATTCCAACGCACGCAGGCGTGTCGAGAGACCCTTCTTGAGTGGGCCCGAAAGGTCAGCGAGGAGAACCAAGCATGAATCTTCAATTGTACCGTGACCACATGACCGCAGAATTGAATAACTTGCCGGATCTACGGTCTCAAGAAATTGAGAGCTATGTGGTCACGACCGCGATTCTGGCGAGACGTATCGATGATAGACTTGGTGCACCTCTCACGAAAATGAACAACATGCGCAAAACGATAAACATGCTTATCCACCACTCTGTGATTCAACCGGTTCATGAAGATCATGAAGACACATGTCCTGTCTCGATGGCAATCGAACCCAGGTACGTTAGATCCGATAAGCAACCCAAAGGCGACGACGATAGACTGCTTGTAATTGACTTGGAATACTACTTTCAAGCCATGCGAACCTTAGCGGGTGATGATCTTTTCGTCCTGCAGAATCTCGTCAAGACGCTTGTAACGCGAAGTGAACGATGTGACCGAGCATCCGTACACCCAATGGATCTTCGGATGACTGGCGAAACGTTCGGCGATACGCTTCTTGTAATGCGGCGGGTGCAAGACCAGCTTCCTCTTCGTTCCTCGTTCAACCGTCTCTTACGTGAACAGATCAACGTCGTCGGCGCTCCTGAGGTGAAGGGACTCTTTGTCCATGTCGCGTCCAAACCAGACACGGTTTTCCCGTTGACATCGTTTGCAAGAACATGTCTTGATGCGGTGAAGTGAAGGGATAACCAACGACTCGTATCGACATCTGAGGTTCCGCATGCTACCGTCCCCGCCGTGACCGTTCCGGGTTGCGAAGCAACGGGGATACACTTCATGTATGAAGATTGGTCGAACAGCGAGATTCTACCAAGCATGGAAGATACCCTGGCAGGTAACTACTCACCCCCCTGGGGTGGGGACGTAGTCGGTTGCGTGTCCGGCGAGGGCGATGTGGATTGCCTGGAACGGGTTGTAGCCGGAGTAGGCCATGGACTGGAGATAGCTGGAGATTCTGCAGTATACCTTGGCGAAGGCGGCGTTTCGGAAGCAGCCCGACACCTTCTGCTTGACCTTGGCCATGCGGAGGTCCCGCTCGGCCCGGTTGTTGGTGAAGGCGACCGCGGGGTCGTGGGCGAAGCGGAGGATGTCGGTTTCGTGGGTTTTGAGCCGTTGCCAGAGGGTGACGGAAGCGGGCTTGGCGACGGGGCCCCTCTGACCCTTTGTGCGGGGTGGGACGGGCGGGAGTTCATTTTGGGTTTTGGCCTGGGTGAGGATGGTGCGGTACTGCTGGCGCAACACCCGCAACTCCCTGTCGGTCAGTATGCACTCGTCGCTCTTGGCGACCCGCCTGGCATTGTCGCGCAGCAGCTTCTTCATGCGCCGGGCCCATCTGGGGTTGACGGCATCGATAATGAATGTGATGTCGCGCAGGAGATGCGCACCGCAGAGCCCGTGGGAGCAGTGGTCGTAGCTCAGGTACGAGGGGTAGCAATCATGGATGATCACGTTTCTGTACCTGGGGATGAGGCCGATATCGCCTATCGCCTCACGCCCGCGTTTTCGGTGCAGGAACTTGAGGGTGATCTCACCGGCCGAGTAGACGTGGATCCAGGGCTTTTTCTTCTCCACCCGCAGCGAGGTCTCATCGACGTGCATGGCGGGCATGGCGAGCAGGTATTGCCGGGCACGGGTCTCCCACCCCGCGAGAGCGTCATGGACTCGTGTAAGGAAGCCGAGGAGGGTGGCTTCGGAGAGCTTCTCGCCGATCATGGCGGACAGGCTCCGGGCGGTGCGCCGGAGCGGGACCATCTGCATGAGCTGGTGGACCGCGAAGATCCGGATGCCGACGCCGTACTGACGCGGACCGTGGAGGTCGTCGGGGAAGGGGGCGCGGGTCTCGCCGTGGCAGTGCGGGCAGTGCTTGATCTCGGCGTCGTGGTGCTCGACGACCTTCTCGAAGACGACGTCGATGCGGGTGCGCCGCTCGTGGTCGGTGGCCTCGGTGCCGGTCAGCTTCTCGCCGCAGTGCCCGCAGGCATGGGCCTCGTGCACATGGTGCTCTTCGCGGGTGCGGGTGCTCCCGGGGCTTTCTGAGACCTCCTCCCGTTTCTCGCGGTTGCGGCTACGGCTGGTCGGATCCCCGTCGCCGTCGGTCTGCGAGGGCGGGATGGAGGAGTTGCGGCTGGACTTGGGCGTCAGCTTTTCGAGCAGGACCGTCGCGATCAGCTCGAGCAACGCGTTCTGATCGGCGACCAGGGCCCTGTATTCGGCCAGCTCCGGCTCGGGTGCCTCATGCAGCGCTGCACTGCGCGCCTTCAGCTCTTCGAGCGCGTCGCGCAGCGATGTCCGGTTCACCGTGGCCATGAGTGGAGCTACCCCTCGGCCTCGACCGCCATGATCGCCGCCAGCACGGCGAGGCGCTCGGAGCGTGGCATCCCGGCGTAGCGGCGAGCCCAGTTGGCCGCCTTGCGTTTGACCTGTTGGCGATGCGTGCGATTGCGTCCGGCCAGGCTCGCCCAATGCACCCGGTCGGGCTCGAAGTTGAACCAGATCTGCTCGGTGACCACGCACGCCTGGTTGTTGACCTGCACCGAGATCGACCGCCAGTCGGCCAGGCGCTCGTCATAGAGCGTCGAGGGGTAGCCGGAGAGCATGACCCGGCAGGGCAGCCCCTTGAGCAGATCGAGCAGGGCAACGTGGTCGGACCGCTCGTATTCGTAGCGGTAGCGTCTGGGCCCGCGACGGACTTCGTGCAGGTACGGCGGGTCTGCGTAGACCAGCTCCCGGCCCCGGAAGGGGAACCCGGCCAGGAAACGATGCGCACACCCGTGGACCAGCTCGACCGGGTAGTCGCAGCGGAAGCTCTCGATCACCCGGGCATCCGGATCGATGCCGATGTTCCCGAGGGCGGGCGGCTTGCGCTGCATGATCGCACCCCCGCCCAAGTGCGACTCGATATAGACGTCATGCGGAGGCATCATCGATATCAACGGCTGCCACAGCCCCGCCGTCGCCTTCGACCCGAAGTACCCAACCCGCCGCCGTCCGCTCCTGACCATGGGACGAGCGTAGCGCCGATAGCCTGCGATGTCAACAGCGGGGGGCAGACCGGCACCCCGATATTCCTGCATCAGCCAGCGTGTGCGTAGGAGAGGGAGTGAGTAGTTACGCGGGCTATTAGGACATGGGCGTGCTAACGTCGGCGGTTGCTTCATGAATCTGCGTAATGTACTAATGAAGGATGATGTACTGTACGCTAAAGTAGGGGTTGGTGTGCTGCGGGAATCTAGCTCCTACAGGGAATTGATGGAGACCCGTGACAAGATCTCAGGTGTGATGGAGGCCGTGGACTCGTGGGCGGCCATGACATAGGGTCACTAAGGGACCACGGACACAGTTGTGTCCGTGGGTAACTGCAGGAGGCAACATGATGCGGGTGAAGATCTGCGGGGTTACGAGGAAACAGGACGCGTTGGCCGCGGTACGAGCCGGGGCCGACGCCGTTGGCTTTCAGTTCTTCGCGCAGTCAGCGCGCTATGTAACGCCTGAACGAGCGACAGAGATCAGGAGACCGATGCCCCCGTTCGTGGCCGTTGTGGGGGTGTTTGTGAATGCTGGCCGAGATGAGATACTGCGTACAGTGCAGCGTGTGCGGTTGGACTACATACAATTGCATGGTGACGAGAGTCCAGAGTTTGTGAGGGCGTTGAGTGATCTTGCCGTGGGGACCATCAAGACTGTGCGGGTAGGTAGGCAGGAGGATCTGAAGGGGTTGGACCGCTATACAGTGGAGGCAATCCTCCTGGACGCCAAAGTTGGGAAGTTATATGGTGGTACGGGCCAGACTTTTGATTGGTCGCTGGTGCATGGGTTGAGGGCGTCCGTGCCAGTGATTCTTGCTGGAGGGCTGCGCCCGGAGAACGTGGCAGACGCCATAAGGGTTACGAATCCTCGGGCGGTGGATGTGTGTAGCGGTGTGGAATCTGCGCCGGGTGTCAAGAGTTCTGACAAGATCAGAGCATTCGTACAAGAGGCTCGTGGCACAGCTTCTGGCCTTAAGGCTTGAGCTTCCCCCCCGGAACCTGTGCCGCTTCAGGTGGGACTCCGGAACGGGAGGAGTGAAGGAGGAAGAGGTAGTTCACGGACGCGAGGATCGTCTCCGGGAGACGGGGGGCACGCTCATCCCGTCCGGGGCGAAGATGTCCCGGGACCTTTACCACGTCTGTAGCCGGTGGTGAAGAGCATCGTCGACCAGGGGTAACTACTCACCCCCTCTCCTACGCACACGCTGGTTGATGTAGGAATATCGGGGTGCCGGTCTGCCCCCCGCTGTTGACATCGCAGGCTATCGGCGCTACGCTCGTCCCATGGTCAGGAGCGGACGGCGGCGGGTTGGGTACTTCGGGTCGAAGGCGACGGCGGGGCTGTGGCAGCCGTTGATATCGATGATGCCTCCGCATGACGTCTATATCGAGTCGCACTTGGGCGGGGGTGCGATCATGCAGCGCAAGCCGCCCGCCCTCGGGAACATCGGCATCGATCCGGATGCCCGGGTGATCGAGAGCTTCCGCTGCGACTACCCGGTCGAGCTGGTCCACGGGTGTGCGCATCGTTTCCTGGCCGGGTTCCCCTTCCGGGGCCGTGAGCTGGTCTACGCAGACCCGCCGTACCTGCACGAAGTCCGTCGCGGGCCCAGACGCTACCGCTACGAATACGAGCGGTCCGACCACGTTGCCCTGCTCGATCTGCTCAAGGGGCTGCCCTGCCGGGTCATGCTCTCCGGCTACCCCTCGACGCTCTATGACGAGCGCCTGGCCGACTGGCGGTCGATCTCGGTGCAGGTCAACAACCAGGCGTGCGTGGTCACCGAGCAGATCTGGTTCAACTTCGAGCCCGACCGGGTGCATTGGGCGAGCCTCGCCGGACGCAATCGCAGGCATCGCCAACAGGTCAAACGCAAGGCGGCCAACTGGGCTCGCCGCTACGCCGGGATGCCACGCTCCGAGCGCCTCGCCGTGTTGGCGGCGATCATGGCGGTCGAGGCCGAGGGGTAGCTCCACTCATGGCCACGGTGAACCGGACATCGCTGCGCGACGCGCTCGAAGAGCTGAAGGCGCGTAGTGCAGCGCTGCATGAGGCACCCGAGCCGGAGCTGGCCGAATACAGGGCCCTGGTCGCCGATCAGAACGCGTTGCTCGAGCTGATCGCGACGGTCCTGCTCGAAAAGCTGACGCCCAAGTCCAGCCGCAACTCCTCCATCCCGCCCTCGCAGACCGACGGCGACGGGGATCCGACCAGCCGTAGCCGCAACCGCGAGAAACGGGAGGAGGTCTCAGAAAGCCCCGGGAGCACCCGCACCCGCGAAGAGCACCATGTGCACAAGGCCCATGCCTGCGGGCACTGCGGCGAGAAGCTGACCGGCACCGAGGCCACCGACCACGAGCGGCGCACCCGCATCGACGTCGTCTTCGAGAAGGTCGTCGAGCACCACGACGCCGAGATCAAGCACTGCCCGCACTGCCACGGCGAGACCCGCACCCCCTTCCCCGACGACCTCCACGGTCCGCGTCAGTACGGCGTCGGCATCCGGATCTTCGCGGTCCACCAGCTCATGCAGATGGTCCCGCTCCGGCGCACCGCCCGGAGCCTGTCCGCCATGATCGGCAAGAAGCTCTCCGAAGCCACCCTCCTCGGCTTCCTTACACGAGTCCATGACGCTCTCGCGGGGTGGGAGACCCGTGCCCGGCAATACCTGCTCGCCATGCCCGCCATGCACGTCGATGAGACCTCGCTGCGGGTGGAGAAGAAAAAGCCCTGGATCCACGTCTACTCGGCCGGTGAGATCACCCTCAAGTTCCTGCGTGCGCCGTGGAAAGGCGCACCTTCCTTGCGGGTGCGAACCCCGCCCGGCAACTGTCGCTCCAGCCGGTAGCAGCCAGAGCGGTTTATGGAGGTGACGACATGGACTGAAGCTCTCTGGGAAAGGGCCTCGCCCGATACGCGACTTCCTAAACGCGCACGAAGGTGGAAACGCCGGACAGGGACAAGGGAGGAGCTAAATCGGCAGGAGGCTTAGCGACCATGCGGGCCGAAACACGAGTGAACGCTGAGCAGGCCCCGAAACGGGTGTTGCGGAAGCCGACCCTCCGCAGGTAAGGGGAAGGCCGCCGACTGGCCGGGAAGAGAGCGACACGAGCACTGGCCGGTTTCCGCCGGGGTATTGGCGTCGGCACGCATGGAAGATGGAAGGTGTGGCAACACGGGAAGCCATGTCGGTGCCGTGCGCGCGGCAACCGGGACCCCGCGAGGGGCAGGCTGGGCCGGCATGGTGGCGGATGGGCCCGTATTACTGAGGACGCGGGGTAATGCCCGTCGAGGGAAGGGGCCCTCGGAACCTGTCAACACCACTGAGACACCCGGGGTTATAAATTAGTGAGTCGGCTGCGGTGTCGATTCCGCAGCTGGTGGATTGATCCAGACCTCTTGTGGGAGAGGCTGGGGCTTCGGCATCCCCCGTACGAAGCGGTCCGGGTGCTTGGACCATGCCTTGTGGAGAGTGCGCTCACGCTGGGCGAGCATCTCATCGGCCCGCCCGTGATGGACGTCGGCAGGGGCAAGCATGGCGATGCCCCCATGGCGGTGTTCGTTGTTGTACCACGGGAAGAAGGATCGGCAGAAGTCAGTGGCCGCGTGGATGTCCGGGAAGCGGCCAGGGAAGCCGGGGTGGTACTTGACGGTCTTGAAGTGCGCCTCCGAGAAGGGGTTGTCGTCACTGACCCGGGGTCGGCCGAGCGAGCGGGTGATGCCGAGATCAGCGAGGAGCTGGGCCGTACACTTGCTCGTCATCGGGCTCCCGCGGTCGGAGTGCAGGGTCAGCGTCTGGGGCTGGACACTCTGCTTGAGGCAGCTCTCCTGGATGAGCCGGCTGGCGAGCGCGGAGTTCTCGCGGTCGGCGACCATCCATCCGACCACGTACCGGCTGAAGATGTCGATGAGGACGTAGAGGTAGTAGTACGTCCACTTCTGGGGTCCGAGCAGCCGGGTGATGTCCCATGACCACGTCTGGTTCGGGGCGGTGGCCACGAGCTCGGGCTTCGTGTACTCGGGGTGGGTGAGCTGATCCCGCCGTTCACGCACGGGGTGGTCCTCGGCCAGGATCCGATACATGGTGCGCTCGGAGCAGAGGTACTGGCCCTCGTCGAGGAGGGTGGCCACGATCTCGGCGGGAGACCGGTCGACGAAGCGCGGGCAGGCGAGGGTCTGTCGCACCTGCTCGCGTTCGGATTCACAAAGAGCCCGGGCGGGCCGCTTGCTGGGCTGCTGGTGCCCGGGACCAGGCTTCTGACGCCGATAGAACGTCGCGCGCGCCACACCCAGCGCCCGGCACGCCGGCACGACGCCGACCTCGGGTGCGAGGGAGGCAGCGGCTGTCACGAGTTCTTCCCGCCCTCGAAGCTCAACCCCAGCAGCCCGGCAACTTTTCCCTGGACTTCCAGGATCGTTTCCGCCGTGGCCAGCTGCTTCTCGAGCCGGGCCACTTCGGCCTCGAGCTCATCCACCCGCTTCTGGAGGGGGTTGCGCCGGGCCGGCTTGCGGCCCCGTTTCCTCGGCGTCAGGCCCTTCAGAGAGCCCTCCCGCCGTGCCTTGCGCCAGGCCGTGAGATGAGAGCTGTAGAGCCCCTCGCGACGCAGGATCCGCCCGACCTCACCGGGCTGGGAGCATCGATCCGTCTCCTCCAGGATCCCGAGCTTGTATTCCCCCGTGAACTGTCGACGCGTCGGCTTGGCCACCACCTCCGGATCCGGTGCCGGGGGGCTCTCGACGGCCTTGGCCGTGGCGGGCTCGTCGCTACGCTCCTCGCCCCCCACGGCCGCAACACCCACACCCATGTCCATCATCCTCTCTCTCCCTGCTATCATCGCTCTCCACCTCCGCCCCCTTCAGTAAATCCAAAGGTAGCGGATGTCTCAGCGATATTGGCAGAGAGGGCCTGAGTTGGGAGCGGTGCGGAAAGGAGGCAGGGACTTGACCACTGACGGGAGTCTAAGAGGGTCGGCGGGAAGTGTTCGGAAACTCCAGAACGTGCTAAACGCGAAAGCGAAGGAAGAACCTGACAGGCGTTTTCACGCCCTCGTCGACAAGGTATGGAGGCAGGATTTCCTCCTGGAGGCGTGGGTGATGGTCCGGCGCAACGGCGGAGCGGCAGGAGTGGATGGTGTGACGGTCGCGGATGTCGAGGCGTACGGAGTGGAGCGTTGGGTAGGGGAACTGTCGCGGGACCTGAGGGATGGCGCCTACGAGCCGAGTCCGGTGCGCCAGGTGCTCATCCCGAAGAAACAGCCGGGGAAGTTCCGTCCCCTGGGCATACCGTGCCTGAGGGATCGGGTTGCGCAGACGTCGGCGATGCTGGTGCTGGGGCCGATATTCGAGGCGGACCTGCAGCCGGAGCAGTATGCGTACCGGCCGGGACGAAGCGCGAAGGACGCGGTGCAGCGGATCCACAGGTTGCTGCACCAGGGACGCAACGAAGTGGTCGATGCGGACCTCTCCAACTACTTCGGTGAGATACCGCATGGCGAGTTGATGAAGAGCATAGCGCGGCGCGTGAGCGACGGGCGGATGCTTGGACTCATCAAGGCGTGGCTGGAAATGCCGGTGATAGAGGAGGACGGCAAGGGCGGCACTCGCCGCACGAACCGGGCGCGGAAGGAGAGAAAGGGGACTCCGCAAGGGGCTCCGATCTCACCGCTGCTGAGCAGCATCTACATGCGGCGGTTCATCCTTGGCTGGAAGGTGCTGGGCTATGCCCGGTGCTTCGGTGCGGAGATCGTGAATTATGCCGACGACTTCTGTGTGCTCGGGAAGGCCAAGGCGGCGGAGATGCTGGCGGCGGTCAACCGGCTCATGGACAGGCTGAAGCTACCGGTCAACGCACAGAAGACCCGATGCCTCCGGTGTCCCGAGGAGCCGCTTGAGTTCCTTGGGTACCGCATCGGCTGGAACTATCGTCTCACGGACGGGAGCCGGTACATCGGCACACGACCGAGCAAGGCGAGCGTTCAGAGCATCTGCCGCCGGATCAGCGAGCAGACGGACCGCAGACGCGGATGGCTGGAAGCCGAGGAAGTGACAGGGCGCCTGAACCGGATGATCTCGGGGTGGGCAAACTACTTCGATCTCGGGCAGGTCGATTCGGCCTACAAAGCTGTGGACCAGCAGGCAACCCGGCGGCTACGACAGTGGTTCTGGCGGAAGCACAAGGTGCGGGTGGGGAGATACGTGCGCCTCTCCAACAAGTGGCTGTGGGAGCAATGCGGCCTCACGCGCCTCGCGACGAGGACCAGATACCTTCCGAGGGCGAAGGCGTGATCCCAACTGAGAGCCCGGTGCGGGAAAGCCGCACGCCGGGTTGTGTGTCCAGCTAAGGCTGGTCTGTTGAGTGGGGGACAGTCCCACCGGGGTAACAATCAGGAGCCCCGTAGCTTGGATAGCAGGGAGGAGGGAAACCGAATTTCTGAAGCCTATCGACAATGTCTTCCATGGGGAGACAGCGAGTCATCGGGCCGCAACGCAAGTGAACGCACAGGTGGCCTCGAAAGTGCACATTCCGAAGGCCGAGCCCGCAACCCGAGGGCGAAGGCGGCATGGACGGTCGAAAGCTGATTGATACGGCCGGCCCACTTCGGCGGGGTGGTAGCGGTGGCACGATGACAAGGACAGACCGAGCAACTGGAGAAGCCCTCCTCGTCCCGGCGGGAAACTGTCGGAGCAAGGTAGGCCCTATAACCGGCAGAACCGGGAAATGGGTCGAAGACGAGAGGGTGGCGGATGGGCGTGTAGTAGCATTGAGGCGGGGTAATGCCCGCGGAGCGAAGGCGCCCTGCTGTTGACGTTTCCTCTGACCACAAGGGAGGCAGGGACGGGATGATAAAGCCGTCCATAGGTCTGCAAGACCTGAGGAAGAGGATATATCTCAAGGCGAAGGCTGACATTTGGCTGGAAGAGGTGGAGTAGGCGGTGGCCTTATGTGCCGTTGAAAGCGTTCCCCAGTCGATAGGCCACATAAACCGTGGGATGAAGACAACAGGAAAGCACAGTGCGGGAAAACCGCATGCTGTGTTTGACGAGGCGGGAGCTGGAAACGTGGTTACGGGAGCCGGACTGGGCACCGAGCGAAAGCAGCGGAACGCATATACACCGGACCCTAATGAATCGGCGCGCCAGCTCTCGACCCTACCGACGAGCGGGGGGTGGAAACGGACCTATGGGAGCCGGAATTGACGCCGACGCGAAAGCGCGCGGACCAGTGCACCGGACCCTAAGGGCACCGCGCCACCTCCCGACTCTACGATGGGGGCCATTTGGGGCGGTGTTCTGGGGGGCGAGTGCGGAGTGGATGGAGAAGGGGCGCGGGAGCGGGAGGTATCAAGCTTTGGGGGTCACGGCAGTGCTGCAATGAGGAGACCTGAGGCGAACAGACGCCGAGTATCGGCGCGACGAGTGGCCGCGGGAGACATGGGGCCCGGGATCGTGGGTGGGACCTGCATGGCGCGCGTCGCGGCCGCCAGACTCAGGCGGCCGCCGGGGGCGGGATGTCGTGGTTCAGTCCCCGCAGGGCCGTGAGGAGGCGGAGGCGGACGGGTTCGTCGCGAAGCAACTGGAGGTAGCTCTTGCGTCCATGGGTGGTCAGCTTCGCGGGAAGCCGGAGCAGCCAGAGGCGGAGTCGCTTCGGCTGCGCCGTCCGCCAGGAGCCCGAGAGGAAGTGTTGGCGCAGCGTATGCAAGGTCTGGTAGCCCACGACGGCGAGGCTCCACAGGAGGGCGTTGCCCCCGAGGTCGTCGACGGCGGTCTTGCCGGCCGAGAGTTGGGCGAGTTCCTCGATCCGCTGCTCGACGACGGCACCGCCGTTGTATCGGCGCCAGGCGGTCAGGGCGTGGATGCCGGGGATGTTGGTCAGCACGTCCGCCTGGCGGCCCACCTCGTAGGTGTCGAGCTCCAGCATTCCCTCCTCGGTCTCGACCGGCTTTCTGGTCTGGATCGTGAGGAGACGCGCATCCCAGAGCGAACCCGTCGCGCTCCACAGCTTCTCGCCTGCAAAGATGGCATCGCCCTTTTTCGAGTAGCGCCACGGGCCCCGGTGGCCGTCTAACCATCTGTGGCGAGGAACCTTAAGCAGGAAAGATACGCCCAGCTCCTCGAGCGCCCGCACGATCTTCTGGCTGAAGAAGCCCTTGTCGAGGCGCACCGTGATGTCGCCGACACCCGAGCTTGTCAGGCGTCCCACGAGTGCCTGCAGCCACTCGGTGGCCCCCTCGGCCGTGTGGGCGTTGCCCGCCCGCCAGCGCACCCCCAGGCAGTCGCCCGTCTCATTGACGAACGCCACGAGTGGGTGGTGGGAGCGACGGCCCCGCTTCTTCGGGTTGTAGCCCAGCTCCGCCCCGGCCTGCTTGTGTCCGTAGCGCACCACGACCGTCGAGTCCAGCGTCAGGGTCAGCTTCTTCGGGACGCCGCGGGCCCGAAGCGCCCAGCGCTGCCGGACCATCCTCCACAGCAGCTCGTCCAGGAGCGGGACCATGTGCTCACTGGCCCGCCGGAGCCATCTGCCGAACGTCGTGGGGTCCGGCACACGGATCCAGCCGAAGATCCGGCGCACACCCCGGCGCTCGAGGAGCGGCAGGTCATCGATCACCCCGCCGCCGTAGAGCAGAAGCGCAATCCACACCTCGGTCATCAGGCCCGGCCGGTAGGACCCCTTCTCCCTGTTCGCCTGACCGTCGATCCAGCCGGCCAGGCCGAACCGGTCGAACAGCTTTCGAACCAGCACCAGGCCGCCGCCGTCGGTGAGGTTCTGCGCGCTGTGCCGGACGCGTAGCGGCCGTCGCGAGCCCTGCACATGAGGCCGGCTTCCCGTATGATGATGGCGCACCTGGAGGGTGCCCTCCGTATCGAGGCATATGTTAGTATAAACCCCTCAAATATAAGGCGTTAGGAAGTGTATATCCACCCCGGCATCGCAGGATCCGGGTTCAAACGGTTGTAGCCGGACAGTTGTTGCCCGAATATGAACAGCTGTACCAGTACCTCCTGAACCACACCTGCGTCGTAACCGTATTCACGACAATCGACTACTGGATGGTCGGCAGGGTTGGTACGGCACTTGCTATCCTCAGTTCATGTTGAGGATGCCCGGGAGTCAGCCGTGTCGTGGCGAATCCGGAGCCCGGGCCCACATGCTCACACTTGAACCGAAATATGCGCACTGGAATTGTCCTGCCGATCGCCAAGTTCACCGCCCTCGACCTTGGCCTTGCTGGCGTCCCATCCCCTAGGATAGCCCAAGTCTCATCTCTGGGAGCGGACACGTACGAGACCGCCCGGGTCGGGCGATTCGTCGGCATGCCCTTCCTGATCGAGGCGACCCTGAACGGCTACTCGGTCAATCCCGTGATGAGGAATTAGAGGGCTCAGTTCATGCGAGGTCTTGAGCTATCGGTCAGGCGCTTTGCGAGGCGGCCTGGGCGGGGGGCGGCGGCCGCCTTGACCCTGGCCATCGGTATCGGAGCCACTACAGCCGCGTTTGCCGCAGTCGACGCAGTTCTTCTCCGCGACTTGCCTGTCGATCGCCAGGAGGAACTCATCGTCGGGTGGCGTCTGAACGAGGAGCGGTCTTCGATACGAGTCCCGTTCCGCACCGAGGAGTACGATTTTCTATCGCGCGGGCAACGCAGTCTATCTGGCCTAGCTGGTTTCACCGCATGGGGTGCGCTGCCGGTCCTGGTTGAGAATTCCTCCCCGGAGTACACGCTGAACGAGGTCAGGGTCGCCGGGGACTTCTTCGGTGTGGCCGGCACCCGTCCCGCCATCGGACGACTGTTGACAGTGGACGATGACCAGCCGGGCGGCGCCCAGGTCGCCGTGCTGAGTCACCGCATTTGGCGCACCCGTTTTGGCAGTGATCCGGACGTAGTCGGATTATCGCTCTCCATGCGGGGCAGGCCAGTGACGATCGTCGGGGTCGGGCCGAGGGGGTTCGACTTTCCCCTGGGTACGGACATCTGGGTTCCCCTTCAAGGTGCTCCCTTCGAGTTGCATGTCATCGGTCGAGTGGCTCCCGGTGGAAGCGCGGTCAGGGTTGCTTCCGACTTCTCGGCTGTGTTTTCGGCCGGGGAAAGCCAGGGCATTGAGGTCAACTCCGACCTCCGACCGGTCGTAGTTCCTCTGAGGGAGCTCATCGTTGGCTCCGTCGCCCCTGTCCTTGTGGCGGCATCCGCGGCGGCTCTTCTCCTGCTCCTTGCGGGAACAGCGAACGCCACTCTGTTCTTGCTTTTGGCCGGCCGGACTGCGGCTCACGACCGAGCCGTGAGGAAAGCCCTGGGAGCCAAGTATGGACATCTAGTGAGCCAGCTTCTGGCAGATGCGTCATTGCTGGTTTCGCTCGGCACCGCGGCTGGGCTCCTGCTCGCTTGGGTCGCCTTGAGAACGCTCGTCCCACTCGCGCCTCCCGAATTGCCCCGCCTGGAGGGCATCTCACTCGGCAGCGCCGCGTCGCTGTTCGGAATGACAGTGGGCGCTGTGTGCGGGATGATGGCCGCCCTCTGCGCCGGCCTCGTGTTGTCGCGACTCGGTGAGTCCCGGCGCATCGTGGCGTGGGGACGCAGAAGTCACTCCGCGTTAGGCGAGCGGTTTCGACGACTCGTGGCAGGCATTCAGGTCGGGCTCGCGGTGGTGAGTGTCGTAGGAGCCAGCCTCTTGGCCCGCACGGTCTTGACGATTGACCGGCTCGACCTGGGGCTGTCTGCGGACGACATGACCGTCGTCGATCTGCGAATCCCCTATGGGTTCGGGAGAGTCCCGGAAGCGTATATGCAGGCTCTCGAATCCGTGGTGCTGGACTTGGAGGCACGACCTGGCGTACTGGCTGCCAGGCCAACCCTGGGGCCTCCTCTGCAGCAACGCCTCGAGATCCCGCTACGAGCGGAGGGACAGGACGAGGACGCGGCGCGGGAAAACCCTTTCGTCGCGATCGACGCAGTTATGCCCGGGCACTTCGAGGCCCTCGGCATCCCCATCCTGTCGGGCCGCGGAATCACAGAGCTCGACAACCGGGCCATTGCAGACGCCGTCGTCATCGTGGACGACGTCCTCGCCCGTGCCCTCTGGCCCGGCCAGGACCCGATCGGAAAGAGAGTCAACGGCTTCCTCTCGGGCGATACGTTGTTCACGGTGGTTGGCGTCGTGTCTGGCACGCGCTATCGCGAGCTCCTCGAACAGCATCCTCGCGCCTACTACCCACTGCGCAGGCTGGGTACCGCCCCTCCGGCCTCACTTCTCGTGCGAACGACAGACGCTGCACGAGTGTCCATTGACGAAATGGTACGTGACGCGTTCGCCAACGCCGATCCGGCGGTGAGCGTGATGACCGTTCGCAGTATGGTCGAGGTGATGCGTGGGCCGATCATCGGGAGGCGTTTCGCCGCCAGCGTATTGCTTGTCTTCGCCGCGGCGACGCTGCTCCTTGCGGCCCTTGGTGTCTACGGGGTGTTCTCGGTGACGGTCCAAGAGAGGTGGCACGACCTCGGCATCATGCGTGCCTTGGGCGCGCAGCGGGGCAGAATCGTCGTGCTCATTCTGTACGATACCCTCCGGGTCGCCTCGGTCGGCGCGCTCGCCGGGGCGGCCGTAGCCGTCGTCGCCAGCAGGGTGCTCGAGTCACTGCTCTTTGGTGTTGCACCGGGCGACCCCATGATTCTCATCGGAGCAGTTGCGGGAGGCCTGGCGGTAGCAGCCGGTGCTGCACTTGCTCCAGCTCTGAGAGCCTCACTTATCGACCCTGCCGTTGCCCTCAGGACCGAGTAAGCAATGGCACCAGATGCCGCCGGGTCCCTCCCGTCGGGGTCGGGCGGCACCGGCATCGGCTAGAATACCCTGGAGGATGCCTGGACCATCGCCGTCATCCCGACTTCGACGGTCGGAGCTCGGTAGAGTCAGGGGGTGGTGCGGTGTTTCCTGCGCGTATGCTGCGTCCTCCGCACACTTTCGGTTGGCGTGCTCCACCGTGACGGAGACCCCGCCGTCCACGGAGGCCGCCGCCATCCGTAGAGCCCTTCTACGGGAGCGGCAAGCGGAGGGCCAATCCGAGCGCGAGTGGGGACGTGTTCGGCGCTTCGGGCGGTGCGGGGGACGGATAAAGGTAAGCCTGGACGGAGGGCCCGACGAATGCGGTCACGAGCCCGACGCCCGCACCCCACCCAGTAGGGTAAAGGAGTGCGCCACTGTGGTCTACCTCCCCTCTGGCCATGAAAAACATGGCCAGACCCGACAGGACCCCACCGGCCGCTCCCAGGGCACGGTACGAAGACGCCCCTTTCCGGTCGCGCGATCGGGATAGGAGAGCCCGTATCCGGTGGCTAGAGCGGGTATGATGCCGTACAGTGCGCCCCACACGGGGCAGATCACCTCGATAACACCATCAATAAAGATTTTTTCGTCCATGACGAAGTAACCACCCTGGGTGCAGAGCCCGGTCATGACAAGCGAGCTCGCAGCCGATCCCACGAAGACGCCAGTCCTGACTCCACCCGATCCTTCTTCCTGGCCCATCAGCGGGCACGGGCTCAGGGCGAGCCCGAACCACCCGAAGAGCACACTGCTAAGCCCAAGGATCACCGACCTTCGCATGTCTCCACTCCTTCATTCGCCCCGGGCGAGTCACGTGTAGTCCGGGCTCGGCCACCCTGGGGGCAACGGCGCACTCCCACGCCGGTAGCAGCCCCCCCATCGACGGCCTCGTGCCGAATGAAGGGCGAGCGCCGTGCCATTGCGGCCAGCGAACTCGCCGCTGCTTCAGGTCACGAGCATCCTTGAACCGCGCCGGGTTCAGGTCGGCGGTGGTCGTGTACTCTCTTGAGGCTCCGTTAGCGATGATCGGCATTCCCGATGGAGGGGGATTGCCGTCGGACGGACGTTCCCATCGTGGCCATCGGGGGTCGCCGCCGGAGGTCTGACCTCGGGCCGTGGAGGCTGACGGGGTGAAGGTGCGGGGACCGATCGTCCGGGACGGCGTCCTGGTGAGCGACATTGCCGGCGGGCGGCTCTCGTCACTACGGCGTCCGCGGCAAGGAGAAGCCGAGGGACATCCGGGGCGGAAGCCGCAGGCGAGTGTCTTCCGCTGCCGTCGGCCCTGCGTTGTCGTCTTTCTCACGCAGCGCGGCGCCATCCGTGACCGCTCTACCGGAAATCCCGGCTCTTCCCCGTCACCGGCTCCGCGTCGAGCTTCGGCCGCCATATCGACTCCGCCACGATGTGAACGACGTTGGACTCGCGTTGAAGGAGGCCGCTCACACCCATGAACGAGAGCGTCTTCACGGCAGTCCGGAACCTCTCGTAGACCTTTCGCCAGAGGATGACGTTGACGAAGCCGGTCTCGTCCTCAAGGGTCATGAAGACCACACCCCCAGCCGTCTCGGGCCGCTGGCGGCAGATGACGATCCCGGCGTATTTCACGCGGCACCCGGGCCGCATCTCCTGCACGGCAGCGGCGGCGGGCAGTCCGCGGGCGGTGAGCTCGCCCCGGAGGTGGACGAGCGGATGGCCCCGGGGGCTGTGGCCCGTGCTCCGGTAATCCCAGTCGATGGACTCGATATCGCTCAGCGGCTCAAACGAGACGGGTGGCTCGGGGGTCTCGAGAGGGAGGGCATCCTTCCCGCCGTCGGCCGGGAGTCCCTGGACCTGCCAGAGCGCCTCGCGACGCCGGGATGAGCCGAGCGCCCCGGCCTCGGCCAACCGGTCGAGGATGTCCTGCCGGAACCCGGTGCGCGCGGCGAAGTCCGCCACGGAGCGGAACGGGCCATCGCGCCGGGCCTCGTCGATGCGCCTCCACTCCGCCTCCCCGAATCCCTTCACGTACCGCAGGCCCATCCGGATCGCATACGCCGCGGGTGCTTCTCCCTCCTGCTCGAGAGTGCACTCCCACTCGCTCCGGCGGACATCGACCGGAAGTACCCGGATCCCGCGCCGCCTGGCGTCGTCCACGATCGTGGCGGGGGCGTAGAAGCCCATCGGCTGGGCGTTGAGGAGGGCGCAGGCAAAGGCTGCGTGGTAGTGACACCTGAGCCACGCCGAGGCGTAGGCGATGTGGGCGAAGCTCGCGGCATGGCTCTCGGGGAAGCCATAGTCCCTGAAGCCGAGAATCTGCTCGAAGACCCGGTCAGCGAACTTCCCGTCGATCCCCTTGGCCCTCATCCGCGAGACGAACCGGTCGCGGTGGCGCTCGATCCTCCCCGACCTTCTCCACGCGGCCATGTCGCGCCTCAGCTGGTCCGCCTCCCCCGGCGTGTAGTCCGCCGCCGCCACGGCCAGACGCATGACCTGCTCCTGGAACAGCGGGACCCCGAGCGTCTTCTTCAGGATCGGTTCGAGGGAAGGGTGGGGGTAGGCCACCGCTTCCTCGCCGTTTCGGCGGCGGAGGTAGGGGTGCACCATCCCTCCCGCGATGGGGCCCGGCCGAACGATGCTGATCGCGATGACCAGATCGTAGTACTCGCGGGGCCTCAGCCGGGGGAGCATGGACATCTGCGCACGGCTCTCGATCTGGAAGACCCCGACGGTGTCGGCACGCCGGATCATGGCAAAGGTCTCGGGATCATCCCCGGGGATCGTGGCCAGGGTGAAGCTCTCGCCCCAGTGGCCGCGGACGAGGCGAAGGGAGCGCTCGATCACGGTCAACATGCCGAGCCCGAGGAGATCGACCTTGAAGAGCTTCAGGCTCTCAAGGTCCTCCTTGTCCCACTGGATGACCGTGCGACCGTGCATCGCGCCGTTCTCGACGGGAACGAGATCCTGTACCGGCCTCTGCCCGAGGAGGAATCCACCGGGGTGAATGGAGAGGTGACGGGGGAAGTCCTGGATCTCCGCCACCAGGCGAAGGAAGTCTTCGCTCAGACCGGGATCGAGGCCGGCGCTCTCGATGCACCGCCGGTCCACCCGGTCGAATGGCCCGAGGAGCCGGGTGAGGCGGTGAAGGGCGGTCTCGGCGAGCCCGAGGACCTTGCCCACGTCCCGAACCGCGGATCGCACGCGGTAGCGGACGAAGTTGGCCACCATCGCGGCGTGGGTACGTCCGTGCGTGCGGTAGAGGTACTGGATGACCTCCTCGCGGCGATGGTGTTCGATATCCAGGTCGATGTCGGGCGGCTCGTCCCGCTCCCGGGAGATGAAACGCTCGAAGAGGAGATCCATGCGGACGGGGTCGATCGCGGTGATGCCGAGGCAGTAGCACACCGCGGAGTTGGCCGCCGAACCACGCCCCTGGCAGAGAATCCCGTTCTCTCTGCAGAACCGGACGAGGTCCTGCATGGTGAGGAAGTAGCCCTCGTAGGCCAGCTCCCCGATGACTTCGAGCTCACGCTCGAGCTGAATCCGGACGCCTTCCGGAACGCACCCGCCGTAACGCTCGCTCGCTCCGCGGAAGGTGAGTTCCCGAAGCCGCTCCCCGGACGTCTTCCCGCTCGGGAGGCGCTCGGAGGGGTAGCGGTAGCGGATCATGTCGAGGGAGAAGCGGCAGCGGGCCGCGACTTCCAGCGTGCGGGCGACAGAGTCCGGGTCGTCCCGAAACAGCGCCTGGAATGCAGCCGGGGACTTGAGGTCGTGCTCCGCGTTGGGCCTGATCAGCCGCCCCGCCTCGGAGATCCGCACCCCGTCGTGGCGGATGCAGGTGAGGACGTCCTGAAGCCGGCGCCTCGAGGCACGGTGATAGAGCACCTCGGTCCCCGCCACCGTCGGGATCCCGTAACGCGCCGCCCGGTCCCGAAGCCGCCGCTCCCGCCACGCCTCCTCCGCCCGGCGATGGCGAGTTACCAGCGCATAGAGCCTGTCGCCGAAAGCATCCCCCAGATCGCGGGTGACGAAGGCGGGGTCAGGTTCCTGCGCGAGGAGGCTCTCCTCCCCGCCCCAGAGGGCGACAAGCCCGGCGGCGTGGGCGAAGACCTCGCCCCACTCCACGACGCTCTGTCCCTTCGGGGAGCGGAGCCGCCCGACGGAGATCAGTCGGCAGAGGTGTGCGTAGCCGGTCTCGTCCGTGGCCAGGAGGAGGATCGAGGAACCGTCGGCGATGCTCACCCGGGCGCCTGTGATCAGGTGAAGACCCGCCTCACGAGCCTTCACATGCGCCCGCACGGCGCCGTAGACACCGTCCCGGTCCGTCAGGCAGAGCGAGTCGATCCCGAGCTCCGCTGCCCTCTCCAGGAGCTCTTCGGGGCGGCTCGCCCCCTCGAGGAAGGAGTAGTGGCTCTTGCAGCAGAGGGGCACGTAGGCGGAGGGAGGACGCCTCGTTCGGGTCGGCACCGTCCCCCTACTCCACCTTCCCGTGAAGGAACCATCCGCACCGCTTCCGGTCGTAGTAGATCCAGAGCCACGGACCCTCGACCGTGCGGACGAAATGGTATTCCCGGTGCGTCCCGGAGCCCCACCATCCCCCTGAGACGATGTAGGGGCCGACGCTCTCCCGGACGGCAGGGCGTCCCTCCGTCCGGAGGCTCCCCACCCGCGGTGCTGCGTCGACCGGGGGCACGCCCGTGTACGGGAGCCGGACGGGCCTCCGAAAGAACCGCCGCACGAGCGGACGGAGCTGAACCCGCCTCGGCCTCGGGAGCGAAACCGTTTCCATCGTCTCCCAGGTGAAGCGTGCCTCCGGAAGGTGTCCGGGGCGCAGGCGCGCCCGGAGCACGCCGCCTTCGAAGCGGGCCCGAAGCTGCGCCATGGCGCGGTTGGCCGCGCCCAGATCCCGGGCAGAGGCTCTCCGGAAGAGCTCCCCCTGCCGATCGTCGGGCCGAACTCCCTCGAGCTCGATCCGGATCTCCGTCACGCCGGCCGGGAGCGCCGTGGCCTCCATGCGGAGCTTGAGAAGCTCCAGGATCTGCGTCCTGTCCAGGGTGGGCTCGGCCGGGCGGAGCATCGCGCTCCTCTGCGAGCGGTCGTCCAGGCGGAGGGTGAGGAGGAGCGAGGTCATCACCTCGTGGCGCCGCCGTAGCGCCTCGAGGAGCGGGGCGAGGAGCTCTTCCATCAGGAGCGCCAGGCGCGCGCGGTCGGATTCCGTGTAGTCGAGGGAGATCTCCGCCCTCGCGGGCTCGACGGGGAGTTCAGGCTGAAGGGGCCTCGGGAGATCTCCCGAGGCCAGCCGGTGAAGTCGGTGTGCTTCCCGCCCGAGACGGGAGCGGACCTGGGAGACAGGCAGGTCCAGGAAGCCACCCAGGGTGTAGATGCCGAGGCGGCCCAGGAGTTGCCGGAGCTGGGGCGTCAGGTCGAGGCGCTCCAGGGGAACGCCCCGGATACCGGCCTGCTCCTCTTCGGGCGTCCGGAAGACGATGAACCGCTCGCACGCCTTCGCCGAGGCGTAGCTGCCGAAGCGGGAGAACCCCACGGCCATGCTGCACCGGAGGCCGCTTGCGGCCATCTCGTCACGGATGAGCCCGGCCCACGCCTCGAGACGGGGATAGAGCCGCGAAAGGCCCGAGGCGGCAAGCCAGAAGACCCCGGGCTCGTCGCGGGAAGCCTCGATGCACGGGGCAAGACGCCGGAGCCGCGATGTCAGCGAGGCCACGGCTTCCTCGACGGCCACGCGGGAGATGACGTCCGCCCGGAGGCCGGAGGAGAGCGCGAGTCCGGCGCCGTAGCGCATCCCCGGGAGGATGCCGAGCACCCGGGCCCGCTCATTCACCCAGAGGATCCTTCCCCCTGCCTTGTCCCGGTCCACCACCGCAGCCGGATGCCTCCCCCACTCCGGCTGCTCCCGAAGGAGGAGCTGCAGGGGGAGGGCCGGGATGTCAACACAAGCCGTCCGTTCCACGGCATGCCTCCGTGTGGCTCCATCCCGGAGTCCCCCGCCTGTCCTTCGTGATGCGAATCTCCCAGTCGAAACGGCCGAAGGCGGTCCTCGAGATCCGGCCTTCCCCGCGGAGCGATACGAGGGGCCCGAGCGAGGGCGCGCCCTCCTCCTTCCGGGTAAGGCAGAGGAGCGCCGCACGGTGCTCCCGGGCGAGCGCGGCGAGGAGGTCAGGGACGCGGATGACCGGCAGGGCCTCGAGGTCGATGCCCCACTCGGCGAAATCCGGCGGGAAGAAGACCGAGTCGCCGAAGCCGATCCACGCGGCGGGCTCGCCCCTTTCCTGGGCCTCGAGGATCAGGGCCGCCGCAGCGGTGAGCGGAGGGGCCGCCCCCGAATCCGACACCTCGGCAACGCGCCCGGCGAGAGAGGGGAGGTTCCAGGCACTCCCAGCGGCGCTCTCCCCCGGCCCGCTCCGCGGTGCGGAGGGACCGGCAACCGCCTGCGCCCTCCGACTACGGGTCCTTTCGGCAGAAAGATTCATCAAGACTCCTGGCGTCCTCCACGCTCGTCGGGCCGGGGCGCCGGAAACGTCTCTTCCCGGCGACCGTGCCCGCGCCCCTTCGACTCACCCGTCCAGGTAGCGCCTCACCTCCACCACCTTGCCCAAGACCCGGCATTCGTCAGGCCCCGGGACGATCGGCGCGAAGGCCGGATTTTCCGGGTGAAGCTCGATCCGCCCCCGCCGCAAGCTGAGCCTCTTGATCGTGGCCTCGTCCCCCACCAGGGCGACGACAATGTCCCCTGAGGCAGCCTCGGCCTGCTGCCTCACGATGACGATGTCCTCCGGGAGGATGCCCACTCCGGTCATGCTCTCCCCCCGGACTCGAAGCCCGAACAAAGTCTCCGGCCCCCGCGACTGCACCGGCAAATAGCCTTCGTATTCCTCGAGAGCCGTCTCGAATCCACCCGCATGCACCCGTCCTAGGAGCGGGACCATCTGCGTTCCGACCTTTTCCGGGAGCCGGTAACCCCTGGATTTCCTCCGCGTATTGACCAGGCGTCCCTCAGCCACCAGCCGCTCGAGATGCTGGCGGGCCGTCTGCACGGATCGGAAGCCGAACGCCTCCTGGACCTCCCGGATCGTGGGGGGAAGCTCCTCGAGAATCTGCCTGCGCACGAATTCGTAGACCTTCTTCCGGGTCTCGCCCGGGGGGGTGCGGGGGTTCATGCCGAGATTATACCATACATTTGTATTCTATGCAACCGCGGGCGCAGGGACCACACTGGCTGATGGCGTGCCGCAGCGGGCCCGCCTTGACGGCAACAGACGAACGGAGGGCCTCCTCGGCCGTTGATGGATATCGTGGCGGTGCGAAACCAGGGCAACCCGGGCCTGCGGCTGCTCGGTGCCGTGATGTGCAAGGTTGATATGCGTACGCGAATGGCTGCGGTTTACACGGACAAGATCAGGAGGGAATGGCAGGCCGGCACCCCTAGCAGGCCGTGGAAGAAATGGGTGCCCGGCGGATGATGGTTGGGAGAGAAAACAGACGCGGGTTTGCGGTGTTGTGGTGCAGGAAGCGGGTTTTCGGGCGTGAGGAGGCGACATTCGGCTCAGGAAGGGCGAAATGGCGCCGGATACGGCGCAAAAAGCGCGAAACGTGGATTGTAACCTGAGTTGCGAGCGCAGCTTGTACGGCAGCGAGGCCCTGTAGCGCACGGGGGGTTCCAACCCCGAACCGCTTACGCATGAGAAGGCCGAGGTTGAAGGCCGCCGCGTGGACCAGCATCCGTTTTCGAATCTCCTCCTGGCCCCGTATGTGGACGCGACGCAGCCCTCCGGTCTCAAGCATGTGCGCGAACGCCCGCTCCACCTTCATCCCCGCGCCGGCGCAGCAACCGCTTGCCCCGGTTGCCCCGGATCCGTCGGCGGTTGGCGTAGGTCGCCTTCTGCGCGTCCCGCTTCCCCTTCCACTTCCGCCGGCCGCGCCTGGGCTCGCTCACGTAGCTCCGCAGCCCTCGCTCCTTCACGCCCGTCATGGTCTGGTTCGAGTGGTAGCCTTTGTCGGCCACCACTTCTTCGGGCTCTACCTGCACTACTTCCAGCTGCCGCTCCGCCTCGTCCAGCGTCACCGGCAGCGACGCCACATCTCCCCCGTCCATCGTCTGCACCGTCAGCCCGACCACGGCCCCGGTCTCCATGTCGACCGCGTGCTCGAGCTTGTGCGCCAGGTGCGTCCTGCCGTCCTTCATCTTCGTGATGCGCGCCTCAGAGTCGTGCGGATGCTCCCAGTCCTTGTTCGAGCCCTTCTCAGGACGCTTCCGGTCCAGCTTCGCCAGGTCTTCGCGCGTCGGTGTCTCGATCCCCGACGCCCGCGCCAGCTGCTCCAGCCACGCCTCGTAGTCCGTCCCGTCTTCGCGCCGCACGATCGTCCGCATCGCCGCGTTCGCCTCCAGCGTCGTCGCGTCCACGCCCAGCGTCTTGCCGCGCAGCAGGCCCGACGCCCGCAGCCGCTCCAGCACGAAACCGAAGACCGCCGCGTGCGCCTCCACGCTCAACCGCCTTCGAGTCTTCGACAGGGTGGAATGCTCCGGCGGGTTCTCCGACAGCCCGTATCCCAGAAACTCGCGCAGCGAAAACGAGTCCGCACACCGCCAGGCAATGCCGCGCTCCGAACCGATCCCCTCCAGATACCCCACCATCAGCATGCGGAAGTACACCCCGGGAGGCACACCCGGCCGCCCCCGCTTGCCCGCATAGAACTCCCGGCACGTATCTTCCGCAAAACGATCGAATCCGTTCTCGCGCAAAAGTCTGTCCAAGGCCCGGTAGAACGGGTTGCCCCCCGCGCGAATCTCGCTCGCCACCACGAACATCTCGTGCTGCCGTGCCTCGGGCCGTCTGCCTATCGCCATCGCCGTCCCCACTCGCTCAGGTTCATCTGCCCCCCCAATTTAACCCATCCACAAGGAACCTCCAGGGACGACTTTATCCACGGACTGCTATATGCCTACATCAGCCAGCGTATGCGCACGGGGGGTGAGTAGTTACCTCCCCACCACCACGCCACGACGGAACGGTTACGAGCCAGTGGCCTGTTGGCACTGGACTCAGCCGGGGCCCCGGTGATGTTGTTACGCCACTCATCACCGCACAGATAGGAGAGCCATCACATGCAGGATCGTTACGTCGGAGATATCGGAGACTTCGTGAAGTATGGACTCCTGAGGGCGATCCGAGGAACGAAGCGTCTCGGTGTCGCTTGGTACCTGCATCCCGACGCTGGCCCCGCCGGTGACGGAAAACACACTGCCTACCTCCAACGTCGGGATGAGTGGCGGCACCTTGACGCTGAGTTGTTCGACGCGCTACGGAAGTTGACCACGGACCGGCGGTCCGTCGCGAACATCGAGCAGTCCGACATTCTTGGCGCTGCGGTCTTTGCTGCCGATCGCCTCGTAGTTGCCGGAGTCAAGGTCCGTGACCGCCCGCGATGGCGGCACCAGTGGTTCGACGGGATCAAGCGTCAACTCGCCGACTGCGATCTCGTCTTCGCCGACCCCGATAACGGCCTCGTGCCGAACGATCGCTTCAGGCCTACGGAACCGGTGAGTGCGAAACGGATTCCGCTCGCCGAAGCGATGGCGCTAGCGCAAGGACGAAGCGCCGTGATCTACCACCACAACACCATGCTCAAAGGTGGCCATCGCAACGAGATTCGATGTTGGAAGAACCAGCTCCCTTACGGCACAATGGCCTACTACTGGCGTCGGTGGAGCAACCGAACGTTCTTCATCATCAATCCGGACGACGAAATCCGGGCGCGACTTCGTGAGTTCGCGAAACGGTGGGGCGATCGAGGAGAGCTGGTGTGAACCTTGTCCACGGCCGCTCCGACACCACCCCAATGGATCAGCGTTCGAGAGCCGTCCCGCAGGGCTACTTAGTCGGATCCAGCCATCTCATGCCATCTGGTCCCATAGATTCTATAAATGACTTGTGTGTATTGGTTTACAATGATATATGAGGATTTGGTCTGTCCCGCACCGATCCGCTCCGACTCCTTGAATCCGCTAATTTCTGGGGGTTTGGGAACGCCGATGGGCACGGAACAGGGTGACTAATTCGAGGGGCAACCGCGGCCGCCGGATCCGGGACTTCGGCCTCGAGATGAGTAGGTCGACCACGACGGGGACACCCTAGCCGGGGGATTGCCGGGGGCAGCGAGCCCTCGAGCTCGGGGGACGAGACCAGCACCTCGGGCTGATCCGGCCGGAATGAAGCGTCTGGACCCGACTCCCGCTACCCGAACATCTGCCAGGTCATGGCGACGACGACCGCAACTCGGTTGCTACACACTCGGATTCGTCTCGGCCGACGCCGAGCCGGGCGGCCAGTCATGCCGCAACCAGCGTGCGAGCGCCTTGCCGGGATCAGCGATCTCCTCGATTGAGCCGTACCACGCGGCCTCCCAGCCGGCCGCGGGCAGGCCGGTGAACAACAGCAGATTGAGCGGATAGTCCTCGCAGTCGGTGCACCGGCGAAAATCGTCTCTGAACAGGAACACCGGCTTTTCCCACGCGATCGCCAGGCCAAGCTCCACCATGACGCCCTCGTCCGGCGGACAGCCGTTGACCACGGCGAACAGGCCGTCGGCCTCGCGCACGTCACGCAGATCGGCCTGCCCGATCCGATACGCCCAGCCCGCACGCGCCCGGTCGATCTGGTTGTTACGGGCGAACGGCTCCCACACGTCGGCTCCCATCGACTCCAGCGCCCGCACAAGCTCGGGTAACGGTCCGCCGCGCTGTTGCGCGGAGAAGCCATAGGGGTTCGCCAAATAGAGGGTTTTCTTCATCGCGCCAGCCAGGCACCGGCGACGGGGGCCGCGACGATCACTGCCACGACCATCTGCCCCGCGAAGGCGAGCCAGACGCGCCGCTCCAGGCGCCGCCAGTACGCCTCGGCCCTCTCGACCACCTCCGTCATCCTCGCTTCCACCTTCGCCATCTCCTCGCCAGCCGCCTCTGCTCGATTGGCGCTGGCGCGTGTCCGCTCGAAGAGCTCCCGCACCTGCCGGAGCGTCTCGGTCAGTCCCATCGCATCACCTCCTGGATCGGCGGTCGCCGTCCTCGACGAGTTCCTCCGCGGCCACGGTGCCGATTGTAGTCCGCCGCGGCCCGCCGCGCAGCCTTCCCGCAGGATCACTTCCCGGTAGCTTCCCGAAGTCCGCGCTTTGGAGGCCTGACGCTAAAGTCGCGTTTGGCACTTTGGCACTGTCAGCTGTGCGCGGGGACGATCGCGGAGCCAGGCAGCATCGACGCGCCGTAGTCGACGACGGACAGCATAGGCGCAATCGACATTCCCGCCGTCTGGTGCGGTATTCCTGCTATTTCAGTACTGTGGATTCAGAAATCGTCTAGTGGCAAGATCGGCAGACCGTGCAGTCCCAGTTGAACTTATTCGATTCCTTGCCGTGATTCACATCCTTCAGCACGCGCCTGAACGGCAACGGGTAGGATCTCTTCGACTCCCTGTGCAGTGGTCCGTCGGTTGGGCGTGTGGATGTGGCGATCGATGGCCTGACGTCATGACCAGGGCGGCGGGGCAAGCGGGCTCGTGCGGCGCTCTGGAAGCCTCTGGCCCGGTGTGAACTCCGATACCGTGCAGTGAGCTTGCCCCCTACGGGCGCCCGCAGGGAGAGCGAGCCCGTCCCGGTGACCGTTGTCCACATCGTAGAGACGGACCCGCTGGCGGGTGAAGATTCGGTGCGGTGGTTCCTGCTTGCCACCGCTGCCGTCGAGAGCGCCAAAGCCGCGGCCCAGGTGGTCGGTCGGTTCCTTCAGCGCCGGCGCATCGAGGACTTATTCCGAACGCTCAAGTCAGGCCGCAAGGTCGAGTTCCTGCGGTCCCACACCGCTAGGCGTCTCGAGCGGCCGGTCGGCATGAACGCGGTGATCGCTTGGAGCATCGTGCCGACGGTCCTCCTCCAGACGTCACGTCCCCGAGTGCGCGGCCGAGCTCCCCTTCTCCGACGACGAACGGCACTTCCCTGGAGACTGCGGGGCCGAGAAGGGACTGGAGCCGCCGAGCAACATGAAGAAGGCTGTGCACCTGGTGGGGTCGCTCTCGGAAGCTGTTGCGGTCGAAAGCACGATTCCCCGGCGGGCCGACAGGTCATGTGGCACGGCCAAATCAACCGGCCGAGCGCGACCGCCGGTCACGGGCCTGGCTACAGCGCCTGATACGACGATGGGTACGAAGCCGGAAGACGGGCCGCGTTGGAGGCGGGGCGCATGCGGCTCCGCCGGATTCATGTGTACATGGCAGAGCTCGCCCTAGGCCCGTGCTAGGCCCTCGCGCCGGGGAGCGCTCCTGTCCATCCGCCGCCACCCCTCCCCGGGTCGGTGCGCGCGCGGCGGCGACACGCCACACAACCCCGATGAAGCCGGCGACAAACGGGAGCTCCGCCGCGTGCCCAGGAGGGCCTTTTCCCTGCGCGGATGCTGCCTTGTCACTGTTCGCCGTAGCTGTTCGCTGCCCGACCGGGGGATCGTTCGGGTTGCACGGAGCGTCGGCGCTCACGAGCGTGGGAGAACTCCGGGCTTGGAGACGGCCCGGTTCCTTGACACGATGACCCTCCGGACCCGCCGCTCGCGATGCTCTTTCGACTCGGCTGCGCCTTCGTGCTCGTTCCGCTCCTGGAGCTGGCCCTTCTCATTCGGATCGGCGGCGTCGTGGGTGCGTGGCCGACGCTCGCGCTCGTGGCCGCCACGGGCCTTCTCGGTGCCGTACTGGCCCGGCGGGAGGGAACCCGGGCGCTATTCGTGCTCCAGCGCGATCTCGCCGAGGGGAGGCTCCCGGGTAGGTCGCTCGTGTCCGGGGCTTGCGTGCTCGTCGGGGGCGCCTTTCTCCTGACCCCGGGCGTCCTCACGGACGTGGCCGGCCTCTGCCTCCTCTTTCCCCCGACGCGCGCGGTCGTCTTCCGATGGGCGTGGCGGAGGATGGAGGCGGGGATCGCGACGGGCTCGCTGCACTATTCGATCTGGCGAAAGACTGGGCGGAGCGATCCGGCGGCGCGGAAGGGCGAGCGGGCTCCCCGCCCCGCGGGAGACGCGGGCGAGCGCAACGCCCGCCCGGGGGAGATCATCCAGGAGTGACGGAGCCCTCCCGATGACGCCGATCCCGGCGTTCGGCCACCTCGAGGCCGCTCGCCGGCGGGTTTCCCGGGCCGTGCACCGGACGCCCGTCCTGTCGAGCCGGACGCTCTCTGCGATCGTGGGTGTTCCGGTGCTCCTCAAGTGCGAGAATCTGCAGAAGACCGGGTCGTTCAAGGTGGGGGGCGCGCTCAAACGAATCCTCGAGCTCGACGACGAGGCCCGGCGGCGGGGTGTCGTGACGGTCTCGGCCGGGAACCACGCCCAGGCGGTGGCGTGGGCCTCGGCGCGGACCGGGACCTCTGCCACCGTAGTCATGAGCGCGGGGGCCTCCCCGGCCAAGGTCCGGGCCACCGAGGGGTACGGGGCGGAAGTGATCCTCCGTAGCACGATCTTCGACGCCTTCGAGCTGGCCTCGGAGATCGCGGAGGAGCGAGGGCTCACCCTTCTCCACGCCTTCGACGACCCCCTGATCGTTGCCGGCGCCGGAACCGTCACGCTCGAGATCCTCGAGGACGTCCCGGACGCCGCCGCGATCGTCGCGCCGGTCGGGGGAGGCGGTCTCGTCGCGGGCTCCGTTCTCGCCAGAGCGTACCTGAGGCCGGGCCTCAGCGTCTTCGGCGTCGAGCCGGTGGGTGCGTGCGCGATGCGCCGGAGCCTTGACGCGGGAGCGGCCGTGACGCTGGAACGCATAGAGACCGTGGCGGACGGCCTGGGTGCGCCGATGGCCGGCGAATTCAACTTCGAGATCGTCCGGCGCCATGTGGAGGATGTGGTCTTTGTGAGCGATGCCGAGATCCGGGAGGCGATGGCCTTCGTCCTCTCCCATGCGAAGCTCGCGGTCGAGCCGGCGGGCGCAGCCGCCGTGGCCGCGCTCCTCGCCGGGCGCATTCCGATCCCGGGGGGCGGGGGACCCGTGGTGGCGGTCCTGAGCGGCGGGAATGTGGACCTCGAGCGCGTGCCGGTGCTCCTCTCCCTCCCCGGGGCGTAGCGGGCCGTGTGCCGCCTCACCGCGTACGCAGGAGCCCCGCTTCGAGCCGATGTGCTCGTCTTCGGCGGGAGCCATTCCCTCTATGAGCAGAGCTACGCCCCGAGGGAACTCCTCTCCGGGACCGTGAATGCGGACGGATACGGGGTCGCATGGTACCGCGGTGTCCGGCCGGTCCGCGCGGGGAGCACGCGGCCCGTATGGCAGGACGGTGACCTCCGGGGCCTCCTCGAGGCGACCACGTCGCGGGTGATCCTCGCGGCCGTCCGGAACGCAACGGCCGGGATTCCGGTGGACGAGAGCGGGAACGCGCCCCTCGTCCACGAACGCTGGAGCTTCGTCCTGAACGGGTGCGTCGACGACTTCCGGGCGAGCTACATGCGCCGGCTTCGGGCCGCTCTCCCGGACGAGCTCTATGGGTGCCTCCGGGGCTCGTCCGACACCGAGACTCTCTTCCTGCTCGCGGTCTCGGCGGTGAGGGACGGCGCGTCGCTCGTCGAAGCGCTCGAGGAGACGCGGGGTCACGTTCTCGGTGCGCTGCGGACGGGTCACGAGGCGCAGCTCACCATGGTGCTCGCCGACGGCGAGGGGCTCGCCGCCCTCCGGGCCGCCTCGGTCGAGCCCATGAACTCGCTCTATGCGGCGTCGGGTCATCCGCTGGCGCCGGATGGGACGCTGATCGCATCCGAGCCGCTCGACCGACACCCGTCGTGGAGCCCGGTGTCGTGCGATGAAGGGGTCGTGCTCGTCGCGTCAGCTCCCCCGGCGCGTCAGAGGGGAGCCCCGGAAACGACGGCGTAGAGCCCTCTCTCGTCCTCCCACCAGTTGTCGACCCTGAGACCTGCGCGGGTGAAGAGGTCGTCGACGGTGGCGCGGTCGTACTTGCGACTGATCTCAGTTCGTATCGACTCTCCCTCGGCGATCGCGACCGGGGCCTGGCCGGGGACCGTCACCCGCTGCGGAGTCAGGGCGACGAGGTGCATCTCGACCCGCCCGAGCGACTCGGCGTAGAAGGCCCGGTGGCGGAAGGCGGAGAGATCGAAGTCCGTTCCGGCCTCGCGGTTCAGGTGCCGCATGATGTTCCGGTTGAACTCCCGCGTGACTCCCCTGGAGTCGTTGTACGCGTTGCTGAGGAGCTCGACGCCCTTCTGTGGCCCGGCCCTGAGGTCGGCACCGAGGAGTAGACAGTCCCCCTCCCGCATCGCGGAACGCCCGTTCTCGAGGAGTGCCACGTCTTCGCCCGGCGGGAAATTGCCGATCGTGCTCCCGAGGAGCGCGAAGAGCGCCGGGTGGGCCAGGGTGTCCGCGAACTCGAGCGGCGCTCTGATGTCGCGCACCTGGGGGCTGATCTCGAGGGTGGGATACGCCGCCTCGAGAGAGCGCGTCGCCTCGCGCAGGAAGTCGCCCGCGATATCGACCGGCGCGTACGTCGAGCCTCTCCCGGCCTCCACCATCGCCGAGAGGAGGACCCGCGTCTTTTCCGCACTACCCGCGCCGAGCTCGACGAGCGACGCGGGGGCCACCTCGGCTACCCAGTCGGCCACACCGTTCTCGAGAAGGCGGCGCTCGGCGCGGGTCAGATAGTACTCGGGCAGCCGCGTGATCTCCTCGAAGAGCTCCGAGCCCCGGGTGTCGTAGAAGTACTTGGACGGCAGCTCCTTCTGGCGCTTCGAGAGCCCCCGGCGCACGTCCTCGATCGCGCGGACGCGGGCATCTTCCGAGCTTCCGGCCGACACTGGGCCCGTCAGGCGTCGCGGACGCACCGGAGCCCGCTGAAGATCTGGCGGCGAACGGGGTAGTCCCAGTTCCTGAACGTTCCGCGGATGGCCCCGGTGCGGGTGGCCCACGCGCCGCCGCGGAGGACCTTGTATTCGTCGCCGAAGAAGGCCTCGGAGTACTCGGGATAGGGGAAGGTCTCGTAGCCCGGGTACGGACGAAAACTCGAGGACGTCCACTCCCAGACGTCGCCGATCATCCCGTAACAGCCGATGGGTGAGACGTTCGCGGCGTAGCTCCCGATCGGGGCGGTCCCGAAGGAGAGCGCGTCGACGTTCGCCCGCTCGGCGCTTGCCGCCGCCTCGCCCCAGGGGTAGGAGCGCTTCGACCCGGCCACGGGGTCCCAGGTGGCTGCGGCCTCCCACTCGACCTCGCTGGGGAGCCTCTTGCCTGCGAACCGCGCGTACGCCTCGGCCTCGTGGTACGAGACGTGGCAGACGGGCCTTGTGGAATCGATGGGCCGTGCCCGGTCCATGACCCGCACCGTCCAGCCCTCCCTCTCCCTCTTCCAGTACTTTGGCGCGCCCGCGCCCGACACCTTCAGCCAGGCGCAGCCTTGCTCGGACCAGTGTTGCGGGTCCTCGTACCCGCCGTTGGCGATGAAGCGCCGGAACGCCTCCTCCGTCACCGGAGCCGAATCGATGAGAAAGGGAGCGAGGTCGACGGCATGCCGGGGCCTCTCGTTGTCGTAGGCCGCGCTGCGGTCATTCGTGCCGATCTCGACCCGTCCCCCCGGGAAGTGCACCATGGCGTCGCTCCCGAAGGGTTCGGTCCCGTCTGCCTCGGGGAGCGGTCGGCGTTGCGGGGGGCGGTACGGGTCGCCGAGCTTGAGTTGCAGCGTCTGGAGGATCGTCTCGTCATGCTGATACTCGTGCTGGAGGACCATGCGGAACACGCAGCTGTCACGGATCAGCGGGTCGGCGCTCTCGAGGTCGAGTGAGCGAAGGCGCTTGATCACCCTCACCCGGATCCGCTCCAGCTGCCCGCGGCACGTGGCACCGTCCGGGAGGGGAAGCTCCGCCCGCCCGCTCCGGGGAATCCGGGCGGGGTCGTACATCCCCCGGAGCTCCCCGTGAGCCTGCTCGTGCCCGCCGAGGTTCTCGAGCAGCCAGAGCTCCTCGAAGTGCCCGATGTGGCCGAGGTCCCAGACGAGGGGGCTCATCAGCGGGTCGTGTTGAATGCGGAGGTCTTCGTCCGATACGGGTTCGAGGAGAGCGAGCGTCCGGCGGCGGGCTTCCGTGAGGAGGTCGACGATCTCGCCAGCGGACAGTCGACGGCCAGCGTGAAGATCCATCCGTGTTCCTTCCGGCGCGCTCAGCACGCAGAATACGATCGAGGGGCCACAAGGTAACGAGGCCGCTCGGCAAGGTGTAGCCCGCCGATCCGCCGGGACGCGGTGGATCATTCCGTGAGGATCGCACTACCTTTGGTGCCCTCTGACCGAAGTCCATCGAAAGAACCGGGTAAGGATCATGCAAGAGTCCAGCGTCTTTCTTGAGCGTCTCCTGGGGGAGCCGGGGCCCTCCGGGTTCGAGTCGAGGCCCGCGGGCATCTGGCGGGCCGAGGCCGCGAACTTCGCCGACAGGGTCTGGGCAGACGTGCACGGCAACTCGTTCGCCGAGGTGCGCGCAGGCCGGAGGCCGCGGGTCATGCTCGCCGGACATGTGGACGAGATCGGGTTCCAGGTTACGCATGTGGATGAGGACGGGTTTCTGTACGTGGCGGGAATCGGCGGATGGGATCCGCAGGTGGTCGTGGGCCAGCGGGTCGTGGTCATGGGCCGCGACGACGACGTGCCCGGGGTCGTCGGAAAGAAGCCCATCCACCTCCTCAAGCCGGAGGACCGGAAGAAGGTGACGGAGATCCGGGACATCTGGGTCGACCTCGGCGCATCGACGGCCGAGGAGGTGGGGAAGATGGGTGTGCGCGTGGGCGATCCGCTCGTTCTGGACGCGGGCGTCATCCGGCTCGCCGGCGACCGGATCGCCTCGCGGGCGATCGATGACCGGGTCGGGGCGTACGTTGTGCTCGAGGCGATCCGACTTCTCGTGGCCGAGCCACCGGCGTCGGCGGGAGCCGTGGCCGTGGCCACCGTGCAGGAGGAGATCGGGTACACGGGCGGGGGCGCGAGGAGCTCGGCCTTCGCGCTCGATCCTGACGTGGCGATTGCGGTGGACGTCACCTTCTCCACGGACGTTCCGGATGCGAACAAGAAGGAGCTCGGGGAGCATACCCTCGGAGGGGGACCGGTCCTGAGCCGGGGTTCCTCCATTCACCCGGCCGTCTTCGATCACCTCGTCGCCGCCGCCGACGCGGAAGGGATCCCGTACACGATCCAGGCGGCCCCGAAGGCGAGCCGCACGGACGCGGATGGCATCTTCCTCGTCCGGGGCGGTGTCCCGACGGGCCTCGTCTCGGTTCCGAACCGCTACATGCACTCCCCGAACGAGGTCGTGTCCGTCGCCGATCTCGAGAGAGCCGCCCGCCTCCTCGCAGGCTTCGTGCGCCGCCTCGACGGCGGTGCGAGCTTCATCCAGGGGTAGGTGCCGCTCCGGGGTGCCCTCTGGCCACCCCCACCCCCCTCGGACCGGTGTGGCGCATCGTGTCGCGTACGGCCGGAGCGCCACGAGGTGGTCCGCAGGTCCTGGCGTGCCTCGGGGAGGGGCGCCGGCGAATCGACGTCCCGAAGGTTCCTGACGACGGGGGGCGGGAGGAGGAGGCCGGCTCGCGGGCTTCGGTCCCCCTCCCGTGAGTGACACCCGCGCCCGGTCATGCGACCCGGTCCGTACGCCCCGTGGCAGCTACCCGCCGCGTCGGCGCCCTCGGTCCGCTCTCCACATGCGTTGACCAGAGAAAGAGGGTAGCCAGCCAGAGAAGGTCCGCGAGCGCGAGGTGAAAGAGCCGAAGAGCCGTGGGATGCAGGAGCAGGACGGTCAGTGCGCCGACGATCGGCTGGGCCGCCCCGAGCGTCCAGACCACACGGGTCAGGCGCCGTCGCGCCGCTCCTCCCTCCGCGCCGGGTGACGTTCCGGTCGCGCGGACGATCAGCACGAGTACCAGGACGGCCACGACGGGGTGCACCGTTCTCAGGTAGACGAGGAGGTGCTCGGAGGCCGCGTACTGGGCGAGGCCGGCGAGAACGGTCTCGGCGGGGAAGGCCGTTCCCGCGAGGCCGGCCCAGGACCCGGTCGCTGCGAGGGCCAGGAGGCCGGCCCCGGCTACCGCGAACCGGCGGCCGGGTCCCTGCCCGACGCCCCCCACGCGCTCGACCCCCCGCGAAGCCCACCACGCGGTGAGCCCGAGGGCGCCCATGAGCAGGAAGGTATTCGTGACGTGAAAGGGCCGGATGAGGACTCGTCCGACCGATACGTCCCCTGCGACCCATCCGAAGACCACGAGGATCGCGCCGAAGAGCGATTCCGTGACGGTGAAGAAAAGCGAGGCGAGAGCCGCCTGCCGGACGGGGTGCCTCCGGCCGAAGGAGCGGACGGCGAGGTTTGCCAGCACGACGACGAGGACGATCGTGAGCCCGGAGGAGACGCGGTGCGTGAACTCGACCCAGGTGGGAAATCCGGCGCCGGCCGGGACGACTTCCCCGCTGCAGAGGGGCCAGTCCGTTCCGCATCCGTCGCCCGACTCGGAGATGCGAAGGAAGTAGCCCCAGAGGATGACGGCCAGCGCGTAGCCGAGAACCCCCCACGCGAGCGTGGAAAACCGCTTCCCTCCCATCGGCGTCCCCCCCGGGTGGCAGCCACTTTCCGGGCGTCTGTGCCCCCCCGCGCCGCGTTGACGCCTTCATCCGGTGACGGTTAAACTAACCGTTCTCTTGCCGGAGGGAGTACGGCTCCGCTCGTGGCAGCCTTGCGTGGCACTCGACGGCTGCCGGGCCTCGGCCTCGACCCCCGCCCGTCTCCAACCAGGGGAGCTCCAGGCACCTCATGCTGAATTCGACGGATGTGATCAAGGAACTGCAGGACATGCGCGACGACGGGTTTCTCTCCGACGCGCTTCTCCGCTGCGCGGTTCGGAGCATCGCCGCATCCGATGAACGATTCCACTGGGTGGGGGCATTCCTCGTGAGGAAGGGTGGGCAGCAGATCTGGCTTCACAACTACGTCGGTGCGGCAGCCTCGTATGCGGAAGTCCCCGTGGGCGAGGGCGTCGCCGGTGGCGCGGTCGCCGAGGTGGCGAATCGGAGCGTCCAGGACGTGCTCACGCTCGACGGGTACGCGCCGTGCGGCCCGGACGTCCGCTCCGAACTGGTTGTCCTGATCCGGGCGGGGGACGAGGTCTTCGGGGAGATTGATCTAGGCAGCGAGGGAACGGGTGCGTTCGGAGCCGAGGACGAGGCCGCGGTGCAGGCGATCTCGGACAAGCTGGCGGAGCAGATCGCCTCGGAGCGCCGCTGACTCCGTCCTCCTCCCCTCATCCTCGCGACCGTTCCCAAAGGCCGCGGCGGGAGTGAGATGACAAGACTCGCAGCGGAGCTGGCCATCGAGCCGGCACTCGTCCGTCGGCTTCAGTCGATCGTCGGGGCGTCGGCGCTCATCGTGGATCCGGACCGGCTCCTCGTCTACGAGTCCGACGGTCTCACGCAGTATCGGCTTCCGCCGTCCGCTGTCGTTCTCCCCGGAAGCACCGACGAGGTGAGCCGGGTCCTCGCCCTCCTCTACCGGTCGGGGCAGCACTTCGTGCCCCGCGGTTCCGGGACGGGGCTGAGCGGCGGGGCGCTCCCGGTCGGCCGCGGGGTGATCGTCGGGACCGCCAGGATGAACCGGATCCTCGAGATCGATCCGGACAACCGCCGGGCGAGGGTCGGGCCGGGGGTCGTGAACGCTCTCCTGACGAGGGCCACGCTTCCCCACGGCCTCATCTACGCCCCGGATCCCTCCTCCCAGTCCGCGTGCAGCCTCGGGGGCAACGTCGCCGAGAATTCGGGCGGCCCCCACTGCCTCAAGTACGGCGTCACGAGCCGCTACGTGACGGGGCTCACGGTTGTCCTCCCCGACGGGGAGGTGATCGAGATCGGGGGGATGGCGGGCGGGGAGGAGGCGCTCGATCTCCTCGGGCTCTTCGTCGGGTCGGAGGGCTGCTTCGGGATCGCAACCGAGATCGAGGTGGGGCTGATCCCGAGACCCGAGGGGGTTCGCACGCTGCTCGGGATCTTTCGGACGATCGAGGAGGCGGGCCACGCCGTATCGGACATCATGGCGAAGGGGATGCTCCCGGCAGCGCTCGAGATCGTGGACTCGGAGACGATCCGCGCCGTGGAGGCGTCGATCTTCGCGGCTGGCTACCCGGTCGATGCCGGGGCCGCGCTCGTCGTCGAGTTCGACGGGATGGAGGCCGGGCTCGACGACGAGATCGAGGAGGCGGCCCTCTGCTGTGAGCGGGCCGGGGCCCGGGAGGTCCGCCGTGCGACGGACGAGGGGGAGCGGGCCGCACTCTGGCAGGGGCGCAAGAAGGCGTTCGGAGCGATGGGGCGGCTCGCCCCCGACCTCCTGGTGCAGGACGCCACCGTGCCCCGCACCGAACTCCCCGGCGTTCTGGCCAGAATCGGCGAGATTGGGCGCCGCTACGACCTCCTCGTGGCGAACGTCTTCCACGCCGGCGACGGGAACCTCCACCCGAACCTCCTCTTCGACCGGCGCGATCCCGACGAGTTGAGTCGGGTCGAGGCAGCCTCCCGCGAGATCATGAACGTCTGCATCGAGGCGGGGGGGACGATCACCGGCGAGCACGGCGTCGGCTTCGACAAGCGGCAGTACATGCCGCTTGTCTGCTCCCCCGACGTCCTCGGTGCGATGGGCCGGGTCAAGGCGGCCTTCGATCCCGCGGGGCTCTGCAACCCCGGGAAGGTCCTCCCGGACGAGTACCGCGTCGAGATGTCGGCAGGGGCGTGATCAGGGAGCGTCCGAACACCGAGGCGTCCCGCGTCGCGATGCGGGCGGGCGAGCGGATCGGTGCGGAGGCCGTCCGGGTGAGGGGCGGCGTGGTGGTGGCCGCCCCCGCGAGCTCGGCTGAGACCGCGGCGCTCCTTGAGCTGGCCGGGTCCGAGGGTTGGTGCCTCTATCCCTCGGGCGCCCGGCTCGGAGCGGCAGGCCGGACCGCCCGCGACGCGCACCGCCCTCCGGATCTCGTCCTCTCCTCGGAGCGGATGACGGAGCCACTC
The DNA here is from genome assembly GCA_965218255.1 of Longimicrobiales bacterium. GTDB lineage: Bacteria > Gemmatimonadota > Gemmatimonadetes > Longimicrobiales > Gaopeijiaceae > JAAXGI01. Next base: position 2,319,777 of record CBDCKJ010000003.1, on the reverse strand, counting down.
GATCACCGGCCGGGCGACTTCAATGTGGCGGTCGGTGCCGGCGTCACGCTCGGTGCACTTGCGGCCCGGCTCTCCCCCTCGGGTCAGTGGCTCGCGCTGGATCCGCCGGGCGGCGACGGTGTGAGCGTCGGTGGCGTGGTCGCCACGGGCCGCGCCGGGCCGCTCGGCGCACTCTTCGGGCGCCCCCGGGACCTCCTCCTCGGACTCACGGTCGTCGACGGTGCCGGGCGCATCCTCGAGCTCGGGGGACGCGTCGTTAAGAATGTGGCCGGATTCGATCTTGTCCGGCTCATGGCCGGGAGCCGGGGCGGGCTCGGGATGATTACGGAGGCCACCTTCCGTCTGCACCCCCTACCCGCCGGGGACCGGACCCTTGTCTGGAGCTGCGTGGATCCCCTCGTGGCGTGGGAGCTGGGCCGACGCCTCGCGGTGCTCCCGGTGCCCCTCGCGGCGGCGGAAGTTGTCGTGGGGAGGTGGCCGGAGCCTCTCGGGGACGGGCCCGCACGAATCCTCATCCGGGTGATGGGCTCCACCTCCGCAGTCCGGGAGATCGTCTGCCGCCTCACCGACGAGGGGGGGACGCCGGACGAGGCGCGGGCGGGAGCGGAGTCGGTGGCGCTCTTTCGGGCCCTCTCGGAGGGGGAGGGCGCGGTGCGCGGGAGGGGCGGGGCGTTCCGGCTTCACGCCCTCCCGGCCCGGGGGCGTGAGCTCCTCTCGGCGTTGTCCAGTGTGCCGTGCGAACGCGTCGCCCTGGCTCTCCTCGGGGGCACGTGCCGGGGCTACCTCCGGGACGGTGCCGGAGCAGAGGCAGCCAGGGACGCGAGGCATGCGGCTGAGCGAATCGGCGCCGCCTTCCGGAGCTCGGGCGCGGGGTGGGGGAGATTTGCCGGTGGGGGCGAGGACGCTGCGCGTGCACGCCTCGCCTCGAAGATCGTCTCCGGGTTCGATCCCGCCGGCATCCTTCCGGCCGCGTGGCTGGGTGGACGGGTGCAGGGGGGATGAGCGAGGGCCCGGCGGCCGGGCTGGAAGGGCTCGGGCAGGCCCTCGCGGCGCAGGATGAGCGCCTGTCGAACTGTGTGCACTGCGGGTTCTGTCTCCCCGCGTGTCCCACCTACGTGCGACTGAGCGACGAGGCGGATTCCCCGAGGGGCCGCCTTCACCTCATGCGAGCCGTGGGCGAAGGGCGGCTCGATCCGGCCTCGGAGGCTTTCCAGCTTCACATCGATCGCTGCCTCGGGTGCCGTGCGTGCGAGACGGTGTGCCCCTCGGGCGTAGAGTACGGATTCCTCCTCGAGCGGGCTCGCCAGGTGGCGATCCGGGCGAGGAAGCCCGGAGGCCTCGGGAGCGCCCTTCTCGCCCTGATCGAACGGCCCGCCGCGCTCGCCCTCTGGATGGGGGCGAGCCGGCTCCTCCGGTGGACGGAACTCCCGTCCCTCGTCGCACGGCACGGGGGGGCATCGAAGCGGTTCCGTACGCCCCGGCTCGCGGCGGCCATGCTTGCTGCTTCGCGCCCGTGGCGGCCCCCGGGGGCCAGGCCTCGCGACGGAGGGGGGCGAGAGCCCAGCGCGCGCGAGTCCGCCGTCTCAGCCGCGGGAGCGTGGCCAGGCGTCCCCGCGGCCGGGTCGGGCTCCTGACGGGGTGCGTTCAGAGGCACCTCTTCTCGCGTGTGAACGAAGCAACATCGCGGGTCCTGTCGGCGAATGGATGGGAGGTCGTCGAGGTTCGTGACCAGGGGTGCTGCGGCGCTCTGCATGCACATGGCGGAGAGCTCCATCGGTCCGGCGCCATGGCGCTTCGAAACATCGATGCCTTCCGTGCGGCGGGGGTGGAGTGGATCGTGGCGAATGCGGCGGGGTGCGGTGCCACGATGAGGGAGTACCATCACCTCGTTGAGGAGGTGCTCGCCGAGGACGGGCACAACGCCGGCAAGGTGAGGGCCGCGCCCGGCTCGGGGGTCCCCCCCGCTCAGGATGGGGCGAAGTGGTTTTCGGGATGCGTGCGGGACGTGACCGAGCTCCTCGTGGACGGGGGCGAGCGGTCGCTTCGGAGGGGTGGCGCGCTCCGGCTGCGGGTCGCCTACGATCCCCCGTGCCACCTCCTCCACGGACAGCGGATCGCAGATCCGCCGATGTGGGTGCTCCGTTCGATCCCGGGCCTCGAGGTGGTGCCGGTCCCCGGTGGGGACGAGTGCTGCGGAGGAGCGGGGATCTACGGTCTCGGTCACCCGGAGCTCGGCGGGCGCATCGGCGCCGACAAGGTCGACTGCGTCGTGGCGACGGAAGCGGACGTTCTCGCGACCGGCAATCCCGGGTGTGCGATGCAGATCGGTGCCGGCCTGAGGATGCGTGCCTCCCGGATTCAGGTGGTCCACCCCGTCGAGTTGCTCGACGAGAGCTACCGGAGGGGTGGTATGTACGGTGCCTAGGAGCCGACGCCAGGGAAACTGCTCCGGTGGAGGCTCAGGGCGGCCGTCTGCGGCCCGATGGAGAGGCGTGGCACACCTCGTCGCGGTATCGGCGCATCGAAGGATCCGGTCCCGCGCGGTGTGTGGGCTGCCGGCGGGGGACGACCCGGACATACGCTCAGGGCTCGACCGTTCAGCCGGGCGCCACCCTGATCTTGCCCCGGGCCGTCCGGAGAAGTGGGATTACCCCGGTCCACCTTCCTGACGGGGGTGATTCGGGCGCGTAGGAATTCCCCGGGGGAGGCAGGCGGGTTGCGGTGGAAGAGAGGCTAGTGGCGCGAAGCGCGAGGGCATTTCACTCGACTCTCAGGTCGCAGTGGGCGCAGGAGCTCCTGGAAGCGGTGCGCGTCCGGCGCGAGGAGTGGGTCTCGTACCTCCTGGCCCTGGCCTCGCTCGAGTCGCCGACCACGGAGCCCCGCGCGCAGGGACCGGTGCAGGAGCTTCTCTCCGGAAGCCTTGCGGAGGTGGGCCTCAGGGTCCGGCGGCTCCGGGGGCGTGCGAGCGGAGGTACGCTGATCGGTGTCCCGCGGAGGCGGCGAGGCCGGGGCTTCCAGCTTCTCCTCGGTCACACGGACACGGTCTGGCCCACAGGGACGCTCCGGAGGATGCCGGTCGAGCTGGAGGGACCGATCCTTCGTGGGCCCGGCGTCTTCGACATGAAGTCCGGGCTCACCAGCACCGTCATCGCGCTTCGCGTCCTCAGGGATCTGGGGCTTGAGCCGGCGCTCGCCCCCGTCGTCCTCTTCAATTCCGACGAGGAGACGGGGAGCGCCGAATCCACGAGCCACATCGCTCGTCTCGGGCGCCGGGCCTCACGCGTCTTCGTGCTCGAGCCAGGGCTCGGGTTGGAGGGGAGGCTCAAGACATCGAGGAAGGGGACGGGCCTCTTTCGCGTCGATATCGTGGGCCGGAGCGCCCACGCCGGCCTCGAGCCGACCAGGGGTGCGAGCGCGATCCATGAGCTCTCGCATGTGGTCCGGCGCCTCCACGGGATGACGGACCCGGAGGAGGGGATCAGTGTGAACGTAGGGACGGTTCGGGGGGGCGCGCGGCCCAATGTCGTGGCCGCGGAGGCGAGTGCCGAGGTAGATGTCCGGGTGACTTCGATCGAGCAGGCGGAACGGATCGAGAAGGAGATCCTTGGCCTCGCCGCCGAGACACCGGGGTGCCGGCTCGTGATTCGCGGGTCCATGGACCGGCCTCCGATGGAGCGGACCGGGCGGAACGCTCGCCTCTGGAATGAGGCACGGCGCCTCGGCGCCTTGATGGGGATGGATCTGGACGAAGGGATGTCCGGCGGCGCGTCGGACGGGAATACGACGAGCATGACGACGACGACGCTCGACGGACTCGGGGGTGTGGGCGACGGGGCCCACGCCGCCCACGAATACGTCGACGTGGACCGATCGCTCGACCGCTGCGCGCTTCTGGCAGGGCTGATCCTCCTCCCACCCGTCCCACCCGAAGTGCGCTGAGCATGGGGGTCAGCGTATCGGAGCCGGCTGTGTGCGGGGGAGGAGTCCTCCCCGACACCTTTCGGGAGTACGGGCATTGACGGAGCGCCTCCGTTCCAGTTCTCTACGGATCGCGATCCTCGGAGCGGGTCCTGTCGGACTCGACGCCGCTCTCGCTGCCCTCGATGCTGGATATGAGGTGGAGGTCTACGAGGCGGCGCCGAGGCCCGCGGCGAATGTGCGTTCTTGGAAGCATGTGCGCTTCTTCTCACCCTGGGCGATGAACGTCTCGCCTCGCATGCGTTTGTGGGCGGGCCGCGCGGGGCTCTCGGTACCGGCGGATTCCACGGCGTGCCCAACCGGCGAGGAGTACCTGCGGCTCCTCGTGGATCCCCTCTGGGAGCGAGCCTTCCCGGTGGACCGTCTCCACCTCGGGACGCGAGTGATCGCCGTCGGCCGGGAGGGTGTCCTCAAGCACGAGGAGATCGATTCGCCCGAGCGGGCGCGGCGCTCCTTTCGCATCCTCGTCAGGGACTGGGAGGGGCGGGAGCGGATTGCAAGGGCGGGCGTGGTCCTCGACTCCACCGGGAAATACGGGAACCCGAACACGCTCGGCGATGCCGGGATCCCGGCGCCGGGCGAGCTCGCGCTCGGAGGAAGGATCCGGCGCCGGATTCCCGATCTCGGGGCCGAGTTCAGGGAATGGTTCGGACGCACGGTTCTTCTGGCGGGAGCGGGCCACTCCGCCCAGACGGTGGCACGGGGATTTGCGGAGCTCGTGTCCGGGAGGGGCGATACCCGGCTCCTTTGGGCTCTCCGGAGGGATGCCCCGACATGGGGAGCGGTGCCGGGGGACCCGCTCCGGGAGCGGCTCGAGTTGACCGAGGCGGCCGAGAGCCTCTTTCGCGGCGCCTCGCCCTCGGTCGAGGCGCTCCCCGGTGTCGTGGTGGACGCCGTGGGCGAAGGGAGCGGGCGGGTCTGCGCGACGCTTCGAGGTATCGGAGGGGCGAGGCGCGAGGTCTGCGTCGACGAGGTCGTGTCCCTCACCGGTGGGGTGGGCGATCACACCCTCTACCGGCAGCTCCAGGTTCACGAGTGCTATGCCACGAGTGGCCCGATGAAGCTGGCGGCGGCGCTCCTCGAAGAGCGGGGCGTCGACTGCCTGGAACACACGAGCCACGGCGTAGAGGCGCTCAGGAATCCGGAGCCCGGGTTCTTTCTTCTCGGAGACAAGTCCTACGGCCGGACCAGCACCTTCCTCCTGAAGACGGGGTGGGAGCAGGTGACCGAGGTCTTCGAGGAGCTCCGGAAGAGGTCGTGAGAATCTCGGGGCTCGAGCTGATCGAGATCCGCCTTCCCCTGCGCACTCCCTTCGTGACCCACCTCGGGGTGCGTGCTGAGCGGCGCACCCTCCTCGTCCGAGCCGAGGGCTCGGACGGGGAGGAGGGGTGGGGAGAGTGCGTTGCGGGAGAGGATCCTTCCTACACCTATGAAACGACAGGGACCGCGCGGCATATCCTCGGGGAATTCCTCCTCCCGCGGCTCGTAGGCGTCGAGATCAAGGGGCCGGACGATCTCCGGGAGGTGAACCGACCCGTCCGGGGACACCCGATGGCAAAGGCCGCGCTCGAGGGAGCGGTCTGGGACCTGCAGGCGAAGGAGATCGGGCTCCCTCTCTGGGAACTCCTCGGAGGGTCCGGGAGGTCCGTGCGCGTCGGAGTGAGCCTCGGTTTGCACGCGGACGCGGACGAGCTCGTCCGGACGGTCGGGTCGTACCTCGCCCGGGGCTACGCAAGGGTGAAGCTCAAGATCCGGCCCGGCCACGACATCGAACCAGTTCGGCGCGTCCGGGCGCGATTTCCCGATCTTGCGCTGTCCGTGGATGCGAATGGATCGTACGGGATCGAGGACACGGATCGCCTGAGGGAGCTGGACGCCTTCGACCTCCTCCTTGTCGAGCAGCCTCTCGGACACCGGGACCTAGCCGACCATGCCCGCCTCCAGGCGAGCCTCGCGACCCCGATCTGCCTGGACGAGTCGATACGGTGCGAAGAGGATCTCCGCCTCGCCGCTGATCTCGGAGCGTGCCGGGTGGCGACGGTGAAGGCCCCGGCGCTCGGGGGACTCGCGAGCGCTCGTGCCGTGCACGACTTCTGCCTGGAGCGAGGGATCCCAGCTTGGGTCGGGGGGATGCTTGAGACCGGAATCGGGCGGGCGCAGAACCTGGCGCTCGCGACCCTGCCCGGCTTCTCCCTTCCTGGGGACCTCTCGGAGTCGCGCCGTTACTGGGAGAGCGACATCGTGGATCCGCCGTTCTCACTCGCCGACGGGGAGATGCACCCCTCCCGGGCGCCCGGGATCGGCGTTCAACCGGAGCGGGAGAGAATCGCCGAGCTCGCCGTCGCAAGCGCGACCTTCGGCCGGGTGGACGCGCCGGTGGTCTACGACTAATCCTGCCAGTCGAACTCGGCGGAGCGAGCCTCATACTGGACGACGGGAAGCCTGAGAGCGCGCACGAATAGGCGCCGGATGCCCCGTCCGATCGCACTCCCGACGACCTCGTCCCGACCGACGGCGGGTGCCAGCTCCCCCCGCAGCCAACGCCTGAGCTCTTCGATGTCGGAGAGGGAGAGCGTCTCGATCTGGAGGCGGCCGAGGTAGTAGTACGTACCCTCCCGACTCGGCAGGAGCCCCGAGCGGATCTCTGACCTGAGGATCTGCATCGCGCCCGCGGGTGAGTCGGAGAGCCCGACGGGCCGCTCCAGGGCCTCGACCCTGTAGGTCTCCCCGAGCGGATCGAACCAGACGGTGGCGTGCCACTCCTCTCGGCCCTCCTGACTGTCGAAGAACCGGTCTCGCCAGAGCTCGGTGACGACCTGAAGGCGAACGGGGAGCCCGGACTCGAGCGCCGCCCGGATTCCGCCGGTTGCGAGAACGTCTCCGAGGAGGATCCGGACGCTCCCCGCCTCCCGAAGTTCGAGGCGGAGCGGCTCGTCCTCCTGCGCCGCGAGCCCGGGAGGCGAGGCGAGGGCGACGGTGAGAAGGCAGCCCGCGAGCTCGAGGGCTGCGCAGGGCCCTCTTCGCCTTCGCCGTTGCATCGCGTTTCGTGCGATCACGTGCGGATCCGGAGCGGTGCCCGCCCCCTAGAACCGCTGCTGGAGCCGGAGGAAAAAGTCGAGTCCCCGTTCCGAGCGGTTGAGCGGATAGGACCAGTAGGCGCCCAGGGGTCCGAGGAAGATGCCCACGCCGATATCTGCCCGAGTCGGGCTATCCGACCGTGCGAACGCGTTCGCGAGCGAACCCAGTTCCCATCCCCGTCCAGCGTTCAGGAAGACGGCCCAAACGGGTCGGATGTTGAAGAGTGGCCCGAGCTCCGAGTCCTGCCACCCGGCCGGGAGGGGGTTCCCGGAGAAGGGAAGTGCTCCCTGGAACTCCGCCTGGAAGAGTACAACCCGGTCGCATCCGTAGGAGAGGAACGCGGGGACGAGCGTCCTCCTGCCTTCTTCTTCCGCTCCGGTTCGCGCGAATCTGGTGGCTGCGCGCGCCGCGCAGTCGAGCGAGAAGCGGGGATGTCCCGGGAGGGTGCCCTCGCCGCCCAGCGCGGACTGAACCTGCGGCGCCAGCGGGCTAGGGTCGAGGCTTCCTTTGACGAGGGCACGAAGCTTGAGACGGGAGGCGGGCCCGACCCGCGCGTACCGGCGGATGTCCAGCGTTCCCGTGCTGAATCGGGGAAGCCGGGGCGCCTCGGCCGTCGGGTCCGGCTCCGTTCCCGTCACTCCGGGACCTGCCGGGGGAAGCGACAGGGAGCCGCCGATCTGGGCCTGGAGGGCGACTCTGACGAGCCACCCGTCCGCTGGGAAGGAGGGGTCGTCACGTGAATCCCACCGGAGCTCGCCCTCCACGCTTCGGTTCCTCCCTTCCGCGACGAGGGGAAGGGGGCGCCACGGGGTGTCCGTATCCCCGAGCGTCCATGGGCCCTGCAGGGGGGCTGTCTGGTGATCTTCCTGGCGATACCGGATGACGAGCTCGATCGGAGGTCGGATGGGCCGAAACGATCCGGACACGCTCCATCCACGGCGTCGGTAGTAGTCGCGCAGGTCCTCGTGGAGGAGGAAGGTCGAGAGCGACGCCTCGACGTCGGATAGTCCCCGTTCCTCGATTGGGACGAATTCGTCGTACGCTCGCGCGGCGATCTCGGCGGCACCTCTCCCCCCGATCGCCTGGGCGAGACCGAACGTGTGCCCCAGCCGGTCGGACTTCAGGTTCAGCCCCGACACGGATCGCCAGATCCCGGACGCTTCGAGCGCGAGGGGGTTACGGCCGGCGGTGCGGACGATGCCCCCGAATCGAACCGGAAGCCCCTCCACGCGGTTGTAGGCAGAGGTCGAGCGAATCGTGAGGCGGGCCCGGCCAGAGCCGAGATCCGAGGCCAGGCGTCCGCTCCCCAGGCTCGCACCCTGCAACGGCTCCACCCTCCCGTTCGCCACCTGATAGCGAAGCGGTGTCGAATAGACGGCGAGGCCGCCTTCCAGCGTGGCTTCGGATTCGCCGAGCACCCCGCCCCCGAGGACGAGCGTGGATCCCTCGACCTCGGCGCCCGCGAGGAGCTCGAGGTCTCCGTTGGCGACGAGGAGTGCGCCGGCGATCTCCCCTCCCAGCTCGAGCGAACCGCCGAGGACTGCGACGTCGCCCTCCACGCGAGTGCCGGCCGGGATCCGTCCACTCGTGAGCCGGAATGACTCCTCGGCATTGAGCAGCTCGAAGGCGGCCTCCTCCACCGTCGGGGGGAGGGGTCCGGCGACGGCGGTGGCCTGTCCGGCGGCGGTGGGTGGAGCTCCGACGATTGCGAGCGTGAGGGGGACGAGGGGCAAGGCGGGAGTACGCACACGGGCCTCCGTTCGTACGGTAGCGGGAGGGGCTTCGGTCAAGATAGAGACGTGCTGGCGGGAGATGCGACGACGGATCACTCGAGCTTGCGGAGACCGAGACGGCGGACCCGGCGGTATAGATTCGCCCGGTCCGTCCGAAGCTTTCGTGCCGCCTCGGTCATGCTCCCCTGAGCCGCGACGAGTGCTCCGCGGATAAGCTCAGCCTCGAAGTGATCCATCCGTTCCGAGAGGCTTCGCGAGTCGCTTTCTAGGTGGGAGGGGACCCCTCCCGGCCGGCTCGAAAGGTTCAGGAACTCAAAGACTTCCCTCTCCCGCACCCGGTCCCCGGAGTGGAGGATCGCGAGCCGCTCCATGAAATTGAGGAGTTCGCGAACGTTCCCGGGCCACGAGTGCCCCGCCATCGCCTCCATGGCCTCGCTCGAAAGCTCCGGCGGGGAAAGTCCCTGCCTAGTCCTTAACCTCTCGCCGATGTGCTCGATGAGGAGGGGAAGGTCATCGATCCTCTCTCTGAGCGGGGGCATTCTCAGGGGCACGACGTTCAGCCGGAAGAGGAGGTCCTCCCTGAACCGCTCCCCTCGAACCCCTTCTTCAAGGTCCCGGTTCGTCGCGGCCAATACCCGGACGTCCACCTCGACCGGGGCTCCTCCTCCGACTCGTTCGACGGAACCGCTCTCTAGCGCTCGAAGGAGCTTTCCCTGCGCCTCGGCGCCCAGGTCTCCGACCTCGTCGAGGAACAGCGTTCCTCGGTGGGCGAGCTCGAAGCGCCCTCGGCGCCGACGGTCTGCACCGGTAAAGGCTCCTCTCTCATGACCGAACATCTCGCTTTCGACCAGATCCCTAGGAATCGCGGCGCTGTTCACGCGGACAAAGGGACCGTCTTGCCGGGGTGAGAGGCCGTGGATCGCCGCAGCGGCGAGCTCCTTCCCGGTCCCGCTCTCGCCTGCGATGAGTACGCGGGCCTCCGTGGGGGCCACCCGTCGGATGGTCTCCCGGACCTGCTCCATAGGCCGGCTGGCACCGACCAGCTTGGCCCCGGGGCCGAGCTCTGCCTGCAGGACCCGCGAGAGGTCTCTCGCACGACTGAGCTCGAGAGCGGCGCGTAGCGTGGCGAGGATGGCTTCGTGCGCAAAGGGCTTTTCCAGGAAGTGGAAGGCCCCGTCCCGGGTTGCCTGAACCGCGTCGGCGAGGCTCGCCTGTCCGCTCATCATGATCACGGGGACGTGGGGCCACCGCTCCCGGAAGCGGGGGAGCGCCTCGGTCCCCGACGCGCCGGGAAGGACCAGATCGAGGAGGACGGCCTCGGCCCGCTCCCGCTCCATGCGGGCAAGCCCTTCCTCAGCCGTTCCCGCTTCGACCACGGAGAAGCCCTCAGCCTGGAGAGGCGCCCGGAGCATCCGGCGAAGATTCGGCTCGTCGTCGACGATGAGCACCTTCATGGGCGGTTGGCTCGCGCGGGATCCGGGGAGGGTTCGACCCCGCCCCCGAGTCGAGGCCGGGCTGTGGCCGACTCCCCGCCGACCTTCCCCGAGTCGGCCTCCCGGTCCGGGGGGAGCCGGATGAGGAACTCGGCGCCTCCCCACCGCCGGTTCCGCGCCTCCGCGCCTCCCCCGTGGGCGTGGATGACCTGACGAACCATCGCCAGACCGAGCCCGGTGCCCCTCCGCTTGCTCGTGAATTCGGGCTCCCATATCCGCGTCAGGATCTCCTCGGGGATCCCGGCGCCCCGGTCTAGGACGCGAATCTCGGCGCTGGAAGGAACCGTGCGAAGCTCGATCCGGACCGGCTCGCGGGCGGGGTCCATTCCGTCGATCCTTTCCGCCGCCTCGACCGACTCGAGGGCATTCGATACGAGGTTCCGGAAGACACGCTCGAGAGCCTCGAGGTGTCCACGGACGAAGACCGGCTCCGGGGGGGTGTAGAGCTCGATCGGGAATCGGTCCGAGGACAGGCGCCGGGTGAGGGTCTCTAGCAGCTCGGTTACGTCCACGGGGGACATCGGTCCTTCGGGGGGCGTCCCGAAGTGCGCGAAGGCGCGGGCGAGCGCCTCCAGGCGCTCGATCTCTTCGGCCAATACCTCGCCGGCTTCGGAGACGTCGGGTTCATCCGACCGGACCACCCGCCTGGCCGCCATCGCCATCGGCGTGAGCGGATTCTTGAGCTCGTGGGCGACCTTCCTCGCCATCTCGGACCAGCTTCGCATCCGGGTCTTCGCCACTTCCGTTCTACGAGCCTCGGCCAGCTCCACCGAGGCTGCTCGCAGAGCATCCTCAAGGTGGGCGAATTCGGTGATCTTCCCGCGAATCGACGACTGTCCATCGGTCTCGAGCGGGTCTCCCGAGGCGAGCGCCCGGGTCCACTCGACGAGCGTCTCGACGGGCCGCGAGAAGTCCTTCGAGAACCAGTTCGCTGTAGCGAGGGCGAGTCCGCCCACGAGGATCATCAGGAAGAGGACGAAGGCGGGGAGGAGGGAGAGGACCCGTTCTCCGAGGAAGGCATAGAGGCGCGAAAACCGGACCGACTCCGCCAATGCGGCCTCGTGCCGCTCAACCGCCCTCTCAAACCTCGCCGCCTCGGGTCCGAGTGATGCGATTTCCTCGAAGAGGCTCTGACCCGACTCGGCAACCTCGTCCCACGCGCCCGCACTCCCCGTCGAGAGGACGACCTCGCGCAGGGCGATCGTCCCGACCGCGAAGGTTAGGAGCGTGGGGACGAGCGAGACCAGCAGGAGGACCATGAAGGTCCGGGCCCTGAAGCTCGAAGGAATCCTCACTCTTGTGCCTGTGCGCCGGCTGTGCCTGTGATCTCCGGGCAGGGGGCTCCGTCCCGAACTCGGGACGACCCGGCTCGCCAGAGCGAGGCGGGTTCTCGCGCTTACCCTATGGAAGCTCGCACGTGCGAGACGAGCCACACGATGATCGCGGGCAAGGGTTCCGATCACGCTGCAGATCGAGAGAAGGTAGGTCCCGCTTCGAGACTACTGCAAGCTCCAGTCTTGTCCAATGAGACATGGATACTTCTCTGCAACGCCGACGGATGCCCGCTGGCCGTCGAGGTCTTCGCCGGCAATGTCGGCGATCCGTCCACGGTGAGCGCTCAGGTGCTCAAGCTCCGCAAGCCCTTTCGCATCGAGCGGATCGCGCTCGTCGGAGATCGGGGCATGCTCACCACCGCGCGCATCCGTGAGGACATCCAGCCCGCCGGGCTCGACTGGATCTCGGCACTGAAGACGGCCGGGATCCGAAAGCTTCTCGTCTCGCGAGACCCCGGGGAGGATGCCGAGCCGCCGCTTCGTCCGGAGGACCTGGTGGCCGATCAGGTCGCCGAGATCACCAGCCCGGACTTCCCCGGCGAGCGCCTGATGGTCCGCCTGAACCCGCGTCTCCGTGAGGAACGGGCGCGAAAGCGCGAGGATCTGCTTGCGGGCACCGAGGCCACGCTCGCCGAGATTGCCACAAGTGCGCGGAGGCGACAGCCCGGAGCGAACAACCGCGACCGCATCCACGCCGCAGTCGGCGAACAGGCCAACCGCTGGAAGATGCGTCAGCACTTCGACATCGAGGTCCGGGATGACGGGATGAGCTGGAAGCGCCACCCCGAGAAGATCGACGCCGAGTCCCGGCTCGACGGCGTCTACATCATCCGGACCAGCCTCCCGGGCGCCGATATCGGCGCCGAGCAGGCCGAAGGCCCTCTCACGCGTCGAACGCGCCTTCCGGGCCCTCAAGACCGACAGGCTCGAAGTGCGTCCGATCCATGTCTACGCGGACAACCGGGTCCGGGCCCGCATATTCCGCGGCATGCTCGCATGGTACCTCGAGTGGCACATGCGCCGCGCGCTGGCGCCGCTCCTCTTCGAGGAAGACGATCCCGAGGGTGCACGCGCCAAGCGCGGCACCCCGTCGAGAAGGCCCGGCCCTCCGACAGCGCGAGGAGGAAGGCCGCTTCCAAGGCCACGTCCGAGGGCCTCCCTCCGGGCCATGGCCGATCTGCTGAACGATCTCGGAAGCCTGACCCTGAACGAGGTCACGCTCCCCGGTCAGCCCGACAGCCGCTTCATGGTGACCGCCGAGCCAACGCACCTCCAGGCCAGGGCCTTCGAACTCCTCGAACTTCCGCCCGAGCCCCGTGTTTACAGCAACCTGACAGTGTAGATCGGGGGTATCGCCTTTGGCTACGGCAGTTTCGCGCTCCCAAGGCAGGTGAAGTTCCGGCCAGTTCGGATGAAGCCGGCAGTCCGGTAGAGGGTGTGCCTGTTCCGGCAGGGTGGGCGATGATAGTGCCGAACTTGTGGTCGGAGCTGCGGCTACGCCCGAGTCCAGCCCTTGGGAACGGCTACGACGCAGGTTCCGCCGATCTTGTCGTGCCAGGACTCCCCGCTCGGGATCCTTCAGAATCCAGAAAAAGCCCAGATCCAACACGGCCACGGAGAAGATGCTCGAGAGGCCGCGAACCAGAGCGTCGGGCAACGTGTGCGGGAGCCCTCCGGTACGGACGACCCGCAGCTGCAAGATGATGCCACCCACGGTCGCACCCTTCCATGCCCAGAGCGCGATGTGGTAGGCTATCAGCAGCGTGAAGAGCCATCGGTCCGCACCGAGTCCCAGAAGGCCGGAGATCAGCGCGACCAGGAGAAAATCCAGAAAGAAGGCTCCCGTCCGAGCCAGGAATGTGGCTCGCGGAAACGAGGCCAGATCGCCTGGTAGCGATCCCTCCGGGGCCGCCTCCAGTCGCGGCGTTTCCCGAAGCGAAGCCGGAGCCGGGGCGGGCACCGGGTTCTCCTCCCGGAGCCCATTGGCGACGGCGACTGCGGTGGCACCCAGCGCAAGCACCCCCAGGCTGGCAAATGACACCGCTCCGAGCACAGGGATCATCAGGGCCGGCCAGATGAGCGCAAACCCGACCGGGAGGGAGAGAGCCGCGTGGACCCGATCGTCCGCTCCGGGAGAAGGGAGGAGCGCGTCGCCGAACCAGCGAGAGACCGCAGCGCCTCCCAGGACGCCCGCCGCCACCAGCGCCCCCCGAAGCGATCGCGGCACCACCCCCGAGGACGACAAAATCCCCGGCAACGCTCCCCGTTTCCGCGAGCTCCGCCGATCCGCCGATGACTACGGCGTCGCCCTGCACATCTCCGCGTATCGTGGCCGAGCCACCGATGATCACCAGCTCACGCACGCTCTGCCCCACCTCCAGCGTGTAGTCCGTGCCGAACTGCACGACCTCGGGACTCCGGCCTTGAGGCGGACGTGAGTCCTGCGCGAGAAGGGTGCCCGCCGTGAGCAGGACGGATGCCAAGAGCGATCCCATGCGTCTCAGGATTCCCAGATCCCTCCCGGCGTGACGGCCTGTTTGAGAGCGATCCCCAGCGCTGCCGCTGACGCACCCGTCAGGAGAGCGAAGGCAAGGACATAGACGATGACCGGTTCGATGAGGGCACGGCGGAGGATGCCGATGGCGCTGAGTAGTGCCCACGTGCCCTGGAGCCGCTCGCACTCTCGCTGAGTCCCGGCACTCGATTCCAGAGTCCCGGCGCCATGCCCTCCACGAGTGCTCCACCCAGAACGGCGGCGGCGAGGAATCCGAAGGAGGCAGCCTTAAGCGGAGCCGGCCAGCTCGGCCACGCGCGGCTGGTACCACCGCCGTGGCCGACTTGATCCGACAGCGGCCCGGGCGTGCGGCCAGAGCGTCGGGGGCGCTTCGGACCGCGGGAGCTCTGCGAGCTTCCTGCCGATCAGCCCAGCCGTTAGAGGTCGTTACTGTACATCGTCCCTCTCCAGTCGATCTCTCAGCGCCTCGCGTCGCCTGTGGATATCCGTCTTGACCTTCCCCAGCGACACACCCAGCAGCGCTGCGATCTCCCGGTAGCTGCGATCCTCGAAATGAAACAGGACGAGGGGGACCCTCCGGTGGTCGGGCAGCGACTGAAGCGACGCCTCGAGCTGTGCATGTTGGTCGCGGGTCGCGGGTGGTGCAGGGATGGTGTCCACAAGGCTTGGTCCCGCATCGCCGCCCTCCATCTCGCTGAACAGCTGCCAGCGTGTCCGGAAACGGGACAGATAGTTGAGACAGAGGTTCGTTGTCACCGTGTTCAGCCATGCACCCGCGGCCGGGCTGCTCCCGATCTCGCCAAATCGCTCGAATGCTCTCAGGAACACCGTTTGTGCAACATCTTCTGCCTCGGACCGGTTGCCCAACAGACGGAGGGCGGTCGCGAAGACACGGTCCTGGTGCTTTCGGAAGAACACCTCAAACTGGAAGACGTCGGTCATAGCCTGGAGATCGTCTGCGCGATGTCATCATCCGGCCCGACCCGTTCGGGATTCAAAAAGTTTCAGATGACGACGCGCCCCGATGCCCGCACGAGCGCCGGCGACCGACGGAAGGCGGAGCGCGAGCTGGCAGGGCCGGCGGCTGAGTCGTGCGACGTCGTGCGCGGCGAGGCCTCCCGCTCGAGCCCGGCGTGAAGGAGCAGGGGCTCAGGGAGTCACGTGAACGAGCCGGACCGAGGAAGGTGGCGGCGGAGGAATCGCCGGGACGCTCGGAAGCCGGCTTGTCACTGTCGGCGGGACTTGGGAGGGGCAGCTGCCGCGCCGGCTTGGGGAGTGAGGTGGAGAGGACGTGTGGGCACGTGCTCCGGGCAGCTGGGGGCCTTGCCTCCACCTTCGCGGGGAGGAGAACAGTCGAACACGGGAGTTCGTGCAGGCACCGCCTTCGACATCGGCCTTCTCGTGCGCAGGCGCATCGGGGTTGGCACCCCGGAGGGCCTGCAGGTGCTCGCCACTGTACATGCTGCGCTCGCCGGTCAGGCCGCAACCGCCGTCTGGCGCGTGTTTCGCCGGATCCCGGCCGGCTTCACGAACGTTGGTTCCGATACCGACCAGCCGTGCCCCAGCCCCACGTCCCGCACACCTGCGCCGCGCCCATCTGCCTGGGTCCGCCCCAGTACCGGCAGGCGGGCGACACCGTTGTCCCACGGGTCGCTCCTGCGATGCCCGGGGTAGCGCGGGCCTCCGTGATTCCTGCCGACAGCGAGGTGGGGGACACGCGGGAACAGGAGCCTCAGCGGGTCGTCCTTGACAACACGAGTGCCCGGAGCCCCGCGATGGTCCGGGGGACGGGGAGATCGCGGGCCCCCGTCCCGAGTGCGAGACCGAGAACGGGGTTTCGGGTGTGGCCAACGCGAATGTCTTCGATGTTGCCGTGGTCGCTGGCGATGAGGAGGAGGGCATCATCCGGAAGGGTGTCCCGGATCCCGGAGAGGAACCGGTCCACTCGCTCGAGCGCCGATACGGCCCCGTGCATCCCCCCGCGGTGGCCGGCCGTGTCGGTGTGATAGTGGGCGTAGAGGGTGAGCCCGGCGTGGCGCGTCAGCTCCCCGAGCGTTCTTCCCGCCTCTTCAGGTGTGATCGTCGGGATCACGGCCTCGCCCAGCCGACGGGTCCAGCGGTCGTTTACGATCTCGGACGCGACGGCGCGGCCTGCCGCCAGCTCCGTGTGGTCCCTGGAGAGGAGGCCCGCCGCGAGGGCCGCGAGCGGAATGGCGGCAATCCGCTTCGAGTCGCGACCCCCGGGGTAGCCGCGGGGATAGGCGTTCGCGAAGGCCACATCCACGCCCGCCTTCCGGGCACGGGCGAGGAAGCTCTCCTCGCGGAGAGTCGCTTGCAGCCGCACCGGCGGCCACGGGCCAAAGTGCCGGCCGAACACCCTGGGTGCATTGACGCCCGTGAGAAGCGTCACCTGACCCGTACCGGACTGCGGTGTTCCGGCCACCCCCAGGCAGGCGTCCAGCGGGAACGCCTGGCCCCACGGGCCCCTCGGGTCGGGGCGGGACAGGCTCGGCAACTCTCCGGACAGAGCGCCCGAGAGCGTCGGCAATCTGGCCCGAAAGAAGGGGTTTACCTCGGGGTCCGGGGCTCCGATCCCCACCCCGTCCAGAAAAATGAAGAGAACGCGCCCCACGGTGACGCTTCCGGCCGTTCCGGAACTCAGGCAGCGGCGCGAAGATCGATCGTGACTCGGACCCCGAGGTGGCCGATGTCGGCTCGCTCCCGCACGGCGTCGCGAAGCCGGGGCTCCATCTTTCTGTAGGCGCTCACGACTCCGTGCCTGAGCTCATCTCTCAGGAGCCAGAGCGCGTTCGCATCCGGCCGATTCGTCCTGCTGGTCTTGCGAACCTCTTCGAGACGCCTCGGCAGGATCTCGAACGGACTCAGCCCTACGTCGTCCCTGCGCTCGTGATCGAGGTAGGAGACCGTGATCGTCACGTCCCCGCGCGCGTGATGCTCCGAGATGTCCCCGACGGTCTGGAAGCGCTGCGCCAGCTTTCGGATCTCGGAGCTAGACGCCGTCGTGAAGTAGGCCTTCTCGACGAGTTCAAAGATCCTTCGTACACGCTCGGCGGGGGTGGCATCGGGATCCGGCAGCTCCGTACCGAGCTCCATCGCGGTTGCATCACGAGTGTAGCTGTCCCGTCCCTCGTCGTCCCGGTTCCGCTCCCGGTCGATACCGTCGAGTATCCGGTCAGGATTCGTTCTGAAGCTCATTCCACGCTATGGCCTGTCAGGACTTCGAAGAGGGCGCCTGCGACAACCGGAGGATAACGACGGAGGGGGATGGAGGCCACGGGGAGGGGATCGCTGCCGGCACCGGGCGCCGCCGGCCCTCTCCACCGAGTCCGTGCCCGCACGCCTTCGCGCAGGTCCCGTGCGGTATTCCCTCGGGCAACCCGCCGTGTCCCCGGTCCCCTCCGGTCGACTCACCGCCTCCCGAAGACGACCTGTGCCAGCTCTCCCACGCGGATCTCCTGCTCCGCATACCAGCCCTGTGGCACTTCGAGCGCATAGAGAGCGGCGCGCGCGGGCTGGTGCAGGTCCTCGGTCTCCGGTGACATCTGCTGGATGTCGACGATGACGTACGATCGGTCCAGCCAGGCGATGTCGAGGGGAATGAGGGTGTTCCTCATGTAGAAGGCGTGTGGCAGCTCCTGCTCGAACACGAAGAGCATCCCGGTCCCGGGATCGAGCCGCTCGCGGAACATCAGACCCTGCTGGCGCGCCTCCTGCGTATCGGCCACCTCGGCGGTGACGGTGTCGGTATCGAAGATCACCCAGGCCATGCTCCGAGGTGGCCTAGGGGCGTTTTCGACGACCGGCGGGGATCCGGCCTCCGAGCCGTCGCACGAGGAGAGCCCGCACAGCAGGGCGGCGAGTAGGGGAAGCTTCCTCATGATCCTCGCTCGGCGGTTCGACTCAGTTCTTGGATCGGTCCTGAGGGGATGCTAACTTCTGCGGGCATTCGCGCAACTCGCGCGTGAGGCCGGGCGCCCTTGTCCGGGCCCGCTTCGCGATGGCTCGGACCACCACAGTCGAGGCAATCCCCATGCTGGATCCCGAGCTCCTGAAGATCCTTGTCTGTCCCGAGACGAAGGAACCGGTCCACCTGGCCGAACCGGACCTCGTTGAGCGGGTGAATCAGGCCATTGAAGCGGGAACGCTCGCGAACCGGGGAGGGGAGCGGGTGACCAGCAGGGTGGAAGCCGCGCTGGTGAGGGAAGACGGGCGGATCCTCTACCCGGTAAGGGACGGCATCCCGGTGATGCTCATCGACGAGTCCATGTTCCTCGACAGCCTCGTGGTCTGACTTCGGCAGCCCGGAGCTAGACGCGTCGGCGCTTGTTCCTGAGAAAGTCCATCATCACGTACTCGCCGAGGGTGAGCGTCGAGGTGAAGTATGCCTTCCCTCGAGCGATCTGGGAAACCTTCTCCACGAAGCGGACCAAGTAGGGGTCGCGGGCCAGCATGAACGTGTTGATGAGGATTCCGGCCTTCCGGCACGCCACGACTTCCCGGTAGGTCCGCCGCAGGATCTCCGGGTCGAGTCCTCCGGAATTCGTATAGATCCGCCCGTCGCCGAGGGTGATGGCCGAGGGCTTGCCGTCCGTCACCATGATGATCTGGCGCATCTCGTTCTTCTGGGAGACGAGGATGCGACGGGCCACCTCGAGCCCCTCTGCCGTGTTCGTGTGGAAGGGGCCCACCTGGGCGTGTGCGAGCCGTGAGAGGGGAATCCGCTCCGCCCTGTCCCCGAAGGTCACGACTTGCAGCGAGTCCCCCGGGAACTCCGTTCGAATGAGGTGGGAGAGGGCCAGGGCCACCCGCTTCGCCGGGGAGAATCGGTCCTCGCCGTAGAGCACCATCGAGTGGGAGATGTCGAGCATCAGGACTGTCGCGCACGACGAGCGGTACTCGGCCTGATAGACCATCAGGTCCCCGTAGTCGAGCTCGAGCGGTACGCGCAGCCCCTCGCGGTCGATCGCGTTCGAGAGGGTCCCGGGGATATCGAGGTTCAGGGTGTCGCCGAACTCGTACGGCCGGCTCGCGCTCCCCGCCTCCACGCCGGTCGACAGGTGGGGGGTGTCGTGCGATCCGAACGACGACTTCCCCATCGCTCCCAGGAGGGTTCGGAGCGCACGGTACCCAAGGAAGTCGAGTCCCTTCTGCGTGAGGGTGAAGTCGATGCCCCGCGCCGCCTCCCGGGCTTCGTCCACCTCTCTGCCCCCGGGCGTCGGGTCTCCCGCCGTGCCCGGAGCGCCAACGCCCTCGTCCAGGGAGAGGTAGCCCTCTTGCACCAGCCGATCCACGAGATCACCGAGGAGCGCGGCGATCCTCGCCCTGAGCTCCTCGTCCCCCTCGCCCTCGCCGCGCAGCTCCCTGACCATCTCCGGCGTCAACTCCCCGCTCTCGACGAGGGCGCGCAGGAGCGCCTCCTTCAGGGATTCGACCGAGGAAGTATCCTCCGTTCCCGTCCACCCCCAGTACGGGTGATAGTGGGGTCCCCCGGCCAAGCCGCCGCTGAGGAGGAAGTCGGAGAGCCGCTCGAGGAGCGCTTGCACGTTGAGCGCGTCGAGGAGGCCGCCCACGAACTTGGTGTAGGTGGTGTAGCGCACGGTCTGGCTGGCCTCCGGCCCGGGAGAGAGTGCGGCTTCATACCGGTGGGCTGCGGACGGGTTCCCGGCGGGCGAATTGCGACCGGGGACTCGTCCGCGGTTGCCCGGCCGGCGGCATCTTGAGAGTGTCACCCCTCGAAGAGCGTCGTCACCCGATCGTGCCCGGTCCCGCCGCCGGGCTGCGCGCGCCGGGTGCTCGGGTTCCTTCGACGCTCCCGGCCTGCCTGATTCGCCCGGGAAGCGTCCGTCCGTCGCTCGCGAAAGAGGCGATGCAACGGGGGAAGGGGGCGAGGCGAATGCACGAGACACCCGTCCGGCGAGCTTCGCTCGAGATCGTCCGCCACCCCTGCGCCCGCCCCCGGCCCGTCCCCCTCCGCGGACCACGACCCGCGCCGCTCACCAGAACCCCGGAGCGAGGACCGGACTCGCGGACTCGCGTGAGCGCCGCCGAGGTCAGCCTCCGGGGTCACCCCGGCCCGGTCGTCTGGTGAACGGCCCGCTGTCAGGCTCCGTGGGGCCGCTCCGCGCGGCCCTCCTCGACTACTTCCGGCGCGACGGTCGTGACTTCCCGTGGAGGACGGACCGGGACCCGTACCGCGTTCTCGTCTCCGAGATGATGCTGCAACAGACGCGGGCCGGCACGGTCCCTCCCTACTTCGAGCGGTGGATGCGGCGGTTCCCGACGATTGCCGCACTCGCCCGGGCCACAGAGCAGGAGGTACTGAAGGCGTGGGAGGGGCTTGGCTACTATGCCCGTGCGCTTCGCCTTCGCCGGGCGGCCCGCGAGATCGTGCGTCATCACGGCGGTCGCGTTCCCTCGACGCTCAGCGAACTCCGCGCGCTCCCGGGCGTCGGTCCCTATACGGCTGGAGCGGTGGCTTCCATCGCCTACGGACTCCCGGTGGGCGCGGTGGACGGTAATGCAAGGCGGGTGCTCGCGCGTCTCATGGACGAGCCGGACCCAACGGACCGCGTGCTCGAAGAGTGGGCGGGGGTTCTCGTGGACCCGGTGGAGCCGGGAGGCTTCAACCAGGCGCTGATGGAGCTGGGAGCCCGGATCTGCCTCCCCCGGGTTCCGAGGTGTGAGGATTGTCCGATCTCGAGCCACTGTGGCGCGTACAACTCCGGCACGCAGGAGGTGACACCGATGCGCCGGCCGCGTGGTCCCGTGCCCGAAGTCACGATCGCGTGCGCGGGACTCGTCTGGCCGGGCGGGGACGCCCCCATGGCACTCCTGAGGCGGCGGCCGTCCGGAGGCCTCCTCGGGGGTATGTGGGAGTTGCCCGGGGAAGAAGTCGGACCAGGCGACCGGGCAGGCCGGGTGGCGAGCGGGCTGGCCGAGCGCGTCGCAGGGGCCGCTCGCCCGGACCCTGTGGCGCCGTCGCCCCTGTCCGGCTGCCCTCAAGCGAGTCCCGTCCGGGTCGGACGACTGCAGCGGTTGGAGCCCGTCTGCCACGAGTTCACGCATCGGAGGGTGACGTACGCCGCCTTCGTTTTCGAGGTCTCGGAGATGGAGTGGCTGCCGGATCTTCCGGGTCCGCACCGATGGGTGAGTCGCGCCCGGGCGAGGGAGCTTCCGATGGGGGTCGCCCAGATCAGGCTCCTGAGGCAGCTCCTCTGACGTACTCCCCCGGGTTGGGGTGGGGCAGCGGCAGCGATGACCCGGATCGGCGTGCGGCGGGCGTCGCAGCCAGCGGCGGGGGGCCAGACGAGGGCCGTCCGAGGGTGCAGGTGCCTCCTCGAGCTCCCTAGGGCGCCGAGGTAGGGGGCAGGAGCAAGGGCCAGCGCTTCCCACGGGGAATCGGGTGCGGTCCCCATGCCCCGATGCTTCCGGCGACACCGTGACAGCCGGCGCCCGGCCGCCGTGGGTCTTCACTCGAAGGCTTGTTCGACGAGCCTCCAGGAGCCGCCCCGCGCGGTCACGCCGTCTGGCCCGTCGCGGCTACCGGACCACGCCGTGTATGTAGTCGCGGAGGTTCCGGTTCTCGACCTCCGCGGTGGTGCGGAGCGCATTGACCACGTCCCCGATCGAGAGGATGCCGACGAGTCGATCATCGTCGATCACGGGCAGGTGCCGTACGCGATTGCGGGTCATGATCTCCATGACGTAAGGAAGGTCATCGTCGGGCACCGCGACGACGAGGTCCGTCACCATTGCATCGCCGACGAGACTCGTTTCCAGGCGATCCGGATCGCTTGCGCCGAGTCGGAGGACGTCCCGCTCGGTGAGGATGCCCTGGACCTTCTCTCCGGCCACGACGACGACGGAGCCGATGTTCCGCTCGACGAGAGTCCGCATGGCGCCGAGCACGGTGAGCTCCGGCGTGACCGTGACCACATCTTCGCCCTTGCTGGCGAGAAGATCGCGAATATTCATCGGCTGACCCCTCGTCTCGGCGACAGTGCTGGGCGCAGGACCGCGGCGGCCGTCAAGCTCCGGGCGCGCTGACCCGGTTAATGTACCGGGTAGAGTAATCGATCGGCGCCCGGGTCACGAGGACTGGTCGGCGCACCGGGTGGCGTCTGTCTCCCCGCCTCCGCGGCGGCGGCCGCCGCGACCCCCGAGCGTTCCTACCGGTCTTCCTTGTCATCGCAGCGAGGTGCGCACACCTTACCCCTAATCGTTATGGGAGGTATTTCGTCCCTCTCAACCTGAGCGTCAGGAGCTTGCCATGGTTCCCGTGCTGTCCCTCTCGATCCCCATCCTGCTCTCCGCCGCAGCCGTCTTCGTCGCGAGCTCGATCATCCACATGCTCCTCCCGTATCACAGGGGCGACTTCGGGCAGGTCCCCTCCGAGGACGGGATCCGCGAGGCCCTCCGCGGCGCCGGGATCCCGCCGGGCGAATACACGATCCCGTACGCCGGGAGCGCGAGGGCGATGAGCGATCCCGAGTGGATCGCAAAGGCGACGGCAGGCCCCGTGGCCCTCCTGACGGTCATCCCGAGCGGGGTAGCCGGGATGGGCAAGAGCCTCTTCCATTGGTTCGTCTACTCGGTCGTGGTAGGGGTCTTCGCGGGATACGTCGCCGGTATAGCCCTCGGGCCCGGCGCGGGATACACGGACGTGTTCCGGTACGTCGGGACGGTGGCATTCGCCGGGTACGCGCTCGCCCTCCCCCAGGCCTCCATCTGGTATCACCGGAGCTGGGGGATGACGCTGAGGACGATGTTCGACGGGTTCGTCTACGCCTTGCTCACGGCCGGGTTCTTCGGGTGGCTCTGGCCGTCGTGAGGCGGCTTTCCGGGGATGCGCGGGATCACTGGCCCGGAGGATGGAACCCCTGGATCGGCCCGTGGCCCGGCGGGGATGAGTGTCTCGCCCTCGCGTAGCCGCCCTCGGACCGTGAGATTCGGCGGCTCGCGACGAGCGCCTCGAGGACCAGTTCGCACGCCGCCGCGCGCGTCCCCGGGCCGGCACTCTCCGGCGCGAGCCCGGTGAATGTGACCAGCTCGAGCAGCCCCGGTACCTGCTCGAACCCCTGGACGCACGCCCTGGCTGCGGCGTCGTCGGACACTTGGAGGGCCCCGCCCGACTCGAAGTACTCGACGATCTCCTCCACGTCAGCCCCCCCCGCACGCGTCCCGTAGGCCTCCTTCGAGGCGGTCGCGATCAGCTCGCACGCGATCCGTTCCGCTCCCTGGAGCTCCCCGTCGTACTCGAGCTCGATCTTCCCGGTGATCATCGGGAGCGAAGCGTAGATGTCGCCGATCCGGGGGACCGCCTCGTCCTCGCCCAGCCGAAGCGCCCTCCGCTCGGCGTTGGATACGACCCCCTCGAGGACGCTGATCGGAAGGCGCTGGCTTACGCCCGAGCGCTGATCCACCCGCTTGTCCCCCCGCGCCAGGAATGCGACGCGCTCGACCACCTCGGCGACGAAGCCCGGAACGGCTACGGTGACGGCGTCCCTGGCGATCCACGCCTCCTGACGGGTAATCTCGATCCCCGTCGCCAGTTCGTGCGGATAGTGCGTCCGGATCTCGGCGCCGATGCGATCCTTGAGGGGGGTGATGATCTTGCCGCGCGCCGTGTAGTCTTCCGGGTTCGCCGTGAACAGGAGGAAGACGTCGAGCACGAGGCGGACCGGGAAGCCCTTTATCTGGATATCCCCCTCTTGGAGGATATTGAAGAGTCCGACCTGGATCTTGCCCGAGAGGTCCGGCAGCTCGTTCAGTGCGAAGAGCCCCCGATTCGCCCTCGGGAGGAGCCCGAAGTGGATCGTCAGCTCGTCCGAGAGGAGGTGGCCGCCCCGGGCCGCCTTGATCGGGTCCACGTCGCCGATCAGGTCCGCCACCGTGACGTCGGGCGTGGCCAGCTTCTCCACGTAGCGGCCCTCCCGGGGCAGCCATTCGACCGGGGCGTCGTCGCCAGCCTCGTCGATCAGGCGCCGCCCCTCCTTCGATATCGGAGCCAGGGGGTCGTCGTTCACCTCCGAGTCCACGAGGACGGGGATCTCCGGATCCAGGAACCCGGTCATCTGGCGCAGGATCCGGCTCTTGGCCTGACCCCTGAGGCCGAGGAGGATCAGGTCCTGGCGTGCCAGGACCGCATTGATGAGCTGGGGGACGACCGTGTCGTCGTATCCCCGGATGCCGGGAAAGAGCTTGCCGCCTCGCCGAAGCGTGCCGACGAGGTTGGAGCGGACCTCATCCTTGACGGAGCGGGTGGTGTATCCGCTCTCCTTAAGGGCGCCGAGTGTGGCGGGCTTCGAGGGGAGTGTCACCTGGTCATCCCGACGATGGCTCCCGGGCAAGGGTGTTTTGGACGTTCGTCTGACGGGCACGTGGCGGCTCTCCGGGCGGGCGGGCGGGGCAGACGCCTTTCCGCTTGCCGGGCGACGCCGGAGGCTCCGGTTACCATCTCCGCCTTCCCCGGGTTCCGGAGCGTCAGTCGGGCTGCAGGGTGTTCGGCGCCCCCCCGGCGAGCGGACTCTCCTCGAGAAGCGTCGGGTAGTCGAGCCCCAGGCACGGCTCGAAGTCGCCGCAGCCGTAGAGCGCCGAGTAGATGCGCGCGTACATCTGCACGGATTTCACATAGTTGCGCGTCTCCTCGAAGGGGATGTGCTCGACGAACACGTCTCGGTCCCGGTAGACGGACTCTCCCCGCCAGCTCCTCATCCGTCCCGGACCCGCGTTGTAGGCCGAGAGGACGTCCTCCGGCTTCCCGTCGAAGCGGCGGACCATGTTCGCGAGGTAGGTGCTCCCGAGTGCGATGTTCGTGGCGGGATCCCTCAGCCGCTCGAGGGAGTAGGCGATATCGAGACTGGCGGCCACCTCCCTCGCCGTGGGCGGCATGAGCTGCATCATTCCCCAGGCCCCCGATACGCTCGAGATCTCCGCATCGAACCCGGACTCCTGCCGGATGAGCCCGGCGACGAAGAACGGGTCGAGTCCCCGCTGCCGCGCCTCGCGGACGATGATCTCCCTGTGGGGGAAGGGGTGCACGATCGTGAGGAGGCGGAGGTTCCAGCGTCCCTCCTCAGCGCGGATCCTCCGCCCGAGGACGACGGCCTGAAGGGGAAGGCCACCCTCGATCAACGCCTCGGCGAACTCGTAGCTCCCCCCGAACCGCTCGTCGAAGTAACCGGTGAGCCGGTCGAACTCGAATTCGAAGGACCCCGGTGTGGGGACGAGCCGGTGCACCCGGAGCCGGAGGACCGCATTCGTGAACTCGGTCTGCATTTCCGTCACCGCGGCAGCGGGTCCCTCGGGCAGGTCGGCGGGGAGGATAGGTGCCTCGACCTCCTCCCCCGCGAAGACGCCGTAGAAGGTGAGGGGATCCTCCCCGTAGACGTCGAGAAGATGCCGCTTGGCCTCCCCAGGGTCTCCCGCCCGCTCATGGCTGAGCGCGGCCCAATAGCCCGCCTGCTGACGGGCGGAAGCCGTTCGGCTCGCCGCGAGATACCGCTCGAAAGTCTCCGCGGCCGCATCGTAGTCCCCGGAGAGGTAGTCGGTCGAGCCCAGCTCGACGACGGTCAGGCGCATCTCGGCGCTTCCGAGGCCCACCCCGAGGAGTCCGCCGAGAAAGCGGCGTGCCCTCGGTCCGAACCCGGTCTCGAGCTCGTAAGAGAGAAGCGCGTAGAGGCCCCGCTCTGCCCACGGCGAGTCCGGGTGCGACTCGGCAAGGGTGAGGAGCGTGGACTCGGAGGCGCTCGTTTCCCCCCTGCGAAGAAGGGCCCTGCCCGTCCAGTAGAGGGCGGGTGCGCGGAGTTCGCTCGTCGTGCCCACCCCGGTCACGGGCGCGAGCGCTTCTTCCGTCTCCCGGTAGCGCCGGAGCCGGAAGAGCGCCTCCCCGAGTCCCACGAGCAGCTCGTCCCCGTCGGAGGGCACGGGGGCTGCCCCTTCGACGACGTAGGGCGCGAGCCTGTTGTAGGCCGCCCCCCACGCATCACCGGCGAGGAGCGCTCTCCCCAGGCGAAGCTCGTCCGCGGGTTCGAGCGGCCACCCCGCCCGATTGATGAGGATGGAGGCGTCCTGTGCCCCCTCGTAGTCGGGGCCGTAGTCGAGCGCGCGGTGGAGGTCCGCCTCCGCCTGCACGGAGTCGCCCGCCTCGAGGGCGAGCGTGCCCGCCCTGACCCAGGCCGAGGCTGCCCGCGCAGGATTCCGCTCGCGGCCCGCGTGATCCCGGGCGATCCGGCTCGCGCCGTCGGGGTCCCCCGCCTCCTCGTACGCGTCGGCAAGCGCCGCCCAGCTCCAGCGCGAGAGGTGGAGATCCCCCGTGTCCAGGCGCCCGAGCGCGGAGCGCACCTCGGCGGTGTCGCCGGCGGGCGCGAGCAGCTCGGCCAGGAGGAGGGGCCGCCAGTCCGAGAGTGCGGGGATGAGAGCGAGCGCGGAGTCGGCCCGGTGAGCCGCAGCGAAGTGATCCCCCGCTTCCCACGCGTCGAGTGCCTCCCTCAGCCCCTCGATCGCTGCCTCCTGCACACTCTCGCTCGGCGCGGGCTCGGAGAGGAGGGGCGCGAGCCTCCCTCCCGCCCCCGGCACGGGGCCGGAACCACCCCCGGACTGGGCCGCAAGAGGCGCCCCGGCCAAGAGCGTGATCGCTGCCCCCGCAGCAGGACAGAGAAGAGAGCGGCGCCACCGCCCCGCACGGGAGAGCCTAGCTCCCGCGCGCGGCGCGCCGGAGCGGTTCCGCATGTCCGCCTGTTGATACACTGGACCCCTCCCGTTCCGCCGCATCCCGACCCTCCGGGCCGCTGTCACCAGGTGCCAAGCCCCTCGTTCCCATCTTCACGCTGCGTGTCCTCGACGCCCTGAAAGGAAGGATAATATGCCTTCTTCACGCTCGCGCACCCCGGGCCGCGAGAGTTCCCGGCGAGCCATCGCACGGCCGTCAGGCGAAAGTCGTTCGGTCTCCCCTCGGTGCTCCCGGCTGCCCGGCTCGCGAGGAGGTCGCGATGCAGCCCCGAGCCACAGCCCGATCCGCGCCGGTCCCGAACCGCCATAGTGTCCGGAAACGGGCCGCGATATCTTCCGGACCCGACAGCCAGAATGGCAGATTTCCGGCCGGACCGGCATATTCCCACGGTGGCCGGGTGGCAGGGATCTTGCAACGCCTGTCGGGGCCGCGCACCGGGGAACACGCCTGTTCCCGGCCGGGTGTACGGCGGTTCGGGGTGGCGGCGCCCTTCCGGATGGTCTCCGCAAGCGAGGGTTGGTGATGGGTGAGAGGTTTGATCTGCCGGTCCTTCCCCTGAAGGAGACGGTGGTGTATCCCGGCGTTGCGATTCCGATCGCCGCAGGCAGGCCCGGCACGGTCGCTGCCGTGCAGGAGGCCCTCGAGGGGGATCGCCGCCTCTTTGCCGTCTCCCAGCGGGAGCCGGCCGAGGAGCCCACCGAGGAGGTTCTCTACCGCGTCGGCACGGTGGTCCGCGTGCTCCAGGCGCACCGGGCGCGTGGGGGTCTCCAGCTTCTCGTGCAGGGGGATCAGCGGGCTGAAGCCGTCTCGTACGAGGGCGGGGGGAAGGAGTTGCTCCGCGCCGGACTCGTCGGGCTGGACCGCGTTCCCCCGAAGGGCCCCGAGGCGCCGGCCTTCCAGGCGCTGGACAAGGAGCTGCGGGACCGTGCCGCCGAGCTCGGAACCCGGCGGGGCGTGCCGGCCGAAGCGCTGAACCAGCTGATCCAGGGCGTGGATGAGCCCGGTTCGTTCGCCGACCTGGTGGCCTTCTACCTGGATCTCCCGACGGCAGACAAGCAGAAGCTCCTCGAGGTCCTCGACGACGAGGAGCGGATGCAAAGGGCGCTCGTGGCCGTCGAGCGCGAGCTGGCGCGGATCGAAGCGCAGGAGGAGATCCAGGCTCGCGTGCAGGAGGAACTAGGGGAGCGGCAGCGTGAGATGCTCCTCCGGGAGCAGATGAAGCAGATCCGCCGCGAGCTCGGTGACGAGGACGAGAAGGAGGAGCTCGAGGAGCTCCGCTCGCGGATCGAGGCGCTCGAGCTGGAGGAGGACGTCCGAATCGAGGTGGGTCGGGAGCTCAGGCGTCTCGAGCGCACGCTCTCCCAGTCGGCCGAATACCAGGTGATCCGGACCTTCCTCGAGTGGGTGACGGAGCTGCCCTGGAATGCGAGGACCGAGGACAAGATCGACCTGGCGGCCGCCGAGGAGATCCTCCACGAGGACCACTACGGACTCGAGGATGTAAAGGATCGGATCGTCGAATTCCTGGCCGTCCGCAAGCTGCAGATGGACCGCACCGCGGTGTCGGCCAGCGTGCCCGCAGAGGGCGAGGAGGGCGGTGTGGCTCCGGCCGCCGGGGCCGAAGTCGGCGATGGCGAGGAAGGTGGGGAGGGGGAGACGGGTCGGACGTCGACCCAAGGGGAAGCCTGCCCGCGCGATCTCATCGGGAAGGGGCCGATCCTCCTCTTCACCGGTCCTCCCGGGGTCGGGAAGACCTCTATCGCGCGTTCGATCGCCCGGGCCCTCGGCCGGAAGTACGCCCGCATCTCCCTCGGCGGGGCCCGGGACGAGGCGGATATCCGTGGCCACCGGCGCACCTACGTGGGGGCGATGCCGGGCCGGATCATTCAGGGGATGCGCCACGTCAGGTCGAAGAACCCGGTCTTCCTCCTCGACGAGGTTGACAAGCTGGGTGTCTCCTTCCAGGGGGACCCCTCGTCCGCCCTCCTCGAGGTCCTGGATCCCGCGCAGAACTTCACGTTCACGGACCACTACATGGGGATCCCCTTTGATCTGTCGGAGGTCCTGTTCATCGCGACGGCGAACTACGCGGACCGGATCCCCTCCCCGCTCCTCGACCGGATGGAGCAGGTGGAATTCTCCGGCTACACCGAGGGGGAGAAGCTCGAGATCGCGAAGCGGTACCTGATACCGAGGCAGCGCGAGGAGGCAGGGCTCGAGGAGGACGAACTCGAGATCACCGACGAAGCAGTCCTTTGCGTCACCTCACAGCACACCCGGGAAGCGGGTGTGCGAAGGCTCGAGCGGGCGCTGGGGAAGGTGGCAAGGAAAGTGGCGAGGAAGATCGCCGGAGACGAGGTGGCGCGCTTCCGGGTCACGCCCCGGGAGGTCCGGGAGTTGCTGGGCCGCCCGAGGGTCCACCCGGAGAAGATGCGCACCGAGAACGCGGTCGGTGTCGCCACCGGCATGTTCTACACCCCGGTCGGGGGGGACATCCTCTTCGTGGAAGCCAGCGTCATGCCGGGGGAGTCACGCCTCGTTCTGACCGGCCAGCTTGGGGACGTCATGCAGGAGTCGGGAAGGGCGGCCTGGACCGTGGCAAAGAGCCTCGGGAGGGCATACGGGACGGTTCCGAAGTCGCTCAACGGAACGGAAGTCCATATCCACGTCCCCCAGGGCGCGGTGCCGAAGGACGGGCCGTCGGCCGGGATCACGATGGCCGTCGCCCTCCTCTCCGCCCTCTCGAGGCGGAAGGTGCGCCGCGACGTGGCGATGACGGGCGAGCTGACCCTGACCGGTCGCGTTCTCCCGATCGGCGGGGTGAAGGAGAAGATCCTCGGTGCCGTGCGCGCAGGGATCCACGAGATCATCCTCCCCGCCGACAACGAGGCCGCCCTCGAGGACATCCCCGACGGGGTGCTCGACACGCTTACCGTGCACTTCGTCCGGGGGCTCGACGAGGTGATCCCGGTTGCGCTCGAGGGTGCGCCGCCCGGTGCCTGCCGCGCGGAGACTGCGCCTGCGGAGGAGCCCGGTGCTCGGGGGGAAGCGGACGCCGGGAGGATCCCGGCCGGGATCGGGGTCCGGTCAGCCGGTGGGGCCCGGTAGCCCGGGACCCGCCGCCACGACCTCCGGATCCGCCTCCCCCTCGTATCTCAGGAAATTCTCCCGGAACATCTCCGCGAGCCGGGTGGCCGCGCTCCGGTACGCCTGGGCCGACGGCCAGGACCTGGCCGGCAGGAGAATCTCCGGGGGGACCCCTGGCACACAGGCAGGCACGGCTACGCCGAAGTAGGGATCCGCCGCCGTCTCGACCCGGTCGAGCGCACCCTCGAGCGCGGCCCGGACCATCGCGCGGGTATAGACGAGCCGCACCCGGTCGACCTCACCCGCGTGGCCCCCGACCCACCCGGTGTTGATCAGCCATACGCGGCTCCCGTGTTCGCGCAGGCTCGCCCCGAGCATCCGCGCGTAGACGGTCGGGTGCCTCGGCAGGAAGGGTGCGCCGAAGCCGGCCGAGAATACGGCCTTCGGCTCGGTGACGCCTCTCTCCGTTCCGGCGACCTTCGCCGTGTAGCCGGAGAGGAAGTGGTACATCGCTTGGGCGGGGGTGAGGCGGGAGACGGGGGGAAGGACCCCGAAGGCGTCGCAGCTGAGGAAGACCACATTCGCGGGATGCCCCGCCCGCCCGGGAACGATGGCGTTCGGGATGAAGTGGATCGGGTAGGAGGCGCGGGTATTCTCCGTGATCGTCGCGTCATCGAAGTCCACCCC
Organism: Longimicrobiales bacterium; assembly: GCA_965218255.1. GTDB lineage: Bacteria > Gemmatimonadota > Gemmatimonadetes > Longimicrobiales > Gaopeijiaceae > JAAXGI01. The sequence continues at coordinate 2,289,121 of CBDCKJ010000003.1, read as the reverse complement.
GCCCGTCCCCGGGTCGAGGACCACATTCTCGAGAATCGTCCCGAAGCGCCGGCACGCCCCGTAGATCTCCGGCTCGTCCTCGGCCGTGAGCCGGATCGCCTTCGCGTAGCAGCCGCCCTCGAAGTTGAAGATCCCGTCAGCACCCCAACCGTGTTCGTCATCCCCGATGAGGCGGCGGTACGGATCTGCGGACAGCGTCGTCTTCCCTGTGCCCGAGAGTCCGAAGAAGAGGGCCGAGTCACCCGACGGGCCCACATTGGCGGAGCAGTGCATCGGGAGGGTATCCCCCGCCGGGAGGAGGTAGTTGAGGACCGAGAAGATCGACTTCTTGATTTCCCCCGCGTAGCGCGTGCCCCCGATCAGGGCCAGGTGGTCGGTCAGGTTCACTACGACGAAGGTGCCCGAGCGGGTTGCGTGCCGGGCGGGATCCGCCTGCATCCCGGGGGCGTGAAGAACCGTGAAGTCGGGCTTCGGCATCATCGCCCCGGAGCGCTGGCTCCGGTGGAACATGTTGTAGGCAAAGAGGGTGTGCCACGCCGAGGTGCTGATGACCCGCACCCCGATCCCGGCCGCACCCTCCCCCCCGGCCCGGGCATTCTTCACGAAGAGCTCGCGCCCGCCCAGGTGAGCGATCACGTCGGCCCTGAGACGCCGGTACGCATCCGGGGGGAGGGGCGCATTGATTGCACCCCAGTCCACGGTCTCCTCCGTCAGGGTATCGCGGACGATGAAGCGGTCCGAGGGGGATCGTCCCGTCTGCGGCGCGGTGACGGCCGAGAAGGCGCCGTCAGCGGTGAGCTCCCCCTCCCCCCGGGCGAGCGCTACGGTGTAGAGCTTTGCCGGAGACGGGTCCGAGTGTACCGCGGCGGAGGCTTCGATGCCGTGGAACTCGAGCCCGTGCCGGGGCGCTACTGTAGTGTCTCGCTTGCGAGGTTCCCCCCGTCCCTGCGTCATGTTCTGGATGCCCCGGTCGTCGATTCGAAGAGGATGGCACCTTCCCTGCGGTCCCCGAGTAAGGTGACGGGAAGGAGGGGGTTCGTCCATGGATGCCCCGTCGCGCCGGAGTCGAGCGGGAGGGCGCGGGCGAGGCGGCCGGAAGCGCCTCTGAGCGGGACGCTTCGGCGCCCTCGACGGGGCCTTTGACTCAAGATTCGTCTGTTTATAGCTTCAGATTTCTACGTCGAAGGATCCTCGGAGGTGAATGCGATCCAGGCAAACTTCGCGCAACGTGCAGGCCTACAGGGTCTTAGTGGCCGCGGTTCCCTGTATCGGATTTGCCCGAGACTCTTCAGGGGGATGATGCGAAGTTGATGTTTTCTGCCACTCGCGGGCTGGATTCCTTCGACCAGTACCTGCAGGACGTAGAGAAATACCCCCTCATACAGGATCCGGACGAGGAGCGCGCGCTTGCAAGGCGGGCTCGCGCCGGCGACAAGGAAGCCGCCGAGCGCCTCGTCACCGCAAACCTGCGTTTCGTGATCTCCTACGTGAAGAAGTACCAGGGCCGGGGACTCGGGCTTGCCGAACTCGTCTGTATCGGCAACGAGGGTCTCCTCAAGGCCGTCAAGAAGTTCGATCCGGACAAGGGGGTCAAGTTCATATCGTATGCGGTCTGGTGGATCCGCCAGACCGTTCTCCAGGCACTCGCCGAACAGACACGCTCCGTACGCATCCCGCTCAATCAAAACTCGAATCTGGCCCGGCTCGCGCGGACGAACACGGCTCTGACGCAGAAGCTCGGCCGTCCCCCGACAGACCAGGAGCTGGCCGAGGACATGGCGGAGCCGGTCGAGACGATCCGCGCCCTTCGCCGGGTGGCCGCGAGCGAGCTCTCCCTCGACGCCCCGATCGATCGGAGCGACCGCGACAGCGCTTCGTTCGGCGAGCGGTTCGCGGGCGTCGAGTCCGGGGACATCGAGGAGGATGTGGAGGCGATGGCCCGGCGGGACTTCCTCGAGACGATGTTCGAGTCGTATCTGACGGAGCGTGAGCGGAAGATCCTCTACCTCTACTATGGCCTGGACGACGGGGAGGAGAGGACGCTCGAGGAGATCGGCTCACTCCTCGGCGTAACGAGGGAACGGATCCGCCAGATCCGAAACCGCGCCTTCGAGAAGCTCCGCGAGAGCCCTCACGGCGACTCTCTCTCGGGATTCTGGGCGGCCCACTAACCCCGGACGGCTCCGCCCCGCGCGAGCGACGGAGAGAGCGGCCGCCAAGACTCTCGGCACCCGCAGCGTAGCCCTTCGCGTGAGAGGGTTCCGTGTCGCCGGTGGCCCTCTGGCCTGCCGTCACGGCGCAGGGAGGACCCCGAACGAACGGACCGAATAAGCTCCGGCCATCCAGAGCCCGCCACCCAGGCTATCGCCCGCCCGAGCGGCGCAGGTCATTCGGAACGTCATCGAGGGGGATCGGGGGACGCTTCCCCCCAAGACGGAAGAGGAGCGCCTCGCCCGCTGCCTCCACTCGCCCGAAGTACGCCTGCATCCCGTCGATCTGACGAAGCTCCCCCGCGTCCACCGACCAGGTACCGCCGAGTTGCGGAGTACCGCACGCCGTCACCACGGCCCTGCGAGGCGTGGGAGCCGCCCCCATGAGCACGAGGGCTCCTCCCCCCTCGCGGCGAAGCACGGTTTCGGCGCAGGGATCCGGTCCCGCGGTGCCGATGATACCGGTCGCGCACCGGCTGGCTGACTGGCCGGCGGCGTGCTGTTCGGGTAGCGGGAGGCGCATCCCGAAACGATCAGGGACACGGTGACCGTCTGCACCGGATCCGCCGGCCGCCCCGGGCGGGGACGAGCAGCCGGGGATCATCTGGGATCGTTTGCTCCGGCTATCCCTTGCAGTCGTACCACGAGTGCCCGATCCCGACCTCCACCCGAAGGGGGACGGCGAGATCCATCGCTCCCTCCATGTTCCGGACGACGATCTCGCGAAGGCGATCGAGCTCGGGGTCCGGGACCTCGAAGACGAGCTCGTCGTGGACCTGAACGAGAAGGCGGCTCGAGAGGCGGGCGTCCCGAAGTTCGGAGCGGATCCGGATCATCGCCGCCTTGATGAGGTCGGCCGCGGAGCCCTGAACCGGGGTGTTCTGGGCGATGCGCTCCCCGAACTGGCGGACGTTCCAGTTCCGGGATGCCAGCTCGGGGACGTAGCGCCTCCGCCCGCTCAGCGTCTCGACGTACCCCTCCTCCTTTGCCATCGCTATCTGGCGGTCGAGGAAGGCGCGAACCCCTGAGAATCGCTCGAAGTAGCTCTGGATGAACCGGGCCGCCTCCCGCCGGGAAATGCCGAGCTGCCGAGCGAGCGAGAAGTCGCCCTGTCCGTAGAGCGTGGCGAAGTTGATCGTCTTCGCGTGCGTCCTCTCCTCGGAAGTAACCTCCTCGACCGGCGTGCCGAAGATGACGGACGCGGTCTGCCGGTGGATGTCGACTCCCTCCCGGAAGGCCGTGACGAAGGCCGGATCCCCGGAGAAGTGGGCGAGGATCCGGAGCTCGATCTGCGAGTAGTCGGCGGCGAGGAGGAGGTGCCCCTCATCGGGGACGAACCCCTTGCGGATCTCCCGTCCGAGTTCGGTTCGGATCGGGATGTTCTGGAGGTTCGGATTCGACGAGGAGAGCCGGCCCGTGGCGGCGACCGCCTGGTTGAAGGAGGCGTGGATCCGGCCCGTGGACGGGTGTACGAGCTTGGGGAGCGCATCGACGTAGGTGGAACGGAGCTTCTCGAGTTGCCGGTACTCGATGAGGTGGCGGGGGAGGGTGTAGCCCAGGGCGGCCAACTCCTCGAGGGAAGAGGCGTCCGTCGAGGGTCCGGTCTTCGTCCGTTTGACGACGGGAAGCTCCAGCTTCTCGAATAGGACCTCCCGGAGCTGGGGGTTCGAGTTGACGTTGAATTCGCCCCCCGCCTCCCTGAAGATCTCCTCTCTCACGAGGGCAAGCTCCTGCTCGAGCCTCCGTCTCATCCCGGCGAAGAAGCCGGGATCGATACGGATCCCAGCCTCCTCCATCTCCGAGAGGAGGGGGACGAGCGGCATCTCGAGGGAGCGGAAGAGTTCCTCCATCCCCTGTTCGGCGAGTTCGGGCGAGAAGCGGGACGCGAGTTCGAGCGAAAGCTCCGCCCTCCGGCAGAGTGCGGCCGACGCCTCGTCGGGTGCCAACTGGCCGACGGAGATTCGCTTCTTCCCCTTCCCCGTGAGCTCGTCGAGCGGGGCCAGCGGGCGGCCGAGTACATCGGTGGACACGAAGCCGATCGTGTGCTGGCGGCGTCCCGGATCGAGGATGTAGGAAGCCACCATCGTGTCGAAGTCCACGCCCTCGAGGCTTACCCCCGTCCGGCGGAGGATGATGGTGTCCGCCTTGAGGTCGTGGCCCACCTTCGGGAGTTCCGGATCCTCGAGAAGGGTCCGAAGCGAGGCCATCGCTGGGTCCGTGAGCGGGGGAAGGTTCGGGGCGGGGGCACTTCCTTCGATGAGGTCGGCCGGGGTTCCCTCGTGCCCTAAAGGCAGATACACCCCGCCCCCCGGCTCCCAGGCGAGGGCGAGGCCGACGAGCCTTGCCCTCATCGGCTCGGCCGAGGTGGCGAGGACCTTGAGTGCGACCCTCCCCGTGCGCCTCGCCTCCCCGACCGCCCGCTCCACCTCCGGGGCGGCCGAGAGGACCCGGTACTCGCTCCCCTCCTCGTTTCCCTCACCGTGCGGCGGCGCCTCCCTCGAGAACCGCTTCAGGAGGGAGCGGAAGCCGAGATCGATGCAGAGCTCCCGGAGGCGCGGAAGATTCGGCTCCCCGAGGCGGAGCCGCTCCAGGTCGAGCCCTATCGGAAGATCCGTCTGAAGCGTGACAAGCTGCCTAGATAGGCGGATCTGCGCCCCGTTCTCCGCGATCGAGATTCGCTTCGACTTCCAGGGGATCTGCTCCGGGTGGGTGAGGAGCTCGTCGAGAGGGCCGATCTCCGTGAGGAGCCGCCGTGCCCATCCCGCCCCGATCCCGGGCGCGCCGGGGACGTTGTCCGATGCGTCTCCCACGAGCGCGAGGAAGTCCACGACCTGGTCGGGGGCGACGCCGAGCCGATCGGAGGCATTCGACTCGTCGACCCAGTGGGCGGCGACGCCGGAGGGCCCTCCGCGCCCCGGATTCAGGAGGCGGATCCCGGGTCCCACGAGCTGGTGGAAGTCCTTGTCGCTCGAGACGACGACCGCCTCGACGCCGGTCGCCGCGGCCTGCCGGGCCAGTGTCCCGATCACGTCATCCGCCTCATACCCCTCGAGCTCCACGATCTCGTCGTTGAAGGCCTCGATGAGATCCCGGATTCTGGGGAGCGAGGCGCGGAGCTCGTCCGGCATCTTCTCCCGCGTCGCCTTGTAGTCGGGAAACTCCTCGTCGCGTCGGCTGAGCCCCGAATCGAAGACGACCGCGAGGTAGGCGGGGGCGTAGTCGTCGCGGATCGTGAGGAGGAAGTTCAGGAATCCCCACGGGGCGGAGGTGTTCTCTCCCCGAGTGTTCGTAAGCGGCCGCCGGACGAAGGCGAAGAAGGCCCGGTAGATGAGGGCGTACGCATCGATGAGAAAGAGCCTCGGCCTCTCATCCGGGGGAGGGGTCATCAACGGGGTCCTGCCGGGGAGCATAGAGAAAGGGGCCACCCCGGCCGGATTCGCCGGGGTGGCCCCTTCGTGCCCAGGGAAGGCACTCGGAGGGGACTTACGCCCCCTTCGCGTCGATCGCGTGCAGGGTGTCGATCATCTTCTGCGCCGACTCCTCCATGTCGATGACCAGTGAATCGATCGTTGAGACGAAGTAGTTGTGCGCGATGCTCACCGGGATCGCGATCGCGAGTCCGGTGGCCGTCGTGAGGAGCGCCACCTTGATTCCGCCCGCGACGAGAGTCGCCTCCACCTCGCCCGCGACCTCGATCGCCTGGAAGGCGATGATCATCCCGATCACCGTCCCGAGGAAGCCCAGGAGGGGTGCGATGTTTGTGAGCGTCGCGAGGATGACGAGACCCTTCTCGAGCTTCGACAGCTCGAGGAGCCCCTGGTTCTCGATCGCCTTCATCACTCGGTCCGTGCCCTCATTCCTACGCTCGAGCCCGGCGAAGAGGATGTTCGCTGCCGGCGAGTTCGAGTCGCGGCAGATCTCCATCGCCTCGTCGATCTGGTGGTCCGCCAGGAGTTCGTTCACCGAGGAGAGGATCCTCTTCGTCCGGGCGCTCTTCGCCAGGAGGTCGAAGAACTTCCAGATGATCACGAGAATGCCGATCCCGAGACAGATGCTCAGCGGCCAGCGCATGAAGCCCATTTCGTCCCACGCGAAGGCTAGCTGATCCGTGAGGCCCAGGTCGGGCTGGTCCATCCCCGGGATCTGGAGGAGGGCGCTGTAGAAAAGCGTTTTGCCGACCAAGGGGAACCTCCTGACGAAGTAGTTTGCGCTCTCGGCCTGAAGCGGATCAGGACCACGAGACTCCGATTTTGAGAGAACCGATAATGAATGCGCCTCCCGTCACTGTCAAGGGCCGGATCGCGGCGCGAGCTTGATGCACGCGGCACGGTGCTCCCCAGTCTCCACGGGCTCGAGCGACGGAGCGATCCGCGTGCACGCCTCGTCCCTTGCGGGGTGCCAGCATCGCGGGTGGAAGGGACACCCGGGCGGCGGGGTGGCCGGGGAGGGGATGTCTCCCTGAAGGAGAATCCGCTCCCCGCGCCGCGCTCCGCGCGGCTCGGGGCGGGGAATCGCGGAGAGGAGGGAGCGGGTGTAGGGGTGGCGCGCCTCCCGATAGAGGCGGCCGACGGTCGTGGTCTCGACGATCCGCCCCAGATACATGACGGCGACCCGGTCGCTCACGTGCTCGACGACGGACAGGTCGTGGCTGATGAAGAGGTAGGTCAGGCCGAGCTCGCGCTGGAGGTCGCGCAGGAGGTTCAGGATCTGGGCCTGGACGGAGACGTCGAGCGCGGAGACGGGCTCGTCGCAGACGATGAAGTCCGGCTCGACGGAGAGCGCTCGCGCGATCCCGATCCGCTGGCGCTGCCCCCCGCTGAATTCGTGAGGGTACCGGTCCGCGTGTCCCGGGAGGAGCCCGACGATGTCAAGGAGCTCCCGGATCCGTGCCCTCCGTCCCGCCCGTTCCGGGGCGAGGCCGTGCACCTTGAGGATCTCCCCGAGCATATCCGCGACCGTCATCCGGGGGTTCAGGGAGCCGAAGGGATCCTGGAAGATGATCTGTGCCCGTCGCCTGAGCCTTCGAAGCGCCTCGCGTTCCATCGAGCGGACGTCCTCGCCGCCGAAGTGGACCTCGCCCTCCGTCGGCTCGATGAGCCTCAGGATCGCCCGCCCCGTGGTCGACTTCCCGCACCCCGACTCCCCGACGAGTCCGAGCGTCTCCCCCCGGCTGATCTCGAGGGACACCCCGTCCACGGCCCGGACGACAGGCCGGGTCCGGCGGCGAAATCCGCCGCGCTGGGGGAAGTACTTCCGGAGACCTCGGACACGGAGGAGAGGGGGCGCCCCCTCCCCCGGGGTGGTCGAGTCCAGTGTGTGCACCTCGGCGCGCCGCCGCTCCACCGCCCCCGAGGACGAGGCGGAAACCTGCGCCCCGCCCGTCCGCCGGGGCTCACCCGGGAGCCAGCAGCGGACCACGTCCTCCCTCCCCCGCTCGTCCCGGGGGAACAGGGGAGGCGGCTCCCTGCACTTCTCCCACGCGTGCCGACAGCGTGACCGGAAGCGGCAGCCCTCCGGCCATGCGGCGGCGTCGGGGACGAAGCCCGGGATCGAGCTCAGCCGTCTCTCGTCTGCGGAGGCCCTGGGGAGGGAGGCGAGGAGCCCCCGCGTGTACGGGTGTGCGGGGGCACGGAAGATCTCCTCGACCGTCCCGGACTCGATGATCTGGCCCGCGTACATGACGAGGACGCGGTCCGAGACCTCGGCGATCACGCCGAGGTCGTGCGTGATGAGCAGCACCCCCATCCTTCGCCGTTCCTTGAGCTTCGAGATGAGGTCGAGGATCTGTGCCTGAATCGTGACGTCGAGCGCCGTCGTCGGCTCGTCGGCGATGAGAAGCGAGGGCTCGAGGGCGAGCGCGATCGCGATCATGACGCGTTGCCGCATCCCGCCCGAGAGGTGGTGCGGGTACTCAGCGTAGCGTGCCTCCGCGTCCGGAATCCCGACCTCGCCGAGGAGCCGGACCGCCGCCTCCCTCGCGCGCCGCCCCTCGAGGCGGCCGTCCAGGACGAGCGCCTCCCGTATCTGGTCGCCGATCGTCAGGACGGGGTTGAGGGAGGTCATCGGCTCCTGGAAGACCATCGCGACCTCCCGCCCCCGCGCCCGCCGCATCTCCCGCTCCGGGAGCTCGAGGAGCTCGCGGCCGCCCAAGCGGATCGAGGCGCCGGGGAGGATCTGTCCGGGCGGATCCGGGACGAGCCGCATGATCGAGAGGGAGGCGACCGTCTTCCCGCACCCCGACTCCCCGACGATCCCGACCGTCTCCCCCTCCTCGACAGAGAAGGAGACGCCGTCGACCGCGCGGGCGATCCCCGCATCAGTCGCGAAGTACGTGCGAAGGTCCCTCACCTCGAGGAGCGGCACCTCGCTCACCTCCTCGACCGGGGATCCAGGGCGTCTCTCAGCCCGTCGCCCGCGATGTTGAAGGAGAGGACGACGAGGACGATCGCGAGACCGGGGAAGGTGGAGATCCACCACCCGCCGAAGAGGTTGTCGCGCCCGTCCGCGACCATCGTTCCCCAGGAGGGGGTGGGTGGCTGCACGCCGAGGCCGAGGAAGGAGAGCCCGGCCTCGAGCACGATCGTGTCGCCGATCCCGAGCGTTGCCGCCACGATCACGGGGGCGAATGCGTTCGGTATCACATGGCGGAGCACGAGGCGAGTGCCGGAGAGCCCGAGCGCCCTTCCCGCCTGTATGAATTCCCGTTCCCGGAGACTCAGCACCTCGCCCCGGATGAGCCTCGTCGGGTGCGGCCACTGCGTGAGCCCGAGGACGGCGACGATGAGGAAGATCGAGGGCTCGAAGAAGGCGATGATCGCGATGAGGAGCACGAGGCGCGGGAAGGAGAGGACCATGTCGACGAGCCGCATGATGAGTGCGTCGATGCGTCCCCCCGCGAAGCCCGATACGGCGCCGAGGACGGTGCCGATCGTCATCGAGATGCTCACCGCCACGAACCCGATCGTAAGCGAGATGCGCGCCCCGTAGAGGACCCGCGAGAGGATGTCCCTCGCGAACTGGTCCGTTCCGAGCAGGTGGAGGGTGGAGGGGGGGAGTAGCCGCTCCGTCGTGAGATCTCCCTGCATCGCCGGATCGACGGGCGCGAGAAGCGGGGTCAGGAGCGCGAGGAGGTACGAGAGGATGACGACGAAGGCCGCCGCGAGCGCGAGGCGGTTCCTTGCGAACGCCTCCCACGCATGCTCCAACTGGCTGCGGCCCGCTCGCCCAGCCGCCGCGCGCGCCCTCGTGCCCTGGCGCAGCGACCATGCAAGAAGAAGGAGCACGGTGAGCGTCCAGGTGGCGAATGCGAGCCTCTCGTCCCACGCGCCGAGGAGTGCAGCGGAGAAGCGCTCCCGGCGCAGCAGCGCCGCTCCGAGGAGTGCGAGCCAGAGGAGGAGCGCCGTGCTCCCCGCCGCGACCCGGCCTTCGAGGATCGAGGGGAGCCCCGGGAGGAGGACGCCGACGACCCCCCTCGCTCTCCGCCCGGGGGCCCCGCCGCCGGAACGCGCCCCGGCCGCGGGCGGAGGGACCGGATCACTCATAGCGGATCCGCGGATCCACGAGGGCGTAGAGCATGTCCGCGATCAGGTTCCCCGCCACGACCATGACGGCGAAGATGAACGTCCCCGCCATCACGACCGGATAGTCCCGCTGGAAGATCGCGTCGACGACGAGCCGTCCCATCCCGGGCCACGCGAAGACGGTCTCGATCAGGACCGCGCCGCTGAAGAAGGTGGGCAGGTAGAGCCCGAGGAGCGTCACGATCGGGATCAGGCCGTTCGGGAGCGCGTGCCTCGTGATCACCCGGAGCTCGGAGAGCCCCTTCGAGCGCGCCGTCCGGACGTAGTCCTGTCGGATGACCTCGAGCATGCTGGAGCGCATGTAGCGCGCGATCCCCGCGGCGAGGACGAGCGCGAGGGAGAGGGAGGGCAGGACGAGGTGCGCGAGGCGGTCCCGGAGCTGTTCGCCGGGGCTCATGAACGGATACTCCACAGAGGTCATCCCCGAGGCGGGCAGCCAGACCGGCCACCCCCAGAGGTTCCGGGCTCCGAGGCTGAAGACGAGGATCAGCATGAGGGCGAGCCAGAAGGAGGGCATCGAGTAGAAGAAGAGGCTCGCCACGCTGAGCGCGCTGTCGGCGAGCCGGTTCTGCCGCACCGCCTGGAAGACCCCGATCAGAATTCCGCCCGCGAAGGCCACGACGATCGCGGCGAGGGAGAGGACGAGGGTGTTCGGGAGGATCTCGAGAATGATGTCGAGGACGGGCTCGTTCCTCGAGAGGGAGATCCCGAAGTCGCCCGTGAGCATCGCGCCCATCCAGCGCAGGTAGCGGATGTGGACGGGCTGATCGAGCCCCATGTTCCTCCGGATCTGCTCGAGCGCCTCTGGGGTCATGTTCGGTGATACGAGAAACGAGGCGGCGTCGCCCGGAGCGAGGCTTAGGAGGAAGAAGACGATGGTGGCGATCCCGAGGACGAGCGGGACCGCCTGGGCGAGCCGGCGGAGGAGGAAGAGTGTCACGGTCCCCCTCCCCGCGCCCGCGGGACGAAGAGACGCCCCTTCCTCATCTCTCCGGCGGGCTCACCGGAGATCGGCGGAGATCCACCAGTCCCGGATCCCTGCCCACTCTCCGCGAGCGTCCAGCCGGACGTCCTCGAGCCGTCGGTTCAGGCCCGCCAGGCGCTCGAGGTGGTAGAGGTAGGTGTAGGGCTGCACCTCGAGGAGCCGGTACTGGAGCTCGTGCCAGAGGGGGATCGCCTCCGCCCGGCTTGTCACGATGCGGAGCGTGTCGACGAGGCGGTCGATCTCCGGATCCGCCGTCCCGGCCCATCCATAGGGCTGGTCCGCCTCCTCGGAGTGGAGGAGGTCGCGGTCGTCCAGGCGAAACTCGGGGACCCACCCGATGACGACCCCGTCGAAGTCCCGGAGCTCGGGCGTGTTGATCTGGTTGAGGAGCGTGCCCCACTCGACGACGAGGGGGGTGACGGCGATCCCGAGGGGCGCGAGCTGGGCCTGAAGGATCTGCGCGATGTCCTCGCGCTGCTGGTTGCCGAGGTTGTACTTGACGGAGATCTCGAGGCGTTCGCCCTCCGGACCCTCGCGCACGCCGTCGCCGTCCCGGTCGGTCCACCCGGCCTCTTGGAGGAGGCCGGCGGCCCGCCGCGGATCGTAGCGAAGCGAATCTGTCGCCTCCTCGAGGTACGCCCAGTGGAAGGGCGGCACCCCAGCATTCGCGACGACCCCGTACCCGCGCCGGATCGCCTGCACGATCTCCTCACGGTTGATTCCGAGGGTGATCGCCTGCCGTACCCGTGCATCCGCGAGCTGCGGCCGCCTCGAATTCCACGCGACGATGTCGTATCCCCGGAAGGGGAAGACCCTGAGATCGAGATCCGCGGCCTCCTCGATCCGGGGCGCCTGATCCGGCCCCGGCGAGACGTAGAAGTCGATGTTCTCCGTGAGGAGCTCCGTGAGAAGCGTCGTCTGCTCCGGGATGATCCGGTAGACGTACCGCTCGAGGTAGGGGGCGCCGCCGAGGCCCTCCGGGAAGGCGGGGTTTCGCCGGAAGCTCCAGAGCGCATCCACCTGGTGGCTCTCGAAGACGAAGGGCCCGTTGCCGACGGGACACCGCGTTCCGAAGGGGTGCTGGCGGAACTCCTCCGGGGGCACGTCGTGGAGAAGGTGCGCGGGCATGATCGCCGTTGCCCGCCAGGCGTCCAGGTACTCCGAGTGCGGTGCCACGGCGAACTCGACGGTCCGGGCGTCGATGATTCGCGTGCCCGCCGCCCCGCCCTCGTAGTGCGCCCAGAATCCGGCGTTCGGAAACCCGGTCGCGGGATCCGTTGCCCGCACGAATGTGAAGGCGACGTCCTCGGCCGTCGTCAGCGTGCCGTCGTGCCAGTAGACGTCGTCGCGCAGGTGGAAGGTGAGCGTTCCGGCCTCGCCGTCGAAGTCCCACGACTCCGCGAGGTAGGGGACGGGCTCGAGGTTCTCGTCCAGCCGGACGAGCGTCATCAGGTGGACGAAGGTCTGGTGCTGGCTCCCGTCGTAGTCTGTGGAAACGAGGGAGTTCATCCCGTTCGGCATCTCCGCGATCGTGCCGATGACGGCGGTCCCGCCGAACCGCCCCCCTTCGGGGTGCGGGAATCCGCCGAGGAAGGCCTCGACTCTCGGGAGCACCTCCTGGCAGAAGGGAGGGAGGTTGGCGGCCGAGCGGGCGGTGAAGTCCCCGCCGCCGCACCCGGCGAGGACGGCGACGAACGCTGCCGGGGCGAAGAGCACTCTCGTACGTGGCGTCATTTCCGGGCACCTTCCTCGGCCGGTGGGGGTGTCCGCGCGGCCTCCCGCCGCGCTATAGGCGCCAGGTCCACGCCGAGGATGCATAGTGGGGACGGAGCGATGCCGCCATCCTCCGCTCGTCCCCGGTAGGCGAGCCTCGGCGCCACCGGCCGCCGAGCGTCCGGATCATTGCGGCCTCCACCGCGTCGGCGACGCTCCGGAAGGGGAGATCCCGGCCCAGGGCGTCCGAGAGCGAGATCCCGGCTTCCCGGAGTGCCCGGGGCCCTGCCGTGGGACGCGCAAGCGGGATGGATCCGTGCTCGAGGATCGCACCGGCGAGGCGTGCCTGCGCGCTCCCGACGAGCTTGCGGCCCCCCGCCTCGATCTCGCTTTCCACCGCGTTCCCGAAGCATGCGCTCCCCGCCCCGGGTCCCGGAGCGGGGCTGAGGCCCGAGGCCATTTCAGCCTCGACGCCGAGCGAACGTACGGCCGCCAGAAGCGCTTTCCCCAGCCGGCGGTGGATCGCTCTGGGTCCGCCGAGCCCCCGGGAGGGAACGACGACCGCGTAGGTGAGCTCCCGGTCGTGGAGTACCTCGCGCCCCCCCGTGGGCCGCCGGACGGCGTTCCCGCCGAGGAGCGTCGAGGCCAGCTCGGCGTAGCGTGTCCGAACCGGCTGATTGCGCCCGAAGGAGAGGGTCGGCCGACTCCACCCGTAGATGCGAAGCACCCCCTCGCCCGGGCGGAGGCAGGTGGCAAGTGCGACGTCGAGCGCCATGTTCTCGGCGCCCGTAAGCGGAGGTGAGCGGATCGATCGCCACGACTCGGGGGCCTCGGAAGCGGGGCGGCGCACGGCGCTTCGCCTACGCCCCCGCCGTCTCGTACGAGGCGACGGGTGGGCAGGCGCAGACGAGGTTCCGGTCGCCGAAGGCGTTGTCGACGCGCCCGACGGCGGGCCAGAACTTGTGCGCCCTCGAGGAGGTGTAGGGAAAGACCGCCTGTTCACGCGAATACGGCCGCTCCCACACGCTCGAGGCGACCTCCGTGGCCGTGTGTGGGGCCTTCTTGAGCGGATTGTTCTTTCGGTCCATATGACCCGACTCGATCCCGCTGATCTCCTCGCGAATCGAGATCAGCGCCTCCGCGAAGCGGTCGAGCTCCTCCTTCGATTCCGATTCCGTCGGCTCCACCATCATCGTGCCCGGGACCGGGAAGGACATCGTGGGGGCGTGGAATCCGTAGTCCATGAGACGTTTCGCGATGTCCTCGTCCGTGACCCCCGCAGACCTTCGGAAGGGCCGAAGGTCGAGGATGAACTCGTGGGCCACCCGTCCCCCGGGGCCCCGGTAGAGGACGTCGAAGTGATCCTCGAGCCGCCCCACCATGTAGTTCGCGTTCAGGATCGCGACCTCGCTCGCACGGCGGATCCCTTCCCGGCCGAGGAGAGCGATGTATGCCCACGAAATGAGGAGGATCGAGGCGCTCCCCCACGGTGCGGACGCGACGGGCCCGATCGCCTCCGCCCGCCCGCCCGGCGCGAGGGGGTGGCCGGGAAGGAAGGGGGCCAGGTGGGGGGCGGCGCAGATTGGACCCATCCCGGGTCCGCCCCCCCCGTGCGGGATCGCGAACGTCTTGTGCAGGTTGATGTGACACACGTCCGCGCCGTAGTCGCCCGGCCGGCAGAGCCCCACTTGGGCATTCAGGTTCGCGCCGTCGAGGTAGACCTGGCCCCCATGGCGGTGGATGGTCTCCGAGACCTCCCGGACGCCCTCCTCAAAGACCCCGTGCGTCGAGGGATAGGTGATCATGAGTGCCGCGAGCCGGTCGCTGTGCGCCTCCGCCTTCTCCCTGAGTTCCGCCAGGTCCACGTTGCCCTGCCCGTCGCAGCGGACGACCACGACCCTCATCCCGGCCATCACGGCGGACGCGGGGTTCGTCCCGTGCGCGGAGGAGGGGATCAGGCAGACGTCCCGGTGCCCCTCGCCCCGGCTCTCGTGGTACGCCCGGATCACGAGGAGGCCCGCGTATTCCCCCTGGGCCCCGGAGTTGGGCTGGAGCGAGACGGCCTCGAGTCCGCTGATCGCGCCCAGCCACGCGCCGAGATCGCGTATGATCTCCATGTAGCCTCCGGCCTGCGCGAGAGGAACGAAGGGGTGCATCCCCGAGAACTCCGGCCAGCTCAGCGCGGCCATCTCGCTCGTGGCGTTCAGCTTCATCGTGCACGAGCCGAGCGGGATCATGCTTGTGGCTAGCGAGAGGTCCCGGCTCTCGAGCCTCCGCATGTAGCGGAGCATCGCCGTCTCGGAGCGGTGGCGGTGGAAGACCGGGTGCTCGAGGTAGCCGCTCGTTCGCCGGACCGGCCCGAAGAGCGCGTCCGGCTCGGCGAGGCCTTCCGCGAGGTGGGCGAGGCCCGCGGCGTCGCGCCCGGGGGCGCCGGGCGGCTCGAAGAGGGAGAGGAGTGCGAGAAGCTCCCCGGTTCCCACGGCCTCGTCGAGCGCGATCCCGAGCGTCCCGTCCCCGTAGTCGCGGAAGTTGATCCCCTCCTCACCGGCGCGCGAGAGGACGGTGCCCGTCCCCGGGGTGGCCGGCCGGACCCTGAGAGTGTCGAAGAAGTGCCGGTGCACGACCTCGTGACCCATGCCGCGGAGCCCGGCCGCGAGGGTGCGCGCCAGCTCGTGGATGCGCCCTGCGATCCGCCGCAGCCCCTCCGGGCCGTGATAGACGGCGTACATCGAGGCCATGACCGCGAGAAGCACCTGGGCCGTGCAGATGTTCGAGGTCGCGCGCTCCCTCCGGATGTGCTGCTCGCGCGTCTGGAGCGCCATCCGGAGCGCCGGGCCGCCCGAGGCATCTCTCGAGACGCCGATGATCCGTCCGGGAAGCGCGCGGCTGAGCTCGGCCCGCGCCGCGAAGAAGGCTGCGTGCGGTCCGCCGAACCCCATCGGAACCCCGAAGCGCTGGCTGCTTCCCACCGCGATGTCGGCGCCGAACTCGCCGGGCGGCGTGAGGAGCGTGAGGGCGAGGAGATCGCAGACGACGGCTACGCCGGCGCGCGCCTCGTGCGCACGCCGGACGGACGACTCGAGCTCCCGGACCTCGCCGTCCGTCGCCGGATAGGCGAGCAGCACCCCGAAGGCGTCGTCGTCGGCTGCCTCGCTCACGGGGTCGATGATGCGGACCTCGATCCCGAGCGGCCGCGCCCTCGTCTCGACGACGGCGATCGTCTGCGGGTGGCAGCTCTCGTCGACAAGGAAGACGTTCCGGTCGCCTTCGGCCTGATTCAGGAGGAGGGACATCGCTTCGGCGGCCGCGCTCCCCTCGTCGAGCAGGGAGGCGTTCGCGACGGGAAGCCCGGTCAGGTCGATGACCATCGTCTGGAAGTTGAGGAGCGCCTCGAGGCGCCCCTGCGATATTTCGGCCTGGTACGGGGTGTAGTGGGTATACCAGCCGGGGTTCTCGAGGATGTTCCTGAGGATGACGGGCGGGGTCACGACATCGCTGTAGCCCATCCCGATGTAGGAGCGCGCCGTGCCGTTCTGCCGTGCGAGGGCGCGGAGCCGGCGGCCCAGTTCGACCTCGGACACCGCCCCGGGGAGGCCGGGCAGCTCTCCGCTCCGGATCGAGGCCGGGACCACGTCGGCCATCAGCGACTCGACGGTGTCGTAGCCGAGGGCGGCGAGCATCGCCTCGATCTCGGCCTCGCTCGGTCCGAGGTGCCGTGCTTCGAAGCGTTCGGTCAGCTCTGGCCGAGGGGTCATCGGGTCGGATGCGCGGGGGCGGACATCGGGGCGTACCGGGGGTCTGCTCCCGTTGCCGGGGAAGGACGGCGGCGGCCGCACGGACGACCCGGGCGCTAGTCTAGGAGCGCCTCGTAGGCGTCTGCGTCCAGGAGATCCTCGAGAGCGCCGGGATCGTCGAGCCTCATCTCGATGATCCACCCCGCACCGTACGGATCCGAGTTCACGAGCGCCGGGTCGTCGTCGAGCGCCGCGTTCACCGCGACCACCTCGCCCGCGACGGGGGTGAAGAGGTCGCTCACCGCCTTGACGGCCTCGATCGTGCCGAAGACGTCCCCCCTCCCGAATCGGTCGCTGACCTGGGGTAGCTCGAGGAAGACGACGTCTCCCAGCTCGCCCTGTGCGTAGTCGGTGATCCCAACGGCGAAGATGTCCGCCTCATCGGTGGGCTTCAGGTACTCGTGCTCGTCGCTGTAGCGGAATCCGATCGGGACCTCTGACATTCGCTTCTCCGGCGGAGGTACAGGTGCTCATCGCCCCGGCAATAGATATTTTCCCGAAAGTAGCGTCAAGCCGCGGAAGGGCCGCTTTCCGGCGATGGGTGGCCTTCCGTCGGCTCCATAGAGAGATTCCTTCCTCCCGCCCGGCCCAGGCCCTGGACCGGGCGGGAGGTGTCCGAGCGCTGCACTTCATCACGGGGCCGGAGGAATCGCCATGTTTGGTGGTCTGGGTGCGGGCGAGATCGTCGTCATTCTCCTCCTCTTGCTACTTCTCTTCGGCGCGAAGCGGATCCCGCAGATCGCGAGAGGGCTGGGAGAGGGGATTCGGAACTTCAAGAGCGACGTGAAGGATCCGGGGACGCTCGCGAGCGGTGACGAAGCGGACTCGGAGCCGGACGAAGGGAGGAGCTGAAGTTTCCCTCACGCCCCCGTGGGTGCGGCTGTCCATCCTCTTTCTCACCGTCTTCGTGGATCTGGTGGGGTTCGGGATCGTCCTGCCCCTCCTCCCGATCTATGCAGACCGTTTCGGGGCCTCGGGCACGGTGGTGGGAGTCCTCGTCCTCTCCTACTCGGCCGCGCAGCTTCTCTTCGCGCCCGTGTGGGGGCGGCTCTCGGATCGTTACGGGCGGCGTCCGATCCTGATCGTCGGCCTCCTCGGCTCCACGCTCTCCTACCTGATCTTCGCGTACGCCGGCTCGGTATGGGTCCTCGTCCTCTCGCGCGTCATGGCGGGGATCGGAGGTGCGAACATCCCGGTGGCCCAGGCCTACATCGCCGACGTGACGCCGCCGGAGCGACGGGCGGCCAACATGGGGTTGATTGGGGCGGCCTTCGGTCTCGGATTCATCTTCGGTCCGGTCATTGCAGGCCTCCTCGCGCCCATCTCCCCGGAGCTCCCCGGACTCGCGGCGGCCGGCCTCTGCGGGGCGAACGTGCTTCTCGCCCTCGTCCTCCTCCCCGAATCCCTCACGGTACGGGAACGCGTGCGTCAGATCCGGGACCGCAGGGTGGCGACCGACCCCGGGACGGGGCGGGGCCGCAGGGCGGTCGGGCGCTCGAGGCTCGCGGAACTCCGCCTCGTGACGAAGAACCCGGCCTTCGTCGACGCCCTCGTCCTCTTCTTCTTCTTCACCATGGCCTTCTCGATCCTCCACCCCATCTTCCCCCTCTTCGCCTCGGGACGATTTGGGCTGAACGAGCGCGCGGTGGGATGGCTGTTCGCCTTCCTCGGAACCGGCTCCGCCGTCATGCAGGGCGGGGTCGTACGGTTCCTCGTCGCCCGGACGGGGGAGGTGACGCTCATACGCGCCTCGGCCGTGCCCTTCGCGGCGGGGTTCCTCGTCGTGGGGCTCGCCCCGTCCATCCCCATGCTCCTGACGGGACTCGCCCTCCTCGCGCTCGGCTTCGGGGGCACGCTCCCGGCACTCGTAAGTCTCCTATCGAGATCGGCCCCGGATGGGATTCAGGGGGGCTCGCTCGGTATCGGGCAGAGCGCCGGCGCGCTGGCGCGCGTTATCGGTCCACTCGTCTCGGGGGTGCTCTGGGACCTTCTCGGTGCCTCCGCCCCATTCTTCGTGGCGGCCGGGATCGGTGCCGTGGCGGGCCTTTGGGGGCTCAGGCTCGTCCGGCCGGAGTGAACGGCCGGCCCGCGGGCACCGTGAACCCGAATCCCCCGGGCGAGGTCGTCATCGTACTCGACTGCCCGCAGGACGTGGTGAATGTGGCGGGGGTCGTGAGGGCGATGAAGAACATGGGGCTCTCGAAGCTTCGCCTCGTCCGGCCCGACGATTTCGATCCCTGGCGCATCCAGGGGATCGCGCACCGCTCGGGGGACGTCGTCTCGTCCGCAGAGATCTTCTCCTCGCTCGGCGAGGCCGTGGCGGACTGCGTCCACGTCGTGGGAACGACGGCGAGGGCGAGGACGGCACACCGCAACTACCTTCGCCCGCGAGTCTGCGCGGAGCGGATCGTTGCCCGCACCCGGGAGGGGGGGAGGGTCGCGGTCGTATTCGGGCGGGAGGACCGCGGACTCACGAACGATGGGCTCGATCTTTGCGATTCGGTGGTCGTGGTCCCGACGGCTCCGGACTACTCGAGCATGAATCTGGCGCAGGCGTGCCTCGTCGTTTCATACGAGATCTTTCTCGCGCGGGAGGCGGAGGCCCCGCTCCCTCGCGGGAAACGCTCGACCCCGCCCGCGACGAGGGGAGAGGTGGAGACGATGCTCTCGGCGCTCGAGGGCGGGCTCGAGAGGATCGAGTTCTTCAAGGCCCGCACGGCGGCGAGCGTGATGAGGACGTTCCGGACGCTCCTCGCCCGCGCGAAGCCGGATGGCCAGGAGGCCGGCCTCGTCCGGGCACTCGGCTACGAGATCGGAAACTATATCGACCGCCTGGAGGAGGGGTCGGGGCGGGAGGAGGCTTCGTGAGTGGCGGGGCCCGGCGCGTGTGTCCCGCGCGCGGCCTGCCACCCGGTCCTGGATAGAGGGTGAGGCGGCGCGATATCCAAACGGGAAGGGGAGGGAATGGTCAGAGAAGAGTCAGGGGGCGCTGGCCGGAGCCGGGGCGTCTCGGCCGGCGCCCGGGATACGCCCGGTCCCAGAGAGCTCGTGAGCTTCGCGCTCGAGCTCGCCCACCGGGCCGGCGAGGTCACCCTGAGGCACTTCGGGGACGCACTGTCCGCCGAGACGAAGGCGGACGGCACGCCAGTCACGCGGGCGGACCGGGAGGCGGAGGCGTTCCTTCGGGAGGAGATCGGCCGCCGCTACCCGAATCACTCGATCCTCGGGGAGGAGTTCGGCGAGGAGACGGGCGAGGAGCCGGTCCGATGGGTCCTCGATCCCATCGACGGGACGCGCTCCTTCATGAAGGGGGTTCCGCTCTACGCGGTCCTGATCGGTGTGGAGCTTGCGGGGGATCCGGTCGCCGGGGTCGTCCACCTCCCGGCGCTCGGGGAGACCGTCGCGGCCGCCCGGGGGGAGGGGTGCCGCTGGTGGCCTGCCGGGGGAGGCCCACCCCGGCAGGCGCGCGTCTCGGACACCGCGACGCTCGAGGCTGCGACGGCGCTCACGACGAACCCCTCGGATGTACTGGCCTCCGCCGTTGGCCGGGGGTGGCGCTCCCTCTCCGCCGAGGCCGCTCTCGTCCGGGGGTGGGGGGATGCGTACGGGCACGTACTCGTGGCCACGGGGCGAGCCGAGATCATGGTCGATCCCGTCCTCTCCCCGTGGGATGCGGCCCCGCTCCTCCCGATCGCGAAGGAGGCGGGAGGGCGATTCACGGACCTGGCGGGGCGCGAGACGATCCGCGGCGGCTCCGGGGTCTCGACGAACGGCCGGCTGCACCGAGCCGTCCTCCGGCGCCTCGGGAAGCGGAGCGAACGCTAGCCGCGTCCCATTCCCTCCTTCCGTCGTCAGCTTGCCTGGACGCCCGGCTCGAGTTCCCGTTCGAGCATCTCGGGCTCCGGCTTCGGCTGCCAGAGCTGGATCATCGGGAAGGTGGAAAGGAACCAGTGCGAGGCGCCTCCGAACAGACCGAGGAAGCCGAGCCCGATCAGGGGTTCCCAGATCGTGATCGTTGCGCTCCCGGCCTCGTGGAGGGACGGCGCGATGAGTAGGTAGCGCTCGAGCCAGAGCCCCGCGAGGGCGAGCAGAGCGATCCCCCCAAGCCAGACGGGGACGGTCTTCGGCCGCTCGCCGATGAGTCCGGAGAAGGGGACGACGAAGCAGAGCACGATCACGAGGAGTCCGAGCGGCCCCCACTCCGCACCCGACCGGTGCACGATCCACTCCTGCTCCCAGGGGAGCTTGCCGTACCAGATGACGAGGTACTGGGAGAAGAAGAGGTACGTCCAGAAGACGGAAAAGGCGAAGGTCAGCTTCCCAAGGTCATGGAGCTGGTTGGTGGAGATGTGCTCGTCCGCGAGCGTATTCCTCCGCTTCAGCAGCACGGCGGCGAGCGCCGTGGCCGCAGCCCCTCCCCAGAACGCTCCCATGAAGAACCAGGGGGGGAACATCGTGGAGAGCCAGTGCGGCTCGAGAGACATCGCCCAGTCGATCGCGAAGACGCTCATGACGATGGCGTAGACGAGGACGAGCGTCGGCGAAAGCACCTTGAGACGCGACCAGCTCGCTGCCTCCTCCTCCGCATTCCCCCGCCAGCCGCCGGCGAGCCGCGCGCGCCACCGGAGGCGGGTGGGGTGGCCGTTTTCATCCGCGTCCCGCTCCGGCCCCAGGTCCGGGCGCAGCGCAAGGTACATGAACCAGAGGCTCAGCCCGAAGAGGAGGAGTGCACCCGTGATCTGACGGACCGTCAGGAAGGGAATGTTCAGATAGGCCGCCTTCGCCTGCACGATCTCGTCCGTGGCCATGAGCTCGATCCACGGGAAGTAATCCTCCCGCAGGGTGAGCATCGGGAGGAGGAGGAGGAACGAGAGGGGGAGGAAGGCCCCGAAGGCGAGCGAGATCCGCCGAACCGACCAGTTCCACCGGGCCTTTGTGATCACCGTGCCCGCACAGAGGATGATCGCGCCCTGGGCGATGCTCGTGAAGAAGAGCCAGTTGGAGACGTAGGCCTGCCACGCCCGGTCCGGGCTGATGAGGAGGTACGCGACGAAGGCTGCGCCGCCGCTCACCGTGAGGAGGCCGGCGAGGAGGATGGCTCCGCGCGACCGGTCGAGATAGCGGGCCGGGAGCTCCGCGGGAATGGCCACGTCGTACATCTTACTGTTCCTCCGCCGGCGGGTCAGTCGCTGCATCCCCGGCAGGCGGGAGGATCGGTCCCTGCAGCTCCCGCAGGTAGTTGACGATGTGCCACCGGTCGAAGTGAGTGATCTGGTGTCCGTAGGCGGGCATGATTCCGCGCCCGACGCGGATCAACGTGTAAATGTATCCGTCCGTGTACGAGGCCGCCTGCAGGGAGAGAAGCGAGAACGCCGGTATCCCGGACCGGGTGACCGGGCCCCCGCCGTCTCCCGCCGTACCGTGGCACGGGCTGCAGGACCGGTTGAACATGACCTCCCCCCGGGCGAGGGAGGCGGGGGTCGAGGGGACGGGATTCGCGATCTCCGTTACCTCGGGGAGCTGCTGGAAGAGCTGCTGCTGCGTCGCCGGCGCCGGGATCTCTGCGACTTCGGCCTCCCCGATGTTCACCGCTCCGGGCCCGGAGGGGAAGTTCCCGGACGCGAAGGGGACGGCCCCCTCGGGTGGGGCGAGGGGGTGCTCGTACGCTTCCAATGAGGACTGCCTCCGCATGCTGCGCCCGAACCAGGACTGAAGCACGTCGTCCATCGGCGTACACCCGGCCGAGATCAACACCAGGGCCACGAGGCCGCGGGCCCACCGGCCGCCTCCTCTCGCCTCAGCCATGGGCGCCTCCCTCCGGATCGTCTTGCAGGAGCGAGGGTTCGCTGGACTGAAGGATTGCGCGCGCCTCCTCGAGCCGTTCCTCCGGAGCCGTTACGTAGACCCCGAAGCGTCCCGAGGAGTACTCGGGATCGTAGACCACGTGCGTCTTCGCGTCCGGGATCCGCATGTTCCACAGGACACCGATCACCGTGGCGAAGACGCCGAAAAGGATCGTCAGCTCGAAGGCGATCACGACGTAGGCCGGGATCGAGAGGATCGGTTTTCCGCCGGTCACGAGAGGCCAGTCCATCGAGGTGAAGATCGTGAAGGCGAAGCCCGTGGCCGCGCCCGTGAGCCCGCCGATCAGGGTGAACAGCCGAACGGGGCTCGGGCCGTATCCGAGCGCGCGCTCGATGTCGTGCTCCGGAAAGGGCGCGAAGGCCGTGATCTCGTCGAATCCCCCCCCCCTGAGTGCACGGATGGCCTCCACGGCGGATTCGAGGTAGTCGAAGGAGGCCAAGAGCCCCTGGCGGGTCGCATTCATCGGAGAGCCTCCTCTCTTGCCCTCGGCCGGAGCGGCGCGGGCAGGACCTCCTTGATCTCGGCGATCGCGACGGGAGGCAGGAGCCGGACGAAGAGCAGGAACCACATGGCAAACCAGGCGAAGCTCCCGACCATGATCCCCATCTCGGTCGTGCTGGGCCGGTAGGTGCCCCACGCGAACGGCATGTACTCCTGCGAAAGCGAGGTGACGATGATGACGAAGCGCTCGAACCACATCCCGATGTTCACGAAGAGCGAGATGACGAAGAGGGCGGCGATCGAGTGGCGGATCCGCTTGAACCAGAGGAGGACGGGGATCATCACGTTGCAGGTGAGCATCGTCCACGCCGCCCACCAGTAGTCCCCGAAGAGGCGGTTCCAGAAGGCCAGCCGCTCCGCATCTTCCCCCGAGTACCACGCCATGAAGAATTCGGTGAGGTACGCGTAGGCCACGATCAGCCCCGTGACGAGACAGAGCTTCGCCATCGCATCGAAGTGCTTCGTCGTGAGGTAGGCCTCGAGCCCGAAGGCCTTGCGGACCGGGACCATCAGGGTGATGACCATCGCGACCCCGGAGAAGATCGCGCCCGCGACGAAGTACGGCGCGAAGATCGTCGCATGCCACCCCGGGACGATCGCCATCGCGAAGTCCCACGAGACGACGGAGTGGACCGAGAGGACGAGAGGGGTTGCGAGCGCGGCGAGGTAGAGGTACGCCTTGCCGAAGTGGTGCCATTGACGATCCGTCCCCCGCCAGCCGAAGGAGATGAGCTGGTAGATCCTGTGCCTGAGGCTGCCCCGCTCGGCCTGGTCGCGCGCGGCCGCGATATCGGGGATGAGCCCGAGGAGGAAGAAGAGGGACGAGACGGTGAAGTAGGTCGTGACGGCGAAGACGTCCCAGACGAGCGGGGATCGGAAGTTCGGCCAGAGGAGCCGCTCGTTCGGGTAGGGGAAGAGCCAGTATGCGTGCCACGCGCGCCCCAGGTGAATGATCGGGAAGAGCCCGGCCGTCATGACGGCGAAGACGGTCATCGCCTCGGCGGCCCGGTAGATCGACTGTCTCCACTTCGCCCGGAAGAGGAAGAGGATGGCCGAGATCAGCGTTCCCGAGTGGGCGATACCGATCCAGAAGACGAAGGTCGTGATGTAGACGCCCCAGCCCACCGGGGTATTGAGCCCGCTCAACCCGATCCCGCTGATCAGCTGATTCGCCCACGAGTACCCGAGTAGCCCCACGCCCGCCACCGAGAGGCCGAAGAGGAACCACCAGAGCTTCCGCGGCCGGGAGAGGATCTTCAGGATGTCGACGTTGACCTTCCCGTAGGAAGGTACGTCCGGGTGCGTTTGGGCCCCGCGCTCGAGGGTCGTGCTAGACATGAATCTCTTCGACGGGGTGCAGGGTGACCTTGCGCAGGTAATTCACGGCGGGCTGCGTGTTGATGAGCACGTCCAGGACCCGGTACGTGCGGTCGTTGTCTGAGGCCTGCGCCACTCGCGATCCGGGATCGCGGATGTTGCCGAAGACGATCGCCTCCGCGGGGCACCCCTGCTGGCAGGCCGGGACCACGTCGCCGTCCTCCACGGAGCGGCCCTCGAGGGTGGCCCGGTTCTCCGCCTGGCGGATCCTCTGGACACAGAAGGAGCACTTCTCCATGACGCCCCCGGAGCGCACGGTCACATCCGGGTTGTACTGCCAGTTCAGGGGCTCCGGTACCTCGGAGAAGTTGAACCAGTTGAAGACCCGGACCTTGTAGGGGCAGTTGTTCGCGCAGTAGCGCGTTCCGACACACCGGTTGTAGACCTGGGCATTCAGCCCCCCCGGCGTGTGGTATGCTGCGTACACCGGGCAGACGGGCTCACACGGCGCGTTCCCGCAGTGCTGGCAGAGCATCGGGAGGAAGCGTATGTCCACCGGCCCGGGCTCGTCGGCGTTGACCGTCTCGTAGAAGCGCTCGAGGCGGATCCACGCCAGGTCGCGGCCCATGCGGATCTGGTCCTCGCCCACCGTGGCCACATTGTTCTCCGACTGACACGCCGTGATGCAGGCGGAGCACCCCGTGCACTTGTCCAGGTCGATCGCCATCGCCCAGCGGGGCGTCGCCTCCGGTTCGTATTCCCCGTAACGCGCGCCCTCGAGCGGAAACGCCTCCGGGATCCCTTCCTCGGCCCCGACGGGCACGAATCCGCCGACGGCCTGCAGCTCATAGAGCTCGGCGTGCTCCTCTTCGTGGATCTCTCCCGCGAGAAGCGGCCCGAGCTCCACGGCGGGTGCGATTGGGCGGTGGCGCTGGTCGCTCGAGCCCTCGATCGATGCGAGGCCGCGCCGCTCGCCCGTGGGCTCGACGGTGACGCGGGTCGCGAGGTGAACGAGCGCTCCGGAGGTCAGTTCGAGCGCCGGCGGGAGGAGTGTCATCGGGTTGACGCCCTGCCCGTCCGCGTAGCGCCCGAAGCTCGTGTGGCCGCCGCCCATCGCGAGCGCCGCCGTGTTCCTCCGGATCCCCGGGTACGTCCAGGCCGGGACCTCGAGCTCCCCGTTCGGGGATGTGACGCGGACCACGTCGCCGGTAGATACCCCGAGTTCGGCAGCGGTCTCGGGGTGGAGCTCCACCCACGAGTGCCATGCGATCTTCGATACCGGATCGGCGAGTTCCTGGAGCCATGGGCGGTTGGCCGCGCGCCCGTCCCCGAATCGGGAGGAGGGGTAGACGAGGAGTGCGAGCCCCTCGCCCTCGAGCTCCGGCACGTCGAAGCTCATCGCGCGATCGGGCATCTGAAGCTCGGCGGCTTCCGGACCCGCGCCGGCAAGCTCCACGACTCCCTCCCGGAGAGCGCTTCGCCAGAACGTCTCGAAGGACTCCTCCGACTCGATACCCGCATGGAGCTCCGACCAGACGGAGCGCAGGTAATCGTAGAAATTCCCCGCGCCGAGCTCCTGCCCGAGACCGGCTGCGAGGCCGAGGAGGATGTCTCCGCCCGAGCGCGAGTCGAAATGGGGGACCGGCTGCATCCCGGGCTGCTGCAGCGCCCAGAGGCCGGGTCTCGGGTTCGAGTCGCCCCAGCTCTCCAGGAAGTGCCGGTCCGGGAGGACGAGGTTGACCTGGTTCGCCGTTTCGTCGAGGCGGTCCGTGATCGCTACGCTGAAGGGGACGGAGGCGAGCGCTTCCGTGAATCCGAAGCCGGGCGGGAGCGTATACGCCGGGTTCACATTGTGAAGGATCAGCGCCCGAATCTGCCCACCCGCCATCGCGCCGATAGTTTCGGTAAGATCGCCCGCCGGGCTCGTGGCGGCGCCCAGATGCTCCTCCCCCGGCCGAAGCGTCTGGCCGACGGCCCCGCCGACGGCGTTCAGGAGGAGGACCGCCAGGTTCGTCGCCGTCGCATTTGCGCCCTGACCCTCGATGCCCGGTCCCACGGCGAGACCCGGGCCCTCCTCGACGAAGCGGGCGGCGAGATTCTCGATCGTCTCGGCCGGGAGGCCGACCTGGGCGGCTACGGTCGCCGGGCTGTACGCCTGCAGGAGGTCGGCGTAGGGTCCCGCATCCCCGCCGTCCTCGGCGATGACGTTCGCGATGGCGAGCGCGACGAGCGCCTCGGTGCCCGGCTCGACGGGTACCCACTCGTCCGCATTCTGCCCGGTGAGCGAGAGTCTCGGGCCGATGAACACGAAGGGGCTCTTCCCGCCCCCCTCGTCCGCTACGCTCGCTCTTGCGAAGCCGCGTGTGTGCTCGACGGGGGAGACCCACGATCCCAGGAAGTCGGCCCCGAAGGAGAGTACGATCCCTGCCGATTCGAAGTCGAAGGTAGGGATCGCGTCCGAGCCGAAGGCGATCCGTGCGGCCTCCCTGAGCGGGGCCTCGGAGGCTGCGTCGTACTCGATGCGCCGCCCCTCCACCCCCGCCATGAGGGCCTCCTCGAGGCGGGTGAGCGTCGGGCCGGTCTTCCGGCCGACGAGGGCGACGTCCGTGCCCGCGCTCCGGACCCCGTCGAGGAGGAGACTCGCCGCCTCCTCCCACGAGATCGCCTCGTAGCCGTCGGACCCGCGCAGCATCGGAGAGACGAGCCGATCCGGGTCGTACAGCCCCTGGAGGGCCGACTGCCCGCGCGCGCAGAGTGCGCCTCCGGAAATGGGATGGTTGGGATTCCCCTCGAGCTTGATCGCCCGACCCTCGCGCGTCTTGATCCAGGCCCCGCAACCGGCCGAGCACTCCCCGCAGACGGTCGAATACCACGTCGCAACGCCGGGGGTGATCTCCTCAGGCGCTGTCACGTAGGGGATCAGCCTCTCCACCTGCTCGGTGGAGCAGCCCACAAGTCCGGCTCCGGCCCCGCTGACGCCGGCCACTCTCAGGAAGTCCCGGCGCTTGATCCCTTCACTCATTGGCTGTCGCTGGTTGAAGCCCCCGAACTCCGCGTCGGGATGGCGGGAAGATCGCGTGAAGCGCTCTGGCTTGCGGTCAGTAGTGACAAACCGTGCAGTCTCTCGAGGCTCCCCGCTCGATGTGGCAACCCACGCAAAAGCCCATCGTGAGAGGCTGATTGATCTCCTCGATCACTCCGATCTCCTGGACGTTCCCGTGGCAGGACGCGCATTCCACCCCGGCCGAGATGTGCCGCATGTGCGGGAACTGGACGTGGTCCGGGACCTTGTAGATCCGGATCCACGGGATCGCCTCCTCACGCTCGGCGTAACCCCTGAGAACCTCGATTTCCCCCGGATTCTCGCTCCCCGAGACGAAGGCGTGGCACCCCATGCAGGTGGCGACGGGCGGGATGCCCGCATTCATCGAGCGTTCCGCCGAGAAGTGGCAGTATTGGCAGTCGATCTCGTTCTGACCCGCGTGCACGTCGTGGGGGAAGGCGATCGGCTGGCCCAGGATCTCCGGCGCGGCCTCCTGAGCCGCGGCCGGAGCCGCGATCCTCGTGGCACCGAGCGCAATGCCCAACAGGAAGTGCCAGTGGTTCTTCATGGCGTGGGCTCTTCGTGGTCCCGAGGGGTCCGGCGGTGGCGCCCCTCCGCGAAACAAGCGCCGGAAGTTAGAAAGCACGCCCCGAGGCGTCAACGCGGATGAACCCGACTCTACGCACCGAACGCATCCGAGACCTCGAGCAGATGCGCGCCTTCCTTCGTGCCCACTTTCGGCCACGGTATGTTCGAGTTCGGGCGAATCTATACAGTCTGTGTGTGCCGTCGTAATTCCATAAGTGAATAATTAAAAAGTGTTTACCCGTTTCACACACGCTGGTATATAACTTGCTATATGATCGACTAGTGGCCCGGGCAGACGCACAAACTGGATCTGGGATAACAAGGTTCACCGATACTCGTGGAGGGACCGAATTGGGTTTGAGCTCGACGATGAGGCTTCCGATTTGAGTGGCGGTGACTTCGAGAATGCGACGGGAACCATTCATGTCGAGGGCGGCTGGCCACCCTCCTCTCTCGTGGTCAACTGTCAGGTCATTACCGTCTCAGATGAGTCAGGCCCGATGCGTTGCCGATCTGGACCGCGAGACACTCACCGGGCGAGGACGGATTGAGGTCGATCCTGACGCCGCCCCGCCCCGGTCTCCGAAAGGGACCGCATGGGTGGGAGACTTTCCGGCCGCGGTAGGCCTTCCGGCGGCTGGAGCAGGAGACCGCCAGGGGGAGTTGACTCAGGACCCAAACGGGACCCCCCGACTGTTCCACCGGGCGCCAATGAATCTAAGACGAGGCTTGGCTCACATGGGATCGAGAACATTCGCACGCCGGTTGGGCTCCTTCGGGTGCTGTGGAACGATGTCCTTTCCGAAGAGCCTTCCCGATTGCGTGCGTGAGCTTGGGAGCCGAGGGGCCGCGTCTGGCGACATCGAGTCTGGTGGTCACGAACGCCGAACGTCCCGCCAGGTGCCCTTCGGCTCCGCACCGCCTGGTTCGCCGCCGTGGGGATGATGGTCGTTAGCCTCCGGTCTAGCGTCCGGACGCTCGTTCGCCGGCCGCTCTATGCGCTGGGTGTGGTAGGTACCCTTGGTCTTGGCGTGGCAGCAGCAGCTCTGGTCACCGCCGTGGCATGGAGCGTCTGGTTGGCCCCCATGCCCTATCCGGATCCGGACAAGGTCGTTCGACTCTATGAGATCGAGCCCTCGGACCCGACGACCGGAGGCCCCGGACAGATCACCGAAGCGCAGCGACACCAGCTGTCTCCGGCGCTGCTAGAGGACTTCAGGGCGCACTCCTGGCGTACGATCGAAGCGGTATCAGCCATGAGCCCACCGACACAGGAAGAGTGGCTTCGGGATGGGGAGACACAGACCGTTTCCTCCGTCTATCTGTCTCCCGATGGGTTCGCCGTTCTCGGGATTGTGCCGATGCTGGGGAGATTGCCGACCGAGGTGGAGCGTGAGGTACTCTTGTCCGAGCGGTTCTGGCGTACGGACTTCGGTGCGGATCCGGACGTCGTTGGTTCCCAGATGAGTCTGGGGTGGGGACAAGGCTTGATCGTGGGCGTTGCGCCGCTGCCCTCGGGATATCCCGATGACGTGGACACTGTCTACATGCTCGAGTGGGAGCGCGATGACGATGCACGAGGACTGCGGTTTGTCGACGCGATTGCTCGAATTGGGCCAGACTATACGGTGGCTGAGGCCAGGGCGGAGGCGAACGCCTATCTCAGCGCCCTCGCCGAGATCCATCCAGAGCATCGCGGGTGGCGAGCGGACGCTGTCCTCCTCTCGGAGACTCTTCTTCTGCCGTTTCGCGACGCCATCGTTCTACTGTTGGCTGCAGGAACGACATTCCTGTTGCTGGCTGGTATGAACGTCGCCGGTCTTGTGGCCGCGCGCCGAGTCGAAGGCCGGCGCGATCGTTCGATTCAACTAGCGTTGGGCGCTTCGGAGCGGCGGCTTCTCGCTGCGTCCGTAACGGAAAGTCTAGTGCTCGTCCTTGTCGGCTCGCTCGTGGGCCTCCTAGGCGCGTATTGGCTGATCGGTCCCATTCGTTCGATGGTTCCCCAGGACGTCCCCCGCCTCGACGAGGTCGCCGTTACACTGCCGCTGATGCTGGGCGGGCTTGCCGTCGGTGCCGTGATGGGCGTTCTGATCGGCCTCTCAGGGTACCTGGTTTCTCGGGGTGCAGGTCCGTCGGTGGGTCGCGCGCCCACTCGGAGAGTCTCCCGGGCCGGGGGTCGCCGAGCGTTAGTGGTCGGGCAGGTGGCGCTTACTGCGATGCTGGCGGCCGGTGGAGTTCGCAGTCCTTCAACGCGTTTCCACGCTTAGGGGACTGGACCTTAGCTTCGACCCGGAGGGCGTGTCGATTTCGTCAGCCGTCCTCGGGAACGTCCCGGCGGCAGTGAGATGGGACCTCCTGCGTACCATCCTCGAGGGACTGGAAGCCCGAAACATTGCCGCGGCCGTGGCTATCAACATTCCGATGAGCGGAGAGGACCTTCCGGGGCCGTTCGGCATGCAATCGGATGCCGAGTTGGCCGAGATCTTCTTCGAATGGCATCCCGTCTCGGCTGACTACTTTTCTGTGATGGGAATCGACGTTCTTGCGGGACGCCTCTTTGGGCCCGCGGACGAGGAGTCCTCGGCCCAAGTTGCGATCGTGAGTCGGGAATTCGTCGCCCAGTACTTCCCGGATGGGACACTTGTAGAGAGCGCTGTTGGGCGGGTTTTGGGCCCGGTTCCTTTTGGTGGGGATAGCGGACCAACCGTGATCGGTGTGGTGGAGTCAACCCGACACTCAGGGCCGGATATTCCCGTCGTACCGGACATTTATGTCCCGTTCGCACAGCTGTCGCTTCCCCCAGTAACACTTCTCCTTACCGGGGATCCGGGCGACATTGCCGAGAGTGCGTTTTCGTTGCTCGATCAGGTCGATCCCGCCATCAATTGGTCCGTGTTGGTACCCTACACGTTTCACCTGCGCGAGTGGTTTGCGCCCCTCCGGCTGCTGCTCATCGTTATCGTGGTGTTGGGTTCCCTGGGCCTCGTGCTCGCGTCACTGGGGCTCTACTCACTCATGGCTTACCAGGTAGCCACCGATCGCAAGAGCATCGGAATCCGAAAGACTCTGGGAGCGGCCGAGGGAAGGCTCGTGTTGGAGATCGTAACTGTGGGGATGGCGATGGCGTTGCTGGGAGCTGCGATGGGTTTAGGAGCCTGGTACCAAACGCTTCCGTTCACCCGCGAACTGGTCGACGGGCTTGATTCGTCTGGGTACGTTGTGCCGGTAACCGTGGTCCTGGTGGTTGGGGCATCCTGCGCGCTCGCGACGCTCATTCCCGCCGCGAGAGCCGCCCGGGTCGACCCGGTGGCCGCCCTAAGGGCCGACTGATCTCTCGCCCATTCCATCAGTTCCTGTCGTTCGACTACGAGCCGGTCACCGTGAATGGGACCGCAGGTGATCGGGGGCGCCTTGTGGTTCGATTGAAGGGTCCTCTTTCTTCGAGCGGTCTTGGTGTTGGCGGCCATCGAAAATAAGATAGTTGTGGCCTTCGAAAGTGAGTCACCTCGACGGGTCGGTCGGGGGTCTGGGTGGGCGGTGGATCGGGGGTCTTGCTAGGGTCGGCGGAGAGTTTAGTACAGTCGTGTCTCCATTTAGCGTTCGGGGCGCGATGATCGGGAGAGAGAAGCGGGTGCTGCTGCGACACTGCCTGGAGCAGGGGCTGACGAAGGCGGAGATTGCATGGCGTGCGGGGGCGGGCCGTGCGACGATCCATCGGTGGATCGCGGCGGGACAGCTGGACCGTGAGCTGGAGGACGAGGCGGTGTGGTACTGGCCGGGGCCGCCGGTGCCCTCGAAGCTGGATCCGTACAACAGGATCATCGATACGAGGCTAGCGCTGTATCCGATGGGGTTCACTCCATCGTGAGCCGAATCTTGATCTTGGGCTCAGCGACTCCGGCAATTCCTCGGTGGACGCCGTCGCTTTCATCAAGCTGGTCGGAACGACGTTCGGTGTTACGGTCGATCCGGAAGACTTTGCTCGATTCACTACTTTGCGAGATCTCGCCGACCACATAGAAGAGAAATCCGGGTAACCTGTCGCCGCGGGTCGCGGGACAGGTTTATTGCCAGTTGCCGTCTCCAGGGGCTGGACGGTTCCCGACCCGATTTCAGTTTGTAACGTTCGGCTCGACGACCAGACCGTTGTGCCGGTACGCCGATGCGGCCATCCATCCGGTCCCCGCTCAGTCGTGACCCCGGGAACCGGCACGCCTCACACCGTCACTAAAGCTCCAACAAGCGAAGTCAGCTGCCGGGCCGGATCCCCCCGAGCGTGACGGCCAGTCTTGCTTCGAGGCGGACCACAGTTTCGGGACCCGGGCGTCCGGACCAGTGGTGCCGGTTGTCACCCGCTTGCACTGGCTGGCGGGAGTTTTCCCGCAGGAGCGTGCATCCGGGGACGATGAGGTTCGCGATCTGGGCTCTCATCGGATCCTCCATGCCCAGACCGAGACGTTTCCGGGATCTGAGGCACCGGATGGAGCGGTCACCCTGATGCTGGTTGGCGCCAGACTCCCACTCGGGGACCAGTGCACGTAGAGGCTGGATCCGCCACGGATGTGGGCGTTTTCCCGCAGGCTTTGGGACGACGAGGTTCGCGGCTGCAGCTGGTAATCGTCGGGAAAGCGGTTGAAGATGTCGTGGAGGTCCCAGGAAGCCATCCAGTCCCAGGCGGACCCGGGGGACGACGGGCGCCCGTCCCCGCAGAGGGCGATGTAGAACTCGGCGAGAATTTGCTCAACCCCCCTGCCGCTCACCTCCTCGAACGACGAGAACCCGGCGGATGGCGAGTTCACGAGACGGCGCACGAGCGCCGCTTCACCGCCGGGATACTCTTTTCCCCAGCGATCCATGACGAACCGGAGCAGCATGGACGGCACGCCGTAGACCAGCCGGCCCGCGCATGGCCCGGTGTTTCCGTCCTCTTCCGTTCCGATCCATGTGCACTCCTCCGGCGCGCCGCGTACCCGGCCGCTTCCATCGCCAAAGCCGTCCCACCCGAAGAACGACACCATGTCGGCGATCCAGCCGCCCCAGTACCAGGCCCGGCTCTCTTCCGTCTGTTCGACCTGGGCGTAGCCGAGGTTCTGCCCCGGGCCGTGCCCGAAGAGCTCGTATGCCACGAGCTGCTCCGCGA
The DNA here is from genome assembly GCA_965218255.1 of Longimicrobiales bacterium. Taxonomy (GTDB): domain Bacteria; phylum Gemmatimonadota; class Gemmatimonadetes; order Longimicrobiales; family Gaopeijiaceae; genus JAAXGI01. Next base: position 2,256,385 of record CBDCKJ010000003.1, on the reverse strand, counting down.
GAGTTGCCCCTCCCTCGATCTCCCAGATTGTCTTTTCTCCTGAGCCTCCGAATACGTAGGCGTTCGCCTGGACCAGGTGAGTGATCTCGTGCGTCAGCAGGTTGCGATAGGCAGCGAGCACGTACGCACTGTTCGGGGCCCCTCCATCCCCGCCACCCGCCTCCGGCACGGAAATGTAGAAGATTTCTGCGTGGTTGCTCGTTGTGCATTGGGTCGCCGGATACAGGTCTGTCGGTGTGACGTAGCCGCCCAGGCCCACCACCTTGTTGACCTCGTGCGTGAGGAGGACGAGGACGCGCCCGTTCAGGTCCACGTCCGACAGCTCGCCGAAGTAACGGGTGTGGACGGCCTCGACTCGTGAGCCGTAGAAGGTGTCGAGGCCTTCGAATTCCGCGTCGCCAAACGTCCCGCTCGGGTTGGCGAGATCTTCCAGCCAGACGGTGTGGGTTCCGATGAACCGGACGACCGCCTGGACCTGGGTCCCGGGCGTGCAGCTCCCGCCGGGAGCCACCCAGAGAGTGACGCGCTCGCCCGGGGCCATCCGGGCCGGAGACCGGGTTTGCGGGGCAGGCAGGCGAAGACGGCCGAGGAGAGCCAGCTCCGCTTTCGCCCCCGCCCTTAGCCGCGCTTCGGCCTCCCGCTGCCCGGTAGTCCATTCCTGGAGAGAGGCGAGCGCCTCGAGCCGCCCGGGGGCAGGCGGAGCCCCGGCCCCGCCGGCGATGCGCGGCTGGGAGCCGACGGGCCTGGTCCGGGCCCCCGGCCGTGCAACCGCGGCCGGGGAGGTGGCGACCACACTCCGATCCCCGGGAGTCCCGGAGAGGGAGACCGGTGTGAGCGAGGACGGGAGTTCCGATGTCGAGGCGACCCCGATCAGGTATTCTCCGCCCGCAGCGCTTCCCGGGAGGTGAAGGCAGCCGGTCCCCGCGGCCGTATAGCGAAACCACCCGACAGGCAGGTCGACGTCCTCCGGCGGGGGCGTAATTCCGGCACTCCTCGAGGCGGTGGTCGACGAATTCGAGACGAGGAGGAGAGTCTGCCTCGGAGGGAGGCACGCCGCCCGCGGCACGGTCAGAGTGAGCCGGGTCGCCGCGGCCGAGGAGATGCGGGCGGCGAGGCCGCCGATTGTCACCCGGTTCTCCGACGCGACGGCGGAGAAGCCCATTCCGTGTATCGTAGCGTCCTGGCCTTCGATGAGGACGGTGGGCTCGATTCCCGTGATGCGTATAGCGCCGACCAGCTCCCCCACCTCGAGTGCCGCCGCCGCGGTCGCGTGTTCCGCTCCCCTGGCCACGGTAGCGGAGACCGTGGCGTTGCCTTCCGCCAGTCCGGTGACCCGGCACCCGATGGCCGTCGGCTGGACGTAGACCACGCCGGTGTCGGGAGAGGTGCACGTCCAGCTCACCGTCTCGCCGGGATCACCGCCGCTGATCGCGAGGGCGAAGTCCGCGGAGTCCGCCACCTGGATCCTGGCGGACGGCGGACTCATCGACGCCTCGAGAGGGGGTATGGCCTCGGCGGTGAAGACGATATCGACTGTCCCGGCCCGTGCCACCACCGCCTGGCTTCCCTCCGTGCCCCCCAGGGTCCACCGGGCAGAAGCGCGGCCTGCGCCGTCCGTCTGGTCCAGGGAGGACGTGATGACGCCGTCGCCGCCGGAGATAGCCCACGCGACCGCCGCTCCGGGAATGGGCGTCCCGCCCAGACCCCTCACCTCCGTCACCAACCTGGTGGGGAGCGGTGATCCGGTCCTGCCGCGCTGTGCGTCTCCCGAGGCCTTGAGCATTGAGCGCGGGACCAGGCTCACGGTGGCGCTCGCCGACCCCGTCGCCCTTTCCGACGAAGCGGTGATCGTCGCCTGACCCGTGCCCGCGGCGACAGCCACACCGCCGGGCGAGACGGTGACAGCGGAGGGATTCGTCGAAGTCCAGGAGAGGGCCGGATCCGCTAGGACCGTCCCTGCTTCGTCCCGCACCTCCGCGAGAAGCTGGCGGGATTCGCCGACCCACGAGAAGGTCAGGATCCTGGGCTCGATCGCGATTGAGGCCGGGACGGACGGCGGAGGTCCCGTAGTGTCTTCCCCGCATGAGCTCGCGAGAGCGAGGGCGGCGGCGATCCGGAGCGTCCGTCCGAACTGGCGGGCTCCCCCGGGGGATCCGATCGTCACCTGGTAGTCCGGCTCTGTGCCGCCACCGGAGGAGTCGCCTGCCGGCCTGATCCCGGCATCACCGGTGCGTTCCCGGATCGACCGACGAACTCGGAGGTGCCAGCAACTCGCCGAGGAGCGGCGCGACGGCTCCGTACTCCCCGCGCGATGGCAGTTCGGGGAACTCCTCAAACCCGTCGCCCGTGCCCTTGAGCGCAGTGCCGAGTCCGTTCCTTGCGTCTGCCCCATGGGCCACCAGCACACGGATGATCTGCTTTCGCGCATAGACAGTGGCGTACTCGAGTGGCGTCGCGTCCCGGTCCGGATCCTTGGCAGCACGCGCGTGATCCGGCTCGCGTTTACGGAGCTCGCGGACCCGCACGATATTGCCCGTGGCGATCGCCGCGTAGAGTTCGTGCAGCCGCCCGCGTAGCGTCACTCGCATGGCTGGCTCCTTGCGTCGGCGCCAGTCGAATCGGTCTGTCCTATCGATTTACATGACTTCAGTGGAAACCGAGTGACGCGCCAGATGTGGCCTCACTGCCCCCGGACACCGATCGTGGGCACGGGCCGAGAGGCCGGAGTCCCGGTGAAGCCGCCCGGCCGCGGGGAGGGACTCGGCTGCCCGGTCCCGGTGCGGTGGACTAGCTAAGAGCCAGTCCGAGCCCGGGTATCGATTCCATGATCTCGGCGCCGCACGCTTGCCCGGTGAGAGTGATGGTGGGGAACCCGGATGGATCGCTCACCGTCCCGATCTCCACGTCGAGCGCGCATGACCCCCTGCGGCCGTCGTCTGTGGCCCAGCGAACCGTACCGTCTACGGCGGCGCTGATTCCCAGCATGAACTCTGTCGACATCGAGAGCTCGATGCTCATCTCCAGCTCGGGCGCACCGTCCAGGGTGAAGGTGATCCCGCTCGTCTCGTGCCTTTCGATACAACCCGAGTGAACGAGGGTCGACGACACTGCCACGCCGGCGCCGTCGACGTCCGGTTCTCCGGCAGGGCCGAGTCGCGCGGTCACCCCGACCGTTCCACCCATCGTGCAGGGGACGGTGAACTGCAGGACGACGCCATCAGAGGTCAGGGTCTCACTCCCGGGCTCCAATTCGTCGGTCAGCTGCAGGCCTTGGCTCATCGCTACCTCGAGGAGCGCGAGGGCCTCCACCCCTGTCAACGAGTCTTCGGGCTCCGTCGAGCTGCCGCCGCAAGATGCCACGGCCACTCCGACACTCAGAATGAATCCTGCTCGAATGCGGCGCATGGGAACGTCCTCTCTTGTCAGTTCCTGGATCGGAAGCGCCATCTCCCGAATCGGTTCCGGCCGGCCTCCGCAGCGGGCAGGAGCGCGATCACCCGGTCCGCAACCACCGGCGCGTCCTCGCCTCCGGCATGCCGCTCCCAAGATAACCCTGTCGGAGCTTGGCAGGACGACTCATCGTTTCCGGCCCGATCCTACCGCGACTCGGCAACCTGTCGATCCTGGAGGTGTTGGCCCCGACGGCAACGACCTGACGGGTCCGGTGCCCCCCGGGTTCGGTGGGATATCGAGCTTGCGGCGGTTGCCCTCACAAACAACGCCGGGTTGTCGGGAGCTTTGCCGATTGGACTGACGGATCTCCGCCTTGAGACACGAATGGCCGGGGACACGGATCTGTGCGCACCTCAGGACCCCGGATTCGAGAGCTGGCTGCAGAGGGTCCGCAGTCGGCGGATCGTTCCCCGCCCGAGCGCGTGCCCGTCGATGGTACACCTCACCCGGGCGGTGGAGTCTCGAGAGTATCCGGTTCCGCTGGTGGCGGGCGAGAAGGCCCTACTGCGAGTCTTCGTCACGGCCGCTCAGGCTACGACGGCGGGCATCCCCCCTGTCCGGTTCTACCTGAAAGGGATCGAGAGGCATGCGGCGGACATTCCGGCGAAGACGATGACCATCGCTGCGGAGGTTCTCGAATCCAGCCTGTCCCAGTCCGCCAACGTGGAGATCCCGGGCAAGATCGTGCAGCCGGGCCTCGAGATGGTCGTCGAGATCGACTCAGAAGGGACACTGGATCGCAGCCTCGGGGTGACAAGGCTGATCCCAGAGATGGGCCGTGTGGCGGTTGATGTGCGCGAGATGCCCGCGTTCGACCATACGGTGAATTCCTTCCGCTGGAGCGCCGGCTCCGACAGGCTGGTTGTGGAAGCCGCGGAGGGCATGTAAGCAGACCCGGAGGGCCATGAAATGCTTTGGGCGAACCCGCGCGCTGCCGCCGATCGGCGACCTTGACGTGACGGCGCATGAGCCCGTGCTGAGCTCGAACAATAATGCCTTTGACCTGCTGGCCCAGACTGAGGCGATACGGGCTATGGAGGGCGGCGGCGGTCAATACATGGGCATGATGTCGATATCCATCACGGGTGCCGCAGGAGTGGCGTTTCAGCCCGGCCGGACGAGCTTCGCAGTACCATTTTCGGCGGCCATTGTCCACGAACTCGGTCACAACCTGAGCCTCTAACAGGCGCCCTGCGAGAGCGCTGGTGGCCAGACCCGTCGTTCCCCTACCTGGACGGGTCCATAGGTGTCTGGGGGTATGACTCCCGTGATGGCGGCAGATTGACAGGACCGGACCACAAGTATCTGATGTTCGGCTGCGGCCCGTATTGGGTCAACGACTACCACTTCACCGACGCGCTCCGCTTTCACCTCTTCGACGAGGTGCCACCCCTGGCGGCGGCAACACCCCTCCTTCTATGGGCCGGTGTCGATGCGGAGGGCGAGCCTTTCCTCAATCTGGCCTTCGTGATTGACGCTCCGCCCGCGCTCCCCGATTCCACCGGTATGCACCGGATCACCGGATGGACCGCCAGCGGAGAGGAAATCATTTCTCTCAGGTTCGCCATGACCGAGGTGGCCGGCGGGGATGGAAGCTTGTTGTGTGCCTTCGTTCTGCGGGTCGAGTCCAGTCGGGCCGGCAATCTGGCGAGCATCCCACTCTCCGGGCCAGGCGGCTCGACCACGCTGGACAGTGACACCGATCTCCTCATGATTATCCTGCTCGATTCGAGCACCGGACAGGTGAGGGGCATCCTACGCGACCTGCCTTACGCGGACGCGGCAGCGGTCCTCGCCCCTCAAGCGGGTCCCGACAGTCTCGACGTGCTCTTCAGCCGTGGGATTCCCGATGCCGCCGCCCGGTATAGCTGAGACGGGGGTGACACGCCACATCCTGCTTGGCACGTGAGGCTGAGGTCAGAGCAGGAGATCCCCGATCTATCCGCAGGCGTCTTTGACGGTCCGACGGATTCCCGTTGGAAAAGAGGGAGGGAATGAGGGCGGATCGGTCACCCGTAAGTATATCTATATCAATGTGTTATATAGATACCGGCGCAGCTTATGCAGACTGGGCCGGCTGCCTGGACCGGCTCTGAGCCGATGGAACGGAGGTACCTACTTGCCGTGCTCCCTGATGGTGAGAGAAGATCCGAAAGGCTTCGAAGTGGCGGACCTTCAGGGCCCCCGGAGCCTGTGTCTCTCCTCACGTTCGCGCCGATCTACGCGCTCCCCCGTTTTCGGACAACCTGGAGCAACTGGCGCGAGCCCCCCTCGAAGCCGGGACTTTCAGAAACCCCTCGGACGCTGGGGCGTCGAGCGTACGTTAGGTACAGGAGCCTCCCCGGGGGCGGCTACCGCAGTCCCTCCCCCGCTCAGAGGCTCAACCAGAAGTTGACCTTAATCAGAAAAACATTATCTGGGCGGAGCTTGAACAGCTCGGCCGAGTCGTGTGCGAAGTCGAAGTCTCCAACTCTGCCGACGGCGGCGGCGTCGAAGTGGGAACCCTCCAGTCGCAGAGATCGGGTTTGTTGCCAAACCAAGAACACGGTGGACCCGGGGCTCCATTCCCATCGAATGACGGCATTCCCCAGAAGGCTCCGCACGTTGAAGTCCAGATCATTCACCGAAAAGGGGCCCGCAGACGCAGTTCCGTCGGGGTCCACGAGATACGTGCCGTCGTTCTGACGAAGCATCGTGCCGGTGTCCTCTCCGTATCGGAGGAACTCGAAGGTACGGGGTGCGTGGAGTTCCTTCAGCCCGCCGTACTGCCCACTCGAGATGAGCGGCTGCAAGTAGAGCTCGAACGTCAGAGTGGGAGAGACCGTCAGGTTCAGGCGGGTTTCCAGCGACAAGGTCGTCTGGTTGATCGGCGCGAAGATGTAACGATGACCGTATGTGTTTACCGCATACTCATCGCGGACTGTGGTCACGTACTGCGCCTCCGAATAGCTCCAGCTGACAGAGGGCTCGAAGCCCAACTGGAGGATCTCCCCGGAGCTATAGGTGAAGTCGATCGATGCCGCATTCAGCCGGGATCCGTCCTCGCCGGCCTGCCAGCTGTACCGCGCTCTCGCACTTAGGTCCCTCCGTGAATCCGAGTTCAAACTGGCGTTCCCTGACAAGAAACCGGGCGCGTGCGCCAGTGGGCCGCCGCGCGTGAGACGATCGTCCAAGGCCGAGAAGTGATACTGGACTCGGGCCGAACCTCCCCAGTAGCTGAGCCACTGCCAACTGTAGGTAGTGTTGAAGCTGGTCAGGAGTCGCTCTCCCGCAGAGTTCCAGACGGCGTCGGGGCTGGCTCCCACACGCCATCGCCGAAGATGTTCGCCGGGACGGGGCTGAACATAGGCCAGGTCCGTAGAGATAATGAGACGGTCGGCTTGCGAGTGGAAACCGATGTCATTCACCTCGTACCCAGGCCCCTCCGATACAAGGGCGAGCTTCCCCTGCACTGACCCCGCCTGCTTGCCCAGGTCCACCATTGCGTAGTGACCGGACAGCGAGGTGGCCGTCGAGTCAACGTCGACGTGCGTCGCGTCGGGCCGCTGGAAGTAACGAACCGAGGAACGTTGCCTCCGGATCATGGCCTCCTCGTTCCCCGCTATGTGGCTTGACACGAGGGCGGCATTCACACGCCAGGTCCGGTTGGACCACTCGTGAACTACGTCCACCCCTCCCACGTAGGCAGAGGCCGGTAGGCGCTCGGCGAGGATTGAACCGCCAACGTCACGGTTCACGGCCGTCCCCATCGCCCCAATCTGAGTCTCTCCCGAGCGGAGGTCCCGACGGAGGCGGCCCACGAAGTAGTTGCTCGACGGTTCGACGACCGTTTCACCTTCGGCGCCCGCCTCGTCGACCCACGGTGCAGACTCGCGACCGGTCAGGGCCTCGAGGACACCAAGGGACCACCCATCCCCCACCCTTCCTGTGACCTTCGCAGCTCCGAGGATTGTCGTGGAGGTAGGAACATCAGAGAACACGGCTGCCGAGGATACGCTGCCCTGTGGGCCACGCCCGATCCTTCGGGAGTAGAGAACCTGGGGAGGGGGACCTGTGGTCCCAGAGCTGCCACCCCTGGCGAACTGGAAGATGTCGGCTCCCTCCACGAAGAAGGGGCGACGCTCCTCGAAGCGGGTCTCGAACGCAGTGAGGTTGATCACCGCGGGATCCACCTCCACCTGACCGAAGTCCGGGTTAATTGTGGCATCCAGGGTGAGGTTTGAGCCGAGGCGGTACTTGAGGTCGAGGCCCACGCGCCCGAAGTAGTCCGAGCCCGAGCGGAAGGGGTTGGAAAAGTCAACGTCCGAGCTTGATCCCTGCTGGATGTATTCGGCACTAGCGCCCAGGTATGGGAGGACTTCGAGTCTCCGTCCAGACCCGATGGCCCGGATCCCCAAGAGGTGCCCGAAGCGGGGCACACCGCCGCGCTCCAGGTTTGGCGTGAACGAGAAGACCGCCTGCTCCTGGTTCCGGCTGATCCACCGTTCGACTTGAACCCCCCAGATCTGATCTACGTCAGGGCTGAATCGGAGCTGGCTGAACGGGATCCGCATCTCCACGAACCATCCCTCGTCTGTGACAACGGTCGCCACATCCCACACGGGGTCCCATGAGGTGTCACCTTGGTTGCCTCCGGCTGTCTGCCCACCCCCACCCCCCCGTCCGATGCGCTGATCTGCGACGATGCCGTCCTGCTTCATTCCTGACGGGTTCGTCGCGAACCGATAGGAGGTTTGGTGATCGTGGTAGCTGTCGATCAGCACGACGAAGAAGTCCGAGTCGGGGATGTCCGAGTCACGACGAGCCAGTCGCGTGGTCAGAGGCCACGAGTCGAAGAGTACTCCACCCACATAGAGGGCATCGTCGTCGTAGAGAAAGCGAACCTCTGTTCGCTCCGTAACGGGGTCGCCTTCCGCGGGATCAACCTGGCTCAAGTGTGTGATTGGCACGGCCTCGGCCCACGCGGCCTCATCTGGGCGCCCATCGACCTGGATGTCGCTTCCCACCCTCATCGCATGAACCTCCGGCGCCTCCGAGTGGGGGAGAAGGGAAGCTATAGGCTCCGGTCCGCCGGAGGTCTGGGCCCGAAGACCAGGGGAAGAAAAGAGCAGGACGAGTGGGAAGCCCCAGCTCGCGAACCTTCGAAGGACCGCAATCGGCATTCTCGGCTCGCCGCCTAGCGTGTAGATCTCACGATGATCTCCCTGGCGTGCCAGCAAAACGTGCGAGGTGGTGCCGGGGATCTTCCCGTCACCGGTCGCTCGGCTCGCTAGGCTCGATATTGATTCCCAAAACCGTTGGCGAACACCTCGCGCGAGATGCGCGCGAGCTATGGTTGAGGGCACCGATTCAGCCGCCTGGCGATCATTCTGAACGACTCGCCAGCCTGCAGCCCTCGTGAAATCTCTTCTCGCTCTCCAACCGTCAGTCGGCAGGCGCGTGCCGGACGCCGTCAGGCCAGTGCGTCCGGCGGTCCCCAAGATGAGTGCGGTCGGAGCGGCGGGCAACGCATTCCACGCACTCGACGGTGCGGTCACGCATTCCCAACCTGATCCCATATTGTGGTGGACCGGTTGTGGTTCTGTCCACCAGCTGGAAGCGGCGAATGGGTAATCCAGGTGATGGACATGGTATTGGAACAGATTCGGCAGATTTCGCGACCTGCTTCGACAGCTTCAGTTTCATGTCGCGATGCCGACTGACGCGCTTCGCCCAGGCTCGTCTCACGTCCCTGCCTCCGTTGGGATCAGGGACACCGTGATGCGTGTTCGCCTGATTGACCCTTCTCGAAGGAATCAGGTGTAGAAGGTCCCGCCCCCTGAAACGCGTTTGGCTGGGATGACGTCGGTAATTACCAATAATACGCGAATCGAAATGGGTCTCACGGTATGCCTGCGGCTGATCTCGATGTTACTACAGTGTCAGCGGGCTAGGCACTCGGGCAGGCACTCTCGACACCTCTACGACCGTGACCGCTGGCGCGGCAGTTCCTCGATCATCTCGAGGATGACCGTGGCTGCTCCGTGCAGACCCGCAACCAGCGGCTGTCGGCGGTCTGCGCCTTCGCGCGCTTCGTCGCCAGCCGCGACCCCGGACATCTCGAGTGGAGCGGCAATATCCGTCTGATTGCCTCGAAGAAGGCAACGCCGCAGCCGATCAGCTGGCTCGGCACGGCCGAGATGAAGGCGTTGCTCGAGGTTCCGGACCGCCGGACGCCGAGGGGCCGGACCGAACACGCCCTGCTCCTGTTCCTCTACAACGCCGGGGCGCGCGTCTCCGAAGCGACTGAACTGGTGGCAGGGGATCTGCAAATCGGACGACGCGACGGCGGGCACGCGCTCGTCAACATACACGGCAAGGGTAACTACCCAGGTACGTTGGGGTTGCTGAGCGGGGCGGTGGAGGGTCAGTGGCGCAGTTGTGGGATCAGCTGTGTCGGATCGGGATGGGCGAGGGTCTGAAGGACGTTCCATCCCTGCTTTCGGGCGGTATGGATGACGGTGCGCAGGGTGGCGAAGCGGTGTGCGCCCTCGGTGGTGCGGAAGCCGCCTGAGACCTTCTGACGCAGCTTGACCATTCTGAGATCGCGTTCGGCCTCGTTGTTCGTAAAGGGGACATGGCGGGGATCGTAGAGGAAGCGCAGGCATTCTGCCCTGCGCTTCCTGAGGCGGAGCGCGCAGTTGTGGCCGGGGCGTCGCCTGGGCCGTCCGCGCTTGCCGGTCGGGAGCGGCGGGAGGGTCTCGTGGAAAGCGATGGCGTCCTCGAGGATGCGGTCCCAGGCACGTGAGATTCTGAGCAGGAGGGAGGCGGGCAGTTGGCGGTCGTGGCTCAGGGCGCAGACGGTGGCCTTGCGGGCGCGCAGGAGGAGTATGCGCATCCTTGTTGCCCACTCTTCCCCGTCGATTCTGGCCAGGGCCTTGAGCTCGCGCAGGTGATGGGCGTGGCAGGCTGCGTGGCGTACCCCTTCGAGACCGAAGTAGGAGGGGAAGGCGTCATGGATCAGGATGCCCTCGAGGTCCGGGCCGACATCGCCGCGTCCGGTTCCGATGCGGAGAACAGAGAGCAGCCGCGTGCAGAGCACGTGGAGCCAGCGCTGGGTTGAGTCGACGCGGACGGCGGTCTCGTCGAGGTGCTTGACGGGGACAAGGGCGCTGCGGAGCAGCCGGGTGACGTGCTCGGGGAAGTTCTCGAAGCTTTCGAAGCGGTCGGCGGTGCGCCGTGCCATGGCCGCGATTGTGGCCTTGGCGATCTTCACCCCGAAGAGATCGCGCATGAGTTCGCTGAGGCGTTGTTCGGGGATGAACTGCGCGTGAAGCAGATAGCTGACGAAGGCCGTGATGCGCGGCCCGTACTGGACGGGGGCTTTGACGCCCTCCGGGAAGGCAGCCCGGGTCACGGTGGCGCAGGAGCCACAGCGGCAGCTGTGGGCGCGATGTTCGGTGACCTCGAGGGCGCTCGGCTCGGGGAGGTCGAAGACCTGCCGACAGGGGGGGGGGCGGCTTGCCGGTCGGCATCTGACAGCGGTGCGCCGCAGCCCGAGCAGGCAGTGGGGTCATGGTCCACGACACGGTCCGGGGTGGCGGCCTGCTCGAGGGTCGTTCCCTTGTGGCCCGGCTGGCCGCCACTCGGTCTGCCCGTCCGGGCCCGCTCGCTTTCGGTGCGCTTGCCCTTCTTCTGCCCGCGACCGTCGCTTGTGGGGGGCTTGCTGCTGTTGCTGCTGTCGAGCGCCGCGCTCCGTTCGAGCTCGGCGATGCGCGAGCGCAGCCGGGCATTCTCTTCCAGGGCCGCGTCCAGCTCCCGGCCGAGCGCCCCGGCCAGCTCCAGCATGCCCTCGCCCCACTTGCGGATGGCCTTGCCGACCACGGCCGTGAAGGATCGGGGGCACACAAGGTCGGCCAGACACCCGAAGGCTTCCTGGCGGATGCCGAGCTCCTGCTGCCGGAACGATGCCGTCACCAGCCGCGCTCGACCTCGGTGGCCATGATGGCGGCCAGCACCGCAAGGCGCTCGCCGGGGGGCATGGCCTGATAGCGCCGGGCCCAGCTGGCCGCCTTCCGCTTGACGGTCTGTCTGTGGGTGAAGTTCCTGCCTGCGCAGCTGGCCCAGTAAACCCGGTCGGGCTCGAAGTTGAACCAGACGACCTCGGTGCGCACATGGCCCTGGGTGGTCACCTGCATCTCCAGACGCCGCCATCCTGCCAGATGCCTCTCGTAGAGTGCCGACGGATGGCCCGAGAGCATCACATCGCACGGGAGCGTCGTGAGCAGTTCGAGGAGGGCGACGTGGCCGGCTTCCCCGTAGTCGTGGCGGTAGCGGAAGTCCGAACGGCGCGTCTGGTGCAGATAGGGGGGATCGCAGTAGACCAGCTCCCGGCCGAGGAAGGGGAAGGAGCCCAAAAACTCGTGGGCGCAGCCATGGACCAGTTCGACCGGATAGTCGCAGCGGAAGCTCTCGAGCGCCCTGGCGTCCAGATCGATCCCGATGTTCCTAAGTGCCGGAGCCTTGCGCTTCATGATCGCACCTCCCCCGAGATGCGACTCGATGTACACATCATGCGGAGGCTGCAGTGAGATGATCGCCTGGCAGAGACCCGGCGTCGCCTTCGAACCGAAGTACCCCATATCGTTCCGCCCTCACACTCCGAGTGCGGAACCGATAGCACCCCGAGCCTATAAAGTCAAGACCCGATCGCCAGCACGATCAGCCGCCCCAGCGTACCTGGGTAGTTACCGGCAAGGGCGGAAGACACCGACAGTGTCCGCTGTGGCCGTGGACTGAAGCTGTGCTCGCGCAACGGAACGGGCAGCCGGCGATGCCGTCTTCCTCAGCCGGCAGCGAAGGCCCTATACGCGGTTCGGGGTCTATCGGCTTGTCGAGCGCTCTGCGGCCCGTGTGCCGTCGCTCGCCGCAAGGAGGATCACGCCTCATACGATCCGTCACACGACCGCCTGCCACCTGCTCCAGGCCGGGATCGATCTGAACACGATCCGGACCTGGCTCGGTCATGCCAGCCTCGATACCACCAACATCTACGCCGGGATCGATCTGGAGATGAAGGCAAAGGCGATGGCGCTCTGCGATGCCGCCAAGCCCGGACCGGATCGCCCGTGGAAGGAGAACAAGGGGCTGATGGCCTTCCTTGGCGTACTGTGCTTGAAGGAGATTATGTTGCGGATTCACGGAGAGTTCTCATGCCCAGCGGGACATCCCGGACCATCAGCCACATAATCCGGTCCGCAACATATCGTGGGCAGAGGCTGGAAACGGGCCTTCGGGTGCTGGACTGGGTGCCGACGCGAAAGCGAGCGGATCGTGTACCTGACTCTCAGGGCATCGTGCCACCCCCTGACTCTACTTTCCAGTGGTGGAGCAGAAGCGGGCCGGGTAGCGCGATCCCGATCATCCGCAGGAGGATGTTGAGCCTGAGGCGGTCTGCCTTCCCGCACATCGGCGAGATGGCGCTCGTCCCAACGTCGGCCCGGAGCCGAGCTGGACTTGTTCGTTCCGTGACCGCTTAGACTGCCATGACGTTCTCCGCGGCCGGGCCCTTCTGACCTTGAACTACGTCAAACTCGACCTGAGCTCCCTCCTGAAGGGTCTTGAAGCCGTCCGCCTGGATCGCGCTGTGATGGACAAAGCAGTCCTTGCTTCCGTCTTCCGGCGTAATGAACCCGAATCCCTTCTGGTCGTTGAACCACTTTACTGTTCCCTTGGTACGCATCAATTGCGCTCCTTGGTGCTGCGAGTCGGAGTTCCGATGATACGTACTTCCGACTATTCGCTGTTGCGCGGAATCCCCGCGCGGTCCGTGGCCATCTTGGCCACAAAAAAAAACGACAGCCTCCTCGAAGGAGCCCGTCGTCCTCCTCACATTAAGACTATTCGCCCCATTCTCTCTAGGGCATACAATGTAATCTTCGCGACCGGTCCCGCTTGTGTCAACCTCTCCACCGCGCGGAAGCCAACGATCAGAACGAGAGGAGAGAGGCTCTCGCCGGGCGTCGGACGGCATGAAATCCCTGTGAACCACGGGGATCGTGATCGGGGGTGGAATCTCGATTGTAGAAGTCAAGACTTGATCTGACAGATACAATTTGGTCGCGGCGCACGGACGATGCGATGGCTATGCTATATCGAACTTCGAGAATCTGGACAAGGTCTTCGCGGGACTGGCGACGCTGCGGCCGGAGCGGCTCATGACGCTGGCGACGGCCTGCCGCAGCGTGAAGGTGCGCAGGCTGTTCTTCGTCTTCGCGGACCGGCACGGGCACGGATGGCGCGAGCACCTGGACAGCTCGAAGATCGACTCCGGTTCCGGGTCGTGGGTGCTCGTGGCGGGCGGAAGGCTTCACCCGGAGTACCGCATCTCCGTGCCGCAGGACTTGGTGCCCAGGAAGCCCGCAAGCGCAGATGGCGATGCCTGACCGGCACGTGGAGCAGGTTCGCCTGCCGGACTCTGGCTCCGATCTGCGGCGCCGAACATCTTGAATCGCCCCGGGCGTGCCGGAGCGTTCAGGACGTGAGTGTTGCCAGTTCGGGTTGAGCCTCCTGGCGACGTTCAACCCGAAGGTGTTCTGTGTCGGGGAGTTGGCCGATCAGGGCGCGGGCCATCCGGGGTTTGGCCTCTAATCGGCGAGACCAGTGCAGGGAGAGCGGGCAAGGGAAGGACAGTTTCCAGAGCGCGGCGTCGTCGAGGTGAAGGGGATAGAGGACGATGCCTGGCTAACCGGGGAGTTGGATCAAGTGAGTTGCCACCGGGGCCGCCGCCGTAGGACCAGGGACCACCCGCGTGCTCACCCGGTGAATTGACGGCGTGGACAGCCTGCCGGTGCTGCTCCTGCAGGCGGGCGTAGTCCGGCGGACCCCACGATCGGGCCCGCCGTGCTTAAGTCGTGTCTTCCATGTCTTCAGGCAGCGCATAGATGGCAGGCAGGTTTCGCCAGTAGCCGCGATAGTCCATGCCACAGCTGAAGAGAAAGCGATCCGGACACTCCAGGGCCGTGAAGTCGATGTCGATCCCCGGGTTGCTGGGTGTCTGCTTGCGCGCCAGCACGGTCGTCCAGACCCGGGCCGCACCCTCTGATGACACGCATTGACGAATGGCTCGCAGGGATTCGCCTTCGTCAAGCACATCGTCAACGACCAGCACGTGCCGACCGGTTACCCCTTGCCGCGGCTTGGCCACCCAATCCAGCGACCCACCATGCGTCGATTCGCGGTAGCGGGCGACATGGGCGTAGGCAAGTTCAAGCGGAAAATGCAAGCGGCCAAGCAGCCGACCGCAGTAGACCAGCCCGCCGTTCATGATGCAGAGAACCAGCGGGTTGGCGTGCTTGAGTGCAAGTGTCACGCGCGCTGCCGTGCGATCGATCGCACGGGTTACCGTCTGCGCATCGACAACTCGCTCAGCCCGGCGCTGGGCCATCAGGATTTCTTCCGGGGCGTGCGTCAATGTGGGTGCTCCATCCATTCGGCCTTTGGGTGTAGTGCTTCGGGACAGGGTACTATGCCTCGGCCATGCGCAGGGTCTGCGCGGCAAATGCGATTTCGGCGCCGTGAGCGCTGACAGTGTCGGCGACGCTGACCTGGATTCCCGTCACATCGGCCGGGAGCCGATTCCGGTCGCGGATCGTCCCCAGGCATCGCCCGCTCTCCAACGCGCAGCGGTGCCGCGGCGCCATCCGCGCCGCCCGCTCCCGAACCTCCGGGAAGTACCTCGTAGGTCTTGCCATCACTCCATCCTCTAAAGGCACAGAGTCTCCGGCAAACCCAGGACGGTTCAGTTCGAGTCACCCGCCTCCGTCCCGTAACGACAGGCTTTCCGGCCTACGAGGCCCTCGGCATAGGTATGCCGCAGGTCTCGGGATCGGACTCCCTCCAGACCAGCAGCATCCCGGGTCCGCTTCCGTGCATGTCTGAGGCCTCCGATCGTCACGCCGGGGAATAGCACGTCCGGCGGATCAAACTCGTTCTCCCCTTCCCAGCGTTGGACATCAGAGAGCGGGCCTCCAGCAAGCAGGATCATGCGTCTTGCCCGGGCGGACGTGCCTCTCTGAAACACGATGCTCCCAACCTCGCAGTCCACGTCCCGGACCCTCGGGCCGAGGATCTCGCGGGTCGTGTGATCGACGGGGTTGACCCACGCCAGTACGTTGTCACTCTGTACCGCACCGTACACCAGGCCGTTGGGATTGTCGCTGGGGTCACGCCTGTCGCCCGGGAACCACGCGCATGTCGTCCATCTGAACGTGAACGTCATGGTCCACAACGGTTGGTGGACACACGGGACACACTACCTAGAGATTCGGAGGTCCGGACGGAGGACCGCGCCGACGATGGCGGCGCGGGGAATGAGGACCGTCGCTGGACGACGATTGACGTCGCGGATCAGGGAGGTAGGATGGCCCCATCCAGACGGTTACAAAAACTGGCCCACGACCGCCGCGCCCGGGGAGGTGGTGGCAGGGCTTTCCCAATGATACCGTGGATCGATGAGCACGACCTCCGGACCGCCTCATCGTGAGCACTTGGCCACGATCGCGTACGATGGGCGCTTCTGGGACGTGAATCTCGAATCGGACGAGGAGCCCGCTGGGCCCGAGTCGCATCGCGTCCGCCTCCGCCTGGCTTTCTCCCCCGTCGACCTGGGAGAGCGGGAGGAGGTGCTTCGGACGAGCAACGTGATCATCGAGCCGTCCTGGCAAGCGGCGCGGGAGAGCGCACACCGGCTCGATACGCATCACTTCGTGGCCTTTCTTCGCTCCCTTCTGCCCTGAGCGTGCCGCTGCATGCCAGCAGCGGCGTGTCGGCGTCTCCCGGGGCGGGATCCTTCGCCTCTCTCCGGGGAATACTCGCTCTCGGCCCCGGAGTGTGTCCCGCGTAACCGCCGCGATCCGGCCCCAACCTGCAAGGAGAATGGATGGCGATCTATCGCACTCGCTATTATGGCGAGGTGACCGTCGGTGTTGGATTCAGAGTCACGATTCCCACGGACATGCGCCACGACCTGGGGATCGAGGAGGGAGACGTCCTCACGGTCCGGGTGGAAGAGAGTTCCTCGGGTACCCGCCAGATGGTGGTCTGGCGCTCCGAGCAGGAAACTGCGGTGTAGGCCGGGACGTCACGCGTCAGGGGGCCGAAACCCAGCGCACCAGCGCATGAAGGGGGCCGCTCCCGTCGTGGCGCCACCAGGCCGGGGGCCAGGGCTGTTCCTCGAAGGTGGCAACCCGCGTGACGCCGCTCTCCGCCAGGCGCTCCGCTAGGCCGGGGATCCGGTCCGGCGGGGCGGCGAGAGCGATCGTCTGCAGGACTCTCCGGGCGGCCCCGAACGCCTCGGGGAGTCTTGAGAGGCTTTCGATGGGCCGTACAAGGACGGTGCGTCCGGCCACGGGAAGGCGGAGCGGCGAGAGCGGATCCGGATCGTAGAGGACGGAGGCCTCGCCCGGAGGACCCGCAAAGATCCGGTGTCCCGTCCCCGCCGCCTCCCTCAGCTCCCATCGACCCCGCTCCTGTTGGCGGGCGGCGGCGACCGGAAGGCTTTCCTCCCCGGGGGGAAGTGTTGGCGCCAGGAGCTCCAGCGCCTCGAAGAGTTGCGCGGCCCACTCGGGAGGCGAGACCGTTCCCCCCTCCTCGACCCAGATGATCCGCGGTGAGACGCATCCCCGCTGATCGAAGATCGCGACGGCGTGGGCTGCCGCCCGGAGCACGGAACCGGCCTCCGGCGTGATTCCCACGCACTCGCGCGCGACCGCCCCAACCGAGAGCCGGTGATGATAGGCCACGAGCGGCGTCGCGGGCGGGACTCGGCCGCGGAGGAGACGGATCAGCTCCAGGCTCCCGTACGCCACGACGCGGTCCGCCGTTCCGAGGGCGAGTGCTTCGAGTGGGCCGCCCGACTCTCTTGGCCAGTATGCGACGCCGACGCCTCTCGCCAGCTCCGGGTCCGACGCCTCGAGCGCCCTGGCGAAGAGGGGGGCGAGGATCGCGTCTCCCCTTCCGGGTTTGACAAGTACGGGGCACTTCACCAGGAGGGAGCGGATCATCGACGTCGCCGCGACGCCCGGGACGCTCCCGGCCCCGATGTGGAAGGCGAGCCTGCCGCCGACGGCCCGGAGCCGTCCGCCGAATTCGGCCGGCCGGAACCCGTCCAGTACGAGGGGATCGGGAAAGTCGGCGCGGACCATCCGTTCGAGCCGCTCGGGCGTCCAGTCGCGCGCCATCCCGGTGACGATCTCGTACGCCGCAGGGGCGGAGAGGCCGGCCTCCCGGGCCACCCGCCCGCACGCCTCCCGATGGACCGGGTCCTTCGGGTCCAGAAAGCGAAGCCCCACCCTGCCCAGGTCGCGGGCGAGACCGAGGACGGGCCGAGCGCCGAGCGGCCCGCTCGCCGCGCCGAGCGCCCGAACGAGCGCCTCCGCCTCTGTCTTCGTCTCGAGCCGCTCCGGGATCCCGGGAGCGGAGGGAAGGAAGAGCGCGGACCTCTGGCTCAACGGTCGCCCGTCCGACCGGCATCGAGGAGCTCCTCCATTGCGAGCGAGCAGCCCCGGGGCTCGGCCCCCTCCGCCCGTCCGCACAGTCGGAAGCCCGGCCCGGCACCGACACCCAGGTCTTCCGTCAGGATCGCCGCCACGGAGTCGAGGTTCGCAAGATCGACGTGGCAGAGGAGTCCCGCCTCTCCCGGCGCCGCGGAGGCCAGGGTACCGGGATCGAGGACCGTAGTACGCGTCCACGCCGGACCGCGGTAGTGGCGCTTCGCCGGCTCCACCGTGCCGCCGAGGAGGACGGGTTCGTAGAACTGGGAGAGAAGCTCCGTCATCCCGTATTCGCTCACGATACGGGAGAGCGGGAGCCGGAAGGTATTGCCGATCCCTCGGTAGAGCTCCTCGCGCGAGACCTGCCGGGCCCGCCCCTTGAGCCCCCCGGTCTCGACGATAAAGGAGCCCGCGGGCGGCTCGGGGAGGGGATCGGCGCGGAGCTCCTCGGCGAGGTGCCAGAATCCGAAGGCCGTCCCGGCAACGAGGAGGGGGCGCTCCTCCTCCCGCGCCCTCCCGACCTCGCGGCGGAGGTCTGGGGTGGAGATCCGCCACCTGGTGTCGGCGAGGAAGCGGCCGCCGCGCGGGTCCCACGCCTCCGTCCAGACCCCGAGCATGTGGATGAGGGATGAATCCGGCCGCTCCGCGGGGCTCGGCGTGAGCGCCAGGATGCGCCGCGCCTCCCCAGCTTCCTCCCCTCCGCCCCCCGTCCGGTCACGGGCGAGGCCGAGCAGGTCGGTGGCGCACCGGAGGAGCGATTCGTGGTAGAGTGTGAGGTCGCGGACCCGATGGACGCCCCGCATCCCCGCACCCCGGCTCGTCCCGCTCGTGCGAAAGACGGCTTCGACGGGGCGGATGCTCCGCCCCTCGAGGGGGAGTTCCCTGAAGGCACTTGCCGGGACGGGGGGGATCTCCCGCCAGTCGCGGAGCCGGGAAGGGTCGATGCCCCGGCGCCGAACGAAGGACCCGTAGGTGGGGTTCGCCTCCATCTGGTAGGCGAGGACCTTGAGCGCCAGCCGGGTGAACGCTTCCTCGTCCCTCAGCCTCTCGTCCCCGGGGCGCATCGCCTCCCGGAGCTCGGCGCGAAGGGGTGCCCGCCTCTCCGCGAGGTGGGGAGGTGCGCCCGGTTCCGCCCGGACGCCGCAAGAGGCCGCCGACTTGCCCACCCGGATCAGCGCGAGGAGGAGCGGCGGACCCGGCCCGGCTCGAGTCCGCCCGAGGCGAGGATTTTCTCTTCAAGGCGTTCGGCCTCGTCAGTGCAAAAGGCGTGAAGCGCCTCGAGCAACCGCCCGGCCTCGGCGTAGCGCTCTTCGGGAAAGTCCCTCTCCTCCGCGTGGCGGATGGCCCCGGAGAGGGTGTCCAGCTCCCGGCGCGACTTCTCGACCGCGCGCCGGAGCCGGGCGAGAGCGCGGCGGGCCTCCGATTCGATCGTCGTCATAGGCGTCGGGGGCGGGTGTGGAGGGTGGGGTTGGGACCGGCGGCCCGGGAGGGTTCACGGTGATGCGGGGCCGGCCGGCAACCGTGCTCTCTCGGGCCCGCGCACTCCATCGTAGTAACTTGCACGGCTCACACGCGGAAGATAGTTCGTTGGGCCGCCGCGTGGACCCCGCGTCGACCGCCGCGCGCCGCACACCCGAGCGAGAGGGACGGCAGTGAAGATCACGGATGGGCACGAGAGGGAGATCGCGGTCGTCGGGGCAGGTCCCTGTGGCCTCGCGGTAGCCGCTGCGGCGACGCGCCGGGGGGTAGGGACGGTCCTCTTCGACCGGGGGCCGCTTTGCTCGTCCCTCGTGGGATATCCCCCGTACATGACCTTCTTTTCCACCCCGGAAAACCTCGAGATCGAAGGGCTCCCCTTCGTTACGGCGACCACGAACCCTACCCGCAAGGAAGCGCTCGCCTACTACCGCGGGGTGGCCCGATACTTCGACCTGGACGTCCGGACCTACCAGGAGGTCGAGGGGATCGTGAAGGGGGAGTCGGGCTTCGAGCTGAGGACCCGGAGGAGCTCTGGCGAGTCGGAGCTCTGGCGGGTCCGGGCCGTGGTGGTCGCGACCGGGGGGTTCGAGGAGCCGAACTACCTGGGTATCCCCGGGGAGGATCTCGACAAGGTCTCTCATTACTACCGGGAGGCGCATCCCTACTGGCGGCAGGACGTGGTCGTCATCGGCGGGGGGAACTCGGCCGTCGAGGCTGCCCTGGAGCTCTTCCGGGTCGGGGCAAGGGTCACCCTCGTTCACATGAAGGGGGATTTCGATGCCGGGGTGAAGGCGTGGGTCCTTCCCGACATCCGGAACCGGGTGGAGGCGGAGGAGATCGCGGTGCGGTGGCACCACCGGGTCGTCGAGGTCCGTCCGCGGTCCGTCCTCCTCCGGTCGGAGGAGACGGGCAGGACCGAGGAGGTGGCCAACGATTTCGTCCTTGCCCTCACCGGATGGCGCCCGGGCCCCGTCCTGCTTCGCTCCGTGGGTGTGCCCGTGGACGAGGAGACGGGGGTCCCCGCCCACGACACCGGTACGATGGAGACGCCCGTAGAGGGGCTGTTCATCGCGGGGGTCCTCGCCGCCGGGATCGATGCAAACCGCATCTTCATCGAGAACGGCCGCCTGCACGGGGAGAAGATCGTGGAGCGCTACCTCGTCGGCGGTTAGCCGCGGCCCGGCCGCGACGGGGATCAGGGGCCGATCGGCGACCCGACCCCCTCGAGGAGGGGACCGACGATCCAGATCACCACCCGAAAGTAGATCAGGAGGCCGAGGACGTCCATCACGGTCGTGATCCCCGGCGAAGAGGTGAGGGCGGGGTCGATCTTCAGCCACCGGAAGAGGAAGGGGAGGCTCGCCCCGACCAGATTCGCGGTGAACGAGATCAGGACCATCGTGATCCCGAGCGCGAGCGCGATCCGCGGCTCGGCGCGGAAGACCAGCACGTACAGCGTCATGAAGAGCCCGAAGGCGGTGCCGAGGAGCATCCCGGTTCCGATTTCCTTGGCGAGCACCTTCAGGTAGTCGCGGAGCTCGAGTTCCCGGGTGGCGAGGGCACGCACGACGAGAGTGGCTACCTGCGATCCCACATTGCCCCCCGTGCCGATGAGGAGGGGGATGAAGGCGGCGAGGATCACGACCTCCTCGATGATCGTTTCGTAGTGGGCGATGACATTGAAGGTGAGCGTCATCGAAACGACGAGGAGGACGAGCCACGAGGCTCGCTTGCGAAAGAGGAGCCATGGATTTGCACGCACGTAGTCGATGTCGACCGGTGCGCCGCCGAGGCGGTGGATGTCCTCGGTAGCCTCCTCCTCGAGGACATCGAGCACGTCGTCGACCGTCACGATCCCCACGAGGCGGGCGTCGGCGTCCACGACCGGGAGGACCGAGAAGTCGTAGTCGGCCATGAGCCGCGCCACATCCTCCTGGTCGGTGTCCGTATGGACCTTGACCACATCCGCGTCCATGATCTCCCGGACGCGCGCGCCGGGCTCGCTGACGATCAGGTCCCGGAGGGAGAGGACGCCGGTGAGGCGGTTCGTGGCGTCCACCACATACAGGTAGTAGATCGTTTCGGCGTCGGGGTGGGCCCGCCGGAGGAACTCGAGTACCTGGCCGCACGTCATCGTGCCCCGGACGGAGAGGAACTCGGGAGTCATGAGCCCGCCGGCCTCCTCCTCCTCGTAGCCTACGAGGGTGTCCGCGACGGCGAGCGTCTGGGTGGCAAGAAGCGACTTGAGCTCTGCCACCCGCGCCGGGTCGCTCGCCTCGAGCGCCTGGAGGGCGTCGGCGAGGTCATCGGGGCTCAGCTCCTCCATGACGGCCGCCAGAGCCGGGGCCGCGAG
This sequence comes from Longimicrobiales bacterium, assembly GCA_965218255.1. Classification (GTDB taxonomy): domain Bacteria; phylum Gemmatimonadota; class Gemmatimonadetes; order Longimicrobiales; family Gaopeijiaceae; genus JAAXGI01. The sequence continues at coordinate 2,234,569 of CBDCKJ010000003.1, read as the reverse complement.
GATCTCGAGGAGCTCGGGCTGCTCCTGTTCCGGGAGGTTGGATACGACTTCGGCCGCCTTGCCGGTCGAAATCCGGGTGAGGATCGCTCCCCGCTCCTCCGGCTCGAGCTCCGGCCAGAGGTCGACGAGCTGCTGCGCGCGAAGCTTCCCGATCTGCGTGGCAAGGGCGGACGGCTCTCCCCGCGCAATGGCGCGGCGGAGGTTGTGGAGCAGGGTCGGCGAATCGAAGGTAGGGCTCATTCGTTCGACTCCGAGGGCGCAGCGCTCAGGGCGCAGCGCCCGGATCCCCCTCCACCAGGAGCCAACCCTCGTCCGAGAGCGCCCGGACGCGTGCGGGGGGTCCCCCGTGCGCTCCCAGGCAGACTGTCGCCGGAGGCTCCACCTCACGGCGCACGAAGGCCAGCGCGATCCCCTGACCGAAGCGCGGCGAGGCTGCTGCTGCCGTTACTGTGCCCGCCCGCCTCTCCCGCCCGGGAGCGAAGATCGCGGTCCCTGCCGGCGGGAGGTCGGCCTCGCCGAGGAGGAGACCCCGCAGGTGCCGGTTCACGTGCCCGCGGTCCCGCAGCCGAACCACGACTTCCTGTCCCGTGAAGCACCCCTTGGCGAAGTCGATGCACCGGTCCTGAATGCCCGCCTCGGCCGGCATCGTGTCGGCACCGAGCTCGGAACCGAAGGCGGGCCGTCCCTTCTCGAGGCGGAGCACGTGCCAGAGTTCCGCTCCCCCGTCTGCGGCCCCGTCGTGCAGGAGCGCCTGCCTCACCTTGCCAAGCCGGGCCGCGGGGGCGATGACATCGAAGGCGGGAGGGATGACGTCCCCGGAACGCACCACGCGGATCCCGGACCCCGGGCTCTTTCCGACGATCCATTCCGCGCCCTCGGCCGCCTCCCCGAGCTCCGGTTCCTGCCCCGTGGGTCCGGCCATCCGGGCGAGCGCGCCGGGGGCCGAGGGCCCCGCAAGCGTCAGCGTGCCCAGCGCTTCCCCGGGTGGGGTCGCCCGGGCCATCCTCGGGGGCAGGTACTTCCCGAAGTGAGAGAGCGTGATCTCGAGGCCGCTCGCCGGGAGGTCGAGAAGGAGGCTTCCCCCCTCCCCGTTCTCGAGCCGGTGTACCCGAAGGTCGGTCACGAACCGTCCCCGCGGGGTGAGGATTGCGGTGTAACGGGCAACGCCCGTCTGGATCCCGCTGCTCCTCCGGGTGAGGGCGGGGGGCATCGCGCTCGTCAGGATTCCGGACAGCATCGGGCCGGTGGCCCGTCCGGCGACCACGAGAAAGGCGCGCGGAGCGCGCTCCAGAATCGCCGCCCCCTCGTAGGCCGCGCCGTATCCTCTCGTCACGGTCCCTTGTTCCCGCTCCCCGTCCCCGAGGCCTTCAGCTCTGCGACGAGGGCACGAACCCGCCTCGCGTCCGCCGCGACGGGCGCGTAGTCCAGGTACCACTGCAGCTGCTCGATCGCTTCGTCCGGGCGTCCCAGCTGGGCGAGGAGCGTCCCCCGGTCGCGGATCTGGCTTGCCGCCGTCGGGTGTATCACTAGGATCCGCTCAACGGCGGCAAGCGCGCGGTCGTAATCTTGGACGTTCACATAGATCCCCTTCAGGTTGGCGAGGAGGCGGACGACGACGTCCCTCCGGCGCGCCGCCTTCAGGAACCGGGGACTGACCCGGAGCATCTCCCCGTACACCCGGTCGAGGAGCTCCTGTGCCTGATCCTCGAACCAGATCCGGCCTGCGTCGAATGGGTCGATGAGGAGGCGGACGGACAGGCCACGGTAGCGGATGAGGAAGTGGCCCGGGAAGTTCACGCCCTCGAGCGGCAGGCCAAGCCTCCAACCGATCTCGAGCAGGATGATCCCGAGCGTAAGCGGGATCCCCTTCCTTCGGTCCAGCACATCATTCAGGAAGGAGTTCCTCGGGTCGTAGTATGCCTCACGGTTCCCGCGGTACCCCTTCTCCTCGAACATGTCCCGAAGGAGCGCCTGCATCCCCACCAACTCGGTTTGCTCGTCACCGATGCGGTCCTTCACCTCCTCGGCCATCTGGTCCAGCCGGCCGAGATGGCCCTCGACGGAGAGCCCGGGATACTCCTCCCGTGCGATCAGAAGGGCGGCACGGGCTACGTCCACCTCGGCGTCGGCCTGACCGACTTCCGCCGCGAAGGCCTGTCTCACCGAAGGGTCGGGATCGATCATCGATATGTGCTCGTCGTTCCGGCGCACTCGATCCGGTGGTTCGTCCCGCGAGCCGGGACGGCCAGGATGAAGTTAGGGAACCGGAGGTGTATGCGCCCGTCGGGACGTCGTCGCGCAGCGTGAGCCGCGCCCGCAGGGCGAGCCGCCGTGCCTCCCCCTTCGTGCCACGGTCACGGGACCTGATCGCCCGCTCCCCGGGGCGGCGCTGCCGCATCCGGCCGGCAGCGGCATCCCGGGCATCGAGTCCGAGCCGCAGGCGCCCGGCCGCCCTCCGAAGGTAATGGCGTTCACCCCACCTGCCGAGAGCGTTTCCAGTCGTTTCCGGTCGCGTCCCCGCGACGCGCGCCGGATGCCTTCGGTCGGGGGAACATCGCTGCAGGGCCCGGAAGCCGGGCGCGCACGGGCCGGGAAGCGTCCGCCGGGTAGAGTCGTTGCCTCCAGCCGAGAGGGCGCGTAGACTCGTGACCATGTCGCAGTCCGCCCGCTTCCGGATCATCCGGGATCCTCTCTGGAGTGCGATCCGGCTGGACCCTGTCGCCGCCCGTATCGTCGATACCACCGCCTTTCAGCGGCAACGCTACATCCGGCAGCTGGGGCTTGCCTACCTCGTGTATCCGGGTGCCACGCACACCCGGTTCTCCCACGCGCTAGGGGTATACCACCTCGCCGGGAAGGCGCTTCGGCTCCTCCGTGAGCAGGGGGGCGTGGCGGAAGGCATGCGGGCCGGCTCGGATCTCATTCCCTACGCGGCGCTCCTGCACGACATCGGACACTACGCCTTCTCGCACGCTCTCGAGGAACTCGAGGCGGACTGCTTCCCGGGAGGCCATGAGGAGGTGAGTGCACGCTTCTTCGACTCGCCCGAGCTGAAGGAAGCGCTTCGTCCCCTGGGTCCCGGCGCTCCCGCGGAGCTCCACGCGCTGATCCGGGGCGAGAGCGAGTTTCCGCTGCAGGGTCTCGTCAGCGGGAGCCTGGACCTCGACAAGATGGAGTACCTCAGGCGCGACGCGCGGCACTGCGGCGTCCCCTACGGGGAGGTGGACATCGATCGGCTCCTGCAGGGCCTCGTCCTCCTCGACGACCCGGACTCCGGCAGGACGGAGGTCGGCATTCGGGAGAAGGCGATGAGCCCGCTCGAATCGCTTCTCTTCTCGAAGTACCAGATGTTCCGAAATGTCTACTGGCATCACGCGGTGCGGAGCGCGACCGCCTTCTACCGACGGATCGTGGGCGACGCGGTCAGGGTGGGTCTCGTCACGAAGGACGAACTCGTCGGACCGACCGACGAGGATCTTCTCTACCGGATCCAGCAGAGAGCACGCTCCCGCAAGGACCCGGGCGTGCGCCGGATCGGCGATTCGTGGATCCCCGGCCTCCTGAATCGAAGACTCCCGAAGCGGGCCTGTGAACTGACGGCGCCGGAGCTCGAGGGCGTCGCCCTCCCCGGCTGGATTTCGGTCGAGTGCGCCGAGCGCCGTTCGTGCGAGGACACGCTCGCCTCCGAGCTGGGTCTCCACCGCGGCGAGGTCATGCTCGACTACCCCTCGAAGGACCGGATGCTGGATCTGGATCTTCTCGTACTCCGGAGGGGCGGCGCGGTCGAGCGCCTGGGGGCCGGCGGTCTCCCCGGTGTCATCGACCTCCCGGGTGTGGCCGAGTCGCTGTACCGGTCGAGCCGGGTGCTCAGGGTCTTCACGATGGAGCGCCGCGAAGTGCGACCCGGGGCGGTCCTCGGGTTGCTTGGCGGAGCGGGCCCCTAGGACCCCTCGTTGGATGCCCCGCGCACAACGCGGCACTAGGGGGGGAACCAAGGGGCGATCCGGGTTTAGCAGGGGCGCAAGTGGCCGCGAACCCGGTCCGGCGGGACAGGGTAGGAGAACATCGGGTCGCCGGAGCGCCCGGGAAGGTGCTGCATCCGGTCCGACCCACAACGACGAGCAACGTGAGAGTCTTTCTGACTCCGGGGAGATAGATCGCCATGGCCACCACCGCCTCGAAGGCGCGCCCGAAGAGGAAGACACGATCCCGTGGATCGTTGAGTGCCTTCGACACGACCTTGGACGAGCAGACGGCTCTCGACCAGTACCTGCGCGACGTGAGTCGGCACGAGCTGATCACGCCGGACAAGGAGAAGGAGCTCGGGGCTCTCGCTCAGGCCGGCGACGAGGACGCGGTTCAGGAGCTCGCCCGGGCGAATCTGAGGTTCGTCATCAGCGTCGCCAAGAAGTATCAGAACCGGGGCGTATCCCTCACGGACCTGATTCAGGAGGGGAATGTCGGGCTCGTCACGGCGGCACGGAAATTCGATCCCGAGCAGGGCGTGAAGTTCATCTCGTATGCGGTCTGGTGGATCCGCCAGGCGATCCTGGCCGCGCTCGCGAACCACGGCCGCTCCGTGCGCGTGCCGCTGAACCGTGCCTCGGATCTTGCCCGCATCTTCCGGGAGAAGGAGCGGCTGAAGCAGGAACTAGGCCGCGACCCGAGTTCCGAGGAATTGAGCGCCGCGACCGATCTGACGCCCGAGCTGATCGAGTCGCTCCAGACGCTGAACGCTGCGGAAATCCGGCTGGATGCGCCGATCGGTGACAGCGAGGACTCTCAGCTCGTCGAGCGCTTCATCAATGAGGAGGCCGCGGAGCCGGAGCAGGATGTGGAGATGCGCCTCCTCTCCGAGGCGGTCTCGGGAGCGCTCGAGACCCTCGAGGCGCGGGATGCGAAGGTGCTTCGGCTCTACTTCGGCCTCGACGGGGAGTGCGAGCACACCCTCGAGGAGATCGGCAACATGCTGGGCGTGACTCGCGAGCGGATCCGGCAGCTCAGGGACCGGGCGCTCCGCCGGCTCAGGGAGGGAAAGAAGGGATCGGCACTGGAGTCATTCGCGGCGTAGCCCCGGTGTGGTCCGCTCCGGACTCGCCACGTTCGGCCGCGTGTCCCCTCATGGGCCCGGCCGGGCGGGGCGATCTCGTTTCGCCCTCTCCAGCCGACGCTACGGCCCCTTCGTGACGCCTCCCGGCCGTAGCTCCGAGGGGCGGCTCCTCGAGGCGTCGGGCGGCGTCTACCGCGTACAGCTCGAGGAAGGACGCCAGGTGGAGGCCCGTCTCCGGGGACGCCTGAAGAGGATCTCGCGGACGGGGGACCGGATCGTCGCGGGCGAGAAGGTGGTGGTTGCCCGGGCGAGCGGGAGCGGCGCCTGGACGATCGAGGAGGTTCGGGAGCGGGAGAGTGAGCTCGTCCGGGCCGGGCCGGGCGGCCGGAGACCGAAGGTGGTGGCCGCGAACGTGGACCGGCTCTTCGTCGTCCTGTCGGCTGTCGATCCGCCTTTCACCCGCCAGACGGCGGACCGCTTCCTCGTCCTCGGAGAATCGTGCGGGATCTCTCCTTCCCTCGTGATCAACAAGCTGGATCTTCCTGGGGCCGTTCAGGCGGTCGAGGCGTCGGCTTCGACATACGCGAAGGTCGGCTATGAGGTACTCGCTCTCTCTGCGCGCACTGGCGCGGGGCTGGAGGCGGTCCGGACCCGCATGGGAGACGGCGTGTCCGTCCTGATCGGACCGTCCGGGGTCGGGAAGTCGACGATCCTGAACGCTCTGTTCCCGGGCGTCGAACTTCGAACGGCGGAGGTGAGCCGGCGGGGCGGGAGGGGACGTCACACGACGGTGAGCGCGCGCCTCCTCCCCGTAGCTCCTGGCTCCTGGGTGGCCGATACGCCGGGGTTTTCCGACGTGACGCTCTGGGGCGTGGACTCGATGCTCCTGGCCGACGCCTTCCCCGAATTCAGGGAACCGTCGGCGCGTTGCCGGTTCCGCAGGTGCACGCACTCTCATGAACCGGAGTGCGCGGTGGGGGCGGAGGTAGAGGACGGGCGAATCGAGAGGGAGCGCTACAGGAGCTATCTGGCGCTCCTGGGCGGACCCTGAGCGGAGGCGGTCCCGAGGGCCTCACGGTGTGCCCCGTCGCGCCGGTTTCGGTGGAGCCGCGCCGCTGGCGTGAACTCCTCGAGACTCGTCTCTCCGCCGCGAGAGGGGCGTGACGTGCGGATGCCCCGTGGCGGGATCCTCCGTCACGGCGACAGGCCACCGGTAGACGTTCCCCAGGACGTCCTCGCGCAAGACGGCGCCGGGGGTTCCCTCGGCCGCGACGCTCCCCTCGTCGAGGAGGAGAAGCCGGTCCGCGAAGCGGGCGGCCAGCTCCATCTGATGGGTGACGAGAATCACCGTCAGTCCGCCGTCCGCCGAGGCCCGGAGCATATTCAGGACCCCCATTTCGTGGCGAAGATCGAGGCTCGCGGTGGGCTCGTCCAGGACGAGTGCCCCCGGCTCCTGGGCCATGGCACGAGCGATCCGGACCCGCTGCCGCTCCCCGCCGGAGAGTGTCCCGAGCCAGCGGTCCGCCAGCCCGAGCGCCTCGCACGCCTCGAGCGCTGTCTCGACGGCCCTCCGGTCCTCCGCGCGCTCCCTCCGAAGGGCTCCGAGGTAGGGGTAGCGCCCCATCGAGACGAAGTCCCGGACCGAGATCGGGAAGGTGACGTTCTCCGTCTGGGTGACGACACCGACCGCGCGCGCGAGCGTCCGCCGGGTCCACGCCTGCACCGGCTTCCCGTCCACCCGGACGCTCCCTCCCGCGAGGGGCACGGAGCCCAGAAGCGCGCGAAGGAGCGTCGACTTTCCCGAGCCGTTCGGGCCGAGCACGGCGTACAGGGAGGCGGAGGGGACATGGACCGACACGTTCCGAAGCGCCGGCGGGCGGTCCCGGCTGTAGCGGACGGCGATTCCGTCGGCCTCGAAGATCATCCGCCCGGACCCTGCTTGACGAGGAGGAGGAAGAAGGGCACGCCGACAAGCGCCGTCACGATCCCCACCGGGATCTCCGCAGGGGCGAGCGCGGTTCTGGCCACGAGATCCGCGATGGTGAGGAAGGCCGCTCCGGCCAGGAAGGAGAGCGGGAGGAGGAGGCGGTGATCCCCGCCTGCAACGAGACGGACCCCGTGGGGGATGACGAGCCCGACGAAGCCGATGACCCCGACGAAGGCGACACCTGCGGCGGCCACGAGGGACGCAGCCCCGTAGGCGAGCCGCTTCACGCGCTCGACATCGGCGCCGAGATACGTCGCGGTCTCCTCCCCGATCGCCATCAGGTTGAGCGGTCGCGCGAGGGAGAGGAGGACGAGGAGGAGCGGGATCGTGTACGAGCCGACGATCGTCACGCCCCGCCAGCTCGCGCCATCGATGCTTCCCATCATCCACAGCAGCGCCGAGCGAATTGTGGTCGCCTCGGCGAGTGTCAGGACGAGGGCGACGCACGCCTGGAAGAAGGCTCCCACCACGACACCCGCGAGGAGAAGCACCCGCACATCCATCCGGTGTGTGCCGGAGAGGGCGACCCCGAAGACGAGCCCGATCGCGACGATCGCGCCGGCGAAGGCCGCGAGGGGGAGCGCGAAGGAGGTGACGGCGACCCACCCCCCGGCGAGAGCCATGACCGCGCCGAGAGCAGCGCCCCCGGATATCCCCAGGATGTAAGGTTCTGCGAGCGGATTTCTGAGGAGCGCCTGGAAGGTGGCGCCCGCGACGGCGAGGCCGCCTCCCACGAGGCTCGCCATCAGAGCGCGCGGAGCCCGGAGCCCTATGACAATGAATCGGTCCGGCTCCGCCCCCGAGCCCGATACGGCCCCGAGAAACTCGGCTCGGGTAAGGGCGACTGAGCCGAAGCGAACGGCGAGGAGGAGTCCGAGCGCTGCAGCCGCCGTGGTGGAGGCGAGAGCGAGGGACGCTCCGACGGGCCGGAGCCTCACCCTCCTCCGTCCGGATCCAGGAGGGAGGAGAGGAGGCGGACGGATTCGCCGATCCGGAGGCCGGGCGTCAGCACACGCACTGGGAATTCGCGGCGCGGGATACGGCCGAGAGCGCTCGGAAGCGGGGTCGCCTCGGGTGCGAGGATGAGGTCCGGCTCCCGGACGAGGATCTCCTCGAGGCTGATCGGCGCGTAGAGTTGCCCGAGATCGGAGAAGGCGTTGCGGCCTCCCGCGGCTTCCAGGAGTTCGCTGAGGAATGTGGCGGGCCCGGCGATCGTGGGGGGATCGCCCCCGAGGAGGAGGACGACGCGAGGGGATCGTCGCGAGGATGCCTCTCGGCTCGCCGCATGCGCGTCCCGCTCCATGGCCACGCGAAGCGAGTCCGCCCGGGCTTCTTCCCCGACCAGGGATCCGAGGAGGAGGATGATCCTTCCGATATCCTCCACGCGGTCCGGCCGAATCGCCATGTGAGCGATCCCCCTGGCGTCCAGCCGCCGGGGGGTCATCGGGTCGGACTCAGCCTGGAAGCGGACCACGACGTCCGGATCGAGGGAGATGACGCCCTCGATCGAGGGTCTGAGCCCGCCGCCCACCGAGGGGAGGTGCGCGACGGGGGGTTGCGTGTCGTAATCCGTCCGTCCGACGAGACGAGCCCCCTGGCCGAGGGCGACGAGAATCTCGGTCGCGGAGGGGACGAGGGAGAGGATCCGCACGGGGGGGCGGGCGAGTTGGACCTCGGCTCCCGCGTCGTCCACGAGTCGGACGGGTCCGTAGCCCCGAGGCCCGTCTTCCCCCGGGCTCGCCCCGCATCCGGCGATCAGCGTCGCGGCGAGCGAGGCGAAGAGGGCGAGCCCCGCGGCACCTCGAATCGTGAGAAGCGCCGTGTGCTTGCCCGAAGAAGGGAGGGGCCGCATTCGCTCAGCGGGAGGGAGGAGCCGCCACCTTCCCGCTCCACGGTGTGGCCGGCGATCCCCGGGCCGACGCCGCTCGCTCGACGGGACCCGTCACCGGGACCCCGGGCCCCGCTTCGAGACCGGGGAACGCACGAGTGGGCGGATACCCCCGGCGGCGGCGGCCATCACGTTGTCGCATGCAGGGGCGCCGATTAAGATCACAGGAAGTGCCAGACGGGCGAAGCGCTTGGCGTGCATGGGAACTCGCCGGTGGGTGCACCCGCCGCCCGAGGGGCCGTCGCGCGGTGGCCGGGCGACGTTTCAGGCCTCGGCGCGGAATTTATCCGAGCCTCGGGGTGAGCGCAAAGGCGGGAGCGGTCCCGCGGCGAGGAGTCACGCTGCGCAGGGGGGAGGTTGCAGAACGCGGAGTGGTTCAGGCAGGTGATGTCCCGGTATCCGACCGGGGTCACGATCGTGACGGGTCGGGATCGCCGAGGACACCCTGTAGGATTTACCGCAAGCGCCGTTGCCTCCGTGTCGCTTCGTCCCCCCCTGATACTCGTATGCGCGGATCGGGGCTCCGCCTCCCTCCCTGTGCTCCTCGAGGGCGGCCGCTTCGCCGTCTCCTTCCTCCGAGCCGAGCACGTGGAGCTCGCCCGCCGCTTCTCCGCCGAAGTGCCTGAGGAACGCTTCCACGAGCTCAGGGTGATGGAGACCCCCCAGGGACTTCCGATCCTGGAGGAGGCGTTGGCCTGGACGGGCTGCCGGGTGTGGGAGCGCGTCGAGGCCGGGGATCACGTCATACTCATCGGGGAGGTGGTCGATCACGACCTCGGGGCCGAGGCCCCCCCGCTCGTTTTCTACGGCAGCGAGTTTGGGACCTTCGCCGAGCTCTCGAAGGGCTGAGAGTGCGGCTTGTACACCTCTCGGATCTCCACCTCGGGTTTCGGGCCTACTTTCACCTGGAACGCGGGTGGAACCGGCGGGAGCGGGACGTTGCTTCCGCCTTCCTCGCTGCCGTCGAACAAACCGCGCGCCTGCAGCCCGACCTCGTCCTGATCACGGGCGACGTCTTCGATGGCCCGAACCCGCCGAGCACGGCTTTCCTGACGGTGCACCGGGCGCTCGCACGGCTTCGAAGGCAGCTTCCGGATGTCCCGGTGCTCATCATTGCGGGGGAGCGGGATTCGCCTCGGAGTCGGGCCGACCCCGGGCCCGTGGCGGTGCTGGATTCCCTCCCGGGTGTGGAGGCGGCGGTGGGAGCTCCGAGGGCCGTCCACCTGCAGGCGCTAGATGCTCACGCCCTCCTCGTCCCCTTCCGGGCGGCCGCCGATCCTCCCCTCCCCGAGGTGCGCCCCAATCCCTTGGCGCGCTGGAATCTCCTCCTGGTTCGAGGACGTCCGTCCGGATCGGGGAAGGGCGTCCGCGTGAGTCCCTCCGAATGGAACTACGTCGCCGTGGGGGGCGATCACCGGCCGGTCGCGTACAGGCCGAACGTCCGGACGGCGGGAGCCCCGGAGAGACCCGGAACCTGCCCGTGGGAGGAGGCGACCGAAGAGCGGGGGTTCCTGACGTTCGACCTCGCATCGGGGGAGGCGGAGTTCCACCCGATCACCGGTCGGCCCGTCGTGGACCTGGCCCCGGTTCGCGTTACCTCGGAGGACCCCGGGGCGGGCACTCGACGCCTTCGTGAAGTCCTCCACGGGGTGCCGGGCGGCGTCGAGGGGAAGATCGTGCGCGCCCGCCTGAGGGGAGAGATTGTCGCGCCGGGAGACGGGCTCTCGCAGGGGCTCCTCGATGCCGTGATGCGGCGGGCCGCACACCTCGAAGTCCATATGGAGCCGCCCTTGAGTTCCGATGAGTCCCCCCCGGGACGGGCGGCGTGGACACCCGGTACCCTATCCGTCCCGGGCGTAGGAAGTCTCAGGTTGTCGGAGCCGGGCGTCCCCTGGGGGACTACGCTCGTTACCTCGGAGCGAGAGTCCTGGCGGGCGCGACTTGTGGAGGCGCTCAGGGGAGGTGTGGGGGCGTGCGGCGACGATGCCCGGTTGGGGGAGTTGCGGACCGATCCGGACCCGCCGGCCGATCCGGACGTCGCGCTCGATTGGGCCGGGGATCCGGATCTGGCCGTGCAGATCGACCGGTACCTGCGGGGCGGAGAGGGTGAAGCGGCAGGCGCCGGCAGGGCGGCCGCGGCGCCGGCGCGCACCCCGGCCGTGGCCGGAGAGGACGCCGGCGCGCTCGAGGCTGCGCGCATCGAGCGGCGGGCCGACTGGATCGAGGCTTCGGGCGACCTCGAAGCCGCAAATCTCCAGTGGGCGCAGGAGCAGCAGGAAGCGGAATCGAAGCTGCAAGCCTACCGCGCCCGGGCGGGTGAGCTCAGGCAGCGGATCCGGGAGCTGACGGAGGAGGAGGGGGAGGCGAGCTGTCCCACCTGCGGGCGTACGCTGGGCGAGGGGTACAGGGACCTCCTCGGCACATTCCGGAGCGAGTGGGAAGAGGTCGTGCAGGACGGGCTCTGGTGGGCGCGGCGGCGCCAGCAGCTGGGGGAGAAGTCGGAGGAGCTGCAGCGACTTGAGGAGCGTGCGCTCCGGCTTCAGGCCGCCGCGGAGGAGGCGGCCGAAGCGCTGGAGCGGGCCCGATCTGCCGAGCCGAGGGGGCGCCCGCCCGATCCCGCGACCGTCGATCCGCTCTCGCCGGAAGTTACCGTGGAAGAGGCGGACGCCGGGATGCGTCTGCGGGATCTCCTAAGGAGGGCCGGGGGCCTCCTCAGCCGGATCACAGAAGGGCGGCTGGTAGGCCTTCGCGGCCGAAATGGGATTCGGGTCGTGGGGGCGGACGGGGCGGCACGGATCCCAAGCGGCCTCGAGGCCGTAGCCGCCCGGCTGGCGATCCACCTCGCCATCTGGCTGAATCGTCGTTCGGGCAACCGGACCGCCGGTGCCCTCCTCGTTTGGGAGCTCCATGAAACCGGTGTGGAGGAGCTTCTCCGCGGTGCGATGGATCTCCTCTCTGACCGCGAGCACTTTCCCGTCCCGGTTCTCGTTGTCGCCCCGCCGACGGCGGCCGAACACGCACCCGGCGCCTTCTTCCAGGTCATCGAGCTGGCAGCGGCCGGCGAGGGGCGCCGGCAGTTCCGGCGGATTCGCCTCGAGAGGCCGGCGCTCTCGATCGGCGGCTAGACCGAAGTCCGGACCGAAATCGGGCCGTTTTCCGCCGTAACGCGTTGTCGACAAAGGACTTGATACCGATTGGGCTATTGTATGGTGTACCCATGTAGTGATTGATGTAAAAATTGGCATACATGTATATAGCCGTTGTTGTCATACCCATGTACATTGAACGCGTGCCCAACCGGAACTCCCCGCCCGCCGTCCTCCTGCGCGAGTCCTTCCGCCAGGACGGCAAGGTCAGGAAGCGCACCTTGGCCAACCTCTCGAAGTGGCCCGACGACCTCGTCCGGGGACTGCGCATCCTGCTCAAGGGCGGCGTCGCCCTGTCGTCGATGGACGACGCCTTCGAGATCCTGCGCTCCCTTCCCCGTGGCCGCCGTGCTGGGCACGGGCACGTGGCCGCCGTGCTGGGCACGGCCCGGAAGCTGGGCCTCGAGCGGCTGCTCGACCGGCGTCCCTCCCGGATGCGATCGTTCGCGCTGGCGATGATCGTCGCCCGCGTCCTCGACCCCCGCTCGAAGCTCGCCACCGCACGGGGCCTCAGCTTGGCGACACGGGCCGACACGCTGGGCGAGGAGATCGGCGCCGGGGACGCGGTGGCGGAGGAACTCTACGAGGCGATGGACTGGCTGGGAAGGCGGCAGAGGCGCATCGAGCGGACCCTGGCGGCCCGGCACATCGAGGACGGCTCGCTCGTGCTCTGCGACCTGACCTCGGTGTACTTGGAGGGCGCGAAGTGCCCACTGGCCAGGCGCGCCTACTCCCCGACGGCAGGCGCGACAAGCTTCAGATTGTCTTCGCTCTGCTGTGCGACCGGGAGGGCCGCCCTGTGGCCGCCGAGGTCTTCGAGGGCAACACGGCCGACCCCGGCGCCGTGGCCGCCCAAGTCGAGAAGCTCGCCGAACGCTTCTCGCTGTCCCGGGTCGTCCTGGTCGGAGACCGGGGGATGCTGACCCACGCCCGCATCCGCGAGGATCTCGGGCCGGCGGGACTGCGGTGGATCACCTGGCTGCGGGCTCCGGCGATCCGCAAGCTTGCGTCCGGCGGCGACCTGCAGCTGTCGGTCTTCGACGAGCGGGATCTGGTCGAGATCTCCGCACCGGAACTCTACCCGGGCGAGCGGCTGGTGGTCTGCCGCAACCCGCTGCTGGCCGCCGAGCGGGCCCGCAAGCGCGAGGCGCTGCTGGCGGCCACGCAAGCCAAGCTCGATCTGGTCGTCCGGGCCACGAAGCGCGAGAACCGGCCTCTTAAGGGCACGAAGAGCATCGCCGTGCACGCCGACCGGGCCCTGCGCGCCCACAAGGTCGGCAAACACTTCACGACTACCGTGACCGACAACGGTTTCTCCTACGAGCGCGACGAGGCGCGCATCGCCGAGGAGGCGGCCCTCGACGGCATCTACGTGATCCGCACCAACGTGCTCGCCAACGAGATCGCGCCCGAGGAGGCGGTCCGGGCCTACAAGAGCCTCAGCCGGGTCGAGCGCGCCTTCCGCAGCCTCAAGGGGGTGGAACTCAAGGTGCGGGCCCGTCCACCACCACCTCGCCAGGCGCGTACGCGCCCACATCTTCCTCTGCATGCTCGCCTACTACGTCGAGTGGCACATGCGCCGCGCGCTGGCGCCCCTCCTCTTCGACGACGACGATCCGGCCGCCGCCGAAGCCGCCCGCACCTCCCCTGTCGCGCCCGCCCGCGTCTCCCCGGCGGCCCGCGCCAAGGCGGGCAGCAAGCGCACGCCAGACGGCCTGCCCGTCCACAGCTTCCGGACTCTGCTCGACGACCTCGCCACCCTCACCCGGAACCGTGTCAGGCCCGCCACGCCCGGAGCCATGACCGCCGACATACTCGCCCGCCCCACACCGCTTCAGGCCAAGGCCTTCGACCTCCTCGGCGTCCGTCTATGATCCGTACCCAGTAGCGTACACCCCCGAAGGCACGATATATCACAGCACCACAACCAGTTGTCCGATTCATGGACGCCGAACTTCGGGCTAGACGAAGGCTCCCCCACCTACTCCTGCGGATCGCACGAGAGGCGGAGCGTCCCCCAGCGGTCGCTCTCGGCCCTCCACCCGGGAGGACACCACGTTGTGGCGCTGTACTCGGCCACGATGGCGGGGCCGGGGACGGAAGCGCCGAAGCCCAGCCCGGAGCGTGCGTGAACCGGTACGTCCAGATCCGTGCCGTCTCGGTGGACGGTGCTCCGATCCCCGGGGGGGACCTCCCGCGCCGGCGCGGCCGGGATCTTCGGAATGCGAACCGCCTCCCCCGGTCCCTCGAACCTCGCGCGCAGCGTTACCGCCTCGACGGGCGACGCCCTCCGGTACCCGTAGCGTCCTTCGTGCGCCAGGTGAAATGCCTCGGTCCACGCCCGGGCGGGCACCGTGAGCTCGAAGCTCTGGCCCCGGTAGCGTGCATCGATCCAGTGCTCGGCAGTAAGGGAGGCCGGATCGGCGCCGTCCTCGAGGATCTCCCGGAGCGCCTCCTCCTCGAGCGTCTCGAGGATCGATCGGATGCGCTCCTCCGCTCGTGTACTCTCCGAGGAGATAAGGACGGTGCGTGCCCGCTCGCGGATCACGGGAGCCACCAGCATCCCGTACGCGGAGAGCAGACCCGGATTCGGAGGGATGAGCACCCCTCTCAGCCCGAGCGCCTCGGCGAGCTCCGCCGCGTGGAGTCCAGCGGCGCCTCCGAACGCGACGAGGTGATAGTCGGCCGGATCCGCCCCCCGTTCCACCGAGATGACGCGAAGCGCCCTCTCCATCGCGCTGTTCGCGACCCGCAAGATCCCCTCCGCGAGTTCGTTCGCCGAGAGCCCGGCCTGCCTCGCGAGCGAGGTCATCGGACCCTCGAGCGCTCCCCTTTCGAGATGCGCGGCCCGGGCGGGCCCTCCGGAGACGGGGAGCCGGCCCAGCCAGACGTGGGCGTCGGTAACCGTCACTCGCTCCCCTCCCCTCCCGTATGCAACGGGCCCCGGGCTCGCCCCCGCGCTTTCGGGGCCCACCCGGAGTGCCCCGGCTGGGTCCAGACAGGCGATCGAGCCGCCTCCGGCGCCGACGGTGTGGATATCGAGGAGGGGTATCGCGATCGGGACTTCGCCGACCTCACCCTCCCGGGTGTGGAGGGGTGAGCCCGGGATGAGGCTCACGTCCGTGGATGTCCCGCCCATGTCAAAGGAGACGACGTTCGCGTATCCGCCCCGCCTCGCCCAGTCGACCGCGCCGACGACCCCGCCGGCCGGGCCCGACAGCACGGTGTGAACCGGCTCATCGCGCGATCGTCCGATGGCGAGAGCGCCCCCACTCGAACCCATGACGCGGAGGCTGGCCGCCTCGCACCCCTCTTCGAGCCGGGTCAGGTACCGGCCCACGCGGGGTGCGACGTACGCATTGGCCACGGTCGTCGAGGTCCGCTCGAACTCCCGGAACTCGGGGAGTACCACCGACGAGAGCGAGACGGGGGCGTCGATCTCGGCGAGGGCGTCCCGTACGGCTCGCTCGTGCGAGGGGTTCGCGTAGCTGTGAAGGAGGACGACGGCCACGGCCTCCGCCTCCCGGACCCGAGCTGGGAGCCCGTCGATCTGCCCTAGGTCGAGGCCGGTCAGTTCCGATCCCCGGTGGTCGATCCGGCCCGCGATTCCGATCCGGTCCGCCCGCGAGACGAGGGGAGGCCGCCGATGCCCCGTGAGCGCGTAGAGCTGAGGCCGGTTCTGCCTCCCGATCTCGATGACGTCCTCGAATCCCTCGTTCGTGACCAGGAGGACGCGGGCGCCGCTGCGCTCGAGAAGCGTGTTCGTCGCGACCGTCGAGCCCAAGATCAGCCGGTAGCCCTTCGGTCTCCTCCCCCGGAAGATGCGCTCGATCCCGGTGAGGACCGCGGTGGCAGGGTCGTCGGGGGTCGACGGCACCTTGAGCGCAAGGACGCGGCCCTCCTCGACGAGGACGAGGTCGGTGAAGGTCCCGCCCGTGTCGACGGCGAGTACCGGCGTCGATCCAGCTGCCTCATGCCGTGCCATGCCGTCCTCCCGGGACCGGTTCGGGGCGTGACCGGGGTTCAGCCACTACAGGACCCATGGATTCTCGCTTCCTCGCGAAGTCGTTCGAACTGCGGCGACCCCGCGCGCCGCGGGTCACCCGTCGTTGACATTCGATCTTGCCCTAAACATATATGCTTGGTCGCGTCTGCGATGTGTAGAGGAGGACTCGAGGCCGCCCGCACGGTTGCGTGGGCGGCCTCCGCCTTTCCGGTCTCGTCGCCGCAGACCCTCGCGGCAGGTATCGTGCGTGTTCGGCGGCTGCTCCCGCGTCGAGCGTCGACACCCGCCTGTCGCAGAGGGGAAGGAGGCCGGTGAGGACGTTGTTCCTCCGGATCGCCTCTGAACGACCGCGGGAAGGACCCATGGATCTGATCCCCTCATTCGAGAGGTTCGTCGAGCTTTCCCGGGCGGCCCGCCTCGTACCCGTCCGAGCCGAGTTCCTCTTCGACACGGAGACGGCCGTCACGGCGTACCGCAAGCTCGCCCGGCCGCCCTTCGGCTTCCTTCTCGAATCCGTGATCGGAGGGGAGAAGTGGGCCCGCTACACCTTCCTCGGAACGGAGCCGAGCTCGGCATGGCGTCTCCAGGGGGACGAGGTCTCTCTCTGGGACGCCGAGGGCGGGTGGGTCGTGACGGATGTCGGGGACCCCCTGGACGACCTCGACCGCAGGCTCCGGGAGTGGAGTTGGGCCGCGGTCGACGGACTTCCCCGCTTCTGGGGTGGGGCGGTAGGGTACTTCAGCTACGACCTCGTCCGCCGCATCGAGCGGCTTCCGTCGATCGCGAGAGAGGACTACGAACTCCCGGAGGCGATGGTCGTCTTCACCGACATCGTGCTCGCCATAGACAACCTCCTCGGCCGGGCGATGGCGATCCGGGCGGTGCCGGTCGAGCCGGACCTCTCGGAGTCCGAGCTCAGGGCCCGCTACGACGGGGCCGCCGACCGGGTGGGCGCGCTCGTGGACCGGCTCGCCTCGCAGGAGGCGCCACCGCCCCTCTCTCTCGCCGCCGAACCGCCCGGCGACCCCCCCTTCGAAAGCACGATGACGAAGTCGGGATACGAGGCGGCCGTCGAGAGGATCCGCGAGTATATCCTACAGGGCGACGCCTTCCAGGTCGTGCTCAGCCAGCGGCTGGGCATCTCGCTTCGGGCGTCCCCCTTCGACCTCTACCGGGCGCTGAGGTCGCTCAACCCCTCACCCTATCTCTACTTCATGGAGCTCGACGGCGTCAGCCTGGTCGGCTCCTCCCCCGAGGTCCTGGCCCGGCTCGAGGATGGTACGATCACTGTACGACCCATCGCCGGGACGCGTCCGAGGGGCCGGGATCCGGAGGAGGATCTCGCTCTCGAGGCGGATCTCCTCGCCGACGAGAAGGAGCTGGCCGAACACCGCATGCTGGTCGATCTGGGTCGAAACGACGTCGGGAGGGTTGCTCGATACGGTTCGGTCGAGGTGCCGGAGTTGATGGTCGTCGAGCGCTACTCACACGTGATGCACATCTGTTCGCAGGTGGAGGGCAAGCTTCGCGATGGGCTCGGAGCCCTCGACGTGCTCCGGGCTACCTTCCCGGCAGGGACGGTCTCGGGAGCGCCGAAGATCCGGGCGATGGAGATTATCGAGGAGATCGAGCCGGTCAGGCGCGGGCCGTACGCAGGCGCGGTGGGCTACCTGGGCTACGGAGGGATGTCGATGGATACGGCGATCGCGATCCGGACGGTCGTGGTGCACGGGGGGCGAGCCTTCGTACAGGCAGGCGGCGGCGTCGTGGCTGATTCCGATCCGACCGGGGAGTACGAGGAAACGCTGAACAAGGCGCGCGCACTCCTCAGGGCCGGGGTGATGGTCTCGTGACTCCGCAGGGAGCCGCCGGCGTGGCGCGCGACGGGCCCCGAAGTTCTGAACCCGCTCCGGGCACGCCGAGCCGGTCCGGTCGGGAGAGGCCACGATCCCGATTCCGTCCTTAGCCGGGGCGAACCGATGTGACGACGACCCAGGAGAGCGGCCCGCCGGAATACGTCCGCACCCTCGAACGTCTGATCGACGCGCCGGTCGGGAAGGTCTGGCGCTGCTGGACGGGGCCGGGGATCCTCGAGGCGTGACTCTGCCCGAAGCCGCGGTACGTGACGGACGCCCGCATCGACGTGCGGCCGGGCGGAGGGTTCTCGTCGGTGATGCACGGCCCGAACGGCGAGGAGGTTGAGAACGTCGGGGTCTTCCTGGACGTTGGACCCGGGAGGCGGCTGGTGACGACGGACGTCTTTCGTCCCGGGTGGATTCCGAACGGGCGCGCGTTCACGGTCGCGGAGATCCTCCTCGAAGCCGTGGGGGAGGGCCGCCGATCAGCTGGAGGCCCTCGCCAGGTCGATCTAGCTCAGGAGTCTGGGAGACTCACGATGGAGAAGGCCCCGAAGGTCCGCACCTGCCTCTGGTTTGACGATCAGCCGCTCCCGACCGCGGAATTCTACTGCGCTCTCTTCCCCCGGAGCCGGATCGACCGGGTGGCACGGTACCCGGAGGGGGCGCAGGCGGTCGGGCCCGGGAAGGTCCTGCTCGTCGAATGCACGCTCGCGGGAACGCCGTATCAGACGCTGAACGGAGGGCCGCACTTCGAACTCGACGAGGCAGTCTCGATCTCGGTTCAGACGGAGGATCAGGCGGAGACGGACCGGCTCTGGGAGGCGCTCATTTCGGGCGCCGCCGCGGAAGGCCCGTGCGGGTGGCTGAAGGACCGGTTCGGGCTCTCCGGGCAGATCGTGCCGAAGCAGCTCGGCGGCCTCATGGGCCGCTCCGGGGTCTGGCCGGCGTCGATGAAGATGAAGAAGATCGACATCGCCGCGCTGGAGGCCGCGCTGGGGTGACTGCGAAGCGCCCCCTCTGCGGCAGGTGCACGGTGCACCGGACGCGGCCGGGGGCAGTCAGCGCGCCGCCGTCCTCCCCTCCCTCGCTACGACGCGCGCCGTCCTATCCGTCCGCCCCGGTCCACGGGGTGCGGGTCCCATGGCTCAGACGACGGATTTGCTCCCCCAACGGTATGTCCACGCCATGAGGACGCTTAGCACGAGCGCGCCGGTCATCCCTCCGGGGCTGAGCGCTCTCCCGTCGCCGAACTGAAACAGCCCCACCCCGAGCATCCCGCCCACCACGGCACCGAATGCCCCGAAGATCATGGCGAGGAGCCCGTTGCCCGGCTGCGCGCCAGGCACCCGCACGACGCTGCACATGACCGTCCCGACGACGACTCCGAGGATGATCCAGACACCCACCCCGATCCAGTTCTCCATGAGCCCTTCCTTAATGACCCGCCGATCGTCCTCCCGCTCCTCGCGCGGGCAGCCGACGGTTGACGCCGCTGAATCCGTTCGTTCGCGGGGGAACTTGCGCTCCGGCCCCACGTCCCCGCGGCCGGAATCTATCCCTCCTCCCTCCGCGTGACCACACCCGAAGCGGGGCCGTCCGCTCACTCCTCTCTCAGCTTCCGCTTGAGCGCTTCGAGGCTCGCCTCCGCCTCCTGCGCCCGGGTCGGGTCCCCTCGGACGCCAGTGGCCTGGTCGATTGAATCCGGGCCGCGCACCTCTTCGAGCTCGCGGGCGGCCTCATTCGCGGCCTCGAGGTTCTCGATCTTCCCGGCGACGCGGTCCATCTCCTCGAACAGCTCACGTGCCGCGCGCATCCGCTCACGGGACCGAACCCGGCCCACCGCGGCGACGATCGACTCCCTCCGGGCGCGGGCCGCCGCGTACATCTCGGTCGTCTCGGCGATCATGGTCCCACGCTCCGCGACCTCCTTCGAGAGAGCGGACGCCTTCCCCACGAGGAGTTCCCGGCGGCGGGTGTGCTTCCCGGCGAACTCCCAGGCCAGCGCGGCCGTCTCGGTGTCACCGATCTCTTCGGCCATCCGCCCCCGCCGGAGGCATGTCTCGGCCAGCTCCGCTTCCGCCCCGGCCTCCGCTTCCACCTGCTCCAGCTCCCGCTCAAGGCGTCCCGATTCCCGCGTCAGCGCCGCCAGCTCGTCTTTCAGCGCGAGGAGCAGGCGGTCGACCGCCTCCGCGGTCCGGTCCCGGTTCAGCTCCGTCCGGAAGTTCTCTCCCGCCTGTCGGAATGCCTCCTTCAGCGATTCGAACATGGGTCGGTTGCGCGGGCGGGGAGGCGGGATGAAGCGGGATCCAGCGAGAACGGCGAGCCCCGAGGCTCGCCGTCGAATCGGTCCCTTCCTGCCCGGTCGACCGGCGAGCGGACGGGGAGGGCCGGGGCCGGTACGTTAGTTGAGAAGGTGCTCGATCCTCTGCGCAAAGGAGTTTCGTGCCCGGTGCAGTCGGCTTTTCACGGTCCCGAGATTCACCCCTGTGATCTCCGAAATCTCCTCGTAGCTCTTCCCCTCAAGCTCCCTCAGCCGGAACACGAGCCGGTGGTGCTCCGGGAGCTCGTCGACCGTGTCCTCCACGAGGCGCTGCAGGAAACGCTTCTGATACAGGTCATCCGGCCGCATGCTAAGGTCCTCGAACTGCAGGGGCCGGTGGTCATCGTCCCATCCGCTCGTCAGTTTCTGGAAGAGTACGAGCGGACTTCGGGATCGATTCCGCAGCTCGTTCTTCGAGAGGTTGCTCGCGATGGTGTATACCCAGGTGGAGAACTTCTTGCTCGTATCAAAGCGGTGCAGGTGGCGGGTGACCCGGATGAACGCCTCCTGTACGAGGTCCTGCGCCCGGTCCGGGTCGCCGGTCTTGCGCGAGATGAAGTGGACGAGCCGGTCCCGGTAACGGTAGAAGAGCTCCTGGAAGGCTCCCTCCCTCCCTGCGAGGTGCGCGCTGACGAGCTCCTCGTCACTCAACTCACCGGGCCTCCGGTCGAGTAGCTCCCGGTCGATGGGTCCGCTCGCGCCTCCGCTGAGTCGGGTCTTTGGCATGAAATCGCCGATCCTTAGTTCGGGTAGAATCCCGTTGGCAGCGGAGCCGGAAACTATGGAATCAAAAGGGGCTCCGCTCCGATTGGACACGGGCCCCTGACTCGTCGTAGCTCCGGCCTACCCGGGATTCGTGCGGTCCGCGAACACCAGTTAGTATGGCATGCGGCACCGCCACTTTCAAGGCTTGCGGTGGGAGAATCCCTCAAGGGCACACGGATCCCTCGGGGCCGGGGGCGACTTTCATCCCCGCGTCCCTCGCGGCGCTCCACTGCACGATCTCCGCGGGCGCCTCCGGGCGCGAGCCCCCGCCCCCTTTCCGGCGACTCGATCCCGGGCCCGGAATCGGCATGCTCTCGCCCCGAGTGGCAGCCCCCGGAACCCATTCGCCCGTGCCGCTGGACCCCCCGTCCGGTGGGTCCAAGTCCATAGCGCCACCGGGCCGGCATCTCCGCCGCGGTTCGTGCGGGTGGCTCCGGGGCCAGGGGAGGGTAATAGCTCCTAGTCGTTGCAGAACGGGGGCGAGCCTGTCAGGTTAGCGGGGTTCGTTTCAGCAGCCCTACAGCACTGCAGCCGTAGATGCAACCCTGTGAACGACGTCTCCCCCGAGCCGAAAAGTCGCAGCAGGGTCAAGACGTTTCTGGCCCTGGCGCTACTCGAGGCGATGCGAGATCACGACTTCCCCGCCGAGGTTCTCCAAGACGAGGACCTGAGCGTCACGCTCCCGCGGCGCTTCGGACTCTCCGGCGTGGTCGATAAGGAGATCAAGCGCTACCGGAAGGTAGGCCGACGCCGGAGCCGCGTTCCGGCGAGGGAGTTCGAGGGTCTCGTCGGGCTCGTTGCACGTCGGCCGGATGCGAAGGACGTCTTCTTCGATGTCGGGCGATCTCTCGCCCCGATGCGGCGACGTCCCCTCTGGAGCTGGACGACCCCAGAACGACGAATCGCAGCGGTGCGAAATCGGGTCGCCCGGCGCCTCCGCGGCGTCTTCGACGGGAACTTCATCTCGGCCCGCCGGGGCTCGCCCGCGCTCGAGGCGATCGACCGTCTACTGGCGGAGGCCGACCCCGGAGGAGGTGCATGCGCGCTCGTAACCGGGTGCATGCAGGAGGCGATCGACCGGGCCGGTCTCTCGGCGCAGGCGAATCACGTGGCGTGTGTGGTGCGGGGTGAGCAGGCGTGCAGGTGGGAGTTCGAGAGCACCGAGGCTGCGGAGGTCCGGGACGTCCCTGGCGAGGTCGGGGAAGCCGTCGCTCGCGACACCGCGGATCGCGAAGGGGGAGTCTCCGGCGATGCCCGTGCGTGAGGGGGATCCGGCCCCGGCCTTCGACCTCCCTTCCGATGAGGGCTCCCGGGTCCGCCTGGTCGATCTCAGGGGGAAGAAGGTGGTTCTGTTCTTCTATCCGAAGGACGACACCCCCGGCTGCACGACTGAGGTCTGTGAGTTCCGCGACGAATTGCACCGTTTCGAGGCGGGACACGCCGTCGTGCTCGGCGTCTCGCCCGACCCGGTCGCATCCCACCGTAAGTTCAAAAGCAGGCACGACCTGAACTTCCCGCTCATGGCCGACGAAGATCACGCGGTGGCGGATGCCTACGGCGTGTGGAAGGAGAAATCGATGTACGGGCGGATGTACTGGGGAGTGGAACGGAGCAGCTTCCTCATCGACGAAGGTGGCACGATTGCGAGGGCGTGGCGGAAGGTCCGGCCCAAGGGGCATGCAGAGGCGGTGGCCGAGGCCCTCTCGGACTGAGGGGCCCGGCACCGGAAAGCATTGGGACTGAGGGTGCCGATGGAGCTGACAGGGTGGCTGCTGGCCGGGGCCTTCGCGCTCCTTTCCATGTACTTCTGGCGCCGGGGCGGGTCGGGACCCGTCGCTTCGGCTAACGGACGGACGGACGCTGCCGGATCCGGGCCGCGTGCGGCTCGCGACGAAGAGGCTGCCGAGCGAGCCACCGACGCCGCGTTGCGCGGCGTCTCCCGCTATCTTCGCCATGCAGTCGTCGAGTCGCTCGAGAGCGCAATTGGGGGCAGCGAAGCGGGCGCCGTCCAGGAGGATGCGCGGGATGCGCTCCTTGACCTGGACTATTACGCCCGGCGGCCGCCGGAGGCGACGCCGTCGCGGGAGAATCTCGCCACGGTCATCCAGGAGGTCGTCAGCGAGTTCACCCGTGCCACGGGAACCTCGGTCGGGTTCACCGGTCCCGATCGGCCGGTGCGCGCCCGAGTCTCGGCGCAGGCGCTCAAGGATGCCCTCTTCCTCCTTCTCGACAATGCGGGCCGTTTCGGGGGCGGTCAGACGGTCGAGGTCCGCGTGACGGACGACGAGGGGAAGCTCCGGATCCGGGTCCGGGATCGAGGTCCCGGGTTCGGGCCCGAGGGGCTCCGCCGGGCCTTCGAGCCGTTCTGGACGACGGAGCCGGATGCGCTGGGACTCGGCCTCCCGCACGCCCGCCGCCTCCTCCGGTCCCAGGGTGCCTCTGTCGCCGCCGGAGACCGAGAGGGTGGGGGCGGGGAGGTCACCGTCACGCTTGCTTCCGGCAGCTGATCGGCCGGAGCGAGGGCGTCTTTCAGGCTACCGGGCTACCGCTCGGTCCCGGCCTCGTTCGTCCTCCGGCGCTCCGCCGTCGTCGAGGAGCGCCTTCACCTCCTCCATCCGGGCCTCGCCGTCCGCCTCCCCGATCTCCATCAGGAGCCGAAGGTAGCCGGGCTCGAAGAGGAGGAAGGAGAGGAGGTCCGGGCTCCGTGTCTCGCGCGTCCCGAGACCGCGCATGAAGAACCGGAAGGCGCGGGGAAGCGCGAGCTCGAAGTCGCGGGAGAGTCGGCCGAGGTCCCGGGAGGGCCGAAGCGTCATGAGGTCGACGACGCGGAACTCATCCCGGTCGGCTGGCGGGACCCGGCGGAGTAGCCAGTTGATCGCCTCCGCCTGCCAGGCGTCCTGGTCGAGGAGGTCGAGGAATATCGAGTTGAGCAGCGAGCCGATCAGCCGCGCCGGCGTGGGATAATCGGCGGCCGCCGGCCCCGGCGTCCCGCTTGGCGAGCGGTCGAAGCGGGTGGATATCGCGAGGATGCGTTCGGCGCCGAGATGCAGCGCCGGGGAGAGAGGCGCCGAGAAGCGTATCCCCCCGTCCCCGTACCATTCGTCGTCGACGAGGACGGCGGGGAAGAAGAGCGGGATCGCGGCCGAGGCCATGATGTGGTCCACGCCGATGGCGGCACTGAGGGCGACGCGGTGCGGCCGGGACCACTCCCACTCCCCCGCGCCCTGGATCCAGACGACGGAGCGCCCGCTCGTGTAGGAAGAGGCGGTGACTGCGAGCGCCCTGAGCTCTCCCGATTCGATCTTCCTCGTGATCCCCGGGATCGTCCCCTCCTTCTCGTCCAGCTCCTCCGTAAGGAACTCGCGCAGCGGCGTCGTGTCCACGAGGCTCCGGATCGTAGGCCGTCCGAGGATCCCTCCCGATGCGAGCTGCAGCCCCCATCTGAGAGCATTCGTGGTCAGGTGACGCGGGTCCACCCGAAAGACCTGATCCATCGTGAGCGTTTCCCAGAGCCGGACGAGATCGTCGACGGCCTCCCGGAAGGAGCCCGGATGGGCGGCGAGGTGGACTGCATTGATTGTCCCCGCGGATACCCCGGTGATGATCGGGATCCTGAGTTCCGGATGGGAGCGGGCGACGGCCCTCAGGAATCCTACCTGGTACGCTGCTCTCGCCCCGCCACCCCCCATCACGAGGGCGAGGCCGCCGGACGGCGGGGTTTCTCCGGTCTGGGTCGGGGAGGCGGGCTCGGCCTCGGGGACTGCGTCTTGCGGCGCCGGCCTCACGGTGAACCCGCGCCCGCCCGCCCGGTCAGAAGGAGCTGTCCAGGAGGCCTCGGCCGATCGAGACGATCCCGCCCCAAATGAGCGCGAGCGCGAGCACCGTTCCGATCAGATGCGGCATAGGGCGCCGCGCTGCCGCCGGCCTTCGCCGGAGGACCGAAAGCGGCACCTGGGCGGCGAGCGCGGCCATGAGCATCATGAAGATGTGACCGATGAGCGCCGGGTAGAAGCGTCCGGAGACCAGGAGGATGAAGCCCAGGAGAACCTGGAGGTGGAGGAGCCCGGCGAAGGCACCCGCCGCCCTTCGAATCCCGCTGTCGTAGGGCCGCCCGAGCACGACGGAATAGAGGGCGTAGGCGAGGGCCACGAGGCCGGCGAGAAGTACGAGATATCTGAGTGCGGAGTGCGCGTGGAGTAGGCCGGTCAGCATTCGGTCCTCGGATTCAGGGTCTCGGTTCCGGTCGACGGGCGGCCGCGCCGGGGGCATCGTGGAAGACGCCGCCGGGCGCGTGCGGTGGGGAAGAATAGGGGAGTGAGCCCGGTACTTGCACCCCCGGCGGTGGCTCGGAGGTTGTCCGGGTGCGCCTCAACGGCCTTCAAGCGCGTCCCTGACGAGCGCGAGGACGTCCTCGCCCATGTCCTTGGCCCCGAGCATCCATTCGAGGTAGTCCGGCTCCTCCCTCGCAACATCGGCTAATGTCCGGTCGCGGTGCTTTCCGCGCCGGAAGACCCGGCGTCCGTCTTCCGCCTCCCGGAACCACTGCTCGACCTCCGTCTGAAACGGCCGCACCTCGTCGCAGTATCGGTTGAGGCCTTCCAGGTCTCGCGGGAGGTGCGGGTATCGGCCGAGCTGCACGGTCAGCACGGCTGCGGTCGCCCGGATGTCCGCGAGCGCCGAGTGGGCGTCCTCGAGTTCGCGGTCGAGGTAGTACCGGACGGCCGCGCCGAGGGTACGGGGCTCCTCGCGGTGGTAGATCACCTGGACATCCACGATCTTCCGGTCCTGCATGTTCAGGGACAGTCCCGTCCGGCGGAACTCGGCGAGCAGCATGGGGAGGTCGAAGCGCCGGAGGTTGAATCCGGCGAGGTCGCAGGGGTCCAGGATCTCGAGGAGGCTCCGTGCCCGCGAGGAGAAGGGGGGCTTGTCCGCCACGTCCTCGTCGGTGATCCCGTGCACCCTGGAGGCTTCGGGTGCGATGGGCATCTCCGGGTTGAAGCGCCGCACCTTCTCCGTCACGTCCCCGTTCGGCGAGAGCCGGATCACCGCCATCTCGACGATCCGGTCCGAACCGACGCGAAGGCCGGTCGTCTCCAGATCGAGGAAGGCGAGCGGGCGATCGAGTGGAATCGGGAAGGGAAGGGGGTCTGGCATGCCGGGTAGAATAGGGTCACGGGGCACGTGTCGAAACCCGCGGATCTTCCAGGGGCGTCCCCCTCAGGGCGCGGACAGCGCCGGGAGAGCAGAATGAAGGTAGTCGAGATTCCGGAGTACGGAGATGCCGAGGTCCTGAGGCTCGCCGAGCGGCCGGACCCGGAGCCTTCCCGGGGGGAACTCCGGGTGAGGGTCGACTACTCGGGGGTGAATCGGGCCGATCTCCTGCAGAGGCGGGGTCGGTACCCGACGCCGAAGGGCTACCCCCCCGATATTCCGGGGCTCGAGTTCTCGGGCGTCGTGGAGTCGGTCGGGGAGGGATGCTACCTGAGGGTGGCCGGTAACCGGGTGATGGGGGTCGTCGCGGGGGCCGGTTACTCCGAGAAGGTCGTGGTCCCCGAGCGCCAGACGATCCGGATCCCCGAGGGGATGTCCGCGAGGGAGGCCGGCGGGGTTCCCGAGGCGTTCATGACGGCGTGGGATGCGCTCTTCCTTCAGGCCGGCCTACAGGCGGGAGAGACCCTCCTCATTCACGCCGTCGGCAGCGGCGTCGGGACGGCCGCGCTCTCTCTTGCACGGGCCGCAGGGGTTCGGACGCTGGGCACGACGCGAACGGCGGGGAAGCTCGCGCGGGTTGTCGAGATGGGGCTTGACGAGGGCGTGCTCACGGGCCGCGGGGAGGACTGGGCCGGCGAGGTGCTGAAGCGGTCGCAGCGAGGCGTGGACGTGATCCTGGATCTCGTCGGGGCGGGTTATCTGGAGGGGAACCAGCGGGCCCTCGCGGCCCGGGGACGCTGGATGGTCGTGGGCGTGCCGAGCGGTAGCGTGGGGAAGATCGATCTTCGCCAACTGATGGGACGGCGGGGATCCGTTGCGGGAACGGTCCTTCGAGCCCGGCCAGTCGAGGAGAGAATCGCCCTCGCGCGGGAGTTCGAACGCAGGCTCGTGCCCCTCTTCGAGTCGGGGCGTCTGCGGGCGGTGGTGGACCGCTCCTTCCCAGCCCCGGAGGCGGCCCGGGCGCACCGGTACATGGAGGAGAACCGAAGCTTCGGAGCCGTCGTCCTCTCCTGGGAGGAGGCCGACGCGTCGTGAGCCGGGAGGCGTGGGGGTGGGGGTGGTGCTCTCCCCGTGACTCAGCCGAGCCCGAGCGCCGCGCGGACGACGCGATCCTGGGAAGCCCGGTGCATCCTGGCCCGGCCCTCCGCGGGGCTCGCCCCCTCGGGCCGTGCGACCAGGATGAAGCGGGCTGCGCCCCGGATCGTCGTCCGGAGCCGGGGAGCGACGTAGGTGAGCGCACCCATGTTTCCCGGTTCCTCCTGCGCCCAGACGACCTCCTCGAGGTTCGGGTAGCCCGCCATGACCTCCGTGAGCGGCCCTTCCGGGAAGGCGTACAGTTGCTCGATCCTTCCGACCGCGACGTGTGAGAGGTCGCTCCGTGCCGCGGCGAGATCGTAATACACCTTTCCGGTACAGAGCACGAGGCGGGTGATCTCCCCGACCGATGCGCCTGGTGGGCCCACGTCCGGGAGTACCGGCCGGAAGTGTCCTTGCTCGAGTTCGCTCAGCCGCGACGAGGCTCTCGGGTGGCGGAGCAGACTCTTCGGCGTCATCACGACAAGGGGACGAGCCGTCGGTGCAAGCGACTGGGAGCGAAGGAGGTGGAAGTACTGCGCCGGGGTCGTCGGGTAGGCGACCCGCATGTTGCCTTCGGCGGAGAGCTGGAGGAAGCGCTCGAGGCGTGCGGACGAGTGTTCCGGCCCCTGGCCCTCGTAGCCGTGCGGCAGGAGGAGGGTGAGGCGAGACGCCTGACCCCACTTCGTCCGGCCAGACACGATGAACTGGTCGACGATCACCTGCGCGACATTCACGAAGTCCCCGAACTGCGCCTCCCAGATCACTAGATCGTCGCTGACGACGGAGTGACCGTACTCGAAGCCGAGGACGGCGATCTCGGAGAGGGGGGAGTTATGGACCTCGAGGCGACCCGTTCCCACCCGTGCGAGGGGCGTGACCCCCCTGCCCGTATCGACATCGTGGAGCACCAGATGCCGCTGGGAGAAGGTCCCGCGCTGGGTGTCCTGGCCGGTGATCCGGACGGCGATCCCCTCCTGGAGGAGGGACCCCAGCGCGAGACTCTCGGCATGCGACCAGTCGATTGTCGTATGCTTCTCCAGCTCCGCCTTCCGGCGTTCGAGCTGTCTCCTGAGCTTCGGGTGGACCGAGAATCCCTCAGGCACCCGGAGTGCCCCGTGATTCACCTCGGCCAGTCGGCCCAGGTCGACGGCCGTTCGGCAGGGGGCCGGGTCCGCCGCCTCCCCCCTGGCCCGCGGCGCCTCTCTCCCCCGTGCCCCGTCTCGTCCCGCCGCCTGCACGGCCTTCTGGGCCGAGCGGAGCTCGCGCTGCACCTCCTCTTCGAGCTTCCTCGATCCCACTTCGGTGATGTCGCCCTCCCGAATGAGCCGGGCCGCCCAGAGGGCGCGAACCGTCGGGTGCGCCGCGATCTTCCGGGTCAGGCGGGGCTGCGTGTACGACGGCTCGTCCCCCTCGTTGTGCCCGTATCTCCGGTACCCTGCGAGGTCGATCAGGACATCGTCCCTGAAGTTCGCGCGGTACGCCATCGCGAGCCGGATGGTCCGGAGACACGCCTCGGGGTCATCCGCGTTGACCCGGAGGATGGGGACATCGTATCCCTTTGCGAGATCGGAGGCGTAGCGCGTCGACCGCCCGGCGCGCGGCTCGGTCGTGAAGCCCACCCGGTTGTTCACGATGATGTGGATCGTGCCGCCGACGGAGTATCCGTCGAGCCGGGCCAGGTTCAGGGACTCGGCGACCACCCCCTGGGCGGCAAAGGCGGCGTCCCCGTGGATCAGGACCGGCACCACGGAGGAGGTGTCGGCCCGGTCGGACCGCCGGCTACCGCCGTACTGAAGCGCGCGGCTCATTCCGATGGCCACCGGGTTCACGAACTCCAGGTGGCTGGGGTTCGGGGCGAGCGTGACATTGATTTTCCCGCCGCCGGAAAGCTCGTAGCTGCCCTCCGCACCCAGGTGATACTTTACGTCGCCCGTGCCGGAAGTCTGACGTGCAAGCGGGCCCTCGGTCCGCGGCGCCTCTTCGAATTCCCGCAGCAGGGCGCGATAGCCGATTCCCAGGATGTGCACCAGGACGTTGAGTCGTCCGCGGTGCGCCATCCCCAGGATGACCCTCCGGGCCCCGCCCGCGGCGGCCTCCTCGAGGGCGAGATCCAGCATCGGGACTAGCATGTCCGTGCCCTCGATCGAGAAGCGCTTCTGCCCGAGATAGGCGCGGTGAAGGAACCGCTCCATTCCCTCGACTTGCGTGAGGCGCCCGAGAACGCGGATGCGGGCCTCGCCCGCCAGCGGTGCACCGAACTCCCGGGATTCGACGCGGCTCCACAGCCAACGGACCTTCTCGGGGTCTTCGAGGTGCTCGAACTGGTAACCGATCGAGCTACAGTAGATTCGGCGAAGGCGTCGAAGGGTCTCGTCCAAGGGTCGGTGACCGCCGTCAGGCAGGACGAGAGAGGTGGGGATCTCTTCCAGGTCTTCGACCGAAGTGCCGAAGAAGCCGGGGTCGAGTTGCGGATGGCCGGGCGGGTCGCTCCCGAGGGGGTCCGTCCGGGCGAGCTGATGGCCGTGGTCGCGGAAGGCCTGGATGAGAGAGACGGCTCGGGCGATCCGGGGGAGGAGGCGGTTGTCGGGCGGCGACGGCACTCCCTTTGCCGGGCGGAGCTCCGTACCCGGGATCGATGCAGCGTCCCTGGCGCTCTGCCTTTCGGGCGGGACGGTCGTCCCCTGGCCCCGAAGGGCATCGGGAACCCGAAGGCCGGCCGCGATCAGCTGGTCAGGTGCCCGGGAGAAGATGGCCTGCCACAGAGGGGGAACCGACGCGGGGTCCTCGGCGAACCGCTCGTAGAGTGCCTGAGCGTAACCCGCGTTGTAGCCGTCGAAGAGGCTCGTAACGGACATCGTCCCGGGCGGGAGCGCAGTCCGCTCCCGGATCTCTGGGGCCCCAGCGCTGGAGCCGAGTTGAACGGGTGAGGAAAGGTACCGCTTTCTTCCGGGGAAGCGAGAGGCATGCTGCCGGGATGTTGTGGGTCCGCGCAGCCTCGGTCTTGGCGGCGCTGGGGGTCGGGCCCGGGGCATGACAAAGTTGCCTTCACGGTCTTCAAACTGCTGCCTTCTTCCCTCTTGGCCATGCGGATGGCTCTGCCGGCAAACCCAATAGGTGAGAGTGCCGGAAGCAACGGGGGCTACAGTCACGAGAGCGTCCCCGCCGCTGCAACTCTCGCGACTTCGATGGTCCCGACGAAGGCGAGAGCGATCAGCAAGGCGCCGACGAGGAGCAGACATACGCTTGCACCGCAGATTATGCGGCCTTGGACCATCTCCCTGCGAACCTCCGCGTCTGCTTCGGCGACAGCCACCCCTTTCCCGAGCCACCACGAGCCGCCCCCGAAGACGACTGAGGCGGCTGACACGCCCATGTGCTGCTTATCTGGACGCTCATCGCGGGGCTCGTGGCGCTTGTCGAGCGCTTCCTGAACCCGGCCTGTATTTCGAGAGAACGACCCGAGGCTGACGCGCGGCGTCCTCTCCACGATCCGGGCGCTAAGGGACTCGTGACGGAGGCGCTGGTGTTCGCGGGGACGATCTAGGACACCGTCCTTTGCAACCTCGTGGCGATCACCGCCCTGTGCCGTCCTGTCGCCAGCCCGCTCGACTCGGGCCCTCACGCCACCTGCGAGGATGGCACACGGTCGGTTAGCCTGCGGGCTCCCGGGTTGCCGGATGCTTGACGGCCCCTAGGAAGGAGTACATGGACTCGCGTCAAGACGCTCGTGTCCCTACCCTCTCGTGGGCTCGCACAGAGGTTGGCAAACGGACCTGACGGGCAGGGAACGTCACATCGTCGCCCTGGACGTTTCCACCCGGCGGGAAGCGTGGGCTCTGGTCGATCAGGTAGACAACGCACCCTTCTTAGCAAGATTGATCTCTAGCTGTTCCTGGCTGGCGACGTGCTCGGGCTGCTCAAAGAAATTCAGGACAGGCGAGACGATCAGGCGGGGTATTCATCGGTCTCAAGCTCGCGGGCGACGTTGGGAACACGATCAGGCGTTTTTCAATCAGCGTATGGCTTTCAATGTCAAGTTCATTACGCTGGTCGCGGCAGCACCCAAGTCTTTCACGATCAGCACCCTGGACGCTGCCCGTAAAGCCAGGGGCACGGAACGGAATCCTCGGATACTCATGGTGCCACTGCTGTCCGGCCTTGAAGCTGAAGACCTGCGGCCATCTGGTGTTGCCGACGCTGATCCGACCTCGGAAAGCATAAGGTGCGGACGGGCGATGCCGGACTGGGTCTACGATGGATTGATCGCCTGCGGTGACGCCATTCGTCCATGCCGCGAGGAGTTCCCGGAGGCAGGAATCGACAGCCCCGGGATCTGGCCGGAGGAATCTCCCGCCGATGACCACGGGCGACATACCACTCCGGGCCAGGCCATTCGTCTTGGTGCAGATCACCCTGTGGTGGGCCGCCCGATCATACAGGACGAAAGCCCCGGGGACGCCGCAGAAAGGATGATCAAGGAAAGCGACGAAGCCCTCGCATAAGCAGCTGCCGATCCGCAAGGCCCCCGTCACGCCACCACCACCCGGCCGGTAAGACGGTTCGGTGCCCACGATGATACCAACATCCAGCCCCTGGACGTGTGACGCTCCCTCCCGACCGGCATGGGAACCGTTCGACAGGTCCCACGAAATCGCCGTTCCCGGCGGTGTTCCGACGCTTCCACGGTCACAGTGCAAGTCCGCTGATTCCGTCGACCCATCGTCATCCCTTTCGCGCGTTCGCGTTCGCGTTCCGTCACGCTGCGCCAGCAGCCGGAACGCGGGCTCCTCGCTGACCCCGCAAGGCTTCCCGTGCCGACGTGCCGTCCCGCGCGACACCGCCAGGGAACCGGGCGATTCCGGCCGGGGTGTGAGAGGGGCTCGGGGCTCCTCCTTCCGGGGGTGCGCGGGAGGCCTGCGTCCGGGGCTCACGGCGAGCGCCGCGGGGATCCAGGCTGGCCGGCGGCGGGCCTCGTTCCAGCTGCGCCCGCCCCCGACGGGAGTGCGGAGCCAGGGGGCAGCGCTTCCGATCCTTTGGGGAGTCTACCTTCGTGGCGCGCGAAGCCCGGTACATCCAAACCGTCTCTTCCGGCGAGACCCGGCGCGGGGTTTCGAAAGCTTGATGATGCCCGACTGGCTCGCGATCGCGGTACTCACGGTGGCTTCAGGGACGCTTCTCCTCCTCGTGCCCTTCGCGCTGCACCGGACTTGGCTGATTGTCTCGTCCCGGCGAGCGAGGCACGAGCGGGAGGATTGGGAGGGACCTCTGCCGATCGTCACGGTGCAGCTCCCGGTCTACAATGAGGAGAGCGTCGTGGAGCGGCTGATCGATGCTGCCGCCCGGTTGCGCTATCCGAGGGACCGGCTCGAGATCCAGCTGTTGGACGATTCCACCGACGGCACCTCGGAGCGAGCGGCACTGAGCGTCGACCGGTGGCGCCGGCGAGGGGTCGACATCCGCCATCTGAAGAGGCAGGAGCGGGCGGGGTTCAAGGCCGGTGCGCTCGCAGGCGGCCTCGAACAGGCACGCGGCGACTTCCTCCTGATCCTGGATGCCGACTTCGTTCCGGATCCTGATCTCATCCATCGGCTCCTCGGGCCCTTCTTGGATCCGCAGGTCGGCATGGTACAGGCACGATGGGACCACCTGAACGAGGGGGAGTCGCGGCTCACGCGCTGTCAGGCACAGCTGCTGGATGCCCACTTCTTCTTCGAGCAGGGGGGCCGCTGGGCTGCTGGCCGCTTCTTCAACTTCAACGGCACGGCGGGGATGTGGCGCCGCGACGCCCTCGAGGATGCGGGCGGCTGGTCGGCCGATACGCTGACGGAGGATCTGGACGCAAGCTACCGGGCGCAGATGGCGGGATGGCGCTTCGTCTTCCGGCCCCTGGTCGGCGTTCCGGCCGAGCTGCCCGGAACGGTGCGGGATCTCGAGCTGCAGCAGAAGCGGTGGGCGCAGGGCGGCATCCAGACGGCCCGGAAGGTGCTTCCGGACCTTCTCAGGGGACCGTGGTCGGCCGGGATAAAGAGAGAGGCTGCCGTCCACCTCCTCGGCCACCTGGCTCATCCGCTGACGCTCCTCCTAGGAGTCTTGATCGTTCCGTCCGCCCTGGCCCGTCGGTCGCTCGGGCTCGACGGCTGGCTTGTCGTCGATATCCTGGTCTTCCTGGGGGCCACCGCGTCATTCCTCGCCTACTTCTCCGCTGCGGCTCGACGGCGCGGGCGTCCTTGGAGACATTTGATTCCTACGGCCGTGGTAACGCTTGCCCTCGGGATCGGGCTCAGCGCGACGGTGTCACAGGCCGTCATTCGGGGCGCGATCGGCCGGGCCCGGGATCCGTTTCGGCGGACGCCGAAACGGGGCGACGGAGTACCCAGGTACATGAGTCCAGCGGCTCCGACGGACTCGCTGACAAAGGGGGCCCTCCTCGTCTGGATGCTTGGTAGCGGGTGGATCGCGATGCAGGAAGGGCTGTGGCAGAGTCTCCCCTTCGTCGTGCTCTTCGGTTCGGGATACGCGTGGCTGGCGCTCGGGGAGGCGTGGCCAATGAGGAAGTCGGGTCGCGCCCCCGGGGTCGAACTTCGCGGGTCCGTCGTTCCTTCCTGACGTCCTCGCCTGTGCCCGGAGCACCGACGGACGGCGACTGGGCCGCTGATCCCCGGTGTCGGCGGCGACCCGGAGTTTCCATCGGGGAGTCGTTCCCCGCCGACCTTCATCTCTTCGCCCCGTAGCGCAGGGCCGGTTCGCCTCCGCGCTCGCCTCCTCCGGTACGAAGCGTTTTCGACCCGGAGCACCTGCGTCTATGGATCGCGAACGTACTGGACGGCAAGAGAGACGGTGGCGCCCCTGAGTTCGGTGGCCCGGATACCCGCGGGCGGATCCGCAGTCAGCGCGATCCGGTAGCCTGCCTCTCCATGAAACCGGATCGACTGGTCCTGAGCCACGCCCAGCTGGATCCTCGGCTCGAGGAGGAGGTAATTCTCGGTGATCACCGGGCTGCCGGAGAGCGCAGAACGGATTCGGGCCGCCCCCGCACCAACCAAGAGTGCTCCGGCCCAGCGGATCCCCGGGACATCACCGGCAGGCCTCCACCGAAGAAGAACCCCGCCGTAGCCCGTTCCGATCTCGGACCGGTTCGGAGACTCACCCGGCGTCAACCTCGCCTTCTGCAGGCTGATGACTCCTTCGCCGCCCAGCTCGAATGTCGTCGAGAGGCGGAGCGTGCCAGCCAGCGCAGCCATCGGGACCGGTTCGTTGCTCAGCCAGCTGACCCCGGCGCGGATCGCGAGAGCGGCGCCTATCCGTTCCTCCTCACCCAGCGCCGGTTCATCCTGCGCGGCGGATTCGACCGGTGAGGCGGCGAGCAGGAGGAGGACCGCTCTACAGGAGCCGAAGGATCGGGGCATGGCGCAGGGTGGAAACGACGTGTGTCGGCGCTCCCGTGCGTTGCGATTCGTACGGGCGCTCGACGACCTGGGCGAAGGTGACCGGGGAAGATACCACGTGAGAGGGGCGGTGTCGCGAGGGGTCGGTGCTCGCCCGAGAGGTCCCGCACCGCTCTCGGGCGGAACGCAGGCCCTCCGCCGAGCTGCCCCGGCGCAGGGATACGGACGAGAACGGGGCTTGGCCAAGCTCGTGGAGACCCCTTCGTTCCCGGGCACTCACCCTTCTCGGCGACGGCGCTCCGGTCAGGAGCCCTGCCCGAGGTATGCGACGCCGCCGAGATCTTCGACGACGGCCATGATCTCGCGCGCCCGGCGCCGCACGTAGTCAGAGGGCTCCGCCGCGGAGAGTCGCTTCGGATTCGGAAGGACGGCGGCCAGGAGGGCTGCGTCGTAGGAAGTGAACTCGCCCGGGGCCCTTCCGATGAGGTGATCGGCTGCGGCTCCTGCCCCGAAGACCCCATCCGCGAACTCGGCCACATTCAGGTAGACCTCCAGGATGCGGCGTTTGGGCCAGAGGAGCTCGATCCAGCCGGTCAGGTATGCCTCTGCCCCCTTTCGGAGCCAACTCTGATCGGGCCAGAGGTAGAGGTTCTTGGCCACCTGCTGCGAGATCGTGCTGGCACCGCGGAGCCGCCCGCCGCCGCGGCTGTCCTCGATCGCACTGCGGATAGAATCCCAGTCGAATCCGTAGTGCTGGAAGAATTTCTGGTCCTCGGAGGCGATCACCGCGACGGCGAGCACTGGCGGCACCTCGTTCCAGGCGATCCAGCGATGCCGGAGGGGATCATCGCGAAGGCGTCCCTCGCGAAGCATGAAGGCGGTGGTCGGGGGATCGACCCAGCGCCACGGGAGGACGATGCCGACGCTGAGGCAGACGCTTGCGAGGCCGGCGAGAACCAGCATGCGGAGGGGCCGGATCCGGCCCTTGGAGCGGCGTTTCCTCAGCCTCATCGACGGTCGTCCGCAACCTCGTTCGATTTGACGCGTACGATCTGCACTGGAATATACGGTGTGGCACGGCGCGCGGGACCCCCGTCCGCGATGGCGAGAACGGAGTCGATCCCGTCCGCGGCCAATCGGGCCGTATCGTCGTCTCACTCGAAGGTGCCGTCGTTCCTCGGGGACAGTCACGAGTCGGGGAAGGCGTGCCGTTCGCCTTGAGGCGCGGGATGCGAGCCCCCATTGTGGGCCCGGCGACGCGCTCCGTGCCGGCGGCGTCCGCCGCAGGCCAGGTGGAGGCGTGCCGCTGGTGCG
The DNA here is from genome assembly GCA_965218255.1 of Longimicrobiales bacterium. Classification (GTDB taxonomy): domain Bacteria; phylum Gemmatimonadota; class Gemmatimonadetes; order Longimicrobiales; family Gaopeijiaceae; genus JAAXGI01. Next base: position 2,198,561 of record CBDCKJ010000003.1, on the reverse strand, counting down.
AGGCTTCCCGGCCCTTCCCGGACGATCAGGTTGGTGGTGGAGATGCTGCGGAAACGGAAGCACCTGCGCTGGTCGCTCCTTGCCGTCGGGGCATTGTGGTTCGCGGGTGTGTTCTCCCATGCACCTGTGGTAGACGCCCTGACCGGGGAGGTGGTGGCCGACGCGAGCTTCAGATTCTCGGCGGGGTATCTTGCCCTGGCACCGGTGATGAGTCTGCTCGACCACCTATCTCTGCTTACCGACCGGCAGCATGTGGCCGTTCTCCTCGGTATCGCCTTGGCCTACGTCGCCTTTCGAGTCTTCCAGCGGCTGTCGGGTGCCGGCAGGGGGCAAGGCGCTGTCCGGGAATTAGGCCTGGCGGGCGCCGCGTTGCTGTCGGTTCTCGGGGTCTATGCCTTCGGCGTGCTCGGGATGCGGCCGATGGTGGCGCTTGAGTCTCACGATGCCGACGTCGTGATCGTCGATTTCCACAGCCATACCGACTCGTCCCACGACGGTCGGCCGGGTTTCGATGCGAGTGCGCGTCGGGAGTGGCACCTGAGCGCCGGGTTCGACCTCGCGTACCTGACGGACCACGTGAGCCTGGACGCCGCCACGGCCGCAGAAAGAGAGAACCCGGAACGGGCGGGCCAAGGGCTGTCCTTCCTGCCGGGGCGCGAGGTTCGATACCGCAACCAGCATGTGATCGTGCTCGGCCAGCTGGATCCGAGTGTGGGCATTCCCCCCGGGAATGAGTGGCCGACCCTCATCCAGACGATCCCGAACGACCTGTCCAGGGTCCCGCTTCCGACGCGCGAGAAGCGCGGCGGCGTTCACGCGATCGAGTTGGTGGATGCCGACCCGCGTGGACTTCGGCAGTCCGTGGAAGAACGTGATCTCCTTCTCCAGATCGCAGACAGCTTGGAGCTGACAGTCGTTTCGGGCTCGAATCACCACGGCTGGGGCCGCGCCGTAGCGGCGTGGAATCTCGTGCGGGTACCGGGTTGGGAGGGGATGGACCCCAAGGAATTGGGCGAGGAGATCGAGGCGCTCGTGAGAGGCCGTCAGAGTGATCAGGTTCGGATCGCGGAGCGCCGGCGCCTCAGGGCCGGCGATTCGCGAGAACCCCTCTTGGCTGAGGTCCTGACGGCTCCACGCTTGGTGTTGCACATCTTCCGGGGCCTCACCTTCTCAGAGCGGCTGGCTTGGCTCATGTGGATAGCCGCAGGCTCGCTGATCTTGAATCGGTGTCGACCGAGGGGAGTAGGCTGAGGCAGCTTGTCGAGAGCGAGGCAATGTGCGGTCGCTACCCATACGTGACCTCTGTGGTCGGCAGTTCGGTGGACGATGTGGCATGGTGAGTCACGAGACGCGTCGTCGTCGGTTCAGAGCCGCGGCGTGTAGCGGCTGATTGTTCGGAAGGACGACATGCTATTTGGCACGTCCCTGGGGCCCAGCCGTGATCTTTTCCCCGCCCGACGATGTCGACGGACGTCGTATCAGCGAGTTCTCTGGGCAAGGAGAAGGGGAGAATGTCCGGAGGAAGAGAGAGGGGAGCTGGCGGCGCCGGGCGAGCCCGGAGGGTGAGCGGAGCGTCGACATCTCCGGCCCGCAAGGGCGAGGGGCGGTGCTCTGCACGGTGGAAGGCCACAGTGGTGCTGGAACTGTTTCGTGGGACCGAACTGGAGGAGACGAGCCGCAAGTATGGGGTCACGACCGCGACGCTCACCAGTTGGCGGGAGGCGTTCCTCACGGGAGGTGAGGCCGGGCGCAAGACTCGGACGGGGCGTGCCGTCAATCGGGAGACGGAGACGCTCAAGTCCGCCGTGACGAATCCGGTAGGACAACGAGCTCCTGCGCGAACGGGTCCGGTAGCTCGAGGAAGAGAAACCGTTGGTGCGAAGGAGGTCGAGGAGTCGAGGGAATGAGCCGGATCGGCTCGCCCTCCAACTGGCAAGCGCTGCGGTCTGGCTCGCGTCTGTACGGCGTGGAAGTTCCCCCCCGCGACCTGCTGTGCTCAGCGCAACCGAAGCGATGATCGGGGCCCGCCGCATAGCGCGGACCCAAGACCCCCTTCACCGACGCCGAGCCCACCTGCATGTGTGGACAACGAGCGAGCGAGCCCACCGCTCCGTCCCATCCAGGACATCAGTCGAGAGGCACATTTCAGTGCGGGGTACTATCACGCTCCTCCTCCTCCTCGGCGCGTGCGGCAACGACGACCCCGGCCCTTTCGCGTCTGCTCTGGATTCCTTTCGATGATCACGGTGCGCCCGTCCGGCTCGATATACTCAATCACCGAATTCACGTCGGCCTGTCGATTCTCGAACATGCATGGGCAGTTCGCAGCAATCGGCGCACCACGCTACTGTGGCTTGGTGCATGCTTGAGAGCTGGTCCGCATGGACGCCGCGGTGGCTCGAGTGGCGTCCGAGGCTGGCTGGCCGCTCCGTTATCGGTTAACGAGTCCATCAAAGTGAGGCTACTATGCTCGCATCACCCACCGGGATCTCCAATCCACCTCGATGGCTTTTTTGGGTCGTGGCTGCGGCCCTCTCGATACCGAGCTGGGCCGAGGCGCAGAGCGCCCAGGAGCGCCGAAATCCGGACGGGGAATGGCGGTTCCAGAGTGCCGACGCTTGGGGAACGCGATACTCGCCAGCCAACCAGATCAACGCCTCCAACTTCAATGACCTCGTAGAGGCGTGGATCTGGAGGGCGGACAACTTCGGCCCCGAACCGGAGCTACAGTTCAAAGCAACGCCGCAGTACATCAACGGCACGCTCTACACTGTTGCTGGCCACCGGCGGACGATCGTCGCGATCGATCCGGCTACCGGTGAGACGCTTTGGACCTATCGCGAGCCGAATACCAGGCGTTGGGAGCGGTCCATGCGCCAGAACTACGGCAAAGGAGTGGCTTTCGCGGAAATCGACGGGCGTGACGTAATCTACATTACCTCTCCCGCCTTCTTCCTCCATGCTCTGGATGCCAAGACCGGCCGGCCGTTAGAGGGATTCGGGCAGCCCGTTCCCTTGGAGGGTTTCCCCCAGACCGGGGTGGTCGACATGCTCCCCACACTGCTGGCTGATTGGGGCCGCTGGCAGGAGTGGGATGAACCGTACGATCCAGACTACGGGATCCCGCGGGAACTCGGATATATCACCACGTCGTCACCCCCGATCGTCGTGGATGGCGTGGTCGTCGTGGGGAATTCCGCCGAGCAGGGGTACCTGCAGACACGGATCGAGAATGTGCCCGGTGACATTCAGGCCTTCGATGCCCGGACGGGTGAGCACCTTTGGAAGTTTCACGTGATTCCGAGGCCCGGCGAGGTCGGGCATGACACCTGGGAGAACGACGCTTGGCAGTGGACCGGAGACGTCTCCTCATGGGCGCCCATGTCCGCCGACTACGAACGTGGAATCGTCTACATTCCGACGAACCCGGCGACCATCGACTACTACGGAGGTTTCCATCCCGGCGACAACCTCTTCGGCACGAGTACGATCGCGCTCGACGTCCACACGGGTGAGCGGGTGTGGCACTATCAGACCGTTCATCACGATATCTGGAACTACGACACCACTCACGTACCCATTCTTTCGAACCTAGTCGTGGACGGTGAGCCCATACCTGCGCTGATTCAAAACACCAGGACGGGCCAGATCTTCGCGCTCAACCGAGAAACCGGCGAGCCGATTTGGCCCATCGAAGAGCTGCCTGTGCCTCAGTCCACCGTGCCCGGGGAGCAGATGTCTCCGACGCAACCTCATCCGACCCGGCCGGAACCGCTCGAGCCTCAGGGTCTTTCGGAGGATCGTGTGATCGATTGGACGCCCGAGCTGCGCGAGCGCGCCTTCGAGGTCATGAGCGACTACGAGATCGGCGGCTCATACATGCCGTGGGTACACGCGGGGCACGCGGCTGACTACCGGACAACCATGCGTTGTCACGGTGGTGTCAACATCACTCATCCGGCGGCCATGGATCCGACGACTGGGATCATGTACGCCCCATCCGCGCCGAGTTGCGGGGGTGGGCTGATCCTGCCCGGCATCGAGGTTGACGATCCGGATGATCCGTTCACAACGGGTGAGACGATTTCCCAGTTCGTAGCCGGCGGGCTAGGCGGGGGCATCCAGCTCCCGAGGGTGGAGGGTCTCCCGCTTTTCAAGCCTCCCTACCGGCGACTATCCGCCTACGACATGAACACGGGCGAACGGATCTGGTGGATTCCAATCGGGGAGGTCGATGAGTCGATCCAGAACCATCCAGCCCTAGAGGGCGTGGACACCTCCGGGTTTGGTGGAGGGGACAATTCTATACAGATGGTCGCGGGGGATCTCCTCGTAGCGGAGTGGCAGACGGCCGACGGTCCAGCGCTCCACGCGTACGACAAGCGCACGGGCGACAAGGTGGGGCAGGTTCCGCTTCCGGGACCCGGCCAGTACGGGATGATGACCTACATGCACGAAGGACAGCAGTACATGGTGGTCCTGCTCCAGAATCCGGGGCGTTTGGTCGCACTGCGTCTACCCTGATTCGCTGAACGCGACTGGGCCCAGCCCCACAGTGTAGGCCCGGCGAACACATGGAGCCCTGCGTCGTCGATCGACGACCGGGGCTCCTTTGCGTGAAGATGCCCGTCTAGCGTGAAGTTGCCCGCTTGCGCCCCCCGGATCTCATGGGAGAGTAGATTCGGTGAGGAGCGGGAGTCCGGAGAAAAGGGGGGGCGGGTGCTCTCGAAGGCAGGGAATCCGACGCAACGAAAGGTCGCAAAGTAACAGAGGAGCTACTGGAGCGATGGAGTGCACGGCGGAAGACTGAGGAAACGCTGCGGCTGCTTCGCGGTGAATCTTCCGGGGAAGTAAGCCGCGAGCTTGAGGTCGTGCCCCGTGGAGCTGTAAGAGTGGCGACGAGTGTTGTCGGAGACGGGCCAGTGGGGCCTGAAGCGCCGGAAGCGCGATCCGGCGGAGCGAGAGCTGATCCGGACGCGGGCCCAGCTGCGTGAATGACGATGTGAAGCTGGTGAGCGAGCTGCTGCAATAAATGCGGGTCCGGGGAAGAGCTGAGGAAGCTCTTGACGCGCGGACGCGAGTGAGTCCTGGCACGGGGCGGCCCTACCCTCCAGACGATGGTCTGCGAGGTCTGGCGGGCGACACGTTCGACGGTCTACACGATGCGGCCTCGAGGGATGGGCTCTGAGTCGCGGGAACCGAAGAAACGGGGTCGGAAGACGGAGTTCACCGACGAGGTATTGGCAGCCGGGATCCGACAGGTCTTCCAGGAGAGCGACGTCTTGGGTGAGGGTCAAAGGAACGTGAGAGCCCGCATGAGGCGGGCAGGGATGCGTGTGGGCAAGAACCGTGTACTGAGGCTGACGCGAGAGAACGGGCTGTTCGTGCCTGTCCGACGTGGGTGCCCGAGGGGCGGCCGTAGTCACCGCGGCCGGATCACGACGCATGCGCCGAACGAGCTGTGGGGCACCGATGCGACACGGTTCTGCACGAAGCCGGACGGCTGGTGCCGGTTCTTCATGGCGCTCGATCACTGCGTCATCGACCTCATGGGGGGGCATGTGGCCAGGCCGGGAGACCGCCGGGCGGCCCCCGAGCCGGTTCGGCAACGTGCTTCGCGTCGAGCGGGATCCCCGGCTCTTCTTCCACGGGATCCTGCTCTGCGTCGGCGCGTGCGGAGCGTTCGGGTACCTGGCCATCGGCTCCGACTTCGATGGGGTGCTGGGGGCGACCACGGCCAGCATCCCCGTCGGATTCGCTTCGGGGATATTCGACAACATCCCCGTCATGTTCGCGGTGCTCGAGTTGAGCCTCGGCCAATGGCAACTGATCACCCTGGCGGCCGGTGTCGGGGGCTCCATGCTTGCCGTCGGTTCCGCAACCGGAGTGGCCGTGCTGGGTCAGGCGCAGGGGATCGACACCTTCTTCGGCCATCTCAGGTGGAGCTGGGCGATGGTGCTGGGGTATGGGGCGAGCGTCTGGAGCCACTTGCTCATGGACAGCTCGTATTCCTGGGCATCGGCGGGAAGTCCGGGGGATAGGGCAGCTGGCGCGGTTTGGAGGACGTCGGCCCGATTCGCATGCGGCCTGTCGGAACCGGGCCCCGGCGCTTGCCCGTGACACCCGTGTCTCCAGTCTTCCGCGAGGCGGCGATGCGGTAGCAGGAGGTGGGCGGCCGGCCCGCTCCCGCAGCCCCCGCTTCGATTCGACTCCGGTACGAACGGCGCCTTCTCCCGGCATCGCGCAGGAGGTCCTATGAGTGCCAACTCCACTCCTCCCCCACGGGTGGATGACCACATCGGCGATACGCCTGTCGTGCGGCTCCGGAAGGTGACCGAGCCCGAGATGGGAGAGGTGTGGATCAAGCTCGAGGGGATGAACCCCGCCGGGTCCATCAAGGACCGTACCGCCCGGGCGATGGTCGATGACGCGGAGGCCCGGGGCGTGCTCGAGCCCGGGGGAACGATCGTTGAGCCGACTTCGGGGAATACGGGAATCGGTCTCGCGCAGATCGCCGCCTCCCGGGGCTACCGCCTGATCCTATGCCTTCCCGAGTCGATGAGCGACGAGCGGAAGCTGACGCTGACGTCCTACGGCGCCGAGCTGGTACTGACCGATCCGGAGCTGCGGATGCTTGCCGCGATGGAGAGGGCCGAAGAGCTTGAGCTTGAGCTGGGGGCGTTCTACCCGAACCAGTTCTCCAACCCCGCAAATCCCAGGGTGCACTACGAGACCACGGGTCCGGAGCTCTGGCGGGGGATGGAGGAGGAGATCGACGCCTTCGTGTACGGATCGGGGACTGGGGGCACGATTACCGGGGTGGGCCGCTACCTCAAGGAGCGGGACCCGAGGGTGCAGGTGGTAGCCGTGGAACCTGCGCGCTCGGCCGTGATTTCCGGGGGAGAGCGGGGGCACCACGACTTTCAGGGAATGGGCCCCGGCTTCATCCCGGACAACCTCGATCTGGCGCTCTTGGACGATGTCCGGCCGCAGTGGGAGGAGGATGCCTTCCCCCTCGTTCGCCGGCTGGCCCGTGAGGAGGGTCTCTTCCTGGGGATGAGTTCGGGGGCCATCATCCTCGCCGCACTGGATGTGGCGAGAGAGCTGGGCCCAGGGCATCGCGTCGCCGCCATCGCGCCGGATACGGGTGCCCGGTACCTCAGCACCTCTCTCTATCGGGAGCCGCCGCAGGCCGGGGCTCGGACGAAGGGGTAGCGGCCATGGCACCCGTTCCGCCAGGAGGTAGCGACCCGATCCGCCCGCTCGCAGGCGCGGCCCCCGGCAGTCCCTCTGTGGGCCTCGAATCCCTGGACGAACTCTGGTTTCAGGTGAGCGGTACGGTGTGCAACCTCCGGTGCCGGCATTGCTTCATCTCGTGTTCGCCGGAGAATCACTCCTTCTGGTTCATGACCCGCTCTGAAGTTCGCGCTGCTCTCGAAGACTCGACTTCCCTCGGGGTGAAGGAGTACTACTACACGGGCGGCGAGCCCTTCATGAACCGTGAGCTCGAGGGGATCCTCGAAGACACGATGGCGCTGGGGCCTGCCACCGTCCTCACCAACGCGACCCTGATCCCGCCCCGTCGGGCCCGCCGACTGGCCGAGATCGCCTCTGCTTCCATCTACTCGCTCGAGCTCCGCGTCTCTCTCGACGGGGTGACCCCGGAGGCGAACGACGCGATCCGCGGCGAGGGCGCTCATGCGCGCTGCATAGAGGGGATCCGGAGGCTCGTGCAAGCGGGCTTTCTGCCCATCATTACGGCGATGAGAAGCTGGCCGGAGGAGGAGACGGACCGCGTCCTAGGGGAATTTCGGGAGGAATTGGCCCGGGTCGGGTACGACCGGGCCCGGATCAAGATCCTGCCCCCCCTTCGGATCGGTGCGGAAGCGAAGCGGACCCGGGGCTATGAAGAGACGGAGCGGGTGACCCACGAGATGCTCCACGGCTACGACCTGAGCCAACTCCTGTGCACTCGAGCCCGGCTGGTGACCGCATCTGGCGTCTATGCCTGTCCGATCCTCCTCGACTACCCGAGTGCCCGTCTGGCCTCGACGCTTCGAGAGGCGGCCGCTCTCCCTGCGACGCTCGCCGAGTCGGCGTGCTATACCTGCTACATGAGCGGCGCGATATGCTCGAACGTCGCTCCGAGCGTCGGGGCGGACCGCTGATGGCAGGTCGCCGCCTTCCACCGAGGCGGCCGCCGCGAGGGCTCGGCAATGCCGGTCAAGCCTCGGCTCCGGCAGCACCGTTCGACGCGTGGCTCCCCGGCCCGTGGGCCGGCGGAGCGGAACCGAGACTCGAGACGGTCGCGGTATTCGGCGGCGTGTACTCCAATCACGTCGCGCTTCGCGCTGCGCTCGTGGACGCGAAGCGGCGAGGGGCGGAGGAGGCGATCTGCCTCGGGGATCTCGGGGCCTTCGGCCCGCACCCCGACCGCACCGCCGAGGTCCTGAGAGAGGAACGAGTCCCGGTTGTCAGGGGGAACTACGACGATTCGATCGCCCGGGGCCTTACGGACTGCCAATGCGGATACACGGATTCCCGTGATAATTACTTTGCGGCGCTTTCCTACGAGTACACCCTCTCGCGCACCGCCCCGGAGCACCGGCGGTGGATGGCACGCTTCCCGCTTCACCTGCGGTTCCGGCTCGGCGAGGCGCGGGTCCTCGCCTTTCACGGGAGCCCTCGCCGGATGAACGAGTTCCTATGGGAGACCGCGACGCCCACGCATCTTCTTCAGGCGATGGCAGAGCAGTACGGGGCCGATATTCTCCTCGGCGCCCACACCGGGATCCACTGGAGCCGCGGCATCTCAGAGGAGGGGTGGTATATCAATGCGGGCGCGCTGGGCCGGCCGGCAAACGACGGGAGGACGGAGGTTTGGTACGCGATACTCCGCTCCAGGGACGACGGGCCGATTGAACACGAGTTCGTCCCGCTTGCTTACGACTACGAGGCGCTCGCGGCCGAGATGGCCGAGGAGTCCCTCCCGCCCGAATTCATCGAGACGATCCGGTCGGGCTGGTGGACGACCTGCCTTGAGGTGCTCCCGGCGAAGGAGAGGGCCCGGGGGGCCTACTGAGCGTGCCGGGTCGTGCGCGGCGGGGCGAGAGCGAAGGAGGAGATCCCCCGCCTCTCCCATCGGATCAGGGGAGCGGATCCCCGATCGCTACGACGGCGCCCTCCGGCACCAGATGAAGGTCGTCCTCGACGAGGTGCGAGGCTTGCGACAGGACGATGACATTCGTACCCGGGTGGAGTTCCCCCTGCTCGTTGGGGACGAGATGCTCCTCAGCGGGGGAGTGCACGACGACCGTCCCGCGCCGGAGGGAGGGATCCGCGCAGGTACCGACTAGGCGGACCGTTGCCCATCCGGGCCTCGGAGTCCAGACGACGTTGCGAGAGGTCCGGAGTCTCGTTTCTGCCACGCCCACACCCTCCACTCTTCCGCTGGTGCCGGGACACCGCACCCGGCGCGCACCCCGGCGACATCTTACAGCCCTCCCCCTGTGCCGTTCCCGTGACTATGTGCCCTGGCGCTTCACCGCCCCGACCGAGAGCAGCTCCACGGTGGCGCGCTGGGCCCGGGTCAGCTCGGGGGGACGGCCCACGACCAGGCACCGCGTCCGCTGGTCGCCGGGGAGGTGGAGAATCAGATCTCTCCACGACGGGGGCGGCCGGAGGGGCGCGGCACGCCCGCTCCCGTCGATCACGACGTCTCGCCCGGGCCTCAGTCTCTCGGCCAGGTCGCATGCGTATTCGAGCCAGGTCGCGAGCGGGTCCGCCTGGTCCCGGCCGATCCGTCTGATGACGGAGTCTTCGAAGGCGGACACGGCGTCCTCGTAGGCGTTCCCGCCACGGTCCCTGAGTTCCCGCAGGAACTCGCGGCACGAGTGCCTCGGATCCACGGCTCCGGTATCCCGGAGCGTCTCGGCGAGCCTCTCTTCCGCCTCTCGCTGTAGGGTGCTCGTCACCTGGTGCTCCTCGCTTCGCCGACCCCCCTGAGCATGCCCTCGGGTCGCCGGCTTCGTCAACCCGGGGCGTGCGTGTGTCCCCGGGCCCCGTCCAGAAGGATCCCCGCCACCCTTCGTGCATCCTCCCAGCGGCCCGCGATGCCGGGACGGCCGGAGAAGGCAGAGCAGAGGTGGATCCCCTTCGGAAGTGAGACGGAGTCGAGGGATCGCCAGCTCCGGTCCCACGCAGGCATCGCGGTGCGGTGGACGAAGAGGGGGGCCGCCTCGGTTCCGGTGACCCTCTCGAAGTCCGAGCGTGCCACCTCGAGGAGTTCGTTGTCGGGCCGCTCGAGGCACGCCTCTCTCCCCATCCCCCCTAGAAATGCCGTGAAGAGCCCCGTGCGCCCGAAGAGGCGGTCGTGCGAGGTGGCCCCGCGTGTCAGGGAATCATCGTCGAGCGTCATCTTGAAGCCGGATCCGGCCCGTGCCAGCTGCGCGCCGCCTCTCGCGATGAGCGGCACGAGGGCGAGCGGGTTGTAGCGGAGACGTTCAAGCGCTTCCGCTGCCTCCGGCACGCACGTTCTGAGAGTACGTGCGGCGTCGTGCGCCGGCACGCAGAGGACGAGCGCGTCCACGTCCACCTCGTCCCTCTCGGAAGTAACGCGGTATCCGGCGCGGCCTCGAAGACGAACCCCCAGGACGGGGTCGCACAGGCGGATCCGGTCCCGGTGCCGCTCGGCGAGCGCCCGCGGGAGCGCCCCCATCCCCTCTTCGAATGACACCACGGGCGCCGAGGCGCCCCGCGCCGCCCTCCTCAGCCCGACGAGAAGGCTCCGGCGGGACCCGGTGCGCCGGAGCGCCGGGATGAGGGTCCGGCCCGCCTCCATCTCTTCGGGTTCGGAGGCGTAGAGTCCGCCCATGATCGGGCCTGCGAGACGCGTGTAGATCTCGGGTCCGAGCTTCCGCGTGAGCGCCGCCGCGACGGACTCGCCGGGAGCGGGGGCGGCGCTCACGAGATCCTGCAGGGCGCGGAGCTTCCCCGGCCATGAGACGAGACGGGTCGTCAGGGCGTCGCCCACCGAGAGGGGGACGGGGTAGAGGGCGCCGTCCCGGTAGATGGTGAAGGGAAGGCGGGGCGGGGCGGTACGGAGGGCGGGGGTGAGCCCGAGTTCCTCGACGAGTCGGGCGAGTGTTTCGCCGAGCCGCATCCGCTGGGGTCCGAGGTCGGCCGGTACGGGCCCGGCCGGACCGTCGACGAGTCGGCTCTCGATCACCCCGCCCGCCGAGGGCGAGCGTTCGAAGAGGACCGCGTCGAGCCCGTCCTTCCGAAGGAGGTGAAGGAGGAAGAGGCCCGAGATTCCGCCCCCTGCGATTCCGACCATACGGGCCCCGGCCCGCCGCCGCGGCCGCAGGTGCTCAGCGCCCCTGCATGGAGTCCATGAACTCCTGGTTCGTCCTCGTCCGTCTCATCCGCTCCATGAGGAAGCTCACGGCTTCCGCGGCCGGCATGTCCGAGAGGAAGTTGCGCAGCAGGTACACCCGGTTCAGTTCGGTTTCGCTCAGGAGGAGCTCCTCCTTCCGGGTTCCGGACCGGTTCAGGTCGATCGCCGGGAAGATCCGCTTGTCGGCGATATGGCGGTCGAGGATCAGCTCCATGTTTCCGGTCCCCTTGAACTCCTCGAAGATCACCTCGTCCATCCGGCTCCCGGTCTCGACCAGGGCGGTGGCGATGATCGTGAGCGACGCTCCACCTTCGATGTTGCGCGCAGCCCCGAAGAACCGCTTCGGCTTGTGCAGAGCGTTCGCATCCACGCCTCCCGAGAGGATCTTGCCCGAGTGCGGGACGGTGACGTTGTATGCGCGTGCCAGCCTGGTAATGGAGTCGAGGAGGATGACTACGTCCTTCCGGTGTTCCACGAGCCGTTTCGCCTTCTCGAGGACCATCTCGGCCACCTGCGTATGGCGCTCGGCTGGCTCGTCGAAGGTGGAGGAGATGACCTCCGCATCGACGTTCTCCTCCATGTCCGTCACTTCCTCGGGCCGCTCGTCGATGAGGAAGACGATGAGGTAGATGTCGGGCGCGTTCTCCCGGATCGCATTCGCCACCTTCTGAAGGAGCATCGTTTTGCCGGCCTTCGGGGGCGAGACGATCAGCCCTCTCTGACCCTTTCCGATGGGTGCGATCAGGTCCATGATCCGCATCGAGATGTCGCCCTTGCGGTTCTCGAGCCGTATCCGCTCCTCTGGGTGTCTCGGGCGCAGGTTGTCGAATGCGATGCGATGCTTGGCGCCCTCGGGGTGGCCGAGATTGACCTCCTCCACCTTGAGGAGTGCCAGGTAGCGCTCACCATCCTTGGGTGGGCGCACCTGGCCGAGCACGGTGTCGCCCGTCCTCAGGTCGAACCTCTTGATCTGGGAGGGGGACACGTAGATGTCGTCGGGCCCGTAGAGGTAGTTCCAGTCGGGCGAACGGAGGAAGCCGTAGCCCTCGGGGAGGACCTCGAGCACTCCCTCGCCCCTGAGGACGGTATCCGTGTCGAGGAGGTTCTGCTCGATGCGAAAGATGAGATCCTGTTTGCGGAGCCCGGAGTAGTTTTGGATGCTCAGCTGCTTGGCGAGGGTGTGCAGCTCTGCGACGTTCTTCCGCTTCAGGTCGGCGATGTCCACGGGGATCTCCAGATCGTCCTCTACTGACGGGGTGTCCATCGAGTGCGGACCACGCCCGGTACGCCCGGACTCGAAAGTGATGGGTTCAGTGAACGGCCAAGGGCCGGGATCGGTTTGGAAAGCAGGAATGCCCAGCGGACGGGCCGGACAGTGAACCGTCCGCGCCCTTGATATTTGTCTTGTGAGAGATCCGAGCAATTCTAATCGGGGGTTCGAAGCCGGTCAAGGAAGACTGGAAGGGTGCCGGCGAGACCCGGGGAAGGAAACGGCCCGGCCTCGGAGCGACCCGTGCCAGGCTGGAGGGCGGAAGGCCTCCGCCCTGGCGGCCGTGCCCGGGACGCGTGTCGACGAATCGCGGGCCGCGGGACGCCCTCGAACCCGCATTGAGAAGCGAGCCCTGGACTGTACTACCGCAAATCGTGGGAGTCCTCCGCCCCCGGGCACCGCACACAGGCCTGTCGCCTCCGTCCCGGGAGTCTTTTCTAATCCGGAGACGAGGCTGAACGAGGGGTGAGATGGGCCCTGGGTTTGGGGCTGGCGGTGGTTGATGTGGTGATAGTTGGGGTGGGGGGTAGAGGGCGGCAATGGGTAGGCTGTGGACGCCCGAGACTGAGCGTGGCCTGGGAGGGAGAGAGAGGGGAACTGCCCTCTGTTCGAGGGGAGACCAAACGAAGTGCGGAGCCCGAGCGAAGCGCGGGAGGGCAGACGCCGGGGAACTGGCCAGGCGCGCGGGGGTTGGTTTGCCCGGTGACCTGGAGGGTCTGTGGAAAGGTCGGCTGCGGGCGGGAGCGATGTTTCGGCGGGTCGCTCTGCGGCCTCGAGTGCCGAGAGCCGGGGCACGGCGGCGGGCCGGATCGATCAGGGGTCAGGCTGCGGAGCCGGTGGGCCTCCTTTGCGAGGGTGCGCATGAGCTCGTTACGGGCGCGCTGGACGCCCTGGGCGGCCTCGAGGCCCGTGGTTGCGAGGACGAGCTGGTCGAGGGTCTCGAAGGTGGTGCCGGGCCTGAGGAAGCCTTCGGCGTCGGTCAGGCTGCGGAGCCGGTCGTAGGGGGTGGCGACTTTGGACTGGGGATAGCGCTTTTTGACGCGGCCGGTGGCGCTTGTGACGTCGACGGGGAACAGGCAGGGCCGGTGGAAGTTGAGGTAGGGGGAGAGGGTGTCGCGGAGGAAGGCGTCGACGAGGTGTGCGAGGGATCCCGGGAAGAAGATGTGGCCGAGCCACTTTCGCACGATGCTCCCGTTCCTGGATTCGACGAGGGCGGGACTTGGTGAAAGTCCCGATGTGGAGCTTGGTCAGGAGCTCGGCGACCCGGTGGTTGATGTACTCCGTCCCGTTGTCGGCGTGAAAGGCCTCGACGCTAAAGGGGAAGGCGGTGATGAGGGCCTCGAGGAGGGGACGAGGTAGTACTCGGTGACGTTGGGGACGGCTCCGAGGTGCTGGAACCGGGTCACCTCGTCGACGATGTTGATGACGTAGATTCCCTTCTCGCCCTCCCGGTCGCCGAGGTGGACGGTGTCGACGCGCAGAAACCCGGGCTTGCCTTCGGGCGTTGGCTTCTGGCGCTTGCCGATGCTCACCGTGGTGGAGCGTGTCTGGCGGAAGGTGAGCCGGCCCCGCTGGCAGGAGCGGGTTTTTCTCAGGTTGTAGATGTGGGCGCCGGAGATCGAGGCGAGGCGTTTGAAGCGCTCGTCGCCGTGGACCTCGTATTCGCGCCTGAGGATCTCCTTCGTGGCGGGGCCGGAGAGCTGGCCGTAGGCTTCGTCGACCTCGGCCAACAGCGCCATGTCTCCCGGCGTGTAGCGGCGCGTGAAGGGCCTTGCCGGGGGCTTGTTTCTGTGATCCCGGATGTGGCCGCTCCGGCGGTGCTGCCTGACAAGGCGATCGATCTGCGCCCTCGAGAAGCCCGTCGCCTTCTCGAGGAAACGCAAGACTGCCTCCTTGTCAGCCTTCCCGAGGGTCGGGTAGAGGACCCGCTCCAGCGCCCGGGAGATGAGGGCGTAGCCCCGTCGCGGTCGAAGTGGGTGATCTCGGCCAGATCGGCGCCCTCCACAAACGCCCGCATCTGGTCGACGGTCCGAATCTGGTCGAGCGAGAGGTTCACGATCATACTCCCATGATCGCTGCGCCCCGCCCTTCAGCCTTGTCTCGCTGGAAACGCGCCCGCCCTTCAGCCTCATTCGTCGTTGGACAAGACTCCGGGTAGCCCCGAATTTGCGGCTGCGATACTCTTTCTCCGGTCCATTCGAGGCCGGATTCGGCGATCGGCTCCCTCACGCGGCGCTCTATGACGGATCGACTGCTCGCACCCCTGTCCGCCATCGGGAGGCAGGGAACTTCGCTTGCCGCCGGGATCGGCCAGTGGGGCATCCTCACCGGCCGAGCGGCGGCGGCGCTCCCTCAGGTGGACATCTGGGGCCGGCTCCTGACCCGGCAGCTCTCTCGGATCGGGGTGGGCTCCGTCCCGATTGCGCTCTTCATCGCAACGTTCGCGGGGATCGTGCTCTCCCTCCAGGCCTCCTACACCTTCACCGGTGCCATTCCCCTCTACTTCGTCGGGGTCCTGGTCGGCAAGACGATGATGCTCGAGCTGGGCCCCGTTCTTACGGGACTCGCTCTATCGGGCCGGGTCGGCGCCAACATCGCCGCGGAGCTCGGCACGATGCGTGTCACCGAGCAGGTGGATGCGCTGGAGACGCTGGCGTATCCTCCGGTCGCCTACCTCGTCGTGCCGCGCATCCTCGCGGGGATCATCATGTTTCCCCTCGTGACCTCTCTCGCGATCGCGATGGGGATTACCGCCGGCTGGCTGACGTCGCTGCGCCTCCTCGACATGAGCACCCCGGAGTTCGTGAGCGGCCTCACGCTCTTCTTTCGCCCCTTCGACGTGACCTTTGCCTTCATTAAGTCGACGAGCTTCGGGCTCGTCGTTACCTCGATCGGGTGTTACTTCGGACTCTATACCCGGGGGGGTGCAGAGGGAGTGGGCCGGAGCACGACGCATGCGGTGGTCGCGAGTTGCATGGTGATCCTGGCACTCGACGCCTTCTGGGCCGTCATCCTCTTGTAGGATGGACCTTTCTCCTTGCTGCTGCGTGCAGGGCCGGCTCGAGTGAGCATCGAGCTTCGGGGGCTCTACAAGGCCTTCGGATCCAACGAGGTCCTTCGCGGCTTCTCCGTCATGGCGCAAGAGGGGGAGACGCTCGTGATCCTCGGCCAGTCCGGGTCAGGGAAGTCGGTGGCGCTCAAGCACATCGTCGGGCTCATCGTCCCCGACCGGGGCAGGGTCGTCGTCGACGGTCGTGACACGAACGCGCTGGGTCGTGAGGAGCTGTACGAGCTTCGGCGGAGCGTAGGCTACGTCTTTCAGTTCGCCGGCCTCTTCGACTCGATGACGGTGGCCGAAAACGTGGGGATGGGGCTTCGGCGCATTCGCGGACTCTCCGCGGCCGAGATCGGCCGCCGGGTCGCCGAATCGCTCGCTCTCGTGGAGCTCGACGGACTCGAGGACCGCTTCCCCTCCGATCTCTCCGGTGGCCAGAAGAAGCGCATCGGGATCGCGCGGGCGATCGCGACCCGCCCCAAGTATCTCCTCTACGACGAACCCACCACCGGTCTCGATCCAGTCACGAAGACGGCGATCGACCGCTTGATCCTGAAGATGCGCGACGAACTGGGGGTGACGGGAGTTGTCATCACCCACGACATTGACAGTGCGTACCGGGTCGGTGACCGTCTCGCGATGTTGCACGAGGGGCGTTGTCGATTCCACGGCAGCGCCGACGAGATACAGCGGTGCGAAGACCCCGTTGTTCGGGGCTTCATCGAAGGTCGGCCCGAGCTCTGGGAGGCGTCGTGAGCAAGACAGGGGAGGCGATCGTCGGCGTGGTCATCCTAGGGGCCCTCACGCTGACCGTGGCGGGAACGCTCTGGCTCCAAGGGACTCGCTTCGGGCAGTACCGGGAGACGCTCGAGGTCGTCTCCGTCCAGGTCGGCCAGATCGCGCCGGGAAACAGCGTGAAGTACCGGGGCGTGGAGGTGGGGCGCGTAGGGGCGATCACGGTCGAGCCAAGCGGGGCGCTGGTGCGGATCGACCTCCTCCTGGAGCAGCCGGTCGCGCTTCCCGACGACCCCGTCGTGATCCTCTCTCCCCAGTCGCTCTTCGGCGATTGGGAGGCCGAGATCCAGTCGCGCGATGCCTTGCCGTACGGCGACTACCCGACACCGCCCGTGCCCGGTGTGCTCCCGGGTTTCGCGCTTCCCGACATATCCGAACTCACGGTGATGGCCGACCGGATCGCCGCGAACCTCGCGACCCTCACCGACCGCTTGGGGGTCGCGTTCTCGGCGGAGACCGCGGAGCGGATCTCGTCGCTGGTCGCGAACGTCGAGGACGTGACGACGAATCTCTCCGAACTCGTGAGGCAGCAGGCGGTCTCCTTCACCCAGGTCACCGATGGCGTCCAGGCGGCCACCGACGAGGTCGCATCGGCAGCCGACCAGGTCAGGGGCACCTTCGAGATGGCCGAGCGCCTCCTCGGCGGAGCCGCCATCGACTCGACCCTCGCGAATCTGGCCGTCATGTCGAGCAACCTGCGGGCGCTTTCCGGGGAGCTCGGCGAAACGAACACGGAGATCCGATCGGTGGCGGTCCGGATCGACTCGACCTTCGCGCGGCTCGCGTCCGTCGCGGCGCGGCTCGATTCAGGGGACGGAACGATGGGGCGTCTCCTCCGCGATACGACGGTGGCCGCCGAGCTGGACGTGCTCCTGACCGAGCTTGCAACGCTGCTCGAGGACATTCGCGAGAACCCGGACCGCTATGTCCGAATCTCGATCTTCTGATCCGGCCGGCGCCCGCAGCTCCTTTGCGGCGGACGACCAAGCCGGCCCGTCTCGGCCGCCCCCCGCGAGAGACGGGCTCGTCGCTCCGCGAGGCGCGGGCCGCGTCGTGGAGCAGAGCGCCGGGGGCGTCGTGGTCCGCTTCTTCGAGGGCCGACCGCACGTCCTCCTGATCCGGGACCCGTACGGGCGCTGGGGACTTCCGAAGGGCCATTTGGAGGAAGGAGAGGGGAGTGAGGAGGCCGCGCTTCGCGAGGTCGAGGAGGAGACGGGGCTCGACGACCTGGAGCTGGGAGCCGACCTTGGAGAGATCGACTGGAGCTTCCGTGCGCGCCGGATGCTGATCCACAAGTTCTGCCGCTTCTACCTCATGCGGTCGATGCTGAGTGAGGCGAGGCCCGAGCTGTCGGAAGGGATCACGGAGTGCAGGTGGCTCCCCGCCGACGAGGCGCTCACGACGATCTCCTACGAGAATACGCGCGCGGTCGTGTCGCGAGGGATCCAGCGTCTTTCCGGCACGTGCGAAGCGGGCGAGCCCCCGGCGCGGTAGCGAGGACTCGGCCCCGCCTTCAACCCGTCGGGGTTCGGGTGTATCGTATCCGGGACCGGTTGCACGCTGCGCGCACGAGCGAGCGGAGGCAGGCGCCCGCCCACCCGCGACCCAACACGCACCGCATGACTGAAGAGAGGGGCGGCATCAGGGACATCACCATCGTCGGGGGTGGGCCCACCGGGCTCTTCGCCGCCTTCTACGCCGGGATGCGCGGGTTGTCCACGAGGATCGTGGACTCGCTCCCCGAGCTCGGGGGGCAGCTCGCCGCGCTGTATCCCGAGAAGTACATCTTCGATGTGGGTGGCTTCCCTAAGATCCTCGCAAAGGAGCTGGCGCGAGAACTGATCGAGCAGGCCATGCAGTTCGGGCCGGATGTCGTCCTCGACGAAGAGGTGCGGGATGTCGTCCGCGAGGATGGGGGGACGCTCCGCCTCGACTGCTCGGGAGGAACCTACCGCACGTCCACGGTCGTGATTGCGGGCGGGAAGGGGGCCTTCGAGCCCCAGCGTCTCGCTGTGCCCGGCTACGACGAGTTCCTCGGACACGGCGTGCATTACGCGGTCAAGGACCCCGAGGCGTACGCCGGAAGGAGGGTTCTCATCGTCGGGGGCGGCGACTCGGCCCTCGACTGGACGCTGATCCTGAAGGACAAGGCGGAGCAACTCGTTCTCGCCCACCGCCGGGGCCGCTTTCGCGCGCACGAGGTCTCGGTCGAGCGCCTTTACCGGGCCGAGGCGGAGGGCGAGCTTGAGCTCCGGCTGTTTCACGAGGTCTCCGAGATTCGGGGGAAGGGGAAGGTCGAGTCCGCCGTCCTCGTCGACAACCGAACGAAGGATGAGGTCACGATGGAATTCGATGCCGTCCTCACGTTCCTCGGCTTCAAGCCGGATCTCGGCCCCATCGCGTCGTGGGGGGTGGAGCTGAACAGGAACCGCGTCCCGGTTAGCCAGCTCATGGAGACGAACGTCCCCGGGATCTTCGCGGCGGGCGATATCGTGGATTACGAGGGGAAGCTCGACCTCATCGTATCCGGCTTCGCGGAGGCCGCGATCGCGGTGAACAACGCGGTCCGCCGCGTCGATCCTTCGGCCCGCGTGAACCCGGGGCACTCGACGAGCCTCAAGATCTTCAAGGACAAGTAGGGGTCTGGATTCTTCATGAGGGATCGAGGCAGCGAGAATGTCGTTATCGTGGGCTCGGGTCCGGCCGCCTGGACGGCCGCCATCTACGGAGCCCGC
Source organism: Longimicrobiales bacterium (assembly GCA_965218255.1). Classification (GTDB taxonomy): domain Bacteria; phylum Gemmatimonadota; class Gemmatimonadetes; order Longimicrobiales; family Gaopeijiaceae; genus JAAXGI01. The sequence continues at coordinate 2,179,311 of CBDCKJ010000003.1, read as the reverse complement.
GCAATGCTGGGTCCCGTCGTCTACGAGGGCGAGCCCTCGCGGGAGATGATCCCAGGGGGGCAACTCATGTTCACGACGGAGGTGGAGAACTATCCGGGCTTTGCCGAAGGGCTCGATGGCCAGGCGCTCATGGCGGAGATGAGGCGCCAGGCCCGCCGCTTCGACACCCGGGTCGTGACCGAGGATATCGCCTCGATCGAGGGACCGGCGTCTCCCTTCCTCCTTCGCACGGCGGGGGGATCGGAGCTTTGGGCCCGGTCGGTGATCATCGCCACGGGAGCGCGTGCGAACTGGCTCGGACTGGACAACGAGGAGCGCCTCGCCCAGATCGGGGGTGGCGTGTCCGCGTGTGCCGTCTGCGACGGTGCCCTCCCCGCCTTCCGGGACAAGGTGCTCGCGGTCATCGGCGGCGGCGACAGCGCAATGGAGGAGGCGCTCTACCTGACGAAGTTCGCCCGCGAGGTCGTGGTCATTCATCGCCGGGATCGACTCCGGGCCTCGCCCATCATGGCGAGGCGGGCGCTCGCCCACGAGACGATCCGGTTCGAGTGGAATCACGAGGTAACGGACGTCCTCGGCGACGGCTTCATCACCGGGATCTCTATTCGGGACACCGGGACGGGACGCGAGAGGAACCTCGAGGTCGGGGGACTGTTCATCGCGATCGGCCACACGCCGAACACGGCGTTCCTCCAGGGAACGCTCGAGCTGGATGAGGCCGGATACATCGTCACCCCTCGCGGGTGGCGCACCGGGACGAGCGTCCCTGGGATCTTCGCGGCGGGCGACGTGATGGACGCCTTCTACAGGCAGGCGGTCACGGCGGCCGGGACCGGTTGCATGGCCGCGCTCGAGGCGGAACGCTGGCTTGCGCACGGAGGCATGGACGACGCCGGGTAGGGAGGACCCCCCCGGCGCCGGCCGGGCTCGGGGTCGGGCCGTCCGAAGGTCACGGCCGGACTCCGTCCTATTCGCCTGTGAGGCGCCCTCCGTCCACGACGATCACCTCCCCGGTGATGAAGGGCGAGTGCTCGAGGAACAGCACGGTGCGGACGACATCGTCGGGGGACCCGATCGTTCCGAGGGCGGCCGCTTGCCTCGACCGTTCCCGCTTCGCCTTGTCGTAGTCGTCCGGGAGGAGTACGGCGCCCGGCGCGATCGCATTCACGCGCACACGGGGGGCAAGTGTCCGTGCCATGATGCGCGTCAGGTGGAGGAGCGCCGCCTTCGAAACGGAGTGGTGAGGGTGCTCGACCCAGGGCTGGAAGGCGGAGAGGTCGACCAGATTGACGACCCGGCCCCGCGAGCGGCTGAGGAGCTCCGCGGTGGCCCTCACCATGAGGAAGGGGCCCTTCACGTTCACGGCCATGACGCGGTCCCACTCCGCCTCCTCGATCTCGAGGAGGCGGGCGGACGGGAAGAGGGAGGCGTTGTTCACGAGGAGGTCCAGCCGGCCGAATTCGCTCCTCACGGCCGCGGAAATCCGGTGCGTGTCTTCCCCGCGGGAGACGTCGCCCCGGAGGGCGAGGGCCCGCCGGCCCAGCCCTGTCACGGCGCGAGAGGCGTCGAGCGCCTCCGACTCGGAGGTGTTGTAGTTGATCGCGATGTCGTAACCGGCGCGGGCAAGGCCCAGGGTCAGGCTGCGGCCCACCCGGACCGCGCCCCCCGTCACGAGCGCCACGGGCGCCCCGAGAGCTTCCCCTTTTCGTCGGTTCACGAGAGCTTGGTTTCTTGCCGGATGCGTCCGAAAGTGCTTCGGAGGGGTCGCCGTCTCGAGCCTTTGCCCGGGGCCGATCCTAATTCGGCGCGGGGAGAGAGACCAGTCCCGGGTGAACGGCGCCCCGGGTGGTCGCGGCTGAGACGCGAGCGGGAGGAGGATCATGTCCGAGGAGTTTCGCACCGAGAGAGATTCGCTCGGCGAGGTACGCGTTCCCCGAGCGGCGCTGTACGGGGCGCAGACGCAGCGGGCCGTCGAGAACTTCCCGGTGAGTGGCCAGCGCTTCGGGAGGCGGATGATCCAGGCGCTCGGGATGATCAAGGAGGCTTCGGCCCGGACGAATGGGGTTCTCGGCATCCTCGAGCCTGCGATCGCGGAGGCGATTGCAGGCGCGGCCTCGGAAGTGCGCGACGGGATGTGGGACGCAGAGTTCGTCGTGGATGTCTATCAGACGGGGTCGGGCACTTCGTCGAACATGAATGCGAACGAGGTGGTGGCCAGCCTCGCGACGCGACGGCTGGGAGACCCCGCCGGCAGGGTGCACCCGAACGACCACGTGAACTTCGGGCAGTCGTCGAATGATGTGATCCCCACCGCCATCCACATCGCGGCGCGGCTCACGCTCGAGGAGGAGCTGATTCCCGCACTCAAGCTCCTCGAAGCGGAGCTCACCGCGAAGGCGGCCGCATTCGACGGGCTCGTCAAGTCCGGTCGAACCCATCTGATGGATGCCGTGCCGGTCCGCCTCGGTCAGGAATTCGGCGGGTACGCGGCGCAGCTCGGAAAGGGTGCCGGCCGGATTCGCGCGGCCTCGGCCGAGCTGGCCGAGCTGGCGCTCGGGGGGACGGCGACGGGTACCGGGATCAACACGCACACCGAGTTCGCGAAGCTCACGATCGCACGGATATCCGAGGCCTCCGGCCTCGCCTTCCGGGAGGCGGAGGATCACTTCGAGGCGCAAGGCGCGCGGGATGCCCTCGTCTCGTCCCACGGGGCGCTCAATACCGTCGCGGTTAGCCTCATGAAGATCGCGGATGATCTCCGGTGGCTGGCCTCCGGGCCTACCTCCGGGCTCGCCGAGATCCGGATCCCGGCGATACAGCCCGGGAGCTCGATCATGCCCGGGAAGGTGAACCCCGTCCTCTCGGAGGTGCTGATGATGGTCTCCGCCCGGGTCGCGGGCAACCATACCACGATCACGCTCGCCGGAGGGCGCGGCAACTTCGAGCTCAACGTGATGATGCCGGTCATGGCGCAGGCCTTCATCGAGTCCGCGACGCTCCTCGCAAGCGGGGCGCGGATCTTCGCCGAGCGCTGTGTCCGGGGGATCCGGTCGAACCCCCCCCGCGCTCGCGAGATGCTCGAACGAAACCCCGCCATCGCCACGGCGCTCAACCTGTACGTCGGCTACGACCGTGCCGGGGATGTGGCGAAACGGGCCGCGAGCGAGGGCAGGTCCGTGCGCGAGATCGTTCTCGGGACGGGTCTCCTCTCCCGGGAGGAGGTCGACCGGGCACTCGATGTTCGCGACATGACCGAGCCGGGAATCGGCCGGGGGAGGGGGGACGGGAAGTGACGAACTCAGGACATCCGGCCGATGAACTCGGCGCGCACGTCTCGACCCGCGGCGGCGTCGAGAACGCACCGGAGCGGGCCCGGGAGATCGGGGCCGCCGTCTTCCAGATCTTCACGAAGCAGCCGAACCGCTGGGCCGAGTCGGAAACGGGGGGGGAGGAGGCGGAACGCTTCCGGCGTGCACATCGCGCCGCCGGGATTCGTGCGACGGTCTCCCACGATTCGTACCTGATCAATCTAGCGAGTCCGAATCGGAGCCTGTGGGGCCGAAGCGTCCATTCTTTCAAGTGCGAGCTTCGGCGCTCGCATGCGCTCGGACTCGACTTCGTGGTGACCCATCCGGGCAACGCCACGGACGGGGACCTCGAGAGCGGTGTCAGGCGCAACGCAGAGGGGATCGCCCGGGCGCTCGAGGATGTTCCCTCGACGACCCGGGTCCTCCTCGAGCTCACCGCAGGGGCCGGAACCTCGGTCGGCGGGAGCTTCGAGCATCTGGCGGCGATCCGCGAGGGGGTTCCCTCGGATCTGGTCGAACGCGTGGGGATCTGCTTCGATACCTGCCACGCCTACTCGGCCGGTTACGATCTGGTCCAGGACTACGACGGGGCGTGGGCCCGCTTCGATGACGTCCTCGGGCTCGAGCAACTGAGCCTCTTCCACCTGAACGACTCCCGGCACCCCTTCGGTTCCCGCAAGGACCGGCACGAGAACATCGGGGAGGGGAGCCTCGGCGACGAGCCCTTCCGCCGGATCGTGCTCGACGCGCGTTTCAGCGAGATTCCGAAGGTTCTCGAGACGCCCAAAGGCGACGACCCGGTCGCGTCCGACCGGCGGAATCTGGCGCGCCTGCGCGGATATCGGGACGCGGGGGCGTAGCGGGCGGGGAGAGGCGGTCTCGAGCCCCCGTCGCGCGCGTCCCGGAGCCCGAGTCCTTTACGCGGCCTCCGTCATGCACTACTATGTGGGTCCGGTGGTACCGGAGGGCTCGACAATTGAGCCAACAAATGTGAGGCCGGGACTGACTTCCGGAGCGGCCGAAATGCCCCGACCAGGGGACTTCGAAGGTTCACGGGGGAGTCGCAAGCACTTGAACCCGGGCTTCAATGTCACCTTCCGGTACAGATCCGCGGGCCGGCATCCCTAGGGTGCCGGCCTTTCTGTTGGCACCGAATGTCCCCTCTCCCGGGTGAGGAGAGTTCGGCGGAGGTCCGATCAGTGCCCCGCGTAAGCGTCACCCGAAAGGTCTACTTCTCGGCTGCCCACCGGCTCTACCGGCCTGGGTGGAGCGAGGAGAAGAACCGGGAAGTCTTCGGGCAATGCGCCAACCCCAACTGGCACGGGCACAATTACGAGCTGGACGTGACAGTCGAGGGGGAGCTGGACGGCGAGACCGGGTACGTGCTGGATCTGAAGCGGCTGAGGGACGTGGTGCAGGCATCCGTCATCGGGGATGTGGACCACCGGAACCTGAACCTCGACGTGAGCTGGATGAGCGACAACCCCACGACCGAGAATCTGGTGGTCGCGATCTGGCGGCGGATCCTCCCGCGCCTTCCGGACGGCGTCGAACTCAAGCGACTGGTCCTCCGGGAGACGCCGCGAAACTATGTCGAGTACGAGGGCGGCTGAGGCGACGGGGATGGCCGACGGCGGGGTGCGGATAGCCCCTGACGCAACGGCCGCGGCCGGGGAGCTCGGCGGCTGCCCGCTTCCCGCGCTCATCCGTGAGCTGATCCGGAGGCTGGGTGAAGACCCCGAGCGAGAGGGGCTACGCCGAACGCCCGAGCGGGTTGCCGAGTCGCTCCGCTTCCTGACCCGGGGGTACTCGATGTCGCCCCGTTCAGCGATCGGGGACGCCCTCTTCGGGGAGCACCACCACAACATGGTCATCGTCAAGGACATCGAGATGTACTCCCTCTGCGAGCATCACATCCTTCCCTTCTTCGGGAAGGTGCATGTTGCGTACATCCCGGACGGCCAGATTCTCGGGCTCTCGAAGATGGCACGCCTCGTCGAGCTTTATGCCCGGCGGCTTCAGGTTCAGGAGCGGTTGACCGAGGAGATCGCGGAGAGCCTCTGGGAGCTTGTCAAGCCGCAGGGCGTCGGGGTCGTCGTCGAGGCCTATCACCTCTGCATGATGATGCGTGGCGTCCAGAAGCAGAACTCCTTCACGATCACCTCCGCGATGCGGGGCGCATTCCTGAGCGACGCTCGTACGAGGGACGAGTTCCTCCGGCTCTGCGAGAGCGACCGCACCCCGGTGGGTTGAGCCAGGTGAACACCGGGGCAGGGGCCGTCGGATCGCTCGCCGGGAGGACGGCTCTCGTCACCGGTGCGTCGAGCGGAATCGGGCTTGCCACGGCGCGCGCGCTCGCTTCCGAGGGGGCCCGCGTCGGCTTCGTCGCCTCGGGCAGCAGCGATGCCTCCGCCGCGGCCCGTGAGTGCGGGGGGTGGGCGTTCTCGTGCGACGTCTCCGATCCCCCGGGTGTCGACGCGCTCAAGCGAGACTATCTCGAAGCCGCGCGCGGGCCGCCGGATATCCTCTTCGCCTCCGCCGGGGTCTTCTCGATGGACCGCGTCGAGAACACCTCCCCAGGGACGCTCACGAAGGCCCTCTCGGTGAATCTGGCTGGGAGCTTCCTCACGGTGCGGGCCTTCCTCCCGGCCCTAGTCGAGCGCGGAAGCGGACTCATCATTCAGGTCGGGTCCGTCGCCGGGCGGAGGGCCTTCCCGGGCAACGGGGCCTATGCCGCCTCCAAGTTCGGCCTCCGGGGGCTTCACGAGGTCCTCCTCGCGGAGCTTCGCGGCTCCGGGGTGCGCGTGACTCTCCTCGAGCCCGCCGCGACGGACACGCCCATCTGGGACTCGGTCGACCGTGAGGCGAATCCGGGCCTGCCACCCCGCGGGTCGATGCTCGATCCCCGGTCCGTGGCGGCGTGTGCCCTCTTCGTGGCCTCGCGGCCCGCGAGCGTGCAGGTCCCGTATCTGGCGGTGGAGGCTATCTAGGGATGTATACGGTCAGCGTGCAGGCCCACTACGACGCGGCGCACTTCCTGAGGAACTACCGGGGCAAGTGCGAGAGGCTCCACGGCCACCGGTACGTCGTCGAGGTCGCGGTCGAGACGGCCGAGTTGAACGAGGCAGGGATCGCGGTCGACTTCGTCGAGCTCAAGCGGCACCTTCGCGAGCTGGCAGAAAGCCTCGACCACCGGCACCTGAACGATCTTCCCGAGTTCGCGGGGAAGGAGACGAGCGCCGAGATTCAGGCGCGCTTCTTCTTCGACGAACTGCGCGCCCGCCTCCCCGCTGCCGTGCGCGAGGGGCTCCTCTACGCCCGGGTCTGGGAGACACCGACACAGTGGGCCCAGTACGGAGAGTCCCCCCTCGCCCGGACTCCGCCGTACCGTTCGGGCGGCGGCGTCGGCTGAGTGCACCCGCGGGCGGATGCACATCCTTGTAACGGACCGGTTATCGTGCCCGCGTTGTGGTCCCGAGTTCGGTCTGATCCTGAGGGCCGATCAGCTAGTGTCGCGCCGGGTAATCGAGGGGTGCCTCGCCTGCGCGAACTGCCGGGCGCAATACCCGGTGCGGGCGGGGTTCTCGGACCTTCGCTCCCCGGGAGTCCAACTTCGCCCCACCGAGCTGCTCGACGGGGAGGAGCCCGAGGAGGCACTCCGCCTGGCCGCTCTCCTCGGGGAGGTGCCGAAGACGGGCCCGGTCGCGTTGATCGGCGGTGTGGCGGGGCAGGCGGGCCTCCTCAGCGAATGGATGGACGGCGTAGAACTCCTTGCCGTCCATGCGGATCTTTCGGGTGAGGTGGACAGGGACGGTGTGAGCCGACTCGGTGTGGACGGCGGACGCCTCCCCTTCCTGTCCGGGAGCCTGGGCGGTGTCGCCGTCAGGGGGTCGGCCGAGGCCTGTTCGGTCCGGGAGCTCGCACGCGTGCTCGCTCCCGGGTCCCGGCTCGTCTGGATGCAGCCAGGCGACGGCGTGGGGGACGAGATGGAGGCGTCGGGGCTCGAGCTCCGGTTGTCGTCGACGGAGGGAGCGGTCGGTATCCGTAAGTAGCTGATTTCTCCGCCTGTTCCGCCGGTGTCGGACGTTGCGTGGCGCGGGGGTCCGCTAGTATTTTCGACCACCTGGCCCGTATGGTAGCAGTCCAGTCCTTACTCTCACCTCCCTTCCTTAAGAACATGTCCTGGTGGAAGAAGATCCTCGGGAGTGACGTGGACTCGGAACGAGTCGACTACTACGACGAGGGACTCGCACTGCTTCAGGATGGTCGGTTTCACGAGGCGCTGACCTCGTTGCGGCTCATGCTCAAGGAGAACCCGGGGGACGTAGCCGCCCTCCAGCAGATGGCGATCGCGTATACGCGCATGGGGATGACGGAGGAGGCGGCCAAGACGTATCGCGCCGTCCTCGAGTGGAATCCTTCCGCGGCGGGCGCACACTACGGTCTCGCATTCATCCTTCTGCGGGAGGGGGAGGAGGAGGAGGCGGTTCGTCACCTCGAGGCCTTCCTCAGCGAGCCGCCGAGCGGTCCCCATGCGGCCGAGCACGTCGCGCACGCCCGTTCGACCTTGGCGGAACTCGATGGAAGAGCTGCTCCGTCGGATCTGGAGGATGCCGGAACATGAGCTTGGAGCGCGCGGTCAAACTTCGCTGGACGGGCGAGGGAAGTGTCTACGAGGGTCGGACCGGGAATGCCGCTCCGATTCGACTCGACGGCGCCTCCGTTGCGGGACCGTCCCCGATGGAGGCGCTCCTCATGAGCCTGGCGGGGTGTATGGCGATCGACGTGGCCGTGATCCTGGAGAAGGGCCGGGTGCAGCTCGACGACCTCGTGGTCGAGGTATCGGGGGTGCGGGCACCGGAGCCTCCCCGGCGCTTCATCTCCCTCCAGGTGCAGGTGCGGGCCACGGGCCCGACGGAGGCGGACCAGACGAAGGTGGAGAGGGCTGTCCAACTCTCGCACGAGAAGTACTGCAGCGTCTTCCACTCGCTCCGTCCCGACCTGGAGGTAGCGCTCTTGGCGGTGCGCGCCTAGCGATGCGCCGGCTGTTGGATTTCTCCACTCCTTCCCGGTGGTCATGAAGACGCACCCACGAGAATCCACGCCTGGGGTGTCCTCGGGCGAGGGCACGATCGTCGATCTCTTCCTCGAGGGAATCGGAAACTTCGCCTCCCGGCCAGCCTTCCGGTCGCGAGGGCAAGAGGGCTGGTCGGAGGTGAGCTACGGGGAGGTAGCCGAGCGAGCCCGGAGCCTCGTGGCTGCGCTCAGCGCGATGGGGATGGCGCGGGGGGACCGTGCCGTGATCCTCTCCGAGAACCGGATCGAATGGGCTCTCGCAGACTATGCGTGCCTCTCGGCCGGGGTCGTCGACGTACCGATCTACCCGAGCCTGACGGCCCCGCAGATCCGCTACATCCTGAACGATTCCGGGGCCCGGCTCGCCTTCGTATCGAGCGCCGAGCAGCTCGGGAAGCTCGAGGAGATCCGAGAGGAGTGCCCCGAGCTCGAGTCCGTGGTCGTATTCGATCCGCCGGCCTCCCTTCCCCCCGACACGACTTCCTGGTCGCGGTTCATCGGGAGTGGGGCGTCGCCGGGTGCGGGGCGATCGCCGGAGGCGTTTCGGACGGAGGCCGGGAAGGCACGGCCCGGGGACGTCGCGACGATCCTCTATACCTCGGGTACGACGGGCGATCCGAAGGGGGTCATGCTGACCCACGATAACCTCCACTCCAACGTACGCGTGTGCGCCAGCGTCCTCCCCATCGGCAGCAGCGACTCGACCCTCTCGTTCCTCCCGCTTTCTCACGTCCTCCAGCGGATGGCGGAATACGTCTTCTTCCATCTGGGGTGTCCGGTTGCCTACGCCCGCTCCATCCAGCTCGTTACCGAGGATCTAAAGGAGGTCCGACCGACGCTGGTCGTCTCCGTGCCTCGCCTCTACGAGAAGGTGCATGCCTCGGTCCGGGCGGCGGAGGGGCTCAAGGGGAGGATTGTGGACTGGTCGATCCGGGCGGGGTCGGTGTGGGCTGAGGCCTGCCTGGCGGGGAGGCGTCCGGGTCTCGGTACGCGGCTCTGCCACGGGCTCGCCGACCGGATCCTCTTCCGGAAGATCCGCGCCGCAGTAGGCGGCCGCCTCCGCTTCTTCGTGAGCGGAGGGGCGCCTCTCTCGCCTGAGATCAACCGCTTCTTCTTCTCCGCGGGGCTTACGATTCTCGAGGGTTATGGCCTGACGGAGACGAGTCCCGTCCTGAATGTGAACAGCGTCCGGGACTTCCCCCGGAACTTCCGCGTGGGGACGGTCGGCAAGGCGATCCCGGGCACGGAAGAGCGAATCGCCGAGGACGGCGAGATCCTCGTGAGGGGGCCGCAGGTCATGAAGGGCTACTATAACCTCCCGGCCCGAACAGCAGAGACGATCGATCCGGACGGGTGGTTCCACACCGGCGATATCGGGGAGATCGACCGGGACGGCTTCCTCAGAATCACGGACCGGAAGAAGGACATCATCGTTACGGCGGGTGGCAAGAATGTCGCGCCGCAGCCGATCGAGAACGCGCTCACGAAGAACCGTTTCATAGACCAGGCCGTCCTGATCGGGGACCGGCGGAAGTTCATCGTCCTCCTCCTCGCTCCCGACTTCGATGCACTTGAGTCGTGGACCCGGGGGGAGGGCGGAGCCGGCGCAACGGACCGCCGCGCGCTCCTCGAACGGCCTCGGGTGCAGAAACTGCTCGGCGAGGAGGTGTTCGGTGAACTCAGGCATCTTTCGAGAGTCGAGACGCCGAAGAAGCTCCTCCTCCTTGACCGGGCGTTCACGATCCAGGACGGCTCGCTCACCCCGACCCACAAGGTGAAGCGACGCGTCGTGGAGGGACGGTACGCGGAGCAGATCGATGCTCTCTACGGGGAGGAGAACGAGGACCGGACGGTGTTCACGGCTTGGTGACCCCTGCGATCCGGACCGTCCTGACGACGGTCCCTGACGCCGAGACCGGGGCGAGGTTGTGCCGGAAGCTCCTCGCCGAGAGGCTCATCGCCTGCGGCACGATCCTTCCCGGGGCCCGTTCCATCTACCGATGGGAGGGGCGGACGGTCGATGAGGCAGAGGCGCTCGTCTTGCTGAAGACGGCGAGTTCGAGGGTTGTCGAGCTCCTTCGGACGATCCCCGAGGTGCATCCCTATGAGGTGCCGGAAGTCCTGGTCGTGGAGGTGGAGGCGGAGGCGGAGGCGGGTCATGAGTCGTACGCCGCGTGGGTGGTGCGGGAGACCGCGCCTCAGGCGGAAGACGAAGGCCGATGAGAGAGAACGACACGAGGGTATCCTGGGCGGGCTGGAGCCTCGGTTCTCTCCTCCCCCGCGGGAGTGGACGTCGGAACCCGCACACCGAGTGAGGATCAGGAGGTACAGTGTCGGAGTCAGGGAAGGAGATTGCCTCGGGGGAGCCGTCGGCCGAGGCGGATCCCGAGGAGCGTCGCGTCGAGGTGCAGACCGAGGCCACCCACAAAGTCAGCAAGCGTTTCGAGGAGGCGAAGGCCGCGGCCGCGGGAGGGCGGCTGGAGGAGGCGCTCGGACTCTATCGCGACGTGATCGCGTGGGACGCGGGCCACATTCGTGCCCGAAACAATCTGGCGATCGTGCTCGATCAGATGGGAAACCATGACGCGGCGCTCGAGTGCCTGTACGGTGCGCTCGAAATCGAGCCTAGGAACGCCGAAGTCATGACCAACATCGGTGCCGTCCTGGCTACCTGCGGTCGTTACGATGAGGCGGAAATCGAGCTGAGGAAGGCAGCGAAGCTGGATCCGGGAGGAACGGAGGTCCGCGCCAATCTCGCTTTCGTGTACTTTCGGCGCGGCCTGTACGCCGAAGCCGAGGAGGAACTTCACAAGGTCTGTCGCGAGGACCCCTCGCATGTGACCGCTCACCTGTATCGGGGCGAGGCGCTGAATCGGCTCGGACGCGTCGACGAAGGCATCAGGGTCCTTAATCGTGCAGCGGAGCTTCGGCCGGGGCGCCCGCGCACCTACTACCTCCTCGGGATGCTGTACGACAAGAAGGGAGAGCCGCAGGAGGCGGTACGCATGTACCGGAAAGCCACTGCGCTGGAGACCGGTTAGCCCCTTGTGCGTGGCGCTCGGCTTCTCAAGGCGCGGCTGACAGTGGCTCGACACGCGCTCTCGGCCGGGCCATATTCCCACCTCCCGGCGGATATGTCGGCGCCGACCGAGTGTGCGTCGGTATTGCCGCGGTTCACTCCCATCACGGAGCCTGAGATGCTTCCCGGCGGATACGATTTCATACACCTAGTCTTCTGGCCGATCGTGGGGCTCGTTGCGGTCGGGACGAATCTGCTTCCGATCGTTCTGGTGGGGGGCATCGGCATCTTTCTCCTCGAGGCGATCAAGGCCAGATGAGCTGGTTGATCGCGCTGTCCTTCGTGGTCGCGCTGGGGTTTGGCGTGTGGCTCGGCATGCCGCGCCGCTACGAACAGTCGCTCGATGAGATCGACCGGCGCCTGGATGAGGAGGGGCAGCACCAGCAGGTCAGGCGGCACCGGACCGTATTCAACCTTCTCCAGAAGAATATGGAGAAGGGCTCCCACGCTCGCCGTCGCAGCTCCCGGAAACCCTTCCGCATGACCTGAAGCCCCCGCGCCGGGAAGTCTGTCTGCCCCACCCCGGTCGCACGCCCCCCCTCCCCCCTGCGCGCGCGATTCAATCCACAAGGGCGCTCACCGCCAGGAGGATCCCTCCGATCCCGGCGCCAAGGAGGTAACCGAGGCGCACGATCAGCCGGAGTTCGCGGGCCGTGATCCGCCGTATCGTCTCCTCGAGCTTCGAGGCGGGGTAGGTTCGCACCTTCTCCTCCACGCGTCGGCCGACGTCGAGCGTCCGGACGACCTCGGGGACCTGCGTCTGTATCCACGCCCACAGGGGGCCCGAAAGGGCCCGCTCCGCCCGCCCGGCGGCGCCGGGCGGTAGCCAGTCGACGGGTCGTCCGATCGGGACGTCGAGAATTCCCCGGACGAGCAAGCCGAGCGCGTCCCGGCACCGGGCCCGCGCCGCGTCGCTTCGGGCGAGGGAAATCGTCGCCGCGGTCACGCGTTCAGGGGGGACGCGGTCGAGGAGATCACCCCACGAACGCCCGGCCGCCCGGCTCGCGGCGTGACGGATCCTCCCGAGGAGGAAGCCGTGCGTCCCGGGATCCCGGGCTACGGCGACGATCCACCCGGCGAGGGCGTCGCGCACCCGCCGACGATCCTCTTGCCCGGGCTGGCCGAGGAGGGACGCGACCGGGCGTCTCAGTAACTCGCCGACGATGTCGTTCACGCGCCGTGCGGTCGCCTCCTGGACCACCGGGTCCAGGAGCATTTCGGACAGGCGCTGAGCCCCTTCCTCCTCGAGCGCCTCGAAGGCGCGCTCGAGCGTCTCGTCCGTGATCACCAGGCGGGCCACGATGCGCTGATGGAGGCGGAGGTCGCGAAGGAGTCGCTTGAGAAGGTCGTGCGCGAAGGATTCGAGGCGCTGCCTGGCCGCGGCGTCTTCGAGGATGCCGGCGAGCTTCCGAACCCCGACGGGGAGAGTCCCCGAGAGGATCCGCTGGAGGGAAGCGACGATGTCGGTCGGGAGGATCTCGTCGAGTGTGCGGCCGTCTCCGAGAAGGTGCTCGAGGGCCGCCTCCACCTGCCTCTCGACGGTCTCCCGGAAAGCATCTCCGGCCACATGGGACGCTGCCCAATCCTCCGCGAGAGCGGCGAGCTCCTCCTCCCTCGCAGGGGTCAGGAGCTCGTTGACCGGGCGCTCGTAGATGCGGGCCCGCAACTCCCGCAACGCTTTCTCTGCGAGCATCTCGAACTCGCGGGCATCCAGCCAGGCGAGGAGCCGTTCGGCCAGGATCGCCGTCGCCTCGCCGAGGAGTTCCTCGGCCGTCCCTGCCGCCCCGTCCGGGAGGATTTCGCGCAGCGAGCCGTGCCTCGTCTCCAGTAGTTCGGAGAGGAAGCGTTCCAGCCGACCGCCGAAGGCCTCGCGAAACTCGCGGGCGGCGAGGATCGCTGTCAGGTCTTCGTTCGAGAGGAGCCGGTCGCCTACCGTACGGCCCACGGCCTCGGCGAGGAGCCCCTGGTTCTTGGGGATGGCGCCGTGGAAGAGATGGAGGCGACGACGGCCCCAGCGGGGCGGTTCGTGCGGATGAAAGAGCATCCATACTGCGAGCGTGTTGGTGAGCCCACCCGCCAGCGCGCCGAACCCGATCGTCAGTAGCGCTCGTAGGAGCTCGGGCGGCACGGCGCTACCGCTGCGCGTGACGAATCAGACCCGCCACCGGCCACGCCTCCCCCTGCACCTCGAGTGTCCCGGCGACCTCGAAGAGGCCGAAAAGCGGAAGGATCGGGCCGTCGGATTCTCCCGCGGTCAGGTGCGAGCTGACAGCTTCGAGCGTGCCCGAGACCTCACCATCGGCGCTCGTGAGCGCCCATCGAACCGGAATGTCGCGTCGGGCGGTCTCGAAGGGACGGACCTCCTCCCACTGCATCGCCAGGTTCGGCCATCGGGCGTCGGCGAGGGTGGTCCGGCTCCAGCCCTGGGAAGGGATCGGTGCTTCGATGTTCCCGCTGGCTGCTTCGCCCGCCATGAAGAACTGGAGATCCGCACCCGATTGCAGGAAGACCCAGTCCCCGGGTGCGCGGTCATCATCTGCTTCCCACCGTCGGCTGATCTCGATCACGATCCCGTCCACGGGTCCGGCGGGGAAGGTCGTCCGGCCCCGGTATACCCGAACCGACTCGCTTACCGGGGCCGTCCACTCCGCCACGAGCTCTCCCAGCGCCGTCTCGAGTTCTCCGGGCGGGGCCCGCAGGAGGAGGGACTCGATGCGGTCCCCCGGCCCGACGAGCAGACGCACGGCCGCCCCGGGGACGATTCGCCACGGGAAGCGTGAGCGAGGGATTTCCGCGGACTCCTCTGCGAGTACCTCCCACTCCCCGCCCTGCGTCCACCAGGCCGTCATCTCCTGGCGGGCGAGGGCGTCGCTTATCCGCGAGCGAAAGAACCATGACACGATGATCAGCGAGTCCACGTCAGCGGAGAGAAACGCGAACTCGCGGTCGAATACCAGCTCGTCTGTGGTCGCCGTCGCGGCAATCCCCGTAGAGGTGGAGATGATGGTGTCCGGGCTCTCCTCGACCGGAGCCTCCACCGGTCCACACCCCCCGGGAGCGAGGAGAAGGAGGAGTATCCTCCGACTAGAGGCAGCAGCCCGCCAGGGGCGGGGATGGCGGAAGGTCGGGGATCCCATAGCTTGGTACGGCGATTGCGGAGAGCCCAGGTCCGGTGTCTGGTGTTGGAGGCCTGCCGGCGAATGCGGTGTCACTCCGGGGGTCTGTAATCCGAAGGTCCGTAAGTGATTGATGGTACGGGGTGTATTCTCCGCATTCAAGTGGCGGGTGTGGTTCGGAGTCGTTTGGACTCCACATTCCCCCCGGGAGAGGTCTCGCGAGCGTCGGCATGCCCCGGACCGCGACAGAGGTGCGAGGGGCTCCCCGGGGGCCAGGCGCGACGAGAGCAACCGGACCGCCGAGGCATTCGGCTCGACGACGCACGATCGCAGCGCGATGATGCCACACGCTGCTGAAGACCGGGGTCCCGGGACGATCCCGGTCGAGAGAGCATGACCGGCGAGGCTCCGGCTTGTTGGTCGCGGCGCCCAGGCCTATCCTCTCCCGGACGAACCCTCTTTCGGGTCCGGGCGCGGGATCCGACGAGACGCAACGGATTCGCCTGAATCGACGAGGCCAGAGGCCCGAGCCAACGAGCCGAGGAGCGCGATGAAGGCGATCATTCCCGTGGCCGGCCGAGGGACCCGGCTGAGGCCCCATACGCTGACCCTCCCGAAGGCGCTCGTACCGGTCGGTGGGAGCCCCGTCATCAGCTACATCTTGGATGATCTCCTCAAGCTCGGCGTCGACGAGATGGTCTTCGTCGTCGGATACCTCCGGGAAGTCGTCGAGGCCTACATCGAGGAGGCGTATCCGCAGATCACCTCGCATTTCGTGGTCCAGGATGTCCAGGACGGGACGGCGCGGGCGATCCAGCTCGCGGAGCCGCTCATTGCCGAAGAGGTACTCATCGTGTTTGTCGACACCCTCTTCGACGCCGACCTCTCCCTCCCGCGGACCCTCCCCGAAGAGTGGGCAGGGATTATCTGGGCGAAAGAAGTTGAGGACTACCGCCGATTCGGAGTCATCCTCACCGACGAGCACAACGCGATGACACGGATCGTCGAAAAGCCAGCCGAGCCGGTCTCGAAGCTCGCGAACATCGGGCTTTACTACATCCGCGACTGGCGTCTCCTCTTTGACGGAATCCGGAACGTTGTGGCGCGTCCCCCTGGTCCCGGGGGTGAGTTCTTCCTCACGGACGCGTTCCAGTACATGGTGGATCGCGGAGCGAGGATCCGGACGGCGCCCGTCGGGGGATGGTACGATTGCGGGAAGCTGGACACGCTCCTCGAGACGAATCACCACCTCCTCC
The DNA here is from genome assembly GCA_965218255.1 of Longimicrobiales bacterium. Taxonomy (GTDB): domain Bacteria; phylum Gemmatimonadota; class Gemmatimonadetes; order Longimicrobiales; family Gaopeijiaceae; genus JAAXGI01. The sequence continues at coordinate 2,163,476 of CBDCKJ010000003.1, read as the reverse complement.
GGACCACGAGAGGCGGGGTGTCACCTTACGCCCGGCTCGAGGATACGGAGCTCGACGGGGCCGTGCGTATCGAGGCTGGCGCTGCGGTAGTCGGGAGTCACCTCGGGCCCAACGTGACAATCTCGACGGGGGCCATCGTCGAGTCCTCGACGCTTCGGGACTGCATCGTGGAGGCGGACGTCCGGTTGCGGGAGTGCCGCTTGCGCGACTCAGTCATCGGGGCGGCGTCGTGGGTCGAGGGAGTTTCCGGCGTGGTGAATCTGGGCCCGCATTCCCACTTGTCGGGAGAGGCGTAGAGCTCGCGGTCCACCGCAGGCAGGGTGAGGGCGCATCTTCCCGGCGCCCCCATGTTATCACATATCCTCCAACGCTTTACCTTTCCGTTACGAGCACGCCTCCCCGCGTGTTACTTCCCTCGCCTAGCGTTCCTTGACCCATAGGACGGGTCAGCCGTTTGCGGTCACCCGCGTTGCGCCTGCACGGCCCCGGTGACGTCCGATGGCCGTCGGCGTGATCGAGAGAATCGAGGCAGGGGGAATGATCCAAGTCACGAAAAGGCAGGCTGTGCTCGCACTGGTCTTGAGTGTGCTCTGTCTCCGGGCAGCCGAAGTTCGGGCTCAGGTTCAGGAGGGAGGCGAGGCCCTGACGGGACGGATTACGGGTCAGGTCGTCAACAGCCATACCGGCACCGAAGTCATCAGCGCCCAGATCGTTGTCCAGGGCACCGAGACCGTTGGCGTGAGCTCGATCGGGGGCCGGTACCTCCTCCGGGGACGTGTCCCCGGGACGTACGTCCTCCAGGTCCAGCACCTCGGGCACGCACCGAAGGTTATCACGGATGTCGTAGTGGCCGCCGGTGAGACGGCGCAGATCGATATCTCTCTCGATCCCCAGGCTGTGGCGCTCGAAGGGATCGAGGCGACGGCGACGGTCGAGCGCGGGAACACGGCCGCGCTCATGAACCAGCGGCAGATCGCGCCGGCGGCCCTCGACGCCATCGGTCGGGAGGAGATGGCCCGAACGCCCGACGGAGATGCGGCCGAGGCGCTCAAGCGGGTGCCGGAGCTCACGGTCGTCGACAGGAAGTACGCCTACATCCGAGGCCTCGGGGAGCGCTACAGCAGCACCTCCCTGAACGGCCCCCCCCTCGCCTCCCCCGTGCCGGACAAGCGGGTAATACCTCTGGACATGTTCCCGACGGAGCTCCTCGAGAGCGTCGTCACCTCGAAGAGCTACACTCCGGACCAGCCCGGAGACTACGCGGGTGGCCACGTGGAGCTGCAGACGAGGAGCTATCCGCTCGAGCGAGAGTTCAAGATGAACATATCCTCCGGCTATAACAGTGCGACCACACTGGAAGACGGCCTCCGATACGCGGGAGGCGGGCTCGATTTTGTCGGTTTCGACGATGGGAGCCTTGGCTTGCCGCATCTGATACCCGTCGATCCGCAGGTCCGCTTCGGTTCCGGCTTTTCCAGGAACGATCTGGAAGTTATCGGGCAGGCCTTCGACGGGGATTGGGGTCCGAGCATCGAAACCGTCAGGCCCCCGCTGTCCGCCAGCGTTTCATTGGGTGACGAGTCCGAAATCTTCGGTCGGAGACTCGGCTATGTGGCGTCCGTGAACTGGTCGGACACTCCCTCGACCCGATCCAACTACGTGGAGCGCCAGTTCGTGGGCTCGGGCACGGGGTCCTTCGCGGCCGAATTCGACTACGAGGGACGACTGAGCACGCGCAACGTGACGCTCGGCGGGCTCGTGAACGGATCCATGGAGCTGGCCCCCGGGCATGAGCTGAGGGCAAATCTTGTCTACAGCCACCTCGGCGAAGATCAGGCCCAGGGAGTTGCAGGGCTTCAATCTGGATTCCAACACGGATCAGCGGAACACCCGAATCCAGTTCATCCAGCAGAGCATGTTCAACGGTCAGCTCGAGGGAACCCATCTGCTTGAGTGGGCCGGAGAATCTTTGTTCGACTGGCGGCGGGGGGCTACACGATCGCCGACCGATACGAGCCGAACAGTCGCGAGGTCCTGTACCGCCTGGCCCCGGACGGACGCTTCTTCTTCGACACCTTCATACAGAGCGGAAGCGTCTTTCACCAGGACCTTGAGGACACTGGCGCGAGCGGTGCCGTGGACTTGGAGGCCCCGTTTACCGTGAGCGGTCTCCCCGCTTCGATCAAGGTGGGAGGCAGCCTGCAACTGAAGAACCAGGACGTCTACACCCGCCGTTTCCGCTTCCTTCCTGCACCGGCATCATCAGCAACGAAATTCGTGCCCTCTCCCCGAACCAGCTTCTCGATCCATCGCACATCGCCCCGGATGGGTTCGAGATTGCCGAATCGACATTCCGCGCGGACAATTACGACGGCGCGGACGATCGAGTCGCCGCGTATGCCATGCTGGACATGAGCCTGGGTTCGAGGCTTCGAGTATCGGCGGGAGCGCGGTTCGAGAGGACGGCGCAGAGCGTGGTCCCCTTCGACTTGGCGGAGACTTCGCAGGCTCCTTTGGAGGGCGCGGAGTTCACTAGCGATGACATCCTGCCCGCGCTGAACTTCACCTTCGAGCTGAACCCCGAGATGAACCTGCGAGGCGGCGTTTCGCGCACGCTGGCTCGCGCGGAGGTTCGCGAGCTCGCGCCCTTCGGATTCGCCGACTATGCGGGCGGCGCGAACGTCGTGGGAAATCCAAACCTCCAGCTGACGACGATCGACAATCTGGATGCCCGCTGGGAATGGTTCTTCCGGGCCGGCGGCATCCTCTCCGTGAGCGCCTTCTACAAGAAGTTCACGAATCCGATCGAGGTCGCGATCCTGCCGAGCACAGAGCTCCTCAAGACCTGGGTGAGTGCGTCCGAGGCGAATAACATCGGACTCGAGTTCGAGTTCAGGAGCGATCTGGAGATCCTGGCGGAATCGCTCGAGAACGTGTCGCTGAGCACGAACCTCACAGTGGTCGACTCGGAGGTGAATCTGGGCGACCGGGTGCTCGTCTATCTGCCCGGTGCCGGGTCCACCGAACTCCGCCTGAAAGAGGAGCGGCGCGCTCTCCAAGGTCAGTCGGACTTCGTGATCAACGCGGGCCTGACGTGGGAGGCCGACTGGGGTGCGTCGGCGTCGGCGCTCTTCAATCGGTTCGGACGCCGGATCGACGCCGTCGGCGGGCTCGGCCTTCCGGCGGAGTTCGAGGAGGCTCTAAGCCAGCTGGACCTCGTCATCGCACACCCGATCGGGGAGCGGATCGGCCCGAAGGTCTCGGCCACACGGCTCCTCGGTAACGTCGTGACATTCAAGCATTTCGGAGAGGTGCTCCGGGAATTCGACCTCGGAAGGAACGTATCGCTCTCCTTCTCCTGGGAGACCTGAGGCTTTCAGGGTGTCGAGCAGCGGAGCAGCCCACACGTCTAGCAGATCGGACTCGCCACGTTCGAGCCGATCTTTTCTGCCGGCATGTGGACCGGCTCAACACCACCAGGAGTGGATGGTAAGACGATGAATACACGATGGAGGGACCGATGGCTCATCGTTGGAGCGATGGCCCTGACCGTGAGGTCTCGCCGCATGCGGCGATGACGACAGTCCTACTACCCCGTCCCCCGCTGGGCCAACTGTTGTCGCGCCCGCGGTCCCGACCGGGCCGAGTCCTATACGGTCGAGCGCCGCGTTCTCGGCGGCTCGGGGACGTGGGAGGTCGTGGTCGCCACGGTGACGACGACGAGCTACACCGATTCGGCGGTGGAGGAGGGCGTCGCCTACCTCTACCGGGTGCTGGCCCGGAATTCGGCCGCGGCCTCGCCGACGAGAGACGTTGCGGAACTACAGGCCGTTGAGCTTGCTGTCGTGGTTCTCGCGGGCACGATCGACGGGGCCATGCGCCTCGACGCGAGCGTCACGTACACGCTGCAGGGAGTCGTCACGGTCGAGGACGGTGGTGAGCCCCACATCCCGGCCGGCACGACGATTCTGGGCAGCACCGAAGTCACTCCCACCGCGCTTCTCGTCGCACAGGGAGGCAAGATCTTCTCCGAAGGCACCGCCGAGGGGATCGGCCGGCCGTACGGCGGCACGGACACGATGGACGACAGCGGTGTCATGACGTACACCCGGGTCGAGTACTGCGGCTTCGAGGTCACCTTCGGGAAGGAGCTCAACTGCCTCACGTTGAACGGCGTCGGGGCCGGGACGGAGCTTCACCACGTCCAGACCCACTACGGATCGGACGACGGGTTCGAGTGGTTCGGGGGCACGGTGGATCTCAAGTATGCGCTGGCCACCGGGATCTCGGACGACTCCTTCGACTACTCGACAGGATGGCAGGGCCGAGGTCAGTTCTGGATCGCGCAGCAGGACCCGGACGACTCGGACCACGGATACGAGGTGGACGGCAACGAGACCGACTTCTACGCCGCGCCTTTCACGGAGCCGATGGTCTACAACGTGACGCTCGTGGGGGGAGGCCAGGCCGGTGGCAGCGACGAGACGCGGGGGATGCTCCACCGCCGGGGCACGGGCGGGCATCTCTTCAACCACATCGTGACCGAGATGTCGGACTTCGGCCTGGATATCGACCAGGATGAGACCATGGCTCGGCTTGACGCCGGAGATTTCGAGATCCGGAATTCGATCATCTTCGAAAACGAGTCCGACTTCTCGGGTGACGACGACGGGATCGACGAGGAGGCGGTCTTCATGACGGCGGATTGGAACAACCAGGTCGTGGATCCCGACCTTGCAAATGCACTCGACAGGAGTAACCCGGACTTCCGGCCGAACGTGGGGTCCCCCGCGCGCGGCGCAGGTGCGGATCCGCCGAACGACGGCTTCTTCACGACCGGAATCGAGTATATTGGAGCCGTGGATCCGGACGGTGAAGAGTGGTACAAGGGCTGGACCACGTTCGAGCAGGATTAGGCGAGCGGGGGTTTGGTGCTGGGCTGTCTTGATCGGAGGGGGTCGCCCGGTAGGCGACCCCCTCCGGGTCTTTCCGTCGCTGTTCGTGGTATGGTCGGCCGGCCGTGGCTCGCCCTGCCTCTGGTTGGTTGCTGCATCTTGGCACTCGGGGGGTGCCGGACGCTGGAAAGCGAGGAGGTAAGCGAGATAGGGCCCTTCCCCGGGTCAGCGAACAGCCTGACCGACGTTGGTGAACGGGTAGTCGTAGGGCTGATCGGCGGCGAACCGGGAGCGCTCGGCGGGCTCCGGCTCTCCAGACAAGAGTACGTCGAGGTCGTCTGGCCCGAGCTGCCCGCTTCGAACCCGGACCTCAACGTCCCCGTCGAATACGTCCGGGCCGATATCGAGGCGAGGAACCGGAGTGCCCTGATCCGGCTCGAGCCTCAGTTCAAAGAGCTTGCGGCAGAGCTCGAGGACGTGGTCTGCCACGGCGAGGTCCAGGAGTTCGGGACGTTCCGGGTGCATACGGACTGTTGGGTCACCCTTCGGACCCCTTCGGGGGAGCGGTGCATTCAGCTCTTCAAGGACGTCTTGGAGAGAGGAGCGGGCTACAAGCTCTTTCGCTACTATGACGGTGTGCTCCGCGCGGTCGAGGCAGGTTGATCGGACCGGACTTGAGCGTCTGCCCCTCGCCCCCGCACTCTGGCCGCGGCTTTCTATTCGGGAATCGAATCTGTGCCCAACGACCCGATGTACCCGCTACTCATGGATTCTCACGGGGGGTGGCGCCTTCCCGACGGTGGCAAGACGGTCGAGTCGGGCGGCAGAGCGAGCGTATTCATGGACTCAAGGTCCTCCACCGCGTCCGTGCCCCCCCGGATCCTCGTCGTGGAAGACGAGGTGGACATCGCTGCACTGATTGCATATCAGCTGACGCGGGAAGGGTTCAGGGTCGAGACGGCGGTAAACAGCGATCAGGCCCTCTCCGCATTCGGCAGGGAGATTCCGGACCTCCTGGTGCTCGACCGGATGCTGCCCGGGGTCTCGGGAGACCAGATCCTGAGGCTGCTCCGAAAAGAACCTAGCACGCAGGGCCTCCCCGTCCTGATCCTGACGGCGAAGCGGGAGCAGGAGGACCGGATCGAGGGTCTCGAGCTCGGAGCGGACGACTATCTGACGAAACCCTTTTCGCCGAGAGAGCTCGTCCTTCGCGTCCGGTCGATTCTCCGCCGGATCGCGCAGCCCCCCCCGGAGACCGGCGGCAGGATCCTGAGGGCCGGCCCCCTGGCGGTGGAAGTGAGCGCGCACTGGGCGACCCTCGATGGTGAGCCGCTCTCCCTCACCCCGACCGAATTCCGCCTCCTTCAGGCGCTGCTCGAGCGCCAGGGGCGGACGCAGAGCCGGCAGCAGCTCCTCGAACGGGCATGGGACGTGGAATCGGCGGCGGCGCGGCGGATCCACACCCGTACGGTGGATATGCATATTCGGCGCCTCCGTGCGAAGCTGGGTAGCGTCGGCGCATGGGTGGAGACGGTGCGGGGATTCGGATATCGTATGCGAGTCCCCGGGGGAGAGGGCTGCTAGCCGCCGGACAGGGCACTCGGCCGCCGGACGGCCACCGCCCGGACGATTCGCCGTTCCGTGTCTCCGGCACGGGCATGAACTCCGAACGCCACGAATGGGGGCACGTGAGTCTCCGAACGTTGCACCTGGTCCTTGCCGGGACCGTTCTCGCGCTCGCCATCGGCACCTTCGCGGCGCTCTCCTCGGAGGCCTCGGCCACGACCACCGGACTCACCGTGGCGGCCGGCGTCCTCCTCCTCTGGATCGGTGGCCGGCTCCTGCACCTCGGGTTTGTCCGTGCGGCGCGGGAGCTCGCGGACCGGGCCCGGCGAATCTCCGGGGGTGACTTTGCGGTTGCCCGGAGTCCTCGAGCAATGCACCGTGACCTGGCGGAGCTGGACGCTGCCCTCCGCGAGATAGCGGCGGAGCTCGAAGGACGCACCGGCGAGCTCGTGGGGGAGCGCGACGAGCTTCAGGCGATCATGGATTCGATCGCCGAAGGTGTGATCGCGCTCACGGCGGATGCCCGGGTCCTCAGGATGAACACGGCCGCCGCGGAGCTGCTCGATGTGGCGCGTCCAGCCGTGTTGGCCCCGATCGGAACCCTTGTTCGGCATACCGAACTGCGGGACCATCTCGAGGAGTCGGTGGCGTTTCCCCTCGTGCCGCGCGAGATCCGGATCGGAGAGCGATACCTGAGGATCTCCTCGCGCCTGATGCAGGGGGGCGGTTCCGTCGTGACCTTCCTGGATGTGACGAAGCTGCACCGGATCGAACAGGTGCGAAGGGACTTCGTGGCGAACGCCTCCCACGAGCTCAAGACTCCGCTCACGACCGTGCGGGGCTTCGCCGAGACCCTCCTCGAAGACGATCCCCCCGAAGGCTTGCGGCGGGAGTTCCTGGGGTTGATCCGCAACAACACGATCCGTCTTCAGAACCTCGTGGACGACTTGCTCGACCTCTCCCGCCTCGAGTCGGGGGGATGGATCCCGAGTGATGAGCCGGTCCGGCTGTCGAACTCTGCCCGGGAGGCCTGGGAGGGTCTCGCGTCGGAGCAGCGCGCCGACAGGGTGCGCTTCTTTGTCCAGGGGGACAGCCTGGCTCTAGCAGACCCCCAGGCCCTCCACCAGATCTTCCGGAATCTCTACGACAACGCCCTTCGCTATACTCCGGACGGGGGGAGTATCCGTGTCACCATCAACCCGAACGGAGCGAGCGTCGGAGTCGCCGTTTCCGATACCGGTGCCGGGATCCCCTCGAGCGCGCTACCGCGTATCTTCGAGCGGTTCTACCGTGCGGATTCCGGGCGCGGTCGCGACGCTGGCGGGACGGGGCTCGGCCTTGCGATCGTGCGCCACCTCGTTCAGTTGATGGGGGGAGAGATCGGGGCCGAGAGCGAACTGGGCAGGGGAACAACGATCCGCTTCGAGCTCCCGCGCGTCTCGGACGGGGGGGCGGGGGAAGATCGTTAGAGTCCGGGGGGTGGCCTCCCCCCGCGCCCCTGCCCGAGGAACCCCCCCAACGAGATCCGGTATAGATCGTACCCGATCCGGAGCGCCCGTGCCCGGACGCACGGGATCGTCGCCAGAGGGCGTGTATGGGCCAAGCGGCGAGTTCCGTGTGCGGAAAGGCCGGGGTGCGATCGGTGGACGTGGTCATGATCCGGAAGGAGGACGCGCCATGAGCCAGGATTCGAAACGGAAGGAGTTTCGCACACCAGACGAGTGGCGAGAGCGGCTGACGGCCGAGCAGTACCGGGTGACGCGCGAGAAGGGAACGGAGCGGGCCTTCACCGGGGCCTATTGGGGCCAGAAGGCGGAGGGGACCTACAAGTGCATCTGCTGCGGGACGCCCCTCTTCTCCTCGGCCACGAAGTTCGATTCGGGAACCGGGTGGCCGTCCTTCTCGGACACCGTCGATCCGGATCACATCGAGGAGAGGGATGACCGCTCCCTCTTTCGCCGGAGGACCGAGGTGGTATGCTCCGTATGCGACGCGCATTTGGGCCACGTGTTCCCCGATGGACCGCGTCCGACGGGTCTTCGCTACTGCATCAACTCTGCTGCGCTCGACTTTGACGGTGCGTACGACTAAGCTCGCCGAAAGGCCGGATCCAGGCGGCATCCCGCCCGGCCACGGCGCCGCTCTCCATTCCCTCGAAGTCCCGCACGCTCTCGGATGACACCTGCATCCCGCTTCGCACGCCGCGCCCGCGTGTCGGCGTCCGGCAGGCTCCTTCTCCTCCTTGCCGGCCCGGGTGCAGTCCTCCTCGGCGGTTGCCAGGCGGAGGCACCTCCCCTGGTCCGGCCGGATGCCTCCGATGTCCGCGGGTACTACGAGTACGGCGGCAACCTCGAGGTGGAGATGAGCGGGAACGTGGCGCACGTCACGGTCGAGATCGACCGGGAAGAGTACCGGATGGGCGGCCGGGTATGGGCGATGGCTTCCCCCTACATCTTCCTCTTCTCCCGCGCCACGCAGGAGGCCTTCCAGAACTACTCCGGGCTCGGGGGCGTGCGGGTCATCGTCGTCTACCAGGACGGCGGGGTTCTCGCGCAAGCCCTCCTCGAGCGGGCGGAGTTCAACGACGCGACTTGGCCCCGCGCCCTGAATGTGGTCGGGTACGCACGGAGCCAGGGCACCCAGAGTCCGGGCTACATGCGCGATCTGATCCGCTTCGGAGAAGAGCACACGGTCTATCAGTACAACCGCGAATTCATCCCGCCGCCCTGACGGCAACCTCTCTGCCGACATGTCCACGCCGGTCACGGTGATCCCGGGCGACGGGATCGGGCCCGAGGTGACCGACGCGACGCTCTCACTGCTCGACGAGGCCGGCGCCGCTCTCGACTACGACGGTCAACTGGGGGGAATCGCCGCGATGGAGGCGGTCCGGGATCCGCTTCCCCAGGCCACGCTCGACTCCATTCGGCGAAACGGGGTGGTTCTGAAGGGTCCCCTGACCACCCCGCTCGGGTCGGGTTTTCGCTCTATCAACGTCGTGATCCGGAAGGAGTTCGACCTGTACGCGAACGTTCGGCCGGTCGTCACGCTCGTCCCGGGTCAGCGATACGAGGATATCGACCTGGTCCTGATCCGCGAGAACACCGAAGGTCTCTACGTGGGGGTCGAGCATTACATTGGCCTCGAGGGCGACCCGAAGGCAGCTGCCGAGTCGGTCATGATCATCACGCGTTTCGGTGTGGAGCGAATCGTACGGTATGCCTTCGAGTATGCGAGAGCGCACGGAAGGAAGAAGGTGACGCTCGCCCACAAGGCGAATATTCTCAAGTACACCCAGGGCCTCTTCCTCGGCGTCGGGGAATCAGTGGCCCGGGACTACGCCGGGGAGGTCGAGTTCGAGGCGAGAATCATCGACGCGACTGCGATGCAGCTCGTCAAGGATCCATACGTTTTTGACGTCCTGGTCATGGAGAACATGTTCGGAGACATCCTGAGCGATCTGATGGCCGGACTCGTCGGGGGGCTCGGTGTAGCTCCCGCCGCGAATGTCGGGGGCGAGGTGTCGATGTTCGAGGCGATGCACGGCTCCGCCCCCGATATCGCCGGGGAGGGGATCGCGAACCCCACCTCCCTCATCCTGGCCGCCGCGATGATGCTCGACCATCTGGGGCAGGGGGAGACGGCGGGCCGGATCCGGGCGGCGATCCGCCGGACGCTAGAGGAACCTGCCACCCGTACGCGGGATGTGTACGGGATTGCCACCACCGCGGAGTTTCTCACTGCTGCCATCGCGAATCTGGATCGATGAACGACAGACAACGTCCGGATCCACTCTCCGACGACCTCGCCTGCATACGCTGTCTTCAGGCGACGCCGCTTCGGGAGCTGGACAGCCAGTTCTGGTGCGGGGAGTGCCTCACGCGGGCACGGCGGCGATCAGCGGTCCGGGGCTGGGCGGCTGGAGGCGCGTTCGCCCTCGTCCTGGCCCTCTACATCGCCCTCTGGATCCGGCCCGACTACTCGCTTATTCCCACGGGTTGGGTCCTCGTACTCGCCGTCGCCTTCTATCTCTCGGGGCGAGTCGTCCGCGAGTTTCTGTTCGGGTGGGAACGGATGCGAAACCGGCGTGCGGTCGAGGCCTCTCCGCCTGGCGACAGGCCGAAGGACGGGAGGGCAGAGGGGACTCGCCCGGGCTAGTCGACGGAGTCGCAGGCTGCAGACAGCATGGCGCCACTGCCGAAGTGCGACGACTCCGAGCTGGATCTCGTCCACCGGCGGATACCCGAGCTGCTCGCGAGGAGCGATACGAACCTGCGGCGAGCCTCGCATGCGATCGGCCGGGGACCTCCTCCTACCTGTATCAGTACGTCCACCGAGGCACGCCGCGGGTCCTGACGGACGAGGACCGGAGGGCCCTCGGGCGACACTTCCTGTGCGGGCCTGGCGAGCTCCTCGGCGAGAGTGCTCCATCCTCCGGGCGGGCGTCGTCGGGTAAACGCGGCTCCGGCCGGAGCCCGGCACCGAGGGCCTACAGCGCCGTGCCGGAAATCGACGCGCGAAGGGCGGCGGGATCGGGGAGGCTAGGACGGGGAGGAGCTGGAGGCCGGGGAGACGTGGCTTCTTGCCGAGTCCCTGATCCGCTACGAGTTAGTGCGAGCCCGGACGAGCTGCGAGTCATCATCCTCGACGGCGGCTCGATGGAACCGCTTCTCTCGGGTGGCGGCCGGGTCCTGATCGATGTGAGCCAGCGGCATCCCGTCCCGCCGGGGTCTTCGGGACCCGGGACGGACTCGGGCTCGCTGCCAAACGGATCGAGCACGTATCCCATTCGGAGCCCCCGAGCGTGATGGTCAAGTCGGTGAACCCGGCGTAGCGGAACTACGACAGCCTCGACTGGGAGGTTCGCGTCGCAGGCCGGGTCTTCCTCCTCGTGCGGCACCTCTGATGCCCCCATGCTGGCCGGGTCGGCGGATCGACCGTTGACCTGCCTGGTGCCGAGAATCGGAGAGAAGGAGGGCGATTGCCGGGGAGACAGCTACAGGAATCTCCGAACGATGGCGAGGACGACGGAGAGCGCGATGGAGAGGATCACCATCGTGGTGACAGGGATGTAGATGCGCGTGTGCGGGCGTACCACTCGGATGTCCCCCGGCAGGTGACCGAGCCATGACGCCACGTTGCTCCAGATGAGGAGCCCGAGAAGCACCAGGCCGCCCCCGATCACTACGAGCAGGGGGCCGAGCGATGAACGCATCGGACGTCGGGATTCCTCGCTGCCGCAGGCGCTACGCCTTACCGCTGTTCTTCGGCCATCTGGTCCAGGTAGGCCGCTTCCAACGCATCGACGGCTGCCAGAAAGCCTTCTGGGTCGACGAAGGTCTCGGGGCTGTACACCTGTCCCGGCTCGTACTTGTCGTGGAGATCGTACTGGCCTCCGTGAGCCGATACCCACACATCCACATCCATCGCCTTCTGGCTGGCAAAGGTGCGAGCGAAGTCCTCGGCGACGCCCGGATAGGTCGGGTCGACGACGAGCCGTTTTCCGGCATTGATCGTGCCCATGTTGGCGATCGCCACATTGTAGTTCCGACCGTTCTCGCCCACCTGCATCGTGTAGCTCGAGCTCCCCTCCGTGTGGCCGGGATGCTCGTGCACCGTGAGACGGATCTCGCCGAGCTCGATCACTTCGCCGTCCGTGATGATCTTCGCCACGCTCACGGGTCTGAACGACTGGCGCCCGCCGAAGTGGGGGTCGCTGAAACCGCCGTCCTCGAGCACCCTTGCGTCGCCCGCCGTCGCCCATACCTTCGCATCCGCGATCTCCCTGATCTCCGCCATCGCAGCCGTGTGGTCCCAGTGCGCCTGCATGGTCAGGAGGACCTCCACATCCTCGAGGCGAAAGCCAAGCGACTCGACGTTCTCGCGAATCAGGGACGTGGAGTCCGCGAGCCCGGTGTTGATGAGGATGTGCCCCGTGTCGTCCGTGATCAGGAACACGGCCAGATCATAGGTACCGACGGCGTAGAGGTTGGCGATGACTCGGTGGCCCGGGAATGGCCGGATCCAGTTCGGATTCTGTGCGAGCACCGGGGCGGCGCACGCCAGGGAGAGGATGAAGGCGGGTGCCACGGTACCTCTGCGACGGAGAGCCGAGGTTGTCATCATGTCCTCCGGCCGGTGCAGGGATCACGACCGCAATTCTGGTAGACGGGATCGCCCTGCGAATTCGGGGGCGGTGCGCAGCGTCACCGTGAGAGCGGAACCGGAGTCCGCCTCCCGGGCGGCGACACGTCGAAGATGGAGCGCGCCGGTGGTGGTAGCAAGCGGGGATCCGGGTCGGGTCGCGGCGGGAGGCCTTGAGGCGTGTTCCGTCGCGGTTCGACACGCGGAGGCCTCGCGACTCGGCACCCCGATCGTTCTGCCAGATGTACGGCGTCGAACAGCGGCCATCTCGTTCGTGGGCGGGCGACACCGGATCGCCCGGACCTGGCGCGCGCACGGCGCGGACGGCTGCGGCTGTCCCGATCCGTCCGCGGGGCGTACGTTGCCCCCCCGCCGAGGGAGGACAAGGTGTCCGGTATTCCGTGGTCGAACGGGGTCAACTGAGGAGGCAGCGATGGCCAGGAGCGTGTTCGGGGCATTGGCTCTACTTCCCGTCTGGATGCACACGGTGGCAGCGCAGGACTATCCGCCGGGGTACGTGGACCCCGCGCCGCTCCTCGCCGCCGCTGCCCGGGAGATCGGCGAATCGAATCTGCGCTGCATCACCTTCTCCGGGGACGGATACAGCGGCGCCGTGGGCCAGACCTTCGAGAATTCGGTGAATGTGGACTGGGCCCGCATCGGCGGCCTGAACAACTACACCAGGAGCATCAACTGGGCGGCCGGAACGAGCGTCGAGACCTTCGACCGGGAACCGGGGATCAGCCCCGCGTCGTGGAAGTACGGCGTCGGCTGGGAGGGGGGCACGCCGACGCAGCGGGAGGTGCGCCAGACCCATATCGTGCGTGGCCGCGCGGCCTGGCACATCGATGGCGACGGGGAGCCCGTCCCGGTCCCGCCCGAGCTCGCGGAGCTCTACCAGCTCGACCTCTGGCTGAATCCCCACGGCTTCATCAAGGCCGCCCGCCTCCCGGGCGCGGACCCGATTGCCTTCTGGCGCTGGGAGCAGATCGAGAAGGGCCGCGACGGAAACGTGGTTCGTCCCGAGAAGATGCACGTCGTGGCGATCACGATGTTCGGCAAGTACCGTGTGGATGCCACGATCAACTCGGAGAACCAGATCCAGCGGATCAAGACCGCGGTCAATGTCCCGGCGCTAGGTGACTTCAACGTCGAGCACGAGTCGACGGAGCAGTTGAGCTTCGGCGATGTGAAGTGGCCGGTCGCGTGGCACTCCCACCACGGCTGGGACGACAATTGGCAGTTCTACCGTCAGAGCACGGGTCACAATGGATACGGGGGGAGTTTCGCGGACGTCCAGCCGAACGTCTGCCCCGAGCCCGGTCCCGTACCCGCTACGGTTCAGGATGCGACGTTCGAATCAGAGGTCGTCGTCACCCAGATGGCAAGCGGTGTCTACCTCCTCGGAGGAGGGCCGCTGAACAGCTACATGGTAGAATTCGACGAGTTCGTCGCTGTATTCGAGGCTCCGGGCGACGAGGAGAGAAGCCTCGCGGTCATCGAGGAGATCGTGCGACTGGCGCCCGGCAAGCCCATCCGCTGGCTGATCAGCTCGCACCCGCACTTCGATCACATCGGCGGGCTCCGGACCTACCTGCACATCGGCTCTACGATCGTGACCCACATGATCAACCTCGAATTCCTGAACACCGACGTGCTCGTCTACGAGCCCCGTACGGTGGAACCGGACATCGTCTCCATGTGGCCCCCGACGGAGTTGTCCGAAGGGTACAACTACGAGGCTGTCCAGGAAAATTACGTGATCACCGACGGCTCGCGGATGCTGCGGGTCTACTACGTGCAGCCCCTCGAGCACGTCTCGGGAATGCTGATGGCCTACCTCCCGGAGGAGGGGATCGCATTCGAGGCGGATCTCTTCGATACACACGAGCCCCCCCGGCGCTCGCAGCTCCCGTCGATGCGGAGCTTCCGCAACCAGGTAGAGCGGATGGAACTCGAGGTCTCGACCGTGGCCCCTGTTCATGGGGAGCCGGTCTCCTGGGCGGATTTCGAGGCGGCGCTCGATTCCCTCGAACGGACAGACTAAACCGGCGGAGGTGCACGCTCGGACCCGCCGTGATGACGTTCGCTGCAGCGCCGCACTCCGGTACGCCGGCCGCCGCCGGGCACAGTGAACAGCGCCCCCGGGTTGCTCTGCCGGGGGCGCTGTTGGCACAGGGGACCTTCTCGCCTCGCTACTCTACATGTCTCCTACCTCGTACTTAGTGAAGGCCGAGCCTGCGTCGGCCAGGGAGGACGGCCCTTCCGCCACGTAGACGTTACCGTCCGCGTCCACGCCCACGCCTTCTCCGGCAACGCCGTGATTCGGACGGTTGTTTGAGTCCCATCCCGGGATAAAGCCCACGAGGACATCTTGGCCCACGGGCCCGATCCGGACCCCATTCTTCCAGTTGATGTGGCGGAGGCGGTTGGATTCGGAGTCGATGGCGTACACCATCTGATCCTCGGTAATGAAGAGATCGCTGATCCGGCCGAACTGATAGCGGGACTCGAGGTAGTTGCCGTTCTGGTCGTAGATCTCGAGGCGGTGATTCCCCCGGTCCGCGATCCAGAGCCGGCCCTCCGCGTCGAACTCGAGGGCGTGCGGGGTGCGGAACTGGCCGTGCTCCGTGCCGATCTCCCCCCACTCCATGATGTACTCGCCATCCGGTGAGTACTTGACGATGCGGCCCGTCAGCCCCGCGGCGCGTGCCTCGTCCATGTCGGCGTCGGTCACGAGGCCCTGCCCCGAGTGGCCGTCGGCGACGAAGATGCTCCCGTCAGGCCCGACGATCACGTCGTTGGGCTGGTTTAGCTGACCGGGGCCATTGCCCGGCTGGCCCGCAACGCCGAGGCTCATGAGCAACTCGCCATCCGGGGTGAACTTGTGCACCTGGTGACCCTTGGTCCCGGCTGCGTTCCCCGCAAAATCCGTTACCCAGACGGTGCCCTCCTCGTCCACCCCGATCCCGTGGGGGGTCACGAAGATGCCCGCCCCGAAGTTGGCCAGGATCTCCCCCGTATTCCGGTCGAACTTGAAGATCGGGTCAACCGGGTTGCTGTCGCAGTTGATCCCCGGGCCTCCGGCAGAGCCAGATGCACACCTCTCGTACCCCCAGACGTGGCCGTCCGTCGGATCGATGTCGAGGCCGGCGGTCGACCCCCACTCCCGTCCCTCGGGAAGGGTGGCCCAACTCCCGATGCGCGTCGGGTTCGGGTTCGGGAGTCCCTCGCCGGTGACTGGGTTCGCCCCCTCGACGACCATAGGTGCCGGCGGCGCCGAATCGGCGGCGCATCCGCTGAAGGTGACCGTGCCTGCGAGCAGGAAAACCGGGAGTCGTAACGATGACATGGCTGCCTCCGTGCGAGTCTGATCCTCATTCCATACGATGATCTGACAAGTTCGGGTGTCAGCGCGACCCACGCAAACGATCCGCTTGCAGGTCTCCGGCACACCCGGGTGATGGAGCGTGCCGATCGCGCCTGAGCTCGATCACGATCGTGGCCGCGGGCCGGCATACTGAGCATGACGGGCGTGCATCAGGGGGGGGCGCTGGTCAGCGGAATGTGACGATTTCATCGAGTGGCTTCCTTCCGATATCCGGCACCATCGCGACTTCGTCCGGATAGCCGACGGCGAGGATCAGGAATGGGCGCTCGTTGCTGGGCCGGCCGAGAATATCGGCGAGAAACCCCATCGGCGAGGGTGTATGGGTGAGTGACGCGAGACCCGCCCGGTGAACCGCCGTGATCAGTATCCCGGTGGCGATGCCCACCGACTCCGTCACGTAGTAGTTCTTCGTCTTCTTCCCGCTCCCGTCCACATCGTAGCTCTTCGCGAAGATCACGATGAGGTAGGGGGCCCGCTCCAGGAAGGGCTTCTCCGGCCCAGTCCCGAGGGGCTCGACTGCCTTGAGCCATTCGTCGGAAGCTCGGTGCGTGTAGAGCGCACGCTCTTCTGCCTCGGCCGCCTCGCGAATCTCCCTCTTGATCTCGGGGCGAGTTACGACGACGAAATGCCACGGCTGCCGGTTTGCGCCGCTCGGGGCCGTTGCCGCCGCGAGAAGGCACTCCTTGATGATCCCGCGGGCGAATGGGCGTTCGGAGTAGTCGCGAACCGTGCGACGCGTGCGCATCTCATCCAGGAAGCTCGTTGCACGGGCCTGCATCTCGTCTTCGGGAATCTCGACGTAGCCGGGAAGTGGAATGAAGTGAGGCTCTGGCATGGCTCTCGTTCGCCGTATCGTTCGCCGCGATGCCGGGTGCGACCGCGGATTGAGGGGGTGCGGCCTACTTGAGGCGCGGACGCGCTTCGTAGCCACGATCTAACGAAACCGACGCGTTCGCGGTCAGAATCACAAGGGGCGCTGTGACACGGTGCGGGGATTCATCCACGCCTTCGGCCCCGCGGCCCGTCACGGGTCTCGGGTTCTGCGCGGTCCGGGAAGCCGCCGGGTCACCGGGGTGCCTCACTCCCTCGTTCCCTGCGGTCCTCGAAGACGAGAACGTTGGGTGAAAGGGCACGTCTTCGAGGAAGTCGCAATCAGCGAGGCCGCAACGGTCCGGACGCCTCGTCGGGGCCGCCGAGCGGCGATGCGCCTGCCTGACTCGTGCGAGTCTCGAATGAGGCGTCGCGCGAGTCCGGTGTGCCTCGCTCGCCTGCCCGGTTTCGGTCCGTGGAGTCCGCCGAGAACTCCAGAGGCCGGAGGGAAGCTTGCGGATGATCCGTTCGATCCCCTAGAGCATTCCGAATGTCCCGAACACAGGTGGTCGGGTTCGGACCAGGATGCAGGGCCAGCCAAGGAGAGATAATGCCACACCGGGCGAGTCGAATTTCGCGGCTGCGCTGCGCTGCACACCTGCTGGGAGTGCTCCTCCTCTGCGGAACGAAAGCGCTTGCGGCGCCCGTCGCGGCTCAGCAGCAGGCGGGGGTATCGGGGGCGAACGTCATCGACATGACGCTCGAGAGGATGACGCAGCTGGCGCTGAGCAACAGCTATGAAGTCCGCTTCCTCAGCATGAACATCGAGCAGACGACGCAGCGCCTCCGAGCGGAGCGCGCCCGGCTCAGGTCGAGCGTCTCGGTGGATCTTTCCACCCCGGTGTGGGAAGACATCTCGCAGGAGCACTTTAACACGAACCTGGGCCGAAACGAGTTCTTCAGCGAGAACGAGCTGCGTGTCGAGGGTCAGATCTCCATCCGCCAGCCGGTAATCCTCTTCGGGTACCCGACGAACGGATACCTTTCACTCAACAACCGGGTGTACCGACTTGCCCAGCGCGAGACGGACGGGGACCGGGATGTCGAATACTACAACCGGTACTTCATCCGATATACCCAGCCTCTCTTCCAGCCGAACGAGCTCAGGAACAGCCTGGAGGAGGCCGAGCTCGACTTGGAGAGCGAGGAGATCGATTACTACGACGACCTCCTCGAGCTAATCGACGACATCTCCGACGACTACTTCGAGCTCTTCGAGACGGCGTACGAGGAGGGGGTTCGTGCTCGGTACGTGACAGACCTTCAGGAAGCCGCCGCGGCGGCTCTGGAGATCTCGCAGAGCGATTCAACGCGGGCGATCGAGCTGGACCAGATCCGGGTTGAGCTGGCCAACGCGGAAGAACAGCTTCGGCAGTCGAGGACGGAGTTCCGGCGTCGCACCGCGGATCTGAGGACGCAACTGGATCTCCAGCCGACGGACTCCATCACGATCGATCCCACGATCGAGGTTCAGCCTGTCGAGATCGACATCGAGCGGGCCATTCAGTTCGCACGCACGCTTGCGCCCCGACTCAGGCGCATCCGGATCCAGGAGCGCGAGCGGCAGCTCAACCTCGACGAGGTGCGGGGCAGGAACGCCTTCCAGGTCGATGTGGAGTTCACCTATGGCCGTGAGATGCGCCATCCGTACTTCTCGAACCTCCTGAGGGATCCCGAGAACACCTACACGGTTGCGGTCAACGCCTCGGTTCCCATCTGGGACTGGGGCGAGAGAGACGCCCGGATCGAGGCGGCCAGTGTCAGGCTAAGGAGATCGGTGCTCGAGATGGAGGAGGCGGAGGTCGAGATCGTCTCGGACATCGAGAACGAGATTCAGGATGTTCTCGAGCTCCAGGCGCGAGCGGTGACGATGAACGGGAACCTGGCGCTCGCGGAGGCCACTTCAGCCCAGAGCCTGGACGGGTATCGAGCGGGCTCGCTTTCGGCGCTCGACTTGTTGCAGACGCTCCGGCGCGCGGTGGACACGGCGGAGAACCTGCTCGACGCCTACGTCGGATGGCGGGAATCCATTCTGAGTTTGCAGGAGCTCACCTACTACGACTTTGAGTTCGATGTCCCAGTGATGGACCGCTACGGACTGGACATCAACTCGGTCGCTTCCCGAACGGGAGGATGAAGCCATGCGACGCCTTTTCCGAGCCAGTGCGCTTATCTCTCTCCTGACCCTGGTGTGTGGATCCCTCCTGATTGCCTCGAGCTTCCCGGCCGCGAGTGCGCCTCGACTGGGCGAGGCTCTCGCGGTGGTGGAGCTCGGACGACTCCTTTTCTGGGACCCGGTGCTCTCGGGAGAAATGGATGTCGCTTGCGCCACCTGTCATCACCCCGATTTCGCGTACGCGGATGGGCGGGCCCTCGCTCTGGGAACCCGGTCCGTGGGCCTGGGACCGGCTCGTGTCGATCTCTCCGGCGGCGAGATCCCCGTCCTCGAGCGGAACACTCCCACGGTCCTGAACGTCGCGTTCAACGGCGTCGAGCGCCGCCGCCGCCGCGGCGGCCGACGGGACGACGAGTTCGCGCCGCTGCCAGCGAGCGTCGACGACGAGATAGCGGCGCGGGCGCCGATGTTCTGGGACCGCCGCGTGCGAGGCCTCGAGGCTCAGGCGCTCGTGCCCCTGACCGTCCGCGAGGAGATGCGCGGGGACGCCTACCCCGAGGAGCTGGCCGTGGACTCGGTGGTGGCGAGGCTTCGGGCGATTCCAGGGTACGTGACGCTCTTCCAAGAGGTGTTCGGCGCCGATGCTCGCATCGTGGCCGATCAGGTCGCGGCCGCGATCGCAGCGTTCGAGCGCTCGTTGGTGACTCGAGACAGCCCGTATGACCGATTTCTTGCAGGCGACGAGGATGCCCTCGCCCCGCAGCAAGAGCGAGGGCTCGAGGCGTTCGACGACGCGGACTGCACGAATTGTCATGACGGTCCGATGCTGTCCGACTTCGATCTGGCCGCCGAGGGCGTCGAGGAGAATCCGCTCCTGTCCGAGCCCGATGTGGGAGACGGACGGTTCCGCTTCCGGACCCCGACCCTTCGGAACGTGGCCCTGACCGCGCCCTATATGCACAACGGGATGCTGGAGACGCTGGAGGAGGTCCTCGAATTCTATGATCGTGGCCGATCGGAGAATCCAAATGTAGCCAACCGGCGGCAGAGACAGCGTGGCGACGATGACGACGTTGGCGGTTCCCCGATCGCCCGGGGCAACCTCTCCGGGCAGTTCAGGGGCGTGGACAACATGTCGGAGCGGGAGATGGCCGATATCGTGGCCTTCCTCGAAGCGCTGACAGACCCTGACTTCGACCGCCGGGTTCCGGAGACCGTCCCGAGTGGCCTGCCGCCGGGAGGGAGGCTCGGGGAGGCGGCGGCCCGGACCCCCTGAGCCCACAGACGCCTCCGTCGAACACGCCGTCGTCGATCGAAGGGAGGGGTTGCTGGGGCGGGGCTTGAGGTCCCTCGTGGGATCGTTTCGGCTTGAACGGAGCACTGGTACGCCGAGCGGGGCATCCAGCTGGACGGCTCCCGCCGACGGTGGCTCGCCGATTGCCCGGTCCGCCGCCATGGCCCGAGGCCAGTTCGCCGCCGTGGGCGTACTTCCGATGGGCCACGGTGGGATCGTTGGCCCGTTGAGATAGGCTCGGCGACGAGCCCACCGGTGGTCGGCACACGCTCTCGCCCGTTCAGTTGCTTGGACGGCACGACAGGGCGCGATGTGGCCGATATCGCGGACTTCCTCGAAGCGCTGACGCACCCGCACTTCGATCGCACGGGGCCGGAGTGTGTCCCGAGCAGCCTGCCGCCGACAGGGCAGGTCGGGGAGGTGATGGCCCCGGCTCCCCGACCTGAGGTGCTGGGTGGGCTGCCCCCGCTTCGCACGCGCTCTCGTCGAGACGCGAGGCCGCCGCATCCGACGTACCGGAGGATCCCCGGCGCCGGTCTCCCGCCGTCCGTTCGTGGCCCCCGGCGCGCGTTCCGATCGGCAGGCGCCCCACCGGCCGTGAGACTTCCGGGCGTGGGTCGCGAGCGTGGGCCCCCGTGTTCTCATTGGTTCAGATTTCCCCGATGCCCCGAGTGCTTCGAGCGGAGCGGTGCACGGCAGGGCCGGGGATCACTATGTTCTCAGTGAGCCTGCCGAGTACGGTCAAAATAACGGGAGTCCGGCTCCTGGATGAAGACGATTATATCCCATCTCGTTGCCGTCACCCCACTGGGCAAGCTGAGCCAGCGTCACGTGCCCTTCGTCAGGTACCTCCTCGTGTTGGTCGCCGTGGTCGTGTTGTACGGGTGGATCTTCCACATCCTGATGGTGCGGGAAGGACAGGAGCACTCTTGGTTCACCGGGATCTACTGGGCGCTGACGGTGATGAGCACCCTCGGATTCGGGGACATCACCTTCGTGTCCGACCTAGGGCGTGCCTTCAGCACCCTCGTCCTGATTTCCGGCGTCGTCCTCCTCCTCATCATCCTTCCCTTCCTCTTCATCCGGTTCGTGTATACGCCTTGGCTCGAGCAGCAGAGCTACCGTCGGCTGACGGCACTTCGGTCGGTGCCGGCCGATGTATCCGAGCACGTCATCATTTGCGCGAAGGACCCGATCGCGATGGGTCTCATGGGCCGGCTTCAGGTGGCCGGCATTCCCGCCTATGTCATAGAGCCCGACCCGGTCACCGCCAGGCAGATGCACGATGAGGGATACCCCGTGATCACTGGCGAGATTGATGCGACCAGCACGTATGCGGCCGCCCGCGTCGAGCACGCCCGGCTCCTGCTCGCGAATGCCTCCGATACCGTCAACAGCAACGTCGTCCTGACGGCTCGGGAACTCACCTCGACCGTGCCGATCATCGCGATCGCGGAATCCGAGGACTCGGTCGATATCCTGGAGCTGAGCGGCGCAAGTCAAGTCCTGCCCCTGAAGCGGCGCCTCGGCGAGCACCTTGCCAACCGAGTGAACGCGGGGAGCGCCCGCGCGAACGTGATCGGGAAGTTCGACGATCTCGTCCTCGCTGAGTTCCCCGTCCACGAGACGCCATTTCAGGGTCGGAGGATCCGGGAGACGAAGCTTCGTGAGGCGCTCGGCGTGACGATCGTCGCCGCATGGGAGCGGGGCGCACTCCGCCGGGTCGAGCCCGATTACCTCCTGGAGCCGGCCTCCATGGCGATCGTGATGGGGACGCCGGAGCAGATCCGCGAGCTCGACGAATCGATCGCGATCTACGATGCGAACCCGAACCCGGTGATCGTGATCGGGGGCGGGAAGGTAGGCTGCTCCGCTGCGAGGGTACTCAGGGAGCGGGGCGTCCGAGTACACATCGTTGAGCGGGACGAAGGCGTCTCTGAGAGGATCGACGACGTCCCGGACCGCCTTTTCGTGGGTGACGCAGCCGATCGCGTCCTCCTCGAACGGGCCGGGATCCGGCGGGCGCCCTCGATCCTCCTTACCACCCACGACGACGCGATGAATGTCTACCTCACCGTGTACTGCCGGCGGCTGAACCCGAATGCGCGGATCCTTACCCGTGTCACGCACCACCGGAACATCGAGGCGATCCTGAGGGCAGGTGCGGACTTTGTCCTGAGCTACGCGGCCCTTGGCGTGGAGGCGGTCTCGTCGGCTGTCGAGGGGCGCGAGCTCCTGATGCTCGGCGAAGGCGTTGGCCTCTTCGACATTCCGTTGCCCGCCGGTCTTGTGGGCCAGACCCTTGCCGGCGCCGAGATCTGCGAGCGGACCGGCCTCATTGTGATTGCCGTCCGTGAGAATGGTCGCATCCGCCTCCAGCCGTTTGAGTCAGGCGTGCTGGGTCCGGGCTCGGCTCTCATCGCTCTCGGCACCCCGGAGCAGCGGCGGGCGTTCGGCGAGTCGTTCGAGCAGGTCCGGTCGCCATCGGCTCGCTCCGACCGGCATCGCCTGGGCCGACGCGGCGACCGCCGGAATCACTCCGACGCCTAGCGCGGTTGCAAGCCCCCCCGCTCGGCCGCTTCCAGAGCCAGGCGGAAGGCAGCAAGCCCGAGGGTGGGAAAGGGGAGTCGAAGGCCCTTTCCACTAGGTCCGCATCGGGATGAGCCTGGCACCGGTCGCCGGAGAAAAGGGTGAGCGTAGTCATGAGCGCCGACCGTGTGGTGGCCGTCGAGGAGGCTGCCGGCCATCCGGGGAATCAAGACGTAACAAGATAAGGGCGGAGCACCGGGCCCGCTCGAAGTCGAGCTTGTGCGAAAAGGCACTCGCCGCGCCCAGGCCTTTGGGTTCGTCCTACTTCGTCCGACAGCGAGGTACAGGCGGATTCCGGGTGGTTCCGGTGCCGGGATGTTCGCCGGTCAGGGGGCGGGGCTCCGCCCGTCTCGGCAATGTGCTCGATCCCCCCCCGCTGCATATATTTGTCTGTCGTGGGAGTCATTCGGTCTGGGGCCGGTGCGGAGGGCACGCGTCCGGCGCCCGGTAGCCTTCAGACAGGAGGTCAGGACGATGAGGATGGGGCAAATTGTCGTGGTATCACTGCTGGGCTTTTTCGTCCTGGCGCTGCCCGGAGAGGCGCTGGCTCAGGACGACCCGCTTGGCTTCTTCATCACGAGCGTAGGCCCGGGCAGCGGCGGCGATCTCGGCGGCCTTGAGGGTGCCGACGCGCACTGCCAGACGCTTGCTCAGGCCGTAGGTGCGGGCGACCGGACCTGGCGGGCCTATCTCAGCAGGCAGGCGTCGAACGGCCAGGCGGCCGTGAATGCGAGGGACCGGATCGGCGAGGGGCCGTGGTTCAATGCGGCGGGTCTCCGGATCGCGGCTGATGTGGACGACCTCCACTACAACAACGCGAATCTGAACTACGAGCATTCCCTGAATGAGCGGGGGGAGATGGTGAATTCGGGTGCAGCGGGGGATTCCCCGAACATGCACGATGTCCTGACGGGGACCCAGATGGATGGGACCGCGTTCCCCCCGGGCGATGACCGGACCTGCAACAACTGGACGAGCAGCGGCGAAGGGAGCGCGATGCTCGGTCACCATGACCGCTTCACCTTCCAGACCCCGGGTTCACCCTGGAACCAAGCCCATCCAAGCCAGGGGTGTGCCCCGGAGCAGCTCGTGGCGACGGGCGGCGCCGGCCTCTACTACTGTTTCGCGGCCGACTGAAGGAGACTGCTCGGGGAGGATCCCGGCCTCCCTTCGGACGTTCCGAGGGGAGACCGGATCGGTTCTGGCCGTTCGCTGGACGGAGTCACCGCGCGCCCGGCGATCTCTTTCCCCGGACCGCCTTCGGCGCGAGAGCGGTCGGTGCAGCACTCGGTCTCAGTCCCTCGAAGCGCGCCCGGCGCCGGCCGGGCGCCAGAGCGGGCGCGTTCACTTCAGTACGGGTTCGTCGCGAAGACGGAGAACTCCGGGATGAAGCCCCGGTCGTCGATCTTCAGTGCGCCGACGATCGCATCCGCGATCTCCCCGGCCGACAGCTTCTTTGGGGAATACTCCTGATCCCAACCTACCTTCGAGGCAAAGCTCGTCAGGACCTCGCTCGGGTTGACCAGGATCACCCGCACGTCATGACGGCGGAGTTCATCGCGCCAGCACTCGGTCATCCCGCGGAGAGCGAACTTGGAGGAGCTGTAGGTGGTGCTCCCGCGATTTCCCCGGAGACCCGAGGTCGACGAAATGTTGACGAGGTTCCCGCTTCCCTGCGCGACGAACTGCCGTGCGGCCTCGCGTCCCATGAGGAACGCACCGAAGACATTGGTTCGGTAGACGCTCTCGAGCTCCGGGAGCTCCATCTCAATGAGAGGCTTCCAGAGGCCGAAGCCTGCGTTGTTGACCAGGATGTCGAGGCGTCCGTGCTTCGCCACGACGTGGGCCACGGCGCGGGTGGCATCGGCCTCGACGGACACGTCGCCGACGAGCCCTTCGACCCTGAGCTCCGAAGCCGCTTCCTTGAGGACATCCTCCCGCCGTGCCATGATCGTCACCTTGGAGCCCTCCTCCTTCAGGGCTCGGGCGGTTGCCCGGCCTATCCCTTCGCTTCCTCCTGTCACGAGCGCGACCGCGCCTGACATTTCCATGTGTGCTCCCCCGTGTACCAGTTACCTCGTGCGCCCGGCGTGCCGACGGGATAAACCTCGCAGGCGTGATAGATGGCGACAACGTCGGAAGGCGTGGGGCCGATCCCGAGGCGGCCCCGCCCGGAGGGTGGGATCGAGGGTAGGCGCGTACGCCGAAGTCAAGTGCGTTCGTTACCCTCGCTCGAGCCGTGGCGCAGACTGCAGGTGCCGTGCACAGAGAGGCCCGGCCGCCCTTCAAGGGACACGAGGCCTCAGGCGGGCACGGGGTTCACGGCTACCGGGAAGGGGCGGGAGCGGCGCCGGAAGGTCCATCAAGGCTCTCGACTCCCGACCGTGCGGACGAAGTGTGGGCGTAGCACTTCACTAAACGGGCATCAATGGCCAAACTATACGGCGTGGCCGGAGAACCGCTGATCCCAGCCGGGTGGATCGGAGGGCTCTCGGCCGTGCGGCAGGCATATCCACCAGCGCAGGAGGGGTTACGTGAACAAAGGCGAGTTGACGCGGACACTGGCGAGCGAGACGGGTCTCACCAGGGCGAAGGCGGAGGAAGTCATCGGAGCGCTCTTCGGCACCCAGCCGGGAGAGGGGATCATCGCGTCTGAGCTCGATGGGGACGGTGAAGTATCCATCACCGGGTTCGGCAAGTTTCACAACAAGACGCGCGCCGCGCGCACCGGCCGCAATCCGGCGACCGGCGAGACGATTCAGATCGCTGCCGGCAGGTATCCGGCCTTCAAGGTCGGGAAGAGTCTGAAGGACAGGGTGGCCGGATAGAGCCCCACTTGGTCGGGGCCGTGCGGTAGGCGGCACGGCCAGCGGCGCAATTCTGCTCTCGGCGCCGGAAGGCGCCTTGCGCCAATCGGGCGGCCGAAACGTGGGGTTTTCCCCGCGCGGCCGAAATGCAGCGGGGCGGACTCGCGACTGTAAGCGCCGCCGGCTCCTGCGGCGGTCCCCGCGTACCTTCGGCCGGGCGCATCGCGCGGAGCCCCGGCCAGGGCCCGAGGCATCGCCCCCGCGGGTGTCCTCGCCGTAGGGGTTGCGGGAATGAACGGGGACCCGCGGGAGCGTCGCAAGGATGCCGTGTTGGCGGATGCCGCCGCCGAAGGGTTGTCGCCAGGTCCGACTGGAACCGCGCTTCGGGTTCCCGCCGATTCTTGCCGCCCCCGGCGCCCGCCGGCATCTTGGAGAACACTCTTCGGGAAAGACCGCAGCTTCTGGAGGCACCTAGGATGCACACTATCGACCTAAAGAACCTGATTCTCAGAAGTGTCGTTGCGACTGCAACCGCGGCGGCCCTTGCGGTCCCCTCAAGTGGCGCTTCTGCGCAGGCCCCCGAGGTCTACTCGTACGAGGAGACGGGCGCAACGTGGGGAGAGCTTCCCGACGGCCGGGCGTGGGGCGCCGCGACCGGTGTCAAGATGGACCCGGACCGCCGACATCTTTGGGTCCTTGAACGGTGCGGCGACTACAATGGTCCCGGCTGCGCGGTTTCGGATCTCCCCGCCATTCTGAAGTTCGACAGCTCCGGCAACTTGGTACAGAGCTTCGGCGGCGGGATGTTCGTCTTCCCTCACGGCCTCTGGGTGGACCATGAGGGCAACGTCTGGGTGGCAGATGGGCGGGGCGAGGAGGGCAAGGGGCACCAGATATCCAAGTTCAGCCCGGACGGCGAACTCCTCTTAACCTTGGGCCAGCCGGGTGTGGCTGGCGAGGCGCCCTACACGCTGAACCGGCCGTCCGATGTCGCTGTCGCAGCGAATGGCGACATCTTCGTATCCGATGGCCACTCCCCGATGGATACCAACATGCGGGTCGTGAAGTACTCCGCGGCCGGGACCTACATCAAGGAGTGGGGGGGCAAGGGTTCGGCTCCGGGTCAACTTGACGGCGCCCACGGGCTCGCACTCGACTCCGAGGGACGACTCTTCGTGGCCGACCGGGGAAACAACCGCGTGCAGATCTTTGATCGGGAGGGAAACTTCATCGACGCGTGGACCCAGTTCGGCTCGCCCAGCGGACTCTATATCACGCCGGACGATGTTCTCTACGTCGCGGACCTGGCCGAAGGGATTCGATTCGGAAGTGCGAAGGACGGTGTCGTGACCGGCCACATCAAGCCCGCGACGCCGCCGGACGGTGGCACCGTCCGGGTGGGCGAGAGCGTGGCCGTGGACGACAACGGCACCCTCTATGTCGGCGAGAACGCGGGGATGAAGCTGATGAGATTCGTGATTCCCAGATGAGAATGGGCGAGTTCTCGCCACCCCGCTCACGTCGAGAGCCGGGCCACAGCAAGGGGCCCGGCTCTTCCATTCCACCATGGATGTGGTCGCCCTGAGCTGACACGGGTTGCCGAGGAATGCCGTGGCGGCGTGAGGTTTGCGACGCCGTCCTGACGATCTCGGATGAACTTGGTGGGTTCGGATCGCCGCAACGACTCCGTGGCGGATCGGCACCGCCTGCCGCCGCCGTCCACCGGCCGCCTTGTCTTCCACTGGAAGGAGGATTCGGGCGTAGCGCCACCCGCGTGATGACGCTACGACCCGGGCCCGGGAATCGGTACGTGCGGAGATCGGACCGCGCCGCGTCCGACCTCCCCCGGCCCCGGCCACGTTCGCCGGTCGGGCCTTGCCCATACCCCGCAGCAAGGCCCGACCGGCGAGACCAACCTCACATACCGACCGCGTACTTGGTGAACGCGCCACCTGCCCAGCTGAGCGAGTTCGGACCCTCGGCGGCGTACACGTTGCCGTCCGCGTCCACGGCTACCCCCTCACCCGCAGCGCCCTGGTACGGTCTGGTATCCGCGGGGAATGGCGGGACAAAGGCCGTGATCCGATCCTGGTCGACCGGTCCGATGCGCACTCCGTTTGTCCACGGATAGTGGTTCGTGGGACTCGATTCCGAGTCGATCGCATATACCATCTCGTCCTCGGTTATGAAGAGCCCGCTGATCCGGCCGTACATGTAGCGCGATTCCAGGTAGTTGCCGTTCTGGTCGAAGATCTCGAGCCGGTGATTCCCTCGGTCGGCCACCCAAAGGCGTCCCTGCGAGTCGAACTCGAGCGCGTGGGGAGTCCGGAAATCCCCGTGGAGCGTCCCGATCTCTCCCCACTCCATGATGAACGTGCCGTCAGCCGAATACTTGAGGATGCGAGCCGTGTTGCCTGCAGCCCGGCCTTCCTCCATCGCCTGCGCCGATGTCATGCCTTGGCCGTTGTGTCCGTCGGCGACGAAGATGCTGCCGTCGGGAGCCACGATCACGTCGTTCGGCTGATTCAGCTGGTTGGGTCCGCTCCCGGCTTGACCCGCCGTGCCCAGAGTCAGCAGAACTTCGCCTTCGGGGCTGAACTTGAAGACCTGATGCCCCTTCGTGCCCTCCTGATTCCCCGCGAAGTCGGTCACCCAGACGTTCCCCTCGTCGTCCGCATGAATCCCGTGCGGGGTGACCATCAGTCCTCCGCCGAAGTTGGCGAGTAGATCGCCGGTGTTCCGGTCGAACTTGAAGACCGGGTCCACGGGATTGTTGTCGCAGTTGACGGGTACGCCGCTGCCAAAACTGCTTGCGCCACAGCGTTCGTAGGCCCAGATCTGGCCGTCGTTCGGATCGATGTCGATGCCGGCCGTGGATCCCCACTCCCTTCCCACCGGAAGGCTTCCCCAGTTCGCCATCACGGTCTGCGCGGGGTTCGGCAGTCCCTCCCCGGTGACCGGGTTGCCGGACCCCATGGACATCTCCATGGACGACCCTGACGCCCCGGAGGGCGCCGCAGACTCGCCGGAGCATCCGGCCAGCACGAGGAGACCGCAGGCGAATAAGGTGAGAGAATGAGTTCGTGTCGATGCCATGGTAGCTCCCGGCGTTTCGGCTGCTCTGATAGATGGACTGCGCCCCCGCGCAGCTCCTGCTACGAGAGTCATAATGGACAGAACGCACGTATTTTCGCAAACCGGGCCGGGCCCCGCGGAGAGTGCCGCGCGGGCCGTGCGTGGACGTTCTTGCTGGCGATGACGCCCCCGTTCATCTTCCCCGTGAGGGCGAATCCCCCGCTCCCCCCAACGCGCGAGAGCCGGATGAGAGCATTCCTGACCGTGGTTGTGACGTGCGCGGTTCTTCTCCCGGTTCCCGGCGCTTCCCAGCCGAATCCGTATCGCCAGGTCGAGGCGCCTGTGCCCCCGCCTCCGATGAACGGGGGCCGGTGGGGGGAGCTCATACAGGTTCGCGTGGGGCCGGAGGGTGCCGTGTACGTCCTCCACCGTTGTTTCAAGGCCGTGATGGGAGATCCCGGCGTGGTCCCCGGCCACTCCGACGGCCTGAGCGCGGACTGTTTCGGCCGCTGGGCTGTCCACCCCCCGGTTCTCAAGTTCTCCCCCGAGGGAGAGTTCCTCGACGCCTTCGGCGCGGGACTCGTGGGCAGACCCCACGGCTTTGCCGTGGACGATGAGGGGAACATGTGGGTCACGGATGTCGGACTCGTACCGGGGGAGATGGGAGCGGTGGTCCTCAAGATCGGGCCGGACGGTGACGTGGTGATGACGCTCGGTACGCCGGGCGTCACGGGTGAGGGGGAGGACACCTTCAATCGCCCGAGCGGGGTGACGGTCGCGTCGAACGGACAGATCTTCGTCACCGATGGGGAGGGCCCGAACAACCGCGTCGTTCGTTTCTCTCCGGACGGGCGTTTCATCGGGGCGTGGGGCACTACGGGGTCGGAGCCCGGCAACTTCCAGACGCCGCACGACATTGCCATCGATTCCCGGGGGCGGATCTTCGTCGGGGACCGGGGGAACAGCCGGGTGCAGATCTTCGAGCCCGATGGGAGCTTCCTCGAGCAGTGGCGGGACTTCGGCCGCCCGAGCGGGATCTTCATCAACCGGGAGACGGACACGCTCTACGTGACCGACTCGACTTCCAACTCCACGAACAACCCCGGCGTTCGAAGGGGCGTCTACATCGGGAGCGCTGCCACGGGCGAGGTTCGGTACTTCATCCCGGACCCCGACCTCGAGTTGGCGGACGAGACGCGGATCTCCGGCGCCTCGGGCGTCGCTGCGGATGCCATGGACTCGGTGGTGTACGCTGCGGACGTGGCTCCGCACCGGCTTCGCATGTACGTGAGGCCGTAGCAGGGAGGGTGGGCGCCGGGTCGAGGAAGGGGGGACGGTGTTCTGGCCCGATCCTCTCTGGCTTGGCCCGCGCCGGGGGGCTATGCATAAGGCACCGGAACCCCCCACGTCCCGACGGCGTCCGGTGACGGGGGCGGGCCGGATGAGTCGCCACGCCCTGGCCAACGGAGGAACGATGTCGAAGATCGTGACCGTGGTTACCCTCAGCCTCTCCCTCGCTTTGCCCCTTGTCGCGGCGGGTCAGCAGTTCCTCCCCCGCGTCTCGCCGACGGAGGTGGGGATGTCCGAGGCCATGCTCGGGAAGGCCTCCGAACGCCTTGAGCGAGCGGTTTCGGAGCAGGAGATTGCGGGGGCCGTGGCGGCCGTCGCTCGGGAGGGGAAGCTCGTCTACCTCGAGCCCGTCGGGTACCAGGACCTGGAGACCCGGACGCCGATGGACGAGTCCTCGATCTTTCGCATCTACTCCATGAGCAAGACGGTGACGGCCGTTGCCGTCATGATCCTCTACGAGGAGGGAGCCTTCGAGTTGGATGAGCCGGTCTCCCGGTACCTTCCCCAATTCTCCCGTGTGAGGGTCGCCTCATCGCTCCAAGACCCCGGCCGGCCCCCCTCGAGGCCCATCACGCTTCGGGATCTCCTTCTTCACACATCGGGCCTCAGCCACCGGACCGACGAGCTGTACCGGGAGGCGGAGGTGCGTTCGCGCACGATCCCGCTCTCCCGGTTCATCGAGAACATCGTCGAGACGCCCCTTATGGAGGATCCGGGAACTAGGTACCGATACGGTGCCTCGCCCACGGTCCTCGGCGCGCTCGTTGAACTCTGGTCCGGCCAGCGCTTCGACGAGTTCCTCGAGGAGAGGATCTTCCGTCCGCTGGGCATGACCGACACCGGGTTCTGGGTGGACCCGGCCCGGGTGCACCGGCTTACCACCGTGTACCAGGCGACCGAAGACGGAGGTCTGCGTCCCTACCAGATCGAAGAGGTGCCCTTCACCGAGAAGCCGGAGCTCCTCGAAGGCGCGGTGGGACTCGTCTCGACGGTCCCCGACTACCTGCGGTTCACCCAGATGCTCCTGAATGGCGGAGAGCTGGACAGCGTCCGGCTACTCGCGGAGGAGACCGTCGCCGCCATGACATCGAACGGGCTCCCGGATGCGATCCTGGAGCAGCTCGGGGGCGGCATCGGCTGGGGGTTTGCCAACGTGAACGTCGTCCTGGACGCCCTCGCCTCCCCGCTTCCGGCCTCCGTCGGGGAGTACTCGCGCGGTGGAAGCGCGGGGACGATGTCGTGGATGGATCCGGAAGAGGAGCTCTTGGTCGTCATCATGTGGCAGAACAACCCTTCGAATCCCGGTACCATCAGAGACGACTTCAAGACGCTCGTCCGGGAATCGCTCCTCCGCTGACGCGCCCCGGTCCGGCTAGCGGTCGATGACGACGATCCCGTATGGGTCATTCCCGACGCCCGTAACGGTCCCGGCGATCTCGTACCACCCGAGTTCGAGGACGTAGACGTATCCGATCTTCCCGGCGAGGGGCGGCGCAGAGGGCCCACCGCTGATTGCGGCGAACCCGCCATTCGAGGTGACGGCCGATCCCTCGGGCGGGAGTGAAGCCCGTCCTCCGGAGTGAGCGGGATCCGGCGGAACTCGGCGCCGGTTCGGGCCAACGATCCTCGGTTCTGCGAGGATTGCCCGGACAGCCAAAGGCCGCCTGCTGGTCGCCGACTTCGATCCGACCATGTTCCCTTCACAGGTGCCGCGCGTCGGCGTCGACCTGTCGCTGGGTGTCCTCACCTGTTATACGAGAGGATCAAGGTGGAGAGGGAGTCGGAGGCTACACTAGAGGGCAGCGACGGATAGGAGGAATGCGTGTTGCAAGGCCCGGCCCGGCACCCCGGTCTACCAGCTCATGCGGAAGCCGGTCGCGAAGCTCACGCCTGAGTGGGCACCACCGTCGGCGGCGACGTCGTTCATGTCGGCAAGCTGCAGCCCGCTTTGCAGCTTGAGCTTGTGTCCGTAGAAGAAGTAGTTGGCTCCCAGGTACAGTTCACTATAGCGGTCTCCCCGGCCGCCGGTCCTTTCGCTCTCGTATCGGGCCAGACGAATTCCGTTGGCGTCCCCGCTGCTGAGGTACGTATAGCGGCCTACGACCTGGAGCTCTGTGGTGAGGTTGAGGAAGGGCATGATCATCGTGCCCAATAAGTCACTTTGGCCCCGATATCCGGACGCGGCGGAAACATCTCCTCGAATGCCCCAACGACCCGCCTCGAGCTTGAGGTTCACGGAGCCTATGTGCTGCAGCTGGCGCGTGAAGGTATTCAGCGCATCGGGGCTCTGGTACACATAGTTGCCGCTGAGCAGCACTTGATCCACCCCGATCGCGTCCGCAAAGTCGTAACCGAGTGTGGCAAGGGTGAAGGCGCTGCCGTTGAACTCGCCGAACTCTCGGTTCCCATCGCCCGACGAGAAGCCTCCCAATTGATAGACCCAGTTCGATGCTTCGCCCGAGAAGCTGATACCCGGCACGTACTCCTGAGGAAACCACATATTGTTCGCCAGGTTGCTACGATCGATCGTCAGGAGCTCTTTGGACGAAGTGGAACCGTCCATTGTAAACGGGACGCCCTGCTTGCCTACGGTCAGTGCCAGCGGCGCACCCCGGCTCCACTCCAGATAGAAGTCCGTGAACCTCTTGTAGAACGGGTCCCGCTCCTGAGGATTGAACTCGGCTTCCGCATGCAGGGTGAACTGATTGAACAGCTCCGACCTGACACCGAGCCGCAGGCGGCGCACGTTCCACTCGGTGTAGGTGACATCGTCGTCGTCGACAGATGCGTATTCGTATTGGAACCGGCCGCTGAAGAGAACCTGCTGAACCGAAGCGTTCTCGGGATTGTCATACCACTCCGCGAACCGCCAGATGTCGTCATAGGTGGACGTTTCCGACTGCGCGGCGAGTGAATCTGGCAGTACGAGCCCACCGAGAACCAACCCTAGGACCACGCTGACACATTTCAGCTCCACGCGACTGACCTCCTCCGACAATGACGTTCAGGTGAACGTGACGTATTTCTACGATGGTGTTGCACCGGATATTGACAACATCCTGAAGCGGGTCCTCGACGGAATGTGTAAGCCGCTTTCCTTCGCGTTTCAAGGGTGCCGATCGAGGCATACCAGACGGGGGGTTCGCTCCCGCCCACCCCGAAATTACCGCCCGCGCCGGCGCGACCGGGCGCAAGCCGCAGAGGCCACAAGGGGGGATGAGCAGCGAGTCCTCTGTCAATCCCTAACGGGGCAAATTGTGAATCGACTCGCTGGGTTGTGTTCACATCGAAGTTCGGGCATGCGGCGTCGGCTCCTCATCAGGAACTGCATCCTGGAGACCCGTGCCGTTTGCCAGATCGCGCATCCGTCGGGCGGGATCCTGTGGATCCTCCACGACCCGCACTTCTAAGTAGTTCGAGTTCATGCACATGTGAGCGAGCTCGGTAGCGCGGGCGAGCTGAGCGGCGGTGAGGTCTTCCTCGATCAGGCCTCGCAACTCCCGGCCGTTCTCGGCCCCGTTGGTACTGGCGATGTTGGCCCACACATGCGTGATCACGGGGTCCTCCTGGACGCCCTCGCTGTAGCGATACATGAC
Organism: Longimicrobiales bacterium; assembly: GCA_965218255.1. GTDB lineage: Bacteria > Gemmatimonadota > Gemmatimonadetes > Longimicrobiales > Gaopeijiaceae > JAAXGI01. The sequence continues at coordinate 2,129,783 of CBDCKJ010000003.1, read as the reverse complement.
CCCGAGGTTGCGCTGCGCATCGACGTTCCCTGTCTGGCGGCCACGCAGAGCCAGCGCGCGGCTGATCATGCTGCTGGCGCAAGCGCGAACCGCCGCTGCTTTCCCGCCTCACTAGTGGAGGGCCCAGGATAACTTCCGATTCGGACCCCGGTGCGCCAGACTCCTTCCAGTCGGGCCTCGACGTTCAGCGCTGCGAGAGCCCAGGCCAGGCAGACGTGGACTACAGCTTATTGAGCCGAGTTACAGCGAGTTGGTAGACAGGGGCGGCTAGGTAGTGTCCCCGGCGTACCGGGTGTGCGTCGGGGACGACAGTGTCGAGATCGGCGTCCTTGCAGTTACGACTCCACTCGATGGCCTCGAACTCAGGGACTCCCTGCAAGACATCATGGATTGACGCTCGACAACTCGTCCACGGATCTCTTCTACGGTTGAATGGATTCCCGTTCAGAAAGAGGGATCTAATGAGGGGATTAGGGTGGGTGGATCAGTCGTAGATCTATTGCGAACAATAAGGTGTGGACATATCTGCGCAGCTGATGCAACAATGGGCCGACTACATGGGACGGCTCAGGGGCGTCGAGGATCTCCCAGCCCCCACGGCTGCGTCATAGAGCTTTCGGAAGTCTTGGCATTCGGTGCTCACGACGCCCGAATCCCGCGATGGTGTGCCGATGTGACGGTTGGGCCGGCCCGGCCGCGTTGTGGGGTCGAGAGTTCGCTCAAGGGAGTTCTCGTAGACGTAGGGGCGGTGGCGAGGATATTGCTCTCCGGACCTCCCGAGGAGAGGGATGCGCAGCCCGCCGCGAGCAATGTCGCCGCGACCGGGCCGCATCGACGCCACGATCTCCGAGCTTCCATTTCGACCTCCCTGACTCTCGAGTTGAGTGTCGCGTCGCGGGCGAGGGTCATCTTCCCCGTGCTACCGCTCCGGGCTCCGCGCACCCGGTTCCCGGGAGGCGTGAGTATGCTGGGGCAGGGGCAGGATAACGTCAAGCGTCGCGGTTGCCCGGTCCCCCCGTCGGGGCACATGTTGACAGCATACATCACCCGGCAGATCCACGGCTCCCTGTGCAGCACGTCAGGTGGGCGGAGAGGAGGATGGCCATGGCGTTATCCGGCAGCGGTGTGTTGAGCGGAGGAGGAGGTCCGATGTCACGGCGGGATCTCCTCCTCTCGTTCCTCGCGGCCGCGATGTGGCGGCCTCGCTCGCTCGCGGGCCTGGACTGGCCGCTCGATGAGGCTCTCCAGGACTATCTGCCGGTTCGGGTACTCACCCTGAACCACGTGAGCTTCGGATGCATCGATCTGGCGGCGACCGTGGCCTGGTACGAGAGGGTCCTCGGCATCCCGCGCCACGCCTTCCAGGACTACGGCGGGGGCGGACTCGGCCAGACCGTGCTCCGCGCAGGGATCGATCCCCGGGCCTACATGGCGCTGTCGCAGCGGGACCCAGCCTCGGCGGGTGCCCCGCCCACGCGCCGTCCCCACTTCTGCTGGGGGATCGAGGATTTCGATGTTCACCGGATTCTCGCCGCACTCGCGGAGATGCGCGCTCCCGCTCGGTCCGTGTTGCGGGAAGGGACCACGATCAACGGGGTCAACTTCGACGGCCCTGACGGTGCCCCTCTTCAGTTCAACCCCGTGATCGCCTGCGGGGGCGTGGGCTTTCTCGGCGAGGTGTGCGACACCTCGGCTGCGCCGGTTCGGCGCCCCGGCGATCCTCCACCGGTCCAGGTTCTCACCATGAACCACGTCAAGTACTACGTGTCGGACCTCGAGAGTGCCCTTGCCTGGTATCAGAGGCTGACCGACATGGAGATCGTGGCGTATCAGGAGGCCGAAGGGGGTCCGCGGACCGAGGGGTATGAGGGAGCGCCGATGCCCGTGCTCCGCGTGGGGCCCGGGCCGCAGCATCTGGTGCTCGTCGAGGGGTCGGGACCCGAAGCGTTCCGGCTGCACGTGGGCTTCGGGGTGGAAGACTTCGATCCGGACCGGGTGATGGAGCGGCTGGGGGAGCATGGGGTGTCCGTGCAGGTCAGGATGCGGGAAGGGGTGACCCCGGAGATTCTCGTGGATGCGCCCGACGGGGTCCGCCTTCAGTTGCAGGACGTGCGTTACTGCGGCGGCACCGGCTCTCTCGGTGATATCTGTACCCTCTCCTGACGCGGGACGCGCGTCTCGCTGGATCCGGGGAAGGGAGAACACGCCGGGGCGAAGGGCCCTTACCCTTACGTCGCCCCTGAGTACGGGGTAATTTCCTGCACGAGACGCGCAGGGTCCCAGAGCGGGTACCCCAAGCGTCCCCTGGGACCGGGTGAACCCCCGGAACCCTGGATTCGACGAGGAGAAGGACGCCTCCCACAAGCGCACACCCCTCGCTTCAAGCCTACCTGCGCCCGTAGCTCAATTGGATAGAGCATCGGACTTCGGATCCGAGGGTTGGGGGTTCGAGTCCTCCCGGGCGCATCGTCGGACACACACCTTCTCCCAGCTCGCGTTGCAGGTCCGCCGGCTACGCTCCTGAACAGGTGCGGTATCCCGGACCCGCTGGCGGGAGCGGGCAAAGGGAGTCAAGCTCCGCCCCTCCTTGGCCGAGCCGGGTTCTCATCGCTGCCCTCGCCCGGCGCACCGCCCCTCGGGTGCCCTCGATTCGGTGGCGCTGCGCCCCCCGGATCCCTACTCTGAAGCGAGGGCAGGGACGCACCGTAGCGCAACGTCGGAGAGGAGGTGGCGAATGAGAGGATATGGCGCAGGACTCATCCTGGTGGTACTGGGTCTCACGGGGGTAGCAGGCGTCGGGGCGATCGAGGAGCGGCGTGCGGTCGCTGCGATGGCGGAAGCTGCCGAGAGCTTCATCGAGTCGCTCTCGGCCAGCCAGCGAGCGGAGGCGACGTTCTCCTTCGAATCGGACGAGAGGGAGCGTCATCACTTTATCCCGCCCGAGACGTTCGAGCGCAACGGAACGCTCCTCAAGGAGCTGACCTCGGAGCAGGAGGTCTGGGCACTCGACCTGCTCAGTTCCGGGTTGAGCCTGCGGGGATATCAGATGGCTCAACAGATCATGGAGGTCGAGGGGATCCTGGGGGTCCTCGTGGAAGGCGAGGGCCGTAATTTCGCCAGGGACCAGGGGGAGTACTTCATCTCGGTCTTCGGGACGCCGTCCACGACCGGCACCTGGGGGTGGCGGTGGGAGGGACACCACCTCTCCCTTCACTTCACCGTGGTCGAGGGGGACGCGACCGTGAGCACCCCGACCTTCCTGGGTGCGAACCCGGCAACTGTACCGGACGGCCCGAGGAAGGGGCTTCGCGCCATGCGCGAGCAGGAGGACACGGCTCGGGAGCTTCTCGCGAGTCTGGACGCCGACCAGCGGCGGGTCACGATCTTCGCCGATGTCGCGCCGGGAAACATCCTGACCGGGGCCGAAATGGTCGTGGACCCGCTCGAACCGATCGGGGTCCGAGGCGCGGATCTCGCCCCCTCCCAGCGTGACAGACTCATGGCGGTCATCGAGTCCTACATCTCCGTGATGTCGCACGACATCGCCGAACTCCGGAGAGCGGAGGTACGGGAGGGCGGACTCGATGAGGTGACCTTCGCCTGGGCTGGAGGGACGGAGCGGGGCGAGGTGGCCTACTACCGGGTCCAGGGCCCGAACTTCCTGATTGAGTACGACAACACGATGGAGGACCCGAACCACATCCATGCCGCGTTCCGGGACTTCGACGGAGATCTCGGTCGAGACGTGCTTCGCGAGCACCTCGAACAGGATCACTAGGCCGGGTCGCTAGCCCGGCGTCGGATTCCCTGGGACGAGAGTGGCGCTGGCCGCCCCCTTGGCGGCCAGCGCTACTCCATCACCCCTCCGGTCCCGGCCGTCCCTCCCCGTGTCCCGCGGATCTGGGTCGGTTCGCTTCCCCCCGCGGACTCGGCGTCAGCGCGGGCTTCCGCCGATCGGATCGCCCGCGGGAAGTTCGATCACCTCCCCGGACACCGTGTTCTGGATTCTCGACTGCCAGCGGCGGACGTCGGCCGCGACGAGCCGCTCGTGCGGTGAAGGTGCGGCAGCGGCCTCGAGTCGGGATGCGAGCCGTTCGAGACGGTCCGTGAGCACCGCTCGTACAGTGGAGGGGTTGCCCTCCGAGCTTCCCTGGCGCATGAGTGCATCTGCGACCATGCGCTGAATGATCTCGAGTACGCGTTGCTCATAGTCGACCGACCTGTCCTCGGCGCCCCACGTCACCTCGATCATCCGGTCGACGACCTCCTCGAGATCCGGGTAGTCGCCCATGCTCCCGTATACCACGAGGCGCGCCATCCGCTCGGGGTGCAGGATCTCCCCGATCGTGAAGGCGGCCGAAGCCTCCGCGGCGGCAAGGGGATCGAAGAGGAGCTCCGTATATCCCGGGAAGACCTCGCCGCCTCCGGAGCGATACGCGGGCGGGGGAATCATCCGCACCACTGACTCGGGGAGCGCGACGAAGTCGACGTCGACAGTCGAGAGCACCGTCTCGAGCGCATCCCTCTGCTCCTCGCCGTCGACGATCGCGAGCGGTACCTGGCCATCTCCCTTCGCGGCGTACCGGTAGTCGGCGCCGCCCAGGCTCTGGACCGCGGACCGGAGCTGGAAGCGGTGGTGCATGTAGAGCGGCAGCAGGACGAGCTCGAGCGTCGAGTACAGCTCCCCCGCCGGGATCACATCCGTCCCGAAGCGGGCCAGGCCGATCTCGCGCACCCGGATCTCGTGCTTCAGGTGATCCACCAGGTTCGAGCCGTTGTCCCAGACGCTTGCGTACTGGTGGCCCGCGCCGATGAAGTTGTTGTTCGTGTGGCCCATGTAGATCAGGCCGTCGGCGACCCCCTGGTCGGCGATCGCATCCAGCGCCGCGGCCTCGTCGGTCCCGGCCGGGAACTCGCGGTAGAGCCAGTTCGTCGAGAGCTTGTCGTACTCGCCGATCCGCTGCAGGTAGGCGTTCGACAGGTCGAGGTTTCCCTGCGAGTCGATCTCGACGAGCGGGGCGGGGTAGTCCATGACGCTCTCCCGTCCGTACGCGCTCGCCATGTAGTTGTGGGGAAAGCCGAGCGTGTGTCCGACCTCGTGGGCCGAGAGCTGGCGGACCCGGGCGAGGGCCATCTCCACGGCGTCCGAGCCCTGCACCAGCTTGGCCAGATACTCGATGTCCGGCGCGCCGGAGAGGTTGCAGCCCTCGTAGAACGGCGGCTCCGCTCCCGTTGCGCCCGTGAGCCCGAAGGGCCCCGCCCCGTCGTCCGAGAGGATCCCGCCCGGGAAGGGCGAGACGAGCCCCTGCCCGAGCAGGTAGTCCTGCCGGAGCCGGAGGCTCCCCAGGTTGACGACCCCGCGGACGATCTCGCCGGTTCGGGGGTCGATGACCGAGTTCCCGTACGAGTAGCCGCGCGTGCGGCGGTGGGTCCAGTGGATCACGTTATAGCGGATGTCCTGGGGGTCGACGCCCTCGGGGAGCACTTCGACGCGGAATGCGTCGATGAAGCCGGCCGCCTCGAATGCGTCCGCCCACCAGCTGGCCCCCTCGATCAGGGCGCTGCGGATCGGCTCGGGGGTGCCCGGGTCGACGTAGTAGACGATCGGCTCGACGGCCGCGCTCGGGTTCGCCCCGGCGTCGCGCTTCTCGAGCCGGTGCCGGGCCGCCCAGCGGATCCGCATGTCCTCGTCGATCGGCGTCGCATAGTCGAATACGGTCGGGCCGTTCACGCCGACCCGCGGATCCGCGATACGGGTCCGGTACCCGTCATCCGGGAGCTGGATGAAGGAGTGGTGCTCCCGGAGCGTGACGGCGCTACCCGTCGATGCCACGCCGCTCACGAGCGGACCGGGGTTCGTGCTCGTGAAGGTGAGCGTCGCCTCGACCTCCGTGTTCTCCGGGAAGGAGCGGGTGTTCGGGAGGTGAATCGCGCTCCGGGAGAGGTCGAGTTGGAAGTTGCCCTGGCCCTGCCGGGCGATCTGTTCGATGACGCCGCGGGCGTCGCGAAGGAAGAATGCGGTCGCGTCGACGAGGACGCGCTCGCCGCTCTCGGCGACCACATCGAAGCCCCAGTGCACTGAGGGGGCGAAGGCGTCGCGCACCGCCTGCACCTCGGTCGGGTTCTCGCTCCTCGCCTGGAACTGGTAGTTGGGCTCCATGAGGAGGATGCGCGGCCCCACCCGGGTCGCCTCGAGGACGTAGGTGCCCCGTAGCTGGCCGCGGTCGATGCCCACGGGGTTGCTCCCGAGCCCCGAGCCCATCGAGACCTGGTAGAGGAACTCGCTGTCGAGTTCGTCGATCTCCCAGAAGAGGGATCCGGTCTCCTCGTCCCAGTAGAGGTCGAAGAAGCCTGTTACGGCCTGGAGCCCTTCGGTCTCTTCCTCGATGGTCGGGAGCCCGCTTCCCTGCGCCTGCAGCCGGAGCGGCCCGCCGATGACGACGAGTGCGACGGCGAGCCCGAGGGCGAGGGGGCGAATGGGGGTCGGGGAAGGCGTGGTCGAGTACTGCATGGTTTCCTCGCTGGGGTGAGTGGGAGGTTCGGGCGGCCGGATCGACGGTCGGGACGCTGAGGGCCGCGTAGCGTGCGTTCGTTGAGATGCGTGCATGATCCGGGTCGCGTCCTCGAGGCGGGGAGTGGCGGCCAGCGCTGCGGCTCGCCGCCTGCGGCCAGCCCCGAGACCGTCCAGAGGTCACGCGCCCGGTGCGAGGCGGCCCGAGAGGGCAGCGGAGGATCGCCCCGCTCTCCCGAACGGTCGTGCCAAGCTACCACGGACCGCTCCCCGGTGCATCCGGTAGTCACGCCGGACGGGGAGGTGATCCGGGCATCGGCCTACCGGGACGCCACGGCTCCCGCGCACGGCCGTCGCGGCCCCTCCTCGCCCTTGCCCGGCTTCGTCCGCCTCCCCCGGCGACGTGCTTGCGCGCGGTGGTGCCACTCGGCACTGTAGCTGGTCTGCAGCCAGACCCGAACCCGTCCGCGGAGGTGTTCCGATGAGAGCCTTGCCCCGTCTTCTTTTCTCGCTTGTCTGCCTCTCCGGAGCGAGCGTTGCGCTCCCGTCTTCCGCATGGTCTCAGGACGCGGAGTGGACGACGCTGTTCGACGGTACCAGCCTGGAGGGGTGGCGGACCCTGGGTGACGCGAACTGGGAGCTCGGCGACGGCGCCGTCTCGGCGACCGAGGGGAGCGGGTTTCTCGTGACGGGGGAGCCGTACGGCGACTACGAGTTCAGCGTCGAGTTCTGGGTCGATGAGCCGGCCAACAGCGGGATCTTCATCCGCTGCCAGGATCCCGAGGCGATTCGCGACACGAATTGCTACGAGGTGAACATCTTCGATACCCGGGCGGACCAGACGTACCGGACGGGCGGGATCGTGCACATTGCCTCTCCCAGCGAAGTCATCGACGCGGGGGGGCAGTGGAACACCTACCTGATCCGTGCGGAGGGATCGCGGCTCGTCGTGACGCTGAACGGCGCCCGGGTCGTGGACGTGAACGACGACCAGTTCTCGAGTGGGCCGATCGCCCTCCAGTACGGCGCGGGGGTCGTACGCTTCCGAAACGTCCGGATCCGGGCGCTCTGAGCACGCGCTGCGAGTCCTAGTCACCCCGGACAAGTTCAAGGGCACGCTCACTGCCGGGGAGGCTGCCCGTGCGATCGCGGGCGGCTGGAGCGGAGTCCGCCCCCAAGACGAGCTGGATCTCCTCCCGATGAGTGACGGGGGGGACGGGTTCGGACGCATCGTGGGCTCGCTCATGGGGGCCCGGACACGCCGGGTAGCGACGGGGGATGCGGCTGGCCGGCCCACCCGTGCGCGCTGGTGGTGGGTGCCGGGGAGCCGCACGGCGATCGTCGAGTCGGCGGAAGTCGTGGGGCTGGCCAGGCTGCCCCCCGGGCGGTTTCATCCATTCGACCTCGACACGGGGGGGCTCGGCCGCCTCCTCACGGTCGTGGCGAGGGAGGAGCCGCGGCGCACCTTCGTGGGGGTGGGCGGGAGCGCGACGAATGATGGCGGATTCGGCCTCGCGCGTTCGATCGGGTGGCGCTTTCATTCCCGAAGCGGCGCCGAGATCCGGCGCTGGACCGAGCTTGGCGACTGCGCCCGGATCGAGCCGCTGGCGGAGCGTCTCGGGCTGGGCCGCCTCTCGGTAGCGCTGGACGTCCAAAATCCCCTCCTCGGGCCCGGGGGGTGCACGCGGGTGTTCGGACCGCAGAAGGGGATCCGGGCCGAGGAGCTTTCCGGGGCGGAGCGTCCCCTCCGGAGGCTCTCCGCCGTGATGGGCCGGGATCACGGCCCATCGCTCGCCCGTGTCCCGGGAGCCGGCGCCGCCGGCGGCTTGGGATTCGGACTGATGGCCTTTCTCGGCGCCAGGCCCAGGATGGGGTTCTCTCTCTTCGCCCGCGCGGCGCGGCTGGGGGAACGCATCCGCCAGGCGGATCTCGTGATCACGGGGGAGGGCTGCCTCGACGATCAGTCGCTGATGGGCAAGGGCGTCGGCGAGCTGGCCGGCCTCGCGCGGGAGGCGGGTGTCCCCGTCGTGGCGATCAGTGGCTCGACCGAACTCGCCGGCGGGGTGGGGGCGGGGGAGAGCTTCACCCGGAGCTACGCCCTCTCCTCGATGACGAGCGGCGAGCACGCGCTCGGCCGGCCAGAGTACTGGCTGGCTCGGGCGGCGGAGCGGGCGGCGCGCGAACTCAGCCAGACGTAGCGACTCCTGGGACTTCCCTCCGGCTGTGTCGGGAGGGGCGGCGGGCCGCTCCTCCCGGGACGCGGCCGGATCAACGCCGAACGAACTTCTCGACCTCCCCGCTCACCGGATCGGCGACGAAGATCTGCCCTTCCGGATCCACCGCGATGTAGTGCGCCTCGCCGAAGGCGCCCCACCCGTCCCCGCTCCGTCCGGTGGCCGCCGCCACGCTCCCGTCTGCACCGAGACGGAGGACCTGGCCGGAAAACCCGCTCACCATGAAGATCTCGCCCTGATGCATGGCGAGTCCACAGGGGAGGCCGGCGTATCGCCTCTGGCGCATGAAGTTCCCGTCCAGATCGAAGACCTGGATCCGCTGGTTCTCGCGGTCCGCCACATGAACCTGGCCTTCGCCGTCCACGAGGATCGAGTGGGCGATATCGAACTCCCCGATTCCGCTTCCCTCCGACCCCCAGGACGCCAGAAACGCCCCGTTCCGGTCCAGCTTGAGGACACCGGGCACGCCGTTGCCATGCCCCTGTGCGATGAAGATCTCGCCCTCGGGTCCGAAGGCGAGGTCGTTCGGCTCGCTGAGCAGGCGCTCTCCCGGGGCCGCGCTGAAGGTGCCGGCCTCCCCGGGAACGCCGATCGTCAACAGGACGTCGCCCCCGGGGCTCAGCTTCATCACGACGTGACTCCTCACGTCCGTCACCCAGAGGTTGCCCGCCGCATCGATGCGAAGCCCGTGCGGGCGCTCGAAGCCGTGGTCGTCCCCGAAGGAGCGGAGATGCCGTCCGTTGCTGTCGAATTCGGCGAGCGGATTTGGCCCCCGGTGGAAGACGTACAGGTGGCCATTCGCATCGACGGCAACGGAGGAGGAGGGGCCGAGCTCGACCCCGGTGGGGAGGCTGAGTGGGTTCTCGACGGCTGCGTACCGGAGTTCTGGGACCTCCTCGTAGGCGCCCTGCGACTGTGCGGCGAGGGCGGGCGCTCCAGCGGCAGGCGCTCCGAGGAGTGCGAGAACGGTAGCGGAGGCGAGTCTGGCGGCGTGTCGTCTCATGACGTGCTGTCCTTAGTTGGGGGGCGCCTCGTCGGGTGGTGGCGCGGCGCAGGAGCCCCGCGCCGGTGGTCCGGGACCGCGGCGGAGCCGGCGGGCCCCAGTCAATACCGTATCTCCCCACCGTTCACGTGGAAGGTCTGCCCGGTGATGTAGCTCGATTCGTCGGAGGCGAGAAATGCGTACATGTGAGCCAGCTCTACGCCGAGACCGATCCTCTCGAGGGGGATCCGGGCGAGGTCGGGGTGGGCGACGTAGGCGCCGGGCACGACGTGATTCACGAGGATCCCGTAGGGGCCGAGCTCGGCGGCGAGTGCGCGCGTCATCCCGATGGCCCCCATCTTCGATGCGCAGATATGCGCCCAGCCGGCGCGACCGTGGAAGGAGTTCAGGCCCGAGACGGTGATGATGCGCCCCCCGCCGTTCGCCATCATGCTGGGCACGACCGCCCGGGCACAGAAGAAGGGGCCGTCGAAGTTCACCGCAGCCGCTGCTCGCCACTCCTCCGTGCTCATCTCGGTGAGCGGCAAGGATCCCCGGTAGCCGGCGTTGGCGATCAGGACGTCCACCCGGCCAAGCCGATCGATCGCCTCGGCGACCATCCGGTTCACCTGGTCCTCGTCGCCCACGTCCGCGAGGATCGCGGCGGCGCGGACCCCCAGCGCCTCGGCTTCCTCCCGGACAGCCTCGGCCTCCTCGCGGCTCGTTCTCGCGTTCACGACGACGTCCGCCCCCCTCCGCGCCAGCTCGAGAACGGTGGTGCGGCCGAGGTTGCGGCTCGAACCCGTCACGAGCGCCACCTTCCCCTCGACGCTGAGCGGCCGCTCGGCCGGTGCTGTCCCAACGAGCGGCAGAGCCGCGGCGGCGCCGAGTCCCTTGAGGGCGGATCTTCGCGATAGCGGGGTTCCGGATTCGGTCATCATGGGGGAGCTCCTCTGGCCCCGCGGGCGGTGGACGGAACTCTGCGGCCGCCAGGCGAGTCATCGGCCAACTCCCGCGCGGCCCGGAGTCACGATAGTGTGCCGCAAACCTCTCCGCACGTCTCCAGCAACCTGCCGACCGCCCGTGTGGCGGCGGGCGGCGGCTACCGCGTGATCTCGAGGCGCGCCAGGACGGGGTAGTGATCGGAAGGGTAGCGGCCGGCCTCGCTGTGGACGATCGTCTCGGCCGAGAGGACCGATACCCGGCCCCCGACCAGGATCCAGTCGATCCGGCCCTCCCAGCCTTCCGGGGGCGGCCCGAACCCGTTCGCGGTGATCGCCGGGCCCCGGCGCTCCCTGGCGAGTAGCCAGGCATCCTCGAGGACGCCCGCGGTCGCGGCCTCCCACGTCTCGCTGCGTTCGGCGACGGCGTTGAAGTCGCCCATCGCTATGACGGTGCTCCCGGGCGGGAGCGCGGCGATACGCTCGCTGATGAGCCGGGTCCCACGCAGGTGCCCGGCCCCCTGCCGCAGACTGAAGTGGGTGTTGTAGACGACGAGCTGCCGCCCGGTATCGAAGTGGTAGAAGCGCGCCCACGTTACGATCCGGGATGCCCGGCGCCCCCCGGAGGGCTGTTCCGGCGTGTCTGAGATCCAGAACGTGCCCGACTCGATCGGGGTGAGCTCGCGGTAGCGGTAGAAGATCGGCGTCGCCTCGCTCAGCCCGCGGCCGCGGTTCAGCCCTCGATCGACACCGAGCCACCGGTAGTCGGGGAGGCGGGACGCCAGGAACTCGGTCTGCTCCCCGAGCGCCTCCTGGAGGCCGACGATGTCCGGGCCTGACCGGGCGATCGTCTCCGCTACCAGCTCCTTCCGGTTCGGCCAGATGTTCGTCCCGTCCCGTCCTGCCGCGGTTCGGATGTTGAAGGTCATCACGTCGAGGCGGATCGCCTCGACCTCGGCCCCATCCTGCCCCGCCGCCGGAAGGGCGAGGGCGAGATGGGCGAGGGAGAGGGCAGCTGCGAGGGTCGGTTTCGTCATCCGATTCCGGGCGCAGTCCCGTTCGGCCCGCCGGAACGCTAGTGTTCCCAGTCGAGACTCACGGCTCCCAGGACCTCGCGGGCGAGGCCCCAGCGGTCGAATCCCTGTCGGCCGTAGTCAAGACCCCTGCGCACAATCACGAGGTCGTGGGAGGGGATGATGGTGACGGACTGTCCGCGGTTGCCGGACATCGAGTAGGCGCTTGTCGGGACATCGCTCCTGTTGTCGGGGACGAGCCAGAAGTGGCCTCCGTACTGGTTGCCGGTCTCTGCGGTGGCCGGGGCCGGAGTGCGGACAAAGTCGATCCACTCCCGCGAGAGGAGCCTCTCGCCCTCCCAGACCCCGTCCCTCAGATAGAGGAGGCCCAAGCGGGCGAGATCGCGTGCCGTCGCGTAGACCTGGCTGCTCAGGATGTAGTCCCCGAAGCGGTCGACGCCGAGCAGCGTGCTCCGCATCCCGATGCGGTCGAGCAGAGCCCTCCGGGGGAACTCGAGGTAGCTCTTCTCGTCCCCGAGGGCGAGCTTCATCGCGTAGATCGCGAGGAGCGTGTCGTAGTTCTCGTAGTCGAAGTGGGTTCCCGGCTCGCGGATGAGCGCCTTGCTCCTCGCGCCCGTCACGGAACTCGCGCCCGCCCAGTACGAGAGTCCGGACCCGGTCGCGTATTCGAGGCCCGCGTTGTCGATCGGGTAGAGCCCCGTGGACATGTTGAGCGCGTGGCGCAGGGTGATGGCGGAGCGGGGGTCCTTGTCCGGCGCCCGCGCCTCGGGAAGCCAGTCGAAGGGGAGGGGATCGTCGAGCGACATCCGCCCGGCGTCCACGTTCATCCCGATGAGGGTCGCCGCGATGCTCTTCGCGACGGACCACGTACGGGTCTTCGTCGTCGCGTTCACGCCCGGTGCGTAGCGCTCGTGAATGATCTTCCCCTGGTGGACGACGACGAGCCCGATCGTGACCTGCTCGGGGGATTCGCGCTCGAAGGCCCAGTCGGATGCAGCTTCGAGTGCCGCGGCATCGACGTTCGGAGGAAGAGCCCGCTCTTCCACCAGATCTCCGTTGGGCCACGGGATCGTGGTCGGGTCTCCCGGAGGCGCGGGGAGGCCGAGGCGCGGCAGGCCGTCGATGTCGTCAAACGTCTGGTCCGGCGAGAGGACGACGCAGCCGAGACCCTCGCGGAACGCCGCGCGAATCACCGGGACCCCATCGTACGCGCCGACGGCGATGGCCTTCCGGTCCCGGTCGATCACCACGTCGCCTGGCGCCGATACCGAGGCCGGATTGGGGAGGAACGCCAGCTCCTGGGCCTTCACCTGCTCGAGGGTGCGGTTCGAGGCGAAGAGGCCGTTACACGTCATGACGGCCTCCTGACCGCGCCGGACCATCGCCCGATTGAACGGCCAGTAGTCGTAGCTCTCCTCCTGCTGGGCACCGGCTCCGCCGGGTATAAGTAGCGAAGCGGCAGCGGTTAGGAGCAGGGCGTGGCGCATCGGAGCCTCCTGACAAGGTCGAGAGCGGGGGGCAGCTTCCTCATTCTACACGGGCCGACTGGAGATTGCGAACGAAGCGAGGCGCCGGGAACTGCCTCCGGGACGACCGGGGCCGGTAGCGAGTCCCGTGTTCCGTCGTCGCCTGGGCCGGCTTGCTCGGGCCCGCACGATTTGCCACAATGACCGAGCCAGGGCGAGGAGGGCGGGAAGCCCCGCCGTCCCGCCCGAAGAGAGGCCCGTCCCCTCCAGCGATCCGGAGACTACAACCGATGGCCAGAGAGAGAATGAATGCGAACGACTTCCCGCCGGAGGTCCTTAGGCTCTTCGACAGGTACGTGCACGGGATGATCGGTCGCAGGGACTTCCTCGACGGTGCGGCCAGGTTCGCTACGGGCGGACTCACGGCGGTCGCGATGCTCGAGGCCCTGAGGCCGCGCTACGCCTGGGCCCGGCAAGTGGATCCGGACGATGCGCGCATCGTCCAGGAGTACGTGGAGTACGAGTCTCCGAGCGGGTCCGGGACGATGCAGGGGTACATGGCGCGTCCGGTCTCGAGCGGTGCGAAGGCGGCGATTCTGGTCATCCATGAGAATCGGGGGCTCAACCCCTATATCGAGGACGTCGTCCGCCGGTTCGCGGCGGCGGACTTCCTCGCATTCGGTCCCGACGCGCTCACGCCGCTCGGCGGGTATCCCGGAAACGACGATGCCGGGCGGGAGATGCAGAGCCGGCTCGAGCGGGACACCATGATCGAGGATTTCCACGCGGCCGCCGAGTTCCTGATGGGGCACTCGGAGAGCACGGGCCGGGTGGGAGCCGTCGGATTCTGCTTCGGTGGCGGGGTCGTCAATACGCTGGCCGCCCGCCTCCCCGATCTTGGCGCCGGTGTGCCGTTCTACGGCAGCCAGCCCCCGGCCGAGGCGGTGGGGAGCATCCAGGCACCGCTCATGATCCAGTACGCCGGGCTGGACGAGCGGATCAACCTGGGGTGGCCCGCCTTCGACGCGGCGCTGAGCGCGGGCGGAAAGACCTACTCTATGCACATGTACGGGGGTGTGAATCACGGCTTCCACAACGATACGACGCCGAGGTACGACGAAAGTGCGGCGGCGCTCGCCCAGGCCCGGACGATCGCGTTCTTCGATCACTATCTGACGTGACGGGGACCAGTGCTGGGCCGGCGCGGAGCTTCGCGCGGCGGTCGTGGAGGAGGAGCCTGGGGGCTCGGGGGGATGCCGGGTTCGTGGTCCTGCCGGTGAAGGTGCATCGCTTGTAATGTCGGCGGTGTCGCGGGGCTCTTGACGCACCCGTCGGCCGCACGCGACCGCCGCCGTAGAGCCCGGATGACCCACCGGCACGCCTCGCCTGTGCCCTTACGTCACGTCAGTGCGTCATCATCCACACTGCGACGTTGACGCCTACGGCGTAGGCATCGGGCGAGAACCGGTAGAAGAACTGCGGATCTTCGGCCTCGCGCTCCCACCCGTCTGCGATGTCCGTGTTGTGGGTGATGAGCACCATGATTCGCCCGCTCTCGTCCAGGATCGCCCGGGTGTGCGGCTGACGGCTCTCGAACCCGCGCTCCGAGGTTCCCCCCCCGGATCGCCTCCAGTGTTGTATGGAGGGGATTTGCGGGAGCTCCGGCACTTGGTAGACGATCTCGAAGAGCGGATGGTCCGGGGGCAGGTCCACGATCGGGCGCTCCGGGAACACCAGCTGCATCTGGCGTTCCCACTGGCGCCAGGCGGCGTTGCCCCAGAAGTCATCGACCCAGAGGAACCCCCCCTTGTCAAAGTAGTCTTTCAGCGCCCTGACCTCATCGGCATCGAAGCCGGTAACCCCCACATGGGACCCGAAGAGGAAGGGGCACTCGAAGAGCTCGGCGTCGGTGGCGCGGACGATCGCAAACCCCGGCTCCCCGTGCTCCCACCTGCTGATGGGGGTCGGGGTCAGCTGGGAGAGGCGAGTCGTGAGGTTCCTCTCCGCATTCGGGAAATCGGTGGTCCAGCTCGAGCCGCCGGGCTCCCGCCGTACCTCCACGAATGCGAGCCTGCAGAAGGTGAACCCGCCCGGCCGGTCGGGAAGCCCGTCTCCCAGGCGGACCCGGCTGCGCGCACTCCGAAACCGCTGTCCTTCCACCGGCGCGGCCGTCGCCACGCCCAGGCACACAAGGGCGAAGAGCGTCAGCGCCGAGAGTGCGTGGCCCTTCACATCTTCCTAGGGCCGGACCCGCATGTACTTCCTGAGCTGCCGGGGCCGGGGCTCGCCTCCGTACATGTTGCCCTGGCTGTCGACGGCCACGAATTCCGCTCCGTTGCCCGACGTGTCGCGCGGGTCGGCCCAGGGGAAGCGGATGAACTCGGTGACCCACCCCGTCTCGATCTCGCCGATCCGGATCCCCATCTCCCAGCCGGGATTCTGCACGTCATCGGATTCGGAGTCTGCGACGTAGATAAGGCCATTGGTGTCGAAGGCGATCCCGCTCGGGCGCCCGAACTGGGTCCAGGTCGCGAGGTGGTTGCCCGCCTGATCGAAGATCTGAATCCGACTGTTGCTTCGGTCGCCGACGAAGATCCTTCCGCTCGGATCGATGTCGATCGCGTGGAGGGCGCGAAACTCTCCGGGCGCATACCCCGTACGGCCCCACTCCATAAGGTAGTTGCCCTGGCGATCGTACTTGACGACGCGGTTGTTCCCCGTGTTCCCGTGACCGTCCGCGATGAAGATGTCTCCATTGTCGGCGATCGCCACGTCACTCGGTGCGGTGAAGTGGTCGCCCCCCCCCCCCTCCATTCCGGCGGTGCCCAATTCCAGGAGCACCTCGCCCCGGGCGCTGAACTTGATGACGCGGTTGCCGCGCCCGTCACCGGAGGGGATGTTCCCGGAGCTCACCGCATCGGTGACCCAGACGTTGCCGCTCGAATCGACGTCGATACCGTGCGGCCAGATGAAGAGCCCGCCGCCGAAGCTCTCGACCACGTTTCCCTCCGGATCGAACTTGATCACGGGGTCGAGGTCCGAATCGAGGCACTCGGTCCCGAATCTCTCCCCACCTGCATCGCATCGCACGACGGCCCAGATGTGGCGGCCGTCCGGATCAATCGTGACCTTGCCAACGGCGCCCATCTCTCTCCCGCCGGGGAGCTTCGCCCAGCCATCGACGATCGCGTACGCATTGGAGGAGTTCTGCGCGGCGAGGGATGGCGCCAAGAGGGGGAGGGAGAGGGCCGCGAAGGCTGTTATCCACCTGACCGTTCCGGGTATTGACATGATCTGACCTCGTGCGTGATCGCCACCGTGCTCCCCGGCCGGGAGCACGGCCTCTCGCCCTTTCTTGCGGGGGCCGGCGAGGGGAAGGGAGTGGACTTCTGCCCCCAGAAACCGTACGGTCCCCGTTTTCTCGGGGCAAGTGTGGCCCGGGCCACTCGTCGCCTGTGCCGCGGTCGAGAGCACTCCGTTCGTGCGCTGGATATCCTGACCCGGCCTCGTTGGCCGGCGACCCTTAGCTTGTCCTCAGCTGTACGGGAGCGGTCATCGCCTGACTGCATCGAGCACACTTGCGAATGTCACAGCGTAGTATCCACCCGCACCGGATTCCGGTCGTGGGAGTCATGGGCTCGGGGAGCGAGCCTCACCGCGAACTCGCTTGGCCGCTCGGGGAGTGGCTGGCAAGGAGGGACGTCCACCTCCTCACTGGAGGGGGAGGCGGGGTGATGGCATCGGTGAGCGAGGCCTTCTCCCGGGTGGAGGGGCGAAGCGGTTCGGTCCTCGGGGTGCTGCCGTGGGATGGGGAACGAGGAGCCCCCGTCGGCGGCTACCCGAATCGCTGGGTGGAGATCGCGATCCGGACCCACCTCCCGGCGAGAGGACGGGCGGGGGCCGGGCGCCTCTCGCGCAATCACATCAATGTCCTTACGGCCGACGTGGTGGTCGTCCTCCCCGGTGGGGCCGGTACGGCGAGCGAGGTGCGGCTGGCCGTGAGGTACGGCCGGCCGGTGGTCGCGTTTGCCCACAGCCTGGACCGGCTCGAGTCGGTCCATGAAGGGATCCCGGTGGAGCGCGACCTCGAGGGGGTGGCCGCCTTCGTGGATCACGCGCTATCCCGGCGGGACGGTCCCGCGCAGTGATCGGGCGAGCCCGTCGGGCGCCCGGCGGCAGGTCCGGGCGAGGACGGGTGCAGGACGAGGGTGGATACGGTCGGGACCACGCCCGGGTGCGCTTCGGATCTCCTCCTCCGCGGGTTCTCCGCATGCACGCCGCATTCCGTCCGGGCTCAACCGCTCGCTCGGACCGATCCCGACCCCCGCCCGAATCGCCTCGCCGGACCCTTGCCGGGCCGTCGCTTCGTCAGTCCGGGAGGCTGAAGACGTAGAGCGCGTTTCCGGTGCCCGGGTGCCGCACGTCCGGCGCCACGACCCGGGGAACGGCTCTCGGGCTCGTCCCCCACGTTGCGGTGGTGACCGCGATGTACTGCTTCCCGTCGATGGCGTAGGACACGGGGTGCCCCTGCACCGAGGTTCCGAGCCGGCTCTCCCAGAGGATCTCGCCGGTGCTCACGTCAAAGGCGCGAAACCTCCGGTCCAGGTCGCCGGCGAAGACCACGTTTCCGGCCGTCGAGAGGACGCCGGTGATGAAAGACGCCCGCTGTTCGTAGCTCCATATCTCTTCAAGGGTGTCGACATGGTACGCCGCGAGCTTCCCCAGATTCCCGTCCGAGCCCGGCATCTCGAAGAAGAGCCGTGCCGATGCCGTGCCCCCGCTGCCCTCGACGAGCTCCACCTCCCGGGCCTGGTTCTCGAGACACGTCTGGCTGAGGGGCGCGATCAGGACCCCGGTAGGCTCGTGATAGCTCATGGAGTGCCAGTCCTTCCCCCCTGCGCTGCTCGGACACCCCGGTGTCCACTCCCCGATCTCGGCGTTGATGATGTCGTCCCGGTAGGTGATAGCTCCGGTCTCGGGGTCGACGTTCGTGAAGGCGTTCTGGTAGACCGTCTCCGCGAAGCCCAGGAATTCCCCTGTGGCGCGGTCGTTCTTCCAGAGTATCCCGTGCTTTCCGAGGGAGAAGACGAGGCGCTCATCCCCGCGGTCGACGAGGACGCGCTCGAAGACTTCGTCGAGGTCGAGCGCCTCGCCGGGGACGTGCTGGAAGTACCAGTCGAGCTCACCGGTCTCGACGTCCACCGCGACGGTCGCGTTCGTGTAGAGCCCCTCGTCGAAGATCGACATGTGGCGGCTCGCGGGCACCCAGGGCTTCGCCTGCGCCGTGCCCCAGTAGGTCAGGTTGAGCTCCGGGTCGTAGCTCCCGGTGATCCACGTCTCGCCGCCCTGCCTGAAGATGTTGTCGAGGTCGCCCCAGGTGTCTCCGCCGGGCTCGCCCGCCTGGGCGATCGTGTGGAACCGCCATACCGGCTCGCCCGTGGTGGCGTCGTGAGCACTGATGAAGCAGCGGGTCTCGCGGTATCGGGAACACTGGCCGAGTCCGTTCAGGACCTTCCCGTCCGCGACGATGGGTCCGCTCGAGTTCGCGTTCCCCTCCTGGATCTGCGTCTCCCAGACCTGCTCGCCCGTCCGGGCATCCAGCGCCACGATCCGCGCGTCCGTCGTCGCCTGGATGATGCTCGAGCCGTAGATCGCGATGTTTCGCATGTCCTGGCCGTCATCCGGTCCCGTCGCCGTCTCCCAGATCAGGTCACCGGTCCGGGCATCCAGCGCCTGGACGACGTTACTCGGGTTGATCAGGTAGATCACACCGTCGTAGACGATGGGCGCCGGCTCCGAGGCCCCGTCGTTCATCTGCCAGATCCACTCCAGGCGGAGCCCGTCCACATTCTCGCGGGTGATCTGGTCGAGAGGGCTGGAGCTGTGCGCGTGGTAGTTCCGGCGGATCATGAGCCAGTTGGCCGGGTCGGGGTTCTCGAGCATTTCGTCGGTGACGGGCTCGAAGTCCCGAAGGAGGTCCGCCACCGTCAGCGTTCCGGGCTCGACGTTCGCCGGTTCCGGACCGATCGTCTCCAGGTCGTAGATCCACCCCCGAAGCTCGCCCTCGGGGTTCCCTGCGCTGTTGATCTGCACGTAGAGCGAGTGAGCGCGAAGGAGCTCGGCCTGCTCGTCGGAGAGCGTCACGGACCCGCTGAGCTCTCCCGCCTCGGCGACCGTGGCCTCGAGCGACGCGACCGCCGGCCCCCGAAGTCCGGGAAGGGCCGTCCGAAGCTCCGCCTCCGTCGCGGCCGAACTCAGTCCCCGGAAATCTCCCTCCACGGTGAGCTCGCTCCCGGCGAGCGTGGCCCGGACGCCGCCGACGCCGGTGATCGTGGAAACCGTGACCCCGTTGACCGGGAGTGGGGAGAGGCGGGCCCGAAACGACTCCTGGGCTGCCTCGCCGTGTACCGGGGTCATGAGAGGCAGCGTGAGGAGGGGCACCGCGAAGGTCGCGAGGACGAAGGCCGAACCGCGGCCGATCTTTTGTATCATGGGCTCAGTTCCGGTTGTCTTGGGTCGCGTCTGGCGCTTGAGAGAAGACAATAGAGGCCTCGGACTTCCCGGCGCAAAGGGATCGGTGCCCGATCTGCCTCTCCCGTGGCGCGCGTTCTCCGGGCGGTCTCCCGAAGGTCCCGCGAAGCGCGTTGTGCCGGTTTCGGCCTATCCGGGATCGGGTTGCGCGCGGCGCGTTCCGGGGCGAACCGGTCCGGTGGTTGGGCGCGGCCTCCCGCGCCGGCCTGGCGCTCCCCTCGGCCGGGTGTCGCAGGCCGTGCGGTCCGGAGCCCGGCGCAGCCGCAAGGGGCAGGCACTCCACTCTGTACTGTATCCACCGGTCTTGCACGGTTAGAATTGAGACGGGAATACATTCCCTAGAGGTACTCGCGGGGAAGCGGGCACCTCGGCGAACCGCATATCGGGAGGTGTGATCGAGATGGCAGGAAAGACCCAGCTCACCACGGCGGCCGGGATTCCGGTCGGCGACAACCAGAACAGCCTGACGGCCGGTCCCCGGGGGCCGCTCCTCGTCGGGGACTGGCAGCTCTTCGAGAAGCACGCGCACTTCAACCGCGAACGGATTCCCGAGCGGGTGGTGCACGCCAAGGGTTCCGGGGCCTACGGGACGCTGACCGTCACCAACGACATCACCCGCTACACGAAGGCCAGCCTCTTCTCCGGGATCGGCAAGGAGACCACATGTTTCTGGCGCTTCTCCACGGTGGCGGGCGAGCGGGGCGCGGCGGACGCCGAGCGTGACGTGCGCGGCTTCGCGATGAAGTACTACACGGACGAGGGCAACTGGGACCTTGTCGGCAACAACACGCCGGTCTTCTTCGTCCGCGACCCCTACAAGTTCCCCGACTTCATCCGGACCCAGAAGCGCGATCCGAAGACGAACCTCCGCAGCCCCACCGCGATGTGGGACTTCTGGTCGCTGTCGCCCGAGAGTCTCCACCAGGTCACGATCCTCTTCTCGGACCGCGGCCTGCCGAGGTCGTACCGCCACATGAATGGCTACGGCTCGCACACCTACAGCCTCCTCAACGCGGCGGGCGAGCGGATCTGGTGCAAGTTCCACCTGAAGACGATGCAGGGCCACGGCTTCCTGACGGACCAGGAGGGCGCCGAGGTTGTCGGGGCCGACCGCGAGTCGCACCAGGCCGACCTCTTCCGGTCGATCACAAGCGGCGACTGTCCGAAGTGGCGCCTCTGCATCCAGGTGATGCCCGAAGCGGAGGCCGACCGGCCGTGGTTCAATCCCTTCGACCTGACGAAGGTGTGGCCGCATGGCGACTACCCGCTCATCGAAGTGGGGATCGTCGAGCTCAACCGGAATCCGGACAACTACTTCGCCGAGGTGGAGCAGTCGAGCTTCTCGCCCGCGAACCAGGTGCCCGGGATCAGCCACAGTCCCGACAAGATGCTCCAGTTTCGCATCTTCTCCTACGCCGATGCGCACCGCTATCGTCTCGGTGTCAACTACGAGACGCTTCCGGTCAACCAGGCCCGCTGTCCGGTGCACTCGTACCACCGTGACGGTGCGATGCGCCACGGCGGCAACGCCGGAGGCGCCGTCAACTACGAACCGAACAGCTTCAACGGGCCCGCCGAGGACCGCCGCTACGTCGAGCCGCCGATCAAGCTGGACGGCGACGCCGGCCGCTACGACCACCGTGACGGAAACGACGACTACAGGCAGCCCGGCGACCTCTTCCGGCTGATGACGGCCGACGAGCAGGACCGGCTGATCGGGAACCTGGTTCGCGCGATGAAGCCGGTGCCGAGGGAGATTCAGCTGCGCCAGATCGGCCACTTCCTGAAGGCCGACCCCGCGTACGGCGAAGGGGTGGCACGGGGCCTCGGCATTGACATGGGTGAGCTCGAGGACGCCGTGGCGGCGGCGTAGCCGGCCCCGGCATGCTGGCCGGGGCTCACCCCGATCTCCGTCATCCCCCGTCGGGGTCAACCGCGCGGTTCCGAGGGACGCTTGGGAGACCCGGCCCGGCATGGTTTCGGGCCCCTCTGTCCGCCCCTGCCGAGTTCGCGTCCTGCCGCCCGCAGATGGAGCTTCCTTCCCGGCCGCGCACCAGCCGGTTGCGTGATGGTCCGGGAGGCTCGGGAAGGGCGGTCGGCACCCCACGCGCGGCGGGCGGCTCGGGAGGGAGCGTCTGGCGGGCCCTCACTCCCACCCAAGTCCACGGCGTGTCATGAACGCGGTTCCCGGAGCGGCAGTGGGAGGATCACCGGAAGGAAACGCGCCCCGTCTCACGAACGGCGTGATCGCGGTGATCCTCGTCGTCGTGACAGAGACGATGCTCTTTGCGGGGCTCATCTCGGCCCACGTGCAGTTCATCGCCGACCAGGTCGGAGAGATCTGGCCGCCCCTCGACCAGCCCCGACTCCCCGTCGCCGAGACGGCCGCGGGTTCGATGTCTCTCCTCGTGAGCGGCTGTGCGCTCCTCTGGGCCCAGCTGGCCTTCCGGTCGGGGTCCCGCCGGGCCGCCAGCGCCCTCACGACGGCACTCCTCCTCGCCGCCTTCTTCGTCGTTTTCCAGGGGGTGCAGGGGGTGGGCCTGATCCGGGCGGGCCTCGACTTCTCGAGTGCGTACGGCGCCTTCTTCTACCTCATCGTGGGCAGCCACGCCGTGCATGCGGCCGCGGCCCTCGCCGGGCTCGGGTGGGCGTGGGTTCGGCTACGTCGCGGTGCGCTCGCCGGAGGACCGTTCATGACCGTGCAGGTCTTCTGGTACTTCGCGGTGCTCGCCTGGCCGGTGATCTACTTCCAGCTCTATCAGTGAGCCCCGCCTCCCGGCACCTGGCGTGCGGCGAACGCCCGGCACGCACGGCGGAGCCGCCCCGTAGCATAGGCCCGGTCGAGGGAGGGAAGCGGTTCAGTCGGGAAGGGGCGTCTCGGGGCGGAGGGCCTCGGCGCCCGTACTTGTGTGCGCCTGCCCCCCGTGCCTACGCTCAAGGCGGGACCCGCGCTGATCCTGCTGAACCGGCCGAGATTCGTCCGCTGATCGTGCTCGCTCCACTCGCACGGACCGGGGCCGTGGTCCTGGCCCTCGCCCTCGGGCAGGGCGCATGCCAGTCACCCGGCGCGTCCGCCGGGCGCGCCGTCCGCCCGGGAGCGCCCGGAGAGCCGAGCCGGGTGGTGGACGCCGAGGAGGCCCGGCTCTCGCTTGCCCCGAGGGTGACCCCGGCCGACGTCCGCTTCATGCAGGGGATGATCGCTCACCACGCCCAGGCCATCACCCTCGTCGCGCTCGTGCCGGATCGCGGGGCGAGCGACGGCGTGCGCCTCGTCGCCGAGCGAATCGGCCGTTCCCAGGGGGACGAGATCGCCCTCATAGAGCGGTGGCTGACGGAGCACGGAGAGGAGATCCCCGATCCCGCGCGGGGCTATCAGCTCCGGTCCTCGGCCAGTGAGCCCGTGATGATGCCGGGGATGCTCACCCCGGAGGAGCTGGCCGAGCTGGAGGCGGCCGCCGGGGCCGAGTTCGATCGACTCTTCCTCGTCCGCATGATCCGTCATCATGAGGGTGCGCTCACGATGGTGAGGGAGCTCTTCGAGAGTGAGGGCGCGGGGGAGGAATCGGTGATCTTCGAATTCGCGGTGGATGTTGACAGTGACCAACGCATCGAGATTGTACGGATGGTCAGGATGCTCTCCGAAGCCCGCTGAAGGGTGGTCCCGGTGCAGAACCGCAAGGAAAGAGCCATGAATGACTTGCTGACGGTGTGGCGTCGTCGTCTCCTCCCGGGCCCGGGCGTCCGCGCGCTCGCCGCGCTCCTCGCCGGATGGCTCGCACTCCCCGCGGCGCTCGCCGCCCAGGGGGCTGCCGGGGGAGGTGATCCGAGGGTCGGTCTCGGTGCCGGGTGGATGGATGCGGAGGAGGCGATCTCGAACCTCGAGCTGGTGGGCCATCAGGACCGTCCGCCCGGCTTCTTCGTCGCGGACAATCCTGGCTTCCCGCCCCTGAAGAACTCGGATCTGGCCTTCAGGGACGACCTCGCATTCGTCGGCAACTACAACGGGTTCAACGTCTATAACATCGCGGATCCGGCCAACCCCGAGCTTGTGAGCTCGGTCGTCTGTCCGGGCGCGCAGGGCGATCTTTCCGTCTACGGAGACCTCCTCTTCCGCTCGGACCAGGAGCGGCGGGGACGGCTCGACTGCGGGGTTGCGACGGAGGAGGAGATCGAGGCGGACGTCGATCCCGAGCGCTTCCGGGGGGTGCGGATCTTCGACATCAGCGATATTGGGACCCCGCGCCAGGTGGCAGCCGTCCAGACGTGCCGGGGCTCGCACACCCACACGGTCGTGAGCGATCCGGCCGACGACCGCAGCGTCTACATCTACGTATCGGGCACCTCCGGGGTTCGGCCCCCCGAGGAGCTCGAGGGGTGCCTCGATATCGCGGACCCGAACGAAGCCGGGACCTCCTTCTGGCGGATCTCGGTGATCCACGTCCCCCTGGATGCGCCCGAGAATGCTCGCGTCGTATCCGAGCCGAGGGTCTTCGCGAACCCCGAGACGGGCTCGATCGCGGGCCTCTGGGAGGGCGGTGGTCACGGGCCCGGGACGCAGGAGACGAGTCAGACGACCTCGTGCCACGACATCACCGCATACCCCGAGATTGGGCTCGCGGCGGGGGCGTGTCAGGGAAACGGCGTCCTGTTCGACATCCAGGATCCCGCCAACCCGGTGAGGATCGATCAGGTGACGGACCCCAACTTCGCGTACTGGCACTCGGCGACCTTCAACAACGACGGCTCGAAGGTCCTCTTCACCGATGAGTGGGGCGGGGGCGGTCAGCCGCGCTGTCTCGCGACCGATCCCCCGAACTGGGGTGCGAACGCGGTCTTCGACGTCGTCGACCGCACGCTCCACTTCGCCGGCTACTTCAAGCTTCCCGCCGCGCAGACCGAGACCGAGAACTGCGTTGCGCACAACGGCTCGCTCATCCCCGTCCCGGGCCGCGACATCATGGTCCAGGCGTGGTATCAGGGTGGGATCTCGATCTTCGACTTCACCGATTCGGAGAACCCCTACGAGATTGCCTACTTCGACCGGGGGCCGATGAGCGCGACGGAGCTGATGTCCGGCGGCTACTGGTCGGCCTACTGGTACAACGGGAACATCTACGGCTCTGAGGAGCTCCGGGGTCTCGATGTCTTCGAGCTCACGCCCAGCGGGCACCTGACGCAGAACGAGATCGATGCGGCTCGACTCGTCGAGTACCGGACCTTCAATCCCCAGGAGCAGCCGCGGGTCGTCTGGCCTCCTGCCTTTGCCGTGGCCCGGGCGCGCCGGGACCAGGTGGCGCGCGCCGAGGGCCTTCCCCCAGAGAGGATCCGGGAGGTGACGGACCAGCTCGCCGGGGCCGAGGCGATGGCAGACGGGGGAGCGAGGCGCGCTGCGCTCGCCGAGATCGCGACCCAGCTCTGGGGCGATGCGCGCCGGATCAGCCTGGGAGAGATCCCGGGGGACGAGGAGCGGGTGCGGGCGCTCGGGGGTGCCGTCCTCGATCTCGCGGCGGCCGAGCCCTGAACGGGCGGCGGGCTATCCGCGGTAAGGGCCCCGCCGACAGACGCCGTACGACTCGCTCGGGCGTCGTGCGGCCCGCGAGCGGGGGAGGGGGAGCGTGTCAGGCCGTCGCGGGAGCCGTCAGCCTCCCCTCTGCCCCGGTTTCCGGCTCGTCCGGGCGTACCGGCTCGTCCCTCGGTGCCGCGGGCATCGGGCGCCACCCCGCCTCCTGCACGGCGGCCTGCGCTGCGGCGAGCCGCGCCACGGGGACCCTGAACGGAGAGCAGCTCACGTAGTCGATCCCGATCTCGTGGCAGAACTCGATGGACTTCGGGTCCCCCCCGTGCTCCCCGCAGATCCCGATCTCGAGATCGGCTCGAACCTCCCGTCCGAGCCTGACGGCCATCTTCATGATCCGCCCGACTCCCTCCACGTCGAGGGTCGCGAACGGGTTTTCGGCGAGGACCTTCTCTCGCACGTAGTGGAGGAGGAATCCGGACTCCGCGTCGTCCCTCGAGATCCCGAAGACGGTCTGGGTCAGGTCGTTCGTACCGAAGGAGAAGAACTCCGCGGCGGATGCGATCTCGTCCGCCGTGAGCGCGGCCCTCGGGATCTCGATCATCGTTCCCACCTTGTACGGAACCTCGACCTCCTCCTCTTCCATCACGGCCGCTGCCTCCGCCTCCACGAGCGCCCGCTGGGTGGCGAACTCGTTCAGGTGGGATACGAGCGGGATCATGACCTCCACCCGCACGTCGACGCCTTCGTGCATGCACCGGGTCGCTGCTTGGAAGAGCGCGCGGGTCTGCATGCGCGTGAGCTCGGGGAGGAGCATCGCAAGGCGAACCCCTCTCGTCCCGAGCATTGGGTTCGCTTCGAGCAGATCCTCGGTCCGGGAGAGGAAGTCCTGCTTCGCCCGGATCTCCTCAAGCGTGTTGTCGATCTGGCGGAGGGTATCCAGGTGCTGGAGCTTCACCTTGAGCTCCGCGAGCTCCCGGAGGAGCTCCTGATGGTTCGGGAGGAACTCGTGAAGGGGCGGATCGAGAAGCCGGACGACGACGGGGAGCCCGTTCATCTCCCGGCAGAGGCCCTCGAAGTCGGCCCGCTGGAGGGGGAGGAGCCTCTCGAGCGCTTCCTCCCGCTCGGTGGAGTTGCGCGCCATGATCATCTCACGCATGACCGGGAGGCGGTCCTCCTCGAAGAACATGTGTTCCGTCCGGCAGAGCCCGATCCCCTCCGCCCCGAGCCCCCGGGCGCGCCGGGCATCCTCCGGGTAATCCGCATTCGTCCAGACCTGGAGCCTGCGGAGTTCGTCCGCCCACCCCATGAGGCGCGCGAGCGAGGGATCGGAGAGGTCCGGCACGACGGTCGGGAGCGACCCGAGGTAGACCTCGCCGAGCGCCCCGTCGATCGAGATCGCGTCCCCCTCCTTGAGGACGAGCTCACCGATCCGGGCCTCCCTGTCCTCCACGTCGATCTCGAGCGCCTCGATCCCCACGACGGCCGGCTTTCCGAATTGGCGAGCGACGAGCGCCGCGTGGCTCGTCCGTCCCCCACGGCTCGTCACGATCCCCTCCGATGCGAACATCCCGTGCACGTCATCGGGCTTCGTCTCGGGCCGCACCATGATTACGGCATGCCCCTCGCCCGCCCACGCCTCCGCAGTGTCCGCGTCGAAGGCCACGACGCCGACCGCCGCCCCGGGCGATACGTTGAGCCCCTCGGCGATCCGCTCCGCCCCGGAGCGCACCTTCTCCGTGAACTGCGGGTGGAGGTAGAAGGCCACCTGCTCCGGACTCACGCGAAGGACCGCCTCCTCCCGGCAGAGGAGCCCCTCGTCGACCATATCGACTGCGATCCGGACCTCCGCCTGGGCGGTTCGCTTGCCGTTTCGCGCCTGCAGGAGCCAGAGCTTTCCGTTCTCGATCGTGAACTCGAGGTCCTGCATGTTCCGGTAGAGGCGCTCGAGCGTGTCGGCGATCTCGACGAGCTCGCGGTACGCCTCGGGGAACTCCTCCGCCATGACCCCGATGTCGAGCGTCGCCCGTGTCCCGGCGACGACGTCCTCCCCCTGCGCGTTGTTGAGGAAGTCCCCTGCGAGCCCCGGCTCACCGGTCGAGGGGTTTCGGCTCATCACGACGCCGGTCCCCGAGCTCTCCCCCATGTTGCCGAAGACCATCGTCTGGATGTTGACGGCCGTGCCCAGGTCGTGGGGGATCCCCGACGCCTCGCGGTAGTCGATCGCTCGTTTCCCGTTCCACGACTCGAAGACGGCCTCCGTCGCCGACCTCAGCTGCTCGAGCGGGTCCTGCGGGAAGGGCGCGCGGGTATGCGCCCTCACGAGCTCCTTGAAGCGCTGCGTGAGCGCCATCCAGTCCTCCGCCTCGAGCTCTGGGTCCGAGGCGACGCCCGCGGCGATCCTCCGGTGGCGAAGCGTCTCCTCGAAGATCTCCGCGTCCATCCCCCGGACGACGCTCCCGAACATCTGGATCACCCGCCGGTACGCGTCGTAGACGAAGCGTGGATCCCCGGTGAGCTCGACCATCCCGCGGGCGACCCCGTCATTCATCCCGAGGTTGAGGATCGTGTCCATCATCCCGGGCATCGAGAACTTCGCCCCGGAGCGGCACGAGACGAGAAGCGGCCGCTCGGGGTTGCCGAACTGCTTGCCCGTCGCCGCCTGGATCCGGTGGAGTGCCTCGATCTGCTGCTCCCAGATGTCCTTCGGGAAGCGGCCTTCCTCCGCGAGGTAGGCGATGCAAGCGTCCGTCGTCACCGTGAACCCGGGTGGCACGGGGACCCCGATCCGCGTCATCTCCGCCAGGTTCGCGCCTTTGCCCCCGAGAAGAGCGCGGACCTCCTCCCACTCTCCGGCCCGGGCCTCGACGGCCTCGAGCTCGGTGAACTGGTAAACCCACTTCCGTTTCATTTCTCCGTCCTCACCGGGGTCGGGGGTGATGGGTGCCTCGCCGAACGGATCCACCCGGCCGGGGCGCCTGGCCACCGCTGGTCTCACTTCCGGGCCATGTACGCTCGGATCCGGCCGAGGCCCGCTTCGATCTTCTCGATGTCGAGCGCGTAGGACAGCCGTACCCGGGTCGGGCTTCCGAACCATTCCCCCAGGTAGGTGATCACCTTGTGGTCGTGGTAGAGCCGCCAGACGAAGTCCCGCGGGTCCTCTACCCTCGGCATCACGTAGAAGGCCCCCTCCGGCTGCCATACATCGAAGCCGAGATCGAGGAGCCCGCGGTAGATGAGGTCGCGGCGGGCACGCCAGATTTCGAGCTGCCCCTCGATGTAGGCGCGCGGCACGCGGGTGGCGGCCAGCGCCATCTCCTGGGCGAGGATGTTCGTGTTCATCGAGGTGTGCGTCTTCATCGACACGACGTCCGAGACGAGATCCTCGTCGAGCGACCAGAGGTAGCCGACGCGAAACCCGCACATCGAGTACGTCTTCGAAAAGGAATTGATCGTCACGACGCGGGGACCGTTGATCAGGTAGTTCTCCCGCACGTAGATGAGATCCTTGTAGACCTCGTCGGAGAGGACGTAGATTCCCGCCGCGGTGGTGATCTTCTCGATTTCCCTCAGTGTGTCGACGTCCTCCACGCGCCCCGTGGGGTTCGAGGGCGAGTTGATGATCACGGCCCGGCACCCCTTCGCCTTCAGGGAGAAGTCCTCGAGATCGATCCGACCCTCGACGGTCCTCACGAAGACGGGTTCCAGCCCCGCGAAGCGGGCCATCTCCGGGTAGGAATAGTAGTACGGCCGGGCCATGAGGACCTTCGGAGCCCCCGGGCCGGCCATTCGCGCGATGACCCTAAGCGCCAGATCGAGCGCTTCGGAGGCCCCGTTCGTGATGACCACGCTCTCGGGGGTCGAGTCGGGGTACTGCCCGGCCAGCTCCTCGCGAAGCTCGGGCAAGCCCTGGATGAGCCCGTACTTGAAGTCGTGGAATGGCCCCAGGACATGGAAGGCTTCGGGTGGTGGGGGGAGGTCGGGCTGGCCCGAGCCAAACGAGATGATGCCCTCTCCCTTGACTCCTATGAACGAGGATGGGGAGAGCCGCTCCCTGACGACCGTCGACATGCGCGCTAAACGTCCTACCTGGTCCGGGGCGAATCGTGTGGGACCGCTCGAGCGCGCGGTGGCCGGCCGGCGCCTCTCATGTGGTGGCGAGGAGCCTGAGGCACGCTCCGCGCCGACAATCGCCGAAAGCTAGGCAGAGTGGGTCCCCGAGTCGATACCGGACGAGCGCGATTGTTACGCTCCGCTATGGACAGGCGGGAGGGGAGGGCGTAAGATGCCTCGGTGGAGGGCGCGGCAGATCGTCGACGCAGTACTTGCGCGAAGCCGTACCGGTGCGTCTCTTGGGTGTGGATGGTTTCGCTTCCTACTGTGCGGGAGAGGGTACGATGAGTTCGAAACGAAAGATCTGGCTTGGAGTCGGCTTCGTCGCCGCAGTCGGGGTACTCTGGGCGTGCGAGTCCCAGTTGCAGGACAGCGTTCAGGCCCAGAGCGAGATGGCGCCGTACTTCGAGGTCGATCCGTTCTGGCCCCAGCCGTTGCCCGAGAACTGGCTCCTCGGAAACGCCATCGGCGTATGGGTCGATGCCAACGATCTCATCTGGATGGTGCATCGCAGCTCGGCCACCCTCACCGGCGGCGAGTCCGGGGCGGAGCAGGATCCGCCGACGGGTGAGTGCTGCGTGGGCGCCCCGCCGATTCTCGCCTTCGACATGGACGGCAACGTCGTGCATGCCTGGGGTGCCGAGCCCGGCGCGATGTACCAGGGCGCCGAGTGGCCGACCTCGAACCACGGCATCTTCGTGGATCACGAGGGCTACGTATGGGTTGGCGGGAATGGCCAGGGCGATGCCCACGTCCTGAAGCTGACGCAGGACGGCGACCTGGTCGCGCAGTTCGGTTCAGCGGACGCGCGTGCGGACGGCTCCGGCGGCTACATGCGCGACAGCCACGACCCGGAAAGCTTCGGGCGGGTCGCGAAGATCTTCGTCGATGCGGTCGACAACGAGGTCTACCTGTCGGACGGGTACTTCAATCGCCGCGTGGCGGTCATCGATCCCGAGAGCGGGGACATGCTCCGGTACTGGGGCGCGTACGGGAACGATCCCGTCGACGACTACCCCTTCGGCCCGAGAGGTGCGGACCGGGAGCCGGCCCCGCAGTTCCGGGGCCCGGTGCACTGCGCGGACGTATCGGTGGATCGCATGGTCTACGTCTGCGACCGGCAGGAAAACCGGATCCAGGTCTTCACGACCGAGGGCGAGTTCATCCAAGAAGAGTTCTACCAGAATGGGTCGCTCGGCGAGGGCTCGACGTGGGACGTGGCCTTCTCCAGCGATCCCGAGCAGAGCTACCTGTACATCACGGACGGGCGGAACCAGAAGGTGCGCGTCGTAGAACGTCAGACGCTCCGCCAGCTCTATACCTTCGGCAAGGGCGGTCGCTATCCTGGGATGTTCTTCGGTGCCCACAGCTTGGCGACCGACCGCGAGGGCAACATCTACACGACCGAGACGTACGAAGGGAAGCGCATCCAGAAGTTCGTCTATATGGGCGAGCGCTCGATGCCCTCGGGTGATCATGGCCCGCCGTGGCCCGGGATGTAATCTCGGATCACACCCCAGGTGAGGCCGTACCCCGACCGGCCCGGCGGCGCGCCCGCCGGGCCGGTCGTCTCTTGGGGGCCGCCTTTCCCGCCGAGGTGGAGCGGCTCACCGGAGATCGCTCCCGCACCCGCCCAAAGCCCCACTCCCGCCTAGGTGTGCAAGAGACGCGCGGTTGACCCCTCCTGTCCCGGTCGTGGCTGCGGTGATCGAGAGGGAGGGACGGCTCCTCCTTGGCCGGCGTCCCCGGGGAAAGCGCCACGGTGGCCTCTGGGAGTTCCCGGGGGGGAAGGTCGCGGCGGGCGAGTCGCTCGGCGAGGCGGTCGCGAGGGAGCTTGGGGAGGAGCTCGGACTCGAGGTCGAAAGCCTCGGCCCCGTACTATTCCGGGCGCTCGACCCGGGCTCGCCCTTCGAGATCGTTTTCGTGCGGGTGTCGGTTTCGGGCGTGCCCGTTCCAGTGGAGCACGAGGCGTTCACATGGTGCCCCCCGGAGGAGCTTGGCAGCCTGGTGCTAGCGCCCGCCGACGCCCGCTTCGCCTCCGAGTGGGCGCAAGCGACGCGGGAGATTACTTGACGGGTCTCAACTCGCCCGGTATATACGTCTCTTCCCCGGCTTTCCCGGCTTAAGGAGGCGGAAGAGGAAACTCCCGGTTCGTGTTGGATGAGGGGGACGGAGGTACGGGTGGCCCCGGGCAGATGTTCGCCCCGGCGGACGCCTCCCCCTTCACTCCCGAGCGGGAAGGCACGCGGACCCCGATCCTAAGCGCAGCTTGGCCATTTCGTCCCGGGCGGAGTGCTCCGGGGCCCAGGTGCCCACACGCCCGGCCCCGTTGACGGTGCCCTTGGCGACTCAATTCTCGGAGGCATGACGGATGGAGCAGCTAGTCTTGACGCAGGGGATGATCGCCTCGGCGGTCGTGCTGGCGATCACGTTCATCGGGATCTTCACCGAGCAGATCCATGGGATGGAGCGCTCGAAGGTTTCCTCGGCGGGTGCGGTGGTGATGGTGGTCGTGGGCCAGCTCTACGGCTTCTACGATCCGTTGGGGGCGGTTGGGGCGGTGGACTGGAATGTGATCTTCCTCCTCGCCGCGATGATGACAGTCGTGTCCATCATGATCCCGACGGGCGGCTTCGGATGGATGGCATACAAGCTCGCCGTGTTCAGCAAGGGGCGGCAATACCTCATGTTGGTCCTTCTCGGGACCGCGGTCACGGTCCTCTCCCTGCTCCTCGACAACGTCACGACCGTGGTGATCTTCGGGCCGCTCATCATCCTCGTGGCCCAGGCGCAGAAGGTGAACCCGATCCCCTACCTGCTCGCGGCGGCGCTCCTCTCGGACACCGGAGGGGTGGGGACGCTCGTCGGCGATCCTCCTAACCTCATGATCGGCTCCGCGGCCGACATCTCCTTCAACACCTTCGCGATCCGGATGGGCCCCCCGGTCTTCGTCTGCTGGGTCGCGGTTCTCATCCTCCTCCGCTTCCTCTTCCACAAGCAGCTCTCCGAGAAGGCCGCCGCGCTCGACCTGGAAGAGGTGAAGATCACGGATCCACGGCTCTGGAGGGCTTCGATCGTCGTCCTCGTCCTGATGACAGTCCTCTTCATCCTCCACAATGCGCTCGACTGGGAGCCGTGGTTCGTCGCCGTCCTCGGGATGACAGCGCTCGTATTCGCTTCCCGGAGGCTCCTGATGGACGATGCCGTCGAGCACGTCGAGGTTCCCCTCCTGATCTTCTTCATCGGGCTCTTCGTCGTGATCGGTGGCGTCGAGCACAGCGAGTTCCTGACCTATGTCGGGCAGTTCATCCAGCCCTTCGCGGAATCGAATCTCCTGCTGGCAACCGTCAGCCTGATGTGGGTCGGGGCCGTCCTCTCGGCCGCGATCGACAACATCCCCTTCACCGCGGCGATGATCCCGATCATCCTGGGGATGGAGACGCAGGGGATCAATGTCGCCCCGATGTGGTGGGGGCTCGCGATGGGGGTCGGGCTCGGCGGGAACGGAACGCACATCGGCTCCACCGCGAACGTCTTCATCGTGACGGTCTCCGAGCGGCTCGCCCGGCAGGAGAACGATCCGAGTCTCGCGATCACCCCGGGGCTCTGGTTCAGGAAGGGGGCGCCGGTGATGCTCGTGACGCTCATCATCGCGACGATCCTCTTCGTGGTATTCTTCGACTGGTTCTCGGTTCCGGTGAACTAGTCCAGAAGGAGGGCCCGGGCCGTCTCGGCGACGGCGTCCGGGGTGAGCCCGAAGGCCTCGTAGAGGCGCGGCGAGGGAGCGGAGGCCCCGAAGCGGTCGATCCCGACGGATCGGCCCTTCGGGGCCGTCCACTTTTCCCACCCGAACGTCGTGCCCGCCTCGACGGAGACCCGGGCCGCGACGTTCGGAGGGAGGATCTGATCCCGGTAGCGCTGGTCCTGCCGGGAGAAGAGATACCAGCTGGGGAGGCTCACGGCCCGGGTGCGGATCCCCTCCGCCTCGAGGTGCTCACGCGCGTCGAGTGCCACCTCGAGCTCGGAGCCGGAGGCGATGAGTATCAGATCGGGACGCCCGCCCGACGCCTCTCGGAAGACGTACCCGCCCCGCTTCACATCTTCCGGCCTCGGCGTGGCCCCGCGGTCGAGAGGACGGACCCCCTGCCTCGTCAGCGAGAGGAAGGAGGGGCCGCTCGATCGCTCGAGGGCGAGGCGCCACGCCGCGGCCGTCTCCAGCGCGTCGGCGGGGCGCAGATCCAGGAGGTTCGGGATCGCCCGGAGCGCCACCAGATGCTCGACAGGCTGGTGCGTCGGGCCGTCCTCGCCGAGCCCGATCGAGTCGTGCGTGAAGACGTAGCGGATCGGGAGCCCCATCAGCGCGGCGAGGCGGATCGCGGGCCGCATGTAGTCCGAGAAGACGAGGAAGGTCCCGCCGTAGACGTGGAGGCCGCCGTGAAGCGCCATCCCGTTCAGGATGCCCCCCATCGCGTGCTCGCGCACGCCGAAGTGGAGGTTCCGGCCCCCGGGGGTGCCGGGTAGGAGGGAGGGCGCGCCGGCGATCTCCGTCATCGTCGAGGGTGCGAGGTCCGCCGAGCCGCCCACGAGGTTGGGGACTGCGGCCGCGATGTGCTGGAGCACCCTCCCCGAGCTCTTTCGGGTCGCCTCCGGCTTCCCGGGGAGCCGGAAATCGGCGAGCGTCGCGTCCCAGCCGCGGGGGAGGGCGCCCGAGAGGGACCGCTCGAGCTCCCGGGCGAGGTCGGGGTAGGCGGACTCGTAGCGCCCGAGCGCGTCGCGCCACTCCCCCTCGAGGGTGATCCCGCGCTCCCCGGCGAGCTCCCACTCCCGGCGAGCCTCGTCCGCCACCCAGAAGGCTTCCCGGCTCGGGTAGCCGAGCGCCTCCTTCGTCGCCTCTACCTCCCTGGCCCCGAGCGGCGCGCCGTGCGCGGCCGCCGTCCCTGCCTTCCCGGGGCTTCCCCAACCGATTGTCGTTCGGAGCGATATGAGCGATGGCCGTTCCCCCTCCCGGCGCGCGCGCCTGAGCGCCCCGTCGAGCGCGGCCAGGTCGTTCCCGTCCCCGACCGTCTCCACGTGCCACCCGTAGCCCTCGAAGCGGCGGAGGTGATCCGTGGAGGAGGCGAGCCCCGTACTCCCCTCGATCGTGATCTCGTTGTCGTCGAAGATCCAGATCAGCTTCCCGAGCTTCTGGTGTCCCGCGAACTCCGCCGCCTCGTGGGAGACCCCCTCCATCAGGTCTCCGTCGGAGCAGATCACATAGGTATAGTGGTCGATGATCGGGTGGTCCGGCCGGTTGTAGCGGGCGGCGAGCCAGCGTTCCGCGAGCGCCATCCCGACGGAGTTCGCGGTCCCCTGCCCGAGGGGACCCGTCGTCGTCTCGACCCCGGGGGTGGCGCCGTACTCCGGGTGTCCCGGCGTGCGGCTCTCCCACTGGCGGAAGTCCCTGAGCTGCGCCAGTGGGAGGTCGTAGCCCGAGAGGTGGAGGAGCGAGTAGAGGAGCATGGAGGCGTGACCCGCCGAGAGGATGAAGCGGTCCCGGTTCGGCCAATCGGGGTTGGCCGGATTGTGCCTCAGGTGATGGCGCCAGAGGAGGTACCCGGCGGGGGCGAGCCCCATCGGCGCGCCCGGATGTCCGGAGGCGGCCGCCTCGACAGCGTCCATCGAGAGGACCCGCACCGCGTCGACGGCGAGCTGGAGCGCCCGCGGATCCGCGAGGTCGAGCCCCTCGCTCCTGGCATCTGTCATGACCGCCCCCTGGAAGCTGATACGACGAGGTTCAGGAGCCGGTCCTGAACGTAGATCACCCTGCGGAGCTGTGCCCCCTCGAGGTAGCGGGCCACGTTCGCCTCGCCCTTCGCCCAGGCGAGCGCATCGGCCTCACTCGACCCCGCCGGGACCCGGACCGTGCCGCGGACCTTCCCGTTGACCTGGACCGCGAGCGTGACCTCCGCCTCGATCGTCTTCTCGGGATCGAAGGCGGGCCAGCACGCCGCATCGAAGATGCTTCCCTCCTCCCCGAGCCGCTCCCAGAGCTCCTCGGCGATGTGCGGACAGAAGGGGGCCAGCATGACGACGAGCGGCTTCACCTCGGAGGAAGACGCCTTCCTCCCCCCCTGGCGCACGGCATTCAGGTACTCCATCATTGCCGCGATCGCCGTGTTGAACTGAAGCTCCGGGATCTGGCTCGAGACCTGCCGGATCGTCCGGTGCAGCTTCCGCTCCACCAGGGGATCCGGTGGTCCGTCAGCGAGCTCGTCGACGGGGACCACCGTCTCCCAGAGTCGCTTCAGGAACCCGAAGGGCCCCTGGATTCCCTGATCGCGGTAGTTGCCGCCCTCCCCGTACGGCCCGAGAAACATCAGGTAGAGCCTGAAGGCGTCGGCCCCGTGACGCTCGATGATCGGATCGGGAACGATGACGTTCCCCCGGCTCTTCGACATCTTCGCGCCGTCACGGACGATGAGCCCGTGCGCCCGGAAGCGGGAGAAGGGCTCCTCGAACTCCAGGTGTCCGAGGTCGTGGAGCGCCATCGTGACGAAGCGCGAGTAGAGGAGGTGGAGGACGTTGTGCTCCTGCCCCCCGATGTAGGAGTCGACGGGGAGCCAGCGCCGGTTGATCTCGGGATCGAAGGGGTGCTCCGCGTCGTGGCTCGACGGGTAGCGCAGGAAGTACCAGGAGGAGTCGAGGAAGGTGTCGGAGACGTCCGTCTCCCGCCGGGCCTGCCCGCCGCACTCGGGGCAGCTGGTCCGGTACCACGCCTCGACCCGGGCGAGGGGGCTTGTCCCCGAGTCGTCGGGGGTGAAGTCCTCGACCCGCGGAAGGAGGACGGGAAGCTCCTCCTCGGGGAGGGGGGCCGCCCCGCACGCATCGCAGTGGACGATCGGGATCGGAGGGCCCCAGTAGCGCTGCCTCGAGATGCACCAGTCGTGGAGGCGGTAGTTGACGCGCGGCTCGGCGAGCCCCCGTTCTCCGAGCCAGGAGACGACGGCGCGCCGCCCCTCGGGCGTCGGAATGCCGGTGAAGCGCCCCGAGTTCACCATCGTCCCCTCACCGGGGTACGCCTCCTCGAGCGGAGCGCCCGGGTCTTCCCCCTCGGAGGCGACGACCCGGAGGATCGGGAGGCCGAAGGCGCGGGCGAACTCGTGGTCCCTCTCGTCGTGGCCCGGCACGGCCATGATCGCCCCCGTCCCGTATTCCATCAGGACGTAGTCGGCGATCCAGATCGGGATCGGAGTCCCCGTGGCAGGGTTCACGCAGCGGCCGCCCGTGAAGACGCCCGTCTTCGCCTTTTCCGTCTTCTTCCGCGTCACGAGGTCCGTCCGCGAGACGGCCTCCCGGTAGCGGGCCACCTCGGTGGCGCACGCTGGGGTCGTGACCCGGTCGACGAGGGGGTGCTCCGGGGCAAGGACCATGTACGTCGCCCCGAAGAGGGTGTCCGGCCGGGTCGTGAAGACCTCGATGGCCATCTCTCTGCCGGTACCGTCCGAGCCGACCCCTTCGCCCTCCTCACTGAGCGGAAAGTGGATCGCGGCCCCCTCGCTTCGGCCGATCCAGTTTCGCTGCGCCTTCTTTGTCGGCTCCGACCAGTCGAGCGTGTCGAGGTTGTTGAGCAGCCGCTCCGCATACTTCGAGATCTTGAAGAACCACTGTGCGATCCGGCGCTGCCCGACGGGGGTGTCACAGCGTTCGCAGAGCCCGCCCACCACCTGCTCGTTCGCCACCACCGTCTTGCAGGAGGGGCACCAGTTGACCGGGGCCTCGACCCGCTCGGCGAGACCCGCGCGGTAGAGCTCGAGGAAGATCCACTGGGTCCAGCGGTAGTAGTCCGGCGTCGTCGTGTCGACTGCGTGGTCCCAGTCGAACATCCCGCCGATCCTCCGGAGCTGCCGCGTGAAGTTCTCGACGTTGCTCGGGATCAGGTCCATAGGGTGGATCCCGATCTTCAGCGCGAAGTTCTCCGAGTGGATCCCGAAGGCATCGAACCCGATTGGCTCGAAGACGTCCCGCCCCGTCAGGCGGTGGAAGCGGCCGTGAACATCCGCCCCGGTGAATGCGTATATGTTTCCCACGTGAAGCCCCTCGGCGGAGGGGTAGGGAAACATCATCAGGTTGAAGAAGGGGGCCTCGGCGGAGCGGAGCTCGGACTCCGTGAAGCGGTTCGTGCCCTCGGCCTCCCACCGCTCCTGCCACTTCCGCTCCACCTCGGCCGGGACGTAGCGCTCCAGGTCAGCTGATGTCATACGCCGGGCGCCGTCGGGTGCAGGGTCGGGGAGCGAGTTCTCGAGACGGGGAATCATAATCCTGCCGGAAACCGCGATAAAGG
Source organism: Longimicrobiales bacterium (assembly GCA_965218255.1). Taxonomy (GTDB): domain Bacteria; phylum Gemmatimonadota; class Gemmatimonadetes; order Longimicrobiales; family Gaopeijiaceae; genus JAAXGI01. Next base: position 2,092,136 of record CBDCKJ010000003.1, on the reverse strand, counting down.
GGAACGCCCCGGCCGGTGGGGCCTCCCCGGTGGTTCGCCTTCCGGGGCGGGTAGGCGTTCGGCTCCGATCGGGAGCCGGGAGCGGCCGCAGGCGAAGAGCCGGGGGGACGGGATGGCGCAAAGAGTAGGGGTCTCCTCCACCTCCCGGATGGCGGCCGAGGCCGGGGCGCGGATTGCGGACGAGGGCGGCAATGCGGTCGATGCGGCGGTCGCCGCCGTCCTGGTCTCCCTCGTGACGGAGCCCGGCGTCTGCTCCCTCGGCGGGGGCGCCTTCATCACGATCGCACCGGCGCCGGCGGATCCGGTGACGATCGACGGTTACGTCGAGATGCCGGGGCGGGGCCTCCGTCCGGAACGGTTCGGACGGGGCGTTCGAGAGGTGCACCTCGATTACGGCGGGGGACTCGACACCACGGTGGGCTACGGCTCCATCGCGACCCCGGGTGCGCTCGCTGGCCTGGGTCTCGCCTCCTCCTCGTACGGCCGCCTTCCCTGGGAACTCGTGGTGGAGCCGGCGTACGAGCGGGCCCGGGACGGGTTTCCCCTCTCCCGGACCTCCCGTGTGTACCTCGAGCTTTGCGGAGAGGGGATCTACGGGTGGAACCCGGAGAGCAGCCGGGCGATCCACACGCCGGCGGGAGAGCTCCTCGAGGCGGGCGACACCGTCCGGATCGAAGGGCTCGCGGGGAGCCTGGAGAGGATCGCGAAGAAGGGTGCGAGGGAGCTCTACTCTGGCGAGCTGGCCCGGACGATCGCCCGCGAGGTGCGCAGCAACGGAGGGCTCCTCGGTATCGAGGATCTCCGGTCGTACGAGCCCGTCGTCCGGCGCCCTCTCGGGGTCGAGATGCGGGACTGGAGGCTCGCGATCAATCCGCCCCCCGCGATCGGCGGCACCACGCTCGCCGCGATGCTCGCGCTCACCGGAGACCGGCTGGGCGAAGCGGCGGGGGAGTGGGACGAGGAGGTGGTCGGCCGGATCGTCGGGGTCGAGCGCACGGTGCTCGAGTACCGGGAGAGGCATCTCGACGGGGCGGAGGACATGGAGGCGGCGGCGGAGCGACTTCTCGCGGCCAGCTCCGTGAGGCGGCTCCGGAGGCGGGTTCGGTCCGGCTCGACCGTGCACACGTCGGCCGTGGATTCGACGGGCCTCGCCTGCTCGATCACCGCCTCGGCCGGCTACGGCTCCGGGGTGATGCCGCGGGGCACGGGGATCTGGATGAACAACAGCCTCGGCGAGCAGGAGCTCACCCGCCGGGGCCTCCACGCCCATTCGCCCGGGACAAGGCTTCCCTCGAACATGGCCCCGACCGTGGGCCGCTCGGCGGATGGGCGCGTGCTCTCCCTCGGGAGCCCGGGTGCGGACCGGATCACGAGCGCCCTGTATCAGACGATCGTCAACTTCATCGACCTACGGATGCCGCTTGCCCGCGCCGTGGGGCACCCGAGGGTCCACGTGGAGCGAAAGGACGGGGTCGTCCAGGCCGCATACGAGCGGGGCGTCCCGGTGGGCGCGCTCGAGCTCCCCGTTAGGGAGTTCGAGGAGTTGCACATGTTCTTCGGCGGTGTGGCCGCCGTCCTCTTCTCCCCCGAAGAGGGGTTCACCCTCGCCTCCGATCCGAGGCGGGACGGCGGGAGCGCGACGGGCGGACGGGCCCGGTAGGAAGGAGTTACGGCGGCCCGGGAGCGGAAGGCTTCGCAGGGTTCTGGCGTCAGTCGAATCGGTCTCCCGCATCCGGTCGGCGCGTTGGTCCGCCCGTTGCGGGAAAGCGGCAGTGGTTCTGTCTTGGGCGTCACTTCGCTCGACGCGAAGAGTTCGGGAACCACGGATGTAACGGTGAGGGCCCGAGCAGTGGGTCGGGAGCGGCTGCAAGGGTCGTGTGAGAGCATGTCGCGCCGCGCTGCGCGTACTGCAGCACGACTACCAGAACACCGCGTAGAGACCCACCGTCAGGATCACCACGAGCGCACCTGCCCATTTTGCCGACGGCGCGGGTTCGAGGTCCACGGCATCGGACTGCGGCAGCGGCCGAGCCTCGTCGAGCGGGCAGAGGCGCGACCAGACGGCAAGAACCAGGCATGAGAGGACGAATGCTCCCCCCGCGGCGTTGAGGTATGCCTGCGAGTCGAAGAACACGTCGAGGACCAGCGTCAGGAGTCCGTACGCCACCGGCGAGATCAGGAGTGCCACGGTCGCGGCCCGCGGCGGGACCTTGGGCAGGATCATCCCCATGAGGAAGACCGCCAGGATGCCCGGCCAGATGAAGTTCCAGACTCGCTGCATGTACTCGTAGATCCCCCCGACGGACGCGAGCTGGGGGGCCAACAGGCAACCGATCACGACGAACACGCCGGTCGCGAGCCGCCCGATCCGGATGGCCCGGCGAGGCTCGATCTCCTCGTTCACGACGTGGCGCGAGTAGATGTCCAGCGTGAAGATCGTGGACGCCGAGTTCAGCATGGAGTCGAGCGAGCTCATCACCGCCCCGAAGAGTGCCGCGAACATGACGCCGCGAAGGCCCGTGGGCAGCAGCCTGGTCATGAGCTCCGGATAGGCCTGATCGCCGACCGCGATCTCGTTGGCGTAGAGCTGATAGGCGGCGATCCCGGGCATCACGATCAGGAACGGGATCAGCAGCTTGAGGAACGCCGCGAAGATCACGCCCTTCTGGCCCTCCGCCAGACTCCTCGCGGCCAGCGCTCGCTGGGAGATGAACTGGTTCAGCCCCCAGTACGCGACATTCGGGACCCAGATGCCCATGAGGTAGATCGTCCACGGCAGCGTCGGGTGATCGGCCGGGAGCATCAGGTGGAGCCTGTCTTCGTTCGCGGAGAGGAATGCCCCGAATCCGCCCACGGCGTTCATGCTCAGGAAGAAGAGCACGACTCCACCTCCGAGCAGCGCGACGCCCTGGAGCATGTCGGACCAGACGACCGCCTTCAGCCCGCCGTAGATCGTGTAGCCGCCCGCGAGCAGGCCGATGGCCCACACGCCGGCCGTGAGGTCGAGCCCGAAGATGCTCGTCAGCGCCAGGCTTCCCGCGTAGAGGATTCCGGCCAGCCCCACGACGACGTAGATGACCATCAGGTAGGCAGCCATGATGACGCGCGGGATCGGTCCGTATCGGAACTCGAGGTATTCGGGGAGGGTGTAGATGCCGGCCTGGAGAAACTTGGGAAGGAGCACGAGCGCCACGAACACGAGCGCGATGGCTGCGATCCATTCGAAGCAGGCGATGGCCAGCCCCGTCTGAAATCCCTCGCCGGACATGCCGATGAAATGTTCGGAGGAGATGTTGGACGCGATCAGCGAGATCCCGATGAGCCACCAGGGGAGGTTCCGGCCGGCCAGGAAGTAGTCGGCGGTCGTCTCCTCCTTGCGGGAGGCGTAGAGCGAGATGCCGACCACCGTGCCGAGGAAGGCGAGAAACGCGACGAGATCGATTCGGTCTAACCCCATTCGTGGAACCGATCCAGGTAGATGCTCGGCAGAAAGCGGCCTATGGGGTACCGGGAGAGCCACTGTCCATGATGGAGAACCCGGTGAATATCGCGGTCGTGGGACTCGGGCGCATCGGTGAGTTCCATGCCCTGCACGCAAACGAAGTGGCTCGCACGACCCGCGGCTGCAGGCTCGCGGCCCTCGTCGACACGGATGTCGACAAGGCAGAGCGCCTCAGAGAGGCTCTCGGATCCGACGCCCGAGTCTTCGCCGCCCCCGAGGGGTTGATAGAGGCGGAGGTTGCCAACGCCTCGGTGGTCGCGACGCCCACCGCGCTCCACCGCCGGCATGCCGCGGCGCTCACTGCAGCCGGCCAACGCGTCTTGCTGGAAAAGCCCATGACAGAGGGGCTCGAGGCGGATCGTGACTTCGTCGATCACCTGGGCCGCAGCACCCCGAAGGCCCTCGTGCTGGCCTTCCAGCGCCGCTTCGATCGACCCTTGCTGCGCAGCAGGGAGATCGTGCAGTCCGCCAGGATCGGCCGCGTCTTCAAGGCCGTCTCGATTCTGGAGGACTCCGCTCCGCCGCCGCTGGGCTTCGACAGCCCGGGCATGTTCGAGGACATGGCCGTCCACAACGTGGACGAGGTTATGTGGCTCCTCGACGCCGTGCCCCACTCGGCGGTCAGCATCGGTAACCGGCTCTATGGTCACCGGGCCTCAGGCGCGGGAGAGGATTTCGACGACGGACTCATCTATCTCTGGTTCCCGGGCGAGGCAGCCGGCGAGGTCCACGTCAGCCGCAACCACGTCTCGGGCTACCGGACCGAGACGTGGGTCTTCGGCGAGGAAGGGTTCGTCCACGTGGGGAACTTCGACTCGAACAAGCGCGAGATCACGGTCGAGGCCTACGGCAGAAGCGAGGTCCTCGCACGCGAGGTGTATCGGATGCGAGACTACGGGCGCCCTGTCCCGGAGTTTGTGGATCGCTTCGGCCCCGCATACAAGGCCGAGCTGGAGCACTTCATCGGCTGCTGCCTCGCGGGATCGGCGTTCGGCGTCGACCAGTACGACGGGCTGGCGGCCATGGAGGTCATCGACGCTGCGGCCGGGGCGGCCATCATGGCGGAGAGCCGCGGGAGTGTGGCTCCGCTGACTCGGAGATAGGCGGGCATCCCATCGAGGAGCCAGGAGGAATTCGCCCGCACCTCCACGGCCCGCACCTGGAAAATGCCAGCGCTCCCCCGGTCAGGTTCGGTCACCGTCCGGCTCCTGGTCAGGCTATGTGTAATTCACTGACAGATCATGCCCTATTGAGTCATACAGCTCCTTGTCCGTGGGATGACCGGGTCAGTCCGCGGGCGCCATGGAGGATGGCGCGGCGTCCAGGATCTCAAAGGGATCGTCGAACGTAGGGGCGGCTTCGCGCATCCAGGCGAGGAGGCCAGCCAGGTCCTCTCCACGTGTCCGCCAGAGTGCGTCGAAGTCGGGCAGTCGGTGGTGGTAGAGTCTCCTGGAGAGGAGTGTGGCATTGTTCAGCGGCTCGGCCGCGAGATACGAGTACGTCGTGGCCCTGAGCATAGGTTGCACACGGGCTTCGAAGTCGTCGCGGGCCGCCGCATAGAGTGAGTCGCGGGGGGCGATGAGGAGCGCGCGGTCCGTCCCCCGGCCCGTCACCCCCGTACTGCTTCCAGCGGCGCGCCGGGCGAGGAGTGCAACAACCTCCCGCTCGAGGGCGTCGATGTACCGGGAGATATCCTGCGCGTCCTTCCAGCGTGCCCGGGCACGGCGGCATCTCAGGGTAGGGGGCGCGCCCTCTTCACCCCGGCAGAAGAAGTGTATCGTGGCCACGTGTCCCGCGAAGTTCGCGAAGGACTCGTTGAAGCGGCCTCGCCCCGGGAGGTAGAGGTGGTTGTGCGCGAGTTCGTGGAGCACGGTCGCTACGACCCCGACCTCGTCGGCATTCAGCATCGTCGAGTAGAGCGGGTCAGCGAACCACCCGAGCGTGGAGAACGCCGCCGTGGGCCGGAGATAGGTGTCGAATCCTTCGAGCTTGAGCTCATCTCTCGCCTCCTCGGCTCCCTCCACGGAGAAGTAGGCGCGGTAGGGGATCCGCCCGGCGACCGGGAACCACCATGTACGGAGCGCGAGCCGGTCCGGGTAGGCGGCCGTGAGGACGAGGGCGAGGGTGTCGGATTCGAGGCGTGCAAGGGAGGTGTAGGAATCGCCGGCATTCCGAAACCCGAGCTCGGCGATCGCGAACCGCCTCGCATCCCACGCGAGCCGGAGCTTTCCGCGCTCCCCGGGATCCGTCGCGGGGTCCGCCATGACCTCGGTGAGAGGAACGCGGGACCGGAGGATCTTGCTCTCCGCCCACCCCACCCGGATCACGTAGACGGGGTTGCATCCAGAGAGGACGAGGAGCGCGAGGACCCAGCCCCGGACGCGTCTCCCCGGTCCCGTGCCGACTCCGGTTCGTCGTTGCACTCGGTCCTCTCCCCTCTCCGGCGCTGACTTGAACCCGCTCCCCGGCCCGATTCTATTCTCACCCATGTCGATCCGTTCGGGAAGCTACACGGCCGCACTCCGGCTCCTCCGGCGGCTCTCCCCCCTCTTCCGGCACGGAAGCTCGAAGGTCGCCTCGGGCCTCCGCGGCCGCACGGGCGCCGGGGAGACCCTCTCCGCCTGGGGCCGGGGCCGACGCGATCCGGGACGCCCCTCGGTCTGGCTCCATGCGCCATCGGTCGGCGAGGGCCTTCAGGCCCGCGCCGTCCTCGAGCGGCTCCGGGCCCGCCTCCCCGCCCTTGAGGCCGCCTACACATTCTTCTCTCCCTCGGCCGAATCCTTCGCCCGCTCCCTTCCCGTCGACGTCGCCGCCTACCTTCCCTGGGACATCCGCCCCGAGATGGACGCTCTCCTGGCCGATCTCTCCCCCGCTCTCCTCGGGTTCACGAAGACGGAGGTCTGGCCGGGCGTGACGATGGCGGCACGCGAGCGGGGGATCCCCGTCGTCCTCCTCGCCGGGACGCTCGAGCCGGCCGCCGGCCGCCTCCGCCCCGGCGCGAGGCACCTCCTCCGCCCCGCCTTCGAGGCGCTCGCCGGCGTCTTCGCCGTGGCGGACGAGGACGCCGAACGCTTCCTCCACCTGGGCGTTTCCCCGAGGCGGATCGAGGTGACGGGGGATCCAGGGATCGACTCCGCGTGGGCCCGGGCGAGGGAGGCCCCGCCCGAGGCGCCCTACCTCCTCCCTTTCCGGGTGGACCCCCGTCCGACGCTCGTCGCGGGCTCCACCTGGGAGCCCGACGAGAAGATTCTCCTCTCGGCGGCCACGACGCTCGCCGCCGCCACTCCGCGCCTCCGGGTCATCGTCGCGCCCCACGAACCCGGTCCGGCACACCTGGCGAGACTCGAGGGGAGGGCGCGTCGAGCCGGGCTCGCCACGATCCGGCTAGGGGAAGTCGAGCGCCGCGGCGGGGACGAGGGACGGGATGTGGTGATCGTCGACCGCGTCGGCGTCCTTGCCCACCTCTACACCGCAGGCACCCTCGCCTACGTCGGAGGCGGATTCGGCGGTGCGGGCCTTCACTCCGTGCTCGAGCCCGCCGCGGCCGGGCTCCCGGTCCTCGTCGGGCCGCGGTATCGCAGTTCGCGCGGCGCGCGGGATCTCCTCGCCCTCGGGGCGGGAGAGGCCGTTCGCGGGGCCGGCGAGCTCGTCCGTGCCGTCAGGCGCCTTCTTTCGAGCAAGGCGCTTCGGAGCGAGACCGGAGCGAGTGCTTCGGGGTATATTGAGCGGCACCGGGGTGCGGCGGAACGAACGGCGAGAGCGATGGAGAGGATCATGGGCCAATGAGTTCTGAGCAACGTAGCGGGGAACTGCCCGAGATGTCGGCGACCGAGCTCAAGGAGCGCCTCGACGGCGGGGACGTGATCGCGCTCGTCGACGTGCGCGAGGAGTACGAGCGCGAGATCGCGGACTTGCCGGAAGTGGGCCAGAAGCGGATCCCGCTCGGCGGGCTCATGGAACGGACCCCCGAGCTCGAGCGCGAACTCCCCCTCGTGCTCTACTGCCGCTCAGGCTCTCGAAGCGGGTTCGCGACGTCCGCGCTTCTCGCCATGGGGTTCACGAACGTCTGGAATCTGAAGGGCGGGCTCCTCGCCTGGAAGGAGGAGGTGGACCCCACGATCCAGGCGTACTGATCCGCGAAGTGCGCCGTGGCGGCGAACCGGGAGCGTCCCCCCGCAGCCGTAGCCCCCGGCTCCCGGGCGGCGGACCGGACCCGGAGGGCAGGAGCGGACAGCTCCTTGCCGGGCAACCGCCGGGCACGTACGTTCCCGCGTTTATACTCGTTTTGACCCAAACCAGTTCGGGGTGTCTCCGCTGTGGTCGATCTAGAACAGGCCTTCGGGGATGTCGAGGGCGTTGCCGAGGCGTCGCGTGAGGCGGCGTCCGCCGTGGTGGCGCACGCCAAGAAGCTGGAAAAGGCAGCAAGGAGCGGGAACATCGCGGGGATCAAGCGGTGCCGCGCGAACCTCGTGCAAGCGCTCGCGACACTGCGGGATGAGGCCGACCGCGTTGCCGGATGCTGGCCCTTCACGGCGGACGAGGAGACGGGATACCTAGAGGAGCGGTATGCCGAACTGCTCGTGCGGACCGCGGCTGAGAAGGGCCTGCGGATCCACGAGCAGGACGGTTACTTGGTGTCGTATCCCTCGATCGTGCGTGTACTTCCATCGGCACGAGCGGTCCGGATCGATCGGAACAGGGTGTCGGCGATCCGACCGTCGCACCTTGTCGATCTCCTTCTGAAGAGGCAGACTACGACGGGCACCTTCGCGCCCAAGTCCTTCATAGAGTCGCTCTATCGCGTCTACACCGATATCGTGGGCGGTGCGAAGGGACGATCCGGGGGGCTCGGGTTTCCCGAGAGCGGTCGCGTCGTTCCCCTGGCCAGGCTCTACAGGCTCATGACGGCGCTCCCGGGTGCCACCCGGGATTACAGCCGGAGCGACTTTGCCCGCGACATCTACCTCCTCGACTCCCGGGGCCCCCGCCATACGCGAAGGGGCGCCGAGGTCTCCTTCCCGTCCTCGACCGGGACCCGCAGTCGGGCGCGCGACATGTTCTCCTTCATCGGACCCGAGGGTGACAGCGCCGAATACTACGGGATCCGGTTCAGCGAGAGCGAAGGATGACGCGGTCGCTCCCCGTTGACGAGTGGCTGGACGTCATCGAGCGGGAGTACCTCTCGACCTTCGTCAGAGACGGGGGCGGCGCGGTCAAGTTCGCGATCGCCGACGAGTGGTGCAGGTCCGTCATCAGCGAACGGCTGAAGTCCCGCTGCGAGACGCTCGGCTACCTGCTCGTCGGGCTGGACGCCGCCGCCTCCCGTGCCCACATGCCGCAGGACATATTTCATGCCGTCGCGTCGCAACTCGACTGGCGGCTCCTCGCGCGCCGGTTCATCCTCCGCGTGCTTGAGGCGAAGAGCTATCGCGTCGAGGGCATCGACCCCGGCCGCACCGTCAGCGTCGTCGTCGACGTCGCGCGCGCCAACGGTCTCGAAGCGCACTTCGTCATCCGCGAGCTGCGGCCGCTCGTGCAGGATGAGGTCTCGAAGAACCGGAGGATGGTGAGGGCGTTCCGCGCGGCGATGACGCACCTCTGCCTGAGGGAGATGGATACGGCAAGACCGGGCGACTACTCGGGGACGCCGCTCCTCGACTGGCTCACGGGGAGGGATACGCGGATCAGCAACGTCCGGCCCTTCCAGATCCACTCCGTCATCAACCGCGCGACGGCGCGGTACTTCATCGAGTCGGCGCTCTACTGGGTACGCCACGCGGGGTACTCTGGCACCGTGATTCTCCTCGACAACACCCGCCTCGCCCTGACGCGCAACCCGAGGGACGGACAACGCTACTACACGCGGTCGATGGTGGTGGAGCACTACGAGGTGCTTCGGCAGTATATCGACGATGCGGACCGGTTGCCGGGCGCGTTCGTGGTGGTCGTTCCGGACGAGACGTTCGTCGACGAGAGCTCCCCGAGGGGCTGGGGAATCTACCCGGCGCTTCGGACGAGAGTCATGGACGACGTGCGTGACAGGAACATCGGCAACCCGGTGGCGGCGCTGGTCAGGCTTTCGGACGGGCGCGAGGCATGACATCGGTCCCGGGAGGCGGCGAACTGACGGCCCGGCAGGCGGTGGAGGCGCTCCGAAACGGCGTCCCGAATCGCCAAGCGGTCTGCGAGCTGGGGTGCAACCAGCCGCGGGTGGAAGAACGGTTCAGTGCGATGCTTGCCGGGGTCGACAAGGTTCACCCCCGGTGGAGTCATGCCCCCGGGATGCTCGTGTCGGGAGACTTCGGCGCGGGGAAATCGCATCTGCTCGAGCACCTGGCGCATCTCGCGCTCAAGCACAACTTCGTTTGCAGCAGGGTGGCGATCAGCAAGGAGACGCCCCTCTACGATCTCGGAAAGGTGTTCTCGTCGGCGATGGAGAACGCGATGATGCCCGACCGGCGGGGACGGTTCATCGAGGAGCTGGGGGAGCTGCTTCTCGGCATGGGCCCGGAGGCGCCGGGTTACCGGGCGTTCGTCGAGTGGGCGGAGGGCGCCGTATCGAGCAACATCCTGAGTCCGATGTTCCTTGCGAGCCTGCGCGTCTATCGGGAAGCGGGGGACCGGGAGCTGAATGGCGATATCGAGTCCTTCTGGGCGGGAGAGCGGATACTCGTCTCGAAGATACGGGCGGGGCTCAGGCAGATCGGAGAGGCGCGGGCGTTCAAGTTCCGTGTGCCGAAGGCTGCCGAGCTTCCGCTCCAGCGCCTGCGCTTCGCCGCCGAGCTCATGAGGAGCGTCGGATATCGCGGGTGGGTCGTGTTCCTCGACGAGATCGAGCTGATCGGGTCGTATTCGGTGCTTCAGCGCGGCCGCTCCTACGCCGAGGTCGCGCGCTGGATGGGGCGCATCCCGGGAGCGAGCATCCCCGGCCTGGTCGCGGTCGGCGCCGTCACGGACGACTTCGCCACCGCCATCATCAGTCCGGACGGACTGAAGAAGGATCGCGACTACATTCGGCCGAAGCTCGAGCAGAGCCGCTGGCACAGCGCTCTCGCCGGACTTGCCGAGCAGGGGATGCGGATCCTCGAGCGGGGATCGACGGCGCTCGCTGTTCCGAGCGACGAGGATGTGAGAGCGACCATGGAGGTGCTGCGGGACCTCTACCGCAGGGCGTACGGCTGGGAGCCCCCACCCCAGGAGTTCACGGCCGGCGGGGCCGGCTTCCTCGGGCGGATGCGCTACAAGGTGCGCGCCGCGATCAACGAGTGGGATCTGACCCGGTTGCACGGGGCGTACGTGCCGGAGACGGAAGCGGAGGACTTCGCCACCTCGTACGCGGAGGACGCCGATCTCGAACGGAGAGACGGAGGGGATCCGGCGTAGCTTCCGCTGCGCCGGTCCCGGGATGAAGCGCTGAGGTGCCCGTCGGGTTCGGGGACGGCGGCATCCACGGCACCGGGGAGCGCCGGGATTCGGTGGCGTGGCTCCGAATCGTCTCCAGCGAGGGCGGCCGGGCGATCCGCGCGGCCCTACTCGAGACCTCGATCCGGGGCGAGCCGCTCGGGTTCGCCTTCATCGGAACCGGTCTCCGGGGCGCTCCCGCCGACCCGGCGCCCCGGTCGCTGGCCGCCTCCCTCTTTCGCGCATCCGCGGCCTCACCCTCGCTCCTCTTCGCGGTAGCGGAGGAGACGCCCGGCACATTGAACGCCGCCCTCCCCTTCGGCCGGATCTCCGCGTCACGGCGACCCGCCGGAGAACGCGCAGTGGCCGGGGAGGGGGATCCCCGCACTCGGCTGTCGTGGGCCGCCGGACCCCCCGTGCCGGGATCGGCGCCCGCCGCGATTCTCCACGAGATCCTGAGGCGGGACGATCCATTTGAGCCGCTCGAGCGGGCCGGGAGCGCGCTCTCGGAGGCGTTCTCCGATGCGCGCGTCGGGGCGCTCGCCCGCCTCCCCGGGCTACGAACCGTGGTGACGCTCCCTCCGCGCTCCCCCGGCGCGTGGAGCGGGGTGACACGAGTTGCGGTGCTACCGGCGTCAGCGTCCTCGCCGGGGGACGGCGCCGACCGCGGTCTCGCCGAACGGTTGTGGGCGATCCTGGCGCTCCCCCGGACGGGGGCTGCTCCCCGCCCGCCGGACGATCCCCTCGAGTGGCCGGGCGAGCTCATGCCCTTCCAGCGCGACGGCGTCCGGGCGCTCGTAGGCATGGATCGGCTCCTCCTCTCGGACGACATGGGGCTCGGCAAGACGGTGCAGGCCGTGGCCGCGATGCGGATCCTCAGGGCACGCGGAGAGGTCGGGTCCTGCCTAGTGGTGGCGCCGGCCGGCGTCCTCGACCAGTGGCGGCGGGAGATCGGCCGTTGGGCGCCGGAACTCGGCGCGATCATCATCCGGGGTTCGGCGGAGGACCGCGCGTGGCAGTGGAGGGCGAGGAAGGATATCAAGCTGGCCAGCTACGATGTCCTGCGCGCGGACGGGGGATTCCGGCCCCAGGCCCCCGTCCGCGAGGGTGTGTGGGACCTCGTCGTTCTCGACGAGGCCCAGAGGATCAAGAACCGGAACGAGACGAGCGAGATCGCCAAGCGCATCCCCCGCCTGCGGTCGTGGGCGCTCACCGGAACCCCGATCGAGAACGACGAGGAGGAGCTGGCCTCCATCATGGAGTTCGTCGATCACGAGGAGGGAGCGCCCCGGAGGCGCTACCGGCCCGGTCCGGCGCTCCTCCTGCGCCACGCCGAGCTCCAGCTTCGGAGGAAGAAGGCCGACGTCCTCGAAGATCTCCCGCCGAAGCTCGAGACGAAGCTCGCGATCCCACTCCACCGGGACCAGCGGGAGAGCTACGACCGGGCCGAGAGGGATGGGATCTTCTATCTCAGGTCCCTCGGTGCGGAGGTCGGCGCCAGCCACGTGCTCGGACTCATCACCCGGCTCAAGCAGATCTGCAACGCCGATCCCCGGACCGGGGCGTCGAGCAAGCTGGACGCGATCCGGGACCGGCTCCGGACGCTGATCGCCCAGGGCCACAGGGCGCTCATCTTCTCGCAGTACACGAGCCGGGCCTCGGGGGTCGCGGCCGCAGCGATGCATCTCCGCGAGTTCGATCCGCTCGTCCTGACCGGTGACATGGCGCCGGAAGAGCGTTCAACCGTCATCAACCGCTTCAAGCGCGGGGAGGCGCACAAGGCGCTCATCATCTCCCTTCGGGCCGGAGGACTCGGCCTCAACCTGCAGGAAGCGTCCTACGTCTTTCACCTCGACCGGTGGTGGAACCCGGCCGTCGAGCGGCAGGCCGAGGACCGGGCGCACCGCATGGGCCAGTCCGTCAAGGTCCATGTCATCAAGTACACGTGCCAGGACACGATCGAGGAGCGTATCGACCGGATCCTGGAGCGGAAGCAGGCGCTCTTCGACCGTCTCGTCGACAATGTATCTTTCGACCCCACGACGCGGATGAGCCGCGAGGAGCTCCTCGGGCTCTTCGGCCTGGGATAGCGGGCAACCACCTCGCTCCGGTCGGACGCCCTACGCCGTGCGGCGGGACGGTGCCTCACCTCTCGGGGAGCCGGCTACCCTGCGTTCTTCGGACCGCGTGCCCAGCTCGCCTGAAGGACGAGCCCCAGGACGATCGCGGCGGAGCCGAGAGCGGCTGCGGCGCCGGGGACTTCGCCGTGGATCCCCCACGCGAGCACGGTGCTCGCGACCGGCTCGATGAGGAGGAAGAGCGCGGCCACGAAGGCGCGCGTCCCCGCCACGCCCCGGACGAGGCAGATATATGCAAGCCCGATCTGGAACACCCCGAGGTAGGCCACGATCCCCCAGTCCATCGGTGGGCCGCCGCGGAGCGGGAGCGCGAACGGGAGGCAGACGAGGACGGCGAACCCATTGCCGAGGATCACGGCGGAGCCGGCGTCCCCCGGCGATGCCCCGCTCAGCCACCTGAGCCCCATGACGGTGAGCGCCCACGTCACCCCCGAGAGCGCGGCGGCGAGGTTCCCCGCTCCGGGGCTGGGAGCGGTCGCGACGGCGGCCTCGCCCCCGAGGAGGATCAGCGCGGCACCGCCTGCGAGGATCAGGGCAACGGCGATGTCCGTTCGCCCGAGGGGCTCCCGAAGGAGGAGGGGCGCGAGGACGAGCACGTAGATCGGCGCCGTGGACTGAAGGAAGATGGCGCTCGACGCGCTCGTCAACGTGTTCGCGGCCACGAAGAGGATCATCGTCGCGCCGTAGGCGCACCCGACGAGAAGGGACCGCCAACCGAAGCGGCGCCAGGCGGGCATCGTGGCGAAGAGAACGAGGGCCGCGATCCCCGAGCGCAGCCCCGCGATCTGCCAGCTCGAGAACGTCGAGAGCTTGATGGCGGTGCCGCCCGTCGAGAAGAGGAGGGCTGCGAGGATCAGGTAGGCGGGCGCAGGCATCGGCTGAGCTTCCTCCGGACCGGAGCGTCCCCTACGCGTTCGCCCCGCTTTCCGCGAACTGGAGCTCGTGGAGGCGGGCGTAGAGGCCGCCTCCGCGAAGGAGCTCCTCGTGCGACCCGTCCTCCGCCAGCTCTCCCCGGTGGAGGACGAGGATCCGGTCCGCCCCCTGGATCGTCGAGAGCCGGTGCGCGATCACGAGGCTCGTGCGTCCCGCCATCAGGCGCGTCGTCGCCTCCTCGATCTGCGCCTCGAGTTCCGAGTCCACCGAGCTCGTCGCCTCGTCGAGGACGAGGACCCTCGGATCGAAGGCGAGCGCGCGCGCGAAGGAGAGGAGTTGGCGCTCCCCGATCGACAGGGAGCGGCCCCGCTCCCCGAGCGGCTGCCGGAACCCCCCGGGGAGCCGCTCGATCACCGGGGCGGCCCCGACCTCGCGGGCCGCCTCCCGGATCCGCTCGTCCGTGATCGCGGGGTTCCCGAGGCCGATGTTGTAGCCGACGTCCTCGCTGAAGAGGAAGACGTCCTGGAGGACGAGCCCGATGGCGCCCCTGAGCTCCCGCTGGGGGACGCTCCGGACGGGGACGCCGTCGAGGAGGACCTCCCCCCTCTGCGGGTCGTAGAAGCGCATGAGGAGGCTGATCACCGTTGTCTTCCCCGCGCCCGTGTGTCCGACGATCGCGAGTTTCTCCCCGGGCGCCGCGCGAAAGGAGAGGCCCTTCAGGACCCATTCGGGCTCGCCGCCCGCCTCCCGGGAGTAGGAGAACCAGACATTGCGGAACTCGATCTCTCCCCGGACCGGGTCCGGGAGGCTCCGCCTGCCCTCCACGGGATCGCGGACGTACGGTTCGTGGTCCAGGAGACCGAAGATCCGCTCGGAGGAGGCCATCGCCGCCTGGAGGAGGTTGTACTTGTCGGAGAGGTCTTGGATCGGACGGAAGAACCTCCGGGCGTAGAGGAGAAAGGCCGTGATGATCCCCACCGTCGATACCCCGGCGAGGATCGCGGTCCCTCCGTACCAGATGATCAGCGCGAGGGCGATCGCCGTGAAGACCTCGACGATGGGGAAGAAGAGGGCGTAGTAGGTGATCGAGCGGAGGTGCGCCTCCAGGTAGTCGTCGTTGATCTCCTCGAGCCTGCGGGCGTCGGGCTCCTCCCGGTTGAAGAGCTGTACGACGCGGATCCCCGTGATCCGTTCGTGGAGGAAGGCGTTGATTCTCGCCATCCGCACACGGATGTCCCGGTACGCGAGGCGGATCCGTGTCCGGAAGACGAAGGCGGTCCACGCCACGAAGGGGAGGACGGAGAAGGTGACGAGGGCGAGGCGCCACTCCATGACGAGCATGGCCGACACGACGAAGAGGAGGGTGACCAGGTCGCCGAAGATCGCGACCACGCCCGAGCTGAAGAGGTTGTTCAGCGTCTCGACGTCGGAGGTGATCCGTGTCATGAGCCGGCCGACGGGATTTCTGTCGTAGTAGCCGAGATCGAGCGCCTGGAGGTGCTCGAAGATCTCCCTTCGGAGATCGCGCATCACGCTCTGGCCGAGCCATGTCGTCACGAGCATCTGCCCGTATTCGAGGCCGAAGCCCACGAGGGCGCTCGCCATGTAGGCGGCCGCGAGCAGACCGACGAGGCGCGCATCGGAGGCGGGGACCGCCTCGTCGAGCGCGAGCTGTACGAGCCAGGGGCCGATGATCTGGATCCCCGCGAGCGATACGAGGAGCGCCACCGCCCAGGCCACCTGCCGGCGGTACGGCCGGAGGTAGCGGAGCAGCCGGCGCATGAGGACCCCGTCGTACGCCTTCCCGAGCGCCTCCTCCTCCTGGATCGGTCCCGCGACCTCGGTCGCCATCCCCGCCCGCGGCTCCTAGCGCTCCCGCTCGGCGAGCGCCCGCTCGACGCCCGCCCAGCCGAGTCCCGCGCCCTCGAGCGCGACGACGAGGTGGTAGACCAGGTCCGCCGCCTCCTCCGCTGCGTTCGGATCCCCCTTCGCGAGAGCGGCGATGAGCTCCGCCGTCTCCTCCCCGAGCTTCTTGAGCCTCAGGTTCTCATCCGCGAGGAGCCGCGTCGTATAGCTTCCCTCGGGCCGCTCGCGTCCGCGCGAGGCCACGATGCCGACGACGCGCGAAAGCGCCGATCCTGACCGTTCCCCGGGCGCGATGCCGCGGGGTTCACCGGCCTCGCTCCCCTCGCCGAAGCAGCTCACCTCCCCCGTGTGGCACGCCGGGCCCCGGGGCTCGACGAGCGCGAGGAGTGTGTCCCGGTCGCAGTCCGCGTGGAGCGAGACGAGCGACTGCGTGTTCCCGGAGGTCTCCCCCTTCTGCCAGAGGATCCGGCGCGACCGCGACCAGAAGTGGAGCGTCCCCGTCTCGAGCGTCCGCTCGAGTGCCTCCCGGTTCGCCCACGCCACCATGAGGACGTCCCCCGTGGCCCGGTCCTGGGAGACGACGGGGAGGAGGCCTGCGGCGTCGAAGCGGAGCGAATCGAGGTCGGCCGGCCCGCGGACGCGTCGCCGTGCACGCTCAGGTTTCCCGTTCGTGACCACGCTCTCCCTCCCTTGTCCTGCCGCGGCGTCCGGTGGGGTCCGCGCGGGGTCGCCGGCCCTCACGGCGCCGGTTCGGATGCCCCGGTGTCTCGCACCGGTATCCCCCACTCGATGAGTTCGGCCTTGAGCTCGCCGACGGTCGTCAGGCCATCGTGGAGGATTCCCGCCAGGAGGACCGCCGCCGCGCGTCCGCCCGTAAGCCCGTCCCTCAGATGCGCCGTCGATCCGGCCCCGCCCGAGGCGATCACCGGCACCGTCACGGCCTCCGCGACGGCGCGCGTCAGCTCGAGGTCGTAGCCCCCCCTGACCCCGTCGCGGTCGATCGAGGTGAGGAGAACCTCCCCGGCGCCCTTCTCCACGCACGACCGGGCCCACGACACGGCCTCGAGCTCGGTGCGAATGCGTCCGCCGTGGGTGTAGTGGTACCACGTTCGCCCGTCCCGGGCCGCGTCGATCGAGATCACGACGCACTGGCTCCCGAAGCGCTCCGCCCCATCGCGAAGGAGGCCTGGGCTCCTGACCGCGCCCGAGTTCACGCTCACCTTGTCGGCCCCTGCCCGGAGGAGGGCGTCCATGTCATCGACGGTGCGGACCCCGCCCCCCACGGTCAGGGGGATGAAGAGGACCTCGGCGGTCCGGCGGACCGTATCGAGGAGGGTGCCCCGCCCCTCGTGGGAGGCGGAGATGTCGAGGAAGACAATCTCGTCGGCCCCCTCCGCCTCGTAGCGGCGGGCGAGCCCGACGGGGTCTCCCACATCCCGAAGCCCCCGGAATCTGGTCCCCTTCACGACGCGCCCGTCCTTCACGTCCAGGCAGACGATGACTCTGGGACGCAGCATGATCGCTACGCCTCCGCTTCCTCGGACCGGATCTCGACCGAGCCCTTCGTCGAGAAGATGCGACCTGTCCGCTGAAGGGCCTGAGCGAGCGAGAGCCCCGTCGCCTTGACGGCCGCCTCGACCATGTGATGCCGGTCACGTCCCCGGACCACCCTGACGTGGAGCGTCGCCCCCAGGTTCGTGGCGAGTGAGCGGAGGAAGTGCTCGTAGAGCGCGGAGGGGAGCCGCCCGGCGTAGTAGGCCCGCCCCCCGACGTCGACGGCTGCCTCGACGAGCGCCTCGTCCATCGGGACGACGGCCCACCCGTACCTGGCGATCTCCTCGCCCGCCTCCTCGGCGAGCGCGAGCCCGAGAACGATCGCGACGTCCTCGACGAGGTGATGGCGCAGGTCGCCCGAGGCCTTCACGCTCAGCCGAAGGCCCGCGTAGCGGGCGAGCGTCGTCAGCATATGGTCGAGGAAGGCGTCGCCGGTATCGGTCTCGACGGCCCCTTCCCCGACGGTGACGTCGAGTGTGATCTTCGTCTCCCGCGTCCTGCGCTCGATTCGACTCATCTTCCGAACTCCTCCGCGACCTCTCCGGGGTCAAGTACGCGAGTGTAGAGTGCCATCCCGAGGACGGCGCCCGCCGCCCCCGCCGCCGAGAGGAAGCGGAGCTCCTCGATTGTTGTCACCCCGCCCGAGATCCAGACGCGGTGCGCGGTCTGCGACAGGACGGCCTCGGCGCCGTTCCGGTCCATGCCCCGGGCGCGGCCCTCGCGCCCCACGTCCGTGCAGAGGACGCCGGCGAGCAGGAGGGGCGCGACGCGCTCGAGAAGCTCTCCGACGGGAATCCCGGTGGCCCTCGACCACCCCCGGTCGAGGACGATCCCGTCGCGAACGTCCGCGGCGACGACGATGCGGCGCGGGTGGCGTGCCGCGAGAGCCTCGAGCCACGCGGGGTCCGAGATGGCCCGGGTCCCTACGATGATGCGGTCCGCGCCCGTCCCGATCACCGACTTGGCACTCTCGTCGCTTCGGATACCGCCCCCCACCTGAAGGTCGCCCGGGGCCTCGGCCGCGATCCGGGCGATGATCGAGCGGTTCTCCCCCGCCTCGAGGGCGCCGTCGAGGTCCACGACGTGGAGCGAGCGGAACCCGAGGGCGCGCCACCCGCGGGCGACGCCCACGGGGTCAGGGAGCGATACGGGCTCCCTCCCGGGGTCGCCCCCGACGAGCTGGACGCAGCGTCCGCCCCGGAGGTCCACGGCGGGAACGGCGATCATGACCCGCCCGAGCGTTCGACTTCGGAGACGAAGTTCCGGAGGATCCGAAGGCCGGGCTTTGAGCTCTTCTCCGGGTGGAACTGAAGCCCCCAGGCGCGTGCCTTCCGGACGCCCGCGGCGAAGCTCTCGCCGTCGTAGTTGGCCTCCGCGATCGTGACCCCGTCGGCTTCCCCCTCCCCCACCTCGCACACATACGAGTTCGCGAAGTATCCGGGAAGGCCGGAGATCCCCTCGAAGATCCCGTCCTCTCCGACCGAGATGTCGTTCCACCCCATCTGGGGGACGATCCGGGTGCGGAGGCGGCGCACCCGTCCGTCGATGAGCCCGATCCCGCGCCCCTCCGCCTCCTCGCTCTCCGGGAAGAGGAGCTGCATCCCGAGACAGATCCCGAGGCAGGACAGTCCCCCTTCGAGCGCGTCGCGCACCCGCGCCTCCTGGCCCCTGAGCCCCCGGACGGCCGCCCCGAAGGACCCGACGCCCGGGAGGACGAGGGCGTCTCGCCCGAGCGCCACCTCCCAGCGCGACGTGACCTCGACCTTCGCGCCCCCCGCCTCGAGCCCCTTGGCGAGCGAGTGCAGGTTCCCGGCGCCGTAGTCGAAGAGAGCGACGTGGATCATCCCATGACCTCATCGAAGGCGGAGAGGAAGCGGTTGGTATCGCGCCCGCGCCCGAGCGAGATCCGGATCGCGTCGCCGATGCCGGGGAGACTCGGGAAGGGCCGGACGGCGACGCCCTCTTCCCGAAGCGCGGCCACCACCTCGGAGGCGCGGCTTTCCGGGAGGGGCAGGAGGAGGAAGTTCGCACCCGAGTCGCGGGGCGCCCACCCTCGTGCCTCGAGTGCGGCCCCGAGGCGGCCGCGCTCCGCCCGCACCCCGGCCACGACCTTCGGGATCCACCCTTCTTCGTCCCTGAGGGCCTGGGCGGCGGCGGTCTCTCCGAGGCGGCTCACCTTGTAGGGCCCGCGCGATTTTTCGACCTCGAGGATGACGTCGGCCGCCCCGACCGCGAATCCGACCCGCAGCCCCGCGAGCCCGTACGCCTTCGAGAACGTCCGGAGCACGACCATCCGGCTCGAGACGGCCGCGTGCTCGAGAAAGTCGTCGTCCGCGAAGTCCGCGTACGCCTCGTCCACGACGATGAGGGGACCGTCGTCGCCCGCCGCCTCGACGAGCGCCTCCATCCCCGCCCGCGGGATCACCTCGCCCGTCGGGTTGTTCGGCCGGCAGAGGTAGACGAGCGCGGGCGCCGGCTCGAGCAGCGCGCTCAGCTCCCCGCCCGCAGCCACCGCCTTCGGCGCGGGCTCCATCCCGTTCATCCGGGCGAAGATCTCGACCATGGAGAAGGTGGGGACTGGATACGAGATCCGCTCCCCGGGCTCGCCCGCGGCCCGGAACACGGAGTCCAGAAGTCCATCCGAGCCGCAACCGGTCGCGACGCACTCGAGGGGCACGCCGAAGCGCTCGGAGACGGCCCTTCGAAGCGGGTCCGCATAGACGGCCGGGTAGCGGGTCAGAGCCTCCGGCTCCGCCCCGTGCAAGGTCCGGAGGGCGGCGGGGTGGGGGCCGTAGCGGCTCGTGTTGTCCGAGAGGTCGAGGTCGATCGGCCTCCGGTCCGGTGCGTACAGGGTGAGCGGTGCGTACGCCGGCCGCGGGAAGGGCGTCATCTCCGCCCTCCTTCGCCGCCCACGACGGGTCCGCTCCTGACGCCGCCGCCGGCGCGCGCCCGGGCGGCGGCGGCGTGGGCGGGGAGTCCCTCGGAGTGGGCGAGGCGCTCCACATCCCCCGACATCGCGGCGGCGCCCGCGGGCGTGACCTCCTGCCAGGTATGGAAGCGAAGGAAGTCGAGTGTCGAGAGTCCCGAGAAGGAGCGGGCCCTCCCCCCGGTCGGGAGCACATGATTGGCACCGGTCAGGTAGTCTCCGAAGGCGACGGACGAGGCGGCGCCGAGAAAGATCGTCCCGGCCGTGGTCTGCGTCTCCATGTCCGCCGCCGGGTCGGCGGTGAAGAGCGCCAGGTGCTCGGCGGCGTACGCCTCGGCGAATGCGAGGGCCTCCTCCCGGTCCGCCGCGAGGAGGAGCGCGCCACGCGTCGCGAGGGCGGCCTCGACGATCTCGCGCCGGGCTGCGCGCTCCGTCTGGCAGGCGAGCTCACCCCGGACCGAATCCACGACCGCCGGCTCCCAGCCGACGAAGCCGACGGCCGCCTCGGGGTCGTGCTCGGCCTGCGCAACGAGCTCGCCCGCGACCCGGGCTGGTTCGGCGCTCGCGTCCGCGACGACGAGGACCTCCGAGGGGCCCGCGGGCGAGTCGATCCGGATCTCGCCCGCGACCTGGCGTTTCGCCTCGCTGACCCACCGGTTCCCGGGGCCCACGACGGCGTCCACTCGCGGGACGGTCGCGGTGCCGAATGCCATCGCTCCGATCGCGCCCGCGCCGCCGAGCGCGAAAAGCCGCGTGGCGCCGCTGATCTCGCACGCCGCGAGAACCTCGGGGGGCGGATCGCCCGAGGCGCCGGGCGGGGAGCACACCACGACCTCTCCCACGCCCGCGGCCCTCGCGGGCACGACCCCCATCAGGACGGAAGAGGGGTATGCGGCCCGCCCGCCGGGCGCGTAGACGCCGACCGTCCGGAGCGGTACGCTCCTTCTGCCGAGGGTTACGCCCGGTTCCACCTCGAGGCTCACCTCGGGCGGGATCAGGGCCGAGTGGAAGGCGAGGATGTTGGCGGCGGCCCGCTCCCACCCCATGCGTGCATCCGGATCCAGCGCGGCGAGCGCCCCTTTCCACCGCTCTCGGGGGACCTCGAGCGCCTCGAGGGAGACGCCGTCGAAGGCCCGCGCCATCCGGAGTAGCGCAGCGTCCCCCTCACTTCGGACCTCCGCGAGGATCTCGCCGACCCGCTCCCGCAGGTGCCGCTCGTCCGTGGGACGCCGCTCGAGGAGGAGTGCCCTCTCCTCCGAGGTGAGCTCGTGCAGCTTGCCGTCGACGGCGATTCTCATGGCATGAGTCGCTCGATCCGGGTGACCAGGATCCCTTCAGCCCCGAGCTCCTTCAGCCGCGCGATCGTCTGGTAGACCGCGTCCGCATCGACGACGGCGTGGACCGCGACCCAGGTGTCCTTGTCGAGTACGTCGACGATCGTGGGGCCGGAGATCCCGGGGAGCACGCCTCGGACCTCGTCCAGGCGTGCCCGCGGGACGTTGCTCATCAGGTAGCGCTTCTCTCTCGCCCTGAGGACGGACGCGAGCGCGGCCAGGAGCTCCTCCTTCATCCGGCGGGCCGGGTCCGCCTCGAGGGCGCTCCGGTTCCCGATGAGATAGGCGGTGGACTCGAGGATCGTGCCGACTTCTCGGAGCCCGTTCACATGGAGCGTCGAGCCGGTGGATACGAGGTCCACGATGACGTCGGCGACGCCCAGGTGGGGAGCGATCTCGGCCGCGCCCGATACCCCGACGATCTGTATCGGCGTGCCCTGCGACTCGAAGAAGCTCGTCGCGAGCCCGGGGAAGGAGGTCGCGACGCGGGTTCCCGGCTCGAGCTCTGCCGGGTCGGCGACGGTGCTCTCGTCCCTCACCGCCACGATGAGCCGGCAGCGCCCGAAGGCGAGGTCGAGGAGCTCATCGACCTCCGGCCGGTTCGACTCCCGGATGAGATCCCGGCCCGTGACACCGAACTCGGCCGCCCCGTCCGCGACGAACTCCGGGATATCCTGGGCACGCACGAAGATGGCCTGGAAGTTCGGGCCGAGTTTCGCCACGAGTGCGCGATCGGCACGAAACTCCGCCTTGAGCCCCGCACGCTCGAAGAGGTCGAGCGCGCTCTCGGTGAGCCGTCCCTTGTTCGGAAACGCGACTCTCATCATGGGTCTCTTCTCTCTACCTGCTTCCGCTACCTCGCCCTTTGGGCGAAAAAAACGCGGCCCGTCCGATCTCGAGGGACAGGCCGCGTGGCTCAGTCGAGTGCGCTACCACTGTGGTCAGGCGTACACGACGACCTCCACCCACCCCGTCCGGGACCGGTGATGATGAATCGGATGCGCCTGCCTCGGTTCGTATCGCACGGGAGGGAAGCTACCGCGCGAAAAAGGAGTGGTCAACGGCAAGCGCCGGGGCGAAGCGGCCGCTGTCACCGGTCTCTCACGGCGACACGCTCCCAGAAGGGTGGCCACCGTCCTGCAGGCGTGTCCCGAACGAACACGCGGTGGAAAGCGACCGGGGAGAGGTCCGGAAAATCGGGCAGCGGCCAAGGGCCGCTCCGCCCTCGATCCGCACGCGGCCGGTCGCGGCCGGGGCGCATGCGAAACCAGCGCCAGGGCCAGGTGTACCGCTGCTCCGGGCCGTAATGATCGAGCTGACGTGCAGATGCCCACAATGGGCGCCCCGCCCCGGTTTCCTGCCGGCCCCTCCCTTTCCGCCCAACGCTTCTCCTCGAATCAGATGCCGGATCACGACTCTCCGAAATCGGCCGCAGCGCGGCACTTTCTCCGCCAGATCATCGACCGGGACGTCGCCGAGGGCCGGTGCGATGAGGTGATCACCCGCTTTCCCCCGGAGCCGAACGGCTATCTCCACATCGGCCATGCGAAATCGATCCTCCTCAATTTCGGGATCGCCGAGGAATATGGAGGCCGCTGCCACCTTCGATTCGACGACACGAATCCCGAGACGGAGGAACCGGAGTACGTCGAGGCGATCAAGGAGGACGTCCGCTGGCTGGGCTTCGACTGGGGCGAGCACCTGTACCACGCGGCCGACTACTTCGAACAGATGTTCGGGTTCGCGGAGCGGCTGATCCTGAGCGGCCGGGCGTACGTCGACTCCCAGGGCGAAGAGGCGATCCGGGAGGGGCGGGGCACGGTCACCGAGCCCGGGACCCCGAGCCCTGATCGCGAGCGCTCCGCCGAGGAGAACCTCGACCTCTTCCGCCGCATGCGTGAGGGGGACTTCGAGGACGGTGCGTGCGTGCTTCGCGCGAAGATCGATCTCGCCGCCCCGAACATGCTGATGCGCGACCCGATCCTCTACCGGATCCGGCATGCGTCCCATTACCGGAGCGGGGACAGGTGGTGCATCTATCCGATGTACGACTACGCGCACTGCCTCGAGGACGCGATCGAGCGGGTGACGCACTCGTTTTGCACGCTCGAGTTCGAGAACAACCGGGAACTCTACGACTGGATTCTGGACGAGGTCGGTTTCGAGGAACCGCGCCCCCACCAGTACGAGTTCGGCAAGGGGCTCATCAACTATACCGTCACGAGCAAGCGGATGCTCCTCGAGCTGGTTCGTGGGGGCCGCGTGACGGGGTGGGACGATCCGCGGATGCCGACCCTCGCGGCGCTCCGCCGGAGGGGTGTGCCGCCGGAGGCGCTGATCGCCTTCTGGGACCGGGTCGGGGTCGCGCGGGCGGACGCGAGGATCGATGTCGGGGCTCTTGAGTTCGCGATCCGGGACGAGTTGAACCGGAAGGCCCCGAGGGTGTTTGGGGTCCTCGATCCCCTGAAGGTGGTGCTCACGGACTGGCCGGCCAGCCGGATGCGGGAGCTTGACGGGCCGTACTTCCCTCACGATGTCCCGCTTGAGGGGTCCCGGAGCCTCCCCTTCTCCGGGGAGTTCTTCATTGAGCGCGACGACTTCTCGGAGGATCCTCCGCCGGGCTTCAAGCGGCTCGTCCCGGGGGGCGAGGTCCGGCTCCGTTACGGGTGCATTATCCGATGCGAGCGGGTGGTGCGCGACGCGAAGCGAGAGGTCTCGGAGCTTCACTGCACTCACGACCCAAGTAGCTGGCACGGCGCGCCGGGGAGCGGAAGGAGAGTCCCGGGGACGAT
Organism: Longimicrobiales bacterium; assembly: GCA_965218255.1. Lineage (GTDB taxonomy): Bacteria > Gemmatimonadota > Gemmatimonadetes > Longimicrobiales > Gaopeijiaceae > JAAXGI01. The sequence goes on along the minus strand of CBDCKJ010000003.1, from coordinate 2,067,750 downwards.
CCACTGGGTGCCGGCGAGGGAGGCCGTTCCGTGCGAGATTCGGCTCTACGATCGCCTCTTCAGCATCCCGGACCCGGATCTCGCGGCTGCGGCCGGCGGGGAGGCGACTAGCTTTCTCGATTTCCTGAATCCCGCCTCTCTCGAGGTGCGAGGGGATGCGCTCGTTGAGCCCTCGGTTCTCGAGGACCCGCCCGGTATCCGCTATCAGTTCGAGCGGGTCGGCTATTTCTGGCGGGATCCAGTCGACGACTCGCCGGAGCGACCCGTGTTCAGCCGGATCGTCACGCTTCGCGATGTCTGGTCCAAGCGGAGCGCCCGGCCGGGGCCGGCAGACACCGGCGCAGATGCCGTCGCGGAGGGGTCCGGCAAAGAACTGCATCGCGAGCGTCGCCCCGCCCTCTCGTCCCACCCGGGCTCTCGGCCTCCGCTCGCGGCGGAGCTGCAGGCGCGTGCGGAAGAGTTCACCCGCCGGTTCGGGTTGACAGAGGTGGACGCGGAGATCCTCGCACGGGACGATGAGCGGGGACGCTTCCTCGAGGCAGCCGTCGAGGTGTACCCGGAGGTGGGGAAGGGCACCGTCAACGGGGTGCAGCTCGCGAACTGGATCATCCATGAGCTCCCCCGGGTTCGGGAGGGCCGCGCGCTCGAGGACCTCCCCTTCGGTCCCTCCGAGTTGGCCGGGCTCGTGGCTCTCGTTGTGGCAGGCGTGATATCGAGCAGCGCGGCTGCCGAGGTTCTCGGGGTCCTGGCTCGGGAGGGCGGTGAGCCGGCGGAGATCGTCAGGCGTCTCGACCTGGTCCAGGTGAGCGACCGAGAGAGCCTCGAGCCCGTCATTGCCGAGGTCCTCGCGGCGAACCGGGCGAAGGTGCGGGAGTTTCGCTCGGGGAAGGAGGGCCTGCTCGGCTACTTCATGGGACAGGTGATGGCGCGAACGGGGGGAAAGGCGGACCCGGCGATCGCCGCGCGGGCGCTCAGAGACCGGCTCCGTGGGGATGGTGTGGAACAGGCGGGGGGCGATGGCTGATCCATACCTCCGCATACGTTTGGGTAAAGAGTACGACGACGCTACTTCGAATGGCTGATTGCGCAGGGAAAAACGGAAGAAACGGTCAGCTCCCACCCTGGCGTGGACACCACGTCCGAGATTCTCTACGTGGCGCCCAAGCATGTTTGGCTCGATCGGCTCGAAGCGGCTACGGCACCCGAGTGGGAGGCGTCGCCGGGGATTCCACCGGGGCCAGGGCGGCCTACGGACCGATTGGCCTACAGCTGAAGATTGACGCCGCCGTGCGGGAGGCCCGCAGTTGCATGGGTGGACGCTGACATCTCCCCTGCCTCCTCGCCGCCAGAAGGGAAGTGGGCTCCCCCAACGGAGCGATCTTCGAGGCCCCGATCGCACAACATGGCGTCCTCGGGATCATCTCCTCCGAGGAGGGCCGAGACCCTCCGCGCTGCGAACTCGCCGCGCAAACGCCCTAGCTTCGGCGGGACCGTCGGATCACCAGCTTGAGGCCCGACCAAGTCTCGTCTACAGCGCACACCTTCACGTCGACGAGCCCCAGTGGGAGGGCAACCTCACGAATCACGTCTTCCGTGACGTCCGTCAGAACGCCCGAGGCCCTCTTGGGCCAGGAGACCCATATCATTCCGGCCGGCCGGATCTCCGTCATGCACTGCTCGATCCGACGAGAGAGTTGGGCGCGGGAAGTGACGAATAGGTGCCACAGATCGACCGGCACCCGAAGTCTCGATGAAATGGACACGTTGTCGGGGATCGGTGCTAGGAGCTCTCCGTAATGAGGAGGAGGGCTCCAGGTCTTGACTCGCGAGCCCGCTGCGATGCCGAGCTTCTTGGCCAGCGGAGTTCCGGAGTAGCCCTGCGGCTTCTGGGGGTCGGGCACGACTTGGCGTCTAGCTTGCGAAGATGTCCACGGCGCTGCTTCTGGCCCTGGTCCCCATCGCCCCGACCCGATGATCCGTCACGCCCGCGAACCTCCCTAGCCGTCCATCATCCCAGCGGCGACTTCGGCCATGAGGCCGAACGCATTCCCTTCGCTGCCGCGATAGAAACCCATCCACAGCTCCTCGCTCTCCGTCTTGTGCACGACGTGCGGCTCGTGCAGGACGTGCGTGCCGTGCGCAGAAAGCGCCTCGTGAGCGCCGGACATGTCTTCGACCAGGTAGTACGGGAGCAGACTGCCGGTCTCCAGCCCTTCCGGCCGCGCGAGCATGAGCCGGACTTCACCGCACCGAAAGAAGGAGAGACCCGGTGGAGCGCTGAACAGGTGCTCGAGACCCAGGACGTCCCGGCAGAATGCCGTGGCCCGCTCGTCGTCGTCGACGCTGACGGCGACTTGCCCGATTCTTATCGGCCGGACCGAATGCTCTCCTTGCATGGCGATCTCCTTACGCGGTGTGTCCGACGCCCTTCCCCCCTTGAAGATACCTCGCCGAAGTACGTCCAGCATGAGCCTCCGGCCCTTTCGCTTGGCTCGGCATAACGGTGACGCGAATGTTGCGGCGTCCGATCAGGCGGCGGCCGCAGGCGCTCCGGGAGAGCAACACTGAGGGAGCCCATCGGGGCCCGTTGCCACTTCGACGTGGACGGCGGCACCGATGCGGTCCTCCGCGCACCGTCCTGGCGGACCGGCAAGCCCATCCGCGTTGGCGACCCGGCCGGACACTCCCGCTCGTTCGCGGGTGGAGACGTGAAGCCCTCTCGCCGAGGAAGGCGGACGACCCTGGTCCGTACACTTCAGGCGTAGCTGATGTCTGCGGTGACTGCATCGTTCGTCTGCGGATGCGCTGGAATCTCCGGGGAGGAGTGAAATGCCGGTAGCGCGTGTGTACCGTTGGCTCGGGTGCCTTGCCCTACCGGTCGGTTGCGGGTGCGGATCCGAGGATCTTGGCGACTCCGCTGGAGAGGAGGCTGCAATCGGACCGATGCCGACGGCCTTCGGAGCGGGGACCGTCCTCCGACTCGACTCGAGGCTTGCGAGCCTGGTATCCCCCGGTGCCCTGATCGCACGGTCAGCGGAAGGAATCCGATTCACCGAGGGCCCGGTTTGGATCCGGGAAGATTCCCGGCTCGTCTTCTCCGACTGAGGGGCAAACGCGATCTACGAGTGGACGGACCTAGGGGGCGCACCGGTCCTTATCGACCCCTATTGCGACGGGATCACCGAGGGTCTGGGAGATCTCCACGCGTCCAGAGGGCTGACGCGGGATGCGAAAGGGAGGCTTGTGGTCGGCGACCTCGGTCGAAGGTAAGTCACCCGAATAGAGGAGGCCGGAAGCCTGACGGCACTGATCGATCGACATGCCCCCCCCTCAACAGCCCGAACGACCTCGTCTGTCGATCCGATGGATGGCTCTACTTCACCGACCCACCGTACGGGCTGGCCGGCGGGGACGGCTCTCCCTTGAAGGAGCTCGACTGCAACGGCATCTATCGGCTGAGCCCTTCGGGAGGGCTGGAGCTTCTCAGTGCCGAGCAGGATCGCCTTCTCACCGGACGAGAACACCGTCGACGTAGCGAACTGTGATGCGGAGAGCCCCATTTGGATGGCCTACGACGCAGGACCCGAGGGGCTCACCGGGGCTCGGGTCTTCATGGACCTGACAGGGGAGCCGGGCCCGGGATGCCCCGACGGGCTCAAGGTCGACCTGCAGGGCGACGTCTTCGCGACGGGCCCGGGAGGGGTCTGAGTGTTCGTGGCGGACGGGTCTCCACTCGGCAGGATCTCACCCGATGAGGTTCCCGCAAATGTGGCGTGGGGAGAAGACGGGCGGACGCTCTAGATGACCGCGCGAACCGGTCTCCATCGATCCGAGTCATCACCGTGGGACCGATCTCCTAAGCCCTCCAGGCGACGCAGGGATTCTGGAGGGGACGGCCGGCACCTCCACCCCCCGCTTACATGGAGTTCTCGAACCAGACCACCCGGTCCGTAGCAGCGCTGCCGGCCAGCACATCCAGATCGCCGTCCCCGTCGAGGTCGTGCGCCTCGGTGCTCGAAGTGGCCACGCCCCCTACATCCAGCGGAACCCGCTCCCACTGGCCCGGGCCCGGAAGGTATCGATAGATGACCAGCGTGCCTTCGCCTCCTCGCCCGCCTCCGACCACCTCGTCGTAGCCGTCACCGTTCAGATCTGCGGCGACGAGACCGTGTCCATTCTCGAACTCCGCACCGATGACCCGGCGAGACCAAAGGTCCGTTTCAGAGGCACCGGGTCGGTAGATCACGGCGTCGGTGCCGTGCCATGGATCGATCGTAGCGACGAATCGCTCGCCACCCAGGGTGCCGAGAGCCACTTCACTCGAACCACGATTCGGACGTGCGGCCTCCAGACCCGCCCCGATGTGTCGGGGCTGGGTCCCGGGCTCCGGCTGGAAGAGCATCACGCCCGCGAGGCTGGCCGTGAGAACGTCGTCCGCATCATCACCATCCCAGTCGACGACCACGAACCCGTGTGCGACTTCCAAACGGGAGTCGTCGAGCACCTGGCTCTCCCAGGCGCCGGTCGGATCGGAGGGAATCCGATAGGCCGTCAACTGGGACGCCCCGATGTACTCGGGGCCCTCGGCCCCGATCCCCACGATCGGCAAGACGAGCAGTTCCCTCGTCCCGTCGCCATCGACGTCACCCCATCGAAGGCGATGCGAGGCAGGAATGGCGTCGATCCGATGTATCGTCCACTCCTGGTTCGAGGTGGGGTCTCCGGGATTCTCCACCCAGGAAATCAGTCCTCCACTGCGCGAATTGGCGAGCGCGAACTCACTGGCAATGGCCAGGTCCACGTCCCCATCCGCGTCGATGTCATGGGCCGCCATGTGGATGTATTGTTCCGTAGCGGTCGTGATCTGGTACCGCTCCCACGTGGGGCTCTTGAACCAGGCCACGTGGGCGTCCCCTCCCGAAAGGGCCACGATATCTCTCATCCCGTCGTTGTCGACGTCGAAGGAGGTGGCGTAGGATCCGCCCTCGAACTCGATCTCGTGCTTCGTGAAGGTCGGGAAGGCCTCTTCCCAGACCGCCTCGTCCGGCATCGGCCCGGGTGCGCCCCCTCCGCATCCGGCGAAGGGAAGAAGAAGCGCCGCCAGGAACAACCGGGGGACCCGGGTTGCGGACATGCTAGCCCTCCCGTTCTTGGAGAATCTGTGGCCTAACTCGAGTCCCGTGCCCCCAGGGATCCACGTGCGGGGAGCTCCGGCCTCCTAACTGTGTAGGGTATGCTCATGAATCGGGTGAGGCAAAGAAGATTGATGGCGGGCTGCCCGGACCCGTTGATCCATCCGCCCGCCGACTCGGCGCAGTTTACTTCTGCTCGCGTGCGGGAAGGCACGAATCCTCCAGCTCCGCAGGGAAATGATCGTAGAACACCGAACCTTCACGCACCGCACACAGGGCCATGACCGCATCATCATATCCTCAGCGGCGAGGTGCAGGCGTCCGTTTCGGACTCCGGTGTGGCGGCCGGCCAGGCGGCTCTCCTCAGTACAGGGCTCCACCGCGGCGCTGACAACCCCCGAATACGAACGCGGATTCGTCCAGGAGGATGTCGATGTGGGCCGGAGCGGCGCCGCGGAGACCTGGATCAGCGGTTTCCAACGGGCGATGTCTGAAACTACGTTGGCCGCAGTAGCCACAAGGTGGCTGGAACCGTTCTCCATGGTCCCGAGGGAGCTCTCCGATGAAGCCGAAAGACAGGTGGACACGCCGCGAATTCGTGCAGGTGAGCGCTAGCGCAGCTGCAGGCGCTGCCGCCCTGCCAGTCCTCGATCCATATGCGCGCGCTGAACCTCAATCCCCCGTAGCGACCCAATCCGATGAGCTGGCGCGGCTTACCATTGCTCAAGCATCACGCATGATCCGGGCGAGGGAGATCAGCTGCACGGAGCTTGCGCAGGCATGCCTGGCCCGAGCCGAGGCTTACAATCCCAAGGTCAACGCTCTCATCACGATCATGAACGAGGAGGCCCTCGCGCAGGCCCGGCAGCTCGACGCCGAGGCAAGCGCCGGAGAGTTTCGAGGACCCCTCCACGGTATCCCGGTAGGTCTCAAGGACAACATCGACACCGCGGGAACGCGGACGACGGCCGGCAGCCTCGTGTTCGAGGAGAACGTCCCCGACGAGGACGCATTCGTGGTAAGGCGCCTGAAGGAGGCCGGCGCCATGATCATGGCCAAGGCTGGCCTCCAGGAGTTCGCCATGGGTGCGAGTAACGTGTCCACCTACTTTCTTCCCGTGCGCAACCCATGGGCGCTTGACCGCATTTCGGGCGGCTCTTCGGGCGGCTCGGCCGCAGCCGTGATCGCCGATATGACTCTCGGGGCGCTGGGCACCGACACCGGTGGCTCGGTACGCATGCCCGCAGCATACTGCGGGATCGTAGGACTCAAGCCCACATACGGCCTGGTCTCCATCCGCGGGATTATTCCACGCACGTACTCCCTGGACCATTGTGGTCCGATGACGAAGACGGCTGAGGACTGCGCCCTCCTCCTTGCCGGCATGGCCGGCTACGACAAGTACGACGTAGCCAGCGTGGGGCACGCCGCGGAAGATTACGCGGCAGCTGTGGATCAACCGGTGAGCGAGTTCCGCTTGGGGATCCCGAGGGAGCCCTTCTTCGAATTCCTCGACCCCGAGATCGAGGGCGCCGTGGAGGACGCCATCGGCGTACTCGCTGATCTCACCAGAAGCGTCACAGACGTTCGCCTCCCGCCGCAGGGCAGATACTCGAGATCATACCTGTCCGGCGAGATAGAGGCGTTTCACTGGGAGCTGTATCAACGAAGCGGCAGCCGCTATTCACTCAACCAGAGACGGACGATCGAGGCGGTTCATAGACGGCTCAACGACGTGGCCACGACACAGTGCTCGACGAGGGTGGTGGACTACATCAACGCCCAGTGGGAGCTGCAGCGAATGCGGAAGACCATCGACGACGCCTTCGTCGACCATGACCTCGTCGTGCTTCCGACATGGCGCGTGATGCAACCCACGATCAACGACGCGCTCGAAAGGGAAGAGAACGAGGGTGAGCCTTCTGAGCCAGCGGTGACCTCGAACTGCTCGCCATTCAATAGCTTCGGCATCCCGGCGGCCTCAGTCCCATGCGGCTTCTCTGCCGAAGGCCTTCCCATCGGGCTCATGATCGCGGGTCCGCGCTTCTCCGAAGGCAGGGTGTTAGCCCTCGCGAACGCCTATGAGAAGGCCACCGAATGGCATTCGCGCAGGCCGGAGCTCAGCTCGGACATGCCGGTCCCGCCCATCGACCGGCGGGACCGCCGCTAGACGCGTGACGAACTGGGGGGCTGGCCAAGCCATCGCCCTCAGTCGGCGAAGCCGTTGGACCCCCCCGAAAGGGGCCGGCTTCCGAACGCACGCACCCTTGACAGCTGGGGCGCTCTGAAGAATGATGAGGATAGTGTATTGTATTTTGCGAGGAATCTGGTACGACTCTAATCCTACTGGAGGTGGCGGTCCTCATGAGCAGAAACCATAGGGTCCAGCGAGGCGGTTTTGCGGTGTCGGTGATGGTGATGGCACTCGGGCTGCTACTGTCCGTTCACGCCAGCCCCCTCTCCGCCCAGGCATGGCTTGTCGGGAACTCGCGTCCAGACAACCCGGACCAGTATCCGGCGTACGTGACCGTGATCGACAATCCGCGTACAGACCTCACTTACGCGAAGGACGTCGCGCCGATCATCCAGGAGAACTGCGTCAAGTGCCATCGGCCGGGCAGCGTCGCCCCGATGGCGCTCCAGACATACGAGCAGGTGAGGCCCTTTGGGCCGCTGATCAGGGAACGGCTGATCAAGCGCGAGATGCCGCCGTGGCCGATCGACAGAACGGTTGGGGTCACCCAGTACAAGAACGATCCCTCCTTGAGTGACGATGAGATCCGCACGGTCGTGGATTGGGTCGACTCTGGTGCACCACTTGGCGATCCGGCCGACCTCCCTGAGCCGATCGTGTGGCCGGATGAGAGGGGGTGGGAGTTCCAGGAAGAACTGGGGCCGCCGGACGCGATATTCCAGTCTCCCCTCTACAACGTCGTGGCCGACGGGATGGACAAGTGGCCCACTCCCAGAACGCCCATGGAAGAAGCACAGATCACGGGAGACCCGATCACCGCGGATCGGTGGATCAAGGCCGTCGCTGTCCGGCCGCACGAGATCCACGGCCGCTACGTCTTCCACCACGCCAACCCGGCCCTCATCATGCCTGGAGAGGCCGTCGATCCCATGGAAGCCGAGGCCAACTCGGTCAAGCTGATTGACTCGGCGGTGGGTACGGAGGGCAGAATCTACCCCGAGGACCAGGGCCGGCTGATCAGGCCGGGATCCCAGATCAGCTGGGGTCTGCACTATCACCCGTATTCGTTCGACGTCGAGGCCGCACTGCAGGTCGCCGTCTGGTTCTACCCCGAGGGATACGTGCCTGAGCATTACAGCATGGGTGACGTCTCGCTCCGGACGGGTGCGGAAACTCACGCGGCAGGATTTCCCACGCGAAGCGGAGCCGGGGACCCGAGCGGTCGCTTCCACTCACACTCGGACATCATCATCCCGCCGCACGGGGTCACGACCATCAAGGGCGTGCACGTGCTAGACCGGTCCGCCATGGTCCACAGCGTCCGGGGGCATATGCACATGCGCGGGAAGTATCAGATCGTCGAGGCCGTATATCCGAACGGAAGTTGGGAAGTCCTCACAAAGCTCAACTGGGATCACGGTTGGCACACGCTCTTCCTCTACGAAGACGACGTGATGCCCCTGCTACCCAAGGGGACCGTGCTCATGATGAGCTCGACGTTCGACAACACGACGGAGAACGTGCACAACCCCGACCCGCGTCAGTGGGTCACCGGGGGTGACCGAAGCATAGACGAGATGGGGCACATCCGCCTCGGCATCACCTATTTCGACGATGAAGCCGAGTTCCAGGCGATCGTAGAGGAGCGGCAGCGGCGACTCGCGGCCAAGTCGGTGGTCTCGAGGTAGGAGCGCGAACCATGATCAAGCGATTCTTCACTCTTGCAGGGGTCGGGGTGGCCGGCGTGCTCGTATTGTGCCCGCTCGGCCTCATGAGCCCTCTCGCGGCGCAGCAGTGGCAGGAGCGAATCCCGGGGAATGCTGGCGAGTGGGGGGTACAGGCCCTCCGCCCCCGGGGGCAGCCCGTCATTCCGGTGTTCGACGGCTGGTATGCGGAAGAGGATGGCACGGCCTCCCTGTGCTTCGGATACTTCAACTTGAACTTCGACGAGGCCCTGGAGATTCCAGTCGGACCCTATAACTACATCGAGCCGGAGCAGTACAACGGGCTGCAGCCGACCTACTTCAACCCCGTGCCGCTACAGGCCCGGAACAAGCAGCGGCACTATTGCGTCTTCACGATTAACGTGCCGCAAGGCGGGGGTCAGGACATCGTCTGGCACCTCGGGCGCCACTACGAGGATTACTCGGTCCCCGCCCACTCCGGATCGGTGGAATACCGAGTCGACGACATCTATTTTCCCACGGACCGGGCGGAACGGGGTGGGTCGGTGGCACCCATCGTTCGGTTCGTCGAACCCAGTGGGCCGGAGGGAATTGGGAAGGGCCTTCGGGGTGGAATCAGGGTGGGCCCGGTCTCGGCCAAGGTGGGCGAGCGGCTTCCCCTCTCCATAACGGTCAGACAGCCCACTGCGGACGAATACCCGGAGCTCGAACCCTACGAGGGGGGCCCGAGGACATTCGAGGTCACCTGGCAGAAATACTCGGGACCGGTCGGCATCGCAGGGATCGTGACCTTCAGCGACAACTATATTCCCGCCGGTCCGGTGGAAGGGACCGCAACGACCACGGCCAGCTTCGAGGAGCCCGGCGACTACGTGCTCGTGGTACAGGTGCTCGGCGGGGGCTACGACAACCAGTGCTGCTGGACCAACGGATACGTGGAGGTGAACGTCAGCCCGTAGGCCGAGAGCAGCCGAAGGGCCTCGAAGAACACGAGGGACGGCGGGCCCCTCGCCGAATCGCCGGCGAGGGGCCTAGCCGTTTGGGGGAGGCGCACGACTCTTTCGGCTTTCGTAGCGTCCACCCTGATCTCGACGGGGCTTCAACCCTCGGCTCTCCAGCTCCTCTCGGACCGCGTGGGTGTCATAGGTGTCGATCCCCCAGCAGATGTGACCCACTACACCCGTGGTGCTCGGTGCGAGATCGAGGGATGACCGGGCGCGCTCCCTGCCCTGCGGGACGTTTCGCGACACGTAGCAGATGTGGCTCAGCTGGAGCTCGCCCGCGAGGGGCCGCTGGACCTGGTTGTTGATCGTGAATTCCCAGGTGTCTTCGCTCGATGCGGCTAGGAGCCTGCGCCGCAGGAATCTGCGGTCGTTATTTTGAGGGGTAGCGAATGCGAGGGGAAGGATTGGCGGTTGTCGGAGGGGGGTCAATGGGCACGAGGTTTCGACCGTACCAGCCGGACCAGATGCTGCTTCTGCCGCAGGATCTGCGGGAGTGGGTTCCGGAGGGTCACCTGGCGCACCATGTGAGTGACCTGGTGGACGCAGTGGACTTGAGCTCGTTCTACGCGCCGTACCGTGGGGACGGTCGTCGCAACTCGCCGTACGATCCGCGGATGATGGTGAAGGTGCTGATCTATGCGTATGCGACAGGCACGTTCTCGTCGCGCAAGACGGCGAAGAGGCTGGAGGAGGACATTGCGTTGCGGATGCTGGCGGCGGGGAACTTTCCGAAGCACCGGACGCTGTGCGAGTTCCGGCGCCGGCATCTCGACGACTTCCGGGCGGTGTTCGCGGAGGTGGTGCGCCTGGCCCGGACGCTGGGTCTGGCGGGGTTGGGGCGGGTGTCGGTGGACGGGACGAAGGTTCGGGCGAACGCGAGCAAGCGCAAGGCGATGAGCTACGGCCGGATGGTCAGGGAGGAGCGTCGGTTGCAAGCGGAGATCGGGGCGTTGCTGGCGGAGGCGGAAGCGGTCGACGAGGCGGAGGATGCCCGCCACGGCGAGCAGGCGCGCGGGGACGAGTTGCCGGAGGAGCTGAAGCGGCGGGAGGACCGGCTGGCGGCGATCCGGGCGGCCAAGGCGCTCCTGGAAGAGGAGCAGAGCGCGAAGGACGACGCGCGGGGCCGCGAGCCGGGACAGACGCGCAACCCTGAGGGCGGCCCGCCCTACAAGCGGGAGTACGGCGAGCCCGGGGAGAAGGCGCAGAGCAACTTCACGGATCCGGAGAGCCGGATCATGAAGACAAGCACGGAGGGGTTCCAGCAGTGCTACAACGCGCAGATGACGGTGGACGGGAAGAGCCAGCTGGTGGTCGGGGCCGAGGTGACGGACAACGCGAGCGACCAGGGCCAGCTGATCCCGATGCTCGACGCGGCAGCGGAAGTCTGCGGCGGGACGCCGGCGCAGGTGCTGGCGGATGCGGGCTACTGCAACGAACGGGACCTGGGCACACTGGAAGCGCGTGGCGTTGACGCGTATGTGGCAACGGGCCGGGAGGGCAAGACCGCCGCGCCCGCCGATCCCGACGCCGAAGCCGAAACGGCGACGGCGCGCATGGCCGAGAAGCTCGCAGGCCCCGACGGCCGGAGGCGCTACGCCCGCCGGAAGTGGATGGCGGAGGCGCCCGTCGGCTGGGTCAAGGAGGCGATGGGGTTCCGACGGTTCAGCTTCCGGGGCCTCGAGAAGGTCCGGGCCGAATGGACCCTCGTGTGCCTGGCCCTGAACGTCAAGCGGCTGCACACCCTTCAGGCGGCATGAGCGCACGCACGGACACCCCGCAATCCGGGCGACAGGCCCCCGGCGCACCCTCGACCGTCCCGAAAACGCCTGCCGTGTCGGGAATGTTTGCCGAAGCCGACACCCGGACGCCTCGTACCACCCGAAAACAACCAGTCCCCGCCGGATCCGGGGAGAACCCCTGCCCTCATGTCACGATCCGCGAACCCGAACACCCCCACAAGATCCCTTTCTGGGGCGCAAGCTCCTAGGGCGAACGGTCTCGGGGGGAAGAGCAGGATTGTATCCGGGGCGTTGATGTCGTCCCGTTTGGCGGGCAGGATCCCTCCACCCCTAACGAACCCGTTCCACAACCGCAGTGGTGTAGGGACGGCTCTTGCGGCTGCAGGCCGACGGGCCGTAGATGTGGAGGTGCCGCTAGTGTGGATGGGTACCGCTCCTCGATGCTCCTCCTGCTCATGCATGAGGCTAGGAGCATTCGGAGTTGCGATCATGCCAGAACCCGCAGGAACGCCGTCGACCTCAGGTGTCCCGCTGTCAGGAAGAGTTCTGCCGATCAGCCCGGAAACGATCGCGTTGCTGCTTCGGGTGGGACTCGGTCTCGTGCTCCTTTCCGGTGGGATGAGCAAACTCTCTCAGCTACTCGATTCGGCGCAACAGGCTGCGATTATTGCTTCGTACTGGGGCCCGACGGGATACGTAAACACGTTCTTCGACCAGTACCTGTTCGACGGCGCGCTGGGGACGGTGCTCACGCCATGGTTGTTCTTGACCGCGTTGTCCACCTTCGAGCTCATGAGTGGCGCCTTCCTTCTCGCAGGGCTCATCGTGCGACCGCTATCTCTGATATGGGGATTCATGTTCTGGAGCTTCTTGGCAGCCCTCCCGGTCGCCACATCGGTCGGCATCGATCCCGGGCTAGTCGCTTACCGATCTCCCGCCCTGTTGGTCCTCATCCGGGACGTTGGCCTGTCGGGGCTATTCTTCGGGTTATTCATGATCGGCGCGGGACGTTACAGCGCCGACAAGCGTTTGTTCGGCGACGAGGCCACGCGCACTGCCTTGGATTGGGGTCCGATCGGACTCCTCGTGCGGCTCTCCGTCGCGCTACCCCTGCTGGTTGGCGGGGCATTCCATGGCTTGGCCAACATTCAGTCCTTTGGCATGCCCGCTTGGCTGCTCGTGCTCTTGGCAGGCGCGCTGCTCCTCAACGTCGGAGTGCGTTGGGCGGGTGCCGCTACGGCCATCGTCATGGCTTGGCTGATCCTCGACGATTTCGACCTGGCCCGATCGGTGATCGCGAACATGAACGCAGTGAAACGCGAGTATGCCTTCTTCGCAGCCGCTATCGTCCTGGCAGCCTGCGGTGGCGGTCGCCTGTTCGCGGTTCATTCGGGACGGGCCGGGTTGCGTCGGTTGCTTCGCCCGGGTATGACGAACCCAGCCTAGCCATCCTCCCCTGGCCAGAGCGCGCTCAATTGGGGACTTCGACTTCGGCCGAGTCGCAGAGGCTATGTTCGAGGTTGCGCCGGACAACATCTTCATGGTCCAGCTGAACTGTTAGCTGAATCCATAGTCCCGTCGTCACAGAATAGCCGGGTGTGGAAGGCCGAGACATGGCTCGGCCGGAAGCTCGTCCCCAAGAACTGGAGGGGGGAGAGCAAGTTTCCAGGACGGGAGGGCCATCACTGGCGCTCCCGTCTCTGGCTCCTCCTACGCTCCCTCATTCGAGACGGATCGGCCCTCACGGTCGAGGACGACTGGCTCGCCGAGACCGAGCCCGCAAAGCCTACCGAGTTGCGTCCGGGCATCGCCGACGACCAGCCAGACCATGCGGTCGACATCGAGATGCTCAGCCGCGAGCATCCGTACCCGTTCGACCGTCATTCCCCGCACGACCTCTTCCCGTCGGAGCACGTAGTCCGCCGGGAAACCATATTTGCTCATGTCGGCCAGCAGCCTCAACTTCGCCTCCGGCCTCTCGAATGCCCGAGCGTTTGCACGAAGGAGGTAGCTCTGGGTGGCATCAAGGTCCGCCGCGTCGAACTCCGGGCCGTGTCGCTCAACGAGGTCCTTGATCAGCTGCAGTGCCTCGAATGTCACGTTGGACCGGACGCCCGACTCGATGGTGAACGGTCCCGGTATTTCACTGCCCCGGAAGGCGGAGCGGATGCCGTAGGTGTAGCCCCTTTCTTCGCGAAGCTGGCTGCTGAGGGTCCCGGAAAAACTCCCCCCCAGCCAGAAGTTCATCACCGTCACGGGGTAGAAAGCGGGGTCCGACTCCGCGAGCGCAAGATGACCGATTTGGAGGACGGACTGGCTGGCTCCCGGGACGTCCACGAAGTAGAGACCACCCGGAGTGCCGACCGGCGGTGACTCGGGGAACTCGATCGGCGTACCGCGCCACCGCTCCGAGATCCCGGCAAGCGACGCGAGGACATCATCTGGCGTCACATCACCGAGCACGTGGAAGGCCGCAACCGTGGGCACCAGAAAGTCACGGTGATACTCGGCCAAGTCGTGGATCTCGATCGACTCGGGCGAGCCGAGGGGATTCGACCCCAGAACGTGGTCACCGTAGAGAAGGCGATTGTAGACGTCCTCGGCGATCGCGTTCGGGTTCGCCGAACGCTGACCCAGCGAGGTGATCACCCGCTGCTGGACGAGCTCGAATGCCTCGGGGTCGTAGCGTGGCTCCAGTAGCACTTCTTCGAGCAGGGCCATGGTGGCTCCGAAGTTGCGAGCCAGCGCGGAGCCTCCGATGACGAAGGTCTCTGGGCCAGAGGACACGCGGATGGTAGCCCCGAGGAGGTCGATCGCCTGTTCCAGCTCGGCCGGGGTCCGGTGGGCCGTGCCCTCGGTCATCGTTTGGGCCAAGAGGTGGGCTACGCCGATGCGGTCGGGATCCTCCAGCAGGTGCCCCCCTTTCATTCGGAGCTCGAACCGGACGAGCGGCGACTCCGAGTCTTCCACGCCCAGGACCGTGAGCCCATTGCTCAGAGTGTCACCCCATACGGTCGGCGCAGAAGACACGAAGGGTGCGCCGTATGGGGGCTCTACTGTTCGATCGATCGCCGACGGCGTCCGTTCCGCCCCCCGGACCATGGCCGCTGTTTCCTCCTCCGCTCCGAGAACGATCGGCTCCTCGACCACCTTGGCCCGCCGCGAGGCCTGGAGCGCGAGGTCGGCCTGCCCACTCGGCACGAAGCTGGTTGCCACGAACGGTCGGCCTCGGAGGTATGCCTCGTAGACTCGCTCGATGTCACTGCCGGTCACGCCCAGCTGTCGCGCGATGTCCTCCTCCCCGTAGCCTGGAGAGCCGGCAAACGTATTGTACCGAGCGAAGTGGAAGGCCTTGTCGAGCGTGCTTTCCAGCCTGCGGTAGAAGCGTGCCTCCGCTCGGGCCTTGATCCTCTCCAGTTCGTCTGCAGACACGAGCTGCCGCTCGAAGCGCGCAAAGGCCGATTCGATGGCCGCGTACACATCGTCGAGGTCAACTCCGGCGTGCGCCCGGACGCGAATCGTGAATCGTCCCGCCAACTCTTGGCTGCGGTTCGATGCAGAGACGCCCGGTGCGAGTCCCTCTTCCTCAACCAAGACCTCATGAAGCGGCGCGGCCTTGCCTGCCGCGAGCACATCCGCGAGGAAACTCAGCGCGTAGGAGTCCGGGTGAAAGAGCGGAACGGTGGGCCATGCCAGTGTGAGCTCGGGTAGCCGGGCGAAGTTGTCCTCGTGGAAGAGGTGCTCGGTCTCTCCGAGTCGAACCGAGGGTGGCTTCGACACCGTCGGGGTCTCGCGAGCCGGGATCTCTCCGAAGTATTTCTCGACCCACGCCTTCGTCTCCGCGACGTCTAGATCACCTGCAACGACGATCGTCGCGTTGTTGGGCCCATACCAGCGGGAATAGAACTCTCTTGCGTCGGCGAGGGACGCGGCGTCCAGATCGGCAAGAGAGCCGATCACCTGCCACCGGTAGGGATGACCGACGGAGTAGAGCGCTTCGTCGATGACGGCGTCGGAATGGCCGTACGGCTGGTTGTCCACCCGCTGGCGTTTCTCGTTCTTGACGACCTGCTTCTCCTTCGCGATCACCGACTCCGAGACCGTATTGATGAAGAAACCAAGTCTGTCCGATTCCGCCCAGAGAACCTTCTCGAGCGCATCGATAGGGACGACTTCGAAGTAGTTGGTGCGGTCGCGGTTCGTGGTTCCGTTCCACAAACCGCCGACTCCCGTGATCAGTTGATCAAAGCCGCTGGGCCCGACGTTCTCCGAGTCGAGGAAAAGAAGGTGTTCGAAGAGGTGAGCGAATCCTGTTCGTCCTTCGACCTCGCGCGCCGAGCCGACGTGGAAGGTGATCGCCACGGCAGCGATCGGATCGGATCGATCCACATGGAGCACCACATCTAGCCCGTTTGCGAGTTCGTACCGTTCGTAGTCCAGCGAGGGGAGGGCCAGCGCCGATCCGGCCGGTCCGCTCGGCACGCACGCGGCCGCGGAAATTGCCAATGCCACGCCGACAAGAAAGATCTTGAGGTCCAGAATCCCCTCCTTTGCACGTTCGCGATTCGCGACTGGAGCCGGACGGTCAATGTGCCGACCGAGTGTAAGAAACGCGAGCCGGGTCGCCCAACTGTGCTGCCCAGTCCAAGGGGCCTTTCCTTCGAACCCCGTGTGGTTCACGGTGGGCGGTGCGCCGATCCGGGATCGGGCCTCGGCGGACTACAGCCTAGGTTGGATCGAGAGGCTCACGGCCATGGCAGACGAGTCGCCCGGGTGGCGCTCCGAGGACGAGCGCCGGGCGGTCTTCGACCAGTTCCAGCAGGTGGCTGCCGTCTACGAGCGGCTGGAGGCGGAGGCGGGGGGCGTGAGCCGGTAATCCGGAGACGGGATGTGGTCGCGAGCGCCCTCCCGCACTCTCCGGTTGGGAAGAGTCGGTGTCTACGAGGTCGGCTGTCCAGTAGGAGACGGCGAAGAGAGTATAGAGCGCGACAGGCGGCATCGCAGGCAGAAGGTCCTGACGCCGAGGGGCGGGGAGGTGCGTGGCCATGCTGAAGATCCTCGCTCACGTCGCCGCCATCATCGGTCTGTATCTTGCGTTCTCGTTCGTCTTGTTCTTGGGACTTCAGGTCAGTCCTCTCTACGGCAACGTCGGCCTCGTGGTCGTTATCGTCCTGGTCGCGTTCTACGTCTACATGGGCTTCGGCAGGAGGCTCAGCCCGAACTCGCGGCACTCACGTCATGAGATCTCCGGAACACCCGAGGTGGCTCAATCGGATGGGGACGATCCCTGCGGAGTGGTGCCAGAGGCATCCCACTCACCTCAAGGGGTTGAAGAACCCTCGAGTCGAGTGAGCGACGCAGAGAGCCTTGGGCCCGTCATCGCCGTGGTTCTCGCGGAGAATCCCGGGAAGGTGCGGGAGTTCCGCTCCGGGAGGGATGACCTGCTCGGCTACTTCATCGGGCAGGTCATGGTGCGAACGGGCGGAAAGGCGGACCCGGCGGTCGTTATGAGGGCGCTCAGGTCCTGGCTCCGTGGGGACGGCGAGAAAGAAGTGGGCGACGACGCCTGATTTACTCCTGGCCAGCGGGACCGGACGGTGACGCGGGTTGCTGGTTTTCTTCTGATCGAGGGCTGGCCTCGGGGGTGCCGGCTATGAAGTGGAACAACCCCGGTATCAGCTGGAGTGTCGGAGGCCCATGATGGAGACAGTGCGATCGGGCCGGCCTGCCGAGTCGCCCGCACGAGACCTCGAGTCCGTCAGAGGGCTCGATTCGGCACCGGGTCGGGCAGGCGGCTCAGGACGCGGGACAGCGACCGGCGGGCTGGGGAGCCAAGAGGAGAGGGGGGAGCTCCGGCGCCGCTTCCGTAGCGTCGGGCGCCGCCGGGATGGAACGGAGGCGTTGGGACACACGGCGTTCCGGTTCGCTCGGGGCCCCTGATTGGAATACGGGCCGTGGGAGCCGATCCGAACCGGCCCCGATGTAGCGGGCGAGAGTGCTTCCTCTCAGCCTCCCTCCCCTGAAATCCCCCTGAACACAAACTTCTGAGCTCTTCGCTGGCCAGTTTGTGCCGTGTAGAGGTTGCCTTCCGCGTCCGTGGCGATATGATGCCCAGACCCCTCGAATGAATAGAGGAAGTCGAGCGTGCGACGGTCCAGCACGACCGTCCGACTTCCTGCTGCAACGTACATGAACTCCTGCGAGGTGTCCGCGGAGAAGGCGACGTCGCCTGCACCAGCGTTGTCGGGCATGAACACTTGGTCGACGAAGGTCCCGTCAACACTGAACACCTGTACCCGAGCGAATTCCCGGTCGGCCACGTAGACGAGCCCGTCGTGGGCAATCGAAACGGCGTGCACGATGTGGAATTGGGGAGGACCCTCGTCTCCTCCCGGCACCGGCGGATCCAGGGTGGGAGGACACTCGTAGGAATCGACTGGCTCGTTGCCGAAGGCGCCCCACATCCGTTTGAATTCACCGCTATCCGCATCGAAGACGACCATCCGCCGATTGCCGTATCCATCCGCGACAAAGACCTCGTTCGTTGGAGGATAAACGGCTTGATCTCCGGGTTGGCGTACGTTTCTCGTGTCACTGCTCCCAGCGCTTTGGTCGCTTCGGCCGATCTGCATCAGGAACTGCCCACTTCGGCTGAACTTCAAGACCTGGTCATCGGACACGGGCTCCAGTCCCGGCAAGCCCCTTTCCGGACAATAGTTGCCGCCGATCCATACGTTGCCCTCAGGATCGACGTAGATGCCGTGTTCGCGTTCTGGCCATTCGAACCCTTCACCTGGGCCGCCCCACGCGCCGAGGAAGCTCCCCGCGATATCGAACTCGAGGACAGGGGGAGCGGCCGTGGACCTCTCCTCGGAGGGCCCGCTACGGGGACGATGCAAGAGGAGAATGCGTCCCTGATCGTCGACTCCGATGCTGGAAACCTCCCCGAGGACCCACTCGTCGGGCATCGTCGGCCATGACGGATCGAGCTCAAAGACCGGAGCTCCCACTGGAATATCCTGGGCCTCTCCGACCTCGGCGTCTCTGGCAAGACGGATCGACGCCTCGGAGATGAGCGAGTTCACCCCGATTCCGGTCACGAGAAGGCCTGCCAAGAACGCGAGCTTCACCATCCCCCCCCTTCCATTAGACGAGTATTCGGACGCCCGACGCCCCAACTCGCGGCCGATCATTCGAAGATCAACCTACGTTGGACGGCGGTGCTCGGACACCGGGGGAGCCGAGGGAGAATCTGGAACAGCCTTGGGGACGCAGCCCGCTGACACCAGCGCGAGGCGCGTTTTGGAGCAAAGAGCCGTCGAGGCACCCTTAGGATCTTGCGCCGCAGAAGCGGAACCGGGCGGCGGACCGGGACCCATGCCGTTCCGCGCGCCGCCTGCGATCACGACTCCGTGTTAGGGAGATCCGCATCGGGGCGGGCGGCTTCGTGTGCGGGCGGTTCCGGGAGCCGCCCCGCTTGGCGCAGGGCGCGACGCAGCAGGTAGTCGATCTGCCCGTTCACGCTGCGCAACTCGTCAGCGGCCCAGCGCTGTAACGCCGACAGGATCGCCGGGTCGGTTCGAAAGAGGAACGGCTTACGGGCCTGCATCGGCCTGACCGGCTCCGTCGCCCGGCACGACGGGTGTCCGGCTACTGGTAGAGTGTGCCGGTGTTCAGCACCGGCTGGGTGCCCTTGTCGCCACAGAGTACAACCAGGAGATTGCTAACCATGGCCGCCTTGCGCTCTTCGTCGAGATCGACGATGGCCTGGCTCGAGAGTTGTTCCAGCGCCGCCTGCACCATGCCCACGGCACCCTCCACGATCCGGCTTCGGGCGGCGATGATGGCTCCGGCCTGTTGCCGCTGTAGCATCGCCGAGGCGATCTCCGGGGCATAGGCCAGGTGTGTGATCCGGGCTTCGAGCACTTCTACCCCCGCAGCGTGGAGCCGACCTTGTATCTCCGTCTTCAGCTGACCCGCGATTCCCTCGGTGTCGCCGCGCAGAGACAATTGCCCGTCGATCTGCGTGTCGTAGGGGTACCGGGTCGCTAGGTTACGGATGGCGGCCTCGCTCTGGACGTGCACGAAGTTGACGAAGTCGTCCACTTCGAAGGAGGCCTCGGCGGTATCCGGCACCTTCCAGACCACCACGGAGGCGATCTCTATGGGATTGCCGTCGGTGTCGTTGACCTTGGAGCGTTCCGTCTCGAAGTTCCGAACCCTCACCGAGACCCGTTGCTTGGTATAGAATGGATTGGCCCATCGGAGACCTGGTTCGCGCACCGTTCCCACGTAGCGGCCAAAGAGCTGCAGAACCCGGGCCTCGTTCGGGTTCACCATAAACAGGCCGAACAACAGAATGACGACGGCCAGCTCCAGCAGCATGCTGGTGGTGATCATGAGCAGATCGCCGTCCCGAACAGCGAGAACGAACAGCACGATCCCGAAGGCGAGCGCGGCCAGCAACGCGAGCAGCACGTACCCGCCACTGGTTGGCTTCATCGTTTTCTCATTCATCGCGGTCTCCTCGTATCATCGCAGTTTACCCTGATGATATCTTAATGATATCATTTCGATAGCTGTTTGACAAGCTAGCGATTGCGAATCGAGGCCGGTGCGAGCGGCCCTCTGGGAAGAGATCGACGTGGTGAATCGGGCGGGGACGATGCCGGCGGAGAGGTGGAGGAGGCTCCCCATGGGCCTGAACGAACCGGAGAACGCCCGAGGCGGAGCCGGACGCAGGCCCCCATGAGAGACGGGACATCAGGAAAACGCAGGCCCCGGCGACCTGCTTGCTGCCCTTCCACCGCCGGATCATCTTCTACTGTTCTCATGGTCAAGGCCGTTTTCTTGACTCAGCCCCCGCGGCGGTTCCCGCCTCCATGATGCCTCTTCGCTTGCCCCATACCACTCGCCCGATTCTCATCTCGCTCCTGTCGGTGGCGTTTGCAACGACCAGTCCGACCGCCGGGCAGGAACGCCCGCTGCCTGGCGTCCGCCGAAGCGCGGAGGTCGCGGTGATCGCCGGGTCGATCAATGTGGACGGCGTGCTGGACGAGGAAGCTTGGCGGTCCGCTCCGCGGATTGGCGCACTTGTTCAGCGCCAACCGGTGCCGGGCGCCCCCCCCTCGGAAGCAACCGAGGTCACGCTGCTGCGCGATCAGGACAACCTCTACATCGGCGTCATCGCCTACGACTCGGAGCCCGAGTCGGTCCTCGGGGCTCAGCTCGCGCGGGACGGCAATCTCAACTCGGACGATCGTATCGAAATCCTCCTCGACACGTTCCGGGACCAGAGAAACGCCTTCTACTTCGCCACAAACCCTGCGGGAGCGCTTGTGGATGGGCTCACCTATGCGAATGGCGAGCTGAACACGGACTGGGATACGACTTGGGATGTGCGGACGCGTCGGACCGAGAGCGGGTGGACGGCCGAGTTCATGATTCCGTTCAAGAGCCTGAGCTTCCCGGCTGAAGGGCGCGTCTGGGGCTTCAACTTCTCCCGCAACATCTATCGGAGGCTGGAGGAACTTCGCTGGTCGGGGGCCCGGCTTGAAACTCAGTTCCTGCAAGTGTCGGAGGCTGGGGAGATCGGCACGTTCGAGGGGCTGAGCCAGGGGATCGGTATCGAGTTCAGGCCCTTCGTCAGCGGAAACGCGCTGCGCCTCGACGCCGCGGGGGAGACGGATCTGAGCACGGAACCGGGCTTGGACGTCTCGTACCGGATCACGCCGAGCCTGAGGATGATCGGCACGGTGAACACGGACTTCGGGGAGACCGAGGTCGACCTGCGCCAGATCAACCTTACCCGCTTCTCGCTCTTTTTCCCGGAGAAACGGGCATTCTTCCTCGAGGACGCGGGCGTGTTCAGCTTTGCGGGTACGGGACCGGGCACGCCAGGCGGGATCCCGGGTGCCGGGGCCGACGTCTATCCGTTCTTCAGCCGTCGTGTGGGATTGCTGCAGGGTCAGGAAGTGCCGATCGAGGCGGGAGGGAAGCTAGCGGGGCGTGTGGGCCCCGCCGAACTCGGGGTTCTCGGCGTGCGCATGGGCGAAGTCAAAGACCTCGCGGAGGCCACGAATCTGGTCGTGGGACGTGTCAAGTGGGATCTCTTGGAGCAGTCGTACGCCGGGCTGATCTTCACGAACGGCGATCCTACCTCTGGCGGGACCAGCCGCACCTACGGGGCCGACGTGCGCTTGGCCACATCCTCCTTCCTCGGCGGGTCGCGCAATCTGGACATCAACGCATACGCCGCTCGGAGCGTGCGTGAAGGCTTCGAGGACCGGGACTGGTCGTACGGCATCTCCGCCCGGTACCCCAACGACCGATTCGACGCTCAGGTCGCGCTACGAGAGGTGCAGGCGAACTTCGATCCCTCACTGGGATTCGTTCAGCGCCGGGGCGTCCGAATGCTGCGGCTCGGAGCGAGCTTCAACCCTCGGCCAGCTGACTTCCTCGGCATTCAGCAGATGTTCCACGACATCTTCTACACCCGATTCACGAATCTCGAATCCGGCGAGGTCGAGAGCTGGGAGTTCTACGTCACTCCGCTCGACTGGCACTTCTTGTCCGGCGATAACCTCCACAGCCTGCTCGACCTCAATCCCGTCTACGAGCGTCTCTTCGAGCCGTTCGAGATCTCGCCGGGGGTCGTACTGCCGGCTGGCCGGTATCACTTTACGCGCCTCCGCACGTTCGCCAATACCGCCAACAGACGCCGCTTGTCCGGGGGCGTCGGCTTCGGTTGGGGGAGCTATTGGTCGGGGCACGCCGAGGATCTGATGGCGTCGTTGACCTTCCGGATTCCACCGACGTTATCGTTGAGCCTGAACACGAACCTGACCTTCGCGCACCTCCCGGAAGGCGACTTCACGGCTCGGATCCTTACCCTCAACTCCAGCATCAGCGCCTCTCCCGCGCTGTCGTTCTTCAACCTCGTGCAGTACGACAACCGGTCCAGGAACCTCGGATGGCAGAGCCGGCTCCGGTGGACCCTGCGGCCGGGAAGCGATCTCTTTGTCTCCTTCCAACGGGGCTGGATCCACACAGACGAACCCGGTAGCCGTGTGTTCAGGCCTAGGGACAGCAAAGGATCGGTCAAGCTCCAGTACTCGGTCTTCTTCTGAGACTCGAGAACCGGAGGACGCTCCGATCCGTTGATCCGCCGTGCTATTCATCGGCGCTCGACAGCCTTTACGCAGAGATCTCTTGAGGCGGGAGGGCGGCGATGATGTCCATGTGGTTGCGGTTACTCTCTTGAGCAGGATCCTGGAGTACCACATCGGCGCCCACGGGGCCACGTGCTTGGCATTCTTCCACGTCGGAGTGGGCCAGTTCGGGCACTTGCTGCATGCGTTGCAAGCGTACCTGGAAGCTCGGTTACTTCGACGTCTCGCGCCGCTACAGTTACCACCTGCCCTTCATAGCCGATGAAGGCGGCGTGACACTCGACATGTACCTCGACCGCACTGGTGTTCAGCGTCACTTGGGGCAGGACCACGCCAGCCAATATGCATTGCCGCACGGACGGATCGCGGCCGAGGCGGACTGTTACGGAGATTCACACCCGTGCCACCCTCGGCGGAGGGTGCTCTTGTCCGGATAACCGGGACCGCTTCACTTGTCAGCACCCGCCCGTTCGCGCTCGTAGTGAGAGAATGACCACCTGCCGAATCCACTCCAGCCTCGCGGTCTTCATCGGTGCGCTGCTCTTGTCGGCGTGCGCCGGCTCCGGGAGGCCTGCGGTTCAAACGTCGCGCTTAACGAGCGAGATGACCCCGGCCGAGCTCGAGACGCTCTTCCGCGTCCGCGCGGACAGCGCCCTCCTGCGGGTGAGCGAGGCGGACGTCCAGTTCATGACCGGTATGATCAGCCACCACTCGCAGGCGCTCGTGATGTCGAGGTTCGCTTCAGACAGCGGCGCAAGCCAACAGATCCGGACGCTGTCGGCGCGGATCATCAATGCTCAGCAGGACGAGATCGCCCTGATGCAACGTTGGCTCCGCGATCGCGGGCAGCCGGTGCCCGAGGTGGATGACTCGGGCCAGATGGACCATGCCATGGATATGCCCGGGATGCTAAGCCCCGAGCAGATGGATGAGCTCGAGAGGGCAAGAGGTGCCGAGTTCGATCGGCTGTTCCTGACCTACATGATCCAACACCACGAAGGCGCCGTCACGATGGTGCACGAGCTGTTCGCTACCGACGGAGCCGCGCGAGACGATACCTCCTTCAAGCTCGGCTCCGACATCCAGGTGGATCAAGTCACCGAAGTCGCCCGCATGCGGAGTATGCTCGAGGCAATCCCGGAGCCGAACCGCTGACCGGCACCCGCTACCCGCTCGAGGACACCTGCCATGACCTCCGCTGCCCTGTCGTCCCGTCAGCCGTCGCGCACGTCGGCTTTTCTCGCGAAGCTGTTCCTCCTTTCCCTCGGCCTGGCGTGGTTGGCCGCTTGCGCCGGTCAGAGCTCGGCGCCCGAGGGTGCCGCATCCGCCGCTCCGGCGGCTGCACCGGCTCCGCTCCGGGTCACGCCGCCTGATCCGGATCCGCGCGTGGGCCTGGAGGCCGGGCTCTTCGACGCCGAAGAGGCGGCGTGGAACCTGCGAGTCGTCTCGAGTACGCCGCCGCCCGAGCCGTTTGTGGGCGTTACGAACTCGGATCTGGCGTTTTTGGGCGACTACGTGATCCAGGGCAACTACAATGGCTTCCAGATCTGGAACATCGAGGACCCGAACCGGCCGGCGTCGGTAGCGACCTACGTCTGTCCTGCCTCACAGAGTGACGTCTCCGTATACAGGCACCTTCTCTTCGTCTCGGGTGAGGGCATGGGGGGTCGCCTCGACTGTGGCACGCAGGGGGTGCCCGACGCCATCAGCTCGGACCGCCTGAGGGGCATCCGTATCTTCGACATCAGCGATATCCGGAACCCGGAGTACGTCGCCAACGTGCAGACGTGCCGCGGATCGCACACCCATACGGTGTTGGAGGCTCCGAATGACCCGGACAACGTCTACATCTACGTCTCCGGATCGGCACCTGTACGCCCGGCTGAGGAGCTGCCGGGATGCTCGAGCGGGGTGCCGGGTGAGGACCCGAACACAGCCCTATTCCGGATCGAGGTGATCCGCGTGCCGCTCGACAACCCCACAGCGGCCGATATCGTCACTTCGCCCCGGATCTTCGACGACCTCCTCGCCCCGCCGTCGCACGGCCTGGCCCCGGCGGACATCGCAGAGCTCGAGGAGGCCCGGGCTCGCGGAGCGTTTATCGCGTCGTTCGGAGGCGAGGCGGAGGTCGTTCCCGATGCGATTGCTCGAGATCTACTCGACCAGATCATCCAGGCCCGAGGCGGCTCCGGAGCTCCGACCGCCGCCGACAGCACCGCCCTCCGCGAATACCTTCCGGAGCTCGTCGCGCAGATGGTCGGTCCACAGGGCGACGGTCCGGAGCTGGGGCCCACTCAGTGCCACGACATCACGGTGTACCCCGCGGTCGGGCTGGCTGGCGGAGCGTGTGCGGGCTACGGGTTTCTGCTCGACATCAGCGACGCCGTCGATCCGAAGCGACTTGTGGCCGTGGCCGACTCGAACTTCGCCTACTGGCACTCCGCCACCTTCAACAACGACGGGACGAGGATTGTGTTTACCGACGAGTGGGGCGGAGGTGGCTCGCCCAAGTGCCGTGACACCGATCCCATGGCATGGGGCGCGAACGCCATCTTCAGCATCGAAGGCGGCGAGATGGAGTTCGAGTCGTACTACAAGATGCCGGCGCCCCAGACCTCGCTGGAGAACTGCGTCGCACACAACGGCTCGCTGATCCCGATCCCCGGACGTGACGTCATGGTCCAGGCGTGGTATCAGGGTGGGATCTCAATCTTTGACTGGACCGATCCGGTAAACCCTGTCGAGATTGCCTTCCACGATCGAGGCCCCGCTAATCCCGACCAGATGGAGATGGCCGGAAGCTGGTCGGTCTACTGGTACAACGGCGTGATCGTCAGCTCCGAGATCGCGCGCGGACTGGACATCTTCGAGGTCACGCCCAGCGAGGCGCTCTCACAGAACGAGATCGACGCCGCGAAGTCGGTTCGTCTCGAATACCTGAACTCCCAGGGGCAGCCGAAGTTCGAGTGGCCTCTTACCTTCGCCCTGGCCGGTGCCTACGTGGATCAGCTCGAGCGCTCCCGTTCGATGGCGCAGGGACGGATCGCCGAGGTGCGCAGCGCCCTGAGCTCGGCGCAGCGTACATCGGGCGTGGCAGGGAGCAGCGCACTCAGGTCGCTCGCGCGTGAGCTGGAGGGCGAGGCCGGACGGACCGGTGACCCCGCCAAGGTGAGAACGTTGGCCGATGCGGTGCGGGGGTTGGCCGGGAACTGAATCGCAGCTGCCTATATCCTCCGGTGACTGGTGAAGACGGCCCGCGCCTGGCGTCGGTAGAAGACCGGGACAAACGGACCGCCTCAGGTGCGGTGGGATCCGCGTCGTGGGCCGACTCCACTAGCTGTAGGCCACATACTTAGCGACCCGGCTTCCCAGTCGGTTCACGCTGCGCGATCCGATCGAGCTGCGGTCTGGCCATCGGCGACGTGTTGCTCGCGTTCGACGTAGAGCCGATTGACACGCTAGTCGAGGAGTGGCTGCCCTACTACAGCGGCTCGAATCGCACCGTCTGGCTCGCCCATCTCGCGGGCACCATGACCCGCGGCCCCTGCACGACGGTTGCAGTTCGTGTGCAACGCGGGGGGTGTAGGGCTGAGCGTGCGAGTGGCCGAGCGGAGTAGAGTGCCAGAGGTCCGAGGGGTGCGTCTGGCGATATGTGACTCGTCGTGATAGCGTGCGATAAGCGGACTAGACTCGCTAGGAAGGAGAGCTGCCGGTCACGCGACGGCAAGGAGACGACGATGAAGCGCAATGGAACGGGACTGCTCAGGGTGACCACGCTCACGGTATTCGCGCTCTTGTTGGCTTCGAGCGCCCGGGCGGATGTCGTACGGATCCAGGTCAACTCGCGCGCCGACATCGCCAACGGGACGGTGTGGGGGTTGGCGGGCCCGTACGAGAGGATCACCGGCACGATCTTTTTCGCTGTCGATCCGGTGAACCCCGCCAACCGGATCATCACGGACATCGACCTGGCTCCGCGCAACGCCGACGGGATGGTCGAGTTCTCGGCGAACTTCTTCTTGATCAAGCCCAAGGACG
Source organism: Longimicrobiales bacterium (assembly GCA_965218255.1). Lineage (GTDB taxonomy): Bacteria > Gemmatimonadota > Gemmatimonadetes > Longimicrobiales > Gaopeijiaceae > JAAXGI01. The sequence continues at coordinate 2,040,787 of CBDCKJ010000003.1, read as the reverse complement.
TCACGCGCGGCAACGGAACCGTTCTCTACGAGGTCTCCAACCGCGGCGGCAAGGGGATGCTGCGGTATTTCAACCGGGCCGACGGGAGTAACGACCCGGCGACCATGGCACACATGGGAGACGGATTCCTCCTGCGGGAGGGGTTCACGCTCCTGTGGCTCGGATGGCAATTCGACCCGCCGCTGCGGGAAGGTCTCATGCGCCTTTCGGCGCCGGTCGCGACGGAAGACGGAGAGCCCATCCGCGGGGTCGTTCGCAGCGAGATCATCGTGAGAAGTTCTAGCGCCGACGCCTCGCTTGCGGACCGTAACCACCTGCCGTACCTGGTTGCCGACGCGAACGACGCGATCAACCGAATGACGGTGCGCGAGACGGTCGAGGGGCCGCGGAGTGTGATCCCCCGGAGCCAGTGGCGGTTCGCACGGGTGGACAACGGCGAGGTGGTGGAAGACCGGGGTCACGCGTGGCTCGAGGGCGGGTTTCAGCCCCACAGGATCTACGAGGTGATCTATCTCGCCGAGAATCCCACGCTCGCGGGCCTCGGACCGACGGCTGTGCGCGACGCCGTTTCCCGGCTCAAGTACGAGGGTGCCGAAGAGCTGGGAATCCCGCAGGGGTCGATCGACCGCGCGCTTGCGTGGGGCGTCTCCCAGAGCGGCCGCTTCCTGCGCACGTTCCTCTACGACGGGTTCAATCGGGACGAGGGCGACCGCCAGACGTTCGACGGCGTCCTGGCGCACGTCGCGGGCGGGGGCCGCGGCAGCTTCAACCAACGCTTTGCACAGCCGTCGCGGGACGGGCACCCGTTCCTGAACAAGCTCTACCCGACCGACATCTTCCCCTTTACCGATGCACTCCAGACCGATCCTCTCACGCGTGAGACGGACGGACTGCTCGCCCGCGTGGAGCCCGAGCACCTTCCCAACATCTTCTACACGAACTCATCCTACGAGTACTGGGGAAGGGCGGCGTCGCTCATTCACACGTCCATCGACGGGGAGGAGGACGCCGAGTTCCCGGAGAACGTGCGCATCTACTCGTTCGCCGGGTCCCAGCACGGACCGGCGGGCTTCCCGCCCCGACCTGGGATCGGGCAGCAGGCGAGCAACTTCAACGACTACTCGTGGTTCATGCGCAGCCTTCTCCTGGCGATGAACCGCTGGACCACGGACGGGACGCTGCCACCGCCGAGCGTGTATCCACGCGTCGGCGAGGGAGAGCTTGGGCCACCTGCCGCCCTGGACTTTCCCGAGCTTCCCGGTGTCGGTCGACCGGCAACACCTCACCTGGCCTACCGAGTCAGCTATGGGCAGGAGTTCGCTACGAGGGGGATTGTGAGCCTGTCGCCCCCGGAGGTCGGTCCGGCCTATCCGATCCTCGTGCCGAGCGTCGACGTGGACGGCAATGAGATCGGGGGACTCAAGATGCCGGAGGTCGCGGTGCCGCTGGCAACCTACACGGGCTGGAACCTCTTCCGACCCGAGGCCGGGCCGCCGGACGTGCTGTCCAGCATGCAGGGCTCCTACATCCCCTTCCCTAGGACCGTCGCGGAGAGAAGCGCCACGGGCGATCCCCGGGTCTCCGTCGAAGAGCGTTACCATGGATTGGACGACTATCTCGGTCAGGTATCGACTGCGGGGCTCAGGCTGATCGAAGACGGCTACCTACTGGCGGGGGACCTGGCGCCGATCCTCACGCAGGCGGAACGGCACTGGAACTACCTGATGCCTGAGTCCCAGGCAGGGGACTCAGGCAACTGACATCCCCGGTGGCCTCCGTCAGAGGCATGGGGCCACCGATCCACATGACGGGGTGACCGGTCGCGGAGGAAGAGTCGTCCGTCAGCTCCGGTGGCGCCACTCCCCCGGGGCCGCCGGCTCCTTCGCCGATCGGCGGAAAACGGCCACGCGCCAGTCTGGATCCAGAGGCTGAGCTGGGTTGCTCCCGGCAACGACGCCCGTTCGGGACGTGGCAGCCTGGAGGGGCGGCCGGCGAATTCCCCCCCCCCCGCCACGCGAGAGCCCCCTGGGGTGGCCGGTCCGGCTGCCAGTCGCCGCCCATTGGCAGCCCTTCTTCCGTCATGTGCGTACGGCAGAGCCCGGCACCGGCAAGCGGCAAGCGCGGCAGTCCCAGCGTAAGGCGGTTTTTCGCCGTGACTCACGTCTTCTGAATTCCACCCTTCGAGGCGGAGTGAACCCCATCGGTTGGACAGCGGAGCCGTGAGACGCAGGCCGGTTTCTCGGCATGTTGGGGCGTTCCTCCTCACATACCGAGGACCATCATGTGCAGCTGCGGCGCATGGGAGGGTCGGGCCGTGCTCAGGTGCCATCGGGGCCGACCGTCGCATGGCACTGCCGGTTTCGCCGCGGCCCGAATCTCCACCTGGCCGACCGGGCTCCTTGTCGGTGGCGAGTGGATGGGCGGGCGCGGGCGGCGCCTCCACGGCCTTCCCGCACGCGTTCCTCGAGGCGCGGGCGAGCCCCGGCCCGAGAACCCGGCGCGGGCTCAACGCACTGGCCGTCGAGACTTGTCTCCCCAGGTGGCTCCGTCAGAACGAGATCAGGTAGGTTGCCTTGATGATGAGACGGCGATCCCGGAACTCCTCCGTGATCGGTAGCCCGTTGATGTCTCGCCGCACCTCGTCGTAGACCACGTAGAGGTCGCTTCCCGGGCGATAGATGTAGCGGAGGCGGGCGCTCGTGCTCCACTGCTCGCTCGATGAGTTGTACTGGGTGAGGGTTCTCAGGCTCAGCGTGGGTGAGAAGGTGTAGTCGACTCGCAGCGAGCCCAGCTGGGTGACGAATTCCCCGGCCGCGAGGTTCGTCACGTCGTTACGCGAGTATCCGGCCTCTGCGGAGAATTTGGACGTGATCCGGGAGCCGAGCGTCAGGAGCAGGTCTTTCCGGTCCCCGTCGTAGAACCCTTGCGGATTGTACGTGACGCCGTAGCTGACCCGTCTCGCCGGGTTGCTCGTGAAGCCGATTCTCAGGTCGTAGAAGTTGAAGTCGCCGGGCTCGATTACGATCCCCGATCGCACCCGGAACGGTTCGTCGAGGCGCTCGAAGTTCCTGTTGTAGACGAGTGTGAAATTCGCGCTGTTGTCGAAGGTGACCCGAATCATGTGGTGCAGCTCCCGATAGACGAGCCGCCCCGTCTGATCGGTGGTGTAGACCACGTGCCACATCGGGGTCATCACCCGGATGCCCCACCGACCGGGCCGCGGGGTCCGATTGATGTGCAGCTTGGTGGACTGCACCCCCACCCGGGGCACGAAACCGACGCCGGCGTTGAAGTCGTTGCCCAGGTCCACGTGATCCAGATAGATGTCCCAGGCGGGACTCAACCAGTGGGCTCGAAAATACCCTGCGCGCCCCGGCGTCTCGATCCCCGCCGTCTGGGTCTGGGCCAGGAATCCGTTGATCCTGAGGCTGGGCCCGAAGGCCAGGGCGGCGTCGGCCGCATAGGTGCGGTTGTAGCCCCCGCTACCCGACGCCTCCCGATTGACGACGATGCCTCCCACCTTGGACCGACTGAGAATGTCCCGGCTGTATCGGGCGACGAGGAAGTTCTCCCCGGGTTGGCCGAACGCGTCGTCGGTCTGTATGTCCATCAGGGCGATGTTGTTTCGGCCCGCCTTCCCGGTCAGTCGGGCACCGGCGATGATCGGGAGCTCTTCTCCGCTCTCGCTGAGTCCGATCCGACGGGTGAAGAAGAGGTCGGCCCGCTGGCCCGAACCGGTCGTGCCGACATTGAACTGACCCGCATTCTCGAGGAAGAAATCCCGCTTCTCCGGAAAGAAGAGCGGAAACCGGGTGAGGTTGACCTGCTCGTTGTCGACCTCCGCCTGCGCGAAGTCCGTGTTGAGGGTCACGTCGAGGTTCAGGCTTGGCGTGATCCCGTACTTGAGGTCGAGGCCCAAGTCCCCGTGCGCGGACTCCGACGAGACGTCGCCGCGCCGCTCGGCCTCTCCCCCGGTCGCGATGAAGGGCTTGACCCTGAGGTCCCTGCCCTGGCTCAGGTTCTCAAGCCCCGTGAGCGTGCCCGCCAGACTCACCCGGGTCAGCCCGTACGCGCGCGGGATCGGAGCCCAGAAGACCACCTCGTTCCGGTGGGGGTTGTTGCGCATGAAGTTGATCCCCCACGAGTGTGGCGACGCACTCGGAAATCGCAGGGTGACCATCGGGATCCGGATCTCCGCTACCCATCCTTCCGGGGTTCTTCTCGCGGACGTCTCCCATACTCCGTCCCACTCCAGGTTGATGTTGGACGAGACACCGCGCCTTGAACCCTCACCCTCCTGAAAGACCTGCTGATCGAGCATCGCGCCGAGCGGGTTCACCACGAACATGTACGCGGACTGGGAATCCATGAACGTGTCGATGATGATCTGGAAGTTCTCCTCGTTCATGATCTGGGGGCCGTCGCGCCGCATCTCGGTGGCGACCACGCTCTCCGGGGAGGCGTCGAAGGCGAGAAGACCCAGGTAGAGGTTCTCCCGGTCGTAGAGGACCCGGACCTCGGTTCGAACCGTGCCCGGCTGGCCCTCGAGCGGCTCCTGCTGCACGAACTCGTCGATATAGGGCGCCCCGCGCCACTCTTCGTCGTCCAGGACCCCGTCGACCACCGGCCCTCGCTCCACCTGGACGGCGGGAAGCTGGTATCGCGCCCGGTTGCTCTCCGGGGCCGCGTCGGCGGCGGCAGATACCCCCTCCGCCTCCGTTATGCCTTCGGCTTCGGGCGTGACCTGTGCCCGCGCGGAATCGGCGGCGACCGCCGTGAGGACGGGTAGGAGGAGCAATCGTGCGTAAGGAAAGGCCCGGAGTTTCCAGATGTGCATCAACAAGATCCCCCTCTCGGCGTGAGGTCTTCCGCCGCGTTGTCGACGTACCCGCTTCTCTCCAATGTAGCATCGCCACTCTGCATTGCGATACGGAGTTCTCGGCCCGCGGCCTCGCCTCGGAGCGGTATCACGGTGACGCCCGGGGGTTGACGATACCGAGACCGAGGCAGTCGAGGTCCTGACCATTCCGCGTCGCAGCCGATAGAGCGGCTGCCTGGGCCGTACCGGCCATCAGGGCGTCGACAGGAACCGGGGCACGGCCCTGCCGATGCCTCTCCGCCCTGAGAGCGGCAGCGTGGCTGGCTTCCGGGCGGCGGGCCACAGGAGGACTCGATCCGCGCATTCCGCTATGAGGGCGGACAACGTGCACGCGACACCGGATCGGTTCGTGGGAAGAGCCGTAGCCGTGACGGGGAAGCTCGACGGTGGCAACACACAGCTGCACGCCGGCGAGGCCTGCGGCCGGAGCGTGTCGGCACCTTCGGACGGCGCGTGGATGGCCATGGTCAGGAAGCGCCACGCATGGAAAGTGACCGAGCCTGACGTCATCTGTACAGCGAGGACGTCTGCGGAGTCCACAGCATCGCCTGCGACCCCGTGGAGGAGGACGAGGGGTTCTGTGCTCTCGCACGCCGGGACGGCCATGCTGTGTTTGCAGCCCTTGCCCACGTCGGGGCCTGCGCGAAGTGCCGGGAGGTCCCGGTGGTGCCCTTGCCATGCAGGGGGTCTTTTCGGTCGGTCGCCGAGATACGCGCGTTCGCGGACGACGCTCATGGCAAGCCTTCGGTGCTCGGGGGCATGCGCGAGGGTGCCGTCTTACGGTTGACGTGAGGCATCCGGGCAGCAGGGTAATCGGACCATGTCTGCAGGAGCGTCCGAAGCGGCCATGTGCAGGCAGAGGAACACCGGGCCCGGAACGGGAGGCCCAGCCGTATCGTGCGGCGTGGCTGACGGGCGAATACGAGGTGGCGGCCGTCGCGCACTCGGCGTCGCTGGCCTAGAAGTTGAGCCCCGCGCAGTTGAGGACCATCCCGGCGACCCGGCGGCTGAGCTCCTCCGCACCTGCCCGGGAGTCGAGGGGTCCCACCCGGACGCGATAGAGGCCGCGGATACCGGTTGTGACACCCACCGGCCCGTGGCCGTCCCGCTCCAGGCTTCGGCGAACCAGTTCGGCGTCCTCCACGTCGGGGTATTGGGCTACGTGAACCATCCAGCAAACGGAGGAGGCCGCGGGGGTGTGCACGGCCGGCGGGGGTGCGCTCCCGGCGAGCGGGGGTGGATTCCCGGCGAGTGGAGGTGTGCTCCCGGCGAGTTGCAATCGAACCCGGGCCAGCCCGGGGCCGAGCATCTCGAGCTCCTGGGCCGCGCGCCGGGACAGATCGAGGTTTCGTCCCTCGATGAAGGGGCCGCGGTCATTGATGCGCACCGACGTGGAGAGACCGTTGTCGAGGTTCAGGACGTCGAGCACGGTCCCGAAGGGGAGCGTCCGGTGCGCGGCCGTCATCGCGAACATGTCGTAGGTCTCCCCGGACGCGGTGGGTCGCCCGTGGAACGGTGCGCCGTACCAGGCGGCGACGCCCTCCTCCACCCACACGTCGTCGCCGGGCGCTCCGGAGTCCGCGGCGGGGGATACGGCCCCGGGCGGGGCGGGCGGCGGCAGCATGCTCCGCGCGCATCCAGAGGATGCGATCAGAAGCGCGATGAGAGCCGCGGCTCGTCCCGGCTGAAGGAGAGCGCGCGCGAACGGACCGCCGGGTTGAGAGGGCATGACAGTATCTTGTGCGCAAGCCATCGTTGATTCAACCGTGCGGCTACGGGCACCTCCCTCCGGATCCCCGCCCATGGCCGGTGGGTACCCCACGGCTATCCTTCTCCCCGACCGCCGGATCGCGCGAATGAAGTCCGAGCCCTTCCCGCTCGATGCCGATGGATGACCGGATCCGAGTCCGCGGTGCACGCCAACACAACCTGAAGAACATCGACCTGGATATCCCCAGGGCGGAGACGACCGTCATCACGGGTCCCTCGGGTTCCGGCAAGTCGTCGCTCGCGCTCGACACCCTCTTTGCCGAGGGGCAGCGACGCTACGTCGAGTCCCTCTCCGCCTATGCGAAGCAGTTTCTCGACCGGATGGAGAAGCCGGCCGTGGACTCGGTGGAGGGGATCTCCCCGGCCGTCGCCATCGAGCAGAAGAACCCGACGAAGACGAGCCGCTCGACAGTCGGGACCGCGACCGAGGTCTACGACTACCTGCGGCTCATGTTCGCGCGCGTGGGCCGGACCTACTGCCCCGCGTGCGGTCGCCGCGTCCAGCCGGATACGGTCAGCGGCGTCGTGGACCGGCTCACCTCGCTCCCCGGGGGAACGCGGCTCATGGTGAGCTTTCCCCTCCCGCGGAGCAGGGGGGCGACGCACCGGGATCTCGTCGGAGGTCTTCGCGCCCTGGGGTTCATGCGGCTCTTCCTGGGGGGACGGCTTCTCGATCTGGGTGGTCCGGGGGCGGACGATCCGGAGTGCCTCGGCGTGGACGTGAGCGAGTCCGGGGGGGAGGCGCTCGTGGTCGTCGACCGGCTCAAGGTCACGAACGACGTACGCGAACGGCTCGCCGATTCGGTGGGAACCGCCTTCGCCGAGGGAGACGGCGAGGTGCGGGCCCTCCTCCCGGACGGCTCCCCTGCGCTCCTCGCCTTCACGGAGCGGTTCCGGTGTCCGGATCACCCCGGGATCGACTTCCCCGAACCCACCCCCCAGTTCTTCTCCTTCAACTCGCCGTACGGATCGTGCCCCACGTGCACGGGCTTCGGCGCGGTGCTCGAGTACGATCCGGAGCTCATCGTGCCCGTACCCGCCAGGTCGATCGACGAGGGGGCGGTGGACCCGTGGGCGAAGCCCAGGTACAGGCGCGAGCGGGTGAGGCTGCGCGAGTTCGCCGAGGTGCGCGGGGTCCCGAGGCAGGCCCCGTGGGTCGAGTTGCCCCCCGACTTCCGGGAGGCCGTGCTCCACGGCACGCCGGGCGGGAAGGGTCGATTGAGCGGGGGCGGCTTCGGCGGCGTGATCCCCTTCCTCCGTTCGAGGGAGCGCAAGCGCTACAAGCAGTACATCCGGGTCTTCCTCAGGAAGTACCAGCGGCCGCGCGTCTGCCCCGCGTGCGGGGGCGGCCGGCTGCGGGAGGCCTCCCTTCACGTTCGGATCGCCGGGCGCAACATCGCCGAAGCGAGCGAGATCCCGCTCGAGGAGCTCGCGGTCTGGGTGGACGGCCTCCCACTGTCGGAGTCGGAGGCCCAGATCGCCGACGCGCTCCTCGGGGAGATCCGGAGCCGGGTGCGCTTTCTCGTCGATGTCGGCCTCGGATACCTGACGCTCAGCCGGCAGACCCGGACGCTCTCGGGTGGGGAGGCGCAGCGGATCAACCTCGCGAACTCGCTCGGAGCGAAGCTCGTCGACACCGTCTACGTCCTCGATGAGCCCTCGATCGGGCTCCATCCGAAGGACACGCGTGCCCTCCTCGACCTCCTCGCACGGCTCCGGGACCGGGGGAACACGATCATCGTCGTCGAGCACGATCCGCTGGCCATCCGTGCCGCGGACCATGTGATCGAGCTCGGCCCCGGTTCCGGGGAGGCGGGGGGAGAGGTCGTCTTCGAGGGCCCGCCCGCCGCTCTCGCGGAGGCCGGCACGGCTACGGGGAGCTACCTTTCGGGACGCTCGCCGATTGAGTTGCCGAAGCGCCGCCGGCCGCGGGGCGGGCTGCGGCTTGCGATCCGCGGTGCCTCGCTCCACAACGTGCAGGGCGTCGACCTCGAGCTTCCGCTCGGGCTCCTCATCGCCGTCACGGGCGTATCGGGATCGGGGAAGTCCACCCTCGTCCACGACATCCTCTACCGTGCGCTCGAGGCCGAGCTGGCGGGTGGTGAGACCTCCGCGAAGGAGCATCTGGGCGAGGTGGTCGGAAGCTTCGAGTCGATCGAGGGGCTCGAGGCGCTCACCGCCGTCGTGCTCGTCGATCAGTCACCGATCGGCCGCACCCCACGCTCGAACCCCGCCACCTACATCAGGGCGTGGGACGATGCGCGTCGCATCTTTGCACGCGCCCCTCTCGCCGTCGCACGGGGTTATCAGGCCCGCGACTTCTCCTTCAATGTGCCGGGCGGGCGCTGCGAGGCGTGCAAGGGTGCGGGCCAGATCCAGGTCGAGATGGTGTTCATGGCGGACGTCTACGTTCCGTGCGATATCTGTCGGGGACGGCGCTTCCGGCGGGAGGTGCTCGACGTCCGGGTACGGGGCCGGTCGATCGCGGATATCCTCGACATGACGGTCGATGACGCGATGCGGTTCTTCATTCGGGAACGCCGCCTCGGCCAGGCGCTGTGGCACCTGCAGCAGGTCGGCCTCGGCTACCTTCGGCTCGGCCAGGCGGCGACCACCCTCTCGGGCGGGGAGGCGCAGCGGATGAAGATTGCCCGGGAGCTGATCGGGCCGGCCGGGAGGGCGGGTCGCAAGCTCTATCTCCTGGACGAGCCGACGACGGGCCTCTCGGGGCCGGACGTGAAGAGGCTCCTCGATGTCCTCGACTCCCTCGTCGGGGCGGGCAACACCGTCGTCGTGATCGAGCACAACCTGGAGCTCATCAAGTCGGCGGACCACGTGATCGAGATGGGACCCGGCCCCGGGGTGCGGGGAGGGCGGATCGTGGCCGAGGGAACCCCCGAGGAGGTGGCGCTCCATCCGGAGGCAGCGACCGCCGCCTTCCTCCGCGATGCACTCGATTCCCCTCCCTCCGGCGGAGGGGCCGCCTGAGGCCTCCGGGCAGGCGCGGACCGGCGGCCCGCGGGTGTGGCCGCCCCGGTGCGGGGCCCGGGGCCCTCTTGCCGCACCGGATCCGGCGCCCTCACTACCCGCCTGCGGCGCTCCCGATCGAGATCCCGGGGGCCGGGAGCGCGCTCGAGCCCGTGAGGTAGAGTTCGATCGCACGCGCCGCGCCCCTCCCCTCGTTGATCCCCCATACGACGAGGGACTGTCCGCGCCGGCAGTCGCCCGCCGCAAATACGCCGGGGACGGAGGTCCGGAAGTCCCCGTGCCCGGCCTGGAAGTTCGAGCGGCCGTCGAAGCCGACGCCGAGAGCTTCCCCCAGCTGTGCTTCGGGTCCGAGAAATCCCATCGCGAGGAGGACGAGGTCTGCCTCGAGGATCCTTTCGCTTCCCTTGATCTCGGACATCACGAGGCGCCCGTCCTCCGTCCTCCACTCGGTCCCGACGATCCTGAGGGCGCCGACCCGGCCCCGGCCGTCGTCGATGAACTCCTTCGTGACGACGCTGAATTCGCGCGGATCGCGGCCGAACTCCGCCGCGCTCTCCTCGTGGCCGTAGTCGGTGCGCAGGATGAGCGGCCACTCGGGCCAGGGGTTATCGCCGGCCCGCTCGGCCGGCGGCTCCCCGAGGAGCTCGAGGTTCACCATGCTCCGGCACCCGTGCCTGAGCGCCGTGGCGATGCAGTCCGTGCCGGTGTCACCCCCCCCGATGACGATGACGCGCTTCCCGCGGGCGTCGATGTACGCCCCGTCCGCCAGATTGCTCGCGAGGAGGCTCCGGGTGGTCTCCGTTAGGAACTCCATCGCGAAGTGGATGCCGGACAGATCCCTCCCCGGAATCCGGAGATCTCTCGGGACGGTCGCACCCGTCGCGAGGAGGAGGGCGTCGTGCTCCCCCGCGAGCGCCCGTGCGTCCACCGTGCGGCCCACCTCGGCGCCGGTGACGAAGCCGATCCCCGCATCCTTCAGGAGGTTGATCCTGCGGTCCACGATCCCCTTGTCGAGCTTCATGTTCGGGATCCCGTACATGAGGAGGCCCCCGATCCTGTCCTCCCGCTCGTAGACCGTCACCCGGTGGCCGGCCCCGTTCAGCTGGTCGGCCGCGGCGAGCCCGGCGGGGCCGGATCCCACGATCGCGACGCTCCGCCCCGTCCGCTCCGCCGGAGGCTCGGCCCGGACCCACCCTTCGGCGAACCCCCGGTCGATGATCGCGTTTTCGATGTTCTTGATCGTGACGGCGGGGGCATTGATCCCGAGCACGCACGACCCCTCGCAGGGGGCGGGGCAGGTCCGGCCCGTGAACTCCGGGAAGTTGTTCGTCTGATGCAGCCGTTCGAGCGCCTCCTCCCACCGGTCCCGGTAGACCAGGTCGTTCCACTCGGGGATGAGGTTGTCGATCGGACACCCCGGCTCCGACATGCAGAAGGGCACCCCGCAGTCCATGCACCGGGCGCCCTGCGTGCGGAGCTGCTCCGCCTCGTGCTCGGTGTAGACTTCGGCGTAGTCGGAGATGCGCTCGGCCGCGTCCCGGTGCGGGACGGTCTCCCGGGGATACTCGATGAACCCCGTGGCCTTGCCCATGATTTCGGCGAACCTCAGGCAACGGGGGCGTGGAGGGAAGCGCTCCGGGCGATGGGTGTCCGCTCCGCCGCCGCCTCGCTCCGCCGCCGCTCCTCCCATACCTTCCGGTAGTCCGTGGGGATCACCCGGACGAACTCGGGTAGGCGGGCGTCCCACTCCTCGAGGATCAGCTGGCCCACGGCCGAGCCGGTGAAGTGGACGTGGGCCTCGATGAGGCTCCTCATCTCGTGCTCCTCGGTCTCCATCCGGCCCGAGAAGCGGTCGAAGCGGTCCAGCTCCACGAGTTCGCGGTTGCAGCGCCCGAACAGCTCCGCGGCGGGATCCCAGACGTAGGCGATCCCCCCGCTCATCCCCGCCGCGAAGTTCCGCCCGGTGGGCCCCAGGATGAGGGCCCGCCCCCCCGTCATGTACTCGCACCCGTGCGCCCCGACGCCCTCCACGACCGCGAAGGCGCCCGAGTTCCGCACGCAGAACCGCTCTCCCGCGACGCCGTGGAAGAAGGCTTCCCCGCTCGTCGCGCCGTAGAGCGCCACATTTCCGACGATCACGTTCTCCTCGGCCGTGAAGGTGGCCTCGGCGGGTGGCCGGACGATCAGGCGTCCCCCGGAGAGCCCCTTCCCGACGTAGTCGTTCGCATCCCCCTCGAGATCGATCGTGACGCCGCGGGCGAGCCACGCGCCGAGGCTCTGCCCGGCGGAGCCGGTGAGGTTGACGCGCACCGTGCCGTCCGGGAGGCCCGCGGGTCCGTGCCGGCGGACGATGTGGTTGCTGAGAAGCGTCCCCGTGGCGCGGTTCACATTCCGGACCGGGAGATCGATCGTGACGGAGCGCCGGTGCTCGAGGGCGGGCCGTGCGCGCCGGATCAGCTCCCGATCCAGGATCTCCCCGAGCTCGTGATCCTGCTCCCGGACCTTGATCACCCGGCTCCCCGGCTCCTTCGGAACCGCGCGGACGAGGATCGGGCTCAGGTCGAGCGCGGGATCCTCCCCCTCCCCGGCGGGGTTCTTCGGCGCGAGCAGGTCGGCGCGCCCCACCGCGTCGTTCAGCGTACGGAGCCCGAGCCTCGCGAGGATTTCCCGGGCCTCCTCCGCCACCTGGAAGAGGTAGTTGACCACGTGTTCCGGCGTCCCCTCGAAGCGCGCGCGCAGGAGCGGGTCCTGCGTGCAGATCCCCACGGGGCAGGTGTTCAGGTGGCACTTCCGCATCATGATGCACCCCATCGCGATCAGGGGCGCGGTGGAGAAGCCGAACTCCTCGGCGCCGAGAAGGGCGGCGATCATGACGTCCCGGCCCGTCTTGATCTGACCGTCCGTCTCGAGGCGCACCCGGTCGCGCAGCCCGTTCACGACGAGGGTCTGGTGCACCTCGGAGATCCCGAGCTCCCAGGGGAGGCCCGCATGCTTGATGCTCGTGAGGGGGGAGGCCCCGGTGCCTCCGTCGTGGCCCGAGATGAGGATGTGGTCGGACTTCGCCTTCGTCACCCCCGCCGCGACCGTCCCGACCCCCACGGCGGAGACGAGCTTTACGCTCACCGCCGCGGCCGGGTTCGCGTTCTTCAGGTCGAAGATGAGCTGCGCGAGGTCCTCGATCGAGTAGATGTCGTGGTGGGGCGGGGGGGAGATGAGCATGACGCCCGGCGTGGTGTGCCGGACCTGGGCGATCGGCCCCGAGACCTTCCGCCCCGGGAGTTCTCCCCCCTCCCCGGGCTTGGCCCCCTGGGCCATCTTGATCTGGAGTTGCCGGGCGTGGACGAGGTAGTCCATCGTCACCCCGAAGCGGCCCGAGGCGACCTGCTTGATCGCGGAGATCCGCGAGTCGCCGTTGTCGAGCGGCCTGTAGCGTTCCGGGTCCTCGCCCCCCTCCCCGCTGTTCGACTTGGCGCCGATCCGGTTCATCGCGATCGCGAGCGTCTCGTGCGCCTCCTTCGAGAGGGCGCCGAAGCTCATCGCGCCCGTCGTGAAGTGCTTCACGATCTCGGACGCCGGCTCCACCTCCTTGAGCGGGAGCGCCTCCGCGCTCCTGAAGTCGAGGAGGCTCCGGATCGTGCAGCGGCTGGCGGCATCCTCGTTCGCGAGCCTCGAGAACGCGCGGTAGCTTTCGTAGCTTCCCGTCTCCGCGACCCGCCGCGCCGCCGCGACCGTATCCGGATTCCACATCCGCCGCTCGCCCGCCGGGCGCCAGTGGTACTCGCCCGGGTTCGGGAGGGCGGGGAAGCGGAGACCCGGCCGGGGCGTCCAGGCGAGGTCGTGCCTCCGGATCGCCTCCGCCGCCAGGACCTCGAATCCGGCCCCCTTGAGGCGGCTCGCGCTGCCCGCGAAGCACCGCTCCATCACCTCCGGCGCGAGCCCGACGGCCTCGAAGATCTGCGCGCCCCGGTAACTGGCGAGCGCGGAGATCCCCATCTTTGCCATGACCTTGAGGATCCCCGCCCCGACGGCCTCCCGGTACCGGGCGAGCCGCTCCCGCTTCGACCACCCTCCGGCGAGGAGCCCCTCGTGGGCCAGCTCGTCGAGCGCCTCGAAGGCGAGGTACGGGTTGATCCCGTCCGCTCCGTAGCCGAGGAGGGTGCAGTGGTGATGCACGGACCTCGGCTCACCCGTCTCGACGACGAGACCCACCATCGTGCGCTCCTCCGCGCGGACGAGGTGCTGGTGCACGGCCCCGACGGCGAGAAGCGCGCTGAGCGGCACCCGGTCGGGGCCGGCCCGGCGGTCGGAGAGGACGAGGAGGTGCACGTCTTCCTGGACCCAGCGCGAGGCCTCCTCGCAGATCCGCCCGAGCGTCCGTTCGAGCCCGTCGGGGCCGGCGTCCCTGGGCCAGGTGATGTCGATGACGGCGGAGTGCCAGCTCCCGTGATCCAGCCGGGCGAGCGAGGCCATCTCCTCGTCCGTCAGGATCGGGTGCGGGAGCCATAGCCGCTCGGCCTGGTCCTCCGTCGTCTCGAGGAGGTTGCCCTCGGGCCCGACGGGCAGCCCGAGCGCCATGACGGACGACTCCCTCGTCGAGTCGATCGGCGGGTTCGTGACCTGCGCGAAGAGCTGCTTGAAGTAGTCGTACAGGAGCCGCGGGCGCTCAGAAAGAACGGCGAGCGGCTCGTCGTTTCCCATCGAGCCGAGCGGGTCCTTCGCGTTGTCCACCATCGGCTTCAGGACAAACTTGAGGTGCTCGGAGGTGTAGCCGAACATCCGCAGCCGGGCGAGCCGCGAGGCGGGATCCGGCGCGCGCGGTGCCTCCTTCGGGAGGTCCGCGAGGTCGAGTGCCCGGCGGGCGAGCCACTCCCCGTAGGGGTGTGCCCCCGCGGCACGCCCCTTGATCTCCTCGTCCTCGACGATCCGGCCCTCCTCGAAGTCGACCAGGAACATCCGGCCCGGCTCGAGCCGGCCCTTCGACCGGATCTTTCCGGGCGGAACGTCCAGGACCCCGACCTCGCTCGCGAGGACGACCCGGTCGTCGTGCGTCACCCAGTAGCGGCACGGCCTGAGCCCGTTGCGGTCGAGGACCGCCCCCGCCCACCGGCCGTCGCTGAAGAGGACGGCCGCCGGGCCGTCCCACGGCTCCATCAGCGATGCGTGGTACCGGTACATCGCCCGCCGGGCCTCCGACATGGACTCGTGGTTCTCCCACGCCTCCGGGATCATCATCAGGACGGCGTCGGGGAGGCTTCGCCCGGCGGAGGCGAGGAGCTCGAGGACGTTGTCGAACATCCCTGAGTCCGAGGTCTCGGGGTCGACGATGGGGAGGAGGTGCTCGAAGTCGGGGCCGTAGAGATCGGACTCGAGGAGGGACTGGCGCGCGCGCATCCAGTTCACATTCCCCTGCAGGGTGTTGATCTCCCCATTGTGGCAAAGCAGCCGCATCGGCTGTGCGCGCGACCAGCTCGGGAAGGTGTTCGTGCTGAAGCGGGCGTGGACGAGGGCGACGTGGCTCGCGAGCCGGGGATCGCGGAGATCCGCGTAGTAGCCGGGCAGCTGCCTCGGGGTCAGCTGGCCCTTGTAGACGATGACCTTCGAGGAGAAGCTGCACGCGGCGTAGAGGGCCGCCTCGGCAAGGTCGAGGCGGCGGATGTGGTGGTCCGCCCGCTTCCGGATCAGGTAGAGCTGCCGCTCGAAGGCCTCCCCGGAGAGGCCGCGGGCCGCCCTGACGAAGAGCTGCTGCACGACCGGCTCCCCCTCGAGCGCCCCCTCGCCGAGCCCACCGCTCTCCGTCGGCACGGTGCGCCACCCGAGAAAGCCCTGGCCCTGGGCGCTGACGTAGCGCTCGATCACGGCCTTGCAGCGGGTCCGCTCCGAGCGGTCCCGCGGGAGGAATATCATCCCGACCCCGTAGAGGCCCGCCTCGGGAAGCGCGAATCCGAGGGCTTCGGGGGCGACGGCGCGGAGGAACTCGTGGGGGAGCCCGAGGAGGATGCCGGCCCCGTCGCCCGTATTGGCCTCGGGCCCGCTGGCGGAGCGGTGGGACATCCGGGCCAGCGCCTCGAGGCCGTCGCCCACGATCGAGTGCGACGCGGCTCCCTTCACGTGTGCGACGATCGCGATGCCACAGCTGTCCCGCTCGTGGGCGGGATCGTAGAGGCCGACTGCTGCGCCTGCCGGACTCACGATCCCTCCTCGGCCGTCTCCGCCTGCCGGGTGCGGACGGGCGCGGGCGCGTCCCGGGCGCGAAGGTACTTGACCCAGGAGGCGGCGAGGGGCGAGAGTGCCCGGTCGCGCCGGTGGACGAGCGCGAGGGGCCTCATCAGCGTCGGCTCGAGCTCAGCGGTCACGAGGACCCCGCGCGCGACCTCGACCCGGACCGTCCGCTGCGGGAGGATCCCGACCCCGTCCGTCTCGGCGACGGCGGCCTTGATCGAGTCGATGTTGTCGAAGGAGCTCTCGACCGTCGGCTGCGTGTGGTGGCGCCGAAGATACGAGCGGATCTCCCGGGAGATCCGAAGCTCCGCATCGAAGCCGATCAGGCGCTCGCCGGCCAAGTCCCGGGGCTCCACCCGCCGCCGCTCGGCAAGCCGGTGCCCCGTCCGGAAGACGGCCACCATCGTCTCGTCCCTGAGCGGGATCCTCGCCAGGTCCGGCCACCGGTCCGCGTACGAGAGGATCCCGATGTCGGACTTCCCGCTCTCGACCCACTCGTGCACGGCCCGGGGCTGCAGGTAGCGGATATGGACGCTCACGTGGGGGTGCTCGGAGGTGAACGCCGCCCGGACCTCGTTCAGGTGCGGGACGTCCGCGGAGTAGATCGAGGCGACGACCACGCGGCCGCGAAGGCAGGAGGCCTTCCGGGCCACGACGTCCTCGAGCCGCTCGTAGCGCTCCAGGATGTCGCGGCAGCCCTCGTAGTAGAGCTGGCCGGAGGGCGTGAGCCCGCACGGCCGGGTCGAGCGGTCCACGAGCTCGACTCCGAGTTCGTCCTCGAGGCCCCGGATCCGCTGCGACGCGGCCGACTGCGTGATCCCGTTCCGCTCCGCCCCCCGGGAGAAGTTCCCCTCCCGGACGACATCGCAGAAGAGTCGAATGGAAGCAAGTGACATGGCCGATCAAGCTACCATAATAAATCGTAATGTCAACTCTCGAATGGATTAGCACACATAATGATATCAGGGGGCCGCCGGAGCCGCTCGGAGGGGGTCGGCGCGATAGCGGGGAGGGCCGGTTTCCGCTAAATTCAGACTCGGAAAATCGTGCGTTCCAGCGCGCTCTCTTGTCACTTCTTTCACGGCAGGACCAAACCTCCGGGCCCTCCTTCGGAGGTCGGTCGGCTCCGGCCGTCATCCCCGACAGGTTCATCATGGAAGCGGACCACGGACAGCAGGTTCTGTCCCGTCTCCTCGAAGACGAGATGCGGGAGTCGTTCATCGACTACTCGATGAGCGTGATCGTGCAACGGGCCCTCCCGGACGTCCGCGACGGGCTGAAGCCGGTGCACCGGCGCATCCTCTACGCTATGAACGACCTGGGCCTCGGGCCGGGGCGGGGCTTCAAGAAGAGCGCCACCGTCGTCGGGGAGGTGCTCGGCAAGTATCACCCGCACGGGGATGCGGCGATCTACGACTCGATGGTCCGGATGGCCCAGGACTTCTCCCTCCGCTACCCCCTCGTGGGTGGCCAGGGGAACTTCGGATCCGTCGATGGCGACTCGGCGGCGGCGTACCGGTATACGGAAGCCCGGCTGGGGGCGATCGCGGCCGAGATGCTCGCGGACATCGACAAGGAGACGGTCGACTTCGTCCCCAACTTCGACGGTCGCCTCGACGAGCCCGTCGTCCTTCCCGCGAAGATCCCGAACCTTCTCGTCAACGGCTCGTCGGGAATCGCCGTCGGGATGGCGACGAATATCCCCCCGCACAACCTGCGCGAGGTCACCGCTGCCGTCTGTGCGTTGATCCGCGACCCCGAGCTGCCGCAGGAGGAGCTCGAGACGCTCGTTCCGGGGCCCGACTTCCCGACGGGCGGATCGATCTGCGGGCGCGACGGGATCCGGGATGCCTACCGCACGGGGCGCGGCCGCATCGTGATGCGGGCGGCGACGGAGATCGAGGAGATGAAGCGGGGGGCGGAGCGGATCGTGATTCACGAGATCCCCTTCATGGTGAACAAGACCCGCCTCATCGAGCAGATCGCCGGGCTTGTCCGGGAGAAGCGGGTGACGGACATCCAGGCGCTCCGCGACGAATCGGACCGCGACGGGATGCGGATCGTCGTCGAGCTCAAGCGGGACGCGATCTCGCAGGTCGTCCTGAACCAGCTCTACAAGCACACCCAGATGCAGTCTACCTTCGGGGCGATCCTCCTCGCCCTTGTCGATGGCGTGCCCAGGGTCCTCCCCCTCCGCGAGCTCCTCAGGCACTTCATCGCGCATCGTCATGAGGTCGTGGTCCGGCGAAGCGAGTTCGTGCTCCGGAAGGCGAAGGAGCGCGAGCACCTCCTCGAGGGGCTCAAGGTCGCCGTCGACAACGCGGGCGAGGTCATCAGGATCATCCGCGGATCGGCCGATACGCCGGCGGCCTCGAGGGAGCTTCAGGCGCGCTTCGAGCTGTCGGAGGTACAGGCGGAGGCGATCCTGAACATGCGGCTCGCGCGGCTCACGGGCCTCGAGATGGAGAAGCTGGAGGAGGAGCTGGCCGAGATCCGCGGGCGGATCGGCGAGCTCGAGGAGCTCCTCGCGAGCCGGGATCTCAGGATGGAGGCGATCACCGGCGAGCTCCGGGAGCTGTCGGACCGCTACGGGGACGATCGCCGAACGAGGATCCTCGGCGAGTCCTACCGCCTCGAGCTGGGGGACCTGATCGTGGACGAGGAGGTCGTCCTGACGGTCAGCCGGCACGGGTACGTGAAGCGGATTCCCATCGACACCTACCGCTCCCAGCGGCGGGGAGGGCGCGGTCTTCAGGGGATGGGCACGAGGGAGGCGGACTGGGTCGAGCACCTCTTCGTGGTCTCGACCCACGATGTGCTCATGATCTTCACCCGCGACGGGATGTGCCACTGGCTCAGGGTCTGGCAGATCCCCCAGGGGAAGCGCCAGTCGCGGGGCAAGCCCATCGTGAACCTGCTGAACATCGACGGAGGGTCGAGGATCGCCTCGATCGTCCCGGTGCGTGAGTTCAGGGACGATCGCTGCCTCCTCTTCTGCACCCGGTCCGGCAGGGTGAAGAAGACGTCGCTCTCGGCGTACGGCAATGTGCGAAGCGTCGGTCTCAGGGCGATCAATATCCGGGACGAGGATGAGCTGATCGACGTGCAGGTCACGAGCGGGCACGATGAGGTGCTCCTCGCGACCGAGGCGGGGATGGCGATCCGGTTCAACGAATCCGATTGCCGGGTGATGGGACGGGTAACCGGGGGTGTGAAGGGCATCCACCTGGCGGAGGGGGACCGCGTCGTCGGGATGGTCGTGCTTCGTCCGGATGCATCCCTTCTCGTCGTGACAGAGGGGGGCATGGGCAAGCGCACGGAGGTCGAAGAATACCGGCTTCAGAGGCGCGGGGGGAAGGGTGTCATCAACATGAAGCTCTCCGAGCGGACGGGGAAGGTCGTCTCGATCAAGGTCGTCGCGCCGGAAGAGGAGGTGATGCTCATCACCCGGCGAGGCGTGATCAATCGCCAGAGGGCCGAGGAGATACGGGTCATCGGCCGCGCGACCCAGGGGGTCCGGCTCGTCGCGCTCGACGAGGAGGACGAGATCATGGACGTCGCCCGCATCGTCGGGGACGACAACGGGCTCCCGGAGGCGGACGGGGAGGGGGAGGGAGCGCAAGCGTCCCCCGCGTCCGGTGACGGTGCGGGGCGCGGGTGAGGCGGCTCGTCCTCTTCGATGTGGATGGAACGGTCCTCTCGGGGGGTCCGGCGAGGGAGGCGTTCGTCGTGGCGCTCGGGGCGGTCTTCGGGACGGCCGGACCCATCGACGGGTGGGAGTTCTCGGGGAAGACGGATCCGCAGATCGCCCGAGAACTCCTGACCGAGGCCGGGATCGAGCCGGCCCGGATCGACGAGTCGCTCCCCACCGTCTGGGCACGCTACCTGGCGGAGATGGAGGCCCGGCTGCCGGACTCCCCTACGCGGGCGCTCCCCGGGGTGGCGGAGCTCCTCGGCCGACTCGGCGAGAGGGCGGGGGTGGTGACCGCGCTCCTCACGGGGAATGTGGCCGGGGGCGCGCGGCTCAAGCTGAATTCGGCCGGCCTCGGCGGCTGGTTCCCGATCGGCGCATTCGGCTCGGATCACGAGGTCCGAAACGAGCTCCCCGCCGTCGCGATCCGGCGGGCCGAGGCGCGCTGGGGGGGCCGCTTCCCGGCAGGAGAGGTGGTGGTCGTGGGGGACACGCCGCGGGACGTGGCTTGCGGCCAGACCCATGGGACCCGCACAGTAGCGGTAGCGACGGGTCGCTTCGACGTCGACGTGCTCGAAGGGACCGGAGCCGACGTGGTGCTCGAGAGTCTTCACGAGACGGACCGGGCGCTCGAGGCGATCCTGAGCTAGAGCCGGGCGGCTCTTCGGGGGAGTGGCGCGTCGGCGGGCATCTGACAGGGGGGAGTACCGGTGGCGAGTCGAGCTGAGAAGAGACGGGAGCAGAGGAGAGAGCTTCGCGAGGAGGCCGCCTCCTCGAACGTGATGCTGTGGACGCTCGCGGGTGCCGGGGTGCTGGCGGTGGCGATCATCGGGTGGAACGTGGTCTCCTCGGTCTTCGATCAGACGGCGCGGACCTCCGTCGAGATCGAGTTCGAGACACCGCAGGATCTGCTCGCGCTGGCGCAGGGCGTGGAGCTAGGCAACCCCGACGCCCCTGTGACCCTCATGGAATTCGGGGACTACCAGTGCCCGGCGTGCCAGAACTTCTTCCGGCAGGCCAAGCCGATCCTCGACGTCTCCTACATCGAGCCCGGCCGGGTCCGGTTCGTCTTCTACGACTTCCCCCTCGAGGGGACGCACCCGAACGCCTTCCTGGCCGCGCGGGCCGCTCGCTGCGCGGGGGATCAGGATGGGTACTGGGAGTATCACGACCGCCTCTTCCTGAACCAGATCGTGTGGGCCGTGCAGGCAGATCCGGTGGGAGACTTCGTGAGGTACGCCGAGGACCTGGGGCTCGACCGCGGTGAATTTCGCTCGTGCCTGCGAAGCGACCGGCATGCGGACATCGTCAGCGCGAACCAGCTGCTCGGGATCCAGCTGGGTGCGCAGTCGACGCCAACCGTCATGCTGGACGCCGGAGACGGCCGGGCCACCTGGATCGACAACTGGACGACGAATCTGCGGCCGGTCCTGGAGGCTGCGCTCGCGGAGGCGGGCGAGGCGCCGGCGGAGACCCAGGGGGGATAGACGGAGGAGGCGCAGGAACCGAACGCCGGCTGGCGAGCGCCGGGGGGCTCCGACGAACCCTCGTCGTACCTCTTGCCCGCCGTGGGGGGCGGCACCGCAAGGCGCCGGGCCGGGCCGGGCCGGGCTACGCCCCCCCCGTTCCCGGACGCCTCGAGTCGGCGAGGATCGAGAGGGCGCGTTCCCGCGTCCACTCGTGGACGACGGGGTGCGGCCACCTGCTTGCGCGTGCCCGGGAGAGGAGGCGCTCCGCCTCCCTTCGGGCCCTCTCCCCGGTCGCGGGAGCGATCCACCCCCTCTCCTCAGCCTCCGCGATTTGCTCCAGATCCAGGAGCCTCGGGGCCGCGGCGCGCCCGTCGATGCCACCCTGCTTCCGCGCCGGGATCCACAAATCCAGGAAGAGATCCGTCGTGTACCAGTCGCCCCCGGGTTCGAAGACGCACGGGCTCAGGATATTCGCGTAGATGCCCGTCAGCGTACCGTCCCGCCTGTGGAAGCGCCCGATGTCGTGCCACTCCCCGGGGAAGGTGAACCAGACCACGTCCGATCCCCGCTCAAGGACGATCCGGCCGTCGATGCGTAGCGGCTCGTCGAGTTCGATCCCCTCCGCGCAGCTGATCTTGACCCAGGGATCGTCGCGAATCAGGCGCTGAACGAAGACATCGGTCCGGTCGGGCGGCCGGTGATAGTGTATATGGACCTCGGGGAGGCGCCCGGGCGGCGGCGGCCCCCTCAATCCGGGAACGCGTCGTAGAACCCGCGTCCCTCCCCTGCCAGCTCGGAGAGAAGGGACGCGGGGGCGAATCGTGCTCCGGACGACCGCTCGAAGCTCTCCAGCCGCTCGACGAGAGTCGAAGCGCCGGCCGCGTCGGCGTAGCGGAGGAGTCCGCCGCGGAACGCGGGGAACCCCGTGCCCATGATCATCGCCAGGTCGAGGTCCCTCGCCGATGTGGTGACGCCTTCCGAGAGCGTCCGGGCCGCCTCGTTGACCATCGAGAGGACGAGACGCTCCCCTGCGTCCCCCGGCGGAGGCCCGGCCCCCGTAGGGCGCGGCCGCCCCATCGCCTCGTACACCCCCGAATCGACGGTGGGCTTCCCGGCGCTCCCGTAACGGTAGAAGCCGAGTCCCCCCTTCCTTCCGAGCCGCCCCGCCGCACCGATCCGGGCCAGCGCCCCGGCGGGCGCCAGCCGCTCTCCGAAGGCCCGATGGAGGTTTCTTCCCGCATGGCCCGCGACGTCGATGCCGACCTCGTCGACGAGCCGAAGGGGCCCCACGGGCATCCCGAAGGCGGTCGCGGCGCGGTCGACCTCCTCGATGGAGGCACCGTCTCCCAGGAGGTGGCCCGCCTCGTTCAGATACGGGCCGAGGATACGGTTCACCAGGAATCCGGGGCTGTCGCGAACGATGACGGGGAGCTTGCCCAGCGCGAGGACGAGGGCGTAGACGGCAGCGACGGCGGACGGCGACGTCGCCCGGGCGCGGACGATCTCCACGAGCGGCATCCGGTGCACCGGATGAAAGAAGTGCATCCCGAGGAATCGCGTCGGGTGCCCGAGATCCCGGGCCATCTCCTCGACCGGGAGGCTCGAGGTGTTCGTTGCGAGAAGGCACGTCTCGCTCACGGCGTCCTCGAGCTCCGCCAGCACCCCCTTCTTGACCTCCATCCGTTCTACGACGGCCTCGATCACGAGTTCGAGCGGTCCGAACCCCGTGTAGTCGAGCCCTCCGTGGATCCGCTCCATTGCGCGCGCCGCCTCCGGCAGGGTCGCGCGCCGCCTCCGGGCCGCCGAGTCGAAGAGGCCCCTCGCGTGAGCGAGCGCGAGGGAGACAGCCTCGTGGCGGACGTCCTTCAGGCGCACCTGGTGGCCGCGCGACGCCGCGAGATGCGCGATCCCTCCGCCCATCGTCCCCGCGCCCACCACCCCGACCGCGCCCACTCGGGCCGGGGGCTCCGGCGAGATCCGGGAGAGCCCCTTCCTGGCCCGCTCACGGAGGTGGAAGACGTGGATCAGGTTCCTCGAGACGGGAGAGCCGATGAGATCCCGGGCCGCCTTCGCCTCCGCCTCGAACCCCGCCCCTCCCGGTCGCCCGAGGGAAGTCCCGAGGACGTCGAGGATCCGGAGCGGGGCCGGGTAGCGGCCGCCCGTCCGCGCCGTGATCCGCTTCCGGGCGGACCGGAGGAGGAGGCGCCGCCCGGGAGGGGTGGCGTCGAGGAGGCGGGCTGCGAGGCGCCGCCCCGGACGGGGCGGGGCGGGGCGGCCGGAGATGCGGTCCCGGAGGAAGCGGGCCGCGAGCTCGGGGAAGAGGTCGTGGGGGAGGACATCGTCGACGAGCCCGATGCGCTTCGCCTCGGCGGCCCAAAGGGGTTTTCCCGTGAGGAGGGGCTCGAGGGCCCGGCCCGGCCCGACGAGACGCGGGAGCCTCGTCGTTCCGCCCCACGCCGGGAGGATCCCGAGCTGGACCTCCGGGAGCCCGATCCGCGTCTTCGGGTGGTCCGAGGCGAGGCGGTGCCGGCACGCGAGGGCGAGTTCGGACCCGCCCCCCATGCAGGCGCCGTGGATGGCGGCGACGGTCGGCACGGGAAGTCTCTCGAGCTCGAGGAAGACGCCCTGCCCGAGCCGGGCCACCGTTTCCGCCGCCTCCGGGTCCCCCACCGCCGCCAGCTCGCCGATGTCCGCGCCCACGATGAACGTCGGCTTCCGGCTCGAGACGAGGACCCCGCGGACCTCGCCCTCGGCGCACGCCTCCCGAAGCACGGTCAGGATCTCCGAGAGCCGGCCCATCGTGGTGGCGGAAAGGATATTCGCGGAGTGGTCCGGCGCGTCGAAGACCAGGTCGACGAGGCCGCCCTCCTCGAGCGAGAGGCGCGGGCTCCCGCCGGCCCACTCCGGTCCCGTGACCCGGGTCATGCGCAACAGAACGCCCCGGGGATCAGGAGCTTCCCCGGGGCGCCGGCGCGCCCGGAGACGCGCTCACTGAGCGAAGGCCTGCTCAGAGGATGTCCCTTGCCTGCGCGTTCTGGCGGGTCAGGGGGACCTCGATCGGATCGCCTCGCTCGAGGGTCACGGGCTCGTTCCAGTAGAGCTCCTCGGTGGCGAGCGGGTAGCGGGCATAGATCCACCACTCTCCCGGATCAGCCGCGAAGTCGGCGCGCCCGGTCGCGTCCGTCGTGTCGGCGAGGATCTCCTGCCCCGAGAGCTGGAGCTTCATCCCCACGACCTCCCCGTAGGGCGTGAAGGCCTGCTCCTCCCAGCTCGTGAGGATGGCGCGAAACTCCTCGAGCTCGGCGAACGTCGCCTGCTGCAGCCGGTCGAAGCGGTCGAAGGCCTCGTCCTTCGTCACCTCGGCCGCGGCGTACTCCGCCTCGAGGTCGTTGAATTCGTTGAAGAGCACACGGTACTGCGCTTCGGCGGGGTTGTACTGCTCAAGTTCGTTCGAGATCCCGGTGAGCTGCTCCCTGAGGGCCAGCCAGCGGCTCTCGAACGTCCTCCACTCCTGCTGGGCAGCCGTGATCGAGTCACGTGCCACCTGCAGTGCCGCCGGCATCTGGGGCTCGGGCGCGGGCGCGGCGGCCGTGAGGGAATCGAAGATCTGATCCCGATCGAAGGGGAGGAGCTGGATCTCCACCTCGTCGATGGCCCGGGCGACCGGATTGCCCGTCTCGGGGTCCGTCACCTCGACTTCGGCGGTAATGATCAGCTCCGCGGGGCCGCACCCCGCGAGGACCAGCAGGGAGAGGGCGAGACTCAAGCCTGGCATACGCTTCATCGGTTCGCTCCACACGGTTCCGGTTGAACGAAAATCACCACAAGGTACAATCTCTCACGCCGCTCCATCAAGCGGCGCCACGGGCCCATGTGCTTCGCCGCCGCCCGCGCCCGGAGGCTCGAATCGGTGCGGCCCGGCTCGCCCGGCGCTACGGCTCCATCATCGCGCGCGGGCCGTAGACGATCACGCGCGGGGGACCGGCGAGCTCTGCCGTGCGAATCACCGCGCTTCGGTCGAGGCCCCGGATCTCCGCCACCAGGTCGGGCGAGGGGGGGAGGCCGGCGGCCCTTCTTCGCGCCATCCGGCCCACGCGCCGCTCCGGGAGCGCGAGTTCGAGGAGGGTCCGCGTCCGGAACCTCCGCCTGGCCAGCTGGAAGAAGGCGCCCTCTGGAGGCCAGGTCGCCATCTCCCCGATTAGACCCGTGAGCCTCGCCTCCCACGCGAGGGCGATCCGGGGGTCGACGCTCGCGGTCAGGACGAGCACGGGCGCCCCCCCGATCGTCACCTTCGAGACGTCGGACCAGAAGAGTCCCGGGCTCGGGGGCTGGGGGTTCAGCTCCTCTCCGGCGAGGTGCGCGAGGAAGTCGAGGAGGAGCTCCGGGGTCCCCGCCGGAAAGGGGAATGCCGCGGACACCCAGCTGCTCGTGAGTTCGTGGTCCACGAGGACCCGCTCTCCCACCTCCCACGCCGGGGGACCCGCGCCGGGGGGCGGGACTCCGGTGGTCTCGCGGGTCCCGAAGTGGAGGAGGAGGGGAGCGGGGGGGAGCGGGTCTCCGACCCCCGGGGGCGCCTCGACTCGCTCCACCGCCCGGGAGCGCGCCGAAGGCTCCTCGACCTCGGAGGAGAGGAGCGAGCCGAGCGCGGCTGCCTCCACCGGCCCGTGGGCGGCGAGCGTGGCTCCCTCCGCCCGGAGATGCGAGGCGCGGAAGGCCTCGAGATCCGCGAGCGCCAGGGGCCCGACCGAGACCGGGGATCCGAGGGCGGGCCGCGTTCCCCGCGCCTCCGGGCCCAGGACGAGGTGGGCGCGCTCGCGTTCGAAGGAGCGAACCGGCGCTCCGGCTTCGAAGGCGAGGATCTCCAGGAGCTCGCTTCGCGCATCCTCGAGCGTCGCCTCCGGCAGGGGGGCCTCGTAGAGGAGCGTCTCGAGCGCGATGATCGCCTCCCGCCACGTATCGGGCGGGGTGAGCAGCGTGACCAGGAGATCGTTTGCCGTGAGCTCGGTCTCCACCGTGGCTCCGTAGCGGGTGAGCGCGCCGGCTGCCTGGCGCCTGAGGACGCCCGCGAGGAGCGCCGCCGTGCCCTCCCGGCCGGGGGGATCATGGGATGAGCCGGCGGGAAAGAGGACACCGACGGCGAGGATGCGGGCCTCGGGGTCGGCGTCGAGGACGGCCGCCGCGTACGGGCCCCGGGGGCGGGCTTCCCGGACGGACGGGATCGCCTGTCCCGCCCCCGCCCCCCGCCCGAGGGCGCGGGCTGCCGGATCCGTCCCGGGGAGCGCGCCTCCCACTGCGAGGAGAGCTGCGGGGAGGGTGAGCCAGCTCACGGGTGAAGCTCCTCTCGCACAGGATCCGCCCGCCCGAGGGCTCCGAGAAGCCCGATGACCTCGACGCTTCCGACGCTGGCGAGCGCGGTCGTGAGCTCGTCGATCCCCCCGGGGCCGCCGCCGGCGTCCCACGCCTGCCCGACGATGTCCGCGAGTCCCCACGGTGTGCGGCCCGCCATGAGAATCTCCGCCCGAAGCGCATCCGAGAGCCGCTCGACGTCGCGCTCCGTGATCCGTCCGGCCGCCTCCGCGAACATCCCCTCGAGGCGCGCCTCCATCGGTTCCCGGCTTCGCCCGTAGGCGGCACCCGTCACGACGAGCGCTCTCCCGCCCCCCGTGTCCCAGATCTCGAGGCCGACCTCGAAGTCATCGCTCCCCGATTCGTACGCCTCGGCGAGGAAGCGGGCCGCGACGAGCGCGCCCGCCTCGTCCCCGTCGAGGAGGGGATACGCCTCCGCGATCCAGTGCCGGATCACCTCGGGGTCGGGGAGGGGGGAGCCGGTCTCCTCCCCGGACGCGAGTGTCGCCCCCCCGGGGGCGTCGCGAAGGCCGAGATCATTCACGAGGAGGAGGGCCAGCTCGGAGGGGACCCCACCCGCAACGACGACCCGGGCGGCGCCCCTCAGGTGGGTGCGCTCCCAGACGCCCGTGAGCCGGGCCCGGTCCATCCGCTCGAGCGAGCCCACGGTGCCGAAGATGGAAGCGGTGGCGGGTGCGAGCGCCGCCCGGAGACGGGCGGCCAGGACGCCGCGCGGTGTCTCGAGCCTCCTCTCCAGCTCGATCCGGAGCCGCTCGAGCGCCTCCGCTGGCGCGTCGATCCTCGGGCGGCCCACACCCTCCCGGAGGATCCAGCCGAGAAAATCCAGCTCCGTCACGGGGCCCGAGACCTGGTAGACGATCGCCCCCGGGGTGCGCTCGGCCGCCGCCATCGCCCCGATCCTCCCCGCGAGTCCCTTCATCCGCTCCGTCGCCGCCATCGCGAGGAGGTATCCGGACCCTCCCTCCGCGCCCTCCTCGCGGAGCGGGACCGAGACACGGAGGGAGGCGACCTCGGAGCCGGAGGTGCGAACCACCGCGACTTCGGGACCCCCGGGGACCGAGAGCACCTCGTTCGGCTGAAGCGGCCCGACGCCCTGGGCGAGCGTGAGGAGGAGGGGGAGGGGATGGGGGATGAACATGGAGCCCGGACGCCTCCCGACCCCAGGGGCTTCGGCTTAGGGAATCGCGCTTGGGAGGAGGTAGTTCGCCGGGTCCACGGGCCGGTTTCTGATCCGGACCTCGTAGTGCAGGTGGGGGGCGGTGGAGATGCCGGTGGTGCCGACACGGGCGATGATGCCGCCCCGCTGGACCTCCTGGCCCCGCGTCACCAGGAGCTCCGAGGCGTGGCCGTAGAGCGTCGTGTAGCCGTACCCGTGGTCGACCTCCACGACGAGCCCGTAGCCCGCGCGCCGGCCGACTCTCGTCACGCGCCCGTTCGCCGCGACGAATATCGGGGCCCCGCGCGGAGCCGCGATGTCAATCCCCTCGTGCGGGAGCCCGCGGTGATGGACGGGGTGGAGGCGCTGCATCGAGAAGCCGGAGGTGAGGCGGCCGGTCGTGGGCAGGATCGTGGGGATGGCCCCCAGAAGCGCACCGTGCGCGGTGAGCGAGTCGGAGGCCTCGGCCAGGCTCGCCTTGAGGAGGCGTGACCTGCGCTGGAGCGCGCTCAGGTCGTAGGAGACGGCGAAGGTCTCCTCGGCGGCTCGCTGATCGAGGGGGTAGAGCGGATTCGCTTCGAGCGTCGGGCGCCCGGGCCCCCCGATTCCGGCCTGCAGGACCTGGTCGTCGATCTCGGAGAGGCCGGCGGCGAGCCGGATCTCCTGGTCGCGGGCCGTGAAGAAGCCCAGGTCCGACTCCAGCGTCTCGATCTGCTCCCGAATCCCCGCCAGCTCCTCGGCGAGGAGGTCGTTCTTCCGCTGGAAGTACGCGTTCCGGAGTTCGTCTCCCCCGACGAGGGCGACCGTCCCGAGGATCCCGAGGAGCGGGAGGACGAGGAGGGCGCCTACGGTGCCAGCGAGCACCAGGGGGTGGGGCGTCCGTCTGATAATGCGGCCGCCGTCCTCCGAAATGAAAAGGACCGTCCACCGCTGACTGAGTGTCTTGCCGGCTTCGGCCATTGACTCCGATTGTTCGAGCCCTGGTCACTCACGGGTTTCGCGCGTCGCCGCCCTGGCCACCCGCACTCCACGGAACACCAACGGTACGTGAACCCGGACGGAAGTGTCAAGTTGCGGTCGTGTGTCAAGTTGCGGTCGTGACCCCGCCACCGGTGCCGGCGGCCCGGATCTTCCTACGTGTCCGCCGCGTCCGGCTGTCCGCGAAGCTCCACCTTCGGGAAGAGCGGGGAACTTTCCTGACCCTGCTCGCGATCCGCGCACCCGCCACTGCCTCGGAGAGAGAGGGCACCGAGGCGAGGCCGAGCGCCCGGGCGAGCTCCGTCATCTTCCGGGGCATCGCGGGTACCATGAGGGAGGCGAGAACGACGAGGACGCGCAGGAGCGACCCGAGGACCTCCTCGAGCTCCCCCCGGCGCACGGGGTCCTTCGCGAGCGACCACGGCTCGCTTTCCTCGATGTAGCGGTTCGCGGCCCGGGCGAGCTCCATCGCGCCCTCGAGCGCCTCGTGGAGCCTGCGCGCCTCCATCGCCTCGTGGTAGGAGGCGAGCGTCGCTTCGATCGCGCCCCCGAGCCCCCCGCCCGCCACCTCCGGCACGGCGCCCTCCGTGTAGCGCTCCACCATGGACGTGGTCCCGGCTCGCGAGGTTTCCGAGTACGTTCGCGAGCTCCCCGTAGCGGGTGAGGAAGCGTTCCGGGGTGTACGAGGCGTCCGCCCCCGTCGGCATCTCCCGAAGGAGGTACCAGCGCACGGCATCGGTGCCGAACTCGGTCCGGAGATCGAGGGGGTCGACGACGTTGCCGAGCGACTTGGACATCTTCGCCCCTGCCGATAGCCACCACCCGTGGACGAGAAGCTGGCGGGGGAGGGGGAGGCCGGCCGCCATGAGGAGGCTCGGCCAGTAGACGGCGTGGGGGGTCAGGATGTCCTTGCCGACGATGTGGAGATCGGCGGGCCACCACGAGCCGGAGACGTCCTCGAAGCCCTCCCCCCCCCCACGGCCTGGATCGATCGCGCCCGAGGCGGTGACGTAGTTCATGAGAGCATCGACCCACACGTAGGTGACGTGCTCCTCGTCGAAGGGGAGGGGGACGCCCCAGTGAAGCCGGGAGCGGGGCCGCGAGATGGAGAGGTCGGCGAGGGGCTTGTCGAGGAAGCCGAGCACCTCGTTGCGCCGGATCTCCGGAACGATCCACGTCGGGTGTTCCTCGACGTGCCGGATGAGTGCGTCCTGGAGGCGGCTCATCCGGAAGAAGTAGTTCTTCTCCTCGATCCGGCGGACCGGGCGCCCGCAGTCGGGGCAGGTCCCGCCGGCGCCGAGGTCCTTCTCGGTCCAGTACCGCTCCTCGTGGACACAGTACCACCCGCTGTAGATGTCGTCGTAGATGTGGCCCCGGCGATACAGGCGGTCGAGGAAGGCCTGCACGACGCGCTGGTGCCCGGTCTCCGTCGTCCGAATGAAGCGGTCGTAGCGGATGTCCATTCTCCCGCCACGCGCTCTCGAAGCGCGAGGCCATCCGGTCGCAGAGCGCCTGGGGTTCGACGGCGCGCCTCGCTGCCTCCTCCTGGATCTTCTGACCGAACTCGTCCGTCCCCGTGAGGAAGAAGACCCGGGCACCGGATTGCCGGTAGTAGCGGGCGAGCGCATCCGCGAGGAAGGTGGAGTACGCGTGGCCGATGTGGGGTTCTCCGGTGGCGTAGTAGATCGGGGTCGTGAGGAAGCGTCTCTCGTCGCTCACGCTCCGGCTCCGGGTGAGGGGCTCCTGCCGCCGCCCCGCGCCCCCCGGGGGTGGCGGCGGGGCGCGGCCTGAACCTCGGACTTGAGCTCCTCGAGGGCGAGGGTGCGGCGCGCCCCGTCCTCACCCCTGAGGACGACCGTCTCGCCCCAGATGTCCACCTTGAGCACGCGCTCGGTGCCCCGCACGGTTCGAAGCGTCTTCCCCTCGCGGGGGAAACGCCTCCTGGCCTGGACGTACGTCTTGTGCTCGTACATGAGGCAGCACATGAGTCGTCCGCAGCAGCCCGAGATCTGCGCCGGGTTGAGCGAGAGGCTCTGGTCCTTGGCGAGCTGAAGCGATACGGGCTTGAGCTCCGGGAGCCAGGTCGAGCAGCATAGCTCCCTCCCGCAGCGGCCGACGCCCCCGAGGAGCGCCGCCTCGTCGCGCACCCCGATCTGCCGGAGCTTGATCCGCGTGCGGAAGCTCCGGGCGAGGTCGCGTACCAGCGCGGCAAAGTTGACCCTGCGGTCCGCCGTGAAGTAGATCGTGAGCCTCCTCCGGTCGAACTGCCACTCCGCCTCGGTGACCTTCATCTTGAGGCCGAGGGCGGAGACCTTCTCACGCGTCCTGGTCCGGACGTTCTCCTCGTCCCGGCGGAGCTGGCCGAGGGCGAGGATGTCCTTGTCCGTCGCGAGCCTGAGGATCTTCCGGTCGGGAAGCGGCGTCTGGCACCCGCCGGAGCTCGCGCACTTGCGCTCCGCCACCCGGCCGAGGGCGAGGATCTCTCCCAGGTCCTCGCCCCGGTCCGTCTCCACGATTACATGCCGGCCGATCCCGAACTCCGCCGAGGCGGCGGTGAAGTATCCCCGCCGGTTCGCCTTGAATCCGACCTCCGCAAAGGTGCCCATCGCGTCGCCCGCCCGCCCGGGGCCCATCAGCCCTCGCCCGGGTCGTGCCACGCC
This sequence comes from Longimicrobiales bacterium, assembly GCA_965218255.1. Classification (GTDB taxonomy): domain Bacteria; phylum Gemmatimonadota; class Gemmatimonadetes; order Longimicrobiales; family Gaopeijiaceae; genus JAAXGI01. The sequence continues at coordinate 2,009,610 of CBDCKJ010000003.1, read as the reverse complement.
CCGATCGCGCGGTACTTCCCGAAGCGGCGGGCCACCCTCTCCGCGGCGTCGAGCCGGTTCACCTCGTCGAGGTGGCGGACAAGGACGGCGCGGAGCGCATCCGCCTGGGTGTCCCAGTCGGTATGCGCCCCGCCGGCGGGCTCCGGGATGATCTCGTCGGCGACACCGAGCTCCGAGAGATCCGCGGCCGTGAGCCTGAGCGCTTCGGCCGCACGGTCCCGCGCCTCCCCGGAGCGCCAGAGGATCGCCGCACACCCCTCCGGGGAGATGACGGAGTAGATCGAGTGCTCGAGCAGGAGGATCCGGTCCGTGAGGCCGAGGCCGAGCGCGCCGCCGGAGCCGCCCTCCCCGATGACGACCGACACGGTCGGAATGCGAAGCCTCGCCATCTCGCGCAGATTCGTCGCGATCGCCTCGGCCTGCCCCCGCTGCTCGGCCCCGACCCCCCGGGTAGGCCCCGGGCGTATCGATGAACGTGACGACGGGCCGGCCGAACTTCTCGGCGTGGTGCATCAGCCGAAGCGCCTTCCGGTACCCCTCGGGGTGCGGCATCCCGAAGTTCCGGCGCAGGTTCTCCTTCATGCTCCGGCCCTTCTGGTGGCCGATGAGCATGAGCGGCGTGCCGTCGAGCCGGGCCCATCCCCCCACGATCGCGGCGTCGTCGCGGAAGGACCGGTCTCCGTGGAGCTCGATCCAGTCGGTGAAGATGCGGTCGATGTAGTCGAGTGTGAACGGCCGCCCCGGGTGGCGGGCCACCTGCACCTGCTCGATCGCCGAGAGCGTCCCGCAGCTCTCTTCCTTCAGACTCGCGAGCTTCGATCGGAGCTCCCGGAGCTCTCCGGAGACGTCCGTCCCTCGCTCCTCGGCGAGATCGAGCAGGCGCTCGATCTCCACCTGGAGCCCGACTACGGTCCGCTCGAATTCGATGTGAGGCTTGGTGGACAACCGGTGCTCCTTAAGAACGAGTCCAAACGGGGCGAGCGCTCCCCGATGGCGCGGTCGCCGGGGCGTGCCCGCTCATTCTAATAGCGATGGCGAAACGGGGAACAGGCCGGCGGCGCGCCCTCGCGCGCCCTCACCCCGGCGAAGGCGGGGCATTCCGCGCCTTCGACAGGGGTGCGTCGTGACGATTCTGTTACCGAGTCGTGCCGCGATCGCCTCTGTTGGCTCTCAACTTTACTTGTTCCCTCTTCGCGGCCTCTCGGCCGGACGTGGACCGGCGCAAGCCGCCGTTTCAAGGACAGGTGGTGTGTGAACCCAAGGACTAGAGTACATGCCGCCGCGCTTCTGTTGGTGCTCGGCGCATCCGCGTGCTGGAGCACGGACGGGGGCGGGGCGGCGGGCGATGGCGATCAGCTCACGCTGACGGGGGCGGGCGCCACCTTCCCCTATCCGATCTACTCCCGGTGGTTCGCAACCTATTCCGACAACAACCCGGTCCGCGTGAACTATCAGTCGGTGGGCTCGGGCGGCGGGATCCGCCAGATGATCGAGGGCGTCGTCGACTTCGGCGCCACGGACGCTCCGCTGACCGAGGAGGACCTCGCCCGAATGCCGGGGACCCTCAGCATCCCCATGGTGATCGGCTCTGTTGCGGTCACTTACAACCTGCCCGGGCTCCTCGATCCCCTTCGCCTCGACGGGCCTACGATCGCGGCGATCTTCCAGGGGGAGGTCACCCACTGGCGCGATCCCCGCCTCGCCGCACTGAACCCCGGCGTCACCATTCCCGACCGCGACATCATCCCGGTGCACCGCTCCGACGGATCGGGGACCACGTACGTATTCACCGACTACCTGACAGAGATCAGTCCGTCGTGGCGGACGGTCGTCGGCCGCGGGAACGCCGTCCGGTGGCCGACGGGTCTCGGTGCACGGGGCAATGAGGGGGTCACGGGACAGATCCGGCATATCGACGGCGCGGTCGGGTACGTCGAGCAGGTCTATGCAGCGCAGAACGAGCTTCCGATCGCCCTGATCCGGAACCCGAGCGGCGAGTTCGTGGCGCCGTCGTCGTCCGCTGCGACGGCAGCCGCGGACGCGTTCGCGGAGCGGATCGTGAAGAACAGGGACTTCCGCCTCTCGATCGTGAACGCGGCGAGCGAGGGCGCCTACCCGGTTGCCTCCTGGACGTACCTCCTGGTCGCCCCTCACATCGAGGAGTGCCGCCGCGCCGAGGCGCTCCTCGATCTGATCGAGTGGTCGCTGATGGAGGGGGCGGAGAGCGCGGAGGCGCTGAATTATGCGCCGCTGTCGCTCGAGATCCGGGTACGGGCGCTCGATGCGCTCAAGGTCGTGACGTGCGGGCCGGAGCGCCGCTTCGTCCTCGACCCGGGCGATGACTTCGGCGCGTATCCGCCGGGTTCCCCCCCGAACACGTAAGCCGACATTGCCCTCCCCCACGCAGTCGGGCCTTCCTTCCCCGGCAGCGGCGGGTCAGGCAGGTGGACTCGGGCGCCTGATTCCCTCGCGCTCGAGGGGCAACGTCGCCGACCAGATCTTCGGGGTCCTCCTGAAGGGCTTCGGGCTGTTGCTTCCCGCGCTGTTCGCCTTCATCGTGCTCAGGATCGGCCGGGAGGCGTGGCTCGCGGTCGACAACTTCGGATGGGGGTTTCTCGTCAGCTCCGAGTGGAACCCTGTCCGCGAGGAGTTCGGCGCGCTCCCCTTCGTCTACGGAACGATCGTCTCCTCGCTCCTCGCCCTCGTCCTCGCCGTCCCCCTCTCGGTCGGGGTCGCGATCTTCCTGACCGAGCTCGCCCCCTGGTGGCTCGCCCGCCCGATCGCCTACGCCACCGAGCTCCTCGCCGCGATCCCCTCGGTCGTCTACGGGCTCTGGGGGATCTTTGTCATGGTCCCCTTCCTCCGCTTCGCCGTTCAGGAGCCGCTCAGCGAGTGGGCTCGGAGGGGTGATCCCCCCTCTTCGAGGGTCCCGCCTACGGCTTCAGCATGCTCTCCGGTGCCGTGATCCTCTCGATCATGATCATCCCCTTCATCTCGGCGGTCACGCGCGAGGTCCTGGATGCCGTGCCCCGGGCGCAGCGCGAGGCGGCACTCGCCCTCGGCGCCACCCGGTGGGAGATGACGTGGCAGGTCGCGCTCCCCTACGCGCTCCCCGGGGTCATCGGGGGGGCGATCCTCGGGCTCGGGCGGGCCCTCGGAGAGACGATGGCGATCACGATGGTCATGGGGAACCGGCCCGAGATCGCGACCTCGCTCTTCGCTCCTGGCTACGCGATGGCCTCCGTCCTCGCGAACGAGTTCACGGAGGCGACCGGCGAACTCTATCTGTCGGCGCTCATGGAGATCGCGCTGATCCTCTTCGGGATCACGATCGTGGTGAACGTCCTCGCCCAGATCGTCGTCTGGCGGGTGGGCCGGGGCGGGAGGGCCGCATGAGGGGCCCGGAGCGGTATGCGGTTCGCCGCCGCCTGATCAGCGCCTTCATGCTCGCCCTGACGGGGGTCGCCTCCGTCATCGTCCTGGTCCCGCTCCTTCTCATCTGCTATCACCTGATCTCGTCCGGGGCCGGAGCGCTCAACCTGGATTTCTTCCTCCGCCTCCCCGCTCCGGTCGGAGAGACGGGCGGGGGGGATGGCGAACGCCTTGCTCGGAACGCTCCTCCTCCTTGCGTTCGGAGGCGCGATCGGGGTGCCGGTCGCGATTGCGGCCGGCGTCTTCCTCGCCGAGGAGCGGCACACGAGGCTCGCGAGAGTTGTTCGCTTCGTCGCCGACGTGATGAACGGGATCCCCTCGGTCGTCGTCGGGATCTTCGTCTGGGCGTGGGTCGTCGTCGGGATGGGCCGCTTCTCGCTTCTCGCCGGGTCGGTGGCGCTCGCCGTCATACTGATCCCGATGGTCGCCCGCACGACCGAGGAGATGATCCGTATCGTTCCGCGGGAGCTGCGGGAGGGCGCGCGCGCGCTCGGCTTCACCCGGTGGCGGACGACGTTCGGGATCATCCTCCCCGCCGCGCGGGCTGGGATCCTCACGGGGGTTCTCGTCGCGCTCGCCCGGATCGCGGGCGAGACGGCGCCCCTGCTGTTCACCGCCTTCGGAAACCCGTTTCTCGAGTGGCGCCTGAACGAGCCGGTCTCCTCGCTCCCGCTTCTGATCTACCAGTACGCGATATCTCCGTTTGACGACTGGCACCGGCAGGCGTGGGCGGCCTCCCTCGTCCTGATCGGCCTCGTGATGGTACTCAGTCTGGTCGCGCGCCTCGCGGTCAAGACGCCCTACCGAGGCGGGTGACGGTGGAAGGCTCTCGATTGTTTCCGGGAACGGACGGCGAGCCGGGCCCGCCCGGAGGGGGGGAGGGGCTCCGTCCGTCTGCCGCAGGGGGTGGGCCGGTGGAGGATGTGACCCAGCTCGAGGCCCGGGACTTCTCGTTCTGGTACGGGAGCGCGCAAGCGCTTCGGGGGATCGACCTGGCCGTGCCCCAGCGGAAGGTCACCGCCCTCATCGGTCCGTCGGGGTGCGGGAAGTCCACCTTCCTCCGCTCGATCAACCGGATGAACGACCTGATCCCGAATGCGCGCCACGAGGGCGACCTCGTCCTGGACGGGGAGTCCGTGTTCCGTCCGGATCAGGACGTCGTCCTCCTTCGCCGGCGCGTCGGGATGGTGTTCCAGAAGTCAAACCCCTTCCCCAAGTCCATCTTCGACAATGTGGCGTATGGGCCCCGGGTGAACAGGCTTGTGCACGGGCGCGCGGCGCTCGAGGCGCTCGTCGAGGAATCGCTCAGGCGGGCCGCGCTCTGGGATGAGGTGAAGGATCGCCTCGGGGTCAGCGCTCTCTCGCTCTCGGGGGGGCAGCAGCAGCGGCTCTGCATCGCGCGGGCGCTCGCCGTCTCTCCCGACGTCCTCCTCATGGACGAGCCGGCGAGCGCGCTAGATCCGATCGCCACGCAGAAGATCGAGGAGCTCATCTACGAGCTGAAGACCGAATACACGATCGTGATCGTGACCCACAACATGCAGCAGGCGGCGCGGGTCTCGGACCGGACGGCCTTCTTCTACCTGGGCCGGCTCATCGAGGTCGGAAACACCCAGGAGCTCTTCACTACGCCCCGCGAGGAGCAGACCGAGGCGTACATCACGGGCCGTTTCGGGTGATCGTCGAGGGGGCGAGCCGGCACTTCCACCAGGAGCTCGATGCGCTCCGCTCCTCGCTCCTCGAGATGTCCGGCCTCGCCGAGGACCAGGTTGCACGCGCCTTCGACGCGATGCTCCTCGGCGACCCCGAGCAGTCGGGGGAGGTCATCGAACTCGATCTCAGGGTGGATGAGCTGGAGCTTCAGATCGACCAGGCGGCCCACGAGCTCCTCGCGCTTCAGCAGCCGATGGCCGGGGATCTCCGCTTCATCACGATGACGATGAAGATCTCAAACGACCTCGAGCGGGTCGGGGATCATGCGGTGAACATCGCCCGCGAGGTCCAGCGCTCGGCCGAGCACCTTCCCTTCGCCCGCTCCCCGGAGGTGGCCGAGATGGCGCGGCTCGCCGGGCAGATGCTCTCGAACGCGCTCGACGCCTTTGTCCGCTCGGACGCCGTCAAGGCGCGCGACGTGGTGCGGGCCGACGACCAGGTGGACCGCCTCTACAACTCGGTATTCCGGATCCTCCTCACGCACATGATGGAGGATCCCCGGTGGATCGGGCCCGCGATGTCGCTGCTCCTCATCTCGAGGAACCTCGAGAGGATCGGCGACCTCGCGACGAACATCGCCGAAGACATCGTGTTCATGGTCGAGGGCGTCGTGATCAGGCATCCGCCGAGGCCCGAGAGCTGAGCGGGTGGCCCGCCCCGCCCCCACCCTCCCTCAGGGGAGGAGCCGGGTCGGCAGCGGCGTCGGCTCCATGAGCTTCCAGATCGGGAATTCGGGGGGCGGGCCGTCGCCCGCCTTGAAGGCCTCGACGGCTGTCTTCGGAATCCAGGGGTCCATCCGGTTCCAGTAGACGACGCCGTCGCGGGTCTCGGCCTCGAGGAGGTGGGCCGCGACGCGCCCCTGCATCTGACCCGTCCGGACGACGTATGAGCCCCGGACGATCGTCGCCTCGCGCGTGACCGCATCCGCGACATCGATCTTCGCCGCCGCGTCGTGGTTGTACGCCTCCTCGTAGCGGAGATCACCGATCAGGTAGATGTCCACGACCGCCTCCACATCCGCCACGACCGCCTCCACCTGGATCCCGTGGTCCCGGAGGAGCCGGACGGCCGCCTCCGCGTCTGGGGGGAGGAGGTACGCCCAGGGGCGCGGCCGGCTGAGCGTCGTCACCGGCACCTTCATGAGCGAGTCGCTCTGGACCACGCGGAAGGGGCCCTCGGAGCCGGGCTCCTCGGGGAGGAGGTAGGTGACCGGCTCCTCCTCCGGGACGTAGACGACCTCGATCGGGACCTCGCCCCCCGGGCGCCCGCCCGCCTCGGCCGTCTCGATCCGGGCGCGGTGCACGGTCTCGAGGAGGAGCTCCGAATTCGCGCGCGCCCACCGGACGACCGCTTCGTAGCCGACGACGCCTGCGCGCACGCCGTCGGCCATCGACTGTCCGCGGGGGGATTCGAAGAGGATCCCGAGCATGTTCGAGAAGCCGCCGTAGTTCCTCCCGATCCGCGGGTCCGAGCCGCCCACGTCCCAGCGGGTCTCGTTGCCCCGCTGATAGTACCATGCCCGGTATCCCTCGGTCCCGAGCGCCTCGTCCACGGCCGGGAAGATCAGCTCGTCGCAGAGCCCGGTGATCCTGGCGTCGGGCGCCGTGTGCGAAGGGCACTGGTAGTTCAGGTTGTAGGGGTATGCGCCCCCGTTGTGTCCATCCACGAAGAGGTGCGGGGCCCAGGGGAGGAGGATGTTCCGGACGTATCCGCGGATCTCGGGCTGCTCGAGCTTCATGTAGTCGCGGTTCAGATCCAGCCCCCAGATGTTTCCCCGCTGCGCGTCGGGGGTGGAGAAGCCGTCCGGGTTCAGCTGCGGAACGACGAGGATCGTCAGCTCGTCGAGGGCATCGTTCATCTCCGTTCCGGGGGTCGCGAGGTCCCGCAGCAGCAGGAGGACCGACTCCCGCAAGGTCGGCTCGTTGCCGTGGACGTTCGCGGCGAGCACGAGGATCGGCTTGCCGAGGACCCACGCCTCCCACGGCCGGGTGATGGAGGGGCGGGAGAAGATGGCGTAGGGGAGCTCCCGCCCGAGCCGCGTCTCGCCGTAGATCCCGAGCCGCATCTCCCTGCTCGAGGCCTGGACGGCGGCCAGGTACGCCATCATCTCTCCGTAGGAGGTGTACTCGGTGTAGCCCGAGATCTCGGGACCCGTGCGGGGCGCCTCCTGGCCCGCCGCCGGGCGTGCCTGGGGGAGTAGCGCGAGGGCGAGGACGAGGATGGGTGCGAGGGGCGAGCGGCGCGCCGGAGTCGGATGGGTCTGCACGGGGTTCCCCCTTGGTGGACGGATTCCCGGGAGCGGGCGAGCGCGAGGGACGGGGCCCACTACCCGAGATTCCTCGCGATGAGCGCCCCGGGATCCGGGTCCCGTCCCATGAAGCTGCGAAAGAGGATCTCCGGGTCCTCGCGGTCACCGGCGGCGAGGATCGTCTCGAGGTAGCGCCGGCCCGTCTCCCGGTCGAAGAGCCCCGCCTCAAGGAAGCGCGTGAAGATGTCCGCCTCGAGCACCTCCGACCAGAGGTACGAGTAGTAGGAGGCGGCGTACCCTCCGGAGAAGAGGTGAAGGAAGGAGGGGAGGGGGTGGGCTTCGGCGAGGCTTCGGCTCGGGGCGAACGGCTCCATGAGATCCGAGACCCACTCCACGGCGCCCCCGTCGCGTTCCGCCTCGTACTCCGTGTGGAGCGCCAGGTCGAGGGTGCCGAAGGAGAGCTGGCGCATCTGCCGCCACCCGCCCATGAAGCGCCGGCTTCGAAGGAGCCGGTCGAGGGTCTCGGCCGGGAGGCTGACGCCCGTCTCCCAGTGGCCGGAGAGGAGTCCGAGCGGCTCCTCTTCCCACGCCCAGTTCTGGAGGAGCTGCGAGGGGAGCTCCACCCAGTCCCACGCCACGTTCACCCCGCCCCGCCGCGGGATCGGGACGCGGGAGGTCATGTGGTGGAGGAGGTGTCCGAATTCGTGGAGGAGCGTTTCCACGTCCCGGTGCGTGAGGAGTGCGGGGCGATCGCTGCCGGGCGGAGGGAAGTTCGCCGCGATGAATCCCACGTGAGGAGAGAGGGAGACGTCCGCCCCGGGGCCCCCGGAGACGAGCCCGTTCATCCACGCGCCCTGCCGCTTCTCGGGCCGGGGGAAGAGGTCGGCGTAGAAGCCCCCGAGGTGCGTGCCCGACCCGTCCGACAGCTCGTAGTAGCGCACGTCCGGGTGCCAGATCTCCCGGATCCGCCTCTCCTCGACCCGGAGGCCGAAGAGGCGCTCGGTGATCCGGAAGAGGCCGCTGATGACCCGGTCGAGGGGGAAGTACGCCCTGACCTCCTCCTGGTCCACCTCGAGCACCTCCCTTCGGATGCGCTCGACGAGGAACGCCACGTCCCAGGGCTCGAGGGCCTGGAGGCCGAGCCCTGAGCCGTATGCCTCGAGCGCCTCCGTGTCCCGCTCCCAGTAGGGTCGCGTACGCTCGGCGAGCTCGCAGACGAAGGCCCACGCCCGAGCCCCGCTCCCAGCCATCTGCTCCTCGAGGCGGTAATCCGGGAAGTCGGGATACCCGAGGAGCTCCGCCATCTCGCGGCGGAGCTCGAGGATGCGCGGGATGAGGGGCCGGTTGTCCGTGGGCGCCTCCCTCCCCCTCCCCTGGTAGGCGCGGTGGAGCTCCCGGCGAAGCTCCCGGTCCTCGGCGTACTGCATGACGGCGAGGTAGGAGGGCTCGTCGAGGGTGAGGACCCACCCGTCCCGCCCCTCCGCCTCCGCCCTCTTCCGAAACCGCTCGAGGGCGTCGGCGGGGATCCCGCGGAGCCTCTCCGGGTCGGTGACCGGCCGGGTGTAGCGGGCCGTCGCGTCGAGGATGTTCTCCGAAAAGGTCTGGCCGAGGCCGGCGAGCTCGACCTGGAGGGCCTCGAGCCGCTCACGCCCCGCCGGCGGGAGCTCCGCGCCCGCGCGCCGGAAATCGCGCATCGTCCGCTTGAGGTGGCGCGTCTCGAGGGGATCCAGGTCGAGCTCGGCCGCCCTCGATTCGAGGGCGCGTAGGCGGCCAAAGAGCCCTTTGTGCAGGTGGAGCCAGGACCAGAAGCGGGTGATCTCCGGGAGGACCTCGGCCCACGCCGCCCTGAGTTCGGGCGTCTCGCGGACGCTCAGGAGGTGCTGGACAGGTGTCGCGACCCGGCCCACCCGCTCCGTGAGCTCGTCGAGGGGGGCGAGGACGCTCTCCCAGCCGGGCGCCGCCGGGTCGCGTGCGATCGCCCGGACCCCGTCCTTCGCCTCCGTGATCGCGTGGCGGACCGCGGGCACCACGTGCTCGTCCCGGATCCGGTGGAAGGGGACCGGCAGGCTCGTCTCGAGTAGTGGGTTTTCGTGCACGGTCCCCCCGCTCAGCGCTTCGAGTAGTGGTCGAGAAAGCGTGCCATTGCCTTCCGGAGCTTGGGCGCGATGACGACTTGGCAGTACGGCTGCCTGGGGTTCCTCCGGAAGTAGTCGTCGTGCTCCAGCTCGGCCGGGTGGAAGGCACCGAGGGGCCTGAGCTCCGTCACGACCGGCCTCGAGTGGAGCCCCTCGGCCTCGATTTCCCGGATCACCTCCCGGGCGAGGCGCCGCTGCGCCTCGTCGGCGTGGAGGATGATCGAGCGGTACTGGGTTCCGACGTCCGCGCCCTGACGGTTCTTGGTCGTGGGATCGTGGATCGTGAAGAAGACGCGGAGGAGGGTACGGTACGAGACGAGCGCCGGATCGAAGGTGATCCGGACGACCTCTGCGTGTCCCGTCCCGCCCCCGCAGACGAGTCGGTAGGTGGGCTTCGGGTGCGTGCCCCCCGCGTACCCGCTCGTGACCCCGGTAATCCCCCGGAACTCCTTGTAGACCGCCTCGAGGCACCAGAAGCACCCGCCCCCGAGGACGGCGACTTGGCGCTCCCCGAGGTCGTTCACGCGTCCGCCTTCACGAGCCGGACCCGGGGCTCGCCGAAGATCTCCCGGAGCCCGATGAGCGCGCCGGCGTCCGCCCGCACCCGGAGGCTCCTCGAGCGGAGGCGCTGGGTCGACCCGGCGCCGTTCGCGAGGTGGACCTCGACGGGGGAGTCGCCCGGGTGGGAGGCGAGGAGCTCCCGGGCCCGCTCGAGCGCCTCGGCCGGGAGGCTCTCCCCGGCGGAAAGCTGGATCGCGACCGCGACCCGCCCGCTCTCGCCGACTCGCTCGAGCGCCTCCGCCTCATCGAGGAAGATCGGGGGATCCTCCTCGTCTCGCTCCCGGTTCGAAACGCTCCCCCTGAGGAGGATCGCGGCGTCCTGCTCGAGGAGGCCCTTCGCCCGCTTCCAGGCCTCCCCGAAGGCGAGCACGGTGGCGGTCCCGTTGAAGTCCTCGATCGTGATCCGTCCCCACTCGGAGTTGTCCTTCCTCGAGATCTGGGGGGCCAGTCCGGTGACGACGCAGGGGATCTCGACCCTGCGGCCGACGTACTCGGCCAGATTCCCGGTGTGGGCGGGTCCGAAGACCCGAGTCAGATCGCGGTACCGGTCGAGCGGGTGGCCCGAGATGAAGAAACCGACGGCTTCCTTCTCCCGCTTGAGCCGCTCGCCCTCGCTCCACCGTTCCACCACGGGGAGCGGCGGGTCGTCGGCCCTCTGCCCCGTGCCCGGCATGTCGAAGAGCGAGCCCTGGCCGCTCACACTCTCCTGCTCGCGCGCGTGGACCTCGGCGTACGCCGTCGCGAGACCCTCGAGGAGCTGGGCCCGGTGACCGAAGGCGTCGAGCGCGCCCGCGGCGATCAGCGCCTCGCAGGCGCGCCGGTTCAGCGCGCGCACGTCGATCCGGGAGAGAAAGTCGAAGAGGCTCGAGAACGCCCCCCCGCTGTCGCGCGCCTCGAGTATCGAGGCGACGGCGCCCGCCCCGATGCCCCGCACGGCCCCGAGCCCGAAACGGACGCTCCCCGCCGGTGTCACGACGAACTTCCACGCCGACTCGTTCACATCGGGGGGGAGCACCTCGAGTTCGCCTGCCATCCCCGGGAGGTAGCGGTGGAGCTCCCGGCACTCGCCGATGTACCTGACGACGTCGTCCGTCCGATCGAGGACGGACGAGAGGAGCGCCGCCATGAACTCGGCGGGGTAGTGGACCTTGAGCCACGCCGTCTGATAGGAGAGGAGGGAGTAGGCGGCGCTGTGGCTCCGGTTGAATCCGTACCGGCCGAAGGTCTCGATCTGGTCGGCGAGCTTCCTGGCCACAGCGCGCTCGACGCTCCGCTCGACGGCGCGCTCGACGAACCGCCCGAGCTCGCCGCGGATGAGCGCCGCGTCCTTCTTTCCCACCGCCTTCCTCAGCACGTCGGCCTCGGCGAGGGAGAAGCCGGCGAGCAGATGCGCGATCCGCATGACCTGCTCCTGGTAGACGATCACGCCGTACGTAGGCGAGAGCGCCTTCTCGAGCGCCGGGTGCAGGTACTCGACCGTCTCCTCCCCGAGTTTCCGCCGGATGTAGACGTCCGTCATCCCGGAGTCGAGGGGACCCGGCCGGATGAGGGCGTTCGTGGCGACGAGGTCCTCGAAGCGGTCGCACGCCATCGCCCTCAGCTTGTCCGCCGCGAGCCGGGACTCGAACTGGAAGATGCCCGAGGTCGCCCCCCGGGAGAGCATCCGATAGACCTCGGGGTCGTCGAGCGGGACGGCGTCCATGTCCGGGTAGACGGCGCCCGAGGCCGGGTGCCTGAGAGCGCCCTCCCGCTGCCTCGCGAGTGCCGTCGCATCCTCGATGACGGTCAGCGTCTTGAGGCCGAGGAAGTCCATCTTGAGCATCCCCGCATCCTCGAGGCAGCTCATGTCGTACTGCGTGACGACGACGCTCGCCGAGTCGCCGCCCCCCTTCGTCTGCTGGACGGAGAGGGGGACGTAGTCGTCGAGCGGCCCCGGGGCGATCACGACGCCCGCCGCGTGGACGGAGGCGTGGCGCGAGAGCCCCTCGAGCGTCTTCGAGTCGTCGAAGAGCCTCCGGTGCCGCTCGTCCTCCCCGTAGAGCCTGCGTACCTCGGGGAGCCTCTGGAGCGCCTCCTTTACCGTGAAGCTCTTTCCGGGCTGGTTCGGAATCAGCTTCGCGATCCGGTCCGTCTCCGCGGGTGTGAAGCCGAGCACCCTCCCCACGTCGCGGATCACGGCCCGCGACTTCATCGTCCCGAAGGTGATGATCTGACCCACGGCCGCCTGCCCGTACTTCCGGCGGACGTAGTCGATGACCCGCCCCCTGTTCTCGTAGCAGAAGTCGACATCGATGTCTGGCATCGACACGCGCTCGGGGTTCAGGAAGCGCTCGAAGATCAGCTCGAAGTGGAGGGGGTCGAGCTTCGTGATCCCGAGGGCGTAGCTGACGAGCGATCCCGCGGCCGAGCCCCGCCCCGGCCCGACGGGTATCCCGTTCTCCCCCGCCCACCGGATGAAGTCCCAGGTAATGAGGAAGTAGCCGGCGTAGCCCGTCTCGAGGATGACCCCGAGCTCGTAGTCGAGCCGCTCCTTCACCGCCGGCGGGAGCGGGTCGCCGTAGCGCTTCCTCGCGCCCGCCGTCGCTACGTGGACGAGGAAGCCGGCCTCGTCCGTGTGACCCTCGGGGAGGGGGAAGGCGGGGACGTGGTAGGACCGCTCGAAGGTGAGATCCACCTCGGCGGCGACGCGAAGCGTGTTCTCGATCGCCTCCGGGTGCCCCGGGAAGGCGGCCGCCATCTCGCCGGGGGACTTGAGGTAGAGCCCTCCATCGTAGCGCATCCGGTCCGGGTCCGCCTTGTCCTTCCGGAGCCCGATGCAAAGCAGCGTGTCGTGGGCCCCGTGGTCGCCCGCCTCGAGGAAGTGCGCGTCGTTCGTGGCGAGGACGGGGAGCCCGAGCTCGCCCGCGAGTTCGAAGACCTTTTCGTTCAGCTCGGCCTGGCCCTCCGTCCCGTGCGCCTGAACCTCGAGGAAGTAGCGTCCGGGGAAGGTCTCGGCGTACCAGGCGGCCACCTCCCGGGCTGCGTCCCCCTCGCCGGCCATGAGGCTGCCGGCCACCTCGCCCGCGAGGCAGGCGGACGAGACGATGAGCCCGCCCGAGTAGCGCGCGAGGATCTCCCGGTCCACGCGGGGCCGGCTGTAGAAGCCCTCTGTGTAGGCGAGCGAGCTCAGCTTGACGAGGTTACGGTACCCTTCCCGGTCGCGGGCCAGGAGGACGAGATGGTAGTAGGGGCGCCGCTGCAGCCCGACCGCCCCCCGGCCGCCCCGGCTCCGCTCCCGCCGGTCCCGCGGTGCCACGTAGGCCTCCATCCCGATGATGGGCTTGAGCCCTTTCCGGCGGGCCTCCCTCTGGAATTCCCACGCCCCGTAGAGGCACCCGTGGTCGGTGAGCGCGAGTGCCGGCATCTCGAACTCGAGGGCGCGGTCCACGAGGTCCGGGATCCGGTTCGCCCCGTCGAGGAGGGAGTATTCCGAGTGGGTGTGGAGGTGGACGAAGGACATGGGCCGGGCGCCGGGTTCACTCTTCGGGAAGGGGGGCGAGGATCTATACTACACTTCCGACGGTCCAGGGCGAGAGGAGCGGCGCGGCACCTCGGGCGGAGCACCGCCGCGCGGGGGCGCGGGTCGCCCGCCCCGGGTCAGCGGCAGCGGAAGGAGTCGAGGATCGTCTGGAGCTGGATCATGTACTCGTACTTGTCCCGCCCCGGCGCGTAGAGCCAGGCGTCGAGGAAGTACACGCGGTCCTGGACGGGACAGCGGAGCGCCCGGGCGATGAAGGGTCCGCCTGCGGGCCACCCGCCGGGCGCGTTGACCCACGCTGCCTGGTACTCGACCCCCGAGAGCCCCTTCACCTGGACGGGCCGGTACGAGGCGAGGAGCGTGTCCACGACCTGGGGGTCGTTGTAGTACTCCGCCGAGAAGGTGTCCCGCCAGCTTCGCAACTCCCCTGCGGTCGGATCGGCCTCCGGGCCCGGGGTGTGCCAGCTGACCGAGATCTCCCGAATCAGCTCGGCCGGGCTCGGATTGTCATTGCGGAAGCGGAAGATGGAGTCGCGGGTGGAGTACTGGTAGACCGTGGGGATCAGGAGGGAGAATCCGGTGTTCTGGGCGAGCGAGTCCTGGAGCGCCACATCCTCTCCCGAGATGAACATGCGGTTGGTCGCATAGGCCCGGAACTGCTCGTTCAGGAGTTCGTGGAGTTCCTGGGCGAGGGTGCGGACGGCGGCGACCTGGCCGGCTTCGGGGAGGAGGAGGATCGAGACCTGCTGTCCCCGGGCCCAGACGTTCAGTATCTGGAGGCTTGCGGGGGCTTGTGGGGGCGGCACCTCCAGCGCCTCGAGCGCCTGGGCGATCCAGGGGTCGCCTGCGGAGCCGAGGACGAGGACCTGGCGAAAGCGGCGAAGTAGGCCCCAATCCTCGAGTTCCTCGGGGTCCTGATGGGTGATCCGGAACGGTCGCTCGTCGCGAACCGTCTGGATCGTCGGCGCCATGGCCTGGAGGAAGACGTCCTCGACCTCGGCCCAGAGCGCGGGGGAAGCGCCGACGATGAAGGCGTTCGCATCCCCATGCGCGGGCGGGAGATCGCACCCTGAGACGGAAGCGAACAGACCGAGAACAACTGCGAATGCCCGAGTGCGTCTCATGATCTCCCCGCCGGTGGACCGATCGCCCCCATCACTACCGCTCCGGTCCCCGAGGCGTTCCGAATCGCCGGGCGGCGATAGCTCGCTCGCTGTGCACTGCCCGTGGGTGATCCCGAGACGCCTGCGCCCGGCCGGGGCGCGCCACAGCAGCCGGTCTGCCGATTCGGCCTTCGCTCGCCGGCTCTATGATCCCCCTCGGTCTACCGAAGAGGAGCGCGGCGGCGGGGACGGCTCGGAGACCCGAAGGAGGCCGAACGGATCGACATCAGCCCGGACGGTGGCGAGTCGTGCTACGAAGGCGCCATGCGATGCACCGGTTGCGACGCCGCGGGCGCCGCAGTCCGTCGAGATCCGTCGATGGCTGTCCGGTCCCTTGAAGTTGGCCGGCATGTGGTCCCCGACGGCCGCGCTCTCTCTCCACGGTCGGCGTATCCCGATAGCATCGGGAGTGGGTCGTTCACTCCATCGCTGTCCGAGCATAGAGCGGCCAATCAATCGCCAAGATCACCCTGCCGGGTGCCGTCGCGGTGTTCGGCCACCCCGGCGGACCAGACGAGCCGACGCATGACTTCGGGGCGATGGCGCGAACCCGCGAGGCGAGCGGCCGCGCTCCGAGCCCCGGTGTCGACCCAGTCATTCGAGTTCCCGGGATCACCGGAACCCTGCTGTGCGGCGTCGACCTCGGTGTTTGCCGTGCTTTCGGATCGGCGGTCGCGCGGGGCCGCCCTCGAGAAGATCGACGAGGTCCACGCGAACCATGGATGACTTTGAGAGAAAGACGGCGCTCGTCACCGGGGCATCCGCCGGCCTCGGTGCCGAGTTCGCGCGCCAGCTCGCGTGACCGGCACGAGGTCCCCGTCGAGGCGAGTACGGCCGACCTGGCGGAGCCCAATGCGCCGCCCCCGATCGCCGCCCGCGTGACCGCACTCGGCATGCGGATCGACTACCTAGTCAACGACGCTGGCTCCGGCGGACCGGATCTTCTCGACGACCGTGACTGGTCCGGGCAGGCGGCCTTCCTCCGGCTCATGATGACCTCGATGGCTCACCTGTGCCATCATGATTGTCCCGGGCCTGCGCGAGCGCGGTTTACGGCCGCATCCTCAACATCGCCTCCGTGGGGGGAGCGGATCGCTCGTGCCGGAGACCTGAACTACGTCCAAAGGCCTACGTGGTCGCGTTGCCGGAGGTGCTGGATCTGATCCTGAGGCCGCACGGCGTGCGTGCCTGCGCGCTCTACCCGGGCTTCACCCACACGAAATTCCATGCCGCAGCGGAATTGCTCGAGAGGAAGACCGCGTTGCCGGACTCCGTCTGGTACGACGCCGAGGTCGTGGTCCGCGAGGGCCGTGCCGCCATCGAGCGAGGCAATCGCGTCTACGTCTCACGCCGCCTCTGCAGGCGCCTAGATCCGGTCCTGCAGTCGGTCCGGACTCTCGGCCGCTGGCCCGCAGGCTGTCGGGCAGCCATGAGCCCGGGACGGACCGCTGCAGACGCTTTCCGGGCTCTGCCTTGCGCCGCTGCGTATCGGCAGGCCGCCGGGGCGCTATTGTGGCCCCCGCCACCGGCGGGTAGCATGTCACCAGTCCGCTAAGAGGCGGGTTCGGAGGGTGTGCAGGCCGCCCCGTGGGACCCATTCGTGCTCGGAACCGACAAGCGAGGAGTCGCTCATGAACAAGGACGAGGGAAGGCCCCGCCCGCAACGAATCGCCGGCCGCGCGCTTGCTCTCGGAGCGCTGGCCCTCACGCCGCTTTCCGCCCTCGCGCAGGGTCCGGGGACCGACAACGGTTCGTGGACGTACCTCGGTGGCGACGCGTGGCACACCCGCTACACCCCCGCCGACGAGATCACGGCCGACAACTTTGACGATCTCACGCTCCTGTGGCGCTTTGACGCGGCGAGCTTCGGACCCAGCACGCCGCGGGCGACACCATCGTACGTGGGCGACAAGCTGATCACCGTCACGGGCGAACGTCGTCACGTGATCGCGCTGGCTCCCGGCTCAGGCGAGCTCCTTTGGAGCTTCACCGAGCCGAACACCGATCGCTACGAGTACTCGATGCGAAAGGGCTACGGAAAGGGCGTGGCGTATGCCGAGATCGACGGCCGGGGAGTCGTCTTCATCACGACGCCCGCCTTCTTCCTGCATGCGCTCGATGCCGATACGGGTCGCCCGCTCGAGAACTGGGGCGAGGCCGTCCCCGTCGAGGGTTTTGCGGCATCGGGCAGCGTGGATCTGGTGGCGGACCTGATCGACGGCTGGGGCCCGTGGGAGAACTGGGACGAGCCGTACGATCCGCACGAGGGAATCCCCCGGGAGATCGGCTACATCACGAGCTCCTCCCCGCCGATCGTGGTCAACGGAACGGTCGTAGTGGGGAACTCGGCCGAGCAGGGCTACCTCCAGACCCGTCAGGAGATGGTGCCGGGCGACATCCTGGCATATGACGCGAACACGGGCGCATTCAAGTGGAAGTTTCACGTGATTCCCCGGCCCGGCGAGTTCGGGCACGAGACGTGGGAGAACGATGCCTGGGAGTGGACCGGCGACGTCTCGTCATGGGCTCCGATGTCGGCCGATCCCGAGTTGGGGCTCGTCTACATCGTGACGAACGGCGTGACGATCGACTTCTACGGCGGTCACCATCCGGGCGACAACCTCTTCAGCACGAGCGTCATCGCACTGGATGTGGAGACGGGTGAGCGCCGGTGGCACTACCAGATGGTGCACCACGACATCTGGAACTACGATACACCCGCGCCGCCGGTTCTGATGGATGTGACGGTCGACGGTCGCGACATCAAGGGGCTGTTCCAGGCCACGAAACAGGCGTTCCTGTACGCGTTGGACCGCGAGACCGGCGAGCCGATCTGGCCCATCGAGGAGCGGCCCGTACCGGCCTCCACGGTGCCCGGCGAGCAGCTCGCTCCCACGCAGCCGTTTCCGACCCGACCGCCGCCCTTCGATCTGCAGGGTCGAACCGAGGAACATCTCATCGACTACACCTCCGAGATCTACGAGCAGGCGCTTCAGGTCGCGCGGGAGAACGACCTCTTCGTGCCGATGTTCAACCCGCCGACCACAATCGACGATCCGGCCGGCCCCGCGTGGCTCTGCCCCAGCGATGGAGGCGGAACCAACATCACGGGCAACCAGGCCGCGGACCCGCGGTCCGGCCTCATGTTCGTGACCTCGCATAGCCGGTGTGCCCGGCACGCCGTCATGCCCGCCCGCGAATCGGCGCTCGATGGCCCGGAACAGACCGGAGTCACGCATGCGGATTGGTCCAGTGCGGAAGCGGTGACGACCGGTCGCGGCAGCGATGCTACGCTGGATGGGCTGGAAATCTGGAAGGGCCCGGTTGGGCGTATCGTCGCCTACGACATGAACGCTGGGGATATAAGGTGGGTCATTCCCAACGGGGACGCGCCACGGGAGGAGCAGGACTTCATTCGTAGTCACCCGTTGCTTCAGGGCGTGCCGAACGTCATGTACAACCGGGGCCGGAGCGGGCATGCCGCGATGGTCGCGACGCCCAACCTCCTGTTCGTCTCCGGACAGACGGAGGACGATGAACCGAAGCTCTTCGCCGTCGACAAGGAGACGGGAGAACGGGTCGGCGAGATTGCGATTCCCGGGATGACCCGCTACGGCATGTCGAGCTGGATGCATGATGGCCATCAGTATGTCATCGTGCAGCTCCAGGACGGCCTCGCCGCATTCGGACTTCCCGAGGCCATGCCATCTGCGGCCGGAGCCCACTAGGGAGAGAGGACGCGCACGGGGCCCCGAGGCGCCCCGCTCACGATCGGCCGGCCGCCTGCCCGTCCGTGCCGTCTCATTCGGCGCGCCGTGCTCCGGCGGTGCCGCCGCCGGGGCCGCGCGTCGTGAAGTCGCCGTGGGGACCGGATCACGGCGACAGGGTTCTTGAGGCTCGCGCTACCCCGAGCGCCTGTGTGCTGGGTCGGCTCCTAGAGCCGGAAACGATAGCTTCCCTTGAGGAACAGACCGTCTTCGCGGGAGGTCAGCTCCGAGAAAGAGAAGCTGGACGGGTCGTCCATCTGACGGCTGTACCCCAGGAAGAACACGGTGCCTGGGGAGGGTTCGAAGCTGAGCAGGACTTCCCCATAGAGCAGATGGCTCTCGCTACTGACCTGGGCGTCGCACGTCCCCTCCTCGCAGAGTGTCACATTGCGCCCCGTCAGAGGATCGCGCAGCCCCCCGCGGTCCTCCGAGTCGTACTCGAAGATCGTTCGCAGGAACAAGGCTCGGGTGAACTGATACTGGGCCCGAACACGGGGGATGGTAGCTGAGGAGTGACGTCCGTCTGGGGTCCTGTGGTCGAGCCCCGAACGTCGGAGGCCAAGCTCGGCCTGAAGCGCGGAAGTCGGAAAGACGGTGTAACTGGCGTCCACCGTGAGCGAGCGCGACATCTCGACGGGTACTCCCAGCGAGCGCTCGAACACCGGCGTCTCTCTCCAGTTGATCTGCAGCTGGCCCCGCACCTTCTCCCAGGTGTCCAATCGAAGTCGACCGCTGAGCCCGCGGAGTCCCGCGAACAAGGATTGGTCGGGGCGAAAGGGCTCGAGGCCACCGGCCGCACCTTCCACGAACAGCCCTTCATAATCCGCCGGCGCGAACTCGAATCCCGAAAGGTTAGCGTTGATGTTGAAGCCCCAGTTGCCCCGGAACCCCACACCGGCCCCCAGCGCCGCTTCCCATTACCTGTACACCTTCCCCGGCCCAGAAATCATCGTCGTCCCAGTGGCTCTGGAAGTTCAGGAAAGGCGATACCCGTTCGAGGACCTTAGTCGGCGGCAAAGTACCATCGGTACCGGATCTGCCCAAAGACGGACGCATCGTCCTCGCGGTCAAGAAATCCGCTTCGCGCCTGGAATGCCGACGAAATCGATTGAAAATTGAGGTTGTACATGAAGTTTCTGCCGGCACGGTCGAGGCCGGCTCGAAGTAACAGTCCGTCGCCGGCGTCGGCTCCGGCTCCTGTACCTGTCCGGCTCACGGCGGACACCAGCGTCAACGTGTAGCGTTGGCCCAGGACGAGACGGGCGTCGGTCCCGAGGACCCGGTTGTATTCCTCCGAGTCCTGTGTCCGGTCCGTGTACAGGAGACCCAGGGTGGAGCTTGTGCCCAGGTCAGTCCGAAGGCGGAGCAGGTTCACGATCGCGTTTCCGTCATCGGCCACTGCTTCGTCTGCCGCCCCGAGGTAGCCGAGGCTGAGCCCGCCCACCTTTCCGCTGAGCTTCGCTCCCACGACCGGGTCGACGATCGAGCGGGTGTAGGCGAGGCGCACGGGCATTTCGAACAGCTCGGTGCCTTCCAGGAAGAACGGCCTCTTTTCCGGAAAGAAGAGCGCGAACCGCTCGTTGACCGCGATCTGGCCCGCGTCGGCCTCCACCTGACTGAAATCGGGATTGTACGTGGCATCCAGAGTCAGGTTGGAGGTGAGTCCATAGGTCGCGTTCAGACCGAACTCCATGTCCGGATCTCCGCGGACCATCGATGCCGACTCCAGATCGTAGACCCCGGACCGAAGCCCCGTCACGACGGGGTTCAGCTCGAGGAAGAGTCCGGGATCGAGTCCCGCGAGCCGCTCGATCGTCCCGGACTGAGCCAACCGGTTCGTCGACTCCGCGGTGAGGGGGGCCCAAGATTCCCGGAAGCCATCCCTCTGGATGACCCTCAGGACCTGAAGGCCCCAGTCCTGCAAGGTCTCGGCGGGGAAACGCAGGCTCTTGAGCGGAACTCGGATCTCCACCTGGTATCCCCACGAGAGGATCCGCCCGCGGGACTCCCAGATGAAATCCTGATTGTCGTCTACCGGGTCGGACCGGCCACCGCCCCGGCCTCCACCACCACCGCCTCCACCGCCGCTGCCTCCACCGCCTTGCATGGCACGCGTGCCTCCCTCGAGCCACAGCCCGTCCTGCTGGATGCCCAGGGGGTTGACCGCGAATGAGTACGCTCGACGTTGGTCATGGAACGTATCGAGAATGATGCGCACATAGTCGTCGGAAGCGACGATGTTGTCTCTCTCGGCAAGCGTCGCCCGGACCCCTTCCGGCTCGGAGTCGTGCGCCATGACGCCGAAATAGAGGTCATCGTCGGTTCGGAAGACGAGGACTTCCGTTCTCTGCGACGCGCTGGCTCCCTCGATCGGTTGATACTGGGTGAAGCCCGTGAGACGCGCCGCCCGTTTCCAGGCGGGCTCTTCGAGCGCGCCGTCTACCGACATCGGGGGGTCTTCGACGTCGGGCAGCGCCAGCCGCACATCCCCCGCTTCGCCCGAATAGCTGCATGCTTCGATGCAGACGGTCGCCTGGGGTGCCGTCTGTGCAAGGCTGAGGAGGACGCTGAGGAGCGCCGTAGCGATCATGACGGGCTTCCTCGAGGGAGAGGAGCGGATCGGCTGCGGACGACGAAGCGTCGCACGACTTCACACGAACCCACAGCCGCCGGCGATGCGCCGTTGCGGGTAGCTTCGCGAATGCTGCGCTCCATTGTATGCTCGATCGTCCCCGGGCTGTTGGGGATGGGATGGCCGAGCTTCGCCTCGGCCCAGTGGATCGAGGATGCGGGATCCGGATGGGCGTCGGCTGGAATCTATCACCAAGACACGCAGCGCGTGTTCGGCGTTGACGGCACGAACCGGACCTCCTCCGGTGCGGGCCACGCGGCCGCGGACGGAGGGCGCAGAGGTCCGGTCCGCGAAGATAGCGGGTTGCGCGACGCCACTATTCAGTATGCTTCGGATCTGCCGCTCGACGACGTACGTGACAGGAGGAGGCGCGTCCGAGAGGCACTTGCCCCGATTCGGCCCCGCAGATCGATCCATCCTCGGTTACCGCGATGTTGGGGTGAACCGTGAGGCCGACCTTCTCTTGAAGCGTCGTCTGGGCGACTGGGTTCTCGATCCGTGGCTCGACGGTGAGTCTTCGGTCCTCGTGGGCGTCCAACGTGCCGTTCTTGCTCGAGTCCTTGAAACTCAGTCCGTCTATCTTGAGCGTGGGCGCGGAACGAGTCGATCCAGGACCATCCGGCCTTGCAGGGCATCGATATCCCGCCCACGGGGAACGTGACGCACGCGGCGATGCTCGTGACACCAACCTTGCACTTCCACACGGCGCACGGCACCCGTCCTCAACGCGATCGACAAGAACGCGGGCGAGCGTATTGGGAGCCTCGAAATGCCGGGGTTCGGGATGTACGGCCTGATGCCGTACCTGCACGAGGGACGCCACAGGTTTGTTGTGCCGGTCCCGGGGGGCCTGGTGGCGCTGAGGCTCCCCTGGTCCGCCGGCCACGCCGCGTCTCCACGACCGCCTGGGGCACGTGGGAGCATCGGCCGCCCGGTCAGGCGAGCTGGAACGGAACCCGCGAGGCACAGCCGTCCCGTCGGAGACGACAACTCCGGCCCCGAGGTTGGCGGGGATGCCCCTGGGGTCTCCGTCGGCCGCAGCCGTCAACCCGTGGCGCTCCGCTCAAGTTTTGACCTCTCCGTTCACGCGAGTCATCTTGCGTCCATGCGGTCTTACCGGCGACTTCGTTCCGCGACGGCGGCCTTCCAGGCTGTTGTCCTCCTGGTTCTCGCCACGGGCGTACCCTCTCACCACCACGGGCGCCCGGGCCGGAGTCGAACCGATGTTGGCATCGACCACAGCCACCACTCGCACGCTACGATCCTGGTCGATCAGGACGATCGGGTAACATCGGACGGCCCCGAAGTGGGGATGCCGGCCAGCGTGCGCGTCGAGCCGACGGCGCCTCGCTTGGTTTCAGTCATCGCCCCTCGGGAGACCACGATTCGCCCGCGGGAGCGCGCCCCTCCTCCTGGCCGATCCCCGAGACCCCCACCCACCCGCTCCTGACGAAGCGGTCGGCCCAGATCGGGGCCGGCGTGTCTCCGTACGTCTGCCAGCCTCGTCTCCGGATTGCCGGTTCCCAGGGGCTGGACCGAGGCCACGGGAGGGGGATCGTGAAAGTCAACATCGCAGGCATTGCTCTGATCGGGCTGCTCCAGCCAGCCCAGACGGTCGTTCCGAAGATGGCGGCCGCCCAGATCCTGCAGGAAGGTGCCGGTGCCGAAGGGACGCCGATTCGACGGATCATCCACCAAGCCGCGGGCGAGCGGGTCACGGGGGAGGAGACACGGCTTGCCCTCGCCCAGGGGGACGTCGAAGACGACGTGCGCCGCGCCCTTGCCGCGTACCGCTCTCAGCTCCGGCGTGCAGCACTCCTCACGGACGCAAGCGGCGGAGGGCGGGCCGATCTCCTGAGCATCGCAGAGGTGGCGTATGATACGGGAGAGATGGAATCGATCGGGCGCTTGGACGCGTGGGAGGCGCTGAGTGCCGCGGAGATAGCGGTGGCACGCATACAGTCCGAGCTATGGATCAACTTCTACGATCGTGAACGAGCCATCGGCGGATTCGGCGATCTCGTGAGACAGGCGGAGGACGAAGAATGAGGCGGATCGCGAGGCAGTCGAAGAGGAGCGGTGGCCGCGAGGGGAGGAGGACCGTCGCGGCGATCTCCGTGGCCTTGCTTCAGGTTGCGAGCGCCGGATGCGGCCGGGAGCCGCCGGAGGCGTCGCCGGAGCCCGCGATCGGGTCCGTCGTCGTGACCCAATGGAATGAGGAGACCGAGCTTTTTCTCGAGTACCCGCACCCGGTGGCGGGACAGCCGACCGGCAACTGGGCTATCCACCTGACGAGCATGCGGACCTTCGAGCCGATCCGGTCGGGCAGCCTGGAAGTCCGCTTCCTCTCCGGAGAGTCCGCCGCGCAGTCCTTCACGATCGAGGGCGTCGCGCGGGACGGCATCTTCCTCCTGGATCCCGTCGTTGCCGCGCCAGGCCGTTACCGGGCGGAGCTCGTCCTGGAGAGCCCGCAGGCACGAAGTCGACATGTGCTCCCCGACGTGGAGGTCTTCCCGAGCGAGCCGGAGGCTCCTCTCGCCGAGGAGGAGGGGGAGGCTGGCATCGCGTTCCTCAAGGAGCAGCAGTGGCTGATCCCCTGGTCCGTGATCCCCGCCGGCACGGGCTCGGTGCGCGCAGCGACGAGTGTTCCGGGTGAGGTGATCGCTCCGGACGGAGCGCTGGTTCAGGTCGGCGCGCCCGTGGCGGGCATCGCGCTGGAAGAGCCCAACCGGTCCGCCCCATCCGTGGGCCAGCGCGTCCGCCGGGGTCAGGTACTGGCCGTGCTCGCTCCCACGGCCCAGGAGGGAGGATTCGCCCGGTCCGCG
Source organism: Longimicrobiales bacterium (assembly GCA_965218255.1). Taxonomy (GTDB): domain Bacteria; phylum Gemmatimonadota; class Gemmatimonadetes; order Longimicrobiales; family Gaopeijiaceae; genus JAAXGI01. The sequence continues at coordinate 1,985,617 of CBDCKJ010000003.1, read as the reverse complement.
GCGACCGTACAGCGCCTCGAGCGGGAAGTGGAGAGGGCCGCGCGGCTCCTCGAGGCCGGGGCCATTCCCGCCCGGCGACTTGAGGAGGCCCGCCAAGACCTGGAAGTGGCCCGGGCGGAGGCGGAGGCGATGGGTGCGTACCCTTCGGACGACCCGTCCCGGCTCCGGCTCGTGTCTCCGATGGACGGGGTCGTGGCCACAAGGAGCTTCGTTCCCGGAGGACGGGTCGAGGCCGGCGCACCCCTCTTCACGATCGTTGCGCCGGGTGCCGCGTGGCTTCGCCTTTCCGTGCCCGTGGGTGTCGCTTCCTCCATCCTGGACGGGGCAACCGCGTTGTACCGGCTGGAAGGCTCAGAGGAGACCCTTGCGAGCGCAGGCCTCGTCTCGGTGGGTCAAATCATGGATCCCCAGACACGCACCGTCCCGGTCGTGTTCGAACTCTCGGAGCCGGGCAGGCGGGTCGTCTACGGGCAGCTCGCCGAGGCCTTCGTTCCGGCCGCCTCCGTTGACAGGGGCGTCGTCATTCCGAACACGGCGATCATCGACGACAACGGCACCGATGTGGCCTACGTGCAGCTCGGCGGGGAAATGTTCGAGCGCCGGATCCTCTCCCTCGGTGCGACCGACGGTCTCCAGACGGTGGTTCGCGCGGGAATCGCGCCCGGCGAGATGGTCGTCACCGAGGGGGCCTATCAGGTCAGACTCGCCTCGATGTCCGGCGGCGGATTCGCCGGGGCTCACACCCACTAGGGGCGGACCATGGTTCGAGGCGTGATCCGCTGGTCCATTCGCAATCGGCTGCTCGTGGCGGTCGCTGCGGGACTTCTACTGATCTCCGGTACCGTCACGGCGCTCCGCATGCCGGTCGACGTGTTCCCGGATCTCACGGCGCCCACGGTGACGGTTCTGGCCGAAGCGCACGGGATGGGTCCGGAGGAGGTCGAGACGCTCGTCACGTTCCCGATCGAGACGTCTGTCAACGGGGCCACGGGCGTCCGGAGGATTCGTTCCTCGACGGCCCAGGGATTCAGCATCGTCTGGGTCGAGTTCGATTGGGGGAGCGACATCTTCCAGGCCCGGCAGGTCGTGGCCGAGAAGCTTCAGCTCGTGGGCCAGTTCCTGCCTCCCGGAGTGACCCCCCCGGTGCTTGCTCCGATCTCGTCGATCATGGGCGAAATCCAGCTCATCGCGGTGACGGGAGACGAGTCCGTGTCGCCGATGGACCAGAGAACCTTCGCGGACTGGGTCGTCCGGCCGCGCCTTCTCGCCGTCCCGGGCGTGTCGCAGGTCATACCGCTCGGCGGCGATGTGAGGCAGTACCAGGTGCTCGTGGACCCGACCCGGCTGGCGGCCTACGGCGTCACGCTTGACGAGGTACTGAACGCGGCAAGAGGATCGAGCGTCAATGCCTCGGGAGGCGTCTTCACGGACGCCGGCCAGGAGTACCTGATACGCGGAACCGGACGTGTGCGGCGGGTGGACGATATCGCTCGGACTGCCGTCACCGTGCGAAACGGAACCCCGGTCCTGATCGGAGATGTCGCGGAGACCCGGATTGGTCCCGCCGTCCAGATCGGGCGAGGATCGGTGAACGCGCAGCCGGCCGTGATCCTCTCGATCCACAAGCAGCCCGATACGAACACGCTGGAGCTCACGCGCCGAATCGACGCGGCCCTCAACGAGATCGAGGCCGGCGTCCCCGCCGGCGTGCGGATCGACCGAGGCGTGTTCCAGCAGGCCACGTTCATCGAGACGGCCGTCGGCAACGTCCTCGAGGCACTCCTGGAGAGTGCCGCCCTCGTCGTCCTGATCCTCTTCCTCTTCCTCTGGAGCGGCCGCACCACCTTCATCTCCGTGCTCGCGATTCCGCTCTCCCTCGTCGCGGCGATCTTCGTTCTCCGTGTGGCCGGGATCACGATCAATACCATGACGCTCGGCGGCATGGCCATCGCGATCGGGGCTCTGGTGGATGACGCGGGGATCGACGTCGAGAACGTATTTCGCCGGCTGCGCGAGAACCGGATCCTCCCTCCCGAGAAACGACGGTCTTCCGACGAAGTGGTCCTCTCCGCGTCGGTGGAGATCCGGGCAAGCATCGTGACGGCCACGCTCATCGTGAGCGTCGTGTTCGTGCCGCTCTTCTTCCTGAGCGGGCTGGAGGGACGCATGCTCAGGCCGCTGGGGCTCGCTTACATCACGGCGGTCATGGCCTCCTTGGTCGTGGCCCTGACGGTGATACCCGCGCTCGCCGCCGCGCTCCTACCCGGCTCCGCCGGGGTCGATCGTGATCGGGAGAGCTGGATGGTGCGGAGTCTCAAGGCCGCCTACGCCCGAGTCCTCGAGCCAGCCCTGGAGCATCGGTTCCTGGTTCTCGCCGGGACGGTCGTTCTCGTAGCTTCCGCGGTAGCGATGGTTCCGTATGTGGGGAGGGAGTTCCTGCCGGAGTTCCGGGAAGGAACACTCGTCGTGACCGCTGTCACGCTTCCGGGCACCTCACTCGAGGAGTCCGACGCGCTCGGTCGACGGATCGAGGAGATCCTGCTCTCCCATCCAGCGGTCGAGGCGACGGCCCGGAGAACCGGACGTGCGGAACTCGACGAGCACGCCCAGGGGGCGAACGCGGCCGAGATCGACGCGCGATTGAATCTTGCGGACTCCGACTACGATACGGTACTCGCGGATTTGAGGGACGCCGTCCTCGCGGTGCCGGGCACCGAAGTCACGATCGGCCAGCCGATTAGGCACCGCATCGACCACATGCTCTCGGGGACGAGGGCAAGCATCGCCATCAACGTCTTCGGGCCTGACCTGCAGGTGCTCCGAGGGGTTGGCCGCCAGGTCGAGGCGTTGGCCGCGGCCGTCCCGGGAGCGGTGGACGTCGTGATGGAGCCGCAGGCGGATGTTCCCCAGGTCCGGGTGTCGATGGATCGCTCGGCCCTCGCGCGCTACGGGATGACGCCCGCACACCTCGCGGATGCCATCGACGTGGCCTTCGCCGGCGAAACGGTCTCCCGGGTCCTGGAGGGGCAGCGAAGCTTCGATCTCGTCGTTCGCTTCGCCGAGCCCTACCGGGGATCCCTCGAGAAGCTCGGAGCCGCTCGGATCAGTACGCCGGCCGGCACCCAGGTCCCGCTTCTCTCTCTCGCCGCGGTCCGGCGCGACGCAGGCCCGAACCAGATCTCTCGGGAGAACGTCCAGCGGAAGATCGTGGTGCAGTCGAACGTCGCGGGGAGGGATGTGGGAAGCGTGGTGGAAGAGATCCAGCAGACGATCGACGATGAGCTGACGGTACCCGAGGGGTACTACATAGAGTACGGGGGCCAGTTCGAATCTGCCGAAGCAGCGTCTCGCACGATCGGGTGGCTCTCCCTCCTGGCCGTGGCCCTGGTCTTCCTCCTCCTGTTCATGGAGTTCGGATCAGCCACCCAGGCATCCCTCATCATGGCCAATCTCCCGTTGGCGCTCGTCGGGGGCGTCTACGCGGTCGTCCTCACGGGCGGTGTACTCAACATCGCGACGATGGTCGGGTTCATCACCCTCTTCGGCATCGCCGTCAGGAACGGGGTCCTACTGGTTTCGCGCTATAACCACCTGACCGACGAGGGCCTCCCCCTCCATGATGCGGTGTGGAGGGGATCGATGGACCGCGTGAGCCCGATCACGATGACGGCTCTCACGACCGGGCTCGCGCTTCTGCCGCTGGCGCTCGCGGGGGGCGAGGCCGGAAACGAGATCCAGAGCCCCCTGGCGGTCGTAGTGCTGGGCGGCTTGCTGACCGCCCTCGCACTGAACATGGTCGTGGTTCCTGTCCTCTACCTCGCGATCGGAAGCCCCCGTCGGTTGTCGGACGGGTAGGTGCCGCGATGCGAACGACGTGGAGTTTCGTCGGGCCCTCAGCCAGCGTGACCGCACCGCCGAGCGGGCCGTGCCGATCCGAGACGCCATGCCCCGGAGAGCTTGCCACGGCGGAGGACGCGGTGGCCGGCTGCCCTCGCCGGAGCGGAGGAGCGGCGCCGGCAAGCTCCCGTCCACGCCGCAAGTCTCCGTCACGACCAGGCACAGCGGTGGCGAAGCGCAAAACTTGATCACCCCTCCCTGCGGGAGCTTCTTGCGCAGCACCCGCCCGCCCCCGCCGTGCTTCAGCGCAAAGCTCTGCTGATTGCCCCTCCAGACCCCCGCTGACATGCCGCAACCAAGGCGTGGCCTCCGTAAGGGGGTACCCGCGGCGCACCCGCGCCAACAGCGCACTCTTCCCCATCGGCCTCAGCACAAGGTCCTGGCCGACACGGATCGCTCGTGGCATGAGGCAGGCCCTCACCATCCGGTTCCCCTCGCCCGGGAAGTTGCGTTCCCGCAGGACCTGGCGGATCTGGGCAACGAAGGCCTCGTCCGCCATCCCCGTCTTCAGCCCTCACCGGAACCTTCGGACGCTTCGGATTCCCAATGGACCATCGATACTGCCTCCATATGTTCTGGGCCCCGGCTCCTTGCCGATCCACAGTCCGACGAAGCTGGACCTCCAGGGGTCCCGCATTGCGCACCGCTCCCCCCCATCGCCGCGAGCCCGCGGCATCCGGCGCGGTCGGGGCTTGCTTGACTTTCCCCACCTCGGATCTAGTATTGCCCCATCGGGAGCGGTGCGTCTGGCGCCCGGGTCCAGTGGCGCCCGCCCGAGTCTCTTTCTCGGATCCTTGCTGAAGTGGTGGGAGGGACCGTCCATGACCGAACGGTGGGCCCTGCGTTCCGGCGAGCGTGGCGGCCTCGGGGCCCTCTCGCGGTTTCACCTGGACGAGAATAACGAGCTGGACGACGAGGGTTGGGAGGAGGAGTGGGGAGACGAGGACGAGGCTGAGGCAGACGACGAGGAGGAAGAGTGGGGCGGCTGGGAATGAGGTCAACGTGAGTTTTCGTCGGTGGCGCGTACTCCCGGCATTCCTGCTCTTCGTGGGGTGCGCTTCCGGGGCGGCTACGACTGCGCCCGCCGCGGCGCCCGCTCCGGAACCGCGGGCCGTGGTCGAGGAGGAACCGGCGCCTGACATCCCGCCGGAGCTCCTCGCCGGGAGCGAGGTCGACGACATCCAACTTACCCGGCGTCCGATCACCCTTGAGGTGGGGGAATCGGTCGGGATGGCGGAGCTCCGGCCGACCCCCGTGGATGCGGCCGGGGATCCGGTGCCAGCGCCGCTGATGGCTGCTCCCCTCGGCGGGGATGTGGCGACGCTCGATTCCGACGGTATGATCCGGGGCCTGCGCGAGGGGGAGACGGAACTCCTCCTTGCCGTGATGGCCGCCGGACCCGACGGGGCCGCGGAGCCCAGGTTCTTTCCGGTCCCCATCATCGTCCTCGGCGCCCCCGTCGCTTCCCTCGACGTCCTCCCGCCGGAGCTTTCCGTCTACATCGGAACGGCGGTTCCCTTCGGGGTAGCGGCCCGGACAGAGACCGGGGAGCTCCGTACACGCGTCGAGGTGAGCTGGACCAGTCGGAATCCGGACATCGCCTCGGTCAGCCAGAACGGGTTCGTCCGGGGGCACCAGGCCGGGAGCGCGGGGCTGGTCGTCTCGGCGGAGGGTGTCGAGGTGGTCCACGTGGTGCAGGTCCAGGAGAACCCCGTACAGTCGATCGAGCTCTCCCCGGACGACGCCGTCGTTCGCACCGGGGACGTGGTCCGCTTCGAGGCGGTCCCGAGGGGCGCCAGCGGGGCTCCGGTCACCGATATCGCCCTCACCTATTCGGTTGCGGGCGAGGGGATGCGCACCGCGCTGGGCGCCTCCGTGTACGAGGACGGGGCCTTCGTCGCCGAGCGGGCCGGCAACTACCGGGTCGTGGCGAATGCAGGCACCGTCTCGGTGGACGCGATAGCCGAGGTGCGGCCACGCGAGGTGGGCCAGACGCCGGTCCCGGTGGGAAACGGGCTCACCTCCCACGTCACCAGCTCGGACCTCTGGGTCTTTCGGGGCGTGGACGGCCGCGACTACGCCTACGTCGGGACGCACGACGGTGGCCAGAAGATGTACGCGTGGGACGTGACGGATCCCGCCGCCCCGGTCCTCACCGACTCCGTCGTGGTGGACGCCCGGGTCGTGAACGACGTGAAGGTAAACGGGGCTGCGACGATCGCGGTAATCACCCGTGAGGGCGCCTCCGACCGGCAGAACGGCATCGTTCTACTGGACTTGGCGGATCCCGCCCACCCGGCGGTGATCACGAGCTACACGGAGGGCCTCACGGGTGGGGTCCACAACACCTTCATCGTCGACGACCTCGTCTACGCCATTCACGACGGAACGCTCGATGTCCACATCATCGACATCTCCGATCCCTCTGCTCCCGAGGAGGTCGGGCGGTGGGGGATCGATACGCCGGGAAAATACCTCCACGACATCTGGGTGCTGGACGGGATCGCCTACGTCTCCTACTGGGGCGACGGTGTCTGGATCCTGGACGCGGGGCACGGTGGATGGGGTGGGACGCCGGCCGAACCCGTCGTGATCTCGTCCTACGCCTACCCGGAGGGGCATACCCACGTCGCATTCCCGTACCGGAACGCAGACGGACACACATACTTATTCGTCGGCGACGAGATCTTCGACTGCGCCGAATGCACGCCGCGCACCACGATGGAGGCACGCGTCTCGAGGGGATTCATCCACATCCTCTCGATCGACGATCCCGAAAACCCTGTCGAAGTCGGCCGCTACGAGGTCCCGGAGGCAGGGGCGCACAATATCTGGGTCGAGGACGACCGGCTCTACGTGGCCTACTATCAGGGAGGCCTCAGGGTCGTGGACGTCTCGGGAGAGCTTCGGGGCGACCTCTACCGGCAGGGGAGGGAGATCGCCTGGTTTCCCACGGGTCACCCGGGCGGAAACCGCGCAAACGATCCGGACGCGTGGGGGCCCCAGCCCTATCTCGGGAACGTCTTCGTCTCGGACATGAACTCCGGACTCTGGGTGGTTCGCCTCGAGCCGCCGGAGGACGCCCGACTCATCCCGTGACGTCCCGAGGCGGCGCCCGGATCCACCCGGTCGCGCTCCTCGGCCGTCTCTGGGTCCCGTGGCTGGCGCTGATCTCGTCGGGGTGCGCCGCCCCAGGGGGGCGAGCCATGGCAGCCGGCTCCTCGCCCGGCCCCTCGGGCCTCGAGTACCGGGTCTACGTCGCGAACGAGTCCTCCGACCGCGTGAGCAGGGTGGTCTTCAGCCAGGGCACCGGCGCGCGCATCGAGCGCGAGATCCCGGTCGGGATCATGCCGGCCGATACGGACGGTCCCCATGGGATCCTCGTCTCGCCCGACGGCGAGTTTCTCTATGTAACGGTGGCCCACGGGACGCCGGACGGGTGGCTCTGGACATTTCGGGCCGGTGAGGACAGCCTCGTCGACCGAATCCCCCTCGGCCGGTTCCCGGCCACGCTCTCCTCGAGTCCGGACGGGCGCATCCTCGTCGTGGCCAACTTCGACCTTCACGGAGACCCGGCGCCTTCCTCGGTCTCGGTCGTATTCACCCCGGAGCTGACCGAGTTGGCCCGGATCACGACGTGCATGACGCCGCACGGGAGCCGGGTGAACGCATCGGGACGCTCGCACTACTCCGTCTGCATGCGTTCCGACCAGCTGGTCGAGTTGAGCCTCACCACGTACGCCGTCTCGAGGCGGATGTCCCTTCGCCCGGGAGGGGAGGGTACGCTCCCCACGGAGGACGTGGGGGCCTCGACGACGCCCGATTCGACCGTCCCGTCGTGTGCCCCGACCTGGGTCACCCCGGGCGTCACCGTCCGTGCGGACCGCTATCTGTACGTGACCTGCAGCGCCCGGGCCGAGGTGCTCGAGGTGGACAGCGCCGCGTGGCGGATCACTCGACGGTTCCCGACGGGCCGGGGCCCGTACAACATGGCGACGACCCCCGACGGCGGGCGCCTCATCGTCACACTGCGCGGAGGGCGCGGCGTCTCCGTTATCGATCTGGGCTCAGGGGAGGAGGAGGCCCGGGTCGAGACCACCGAGTCCTTCACGCACGGAGTCGTCGTGAGTCCGGACGGCCGGTATGCATTCGTTACGAACGAGGCGATGGGATCCACTCGGGGCACGCTGGACGTCCTCGACCTCTGGAGCCTCGAGATCGAGGCCTCCGTCGAGCTCGCGCACCAGCCCGGCGGGATCGCCTTCTGGCGCGCCGACCAGGTGGGGGAGGGGCCCGCCCCGCCGGGGGATGGATGAAGGCGGGGAGCGCGCTCGCTTCACCGGGCTCCGCGGCTACCCCGTTCCGGGCCTCGCCCTCCACCGGAGCGAGGAGGTCATCCGAAAGAGCCGGTTCGTCACCTCGCTCGGCCGGGCCGGGGATCCTGGCGAGGCCCGCGCGTTCATCGACGCGGCCCGCGCCGAGTTCCCGACCGCGACCCATCACTGCTGGGCCTACAATGCGGGTCCCCCGGGCGACACGGCCCTCATCGGGCTGAGCGATGCGGGCGAGCCTCACGGAACCGCGGGCCGTCCGATTCTGAGTGTGCTCTCGAAATCGGGGGTCGGTGAGATCGTTGCCGTTGTCACGCGCTACTTCGGTGGCGTGAAGCTCGGGAGGGGAGGGCTCGCACGGGCCTATTCGGGCACGGTGGCGCGTGCGATTGGGACGCTCGAGACGAGCACATGCATCCCGTCCTGCTCCGTGGAGATCCGGGTGTCCTTCGCGGCGGCGGACGCACTCTTCCGCCTCCTCCGCGAGATCGGGGCGACGCGGGGCGGGGAGCGCTACGCAGCCGATCTCACGATCGAGGCGCAGCTACCCCTTCCCGAGCTCGATCGGCTGGTGGCCGCCGTGGCCGAAGTCACCTCGGGTTCAGGTAAGGTGAGGGTGCTGGACCGCCTCCCCTGAACGGAGGCGGTCACGGAAGGTCCAGGAACCTCCGAATCTCCTCCGCGGAGACGTCCGTTTCCCAGACTGGCGTTCCCCGGTCGAACTCGATGGCTCTCTCGAGCGGCCCCACGACGACGGGGTCGAGACCGGTGTCCCGAACCAGCGCCTCCGTGATGGCGATGGCATCTGCGTCATCGGAGGCGATCGGCACGCCGATTCTCCCGTTTTCCCGGACGGGATCGGCGAAGGAGCGCGGGTTCACTGTGTTGAATGCCTTCACAAACCGGACCCCCGGGAGATACTGCGCCATCGCGATTCCGGTCCCCATTTCCAGCCATTCGTTCGTGATCTCGCCGTCCCGGTCGACGCGGGGGTTACTCAGATCGATGACGACCTTCCCCTGCATCAGATGTCCGATATCCCTGCCGAGCTGCGGGATCGCAATCGGAGGAACCGCGAGGAGGATCACCTCGCCGAGGTAGGCGGCGGCGTCCGGATAGCCGGCGCTCGCCCGCGGCGTGGCCTCCCGCACCAGGTCCATGAGCTGGTCGGGGTTCCGGGAGGAGAAGATCACCTGATGGCCAGCCTCCGCCCAGAGCAGCCCGATCGGGGCGCCCATCGCGCCCGATCCGATGACCCCGATCCTGAGAGGCTCCCCTCCCCCCGACGCCGAATTCGCCTGGGCGGTAAGGGGTGGTGCGGCCAGCAGGAGCGCGAACGCGGCGGTGGTTCCGAGCGAGAGTGCGAAGTTGGAGCGCGGGCTCTTGCTCGCTGGGCTAGGCGGGTGCATCGGGGCCTCCTGGGTGAGCCTGATCAGAGGGGCTGTGCTGATCCGTACCTAATACGTCGCTTCCTTCAGCCTCGTCAACCCGCGGGGGAGCCGTGGGGTAGCCGGGACGGGGCCTCCCCACCGGACGGAGCGACGCACTCTCGGTAGGAACGCCTACCAGCGGACGGAAGCGGGCACTATGTTACGGGTTGCGGAGAGGGAGGAGGAGCGGTGAGCGCCGCTTCGGGACCCGGGGATCTTCCGTCGTCGAAGGAGGAGCGGGGGCCTGTAGCTCAGGTGGTTAGAGCGCACGCCTGATAAGCGTGAGGTCGGTAGTTCGAGTCTACCCAGGCCCATTTCCGGAAGTGCTCGCCACGACCGGTTGCGTCGACCGAGTGAGGCCGCCGAGTCACCTTCATCGTGATTACCCGAGATCGCCTGAGAGCCGTGTTGGCCAAGCGGTGCCCCGTCTGCCTCAGGGGACCGATGTTCGGCGGCTTCATGGCGACGAGAGAGTCCTGTCCCGGCTGCGGTCACCGCTTCATGCGGGAGGTGGGGTTCTTCCAGGGCGCGATGTTCGTCAGTTACGCCATAGGGGTTGCGGAGCTGGTCGTCCTGTCGGTTGTCGCCTACGTCTTCCTAAGCTCCCATATCGGCGTCGCTCTCGCCCTTGTCGCTGCCGGCGCGGTTCACCTCCTTCTCGTGCCGCAGCTGTTCGAGTACTCCCGGGTGATCTGGGCACACGTCGTCGTGGCATCCGAGAGCGAGAACGACCCGGCGCCTCCCCCCACCGGGTGATCGCGGAGACCGGACCGTTCGGAGGGCTCCTTCGCTCGTTGTGCGCCCGTCCTCGCTTCACCGTGTGATGAGCTGGCGGTAGTTTGTCTGTGCTGGCGTCGTGCGCCCGTGGGTCGAGGCTCTCCGCGGCCGACCATGGCCTGATCATCCGGGAGCGGACGTGTCATCGATCCATCGCGTCCCCCGACGGAGTCCGTGACGTGGCGATCACCGGCGACCGGATCGCAGCCGTGGAGGCGGATTTCCCGGGCGACGCGGCACACGTCGTCAATGCGACGGGGAAGCTCGTCCTTCCGAGGCTCCTCGATATCCACACGTACGATGCGAGAGATGAAGAGGGTCCCCGTGTGGGTCTTCCCGGATGGGTGACAGGGAGGAATGAGATCGCCTTGCAGATGCACTCTCGGCACCCGGGCGCATCCGGCAGGGACGGCAGGTCCTCCGGGGTCTTCATCATGGTGGCCAGGGTCCGGTCGTTCGTTCCCAGGTAGGCCGCCTGAACTGCGGGTGGAAGCTGGAAGACGTCCCGGTCGTCGTCGAGGACGAAAACAGACCACCGACGCCTCAACCCTCTGATCCCGAACTGTATGTCGGCTGCTGCGACCGTGATCCGCGCCGTCATCTCCGTCGCTATGGGTCTTCTGCCTAACGTCCGAGTGGGTGCCCGCGATCGGCTTCATCTGGACTAGCCGCTTTTCTCAGCCGTGGCAGCAGCCAGAAACGGGATCTGCCGTGCGCCCGAGAGAGCTTTGGCTCGCAGTGTCCGTCTTCTCATCGGCCACCGTGCCGCGCGGGGCAGGATCAGTTACAATGCCAACCTACCACAGATCGCTCTGTTGCGCGTTGGCCACCGAGGAGGATCGAACCATGAGGATGCTATTCGCTGCCGTTGCCCTTCTGTTCTTCGTCGCGCCAGTCAACGCGCAGCTCGCGGTGCCCAACGAAGCGGGTCTGACCTATGGTCATGTCCACCTGAACGTCTCTGACGTGGAGCTGCACAAGCAGTTGTGGGTGGATCACTTCGGCGGCGTGGTGACGCAAAAGGGTTCGCTCGTCGCAGTGCGGCTGCCCGGGTTGCTGGTGGCGCTTAGCGGACGTGAGCCGACCGGCGGATCAGCGGGGTCGGGCATGGACCATTTTGGTTTCAAGGTCCGGAGCATGGAGAAGTTTCTGGCCAAGTGGCGGGCCGCCGGTTACTCGGTCGGTCGGGAGTTTACCGGCTCCGAAGGTCAGTTGAACGCCTACGTGACGATGCCGGACGGCGCCTTGGTCGAGCTACAGGAAGACCAGATGCTGCCGGTAGAAGTCTCCGGCTATCACGTCCACTTCCGCACACCGGACTATGAGGAGCTGCTCGCCTGGTACGTCGATATCTTCGAGCTTGAGCCGCGACCGCGCGGTACGATCCTGACGACCACGAACGTGCCCGGGATGAATTTGAGCTTCGGCGAAGCAAGCGAGCCACTGGCCCCCACCCAGGGGCGGGCAATCGACCACATCGGGTTCGAAGTCGACAATCTCCAGGCGTACACGGAGCAGCTCAAGGCGAAGGGCATCGAGTTCGACACGGACTTCCGGGAGATCGATACGCTCCAGCTCAACATCGCGTATCTGACCGACCCATCGGGTGTCCGCATCGAGCTGACGGAGGGGTACGACAATTATTGAGCCCTGACGGTTATGGGCATCTCCGGTCTCACGGCCGGAGAGCATGATGACCACGCCCCCCCGGCGGAAGTGAGGCACGCGGTACCTGACTGAGGAGCGGTGCTACTGGACCTCGCAGGTGTGCAGGCTACAGTGAGGCGAGAGGCATGCTGAGAGCATATCTGCTCGGAGTCCTGGGGGTGGCGGCCCCCGTCTCGCTGGCGCCCCAGCAGGCTGACACGCTTCATGATGCGGCTGAAGCGGGTGACATCGGCAGGGTAAGTTCGCTGATCGCCAGAGGGGCGGATGTGAACGGGGAGCGCGACGACGGTGCGACGGCCCTTATGCTTGCGTCCGCGAACGGGCAGGGGGAGGCGGTCAGCCTGCTCGTGTCACTCGGCGCGGACGCAAGCGTGAGGCACGCTACGGGCGTCACGGCCCTCTTCATGGCCGCTCAGAACGGACATGGAGGTGTGGCCGAAAGTCTCCTCTCAAGCGGTGCCCAGCCAAACCTAGATCGAAACGACGGGGCTACAGCGTTGTTCATCGCGTCGGAGAATGGGCACGGTGAGATCGTCGGCATGCTTCTGTCGAACGGCGCGGACGTGGACGCGAAACAATTCATTGGTGCGACAGCACTTACCCAGGCGTCGCAGAACGGCTACGCGGATATCGTCGGGATGCTCTTGTCACGCGGGGCGGATGTGAACACGGAACGGAACGATGGGGTGACACCTCTGTTCCTCGCTTCGCTGCAGGGGCACGCCGGGATCGTCGATCTACTCCTCTCGTACGGCGCGGACGTAGACGCGGAAGCGAACGACGGTATGACCGCGATTCGCATTGCCGAGCGGCAAGGTCGTGAGGAGATCGTCGAAGCGCTGAGGAGCGCTCAGGAGCGCTAGCCCCAAAGCAAGCCAGTAGTGGACCGGCGGCCAGTCGTAGGTGTGCGGGCCGGCTTCAACGGGTTCGGAGGCGGTATACGAGACTGTGTTGCTGGCTCGCGAGGCGCCGAGCGGGGGTTTCGGAGTCGGCGGGCGGGGCGTTTGCCGAGCGGGTCTGGTTACAAGAGACACCCGTCCCGGCGGAGCGCGAGCACGGCGCAGGAGGGGCTGAGGGGATGTACGTCGTCAGCCGAAGCCCGTCCGTTCGGTCGCGGTTCAGGCGCTGAAGAGCCGGTCGGTGGTCGGCTGCCAGCCGATGATCCGGAGCGCCGGGCGCTGGGTCCGGTGGATGACCTAGCAGGCGAGCAGGATCATCTCGCCGATGAAGCGCCGCAACCGCGTGGCGACGTACTTCCGGCGGCTGGCCGTCACGTGTGTGGTTTCCGGATATTCTGGCGGGTAATTTCCGGAAATTCTGGCTGGATCGGACACCACAACATCCAAGCGCGCACCCCTCGGACAGCACGCCCCGGTCGCGAATCCCGGAATCGGCAGCCGGAAACGAGGTGAGTCTGCCGGTCGCTTCTTCGAGCGGCACCGTGCCTTCGTCCCTCACGTGCGTTCCGAGTCACCGTTCACGGTTCCCGTACGCTCTGGGACGAGTGCCTACATCGGTGAAGGGAAGCTTAGTGGCCTTGGAGCCGACGCAGGCAGTTCCTCCGATGATGAGGAACGTCGCAGGTGGCGGCTGCCCGCAGACGTGAGCGCCGTTGCGGTCGCCAGCATCCGTCGGATCACAGCGGCCGCCTCTCGGATCAATGTGCCCGCGGTGCCGCGGCAACCGCGATCCGGAGATGCAGTGGACACCGACGTGCGGCGCGGGAGGTTGCCGGTTGTCCGGGGATTATCCACGGTGAAGCTGAGTGCCGGGCCCTGAAATCGGACCGGCGTCGGTTCTCGGGGGTGCACTCTCGTTCTCTCCAGGAAGGAGGCTCTCATGAATTGTCGTACCATCGGACTGTTGGTCTTGACTCTCATCCCGCTGCCCGTAGCCGGGCAAGGGCTGGACGCCACGGCCGAGCTCATGAGGTCTCTCACGGAAGCACCGGGACCCTCAGCCTTCGAGGAAGCGGTCCGAGAGATCGTCGTTCAGGAGTTTGAGGCCTTGGGAGCCTCGATCGAGTACGACGGACTCGGATCCGTGCTTGCAACACTGCCGGGTTCTCCCGACGGCCCGAGGATCATGGTGACCGCCCACCTCGACGAGGTCGGGCTCATGGTCCAGTACGTGACTCCGGATGGCTTCATCCGTGTGAAGACGCTGGGTGGCTGGCTCCGGCAAGCGCTTCCCGACCAGCGCTGGGTGATCCTGGGGAGAGATGGACCCGTACCTGCCGTGAGCGGGCTCCCTACAACTCATGTGACTCCACCCTCGCAGAGGAACCGGGTCTGGGCGTTGGAGGAGATCTTCCTCGACGTTGGGGGCAGAACCAGAGAGGAAGTCACCGCGCTGGGCGTACGCCCGGGAGACGGCATAGCTCCGTGGAGCCCCTTCTTGGTCCTCCCGAACGGGCGATACGCTGCCAAGGCGTGGGACGATCGCGTGGGACTGGCTGTCATGATCGCAGCCGCCCGCCGCATTCAGGGCGAGGGCATCTCGATTCCCGCCCAGGTCGTGTGGGTTGCAACGACGCAGGAGGAGATTGGCCTCCGTGGAGCCCAGACCTCTGTGTTCCTCGCTCGTCCAGAGCTTGGAATCTCGATCGAGGCCGGGGTCTCTGCCGACTACCCGGGGATCGGGCCGACCCAGGCACAGGAGCAGCTTGGGAGGGGACCGGGAGTCTTCCTTCTCGATAGTTCTATGGTTCCCAACCGGAAGCTTCGGGATTTCTTCTTCGAAGTCGCCGAGGAGGAAGGCATCCCCCTACAGCCCGACGTCCTTACCGGTTACGGCGAGGACGGAGCCCAGGTCCAGCGCTACGATTCGGGTCGACCTTCGGTGAACATGACCGTGCCGACGAGGTATCTGCATGCTCACACCGGCATCATCCAGCGTTCGGATTTCGACGGAGCGGTGGAGCTCCTCATCGAAGTGCTCCGTCGTCTCGACCGGGAGGCGGTAGAGGAGCTGGCCAGCTTCTGAGAGGGACGATCGCGGAGAAACCCGGGAGACTCAGTTCTCCCCGATCGCTGCCCTGATTGCACGAGCGGTGATCTCGGCACGGTATCGGACGAGGCGCCGGCCGTTGGAGATGGTTCGCTCGAGGGGTACGAGGTCGACGCCATTGATGCTGAACAGTCCCCTGTCCATCCGCTGCTGCGCCCGAATCCGAGTCGGGTCGGTCGTCGCGATAATCGACGAGTAGTGATAGTCGTCGTGGAAGTCATTCCGGGTCGCGACGCAATTGTCCGGCTCTTGGAAGATGCCGAGCTCGGCCTTCAGGTAATCGCAGCTGTACATGTCCTCCCGGTAATACTCGGGGATGTGATATACGCGGGCAGGACGTCCCATCCACCGCTCGTTTAGCCGGTCGGTCGTCGTTTGCATGCCACTCACGTTCCCGCCGCTGTCTCCGATCAGGACGATGTCGGTGAATCCGTGCGCGGCCAGGCTTCCCACGATGTCGGTGAGGAGGGCTGCGAAGGTGTCCTCCCGAACACTCAGGGTCGCATGATACCGCATGTGCCCGGACGGTTCGTCGATGTCGCCCTCGGGGACGAACTTCACGATTGGAGCAACCAGGGCGTTCCCCACCTCCCGGGCGATAGCCTCCGCCGTCACGGAGAGGACGAAGTTGTGCTTGCCGGCCGCAACGTAAGGCCCGTTCTGCTCGACGCCGCCCGTGGGTACGATCGCAGTCGTCTTGCCCTCTGCGAGCGCTTCTCTCACGTCCAGCCACGTCATCTCCTCGATCCAGACCGTGTTGATCCCCTCGATCGGACGAGGCATGTCTAGATCCTGAGCCGCAATCGGTGTGCTCATGATGCAAGCCAGGAGCAGACCGGCGAGTGGGGCGGATTCGATTCTCAATTCCGTGTCCTCTCTCGGATGGGAGTGTGATGGCCAAAGATAAGCCTCGGTCCAGAACACCGTCCAGAACAGCGTGCAGGGCTGAGGCAGGTGGTGTTGCCGCACGCGGGATTGCCGGAGATGTTCGTCATATGACCGGTGGGCGCGGTTCCACTGATCCTCTGATCGGGGAGGGGCGCGCTGCTCGGGTGAGGTTGGCGACTCTCCCTTCTCCGGCGCATACGGCCCCTCGTACGCGGTGATGGCATGCTGATCGACGCGATCCGCTCGCTTCTTGCCTCCGGTGTGCCTGCTCCGCAGGAGCGTCGGTCCGAGCCCGGCCCCCAGGTCGATCCGCTGCACCTTGCGGCGTGCGCCCTGCTTCTCGATGTCGCTTACGCCGACGGCGAATTCTCCGCGGCCGAGCTGGCACATCTGGAGGACGTACTCCAGAGACACTTCTCACTCCCTCCCGAAGGGGGCCGGAAACTGCTACGGCTGGCCGAAAAAGAACGGCGGAACGCCGTTGATCACTATCGGTTTACCGCCCAGCTTCGTCAGAACTACGACACAGGGCAGAAGATGGTCCTGGCCGAAATCATGTGGAGCCTGGTGTTGACGGACGGTGAGATCGCCGAGCGTGAGCACTACCTCACGCGCAAGATCTCCAATCTTCTCGATCTCAAGCCCGGACATCTCTCTGCCGCGAAAGCCGCGGCAGCCGCCAGGACCGGGGTACGGGACCGGTGACCTCCAGTCTCACCCCTCGCCTGAATGCCGCCCTGGAGGGCCGCGACCCGGTCGAGCGCAAGATCTCTATGGAAGGATGGCGCGAGTGTAGCCGGCGGAGGACCGGCGGCATGGCTAGCTGGTTTCGACCGGCCGCAGTGGTTGCCAGCGCCGCTGTGCTCTCCTTCGGTTGCGCCGGCCTCGAACTCGAGGAATCCACGATCGCCGGTGTTCATTCGGCGATTGTGGATGGCCGCCTCACGTGCAGACAGCTGGTCGATCATTATCTCGCTCGCATCGAAGCCTATGATCGGCGAGGTCCGGCCCTTCACGCGATCGTGTCGGTGAATCCGAATGCACGGAGCCGTGCAGATGAGCTGGACGCCCGCTTTCTGATCGAGGGGCTGGTGGGACCGCTCCACTGCGTGCCGGTGATCGTGAAGGACAACTTCGATACCGGGGACCTGCCGACCACCGCAGGATCACTCTCCCTCGAGGCGTCACGACCACCGGACGACGCCTTCCAGGTATGGAGCATCCGGGATGCGGGGGCTGTCGTGCTAGCCAAGTCCAATATGGCGGAGTTCGCTTTCAGCGCCTTCGAGACGCTGAGTTCGGTCGTGCCTGGCCACACCAGGAATCCCTACAGCCTGCATCGCGTGCCGGCGGGCTCGAGCGGAGGGACCGCAGCCGCCGTGGCTGCGGACTTCGGCCTCGTCGGGCTCGGATCGGATACCGGGAACTCGATTCGGGGCCCCTCCTCCCACAGTAGCCTCGTAGGGATTCGCTCCACGATGGGATTGACCAGCCGGGACGGGATCGTGCCGCTCAACCTCACCCGCGACATCGGTGGGCCGATGGGGCGAACGGTCGAAGACGTCGTCAGGGTGTTCGACGTCGTGGCCGGCTCCGACCCGAGTGATCCCGTCACCCGGGAGGCGGATGCCCGTCGGCCGGAAAGCTACCTGGAATCACTCCATCGAGGTGGCCTTCGAGGTGTACGCATCGGGGTCTTGCGGCAGCTCATCGGTGATGCGGCAGACCCCGAAGTGGTATCGCTGTTCGATCAAGCGCTGGCCGACATGCAGCGCCTGGGTGCCGTGATCGTTGATCCGGTCGAGATCCGGATGCCCGAGCCGGACGGCAGCGCCGCACCGAATGTGACCTGCGGCTACTTCAAGTTTGACCTGGAAGCCTATCTCGCCTCTCTCGGGGAGGGGGCTCCGGTCAGGTCGCTGGCGGATATCATCGCGTCAGGGGAGTTTCACGGGTCGATCGAGAAGCGGCTGATCGATGCAGAGGCCATCCAGCTCGCACCTGCCGACAACCCGGCGTGCGCGGAGCGCGCCGAGCGCTCCCGGATCCTTCGACAAGACGCAGAGGCCGCGTTCGACGAATACGGCGTCGTGGCCATGGCGTACCCGACATGGAACAACGCCCCGCGCCTTCAGGGCGACTTGGTCACTCCACATGGGAACAACAGCCCGCGCCTGTCACCGCCTACCGGCTTTCCCTCCATCACCGTTCCCATGGGCTTCTCGTACCACGAGTTCCCGGCAGGTCTGCAACTGCTCGGCGTGCCCTGGAGCGAGCCGACGCTCTTCGCGCTGGCGTACGACTACGAGCAGGCGACCCGGCATCGGGTTCCTCCTGCCAGCACACCCCCTCTCCGGTAGCGGGCGCGGAGAGGCAAGAGGTACGAGGAGCGCGGTTGCCCCGGGATGTTCCCCCAGCACGGGACATGGGCCGAGTTCTCCTTCCTGCCCGCAGCCCGGGACGACGAGCGACCCAGGTATCCACCCATACCCGAATACCCGTGCCGTGGCCCTGATGACCCCGTAGATCACAGCGAGCCAGCGCCGACACGGGTGCCCCCCCCTGATGGTGGCGGTGGCTCCGGGAGGCCACGATCTGGACGGCGTCCACCATTCCGGCCTCCACGTCCACGAACTCGGACTCCGGGACCCCATCCATGCGGGTGTCACGCATCACCCTTGGTTGATCCGAATTATTTCCTGACTCCGGGTCGTGGTCGGGGACGGACTACGAGGGTGGCAGATCGCCAGGGGCCCTGTGAGGAAGGACGTGGTTGTCGTCGTCCTGCCAGCGTTCGGCTGTGGCTTTCCCGTCTCGTAAGGACGGACACCGGTCGAGGTTCGGGCATCGGCTCCATTTCATGATGCCTCCTCCATCCCCTGGCGGAGACCTCGGGGAATCGGATCGTAGCGCCACCCGGCGTCCACGCTATGAGGTACCGAGTTCCGGTGAGAAACGGTTGGCAGGGCGTGTCGCCCTCGACGGTGGGGTCGGGCTCAGGAGACCACCCTGACCACGCTGCGCAATCCGGTAGGAACCGTTTTCCTTGCTGCCCCTCTCCGCGCGTCTCATCTTTAGCCTGTCTTCACTGTTGGCACGGTTCCTTTGACCCGACCGGAGGGCCGCGATGCATCTCGACATGTCTCGACGGGTCCTGCTCAGGCGTGCAGTCGCAGCCGGCAGCCTCATTGGAATCGGTGGAGCCTCCCCTCTCCTCGGTTGGGCGGACGCCCTGGGGCGGAGGCGTACGCGAGACGAAGGCGCGAAGCAGGAGGGTGGCGGCGCGCTGGCACTCGCCCGACTCCTGAACCCCACGAGATTCGAGGATCTGCCCCCGCTGGCGGTCGAGTACGCGAAGATGATCATCGCGAGTACGCTGGCCAGCGCCGCGAGCGGATCGCTCATACAATCGGCCCGAGTCCTCCGCGAGCTGGCGGTCGAGCACGGCGGCCGGCCGGAGGCAACGATCTGGTTCGACGGCGCAAGGCTCCCGGCCCACGAGGTGGCGAGGGTGAACGCGATTCTCAGCGATGCCTCCGCCTCCGACGACAGCGACCTCCGCAACGTGGCGCACTGCGGCACGGCGCTCACGTCCGTGGGGCTGTCCGTTGCGGAACGGACCGGGGCGACACCCCGCGATTTGCTCCTTGCCATCGTCCTCGGATACGAAGCTGCAGGGCGAATCGGTGAAGCGCGGGTTGGGGGGCGAGGTGGGGTCCATGCCTCCCAGATCGTCGCATTTGGCGGCACAGTGGCGGCATCACGACTCCTGAAGCTCACTGACGAGCAGATGGCCCATGCCCTCGGCATCACCGCAGTCACCCAGGGCGGGCTGTCGATCGGCACGAATAGCTGGGCGCGGGAATACATGGCCGCCAACGCTGCGGCCTGCGGGGTCAGCGCCGCGCTGGCCGCCGGCCGCGGATTCGCGGTCGGTGGGGATCTTCTGGATCCGCCGAGAGGGTTCGCCGGGGTGTACGGAGTCGGGAACGCCGAGAGCCTGACCCGAGACCTGCGGGAGTGGGATATCGTCCGCTTTCTGGCGGTCAAGCTCTGGCCTGGCGCCCACCCCTTCTCGGGAACGGTCGAGGCGGCCGTCAACGCTGCGCGGCAGGCGAACGCCCGGCCGGCAGACGTCCGTCAGATCCTCGTCTCGGGTAGGAACCGCACGTCCGTAGGCGGAAGCCGGCGCCCCCGGGACCTGATCGAGGCCATCCACAGCCTACCCTACTTCGTGGCTTCCGCGGTGGCGGACAGGGACTTCTCCTGGATCCACGCCACTCCCGAGAAGATCTTCAGCCCAGTGGTCGAGCGGCTCATGAACGTGGTAGAGCTCGACCCGTCCCCGCCAGCGGTCCCCTACGAGTGGAGCTGGGGCGGCACCGTGACGATCGTGACCGACACCGGGGACAGGTTCACGAGCACGGTGGATGCGCCTCGAGGGTCGGCCCCACGGGGGATCGAGTGGAGCGATGTAGAGGCCAAGTACCGCGCTCTGATGCCCGATTCCGGCCTCTCTTCGGATCGCACGGAGCAAATCCTGAGCACGATCCGAGGTCTCGACCGTGTGGACGGGCTCTCGGAGCTGACGACCCTGCTTGCGTGACCACGGCGTCGCGCCGGGGAAACCGGAGGCGCGACCGCCAATACTGGTGGAGGACCGATGAAGATTCCGCACACCAGCTGGCTTGCTGTCGCTTGGATCTCGCTCTTCATCCTGCCCCGCATCGGTTGGGGACAACAGGGCGAGATTACGGCTGCCGAGTATGAGCGATGGAAGCTCGAGCTGTCCAACTGGGGACGGTGGGGGCCAGACGACGAGATCGGAGCGTTGAACCTGATCACACCCGAGAAACGCTTGGAAGCCCTGGCGCTGGCGCGCGACGGGATCTCGGTCTCGCTGGCGCGCGACATCGACACGATCGAGGCCGTCGATAACCCCTATCCCTACGAACACACGATGCTGAGCATCAGCTCGGACCAGATCAACGTGCGGTACCATGGAATCGCGCACACTCACATGGATGCGCTTGCCCATGTCAACGATGGCGGGACATTCTACAACGGGTATGAACCCGATCCAGAAGCCACGCTGGCCGCCGGGCACGAGAGGAGTTCGATCCACAACGTCAAGAACGGGATCCTGACCCGTGGCGTCCTGATCGACCTGCCGAGGTTCCGGGGCGTACCGTACCTTGAGCCGGGCACTGCGATCTACGTGGAGGATCTCGAGGCGTGGGAGCGGGAGGCCGGGATTCGCGTCTCGGCGGGCGATGCCCTCTTCATTCGCACAGGTGTGTGGGACCTGCGGGAAGCCGAAGGGCCGTGGCTCCGTGGGCGAAGAGAAGGGGGCCGGTCGGCGGGGCTTCACCCGTCGGTCATTCCCTGGCTGAGGGAACGCGATGTGGCGGTGCTCGGCAGCGATCATCCTGCGTACGTGGCTCCCTCGAACCTGGCTGGCGCGGTGCACGACTTCGCCATCCTCCACCTGGGAATCCACATGCTGGACAACTCCGACCTCAGGGCGCTTGCGGAGTCGGCCGCTGAACGGGACCGATGGGAGTTTCTTCTGATGCTCGCGCCTCTCGCCATCCCGGGTGGCACGGGCTCGCCCCTGAATCCGATCGCCGTATTCTGAGTGGGCCCCGCGGGGCGCGGTGGCGCGTGGAGCCCGGACCGGGACGACGGACCGAACGCTGACGGACTCGACCTCGACACCTGGAGGATCACGATGGAACCGGACCGCGGGCGAGAGCAGGAGGCCGAAGACCGCATCGTTGCGGGCATCACTCGGCGGAGCGTCCTCCGGGGCGCCCTAGCCGGCGGGATCGCCTACGGCGTGGGAAGCGCCCGCCCGCTCGTTGCTTCGGCTCGAGAGCTTGTGGGCACGGAGCGACCGCACCCGGACGCCGAGGAGACGGCCGGGGAGCCGAGCGACTCGAGTCCGCCCGCCGAGCAGCAGAGATCCCTGAGCCGGGAGCTCGCCGCCTGGGTGGCTGCCCTGCGCTACGACGATCTCCCGGCCTCCGTGGTCGACCGCGCCAAAGGGGTCTCGCTCCATGCCCTGTCGTCCGTCCTGATCGGATCCGAGCTCGATGGGGGCCGTCGGGCCGTCCGCCTCGTCGAAGAGGAGGAGGCCGGCGTGCCCGGCGGCGCCACCCTCATGGTGGAAGGCACTCGAGTGACCAGGGGCGGGGCGGCCTTCGCGAACGCTGCCATGCTGAACGCGGGTGGCAAGTGGGACACATTCAGAATGCTCACGCACCCGGGCACGAGCATCGTTCCCTGCGCGTTCGTGGCGGCGGAGAACGCAGGCGCTTCTGGACGCGAGTATCTGACCGGGATTGCTTCGGGCTACGAGGTCATGAACCGGCTGTCGGCCGATTTCGTTCCTACCGTCATGGCGCGTGGGTTCCACCCCGGGATCGTCTTCGGCATCTTCGGCCCTGCGGTGGCTGCGGCGAAGATCCTGGGCTTCACGGAAAACCAGATACAACAGGTGATCTCGCTCAGCGTGGCCCTGGCCATCGGGGGCCGGGGCATTCGCGAGCAGGGGGCTGCGCGGAACGCGATGCTGGCCGTCGCGCTGGCGGGCCAGGATGAGGGCAGTCCGGGTGACGACGACATCCTCGAGGGAGACGGAGGGTTCTACTGGGCCTACGCGGGTGACAACAGCGGCCGGCTGACGTACAGCTTTGTGGGCGAGACCCGGACGAGCCTGGACAGGATCACGGCGAACCTCGGCAACGACTGGCTGTTCCTCGAAACCCTGTACCGGATCTATTCGACGGCGGGATACAACATCGCCCACGTCGACGTTACCGCGCAGCTTTGCGAGGAAAACGACATACGGTACGAGGAGGTCGAACGCGTCGAAGCCGTCGTGAATTGGCTGGAGACGCAGTACCCAAGCCCCGCGTTCCCGGCCAGGAGGGAGGACCTGGATGTGGAGCCTGTGGCCGGGAGCACCCGGTACTACACGGCCTACGGTGTGGTCCAGCGCGGCTTTCCGCTGCTCGGTCTGCGCGGCGCGGCCGATCCGCCCGAGGTGTTGGACCTGATGCGCCGGGTCCGGATCATTCCCTCGACCCAGATGCCCCTCTTCGCGCCGCGAATCACCATCTTCACCCGCGACGGGAGGAGCTACACGAGACAGGCTACGGGGCGGGAGTTCATCTGGGACTTCGACGAAGAGGCCCGCCGTATTCGTGGCATTGCCGAAGGCATTCCCATTTCGGCCGGGCAGTTCGAGGAAATCATCTCGACGTGCCGCAACCTGGACGAAGAGCCTCGGGCGGACCGCCTGATTCGGCTCACCCTCCGAGGGTAGGGGCCCGCCGCAGCACGCGGACGGAGCAGGAGGGTGGACTCTCCCCGCAGGTCGACGGGTTTCTGCGGGCGCGTCCCGGAGCCCGTCCGCCAGTTCCGCTCCGAATGCTCTTCGAACCGGTTCTGACCGAGTCCTCCCGATCCGCGCATCTATGCTCGAGAGCGGTCAAGAATCGCTTGGGCGGCCCCCTTCCGATTCGTCAGCCGCGGCTTCGCGATTTCTCATAGGCCACGATGAAGTCCGCCAGGGATTTCGCCGCCACGGCGCGACCGATCGCTTCTAGCGGGAGATCACTCAGCTTCCTGAAGCGCACGCAACTTTTTCCCATATCGAGTTTCTTGCCGGCTCTCTCGAAATCCGCCCGAAGCTGCCCTTCCACGGCCGGGTCCGAGTAGGCGCCCGTAAGGTAGACGGCGTAATGACGCTTCTGGGCCGCCAGGGCGGCGTACATGAGAGGTCTGTCGTTGTACGTCTCCGGGTAGGTTTTCAGCGGGACTTCATAGCTGATCATCCCCCAGTTCATCGCCTCCACGAAGCCGTCAGGCAGGTGTTCGAGGATCACCGCGCGTACCCTGGCCAGGACAGCTCGCCGTTCGGGCGGCAGCTCCGCCAGGTATTCTTCCGCGCTCTTCGCCTCACTGCGTGCCATGTTCGTCCTCGGGGCAGTCTCACTCGCAAGCCACAGTTGGCAGATGGCCGTGCGCTCGGGTAGCCGACGGCCGCAGCCGTTCGAGTCGTGCCCGGACCGCCGGGTGAATATGAGGTGCCGTCACCGTGGAGTCGGACACGATCGCTCTGCTCTCCGCCGATGATTGCTGCCTCGCGTCGCCCGTTGCGGTCCGCGAGCAGCTGCGACGAGCGACCCGTGCGGTCGACGAAGACGGGATCGATCCCTGTCGCCGCTCACGAGCGGCGTGCCGGAGGGAGCGGCACCTCCCCGGCGCGGGACCGAAGGGTCCGGCCTCCTCGAAAACGGCACCTGCAGAGGCGTGTGCGCGCATCTCCATCGCATCGTATCATGGGAAGCACTCTCCATCGAGACCCGAGGTGATCATGTCCGATCCCACCACCCACCCCGCCCCGGCTCCCGAGGGCCGGTCCGTGGCGCCTGCAACGAAGATGAACCGGCGCCAGTTCGTATACGCGGCCGCTGTGGGCGTGGTGACCCTCGCCGGTGGCTCGAGACTGCGTGCGGCCGACCACGACCTGATCGTGCGGGGCGGGCGTGTCATCGATCCGTCCCTGCGCCTGGACGCAGTCCGCGACGTGGCGATCACCGGCGGTCGGATCGCCGCCATCGAGGCCGAGATCGCGGAGGATGCGGGGGAGGTCATCGACGCCACCGGGAAGCTCGTCGTTCCGGGGCTCCTCGACATCCATACGCACTATGCCCGGGACGAGGAGGGCCCCCGGGTGGGCCTCGCCGGCGGGGTGACGGGATGGATCGATGCTGGATCAGGGGGCGCGGATCAGATCGACGACATGGTGGCCAATGCGCGGTCGGCGCCCCAGCCGGGTGGCGTGCTGATCAACATCGGGCGCGCCGGCATTCTGCCCGACGGCGACACGATGGACCTGCGCCTTGCCGATGTCGGTGCGGCGAGGGAAGCCATTGCGCGCCACCGGGATCTCGTCTTGGGCGTCAAGGCGCGACTGACGCGGGGGGTTGCAGCCGACGACGCGGAGGTGTTGCGCCGGGCGCAGGAAGTGGCCTCGTCCTTCGACTTGCCGGTTATGGTTCACATGGGTCAAACGGCATCGCCACTTCCGGGGCTGCTGGATCAGCTCAAGCGCGGCGACATCGTCACGCACATGTTTGCGCCGCCACCGAACAGCATCCTGGACGATGACGGCCGCATCCTGCCGGAGGTGCTCGCTGCGCGCCGCCGCGGGGTGTGGTTCGACGTCGCCAACGGACGGACGGGGCACCTGCGATGGGATACCTTCGATGGCATCCTTCAGGCGGGGTTCTGGCCGGATACGATCTCCACGGACGGGAATACGACGAGCCGCACCGCGGAAAGCGTCATCGACTTCCCCAACGTTCTCTCCAAGTTCCTGAACGTCGGGATGACGATGGAAGAGGTCGTAGCCTTAGCGACGATCAACGCCGCGCGTATCTTCCCGCTGCTCCATGATCGTGGCACGCTCAATGTGGGCGCGCCGGCCGATGTCGCCGTGCTCGAACTCCGAGAAGGCACGTTCGAATTCGTGGACAACTACGGGAACACGCGGTCCGCCCGCCAGAGGCTCTTCCCGAGCGAGACCGTGCTCGGCGGCAGGCGGATCCAGAGCGCATGACGGGGTGAAATGGCGAGCCTCGCGCCCGCCCGCCGGCGCTCCCCCCGGTTCCTGAAGTCCGCACGGCCCGATACATGGAGAGGAATCCGTGGCTAGAGCTGGCGGGACTCGGGCAGGTGCCGTGTCGAAGGGGCTGCCCGGGAGCACGCCTCGACGTGCGGCGCTGCTCCTGGCTCTCCCCCTCGCATGCGGCCTCCTCGCGTGCGAGGGCCGAACGGTCGGGCCGAACCCCGAGGTGAGCCGCACGGACTTCCTCGACGAGGCCACGATCCGAACGATCCACGACGCCCTGGCGTCGGGGACTCTCACGTGCGAGCGGCTGGTCGAGCACTACATCGCCCGGATTGAGGCCTACGACGATCGGGGACCCCGGCTCAACGCGATCCTGACGATGAACCCCCGCGCGCGGGAGACCGCCCGCGAAATGGATCTCCTCCATGCCGCGGACGGAGGCGAGGGCCGGCCCCTCCACTGCATCCCGGTGGTCGTCAAGGACAATTTCGATACGGCCGACATGCCTACGACCGGCGGATCGGTGAGCCTGGCCCGGTCCATCCCGCCGGACGACGCCTTCGTGGTTCGTCGGCTTCGAGAGGCCGGAGCTCTCATGCTCGCCAAGGCGAATCTCACCGAGTTGGCGCGTGGCGGGACGACGATCAGCTCGCTCGGCGGACAGACTCGAAACCCCTACGACCTCGGCCGCACGCCGGGTGGGTCGAGCGGCGGCACGGGAGCCGCGATCGCCGCCAACTTCGCGGTTCTGGGGACCGGGAGCGACACCGGACAGTCCATTCGATCGCCCGCGTCCGCTCAGAGCCTGGTGGGGATTCGGGCGACCCGGGGGCTGATAAGCCGGGACGGGGTCATTCCCGTCAGTTCGACGCAGGACGAGGTCGGCCCGATCGTCCGGACGGTCGAGGACGCCGCGCGCATGCTGGATGCGATCGCAGGGTACGATCCTGCCGATCCGGTCACGGCATTCGGCGTGGGCCGCCGGCCGGAGAGTTATATGGACTCTCTCGACCCGGACGGTCTCGCCGGAGCGCGTATCGGGCTGGTACTGGATCTCATGGGCGAGCAAGAGGTGCACAGAGCGGTGAATGCCGTGGTGGAGGATGCCGTATCGGCGATGGAGCGAGCGGGCGCGACGGTCGTACCCGTACGTATCCTGAGGTTCGCGGAGCTCACACGAGCGATCGCGCTCTCGGGGTTCGAGTTCAAGATTGCCTTCAACCGGTATCTGGAGAGCCTGGGTCCTGGCGCGCCGGTGAGGAGCCTCGCGGAGTTCATCGAGCGGGGAGAGTTTCACCCGTCATTCGGCCCCGGTCTCGAAGCGGACCAGAGCGTGCAGGACGGGCTGAGTGATCCCGAGTATCGGAGCCGCCTTTCTCGGCGCGGGCAGCTCCGGGAGGCGGTGATGGTCCTCTTCGCGGACCATGAGTTGGACGCGCTGCTCTACCCCCATCAGCGCCGGCTCGTGGTCCCGATCGGGGAAGAGCAGATCGAGCGCAACGGGGTGCTGTCGAACAGCACGGGATTTCCTGCGATCACCCTTCCCGGGGGTTTCTCGGCGCCGAGCTCGTCCGCGCCCCTGGGGGTACCGGTCGGAATCGAGCTGCTCGGTCCCGATTGGACGGAGCCCACGCTGATCGGCCTCGCCTACGCATTCGAGCAGGCGACATCGGTCCGGCGGCCCCCGAGGAGCACCCCGCCGCTTCCCTAGCGGTGGAGCGGCGCGAGACCTGCGGGCCCGGGCCCGTACCGGCGAGACGGCAGGAGAGAGGGAGACAGCGAATGGCCGAGGGACGGATCGTCGATCGCCGGGAGTTTCTCGCAGGCTGCGCCGGCGCGATGGGCGCGTCCCTGCTCGCAGGAGCGCCACTCGATTCGCTCGCCAGCCGGCTGACCCCGCCGAAGCCCCAGGACTGGGATGCCGGCCAGGTTCGGCACCTGCTCCCGACGGTCAGCGATTCGAGGATTCTGCTCAAGGTATCGTTCGAGCGGGCCCTCGCCGCCGCCCCTGCATTGAGGGTGGGATCACGCAGCTTCCCGGGCCGGATGAACGATACGAGCGGGAGGTTCTGGCAGTTCCATGCCACGGATCTCGACGCGGGTGCCACGCAGTCGCTCTCGCTGGTGGCGGCGAACGGATCCTTTCTCTGCGAACCGTGGCCGCTGTGCACGTTCCCGCCGGTGGATGCGAGCCCGGACCGGTTCCGCCTCCTCTTCTTCACATGCGCCGGGGGCCCCGAGGGCACCTATACGGGGATCGGGGATCGGAGCGGCAACCTCCCCACTTCGGTCCGAAACCGCCTTCTTCGCCGGGCGCTTTCCTTCGGCCCCGATGCCGCCGTCGCCAACGGAGACCACATCTATTGGGATCTGCACCGCTGGAGCGGCCAGCTCACGGGCGAGCTCAGCCCGAGGGCCGAGACTTCGAATTTCGATTTTTCCGCAACCGTCTTCGGCACGAGCAACGAGGAGGCGCTCCTGGCGGCAGCGGGTCCCCAGATCGTTCCGGTCTACGGCACGGACTTCCGGTCGACCCCCGTTTTCTTCCTGCAGGACGATCACGACCACTGGGAGAACGACGCGGCCGGCGCGTTCCCCGTCGCGTGGTTTCAGCTTCAGCTCGCCCGCGCCACGCAGCAGCTCTACTACCCCGAGTTTCTGGCCGACGCGAACCGGCCCTCGGGTCTGCCGTGGTCGTCCTCGAGTGACCGTGGCGAGATCTCCGAGAGCTTCGGCACCATACGATACGGAAGCTTGGCCGAAGTTCTGCTCTACGACGTTCGTCGCACGATGACACTCGGACCCAGCGCGGTCTTCGTGGACTCCAACGTCGAGACGTGGCTGCTGACACGCACGACCGCACCAGGGGTGCGCCACCTGATCCATGCGCCGTCGAATCCCATGGGTTGGAGCGCCGGCAAGTGGGGCGAGTGGTATCCGGACGTCCTCGATCCCGACGCTCGTGCGCTAACGACCGCCGTCGCGAAACAGTACTGGCAGGCCGGCTGGCTCCGGCAGCACGACCGGTTGGTGCGTGCGCTGTCGGGCATGCGGGCTCGCGCCCCCCTCGTCGTGAGCGGCGACCTGCACGCGATCGGTGCGGGCACGATGCTCCGTTCCGGCGCGCTGGATCTGACAGGGAACCCGGTAACGGTGGTGTTGAGCGGCCCCATCGGAACGGCACCGGGGGGGTTCCCGTCCGTGGTCCGGGGCCTCCCCTCCACGCCGCCCGTGCACCTCGATCTGGAGGAGACGGTGCCGCCCGTGGAAGAGCACGGGTTCACGCTGGTCGACTTCCTGCCGGATCGGCTGTCCTTCCGGCTCTTCCGGTGGGACGTCAATCGCCAACCTCTCGAAGCCATCGACGGTCTGGAGCCGTTCTACACGACGGAACTGGAAACGCCGTAAGGAAGCGGCCACGGGACGAAGCCGGTTCAGGACCCTCCGGTCGGGTCCTACCGGAGGGTCACGCGGGTCACACTGGGCGGATCCGCGTCGGCGAAGTGCGGATGGACGACGTACAGATCCTCGCCGACGACCGCAACCGTCGTGGCCTGCGGTCGGTACGTGGCCACCCCGGCGAACTCGGCCGTGGCCCAGTCATCGCGGCTCGTGAGGGCGACGACCCGGTCGGTAGAGTTGCTCACAATCGCCAGCCGACCGTCGGCCGTCCACACCATGCCGTCCTGGCCCGGGACCTCCTCCGGAAGGACGACGGGTGAAGCCTCCGCGGGGTCGCCGAGAGGAATTTTCCAGAGTGTCGATCCCGCGGCGACGAGGAGGTAGCCGGCGGGATGCACCTCGATCCCGTTATAGCCCGGCGGTCCCGGCGTATCGGGTCGGTAAAGGACCGAGGCGCGGTGGTCCAGGTCCACCCGATAGACGATGCCGGCCATCGTATCGGTCACGTAGGCCGTGCCATCCGCCGACACGGCCACGTCGTTGGCGAAATGTGAAAGGCCCGGCCCGGCGTCCGCGATCGAGGCGGCCAGATCGACCATGGCGATCCGGTCGCCGGTCGCAAGGTCGTAGACGCCGAGCTTCGCCTGCCCGTTACCCGCGCCCTCGAAGACCGATCGATCGGAGTTTGCGACGAGCAGGCGGCCGCGGGGCTCATCGACCTCGATACCGACCGAGGAGACCAGCTCCGGGTCGGTCACCACCGCGCTCACCCGTCCGTCCGGATGGATCTCGAAAATCGAGCCCTCGGACAGTGAGCCGGCGAGGATCCGCTGGTTTGTTTCGTCGAATTCAATTCCTTCCGGAATGAACCCGCCTCTCTCCGCCACGATCGAGGCCGGGAGGGCAGGCCCGGTCGCTGCGGTCTCCGTGGAGGGGCCGGAATCAGCTCCGGTTCCGCACGACGCAACGGACATGGCCAGCACGGCGGCCGGGATGAGTCGATTCCACATCGCGTTCACCTGGTCTCCTGATCGAAATCGCCAGCGCCGCCCTCGGGTCAGGCCCCGGTGAAAGCGGACCTGACGACCTCGCGTGGTCTCTGGAAGCTCGCCCGGATCGTAGCTTCCGGCCCATGATCCGGACAGGGTGGTTGTAGGTGCCCGCTGCGCCGCAGAGGGTCGGAGCCCTCTCCCGAGTCCCTGCCGCCTTGCGACGCAGCCCGCGGTCGCAGACGTTCATGTGTCATGATCCGACCTCTGACGATCTGCCTCCTCCTCCTCGGGCCGGCCCCAACGGTCCTCGTCCTTCCCCTCCCGGTCCAGGCCCAACCGCCAGCTCGGCAGGTCGATCTTTCCGGGCCCCTTACCTACTTCATCGCGGAAGGCTCGCCCGAGTCGGGATACCGGGAAGGGGACCGCGTGCTGGCCGAATGGGCCCTCGAGGCCTGGGTGAGCCAGAGGGACCGGCCGGTGGAGCTCGTGCCGGCCCCGGAAGCGGAGGCGACGATCCGGATCTACTGGATAGGAGCAGGTGCGGGTCTCTACGGTCAGATGCGGGCACGGGAGACGGAGGGCCGCTTCGTGGCCGACGTCTTCGTACGGCCGGATACGGATGGACTGGGGCCGGGGATTGCGCCGGCAGCCAGGGAAGATGCGCTGTTTCGCGACACGATCGTGTACCTCACCTCGGTTCACGAGCTGGGCCACGCCTTTGGGCTTCGCCACACGAGCGCCTTCGCGGACATCATGTATTCGTTCCAGTATGGAGGCGATTTTGTGGCCTACTTCATGCGCTTCCGGGATCAGCTTGAGGCCCGGGGTGACATCCGGCAGGCGGTGCCGTTCTCCGCCGCAGACCGGAGCGCCTTCCGGAGGCTGCATCCCTGACGGCTCTGCGGCATTTGCCACCAGGCGAATCGGGCTCCAGTATCCGGAAGAGGTGTGAGCCGACGAGCTCGGTCCGCGGACCGGCGGCCACGGGCGGCCATGTGTGGGGAATGGCTCGCCCGGATCCTGATCACAGTTCTGCCGAGGGTCACCGAAATGGCATCTATCCATCTGAGGTCAGGAATCGTCCTGGCCCGGTCCGCGATCTTCGCGAGCGGTCTCGCGGCGGTGCTCCTCTGCGGCAGCGCGGCGGGACAGCAGGCCTCTTACACCGCCGCCCAGGCCGTAGCGGGCGCCGACGTCTATGAGAATGCCTGCGCCGTCTGTCACCTGGCGGACCTGCAGGGCTCGGATGAGGCGCCTCAAGTTGCCGGCAGGGATTTTCGCGGCTTTCGGGGAAACCAGCTCGCCGTCGAGCTCATTCGCTACCTGCGGGCCACGATGCCCCCCGGTGAGGAGGGCTCGCTCTCGGACGAGGAATACGCCACCGTTGCCGCCTACCTCATGCAGGAAAATGGCGTGGCCCCGGGGAGCACCCCGCTCAGTCTCGCCTCCCAAGGGGCCCTGGTGCTCGGCGGGGGAGACGTTGCCGCATCGGGGCCGATCGTCCCTCCCGTGCCCGGTCAGCCGGGAACGGGCCCTTCCCCCGAAGGGGTGAACTCGCTGCCGGATTTCGGCGAGCTTGCCGAAACCATCACGGGGGCGACCCGGACGTATCGACCGATCGAGAACTTCGAGCCGGTGACCGATACGGAGCTCCGCGACCCGGAGCCCGGCGACTGGCTCAGCCCGCGCGGAAATCTCGGCGCGTGGGGATACAGTGCGCTCGATCAGATCGACACGGAGAACGTGGACCGGCTCGAGCTCGCCTGGGTCTGGGGGATGGAGGACGGCACCCGGAGTCAGCCCGCCCCGCTGGTTCGGGACGGCGTCATGTTCCTGCCGAACTGGGGGAACACGATTCAGGCTCTGGACGCAGCGGACGGGACGCTTCTTTGGGAGTATCGCCGATCGTTTCCGGACGGGATGTCGGGTGGTCGGGGTCGCGCCAGGACGATCGCCCTCTGGGAGGATCTCGTCCTCGTATCCACGAATGACGCGTACATGCTGGCCCTGGATGCGGCGACCGGAGCGATCCGGTGGGAGACGCAGGTCGTCGAGCCCGGGCTCGGATTCGAGAATTCGAGCGGCCCGGTGATCGCCGGCGGAAAGGCGATCAACGGGATCAACGGGTGCACTAGACTCATCGTCGAGAGCTGCTTCATCACGGCGCACGACGCCCGCACGGGGCGGGAGCTCTGGCGGAGGTATACGATCGCGCGCCCGGGCGAGCCGGGGGGGGATACCTGGGGCGGCCTTCCCCTGGAGCTCAGGGGCGGGGGCGACGTGTGGAATACGGGAAGCTACGACCCCGAGCTCGGACTGGTCTACTTCGGGATCGCCCAGGCGAAGCCGTGGGCCTCTGCGAGCCGCGGACTCACGATGGCGGACTCGGCCCTCTACACGAGCTCTACGCTGGCCCTCGACGAGGACACGGGCGACATCGTCTGGTATCGCCAGCATGTTCCGGCGGAATCACTGGATCTCGACGAGGGGATGGAGCAGGTGCTCGTGGACATCGAAGGCGTTCCCGCGCTCCTGACGAGCGGAAAGCACGGGGTGCTCTGGAAGCTGGACCGCCGAGATGGAAGCTTCCTCGGCCTGGCGGAGATGGTGTACCAGAACGTCCTGGAGCTGGATTCGGAGCTTGGGACGGTCCAGTATCGGTCCGACATTCGGGACGCGCAGGTGGGGCAGTGGTTGTCCGTCTGCCCCTCGACAGCGGGCGGAAAGAACTGGCACGCGACCGGCTATCACCCGGGCACGGGGCTGATCATCGCCCCCCTGAGCCAGAGCTGCATGGACTACTCCGCTCGGGATGTGGATATGGTGGAGGGAGCCGGCACCAGCGGTGGTACTCGGGTCTGGTGGGAGATGCCGGATACCGACAGCAATCTCGGAAAGCTCGGCGCATACCATGTGGGGACGATGGAGGAGGTCTGGACCGTAGAGCAGCGGGCGCCCTTCCTCACGTCGGCTCTCACGACGGCCGGCGGACTCGTCTTCATGGGCGATTACGACCGCTGGCTTCGTGCCTACGATGTGGCCACGGGCGAGCGGCTGTGGGAAACGAGGTTGGCGACGGCCGTCCAGGGATATCCGATGTCCTACGAAGTAGACGGGGTGCAGTACATCGCGGTTCCCACTGGAGTCATCGGCGGGAGCCCATGGAACGTGTCCCGCTTCCTGGCGCCCGAGATCCGCATCCCGCCGGGGAACCGCCACAACGCGATGTACGTCTTCCGCCTCAACGACCGGTAGGAACATGACAAAATCGATCAGAAGCCCTGGCGCGTTCCTCGTCCTCGCGGCCTTCGCGGGGCTCTCGCCCGCCCTGCGGGCCCAGGAGGTCGATCTCAGCACCGTGGGACCGAGCCCGTACGATGTCGTATCGGGGTGGCACAGGCCGTTCGCCGAGCCGGGTTTTGCATTCGGCGGCAACTCGGGCGTGTTCGCCGAGTCCCCGGGCCGGATCTTCATCCTCCAGAGGGGGGAGACGCGGCTTCCGGACCCGATTCCCGGGGAGTTTGCGGGACACGCCGGCTCGCTCGGGATCAATGTGCTCCGCGACACGGACCGCCGCGTCTGGCAGAACTGCATCTACACGCTCAACGGCGACGGGGAGGTCCAGGAGCGCTGGACACAGTGGGACCACCTGTGCGAGGGGTCGGAGGGTCCCGGCCCGCACCGGATCCGGATCAGCCCCTATGACCCCGAGCGCCGGGTGTGGGTCGTCAACGAGACCTTCCATCAGATCTACGTCTTCTCCAACGACGGGAGCGAGCTTCTCATGACGCTGGGCGAGAAGGGGGTGGCGGGCGACGACGCGTCCCACTTCGGGCGGCCCCAGGACGTCGCGTTCCTCCCCGACGGTAGGGCCCTGGTGGCCGATGGGCTGGACAACCACCGGATCGTGATCCTGGACGACGACGGGCGCTACATCTCGGAGTTCGGCGGCTTCGGGGAGGGGCCCGGTCAGTTCAACGGGATCCACGCCATCGGGATCGGGCCCCGTGGCCTCATCTTCGCGCTTGACCGCTCGGGGGGACGGATCAATGTGTTCCGGACCACCGACGATCCGGCCGAGGTCGAGTTCGTCGACGTCTGGTCGGGGCTCACACTCCCGCTCGACATCATCGTGAGCGATGACCACCTCTGGATCACCGACCTCGGCCCGCTCCGGTTCGTGAAGCTGGACTTCGAGGGGAACGTCCTCTATACCTGGCTCGTCCCACCCGACCTTCCGGACGGCTATCTGGAGGTCCACACCTTCACGGTGGATTCGGAGGGGAATCTCTACGGCGGAGACAATCAGTACGGACGGACGCAGAAGTTTGTCCCGAAGCCGGGCGCCGACCCGGAGCTGATCATCGGTACGCCCTGGGTCTCGCGGAGCGCCGCGCGCTGATCACGGCGCGTGGCCGGGGGAGGCTGGCCGGAAGTCGGTTGTAGCGTCGCGTCTGGGGTGAGGCAGAGGCGAGGGCGTCGGGCGACCTGGCGCTACGGTAGGCTCAACACTACGAGCCGCCCCGGCGTCTGGAGGACGATCCGCTGACGCCCGTCGTCGGTGTACGACATGATCCCGTACATCCCGAGGCCGGGCGTCTCGATTCCACCCAGCCGCTCCCCCGTCTGCTTGTCCACGGCGAAGAGGAAGGGCGACTCCCCGTCATCGCCGATCGCGGTGTGGAGGAGCATGTCGGGCGTCACCATCATGGCAGAGTGGTTGAGGTTCCCCGTCGGGGGGATCTCGACGCCCGCGAGTGCCGGGTGGTCCTGGACGGCCCGCGGGGTGCCTCCGTTCGGGATCCACCAGAGGTGCTCGCCCGTCTGCAGGTCGATCGCGGTGATCCGGCTGTAGGGGGGCTTCTCGAGCGGGAGTCCCCGGGGCCCCGGCACGCCGCCCGGTGTTCCCAGCCCCACGGCAAAATCGGCAATCGTGGTTCCCGTCGGCTGCTCGAGGAGCCGGTCTCGCTCCACCCCCGGAACGATTGTTCTCCAACCGCAGTTCGTCCGGGACACCGTGAAGATGATCCCGAGCTCGGGGTCCGCCGCCGGGGGACCCGATATGTTCGTTCCCCCGAGTTCTCCCGGGCACCAGATGGCCCCTCGCAGCCCCTCCGCATTCCCGGTGTGCAGGGGCGGGTTGTAGATCGGGCCGAGCCGGTACTCGGTGACGATCTCGAGCGCTTCGGCCCGTAGCTCGGGGGTGAAGTCGATCAGATCGTCCTCGGTAAGCCCGTGGAGGTCGTACGGAGCGGGCTTCGTGGGGAAGGGTTGCGTCGGGGAGAGCGCTTCTCCGGGGACCTCGGACGAGGGGACGGCCCGCTCCTCGATCGGCCAGATCGGCTCCCCCGTCTCGCGGTCGAAGGAGTAGAGCATCGCCTGCTTCGTGGCCTGGAATACGCCCGGGATCGTCTCGCCGTCCACGGTGACGTCCATGAGGACGGGTGCGGTGGGGGTGTCATTGTTCCAGACATCGTGGTGGACCATCTGGAAGTGCCAGAGCCGTTCCCCGGTCTCGACGTCCAGGGCGATGAGACTCGCGCTGAAGAGGTTGTCGCCGGGCTGAAAGCCCCCGTAGAAGTCGACCGTGGCTGCGTTCGTCGGGATGTAGACGATCCCGCGCTCGGGGTCGACCGACATCGGTGCCCACGAGGAAACATCGCCGGTGTAGCTCCAGGCGTCGTTCTCCCACGTCTCGTGGCCAACCTCGCCCGGCCTCGGGATGACGTGAAACTTCCACCTGTGCTCTCCCGTCCGCGCGTCGTAGGCGAGGATGTCGCCGGGAATGTTCTCCTGCCGGGTCTGGTTATAGCCCTGCTCGGCGGAGTTGCCGACGATGACGACCCCGTTGACCACGATGGGGGGCGAGGAGTTCGTGATGTAGCCGAGCTCGAGGGGGATCCCGTCGTAGGGATCGTACGGTTCGTCCCACTGAAGCCAGGGATCCCAGTCCGCGATGAGGTCCGCGAGGAGGTCCACGACGCCGGTCTCCGGGAACCCCCCGATGGGGACCGCCCTCCCCCAGCTCTCGAGAGGCCGCCCGGTCTCGGCGTCCAGGGCGTAGAGGAAGAAGGCGGGTGTCACGACGTAGACGATGCCCCGTCCGTCCAGCTCCGCGTAGGCCACGCCCTTCCCCCACGCGGCGCGCATCGAGTACTCCCAGCGAAAGGTGTTCGGCTCCCGGAAGGTCCAGAGCGTCTCACCCGAGGCCGGGTCGATGGCCACGACGTGCCGGCGCGCCCCCGCGACGGTGAAGAGCTTCCCGTCGGCGTAGATGGGGGTGGAGCGCGGAGGGGTCGTCCCGAAGCTCGCGTCCTGCCAGGTCCACTCGACCTCCAGTTCGCCGAAGTTCGAGCGATCGATCTGACGGAGAGGGGTCGAGCGGGTGTGCCCGGCGTCGCCCCCGATGTAGCGCCACTCTCCCGGCAGCGCACGGTCGTTTACGTGCTGACGGGCGGCGGGGACGGGTCCGGCCGCGAGAGCGCCGGCCCACGAGAGGCCCGCGAGGAGAGCGAACATCGTCCGGGCGCGTGTCCTCCCCGGGGCGGCGGGCCCGGACGGGGCATCCATTGTTCCCATGGTTCCTTACTCCGCGTCGGCAAGTCTTCTCTGCAATGTGACGTGGCCCGGGAGGGTACGCCACCCTGGGCAGAGACACCGGAGGAGGCGCCTGCGGAGCATGCCTCGGGCGGTGCCGGTCAGGCCGCCGGCCGCCCCGCCCCCGGGAGTCCCCTGGGCCGGCTTCCGGGTGAGCCGAGCGGTGCCTTGCAGCTACGGGAGCGCAGCGCGAGACTCACCGTGTGAGAGTATCCCTGTTCGCCACCTGCATCGCTGACCGCTTCTACGCCGAGGCGGCCGTGGCCGCCGTTCGGCTCCTCCGGTCCTTCGATGTGGAGGTCGTCTTCCCGGAAGGGCAGACGTGCTGCGGTCAGCCCGCCTGGAACTCGGGCCATGTGGCCGAGGCCCGGCGGATGGCCGTGCACACGCAGGCTGTGTTCGGGGATGCCGAGTTCGTCGTCCTCCCCTCGGGAAGCTGCGCGGCGATGCTCCGCTCGCACTATCCGGCGCTTCTCGCTGCGACTTCTCTTCCGGAGCGCACCTACGAGCTGGCGGAGTTCATCGTCGAGGTGCTGAACGTCACGGAGATCGGTCCGGGCCTCGAGGGGCGCCGCCTCGCCTACCATCACGGGTGCCACGGACTTCGCGAACTCGGGCTTCGCGACGTCCCTCTCCGGCTCCTCCGGGCGGCGGGCGCCGAGGTCGCCGGGTGGGAGATGGACGAGGAGTGCTGCGGCTTCGGGGGGCTCTTCTCGGTCAAGAACCCCGAGGTCTCCGTCGCGATGGCGGATCGGAAGCTGGACACCCTCCCGGAGGTGGATGCCGTGGCATCGGCGGACGGCGCCTGCCTCCTCCAGCTCGAGGGCCGGGCGAGACGCCGGGGGCTCGACCTCTCCTTCCGGTTGCTCCCCGAGCTTCTCTGGGAGGCGCGAAGTGGAGCTTCCTAGCCTGGACTACCGGGGGCGTGCCCGGCGGAGCCTTCGGGAGACGCCGGGGGTCCGGGATTCGGTGACGGCCGCCACCCGGTCGTTCGACGACCGGCGCCGTGCGGCCTTCTCCGGGCTCGATCGGGAGGCGCTGAGAGAGTGGGCGGAGGCGGTCAAGAGCCACGCGCTGACCGGCCTGGCCGAGTACCTCGAACGCGCCGAGGCCCGGCTGACGGCTCGTGGTGCCCGGGTCCACTGGGCCGAGACGGCCGAGGATGTACACGCGGTCCTCGCCGGCGTGGTCGAGGAGGAGGGCGTCCGGCGCGCCGTGAAGGCGAAGACGATGCTGAGCGAGGAGCTCGAGGTGAACCCCTTCCTCGAGCGCCTGGGGGTCGAGGTCCTGGAGACCGATCTCGGCGAGTACATCATCCAGCTCCTGGGAGAGCCGCCGAGTCACATCGTGGGTCCCGCGATCCACAGGGGGCTCGACGAGATGAGGGCCCTCTTTCACGAGCGGTTCGGCACGCCGCTGGACGCCTCGCCCGAGGCGCTCGCGGCCAGGGCGCGCGGCGTGCTTCGGGAGGCCTTCCTCTCGGCGGAGCTGGGGATCAGCGGGGGCAACTTCCTCGTGGCGGAGACCGGTTCCGTCGCTCTCATCGAGAACGAGGGGAACATCCGGATGTCGACCTCGCTTCCGAGGGTTCACGTCGCCCTGGTCGGGATCGAGAAGGTGCTCCCGAGGTGGGCGGATCTCTCGACCTTCCTGCAGCTCACGGCGAAGTCCGCCACGGGGCAGCCGGTGGGCACTTTCGTCTCGATGATTCAGGGACCGGGCGGCGCCCGGGCGGGGGAGCCCGATGGGCCGGAGGCGCTCCATGTGGTCCTCGTGGACAACGGGCGAACACGACTTCTCGCGGATCCCGAGGCGTGGGAGGCGCTTCGGTGCGTGCGTTGCGGAGCCTGTCTGAACATCTGCCCCGTCTACCGACAGACCGGGGGCCACGCCTACGGTCACGTGTACTCGGGGCCGCTCGGGGGGATCGTGACGCCGGGCCTCATCGGTCTTGCAGAGGCGCTTCCCCTCCCCTTCGCATCCTCGCTTTGTGGCGCGTGCGGGGACGTCTGTCCGGTACGGATCCCGATTCCGGAGCTTCTTCACGCGTGGCGCCGCCGGGCCGTGGAGGAGGACCTCACGAGCCGTACGACGGGAGCTGCGATGAAGGCATGGCGCTACGCCGCCACACGTCCCCGGTTCTTCGCGGGCGCGGAGAGGTTCATCGGGCTCCTCCCCCGGGGACTCTTCCGCCGGCTCCCCTTCCTTCGGGAGTGGAGTGCGGGCCGAGAGGTGCCTCGTCCGAAGGGGCACACTTTTCGCGAGGTGTGGAAGGAAGGGATCGAATGACGCTCGAGGGCGCGCGTGCGCGGATCCTCGACAGGGTGCGGGCCGCGAACCGCGGCCGCGCGTCCGTCTCCCACCCGGGCCGGCTTCCGGGGGCCGTGGAGCCCCCCGTGGCCTTCGGTCCGGGGGGCCGGCCCCGCCCGGCGGATGCGTTCGAGGACCGCTTCCGCGCCGCCGGGGGCGAGGTGGTACGCCTGCACTCCGGAGAGGCCACCCGGCGCTGGATCGAGGGGTTCGCGAAGGGTTTTCGGAGCGTCTCCTTCCCGGAGGGCATTCCGGACCGCCTCCGGCCTCCGCTCCCCGACGTCCCGCCGGAGGATGCGGAACTCGGGGTCTCGATGGCCGTAGGCGCGGCCGCCCAGACGGGTTCACTCCTCCTCTCCTCCCGTGAGGGCCGGCGCTTCCAGCTCCTCCCCCCGGTGCACGTGGTCTGGCTGGACGTCCGGGACGTGCATGGGACGCTCACGGAAGCGCTGGAGGTGCATGGGAGCCAGCTTCCCGCGACCCTCGCGCTCCACTCCGGGCCCAGCAAGTCGGCCGACATCGGCCAGATCATGGTGACGGGCGTCCACGGGCCCGGCCGGATCGTCGCAGCTCTCCTCGAGGAGGATGCGACCGAGCCGGAGGAGAGGGGCCCGGACGAAGCGCCGCCACCGGTTCGAACAGGTGTGCCGTGAGGGTGGCCCCCCCTGCCGCCTCCGGGGGGGAAGCGGCCAGGGAGTCCTGTCCGCCTGCGTCGCGGGCGGCTCCGCCGCCGCCGTCCCGCCGCCACGCGGAGGACGTTCCCGACAGGGTCCCTGGCCATGAGTGAGCAGTCCCTTCGCATCTTCGTCGGGGAGCGGGCAGGGGAAGTCTCCGCCGTTGTGGTCCGCCCGGCGGCGAGTCGCCGGCTCCTAGTCCTGGCGCACGGTGCGGGCGCAGGGATGCGCCACTCATTCATGGAGGCGCTTGCCCTCCGGCTCGCCGAGCGCGGCACCGCGACCCTCCGCTACCAGTTCCCGTACATGGAAGCCGCCCGGCGGCGCCCGGACCCACCGCCGGTCCTCCATCGGACGGTGAAGGCGGCCGTCAGCGCCGGGAGGGAGACGGCCGGGGCGCTTCCGCTCTTCGCCGGAGGGAAGTCCATGGGCGGGAGAATGACCTCCCAGGCCGCAGCCGCGGGGCTCCTTCCGCCGCTCGAGGGCCTCGTTTTCTTCGGGTTCCCGCTCCACCCCGCAGGTTGCCCCTCCTCGGTGCGCGCGGATCATCTGGAGGATGTGGACGTCCCCGCGCTCTTCCTCCAGGGCACTCGCGACGCTCTGGCCGATCTCGACCTCCTTCGGCCGGTCTGCACCGCGCTCCGACCCCGGGCGCGTCTCCATGTCGTGGAGGGCGGAGACCACTCATTCCAGGTGCTGAGGCGTTCCGGCCGCACGAACGATGAGGTCCTGGACGAGGTAGCGGACGTGGTGGCGAGCTGGCCGGGATCCCTCGCCTCCGCCGGGAGCACCTGAACCGGCGGAATGGAGGGTGGGTGTGGCCGGGGGAGGACGATGTGCCGCAGGTCCCGCCCCCGCCCGCAGGACACGCGGAAACTGCGCCCGCGCGGGGAGTAGCGGGAGGAGATCTTCGGGGGGCGGGGGGCTCTCGAACTCCTCTCCGGTGAAGGTGAGAAGGTACGGTTCTCGCCGTCCCGTTCCCGTATCCGCGTGGTCGCCGGCAGCTTCGGACTCCTCGCTCTCTCTCCGGGGTACACGCATGGGTGGAGGAGTTCACGCGACCGGCCTTCCGACCGCGAGGGCGCGCCGGGATGCGGACGGGCCGGCGAGAATGCCGA
This sequence comes from Longimicrobiales bacterium, assembly GCA_965218255.1. GTDB lineage: Bacteria > Gemmatimonadota > Gemmatimonadetes > Longimicrobiales > Gaopeijiaceae > JAAXGI01. Next base: position 1,944,881 of record CBDCKJ010000003.1, on the reverse strand, counting down.
TTCCGGAGGCCTCTTCCACGGTAACGGTCCGCCTCCGGGACCACCGCGCCAGCTGTCTTCAGCTCCCGATCCTGCCGGACGCCTCCGACCCGCGACCGCACTTGCCAACTCGGGTCGGGAGGGGCTTTGTTTCGCGTAGGGCAGGGTTTCGCGCCGACGGTGCGTCCCGGTGCCTACGGTCCGCCTGCAAGATGCCATGCGAGGGAGAGGACGATGAAGACCGTATCGGTCCCGGCAGATCTGCGCGGAGTCTTTCCCGCGCTCTTTACACCGCTCGAGGACAACGATCCTCTGCGGCTCAGGAACCGGGTCGATCACGCGAAGGCGGAGCGGATGATCGACGACCTGATTGCCTGCGGGGTGAGCGGTCTCGTTCCCGTCGGCACGACGGGGCAGAGCCCGACGCTCAGCCACGCGGAGCACGTAGATTTCGTGCGCTTCACGGTCGACTACACGAACGGGCGAGTTCCGGTCATCGCAGGGGCCGGCTCGAACTGCACCCGGGAGTCGGTCGAGATGATCGAGGCGATTCACCGGGCGTGCGGGGACCTCGCGTGCCTCTGTGTGACGGGATACTACAACAACCCCCCCCAGGAGGGTCTCGTCCGGCACTATGAGACGATCGTCCGCGAGACGGGCGCGAGGCTGATCATCTACAACATTCCGGGGCGGACGAGCAGCTACCTCGAGCCCGAGACGCTGATCCGGCTCGCAAGCAATGCCAATGTCATAGGCCTCAAGCAGGCGGTGGATTTCCGCTCGCCCGGCCGGCACCGCGAGGATACCATCCGGGTCATCGAGGAGGCGTCGGACGATCTGGCGGTCCTGAGCGGGAGGATGATGCGCTCGTGGACATCCTCGAGCTCGGGGGAAGCGGCGTCATCACGGCGGCGGGAAACATTCCCGAGGTAGCGACCGCATTCCTCCGGGCCCTCGAGGCGTGGGACGAAGGGGATGCTGCGCGTGCCCAGCAGCTCCAGGACGCCGTACTCCCCCTCGTGGAGGGGGCGTTCCTCAGGAAGAACCCGATCCCTCTCGGTGCGTTCTTCAACTCGCCCGTCTACCTCCCCCTTGTCGATCTCGAGGAGACGAAGGACGGGGCGGAAGCGGTAGCCCGCGTGGTGGAACTGATCGAGACGAAGGCGCCGAGCCTCAAGAAATACCACCCCTCGGCCTGACGCCCGGGGCCGGTCACGGGGAGACGTGCCCATGCCGGCGCTCGTAGCTCGCCGCGGGCGGAGGGCGGACTTGGGGGAGCCGGACCGCCGCAGGCCAGGACGGAGTGCGAGGGCGCCGTGAGCGAGGACTTCGCGAGCGTCGTGGCGTCGACGGAGGGTCCTCAGCCCATGCGGCGGCTATTCCACGCTGGCACGGGCGTGGGCGTGGCGACGCTCCTGTGGGCGCTCGGGCCGCCCAAGACCGTCTCCGTCGGGAGCGCAGGTGTAGTCGTCCTCGGCCTTCTCGCCCTCGATCTCGCCCGCCTCGCGGCCCCGACCTTGAATCTCCGCTACTTTCGCCTCTTCCGCATGATCCTCTCGCCCCGGGAGGCAGGCGGCATTGCCTCGTCCACCTGGTACATGGCGGGGATCCTCGGGACCCTCATCCTCTTCCCCCTCGAGGCGGTGGTGCCTGCGATCTGGGTCCTGGCCCTCGCGGACCCGGCGGCCAACTACATCGGCCGCCGCTGGGGGAGGAGGCAGCTCGGAACCGGAACGTGGGAGGGGCTCGGCGCCTTCGTCCTCGTGGCCGGTGCGGTCCTCCTCCTCGCCGCCGAGCCTCCGGCCGCACTCCTCGCGGCCCTCCTTGCCGGGCTCGCCGAGATCGTGCCGTGGAGGGTGGACGACAACGTGACGATCCCCCTCGTCGTTTCGGGCGTCCTCTGGCTCGGGGGATAGCCGGGTGGCTCGGCGCGTCCCCCTCCGGGCCCCGGGCCGCTTCGTAGAGTGTTCGGGTGGGGGCGATCCCTCCCCGCCGATTTCCCGCCCGCGCGGCGGAACGCGGTCTTCCCTGGCTGGCGATGCGGCTCGTGCGAACTACGTTTCGGTCATGTTGTAATCCAAAGTTGACATTCTGTCATATGTACATTACATATTTCGGGATGGCCGATCGACTCATCAACTCGCTTCGGGACGAGAGGCTGAGGAGAAGACTTTCGCAGAGGAAGATGGCCGAGCTCGCCGGGATCAGCCGCCAGAGCTACGCTGCGATCGAGTCGGGCGCCTCCAACCCCTCGACCGAGGTCTCGCTCCGCCTGGCCCGCGGCCTGGGCCTCCCCCTGGAGACGCTCTTTCGGCTGCCGGCCGGCCGGCCGCGAGCCCTTGTAGCCGAGGGGATCCGGCTCCGGGGCGGGGATAGGCCATGCCGCGTCCGGCTCGTGAGGGTTGGCCGGAAGGTGACGGCCGTGCCGCTCGGAGAGCAGCTCCTGCCGTTCGGGGAACCTGCGGACGGAGTCGCCCGCCCCCGTCCGGACGGGTCTGTCCACATCGAGCTCTTCGCCGAGGCACCACCGGAGAGCGCCCTGCTCGTGCTCGGCTGCGACCCGGCCTTCGCGCTTATCTCGCACGCGCTTCATCGGCGCTCCTCGCTCGAAGTCACCTGGCTGGCTTGTGGGGGCGAGAGGGCGCTCGAGGCGCTCGCGAGAGGAGAGGCCCATATCGCCGGCGTGCACGGCGAGCCCGCGCTCGGGAAGGGCAGCCTTCCCTTCCCGGTGACCGTGGTTCGCTTCTCCGTCTGGGAGCAGTGCCTGATCGTGGGCAGGGGCAATCCCCTCGGCGTGAGCGGGGTGGGGGATCTGGCCCGTCCGGGGCTCCGGTTCGTGAACCGGGAAGAGGGATCGGGAAGCCGGGCCCTCGCCGAGGCCCGCCTGAGGGCGGAGGGGATTCCCCCGGGCCGGGTTCGAGGATTCGGGGAGCATACGGCTTCGGGTCACCTAGCGGTGGCGGAGGCCGTCGCTTCCGGGCTGGCGGACGCGGGCGTCGGGATTCGCGCGGCCGCCGTCGCCTACGGGCTGGATGCGCTCCCGCTCGAGGCCGAGAGCTACGACCTCGTCATCCCGGATCACTTCCTCGATCTGCCCGCCGTGAGCCCCCTCTTGGGCCTTCTCCGCTCCGCCTCCGTTCGCCGGCAGGTCGAGGCGCTCGGAGGCTACGACACCGACGGGATGGGGCTGGAGCCGTGAGGCCGACGGGGCGGCTCGCGGTGGTCGCCGTTGCGCTCTTCGCCCTCTTCGGGTGTGGTTCCGAGGGGGAACCCGAAGGTGGTCGCGTCATCGTGGCGGTGGCCGCGAACTTCAGCCGGACCCACGAGGTGCTGGCCCGCCGCTTCGAGGCCCGAAGCGGGGCCGAGGTCGCGGCGAGCGTCGGCTCGACCGGCCAGCTCTACGCCCAGATCCGAAACGGGGCGCCCTTCGACATCTTTCTCGCGGCCGATGACCTGCGCCCCCGGCTTCTCGAGGAAGAGGGTCTGGTCCTCCCCGAGACCCGCTTCACCTACGCGACCGGGAGCCTCGCTCTCTTCGGTCCGGGACTCGACTCGGTTCGCTCGGGAGGTTTCGACCTGACGGACCCCCGTGTCGTGAACGTGGCGCTGGCAAACCCGCGAACGGCGCCCTACGGCGCGGCCGCGGCATCGGTCCTCGGTCGGCTTGGGCTCGAGGGCGCCCTCTCTCGGCGCCTCGTCCAGGGCGAGAACGTGAGCCAGGTTCTCCAGTTCGTCCGCTCCGGCGCGGCGGAGCTCGGGTTCGTGGCCCTCTCCCAGGTCGTCGACGAGCCGAGGAAGAGCTACTGGTCCGTCCCGGTCGAGTATCACCCGTCCCTCGACCAGGACGGGGTGCTCCTCCGGACCGCCGAGGGGAACCGAGCGGCCCTCGAGTACTTCGAGTTCCTCCGGAGCGAGGCGGCGAGGGAGGTGATTCGCTCCTTCGGATACGCGGTGCCGGGTGGTCTCCGGTGAGCCTCGTCTCCGCTGGCGACTGGGCGGCGATCGCCCTCACGATCCGGCTGGCCACGGTGACGACGCTCATCCTTCTCCTCGTGGGTACCCCCGTCGCGTGGTGGTTGGCTCGCACCCGATCCCCCTTCCGCACGCTCGTGGAAACCGTAACCGCGCTCCCCCTCGTTCTCCCGCCGACCGTCCTCGGCTTCTACCTCCTCGTCCTCCTCGGTCCCTCGGGTCCGATCGGCGGGTGGTGGGAGGGCCTCGGGGGGGATCGTCTCGTCTTCTCCTTCCCCGGACTCGTCCTCGGCTCCGTCCTCTTCTCCCTCCCCTTTGCGGTGCAGCCCCTGCACACGGCCTTTCGCGCCATCGAGCCCCGTGCGCTCGAGGCCGCCGCGACGCTCGGTGCCCCGCCCCTCGACCGCTTCTTCACGGTGGCGCTTCCAATGGCGCGCCACGGCATCGTCACCTCGGCCGCTCTCAGCTTCGCCCACACCGTGGGAGAATTCGGGGTCGTCCTCATGGTCGGCGGGAACATCCCCGGCCGGACGCAAGTCGTCTCCATCGCGATCTTCGACCATGTGGAGGCGCTCGACTACGGGTCGGCGCACCTTCTCTCCTTCGGGATGCTCGTGTTTTCCTTCGTGGTTCTCGGCGTCGCCTACGGGTTCAATCGCACCCGGGCCAGCGGGGCGCCGTGACGCACTTTCGTGCGCGCCTCCGCCTCGATCTGGGAAACTTCCTCCTCGACTTCGATGGCGAGATTCCGGGAGGCGGGATCACGACCGTCTTCGGCCCCTCGGGGTCCGGGAAGACAACGCTCCTTCGCTGCCTCTCCGGGCTCGAGGCGCGCGCCAGGGGAAGCCTCGCCTTCGGGGAGGAGACGTGGCAGCGGGACCGCCCTGCGGCCTTCGTTCCGCCCCACCTCCGGCGCGTGGGCTACGTATTCCAGGAATCGAGCCTGTTTCCGCACCTCATCGTACGAAAGAACCTCGAGTACGCGAGCAGACGGGCGCGGGGGTCGGGGCTCTCCCTGGCCGAGGCGGTGGGGTGGCTCGGGCTCGAGGCGCTGCTCGAGCGGGGAACGGGGGAGCTGTCGGGGGGAGAGCGCCAGCGGGTGGCGATCGCCCGGGCCCTTCTCATGGCCCCGCGGCTTCTCCTCATGGACGAGCCCCTCTCGTGGCTCGACGAGGTCGGCCGGCGCGAGGTCCTCCCCTACATCGGAGAGATCCCCGCTCGCCTCTCGATCCCGGTCGTCTACGTGAGTCACTCCCTCGAGGAGGTGCTTCGCCTCGCCGACCACATGATCTGGCTCGTCGCCGGCCGTGTACGGCGGGCGGGGGAGCCCGGTGAGGTAGTCCGGGACGAAGGATTTGCCCGCTGGCAGGGGAGCGAGGCCGCGGTCGTCGTTCGGGCCACCATTGCCAGCCACGACGAGGCGCACCACCTGACCCGGATGTCCTCGCCGTGGGGGGAGCTCTACGCCCGGCGCTGCCCGGGCGCCAGGGGGGAGAGCGTCCGGCTGCAGATCCGCGCGAGCGACGTGAGCCTCGGTCTGGAATCCGGGACGAGGAGCAGCATCTTGAACGAGTTCGAGATGGAGGTGCGGCGGATCTCCGCCCTCGGGAAGGGCGAGGTCCTGATCCAACTCGGCCGGGAGGGGGAGGAGGAGGCGCTTCTTGCCCGGATCACGGCCTTCTCGCGAGAGAGGCTCGGGCTCGAGCCCGGGACGGGCGTCGTGGCCCGGGTGAAGTCGGTGGCCGTGATCGGCTGAGGCGCTCGTGCGAGGCGGCCGCGGCCCCGGCGTCCGCGGGGCAGTGGGCAGCAGGGCTCCCCGGTCTCGGCCGGTTCCCGGGCTCCCGGGAGGGCCCGCGCGTGGAAGGCGGCACCTGCGCTACATTGAGGGCGCCGACGGCCGAAGAGGCCGCAACGAACGAGTCGAGTGATTTGCCCCGCCCCCTGAGTGGGCGGGTGGTCCGGACGCATAGATGAAACTCAGACTGCGCGTGACGCGGGCCCTGGTCCTCCCCGCGATTCTCCTTGCCCTCTTCACGCACCATCCCTACCGCTCGGATGCCCTCCCGCACCTCCTCCTCTCGAGCGCCGGGTTTCTCCTCCTCGTGGCCTCGGCGGGAGGGAGGATCTGGGCGGGGGTGTATCTGGTCGGCCGGAAGAACCGTTCCCTCGTTTCCGAGGGGCCGTTCTCCCTCACGAGGAACCCCCTCTACTTCTTCAGCTTCCTGGGGTTCATCGGCGCGGGGCTCTCCTTCGGTTCCCTCTCGCTCGCTGCTGTCTTCGTCCTCTGCTTCGTCGGGGCGCACTGGCCGACAATTGCCGCGGAGGAGCGCCGGCTGGAGGGGCTCTTCGGAGACCCGTATCGCGCCTACCGCGCCGGAGTGCCCCGCTTTCTTCCCGCGCTCAGGCGGCCGCGCATGGGGAGGATCGCGGAGCTGGAGGCGGCGGGTTTCCTCAGGGCCATCGCCGAGGCGCTGGCGATCCCGTTCGTCTTCCCCCTCGCCGCGCTCGCCGAGTGGGGCAAGGTGTCGGGCCTTCTCCCCGTGCTCTTCCGGATGCCATGACCGCGTTCCCCTGGCTTCGTCCCCGCCCGGGTGCGTCTCGCCCGGCCCGCACCCGCCGCCCTCCGCATAGGGTTGGGAGGGGGCTGTGAGCCGCGAGCACGGGAAGAAGCAGCCGCTCGATCGCTCGAGGGTCTGGCGGGAGTCGAGGGCCCTCATCTGGGTGCATCGCCGCTCCCTCGCCCTCGGCCTCAGCCTGATGGTCGTGAACCGCCTCGCCGGCCTCGTCATTCCGGCCTCCTCCGGCTACCTAGTGGACGAGGTCGTGGCCCCGGGCCGCCCCGATCTCCTCGGCCCGCTCGCCCTGGCGGTTGGCGGGGCGGCCCTCATCCAGGCGCTCACCTCCTTCGGGATCTCCCAGGTCGTGAGCGTCGCCGCCCAGCGGGCGATCGCGGAGATGCGCCGGCGGGTGCAGGCCCACGTCTTCAGGCTGCCCGTTTCCTACTTCGACCGGACCAAGTCCGGGATCCTGATCTCGCGCATCATGACGGACGCGGAGGGGATCCGGAATCTCGTCGGCACCGGGCTCGTTCAGCTCACCGGGGGTCTCTTCACGGCCGTGATCGCCGTCGGGGTCCTCTTCTACCTGAATGCGCGGCTCACGCTCGCCGCGATCTTCATCCTCGGGACCTTCGCCGGGACGATGGCCTACGCCTTCAGCCGGCTCCGGCCGGTCTTTCGGGCGAGGGGAGAGATTCGGGCGCAGGTGACGGGGCGGCTCGGCGAAGGCCTCGGGGGGATCCGGGTCATCAAGACATACGTCTCGGAGCGGCGCGAAGAGAGGATCTTCACGCGGGGCGTCTACGGGCTTCTCCGCAACATCGCGACGACGATCACCGGCACCTCCGCCGTGACGGCGTTCTCGACGCTTTGCATCGGGGCCGTGGGCGTTGTCATCATCCTTGTCGGGGGCGGCGCGATCCTCGACGGCTCGATGACGCTCGGCGACCTCGTCGTCTACATCTTCTTCGTTGGGCTGATGGGCGCGCCGCTCGTTCAGATGGCCAACATCGGAACGCAGATCACCGAGGCCTTCGCCGGGCTCGACCGGATCCGGGAGATCATGGATCTCTCCGGCGAGGACGAAGGCGAGGATGGCCGGGAGCCGATCAGCGGGATCGACGGCGACGTCGAGTTCGAGGGCGTGACCTTCGCGTACGAGCAGGGGGTCCCCGTGCTCCGGAAGGTAGACCTTCACGCGGCGGCGGGTACCACGACCGCCCTCGTGGGTCCGAGCGGGGCGGGGAAGAGTTCGCTGATCGGGCTCGTGATGGCCTTCCACGATCCGCAGGAGGGGCGGGTGCTGGTCGACGGGAGGGACATCACGGAGCTGAAGCTCCCCGAGTACCGGCGCCAGCTCGGGGTCGTCCTCCAGGACAACTTCCTCTTCGATGGCACGATCAGGGAGAACATCGGATACGCGATGCCCGGAGCGAGCGACGCCGAGATCGAGGAGGCGGCGCGAACGGCCAACTGCCATGAGTTCATCAAGCGCTTCGACGCCGGCTACGACACGATCGTGGGGGAGAGGGGTGTGCGGCTCTCCGGCGGCCAGAGGCAGCGGGTGGCGATCGCGCGGGCGATCCTGGCCGATCCGCGCATCCTGATCCTGGACGAGGCGACGAGCAGCCTCGACTCGGAGAGCGAAGCGCTGATTCAGGAGGGGCTGCGCCGCCTCCGGCGAGGCCGCACCACCTTCGTGATCGCACACCGCCTCTCGACGATCCGGAGTGCGGATCAGATACTGGTGCTCGAGGACGGGCGGATCGTCGAGCGAGGTTCCCACGGCAAGCTGATGGTACAGGACGGCGTCTATCGGCGGCTTTACGAGCGGCAGCACGGGATCGCGTCGGACACCTACGTGAATCCGGGGGAGGAGCTGGCCCCGGTCACCGATGTCGTCTAGAGCGAGCGCCCTCGCGGGCGGAGACCGGGCGGCGTGAATGAGACCGGGGCCCGGTGACGCGATCCGGAGGCCCGAGGCGGCTCCGGCCCGGCGGTCAGCGGGATGGGCTCGGCGGGCGCATCCGGCACGGCAACGGAGATCCGCTCCTTCGTCCTCGATGTGGCTCCCCGCCGTCGCGGCGGTTCTCCCCTGAGCCGGGTGGTACGGCCGCCGCCTCGGCCCGCCTCGGATGAGCTGCCGGTCCCGGGCGCCCGCGCAATCGACCACACGGCAGACATCGGGATCGAGGTGGAGGCCCGGGACCTCCCGAAGCTTTTCGAGAGAGCCGCGCTCGCAGCCGTATGGATGGCGCTCGAGGCTTCGGCCCCTTCCGAGGTCGAGGGCCGGATGCTCCGCCTCTCGGCCGGGGATCTCCCCTCGCTTCTGCGGCGCTGGCTGCAGGAGATTCTCTACTGGCAGGACGTCGACGGCGTCGCGCCATCGAAGATCCATTTCACCCGGCTCGAGGAGGGCGGACGGGGCCACGCTTCGGTCGAGGCGACGGTCGGGCTCGGACGCATCGAATCGAGACCTGTCCGCGAGATCAAGGGGGTGACCTTTCACGGCCTCGTCGTCGAACGTCGAGCCGGCGGCTGGTTCGCACGGGTGGTCTTCGACGTATGACGCGCTCGAACGAGGCATTCCGAGTCGAGCGGATCGACGGCCTCCGCTGGCGGATTCCTCGCCAGGGAGCGATGCGGGTCGAGGGGCTCATCTTCGCGACGGCCGAGATGATGGACGAGATCCGGGGGAGTGGCGCCGTCGGCCAGGTGGCGAACGTCGCGAGCCTGCCGGGCATCGTCGGGAAGTCGATCGGGATGCCGGACATCCACTTGGGGTACGGGTTCGCGATCGGCGGGGTCGCCGCCTTCAGCGCCGACGAGGGAGGCGTGATCTCTCCCGGTGGGGTCGGATACGATATCAACTGCGGCGTCCGGCTGCATCGGTCGGAGCTCACCGTGAAGGAGGTGCGGCTCCGGCTCGAGGCACTGATGGACGATCTCTACCGACGAATCCCCGCGGGGGTCGGGAGGGGCTACAGGAAGGCGGCGCTGACGGCTTCGGAGGTTCGCGAGGTCCTCACCCAGGGCGCGGAGTGGACCGTCTCCCGGGGATACGGGTGGCCCGAGGATCTCGACTACATCGAGGACCGTGGTCAGCTTCCGGGTGCGGATCCGGGGGAGGTGAGCGGCCGGGCGGTAGAGCGGGGGAGGGACCAGCTGGGGACCGTCGGGAGCGGGAACCACTTCATCGAGGTCGGATTCGTGGACGAGGTCTACGACGCTCCGGCGGCCGAGCGCCTCGGTCTGGTTCGGGGGACCGCCACGGTAATGATCCACTCGGGCTCGCGGGGGCTCGGCTACCAGGTGTGCGACGACTATCTGGACCTCATGCTACGGGCGGCGAGCCGGTATGGGATCGAGCTCCCCGACAGGCAGCTCGCGTGCGCTCCCGTCGACTCCGTGGAGGGCCGCCGCTACATCGGGGCGATGCGAGGGGCGGCCAATTACGCCTTCGCCAGTCGGCAGATGATGGGCCATCAGGTGCGCCGGAGCTTCGCCGAGCTCTTCGGCGCCTCGGAGCGGGATCTCGGGATGGCTCTGGTCTACGACGTGGCGCACAACAACGCGAAGGCGGAGCGCTGCACGGTCGATGGGGAGGAGCGGGAACTCTGGGTTCACCGGAAGGGCGCGACGAGAGCATTTCCGCCGGAGCATCCCCACATCGTCGAGGCCTACCGTGAGCTGGGTCAACCCGTCTTCATCCCCGGTGACATGGGCCGGTACTCCTTCGTTCTGCTCGGGACAGAGGGCGCCTTCGCCGAGACCTTCGGTTCGACGTGCCACGGGGCCGGCCGCAAGAAGAGTCGGCGACAGTCCAAGCGGGACGCCCGGGGCCGGGATCTCGAGCGAGACTTCCGTGAGCGGGGAATCGAAGTACGCGCCTCGTCGATGGCCACGGTGGCCGAAGAGCTCCCGGAGGCCTACAAGGACGTCGCGGACGTGGTCGATGTTGTGGACCGGGCGGGAATCGGCCGGAAGGTGGTCCGCCTCAGGCCGCTCGGCGTCCTAAAGGGGTAGCACCGCGCGCCGACACTCTACCTGAGCACGCTTCTCGCCTTCCAGAGGAGCCGAGCGTAGGCGCGCGAGGCGCGGGGCGCGGAAGGGTTGTGCCGGACATCGAACTCCCTCAAGGCGTCGTGGATTCGGCCCTCGGCCCCGATCGAGTTCCAGAACTCCGGGAAGCGCTCCCGAGCGTCCTCGAGGGGAATCGTCAGCGTCCGGCTCTTGGCGCTAAGGAAGTGCGCGATATTCGCGTTCACGGTTCGAACCATGTCTATGCACAGCGCCTCAGTCTGGTCCTTTCTCCGAAGGACCCCCTCCGCGTACGCCCGGATGATGGAGTACCGGCCTGCCCAGCGCCGGTCGAAGCTCCTTGCCGTCAGCTCCTCCCCGCGGGTCAGGTGAACGTAGAAGGCACGGTCTCCGTAGGCCTGATCGAGTCGTCCGAGGAGCCAGCTCAGACGGTTGTCCACCTCGATGTGGTCTTCCGGGTAGTGCAGGCGCGCGCGCCCAATCTCGGAGGTGTTGAGCTCGTGGCCCGCCGAGTAATTCGTGATGTGCTGGCACGCCCGGAAGAACGTCGTCGAGCCGCTCCGGCCCGTGCAGAGCACAAATACGTTCATCGGCTCAGGTGCAAAGGATCTTCCCGCCGGTAGCGAAGGACAGATGCTCCGGCACCGAAGTGCCGGCATGCTCCTCCCGCTTCGCTCGCGCATCGCCGCGAGCCCGGACCGGTGGCCCCGGAGCCCCGCATCGTCACCGGAACTCGTGAGCTCAAGGCCCCGCCTCCCCGCTATCCCGTCAGTACGCCCTCTTCGTCAGCTTCCGGACGTCGAATCGTGCCGTCTCGGCCACGGCCATCACGGCCATCACGCCCGCCTGGATCGGGTCCGTCACCACGAGGTCCGCTGCCTCGGGGACGGACCCGACCATGTTCAGCGACACGACGATCAGACCCCGCTCCCGGACCTTCCGTACAGCCGCCTCGATCTCGCCCCCCATCAGCGCGCCCGCGAGCACTAGGGCACGGGCTCTTGGCAGCCGCGAGGCGGACAGCACCGCCTCGGCCAGCGCGGACTCGCCCACGAGCGGGATCGTATCGACCGAGATCCGCTCGCCCCTGAGGTTGTGCCGGTCCGCCTCCGCGACGGCGCCGACCGCGACCTGGCCGACTTGCGCCCCCCCGCCCATGATGATCACGCGCTTCCCGAAGACCCGCCGGTGCGTCCGCTCCTCGGTGACGTCGACGACCACGGGGAGCGACCTGAGCTCCTCGATCACGGGACTCAGCGTCTCGAGGCCCTGGATCTCGAAGAAGACGCTGTCGACGGGCCGCTCGCCGCCCAGGAACACGACCCATGTGATGTCCCCGCCGAGGCGCGCGATCACGCCGCTCAGCTGATGCAGCACGCCCGGCCGACTCTCTGTCTGGACGAGGAGGCCGAGCGCAGAATCCATCGACGCCGCACGCTCATGGGCCATGGGGCTCACTTCTCCTCATCGCCCAGGAGCTCGAGCCTGTCCTCATCGTCCGGGACGATGCAGAGAAACTCGAAGGGCTCGCTCCCCTCGGTTCGGTACCAATGAGGCGTTCCTCCGGGGATATGGACCACGTCACCCGCCTGCACGCGATGAACCGCCTCCCCGATCCCCACCTCGGCCCGACCGCCGAGCACGTACTGCTGGTGCTCGACCAGGTTCTTGTGGCGTGGCATCCCGCCCCCCGCCCCGATCGCGAACCGTCGCATGTGGAATCCGGCCCCCTCGCCAGGTCCGGTCAGGACCTGCCGGGTGGTCGAGCTGGCGGCCCCGACGGGCTCAACGGGAATCTCACTTGTGCGGCGGACGATTCGGGACATGGCGGGTCTGGCTCGGGGCTCGCGGGGACATCTTCAACTATGGTAGTAACTCGGCACCCGATCGGGAATGCCGGCGGGGCAGGCCGGACGAACGCCTGCGCGGCCCGCGTCCCCGGTCCCTCCCTGCTTGACCGTCCAAAACCGGCGCCGGTATGTTCGCATGGAAGGAACTTCCCGGCTCTTCCCCCAGGCAGGCATGGAGGAATGATGGCGTCGGTTCGGTGCCCGGCGAGCAGGATCGCCTCCCTCGGGGTCTTCGGCCTGGTGTTTGGCGTCGCCGGGCTCCCGCCGGGCACGGCGGCGCAGGCGCCGGAGATCATCACGGTCAGAAGCCCGGTCCTGAGGACCGGGGAGCCGATCCCGCGCGACTACACCCCCGACGGGAGGAACCTCTCGCCCCCGATCGTTTGGGCAAACCTTCCGGTGGGGACGAGGGAGCTCGCCGTCATCTGCCAGGATCACGGGGCGGGCAGCCCCCCTCCGTGGGTCCACTGGATCGTCTATAACATCCCCGCGTCCACCTCAGGTCTCCCGGAGGGGATCCCCTTCGATCCGGTCGAGCCGATGCCGCCGGAGGTCGCGGGCGCCGTCCAGGGGAACAACAGCTGGGGACTGCCGATGTACCGGGGTCCGGCGCCGCCGTCGGGGAGCCTCCATCACTACCACTTCGCGGTGTATGCGCTCGACGCCGAGCTCGACCTCCCGCCCGGGCTCGAGCGCGATGAGGTCCTCGCCGCGATCGAGGGTCACGTGATCGGAGAGGGCGCGCTCGTGCCCGTCTACGAGCGAGCGCCGATGCCGGAGCCGTGGGAGTGGCAGGGCGGGGATCTTCCCGGCAGCTGGCCGGGCGTCGGAGAGGACTCGAACTGATGCCAAAGGACCCGAATATGGCCCGTGACGAGGCTCGCAAGCCGAGGAAGTGGTCCCGGCGGGAGCTCCTTCGGGGCGCTGGCCTCGCTGGCGCGGCCGCGATCGTTCCCGGACCGTTCGCCGGAGCTGCCGAGGGCGAGGGGGAGGTTCTCCCCGACGAGACGGCGGTGCTCGGGGCCGCCGCCTCCGCCCCGGCGGGAGGGGACGCCCCCCGGAACCTGACGGCCAGGGAGCGGGAGCTCCTCGATGTGATGATCGGCCGCCTGATCCCGAGCGACGAAGCTGGCCCCGGGGCCAGGGAGGCGGGGGCGCTCGACTACATCGATCGGGAGCTGGGCGGCGCGCTCGCCGGCTCGCGGGAGCTCTACCGCGCAGGCCTCCTGGCGCTCGACCGGTACGCCGAGTACGCGCGAGGCGCCCCCTTCGCCCAACTCCCCGAACGCGACCAGGACTCCGTCCTCTTCGACGTCCAGACGGGCGGAGCCACGGGGAGCGGAGCTGGCTTCCTCGGGAGCTCCGCCGCGTTTTTCGACACGGTGCGTGCCCACACCTGGCAGGCGACCTTCGGGGATCCGGTCTACGGGGGCAACAGGGATTTCATCGGGTGGGATCTGATCGGCTATCCCGGTCCCCGCCGGGCGGTGAGCGCCGAGGATCAGGAGGGGCTCGAGGCCGGAACGCTCACCCCCCTTCGGCGCTCCGCGTACGAGTGAGCTCGAGATGCCCAGACGAAACCCCGAAGCCGACGTCGTCGTCGTAGGGATGGGGGCGACCGGCGGCGTGGCCGTCCTGCCCCTCGCACGCGCGGGCCTCCGGGTCGTGGGGCTCGAGGCAGGCACCTGGCTCGACCGCCGCGACTTCGTTCCGGACGAGATCCGAAACAACGTCCGCGACTGGCCGTTCATCGTGAAGAAGACGCAGGAGGAGCGGCCGACCGTCCGCGGCCACCCGTCAGAGGTCGCCGTGCAGGTCGGGACGCACCCGATGATGAATGCGGTCGGCGGAACCTCGATTCACTACTGGGCGCAGAGCTGGCGGCTGAACCCGTGGGATTTCCGGGTCCGGAGCGAGACGACGCGGAGGTATGGGGCGTCCAGGATCCCGGCGGACTCCACCGTCGAGGACTGGCCGCTCGATTACGACGAGCTCGAGCCCTTCTACGACATCGTGGAGCGGGAGGTGGGTGTCTCCGGCCAGGCGGGGAACATCCGGGGGAGAATCGACCCGCTCGGCAACCCCTTCGAGGGGCCGCGCGCGCGGGCGTACCCGATGCCCCCGCTTCGCCGGACGGCCTTCCTCGAGCGGATGGCGGGCGCGGCGAGATCGCTCGGGTGGACGCCGTTTCCCGGACCCGCAGCCATCACGACGGAGCCGTATGAGGGCCGGCCCGGCTGCGTCTACCACGGGCACTGCAACAAGGGCGGATGCCACGTCGATGCGAAGAGCGCTACCTGCGTGACGACGATCCCGAAGGCGCTCGAGACGGGCAACCTCGATGTGATCCCGAGGGCCCACGTGACGACGATCGAGGTGGACGGGGAGGGGAGGGCCACCGGCGTCAGGTATGTGACCGGCACCGACGAGTTCTTCCAGCCGGCGCGGGTCGTCCTCCTCGCGGGCTACACCTACGAGAACGTCCGCATGCTCCTCCTCTCCCGCTCAAGGGCGTACCCGGAGGGCCTGTCGAACAACCACAGGCAGGTGGGACGCCACTACTTCAGCCATCATCAGGGCGCCGGCGTATCCGCGCTCTTCCCCTTCGATCTGGGGGCGTGGTACGGGCTGCCCGCACAGGGGGTGGCGGTCGACGACTTCGCCGATGACAACTTCGACCACTCGGCGGTGCCCTTCATCGGTGGCGGGAACCTGTGGGTCTACTCCGATCGTCGTCCGATCGGGGCCGCGAGCATGAACACCTTCGGGCGGGGGCCGAACTGGGGGAGCGCCTGGAAGAGATTCATCCGGGAGAATTCGGACCGGTCCGTGAACTCCTATATCCAGAAGACGACGCTCCCCTACGATACGAACTACCTGGAACTGGATCCCGCAGTGACGGATCCCCTGGGCCTTCCCGTCATACGGATCACGGCCTCCTACCGGGACAACGAGCTCGCCATCGCCGCCTTCCTGCAGGAGAAGATGATGGAGTGGTACCGTGCGGCGGGGGCCGTCGAGGTGAGTGCGTCCGGGCTCGGGAGCACTATGGGGGTGACAACCCACGCCTACGGGGGAACGCGGATGGGAGACGATCCGGAGACAAATGTGGCGGACCGCTGGGGCTTCTCCCACGAGGCCGGAAACGTGGGCTTCCTCGGGGCGTCCGTCATGGGGACGAGCGGCGCCCGAAACCCGACGCTTACGGTCCAGGCGCTCGCGTGGCGAACCGCGGAGCGCCTCGCCGAGACCTGGACCGATCTCGCCGGTTGAGCCGACGGTGAGTCGGAGCGGGGCTGTCTCCTAGTTCATCCCGGGGAGCGAGACGTGCCCTCCCATCTCCATCTCCATCCGCGAGCGATTTCGCTCGGAGCGGGCCAGCTGACCCAGAGCGGGCCCGCCCTGGTTGTAGATCCCGGTCCGGAGGGCGGACAGGAGGTAGTCCCGGTACGCCATCGATCCCACGAGGATGCTCGACTCCTTGTCCGTGTACGCGTCCGTGACAGCGTCGATGGACGCGGTGCGGTCCTCCACGTCCGGGTGGACGAGGAGGTCGGCGATCACGAGCTCGAGGCTGTTCACGTTGTCGATGATCCACGCCGCCTCGGGGTGGCGGTTGAGGAGTAGGGGAGAGATCGCCGGCACCATCGGGATCTCGGTGGGCACGGGGGACATCTCGCCCATCCCGGAGACCTTCGCCTCGTAGCGCTCGATCGTGGTGCCCACCCCCGGCGACGCGGCAGCCCCCGACATGAGCGGCTCGAGCGAGGCCAGCTGCAGCCACTGAGAGGCCCAGAAGATCCCGGTGATCTGCGGGTATCCGGTCCTCATCGCGCCCGCGAAGGGGTGGCCGTACATGAGGGCGGGATTCTTCGGCTCGGCCGCCACGGAAGCCGGGTCGGCCAGGTACGCCTCGACCGCCTCGTACACGGCCGCCTCCTTGTCCATGATCCCGCCGTCGGCGTAGATGTCGAAGACCCGGGCCTGGAACTCCCGGCCATGCGCGATGACGTCCGCGGCCCTCTCCGTCAGCGCGTCACTGCGCGACAGGGAAGTGCGGGCGTTGTCCGGGGAGGACTCCATCTGGCTGAGCGACCTCAGCTCCTCTGCCGCATCCGTCTCGAGCATGCCGAAGGGGCCGGCCGCCATGTCGATGTCCATGTCCATCATCTCGGCCTGATGCATCTCGGCCATCATCTCGGACATCGACATGTTCATCGCGCGCATGAGGGCGTCGCGGAGCGCATCCCGTCCCGCAGCCGACTCAGGGGATTCGGTGATCTCGAGAAGCCGGTCGTACATCGCCGCCTGCGTGACGTCGAAGGCGTCAAAGAGAGTGGCGAGCTCGGGGAATTCGTCCCGAAGTGCCTCCCCCGCGCTCTGGGCGGACAGCGGGGCGGTGTAGGCAAGGCCTAGGAGGACCAGGGCAGCGACGGGAGTGTGCATTGAATTCCGGGGCATGGGAGTCGGGGTTGAACGAGAATCAAGGAACGAGGCCACCACCCCGGGCGAGGGCCCGCGGGAATGCTCCAGAGGGACACGACTTAGTCTACCGCTGCGCGTCGGACGCGGCAACAAGACGGTCCCTTGCCCTGCCGGAACCGCCGTCCGCCCCCGCCGATACGCGGCCCGGGCCGCCAGAGATCGATCCTATGGGTTCAGAGTTCGACCTGGGGGCTCGAACCCGCGGATCCGGCTCCCCCTGCCACCTCCTCGATCTTCCCGAAGATCCCTTTCATGATCCAGGCGAGGCCGATCAGGACCAGGATCGCCATGGCCCAGCGGACCACCGCGAGGAGGAAGACGATGTCGAGGGGCGGGAGGGAGATCGTATACGCCTGGAGCGTCCCCCAACGGTCGGCCATCCAGTGCCACGAGGTGTGGGTGATGAGGGCGGACATGACGATCACGCCGAGCCGCTCGGCCACCACATGCCGGAAGAGGAGGACGAGGGCTGGGACGGCCACCAGGAGGACGGCGATCTGGCCGAGCTCCACGCCGACGTTGAAGGCGAGCAGCGAGGTCACGAGGTGGGAGCCGGCGAACTGGAGCGACTCCCGCAGTGCGAAGGAGAAGCCGAAGCCGTGCACGAGGCCGAAGCCGAAGGCGACGAGCCAGCGCCTCTGCAGGTTCGCTCCCAGGATGTTCTCGAGCGCCATGAAGACGATCGAGAGCGCGATCAGCGTCTCGACGAGCGGGGGAAACCAGAGTGCCGAGGGGGCATACCCGAATGCCGACGCTCCGAGCGTGATCGAGTGAGCGACCGTGAAGGAAGTCACCAGGGTGATCAGCGGCACGATTCGCCGGAAGGGAATGACGAGGCAGAGGAGGAAGAGGAGGTGGTCGATTCCGTCCAGGATATGGAAGAAGCCGAGCTCCACGAACTGGAGGAAGGCCTGATACCACCTCGGGTCGAGTTCGACGAGTCCTGGATTGCCGATGAACTGATAGAGGCGCTCCTCGCTCCCTGGCAGATCGAAGCGAAGTATCGTCGTCGTCGTGAGGCCCAGGTGCGAGAGCTCGGAGAAGATCGAGAACCGCGACTCGTCGGACTCGATCGGGTACTCCAGGACGACGTCGAGCATGGACTGATTCCAGATCAGGTCCGTCGTGGCCGGGAGGGGAGGCCCGAGGATGTGCTCGAGTGCGTTGTCGAAGGAGACAAAGGACCGATCCGAGGGGAGCGAGATTCGGGTCGCCACGACTTCGGGGCGCTCGATAAGCTCGTCGTTCTCGAACAGCTGCAGGTAGTCGACGAGCCAGAGGACGGCGGCGTCGCGCAGATACGGATCCGCCTCCTCGATCATGATGTAGCCGGGACCGCGGAGCGGGAACTGGATATCGCGCATCGATCCGAGCGGGACGCGGACCAGCATCCGGAGGACGTCGCCCTCAGCCCGGATATAGCTCTGGACTGTGACGGCCGCCGGGATCTCGTGCGCTGAGGAGACCCGGGTGGCTCCGAGGAGTGCGGCCAGGGGAAGGAGGGTGCCGAGGATCCAACGAATGCGTCGCATGGCCGAATCCGGTTCAGGGACTACCTGGCAAGGGTCCGGAAGTACTCCTCAACGAGATCCTGGTAGCCCTCGGGCACTTCCCCGGAACCCACGACCATGGGCCCCTCGCGGCTCTCGGTGGCGAAGTGGCGGCGGATGTCGAAGTCGAGCTCCCGGAGGCTCTCGATCAGCTCCCGCTGGAGCTCGGCCAGCGCACGCGGCTCTCCGTAGATCCCCAGCGTCTCGAGCCTCTGGAACCGGTCGATCACCCCCTCGAGGCTCTCGAGACTCTCTCGCGGTGCCCCGGCCTCCGCAAGGCGGTCCCGAAGCGACTCTGCCTGCGTCCGGCGCTCCCCCGCCTCCCGGCCCAGCTGGCGCGCGATGTCTCCATCGAACCACCCACCGGGGCCGCCGGGCCCGAAGCGGTTCCCGCCGAATTGGTTTCCGCTTCCTCCCTGCTGACCCCCGGCTTGCTGACCCCCGGCTTGCTGACCCCCGGCCTGCTGACCCCCGGCCTGCTGACCCCCGGCCTGCTGACCGTCAGAGGGCTCTCCCCCCTGCTGGCCGTCGCCCTCCTGCGCCTGCTCGGCCGCCGCCGCCTGGCGAGCCCGCTCCTCCATCGACTCCGCCGCCCGGACCAGCTCGCGCGTCCGCTCGGCGAATTCCGCAGCCGGGTCGCTCGCATCCGGATCGAGCGTCCCCGCGGTTGTCTGCACCTGCTCGGATAGCTCCTCCATCAGTTCGGTGATCTGTGCCTCGAACTCCTCGGACTGCTCGGGCCTCGACGAGGCGACCAGGCTCTTCGAGAAGTCGATTCGGTCGGGGAGCTGACCATCCCTTATCGCCGAGGCCGCCTCCCGGAATCCCCGCTCCGCCTGCGGATCCTCCGCCTCGTCGGCCAGCCGGTTCAGCTCGCCCTCGAGGTTCTCGAGCTCCTCGATCAACTGGTCCTTCTGGTCGAGGACGGGGGGAAGCGCCTCGGCTCTGCCCGCGAGCCCGGTTGGCATCTCCCCGACCGCCTCCTCGATCTCCCGCTGCCGCTCGAGCGCACGCTCCGCCTCCGCGACGGCGTCCTGGGCGTCGCGCCCGAGCCGGTTCGCCTGATCCCGTTCGAGGAGCCGGCGGGCGTCCTCGAGCGCCTCCTGCGCCGCGCTTGCCTGTCCCACGCCGCTCTGGTTCCGGGAGGTGGCGGAGCGGCGCATCGCGTTCGCGGCTTCCTCGAGATCCCGGGCTGTCTCGGCGAGTTCGGGGGAGGAATACTCGCGTGACAGCCTCTCCAGCTCGCGTGCGAGCTCTTCGGCTTCGTCGGCCAGACGGCGCTGGCTCTCGCCCCCCGCACCGCTTGCCCCGGGCGGGAGCCGTTCGGCCACGCGCTGGAGCCGCTCCTGCTCCTGTTCCTGCCGCCGGGCGAGTTCCTTCAGCCGCTCGAGTGCCGAATTGAGCTCCTGGTCCATCTGCTGGCGCTGGCCGCGCTGCAGCTCCTCGTACTGATTGCGAAGCCGCTCCATCTCCAGATCGAAGAAGTCCGCGAGATCCTCCCGGATCTCCGCGCCGCTGGCCCCGCCTCCGCCCCCGCCCTGGTTCTGTTCCTGGGCGAGCTGGATCTCGCGGAAGACGGACTCGGCCCTCAGGAGGTGCTGGAGGGCGCGTTGCTCCGGCGCGAGCGCCTCGTCGGTCTCGTTCTCTTCAAGTGCCCTCAGCGCCGCCTCCATCTCCTCGGTCGCGAGGGGGAGCTCGTCGGCGACCTGGCGCATCTCTTCCGGTGCCCGCTGGAGGCGCCCCTGGAGCTCCGCGAGGAAGCTTCGGACCTCCTCCATCAGGCTTCCCTGCGAGAGCGCGATCGTGGCGATGTCCTCTTCGAGGAGCTCCGGGGCGATCTGGCGCCAGTCACGGCCCACGTTGAAGGTGGCGGTCACGATCTCCCTCTGGCGCTCGGAGAACTGCCCGGCCATCGGATCACCGCCCCCGCCGCCACCCCCGCCCCCGCCGCCTCCCTGCTCCGCCTGGCGGAAGTCCTGGGAGAAGGGGCGAACCTCGATGAAGAAGAGGTCGGTACGCGCCTCCCGTTCCTCTGCCGCCGGGCCGTTGTCGAGCGCGCGGACGTGGTAGGAGACGAGGTCTCCGGGCTGGAGGTCGTAGTCCTCGAGGAAGAAGGTGTGGCCGGCGGAGATCTCGCTCAGCCGCGACTCCGTGCCGGACATGAGGGGGATCGTCTCCTCCGGACCCCCGTTCACCGAGAAGATCAGCTCCACCGTGGCGACGGCGTAGTCGTCGGTGGCCTCGGCCTCCACATACACCTCTTCCACCGAGGTGACGCGGACATCCCGCGCGGGCTGCTCGATCGATACGATCGGGGGGAGGTCCTCGACGATGTCGATCAGGTGATCGGGGGTTCCGCGGTGCGTCGTCCCCTCGCCGTCCTCGAGATCGATCCGGTAGAATCCCGGTTCCTCCGCCATGAACTCGCCGGTGAGCCGGGACTCCGCGTCAAGGGTCATCGCCACCTCGCCTACCTCCTCGAGGACGATTCGGCCAGCGGGGATCGGAACCGTCGGCTCGGCCCGCACCACGACCCGGGTGCTAGGGAGGACGTAGATGTCGCCCGCCGATTCGATGAGCTCAGGGGGCAGGCGCGTGTAGGCGGGGTGATGGAGCTCGAGTTCGAGGCGTGCGACGTACGGGAGATCGACGACGTCGATCCTGTAGGTGTCGGAGCGAACCCCCGCCGCCTCGGCGAAGTAGTCCATCGGCTCCTCCACCCGGAAGAGCATGAACTCGTGGTCCCCGACCTCCTCGTCCTGGATAAGCATCGGCCACCGCTCCCACTCGGTCCCCTCCTCCGAGCGGAAGGCGACTTCGACCTCCTCGGTGTCGAACCCTTCGAGGCGGGCCGCGATGTGGAGCTCGGCACCCCTCGGGACGATCGTATCGCCGGGGAGGAGCTGGATCGCGAGCGGCGGGGGAAGCTGCACGGCCGTCCAGGGGCGAAGGAGGTTCGGCGGTGCCTCCTCGCGGAGTCCCAAGGGGTCGGTAAGGAGGAGGAGCCCGACGGCCGCCGCCACCGCCGTGCTCCACCAGGAGAGGCGCCGGATTGGCTGCTCGTCCACCCGCCTGCCCCCGCCCACGGCGCGTGCGCGGAGGACGGCGGAGCGGATGAGGCCGTCCAGGAGCTGGGCCGTTCGGGGATCGGGCTCCCCATCGAGCGCCTCGACGGCCGTGAGGATCTCGGACCTCAGGTCGGGCTCGTGCTCCCTCAGGTAGAGGACGACCTGGCGGTCCGAGACGCGGCGAACGAGGGGCCGGAGGAGCGTGACGACGGTGACGAGGGCGGCGCCCAAGTAGAGGACGGCGGTGGCGAACGCAGCGCTCCGGGGTCCCCAGGGCCAGGCCTCGACGAGGAGCTGGACGAGGACGACCGCCGAGACGATCGCTACGGTGGAATAGAGGGCCCCGCGGAGAATCGTCCGGAGACGCCACCGGCGCCGAACGGTCTGGACGACATTGCGGAGTTCCCTTCGTTCCCCCCCCTCGAACCGGTTTCTCATTGCCCTGCTCCGCGTATTGAGCCGTCGGGTGCCCACAACTACGGTACGCCTATCCGGCCCGCTTCGCTAGCGGCTTCTTTCGCCCGGCCAGGAGCGTCTCGCCGAGGAGGAGGAGAATCGCCCCGAGGAGGAGAAAGCGCCACGCGCCCTGCCTTCGCTCCCCCTCCTCGAGCACCGTGCGGGGATCGTTCCCTTGGGAGAGGTTGCCGCCCGCCAGATTCCCCGACGCGGCCGCGGCCTCCTCCGCGCTCGACGGAGCCACCGCGAGCGTCAGCTCCTCGGGGTCGATCCTCGCGGGGTCCGCCTCGCGGACGTCCGGGTTCGCCGCGAGGACCCATCCTGCACCGGAGTCCTCCTCCTCCCGAACCTCGTAAAACCCGGGGGAGGCGAGCTGCAGGAGCGCGCCCCCGGACGGGGTGAGCTCGAGGGCGGAGCCGTCGGGACCAACGAGGAGCCCGAGGACCGGGCCCGGGTCGCTCGTCGCTTCCCCGTCAGTCCCGGCCTCCGCCTGCCCCTCCTCGAGAAGCCCGGCCTCGATGAGGAGGAATCGGGCGTCGAGGGGCTGGCCCACGGTGAAGTAGGGGACGCTCTCTCGACGCGCCCCCGTGAACTGCACGGTCTCCCTCACGACCGGGAGGAATACAGGGTGCACGGGGAAGTCGCTCCACTCGTTGTCGAAGGTGGAGCTCCAGACGAGGACCCGCCCTGCGCCGACCGTTCGCTGGGCGAGCGCCGGTGCACCGTCGTCAAAGCGGGCGAGGACCCTTGGGTTCTGCTCTTCCTCGGTACCCTCCTCTCCGTCGGCGGCGGGCTCGGGCTCGGGTACGCCGAGGCGTCGATAGCGAAAGAACCTCGGGGAGCCGAGCCCGCTTCCGCTCTCGCCCCCGAAGATTGTGAAGATCGGGTGATCCCGGTCCACCTGCGCGAGGCTTGCGCCACCGGTGGGGTCCCGCTCGATGATCTCGCCCGGGCGGGCGGGTAGGTACTCGTTCCACGCCGAGCTCCAGTTCTCCGGCTCGCTTGCGGGCCCGGATGCCACAAGGAGCCCACCTCCGCTCCGTACGTGGGCCTGGAGCGTCCTTGCGGCTTCCCCGGCGGGGAGGGGGACGTCGTTCAGGATGACCAGGTCGACGCCGTCGAGCTCGTCGGCCGAGAAGCTCGCCGTCCGCCGCGTCTCGACCTGCATCGGAACCCCCCCCTGCACGTCGAGCGCGCTTCTCAGGTAGGGCGCCCCCCCCCCGAGGGCACCCGTCTCCTCCACCAGGACGGCGGAGAGGACCTCGCTCGGCGAGACGACGAAGCGGAAGGGCTCGGCCTCCGCGCCTCCTTCCGGGTTCACCCGTACCGTGCCCTGGATCCCCTCCTCCGGGAGGGTGATCGGGGCGAACGGGACGGAGAGCGCCCCGTCGGAGGGCATCTCGATCGTCTGTGCCTCGATCTGCTGGCCGTCCACCTCGATCACGACCTCCGCGCCGGTGGGAGCCTCCTCCCCCTGCCGGATCACCCGCGCTGACGGGCGGACCCGCTGACGACCCTCCTCGAAGCTGTAGTCGAGCGTTACGTCGGAGACGATCATCGAGCCGAGCCCGTCGTCTCCCACATCCGCAGTCACGAATGCCGTACCCTCCGGGATCGGGTCCCTGGGACCGTCCTCCCAGCCCCGGCGCTGGAAGTCCGAGATGAGGACGATCTCCCGCCGCGAACGGTCCGAGGCCGCCAGAATACCGCTCGCCGCCTGGAGTCCGGCGCCGATCTGCGTCCCGCCCCACCCGGGGCGGACCGTGTCGAGCGCGGCCTGGACGCGGCCGGGATCGAGCGTGGGTTCGACGGCGACGCGTCCGATGGCGTCGAAGAGGACGAGGGAGGCGCGGTCAGGGCTCACGAGGCCGCTCAGCGCTTCCTGCGCCTCTTCGATGGCCCGCTCCCACCGCTCGCTGCCCGCCATGCTCCACGAGCGGTCCACGACGAGCACGACCTCCCGGAGCGGATCGCCCGCGACGCCGTCCTCCTCGGTGCCGAGCTGCAGCAAGGGCCGGGCGAAGGCGAGCGCGATCAGTATGAGGGCCCCTATCCGGAGGAGGAGGAGCGGCCAGTCGCGAAGCGTCCGCCGCTGCACGGTCTCGACGGGAAGCCGCCTCAGGAACATGAGCGAGGGGAAGGGAATCACCCGACCCCGATGCCGCCGGATCAGGTGGATGATGAGCGGCACCATGACGCCGATGAAGCCGGCGAGGAAGAGGGGTGTCAGGAAAGAGAGGCCCACTGTCCCCTCCGGGTCCGCTCCTGCCGTGACAGGAGGTAGTGAAAGAGCACCTGATCGAGCGGCTCGCCCGTATCCACGAGGACGTGATCGGCCCCGGTGCCGACGAGTACCCGGCGAACCTCGGCGATATGCTTGGCGATGAGCTCACGGTAATCCTTCCTGAGCTCTTCCGGCGTCATCGGGAGGATCTCCTCGGTCTCCATGTCCTCGAGGGTGAACTTCCCCTCGTAGGGGAAGTTCCGCTCGGCCGGGTCGAGGACGTGGAAGACCATGACGTCGTTTCCGATCTCCCGCAGACGAGTGAGCGGCCCCCTGAGCCTCTCCGGCTCGAGGTAGAGATCCGAGACGAGCGCCACGAGCCCCTTTCTCGTCCTCCGGCTCGTCACGTCCTGGAGGGCGAACCCGAAGTCGCCCCGCCGCTCGGCGTCCGCGCGGTTGATCGTGAGGAGTACGAGTTCGAGGTGCCGTGCGGAGCAGGGCACGACGTCGCGGACTTCGGAGTCGAAGGTCACGATGCCCACACGGTCGCCCTGCTTTCGCGCGAGAAACGAGAGGGACGCGGCGAGATAGCGTGCGTAGTCGAACTTCGTGAGCTTACCGTCGCCGAAGGCCATCGAGCGCGAGCAGTCGAGAAGGACGGTGAAGTTCGCATTCGTCTCCGCCTCGTACTCCTTGACGTAGTATCGCTCCGTCCGGGCGAAGACCTTCCAGTCGACGCGGCGCGGATCGTCGCCCACGACGTACGGGCGGTATTCCGCGAAGTCCATCGACTGCCCGAGGAAGGGGGAGCGATGGAGGCCCTGAAGGAACCCCTCGACGACGCCGCGCGCGACGAGCTCGAGGCTCCCGATCCGCTGAAGCGTCTTCGGGTCGAGGAACTGCCCGCCCGGCCCGACCCGGCCCTGGCTCCACGCGTGCTCCGCAGGCATTCCCCCTCCTCCCCCCTACATCCCCGACTTGGGTTCGGGGACCGTCTTGAGGAGCCGGTCGACGAGCTGGTCCGTTGTGACCCCCTCGGACTGGGCCTGGAAGTTGGCGAGGATACGGTGGCGGAGAACCGGGTGCGCGAGCGCGCGGATGTCCTCGAAGTCCACCGCGAAGCGTCCGCGCGTGATCGCCCGCGCCTTCCCGCCGAGGACGAGGTACTGCGCGGCGCGCACGCTCGCCCCGTAGGCGATCCACTCCCGGACGAAGTCGAGCGATCCCTCTCCCTCCGGGCGGGTGGCCCGAACGATGCTCAGTGCGTAGCCGGCGACCGCGTCCGAGACGAGGACCCGCCGGACGAGCTGCTGGAACTGGACGAGTTCTTCCTTCGTGACGACGCTCTTCGGCTCGTCCCCGACGACGCCCGTTGTCTCGCGAACGACGTCGAGCTCCTCGTCCTCGGGGAGGTGTTCGATTACGACCTCGAACATGAAGCGGTCGAGCTGGGCCTCGGGGAGGGGGTAGGTGCCCTCGAGCTCGATCGGGTTCTGGGTCGCGAAGACGTAGAAGGGCTCCTCGAGCGTGTACGTTACGCCCTGGACCGTCACCCGGTGCTCCTGCATCGCCTCGAGGAGCGCGGCCTGCGTCTTCGGAGGGGTACGGTTGATCTCGTCGGCGAGCACGATGTTCGCGAAGATCGGGCCCGGCCGAAAGACCATCTCCCGCTGCTTGGAGGCTGGATCCTCTTGGAGGATCTCGGTGCCCGTGATGTCCGACGGCATCAGGTCCGGCGTGAACTGGATCCGGGAGAAGTCGAGGTCGAGGACCTGCGCCATGATGTGAATGATCATCGTCTTGGCGAGCCCCGGCACCCCGAGGACGAGGCTGTTGCCTCCGACGTAGAGGGACAGGAGCACCTGATCGAGGACCTTCCGCTGCCCCACGATCCGCTTCCCCACCTCGTCCAGGATGGCGGTCCGGCTCGAGCGCATCCGGTTTGCCAGCTCGACATCGTTCCTGTTGTCCGGCGGGGCCTCGACCACCGCCACCGCCGTCGCATTCTCTAGTAGAGCCACACACGCCTCCTGGATCGATCTCGTTGCTCGCGCGCCAGGGCCCTGCCGGTAGCTCCGGAGCCGCCCGCCCGCTCTCCTTCCAGCGACTACATTCCCCTGGTGGCCGACATGATCCTGAGGAGGAGATCCTGCGCCTCGGGGAAGCGGGGCGCCAGCTCGAGCGCCTCGAGAACGCGCTCCCTCGCCTCGCCCGCCGCGCCCGCACGGTACAGCGCGTCGGCGAGTTCGTACAGCGCGCCGGTCCGGTCGACGGGCGCGAGAGCGAGCGTCACCCGCCGCTCGCGCACCTCCGCCTCCGCGTCTCCGAGCTCCCGGTAGAGCTCGGAGAGCCGCTCGTGGAGCGGGATCTCGAATGGGTATACTTGAATCGCATCCTCGAGCGCCCTCGCGGCCCCCGCGGGGTTGCCGCCCTCCTCGCGGAGATCCGCGAGCTGGAGATGCGCCGGGTAGTCATCGGCCACGATCGAGACGTGGGCCTCGAGTGCCTCGATCGCCCCTGCCGCCTCGCCCCGGTCCTCGAGAAGTTCTGCGAGGAGGCGGTTCGGCCCGCGCGGATCGGGGTTCTCGGGGAATCGCGCACGGGCCTCGAGGAGAAGCTCCTCGGCCTCGCCCATGCGCTCCTCCCCGATCCGGATCCGGGCGAGAGCGAGCCGGCTCTCCACATCCTCCGGCCGTTCGGATACCCGCTCTTCCAGCCACGCCGGGTCCCGGCGCATGTCCCCCGCGACACCCCTCATCTCGAGCGCTGCCTCCGCGGCGGCGAAGGCACCCGGATAGCGTTCCCGGAGCCACTCGTCAAATGCCTCGTCAAAGTCCTCGAGGCCGAGGTCGAACTCCCGCGCGAGGACGTCCCGGTGGGAGAGCCCCTCCCCGTAGCCGGTGAGCATCCCGCGGATCCCGGCGAACCCCCAGCGCGACTCGATCCATTCGGATACGAGGGATCCCAGCGTGTAGGCGAAGCCGATCTCCTCGGGGAACCGCGGCCGGACGAAGCTCTGGCTCAGCTCGCTTGGCGAACGGAGCCGGTCCTCGAGGTACGCCGCGAAGAAGGGGAGCCCCGGGCGCGAGCCCCATCCGGGTCCGGCGAGCCGCTCCTCGTGTACGGCGAGTCCCTCGCTCAGCCAGCGGGGGACGCGGTGGCCCGTCATCCCGAGGTGGACGACGTGGGCCATCTCGTGCCAGAGGGTGGAGGCCCAGTGGTAGCCATTGGTCCCCCGCGCCGCGGGGGAGTCCATCGCGACCACGCGGCCGAAGGCCACCCCGAGCGCGCCGAGTCCCGCGAGCCCCACCGTCCGGACGGAGAAGTCAGCGCTTCGGCGGAAGGCCTCGACCCTGAGCGGCGTCGCCGGCCTGAAACCGTAGCGTGCCGAGAGCGCTTCGTACGCCCGCTCGCTCGCGTCGAGGAGGTAGATGGCGAGCGCCTCGCCGTCCTCCGGATCGACGAAGACCTGGATCCGGTCCGACTCGAGCGTCTCGAACCCGGCCATGACGTCGAGGAGGTCGAGCGTGTTCTTGAACCAGAGGTTGTACGGGTCCCCCTCGAAGGCGATCTCGAGATTCGCGCGGCCCTCGACCATCTCGCCGATTCGGAGCTGGTTCAGACCCTCCGTGCCGTAGGCGCTCCAGGCGAGGGAATCGACGCCCACGCCCTGGCCCGCAAACGCCGCCGCCTCCGCGTAGTAGCGGCGGGTAGAGGTGAGCTCGGCGACGGTGACGAAGAACTTTGCGTCGTGCGGGTTCCGGGCGAGGACGCTCTCGGTGACCGCCTCGAATTCGCTCTCCCGCCCCGCGACGAAGTGCATCGCGGCGAGGACGGCGCTGGCCTCGCTCGAGGTCGGGTTCACCTCGAGGGCGGCCTCGAGGTCCTCCTGCGCCCCCTCCATGTCCTCGCCGGCGAAGCGGATACGCGCCCGGAGCACCCGGGCGGCGACGAGGCTCGGGTTCACCTCGAGCGCCTGGTCCACGAGGTCGCCTGCCCCGGAGGAGCCCTCGACCTGGAGCGTCTCGGCCATCCCGAGGAGGGCCCTCGGGTCTCTCGAGCGGCGGGCGAGCACCTCCTGGAACGCTTCCCTCGCGTCGACCGTCTGATACGTTCGAACGAAGAGGGATCCGATCCCGAGGTGCGCCTCGAGGTGATCCGGATCGCGCGCCAGGGCCTCATCGAAGGCGCGAAGCGCGTCCCGGAGCAGCGCGGAGTCAGTCACCTCGAGGTGGCGGACGGCGCGTGCAACGGCAACGAGCTCCCGGGCGTCGAGCGCCGCCGAGCGGTTGTAGACGTCGATGAAGGAGTCGAAGAGTTCGAGCGCTGCCGCCTGCTCCCCCGTCCGGAGCAGGAGTTCTCCCCAGTGCAGTCGGGCGAGGAGGGCGTCCCCGCCCGAGCCCGCCGCCTCGGCCTCCTGGAGGATGGCGAGTGCCTCGCCGAGCCGCCCGGTCTCCAGGAGGAGGCGTCCCCGGGCGAGGAGGAGGCGCGGGTGGCCCGGGTTCTCCGCGAGCCCCTCGCCCAGGACGCGTTCGGTCTCCTCGAGCCGCCCGACGGTGCGGAGCACTTCGGCGAGCTCGTAGGTGACGTCCGCCGACACGGGGCTCCCGAGTTGCGCCTCGAGCCGCCCGATCGCCTCGTCGTACTCTCCCGCCTGGAGGAGCGCCTCGAGCGCTTCCGGACCCTGCGCGCGTGCGCCGTCGCTTCCCATGCATCCCGCGAGCGATGCGAAGAGGAGGACGAGCAGCGGACGGAACCGCGCCCCGGTGCGGTTCACGGGCCCGCCTCCATCTCCCGGATCTCGGCCCCCGCCCCGGCGAGGGCCACGAGGAGCGCCTCGAGCGCCGCCCGGTAGGCCTCGGGCGCCATCGGCCCCTCGCTCTGGCGGAGCCTCGCGAGTTCGTCCTCGAGGCGCGCCTGTTCGCCGTAGAGCGCCCGGAGGCGCTCGGCCCGGGCATCGGTCCCGGTGATCTCCGTCGGGACGGCGCTCTCGAGGAAGAAGCGGGCCGCGAGCTGCCCGATCCCCGAGTCCGCGCCCGGCTCCGGCTCTCCCGCCCCCTCGCTCCGGTCCTCGAGGAGTGCGGTCTCGGATGCGATGAGCCCCCGGTCCGCGTAGTAGCGGTCCGTCTCGATTCGTGCGTACTCGAAGGCCTCGAGGAGCGAGATTCGCCCGTCGCGGTCCGTGTCCGCGTCCTCCGCCGCGTACGCCTCGACGAAGTAGCCGCCGAAGAGGGCGGCGTTGCGTTGCCGGGAGCTCCGCGTCGCGGTGACGACGATCCGTCCCTCGCCCGAGAGGACGGGAACGAAGTCACCGCTGGCACTCGCGAGATTCACCAGGGCGACCGTGCGCGGAGCGAGCGCCTCGACGAGCCCGCGGTACTCGGACGCGCGAAGGCTCCGGCCGGGCATGCTCACCCGGGAGTCCGCCCCCACGCCCCCCCCGTGCCCGATCAGGAGGACGAAGACCCGGTCCTCCGGGGCGCTATCCGCGGCGAGCTCCAGGAAGGCGCGCTCGACCTCCTCCCTCTCGGAGCGCCCGTGAATCCGCCCCGGGGCCGCTTCCGCGTCCTCGGCGAGGAAGCGCACGTTCGCCTCCGCGACGCCCGCCCCCCGCGCGGCCTCCATCATCCCGAGTCCCCACTCGACGAAACGCTCCGAGTACTCTGCCTCCCCGCCAAGGCCCGAGATGATCAGGACGTGCGTCTCCTGCCCGTGAAGCGGGGAGCCTAGGGCGGCGAGGACCGGGAGCGCGAGGGCTAGGCGGCGGGCGGCAGGCCTCATGCGAGCCCGAGCCGCCGGCGGACGAACCACTCTGCGAAGAGGAGGACCATCAGGAGGAAGAAGAAGAGCGGGAGATCCCAGAGGTCACGCTCTTCCTGCACCACGGTTCCGCGCTCCGTATAGCGGAGCGCCTCAGGGAGGCCGTCAAGCTCCGCCACCGTGTAGAACTGCCCGTTCGTCTCGGATGAGATCCTCCGAAGTAGGTTGCCGCGCATCGCACCACTGCGAAGCTCCTCGTCGAGGACGCCCGCCTGGATGTGAAGGGGTGGCGCGACGAGGAGCCGTTCCCCGTCGAGCGCATCCACCTCGACCTCATAGGGGCCGTCGACGGCGGGGAGGAAGGAGCCCCGGTACTCCCCGTCGCGGTCCAGGTCCCAGGTGAGCGAGAGCTCCTGTTCGGCCCCGAAGGGATCGATGATCCGGGCGGTCACCCGTGCGTCGTTGACGGGGAGGTACTCCTCGCTCGAGACGCGGGCCACGAGTTCGACCGGCTGCGCGGGCGCGACGCGCGTCTCCGTCGCGCCGACCTCGATGGCCTCGGGCACCTCCTGGACCATCCACCGGAGCACCTGCTTCCAGAAGCGCTCGTGCGTCTCATCCTCCAGGGCGATCTCGCTGTGCATCTGCCAGAGCCAGGTGTCGTGGACTGCGAGGACCACGGCGAGCCCGGCCCCATAGCGCTGGAAGGCGAAGATCGGCGAGGGGTTCTCCGCGTAGCCGGGTCCGGCGCGGGAGCCGAAGACCTCCTGGACCTCTCCCTCGAGGAGGACCGTGGCGCCGGGCCGGGTCTCGCCGACGAGGTTCACGGTCGTGAGCGCGGGCAGCTCCTCCCACGCCGTCACCGTGCCCTCCTCTCCGGCCTCGTCCTCCGCATCCGCCGCTTCCTCCTCCGCGAGGCGGAGCGCAGGGTGCACGATCCCGCTTCGTGTCGGGAGGAGGCGCACCGTGGCCCAGAAGTCCTCCGAGCCGTCGACGCCCCCGAGCGGCGGGGCGATCTCGACGGGGAAGAGCGGGGCGAGCGCCGTCCCCGCAAACCCCCCCTCCGCCAGCGCGGCCGGGCCCCCGAGGACGAGGAGGCTCCCGCCCCTTCGGTCCACGAAGTCGACGATCATTCGGAGCTGGTCGGGGGAGAATGAACTCGCCTCGACGCTCCCGAGGATGAGCGCACGGTACTCGAAGAGTTCTTCCCGGGTGCTCGGGAAGCCGCCCGAGAGCTCGTCGCCCGAGTCCACGTCGAGCCGGATGAAGCGGTCCTCGCCCGTCCGCTGGAGGACGACGACCTGGAGGTTCTCGTCGTCCCGGACGGCCTGCCTGAGGAAGCCCACCTCGAAGCGGGGCTGGCCCTCGTAGTAGAGGATCTTCTCGCGCCCGTCCCGTACCTGCACGTGGATGTCGCGTGCGTTGTTCTCCTGCACGACCTCCCCGTCCTGGACCGGGACGCGGATGCGGAGGTTCCGGACCCCGGGATCGTCGAGGCTGAAAGGGATCCGGACGGTTGCGCTTCCGGTCCTCCCGCTGAACTCGATCTCCTCGGTCGCGAGAATCGTCCCGAACTCCTCGAGGTTCACCGGGATCGTGACCCCGCCGAGCCCTGTGTGGGCAACGACCACGTCGGCGATGACGGTCGAGCCCTGAATCACCGTGGGCGGGATGTCGACGCGCTCGATCTCGACGTCCGGGTCGAGCCTCTCCCGCCCGACGCCGACCGCGTGGACCGGGATCCCTTCGGCACGGAGGCCGAGGAGCGCATCCTCGAGCGCCTCGGGGTTCTGGTCGCCTCCGTCCGTCACGAGGACGATCCCCGAAAGGGGAAGCGTCGCGAGCTCCTGGCGGACGAAATCGAGCGCGGGCCCGATGAGCGACCGTGTCCCGTTCGCGCCGAGCTCCGCCGAATCCCGAAGCCGCTCGGCGAGGGCGGAGAAGCGGAAGTGCCGGACCATGAAGCGCTCCGAGACGTCCCGAAGGAGCGCGCTGTCATCCGCGGCGAAGAGCTCCCGGGCGACCTCGGCCCTCGGCCGCTCCCCCTCGTCGGGGATCTCCATGCTCCTCGAGTCGTCGATGATGACCGCCACGACATTCTGCTGCGGTACCGCGGTCGAGAGGACCAGCGTGGGGCGAAGGAGGCAGATCAGGAGTATCGCGAGGCCGATCGCCCGGAGCGTGACGAGCGTCCACGTCGCCGCGCGGGAGGTGCGCGCGCGCCCCCAGCGGTAGCTCCAGTACACGAGCGCCGCGCCGAAGACGAAGACGCCGAGCAGGAGGAGCGGTGGCCACGATCCGCTCCAGACGATCTCCCCGCGCTCGTACGCAACCTGCGGGTACTTGAAGAGGTATTCGAAGACGTTGTCGTACATCTCAGACCATCGCTCGTTGCAATGCGTCCGCCCGGGCATGGGACGGTGGCGCCGGGAGCTCGTCCGCTGCGACGACAAGTAACCTCGCATCGTGCGCTCTAGCCAACCCCGGGGCAAGCCCTCGCGGTTCGCTTCCCGGGGCACCCGTCGGGGGAGGCACCCCCTGGCCCCTCCTCCGCCTCTCGCCTGGCCCCGCCGGGGGGCTCGCCCGGCGTACGCACCGTATACCCGGATACGGGTCGTAGGTCGCCCGGGGACCCGCCACGCCTAGTGCGTCATCATCCAGACGAGGATGTTGATACCGAGTGCGTACGCATCGGGGGAGAAGCGCGCGAAGAAGCCGTAATCCTCTCCCTCCCGCTCCCACCCGTCCGCGATGTCGGTATTGTGGCTCATCAGGACGAGGATGCGCCCCGTGCCGTCGCGGACCACCCGGAGCCTCGGGGTCGCGCTCATCGCCCCGAGCTCGGAGGTCCCGCCCCCGCTCTGGCGCCAATACTGGATCGAGGGGATTTGCGGGATCTTCTCGACCTGGTAGACGATCGAGAAGAGGGGGTGGTCCATTGGGAGCTCCTCGACCTCGAAGTCGGGAAGGATCCGCCTCAACTGGCCGGACCAGTGGGTCCACGCCGGGCCTCCCCAGAAGTCGTCCGCCCAGAGGAATCCGCCCTTGAGGAGGTACTCCCTGAGCTCCTCGACCTCCGGGTCGCTCAGCCCCACCGTTCCGACGTCAGAGGAGAAGAGGAAGGGGCAGCGAAAGAGCTCCGGGTCCGTGGCCCGAAGGACGGTGAAGCCGGGCCGCCCGTCGAGCCACCCGCTGACGGAGGTCGGAGTCAGCTGGGAGAGGCGGGTCGTGAGGTTGTAGTCCCCGTCCGGGTAGTCCGTCCGCCATCCCTGTCCCCGCTGCTCCGTGCGGACCCTCGCGTACATCAGGCGGCAGAAGGTGAATCCGCCCGGGACCTCGGGGAGGAGCGGCCGGCCCGGGGACATGACGCGGACCGCGCCGATCGTGACCTGGGAGCCCTGGGCCCGGGCGGGCCCGCCGGGGGCGAGGAGGGAGATGAGCGCGAGACCCCACACCACGGGCGGAGACCAGTGTCGAATCAACGTTTTGTACCTCCGGCGTATGCGGGCCCCAAGCGACCCGGCCGGCTTCGCTCGGAGCAACCGTTCGCGCCGGGACGCCATCACTGCGCGGGGTCGAGGATCTTGCCGATCCTCGCGATCACGTCCTCGACATGGAGCCCGGTGAGCGGGTCGGAAGCCTCCGTGCGCATCCCTTCCGCCGCCTCCCGAATCGCCCTCAGCTCCCCGCGCACGAGTGGCGCGATGTCGGTCGCGAGCGCGGCCTCGCTCTCAAGGAGTTCCTCGACCTGGTCGAGATAGCCCCGCTGCAGGTTCCGGCGGAAGGGATCCACCGGCGCCCCGGCCTCGAGTTCCCGCCAGATGGCGCGGCGCAGGTCGGCGAACATCTCCCGGAGGGAGTAGGCTTCGGCCCCGCCGAGCGCCGCCTGCTCGGCGAGCCGCTTCATCCGTTCCACCGAGAGGAGCCCGCCGAGCGCATCCACCTGGAGGCTCCGGATCCGGTCCTGGATCCCGGAGTCCTCGATCCGGTAGAGGATCTCGGTGTCGATCATCCACTCGGGCGTCTGGAAGACATGCCGGTCCAGGTACGCCATCGCAGCCCTCTGTCGATGCCGCGTGACGGGGGAATAGGGGCGCCCGCTCTGCCCCTGCGCCCGCCGCGTCCACTCGACGCCGCCGACCGCGAGGGTGACGTGCCGGACATACCGCTTCCACTGCTCGAGTACCTCGGAGTAGAGCTCGCCGAGCTGTTCGTAGCTCTCCCCCGGATCGTACGTCCACTCGAGGAGATTCGGGAGAATCCGCTTCAGGTTCGCCACCCCCAGCTCCGAAGCCCGGACCGGGTCGTCGCCGAGTGCCTCGGAGGTGGCGCCGGGGTCGCTCGCGCTCGGGTCCCCGAATCGGTACCGAGGGTCCTCGCCCCGCTCCGCAATCCACTCCCTCAGGATCGCTCGGACCTCGTTCGGCTCCATTGTCTCGGGGAACCAGCGGTAGCCCCACTCGATCGCCCACCGGTCGTACTCGCCAACCCTCGGGATGAAGCAGGTGTCGTCCCCGGGCTGCGCCACGTAGTTGAAGCGGGCGTAGTCCATGACCGATGTCGAGGTGCCATTCTCGCACACCCAGCGGGTGCGAAGGGAGTCCACCGGGACTGCGGAGTGTCCCTTCATGTTGTGGGGGAGCCCGAGGGCGTGGCCCACCTCGTGGGCGGTCACGTAACGAAGGAGCGCTCCCATCACATCCGGATCGAAGTCGGTGGCCCGGGCCTTCGGATTTGCCGCGGCCGTCTGCACGAAGTACCAGTTCCGGACGAGGTTCAGGACGTTGTGATGCCACTGTATGTGGCTCCCGAGGATCTCCCCGCTCCTGGGGTCGAAGAAGGAGGGCCCCATCGCGTTCTCGATCCCGGAGGCGAGGTAGCGAATCACGGAGTAGCGAGCGTCGGCAGGGTCGAACTCGGGGTCCACCTCGGGGGTGGGGGCGTCGCGGGCCACGATCGCGTCCCTGAAGCCCGCCGCCTCGAAGGCCCCGATCCAGTCCTCGATCCCCGCCTTGAGGTAGGGGCGCCACTCGGCCGGGGTCGCGGGGTCGATGTGAAAGACGATCGGTCGGATCGGCTCCACGAGCTCGCCCCTGAGGTAGGCGGCCGGATCGCTCGGCTCGAGCCGCCAGCGGCGGATGAACTCCCGCTCCGCGACCCGCTGCTCCCGGCTCCCGAAGTCGTTCTGGCGGACGGCGAAGTATCCGACCCGCTCGTCTCTCTCCCGCGGCGCCATCGGCTCTTCCGGGAGGACGAGAAGCGAGTGCCCGAGCTCGAAGGAGAGGGCGCCGCCGACGTCCTGGACCGGTGTGTCGCCGGCGCCGAAGGTGACGGTGCGCCGCACCTCGACATTGTCGGGGAAGCTCCGCATCGACTCGACGAAGCTGCGGTCTCGGACGTACGAACGGACGCCGAAGGACTCCCTCCGCCCGGATCGGAGCCCGATCACCGGGGTGTCCGCCTCGAAGAAGTCCGTGACGTCGATCACCACGGCGCTGGAATCGGCGGGCATCGTCTCGACGTCGAAGGCGAACAGGATCGGTTCGAAGTTGGAGGCGCGAACCGCCTCGAAGATCGGGAGGGTGTCGGGAGCCACGTTCCGGTATCCGACGAGCCGAAGGAGGAGCTGCTCCCCCCTTCGCTCCCACCGGACAGTCGCCATCGACTCGCGCTCCCCACCGTAGGCGGTGCCCGTGGGCGCCTTCGTGATCCGGGTCTGAAGCAGGAAGTCGCGGGGAAGGATCCCCGTCGGGATCTCGAAGAAGAAGTCGTCGTCGACGCGGTGGACGGTGAAGACGCCCTCGTCGGACTCGGCGTCCTCGGGGATGACCTCGTGATATGCCCGCATCTCCTCCCCGTCGTCTTCCTCGGGGTCGGCGGTGGAGAGGGTGTCGAGGAGTACCGTGGCGGGTTCGGGCTCGGGCTGCGGGACGTCGGGGACTTGACCGCTGAGCGTTCCTGGCCCGAGGGCGAGGAGGAGTGCGGGGAGGGGTCTCACGTACGCTTCTCCGGGTGAGAAGTTGTGGGAGGGTCCTTCAGCCGGTCGCTCGCTGCATCCGTTAATGTACATGCCGTTGCGCAGAGCTGCGCTATCCCGGACATTCGGAAGGTCCGATGCGTCGGCAACGGATTGCCACGATGACTTACAGCACCCCTGACCCATGAGACATCTTTTGCGCTCCATCCAGCTTCGCCCGTTCGTTCCCGCGCTCGCAATCCTCCTCGTGGCCGGATGCGGCAGTGCCGATCCGGTGGTCGAGGAGACGGTGGCGACCGTCGAGGTCGCCGGCGCGGGCCTCCAAGGCCCGCGTGCGATCATCTACGACGCAGCCGCGGACGTCTACCTCGTCTCGAACGTGAACGGGAACCCGCTCGAGGAGGACGAGAACGGGTTCGTCTCCCGCGTCTCGCCGGACGGCGAGGTCCTTGCGCTCGAGTGGATCCCGAGCCAGGGGTCTGCGAGCCGAATCGATGCACCGAAGGGGATGGCGATTCGCGGCGACACGCTCTTCATCACGGACATTCGGTGTGTGCGGATCGCGGATCGGGAGAGCGGCGAGATCCACGAGACGCGTTGTCTCGACGACGTCACCTCGCTCACCGGGATCGACGTGGCCGAGGAGGGCTCCTTCTTCGTATCGGACAGCGGGTACGAGCTCGCGAACGGGGAGAGCGTGCCCTCCTCCTCGGACGCGCTCTACCGGTTGACCTTCCGCGCGAACCAGACCGGGGGGACACTCGCCCGGGGGCCCGACCTGAACCATCCGCAGGGCGTCGCGGTCGGCTCTCGCGGGATCTTCGTCGCAACAGCGGGGGGCGATCTCCTCAGGTTCACCCCGGCGGGGGAGCGGACGAGCATCCTCTCGAGTTCGGAGGAGGTCTTTGAGGGGGTCGTATTCACTGCGGATGGAGGGTTCGCGTACTCCTCCTCGGCGGATGCCGCCGTGTATCTGGTGGACGGGACGGGCGCGGTGAGCGTGCTTATCGGCGGGATCGATGCACCTGGGGATCTCGGGTACGATCCGACGCGTAACCGCGTCCTGATCCCCCTCTTCAACGAGAACCGCCTGCTCTTCGTAGACCTGTGAGGCCCGCGTTCTCGACGCGACCCGCCCGAGCGATGGCACTCTGCACAGCCCTGGTCCTGGCCGGAGGGTGCGCGCCGGGCGCCCGGCGGAGCGTCGTCGACCCGCCGGGCGGGGGGAGCACCGCGCTCTACTCGGCGGGGGTGAGCGCGGGGGATCTCCTCTTTCTCTCGGGCGTCGTGGGAGGCTCGGAGACGGGGGACGTCCGGGAGGCGACCCGGAACGCGCTCGACGGGATCCGGGAGCGTGCGGCGGCGGGCCAGGTCTCGATGGCGGACCTCGTGCAGTGCACGGTCTTTCTCACCGATATCGAGGACTATGCCCCGATGAACGAGGTGTACGCCAGCTACTTCCCGGCGGAGCCCCCGGCGAGGACCGCGATCGCCGTCGACGCTGTCCCCGCCTCCGCTATCCTGGAGATCGCGTGCATCGCCGCCGTCCCGTGACCGGGAGGGTCCGGCCGATGGCGGGCGGCCTCGAGCCGGTGGTGAGGCGAGGCGTGCCGGGCGGCGGGGCCGGGTAGGGTGCGGGAGCGCCCGAGCGTCATCCTGATCCGGGAGTGGGAGGAGCAGCTCTCCGGGAGCGGCTGCTGCGGGCGCGTGCAGGGGCGGTTCCTCACCCGGGGCGGAGAGCCCGTCTTCCCGGAGCGGAGGGCGTGCATGGACGCGATGGCCCCCCTCTACCGGGCGCTCCGGGAGCGGTCCGGGGACGCGATCGAGCTTCAGGTGGTGGATCCCCGCAACCTCCTGAGCATGATCTTCCTCCTTACGAGGGACTTCTGGGCATTCCGGGTTGGTCTCAGGGAGGCACTCCGAACGCTCGGCAGGCTTCCGATTCAGGGTGTGGTGGTCAACGGACGCCTTGTGGCACGTGGCGAGTGGCCCGATCCGGCGGATGTGCTGCGCGTGATGGATGCCGAGACGGGCGAAGGAGTGCCGGCGACGACGTGACAGCCGGCGCGGGTCGGCGCGGGCTCCGTGCAGCCGGATGACCGGCGGCTCACCCCTGTCCTGTACAGCCGGATGATTCGGCGGGGAGGCCCCTGCGCCGTCGCCCTACGGCGGCAGGACGCTGTGGCTGACCGATGCACCGCCGATCTAGGCGAGACGCACGGCGAAGAGTTTCGGGTCGTCGATCTAGACCGCCGCCGCCGTCCTCGCGCACGAACACGCGGAATCTCGAAGCCGGCCCTCGCCCTGTTCGGAGCGGGGCGAGGGTCCGATTCCTCCTCTTGGCCCGGGTCGTCCCGTCCCGCGCGTCCGTCCGGCACGCCGCGCCGTCCGTGTTACTGTCCCTCGGTCTTTCGACCGCCCGATTCCCCCGGGAGCATCGCGCCCGAGGTGACCCCTGCCGGTGCCGACACGCACGTCGATCCCCCGCCCGGCGTTGGCCGGGCTCTGGCTGCCCGGGCGCCTTCCTGTCCATCGGGGAGGCGCATGCCGGAACCCGGAGGGGCGGGGGGGGGGAGGCGCGCGGCTGTCCGCCGCCGACCCGGTCATCGGCTCAGGCCATCCGGGCCTCGAGCGACTGGGCCGACCAGAACTCGGCCCGGGAGCCTCCGGGCCGAGCGGGGGACAGGGGCCCGACGAACCGTCCCGGGTCTGCTTGCCTGATGCCTGTCGCCCTCCGGTTACTCCTTCACCGAACGCGGTTTCCCGAGATCCATACGCTGTCGATCTCGCGCGTGTTCGTGATGTCGGCGAGCGGGTCCGCGTTCAGGACGACTAGGTCGGCGTGCGCGCCGGTCTCGAGGGTGCCGACGCTGCCGGCAAGCCCCATGCACGTGGCCGCTCCCCCGGTCGAGGCGTGGATCACCTCGGCGGGCGAGAGACCGGCGTCGGCCATCATCTCCATCTCCATGTGCTCGAAGTATCCCTGGAAGCGGCCAAAGGGACCCGTGTCGGTGCCCATGGCGATCCCGACTCCCGCGTCGTGCAGCGCCTTCATGTTCGTCATTGCGAGCGGGAGGGCGTCTTTCCAGAAGAGCGCAGCGTCGGTCTGCTGGGACTCGCGGAATTCCGGGGTCTGGAAGGGCGACAGATCCGCGGGCGCCGCGCGCTCAAGGAAGAAGGGATCGTCGAGAAAGTCCGGTCTCTCAGCGTACGTGAAGGTGGACACCTCCCGCGTCAGCGTCGGAACCAGGCAGACATCCGCCTCCAGCATCGCATCGGTCAGCACGTCGTTGACCGGTGCGTCCCGGACGCTATGGGCCACAAGCGCGGCGCCGGCCTCGACGATTCCGATCGCATCCTCCAGATCCACGATGTGAATGGCAGCCGGAAGCCCGTGCTCTTCGGCGGTAGCGATGATTTCGCGATACACCTCGGGGGGCGTCTTCGACCGCGTATCGAGGCCGTCGTCGACTCGCGTCTTCACCCAGTCGACATTCAACTCGACGAGCATCTCGACATCGGCCCGGGCCTCTTCGGGCGTCGTGGGGGCGATGACAGGCCCCGAGACGAAGATCCGCGATCGGTCCAGGTTCGCGTCTCCCTGCTCGTCGCGCAGCTGACCCGTCTCCGGTTCCTCGCCGAGGCTCACCACGGTCGTGATCCCGTAGTGAGCGTACTGCTCGAGCTGGCGGCGTGCGGCCGCGAGGTCGCCATTCACGTGCCCGTGGGAGTTGATGAATCCGGGGACGATCCAGCGACCTTCGAGATCGATGATCTCGGCACCCTCCGGAACCACGACGCCCGCGCTCGGTCCGACCGCCTCGATGATCCCGTCCCTGGCGAGGATCACGCCCCCGCCGACTGGCGCGGACCCGGTGCCGTCGATGATCGTGGCTCCGACGAAGGCCTGAAGCCCCTCCGCTACGCTGCCCCCGCCGGTCGAATCCATGTCACCTGCGCCGGAGCATCCGGCGAGCACGACGGACAACGCCAAGGCACTGGCGAACGCCGTCCTCCGTGCCGCCCCGTCCCCGCGCCTCTGAGTGCACGATCTGCTTGTCATGTGGAGTGCTCCGTATGAGTTGGAGGATCGTTCGGTTCCTATCGGGGCTCGAGAGGCGGCGATTCGCCTCCGGGCCCGCCCCCCCGGAACCACTGGCCGAGGAGCGCCTCGGTGGGTTTCCCGGCGGGCATGAATCCCTTGCGGTCGCCAACGGCCCGGCGCAGGTCGGAGGGCCACTGCCACCAGAGGACCCCGGCGATCCATTCCCGCCCTTCCATCGCCGTGGTCACAGCCCAGTAGCTCCGAAACTGGTCGCTGGTGCTCCGTGCTGCGCCGAGGTGCCCTTCCCACGGTCGCACCCAGCTCCCGCGGGTGCTCGCAAATCCGAGCTCGGTAAAGAGGACACGCTTGCCCGAGCGCCGGGACACGCCTTCGATCCGGTCGAGCATCGCCCCCGCGCCCCGGAGGAGTACCTCGTCGGAGGCATCCTGATCTTCGGCAAGCGGATAGTAGGCGTCCACCCCGAGGTAGTCAAAGAGCTCCCAGAAGCCGAACCCCTCGAACTCATCCCCCCAGTTCGCCGCATAGACGAGCGATCCCGAGTAGATGCTCCGCACGCGGTGGACGATCGTGGTCCACTCGCTCTCGCGGCCCCGCGTGGCCGCCGAGAGCTCGACGCCGACCGAGAGGGCGGGGACCCCGTACATCTCGGCGAGGATCGCGTAGTGCACGATCCAGCGCTCGTATCCCTCGAAGAAGCGGGCCCAATCGCGCCGGGAGCGGAAGGCGATCTCCCCGGGCCAGCCCCCGCGGACCCAGATGTGGGGTTTGAGGAGGACGGTCAGCCCCTCCCGCTTCGCGGCCAGGATCGCCTGAACCACGGCCTCGTCGGTCTCGCTCCCGGCGCGGGTCGGGGGCCGGAGCGCCGCGGGGCGCTCAGCGCTCGGCATGAAGGCGTAGGGGAGGACGGCGATCCCGCTCGCCCCGAGCCGCGCCATCCGCGCGATCGAGGCGTTGGAACGGTCGGAGAGGTAGCCTTCGTAGCGGCCGTAGCCCTCGCTCGCGTAGTTGAAGCCGAGGAGGAGCGGAAGGCCCCGGTTCCTCTCCGCCGCCGCCCCCTCGAGCTCCCTCTCGATCGTGGTGCCGTGCGTGGCGAGGAGGCGATCCAGGTGATACTGCCAGCCGGCCTCGAGTCCCTCGACCTCACCGGCGTTCGGCATCCAGGTGGCGTACCGGTCGAGAAATCCCGTTCTTGACCACCGGGCGAGAAGGAACTCGACGAGGACGCCGGCGACGGGCGTGACGATGAGCGGGGACGCTTCCTCGGGCCAGAGGGACGAGAGGAGCTCGGGGAGAGGGGGTACGAGACCCGCCCGGTGAAGGCGCGCTGCCCAGTAGTGGATCCCGCGCCCGCCCCACGCCGGCGCGTTCGAGGCTGCTATCCCTCGTTCGAGGAGAGGTAGGTCGGGGGAGCCGAGCGCCCGCGAGAAGAGGAGGGCCCAGTCGAGACCGAGGCGGTCGCCCCGGATGTTCTCGCTCACGACGACGTGGAGGACCCCGGCGCCTCCATCGAGGTGGGCCCAGCGTCCGTCTCCGGTCGCGGCTGCCTTCGCCTCCGCCGAGGGGTAGACCCGGTAGCGCACCACGGCTTGCGCCCCCGCTTCCGCCCGCTCCCCGAGCACGGTCCGGATCCGGGCGATGGCCCGGTCCCGTTCGGCCTCGATCTCCCCCGGGCTCACCGTCGCCTCTCCCCCGGCGGGAGCGGCGACGAGGACCACATGCGCCCGGCGCGGGGCCGGGACCTGGGGGGTGGCCGCCCCGCTCCCCGGGCGTGCGTGCGGCGATGAGGAGGAGGGCGAGGAGGAGTGCCCCGGGCGCCCTCACGCCCTTCTCGCCCTCAGGCCGTTCAGGATGACGGCGAGGCTCGAGCCCATGTCAGCGACGACCGCCATCCAGAGGGTGGCGATCCCGACGGCTCCGAGTGCGGCGACGACGAGCTTCACGGCGAGGGCGAAGGCAATGTTCGCCCGGATGATCCGCGCGGACTTCCGCCCGAGGCGAAACGCCTCGGGAATCCGGTCGAGCCCGTCCTCCATGAGGGCGATGTCCGCCGTATCGAGCGCGACTGCCGTTCCCCCGGCCGCCATCGCCATCCCGACATCCGATGCGGCGAGCGCGGGCGCATCGTTCACGCCGTCGCCGACCATGAGAACAGGGCCGTGCTCGAGCCTGAGTTCGTGGATCCACGTCGCCTTCTCCTCGGGGAGGAGGCTCCCCCGCCAGTCATCGAATCCCCCCGGGCCCGAACCGACGGCGCGCACCGCCGCTTCGACCGCAGGTCGACGGTCCCCGCTGAGGCAGACGATTCTCCTCACCCCGAGTTCGCGGAGTTCCGGGATGAGGCGCGGCACCTCGGGCCGCAGCCGATCGGAAATCGCGACGGCGCCCCGCACCTCGATCACCTCCGAGCCGGGCTCGCTCCAACCCACGAGCACGGTTGTCGAGCCCTCCCCCTGGATCTTCGAGATCCACCCCTGGAGGGCGCCGGTGATGAGTCCCTCCTCCCGGAAGAGGCGGGGGCTTCCGAGCATCACCGTGCGGTCGCCGACGCGGCCGCGGGCCCCTCTCCCCGGGAGCGCCTCGAGCTCGATCGCGAAGGGGAGCCGGATCCCCTCGTCGCCGGCCGCCTCGACGATCGCCCGCCCGATCGGGTGCTCGCTGCGACTCTCCGCGGCGGCCGCGTAGCGCAGGATCTCGCCCGTCGTGGCCTCGCCCCACGGGAGGATCCGCCGGACCCTCGGACTCGATTCGGTGACCGTCCCCGTTTTGTCGAGCGCGACGACCGAGCTCCTCGCGAGCACCTCGAGGTGCACTCCGCTCTTGATAAGGATCCCCCGGCGGGCCGCGCCGGTGAGGGCGCTTACCACCGTCACCGGTGTGGAGATGACGAGTGCGCACGGGCAGGCGATCACGACGAAGACGAGCGCGCGGTATCCCCACTCGGCGAACGATCCTCCGCCGACAAGCGGGGGGACGAGTGCGGCGAAGAGGGCGCTGGCCATCACGAGCGGGGTATAGACCCTCGCGAACTGGTCCACGAACCGCTCGGTCGGGCTCTTGTTGGCACGGGCCTGCTCGATGCTCTTGAGCACGCGGCCGAGCGCCGAGTCCTCCGCCTCCTGGTCGCACCGGATCTCAAGCGCGCCGCTCCCGTTCACGGATCCGCCGTAGACGCGGTCGCCCGTGAAGGCCGCCTCGGGGATCGACTCGCCGGTGATCGCCGAGGCATCTACCTCCGAGGACCCGGCGGCGACCGTGCCGTCGACGGGGACCCGCTCCCCGGGCCGGACCAGCACGAGCTCGCCCCGGCGCACCTCCTCGACCGGCACCCTCACGCGGTGCCCGTGGCGAAGCACGGTGGCCGCGACGGGCGCCAGGTCCATGAGGGAGCGCACCTCCACGCGGGCCCGCTCGAGCGCGCGCTGCTCGAGGTGGCCCGCGACGGCGAAGAGGAAGAAGACGGCGCCCGCTTCCACGTATTCGCCGATCAGGAGCGCGCCCAGGGCCGCGACGGACATGAGCACGTGCATGTCCATGATTCCGCGCCGCCCGGCGGCGAGCGCGCGTGGGAGGATGCGCCAGCCCGTGGCGATGACGGTCGCGGTAGCGAGGAGGGCGGCC
Organism: Longimicrobiales bacterium; assembly: GCA_965218255.1. Classification (GTDB taxonomy): domain Bacteria; phylum Gemmatimonadota; class Gemmatimonadetes; order Longimicrobiales; family Gaopeijiaceae; genus JAAXGI01. The sequence goes on along the minus strand of CBDCKJ010000003.1, from coordinate 1,901,277 downwards.
ATCCACCCGGGGGCGGATCCGAGCGTGGCCGAGATGGTGAGGAGCCAGAAGACGCCGCCCAGGGCGACGTGGGGGGGGAGGCGCCGGAAGATGGGAAGGCGTGCCTCGCCCTCGGGTTCGGGCTCCTGCGCCCTCGAGCCCGAGGTGTCCCCGTAGCCCAGATCGTGGAGGGAGCGCTGCAGCTCTGCCGGCTTCGACTTTGCCGGGTCGATCGTGACGGTGACCCTCTGGGCGATGATGTCGGGATCGACGGAGTGAACCCCCTCGAACTCGAGGAGACACCGTGTGGCCGTCCGGGCGCAGCTCGGACAGTCCATCCCCTCCGCCGGGAGGATCACGACCTCCCGTGTCACTGCCGCGGCCAAGCGTGCCTCTCTTCTTCGATCTCCCTACGCGGCGGCCCGGCGCTCCCGGAAGGCCGTCAGCGCGGCCGGGCCCGGCGAACGTTGCCCGAACTGCCCCCGCCCCCGGATGAAGACCCCGAGGAGGAGGGGGCGGCCCGAGCCGGGGAGCTTCCACGGGACGGGCGTGGGGCTGCGCGGGAGGCACCGCCGCTTCTCGTCGGGGAGCGCGAGAGCCCGGAGTCGCTCCCCGAGCTCGTTGGGCTCGCCCCGCCGCTTCGGACCACGCCCCGGTTACGACTCAGCGTGGCCCGGTCCGTGACCGTCGGTGGCTGGATGAAGACGAGGCTTGGGGAACGGTACGTTCCGCCGAGCCCGCCGTATCCGTATCCGTATGCGCCGCCGAGCCCGCCGTATCCGTATCCGTATGCGCCGCCGAGCCCGCCGTATCTGTAGCCGTACGATCCGTATCCGAACCGGTAGGAGCTCGACCAGAAGGGGTCCCAATAGGGGTCGTATCCGAGCCCCCAGGGGGAGTAACCCTGGAACCAGCGGCGGCGGGGCCAGGCGCTCCCTCCCGCCGGGGCCGCCCCGGCGGGCCGGGCCTCCGGGGTGATCTCACCGCTCTCGCCGGCTCCTCCCGACACCTGGAAGCGCTCCGGATAGCTCACCGCCACCATGACGTCCACGACCTCGCCCGGTACCCCACGTCTGGAGAGGGCGAGCAGGCGCTCCGCGTCGAGTCCGAAGGGTTCCCCCCGCTCGATAAGGTAGGCATTCGTCACGTCGGCACCGGCGCGCTCGACGATCTCGACCAGGGCGTCGGGGGTGAGCGGTCCGCCGGCCTGGGAGCGGGCCGTCGCCACCGCGAGCTCGAGTCCGGCGGAGGGATCGAGGAGCGGGCCTGCGGAGATGACGTCCTCGGAGGCGGGCACGAAGGTCCGGATTCCGATGAGGGGGGAGCCGTCGCCCGCCCCGACGGACTGCACCTCCACCCACGCCGCGCCTCCGGGGAGGACCGAGAGGAGACCCAGGGTGTTCCTCGTTACCCCCTCTCCGCAGTCGAGCTCGGAGGAGAGGAAGACGCGGGCCCCGTCCCCGGACCAGTTCGCGGTCCGCTCTCCGGTGCAGCCGCCCTCCGCGACGGCGTGTGCCGCCCCGTCGGCGATCATCTGCTCGGTGGAGACGAGCTCACCGTCCGCGTAGGTGCGGATCTCGACCCCGCTTCCCGCCGTGAGCGGTCGGAAGCAGACGACGAAGCTCGCCGCCTCCTCCCCGCCGACCTCCGCCGAGCCCTCCCAGCACCCGATCCAGGCGAGCCACGATGACTCCTGGGCTGCGGCCGGCGCCCCCGCGACGGGGAAGGCAGGCGCGAGCGGGGCCAGGACGGCCAGGAGTGCGAAGATTCGACGTCCCATGATCGGCTCCATTCAGTCGATGTAGTAAATTCCCAGCGTCAGCCGGGCCCCGGAGAGATCGAGGGGCTCGACGAAGTCCGATGCGAAGTCCCGCCCGAGGTTGTGGCTCCCCCAAACGTACCGGCCCTCGAGCATGAGCACAGCATGCGGGCTCAGGCGCATCTCGAGCCCGGCCCCGAGGAAGGGGGAGAAGCTGTGGCCGTCGGAGACGAACTCCTCGGTGGTGATGAGGCAGCCCTCCGGGTGCTCGAGGCACGGTACGTCGACCCCGGCGTCCCAGTCGTAGGCGTACTCCTGAACGAAGTCCCCCGAGAGGGAGAGCTCGTGTCCGGAGAACCCGATTCCCGCCCCCGCGAAGGCGTTCCAGCGCCTCGGCACCCAGACAAACTGCCCGACCCGTTCGCCGCGGTCCCTGAAGTAGTAGCGAACCCCCGCCGAGAGAGTGGGTCCCTGGTTCAGCCGCGTGGTCTGGCGGATCGGGAGCCCTGCGTCGCTCCCGTCGTCCTCCGTGAAGTCCCGGTACTCGGAGTCGATGCTTACCCAGCTGCCGTCGAGGCCGACCGCGATCTCGGCGCGCGGCCCGATCCAGATCGAGGCATCGACCCCGATGGCGGGTCCCCGGTAGGCACAGGGATCGACGGTGAGGAATTCGCATCGGTCGACCGTGAAGCGCTCCTCCGTGAAGTCGAAGAGGTCGCTCCCGGCGCCGTGCAAGAAGAGACCGCCCCGGAGCCCGATCGAGAACCTCGGCTGGCGGAAGAGGAAGTCGGGGTCGGGGTCCCGCGGGCCGAAGGCGGCCGGGAGCTCCTGACCCCTGAGGGGAGCCGCACCGCCTCCCGGAAGGAGGGGGAGCAGGAGGGGAAGGAGGAGCAGGAGCCCCGCCCCCTGCCGCGCTGCCCCGCGCCATCGTTCCATGGGAAGCCCTCCCGGCCGGAAAATTGCGATCACATGTCCAGCCAGCGCTGGACGACTCCTCCCCCGTCAGAATCTCTCTCGCCTGCCTGGAAGTGTGGTACGTCCGCGTTCCTAGGGAAGTTCCGGCCGGGGCGGCTCAGGGGAGTTCGAGCGCGAGCCCTGCCGTGAGTCGAAGGTCGTTCTTCTTTAGCGAGATGGGTGGCCGGGTGTCCCTTCGCCATTCGAGGGAGAGCGTCGTGCGGATCTGGTCGGTCACCGGTGCTATGAGGGCGAGGTCGTTCAGGATCCGGATATCGCCGAAGTCGGTGACGTCGGGTTGTACGTAGAGGATGTTGAGGAGGCGGGGACCCCGGTCGGCCTCCCATGAGAATACGAGGAGATTCGCCATCCGAAGCGCCCGCGCGCTCCGGCCCTCGTCCGCTGCGATGCGGTCGGCGTCGAGCGCCTCCCACTCGCCCATCACCCCGCTTCCGAGGGTGAGCGATCCCTGCTGGCTGCTCACGAGCGCGGTCCTTAGCCCGGTGCCGACGAGCCACCGGCTCCGAAGGAGGAGCGTCTGGTTCTTCTGCGCCTGCAGGAAGTGGAAGGTGCGCGTGGCCGAGGAGAAGACGTAGGAATAGCGAAGCTGCAGGAACTCGGCATCGAGGACCGAACTCTTTTTCGTGGAGAGGTAGCGCCCGCCGAAGATCGCCCGGGGCCAGTGCCGGCCCCTGAGCGTGCCGACCATCCCTGAGGCCGAGGCATCGAGGACGTGGGCATTCCCACTCTGGAAGGAGAGGGAGACCTCGGCGCTCATGTGGCGGCCATCGACCTCGTCGAGCTGAAAGCGCTCCGTATTGAGGATCGTCTGGGCGCCGAGGTTCGCCGGGAGGGCGAGGATGACGACCGACATGTGGACCAGGGAGCTGCCTCGCACGTACGCTTCTGTCCTCGTCCGTGGGGGAGTCAACCCGCCAAGGGAGGGGCCTCTCTAACCGCCTCCCGGTCCACCCGCCGAGAGGATCTCCGCCAGCTCGTCCAGACGTGCCGCGAGCCCGGGCGCCTCCGGGTCGACCTCCCGGAGCTTCAGCATGAGCGCCGCCTCGAAGCTCTCAATCTCGCTTCGGACGTCCTCGCGCGCTACGGCGGCGGCCTGGGCGGCGTTGAGCGCGGAGCGGAGCTGGACGATTTCTCCCATCAGCGTCTGCATTGTCGCCGAATCCTGGGTGCGCTGCGCCGCCATCGCCTCTTCGCTCAGCACCTCGAGCCTCGCGATGTGGGCGTCCGTCTCCGGGTCGGCCTCCCTCATCGCCACGTTCACGAGCTCGTCGATCGCCGAGCGGTGCGCCTCAAGTTCCGCATTCTCCCGGATCACCTGGACCTGGAGCTGCCCGAGGCGCGACTGCACCTCCTGGTACTCGGCCATGAGCGCCTCCGGGGATCCCGGCTCCGGAGCCGCCCCGCCCCCGCCCGGGACCAGCGGCGCCTGCCCCTCGGCGCTGCCCGTGAGCGTGGCGAGGAGCACGAGGAGGAGGACGGAGGGCAGCGAACCGGGGATCCGGAGGGCGCGGCGGGACGCCGCCGCCCGAAGGCGTTTCGACTCTGTCACGGGACTGTCTCCTGTACGCACCGGGCTCATTGCGCAGAGGCCCAGGATTTGGATGTGCGTACGGCACCGAGGCCCGGGACCCAGCCTCGTACAGGTGACCCGGCCGGGTGTTCCGTCAGGCGTCCCGCCGGGACCCCCCGGGCGGGTGGATCGGGGCGCCGCCGAAATGGCTGCCGTAGCCCTTCCTCCGCAAGGGAAGGGATAGGGCGAACGGTCTCAAGCTCCCAATCGGCGCGGTGGACCGGCGGATCCTACACGCACTCGTGCTTCGCCGCCGCCGGTGGTTGACACTCGGGATGCGGGGTGTGACCCGCCTCGGCGACGCCCCGGTCATCTCCGGCGTGGCGGCTCTCCTCCTCGTGGGGGGTGTGCCCGGCGTCGAAACCCATCGGGCGTCACGGCGCGCTCGCCCTCGTCCTCTCCCATCTCCTCTCGCAGCTCGTGAAGCGCGCCGTCTCCCGGCTCCGGCCGGCGCGTCCCGTCGGACTCGGCTGCCTGATCGAGCCACCGGACCGCTTCTCCTGCCCCTCGGGTCACGCCTCCGCGACGCTCTCGGTCGCGCTCCCCCTCTTCCTCGGCCTTCCCATCGCAGCCAGGGTGCCGGTCCTCGCTCTCGCCCTCATCGTCGGTCTCTCCCGCTGCTACCTGGGCGTCCACTTTCCCGGGGACGTTTTCGTGGGGTTGGGCCCTCGGTTCCGCGTCGGTGATCCTTAGCGGGCCCTCCTCTGAAGCGCTGGCGGGGCGGCCGGGCGGGGCGGGGTCCCCTGGTGCGGGGAGGGACGCGGCGGGTGGCTTCGGGCCCCGAGTGCTGACCGATCGGCCGAGCGTGCTATATTCGACGACTATGCCTTCGCCCCTCATCCCGATCCCGTCGAGGCCAGGGTTCCACAAGGACGTCTTCGACGCTCCGGGTGCGGATCCGATCGTCTTTCTCAGCTCGCTCGAGGGTGAGCCCCGCGGCTACTGGGGCCGGCAGGACCAGTGGGTCGCCTGGGGGGGAGCGCTCGCCCGGATCGAGGTCACGCCCGGCGTCCGGGCATCGCGCTTCGATGCGGTTCGAAGCGAGGCCCGGCGAATCTTCCGCCGCATCTACACGGACTGGGGGAGCGTCCCCTTTCGCGAGCGTCCGCGCTTCTTCGGGGGCTTCTCCTTCCGCGACGGGTCGGGGGGGGAGGCGATCTGGTCGGGATTTCCCCCGGCAGGCTTCATCCTCCCCCGCGTGATCCTCGAAGCCAGGGGTGGGGAGACGCGCCTCCGCGTCGCGGGGATCACTCCGTGGGGGATGCCGGGGTCCGACCCGGAGACAGAGAGGCTCGCCGCACGTGTCCTGGCTGCGCTCCGGGCTTCCGCTCCGGGACGCCGCCCCGCCTGGGAGTTCGACGGCGCGGCCCTCGAGCGTCCTCACCCCTCCGTCGCGGGACCTCCGGAGGAGGATGGGGAGGGGGGTCCCGAGGACCCCGAGCGTTCCCGTTGGAAGGAGGCGGTGGAGTCCGTCCTTCGGGAGGTCGGGGAGGGCACGCTTCGAAAGGCCGTCCTCGCGAGGGTCCTCGACGCCGAGTTCCCCCGCTCCGTCGACTCCCTCTCGAGCCTCGAATTCCTCCGCGCGGAGAACCGGCGGGCGCACGTCTACCTCTTCGAGCCTCACACGGGAGACACCTTCCTCGGAGCCGCGCCGGAGATCCTCGCCGAGCTCAGGCGGGGCCGCTTCCGGGCGACGGCCGTCGCGGGCTCGATCCCGCGCGGGGGAAGCGACGATGAGGACCACGAGCTCGCACTCACCCTGCTCGAGAGCGAGAAGGACCGGATCGAGCACGAGCTCACCGCCCGAGAGATGGTGGCGGCGCTCATGGGCCGGCTCAGCGAGATGGAGGTCGAGGAGGAGCCCCGCGTCCTGGCGCTCGCCCGGATCCAGCACCTGGAGACGAAGATCACCGGTCTCGCGGCCCCGGGCGAAGACATCCTCTCCCTCGTCGAGGCGCTCCACCCGACCCCGGCCGTCTGCGGGAGCCCGCGCGAGGCGGCCAGCCCGCTCATCAGGGCGGCCGAGCCCTTCGACCGGGGGTGGTATGCGGGCCCGGTCGGGTGGTTCGACCTGGCGGGCGAGGGGGACTTCGGCCCGGCGCTCCGGGCCGCCATCGGCGCTGGCCGGCGCTGGCGCCTCTTCGCAGGTGCCGGGATCGTGGAGGGCTCGAGTGCGGAGGCGGAGTGGGCCGAGACGGCGCTCAAGTTCGAGCCCGCGCTCCGGGCCCTCCGCGTTGGGGCCGGGGAGGCGGCAGAAATCGTGTGAGCGCTCCCCGGGCCGGGCGGCGGCGGGGCGGCTCGCGTCTGGATTCCCCCGCCCCGGGTCCGTAGCTTCTCAACGATGACTTTTCGGAACCGAAACGAGCTTTGGGGCAGGGTTCTGATCGACGAGCTCGGGCGCTCGGGCATCGAGCATGTGATCATCTCGCCGGGCTCGCGCTCGACCCCGCTGGTGCTTGCGGCCGCGACGGACTCGCGTCTCAGGATCTCCACACAAATTGACGAGCGCTCCGCCGGATTTCTCGCCCTGGGGGTGGGAAAGGCGACGGGGAGGCCGGCGGCCGTCATCACGACCTCCGGGACGGCCGTCGCAAACCTCATGCCCGCCGTCGTGGAGGCGGCGCAGGGGGAGACGCCCCTCATCCTCCTGACGGCCGACCGCCCCCCCCGGCTCCGCGGCGCAGACGCGAACCAGACAATCGAGCAGCGGGGTATCTTTGGCGGGTACGTCCGGTTCTTCGAGGAGCTCTTCCCCGGTGACGTCACTGACGCGGTCCTTCGGAACCTGAGGTCCGTCGTTTGCCGGGGCGTAGCCCACGCGCTTGGAGAGCCGGCGGGGCCGGTGCATCTGAACGTGCCCCTCGACGTCCCGCTCGAGCCCGCCCCGGTCGCGGGCGACCTCCCCCCGGCCCTCGCCGACGGCGCGACGCCGGGGGCGGCCGGCCGGCCGGGGGGACGGCCCTGGACGCGCGTCCGGGAGCGCCGCTCGGAGCTGCCGGAGGGGGAGTTCGCGGGTCTCCTCGACGCACTGCGCCGCGCCCGCGCCCCCCTTCTCGTCGGCGGGGTCGTCTCGCGGCCGTGGGAGGTGGGGCCGCTGCTCGGACGGGCGTCCGTGGCGACGGGGATCCCGCTCCTCGCCGATCCGCTCTCGGGGGCTCGCTACCCCGGTCCGGTGGGCGGGGCGAACCCCGGGCTCGTCGGGGGCTACGACCTGGCGCTCTCGACGGCCGCCGTGCGGGAGTCCCTGGCGCCGGACCTGATCATCCGGGTGGGGTTCGCTCCCACCTCGAAGGTGCTCGGGGAATGGCTCGAATCCATGGAGGGCGTCCCCTGCGTCGTCGTGAGCGGCCAGGGGCGCTGGAGGGATCACGCGGGGCTTGCCACCGAGTGGATCGGCGCGGACCCCGGCCGGTTCCTCACGGCTCTCGCGGAGGCCGGGCGGCAAGGGCTCACCGCGGGCGGGGCGTGGCTCGAGGGCTGGCGGGAGCTCGAGTCCCGGGTGCGGGTGGGGGTGGACGGCCTCGGGGGTGACCCGCCCGTCGAGGCGGTCGCCGTCTCGGAGATCGTGGCCCGGATCCCGGAAGAGGCTCTTCTCTTCGTGTCGAACTCCATGCCGGTCCGGGATGTGGACAGCTTCGTCCCCCACCGGGCCGAGGCGCTTGCGGTGCTCGGAAACCGGGGGGCGAGTGGGATCGACGGTGTGGTCTCCACCGCGGCCGGGGTCGGCCTCGGATCGGGACGGCGGGTGATCGCCGTGGTCGGGGACCTCGCGCTTCTCCACGACTCTAATGGCCTTTCGAGCCTCCGGGCACCCGGTGTCCGCGTTCTCCTCGTGGTCCTGAACAACGACGGCGGGGGGATCTTCCACTTCCTCCCGGTCCGCTCCTGCGAACCGGCCTTCACCCCCCTCTTCGTGACCCCGCACGGCCTCGAGCTCCGCCACCTGGCCGCCCTTCACGGACTCCCGCATCTCAGCGTGGATCTCCGGCCGCCCGGCGGGACGGTTCACCCCCCCGAGGGGGCTGCCCTCCTGCCGGTGCTCGAGGAGGCGTGGACGGCGGCGGAGGGGCTCGGCGGGAGTGCGATCCTTGAGGTGCGCACGGACCGCGAGGCGAACAGGGCGGGGCGGGCGGCGGCTGTCCGGAAGATCGCATCCGCACTCGGCGCGCCCGTGCGCGGCGGAAGAGCGTGAGCACTGTGGCCAAGGCGACGAGGAGGGTGGGATGAGCGGCCCCGACTGGACGCAGATCAGGGAGTACCGGGACATCACCTATCACAAGGCGGACGGGGTGGCCCGCATCGCCTTCGACAGGCCGGAGGTCCGAAACGCCTTCCGCCCCGAGACGCTCCTCGAGATGCAGGAGGCCTTTCGCGATGCCGGGGAAGACACCTCGGTGGGGGTCGTGCTCCTCACCGGCAACGGACCTTCGAAGGACGGAAAATACGCCTTCTGTTCCGGCGGGGATCAGCGTGTCCGGGGGGAGGCGGGCTACGTCGGTGGCGACGGGATGCCGAGGCTGAACGTCCTCGAGCTCCAGCGCTACATCCGAAGCATGCCGAAGCCGGTGATCGCGCTCGTGGCTGGCTACGCGATCGGAGGCGGCCAGGTCCTCCACGTGATCTGCGACCTGACGATCGCAGCGGACAACGCGGTCTTCGGACAGACGGGGCCGAAGGTCGGAAGCTTCGACGGGGGGTTCGGGTCGGCGTACCTGGCGAGCATCGTGGGTCAGAAGAAGGCTCGCGAGATCTGGTACCTCTGCCGGCAGTACTCGGCGTCCGAGGCGCTCGAGATGGGTCTGGTGAACGCCGTCGTCCCCGTCGGCGAGCTGGAGGCGGAGGGGTGGCGCTGGGCCCAGGAGATCCTGCTGAAGAGCCCCCTCGCGATCCGGCTCCTCAAGAGCGCCTTCAACGCCGCGGTCGATGGTCAGGCCGGGCTTCAGGAGCTCGCCGGGAATGCCACGCTCCTGTTCTACATGACCGAGGAGGCGCGGGCGGCGAAGGACGCCTTCCTCAAGAAAGAGGCGCCTGACTTCCGGCGTTACCCCTGGCTCCCGTGGTAGCGTCCGACCCCGGCGGCCCGGGGGGGGCCGGTCCCCCGGGGCGGGCCCGGGCCTGGGTCATGGCTTCGCGCCCGGCGACGCTCCCGGCCTCGGTCGCGCCCGTCGTGGTGGGGACGGCGATGGCGGCGTATCGAGGCGTCATGGAGGTCCTACCGGCGGCCGCCGCGCTCGTGGTCGCTCTCCTCATTCAGATCGCGACGAACCTCGCAAACGACTACTTCGACGACCGGAAAGGGAGTGACACGGACGACCGGATCGGGCCGACGCGCGTCGTGCAGGCCGGGCTCCTCGCGCCCCGCGCGGTGCTGAACGCTGCGATCCTGACGCTTGCCCTCGCGACGGTCGGGGGGAGCTATCTCGTCTGGATCGGCGGGATCCCGATCCTCGTCATCGGCCTCCTCTCGCTCACCTGCGCGGCCGCCTACACGGCCGGACCCTTCCCGATCGGCTATCACGGGCTCGGGGATCTCTTCGTCCTCCTCTTCTTCGGTCTTGCTGCCGTTGGGGGCACCTACTGGGTGCAGGCCGGCGCCTTCGAGTCCGACCTCCTCCTCGCCGGACTCGGGGTGGGGGCGCTCACGACCGCGATCCTGGTCGTCAACAACCTCCGGGACATCCCGACCGACCGGCGCGCGGGGAAGCGCACACTCGCCGTCCGCCTCGGAGAGGGCGGCACCCGGGCGGAGTTCGTCCTCCTCGTCGTCGTGGCGGCGCTCGTCCCCCCCGTGGGGGCCGGGGTCTTCCGGTGGCCCGCCTGGACGCTCCTTGCCCTCCTCGGGCTGGGTCCGGCGCTTCGTGCGATGGATACGGTCTACGGCTACGAGGAGCGCAGGGAGCTCAATGCCGCGCTCGGGGAAGTGGCGCGCGCGGTCACATGGTATGGGGCGCTCCTCGCCGTCGGCTTCGTGCTCGCCCGGGTTCTCTGACCCCGGGGCGCATGGACCCGCTCGGCGAGGCTGCGCGGCGTGCACCGGGCGCGCTGGCCGTTGTGGATCGAGACGGGGGTGCGCTCGCCTACGGGGAGCTGGACCACCGGGCGGGCCGTATCGCCCGGGGCCTCCAACGCTCCGGGATCGGGGCCGGTGACCTCGTCGCCGTCGTCCTTCGCAACGCCGCCGACTCGGTGGCTCTCCTTCACGCGATCTGGCGGATCGGTGCCGCCGCGCTTCCCCTGCATCTCGCGTGGGGCGATGCTGAACGGCGGGCGGGGATCGAGAGCGCAGGCGGCGTCGCCCGGGTCATCGACGAGGAGCGGTCGATCGCGGAACTCGCGCGCGCGTCGGCGGCCGAGGGGGTCTCCTCCGGGGCGTCCCGGGGCCCCGAAGCCCTCGCTGCACGGGTTCTCACCTCGGGGAGCACGGCGTCGCCGCGGGCCGTCCCCGTCACGCACGGCAATCTCGAAGCCTCCGCCGCGGCGGTGATCGAGCGCCTCGAGCTCCGTCCGACGGACCGGTGGTTCACGTCGCTCTCGCTGGGCCACATCGGGGGGCTCGCCCTCCTCCACCGGGCAGCCTTCACCGGGTGCGCGCTCATAACGGAGGACGGATTCGATGCCGGCCGGCTCGCTCAGCGGATCGACGCGGGGGACGTCACGCACGCGGCCCTGGTTCCGGTCATGCTCTCCCGCCTGCTCGACGAACGCAGGCAGCTCGCCCCGCCCCCATCGCTCCGGTGCCTCCTCGTGGGCGGCGCTCCCCTCCTTCCCCCCCTCCTGGAGCGCGCGCTTGACCTCGGCTACCCGGTTGCCCTCACCTACGGGCTCACGGAGGCGACCTCCCAGGTCGCAACGGCGCCGCCGGCCCGCGTGCGGGCGAAGCCCGGCACGGTCGGTCGGCCGCTGGCCGGCGTCGAGGTGAGGATCCATCCCGGTTCCGGGGTGGTTGGGGAGGGCGGCGGGGAGATCCGGGTGCGAGGCCGCACGGTCCCGAGCGAGCTCCTGGTGGGCGGCTGGCTTCGGACGGGCGATCTTGGGCGGCGGGACACGGAGGGAGACCTCTGGATCACGGGCCGGATCGCGGACCGGATCATCACCGGGGGCGTATCCGTCTCGCCCGCCGAGGTCGAGTCCGTTCTCGTCGGCCACTCCGCCGTGCGGGAGGTGGCGGTCTTCGGCGCCCCGGACCCGGAGTGGGGCGAGCGGGTCGTCGCGCTGGTCGTGCCGGAGGATCGGGCGCAGCCTCCGGGCCTTCCCGCGCTCCTCGACTACGTGAGGCCGAGGCTCGCGCCGGCGAAGCGTCCCCGCGAGGTCAGGATCGCCGCCGAGGTCCCGCGTACGGCCACGGGAAAGCTCGACCGGACGCGTCTCGCCCAAGGGTGATCGGGGCGGGGCAGGACAGGAGGCGCCCGTGCCCTTCGCCGCGGCCGCTCCGGGGTCCGGCCATGCCAGTTCAGTGTCTTCCCTCCCGGGAGGGACGGCGTATGTTCCGGGGCCGCCTCACCCCTTCCACCCCAATCCTCGCCCGGGCCGATGACGACCCCCTCCCTCATTGACGAGTACCGCTGGCGCGGGATGCTCTTCGATCTGACGGAGGGTGCCGAAGCGGCGCTGTCGAGCGAGCCCCGGTCGATGTACGCGGGATTCGATCCGACCGCCCCCTCCCTCCACGTAGGCTCGCTTGTCCCCATCATGGGGCTTGTCCACGCCCAGCGTGCCGGACACACGCCCATCGTCCTAGTCGGCGGCGGAACCGGTCTCATCGGCGACCCGTCGTGGAAGGCGGCCGAACGGGTCCTCCTCGACCGAGAGGAGGCACGGGCGAACACGGAGCGCATCCGGTGGCAGCTCGAGTCCTTCCTCGACTTCGATAGAGCCGCGAACCCGGCGCGGATCGTGGACAATTTCGAGTGGCTCGGAAGGACGGGGATCCTCGACTTCCTTCGGGACGTGGGGAAACACTTCTCCGTCGGCACGATGCTCGGTAAGGAGTCGATCCGGACGCGCCTCGAGGCCGAGGCCGGGATCAGCTTCACCGAGTTCGCGTACCTCCTCCTCCAGTCCTACGACTTCTACCGGCTGTTCAGGGACCACGGGTGCCGGGTGCAGGCCGGGGGGAGCGACCAGTGGGGGAACATCACAGGCGGGATCGAGCTGATCCGGCGGGCCACGGGCGAGCGGGCTTACGGCGTGGTCTTCCCCCTCCTCACGACGGCCACAGGGGCCAAGTTCGGGAAGACGGAAGCCGGCACCGTGTGGCTCGACCCTGAGAGGACGTCGCCTTACGGGTTCTATCAGTACTGGCTGAACACGGACGACCGGGACGCGGCCCGCAACCTCAGGCTCTTCACCCTCCTCGGGCAGGAGGAGATCGAAGAGCTCGAGGCGGCGGCGGCGAGTCGTCCCCACCGCCGCGAGGTGCAGCGAGTCCTGGCGGATGACGTCACGCGGCGAGTTCACGGGGAGACGGAGCTGTCGCGCGCGACGAGGGCGTCCGACGCCCTCTTCGGCGGGGAGGTCCGGGGGCTCGGCGCGGGGGAGATCGAGGAGATCTTTGCCGATGTACCCTCGAGCCCGCTCACGGCGGAACGGCTCGGCGGGGAGGGCGTCGAGTTGACGGCGCTCATCGCCGATACGGCGCTCACCCCTTCCCGGGGAGCGGCGCGCCGGGCCATCGCGCAGGGCGGCGTGTACCTGAACGGGGAACGGGTGGCGGAGGCCGGGTTCCGGGTGCGAGCCGAAGACGCCCTTCACGGCAGGTTCGTGATTCTTCGGCGCGGGAAAAAGAGCTACCACCTTGTCCGGATTCAGGGCTGACACGCGGCCACGATAGGACCGTTCAGGGACGCGGCCCGGGCCGAGTGCCGAGACTCCGGTTCTCATGGACCGCGCAGTGGAGGTCGACCCGGTCGGGGAGTGACAGTGAGTCCGGCCGGGGTGACGACACGGTGTTGTCGGGGACACCGGGCGTGCCCTGGCCGCCGCCGCTGATCGTTTCATCCGCGAGGCGGTCGAGCTGCAGCCCGGCGCCGCGGTGACGGTCGCCCTTACCCGTGGCCCGGGGAGGCCGCGACGCGGCGAGAAGACCGCCGCCGCGATCTTGAGCTGAAGGGGTTCCCGGACTTCGGGGCGCGCCTGCGGGCGGAGCGTGACCGCCCAGATCCCCGCGTCGCTCCGGGCGCCAGTCCGGGCCGAGGATCTCGGCAGCCGGATCGTTCCGGTCTCCCGCGATGATCGTGTTTTCGGATCGCACCCTCATGTCCATCCAAGGCGCGCCGCCAGGCACGATGTCGATCGCGGGATTCGTCGCGGTCGTGCTCAGCGTGTCGGCGGCCTCCCGCCCAGTGCAGTGTGCTCTCGAGCGTTGGCTCGCCGACCCGCTCATGCGTGCGAGATCCGTCGTCGGCGTTGCCTGTGGCTCGGCCGTGGTTCAGGTCTTCGAGGTGCCGAGGGAGACGGCGCCGCGGATCGAGAGACGGGAGACCACCCGCTACCCCGTGATCTCGTTCGGGGAGTTCTCGGACTCCCTGGTCGTCTTCAAGGCTGCCGTACGGCCGCGCGAACGGCCGCCCTCCGTGCACCTCCGCTCCGCATCGAACCACGCGATCTGACGTGCGCTCAAGCGGGTGGGGATCACCCGCAACTCGATCACCGCGCGGGAAAGCTCCCGTCCCGTCGACCCCGGGGAGAGCCGGGTGCCGGGCGCACTGAGTCCGGCCCGGAGCGGACGGGCGGGCTGGCGCGGCAGAAGATCATCGCCACCGCGCCTGTTCCTGCTCGTCCTCCGGTGTGTCCGCCACCTCCGGTGAGGTTGCCTTCCTCCTGCCCGGCGCCGTGGCGGCCGGCCGCGCGACCGAGGTGCTCGCTTCCGCGCTCCGCCGCGCCAGCGGCCTCGCCAGCGGCGCGTCGAGAACGGCCGGATCACCGACCAACCAGAGCGCGCCCGTTCGACGGCGTCCCTCACGATGCGCCCGTGGTCGAACGCCCAGCGAACGCTCTTGCGCTCGATCTCCTCCGCCGGCTTCAGGGCCGCGGCCGCGGCGTCCTGTCCCCGCCACGCCGGGAGCTCCGCGCAGATCGTCCAGTAGGCGACGGTGACGACCCGCGTCCGCGGATCCCTATGCGGCGCCCCGTAGCTGGCGAGCTGCTCGAGGTGCCAGGACCCCGGCGGAGGCCCGTCTCCTCGGCAAACTCCCGCTCCGCGGCCTGATCCAGATCCTCGTCGGGCTGCACGAAACCGCCCGGCAACGCCAGGGCTCCCAGGCACGGCTGCTCTCCGCGCTGGATCAGGACTACCTGCAACGCGTCGTCGCGGATCGCGAAGACCGCGATGTCCACGGTCACGGCAAACGGCGGATAGTCGCGGGAATCGAAGTCGACGGTGACACTGGCCACGGGAATCGAAATATTTTGTTCTATTAACAATACACGAGGCCCTTCCAATATTATTGTACCTTGAGCAATTATTGACCGTCAAGAGAAGCGATCATGCCCATACCGAGTCTTGAGACCGCGGCGACCGGCTGGCCCATCACCCGGCTGGGAGTTTCCTTCTTCCCCGTGTATCTCGCGGCCAACGGCCTCCCGGCGATCACCACCGGCGAAGGGTCGGGGCTCGTCGTGGACAAGCTCGACGAGCCAAGCGTAGGGGGGCTTCGGGTGCAAGACCCGGGGGACGAGCCGGTGCTCGTCGTCGAGGGGGAGCACTTCCTCGGTGGAAAGCAGAACCGCACCGTCAACATGACCGTCCTGGTCCCCGCGTTCGCCGACCTGACGATCCCGGTCTCCCGCCTCGAGCGCGGCCGATGGGGCCAGCGTCGTGCCTCGAGGCGCAACGAGAGGTTTGAGGCACCCCCCGTTCGCGCCGCGAAGAATGTGAGGGTCGCCGATTCCATGCGGCGGCACGGGAGTCGCGCCGGCGATCAGGGGGCGGTATGGCGCGAGGTCAATGAAATGCTGGGTCGTGCCTCCGTGCGCTCCGGCACCGCTGCAGCTGCAGATATGAGACGGGCGGCCTATGAGCGCGAGCCGTCACGTGCCGAGGCAATCGAGAGCCTCGTCGGCCGGGGACCGCTCCCAGGCCAGTGCGGGATCGTGGTCACCCGGGGGACCGGGTGACTGAGTTGGAAGGGCCACCTGTCAAGTCAGGGTCACGTTGTCTCGCATGAGCCGAGGGGAGAGGTCGCCCGAGGTTCGCCGAGTGATCTCCGGTGCTCGAGCGAGTAGCGGCGAGATGCACGTCGGGAGAGTATCGGTTGCGGTGCCTGTGGGTTACCGCGACCGGAATTCACAGTTGGCGATGGCTCTCTTCACCTGCCGGTCATCCCATCGGCCCCTCGTAACGGCGAGAGTTGTGATCCGTCCCCGACGGAACTTCATCCCGTGTGAGGACGTAGAGGCGTGGAGACGCGTACGACCGGGAGCGCCCTGAGAACCCAATCCTCGGGAACCACCATGAACCGACGAATTCCTCTTCTTCTCGCGGGTCTCCTTCTCATCGTAGGGGGTGCCGTAGGAACGTTCCTGGTCGTTTCCGCAGAGGCGCGGACCCCGGTCGCCGCGGAGTTGGTTCCCGCCGGAATGGCTCCGGCGGACGCGATCGAGGTGGATCCGCCGGGGCCGCCGATTCCGATCGCCTGGGCCGAGCCGATCGAGATGACCGTCTATCTGACGCCGACCTGCGGGTGTTGCAGCGCCTGGGTCGAGCACATCGGTGAGTACGGTTTCGAGGTGGTGCTCGAGTACCGGGTCGATCTCACCGCGGTGAAGCAAGGCTTCGGTGTGCGTCCGGAGCTCTCGTCGTGCCACACCGCCGTCGTGAACGGCTACGTCATCGAGGGGCATGTGCCCGGCGAAGACGTGCGGCGCTTCCTCGCCGAGGCCCCGCCGGTTCGGGGGCTGACCGTACCCGGGATGCCGATCGGGGCGCCGGGGATGGAGATGGGGGGGCAGGTCGATTCCTACAACGTACTCACATTCACGACGACGGGTCGCACCGAGGTCTACTCCCGCTACGGGAGTGGCGAGTAGGCTCAGTCGGAGGGACCGCCGAGGGCTGCCGGGGCGGCGAGGACCGCGTCCGGGATCCCGAAGCCACGGACGAGCGCCGGCGCCTCGTCTCTCAGCTCTCGACAAAGGCGGTTGACCAGGTCGCGGATCGACTTCGTCTGGGTCGCCTCCATGTAGCCCGTCTCTAGGTACCAAGCGCGGTCCCGCTCCATTCTCGACAGGGCGTAGAGGTCGCGGAGGGCGCCGAGGAGCTTGCCGGCGCCGCTTCCCTCGGCCTCCGTGCACCGATCCACACCTTCCCGGAAGCTCTCCCACACGATGCGCTCGACGTGTGCACGGGCGAGGTGAACGAGGTGGTCCTGGCACTCGTTCATCGCGTGGAAGGAATCCATCCCCTCATCGATCCGGTGCTTTAGCCTCCGCCCGGCCGTGTGAAGGAGCCGGGACTCGCGGAAGACGAGCGCCTCGAGCTGTGTCTCCGGGTCTCTCAGATACTCGTCCGCCGTCCGCCGGCTCCGAACCGGATCGAGCCGGACCGCTTCCTCGCCCGCGCGCTCGGCGAGGAACTTGACCATGCTCCAGAGCCGGAGGTCGCCAACCGACTCCCGGTACTTCGAGAGCAGGCTCTTCGCCACGAGCTGGAGGAGGACCACGTTCGCGCCCTCAAACGTGGTGAAGATGTCCGTGTCCTCGCGGAGGACGCCGAGCCGGTTCGCCGCCAGGTATCCCCGTCCGCCGAGCGCCTCGCGGCAGCTCTGAAGCGTCTCTTGCGCGTGACGGGAGGCATATGCCTTGAGCCCGGCGGCCAGGACCTCGACGCGGGCCTGAGCGCTCTGGCCCTCCGCCGACGAGAAGTCCGCGATCAGCGACCGGAGGGCGAAATGGAGGCCGTACGTGGTAGCGAGCGCCGGCAGGAGCGCCCGCTGCTGCGTCAGGTAGTCGAGGATCGGTACCTCAGCCTGCCCCGAGGGGCCGAACTGCCGTCTCCGCCCGCTGTAGCGAACCGCGATCGCGAGCCCCGTCTTCGCCGCCGACACCGATGCGGCGGCGATCGAGATCCTCCCCCCCACGAGCGTCCCGAGCATCGTAAAGAACCTGCGGCCGGACGAGGCGATCGCGCTCCGGTACTCTCCCTCCGGAGTCACTTCCGCGAACCGGTCGAGGAGGTTGAGGCGCGGGATCCGGACTCGACTGAACGAGAGGCGTCCGTTGTCTACCCCGTTTAGGCCGACCTTCTCTCCACAGTCCTCGATCTGGATGCCCGGGAGGGGTTGTCCCCCCTGGGTTCGGATCGGGACCAGGAATGCGTGAACCCCGTGCTCCTCGCCACTTACGTGGAGCTGTGCGAACACGGTCGCCATCTGACCGTGCAGCGCGGCATTTCCGAGCCAGTCCTTCCGGGCCCCCGGGTGCGGGGTGTGTATCATGAATTCATCGGAGTCCCGGAGGTAGTCGGCCCGGGTCCCGATTGCCCGGACGTTCGATCCGTGGTCCCGCTCCGTCATCGCGAAGACCCCCGGGAGTTCGAGGGAGCCGATCCGCTCGAGGAACGCCTCGTGATGCCGCCTCGTACCGAGCTGGTGGACGCTCCCCCCGAACAGCCCGAACTGCACCCCGAACTTGATCAGGACGGAGAGATTCCCGTAGGCGAGCGTCTCGAAGAGGATCATCGATCCCGATACGTCGCCCGCGCCGCCGTACTCCCGGGGCAGCGCACGCTTGCCGAGACCCTCGGCCGCGAGCACCTGGATCGCTTCCAGAACCCGCTCTCTCGCCTCGGGTGTAGGCAGGCCGTCGGGTACCCGAACCCGGCGGTCGAGGAGGAACTCGAAGACCCGCGACCTCAGGCGCCGCTCGTTCTCCCCACCCGCCATGATCCGCTCGAGCGCCGCCTCCGTGCCGGTCGCTCCGCTCTCGTCGACCGCGGGCGCTGCGGGTCGCGGAGCCGCCAAGTCGCGTGCGGCTTCTCCGCCGAGAACCCCGAGGAGTCGCTCGACCCCTTCGAGCACCCGCATCCCCTTTGCCGTCGCCCATCCGCCTGCGTCGCTTGCCTCGGCGCGTGCAATCGCCACGCCCAGCGATACGAGAGACCTGAGTTCCTCGGGCGATGCTTGCCGGGCGGCTGTGCGGATGCTCCTCCCCAGGCCTGCGAGGGCTTCCGGCGAGGGAGGCGAGTCGGTCCTGAGCCAGCTCTCGAGGACACGGACCGCCGGTGCCGGAAGGTCTTCGGCCTCCCCGACGGCCTCCCGGATCCGACCCATTTCGGTCTCCGAGAGGATCCCGTCCGACCACGCGACATAGACGAGCGGAAGGAATGCGGTGAGGTGCTCGTCCCGTGGAGGCCAGGGCAGCGGGGTTACGCCCTCTTTCATGGGCCCTCCGGGGTTGCGGGTCCTGGACTTCGCCTCGCCTGATCTTGACTCAGCCCAAGCTTTCCATACACCATTGAAGGCTTCATTCGCCCGGTGCCGGGTGGTCTCGGCGACTCACATGACAAGGGGAACCATGGAAGACCCGATCGTAGGGGTAATCATGGGATCCCGCTCGGATTGGGAGACGATGACCGGCGCCGTCGAGACGCTGGCGGCGCTTGAGATCCCGTACGAGACGCGTGTCGTTTCCGCTCATCGGACCCCCGATGCCGCCTTCGAATACGCCGCGTCGGCCGAGAGCCGGGGGCTCCGTGTGATCATTGCCGGCGCCGGTGGCGCCGCGCACCTCGCTGGGGTCATCGCGGCCAAGACGGTGCTCCCCGTTCTCGGCGTGCCGATTCAGTCGCGGGCTCTGCAGGGTCTCGACTCCCTCCTCTCGATCGTCCAGATGCCCGGCGGCATCCCGGTCGGCACGCTTGCGATCGGGAAGGCAGGTGCCGTCAATGCTGCGCTCCTCGCGGCCGCTATCATCGGGGTCGCCGACGGCGAGGTGCTGGGTCGCGTGCGTGCATATCGGGCAGAGCGGACGGAATCGATACTCCGGGATCCGGATCCATCGCTCCCGCCGCACACCTGAGCAGGCTATGCTAGACGAGATCCGAGAGAAGCTCGGAGACGAGATCGAGACCCTCACTCGCGAGCTCAACGTCGTCATCCCCGAGCGGATTGCGCGGGCCGTAGAGCTCGGCGATCTGCGCGAGAACGCCGAGTACAAGTCAGCGTTGGAACGTCAGCAGTTCGTCCAGGCCCGTATCGGACACCTTGCGCGGCGCGTGTCCGAAATCTCCAAGATCGACCTGTCCTCAATGCCGATGAACCGCGTCGGCTTCGGCTCGCGAGTCACGATCTACGACGTGGAGCTCGCGGAGGAGATGCATCTGACGCTCGTCGTGGGGGACTTCATGGACCTGGAGGCGGGACATGTCTCGCTGGAGTCTCCGATCGGACGGGCGCTTCTCGGCGCACGGGAGGGGGAGGATGTGGTGATCCAGCTCCCCGCCGGGCCGCGAAGCTACCAGGTGCGAGAAGTGGAGACGTTGCCCGAGCAGCTGCGAATGACGGAGTAGGGCGCGGACCCATTGTCCCGCTCCCGACGAGAAGTCCACGATACGGAGTCCAACCATGGCTGAAGTACCTTCCACGATGCTCCCGCTTGGGACGGCGGCGCCCGGTTTCTCGCTCCCCTCCCCGGACGGCGAGGTGGTGTCGCTCGAGCGCTACGAGAACGCTCCCGCGCTTCTCGTGATGTTCCTCTGTCCGCACTGCCCCTACGTGAAGCACCTTCGTTCCGGAATCTCGGCGTTCGTCGAAGAATACCAGGAACGCGGGATGGCGGCCGTCGCCATCAATTCCAATGACATCGAGCGCTTTCCCGATGACTCTCCGGAGAGGATGGCGGAGGAGGTGAGTCAGGCGGGATACACCTTCCCCTACCTGTCCGACGAGAGTCAGGAGGTGGCGAAGGCGTATCAGGCCGCGTGCACGCCCGACTTCTTCCTCTTCAATCGGGACCATCGGCTGGTCTACCGGGGACGGTTCGACGCCAGCCGCCCGGGCAGCGGGATTCCCGTGACCGGCGAGGACCTCCGCCGGGCGGCCGATGCGGTGCTCGAGGGGTGGCCCGTTCCGGCGGACCATGTCCCGAGCGTGGGGTGCAACATCAAGTGGAAGCCCGGCAACGAACCGGACTACTTTGGCTAGTGTCGTGGCACTCGTCGAATGTCGGATAGAGCCGCGACAGCTTGATCCGCGCGTCGGAGGTCGAGGACCGCCAATTGACGCTGGCGTTCTGGTTGTTTCGGGATGCCTGCCATGCCTGGACCTCGCTACGGACCAGGTCGACGTCGTCGATTCTTCGGTTCAGACACTGCGCCCCGAGCACGTTCAACTCGATCTCGGCCATGTTCAGCCAGCTCCCGTGCTTCGGGGTGTACACGAATTCGAACCTGTCCCATAACGCCTTGGCCTTGTCGGGAGCAAACGTCTCGTAAAGTGATCCCGGCACGTGGGTGTTCAGGTTGTCCATGACCGGCGTGATCTTCTCCGCGCTTTCGTATCGGTCCGCGATCTCCTCGACGAAACAAGCCCAGTCCCGCTTCGTTCTTCTTTCCGTGACCCTCACCATGCGCTTGCCTGCCAAAGGCTCGGACGCGAGCAACAGCGTACACACGCCGCAGCGCCTGTATTCGTAGTCGTGCCGGGCCACCTGACCCGGCGCCCCGGGGATCGGGACTCTCGTCTCCGAGATCAACTGCTTGGGAGATTCGTCCATGCAGACCACAGGACGCTGGGGATCGAACGGCCGCTTTGTAGACGTCCAGCACGCTCTCCATGTGCGCGACGAAGCTGCTGTTGTGCTCCGGTGGAATCACCCATCCCTTTCGCCTCCAGGGCTTGATCTCGTTTTTTTTAGAATGCGGCGGACCGTTTCATGCGAGATGCTGTCGATGTAGCCCAGCTCGACCACCTGGTCCGCCAACAACCTCAGCGACCACCTCGCGAAGCCTTCAGGGGGCTCACTGCAACTCAGCGCCACCAGGTGAGCTTCAAAATCCCCGTCCGCCTTCTTCTCGTAGACGCGGCTCCCCTTCCTCCCGTTCAGGCAAATCTCAAGACCGTCGACGACGAACCGCCTCTTTACCCGATCGATCTTCCTCATGCTGATGTTCAGCACCCGGGCCATCTCTCCGTTCGTAGAGCGATCCGTCTGAAACTCACCCTCATCACACCCCAGCAGGATCAGGGCGTTGAGGATCTTCTGCGATCTGTGCTCGCCTTTCGAAGTGAGTGCGCCAAGGACCTCCCGCTCCTCTCCAGTCAACGTCACAACGTATTTCCTCATCTCCGATCCTCCCGTGTGGATGAGGAAGAGAAGATACAATATATATTGCGACGTTACAAAAGTGACATGACACTAGGAGCCTGCGCCGCAGAAGATTCGCCGGCTCGTGTCATAATGGAGGGTAGCGTAGCCATCGGGCCGTCCGATGGCCAGGTGATTTGAGGCTGATCGCAGACGCCAACGGAAAAGAGTGGGGACGGGCCGCTCCAAGAGCCCCGATTGCGCCGGGTTGGCGGCCACCGCAGGCATGACACCCGGCCTCTAAGCGGTCAGCAGCGGTTGAAGGCGCTTGACGTTCAACGCCAGGCGCACCAAGTCCCGCTCTGGACGTACCAGGCGCAAGCCCGGTGTACCGGTTTCAGGGAATTGCGAGTTGTTGTCGAACGAGGTCTCCTCCTTATCCTCGACAGACCAGAGGTGCCGATCCACAACAACGCGCGCGAATCCGAATATCCGTCCCTGGGTGACACGCCGCAAGATCTCGAGTGGAACCCGGCCTGAGAACGGACGCCTGACCCGGGATGCATTGCAGACCGTCATCAGAACAGCAGCCAAGCACGGCTTCAGTGCCGTCGACTACCTCAAAAACCGGCCTGGTATCCGAGGCGCCCCCGACGTGCCCTGGCTTCCCGATCTCGCCCGTCAAGCATAGGGCTTCCCCACCCACCCTCAGGGCACCACGGCCGCCGCGCCCCCATCGGCTCCATCCACGCACCCGCGTGGCCCCGACCACCCGGCAGGACTCCACCGAAGGCTGTGCGCCGGCTCGAATTCCCAGAACTTGCCCCACTTTCCATCGGCGGCGGAGCGATCGGACGTTCACATTTCGTGCATCGGCGTCCGCTGCTTGCTCAAAGCGCAGAATCCGGAGAGCTTTGGCGCGCGATCGAAATTCAACCAGCCACCCCCCCGTCGTAATGGTCTGTCGGCTACCCACACGCCTCCGGCGGCTCCCGCTGCTATTGACGGCCGGGATCTTCCTGCTCTGCGGTCCTGATCTCTGCGCACAGAACGTGATTGACGCCGGGATGGGCGGGATCGCGCTCGAACGTGGTGAGGAATACGATCATGCCGGGGCCGCGCGTGCGAGTGCGGCTCGCGTGAGCGGCTCGATCTCGATCGACGGAGTGCTGGACGAGTCTGTTTGGACCGAGGCTCCCCCGATTCCCGAGTTCCTTCAAACCTTGCCCCTCGAAGGCGCTCCGGTATCCGAACGCACTGATGTGCGTTTGGCGTATGACGACGATGCCATTTACGTGGGTGCGGTCTTGGACGACCGGAATCCGGTCACCACTCGGCTCGCACGGCGGGATGCCCCGCTGGGCGACTCCGACCTCTTCCTTGTCTTGTTCGATAGCTACCACGATCACGAGACGGCCTACCGATTCTGGACGAATCCGTCCGGCGTCAAGGGCGACGCGATCGTTACGGCGAACAGCACCGGGAGTGGCGACTCTTCCTGGGATCCCGTGTGGGACGTGGCCACCCGAGTCACCCGGTCCGGTTGGACCGTTGAGATGCGAATCCCCTTCAGCCAGCTACGGTTCAGTCCCGACGAGCGGCAGGTGTGGGGGATACAGCTCGAGCGAAACATCAATCGGAATCAGGAGAACGCGACGTTCCCCTTCACGCCGCTCTTGGAGCGCGCGGGTGTTTCCCGCTACGCGCATCTGGATGGTCTCGTGGGCGTAGAGCCTGGCCGTAGGCTTGAGCTCCTTCCCTACGTCGCGGCGCGAAGCGAGTACCTGCAGCTGGAAAGCCCCTCCGGCGTGGACTTCGCGAACCCGTATCGGAGTGGGTCGGATCACTTCATGGACATGGGGTTGGACCTGAAATACCGGATCACCTCCAACCTCACGCTCGACGCGACAGTCAACCCGGACTTTGGCCAGGTCGAGCTGGATCCTTCCGTGATCAACCTCACGGCGTTCGAAACGAGGTACGCCGAACGCCGACCGTTCTTCGTGGAGGGAGCGGACATTTTCGTCTTTGGTGAAGGGGGGCCGAGAGGAAGCAGCGGAGCCGGTCCGGAGCTGGTCTACTCTCGCCGGATCGGGCGCGCGCCAAGGGGGGACGCCCTCCCGTCTGAGGCGGTATTCTCAGATATTCCTACCGCCACTACAATCGCCGCGGCGGGCAAGGTGACTGGCCGGGTGGGTGACGGTTGGTCCCTGGGGATTCTGGAGGCTGTTACGGCGAGGGAGGTCGGCGCTTATACGGACGGCGACCGGGTCGCACGCGACCTGACTGTCGAGCCGACTGCGAACTACTTCGTCGGGCGCTTGCGACGGCAAATCCGAGGCGGACAAACCCGTTTCGGGATCATTACATCGGCAGTCAACCGAGACGTCTCTGGAGGGAAGCTGACGAGCGGACTACACACGTCAGCCTACGCCACCGGCATCGACTTCGCCCACGAGTCCCAAGACCGAGCGTGGCTGTTCACCAGTCTGCTTTCGGGCAGCTATGTGACCGGGGGGGTCGATGCGATCACCCGCACTCAGAGGTCCTCCACCCGGTACTATCAGCGGCCGGATGCGAATCATGTCGACGTCGATCCGACCGCGACGTCGCTCGGCGGATTCTACGCGATGGGGTACGCCGGCAAAGAGGCTGGGAACTTCAGGACGCGGAACGGCTTCGCCTTCGTGAGCCCGGGTTACGAGGTCAATGACCTCGGATTCCATTCCAACGCGGACCGCATCCTGATGGATCTGCATTACCAGTACATCTCACCCGAACCCGGGCGTTTTCTCAGGTCGTGGACCGCGATCCTGGGGGGTCCGAACGGCATCTGGAACTCTTCGGGTGAGCGCATGTTCGCGAACATCAACAACATCGGGCGGGTCGAGTTCTTGAATTACTGGGGTGCTTCGGCCCGGGTCATGTACGCCGTATGGTCCAGCGACGATCGGCTAACGAGGGGAGGCCCGATGGCCCGTTCCCCCTCCGAGCTCTCGGGCAGCTTCAGTGTGAACTCGGATACTCGACGGGCCGTCGTCGCCACCGCGAACTATGGATGGGGGTCGGACGACGGCGGAGGGCGGACGCGAAGCGTACAGTTCGACCTGGGCGTCCGATTCAAGGAGACACTTCAGATCGACGTCAGTCCTTCGTACTCCTGGTCCCACTCCGCCGCCCAGTACGTATCACAGATCGACGACCTGGAAGCGAAGACCACATATGGGACTCGCTACGTGTTCGCCGGGATCGACCGGACGACGTTGTCCCTCGAGACCCGCGTGAATCTGACGTTCTCGCCCACGCTTTCGCTTCAGCTTTACCTGGAGCCGTTCATCTCAACGGGCGATTACGGAGCGTTGAAGGAGCTCGGAGCCGCGAGGACGTTCGATTTCCTCGTCTACGGTGAAGACGTGGGAACTGTCGGACTCGAGTTGGACGGAGGCTACTCCGTGGACCCGGACGGGGACGGACCTGCCGCCGGATTTCGGCTCTCGGACCAGGATTTCAGCTACAGAAGCCTACTTGGCAACGCAGTTTTCCGATGGGAGTGGTGGCCGGGGTCTACGTTGTTCTTCGTTTGGCAGCAAAAGAGGATCAACTCGATCTCCGGCCATGGACCTGCGGAGGCCCGACCTCGGGTCGGCGACTTCGAGCTGGGCCGAGATACGGGGGACATGTTCGAAGTCGCGCCTGATAACATCTTCATGATCAAGGTGAATTTCTGGCTGAATCCCTAGGGGGGGCAGCCAGCGAGAATGTAATGGTGGGGGTCTTGGGGGTGATCGGCACCCTGATCCAGGGTGCCGATCACCGACTATCGAACGGCTTGGGGCTCGTCGCCGGGCTCGAGGCGCACGATCGGCGTGAGGCCGCCGCTCCGGCGGTCGTCGATCGCGATGTAAATCAAGTCGTCCGGACCCTGAGCGATGGCTCGGACGCGTCCGAAGCCGATCATCAGCGGAGGCCGCTCCATCGTTCCCACGTACGCACCCGCACCCTCACCTATGATGGGTAGACGGGCAACCTGTGGATCGGCCATGCCTCCCATGAAGACGCTGTTCTTCCACTCCGGGAATCGGTCGCCCGTATAGACCATAAGGCCGGACGGGGCGATCGAAGGCGTGAAATGCTGGAGCGGCTGCTCCATCCCGTCGACCTCCCTCGTCGAGAAGAGGCGGGTTCCGCCATAGTTCGTGCCATAGCCGATGACGGGCCAGCCATAGTTGCGCCCGCGCAGGATGAGGTTCAGCTCGTCCCCGCCCTGGGGCCCGTGCTCGCTCTGAAAGATGTCCCCCGTCTCGGGATGGATAGCCAAGCCCTGCGGGCTGCGGTGGCCGTAGCTCCAGATCTCGGGCAGGGCGTCGGCCCGACCGACGAACGGATTGTCCGCCGGGACGCGTCCGTCGTCATGAAGGCGAATGACTGTCCCCTGATGGTTGGTTAGATCCTGGGCTGGGTGCAGATACGCGGTTTCCATCGCCGGAGACGCCTGGCGGTCGCCAACGGTTATGAATAGGTAGCCTTGGGCGTCGAAGGCCAGCCGAGAGCCATAGTGACCTCCGGTGACGCTCCACGCCTTCGCTTCGAAGATCTCCTCTACATCCTGGAGGCGGTTGCCCTCCAGCCTGCCCCGCACCACGGCGGTCGTGCCCTGGCTTCCATCCTCGTTAGGCTTGGAAAAGCTGAGGTAGATGAGCCCGTTGGCTTCGAAGTCCGGGTGGAGTACGACGTCCAAGAGGCCTCCCTGCCCCTGGTACCGGACCTCCGGGGTGCCCGCGATCGGCTCCGGCTGGAGAACCCCGTTGCGCACGATCCGCAGTCGCCCGGGCTTCTCCGTGACCAGCATTTCACCCCCGGGGAGGAAGGCGATGGACCAAGGGTCCTGCAGGCCATCCACGATGGTCACGATGCGGTAGGGTCCGCTCTCCGATTGGAAAGTCGGAGCCTGGCCCGAGGCCGAGGGCGCGATCCATAGTGCGAGTACGACGCTGCAGGCTAGGATGAGTGAGCGGATCAGGAACATCTCGACCTCCGAGTGAATGGCTTTCCCGCCTCGAGAGAAACTGCGGCGCCAGCCCCCGGAAACCCGCCGCATCCTGTAGAGGATAGGGTTGCTGACATTGACGGAACCTGTCAACAACATATGGGACACGCGGGGTCATAGGTTAGTGAGCAGGCTGCGTATGTCGAGGCAGCAGCGGGTGGGTTGATCCAGACCTCTGTCGGGCGAGGCTGGCCCCCTGGGATCCCCTGGACGAAGCGTTCAGGGTGTTTGGACCACGCCTGCTCGAGAGTGCGCTCACGCGTGGGGAGCACCGCACGGGCTTGACCGTGATGGACATCAGCCGGGGTGGGCATCGCGATCCCGCTGTGGCGATGCTCGTTGTTGTACCACGGGAAGAAGGATCGGCAGAAGTCGATCGACACCGTAAGTGCTACGACGCGGTTGTTCGGGTCCCGGACCCTGGGCCGTTGCACCGACCGAAGCGGTCGGAGAGTGGTCAATCCATGATGTCTACTTTAGCTAGAGTTGCAGTCAGGTCCGCTGCGCCGCTGACTGTCTCGTGGCGTGAGGGGGGGTGCCCGAGATGATCGCGGACTAGGCACGGCACCCGGGCTCCCCGCTTCTACGTACGTCTCGCGCGCCGGTCCGTGTGGTCGCGGAGCTGCGGCCGTGAAGGGCATATCCCCGCACCGAGCGTTCCGGTGGAGAACGTGCCATGCGTCTCCGGCCGCGTCCACCTCCGGCTCTCTCACGCTGATTGTCGCCGGACACCCGCCGAAGCCCAGGCCCGCACGCTCGCGTCGCATGGGAGCACACACGATGCACCGGTAAACCGGTGCGTATAGAAGATGGGGGCGGGTACGTTGTATCACTCGACCCTATCGCGCTCTTGCGCCCTCCGCCCTGTGGAGATCGCATGACACCGCTTGCCGCGAAGATCCTTGTGATCCGGCGGCGCCTATGCGAGATCGCCCGGCACCTTCTCCACAACACGCGAGATCCAATGAAGGCCTTCGGTGAATCCGCTCGCGGCACCTGGACGCCAGGGGGATCATGACTGCAGGCTCGTTCACCTGGCGTTGCCGCCGGTCGAGCCGACCGGGGCGGCACCGGTTGGTGGAGGTTGAAACATGCCCGACGCCGTAGCGACCGAGATTCGCGGCGAGAGCGAGGCGCCGGCATGCGTATGGACGATCTTGAGGCAGACTCGACGACCGGATCGCCTTCTCTTGACTCAATAGCGCCACGCGCGCCGGCCAAACCGGGGGCTCTGCAGCGTTCTCGCCCGTGCTGTCGTCGGCAGCCCGGTTTGCCTAGGCTACCAGATCTCCTCGGGCTACTGGCCAGAGGTTGCGAGCCCGGAACGCTGGGGCCAAGTACGTACTAGTGGTTTGGCTCTGGTCTTGCGGGAGAGGGGGGTTTTCACGCCCCCCATGCCGGCACCGGGAGGACTCGCGATCCTGACCGCTGCAAACGGAAAAGCCGTCGACGAGGCTCGTCGACGGCTTCCCGTCACACCGTTCAGCCTGGCGCGATCGCGACGCGCGGCTTCGAACAGCGAGCGATTGGTCCGGCTGTTACCGACCGAAACGGCGATCGCTTGCCCGTGCTAGGCTGAGCCGGCTACTGGGAATAGACAAGATATCACCTCCTTTCTGGGGTCGACATTGGGCGAGGCATCGGCGGGATCGGATCCCGCGGTCCGCAGGAGTCGAGCCCCTGGCCCGAACTCATACGGCCCAGTCCCTTTCGCGTCGGGGACGAGCGCAAACTATTGGTCGGGAGGTGGGTCGTAAAGGGGGGGGACGATGGGAGCTCGAACAGCTCACGCCGGACGTGAGTGTACTGAAGGGGGGGCTCGCAGGGCTGGCAGCGATCCCGCACGCCGCGCCAGCACGGAGGGGTGAGCAAGATCCCGCTTTCGATTACGCCGGAGTTGGGCGGGGTCCGCAGTGTTGGGTCCGCGGGAGCGTTCATGCACCGCCGCCGTCGACAGGGTAGGCCGAAAGGAGCGCTGCCCCGGCCTCGAGGACCTCCTCCCGAGCGATGCGAGCGGACTGATCCGTGCTTCCGATCGCGATGAGCGCCTGAGCGGCGACGGCCTCGGGCGTCATCCCTTCGTGGAAGCCGAGTGCCTGGGCCCAGCCGCCGGCCCGCAACTCCCACTCCCGTAGGACGCGGGCCTTGCCGGGCTCTGTGATCGAGAGGCCGCGCTGCGCGGCCTCGGCCAGGAGGACTTCTCGCTCTTCCTCGCTCATCTCTCCCGGGGTACCCTCGCCGGGATCCACACCTGTCAACTCCGCGACGCGGCTCCGCCAAGCGGCCGGGTCGTCGATCTCTGCCGCAAGGCGGGCCACGACGCGCGATCTTGCCTCGGCGAAGGGGACCGGCTCCCTGGCGTCGAGTCTGAGGACGTGAAATCCGTACTCGGACTCTACCACCCCGCTGATCGCTCCGACCTCGAGTGCGTTTGCCGCCTCCCAGAACTCGTCTACCCAGCTCCCCTCCCGTCCCGGCTCAAGGAGTCCGCCCCGGGCTTCGGCGCCGGGCTCCTCCGAGACTTCCCCGGCGAGCTCGGGGAAGGGTTCCCCGGCCCTGGCCCGGTCGAGCGCTGCGCCTGCGCGGGCTCGCTCCCGCTCCCGCTCGGCTTCGGACCGCCAGCGCTCGGAGAGGATTACGAGGTGCCGCACGGTCAGCTCGTGCTCTGGATTTTCGGCGTAAAGGGCCTCGAGGTTCGATTCCGTGACCCCCCGTGCCTCGAGCGCCGTTTCCTGCCTGAGCCGCTCGATGAGGAGCTCGTCGCGCGCCTCGGCCAGGATCGGCTCGCCGGCCCTGGCCCAGTCACCCTCCGCGGCAGCGAGGCCGAGTGCGGTGATCGCCGAGAGCAGCGACAGCTGGGAACCCGAGAGTCCTAGGAGCTCGGAGCGGACGAACGAGGCCTCCCCGACCGAGAGAGCGACTTCCTCCCGGCATCCCGCCATGAGGAGTCCGATCAGGCACGCGGCGTGCAGGCGGTGGGAACGTAAGGGACCCATGGGACTATCCTACCCCGGTCGCGGGCCCTTCGCTATCGTTGGAGAGCGCCTGAGCTCCGTGAATACGCCCCTTCGTGTCCTCGTCCTCTGCACCGCCAACTCGGCGCGGAGCCAGATCGCCGAGGCGCTCCTCCGCCTCCGGGGAAGGGGCCGCATCGAGCCGGAGAGCGCGGGCGCGGCGCCGGCGAAACGCGTGCATCCCTCGGCGCTCCACGTGCTGCGGGAGCACGTGGTCCCGACCTCGGGACTCAGGCCCAAGGCGACCGGGGAGTTCCTCGGTCGGGGCTGGGACATCGTGATCACCGTCTGCGATCAGGCGAGACAGGCGTGTCCCCTCCTCCCGGAGACCACCGTCTCGGCCCATTGGGGGATGACGGATCCCGCTGGGGCCGACGGCGCGGGTGAGGCCGAGGCCTTCGACGATGCCTTCCGGATGCTCAGTCGGCGGATCGATGCCTTTCTCGCTCTCCCTCTCGAGGAACTCGATCCCTCGGCGCTCGGGGAAGCGCTCGCGAGAATCGGCTCGTAGCATGCCCGGGACCGGGAGGCTGCCCCCGAACTCACCGCTCCGCCTTCCGGCGGGGCCAGGCTCCGCCGGCCTCGCTCCGGAGGCCGGTGCGTCAGTACCGAAGCAGGTACTGGAACTTCACGAAGAAGGCGCGGTTGGTTCGCTTCTTCCCGGTCGTGAAGTAGAGCTGTTCCTCGATGCCATCCCCGTCGCGGTCGCCTGCGATCAGATTCGCCTGCATGAGGTGATCGTCGTAGCCCGCGTAGATCACGGTCCCGGCGTTCACCCGGTAGTTGAACAGGAGGTTGACGTCGAGCGTCTCGGACTGCGAGTTGATCTCGGTGATGTTCCTGAGCCCCAGCCGATCCGTGATCTGCAGGTTGGTCGTCGCCCGGAAGATGTCGATCTCGAAGACCTCCCGGCCACTGTCGCTTGGATCCGTGAATCGCACGCGCTCGAAGCGTAAGTTCGAGTTGAGGCGGTCGAGGGGCCGTACCGTTCCATTCACGTTCCACCGGGTCCGGTCTCCGAGGAAGGGTCCCTCGAAGAAGACCTCGTCGCCTACGGTCAGGCCCCCGCCGAAGGAGTAGCTCCGGCTACTGTTCACGTTCGTCCGGATCGAAAAGCCTCGCTTCCGGAAGTTGATGTCCTCGTAGCGCTCCATGTCCCAGTTGAGACTGGACGAGAGGGAGATGGAGCGGGCGAAGTTGAAGCTGACCCCGAGGGCAAGGTTCTCGTCCTGCAGGACTTCCTCGAAGTCGTAGTTTTGCCCGTAGTTGAGGGTGGGACCCCAGTTGATGAGCCGCCTCTCCGGCCAGAAGCGGTAACCCAGCTCCCCGGTGACGGTCCGGATATCCCGCCGCCTTACGAACCCGACCTCCGTCTCGAAGTCTGGAGAGATCTGATAGGCGGAGAGCGACCAGCTCAGGTTGCGGCCGTTCTGGCGAAGGCGCGTCGAGATCATGTGGCCCTCACCCGCCTCTCCTCCCGGTGCCCTGAGGCGTGAGGCCACCGCGCGGAAGTCGCTCGAGATCGTCGGGCTTAGCCGGAAGTTGCCGTCCGCGCCGAAGATTCGGCTATGGCCGTCAAGGAACTCCCGGTTCGTCAGGATCGCCCCCAGGTTGGACTCCGCGTAGAGCTCGTAACGCGCCCGTGCGATGTAGGTTCGGGCGCTCTCCCCAAAAGCGGGGTCCGCGGCGTTGGTGACCCGTCCCGGCGCCCGGTCGTTCGCGCTGAGGAGACCGAGCGCGAGGCGTCCGGCCTGTCCGCTCAGCTTCGCCCCGTAGTCGGGGTCGACGATCGTCCGGGTATGGACGAAGGTCACCGGCGCCTCGATCGAGAAGATCTCGGCCCCCTCCAGGAAGAACGGGCGAAGCTCGCTGTAGAAGAGGGGGAAGCGCTGGTTGACCTCGACCTGCGGCTGGTCGGACTCGATCTGGGAGAAATCGGGGTTGATCGTCAGGTCGGCGGTGAGGTCCGATGTGATCCCGTACTTGACGTTAACTCCCGCGTCCGGGTCCACGTCCCGGGTGCGGAAGTCGGGGCCGGCCGGGTCGATCGACCCGTACTGGACCGCCGTGAGGGTCGGGAGCAGCTCGAGGTTCCGGCTCGTCGAAATGTCCGTCATCCCCTCGAGGATCCCCATCTGGGCGAAGAAGCTCGCCTCGTCTCGCGTCATCGGGGCCCAGACCTGGTTCTCCTGATCCTTCCCCTTGATCTCCCGGACGATCTGGAAGCCCCATCGGTGAAGCTCCCCCTCCGGGGGTGTTGGATAGCGGAGGCTCTTGAAGGGGATCGCCATCTCGGCGATGTAGCCGTCCTCCACGATCCGCGCCCCGCTCTCGAACAGGGCGTCCCACGATCGATCCGCCGGCGGAATCGCCTGGGCGACCGTTCCGGCGCCAGCCCGGAAGCCGCGCCGCCCGACCGACATGACGCCGTCCCCCTGGACCCCGTAGCCGTTGATGTCGAAGTCGTAGCCGCGCTGCTGGTCGAGGAAGGTGTCGAAGTAAACCGTCACTAGGTCGTCCATCGAGGCGCGGTCGCGCTCCACTCGGTTCGCCCGCATCACGGACACGTCCTCGTAGTGGACGTGGAAGCCGAAGTAGATGTTGTCGGCGTCGTAGGCGATGTAGACATCCGTCGCTTCGGTGCCCGGGGCGCCCTCGATCGGGGATTGCTGGGTGAACTCCGTCAGGTGTGCGGCGCCCTCCCACGCCTCGTCGTCGAGAACGCCGTCGAGCACGGGGGGAACGGCGGTTCGGGTCGGCGTCACCCGCGGCCGGCCCGGGACGAGGCCGAGCTCCTCGGTGGTGGGGAGCCGGCCATCGAGCGCAGCCCCGGGACCCTCCCGGCCGAGCCCGGGCTCGGCCGCCTGCCCCCGCAGCTCGGACGGGCTTCCGAGGAGGAGCGCAAGGAGCAGTGGGCACGCCGGGAGGGAGGATTGCCGGAACACCCTTCTGGCCTTCCGATCGATTTGATGCTTCACTGACGCCGGACTCGGAGTTCGTGGTGACGCGAAGCCGCCTAGTAGCGCAGCAGGTACTGCATCTTCACGAACAATGCGCGATTCGTCCGGCGCTGTCCCGTCGCGAAGAAGATCTGCTCCTCTATCCCGTCTCCGTCGCGGTCGCCCTCGATCAGATCCTCCTGCTGGAAGTGGTCGTCGTAGCCGAGGTAGATGACCGTACCGGCGTTGACCCGGTAGTTGAACAGGATGTTGAAGTCGATCGTCCGGCCCTCGGAGTCGAACTCCGAGATGTTTCGCATGCCGAGCCGGTCGGTGAACTGGACGTTCGTGGTGGCCCGGAATATGCGGACGTCGAAGATTTCCTCGTCGTTGTTTGCGGGATCCGTAAAGCGTCGCCGTTCGAAACTCAGCGAGCTCTGGACCGAGTCCAGTGGCCGGATTGTCCCGTCCACGCCGTAGCTGACCTGCTGCCCGAGGAACGGCCCGAGGTAGTAGATCCCCTCCCCCCGAGAGAAGTCGGCACCGAAGGAGTAGCGGCGGCTCGTGTTCACGTTCCCGCGTATGAAGAATCGCTGCTTCTCGAAGTTGATCCCCCCGAAGCGCTCCATGTCCCAGTTCACGTTCGAGAAGACGCTGATGCTCCGGGCGAAGTTGACGTTCATCCGGGCGCTCACGCTCTCGTCCTGGAGGACGCCGTCGAAGTCGTAGTTCTGTCCGTAGGAGATCGAGGGTCCCCAGTTGATGACCCAGGTCTCCGGCCGGAACCGGTAGCCGAGGTTCCCATTGAACCGACGGATGTCATTTCGGCGTACGAACCCCACGGCCGTATCGAACTCGCGCGAGATCTCGTGGCCCGAGAGGCTGAAGTTGACGTGGCGCCCGCTTCGCCTGAGGCCCGCGAGAAGGAGATGGCCCCCGGCCACCGTGTCCTCCCTCCCCTGGTTGGAGGAGCCGATCGCGCTGAACCCGGTCGAGAGCGTCGGGCTCAAGCGGAAGTTCCCGTCGAACCCGAGCGTCCGGCTGTGGCTGTCGAGGAATTCGCGGCCCGTGAACATCACCCCCACGTTGGACTCCGCGTACAGGTCGTAGCGCGCCCTTGCGATAAAGGTCTGCGCTGTCTTCCCGAAGCCTGCGTCGGCCGGATCGTCGAGGCGCCCGGCCGCCCGGTCGTTCGCCGTGAGGACCCCCACTGAGAATCGTCCGACCTGCCCGCTCAGCTTCGCACCGTAGTCCGGATCGACGATCGTTCGGGTATGCACCACGGTGACGGGCGCCTGGATCCGGAAAATCTCGGCCCCCTCGACGAAGAAGGGCCGAAGCTCGCTATAGAAGAGGGGGAAGCGCTGGTTGACCTCGATCTGGGGCCGGTCGGATTCGATCTGCGAGAAGTCCGGGTTCACCGTGAAGTCGGCCGTTAGATCCGACGTGATCCCGTATTTGACGTTCAGCCCGGCATCGGGATCCGTGCTCTGGTTCACGAACCCCGGGAGCGTCGGGTCGAGCTCGCCGTACTGGATCGCGGTCAGAGTGGGGAGGAACTCGAGGTTCCTGCTCGTGGAGATATCCGTCATCCCCTCGAGGATCCCCATCTGCGCGAAGAAGCTCGTCTCGTCTCGCGACATCGGGGCCCACACCTGGTTCTCCTGATCCTTCCCCTTGACCTCGCGGACAATCTGAAACCCCCACCGGTGTGGCTCGTCCTCGGGCGGAGTCGGGTAGCGGAGGCTCTTGAAGGGGATCGCCATCTCGGCTGTAAACCCGTCCTCCACGACCCGGCCGGCCGTATCGAAGAGTGCGTTCCACGACCGGTCGGCGCGCGGGATCGGACCCCCGCCCCACCCGCCCCCTCGACCGCCACCACCACCCCGCCCGGATGTGATCACGCCGTCTCCCTGGACACCGTAGCCGTTCACATCGAGGTCGTAGCCCCGCTGCTGATCGAGGAACGTGTCGAAGTAGATCGTCATCAGGTCGTCCTGCATCGCGTGGTCCCGTTCCACGCGATTCGCCCGCATGATCTCCGGATTCTCGTACTGGGCGTGGAAGGCGAAGTACAGATTTTCCGAGTCGTATGCGACGTAGACGTCCGTGGCCTCGGTCGCCGGGGCGCCGTCGAGGGGCGCCTGCTGGGTGAACTCGGTCAGGTGGGCCGCGTTCGCCCAGACCTCGTCATCCAGGACCCCGTCGATCACGGGCGGTGTGTCGGTACGCGTCGGCGTCACGCGCGGCCGGCCGGGAACGAGACCGAGCTCCTCGGGCGTCGGGAGCTCCAGGGGGGGCTCCGGTGCCGCGGACACCGCGGGAGCCGCCCGTGGACCCTCGCCCTCGGGGGGAAGGGGCACCTGCGCGGCGAGCCGTGGGGGCGTGCCCAGGCCGAGCGCTGCTCCCAGGGAGAGCACAAAGAGCGCCCCGGTATCGATTCTCTTCACGAAGACCTGGCCTTGGAAGCGTGGACGAACGTCCCCCCTGCGTCGACGATGGACCAGGGGACCCTCGAAGTCAGAGGCATCTGAGGATCGATCCGTTTAGGTAAGCTACAGGGATCCGGCGGGAACGCCACACTTGGCAGGAGCGGTCGCCCCCGCGCGGGGGCCTCCGGGGCGCTCTCTGGGCCGAAGGCCGCCGGGGCGTCGAGGCGTTCCCGGGCCCGGGCGCTCCTTGCCTTGTTCCCTCCACCCGGTCGGCCTAACCTTCGCCCCGTCCGAGGGTGCGGGTTGCCTCGGACCCGGCGAGGCCTGGTGCGCCCCCCGGCGGGGTGGAGCGCAAGGGAGGGAGAACGCGTGGAGGTTGAATGAAATACCGGGTGCTCGGGGATACCGGCGTCTTCGTATCGGAGCTCTGTCTCGGGGCGATGACCTTCGGGGGGCGCGGCCAGATGTGGGAGGTCATCGGGGGGATGGAGCAGGACGCCGTCGATGAGATGGTGGCCCGCGCGCTCGACGGCGGGATCAACTTCATCGACACGGCGGACGTCTATTCGGACGGTGAGTCCGAGACGATGGTCGGGAGGGCGCTAAAGGGCCGTCGAGGCGACGTGGTACTCGCCACCAAGGTGCGAGGCCGGATGGGAGAGGGCCCGAACGAAGTCGGTCTCTCGCGGCTCCACGTCATCGAGGCTGCGGAGGCCAGCCTCCGCCGACTCGGAACGGACTACATCGATCTCTACCAGATCCATCGGTCCGACCCATTCACGTACATCGAGGAGACGCTCCGAGCCCTCGATGACCTCGTACGCCAGGGGAAGGTCCGCTACATCGGGTGCTCCAACCTCTTCGCATGGCAGCTCATGCAGGCCCTCGGGATCTCTCGCCAAGAGGGCCTTGAGCGCTTCAAGTGCACGCAGTCGTACTACTCGCTCGCCGGGCGGGAGCTTGAACGCGAGATGATCCCGCTACTGGAGGACCAGGGAGTGGGGCTTCTCGCCTGGAGCCCTCTCGCCGGCGGACTCCTTTCGGGCAAGTTCGGACCCGGCAGGGACGGTGCCGAGGGACGGCGCGCCACCTTCGACTTCCCGCCGGTGGAGCGGGAAAAGGCGTACGCCGTGGTGGATGTGATGCGCAACGTCGCGGCGGACCACGGGGCGAGCGTGGCCCAGGTGGCGCTCGCCTGGGTGCTCGCGAACCCGGCGGTTACGAGCGTGATCATCGGGGCGCGGAGGATGTCGCAGTTCGACGACGACCTGGGTGCCGTCGAGTTGGAGCTGTCCGGAGCGGAGCTTCGGGAGTTGGATGAGGCAAGCCGTCTTCCCCTCGAGTATCCGGCCTGGATGGACGTGCTCCCCTCGGATCGGCGGCCCGGGGAGGTGCGCCGGCTCGAGCGCATTCGGCGGGAGCTCGGGGAGGGGGAGGAGGGCTGAGCCGGCGCCAGTTGTCGAACCTGTACGGTTCCGCCGCGTTTCCGTGTCAGCGGCAACGCGGCTGTCCGTGCCTGGTGCCCGGGGCGCCGCTTTCCCCGGCCCGTTGGAGATCCGGCCATGCCTTGTTCGGGGTCCCCCGCTTCCTTATCCTGCCTCTTACGTGAGGCTCCTTGGACGTAGAGACACAGGAGGGGTTCGATGCGGTGTTCGCTTCGAGCGGGACTCGTGGCCGGTACCGTCGCCTTGGGGATGGGATTTCTCTCGGGCGGGGCGGGCGCGCAGCTCATGGACCAGACCCAGGTCCAGCCTACGAACGATCTCCCGAATCCGTACGCGCGCGTCCACCCGTGGGGCGAACTCCATACCGGTCCCTATGACCCCGGGGCGTACGACGAGCGCTCCTCATTCATGGGTGCGGGGGAGGGGCTGGACGGGAGCCTGTACTTCCTGAGCCGCTGTATCCGGAACGCCTGCACCGGGGCCGAGGAGCCCCCGATCCTCAAGATGGACGCTTCGGGGCGTCTCCTCAGGACGTGGGGTTCCGGGATGATGGACTTCCCCCACGGCTTCGATGTGGACGAAGAGGGCAATGTGTGGGCCGCGGACCAGCGGGGTCACGTCGTCTACAAGTGGGACTCCGAGGGTGAACTCCTCCTGACGATCGGCCGGCGGGGGACGCCGGGGGACCCACCGCTCCTCTCCGAACCGACGGGCGTCGCCGTGGCGGCGAGCGGGGATATCTTCATCACTGAGGGCCACAGCTTCGATCAGGGAGTGAACCGCGTGTCCAAGTACGCGGGCGACGGGAGATTCCTCCTGTCGTGGGGGCGGACCGGCTCCGGTGCCGGCGAGTTCAATGTGCCGCACGCCGTCGCGATCGACTCGGGCGGGCGCGTCTTCATCGGGGACCGCGCGAACAACCGGATCCAGATCTTCGACCAAGAGGGTAACTTCCTCGACGTGTGGTACCAGTTCGGGCGGCCGAGCGGGATCGCGATCGGCGCGGACGACCGGATCTACGTGGCCGACTCCGAGTCGTTCGGGTCCGACAATCCCGGGTGGAAGAAGGGGATCCGGGTCGGGGACGCGCGCGACGGCTCCGTCCTGTACCTGATCGAGGACCTCGAGTCCACCGCGATCGAGCACAGTGGGGCCGAGGCGGTCGGGGTGGACTCGGAGGGGAATGTGTACGGGGGCGTCGTTCGGCGGCGGATGCTTGAGAGGCATGAGCCCGAGTTCTGAGCTTCGACAGGGGAGGGTGCGCATGAGAATCAGAGAGAGGGTGCCGACGGTCCTCGCCGCGGCGCTTCCCGCCGTCATGATCGGCGCCGGCCTTGCGGCTCAGGAGGCGAGCCCGGGCCACGCTCACGTGGCCCACGTGACCACCGCCTTCGGCGGGGCTCCCGAGGGGAAGGGTCTCGCCGCGACGGCCTCGGCGGAGGCGGGGATTGCGCTCCTCCACGCGAACTTCTCGGCGGGGGACCTGAGCGACCTCGGTGCGATGCGGCGCCACGGCGGGCACGTGGCCTACCTCCTCGACCCCACGGGCGCCGGGGCGGGGCCAGGGCTCGGCTTCGGCGTGGTGCCTGCGATCGAGGGCGTAGTTCGCCATATCGGCCTCGCTGCGGAGACTGAGGGCGCCTCCGACAACCTCCGCACCCATGCGGGACACGTGACGACGATTGGCAACGGGATCCTCGCGGTGGCAAGACGCGCGGCGGATGTGGCCCGCCGGCTGCAAGCAGCGCCCTCGATCCGGCGGGCCTCACCCCTCGTTGCGGAGCTAAGGCTCCTGGCGTACCATGTGGCCGGGGGCCGGGACGTGAATGGCGACGGGGAGATGTCGCTGGACGGGGAGGCGGGGGTCCAGCAGATGGAGGCGCACCTATATCTCCTCCTCGAGGGGGAAGCCCTCCCGCGCGAGCTCCGCTGACCGCACCCGCCTGGCTCCGCCCTCGGGGGGACGCGAGGATACGGTTCTCATCTCCTATGCGCGCCTCGTGCCAGATCGTACCTCCATCTCGGCCACGGCCGTTGGTGCGGGGGTACTTACATCACTCTCTGGGACGGATGGGGGAATCACGATGACGCGTAGGGGGATCACAATGATGGGAACGTGCGGGACCTTGCCGAAGCGCGCGGCCGCGCGGCGAACGCTCACGCTCGGCCTGGACCCTCGCCCTTGCCGGCGTACTCGCCGTCATCCCCGGGCACGCCTCTTCGCAGTCGGTGAGCCTGGGTGGGGAGAGCTGTCCGGCGAGGGTGACGCTCGTCCCGAATCCGAGGGCCGACCTCACCTTCGCGAAAGACGTGGCACCGATCATTCAGGCGAACTGCGAGCGGTGCCACCGCCCGCTCAGCGTGGCGCCGATGCCCCTTCAGACGCACGAGGAGGTGCGCGCCTTCGCCCCGCTCATCAGGGACAACGTGGTCCGGCGGGCCATGCCGCCCTGGCCGGTGGATCGCACGGTCGGGATCACCCGGTTCAAGAACGATCCCTCCCTTAGCGACGAGGAGGTCCGAACGATCGTCGATTGGATCGATGCCGGTGCCCCGCTGGGCGATCCGGCCGGTCTTCCCGAGCCGATCGAGTGGCCGGACGGGAGATCGTGGGAGTTCGCCGAGGAGCTCGGGCAGCCGGACGTGGTCCTTCAGTCCGCGGTCTACACCGTCGTGGCGAACGGGATGGACCAGTGGCCCACCCCGATCACGCCCCTCGACGAGGTGCAGATCGAGGGAGAGCCACTGACGAAGGATCGATGGCTCCGGGCCGTCGCAGTCAGGCCGCACACCGCCGACGCCCGCTACGTCTTCCACCATGCGAATCCCGGACTCATCCTCCCGGGCGAGGTCCCGAACCCGATGGAGCCCGAGTCCGGGCGCGTCAAGTTCATCGACTCGGCCGTCGGGACTGAGGGCCGGATCTTCCCCGAAAACGAGGGTCGCCTCATCCGGCCTGGCTCGATGGTGAGCTGGGGGCTCCACTACCACCCGTACGGCCACGACATCGATGCGGCGCTGCAGGTGGCCGTCTGGTTCTATCCGGAGGACTACGAGCCCGAGTTCTACAGCATGGGCGACGTCCAGATGCAGACGAGCATGACGTCGGCGAGCGGGGAGTTCAATCCGAGGAGCGGGGCGCACGACAGTAGCGGTCGATTCCACCCCCACTCCGACATCATCATCCCGCCGCGCAGCGTGCTCACCCTGAAGGGCGTCCACAAGCTCGACCGGCCCGCGATGATGCACCGCATCCGAGGTCACATGCACCTCCTCGGGAGGTATCAGATCCTCGAGGCGATCTATCCGGACGGCCGCTGGGAGGTGGTCACGAAGCTCAACTGGGATCACGGCTGGCATACCCTCTTCCTCTATGAAGACGACGTGGCGCCGCTCTTCCCCGCCGGGACGATCCTCCTCATAAGCTCGACCTTCGACAACACGACGGAGAACCCACACAACACCGACCCGGACCAGTGGATCACGGGCGGCGACCGGAGCATCGACGAGATGGGGCACATCCGCCTCGGCCTCACCTACTTCGAGAGCGAGGAGGAGTTCGAGCGGATCGTTCGCGGCAGGGAGCGGAGCCTCGGGGAGCGGGAGCCCGAGACGGTCGGGGGGCAGGAGTAGGATGCGGCCGGGGTGATTCTCCCGGATCGCGGTCCTTGGCGCCGGACTCGTCCTGCCCGCCGCGGGCCCCCTCTGCGGGCAGCAGTGGGAGGAGAAGATCGCGGGCAATGCGGGCGAGTGGAACGTCCGCACGCTTCGACCCTACG
The DNA here is from genome assembly GCA_965218255.1 of Longimicrobiales bacterium. Classification (GTDB taxonomy): domain Bacteria; phylum Gemmatimonadota; class Gemmatimonadetes; order Longimicrobiales; family Gaopeijiaceae; genus JAAXGI01. The sequence continues at coordinate 1,861,097 of CBDCKJ010000003.1, read as the reverse complement.
GGCAGCCCGTCATCCCGATCTTCGACGGGTGGGTCCTCGAGGAGGACGGCACGACGAGTCTATGCCTCGGATACTTCAACCTGAACCTGGATGAGGCTCTCGAGATCCCGCTCGGGCCGAACAACTACATCGAGCCGGCGGAGTACGACGGGATCCAGCCGACGTAATTCGATTCGGTCCCGATGAATGCCGCCGACAAGATGCGCCACTACTGCGTCTTCGCCGTGAACGTGCCGGCAGGGGGTGCGGACCGGATCGTCTGGCACTTCGGCCGTGACTACAAGGAGTATTCGGTCCCGGCCCATTCCGGATCGCCGTACTTGCGGGTCGACGACCTGTTCTTCCCGACGGACCGGGCGGATCCAGGGCCCCCGCGTCCGATTCGTCGAGCCCGAGGGGCCGGAGGGGACTGGGAAGGGGCTTCGGAGTGGGAGGCAAGTCGGGCACGTGGAGGTGCGTGTGGGCGGGCCGCTCACCCAGACGCTCGCCGTCACGCAGCTGAGCCCGGCGGCGTATCCGGAGGTCGCCCCTATACGGGTCCGCCGAAGACGTTCACCGTCTTCTGGCAGAAGTATTCGGATCCCCCGGATGTTCTCGAAGTCGTTACCTTCAGCGAGAGCGCGAGCGAGACAGGCCCGGCGGAGGGGACGGTCACGACGACGGCGACCTTCAGCGAGCCCGGCGAGTACGTGCTCCTGACCCAGGTGATAGACGGCGGATTCGAGAACCAGTGCTGCTGGACGAACGGATACGTGTAGGTGAGCGTTCGGGAGTAGGAACGGTCTGTGAAAGTCGAGCGAGGGCCCGGTCGGCCGGGGGTGGCTCCATGGAACGGAAAGAGATGATTCGAGTGGTGGCGGTCGGTGTCCTGTTCGCCCTAAGCGGGTGCGTGGGACACGACGATCCGGTGGGGATCGCCAAACCCCCGGTGCAGGACGACGAGGAGGTCCGGGAGCTCTCGCCCCCGGTGCTCCCGCCCTTGCCTCCTGGAGCCGGGAGCGGCGAGCGGCCACGACTATAGACCGGGCACAGGGCGAATTCGACGGGGACCGTCTGGACACGGATGGTCCACGGCCCCGGGTCCGTCGAGTCGTACGCAAGCCTCCAGTTAGGCATAACCCGTGAGCGTGATCGCAAGTTCATATGTCCCGAGCGGAACGGGCGGGGTGCGAATCCGACTGCTCCCATCGGACGTTCCGGTCCACGGCTCCCCCTCCCCTGCGGCTCCTCCCGGGAGAGGATGACGGCTAGCGCGGCAATCGGCTCGCCGGTGAGGCGGTTCAACATCGTACCGAAGACCTCCCGCCCTCAGGGCAGCGTCCTGCGCCGTCAGAGGGTCCGGGCGGCTGCCGCCAAGGGGAGGAGTGCGAGCGCAGCGTGGAGAACGAGACGAAGGGTGTGCGTCCGGGCAATATGGGGGTCCGGGCTACGTGCCGCACACCCAGCCGTGCACGCGATCGTCCGAACGGGCTTCGATCCCTAGCGTGAGGATCCCCTTGGCGTCAGAAGGACGCCGAGGAAGAGGAGGAACGTGCCCGGGGGCACGAGTACGATCCCGATTCCGGGATTGCCACCCCATATAATGTAGACGCCACCGAGAAAGAACCCGAGGGGCATGACCACAAGTGCCCCGAGGAGACGCCGTGACGCGAGCGCCCTGGCGGCGACACCGTTCCACACGGGGAAGCAGTTGGATCGAGGCCTCGAAGACAAGATTCGGAACCGAGAGGAGCGTGCCGTGCGCGTGGGCCAGGGTCCACATCTGCCGCCGGGTCTGGTTGGACAGGTCCAGATAGACTCCGGCCTTGGCTCCATGTAGCGTCTCGAGGGTGATCCCGAGCGAGAGCATCTTGAGGAGGAACCACCACCCGACCCGCAGGTGGAGCCGCGTAAGGCCTTGCAGGTCGAGCGCGGTCTTCGTGGGTGCGCCGGTTATCGGGCGCTCGGGCGTCATTCAGTGATCATATGATGGGAGGTGTGGCCGTCCGGGGACCCCGGTGGGGAGGCCGTCAGCTGTTCGGGGGTGCTACTTCTACCTCTTCGTCCTCGTCCTCCTCCGCGTCCTCGTCCTCTTCCTCTTCAGCTTCCCCGTCCTCCCCCCCGATTCTCCCCTCGACCCAGGCCGTCGAGAGGCTCAGAAGGTTCTGGATCGTGAAGCGGATTCGTTGGCCGGGGGACGCCAGAATCCGCTGGCTCAGGTACCCCCGGTCCGTTCCGATCGGATCTGCGAAGAGCTGTATTCCGCTCAGCGTCTGGATGACCTGGGCCGGGATGACCAGGGTGCGCCTTGATAGCCCCGTCACCATCCCGAGAGAACGTTGCTGCCCGGCCGCATAAACGACGTAGACGTGCATGTCCAGGTAGGCGTTGTTGTCAACCCTCACCTCGACAGGCCCGTCCCGGAGGGCTCGCGTACGTTGCGACGCGAAAGGGTTCTCGCTACCACCACCGGCCGATACACACCCGATGAGCGTGAGGCAGAGCCACATGCTGAAAAGTCTCATGACTGTGTTACCCGGGTGCCGGTGGAAAGTGTCCGCCCGCCCCTCACCCACGCTCGCCTGACCAAGGGGTGCCGACATTCCAATCGAACATGGATCGCGTCTGCTCGGCTCTTGATCCGTTGCCGGGGGTTTGTCGAACGTGCTGGGCACGGTCCTCGGGCAGGGTGCACGATGGGACCGGAGCGATCCAAGCCGTCTTTAGCCTGTTCCCAGACACAATGTTCAACGGAAAGCATGCGGCGTAAAAAGCGCGTGAGGCAGGTAGTTTCGTCATAGCCCGACGCCCCGCCGACTCGGGTTGCAATTCGGGGTGACCCGGAGCAGCCTGAGGGGAGCGTCGATGAAGCTTGCGTGCGGCGCCGGGTGAAACCGAGTGGCATAGATGGCACATTGACGGCTTTCGGGCGTCTCGGACCCGAGAGGGCGCCGCTGTGCACCGCGCATGCGATCATCCCCGGTGTCTTGTTTGAGCGGCGCGGCCGGGTGTACGGAGCCGCAGAGGTGTTCCGCGGGCATTCTTGTTCCGGACGGTACCGCGAGCTCGGGGCCATAGCTCAGTCGGGGGAGCGCCTGCTTTGCAAGCAGCAAATGGCACATCCCTATCCATCCAGTGGCATCCCGCCTAATTCCCGGTATTCCTTGGTACTACGTAACTTATCAGGTCTGATTGTCCCGGGCGTTCGGATGTGAGGGATTGTGGTGGTCGGGTGTGGTTCCGGTACCGGTCTTTCCTGAGGTGCAGTTTGGGGATCCGTTGGATCGGACCGGGATTGGCGAAGGTGTCGAGGATGTTCCAGCCTTGCTTTCGGGCTGTGGCGATGACGGCACGCAGGATGGCCAAGTCACAGGCACCGTGACGGTCGGCGTCCGACAGCGGTGCGCTGCAGCCCGAACTGTCGGACGGGTCATGATCCACGACATGGTCCCGGAAATCGGTTCGTGCCAGGGTCGTTCCCTTGTGGCCCGGCTGGCCGCCGCTTGGCCTCGGGGACGGTCCGCGCGGGCTTCGGGTGCGCCTCGGGGTTGCGCTCTTCTTGCCCGGGCTGTCGCTGGCAGGCGGCTTGCTGCTGGTGGTGCTGTCAGGCGCCGCGCTCCGCTCGAGCTCGGCGATGGGTTCCCGCAGGGTCGCGTTCTCTCGCTCGAGCGCGGCATTCTCCTGGACGAGCACCCTGAGCCAGCGCCCGAACGTCGTGGGGTCCGGCACACGGGCCCAGCCGAAGATCCGGCGCACGCCCCGGCGCTCGAGCAGGGGCAGGTCATCGATCACCCCGCTGCCGTAGAGCAGAAGCGCGATCCACACCTCGGTCATCAGGCCCGGCCGGTAGAACCCCATACTCGTTGTTCGCCCGGCCGTCGATCCAGCCGGCCACGCCGAACCGGTCGAACAGCTGTCGAACCAGCACCAAGCCGCCGTCGTCGGTGAGATTCTGTGCGCTGTGCCGGACGTGCAGCGGCCGTCGCGAGCCCTGCACATGGGGCCGACTTCCCGTATGATGATGCCGCACCGTCCGGGTGCCCTCCGTTTCGAGGGTTGTGTTGGTGTAACCTCATCATAAATAAGGCGTTAGGCGGTGTGGGTTTACCCCGGCATTGCAGGATCCGGGTTCAAGTCAAGAGACGATCAACGACGCGCCGGCGACCACCATCATCCTGTCGCGGTCAAGTGCGCGGTACCTGGGTCGTTACAAAATGCCTGGTTATAGGGTCAGCTAACTTCTCTGCGGGGGATCTGAGCGATCTCGGAGCGATGCGACGTCATGGAGGACAGGTGGCCCATCTCCTCGACCCTGTCGAAGGGAGCATGGTATCGGGCCTCGGCTTCGGTGTGGTGCCCGCGCTCGGGGGTGTGATCCTACATATCGGATTGGCCGCGGGTTCGCCGGGTGCTTCTGCTAGCGTCCGGATGCATGCAGGACACGTCGCGACGAATGGGAACGGGGCATTGGTGGCTGCGGGGAATGGGTCACCCAGCGCCGAGAAGTCGGCTCTGACGGCCTCTGAGAGCCTCCTCTCGGCCTGCCGTGGCTGCGGAACAGGCCGAAACCCCCGGGTCGCGGCCGACCCGCGCCTCCGGGGCACCTCCGATCGTCGCTCTGACGGCCTCTGAGTGTTGACGCGGCCCTTTGGGCTGTGAGGGGCGGGAAGGTAACCGCTCGGGCGTGGCGTGGAATCGCACCGCCGATGGGTGAAGCTGGGCGCGCAGGGCCGACCGGTCTCCTGTGATAGCAACCACTTCCAACCTCCGCCCATCCGCGCCATCACGGCTCGGCCGAACGGTAAGCGTTTGGCCACGGGCTTAGGTGCCGGGGAGTGGCGGTCATGTCCCTGGTCGTCACGCTCCAGGGACATGGACGGGCTCATGGCGGAACTCCCGGACGACGGTAACGCCGGAGGGATGTTGTCGTTATTGACTACATCGTAGTCTTACGCTACATACGTGCCGTGAACGAGATTGCCTACAGCCGTACGGCTCTGAAGGTCCTGACCCAGATGCCCCGCAATTGGGCGGAGCGTCTCCGGGACAAGATCCGGGCCTACGCCGATGACCCTGCGTCGCAGGCCAACAACGTCATACGTCTGAAGGGCCAGGACGGACTGGTGCGCCTTCGGGTGGGAGACTGGCGGGTAGTGATGAGAGATGGAAACGTTCTGCGAGTTCTGCATGTGACCAGCCGCGGCAGCGCCTACAAGGAGTGAATATCATGAACGAAACCGTGACGATCCCAAGAGTCGAGTATGAACGCCTGTGTGCCATGGAAGAAGAGTTTACGGATATACGGACGGCACTGGCCGTCGAGGCGCGAATCGCCAGCGGCGCGGAAGAACTTGTACCGGCGCATGTGGCTGACCGGCTTATCGACCGGGAATCGCCCCTGCGGGTCTGGCGCGAATACCGTGGACTGTCTCAGTCCGCCCTCGCGCGCGCCTGCGGCGTCAACCGGGTGCAGATCGTCGAGATCGAATCGGGACGCAACAGCGGGTCGGTGCACACCCTTCGTAAGCTGGCCGATGCTCTTCGGGTTGCGGTGGATGACATCATCCCCGCGTGAGCGGCCGTCTGCGTAAAGCATCTCTGAGTCCGTGACTACAATTTAATGAGGAGGAGAGCACATGTCGAAATACGGGACCATTGCAGTGTGTGCGGCCAAAAAGTTACGCGAGGAAAACGGCCTATGCCCGATCCCAGCCGGGAAGACATCCGCTGAGGATATTTTCCCAGAATAAAAGGCGAGTCAAGAAAAGGGCTGTCCGCGCAACGCGTTTTTGGGCCTGGCGGAAGAGGGGTTGATTCGTGGTATACCTCCAGGAAGGTACACACGATCTATAGACAACAAGACATCATGGATTGACCTGCCCTGCCTCGAGGGCGTGGGTTACGCTCGAGGCAGAGCTACCTCATTGGAGCGCAGAGCCATAATCGAGGAAGGCAGGCCATGGCCGAGTACAGGGCATATGTGGGGCTGGACGTTCATAAGGACACGATGGCGGCGGCCGTTGCATGGCCGGGTCGGGAAGATCCGGAGTATCGGGGATTGCTCGCGAATCGGAGTTCCTCGCTCAAGCGCCTGATCCGAAATCTGCAAGGACCGGACGGAGAGGCGTTGAGCTTTGTGTATGAGGCTGGTCCCTGCGGCTACGGAGTGTATCGCGAGATCACCGAGACCGGCCACGACTGCCAAGTCGTAGCCCCGAGCGTGATCCCGCGCAAGCCGGGGGATCGGGTGAAGACGGATCGCCGAGACGCAGTGAGCCTGGCGCGGCTTCACCGAGCCGGGGAGCTGACGGCGGTGTGGGTGCCGGGGCGTGACCAGGAGGCGGTGCGCGATCTGACTCGTGTGCGCGAGGACATGAAGGCGATGGAGCTCAGGGCTCGGCAGCGCCTGGGAGCCTTCCTTCTCCGCCATAGCCGGGTCTACCACGGGAAGTCCCGATGGACACAGGCGCATTTTCGCTGGCTCGAGCAACAGCGATTCGACCGTCCAGTCCAGCAGGTGGTCTTCCAGGAGTACGTGGACGCGGTGAAGGCGGCGCAGGCCAGGACCGCGGGACTCGAAGCCCAGATGCGCGATGTCCTTGCTACATGGTCGCTGAGGCCTACAGCCGAGGCGTTGATGAGCTTGCGCGGCGTGGCGATGATCACGGCGATGACGGTCTTGGCCGAGCTCGGGGATCTGACGTGCTTCGATACGCCGCGTCAGCTGGTGGGCTTCCTGGGCCTTGCTTCCAGTGAACGCTCCTCGGGCGCACGCCGGCGCCAGGGGGCAATCACCAAGACCGGCAACGGCCACGTCCGACGGGTCCTGGTCGAGTCGGCATGGGCCTACCGCTTCCCGGCGCGAAAGACGGCCCATCTGCGCCGCAAGGCAGCCGGGGTTGCGCCCGAGGTGCAGGCCATCGCCTGGGCAGCGCAGAAGCGCCTGTGCACCCGCTATGGGAAACTCTATAACGCCGGCAAGGCAAAGTGTCAGGTGACCACGGCGATCGCGCGCGAACTCGTCGGCTTCATCTGGGCCATCGCCTGTGAGGTGGAGGGCAAGGCTCACGGCACCCGGGTGACCGCCTGAGCAGAGAACACGTACCGGAGATCACCAGCACCGTCATCAATCAGGAGGCTGTAACAGGAAATCGGGGTGTGAGCGGCCGGTGAGGAGAACCCTCGAAACACCTTGGTGACGCCGGTCCCTTGCGGACAGGATGACTCACGACACAAGAGAGAGGCAGCTCCGCGACGAAGTGAAGTCAGGTGGTAACCAACCCACGTATACCAGAATGATCCACCGTCGCTGCAAGCCGGCTCACACCCCGAGCCTGGTACCCAAGGAGGAGGAGACAACGAAGAGGCAACCGAACGAATTGCGTACCTCTTGACAGGTCAATCCATATCAGGGCTACGTGCTTGAAGCGGTTAAATTGTTGCAGACCTCGCCCGATCTGTCTGATAACCCCACACAATTGTGGGAATGCGTCATGCACGGCCAGAATAAGCAACGCAACGGACAAATGGATGTAGCAATAGCCCTTTGGAAGAATGGCGATATTGCCTTTGACTCTGTTGATTGACGATTGACGCTTCCCCTGTGGCGCCCTCTGGGAGGGAAAGACTGTGCGCGATTGGCTGCCGATCGCGCTCCGGGGCGGTGCAACCGAGGACGCGGGCCCTGGACGACCTGGAGCTCCTCGACGTGGAGCTCCCGCCGGGGGACAGCGAGCGGGCCGATCATCGACCGGCGTGAGCTGGCCCGGCTCGGGGTTGAATCCTCTCCGAGGTTCCGGGCGTACATCGCCGCCCGGTCGGTGACCTGGAGGCCCGGGAAGAGGTGACTGGGGCGAGCTTGAGTGCGGCATCCCGGATGATGGCGCGCGGGGCGAGACGCTCGCGGTGCATCGCAACCGCCTGATCCTACTGCCCTTGTCGAATTGCGACAGCGATGGAGTCGGGCCATGCGCGTTCGCGCAGGATACCAAACTGCCGCTAGCTCCGACACCATCCTCACGGCCCCTCCGAACGCTTACCGGGAAGGACGGAGGCGCAGGCGATGGCCATCCGTTCACGTCCACGAAGGGCCCTCGACAGCCGATTGAAAACGGTGGATGAAATGGGGGGACGAGCAAAGTCACTTAATGTGTAAGTGACCGACATCACATATGTTATGGATTTTCCCGAGGCAGTCCGCAGGATCCCTAGTCAGTTGTGACGGGCGAGCCAGGTCCGAAGACGTCCGGCTTCCTCGGCCGCGGCCGGATCGAGTTCCGTCTGGTAGAGCCGAGTTCGGACGATGAAGAGGTCCATCTCCGTCGGCTCGTCCCGATCGACGATCTCCTGCACCTTGCACGGGAAGAAGGTCCCCCAGTCCGGCTGCCGGCCGTCCACGTCGGTCAGGCCGTACTCCTTCGAGAGCGTCCAGGTAGAGAACAGGCCGCCGCTCTTCGCGCCGATGTTCGGGTCGGCGGCCAGCGCCGCCACGGCCCGCCCGATCAGACAGGGCGTCTCGGACTCCGCGAAGTAGGGGTCCTCCCCGATGGCGTCGCGCCAGTTCGCCTCGGTGACCCCGAAGGTGTCGAGGACGGCCTCGGATCGCAGGAATCCAGGGGTGATCGCCAGCGCCGTCACACGGTGGGCATGGAGGTCGGCGGCCATCGCGTAGGCGAGCCGGATGACCGCGTTCTTCGCCAGATCATAGATAGAGGTTGCCGCGGTAGCCGAGCGTGTCGCCGTCCGTGACCTCGACGATGAGTCCGGTGCCCCGCTCGATCATCAGCGGCGTGCCGTGCCGGCTCGTGATGAGGTGACTGTGGACCGCCCGCTCCAGCATCTGCTGCCCCTGGGCGATCGAGAGCTCCCAGAACGGCCTTCCCCACTCCGTCAGCGCGTCGCCGCCCCAGATGTCGTTCACCAGGACGTCGAGCCGGACCGATTCGGCACGGACCCGCGCGAAGAGCTGCTCCACTTCGGACTCGACCGTGTGGTCGGTGCGGACGGCGATGCCTCGCCCCCCCTCCACGGTGACCAGCTCCGCCGTCTCCTCGATCGTCTCCGGACGCCCGGGCGTGGCGGGCCGCCCCCGCACGCTCCGCCCGGTGCAGTAGACGGTGGCGCCCGCCGCTCCCAGCATGCGGGCGATGCCCCGGCCGGCCCCGCGCGTCGCGCCGGCGACGACGGCCACCTGGTTGCGGAGCGGCTGTTCAGGCATGCCGCCGCCTCCCGTGAGCCCGCGGGCCTCTCCGGAGTGTCGAGGGGGGGGCACCCGTGCTCACCGGCGTCAGCGTCGCGGTGCTTCCCGAAACGGCGGCCCTCACGGCGCCGACCTCAGGGAGACGCCTGCATGCGGAAGCCCGCCGCCATCGGGGTCGGGTAGGGTGCGGCTCCACATCCATCGTCGACGCAGTTTGGCGGATCGTCAGTGCCGGCTCGGGCATCGACCCGGCGGCTGACGGGGAGCCGTGAGAGGCGACCCGGATCGGGGGCGCGTCGCCCGGGACGAATCGACCGCGCAACACGGCACCTGGACCAGGGCAAGTAAGGTAAGTCCGTGGCAGACGGGGTGGACAGGCCGCGCCCCAGCTGATCCCACGACGAACCTCCAGGTCATTTGACTTCACCGGCAGGCCGAAAGCGCACGGCGGAGGCGGGCTGCCACGTGCGCGTCGCCCGTCAGTGGCAGTGGAGGGATGGCAGCCTGAATCGCCGCCTGGCGACGATGAGACTCACTGCGCAGGGGAAGGCATAGTCCCGACCGAAAGCCGGAGGCGGTAAATCAGCATGTCCGGGCCAGGATCCGAGGCATGAAACGCTCCGCTGCCGGGTGCCGACGCTCGGGATCGACTCGCGGCTCTCGCCGGGCGGTCGAGGCCTCGTGGTTTCCGAGGCGGCGCACGGTGGGGAGCCGTCCGGCGCTGCGGGGTTTTTCCTCGTGTCCTGCGGTGGCCCGCGCGAGGGGAATGACCCGGCGTCAGCCGATCGATCGTAGTAGAGGCTCGTTCCTGATCGGCCCCCAGGCCGCCGGCAGGCCCTGCTCCACCGCCAGCCCCGTTCGGTGCCCGCTCCGCCTGGCCTCCGCGCGCGCCGCACCGGAACCGGACGGACTGCCTACTGCGAGCCCGGACAACCTCATTTCCTCCCGGCAGTTTCCATTCTTTTTCTTGACACGGGGGGAGCTCCGGCGTAGCTTTTCACCAAGGATCCAGCGACGCAGAGCCCGTCCCCCCGGGAGGGGCTTTTTTGCGCCCATACGTGAAGGGGAGGCGCGCGCCGCCACGCGTGCGGCAGGGCGGCCTCGCCTTCCGAGGAGTGAGCAGGGAGTGCGCCAGGGAACCGGCGGAGGTTGGTGCCAGGTCGTTGTCGGGTGCCAGTGGGGCGATGAAGGGAAGGGGAAGGTCGTCGATGTCCTCGCCGAGGGCGTGGACGTGGTGGCCCGCTATCAGGGCGGCGCGAATGCCGGGCACACCGTCCACGTGGCGGAGCACGAGTTCATCCTCCATCAGATCCCCTCCGGGATCCTCCACCCGGGCAAGCGCTGCCTCCTCGGCAACGGCCTCGTCCTCGATCCCGTCCAGTTCTTCGAGGAGTACGACGCCCTCCGGGACCGCGGGATCGAGGTGGAGGGGAGGGTCGGGGTGAGCTGGAGAGCCCACCTCCTCCTCCCGTATCACCGCCTTCTCGATCGGGCCGCCGAAGACCGGGCCGTGGAGAAGATCGGGACGACGGGCCGGGGGATCGGCCCCGCCTACGAGGACAAGGTCGGGCGCCGGGGGGTCCGGGTCGTGGACGCGGCGGACCCGGAGCGCTTCGAGGCTCTCCTGACCGAGGGGATGGAGCGGGCGCGCCGCCGCCTGGAGGCGATGGGCCACACCGGGACCTGCGAGCTGGCCGGCGATGTCGGGCGCTGCCTCGAGCTCAGGGAGCGCCTCCTCGCCCTCGCGACGGACACGGGGCGGGAGGTGGCCGATCACCTCTCCCGGGGGAGCCGGGTCCTTCTCGAGGGGGCGCAGGGGACGGCGCTCGACATCGATCACGGGACGTATCCCTTCGTCACCTCCTCGAATACCACGGCCGCAGGGGCGGCCACCGGGATCGGGATCGGCCCGACGCGCCTCGACGCTGTCCTCGGCGTCGTCAAGGCCTATACCACGCGGGTCGGAAACGGCCCCTTCCCGACGGAGTTCGTTCCGGAGATGGGGGAGCGCGTGAGGGCGCTCGGGAGCGAGTTCGGCGCGACGACGGGGCGGCCTCGCCGGTGCGGGTGGTTCGACTCGGTGATCGTCCGCCACGCGGGCCGGGTGAACGGGCTCACGGGGCTCGCGATCACCAAGCTCGATGTCTTGGACACCCTCCCGGAGCTCCGGCTCGCGACCCGCTATCGCCTTCCCGCGGGGGAGACGGAGGACTTTCCCGCCGATACCCGCGCGATCGAGGGGGCGGAGCCTGTCTACGAGACGCTCCCCGGGTGGGAGAGGCCGACATCGGCGGCGCGACGCCTCTCGGATCTCCCGCGCGCGGCGCGCCGTTACCTCGAGCGCATCGAGGAGCTCATCGAGGCGCCCGTCGAGATGGTCTCCGTCGGGAGCCGCAGGCGTGAGGTGATCCAGCTGGCCTGACGGCCGGCCATCCGTACTTCACATGCCCCTGCCCCGCGATTACCTTGGTCCGCCCGGAACCCGATGTTCGATGAACTGAGCGGGAAGCTCGACAGGGTCCTCGGCCGCTTCCGCCAGCGGGGCCTCCTCACGGAACCGATGATCCGCGACGGGCTCCGGGAAGTCCGCCGCGTCCTCCTCGAGGCGGACGTCCACTTCCGGGTGACGAGGGAGTTCGTCAAGCGCGTCGAGGAGCGGGCGCTCGGCGAGGCCGTCCTCGAGGGCGTCTCCCCGGGTCAGCAGATCGTCAAGATCGTCCACGACGAGCTGGCGAGCCTCCTCGGAGAGGAGGCTTCCGGGATCCGGTGGTCGCCCGCGCCGCCGACCGTCGTGCTCGTCGTCGGGCTCCAGGGCTCAGGGAAGACGACGACGGCCGCGAAGCTGGCCCGCCGCTTCCGGAAGGAAGGGCGCGAACCCATGCTTGCCGCCTGCGATCTGCAGCGTCCCGCTGCCACCGAGCAGCTCGAGACGCTCGGCGGGAGGATCGGGGTCGAGGTGTTTGCCGGGGATCCGGGCGGGGATCCGGTGGCTCTCGCCGGCCGGGCGCTCGCGGCCGCGCGGGCGGGCGGGAAGGCGGTGCTCGTCGTCGATACGGCGGGCCGGCTTCAGATCGACGAGCCGTTGATGGAGGAGCTCGGCCGCTTCAAGGCGGAGCTCTCTCCGCATGAGATCCTCTTCGTGGCGGACGCGATGACGGGCCAGGAAGCGGTCCGGATTGCCGAGGGGTTCGACCGGGCGCTCGGTCTCACCGGGATCGTCCTCACGAAGATGGACGGGGACGCGAGGGGTGGGGCCGCGCTCTCGATCCGGCGGGTCGTGGGCAGGCCCGTCAAGTTCGTCGGCGTCGGGGAGGGGACCGGGGATCTGGAGCCGGTGGACCCGAGGCGGCTCGCCGGGCGGATCCTCCAGAAGGGCGACGTCGTGGGGCTCGTCGAGCGGGCGGCCGAGGCGGTGGACCAGGAGGCCTCGGCGGGGCTCGAGCAGAAGGTGCTCCGGGAGGGGAAGTTCACCCTGGAGGACTTTCTCACCGCCTTCAGGCAGATCCAGCGGATGGGCCCGCTCGAGCAGATCCTGAAGATGGTCCCTGGGATGGGGGGGAAGCTCACGGCGCGGGCCTCGGACCCGAAGCGGATGAAGCACATGGAGGCGATCATCCTCTCGATGACGCCGGTGGAGCGCCGCCGGCCGGAGGTGATTGGCGCGTCCCGGCGGCGAAGGATCGCCCGGGGGAGCGGGCGCCCCGTATCGGAGGTGAACCGGCTCCTCAAGTCATTTCGGGAGATGAAGAAGGTGGTGAAGCGGTTCAGGGGGATGGGGGCCGCCGTGGGCGGGGCGGGCGCGAGGTTTCCCTGACACCGCCAGGCCCCCGCCCGGATTCGGGAGTGAAGAGACCGGACGCCCACCTGAGGTGGGCGCCAACGACGAGGAGGGAGTAGAGAGAGATGGCCGTCAGCATCCGTCTCCGGCGCATGGGCCGGAAGAAGAAGCCCCACTACCGGGTCGTTGTCGCGGACCGGTTGAGCCCCCGGGACGGGCGGTTCATCGAGAGCCTTGGCTACTACAAGCCGCTGACCCAACCGGCGCGGCTCGTCCTCGATCTCGAGCGGGTCGACTACTGGCTGGGCGTCGGCGCCCAGCCGTCGGCCACCGTCCGCGGGCTCATCTCGAAGGCGCGTCGCGGGGGCGCGAGGAACGTCGCCCTGGGCGAACCGGTCCGGGAGCCCGAGTTGGCCCTGAATGCCGACGCGCCCGCCGCCGAGGAGGCGACGGACGCCGCCGAGAGCTGAGGCCTCCTCTCCGGTGGGCGGCGCTGAGCGCGGCGAGGGGGCGGGTGCGGGGGACCCCGGCCCCGAGTTCGTCGTCGTCGGGCGCGTGGGGAGGCCGCACGGGACGAAGGGCGACGTCCTCGTCCGCTCCCTCACGGACCGGCCGGAAGGCGCATTCGCGCCGGGTGCCGCTCTCCTGCCCGGAGATGCGGAGGGGCGCCGGCCCGAACCCGGGTCGCCGCGCCTCCGGGTCGCCGCGAGCCGCCCGTACCGGAAGGGGTTCCTCGTCCGGTTCGACGGATTCGAGGATCGGGACGGCGCCGAGGTGCTTCGGGACCGCTACCTTCTGCGCCCGTTCGCCGAGACCGAGCCCCTCGAGGAGGGGGAGGTCTTCCACCACCAGCTCCTCGGCCTCTCGGTCGTCACGGCGGAGGGCCGGGAGGTGGGGCGGATCCGCGAGGTGTACGACCTGAACCCGGCGAGCCTCCTCGAGGTCGAGGGGGAGGGTGGGGCGCACCTCATTCCCTTCCAGCGGGAGTTTCTCGTTCGGCTGAGTCTCGAGGAGGGGCGGCTCGTGATCGATCCTCCGGAGGGACTCCTGGATCTGTAGGCGGCCGTCTCCTGGCGGCGTTCGGGGAAGGGGAGGGCAGGGTGCGGATCAACTTCGTCACGATATTCCCCGAGTTCTTCGGGGCGGCTCTCTCCCTCGGGATCCCGGCGCGGGCGCGCTCAAAGGGGCTCGTCGAGTACCATCCCATTGACCTGAGGAACTACACCGTCGACCGTCACCGCACCGTGGACGACCTCCCCTACGGCGGGGGGGCGGGCATGGTGATGAAGCCGGAGCCGTTCTTCCGGGCCGTCGAGGCGGTCCGCACGGCCGGGCCCGTGATTCTCCTCTCTGCGCGGGGGCGGGTCTTCTCCCAGGCGGCCGCGCGCCGCTACGCGGTCGAGGCGGAGCTCACCCTCCTGTGCGGACACTACAAGGACGTGGACGAGCGAGTGGCCAGCCACCTCGCGACCGAGGAGGTCTCCGTCGGCGACTTCGTCCTCTCCGGGGGGGAGGTGGCCGCGCTATGCGTCGCGGACGCGGTCGTCCGCCTCCTTCCCGGGGCGCTCGGAGACCACGAGTCCGCCTCGACGGACTCCCTCTACGACGCTCCGCTGCTGAGTGCGCCCTCCTGGACCCGCCCTCAGGACTACCGGGGCCACCGGGTGCCGGAGGTGCTCCTCAGCGGGGATCACGCGCGCATCGATGCGTTCCGGGCCGCCGCGGCCGAACGCCTCACGAGGGAGCGGAGGCCGGATCTCTGGGAGCGTTGGGAGTCGGAAGACGAGGCCCAATAGGAGGCAGCCAGCCTTCTGGCCCGGGCCGGGGGTCGTTATATTAGAAGTCTGTGCTCGTCGGGGAGCAGGCGGGCCCGTGCCCAAGAGGCGGTCATGGCGGATCTGATCAGGGAACTCGAAACGGAGCAGCTGAAGCCGGACCCTCCCGAGTTTGCGCCGGGTGACACGATCCGGGTCCTCTACCTCGTCCGCGAGGGGGAGAAGGAGCGGATCCAGGTCTTCGAAGGCGTCTGCATCCGGCGCAAGGGCGGCGGGATGAGGGAAACCTTCACGGTCCGGAAGGTATCGAGCGGCGTCGGCGTCGAGCGCATCTTCCCGCTCCAGTCCCCCTTCGTGACCGGGATCCAGGTGGTCCGGCTCGGCCGGGTTCGGCGCGCCAAGCTCTACTACCTCCGCGGGCTTCGAGGGAAGGCGGCCCGAATTCCGGAAAAGCGAACCCGCTAGCCCCATGGGCGGCGCGTCGCCCGGCGACCCCCCACTCCATACAGGCCAGGAAGGCGGGCCCGAGGACCCTCTCGCGTACGAGAGGGCGTACTGGGGCCGCGGTCTCTCGCGGATCGCCGGTGTGGATGAGGTGGGGCGGGGGCCGCTTGCGGGTCCCGTCGTGGCGGCTGCGGTGATCCTGCGTCCCGGGCAGTGGATCGAGGGCGCGACGGACTCGAAGCGGCTCGCCCGGAGGGCGAGAGAGGAGCTTCACGGACGGATCGTGGCCGAGGCGCTCGGCGTGGGGATCGGCGCTGCCTCCGCTCGGGAGATCGATCGCCGGAACATCCTGCAAGCGACCCGTCTCGCCATGGAGCGGGCCGTCCGCGCCCTCCCGAGGGCTCCGGACCACATCGTTGTGGATGGTCTTCCCCTGAAGGGGGCTCCCTGGCCCCACGACGCCGTCGTCAAGGGGGACGGGCGGGTCCACACCATCGGCTGCGCGTCGATCGTGGCGAAGGTGTTCCGCGACCGCCTCATGTGCCGGCTCGCGGCACGGTACCCCCGGTACCGCTGGGACTCGAACATGGGATACGGGACCCCGGATCACCTGCGGGCGCTCGGCGAATGGGGTCCCTCTCCCCACCACCGCCTCACCTTCCGGCCGACCCAGATGGAGCTCGAGCTGGAAGGCTGATCCGGGCCGGCGGCGGGGCGGGTCCCACGATGGAAAGAGCGTTGGGGTGCTGCCTGCGTGAACGACGGGGGGATGTTCCGTCCCGGGCCCGGGTCCGTCAGGGCCACCGCGAGAGCGCCGGGAAAGGAAAGGTTGCACCGGCCGGCGCCGAGGCCATGCGTGGTTGCGAGCGGCATCGTCGCAGGTGGCCTGGGCCGCGGGGAAGACCATAGGGGAGCTGCTGCGGGGTGCATGTCGCGCTGCTACCGGGGGAAACGCCCGTCTCGCACCTCTTGCGCCACTCGTCGGGAGAGCGCGGTCCGGACCCCGCGCGGCGGATTCTGCGACCGCCCCAGCTCGAAAATCGCGAGCTCGGGAGTCTCCGCCGCGAAGGATCCTCTCCGAAGAGCTTGGGTACCCGAGGCTGAGCTTCGATACACTGTTCCTCCGGCCCGGACCCGGCGAAGACTTTGGCCAACATCATCACAAGACCGGACTGGCTGATCCCCGAGCGCGAGGCGGCCCCCGAGGCGGCCTGGCTGAACCGGCGCGACTTCGTCAGGCGTCTCGGCCTCGGTGCCGTCGCGCTCGGCGTCTCGGGGTGTGGCGGAGGCGGTGACGCCCCTCCTGGTCCTCTCGAACCGGAGCCCGGGGTCACCGAACCGACTCCGCCGACTCCGCCGACAGGACCGACGGATCCCCCGACGCCCGTCGAGGACACGTGCCACGCGGACTTCCCGTCCGACCCGGAGCAGATGATCTGTGCGTCCCCGAACGACGATCTCCATCCCGCCGTTCGCAATGATGCCTATCCGGTTCCCTACGGCACCGAGACGCTGAAGGCTCATGCTCTGACCTACAACAACTACTACGAGTTCATCGGCTCTTCCAACAACGTGAACTCCGTCTGGGGGTTCACCGGGCCGCTGGAGGTGTGGCCGTGGACGGTCGAGGTCGCCGGGGCGGCCGAGCTGACCGGCACTTTTGATGTCGCGGAACTCGAACGCGAGTTCGGGATCGAGGAGCGGGTCTATCGGTTGCGGTGCGTGGAGGCCTGGTCGATCGTCGTCCCGTGGTCCGGGTTTCCGCTTGCCACGCTGATCTCCAAGTTCCGGCCCCTCTCAACGGCGACCCATGTGAGGTTCACCTCGTTCAACAGTCCGGAGCAGGCGATCGGCCAGCGCAACCAGCCCTGGTACCCCTGGCCGTACTACGAGGGGCTTCGGATGGACGAGGCGATGAACGAGCTCGCCTTCGTGGCCACGGGCATCTACGGGCGCCCGCTCCCGAAGCAGAACGGGGCCCCCTGGCGGCTCGCCCTGCCGTGGAAGTACGGCTACAAGAGCGCCAAGGGGGTCACGAGGATCGAGTTCGTGACCGAGGAACCGGAGACCTTCTGGTCGGATGTCCGGCCGGAGGCCTACGGGTTCTACTCGAATGTGAACCCCGACGTGCCCCACCCGAACTGGTCGCAGGCGCACGAGCTGCCCGTCCCGGCGAGGTCGCAGTCAGAGCAGATTCCGACGCAGGTGTACAACGGATACGGGGAGTGGGTGGCGGACCTCTACGACCCGGAGCTCCTTACGTACCCGAGCTAGCAACAACTTCACGGGCTCAATCCCGCAGCGCTTGATGCCGGAGCGTTTCAGCAGCGTGGCTGAACGTGCGAGCCGGCCCCGGATGCCTTGGCCTGTCGTTTCCGTGTGCTGCCCCGGTGCCGGCTCCGGTGGAGTGGCCCCGGACCCCGAGGTCGTGGCCTCCGCCTGAGGCAGGGGGAGTCGTCCACACGCGAAGCCAATTCCGGCTCCCTCTGCGGACCCGGCCCCCGGGCCCCGCCGCCCGTCGGACCGGACGGCCGGAGGCGCCGGCCCCGAGACAGTCGACCGACGGTTACCGGGTCGCAGGAGCCCGGCGGCGAAGCGGCGGACCCGCCGCCACACCTCGGGTGCTCAGAACCCGTATCGAGTGAAGTAGCCGGCGATCCAGTCCGGTCCCGCAGGGAGGTTCTGTCCACTCAGGGGAAAGCGGGCTCCGAGCTCCACCTGGCCTGGGCCGAGGTTCAGGAGAATCGTCGGGCTCACCCGAACGAGCTCCCTCTCCGCACCCCTTGCGAGTATCGAGTTCAGGACGGGCGTTCCCCCGTACCAGCCCTCTAGGGCGAGCTTCCACCCGAACAGCCTGGTTTCTCCGCCGGCCGCCGTATAGAAGAACCGCTCGTTTCCGAACTCCGCCTGTCGCCGGACTCGCGCCTCCCGCCAGCGGTACCCGGCCCAGCCCATGACGTAGATCGGACGAGGATAGAAGGAGTGGCCCAGCTCGAGCATGAGCTCCCAGTCCCGCTGCCCGTCCCCGAGCGGGATGAGGGACGAGCCTACGTCGAAGTCCCCGACCGGGAGCTTCACCCCGGCCCGGATCGCTAGCGGCAGCGAGTTACCCAGCCAGGAGAGCGGTGCTGCGCGGACGTAGAGGCGCGTGTCTCCGATTCCCGTCGACTCCCGTGACCCGGTGATGTCCTCGAAGCTCAGCCGAAGCAAAGGCGCCTGCGCCCACACGTCCCATCCCTTCCCGAGCCCCATCGCGACGGTGAAGAAGGCCGAGGTGGCGACCGTCCGCCCCTTGCCCGGAAACGGCCCTCTGGCGCCGTCCACCCCGAAGACATCCGAGGTCTCTTGGTGGTAGATGGACAACGACGTCCAGCCGAGCCCGCCACCCTCCACCCACTGCGAGGCGGCAGTTCCGGGGACGAGTACCCCGAGTGCGGTGGCCACTATGAGAGCGAGGCGAGAAAGCCGAGCCATTTCCGCTGACTCCACAGATTCGTGAGCGCGAGTGCGACGATCCAGAAAGAACATCGGCCCCGCTCCGCGGGAGAACAAGGTGCTGCCGGCCCGGCCCCCGCTCGCGGGATGAACCCGATTTCCCGGACGCGGGTCCGCGTCGCTCGCTGTGCGCCATGGACAGTGCGAAGACGAGGGTGTCGAGGCTTCCGGCGAGTGCAAAGGCGAAGCGCCGCCGGAGCGGCAGCTGGTCACCGGGATGCGGAAGTCGCTTGGGAGAGTGTGAGGGCGCAAGCTGATCTCTGGCGCGAGCGCTGGCGCGCTGCCCGCGCCTACCAGCTCGCTTCACCCTTGACGTGGCGGGATGGCGGGGGCTGGGCGTCGATTGTCGACGCGTGTCAATGGCCATCGAAAGTATGACACTTGTGTGGAGTGAACCCCATCGATTGGACAATCGGGGTAGCTTCAGGTCCGCCAACCCACGCCGGCAACCTCCAAGAGCGACGGCACCCGGATCTCTCTCACCGGATTCCATGTCCTCCCAGCGGGTGGCAAGTGGACGGTTCGACAGCGGCCGCGTCACGGCAGACGGTAGCGACCTCCCGCAAGCGGAACGTCTCGACCGCTTCGGTCGCCTGATCGAAGGCTGAACGCGCGCACGAAGTCGGCTCCGACCGGGCAACGTGTCACCGGGCAGGTTGCGACGCCTTTGCCTCCTCGAAACGGCGGACTGCGCTTTCGAACTTGTCGCGGCAACCGGGATTGCAGAACCCAACGACATAGCCGTCATATGCTGTGAGCGAATCGGCTTGCACCGGCTGGCCGGACCAGGGGCAGGTCTCATTGATGCAATCTGCAATGTCGAGCGAGCGCATCGTACGTTCCTTCGTGTCGCTGTTCCGGCGCCCTGCTGGGTCACTTCACGGAGTTTGGACTCGTCGCCGCGCGCAGTTGTAGCCAACGCACAGAAGTTGCGGGAGGCGCACACCAAAGAACACAAAAATACGAACCACTCCCTGAGGTGGCCACGCCAATCGTACGCACTACGTCAAGACGCGAGAATTCCGCTTGCCTCCGAGCTTCAGCAGCCGCAAGCCACCTCGGTCCCGGGTCGCCCGTTGTCGCCGGAGGTGGCGTATCCGTCCCGTTTCCACCAGTCGAGCCCGCCGATCAACTCCCGCACTTGAAAGCCCAGAGTCAGGAGTTTCAGTGCGGTCTTCGTCGAGGCGTTGCATCCTATACCGTCACAGTAGCAAACGCAGGTCCTCGATTTGTCGAGTGACTCTGTCGAGTCAAAGGAGAGTCCCTTGTGCGGCAGGTTTAGGGAGCCTGGGATATGCTCTCGTGAGTAGGCTTCGGCTGAGCGGCCGTCGACCACGATGATCGGCTCGTCACTGCCCAAGGCCACATGAAGATCCCACGAATCCATTTCATATGCGAGCTTGCGTTGATAGTAGTTCAACTGGTCGATGTTCATAGTGGATTCCTTCCGTTGACACTGAGTGGTATCGCTCTGGGTCGGGCTCTCAGACGTGGCCTATACGTGACGCACCAGAACGTGCTCAAACGAGTTCGTCGCCTAGCCGGCGAGTCCAGGGAACTCACACTCGGGATCCATAACGCTTCAGGCTTACGAACGGGAACTGTCTCCAGCGTCCGGCGCCAGGGCAACGGCAATGGCGCGTGCCTTGAAGCCGTTCTGCCGCTACAGACCACTTGAGCCTCGTAGTCGCTGGGCAGGGTTCTCGTTTCGAAGGGGAGACTCGGTGCCCTTGAGGAAATCATGTTTGCCCCGATCTTCCAGGGGCTCGGGCCCGCCCAGGGCGGGGGCGACACAGGGTTTCCTCCCTCCACAGCCTCTGCAAGGAGAAGCGCATGTCGTTGGACCACTACGTAACGCTTGGACGATCCGGCCTCCGGGTAAGCCCCTTCTGCCTCGGCGCGATGACCTTCGGCGAGGACTGGGGCTGGGGCTCCCCCGTCGCCGAGGCCGAAGCCATCCTCACCCGCTTTATCGAGCGGGGTGGAAATTTCATCGACACCGCCAACTTCTACACCAAGGGACATTCTGAGAAGATCATCGGGGACTATGTCCGTCAGCGCGACCTGCGGCGGGACCAGCTCGTAATTGCCACCAAGTTCTTTGCCAACCTGTTCCCGCCCGATCCGAACAGTGGTGGAGCGAGTCGCAAGTCGGTGACCGCCGCATGCGACGAATCGCTCCGCCGGCTGCAGACCGACTACATCGATCTGTATTGGATGCACCTGTGGGACAGGTTCACCCCGATCGACGAGACGATGCGGGCGCTTGACGATCTCGTGACGGCCGGCAAGGTCCGCTACATCGGGTTCTCAGATACGCCTGCCTGGAAGGTGACACAGGCTCAGGTCATGGCCGCGTTTCGCGGCTGGGCCCCGCTCGTGGCGCTGCAAATCGAGTACTCATTGATTGAGCGCACTGTCGAGGGTGAGCTGATCCCGATGGCTGAGGAGCTCGGCCTCGGGGTCACACCCTGGTCGCCGCTGCGGGGCGGAGTGCTGACCGGCAAATACACCCGCGAGAACAAGGATGCAGTAAAGCCGGGGCGTGGCGAGCGGGTTACTGCGTTCCTGACCGAGCGGACGTTCGAGATCATCGACACGCTGGTTCGCGTTGCCGAGGAACACCAGACGACCCCGGCGGCGGTCGCGTTGGCCTGGGTCCAGGCGAGACCCGGTGTCGACTCTACCATCATCGGTGCGCGCACGATGGATCAACTCGAGAGCAATCTCGCCGCACTCGACGTGCACATGGCTCCGGCTCAGTCGGCGGCCCTGGACGAGGTCTCCGTGCCGACCCTGGGCTTTCCGATCCCATTCCTGCAGGCGGCCCATCACTTCATGCACGGTGGAGCGACGGTTGACGGCGTAGCGTCCGTGGCTTTCCCGATGGCGCCGAAGGGCGATGACGAAAGGTACTGATCTCCCGCGTCCCTGGTGCCGGTCAAGGATGAAACCGGTAACGCCGGTCGTCACACAGGTTCGGACCGGACGGCCGGCCGCGGTCCGGCCTGACCCTGTAGCCGATCACTGGTCTTCCAGCTCCGGGGTGGCTCCACGGACTGGCACCCAAGCCGGACGGCCCCTGGCCGGGCAGACACAGACTGCGCCTTGCTGCGGCAAGAAGAGGGCTCCAATCATGTCAGCCGGGTGTTGCGACCGTTGCCGCGCCCTCGGGTCTCGCATCGACATGGACCGTGACCCTCAGATCGCCATCAAGGGCCGCGAGCATCTTGATCAGCCGGTCCAGCATGAACCCCGCCCGGGGTCGGTGTTGCGAATGCGCGAGACGTCTGCCGCGGCGAAGGAAGTCAGCGCACCGGCCTTTCTCACCGAGAGCCCACGATCAATCGGCACCACGATAATTCTGGCCGCGACAGCCGCCTTGTAGTCCCCGGTAACGAGCCTCGAGCGAGAATACTCATGGTCTGCTTCATCTGTGCTTCCCGATGGCATACATCGACCTGCGGACCGAAGGGAGGAGGGAACGAATCTCGGCGCTGGTCAAGGGATGCAGACGAGTGCACGCCCTCGAGGACGAAGGCACGATACCTGTCTCACAGCCGAAACGGTTTCGCGAGTACGGCGAGGCATTGATTCGGGACAAGCAACAGTCGTTCGCGAGGGAGGAGTCGTTTGCGGGTCGGAGGGGGAGGGTCAGGTGTCGAGGAAACGTGGAAGGCGGCACCTGAGAGCCCGAAGGCGATTCCCGCACGACCACTGCCCCGGGGGCCCAAGATCCGCCGGGGCCAGCTTTTCTGACGCTACGACAGTGATCCCCGCCGATGTCGTGGCGACTGGATCGCCCTTCGGCGACACGAAGACTTTTCAGAGGTTGCCTTCGACGTCGAACAGACTCGGGTTCGTTCAGACAGTGGCCTGCAAGCTTCCGGCCTGCTCGACGTCACTTGGCCACCTCGGTCTAGGATGCGCCGCTCGGAGCGGTGCTCCTGTCGGGGGCACCAGCCCGTTCAGGTGCTCCAGCTCGGATTCCATCGGGACCGCGTGATCGAAGACGTCACCTGGTGTCGCCATCTCCGGGATCCTCCGGTCCGGATTGCTTCGATCCATTCGCTCCTGATGTTGCGCGTCAGCCATCCAGGACGGCCGGCAACTCGCGCAGATCGTGGAGAATCGCGCGGGGCTCATAGTCCCTGAAGGCCGCTTCCGGCGTCACCCCGGAAAGGACGGCCACGAAAGTGACGGCAGCGCGCCTGGCGGTCTCCGCGTCCACGACGCTGTCTCCCACATAGAGCACCTCCGTGGGTAGGCGCCCCATCTTCCCGAGGGCCGAGAGCAATCCTCTTGGGTCAGGCTTGTGTTCCTCCACGTCCTCACCGCCGATGATGACCACGAATGGGTCGGCAATCCCATCACGCTGGAGAATGGAGCGGATGCGATAGCGGAACTTGGTGGACACGATCGCAAGGCTCAGCCCTCTCGCACGAAGTGCTTGGGCTACCTGCGGAACCGACGCATACAAGGTCGTGCTGGCGGCCATGCCCTGATCTGCACGATGCTTGAAATGGAGAGCGAACTTCTCGGCGTGAAGCCAGTGGTCGGGATCCATCAGCCGACGAAAAGCAGCCTCCAGTGACAAACCGATGGTTTCACGGATCTCGTTGTCAGATGCCACCGGGAGACCTAGGCGGTGAAACGCATACCGGAAACAATCGGTGGCACCCGTGGAAGAGTCCGCCAGGGTGTAGTCGAAATCGGAGACGACGGCCTTCACCGCCAGCAACGTTCAGGGCATCGAGTTCGGTCAATTCCCGACGGCTAGGAGCATCGGGTTCGCCCTCTCGCTGGGTACATGATGGCTCCGGAAGAATCGCGGATACGAACCTTGGAACGCGAGTCGCCCGATCGGCGATGCTCGTCGGCCTGGTCTGGGCCGCCGCTTCGTGCGCGGACGGGCTGACGGATATCAACACGAACCCGAACGCGCCGACCGACGTGCCGGCCCGGTTCCTGCTTCCTCAGGCGATCCAGAACACGGTCCAGGCGGCATTCGGCACGAGTCAGATGCTGCAGCACACGGGCATCTGGCCTCAGCATTTCGTCCAAATCCAGTATCCGGACGAGGAACAGGGGCAGGTTCGCGCTTCCCGGATGGAGTCCTATTGGACTAGCTACTACTCGGGAGGCCTCAAGGACATCCAGCTGGTGATGGAGAAGGGCATCGAGGCCGGTGAGGCGAACATCGAGGGCGTCGGCCGGATCTGGAAGTCGTGGATCTTCCACGTCGTGACGGACCTCTGGGGCGACGTGCCCTACAGCGAGGCCCTGAACGGCGAGGAGAACGCCGTGCCGGTCTACGACACGCAGTCGGACATCTACGAGGGCCTGTTCGCGGATCTGACGGCCGGCGCCTCGATGGTGGGGTCCGGCGCCGGCGACTTCGGCACTGGCGACCTGCTCTACGGGAACGACTTCACCCTCTGGCGCAAGTTCGCCAACTCCCTCCGCATGCGCCTGGCCATGCGGCTCTCGGAGGTGGACCCAGAGAGGTCGCGGGCGGAGTTCGCGGCCGCCTTCGCCTCGGGCGGCTTCACGAGCAACGCCGACAACGCGTTCCTCGACTACCCGGGCTCTCCCTACGAGAACCCCTTCCACGAGAATTACCTCCTTCGCGACGACAACGGCGTGAGCCGGAAGATGATCGACTCGCTGGCGAGCCTCGACGATCCGCGTCTCGCGCTCTACGCCGAGCCGGCTGCCCGGGACGGCGAGTATCGGGGCCATCGCAACGGCACCGGCGACCTGCCGCCCGGCCAGTCGTTGGCCTGGTTCTCCCGTATCGGGGACTTCTGGCGCGCGGACGGGGCCGCGACCCCAAGCGCGGTCATGACGTACGCCGAGGTCCTCTTCCTCCAGGCCGAAGCGGCCGCGAGAGGCTGGATCAGCGGGGACCCCGCAGAACTCTACATGGGCGCCATCGAGGCGAGCATGAACCTGTACGACGCGTACGGGCCGGTCCACAATCCGTCGGACGCCGACATCGCGGCGTATCTGGCGCAGCCGGAGATCGCATACACCGGAATCGACGACATCCTTCTCCAGAAGTGGATCGCGCTCTGGATGAACGGGATGGAGGCCTGGTCCAACTGGCGTCGTACCGATGCCCCGGCGCTGGAACCGGGTCCGGACCTTCTGATCAGCCGGATCCCGATTCGGCTCTCCTACCCGGATAGTGAGCAGTCCCTGAACAGCGCCAACGTCGAGGCGGCGATCTCGCGCCAGGGCGGGGGGCTCGACCTGACCACCCCGCTCTGGTGGGACGTGAACTAGACGGTTCACGGGTTGCCCCGGAACGCAGTGTCACTAACCGAGGGGGTGGCGAGGCCGGCTGCCTAGTCGCCTTGAAGGGGACCACGACGCGGCAGACCCGCGCGCCTTGCGGACAGGCGCCACGGAGATGGAAGGATCCATCCCGCTGCACTGGTGGCGCCTGGGCATCGGACTGACAGCCCTGGTCGTCCTGGCGGCACTTGCCGGCTGGATGAAGTCCCGGATCATCGCCCAGACCTTCGGCACGGTCGCCTCCGAGGCGGAGATTTCCCTGGACGACGGCCCCTTCGACAAGATGGTGCTCGGTCGGCTCGCCCCGATCGTGCCCGCCCTGGTCGTCTGATACGGCATCGTTTCCGCCCCGGGGGTCACACGGTAGGAAGCGGCGACGGAAGCGGACATCCTGATTCTCTTCTGGACTCTCGTCCGTCGCCTTGCGGCCGCTGGCTACGATATCGACGACCGCCTGGACGGGTAGCCCGTGGAGGGTGCCGCACCGTCACAACCCGTATACGCACGACCGCCCCCGGAGCCTGCTTGCGGACCCAATCTTCCGCTTCCGACATCGCGGGGGCTGGCTGGCACCCGTGATGGGGTCCGGCTCCGAGAGCGGTCTTGGGGAGCCCACGCTGCCGTGGACTCCCCTGTCGTCATGAGAAAAACCTAGTCGCCGGATCCACCACCTACCGCGGCCACGGCCGCGCCAGCGATACCCACCACGATTGCACTGCCGATGGCCGCACCGACGAGTTCGCCGCCGCCGCCGCCCATCCCTCAGCCTTCCAAGCTGTGTGCCACGCTCAGCAACACCCCGTAGATTGCTCCGGCTTTCGCTCCATCCATCGCATCGGCCGCGCTTCTCCATCCCAACACCACGACAAGCACGACGCCGTGACCGAGGGCCCCGAGTATGCCCCAGGGAGAGATGTCGTTGTGCTCGTGGTGCCCGTGCGGGTGGTGGCCGCCGATAAAGGGCACCATGTCGATGAGAACGTCGGCCACGAGCAACGCAACGGCTGCGGCGACGGAGACGATCGCGAGTTTCTTCATGTCCACGTTGGTCTCTCCCCTTTGGAGTGGACGGGGTATTGGTGAACAGGGGCAACGTGGCGCGCGGATCGTCGGTTCGTAAGCGTGCGTGCAGTCATTAAGTATACGAAAAAACCGGGAAAGACTCGCCTTCATGTTCGATCTCGCAGCGAACGACCGGCAGCTCCTCGATAGCGTTCTCGATCGTGGCGAAATCAACGCTGATCTGCTGGGCGGTGAGCCCAGACATTTTGTCGTCCTCTCCATTGGCGCGTACAGGCATCGGGTCGATACGCGACCTTTGTTGACGCCGGACACCTCTTCGCAGCTGGGGATCTCGATGTCGTCGGAGTCCAACACCATGACGATTGACGGCTGTTGACGGGACTTGATCATGTTCGCACTGTTGCATTGGGTGCTGGCGTCATCAGCGTGATCTCTCGGATCGGAGGGGGACCGGTCGATCCCCGCTGGTCGCGAAGAGAACAGGTCCTGAGGGCAAGAGCAGCGCGGACGAGCAGGACGGAGGGTGGCAGCGTCCCCGTGGCGGCGGATGCGGCTGAGTCGACGAACAATTGCAACTGTGCGGTCTGCTAGGGGAGCTGCCTGGCCAAATGCCGATTTACGAGTACTGCTGCCTGCGGTGTGGGACGGAGTTCGAATCCCTGGTTCTGGGAAAGACGGAGCCCAAGTGTCCATCCTGCGAGAGCCCAGATATCGAACGGGTCCTTTCCCTACCTACGGTCCATTCGTCGACGACTCGGGCGATGAGCATGAGGGCAGCGAAGAAGCGTGACCAGGCCCAAGCGACGGAGCGGGTGATCGAACAGAAGAAATACGAGGAAGCTCACAGCGACTAGCGCTCGTTATGCCCCGAGCGGCGGAAGCCACCCATCCGGTACGCGGAGCGCTGGCCGAGAAACCCTCGTCACGCCCTGTACTTGATGTCGCATGAATGGGCTGTCCACCCGGACCACGGCTCCGTTGCCCGTGCGGAGCAGAGCTCGTGGCCACGAAAGGTGTGCGCGTGTGATTCCGCCGGTTCGCGTGCGCCCCAGCAACGTTCGAGGAGGGGTTCCGTGAAGAGATCCTGTCTGGCGCCACTGTTGATCCTCGCATTCGGTGTTGGATCGACCCCCGCTGCAGCACAGGCACCGGTTCTGCAGGACGTGATGAACCTGCCGCGCCCCATCGAAGCTCTCGACAACGTGTGGATCGAAGAGCTCACGATGATGGAAGTCCGTGACGCATTGGCGGACGGAAAAACGACTGCGCTGATCCTGACGGGCGGCATCGAAGAGAACGGTCCGTACCTTACGACCGGAAAGCATAATCATGTGCTGAGAGTCATGGGCGAGTCTATTGCGAGAAGGCTCGGTGACGCCCTGATCGCGCCTGTCGTGACCCTTGAGCCAGGTGATCCCAACGCCGTCCGCACGCCCGGGACTGTTCTGCTGTCCCGAGCGACGTACGAAGCCGTGCTGACGGACATGACCACGAGCCTGAAGTCTCAGGGCTTCCAGACCGTCATACTCATGGGCGACAGCGGAGGAAACCAGGGGTCGATGGCCGCGGTCGCTGACGCGCTGTCCGCGGAGTGGAGCGGTTCGACCGCCGTCTACCACATCCCCGAGTACTACAATTACGACGACGTCCTTGCCTACCAGCGGGATGTCTTGGGCGTCGATGAGGATCCCGTTCTCGAAGGACTCCACGACGACTTCTATATCACCTCGATCATCATGAACGACAATCCGCAGCACGTCCGCCTGGAACAGCGAATCGATGCCGGCAGGGCCTCGATCAACGGAATCAGCATCCTACCTGCTGAGAAGACGATCGAGCACGGCCGTCGCCTCATCGAGTTCCGGACCGACGTGACGGTCCGCGCGATCCGGGAGGCTATGGAGCGCCGTTGATCGTTGCCTTCCGCGAATGGGAGGAGAGCTACCTGCGCCCCATCTATCGGCTCACCACCGGCGACGCGACTAACACCCGATGCGTCCAGAGGGAGTAGGTCGCCACACTGGAAGAGGGCTGCTGTTCTGAATGCAATCCTCTGGAGGGTTGAGGCCAGCCGCAATGACGGGCGCTCTCATCATCGCGGCCTCGGCACCATGGCCTCGAGATGCATGCACAGTGTGGGTTCCCGGGGATCTCGCTCCGCTGCGGGGTAGCCCCCCCCCGATCCGCTACCCTACAGCGACACCTCCACCAGCCAGCCCCTGGGCCTCATCGAGCGG
Source organism: Longimicrobiales bacterium (assembly GCA_965218255.1). Taxonomy (GTDB): domain Bacteria; phylum Gemmatimonadota; class Gemmatimonadetes; order Longimicrobiales; family Gaopeijiaceae; genus JAAXGI01. Next base: position 1,832,867 of record CBDCKJ010000003.1, on the reverse strand, counting down.
TTATAGGGGCCTCAGCAATAGACGCAATCGTAATTCTGCTTGGCGCCCATGCTCTCCAGCAGGAAGATGGTCTCTGGGAACGGGGCCGCGCCTAGAGATACAGGTCCGTTGGCCATGTCAACGGTGCTCTGGCCCGAACGCGATATCGCGAGCGGATCAGCACCCATCTCCACCAGGTAGAGAATGAGCTCGTTGTTCCCTCGGCCCGCCGCATGGTGAAGAGGCGTGTATCCGAGGTAGTCCGCAACGTTGACGTCCGCCCCGAGCTCTTCGACGAGATATTTCACCGTGGGCAGCCATCCGTCGGGGACATGGCGCTGGGAGTTGCCCGCCCGAGCGACGCCAGTGCCACCGAACCCGGTCGCCGCGTGAATCGGGTAGACGCCCGGTCCCCCCGACGGAATCGGGGGCAAACCGGAGTGATCGGGAAGGTCCTCGACCTCGGGGGCCGGCATGTCGATGAAGTACTGCATCCTGCCTGCGGGGCGGCGCGTGGAGATCGTGGGGTCAGCGCCGTAGCGAACGAGAAGCTCCATCGCATCGACGTCGAGAGCGTGCGCCGCCCGGAAGAACGGTGTCGCGCCCCACGTGTCCAGACCGAGGCGGGAGAATGTGTACTCCATGTACCAGAGGTGCTTGGCCAGACGGACATTCGGATCCACCCCGGCCTCCAGCAGGGTCTCCATCACGTCCAGATAGCCAACCTCCTGTTGCTGATACGCCTGCTGCTGGGCGTAGCGCGCTTTCGGGGCCCAGTGGGTGTTGAGCACGGCGTAGAGCGGTGTTGCTCCGGCATCGCTCGCGAGCGTCGGGTCCGCACCCCTCCGGAACAGCTCCAGCCCCAAGTCGAAATGACCGTTGATCATCGCCATCAGGAGGGGCGTCGTGAGGTCCCCGGCGCTCGGCTGGTCTATGTCGGCGCCGCCGTCGAGCAGCGCCGTCACGGACTCGTCATGTCCCTCACGGACTGCGTGGAGAAGGGCCGTCAGTCCCCCCTGATACCCGACGAGGTCGGGGAACCGGAGCGACTCGCCCTCCAGCTGGACCCCATGCCAATCCATGCGCATCACATCGTCGAGCTCGAGCACGTCGTACCGACTGGCCGCAGCGACCGCCGCCCGCACTTCTGCAGGTCGGGGAACCCATGTGGTGGGATCCGAGGAGTTCTCGCGCAGGGTGTTCATCATGGCCTGACGAGCTTCACGTGCGAGAGCGTCCTGCTGCGCGCGCAGGCTCAGCTGGAGCACGCTCGTCGTGAGCGATGGGTCGGCTTCCCTCTCGAGCAGAGCCTTGACCGCTTCGACGCGGTTGCGGGAAGCCGCGAAGATGAGTGGGGTCTGTCCCCACTCCGATTCCCGGGCATCGATGTCCGCTCCGAAGTCCACGAGCGCATCGATGGCCGAGACGCTGCCCGCGGCGGCCGCGAGATGTAGCGGCGTGGTTCCGGCGAACGCCCTCCTCGCTTCCACGTTGGCTCCGGCCTCCAGTAGCGCCCGCACGACCTCGCCGTGACCTGCCTCGCTCGCGACGTGGAGAGGTGTGTAGTCGCCGATCCTCGTGACGGCCTCCGTGTTGGCGCCGGCGATGATCAGCATCTGCAGCATCTCGGTGTCGCCGATCTCGGCGGCCCAGTGCAGCGCTGACATGCCATCGCCCTGAGGGAGATTCACGTCGGCGCCGCTCCGGAGGAGCTTCTGCAGCTCAACCCGGTCTCCCCTCATCGCCGCATCCCCGACCTGTGCGTCGGCTGACCCCGCCCCGAGCCACAGGAGCGAGGTCGCGATGGCCGACATCACCACGGTCGAGCGCAGCTCGGGCCTCCCGCTCGAATGTCTCATGACCTCCCCCTCACCCTAGCGCCGTTGGCAGCGTGAACTCTCCCGTGCTGTCGCCGAAGCTCTGCATGTCGTCCAGCCCCAGGTCGTGGAGAAGGGTGAGCATCACGTTCGCGAGAGGCGTTCCGTCCGGCGCCTGCACGTGCATGTTGCCCCTGAGCTTGCCGTTGGCCCCTCCGAAGAGAAGGAACGGGACGCGCCGGTGGTTGTGCACATTCGGATCACCCATCGGCGAGCCGTAGATGATCATCGTCTTCTCGAGCAACGTGCTGTCGCCTTCCTGGATACCCTTCAGTCTCTCGAGCAGGTAGGGCAGCATGCTCACGTGATAGCGGTTGATCTTCGAGAACTCCAGGATCCCCTCCTCCACGGCACCGTGGTGTGACGCCGGATGGAAGCCCAGATTCGAGCCGCTCTCGGGGAACACGCGGCCGGAGGAGTCACGCGAAAGCTTGAAGCTGAAGACCCTCGTCATATCGGATTCGAACGCGAGAGCCTGCAGATCGAACATCATCTCCGTGTGTTCCCGGAACGAGTCCGGCACGCCTGCCGGCGCCTCCGGAATCTCCCGCGCCTCTCCGCTCGAGTTGCGCGCCTCCACCATTGCGATGCGGCGCTCGATCTCCCGGACGTTCGTCAGGTACTGATCGAGGCGGAGGCGGTCGACGGGTCCCAGGCTGCTCTCGAGCTCGGAGATCCGGCCGAGGATGGCGTCCAGAACGCTCCGGCTCGCCAGGCGCCGCTCGCGACGCTCTTCCGACGTCGCGCCGGCTCCGAACAGCAATTCGAACGCGACCCGTGGATCGCGGATCACGGGCAGAGGCTCCGTCGGTGACGCCCAACTCAACGAGTCCGTGTATACGCAGGTGTAGCCGTACGCGCACCCGCCCGCCTGGTTGATGTTCTCGATGCAGAGCTGCATCGAAGGGATCGGGGTGTCCTGCCCGAAACGCTGGGCGAACAGCTGATCCAACGAGGTCCCGACGTAGACGTCGGATCCTTCCGTCTGCTTGGGGTGAGCCTGCGTCAGGAACGTCGCCGTCGACCGGAAGTGGTCGCCGCCGACTTCCTCCGCCCTGACCGCCTCGGCCATTCGCACATCCGTGTTGCTCACGATGGTGAGCGCGTCACGATACGGCTCGAGGGGCAGTAGCGATGTTGGCGTCAGGTCGAAGCTGCTCCCGACGTCGACCGGGGCCCAGAGGTTCTGGGTCTCGCCCCAGGCGTTGCAGCCCGCCGCCCCGTGGGACATCTCCATCGCGATGAGCCGTGTCTTGTCCACGTTCTGCCCCACGTACCTTCGTCCCAAGGGCGTCATGGCGTCCAGGAACGGGAGCGCGACAGTGGCTCCCAGCCCCTTGAGAAAGGCTCGGCGTTCGAGGTGCCTACCGGTCAGAAAGGTCACGTCCGTTCGTCCTTTTTCAGTTGCTCGTTCCCGCATCGGTGGCGTCCGCGTCGGGCACCTGCTGCATCTGGAAAGCGTCGCTCATGATCACCCCCATGACGTAGGAGGAGATTCTGTGATCGTTCTCTTCCGCAGCGCGTGTGATCTCCCTCACACGGGGCATGTCGAAGTACTCGAGCCGGCGGCCGAGGCCATAGGCCATCAGGTTCTCCGTGAAATTCCGGACCAGGGGGATCGGTCGCTCCATGAGTGCCCGACGCAGATCTTCGGGGCTTGCCACCGGGGTCCCGTCGTAGAGCTCTCCCCGTGTATCCAGCGGCATCCCGTTCTCTCTGATCCGCCACCGCCCGGTCACGTCGAAGTTGTCGAGAGCGAGCCCGATGGGATCCATGAACCGGTGGCAGGAGCTGCATGCCGGATCGGAGCTGTGCAGCGCCATGCGCTCGCGTGTCGTGAGCATGCGACCGTCGACGGCATCCTCGGTCTGGTCCAGATCGGGTATGCCGGGGGGTGGAGGCGGCGGCGGGGTGCCGAGCAGGACCTCCATGACCCACTTGCCACGGAGCACCGGCGAGGTCCGGTTGGCATGCGAGGTCAGGGTGAGCACGCTCCCGTGCCCGAAGATCCCCCTCCGAGTGTCATCCGGATAGGCCACTCGCCGAAATTCCTCCCCGGTGACGCCGGCAATGCCGTAGTGCCTTGCGAGACGCTCGTTGGCGAAGGTGTAGTCGGCGTTGAACAGGTCGAGGATGCTCCCGTCGTCGCGGATGAGTCCGTGGAAGAACATCTCCGTCTCCAGCCGCATGTCCTCCGCCAGCTGCTCGTAGAAGTCGGGGTACAGGAGCCGGTCCGGATGCACCTTCTCGAGGTCGTCCAGCCTCAGCCACTGAGCGGCGAAGCGCGAGGCAAGAGCGAAGGCCCGGGGATCGGCGAGCATCCTCCGCGCCTGGGCATCGAGCACGTCGGCCTCCGCGAGCCGGCCGGAGCTGGCGACTTCCAGAAGTTCGTCATCCGGGGGTGAGCCCCACAGGAAGAACGAGACGCGTGATGCGAGCGCGTACTCGGATATCCGATACGTGTCACCGGGCTCGAGTCCGTCCGGCGCATCCTCGAACCGGAAGACGAAGTCGGGCATGGCGAGGATCCCCTGAAGCGCCGTACGGACACCCTCTTCGAAGCCCCCGCTGCCCGCGCCCCGATCGTAGAGCGCCATGAGCGTCTCGAACGCGCTCGATGTCGGAGGCCCCCGAAACGCCCTCGTGGCCAGCCGTGTCACGATCTCTCCCGCGCACGGCCGCTCCTCCTCGAGGGAGGTCGGCCGACAGCTGAAAATGGCGCGGCGGCTCGGCGTGTCGGACAGGCCGCTCGGATTGTAGGGTCCCAGGACGACGAGGTCCTTCAGGTGAGCCAACGCCGTGATACCGTACCCGTTCACACCGACCTGCCGGTCGACGAGCGACCACTCGTGGGGTGAAGTCAGGTCCTCCACCGGGCCGTCGGCCAGCTTGATGAAGGCCGCGGAGACCCGATGCGGCCCTCCGGAGACGTAGATCCGTTCGGTCTCCATGCTCGCACTGTTCGGATCGGACGTGCTCAGCCAGCGGTCGACGTCCACGAGGTCGACCCGCTCGCCATCGATCGATACGTCGATGCGCTCACCCGCCTTGATGCGCCCGAACATCTCGCCCATCGTCGTGTGCTCGAACCACAGCCGAAACCGGTACTCCCCGTTGGCCGGGAAGTTGTGGACCACCGAGATCCCGCCCCGGGTCCCGCGCGGCGCCCCCGGCACCCTGTCCCACTGCGAGACGTAACCCGAATTCGTGTAGGTGATCGAGTTCGGCGACGGGTTCGGCACACCGACGGCGAGTCGGCTGATCTCGTCCGCGGCGCGCAGGTAGGCGTCGAGGATGGTAGGGGAGAGCATCTGGACGTCCGCGATGTTGTCGAAGTTCGCGCTCTTGGTGTCGAGGGGGAGGAAGGAGGCAGCGTCGATCTCGAGGTCCAGGACGTCCCGGATCGAGGCCTCGTACTCGGCGCGGTTGAGACGTTGGAACGGGCGGCCGCCGGGCGTCGAGTTGCCCTCCGCCGCATCATCCATGTGGCTCTCGAGGGCCTCCACGAGGGTGAGGAGCGAGTCGGCCGGGGGCCGCGGCGCACCGGGGGGCGGCATCATGCCCGCGCGGAGCTTGCGGATCATCGACTCGGCGACTGCACCCGTCTCGGCCGCCGAGTCTAGCGTGAAGCGCTCGAGGGAAAGGTTTCCGCTGAGCATCTGGTCGTTGTGACAGAGCGCGCAGTACTGCTGGACGATCTCGTCCGAGTCCCTGCTCGCCGGCACAGGGTCCGGGCCCACATGGAGGGAGAGGGCCCATCGACTTTGAGGGGCTCCGAAGTCGCTGCCCGCGCCCGTATCGGGGGCCAGCGCTATCGTGGACAGGCCTACGGCCAGCATCAGCGCGAGGATGTAGGGCATCCGTGCATGGAATACGCGCATTTGCGAGTCTTCCTCTGGAACCTTCGGGTGTTTCCGTCTGCCGAATTCGACCCTTGATTATATGATCCGATGGGTTGACTGACTAGGGATGCGCAGGCACTCGCCGGGATCGCATCATGGATCGCGGACCGTACGACATCTCGATCGAGAACGCACCGTATCTCGCGGGCATCGCGGCACCTCCACTCTACGTCCCGGCGCTGCCGGAAGGGCGGAGATCTATCGAGCTCGCGCCGCGGCCTGGCTGGGTGGCAGACGGGAGGGAGCTGTCCGGGAAGTGGACAGGACGAACGGCCGGGTGAGGGCAACGGCAAACGAGACGGGATCGGGAGAGCCAGTTCAACAACGACAGCTACCATTCATTAGGGGCGGGATATGGGCCTGATCCGCGTATCTTCATACGGGCCAGCGACGTCATGAAATGCCGCACCGACGGACCCGACAGATACCGGCACCTGAACACATGCTCCGAGTCGGTCGCGGGAGGTCGGGTCCATCGGTGTGTAGACGTCTCAGGCGGCTGCCTTGGGCTTGCCTATTAACCTCAGTCCCCGGGCTCGAGGGAGGACCAGGCCCATCGGCGCCCCGGCTGGGGCGCCGATGGGCCTGCGGAGTGAGGAGCGTGGACGGCGTGCGCCTCGCTTCTCCTGCGCTCCTGCCGCCGCAACGAAGCTCCCGGTGAGTTGTCCCGGTCTGGAAGCTCCGCCTCGCACCTGCGATCATGCAAAGGCCGAGCAGAATCTGCTCGCGCCGGGTCATGGGGCGTGCCGGGACGCAATTTTCCTGATATTGCTCGGCGCACGGGGATCTTCCAGCCTTCCCTGATGGAGAAATGCAATGAGTGACGAAACGCCCGGCCGGTATTCATGGCGCGACGGGTGGCTTTACTGGAAGATGCCGGTCCTCTTTGGCGCCGGTTTCACGGCTGCCCAGCTGCTTGTCGCTTTCATGCGATTCGGTTTCGCGTGGTCGAGAACCGGCCCGCCGGGCCTCGGTTCCGGTTTCCTCCTCTTCGCCGGGAACATCGTCTCCGGGCTCCTCCTATTCATCCCCGCGGGCGTCCTCGCCGGGCTCCTCTTGCGGTGGTTCCTCAGGGGAAGTGCCGGACGTTGGCGCATCGTCCTGATCGGAGCCGTCGTCGTCGCGACTCCGGTCGCTGTAATGTTCAGTCTCGTTGGTGGCTTGCTGGGACCACCGGGAGTTGTGATCGGGGCGACGGCTCCGTACCTGATCATCGTCGGAATTCCGGCTCTCCTGGCGAGGTTATGGCAGCATCGGGGAGGTTTTGGCAGCGTCGACGTGATCCTGATGCGGTGGAGGAGGAAGTAGAGGGGTGACTTTGTGGGTCGCCGTGTGTACGGATCGGATCGCGCAAGCGGAGATGCATCGCCGTCCGGACCCGTTTGTCCGTAATGGTTGGATAGCCACGTAACTTGAAACTTCTTTGGAGTTGACGCATTATTCTCATTCGTATATGTTCGGCCCAAGCGACGTCGTGATCGTACCGAGAGGAGTTAAGACTGTTTCCATGATGCGCTCTCTTCCGGGAGTCCGGTGTGCAAGTCGACGATCCCTGTCGCTTCCAAGCGACCTCTTACCATCCAAGCAAAGGCAGGTGTGAGAACTCATGGTACCGACGAATTCCGGCTCGTTTGACGAAGCCAAACTGACGAAGGGTCAACTCCGCAAGCTGAACACGCTCCGCAAATCCGTCGGCAACAAGATCGGCGACAAGGCGTTCGCCGACTGGCTCGCCAAGCAGTCCGCCGGTGATCGGGACAAGAATGCGGACTTGATCACCGACACGCTCTGGCCCCTCGTGCAGGAGCGGAAGCTGGCGATTCCGCGGGGTGGCTACCTGGTGAAACGGGGCCGCGGGCGGCTCGTTGTCGAACGCGCCAAACGGTAGAGGGCAGCTGGACATCATGGATTGACCTGTCTTCCTCGATGTGGCTCTGCGCCCATTGAGGTCCTCAGCCTCGAGCGTAACCCACGATACTCGCGGCAGGGCAGGTCAACCCATGGTGTCTAGAGTGTTCCTGCGACGAGTCCCGCCACCGGCGAATACCTCATCCCCCCGCCACCATCCGCCCGATTCATCACTCGCGGAGAAGTGTGGCCGGAGGAAGAGATGCAGCGCGAGGACAGCCACGAGCAGGACGCCCGCAATCGTCGGTGCCCGCCAGTCGCCGCCCCGACCCGCATGGTGCGGAGCGAACGAGAGGGAAGCCCTGCAGGGAGTCTTCTGATAGTCGCATGTGGCTTCAGGTGCGGGAGGGCGGAGTTGCTCCGTATTCCGATGGAGTGGACGCCCCCGCCCGTCGGCATCGCAATGTGCCAAGACAGTGTTGTGCTTTGCTGACCATCTGAGGGAGGAGGCATACAATGGCGGAGACGAGTCCGGCCTTCTCAAGGCATGGTTGGCCAGCGGGTGGTGGGTGGCTGTGAGACGGCCGGGCTAACGGGTCAGCTTCGCCAAGTCTTCGGTTCACCGCGCTCGCGATGCCCCCGAAGCTCGTCCTCCCTCCACGGGTGTCCTTGCGAAGCCTGCCGACGGAGAAGTTGGTTGCCGGCTCGACCACGGAGACTCCTCTGGCGCCCGACGATTCCGTCCGGACTCCCGTCTCCCTCTCCGTCACTGCTTCCAGGACGCCGACGGACCAGCCGTTCCGGGTGCGGCCTGTGAGCTTTGCCGCCCCGAGAATGGTCGTGGCGACGGGTGCGTCGGAGAATACGGCGGCGGATGGCAGGTCACCGTGTGGGGACCCTCTGATTCGCCGGGAGTAGAGGAGATCGGGGGTGCCCCCGACATGCCCGCCGGGTCCCCCTCTTCCGAACGAGAAGATATCGGCGCCCTCGACGAAGAATGGGCGCCTCTCCTGAAACCGTGTCTCGAAGTCGGTCAGGTTGATCACCGCGGGATCGACCTCTACCTGCCCGAAATCCGGGTTCACCGTGCCATTGAGCGTGAGGTTCGAGGTGAGCCCGTACACGAGGTCCACCCCTGCGTTGCCGAAGTAGTCCGACCCGGTTCGGTAAGGGTTGCCGAGATTCGCATCCGCACCTGGTTCTTCCCGGATGAACTCCGCCTGACCTGCCAGGTAGGGCAGAAGTTCGAGACGTCGACCGGAATCGATCCCAGGGATGCCCTCGAGATGCCCGTAACGGGGCACGCCGCCCTGCTCCAGCTTGGGTGTGAAGGCGAAGACCAGGTTCTCCTGCCGCCGCCGGATGATTCGCTCGAGCTGTATCCCCCATTCCTGAACGTCGGCCCTGCTGAAACGAAGCTGGCTGAAGGGAATTCGCATCTCGACGGACCATCCCACATCGGTCAGCGCCGTCGTTGCCGACCAGATCGGGTCCCATGAGGTGTACCCGCTGAAGCCGGCGTTCCGGATGATCGCACCCCGCTTCTGGCCCGAAGGGTTCACCGAGAAGCTGTAGGCTGTTCCGTGATCGTGGTAGCTGTCCAGGGACACGATGAAATAGTCCGCGTCCGACACCAGGGCGTCGCGACGGGCGAGACGGGACGAGGCGCCATCCGCATCGTCGAGCGTGGCTCCGATGTAGAGCGCCTCGTCGTCGTAGAGGATGCGGACGTCGCTCCTCCGGACGAGGGTGCGTGGACCATCCCGGCCCCACGCACGAAGGCGGCGCGCGAGCACCGGGTCCCGCTGTGCCGGCGTCCTTTGGAGACCCTCGAGAAGGCGCGGACGCTCGGTCGCGGCAGCCCGCTCGTGTTTCCGAGCGTGCGCGGAAAGCCACTCGCGATCACGGCGCTGTGGGAACTGCTCAGGGAGCTCGGGATCGCGGCTGTGCCGCACGGGTTCCGGTCAAGTTTCCGGGACTGGGCGGCCGAAGAGACGGATCATCCCCGAGAGGTCGTGGAGGCGGCACTGGCACACGAGGTCCGGAACCAGGTCGAGGCGCAGCTTACCGGCGCTCGGACCTGTTCGAGCGCCAGCGCCGACTGATGGAGGACTGGGCGCCGGCGGTGGAGAAACGGTAACATACTCTTGCAACAACGACTCACGGCTGTCCTTTCGATCACTCCCTTATCGCGTCCCTCGTTTTCGACCGGATACCAGCGGGCCTGGAACGACATCCACGGACGGATCGAGATCGTGAACCGCGCGATACCGCCCAGACGGTACCGTCGGTGACAGCCGACCCTCCCCGGTTCGGTTTGTCACGTGCAGCGGCTGTTGCACAGGCGGTTGAATCGGGGCATAGTCATCGCGGTACGCGAGGGCAGTATCGCGATGACTATGGTCAAGCGCTCCGCCGTCGTGTTCTGTCTCGCCGTGGCCGCGGTCATGCACTCGTCGGCCCAACGCCGGTCCTAGCTCAGTCCGATTGCGACGTCGACCGGCTGTCCCGGAAGGCCGCCGGACAGAGCTGGCTTGCGGCCAGGATCGACGGAGAAATCGGGGGAGAGCCCCTGAGGGGACAAGGAGATCCATGACTGAGAGCACCGACCGACTCGCCGCAGGGCCACGCGCATTGTTTCGGCGGACGTGGCGACCGCAATCGTGCACGCCATCGACGTGGCGCCACCGGGTGGGCGGCAGACGACCGACCGGGTCGTCGCCAAGCTGGAAGAGTTGATCGCGGCGCTTGACAAGGTGCCCATTGAAACCAGGTCGCCGGCTGGGGATCTGCGCCGTCAGTTTCTGAGTGATGTAGTTCGGCGGCGGACGCCGGCGCAGAAGGCCGTCCAGAGGGTCATGTCCGGACTTTAGTCCACCGCGGGCGCGCCGCATGTGCGGCGCCGTTGTCTCCTCCGGTCCGACCGCTCCGGAAGTTTATCAGGCTCAAATTCGTCGTTCGCGAGGGGGAGCACCCAGCCATGGTTGCGATGTCCGGGAACCGGCTGGCCGGCGGCCAATCAGGGCAGCCTTGGGTCGTTCCAACGCCTCTCGCCACCGCCCAGCTTCGCACGGCCGACGGCACGCCCATCACGCTCCGGCGTTACGGCAATCTGGACGGCCGGCGGATCATCATGAGTCACGGCAACGGGTTCGCGATCGACGCCTACTATCCCTTCTGGTCGCTGTTCCTTGATCGCTTCGATCTCGTGATATTCGACTGCAGGAATCACGGCTGGAACCCGGTCGGCGATCGCAGCCGGCACAATATCCCGACGTTCATCCACGACAAGACGTCCGTCGTCCGCGCCTGCAACGCGCACTTCGGTGAGAAGCCGGCGTTTGGGGTGTTTCATTCGCTGTCGGCGCTGTCGGCGCTCCTTCATGCGGTCTCGGAAGGGGACGCGAGCGGATTCGAAGCGCTCGTTCTGTTCGATCCGCCGATCTGCCCTCCCAGCAGCGATCTCACTGGCCTTGAAGACGTCGGACTGAAGCTGGCGGAAGGCGCCCGGCACCGGCGGGACAGGTTCGAGCACCCGGACGACTTCGCGGCGCGCTTGCGTCAGTCACCCGCCTTCGAGCGCCTGCGACCCGGCGTGGCGGATCTCTTCGCGCACGCCACGCTGCGCCGCGCCGGGACGGAGTACGTCCTGCGCTGCCCGTCCCTGTACGAGGCCCAGATCTATGAGTACTTCTGGGGATGGACCACGTGCGTGGACTTCGACAGCCTGCCGTGTCCCGTGAAGGCCATCGGCGCCGATCCAACCGTCCCCTTCTCGTTCATTCCGACCCTTGACCTCAGCGCGCTCGTGCAGTTGGACTACGATTTCGTTCCCGAGACGACGCATCTCCTCCTGCTGGAGAACCCGGAGGTGTGTGCCACTCTATGCCTGGAATTCTTGGCAAAGCAGGGGTGGATGTGATCTTCTGTGGTAACCCCGGATCCTGCGATGCCGGGGTGGATATACACTTCCTAACGCCTTATATTTGAGGGGTTTATACTAACATATGCCTCGATACGGAGGGCACCCTCCAGGTGCGCCATCATCATACGGGAAGCCGGCCTCATGTGCAGGGCTCGCGACGGCCGCTACGCGTCCGGCACAGCGCGCAGAACCTCACCGACGGCGGCGGCCTGGTGCTGGTTCGAAAGCTGTTCGACCGGTTCGGCCTGGCCGGCTGGATCGACGGTCAGGCGAACAGGGAGAAGGGGTCCTATCGGCCGGGCCTGATGACCGAGGTGTGGATTGCGCTTCTGCTGTACGGCGGCGGGGTGATCGATGACCTGCCGCTCCTCGAGCGCCGGGGTGTGCGCCGGATCTTCGGCTGGATCCGTGTGCCGGACCCCACGACGTTCGGCAGATGGCTCCGGCGGGCCAGTGAGCGCATGGTCCCGCTCCTGGACGAGCTGCTGTGGAGGATGGTCCGGCAGCGCTGGGCGCTTCGGGCCCGCGGCGTCCCGAAGAAGCTGACCCTGACGCTGGACTCGACGGTCGTGGTGCGCTACGGACACAAGCAGGCCGGGGCGGAGCTGGGCTACAACCCGAAGAAGCGGGGCCGTCGCTCCCACCACCCGCTCGTGGCGTTCGTCAATGAGACGGGCGACTGCCTGGGGGTGCGCTGGCGGGCGGGCAACGCCCACACGGCCGAGGGGGCCACCGAGTGGCTGCAGGCACTCGTGGGACGCCTGACAAGCGCGGGTGTCGGCGACATCACGGTGCGCCTCGACAAGGGCTTCTTCAGCCAGAAGATAGTGCGGGCGCTCGAGGAGCTGGGCGTATCTTTCCTGCTTAAGGTTCCTCGCCACAGATGGTTAGACGGCCACCGGGGCCCGTGGCGCTACTCGAAAAAGGGCGATGCCATCTTTGCGGGCGAGAAGCTGTGGAGCGCGACGGGTTCGCTCTGGGATGCGCGTCTCCTCACGATCCAGACCAGAAAGCCGGTCGAGACCGAGGAGGGAATGCTGGAGCTCGACACCTACGAGGTGGGCCACCAGGCGGACGTGCTGACCAACATCCAGGGCATCCACGCCCTGACCGCCTGGCGCCGATACAACGGCGGTGCCGTCGTCGAGCAGCGGATCGAGGAACTCGCCCAACTCTCGGCCGGTAAGACCGCCGTCGACGACCTCGGGGGCAACGCCCTCCTGTGGAGCCTCGCCGTCGTGGGCTACCAGACCTTGCATACGCTGCGCCAACACTTCCTCTCGGGCTCCTGGCGGACGGCGCAGCCGAAGCGACTCCGCCTCTGGCTGCTCCGGCTTCCCGCGAAGCTGACCACCCATGGACGCAAGAGCTACCTCCAGTTGCTTCGCGACGAACCCGTCCGCCTCCGCCTCCTCACGGCCCTGCGGGGACTGAACCACGACATCCCGCCCCCGGCGCCCGCCTGAGTCTGGCGGCCGCGACGCGCGCCATGCAGGTCCCACCCACGATCCCGGGGCCCATGTCTCCCGCGGCCACTCGTCGCGCCGATACTCGGCGTCTGTTCGCCTCAGGTCTCCTCATTGCAGCACTGCCGTGACCCCCAAAGCTTGATACCTCCCGCTCCCGCGCCCCTTCTCCATCCACTCCGCACTCGCCCCCCAGAACACCGCCCCAAATGGCCCCCATCGCAGGATCCGGGGTAACTACTCACCCTCCTGGGGCGGGGACGTAGTCGGTTGCGTGTCCGGCGAGGGCGATGTGGATTGCCTGGAACGGGTTGTAGCCGGAGTAGGCCATGGACTGGAGATAGCTGGAGATTCTGCAGTATACCTTGGCGAAGGCGGCGTTTCGGAAGCAGCCCGACACCTTCTGCTTGACCTTGGCCATGCGGAGGTCCCGCTCGGCCCGGTTGTTGGTGAAGGCGACCGCGGGGTCGTGGGCGAAGCGGAGGATGTCGGTTTCGTGGGTTTTGAGCCGTTGCCAGAGGGTGACGGAAGCGGGCTTGGCGACGGGGCCCCTCTGGCCCTTTGTGCGGGGTGGGACGGGCGGGAGTTCATTTTGGGTTTTGGCCTGGGTGAGGATGGTGCGGTACTGCTGGCGCAACACCCGCAACTCCCTGTCGGTCAGTATGCACTCGTCGCTCTTGGCGACCCGCCTGGCATTGTCGCGCAGCAGCTTCTTCATGCGCCGGGCCCATCTGGGGTTGACGGCATCGATAATGAATGTGATGTCGCGCAGGAGATGCGCACCGCAGAGCCCGTGGGAGCAGTGGTCGTAGCTCAGGTACGACGGGTAGCAATCATGGATGATCACGTTTCCGTACCTGGGGATGAGGCCGATATCGTCTATCGCCTCACGCCCGCGTTTTCGGTGCAGGAACTTGAGGGTGATCTCACCGGCCGAGTAGACGTGGATCCAGGGCTTTTTCTTCTCCACCCGTAGCGAGGTCTCATCGACGTGCATGGCGGGCATGGCGAGCAGGTATTGCCGGGCACGGGTCTCCCACCCCGCGAGAGCGTCATGGACTCGTGTAAGGAAGCCGAGGAGGGTGGCTTCGGAGAGCTTCTCGCCGATCATGGCGGACAGGCTCCGGGCGGTGCGCCGGAGCGGGACCATCTGCATGAGCTGGTGGACCGCGAAGATCCGGATGCCGACGCCGTACTGACGCGGACCGTGGAGGTCGTCGGGGAAGGGGGCGCGGGTCTCGCCGTGGCAGTGCGGGCAGTGCTTGATCTCGGCGTCGTGGTGCTCGACGACCTTCTCGAAGACGACGTCGATGCGGGTGCGCCGCTCGTGGTCGGTGGCCTCGGTGCCGGTCAGCTTCTCGCCGCAGTGCCCGCAGGCATGGGCCTTGTGCACATGGTGCTCTTCGCGGGTGCGGGTGCTCCCGGGGCTTTCTGAGACCTCCTCACGTTTCTCGCGGTTGCGGCTACGGCTGGTCGGATCCCCGTCGCCGTCGGTCTGCGAGGGCGGGATGGAGGAGTTGCGGCTGGACTTGGGCGTCAGCTTTTCGAGCAGGACCGTCGCGATCAGCTCGAGCAACGCGTTCTGATCGGCGACCAGGGCCCTGTATTCGGCCAGCTCCGGCTCGGGTGCCTCATGCAGCGCTGCACTGCGCGCCTTCAGCTCTTCGAGCGCGTCGCGCAGCGATGTCCGGTTCACCGTGGCCATGAGTGGAGCTACCCCTCGGCCTCGACCGCCATGATCGCCGCCAACACGGCGAGGCGCTCGGAGCGTGGCATCCCGGCGTAGCGGCGAGCCCAGTTGGCCGCCTTGCGTTTGACCTGTTGGCGATGCGTGCGATTGCGTCCGGCGAGGCTCGCCCAATGCACCCGGTCGGGCTCGAAGTTGAACCAGATCTGCTCGGTGACCACGCACGTCTGGTTGTTGACCTGCACCGAGATCGACCGCCAGTCGGCCAGGCGCTCGTCATAGAGCGTCGAGGGGTAGCCGGAGAGCATGACCCGGCAGGGCAGCCCCTTGAGCAGATCGAGCAGGGCAACGTGGTCGGACCGCTCGTATTCGTAGCGGTAGCGTCTGGGCCCGCGACGGACTTCGTGCAGGTACGGCGGGTCTGCGTAGACCAGCTCCCGGCCCCGGAAGGGGAACCCGGCCAGGAAACGATGCGCACACCCGTGGACCAGCTCGACCGGGTAGTCGCAGCGGAAGCTCTCGATCACCCGGGCATCCGGATCGATGCCGATGTTCCCGAGGGCGGGCGGCTTGCGCTGCATGATCGCACCCCCGCCCAAATGCGACTCGATATAGACGTCATGCGGAGGCATCATCGATATCAACGGCTGCCACAGCCCCGCCGTCGCCTTCGACCCGAAGTACCCAACCCGCCGCCGTCCGCTCCTGACCATGGGACGAGCGTAGCGCCGATAGCCTGCGATGTCAACAGCGGGGGGGCAGACCGGCACCCCGATATTCCTGCATCAGCCAGCGTGTGCGTAGGAGAGGGGGTGAGTAGTTACCTTCTGTGATCAGTAGCTAGCGCTCCTGCTGGCCAGTTCGACCGGCGTCCCTGCCTCGTGCCCCCAGCGGTGCGCCCGACGCTGAGAGGGACCCCTCAGCCGCCAAGCCGACGCTTGAGAGTCAGCGCCAGCGTCCAGTCCCGCGCGCCGGTGAACGTAGTGTGTTTGCGGAACTCCGGGTCCTCAGCATGCATCGGGTGAAGCGAGTATCCGCCGTCGGCTTCCACCGGTCCCAGTATCGAGTAGGTCAGCCTCAGACCCAGGCGCATGCGGCTGTCGAGCACGTAGTCCGCCCCAGCGTGCAGATGTGCGGCCGGGACCGTGTCGGAAAGATCCTCTTCCAGGCTGCCGTCGTAGAACGACAGGGGGGGATCGTAGGCCGGAGCGTCGGCCGAGACGTCTTCGTACCGAGCCGAGAACCGCAATCCCGATACCGTGGCAAACGCCGGCCCCGCACCGATTCCCACATAAGGCACGACCCGACCGTATGCGACCCGAAGATCGTGGTAGGCGTGCAGTGCGAGCGTCCTCACCCGCATGTGGTCGATCGAGGCCTGAGCATGGGAGGCGACGGTCCCGCCAAGCCGTGCGACGACAGGCGCCCCGTCGTAGTAGCTGAGGCTGTGGAACATCGGGTCGAGGCCGTGGCTGCGCTGCGCCAGCGACAACTCCAGACGGGCCCGACCGAAGATGCGGCCCACGGCGATCTCGTATCCGACGCCGGAGGAGGCGCCGACTCCATAGTGCCAGCGGTATCCAGATACCGAAGGCGTTGGGACGGCATCGAAACACGCGTGGTCCGGATAGCAGATCGTATCCCGATTCCAGCCGTCCTGATCGAGTTCGCCGGCCCAGGTCGCTCCAACGCTCCCGCCCAGGTACCATCCGGAACTCGTCCAGCCGCCGGCGGTTTCTTGGGACCTCGCGGGGGTTGGGGAACCGAGGACGAAGATGCACCCGATGATGGGTGCCGCCGTTCGAAGATGCATGAGCGCAGAGCGGAAGAGCCACGGCTCAGATCGTCCTCTCCGCCATCTCGGCCTCAAAACCGGTGCTTCAGGTTCAAGGTGAGCGCGAACAGGCCGGTGTCGCGGGAATGGACACCGGCCTGTCACGGCCTGGCTCGGTTGCCGGCCCGGCGGTTGCTGGGGGCATGGCTGCGCAGCCGGTCCAGCACGGGGCGGGCGCGGCAGATGAACTGTCCCCAGATAGAACGCACTATGACCGACCAAGATCGAACTTCTCCTCCGGTGCTCCGGGAGCAGCTCGAGGGCGTCCACATACGGGGCTTGGCCCGTCTCTAGTACGTCGCTGGAACTCTAGGGACATCGCCTCTTTGCCCGTTGTTGACACTGCATGAAGCGGGCTCCTCAATGTACGGATATTGTCAATGGTCATCGAACGATTCACGGCCACGCCGGGGGGTGGCCACCCCCCGGTACTGAAACTTATGAATCAGGCGAGGTGTGGGAGCGGGTATGCGCCACCCCGGTCCGGTCCAACGCTACCAAGCGACACCCGCACGCCTCTGATACCGCCCGTCCTGCTCATCAGCGGTTGGCCCCGCCCCCGAGTTTCTATAGTAACGAGACACTTTGGGGCGGTGCGGGTGGTTGGGAAGGGATCGCATCACCCGTTCTGGTGTTGCTGGACCCGCTCTGCGGAGATGGCCTGTGCGGCGGTTCGCGACGGTGACCGAGGCACGTCGAGAGGTCTTTGGCTTCATCCAGGGGTTCTACAACACCCGCCGGCTCCACTCGGCGCTTGGCTACGCGTCGCCGGCGAATTTCGAGAAACTCAACCATGCGGCCTGAAACGAACGTGCGGCGGAGCGCCAGGCGAACTGGTGCAGCGTAGCCGGTGCAAGTCCGGCGGGAAGGAAAGGCCAGCCACCACCTTCTACCCCGAGTCATGGGCCGTTGGCCGCGAGGCCAGGGGTTAAGCGTTGACAGGGGCGCGAGCAGGCAGGGCTATTGAGCACCGAAAACACGAATATCCGGGATGTCGAGACGCTCGTTCACGTCGAAGACAGCATCCGTTCAACCGTCAGGGCGATGGAGGGGCGGAATCCTGCGGTGCCGAAGAACCCGGGCATGTTCGTACGCGCTGTGCCGGGACCTGGGAGGTCTGCGTACTGTCCTACAGTCGTAGTGGGACCGCGAAGGAGAGGAGGAATCCGTAACCGGCGATGTACGGTGCGCAGAAGTCAGACACGGGAATAGTAGCTATGAAGTCGGCGAACAAAGGAGCCTCGGCTCCGGCGGAGTCGATGGAGCGAAGGACCGTGCCCGAGGGGAATCCGGACGCTCAAAGCACGCGCCAGGCACAGGACTGGGCAAGCGTGTCACAGGCGAGCGGACGGATACGGCAGTTTGTAAGACGGGAACCACGAGAGCGTCTCACGTCGCTCCTGCACCATGTGACTGTCGAAGCGCTGCGCTGGGCGTTCTTCGTGCTGAAGAGGGATGCTGCGGCCGGTGTGGATGGCGTGACGTGGCATGCGTATGCGCAGGGTGTGGACGGCCGATTGGCCGACCTGCACGGGCGCGTGCACGCGGGAACGTACCGGGCGACGCCATCGAGGCGGGTGTACCTGCCCAAACCGGATGGCGGCACGCGACCGCTCGGCATTGCCGCGCTGGAGGACAAGATTGTCCAGAAGGCGGTGGTGGAGACGATTCTGACGCCGATATACGAGGCGGAGTTCCTGGGGTTCAGCTACGGGTTCCGGCCGGGGCGCGGGGCGCACGGAGCGCTGGACGCGCTGGCGGTCGGGATGGAAAGGCGTCGAACCGAATGGATAGTCGATGCGGACATCCGCGGCTTCTTCGACAACGTGTCGCGGGAGTGGCTGGTCCGGTTTCTTGAGCACCGGATCGGGGACAGACGGGTCATCCGGTTGATCATCAAGTGGTTGAACGCCGGCGTCATGGACGATGGAGAGTGGCGGGACGAGCTGCGGGGAACGCCGCAGGGGGCGGTGATTTCGCCAGTGCTGGCGAACATCTACCTGCACTATGTTCTCGATCTCTGGTTCCAGAAGAAGTGGCGTATCCACGAGGCGCGTGGCGACACGGTCATCGTGCGCTATGCGGACGACTTCGTGGTAGGGTTGCAGCACAAGACGGATGCCGAGCGATTCCTGAACGATTTGAGGGAGCGGCTCGGACGCTTCGAGTTGTCATTGCACCCGGAGAAGACCCGGCTCGTGGAGTTTGGCGCATTCGCGCAGGCGAGGCGCCGCCGCCGCGGCATGGGCCGACCGGAGACGTTCGACTTTCTGGGCTTCACGCACTACTGCACGAAGGATCGGAAGGGGCGTTTCCAGCTGGGGCGCAAACCAGCGGCAAAGCGCGTGACGCGCACGCTGAAACGGATCACGGAAGCGCTGCGGCTGCGGTGGCATGATCGCCTTGAAGTAACCGGGCGATGGCTGGGCCGTGTGCTCAATGGATGGCTGAACTACTATGCCGTTCCGACCAGCTTCCGGTATCTGGCGCGCTTCGTCGCCCGTCTGAAACGGCTGTGGCTCAAGGCCATACGCCGTCGGTCGCAAAGGGACCGGTTCGGTTGGCACGATCTGGAGCGAATGACCGCGCGGTTCTGGCCGAAGCTGACAATCCGACACCCGTGGCCAAACCAACGACTGGCCGTCAACGCGACCCAAGGGAGGAGCCGGATGCCTTAACGGGCACGTCCGGATCTGTGCGGGGGGCACCGGGCAACCGGTGTCCCTACCGCGATCCAGGGCGGCCGAAGCCTTCCGGGCTTCCCCGGCCCGCTCGTTTCATCGGGGTCGCTCGTCGCCCCTCCCCACCCCCGGAGGGGGGAGGAAAGAAACCACATCAGACACTCTCAACCCCAAGAACTAACCGTCCGTGAAAGCGGGGCAGGTCCAGACCATTGATGTCCGTGATCCAGTTGGGGACATAGTGGTTCTGGCGGTTAATGTGCACTTGGTTCATCAGGACGCTTGGTTGTCTGGAGTCCATTGGCTGAGGCTGGAGCACATGCCGGACACACGGCCGAGACGACTGGCACATTCGCACACTCGATCTGAGACACGAACCATAGCCCTTGGTCTGCAAGCCTTGAGGAACGCTGTCCATGAAGATGCCGCCTTTCGCCGTGTTCGGCGGCTTCAGCCGATCGGCGGGAAGCGTAACAAGATCTTCCCGCCCATCTATCCGGGTGAGCGCAACAACGATCCGCCGCGCCATGTGTTAGAACTCAGGCGTGTCGATGACATGGAAGTGTGGGTGGCGGCTCCTGTCCCGCTCGACCGAAGGCGCGGATCCACACCCTCCCTTTCTGCACCACTTCTCAGGGCATCCGGAAAGGCTTCTTGCGTGATGTTTATGAGTCTACGGACTGTAAGTACCATCTGCTAGCCTGGGGCCATCATGAGACGAGCCATCCGTACAATCCTGCTGCTGTTGTCCTTCTTTCTCATCGTGTCCTTCGCAGTGTTTGTCATCAATCAGACGGCTCAACTGGTCGCCCTCGCGGATCGCCTTCATCCAATGGCTAGTGACGTGGCGTTCTGGAGCCTCCTCGTACTCTACGTGGTGTGCCTTGCAGTCCCAGCGGTTCTCCTACTGAGGCTACCTCGGTCGCTCAAGGTCCCAGCTGGCAATTCCGGTGCTGAGTTCGATCACCATCTCCACGAGCTGAGGAAGCGGCTGCGCCGGAACGATCACGTGTCCGCCCAGCCCCTCGACACCCAAGTGGACATCGAGGCGGCGCTCAAGGTCCTTGCCGACCGTGCCGATGCGGTGATTCAGAAGACGGCAGGAGAGGTGTTCATCACCACGGCCATTTCGCAGAACGGGAGTCTAGATTCCGTGGTCGTGCTAGCTGCTCAATCCAAGATGACCTGGACTCTGGCGCGTCTCTACTACCAACGTCCCAGCCTCCGGGAGCTTGCCTACCTGTACGGGAACGTCGCGGCGACAGCCTTTGTGACTGCTGAAATCGAGGACCTCGACGTGACGGAGCAACTCCAGCCCGTGATGTCCAGCGTGCTCGGATCCTTTGCGGGCGCCGTCCCCGGGCTTCAGGTCGTCAGCACCGTCGCCGCGAACTCGATATTCAACGGATCTGCCAACGCGTTCATGACGATCCGGATCGGACTGATCGCCAAGCAATACTGCGGAGCATTGGTGCGTCCCGATCGCGGTCTCGCGAAGAGGTCGGCAACGGCTGGGGCAACGCTCATGCTCGGTGGCGTCGTGACTAACGGTGCGAAGCGAGTGGTGGGCGCGTTCGTTGCCGCCTCAACGCGAAGCGTCACGGGCGCGGCCAAGGGGGCAGCCCGTGGAATCGGTGGAATGGCGAAGAGCGCCGGGACTTCAGTCGCTGGACTGTTCAGGCCAGGTGACGACGAGGAAGATGCGGTCGAGCCTTGACCGGGGAAAAGGCCCAGCGCATGGATCGCGTGAACGTCGTGCCTACCGCCTGGAGAGGGAGAAGAGGTCCTTCTTCAGGATTGCCATGGTGCACTACTTCGAGACTCTGGGCCTAGAGCGGCCACCCACCGTCTGCGGTGCTGCGATCGCGATCGTTGCGTGGATCGCACACCCTCAGCGTCGTTGATCTCCGCCCCAATGCATCGGTGACGAGCTCCCCAAGGTACTTGGGGGGATCTCCGGGTTGCCAACGGTGATCTCCGCGCTTCTTCATCCAGGCCCCGATCTCGGCGGCCCTGACCTCAGTACAAGTCCTCCAGAACGATGGCGTCACGTCAACGCGTACCGAGCCCTCTCCCGGAAGTACGATATCGATACGACCTTGATCATCAATCTGATCCTTCAACGGAACGACCCCCTCATCGCGATCGCGCCTTGCTATCTTCAACCCGAATCTCCCGCTGCCGTTTGTCCAGGCTGTGAGCCTGATCCGGCTGACGGAGGTGGCGAGCAGGGCGGTTGAGAGGCCCTTGTCGGGATGGCAGGCCCGGAAAGGCCTCGTGGCTGGATTCGGCGACTCGCGCCAGAATCGTGCTAACTACCTCCCGGATAATCCTTTACAGTACTTTCTGATGGACCCCACATCCCATCACGATTGCTTCAGAACTAGTGGGATGTGGGACGGGTCCCTGGGTTGAAGTGGCTGGAGAGGGGAAGCGGCTTCAGCGTGGTTGCGGCTTCCTTCCAGCAATTGCGTCTTTTCCGAAGCCCGCGCGTCTAACAGGGTAGTTGGATGCCGACAGCACAAGCGCCCGAAGGAGAATCAGCATGCGACTGCAACTCGCCCTGAACGTGCGCGACATCGACGAAGCCGTGGACTACTACGGCAAGCTCTTCAACGCGGCGCCGCACAAGCGTCGTCCAGGGTACGCCAACTTCGCCTTGGACGAACCGCCGCTGAAACTCGTGCTCTTCGAGAACCCGCACGCGGCGGAGCGCATCAACCACCTCAGCGTTGAAGCATTCGATGCCGCGCGCGTGCGGGAGGCGGGTGCCCGACTGGAAGCGGCCGGCATTCTCACCGAGATCGAGGAACAGGCCGTCTGCTGTCACGCCGAACAGACCAAAGTCTGGTCTCAGGAACCGCAGGGAGTGCGCTGGGAGTGGTACATGATCACCGACGACGCTCCGGAAGTCGTCGAGGCCCCGGCGTGCTGTGACTGCTGAAGGCCTGCGACCCAACTCCGCATCGCGGGGGGAGCGCGCTGACCGGCTCGGACTCAGCGCCGACGCTGAAGACCGGCGCTGGTCCGAGTTCCAGAGCCGGCTGCGCCGGTATGTGGCCAATCGCGTCGACTCTCAATGGGCTGACGACGTCACGAGCGACATCCTACTGCGGCTGCTGGAGAACCAGCACCGTCTCGAACAAGCCCGCAACCCGCTCGCCTGGGCCTACCGGGTCGCCGCCAATGCGATCGCCGATCACTACCGGCGCCGCGCAGCCGAGTCTCGCGCCCTGGAGCAGGCCGGAGCCGAGGCAGCCTTCCCGGCCTCGACCGCGAATACGAAGGAGCAGGAAACAACTCGCCGAGAAATCGAGGCGTGCCTGATGCCTTTCACGCTCGACCTTCCGCCCAACTACGCCGAGGCCCTGGTTCTCACATCCTTTCGGGGACTCAGCCAGACCGAGGCCGCACGCCGGCTCGGACTCAGCGTGTCCGGAATGAAGTCACGGGTTCAGCGGGCACGCGCCGAACTGAAGCGCCGATTACTCGAATGCTGCGAGTTTCAGCTGGACCGTCGAGGAAGGGTGATGGACATGCGACGGCGCGCGTAGCTGACCGCGAAGAAGAGCTCATGGGAGCCCAGCCGGCGCATCGGACTTGCCAAGGCAACGAGCCAGGTTACGGGGGACTGATCGAATCCGGAGCTGTATCGAGACTCTCGATTCCACGGGTGTTGTACTGATCGAATCCGCGGCCTTGATACCGTCGGCATCGTCGGACCCCACAGGATGTCAATGGGCATGGAAAATGTCAGGGTTCTGGCGTCGACAACGTCAGGGTGTGGGTGTTGCCCTGCCAAGGGAGCGGAGCGGCCGGAACGGGGCAACAATTCGGAAGTCGGCCGGGCTTCATGGCAGGGGACCGCCCGACGCAGGGGTATCGGCATCGACCCGATTGGCGACTTGACCGGATCGCCTTCGAGAGCTCGGCATGCCGACGCGTCCCGTAGCTGTTGCCCGGGATGCTGACGATGTGGGACCGGTGCAGCAGCCGGGCCAGGAGCGCGTCATATCCAGCGGCGCACCCGCTCCCGGTACCTCCGGTAGCTCTCGCCGAACATGCGTTCCAGGTAGGTCTCCTCGTGGCGGATCGCGGTGAGATGGATGATCACACCGCAAAGGGGGGTGAGAAGGAGGACCCACGCGCTCGCGAGCAGGAGGGAAGCACCCGCACAGACGAGGACCATCATCAGGTACATCGGGTTCCGCGTGAACCTGTAGGGGCCGTCGACGAGGAGTTCCGGCGTGGGGGTCCAGGGTCTCGGGTCTTGCCCGGACCGTCTGAAGAGGATGATCGGCCATACGGAGAGCACG
This sequence comes from Longimicrobiales bacterium, assembly GCA_965218255.1. Taxonomy (GTDB): domain Bacteria; phylum Gemmatimonadota; class Gemmatimonadetes; order Longimicrobiales; family Gaopeijiaceae; genus JAAXGI01. Next base: position 1,809,352 of record CBDCKJ010000003.1, on the reverse strand, counting down.
GCCACGGAGGCGGCCACGACGAAGCCTCCGCCACCGTACCGGACCACGGAAGGCATGGTCGGCGCGGCGGCGAGCGGGACCACCCTCTCCAGCCCGTAGCCGGCGAGAATGGTCAGGACCGCTACCAGAGGAGGCGGAAACCGAACGGCTGCGCGGTCACTCCCCGAAGACTCGTCGCTCATGGCCCCGAAAGCTAATCACCCGCGGATCATCTCGCAGGAGAGTCGAACCCGCGGATGGGTCGGCCCATCGAACGCCGCAATCCGTCCTTCGGTAAGGGCTACCATGCCCGCTCCGTCCACCATGGGATCGTCAGAGCCCGACAAACCGGGCGACTCCACGCTCCGCCGCGCCACGGGCCGCTCGCGATGTTCGTGGCGATCCCCCCGGACACGCCGCACGCGTTCCGGGAGGTGTTCCTGCACGATTCCTCGAAGCGGGGAAGAGGCACGCCCCCGGCCCCGTCGGACTGCACACGCCGCGTGCGGGCTGACGCTCCATTCACTCCTGCCGGGAGCCTGCCACCGTGTCGATCATGGTCCCGGCCGTGCTCCGGAAGCCGAGCACCGTCGTCTCATCCTTGCGGACGTCCCGGGCCCGAGGGGCCGACCGTCTCGGCCACGGGCCGCTCGTTTCGCTGACGACCATCGGTCGCCTCCCGCTCCGCCCCCACGGCCCACGACGATTCCCCCTTCCTCTCGACCCCGCCACCTGATGCCGGTCTGCCGACCAGAGAAATCGTGGGCTCTACAGTTCGGTCTGATCGATCAGTCCAGTCAGGACCTCGAGGTGCCGCCTCAGCTTGCTCCGGCCATCCCGGCTCAGGCGGTACCAGGACACCGGCCTCCGGTCGCGGTAGGTCCTCTCGACCAGGAGGTGCCCGGTATCTTCGAGCTTGCGAAGATGCGCGCCGAGGCTCCCGTCCGTCTCCCCCAGCACCCGCTTCAGGCCGCCGAATGACATGGCGTCGTGTCGGGACAACAGGACGCAGATCGCAAGGCGCACCCGGTGTTCGAGTGGCCCGTTCAGCAGCGCCAGGCCCTCCAGGGCCGGGACCTCGGGGTCACCCTGTGGCTTCACCCTGTGGCGTCCCCCAGAAGGCTGCGGCTACGAGTGCGATGGCGAAGAGCGTGCCGGTGACGGTCCAGCCGACACCCGGCACCCATAGCGTGGCCAGGAAGCCTCCTCCCATCAGAAGGCCTATCGGGAGGAGCCTGCGCTCGAGGTGGAGACCCGCCTGAACGTAGGTCAGAGCGAGCAGGAGGACCCAGAGCGACCCGAAGCCTCGCCACGTCAGGTCTCCCGCTTGGACGAGTCCGAGTCCGAGTACGCCGGCCGCCATGAAGGCTGCCCAGTGGAGACTGGTCCGCAACCCCGTCTCACGGTTGATGCGACCGGCCTTGCGGTCCGCCCGGTGGCCGAGCCAGACCGACAACAGGAGACCGGTCGGCCCCGCGAAGAGCCAGTAGAGGCCGATCGATCGCTGGTCATCGACTAGGTCGACGAGCGTGAAGCCGACAAACCCGAGGAGTGCCCAGAGGAGATAAATGGCGGGGACCGGCACCGCCATCGAGTGTTCCGCCGCAGCTCTGACGTATGCGATGTCTTCCTTCAGCCGAGCGTCATGCGTCATGGCATCCTCCGTACTCTAGATAGACAATGGACTCTATAATTAAAATACACTCTATATTACAGAGTGTCATCTGCTGGCGCAAGCGAAGGGGACTTGCGAACGAGCGGACGGCGACGCCTCGGCGGTCCGCATGGGTCGGCCTCCAAGGCGAAAGGCGGCGGTCCACCGGTACGCCTCGCGCGTATCACACCGAACGCGGGCGCCGTGCCCTCGCCCGCAGTGACGGAGGGGCTCGCATGCGCCGTTGGCCCGAATGTTGATCGCGCTGTTCCTCGGCTCCGAGGGTGCGACCGGGAATGCGACACCGGCTCCGGTGGGTTCGCCATCTGTGGGCTCCGCCCGTTCCTCTCGGCGGGCAGGTCGGAGTCGCCGTACACGGAAGGGGGGGACGAAGCGTCCGCGACGCCGATCGGGGGGCCGGATCCGGAGCGCGGATTCGTCGTCGGTCACCGTCCCGGACCCGGTCGGGGCATTCACGACTCGGCTCGCTCGCGACGCCCCGTTCGGGCTCACCGCAGAGCGACCGGGCTACGCGCCGATCGAATTCGAGCTCCCGGACTCGGCGTCCGCCTGTTCCGGTCGAGATGGAAGGGGTGACGGTGGTCGGGGAGGCCGAGCTCGAGCCGTCCATGCCCACGTAACTCCGGCATGCGGCTGGAGGGAACGTGGTCGACACTCGATGGCGGGACGGAGGATCTCCGAACATTCCTGCTCCCGGATAGCCAAGCGAGTTCCAACGATGTCCATAAACTACTCTGTTATTGGCGCTTAGCTGCTTTCAGACGAGCCTTGAGGTGCCCAGGACGCAAATCGGGCCAATCCCGAGGATGGAGGCCCGCGGCCCGGGATAGGGTCCTGTCGGTCCTGTCGGTGGCGGTGACCCCCTGAGGTTCACTCTCTCCCGAGTTGTCGATGGTATCGGACCCTTGACGTCGGCTGGTCTCTCTAAATCCGGTTACGGGACCGGCAGCCGGGACGGACGGCACGAGCAGCAGGTCGTGTTCTTCGACGAACTGCACGCTGCTCCGCGGGCCCAAAACGGCCGAAACACAGGCCGTCAGCTGCGTCCCGTCACGGCCCTCGCAGTCGCGCGAGAACGCCGGCACGGTGATGTCCGGGTTATAGTAGTTTCGCGAACGGGTGGCTTGTCTCGGATCCGAGCCGAACACCGCGTCCGTCAGTGGGCCCCGGAGCTGATGGACATTAGGTCGACTGGCCCACCTGGCGCCGCAGGCGCAGTGCGGAAGAGAGCTCCGCCGCGCCTGACAAGTACTGGGCGGAGTACTCCGACCGGGCATTGGCCCGGTATCCGTCCGAGACCCGCTCCTTCATGTAGGCGTAGAAGGAGACCGGCCCGGCCTCTCGTCCCACCGCGTTGTAGCTGCTTCGAAGCCCGAAGGACCCGAGGCTATTGATGCTCTCGAATCCGAACTCCTGTCCCGGCTCGGGACTCTTCGTCACATGATTCACCAGACCCCCAAACTGCGAGCCGCACTGGAGCGCCGCGGTGCCCCCCACCATCTCGATCGACTCGATCGCCTCCATCGGAGGGCTGTAGTGGCTCGCCGGATACCCGTACGTGTCCGAGTTGAGGAAGACCCCGTCTTGCCGGACGTTCAACTCCCAAGAGCGGTGCCCGTCGAGGCCGCGGGTCGAGACATTCATCTGGTTTCCGGATCCGTCCATGTCGTAGACGAAGGCACCTGGAACTCGGGAAAAGACTTGTCTGCCCGTCTTCTCGGCGAGGTTCGCCGGAAGATCCGCTAGCTCCACAATCGTGCTCTTGGTTCCCGCCAGCACCATGGTTCCCGGAAGATCCGGCGCGGTGTGCGTTGCCCCCGGAAGCCGGGACGCGCTGACGAGCACTTCGTCCAGCGCGATCGCTTCGGACTGCAGCGAGATGAGGAGGCCGTCTTCCCCTGCGTCTCCTACGCGGTACTGAATCACGCCAGCCTGATATCCGATCGCGGTCACCAGGACCTTGGCCGTTCCAGCCGGCACGGCCGCAAACTGGAAGTCGCCCTGGGCATTCGTAACCGTGGAAACTCCGGTGCCTTCGAGACGGACGGTGGCACCGGCGACAGGATGGCCGTCAATGTCCATGACGCGCCCGGTCAGGACCTCGACCTGGGCCTCGACACTCCCCACCGACATCAGCAGGAGTGACCATAGCAACGAGACCGTCCGACTCATCAAGCCCACTCGTGGGGTGCCTGGTACGAACTCCACTGCAGGATCTCCGCTAGGACAACACACCGGGTTGCCGGGGAAACTGGCTCGGCGCTTGGACGGCACGCTCGGCTGATCTCATCACCCTCCCCCGCCCTCTCCATTCGTCTGTGGCGTGCCGAGACCAGGCTCCAACACCTGCACATCACGGAACCCGGTCCACTCCTCTCCGGAAGTGCGAGGTTGCCGTTGGTCTCGGTCCCGGACGGCGGTCAGGGCATCTTGGGCAAGCGGAGCGCCCGCGTGACGGGCGAAGCCATGAGCCCCCCTGATTGCATGAGGCGGGGAGCTTGCTCGACGCCGCGAGCTATCGTAGGCTAGTTACCTGCACACTCGGCAGTCCGACGCCTGAGATCGAGCCGTGGGAGCCACATGCGGAGTTGGATCCTAAGACTGTCAACGCTCGGCGCGTCCCTGGTTCTCCTGTTCTCGGGAGTCGCGCAGGGCGCTGGGTTGTATGACTGTCCTCTCCATTCTCACGGTGGCGAGGCGGACCTCGCCTCGCCTGACACCCACCAGGTTGACGGGAGTCACACCGGTGCAGATGCGCCCGGTTGTGACTGCGGCCTGACCTGCATAGAGGCGAGAACGGTCTTGTCCCTGCCGAAGGCGGGAGACGACTCCGGCCAGAACTTCCTCTTTCCGGCGGGTGCGCACTCGGGTTCGTGGGCTTTGCTACCCAATACGCCGCGGACTCCCATACCCTTCTTCCTTCCACCGGCGCACGCCCCCCCACCGCAGCTCTAGGTTCCTCGGGTTCTCGCACGTGTCGAATGGAGACTCCCGGACGACACTGGTAGACTCTCGGCAGCGAGACCCCTAGGCACCGATCTCCATTCTTCGGCTGTTTCGGACGGCCGAATCCGTACGTATTCCGCTCCCCTGTGAACGACACGGAGCCGTGGCATGACCGACATACGATCTCGTCGAACGACCGCCCTTGCATCGACCATCGCGCTTTCCCTGGCTGTGGTCCTGGGGGCGGGCCGTGCCCTGACGTACACGCCAAGCGCGGAAGCATCGACCGCCAGGCACCTGGCGCTTGAGAGCTCGATACCCGAGGCCGACGCTCGGGTCGGTGCGGGGCTCGGGGAAGTACGCCTCTTCTTCACACAGCCCCCTCAGCTCAGCGGCACCTCGATCCGCGTTGCAGACGGTGCAGAGCAGTTGATGGAGGCGACGGAGGCGGTGGCCGTTGCCGATGACCCTAGCGAGATCTTCGTTCGCCTACGGGGCCAGCTCCGGCCTGGCAGCTACACCGTGTACTGGCGCGCTCTGGCGCAGGATGGCCACGCGGCGAACGGCAGCTTCGAGTTCAGCGTGGCGACCGAATAGGATCGGAGCCGACCTGCGATTCGAGAAACGCGTGCGTAGCGCACAGGTGGGCGAGGAGATGAGGGCAGAAAGATTTTCCGGAGGCGTACTTCAGGTGACGGCTAGGCCCCGTCGATCCAAGAGCCTGCTGTCGCTGGGTCTGTCCGCGATGCTTCTGCTGGCGGGCCGGCCCGACGCCTACGGGTTGCATCAGTGCGCCCATCACCCGTCGAGCGCTCCTTCTGATCATGCCGTACATGATACGTCCGACGCAGGTCATCCGGAGTCCGGACGTGCGCCGGCGGGCTCCTGCAGCAAGGTAGTAGACTGCCATGTGTGCCTGGGATGGGGTCCCCGGTTCCCCGGCTCGGCAGCGAGGATCCTGGAGCCGGTCGACCAGCTCGTGGCAGACCTGGTCGACCCTGCCCGGTGTCCTCTCGGCCCGCGTCACTTACTCTTCGAGCTTCACCTGCCCAACGCCCCGCCCCTCCACTTCTGACGACCTGCACGGGTCGGCAAGAATCCGTCCCGTAGGGACTCGATTCCTGAGTCATCCCGTGTTGTAGGGCGCCCTCTCGACCACACAGTTCGTGAGAGCCGCTCAGACGTTTCGATAAGGCATTGGAGTGGGAGAAAAGGAGAGCCGAAGATGAACAGTCTGGATGGTTTCGTTGGACACCGAACCTCGGCACGTCCCACGTCGGGGATCGTGCGCTCGGTTCTGCTCTTGGCGGCCGGCATCGCGACAGGCGCCAGCCCGACGTTGGCGCATGCGCAGGGAGTCGTGGCCGGGCGGGTCGTGGACAGCGATTCGGGAAGCCCAATTGCGGGCGTGACGGTGCACGTGCGAGGAATGGAACGCGGGACAGTGACGGACGGTAGCGGCGAGTTCTCGATCTCGGGTGTCTTCACGGGGGAGCGCACCATCGAAGCCCGCGGCCTCGGATACCGGACTGCGACACAGACAGTCGCGGTGGCGCCGTCCGGCCTCTCCGGTCTCGAGTTTGCGCTGGACGTCCGGCCCATCGCTCTCGGAGGCATCCAGGTCTCAGTATTGGGGCCGGACCTCCACCCGCATGCGCAGCTGGCGGAACGGGAGGTCCGCGAGGCAAATCCGAAGGACTCGGGGCAGCTCCTCAGGAATCTCGACGGCGTGGACGCGGTCCGTCGCGGCCCGCTCGGCTTGGACCCCGTCGTACGGGGGCTCCGCGAAACCGAAGTCGGAACGTACCTGGATGGGAGCCGGCTATTTCCCGCCGGGCCCGCGCGGATGGACTCTCCGCTGACCCACTTGGATCCCAGCGCGGTGCAAGACATTGAGGTCGTGAAGGGGCCGTATGCCCTGACCTGGGGAGCCGGCAACCTGAGTGCGATCCGAGTACAGTCGGCCAGCCTGCCGGCGCCTGGCGACGAGCGGTTACGCGGAAGCTTGAGTACCGGCTATGACTCCAACATCGAGGCGTCGGAGCTGGCGGGCGGGCTGTCGGGGAGGCGGAGGAGCGTCTCCTTCTGGGCACACGGAGCGTGGAGGGAAGGAAGTGACTACGAGTCCGGAGGAGATTTTTCCGGTCTTATTCCGGGTGATTTCCGATCTTCCGAAGGGCGCGGCAAGATCGGGTTCGATGTGGGGGACAATTCTCTGCTCACTCTTTCCGGCGGCTACCAGGACCAGGGCCCGGTCGACTATCCCGGCCGGCTCCTGGCCGCAGACTTCTTCTACGCCAAGAACCTCTCGGCCGAATTTGAGGCCGTCCGGACCGAGGGCACGCTTCGGAACGTGGAGATCTCCGGATACTTCAACGATGTCAGCCACGGCATGAACAACCTGGGCAAGCCAACGAGGAACGCGGTTCCGATGGGCGCGCGCACACCGCCCTTCGCTCTCGACATCCGGGTGGATTCCGACATCCAAGTGTGGGGAGGGCGGGCCGCAGTGGATCTGTTGGGCGGCCCCTGGACGGCCCGGCTGGGCGGAGACGTCTACAGCGCGAACCGGAATGCGAACCGGACGATCGCACGCCTTACGGCGGAGCCCCTCATGATGGCGATGCCCCCAGTCGGGGCAGTGCTCTTCAATAACCAACTCTGGCCGGACGCGACGATCACCGATGTCGGGTTCTACGGACGCCTGGGTCGGAGCTTGGACTCGGGGCCGAGGTTCTCCGGAACCCTTCGGGTGGATCAGGTATCGGCGGACGCCGGCGATCCTAGTGCCGAGTTCCTGGAGTTCTTGTCCAGGGTGGACGGCTCCCACGACCTCAACAGGAGCGAGACCAGTGTAAGCGGGGCTGTCACGGCGGGCTTCCCGCTCGCCTCCGATTGGGAGCTGTCCCTGGGCCTGGGCTCCGCCGTGCGGACCGCGGATGCAACGGAGCGGTACTCGGATCACCTGCCGGCGACGAAGGCGCAGACGGCCGCGGAATTCATGGGGAATCCGGACCTGGATCCCGAGAGAAGCACCCAGGCCGACCTTTGGCTCCACGGGACCTATCCGGGCGTGGCGTATCACTTCAACGTCTTCGGACGCCAGATCACCGACTACATCACCTTTGCGCGAACGGATGAGGACAAGAGGTTGCCGCTTCCCATCTTCCCGCCGATCGTGTATCGCTACGCGAATGGCGACGCGACTTTCGCCGGTGGCGAGGCGTCCGTCACGCTGGCTCTGACCGACGTGCTGACCGGAGAGTTGGGAGCCGCTTATCTCTGGGCCGAGCAGACTCTCTTCCCACATGCTTCGGGTGCGGAAGTCCAGGAGCCCGCATTCGGTGTCACTCCCTTCACTGGGAGGGTGAATTTCCGCTACGAGGACCTCGGAGGCAGGTTCTTCCTGCAGGGATCGGCAGACCTGGTCGCCGGGCAAGACCGTGTGGCCGAGTCCCTCCTCGAGCTCAAGACGGACGGTTATGCCACCGTGGATCTCCGGGCGGGCGCAGCGCCAGTGACAGGGATCAATCTGCGCGTGGGAGTCGACAATCTCTTCGACGAGGGTTATGTGAACCACCTCAACTCGAAGAATCCCTTCACCGGCCAACAGATTCTTGAGCCCGGCCGGGTCTTCTATGTGGATGTGAGCTACGGGTTCTGAGAACGACCCTCCGGCAGGTGGCCGTGGCGCCCGAGGTGCTCCGCCACATCTCCCCGGGGGTGCCGTCCCACGATCATCGGGGCGGCGCCCCTTTCTCTTCCGCGCGCAGATCGACCGGCTCGGAGCCAGGAATCCCTCCCGGGACGCCTGCACGCGGGCGGGAACAGGGGTAATCGTTCAGTTGTGCCGTGGCGTGGGGGTTGGATTTACTGGTTTTCGTGGCCAGTCCCCTACTACGACCTCAGCCTGAGACCCATGACCCCCCCCTCCGCCACGGCACGACTGAACGATTACCCCCCTGTTTCTCGCGGAAGGCTCGCCCTTCGCCGCGCAGGTGCGGAGCTTCGACGGCTTCGAGGGCGTGACGCTCATCTCGGGGTCGGCGCTACTGGTCGCCGAGTTCCTCGGGACACCGCAGTCGGAGGGCGTGTACTTCGCGGGGCCGGAGTCGGACTTCGGCTCGAACGTCAACAGCGTGACTGGAAGGAACGGCGCGGCCGTGCTCGCCAGCTACGAGGGCGCCTTCGGGGGAGCGCCTGCCGCTCACTATTGGGCACACGCCTACGATGCGACCACGGTGCTCGCCGCGGCCATCGAGTCCGTGGCTGTCGAGGACGGCCGGACCCTGCACATCGACTGGGCTGCACTGCGCGAGGAGCTCGAGCGGACCGCGATCCAGGGCCTGATCGGCGCGGTCTCGTGTGACGCATTCGGCGACTGCGGCACGGGTCGCGTGAACATCTACCACCACACGGACTCGGCCATCACCGACATCGGGAAGCTGCCTATCGCCTACAGGTACGCCCCGGGCGCCGGCCCATAAGGCTGGGTCGGTCGCGGAAACCGGACCGCTCCCGTCCCGTCCGCGCCGGTACGTGCGGCAGCGAGAGCAGGGTCATTTCCAATTCGGAGACGAGATGACGGGAGTATCCATGTCAGGGGGTACTCACCTCTCGCCGGAAACCCACTTCCCCCTCAGCCTCACCTGTCATTGGACAAGACTGCAGGTTGACGGGTTCTTTCGGCGCCGCGTAGGTTTCCGGGCATGTGTGAGGGAATCTCCAGTGGTGCCCTGAAGTCGACGGCGTCTCTCATGTGGAACCTGCGCCGAATCCGCGTACTCGCCTTCGCGCTCTTCGAGTGCAGCGTACTCATCGTCGTGCCGGCGATGGACGCCGTGCTCGAGGTGCAAAGCGCAGAGGCTCACGTGGAGGGCTACGGGAGATGTAGTCCCAGCCACAACCACCTGAGTTCCGAGCACAGCGAGACTCACTGCCAATTTGCGCGGGCCCTCTTCATGGGGGTCGTGCACCTTCACATCCTTCCGCGTCTGCGGCCCGTCACTGAATGGCGGGCTGTCCCACCGGCGGGGAACCCTCTTAGAAGCCGGCCTGTCGTTGCTGGCGGGCTGGGCCCGCGACCGCCTCCCCTCGTCTGACTCTTCCGGGAACCCGGTAGCTTCTTCGCCTGCATGGGCCCACGTGGCCGTTCCGCCGCCGATGCCGAGCCAGGGTCCAGGTGCGCCCGCCCGGGTGCGGGGCGACGGCGGGCGATCGACGAGTCGACAGCGCGGGTCGACCGCGAAGAAGCAACACATGGCGACGGCACTCCTTGTGGCCATCGGCCTGACCGGTGGCACGATGGAGCCGTACGGCCAGTTCGAGCACGAGGGAGCGGTTCAGGGCATCGTCCGGTGGGCGGAGTCAGGGATGCCTCTCGCGGGCGCGGCGCCGGCCTTTGGCGAATGACGACAACCTGATACACAGACTATAGGAATACGAATATTATGATAGAACAGACGAGGAATTCCGTGACGAGGACTACAACGGCGCTGCTTTTCGCCGGAACCATCGTTCTTGCGGCCTGCGGCGGGGATGGTGGTACCGAGCCTGACCATGATGACCACGGCGACGAGGTCGAAGGCGTTCAGCTCGTCATGGGTGGACGGACGATCGCCAGCTATGACGGAGATGACGGGGCGTGGACCGGCGAGTTGGCTGTGGCACCCGGAGAGGAGTCCGACGAGATCGATGTCCGCTTCGTGAATCACGCGGGAACTGCCGTCGTGTTGGACGATGACTTCTATTTGGAGGTGGAGATTGCGGATGAATCGATCGCCGAGTTCGAGCAGCACACTCCTGGTGAGTTCCATGGTCACCTCCATGGGCGCGCTGAGGGTGAAACGGAGGCGACCTTCATGCTCATGCACGGAGCCGTGGGGGCCGGACATGCAGACTTTGTAACCGCGCCGGTCCATGTGCACGTGGAGCCGTAGTCATGCAGCGGGAGGGCCAGTTCATCGGGTAGCCCGCTAGGGCAAATCCGCCTTATGGGGACGCGGTGGCGGGTTGTGGTCTCCTGGGTTTTCCGGAACAGGCAGGTGTTCCGGAACAAAGTCGTGGAAGATGGTGAAGCGGGCCCGGGCGTCAGCCCGGGCCCGCTTCGCATCGAGGGCCCGTATTCGGGTATCTCCAACCACCTGATGTGCGTGGGCAGTCAACTAGACCCAAAACGTTCATGATCGGGGCGTTCACCTCTCTGCCAATATCGATGAGGTATCCGCTGCCTTTGGAATGACTGAAGAGGGCGGAGGTGGACACCGATGATGGCGGGGAGAGAGAGGGCTCCACCTTCCGACGGAGTCCGCGCCGGGCCAGGTGTGCCGGGTCACCGCAGCGCGGGAAGGATGAGCGACGGTAATCGTTCAGTTGTGCCGTGGCGTGGGGGTTGGATTTACTGGTTGAGGATGCGTTTCCAGTGTTTGGAGAGGTGCCGGAGCCAGACGTCCTTTTTGGGTTTGCCGTATTGCGTGTGGGTGTCGTAGCGACCGCGTCCCTGGGTGGTTCCCACATGGATCCATCCTGAGGCCCTGTAGACGCCACCGGTGTAGCGCGGGATTTCGACGAAGGTTTCGATGAGGACGGGGGTGGTGTTGTAGCGTCGGGTCCATTCGCGGGGCAGGCGCCGGCAGACGAGTGAGAGGATGTGGGATCCCAGATTCGGGATCCTGATCCAGGGCAGGATGAGGAACCTCGGGTTGTTGATGACGAGGGGGAGGTTCTTCTTGCGTAGCGTGTGGGTCCATCCGATGAAGCGGTCGCGCGGGGCGAGCGTCCAGGCGGCGGCGCTGAAGCCGAGCATGGCGAGTGGCCAGCCGTTGTTGTCGTGGACGGCGTAGCGCATCTGCGCGCCGACGAGGGGCTTGTATCCCAGATAGTGGTAGCGGGCGACGAACTCGTTCCACAGCCTGCCTTCGCGGGTGGCGCGCACGACGGTCCGGAGTTCGAGCGGGCGGACCTCGTCGAGGGTCGTCGGTGCCGGCAACAGCGGCACTTCGGTGTCCTGGCCGAAGATGATGGGGCGGGGCGGGGCCTTCCTCCACTTCTGGGGTGGCAGGGTGATGAGGCCGTCGTTGTGCATGGCCAGCATGGCCACCCGGGCCGTCATGTCCTTGAGGCCGCCGTCGGGCTTGAACCAGCCGATGCGCCGGCAGAACTCCCTGGACAGGGCATGGCGGCTGAGAGGCGGCGGGCCGGCGATCAGTGCGCGCAGCAGCGCCATTTCCCGGGCGGTGAAGTCGTGCCCCTGATAGCGCCACTCGACCCGGTCGGTCATGCCGGCACCATCGGGTCGCGTCTGCGCTCCTCGCTCCTCGACCATGGCAGCCAGGGCGACAGGTCGCTGGGCGGGCGGCCGCCGCCCTGCGCGCATTCCGCCAGCCATGCCGTAAGCCATCGCTGGACATCGATGCCGTTCAACCTCAGGGTGCCGACCACCGAGTACATGAGCGCCGTGAAGCGGGCGCCGGTCTCGCTGTCGGAGCCGAACGACAGGCGTCTTCCGATGACCGGACCTCTGAGCAGCCGCTCGGCGAGATTGTTGTCGAGCGGGACCCGGGGCCGGTCGACGAAGACACTCAGCCCCTCGCGATGGTTCACGAGCGAGCGTAGCGCCTTGCCCTCGCGCGCGCCGGACGGCAGGCGGTCGAGTTCGCGGCCGGCGTTTGCAAACAGGTTGCCGAGTGCATCGGTCAGCGCGTCGTGGGCCGCGTCGAACGCTGGCGTCTGGCGCTCGAGACCGGGATCGTACCTGGCCAGCCGCGCCTTGTTCAGGCGGTAGATCGAGGCGATCCGCCGGGTCCATTCCCGGCACCAGCCGGTCAGTTCGTCCTGCCCCGCCGCGGCCTTGATGAAGTCTCGGCGGCAACGCGCCCAACAGAATGAGAGGGCTGCCCGGCCCTCGAGCAGGCGCGCCAACTTCTTGTAGGCGCTGTAGCGGTCGCAGACGATGACCGTCGAGGGCCGTGCATCGGCGAACAGCTCATGGGCCGCCTCGGCGCTGCGCGAAGGATCGATACGGAAGCAGACCGCCTCTCTGCCGACCGAGATCCACAGCCAGGCCCGGCTCGACCTGCCTGCCTCGCGCAGCGCCTGCACGCGCCAGGTGGTCTCGTCGGCATGGCGCAGCGCCGCGTTGTTCTGGTGCGCGAGGATCGCGTCGGCCACCGGCTCGAACAGCGGCACGAAACGGGGCACGCTGCCGGCCAGGGTGCCCGGCGAGATCGGCAGTCCCTGGTCGGCCAGCCATGTGCTGACGCGCTGCAGGGGACGCAGACACGCATAGCGCTCGAACAGGAAGCGCGACCAGACGCTGATCCCGTAGGGCGTGTTGGGGAACAACCGTGGCACGGGGGGCGCCGACACCTCCACGGACGACGACGCGCAGTCGCATGTCCGTCGCCAGCGCGGGCGGCGGATCACTCGCTTGTGGGCCTTGACCTCGATCTCGATAAGGGTGGACTCTTCGGTGCCGTTGGCCGCATAGGGGTTCCCGCAGCCGGAACACACACACGCATCGGACGGCGGGTCATGCTCTTCGATGTGTTCTTCGAGACCGGGCCGCTGTGTGCGGCCCCGGCCGGGTGCGCCGGGCTGCCGGCCCCGCGGACGCCCGGAGCCCGGCTTCTCCTGCTTCTCGCTCTTGCGACCGAACTGCGTCTTCGACAGCACCGTCCGGGTCGCGCGAGACTCCGCCAGCTCGGCTTCCAGCTCCTCGTTGCGCCGCTGCAATGCCTTCACGGTCTTGTGCAGCCGGGCAACTTCCCTGCCGGCTCGCCGAAGGAGATCGCGCAGATGCCCCACCTTCGAGCGCCACCGCAGTGCGCTCTTCCCTGCTCGACGAGCTTCCCTCGTCTTCTCGACGACGGCCTTCAGCCTGCGCCGCGATGCCTCGAAGCGCGACTTCCAATATCCCGCTTCGCGACGCGCAGACACCTCCGCCCAGCGCAACTCTTGCGCGCGCGCTTCCGCCGCCTCCGCACGGGCCCGCTCCCGCTCCGCACGAACGTGCTCCTCCTCGTACAGCCACCGCCAGTCCACCGGGTCCGCACACGCGGCCTCAGGGGTCAACCACAACCCATCGGGCCCCTCGGCCAGCACCACGACCGTGCCAATATCCCCGTCTCCTATCGCCATGAACCAGACGATAGCACATCACCAAAATCGTGGCCAGTCCCCTACACGACCTCAGCCTGAGACCCACGACCCCCCCCTCCGCCACGGCACGACTGAACGATTACGAACAGGGAGGCGGGTCATGTACTCCCGCACGCGGCAAGTTTCAGCAGATCTTCTGCATGCGGGTTCCGGAAGCGGAAAGGACCCGGGTACCGAGCCCCCGCTACGGACCCTATACAACATGGATTGACCTGCCCTGCCTCGAGGGCGTGGGTTACGCTCGAGGCAGAGCTACCTCATTGGAGCGCAGAGCCATAATCGAGGAGGGCAGGCCATGGCCGAGTACAGGGCATATGTGGGGCTGGACGTTCATAAGGACACGATGGCGGCGGCCGTTGCATGGCCGGGTCGGGAAGCTCCGGAGTATCGGGGATTGCTCGCGAATCGGAGTTCCTCGCTCAAGCGCCTGATCCGTCATGACACAGTGTGTACCGGATCCCGTCGTGTTTCGAGGGGGGGGCGGTGTGAGGTCACAGGCCGATTGGACGGCGGGCGTATGTCGTCGGACGGTGGAGCGCTGCTTTTGCGAGATGCGGATACAGTTGTCGATCTGACGGGGCGGATCGCTGCCTGCTTCGACGACTGCCGGGATCCGACCCGAACGGAGCCCTCGGTCGAGGCGCTGGTCAGACAGCGGGTGTTCGGGCTCGCGCTGGGTTACGAAGATCTCAACGACCATGACGAGATTCGAAGGGACAGCATGCTGGCGCTGGCCGGAAGTGGAGATCACGGTCCGCGGCGATTCGGGCTTCTGACGTGAGGAGCTCATGGGGTGGCGCGAGCAGCACGGCCTCTCCTACGTGTTCAGGATGGTGCGCAATCCGAGGCTCCGGGAGATGATCGAGGGGGAGATGGAGGCATCGAGGCTCCCGTGCCGGGCCAGAGCGGTAGTAACGCAATAAATAGCAACTAGTTACAGACGATCTAGAGCGTACTTCGACTACCCACCCGACGTTGACTGGTCGGCAAGGGGTTCCAGCAACCGCCGCGCCGCTGCCAGGAGTCGATCCTTCCAGGCAACGCGGTCCCGCCAGTGGTCGGGAATGCCGCCCAGGCCGTAGAGGGCCCCGGCGAGCTGCCCCGTCACGGCCGCTACCGTATCGGCGTCGTCGGCCAGGTTGGCCGCGAGCAGCACCGCGCCGCGGAAGTCCCGGGTCCGGGCAACCGACCAGATGGCGGCTTCGACCGTGTGAACGACGTACCCGCTGGAGCGGATCTCATCGCGTGCCCGTCCTTGCCAGCTGCCGGCCATGATCTGGGCGATGGCCGCCGCTCCCGTGAACGGTCTCGGAGCCAGAACGTCCGGGAACGGTGACCC
Source organism: Longimicrobiales bacterium (assembly GCA_965218255.1). Lineage (GTDB taxonomy): Bacteria > Gemmatimonadota > Gemmatimonadetes > Longimicrobiales > Gaopeijiaceae > JAAXGI01. The sequence goes on along the minus strand of CBDCKJ010000003.1, from coordinate 1,794,254 downwards.
GGCGATGGCGTCTGCCAGGAGCTCGGCGAATGCCCGGCAGGCGTCTAACGCTTCCACAGCGCCGTGGGTCGTCCTCGACTGGTCGGCGGCGGCTGCGATCAGGCGCGGCGGGTCGCGCCAGAACCGGAGAGCGATGGGGGAAAGTCGCATCAGCGAGCCGTTGCCTGCGCTCCAGGGGTCGGTCGAGCCCGCGACCGGATCGCCCGTCCGCAGGTACCGGGCAAGCGCTTCCCGGGTCGTGTTTCCGATATCGAAGCACTCTCCGCTCCACGAGTAGTCTCCGTCCCGCCACCACTTCACGAAACGGTCCATCAGGTCCCGGCAGTCGAGCGTCCCGGATGCCCCCAGGCTGTCGGCGAGGGCCAGCGCCATGGCTGTGTCGTCGGTCCAGCCACCGGCCGGCAGACCGAAGGGGCCGCCACCGACCATGTCCTCCAGACGCGGCTGCGTATCGCGGGGGCAGAATTCAAGCGTCGTGCCGACCGCGTCGCCCACCGCCAGACCGAGGAAGGCTCCGAGAGCCCGGTCGTGGACGCCGTCCGCGATCCGGGATGGAGCCGATGATGGCCGAGGGGTACACTGCCCCACGTGGGCCAGTTGGGAGCCGGACTCGATCATCCCGTCGTGGGCGTCGCGCACGCGCCGGATCGCTTCGGTCGGATGCATGCCCAACTCCACCAGCAGGCGGGCCGTGATGGTCCCGGCGCGGCCCAGGCCGCCCCGGCAGTGGACCAGAATGTCGAAGCCGAGCCGGAGCCGGTTCTGGAGGGACTCGCCGGTCACCTCCCATGCCTCCTCGAAGTCCCGATCGGGCGGGTAGCCGTCGGGAATCGGCGCATGCCACCACTCCATGTGCCGGTCTCGAACCGCCCTTGGGAGACTGCAAACCTTTAGCCGGGCGAGCTCGTCGTGGGTGATCAGGCTGACCACTGCGGTCGCTCCCCAGCGCTGAATCGCATCGAGGTCGGTGTCGAGATCCCGCCTCCACGGCCCGGACCATGCGTAGTCATCACTCCTGCCGGGGCACTGCGAGAAGCCGATCCGGCCCCGACCGTCGCCCAGGGGTATCTCCGTGATGCGGAGTGGGTGGCTCTCGCTGGTACGTTCTGTTGCCATGGACTCTGGCCCCAATAGCAAGCGTGACGGAGGGACTGTAGCAAGAAGTACCGGAGAGACTTGTCCTGATTGTAGTTACCCCGGATCCTGCGATGCCGGGGTGGATATACACTTCTTAACGCCTTATATTTGAGGGGTTTATATTAATATATGCCTCGATACGGAGGGCACCCTCCAGGTGCGCCATCATCATACGGGAAGCCGGCCTCATGTGCAGGGCTCGCGACGGCCGCTACGCGTCCGGCACAGCGCGCAGAACCTCACCGACGGCGGCGGCCTGGTGCTGGTTCGAAAGCTGTTCGACCGGTTCGGCCTGGCCGGCTGGATCGACGGTCAGGCGAACAAGGAGAAGGGGTCCTATCGGCCGGGCCTGATGACCGAGGTGTGGATTGCGCTTCTGCTCTACGGCGGCGGGGTGATCGATGACCTGCCGCTCCTCGAGCGCCGGGGTGTGCGCCGGATCTTCGGCTGGATCCGTGTGCCGGACCCCACGACGTTCGGCAGATGGCTCCGGCGGGCCAGTGAGCGCATGGTCCCGCTCCTGGACGAGCTGCTGTGGAGGATGGTCCGGCAGCGCTGGGCGCTTCGGGCCCGCGGCGTCCCGAAGAAGCTGACCCTGACGCTGGACTCGACGGTCGTGGTGCGCTACGGACACAAGCAGGCCGGAGCGGAGCTGGGCTACAACCCGAAGAAGCGGGGCCGTCGCTCCCACCACCCGCTCGTGGCGTTCGTCAATGAGACGGGCGACTGCCTGGGGGTGCGCTGGCGGGCGGGCAACGCCCACACGGCCGAGGGGGCCACCGAGTGGCTGCAGGCACTCGTGGGACGCCTGACAAGCGCGGGTGTCGGCGACATCACGGTGCGCCTCGACAAGGGCTTCTTCAGCCAGAAGATAGTGCGGGCGCTCGAGGAGCTGGGCGTATCTTTCCTGCTTAAGGTTCCTCGCCACAGATGGTTAGACGGCCACCGGGGCCCGTGGCGCTACTCGAAAAAGGGCGATGCCATCTTTGCGGGCGAGAAGCTGTGGAGCGCGACGGGTTCGCTCTGGGATGCGCGTCTCCTCACGATCCAGACCAGAAAGCCGGTCGAGACCGAGGAGGGAATGCTGGAGCTCGACACCTACGAGGTGGGCCGCCAGGCGGACGTGCTGACCAACATCCCCGGCATCCACGCCCTGACCGCCTGGCGCCGATACAACGGCGGTGCCGTCGTCGAGCAGCGGATCGAGGAACTCGCCCAGCTCTCGGCCGGCAAGACCGCCGTCGACGACCTCGGGGGCAACGCCCTCCTGTGGAGCCTCGCCGTCGTGGGCTACCAGACCTTGCATACGCTGCGCCAACACTTCCTCTCGGGCTCCTGGCGGACGGCGCAGCCGAAGCGACTCCGCCTCTGGCTGCTCCGGCTTCCCGCGAAGCTGACCACCCATGGACGCAAGAGCTACCTCCAGTTGCTTCGCGACGAACCCGTCCGCCTCCGCCTCCTCACGGCCCTGCGGGGACTGAACCACGACATCCCGCCCCCGGCGCCCGCCTGAGTCTGGCGGCCGCGACGCGCGCCATGCAGGTCCCACCCACGATCCCGGGGCCCATGTCTCCCGCGGCCACTCGTCGCGCCGATACTCGGCGTCTGTTCGCCTCAGGTCTCCTCATTGCAGCACTGCCGTGACCCCCAAAGCTTGATACCTCCCGCTCCCGCGCCCCTTCTCCATCCACTCCGCACTGGCCCCGCAGAACACCGCCCCAAATGGCCCCCATCGCAGGATCCGGGTTCAAGAGAGCCCATCACAGCATCCGGTCCGCAACGATCCAGCCCAAGAAATAGTACGGACCGCAGCGCCCGCCACGAGATCGGTCCTGCAATGGCTGGGTCCTGCCCGCGGGGATCGAACCCAAGGTCTGGCGCGGAGCCGACGTGTCAACGCATTCTGTTCAGTCGGAACGCGTCCGACGCCTTGGGCACTAGGTTAGTCGGAAGTGTTGAACAAAAGGAGTTAGGTGGCTTCGCGGCATAGTGTAAGGCAGGCGAGTATCCGAGTATCGACGAGTCGAGAGCGATCGCCGCCCTTCAGCGACACCCTCTGCTCGGGTGTCTCGATAGGAGCGAGACTACGAGGCCACCGACGATACCGACACGAGAAGGAATGATATGAATCACGCCGACCCACAGAGCACGACGCGTCGCGATGCAATCAAGCTGGGACTCTTGGCAGGGGCTGGGGTGGCTGTCGGTCGCGGGGCGCCACTGTTCGGCGAGGTGCCGACCCTCACCCAGGAGTTCATGACTCGGCCGATCCCCGGAACCGGCGAGCGGCTTCCCGTCGTTGGAGTCGGCACGAATCAGTGGGGGGCGCAGAGCGAGGAGGAGATCGCGCCGCTTCGGGAGATCGTTCGGTTGATGAAGGAGAGCGGCGCCCGCTTCATCGACACGGCGCGGATCTACGGCCGCGGGCGGGCCGAGCAGGTCATTGGCCAGATTCTCCGTGAGCTGGACGCCCGCGACGACGTATTCATCGCGACGAAGGTCCCGACGCCGGACAACCGCGGAGAGGCAGTCGCGTCGCTCGAGGCTTGTATGACCGCGCTGAGAGTCGAGCGCGTATCGGCCATGCGCGTCCACTTTCTCGACGGCGTGGAGATCCTGCTGCCGATCCTGCGAGAGTGGAAGGAAGCCGGGCGGATCCGATACCTCGGCGTCACCACGATGAGCGCCGAGCAGTATCCGGAGCTCGAGCGGCTGATTCAGGAGGAGAACCTCGACATGATCGAGATCGACTACTCGGTGCTGGATCGAGCCGCCGCCGAGAGGATTCTCCCGCTGGCAGCAGATCACGGCGTCGCGGTGGTGGTGGCGAGACCCTTCGCGGGCCGCCGCGGCGGCGTCTTCTCGCTTGTGGGCGACCGGCCGCTCCCCGACTTCGCGAGCGAGATCGGCGCCACGAGCTGGGCGCAGCTCTGCCTGAAGTACGGCCTCTCGAATCCGGCGGTGACCGTCGTGATTCCGGGCACGGACGACCCTGAACACATGGTCGACAACATGGGCGCCGGTCGGGGCGATCTTCCCGACGCTGACCTGCGCCGCCGGATCGAGCAGATCTTCGACGAGCTCGGGGGCTAGCCGCCGCTTCCCGGGAATCTGCCAACTTCGCCCTCATCGCACTTTCTGGTCGTCGGCTTCAGGCGTGAGTCCAGCGAAGAGTAACTACGTGTTGGGGCGGTGAGCCGTTCGCACGCAGCTAGTTCTGGACGGCCTCACGCTCAGCCGACGTCATCTGGCCATAGTCGAAGCGCGGAGCCTAGCCTCGAGGGTGCTGCGCTCGGATGCGGTCAGATCGGCGAGGAAGCGGTCTGCGGCCGCGACCCAGGCATCGCGGTCGACGGAACGCGCGGCCGCGTCCAATGTGGCGAGCATCTCGGCTCGGACCGCCTGCCGCTCCGCGAACAGTTCCCTGGCAGCTTGCCCCCACCGCGGCGGCACGAGCGCGAACGAGACGTTCCGAATCCGATCGGCGTCCGCCTCATCGGCCATCCAGCACGAGCTAGGCGGCTCGATGCCCGCGGTACGGTAAGGCAGCCAGAAGTTGAGGCCAGCAAACGGGCCGTTCGAAGACGGAACGAACCAGACGTGCAGCATGTGTAGGGTCCGACCCTGGTCGGCGAACTGGGGATGGTCATGCCATCGGGCGAGGTCGCTTTCGAACGGTATGGGCACTTTGCTTTCCGGCACGTCGATGAACACGTACGCCGCGCCGACGAGTTGCTCCCGGCCATCGATGCTGGCGAACATCAAGTGGTCCGGCGCATCGATCCACACACCGTCCAGGCTGCGTCCCATGTGCACGTAATGCACGCCCATGCCGGGGATATCGCCCAATGCAGGATTGAACCCGGCGGCACGGGCGGCTTCCGGTGTATCGAGCTCGGACATCGCCTGTCGCAGTGCAGCGACTTGCAGGCGATCCGTCTCGGACAATCCGCTCCACGGCGGCGACGAAAGCGTCGTGCAGCTCACGGGCTCACTCGCATGGATGTGGGCCTGGTCTGGTGTCTGCGAGAGTGCTGAGCGTGGGGCCATGCTCCGGTTCTCCTCAAGCTCCCGCGCCACATTCTTGAGTTCTTGGTTCAGCTCTCGGTCCAGCTCTACGTCGTCCCACCACCTCTGAAGTCCGAACGCCAGCAGAATCGCGCCGACGATCACCACGCCTTCCACGAAGACGCGAAGCCAGGGGATCTGAGCCTTCAACCCGGATCCTGCGTGCGCCGTGGAAAGGCGCACCTTCCTTGCGGGTGCGAACCCCGCCCGGCAACTGTCGCTCCAGCCGGTAGCAGCCAGAGCGGTTTATGGAGGTGACGACATGGACTGAAGCTCTCTGGGAAAGGGCCTCGCCCGATACGCGACTTCCTAAACGCGCACGAAGGTGGAAACGCCGGACAGGGACAAGGGAGGAGCTAAATCGGCAGGAGGCTTAACGACCATGCGGGCCGAAACGCGAGTGAACGCTGAGCAGGCCCCGAAACGGGTGTTGCGGAAGCCGACCCTCCGCAGGTAAGGGGAAGGCCGCCGACTGGCCGGGAAGAGAGCGACACGAGCACTGGCCGGTTTCCGCCGGGGTATTGGCGTCGGCACGCATGGAAGATGGAAGGTGTGGCAACACGGGAAGCCATGTCGGTGCCGTGCGCGCGGCAACCGGGACCCCGCGAGGGGCAGGCTGGGCCGGCATGGTGGCGGATGGGCCCGTATTACTGAGGACGCGGGGTAATGCCCGTCGAGGGAAGGGGCCCTGAGTTGGGAGCGGTGCGGAAAGGAGGCAGGGACTTGACCACTGACGGGAGTCTAAGAGGGTCGGCAGGAAGTGTTCGGAAACTCCAGAACGTGCTAAACGCGAAAGCGAAGGAAGAACCTGACAGGCGTTTTCACGCCCTCGTCGACAAGGTATGGAGGCAGGATTTTCTCCTGGAGGCGTGGGTGATGGTCCGGCGCAACGGCGGAGCGGCAGGAGTGGATGGTGTGACGGTCGCGGATGTCGAGGCGTACGGAGTGGAGCGTTGGGTAGGGGAACTGTCGCGGGACCTGAGGGATGGCGCCTACGAGCCGAGTCCGGTGCGCCAGGTGCTCATCCCGAAGAAACAGCCGGGGAAGTTCCGTCCCCTGGGCATACCGTGCCTGAGGGATCGGGTTGCGCAGACGTCGGCGATGCTGGTGCTGGGGCCGATATTCGAGGCGGACCTGCAGCCGGAGCAGTATGCGTACCGGCCGGGACGAAGCGCGAAGGACGCGGTGCAGCGGATCCACAGGTTGCTGCACCAGGGACGCAACGAAGTGGTCGATGCGGACCTCTCCAACTACTTCGGTGAGATACCGCATGGCGAGTTGATGAAGAGCATAGCGCGGCGCGTGAGCGACGGGCGGATGCTTGGACTCATCAAGGCGTGGCTGGAAATGCCGGTGATAGAGGAGGACGGCAAGGGCGGCACTCGCCGCACGAACCGGGCGCGGAAGGAGAGAAAGGGGACTCCGCAAGGGGCTCCGATCTCACCGCTGCTGAGCAGCATCTACATGCGGCGGTTCATCCTTGGCTGGAAGGTGCTGGGCTATGCCCGGTGCTTCGGTGCGGAGATCGTGAATTATGCCGACGACTTCTGTGTGCTCGGGAAGGCCAAGGCGGCGGAGATGCTGGCGGCGGTCAACCGGCTCATGGACAGGCTGAAGCTACCGGTCAACGCACAGAAGACCCGATGCCTCCGGTGTCCCGAGGAGCCGCTTGAGTTCCTTGGGTACCGCATCGGCTGGAACTATCGTCTCACGGACGGGAGCCGGTACATCGGCACACGACCGAGCAAGGCGAGCGTTCAGAGCATCTGCCGCCGGATCAGCGAGCAGACGGACCGCAGACGCGGATGGCTGGAAGCCGAGGAAGTGACAGGGCGCCTGAACCGGATGATCTCGGGGTGGGCAAACTACTTCGATCTCGGGCAGGTCGATTCGGCCTACAAAGCTGTGGACCAGCAGGCAACCCGGCGGCTACGACAGTGGTTCTGGCGGAAGCACAAGGTGCGGGTGGGGAGATACGTGCGCCTCTCCAACAAGTGGCTGTGGGAGCAATGCGGCCTCACGCGCCTCGCGACGAGGACCAGATACCTTCCGAGGGCGAAGGCGTGATCCCAACTGAGAGCCCGGTGCGGGAAAGCCGCACGCCGGGTTCGACGAGCGGGGGGTGGAAACGGACCTATGGGAGCCGGAATTGACGCCGACGCGAAAGCGCGCGGACCAGTGCACCGGACCCTAAGGGCACCGCGCCACCTCCCGACTCTACGATGCCGGGGTGGATATACACTTCCTAACGCCTTATATTTGAGGGGTTTATACTAACATATGCCTCGATACGGAGGGCACCCTCCAGGTGCGCCATCATCATACGGGAAGCCGGCCTCATGTGCAGGGCTCGCGACGGCCGCTACGCGTCCGGCACAGCGCGCAGAACCTCACCGACGGCGGCGGCCTGGTGCTGGTTCGAAAGCTGTTCGACCGGTTCGGCCTGGCCGGCTGGATCGACGGTCAGGCGAACAGGGAGAAGGGGTCCTACCGGCCGGGCCTGATGACGGAGGTGTGGATTGCGCTTCTGCTGTACGGCGGCGGGGTGATCGATGACCTGCCGCTCCTCGAGCGCCGGGGTGTGCGCCGGATCTTCGGCTGGATCCGTGTGCCGGACCCCACGACGTTCGGCAGATGGCTCCGGCGGGCCAGTGAGCGCATGGTCCCGCTCCTGGACGAGCTGCTGTGGAGGATGGTCCGGCAGCGCTGGGCGCTTCGGGCCCGCGGCGTCCCGAAGAAGCTGACCCTGACGCTGGACTCGACGGTCGTGGTGCGCTACGGACACAAGCAGGCCGGGGCGGAGCTGGGCTACAACCCGAAGAAGCGGGGCCGTCGCTCCCACCACCCGCTCGTGGCTTTCGTCAATGAGACGGGCGACTGCCTGGGGGTGCGCTGGCGGGCGGGCAACGCCCACACGGCCGAGGGGGCCACCGAGTGGCTGCAGGCACTCGTGGGACGCCTGACAAGCGCGGGTGTCGGCGACATCACGGTGCGCCTCGACAAGGGCTTCTTCAGCCAGAAGATCGTGCGGGCGCTCGAGGAGCTGGGCGTATCTTTCCTGCTTAAGGTTCCTCGCCACAGATGGTTAGACGGCCACCGGGGCCCGTGGCGCTACTCGAAAAAGGGCGATGCCATCTTTGCGGGCGAGAAGCTGTGGAGCGCGACGGGTTCGCTCTGGGATGCGCGTCTCCTCACGATCCAGACCAGAAAGCCGGTCGAGACCGAGGAGGGAATGCTGGAGCTCGACACCTACGAGGTGGGCCACCAGGCGGACGTGCTGACCAACATCCAGGGCATCCACGCCCTGACCGCCTGGCGCCGATACAACGGCGGTGCCGTCGTCGAGCAGCGGATCGAGGAACTCGCCCAGCTCTCGGCCGGCAAGACCGCCGTCGACGACCTCGGGGGCAACGCCCTCCTGTGGAGCCTCGCCGTCGTGGGCTACCAGACCTTGCATACGCTGCGCCAACACTTCCTCTCGGGCTCCTGGCGGACGGCGCAGCCGAAGCGACTCCGCCTCTGGCTGCTCCGGCTTCCCGCGAAGCTGACCACCCATGGACGCAAGAGCTACCTCCAGTTGCTTCGCGACGAACCCGTCCGCCTCCGCCTCCTCACGGCCCTGCGGGGACTGAACCACGACATCCCGCCCCCGGCGCCCGCCTGAGTCTGGCGGCCGCGCCGCGCGCCATGCAGGTCCCACCCACGATCCCGGGCCCCATGTCTCCCGCGGCCACTCGTCGCGCCGATACTCGGCGTCTGTTCGCCTCAGGTCTCCTCATTGCAGCACTGCCGTGACCCCCAAAGCTTGATACCTCCCGCTTCCGCGCCCCTTCTCCATCCACTCCGCACTCGCCCCCCAGAACACCGCCCCAAATGGCCCCCATCGCAGGATCCGGGGTTACAGACGTCCCGGCGCGAGTCGACGTGCCCGACCGCAGGGTGGCGGTCTCAAGACCCGCGTCATAGCGCAGCCGGTTCCGTCTTCCCTGACGCTTGTCAGGTGGGCAGGTAGACCGCCTCGCCGGACTGGGCGCTCCGGTACACCGCTTCGACGAAATCCATGCAGCGGACCCCCGTCGCGAAGGTCGCCATGGCGACCTCTTCGATGTCCAGGGTGGCGTTGATGAACGCTTCCTCGACGCGGTGATACGCCTGTGGTCTCGGGGATTCGGTACCTCGGCAAGCTCCGGGTCGGCCCGGTGCTGCTCTGAATCCGCGGCCCGCGCGACCCGCTGGGCCAGCCCCCGCTGGGTCACGCAGCCTGCCGCGGCTTCCGGTCAATCAAACATCCGATCTCACCTGATCGTACGGGACCCGAGGTGGCGGCGGGAGACCGTGACTAACTTGAGGACAGCGAGTGTTTCGCTCACGTCAGGCGGTCTTCAGGTTCCGGCGGTTGGCGGCCATCCGTTCCCGGAAGGCGGTGTGGCGCCTCGAGTTCAGCTTCAGCACCGCGCGCGGCGAAGAACACGGCGGTCCTCATGGCGGAGAGCTTCTCGGAAACCGCCGCCGTCACGAATTGATTGATACTCGTGCCGTCGCCCTTACGAGGGCGTTACCAACCGACTGGCGCGACGTCCGCCCGCACTGCTCCTGACTCTTGGGTGGCTGCGAACCGAAGTCCGGCGGAACGGTTGCCCGTAAGATGATTCCGGAGGCCGTCGCCGCGGCTCCACCCTATACGTCGGCCCGGATCGCTGTGGAGTAGATGGCGATGTCCTCGCCGCTCATGCCGAGCCCGCGTGCGATGCTCCGCCAGCCCTTCAGGGCCGCCGCCACCTCGTTGATGATCGCCTCTGCCTGGTGCGCCTTCACCGCAAAAAACGGCGCGGCGCGGCGGGCGAGGTCGAGATCGGCGTCCGGTCCCTCCTCTGATATCCAGGTCGTCAATTCGCGCGCCTTTTCCTCCGGGGGCACCGGGTTCAGATCGTAGGCCGGCGATAGGCGCCATTGGTTGTCCCGGTCGTAGAGGAAGGCGTGGTTGCCCAGGTGATCGTCGAGATTGCCGATCATTACGTTGAGCACGATGCGGCGCCACAGCTCATGCAGATCCACTGTCGGCTTGCTCGAATACATCCTTATGACCTCGGCGATGTCGGTGTAGGTGGCATCGTCGCCGTCATCGAGTCCCAGAAGACTCATGGCCGACAGGAAGGGGATGCGTCGGCCACCGTCGCGGTCAAACCGCACGATCAGCGACACCGGCCGACCGGCGACGTCCTGAAGCCGCGCCTCCGCAACGTTGACGCCGGCATGGCTGGCCAGCGTCATGGCCAGTACTTCGCCATGGGGGATGCTCCGATCGTCATCGTTCTTCGGAAACTTGGCGATCACCGGTCGCCCCCCATTGTCCACGACAGCCGATTTCGGGCGAGCGCCTCCGAGGGGAGAACCTTCATTCAGGAGGAGCCTCAGGTCCTCGGCTGTTTCGGTGTTCGCCTGTACCGCATCGGCGGCGTTGACCAGCGCGGGCAGCCGGAGCAGGGGCGGCACACAGTATTGGCCGATGTCGTGATCAAAGGTCTCATCACCCTCCCGCCGGTACCTTAGCGCGCCGATACGCGTCTGATCTGTAATCGCCAGTAGATAGTCGATCTCTGACAGGGCGCGTGGCTCGCCGGCCTTGCGGAATGCGCGTCTGATCAACTGCTGGCCCCAGCGATCGGGCGCGGTGTCGCGCAACGGCCCGGGCAGCGCTGACGTGTCCGACCTGGTGTAGATGCGCGGCTCTTCCAGCGGCAGATTCGCCGGATCGAGGGCGAAGGCGTCGGCGCGCTCGAGCCATTCGTCGGCGTAGTCGAAGACCGAGCTCTGGCGGCGGCCCTTGGCGACATAGCGGCAGATGCCAACCCGACGCGTCTCTCCGTCGTGGTCGACATAGACCTCGATGGTGTCAGTCATGGTCGTTTCCGTATCCGGCGCCGAGGCTGGACCTTTCTGGGGAGTCGATCCTCGTCGATATCCAGTCCCAGGTGATCGCTCCGTCGGTCGGCTACCTGGGCAAGACCGTCGACGAGCCCCAGGATCGCCAGCACGGTCGCATAGATGCCCATGGAGACCGACGGGTCGCCCCGCTCGACCTTGTAGAGCGTACCGCGGCTGATGAATGCCCGCTCGGCCATCGAGACCGTGGAGATGCGGCGTTTCTTCCGTGCCACAGCTATGTCCTTTCCGAGTTTGACGAGGGCCCGGCTGGCCGCTCTGGGTAGTGCATTGACCGCCTGTGTTCTCATGATATGTCTTATATAATGTTCAATTTAGATATTAATTGTCTATAACATAAGACAAATTGGATCAAGAATCCAGAAATGTCTATACCGCGCACACGGGATCGGTCAAGCTCCGTTCGGCGTGACCGGCCCTTCGGATTCCGGTGCTGGCCGGCTGCTTCCCATTGAGCCGGAAATAGCGTGCCTCCAGTATGGCGCTGACCGCGTCACGACTCCATTGGGTCTGGATCGGCACGGTGTCTGCTCGGTTGGAAATGAGATTCTCCTACTCGAACACCCTCGGGCGGAACACCTTCCCCTTGCCGATGCTCACCGAGAAGAATCGGGCGGACCTGACAGTATGCGCCGAGAACATCCTCTTGGCGCGCGAGGCGCACTTCCCCTTGCCGATCGCCGATCTCTACGCTGCTGGCCGCATGCCGGACAACCTCCGCGCTGCCCACGACCGAAACGACGAGGTGCTTGAGCGCATCTACATTGGCCGGCGCTTCCGGAACGATCCCGAGCGGCTGGAGAAGCTGATCGGGCTGTACACGAAGATGACAGAGTCTAGGACGATTGCCTGACGAGATCGGCTTGACTGGCGCGCGCCGGGATGACAGTTTGCATCGCAAATGCGATACAGGAGGCTCGGATGAAGACACAGAGCTCGATGCTACACGTCCGCATGGACACCGAGATGAAGCAGAGGGCGACGGTGGCGCTCGCGGCGATGGGGCTGACGGCCTCGGAGGCCGTGCGGCTGCTGTTCCATCGCATCGCCGTCGATCAGGCCTTCCCGCTCGAACTCAAGGTCCCGAACGCGCAAACCCGCAGGGCCATGGCCGAGATCGACGAGATGGTGAAGACGCGCACCGCGCGATTCGCCAATGCGGACGAGACGTTTGCGGAGCTTGAAGAAGCCAGCGGCCAGTAAACGGGCCAACCTCCCGCGCCGGGTCGACTACGCACGGCAATTCCTCAAGGACTGGGAGCGGCTTTCGCGTTCCGGCCGATACGATATGAATCGGCTGAAGGCGGTCATGCTCCTGCTCATCGCCGACGAGGCCCCGCTCGGTCCCGAACGGAGGGATCACGCGCTCAAAGGCTCATGGGCGCACTACCGGGAATGCCATGTCGGCGGTGACTTCCTTCTGCTCTATCGCATCGACGACCGGGACAGCCCCAGCGGTTCGGTTTACTTTGCTCGGGCCGGCACTCACGCGGAGCTGTTCGAGTGACCAACGCCAGGAGCATCCCGTCCGTCTCCGTAAGCTCCGCGCGGACGGGACGTACCATGCGGTCAATAAACTCGGGACACTGCCGGCTGGAGGCACAGTTGCCGGGCGGGGTTGGCACCCGCACGGAAAGCGCGTCTTTCCACGGCGCACGTTAGACTTGGGCTTGCCGTCCCCTTCGGAGCGGAATCGCTTCGCTCCCCTACTGCACGAGCATCCGGATCGTCCCGTCGAACTTGTTGAGGAGGACGGCCCGGCCGTCGGGGCCGGTTCCGATGCGGAGGTCGACGTTTTCCGCGGGCTCGCGTCCCTGGGCCTGGTTCTTCTCACGGACGAGCTGGAGCAAGGTCTTGGCCTGGCCGTCGTCGTTAAAGAGGACCCGGCGGACGCCTTCCTCTCCCCCGTTGGGAAGGTTATCGGCGTCGATGTAGAAGACCTCGCCGCTGGGGTTGTCCCCGAACAGGACGAGCCCTTCTAGCTGGGCAATCGTGTCGTCCCTGTAGACGTGCACGCCGCTGGCAGCTGCGTCTCCCTCCACGAGTACGGGATCGGTGTGTCCATATTCGGCCACCGGGTAGGTCACCGACGGGTCGCTGCGGTCGTCTCCACCGTCCACGCCCTCGCGGCCGATGAACCGGTAGCTCCCCTCCCAGTCGTTCCAGCCGAGATTGGCCCCCAGGGTCACGATGCTCAGCTCCTCGATGGTGTTTTGCCCGATGTCTGCGAGGAAGAGGTTACCGTTGGCCGGGTCCCACCCGAATCGCTGGGGGTTGCGCACGCCATAGGCGTAGATCTCACCCAGCGTCCCCGGATCTCCGTCGGCGACGAAGGGGTTGTCCGACGGGATGCCATACTCCCCGTTGGCACCCGTCGAGCCCAGGGGATCGATGCGGAAGATCTTCCCGAAGGCCGAGCTGAGGTTCTGCGCAAGGTCCATGGGATCCCCACCGCTCCCGCCGTCGGCTACCCCCATGTAGAGCAGGCCGAAGTCAGAATCGCCGGGCGACGCCAGAGGGTTGAATCCAAGCTGTCCGGCGTTGTGATTCGCGAAAGGCTGTACGATGCGCATGACCTCCCGGGGCGCCCCCCCGTCGTAGGCGTCAGCCTCGGGGTTGCTGGTGGTCCACTCCAGGAGGAGGGTGTGGTGCGTTGCCTGGTCGCCCGGCGTGGTGAAGTCCCCCACCGGCGAGGTGTCGACCACGTCAAGGTAGGTGTAGAACTTCCCGTAGCCCGGCGCGCCCGCTTCGTTAAACTGAGGGTGGAAAGCGAAACTCTGAAGGCCTCGCTCCCCGCTCCTGGCGTCCACGCTGAACCCCCAGTCGGCGTCGGTGAGGTCGAGATACTCCGTGACGGTCTCTCCGCCGTAGCTGACCCAGTAGAGGACGCCCCACATGTCGCTGACGAACAATCGACCGGTGCCCGGCTCATCGACGAGATGCATCATGCGGGGCGGTCTGCCCTCGAAGTCCGGGACCTGGGCGAACTCGACATAATCGACCCGGAGCACGCCCTCCGATTGGGGGATGGGGTCCGGGTAGGGGTCGCTGGTGAGCTGCCCGGCGGCGGGCACCGCCAGAATCGCCGCTAGGGCCGCGACGGCGGGGACGAAGAGGGTGATCCGCCGTAGCGCGGCCGTCCTGCCAGCTGGGGAGTTCATGATCGGCCTCCTGGCCGGGAAGAAGGGGTCGCTTGAGCCTCAGTGCGCCAGGGGGTCCGGTCGCATCTGGATATGCACGACGAGCGGTTTGGTGCCCTTGCCGCCTTCCATGTGCCAGGGCACCCGGTCGCCATTCGTGGACCAAAGCCCTCTGCCCTTCCAGCCGGCGTCCGGGTCGTCGATACGGCCGTCCAGCCCCTTGGCGTAGAAGCCCATCGGATACGGCACCCGGAGCGTCACGTAACGGCCGTAGGCCAGCGCATGAAAACCATCGAAGAGGTTCCCGGTAGCGATGGGCACGTTCTCACCCAGTCCAAGGGTGTTCCACTGGTCGACCCAGGTGTAATAGCTCGACTCGACGCTGTTGTCCGGGAACCCCGCGAACCCGGGCCCCGGGAACTGGTAGAACTCCCACCCCTCCGGGCAGTGGTCGCCGGTCGCGGTCGGGCCGTTGAGCGGCCCCATGCACTTTCGCCGATCGAAGCTCGCCAGGTGGCCGCTTCCCAGCGACGCCCACACAACGCCGTCGCGGTCGATGTCCGCGCCGCGGATCCCGAATCCGGGCAGGGGCACGTTGTAGACCTCGGTCAGCGCAGTCGCGGGTGGGTTGGATCCCGGGTCGACCCGGACCACGGTGCCGGGGAAGCTGCGGTTCGAACCCCACACCGTACCGTCCGCCGGGTTGGGCATGACGGCGTACAGGCCCACCGAAAAGCGTTTGTCCCGCGCAGGGTCCACCGGATCGGCAGGTTCCACGTAGGCGTCTCGCCGGCCGTTGCCGTTGGTATCCACGATGAATGCGCTCCAGCCCTGCGCCGTGGCCGCGTCCCCCGTTTCGAGGAACCTGCGGGCGTCGAGCCAGCCCACCACCTGTCCGCCGCCGCTCGTCCAGAGAACGTCATTCTCGTCGAACTGGAGGTGGTGGGTGGAGAAGCAGGTGTCGACAGCCGTGTAGTCCCGGGTCTCAGGATCATAGACCGCCAGGTGGCGCCCGGTCCTCGTGGTCGGGAACAGCTGCGCCGAGGGGTGATCCGAGCCCTCGCGGCAGAAGGCGGGGTTTTCCGGGCCGCGGATGCGGGCCGTGAGCCATACGCGTCCCTGGCCGTCCAGCATGGGGTTATGCGCGTTGGCCTGACTGTCCCATATGACCTCGTCGCCCCAGTAGGCCGAAGGCGCGGCCGGTGGCGTCGAAGCTGTGGTGGGCGTGTTCGCGTCACGGACGGGCATCCGGAAGCTGGTCGGCACGTTCTCGACCGGATCCAGTATCGGCATGTAATCCGTGCTCAACTCCGGAGCGCCGTAGACCGGGCCGTACGCGTTGACGGTAGGATCCCGCCGGTCGGTCGAGATCAGGTCGTGGAGGTACGCGCTGGCGTCCGACCAGTCGCGGACCGTGACGACCACGTTACGCTCCACCCCGTAGGGCCGGACCGGCTGCGCCGCCGGGAGCTCGCCCGCCTCGATCCGGTCGGTCCAGTCCGCGAGCACCCGAAGCAGCGCGCCATCGAACTGGCCGAGCTGTCTAGCCATCCCTCCCCCCGCCTGGCCGGAGAGCACGCGGCGCTGCCACGCGTCAGCCGACGACGGGAAGCTGCCCAGGCCGTCCGGGATCGTGCGAGTGGCAAGGTTTCCCATCTGGTGGCAACCCACGCAGCCGTTGTTCTTGAGCGCGTTCAGGAGCTGACGCTGTCCGGTCTCGCCCATGCCCTCGGCCTCGCCGCGCACGTCGAGCATCGCGTACCAGTAGGCGGCCGGATAGTAATTCGCGGCTTCGCCCGCGTTCGGCGCGGGCACAGCGGCGAGGTCCAGGCGCGTGCCCGGGCCGGCCTCCTGCTTGGGTGAGTCAACGAGCCCGTAGCCGCGCACCCACACGCTGTAGGCGGCCGCCGGGAGGTCGGGCACGACGTAGCGGCCGTGCTGGTCGGTAACCACGATTTTCGCGTAGCGAGAGGGAAAGTCGCTCGTCTCGGCGATGACCCAGACACCGGCCTCGGGTCCGTCCGGGCCGGTGACCAGCCCGCCGATGTCGTCCTCATCGATGTCGATCTGCTGCGGAGCAGCCTGGCCTGGCCGAAACGCCGTAAGAAGCGCAACGACGACCGCCACCATTCCCGCGTACGAGCTACGGGTCGTCCTCATTTCGTCCCCCTTTCGAACCGATAGACGCCGGTGGGCAGGCTCTCCCGTCGGCGTGCGGCGCTTTCGAACGCAACCACCGGGGTTGCAGCCTCATCCAGCGGGAATCCACACGCGCTCCCCTTCCGGGCCAGCCGCCAACTTCCACCAACGCGACGCGATACGACGTGGAGGCAGCGGCGGCCCCGAAGTCCTTGACGTGACTTCAAGTTCGAACTCCACCAGGTCGCACGGACCGTCGAACAGGGTGGGCGATCATCGCACCTCGGTGGCCGGGGTCTCGCGTCGGTACGGCAACCTGAGCTGGACGCCCCGAATCGGGGCCGGACAGCGCTCGCCGATGAGCACTTGGAGGGTCCAGCATCCACTGGCCCTCGGGTCCAAGATTCGCCCGGGCGAGCTCTTCCGTCGCTGCGACAGTGATCCCCGCCGATGCCGTGGCGACCGGATCGCCCGTCGGCGACACGAAGACTCTTCAGAGGTTGCCTTCGACGTCGAACAGGCTCGGGTTCGTTCGGGCTATGGCCAACAGGCGTCCCGCCTGGTCGACCAGGATGCCGGCTTGCTGATAGACGTCGCTTGGCCACCTCAGTCCTGGATGCGCCGCTCTGAGCGGTGATCCTGTCGCAGGCATGAGCCCGTTCAGGTACTCCAGCTCGGAGGCCATCTGGACCGCGAGATCGAAGACGTCACTTGGCGTCAGCATCTCGTCGAGCCTGTATCCTCCTCCATACTGGACGACCCCCAGGCCGAGGGTTTCGAAAGCTGCCGATAGGCGTTCGAAGGCCTGCAGGAGCCTGCCGTAGACGTGTCCTGGCCGAAGTCCCGGCTCATAGGCGGGAGCGGAGGGCAGCGGATTCGGATCGCCCGCCGCAGCCAGAATGGTGGACAGGTGATAGATGCCCTGCTGTACCTGCTGGTACACATCTCCCGGCTGAACCTGTCGCTCGAGCATGCGGTTGAGCTGGCGGTTCGACTGCACGATCGAGCGAAAGACGTCGGACGGCGTCGACTGTGGATTCAGAGCCGGTCTCGCGGCCGCATCCTCGATCTCGCTGGTCCCCACGATTCCCGTTCCTTCACGGATCTCCTGGAGTCTCGCCAGCACACTCGAGAGAACCGCATGGACGTGGCTAGGACCGTATTGCTCACCCAATTGGAGAAAGATGACGGGCGGCGGCTCCCCGCCACCGACCAGGTCGACCGCCAACTGGTTCGCTTTCCGCCAGAGCGTCATTGCCTGACCGAAGTTCTCTCTGATTGCCACAGCGGAGACAGGGATCAGCGGCCGTTCCTCGGGCGGCCGCCCCATGTGCCACCGAATGACTTCGACCTCCTGTTGAATCGCCTGTGCCAGGACGTGGACCTCTGGCGTGCCGATCGTGTCCTGGGCGTGGAGCGGGCCACGAACGGGCGGGACCACGAGGATCAAGACGACTGCGAACGCCAAGAGCAAGCGCGACATTTGATCCTCCCATGGAGCGATGGCCGGGGAGCTGAATGAGACTACTCTCCACGCGACCGAACGTGCCTGTTTGCGGTTGGAGGTGACGGCTCCGGGGCCTCTCTCTTGTTGACGGAGAGCCTGCTCTTTCGGGCCACCGGCGGGTGGTGGGCTTTGGGCATCCAGAGTGGGTTGCAGCCGATGATGCTCCGGTCGTCTCGTTCCACGGGAACGAGGCGGCCGTCCGCCTGAGCGCCGCGGTGCCAGGACGCTCTATATCGCGGCCTACCCGGCACGGCTCAGCCCTGGCAGGCGTCCGGAAGAATTGCTCGAACCGAGCCGATGCGAGAAGACAACAAGCGGGTGGCTGGCGAGACGCCGGGCGGCGACGCGGCGTAGACGTGACCAGACGGACGGTCACAACCAGGGTGACTGTCAGATCAAGTCGTGACTACTATAGGTCATGAGCGGCGGCTGAGCGTCGGTCCCGCCCCCCGGTCCGCCCCCGGGCATGGCGGCCGCCGGTGCCTCAACCGGCCCCTGGCGCCACCCGCGGCGGGGCGCGCGGCCGCGGACACTCATGGGACAACACGGGGACACATCGGAAACCGAAAGATGGCGGATGCGGCGGGTCCCGAGCAGTGCCGGCCAAGCCGGCCCACCCGCGCAGGGTCTTCATGCAGCAACGCCATGATGGCTGCCGGGACGCGACCTCTACGTCCAGATTTCGAGCACCGCCATGCTGGCGAGGCCACCGAGTACGAGCACGAACTTCAGGATGCGATCCGTGTCCTGCGACGGCATGGGCACGTCGTCTGTGCCGATCAACGCGCTGCGTACGAATTGCGCGATGCGATCATCCATCCGATACATCTCTGCATCGATCACATCCAGAATGGCCACGTAGATGAAGGTGCCCGCAGCCAGCGCGGTGAAGCTCCCCTCGATCAGCATCGCCGCTGGGCCCTGGAGAAGGCTCAGGCCCACCGCGCCGAGCCCGATCCCCAGTGGCGTCATCACGACGAAGATCGTCAAGACCGTCCAGGGGCGTCTCTGGTCAGCGCCGGAGGCATGCACGCTCACCATCAGGGCGAAGGCCGCCGAGCCCTTGTGGAACAGGATGCCGAGCATGACGAGCACAGAAGCAGCCACCTCAGCCTCAAGTCCGAGGGCGATACCGGCGATCATGGAGTGGATCGACAGCACCACGAGCAGCACGACTGGATAGATCGGCTGAGTCGTCCCGCCGCCCTGTGCTGCCCCGACCCCGCGGCTGGTTTCGAACAGGACACGATCGATGAGCAGCAGCACGACGACGCCGACCGCCGCCAGCAGCGGTGCCAGGGGATACGCGCCCACCCCCTCCAGCGTCTCGCCGGCGTCAGGTAACAGGTGAATGAACCCGGCGCCGAGAAAGATGCCGCCCGCCAAGGCATTGCCCAGCGAAAAGAATCGGCGGCTCGCATGGTGACGGGCCGCCAGCAGCGGGATGGTGCCTCCGACGACGCCCACGACGAGGATCGCCACAGCGGCAACAATCTTGAGCGCAAGCAAGGTCAACAAGAGGCTCCCCCTTCTCTCCGAGGTTGCGGTTTGGACCACTCCTCCCTAGGCGTCCGGCCATCCGCTGGCTGTGATCCGGGCCGCATCACGCCATGAGTGCCGACCATCGCCCAACGAAGGACGCTCATGGCCACCACGGGCAGGAGCTGCGCGCGGCGAGCAATCGACGCCTGACCGCCGCGCTCACATTGATTGCCGGCTACATGGTCGCCGAGATCATCGGTGGTCTCCTGTCCGGCAGCTTGGCGCTCCTCGCAGACGCCGGGCACATGCTGACAGACGCGGCGTCCATCGGCCTCGCCATGGTCGCCATGCATGTCGCCAAACAGCCGGTTACCGCGACGCGCACCTTCGGCTATCACCGCTTCGAGATTCTGGCGGCCCTGCTGAATGCGCTCACGCTCTGGTTGATTGCCGCCTGGGTGATCGTCGAGGCCTTCCATCGCTTCCGGGACGTCCCTGACCTCGAAGGCGGACTGATGCTGGCTATCGGCGCCGTCGGCCTCGTGGTCAACCTCCTGACGGCCTGGATCCTCCACCGCTCGGCCGGCCACAGCCTCAACGTCGAAGGGGCCTTCCAGCACGTCATGGCCGACCTGCTGGGGTCCGTCGGCGTCGTGGTGTCAGGCAGCCTCATCTGGGCTTTCGGGTGGACACTCGCCGATCCCATTGTCAGCGTGATCATCGGTCTCCTGATTTTGCGTAGTACATGGCAACTGCTCGCCAAGGTGATCCACGTCCTGCTCGAAGGCGCACCAGCGCATATCGACGTGCCTCGTCTCTGCCGCGAAATGGAAGCGGTGGATGGCATCGTCCGGGTTCACGATGTGCACGTCTGGACCATTACCCAAGGCTATGATGCGCTCGCCGCGCACGTCCTGGTCGACAGCGACTATCCGGGCAGCGCCCTTGAACCACTGCTCCGCCGTCTGCGAGCGATCGCCTCCAGCGACTTCGGCATCCAGCACATCACGATTCAGGTGGAGCAATCGCCGGACAGCTGCACCGAGCACCACCGCGCACCACCGCGCGCCCGCTGACGTCCGTCCGTAACCCCGCAAAGGGTATTGCTGACGTCCGTTTCTGATGCCCGTTTTGAACCGTACCGGGATCGTCGGAGACCGTATTCGTTGAATCAGGCCACCGCGGCCTGCTGATAGTACTGAGCTTCCAGTGCTCGTCGCGCTTATCGATCATGCCATCGGCGATGCGGCCTGTCCTGAAGCCACGGGCCATCCTCCTCCCTGGACATGTCTCAGCACAGCACCGTAGGTCGAACTAGTGATCTGGCCGGTCTTGTCGGAGTAGTACCACGATACGAGATCGCTCGGCTGGATCGAGGCCGCGCGAAAGGTGTTCGTGTTGTTCCCTGCGGCTGTAGGAGACCGGGTCAATACGGCGCTGACGATGGTGGCCGAGGGTGGCAAAGGCGGATATCGCGAAGCCGGGGTCGGGAGTGGGTGCGAGGTCAGCCTGGCGTGAGCACGATCGTCAGGGTTCGCCTCCACGAGGCCCTGGAGGCCGCGCGGGGTCTGCAAGGGTCGCCAGCGAGACGCGTCCGGTTCCCGGACGCGCGTCAGCGTCCCGGAACGCCGGCTCGGCGAGCAGCGAACGCCTCCAGGGCCCGTACATGCGCGAGGGCGATCCGTCTCTGGACAGCCGGATCGCGGAGGGCGGCTTCCTGCTCCGGGATCATCATGAAGAGCGACTCGGAGAGGATGGAGGGCATCCAGCTCGGACGCACGAGGGCAAGGTCCGCCCTTCCGATCCCGAGGTCTCTCGTTTCAAGCTCCTCCAGCAGTGCTTGCTGGAGGAGTCGAGCGAGTTCCGCCGATGGAGGGTGGAAGTAGTACACGCTTGTCCCGTGGTTCGTCCGGGGATCGACGCCGTCGGGGAACGCGTTGTTGTGAACGGACACGAGGAGGTCCCCGCCCGCCTCGACCGCCATCCGGGGCCGATCGGCGAGCTCGACCGTCTCGTCTCCGGTCCTCGTCAGGATCACGTCGGCGCCCCTCTCCTCCAGGAAGTCCCTTAGGGCGAGCGAGACCGCGAGATTCGCGTCCGCCTCGGTGAGCCCGGTCGGCCCGCGCGTGGCGCGGTATGCGCCCCCGTGTCCCGGATCCACCACCACGCGGAGGCCTCGCAGCGGCACCGACGGATCGATCCGGGGAGGTCGGCGGATCCGGAGCACCACGGCTCCGGATGCATCGAAGAACGCCTCGTAGCCCCACACGGGCGCGTTCAGCCGCACGCTCACGCGGTAGACCTGGTCAGACGGCTGGCTCCACTCCGCCCGTTCGACGAGAGGGTCCATCTGCCCGTAGTGGAAGAAGTTCGTGCGGCTGACGGCCCCGAAGATGTCCAGGTGGAGAACGCGCTCTTCGGCCACGACGTGGAAGGGGAGGCGCTCGGCCAGGGGGATTCGGACGTCGATGTGCTCACGTTCCGGATCGAGGTGCATGTTTCCGATGAAGGCGCCGGGAGGAGGGGTCCCCTCCGCGAGCAGCTGGACCTCGCCGGCAGGCACCCACGCGGAGCGGTTCGGCGCCAGGCCGACCCGCAGCATTCCGTTCCGCTCACCGGTGATCCGGAGAAGCGTCCCCTCGGACCAGAAAAAGTGGTAGGGTCCGGCGATATCGTTCCGACCCCGGGCCCGCCAGTCCGAGGGCGCGTCCGGAGGGGGAAAGGCGGCGGCCACCCGAGGGCGCTCGGGCGAGAGGGTGGCCAGGTTGAGGCGGAGAGGAGTCCTGACCGTGTCCGCTCCCAGGATCAGCTCGAAGCGGGCTCCCTCGGCCTCGGGAGGGAGTTCGCCCACGGCGGGCCGCGGAACCTCCGCGTCTGGCGCCGCCACGGCCCGCGTGGGGAGCACGCCCTCGTAGCGGACCGTCGCCCTCCGCGGAGCGGGCCGGGCCTCCGGGCGCTGGGCGACCAGCGCCCCGCCGGTGCCCGCGGCTGCATCGAGCGCTCCCGCCTCGACCAGGCGGATGGGGTCGCCCCCCGAGAAGACCAGCCAGGCATCCCCCCCGGGGGTGCCTCGGAAGCCGACCTCGATCGGCTCTCCGGGCCCCGCCGCGGCGGATCCGGATGGGTAGCCGGACCCCGCCATGATCGCGAGTCCCTCCGGAGGCGGGGACGGGGAAGGGGGGAGGCGGACCGTGCGCTCGAGCGTCGCGGTCACGCCGTCCCGCTCGGCGACGAGCCGGTAGATTCCGTCCGGGGGAACGGGTAGGAATGCAAGGAATCCCCCATTGGGGGCGACCTCCACAGGTACGCCGTTGACGATCAGCTGGGCCCTGCCGGACCCCGTCGAGCCGAAGAGGAAGTTTCGGTCGCGCACGGAGAGGGCGGCGCCCTCGGACGGGTAGCCGACCTCGAGGCTCAGATCGCCGTCCGCGAACGGGATCGGAGGGAGCGAGGAGACGCGCTCCGCCCCCGCCGTGCCCGGCACCGGGATCGGGGGCATTCTCCCGGCTCCTCCTCCCGTGGCCTCCGGCATCACGGCCGTACAGGCCGGGAAGGCGACGGCGCCGAGGCAGGCGCACGAAAGGGTGAGGTGGGAGAGCCGCCGGGGAGCGGGGCCCTTCGGGCCGGATCGAGCCATTCGCCTCGCGCCACGCATGCCTGGAGTCCCTCCGTTTCCGCCCGCCCCGTGCGCCGTCAACTGTCGGACGCTACCGGGCCCGTCGGACGCGGACAAGGTGCGGCGCCCACCGCCCTTCTCCCGTCCCATATTGGGCGTGAACCCTTCTCCTCGTCCGGGTCCCATGGATCGAGAGCCGTCACTCGAGCCCAGTCACCACGATTTATAGGCAGTTCGGACCCCTACCGGGGCTTCTACGCGCCGTAGCGGAGCTTGGCCACCGCGCCGCGGGTGGCGAGCTCGTGGGCTTTCTCCTGGACGGCGGGGATGTCGCGTCTCTCGGTGTGCCTTTCGAGTGCAGATCCCATCGTGGTCCGGGCTCTCCGATTGGTTGCGATATAGGTATTTGTGGCATGCGTCGCGGGTTTGTCATCGGAACTGCGTCCCGGACAGGCAGACATGCACAACCCAATGCTGCCACCTCCGCAGAGGGTCGCTTTCCCCCCAATCCCTGCGGGATGCTAGGCCCTCGTCGTCACGGTCTTTCCTCGAATTCCGAACGAGGCACTCCGGACTGGCGGATGATCGCCATCAGCGTGCCGGTGCGCAGCTCTCGATGATCCGGCACCAGAACGGTGACCGTGCCGTCGGCATCCGCCTTCTGCATCGAGATGTGGCTGCCGCGCCGCCTGACTTCGACGAAGCCGTTGGTAGCGAGGATGCGACAGACCTCGCGACCGGACAGAATGCGCAGTCTAGCCAACTACGACCTCAATCTGGGTCACATAGACTTCGCCGCGCAGCCGCCTGTCAACTTCGTCGACAGGTGCAGTTTCGAAAAACAGGACGAGGGCTTCGGCCAGGTTGTCGCGCGCCTCGGCCACGGTCTCGCCCTGGCTAGCGACATCCACCTCCGGGCAGAGCGCCACATAGCCGTCGCCCTCGCGTTCTACGATCGCAGTCAAGCGTCGATTCATAACACGTCTCCTGTGCCAAAGCTGCCCGGCTCCGGCATTGCCGGCGCAACAGGCGATGAATCGCTGTGTAAAGATTCTTGCCGGGCACCGTCCCGGCTTCACCAGTATAATGTCACGACCCGGACTTGGGCTGATCTAGTTGGCCGCGAAATGTTCGACACGCCCCGCCTCGAACCGGGCGGCCAGGTATTCGGCGAGGGTGGCGTCGTCGAGGATGCGCCCATCGAGCCAGTCCCGGAGGCGGCGGAACGCACCCTCGTAGGCGCGCCTGGTATTCGCGCTTATCGAAGCGGCGGCAAGCTCGCGGGCTCTTTCCTGGACGGCCGGGAGGTCACGTCCCGCGGTGTGCCTTCCGAATGCGGATCCCATCGTGGTCTGGGTCCTCCGATTGGTTGTGATAATGGGGGTTATCGAACGTTACCGATCACGGACATCGAGCCCCGCGAGGCGCGTGACCCGCAACATCGTGGAGCGGATCCCGGTCCTGGTCCGCTCGTCGGTGGGCTCGGGGCCGCTTGCTCGAGCGCGAGCTTCTGTGAGTTCTCGCCTGAACGCGGCGGAGGCCTTCCTCAAAGCCTCCCAGGGCAACGATCGGCGGAATCTGGCCAGCCGTCAGCGCGGGGATCCCTCGATTTTGTGCCTTCTCCCGGCCAGGAGCCCCTCAGAGGCCCTCAGCGCGGACTTTCCGTCGCCAGCTGACCCCCCCCCCCCCCGGATACGTTCGGCGTGGAGGGCGAGGGCCGCCTCCATGGCCGCGAGCCCGGGCGTCTCGCGGCGCATGACGGCATGAACGGCTTTCCATGCATGTACCCGAGTGATATGGTTGAGCCATACGCAACAGTGTTGGCGGGCTTTGCCATGAAAACCACGCTCAATCTGAACGATCAGGTTCTGCGCTCGGCCAAGGGGCGGGCGGCTCGGGATGGTATCACGCTCACGAGATTCGTCGAGGACGCGCTGCGTGCGCGACTGGCGGACGCGGGCAGCAGGAAACCGGCCTTCCGGTTGCGGTTGAAGACCGTGACCGGGTCCGGGCCACCCAATGTCGACATCTCTGATCGGGACGCGCTTTATGACGTGATCGACCGCGCGTGATTGCCGTTGACACCAACATTCTGGTTTACGCGCACCGTGGCGAAACCGAACTGCATGGCGCGGCGGCCTCGCGGCTCGTCGCTCTGGCCGAGGGGGCAGAACGATGGGCTCTCCCGGTCTTCTGCGTTACGGAATTCATGCGAGTGGTGACGCATCGGCGTGTGTTCAATCCGCCTTCCACCGTGGAACAGGCGACCGCGTTCATCGAGAGCATCGCCGACGCTCCGAGCTGCGAGGTGGTCCGACCGGGTCCGGAATTCCTCGAACTTCTCATCGCGATCGCCCGCCAAGCAGATTCGCGCGGCAACCTGATGTTCGACGCGCAGATTGCCGCGCTCTGCCGAGAGCACGGCATCGGCACCATTCTTACGAACGATCGCGACTTCGAACGCTTCGAACCATTGCAGGTGCGACACCTGAACTAGTTCTTGTCCGTTTTCTCCCCTCGGAGAGGCCTGTGGGGCAGGCCATGGGCAGGCGATTCGGTGTTTCTCCGGGAAAAGGGGCGGTTTTGAGGTATAAACGGGCGGGCGGGGAGGGGTTTTCCGCCGGATTCCTGGGTGCCGGGGACAGCGAACCCAGCCGGTTCGTTCGAACCGGGCTACCGGGTGCGGTCGGGTGCGGGTTCAAGCCGGTTTCAACTTCAACTTGTGGCGCGCGATCACCCAGAGATTGTGCGTGACCACCGCCGACCAGACGTAGGCGCGGAAGTGTTCGAGTCCCCGCCAGTTGCACCGGCGGAGCCCGAAGCAGCGCTTGAGGCAGGAGACCACGGCCTCCATTCCGGCCCGGAAGTTCCTCAGCCGCCCGTAGACCCGTGGGGACGAGGCCATGTCCGTAGCCTTGAGGCCCTTCTTCTTGTGGAAGACCATGTCGTGCACCCCCAGGGCCTTCGCCTCCGCCAGATTGGCCTTGCTGGCGTAGCCCCCGTCACACGCCACCTGCTCCGGCATCGACCCGTAGATCGCGGCGTGCCGTCCGATCATCGGCAGACAGCGCGAGCTGTCCGCCGGATTGCCCGCCTCGACCACGGCATCGAACACCAGACCGCTCGCACCGCTGCCCAGGTTCACCTTGTGTCCATACTGAACCCTGCGCCCGCCCTTGCGGATGATGTCGGTGTGGGGCTCGAACAGGCTCACCACCTTCTCGTCCGCGGGCACCGTCTCGCCCTTCAGCCCCCGGCGTACCGTCTGGCGGACGACCGCCTCGGCCAGGTCCCGGTAGTGTGCGACCTGCGTGCGCCAGTCATCCAGCCACGGCTCTTCGCGGCCGTCGACCGCCGCCAGGGCACCATCGGTGTACCGGAGCGTCCGCCGCACAACCGTCAGCAACTCGCAGTACAGCTTGACCTTACGATTCATCCGCGCCTTGGGGATCTTCCACTTCCTGCGCGTCGCCGCCCGGCGGTGGTCGTGGAAGGGGAAGGCATCGGGTCCCAACTTCTCCCGGCCCTGGGCCAGCAGCCGCGACAGCACGCGCACCGCGTCGTACAGCAACTGGCTGTCGCTCGGCTCCAGGATGTGCGTCTCCGTCACGGTGCTGTCGATGCGCACCTTGCGGCCCGTCTCGATCCTGTCGTCCTTGGCCGTCCCGAGCAGAACCCGGTTGATCCGCTCCCAGGTCTCCGCCCGCACGGCTCTGATGCAGCGCTGCAACGCCGAGCGTTTCGGGGGACGCAGGGGATCGATCCGCGTGAACCGCCTCGCCGAGGCGGAGTCGGCGAGAACGAACTCCAGCTCGCGGTCGTCGGACTGCCACAGATGCTTCAGAATCCCGCAGCGCAGAATCACCTCGCAGGGCAGGCCAGCCCGTCCCATGGACGACCGCCCTGCCCGGTCCACGTCTTCCGCGATCCAGTCCACGAACTCAGGGTGCTGGTCCAGGACTGTGGATATCGTGGCCAACCCCCGCCCCATCTCATGATCCGGATATCCGGTGTCGAACAGACTGCGTTGGCGCGCCCGTCTTGCACGCATCGGCCACTCCCCCTGGCGTTGGGACAACCCCTGGCGTAGGTATAAAGATAACGCCTTGCCCCACCCCATTCCACTCGATTTCCCGCCCCTACAGTCTCGTTTCCCTAATAACGACAATGACTTACGATATTATGGACGGGAACTAGCTAGCGACCTCGAGCCGGGGGGCCCCTGCCCGCCGGCACCCGTTCAGGGGTCCCCACGGGGGCGGCAGGGGACGGAATGAATGGGGGTTGCCGATGAGCAAGACACGTCTATTGGCCATCGTGGTTGTGCTGACGCCCGTATTCGGTGTCGCCTGCGGTGCAAGCGTCGTCGATCCGGTAGCCGACTCTTGTGCGCTCGCAACCGGTGATCCGATATCCGTCGGGTTCTATGCTTTCTTCGAGCCGGTCAGCTACAGCAAGAACCCGGACCCATCCTCGCCGGGGTTCGCCCAGCACTTGGGCTACGAGGCCGATCTGCTCACGGCCCTCGAGGCGATGGAGGAACGCCGCCTGACCTTCATGCGACAACCCGTCGCAGACTGGCCGGGAATCTGGCTGCTTCCGGCAACGCCGGAATTCGATATCGTCGGGGGCGGCATCACCATTTTGGAGTCGCGCACACTGGACGCTTCGGGGCAACGGGCCATCGCGTTCACATCGGGCCACATCGCCTTCCGCCAGTCTCTGCTGGCGAGATCGCAAGACGCGGAGCGCTTTGCCTCGTACGACAACCTGACCAGCGACGTGCGCGTGGGCGTCCTCCGTGGCTCGACGGGTGAGGTGCGGCTGCTCCAGATCACCGGGATCGCGAACGACGACGGCGTGCTCGCGCGCGGAACGAAAGTCGAGACACCGGGGGGTACGGTGGTTGCCGACGGCACCGCCCGCTACACGATCACTGCGGCATCCGCGGCGGCCGAGCTGGAGCGCCGGACGCACATCTTTCCGCCTTCGGCTGCGATGCCCCAGGTGGTCTATCTGGGCGACGGGTCGGGCGACGAAGAGTTTCTGGCCGCGTTGCGCGATGGGACCATCGACGCCGTGGCCTGGGGCGAGATCGGCAACGGTGAAGCGGCGCGAGCCTCTGGCTTCGTGGTGGCCGCAGTCGATTCACTGGCGGAGTACGGTGGTTTCGCCCTCGATGCCGACAACGTGGAGATGCTGGCCTGCATCGACGAGAAGCTCGACTGGCTGACGGATGGGCGCCGGATCGGCTACGCGGAGTGGCGAACGGATCCCGGCGTGTTCCTCGCGCGGGCGGCCTTGTGGAATCGGGGCTGAACTCCGACAAGCACAGCCAGACGGATGCCCGTACGGGGAGTGTGTGCAAGAAACCCGGGCCCTTGTCGCAGGTCATCCCAAACCGATTGTTGTGCAAGAAGCGGGTTTTGGGTTCTGAAGAGGCGGCATGCGGCCGAGGGAAGGCGAAATGGCGCCGAATACGGCGAAAATAGCTCCGAACGTGGATTGTAACCTGAGTTGCGAGGGCAGCTTGTCGGGTAGCGAGGCCCTGTAACGCACGGGGGGTTCCAATCCCGAACCGCCTGCGCATGAGAAGGCCGAGGTTGAAGGCTGCCGTGTGGATCAGCATCCGTTTTCGAATCTCCTCCTAGGAGCCTGCGCCGCAGGAATCTGCGGTTGTTATTTTGAGGGGTAGCGAATGGGAGGGGAAGGATTGGCGGTTGTCGGAGGGGGTTCAATGGGCACGAGATTTCGACCGTACCAGCCGGACCAGATGCTGCTTCTGCCGCAGGATCTGCGGGAGTGGGTTCCGGAGGGTCACCTGGCGCACCATGTGAGTGACCTGGTGGACGCAGTGGACTTGAGCGCGTTCTACGCGCCGTACCGTGGGGACGGTCGTCGCAACTCGCCGTACGATCCGCGGATGATGGTGAAGGTGCTGATCTATGCGTATGCGACAGGCACGTTCTCGTCGCGCAAGACGGCGAAGAGGCTGGAGGAGGACATTGCGTTGCGGATGCTGGCGGCGGGGAACTTTCCGAAGCACCGGACGCTGTGCGAGTTCCGGCGCCGGCATCTCGACGACTTCCGGGCGGTGTTCGCGGAGGTGGTGCGCCTGGCCCGGACGCTGGGTCTGGCGGGGTTGGGGCGGGTGTCGGTGGACGGGACGAAGGTTCGGGCGAACGCGAGCAAGCGCAAGGCGATGAGCTACGGCCGGATGGTCAGGGAGGAGCGTCGGTTGCAAGCGGAGATCGCGGCGTTGCTGGCGGAGGCGGAAGCGGTCGACGAGGCGGAGGACGCCCGCCACGGCGAGGAGGCGCGGGGGGACGAGTTGCCGGAGGAGCTGAAGCGGCGGGAGGACCGGCTGGCGGCGATCCGGGCGGCCAAGGCGCTCCTGGAAGAGGAGCAGAGCGCGAAGGACGACGCGCGGGGCCGCGAGCCGGGACAGACGCGCAACCCTGAGGGCGGCCCGCCCTACAAGCGGGAGTACGGCGAGCCCGGGGAGAAGGCGCAGAGCAACTTCACGGATCCGGAGAGCCGGATCATGAAGACAAGCACGGAGGGGTTCCAGCAGTGCTACAACGCGCAGATGACGGTGGACGGGAAGAGCCAGCTGGTGGTCGGGGCCGAGGTGACGGACAACGCGAGCGACCAGGGCCAGCTGATCCCGATGCTCGACGCGGCAGCGGAAGTCTGCGGCGGGACGCCGGCGCAGGTGCTGGCGGATGCGGGCTACTGCAACGAACGGGACCTGGGTACACTGGAAGCGCGTGGCGTTGACGCGTATGTGGCAACGGGCCGGGAGGGCAAGACCGCCGCGCCCGCCGATCCCGACGCCGAAGCCGAAACGGCAACGGCGCGCATGGCCGAGAAGCTCGCAGGCCCCGACGGCCGGAGGCGCTACGCCCGCCGGAAGTGGATGGCGGAGGCGCCCGTCGGCTGGGTCAAGGAGGCGATGGGGTTCCGACGGTTCAGCTTCCGGGGCCTCGAGAAGGTCCGGGCCGAATGGACCCTCGTGTGCCTGGCCCTGAACGTCAAGCGGCTGCACACCCTTCAGGCGGCATGAGCGCACGCCCGGGCACCCCGCAATCCGGGCGACAGGCCCCCGGCGCACCCTCGACCATCCCGAAAACGCCTGCCTCGTCGGGAATGTTTGCCGAAGCCGACACCCGGACGCCTCGTACGTCCCGAAAACGCCCAGTCCCTGCCGGATCCCGGGAGAACCCCCGCCCTTACGTCACGATCCGCGAACCCGACCACCCCCACAAGATCCCTTTCTGGGGCGCAAGCTCCTAGCCCCGTATGTGGACGCGACGCAGCCCTCCGCTGCCCAGCATGTGTGCGAATCCCCGCTCCACCTTCTCGCCCCTCTGGCGCAGCAGCCGGTTGCCCCGGAGCCGGCGGCGGTTGTCGTAGGCCGGCTTCTGCGCGTCCCGGCTGTTCTTCCATTTCCGGCGCCCGCGGTCGGGCTCGCTCACGTAGCTGCGCAGCTTGCGCTCCTTCACGCCCGTCATGGTCTTGTTCGAGCCCTTCTTCGGACGCTCCCGGTCCAGCGTCGTCAGATCCTTGCGCGTCGGCGTCTCGATCCCAGACGCCCGGGCCACCTCCTCCGGTAGTTTCACAAGTAACCGGGGGGACTCTCCGCATTGCCCGACCGAAGATCATCCAGGTCGACATACGACGGCAGTCCACTTGCTAGAAGTCATGGACATCGCGCCGCTTCCGGCGCAGGACACTCCTAACCCCGACGATGTCCGAAAAGCCGCCGAGCAGGGCAACGCGAGTGCGCAGTCGAGGGGCCGAGCGCGTGCATCTGATCCTCCTGCGTCTGGTGGGTTCCGGACCCGTCTTCCTGCACGTGGCGGGCAGTGCGCGTCATCAGCTCGAGCTCGAGGAGGGAGAGTTCTCGAAACGACCGTGAGTTCCGTCGTGTGCTTCGAGCTATCGGTCAGATATGAGCTCCGGCTCACGCGATCACGCCCGTCGTGGTTCGGGTCCGGGGGAATGAAATGGCTGGCCGGGTTGACTGGCCCCGGATGGGTGATGCTGCAGGCGTAGGCGTGACCGGCCGTGCCCGATCGGCGAACTCGCGCCGGGGTCGCTGCCGGACTCCGCACACCGGATAAGTTATGCTGTTCGGGCACAGGGGCCGGTTCGGCACTTTTCCTGCAGCTCTCATTGGAGTCCGAAGCTGAGGATCACCGAGTACTTCGTTGCGGTTCTGTCCCGGCCCGATCGGGCCGGGATTACAGACGAGTGGATCTTGCGCGTAAAGGCTGCTCCCGAGAGCGAGTTCGTCCAGGGAGATGGGCGTATCCGCCGGTGGGGACGGATCCCGGAGGCCGGTACCTGAGAGTAGTGCTGCTTCCCGACGGAGAGACGGTGCACAACGCTTTCTTCGACCGGAGGTTCAGCCCATGACGATACGGTACTTCGAGGACACGGATACGCTCTACGTCGAGTTTCAGGATCGCCCGATCGTCGAGACCCGGAATCTCGACGAGAACACCACGATCGATATGGATGCCGAGGGCAACGTCCTGGCGATCACATTCGAGCATGCCAGCACGCGCACGGATCTTCGGCACCTGACGGTGGAGGGCATCCCAGCGTAGGTCACTGTCCCGCCGGGCACCGTGCCACGTCGACAGCCCGGGTGAGCCAGGCGTTGTCCTCGACCTGCCAGCCCTCCACCCGGAGCCCCTCCTCGACCGCACTCCGGCCCTCGACCCGGGCCATGTGCAGGACGAGGGCGATCCTGTCGATGACGCTTCGGCAAACGACCTCCAGGGAAGCTCTCCGCCCTGCCGGAGCCGGTCGTCGAGTTGGGCAAGCTACTGACAATTGTCATAAACAATCGGGGACCGGAAACGTTGTGGAGCAGATCTCGGTCCAGGTCCGTTTCGCCGCGAGAGCGACAGCAGCGATGGTCGGATCATCATGATCGACCGAACCGTGTTCGTGTACTGAGTGGCGATACGGTAGGCCGTACGCTATGCGAAGACTTCTGATGCCCGTTCTCGCGGGTCTCCTTGTCGGGGCATGCGGAATTCTCGGACCCGATGAGAAGCGTGTCGTCGGCGAACTCGTATACGTCGCTGTCCCAAACTCCGTCTTAGTTGGCGAACCCTTCACGGTTACCGTAGTCACGATAGGGGATCAGTGCTACTGGAAGGGTGAGACC
The DNA here is from genome assembly GCA_965218255.1 of Longimicrobiales bacterium. GTDB lineage: Bacteria > Gemmatimonadota > Gemmatimonadetes > Longimicrobiales > Gaopeijiaceae > JAAXGI01. The sequence goes on along the minus strand of CBDCKJ010000003.1, from coordinate 1,762,038 downwards.
GAGGTGAGGATACAAGGCAACGTCGCAACCATTGCGCCGAATGTTTACGTGGACATGAGCCCTGACGCCTGTCCTCTGGCTCCAAATCGTTTCGCGCACGAAGCGACTGTGCGGTTCCTACAGGTAGGCGAGGCGGTGGTGGTCTTTCGAGGCCGAGATTCGCGAAGGAGGTGGCCCCTGTATGTGTACTGAAAGTGAGGTGAGACCCGTGCGCCCGGCGGTCTGCAATTCGACGGCCGAGGCCCCGGTGGTGGCCAGGGGCAGCGCCCTCCGACCCGTAGCGAGCGGCGGGACACGCGACCCTCGATCCCGGCATCGGCAGCACGTCGTTGGATGATGGCCCGAACGGACGCGGGACTGAGCCAGCCGCGTGGCTTCCCGACCTTGTCGAGGTGTCATTGTCACAACCAACCGGAGGCCGGACCCCAAGGGCACTGCGCCACCTCCTGACCCTAACCCCAGCGTGCCACACATCCCCACACGTTGGACGATCAAGTTCATCGAACCAGATCGTTACTCATCGAGATAAACTCATATAACTTCAATATAAATGGACCGACGAACGAACCCGTATGCGCCTGGAGCAGGCACACCGCCACCCGAACTTGCAGGGCGCGACGCGTTGATCGAGGACGCGGAGATCGTGCTCGACCGGCTAGGCAACGGTCTCGCTGCCAAGAGTCTGCTCATGGTCGGCCTGCGCGGGGTCGGGAAGACCGTCCTTCTGAACCGGATCTTCCTCGATGCCGAGGCGCGCGGTTTCGCGGCCGTGTTGATTGAAGCGCCGGAGGACCGCTCCCTTCCGGCGGCACTTGCGGGGCCGCTGAACTCCGTCCTTCTCCAACTAAGCCGCAGCGCCGCCGCGAGGGAGTTGGCCAAGACGGCGCGGAGGTCACTTGCAGGCTTCGTCCGCGCGATGAAAGTCAGCTACGAAGACATCACCGTCTCCATCGATCTGGATGCGGAAGAGGGCGTCGCGGACAGCGGAGACCTGCACACCGATCTCACCGCGCTGCTTCAGGTTGCGGGAGAGGCGGCCCGTGCCCGCGAGACGGTTCTCGTCCTGTTCATCGACGAGATGCAATACGTGGCGAGACAGGAGCTCGGCGCGCTCATCGCGGCCCTGCACCGGGTCGCGCAACGTCAGCTGCCGGTCACGCTGATCGGATCCGGATTGCCCCAGCTCGTGGGCCATGTCGGCATCGCGAAATCCTATGCCGAGCGGATGTTCTCCTTCACCGAAATCGGCCCCCTGCCCCGCGATGCCGCCATGCAGGCGCTCGAGGTACCGGCGAACCGCCTCGGCGTCGCATACCAGCCGGACGCCCTCAAGGAAATCCTGAGAATCACGGAGGGATATCCCTATTTCCTCCAGGAGTGGGGTAGCGCCTGCTGGACGGTCGCCGACGGACCAAGCGTGACGCGATCCGAAGTGGAGGCGGCCTCGCCCGTCGCGATCGCGGAACTCGACAGCACCTTCTTCCGGGTTCGCTTCGAGCGCATGACCCCCTTCGAGCGACGCTACCTGCGGGCCATGGCCGAACTCGGGCCTGGTCCCCACCGCTCCGGGGAGATCGCAAACGCCATGGGCCGCCCCGTCCAAGGGGTCGCACCCACCCGCTCGAACCTGATCAGCAAGGGGATGATCTACAGCCCGGCCCACGGTGACACAGCGTTCACCGTACCGCTGCTCGACCAATACTTGAAGCGGACAATGCCCGGCACGTAGCTTCCCGATGGCCGCTCCCGCACTTCGCTTGGGCCCCACCGAGCCAGACGCGGTTCTCCTCTCGCTTTTCTCTAGGGCACGCTCTGTCATCGGTCATCCACTCGGCCTCCCCCCTCCATGTACTGGGTGCTGGAAAAGGCTCTGGCACGGCCACTTTTTCTCCGATCGTGGTGGACGTGGACCCGTAGAGCGTCCGGCACTCGAGCTCGAGGGGGAGGGATGAGGCGACGGGTAGAGCGGGTCCGAATCGTGGCCGGTGTCGTGTGCGCGGCCACGCTCGGGACCGTGCCCCTGGCGGCCCAGGACGCCGACCCGTGGGAGGGGCTGCTGGGCCCGAGACCGGGCTTGCTCAAGCGCTTGGTCAAATACTTGGCGTGATGCTCACGGCGCGGTTGCCAAGCTCCGCTTCGGCGCTTCGAATCGGTATAAGTGGCTATAGCATCCACGGCTGGGAGTTACCGGAAACGGAAGGTGGGGGATATCGGACCCGGGAAGGCCAATGGATCCAAAGAGGAAACAGAATGGCCGGCGGGGGTACCCACGATATGCGTACGTCCCTCCTGATCCGCGCCGTCTTCGTCGTCGCCCTCCTAGCTGGCGCCCTGTGCACACCGTCGCGAGCGTCCGCCCAGCTCACGCGGGCCGACTCGGCCGCCGTCGTCCTCGCCGTCGCCTCTGACTTCGAGAGCCGGGGAGAAGAGGACGTGGCCGCCTCGCTCTACCGGCACATCGTCGACCGTTTCCCGGGTACGCCCGCCGCCGAGACCGCGGGTGCCCGGCTGGACGCCGCGAGCGCGGGACGGTCCCAGGCCGGTGGTGAGATTGAAATCAACGTCTGGTCGACGCTCTACGGGATCTGGTTGGGTGTGGCGATCCCGGCCACCCTGGAGGCAGAAAGCCCGGAGGCATACGGGGTCGGACTCCTGTTGGGGGGTCCCGCGGCGTTTCTTGGCGGGCGTGCCTTCACGAGGTCGCGGCCGGTGTCGCTGGGGCAGGCCCGTGCCATCACGTGGGGCGGGACGTGGGGTGCGCTGCAAGGCATGGGTTGGGCCAACGCCCTGGATCTGGGAGGCGGCGAGCGCATCATCGAAGGCGACATCCGGATCGACGAGGGGCCGAGCGACCAGGCCATCTTCGCTTCGATGATCGCGGGCAGCGCGGTCGGCCTCGCGGGCGGCGCGCTGGCGTCGCGTCGCGACATCACGGCGGGGACCTCCACTTCGGCCATGCTGGGCAGCCTGTGGGGAGCCTGGTTCGGACTTGCCTCGAGCATACTGCTGGATCTGGACGACAACATGGCCTGGGGAGCCACAACGATGGCGGGGAACGCGGGGTTGGCTGCCGGGGCGCTCGCGGGAAGCCGTTGGCCGCTGAGCCGGTCGCGGGCCCGCCTGATCAGCGTCGGCGGGTTGATAGGCGGGGTCGGCGGCATTGGAGTCGTGATGATCACGCAGCCGGGCAATGATGACGCTGAAATCGGCATTCCCCTCGCGGGCAGCATCGCCGGCCTCGTCGTCGGGGCGGCGCTTACGCAAGGCGGTGGCGGGGAGGAAGGCGCCAGCGGAAACGCCCAGGCGGCGAGGTCGCTCCCGGCGTCCGGTGCGCTGCTGAACCGCTCCCAGGGCGGCGAATGGTCACTCTCGGCTCCGCTGCCGTTCCCGGTCCGGGATCCCGACGCGCGCGAGGCCCTGATCTGGAAGGTGCCGCTGCTCAACGTCCGGTTCTAGCATGATCGAGCGTCTCGTAGTGTATCCGCCTGGGCCACCGCAATCAGATCGACGCAGTATCGTCCAAGAGGCGAGAATATCCCGCGGATCACAATACTGAACCAACCGTCGTTGCCGGTTGTGGCCACTACATCTTCAGAATTCGGAACGGAATTGGAACAATTGACCCGGAGATTGGAGGCAATAACGAGGACGCTCGACGAACTATGCCTGCACCAAGAGCTCGTTCCACGGCCAAGCGCTCGCCCTCGACACCCGATCGAGGGAACGTTGCCGCACCTGAATCCACAACCACGGTGATCACGTGCGACACGGTAGCAGTCGAGTCGCTCACGAAGAGACGAAGATCAAAATCATTTGATCCAGCGTCACCAATATACCAATTGCATCCGGCCACCGCGGCCGCGGCGCCTCCCTGCTCCCACCGGACGCCCACCACCTGCCCCCGGCCCCTGGCACGTCCTTCGCGCCGGAACCCGGCCAGCACCCGCGCGGTGGCCAGCCCGACCGGTGGCCAGCCCGACCGGGGATGGCTTGCCCCCGAGCTTCGCGTAGAACCGGACGGCGGCGACGACCTGGCCGGCGCCACGGCCGGGGAGTGCCCTGCCTCGAAGCGGCGGCGAGCTCGCGGGCTCTTTCCGGGACGGCCAGGAGCTCGCACGGACCGGTGTGCCGTTCGAGCGCGCCCGGGATCTCTATCCGACCCTCATCGCGCACGAGGTCACCCACATCGTCCACTTCTCCCGACTCGTCCACTTCGTCCAGGCCGGACCCGTCCCCCCGCTGTGGGAGATCGAAGGGATCGCGACCCTGATGGAGGAGCTCGTCGGCCACGGGTTCACCAGGCTGGGATCGGGTCAGAACCTCACCTCCGACCCGCTCTTCGACAACTTCGACTGGTACGGAAGCTACATCGCCGACCTGGCGCGCTACTTCGGATTCATTCCCCGGGAAACGACCAGGGTGCCGGGAGCGCCGCACGAGTGCTCATGGCTGGGACGCCCGCCGAACGGCCCGTGCGTGGGTGCCCAGCGGTTCCCCTACGGGATTCCCGCACTGCTCATGCGCTGGATCGCCGATCAGTTCTATTCGCCCGCCACGGAGCACGAGATGACGCGGGCCATGATGAACTCGCCGGTTCACGGGTTCGATCTCCTCTGGGTGCTCACCCGGGGCACCGAACCGGATGAGCTGCTCGCGAGCTGGACGGCGGCGATCCTGGCGGACGACATCTACTTGTCGGACGGAGAGCGGACTTTCTCCAGCTGGAACTTCGGCGAGATCTACGTCAGCATCCGCCCCACGGCCCGGCCCGAACCGGGGGTCCGCGGCTACGATTTTTCTGAGACCTTCGACGTCCGGGGGGGATCGACCGCCTACTTCCTGGTCAGCGGTAGCCACGGCCCTGTCACGTTCGGCGCGCGCGAGCTGCCTCCCCACATGCGCCTCTGGGTGGTGCGGGTCAGGTAGAAACCCCGGATCGGCGGCACCGGAGAGCGAGCCGAGGACGTCTTGGTCGGGGTCGCCAGGTTGCGGCCGAGACCCCTGGCCCATGTTAAGACCGGAGGCACTTCGAGATCCTGCCTCGGCACCATGCGGCCTTTGCCTCCCCGTGATCGAGAAAGGGAGGATGGAGCTGACCCGGCGGGGCGCCCCGGCGCAGTGAAGTGTACCCGCACGGGGCGAGCGGCGGGCGGGTGAGTCCGCGAAGTTCGATGGAGTGGACGGCCCGGATCTGTCTGGTCGAGAGACGCATGATGATCCTCCCATGATCGTTGCGCCCCGGACCTGAGGCTTGCCTGTCATTGGGCAAGACTCAGCCTTCATCTGATGACCGAATAAAGTCCATTGACAGGTCAGGCGGTCAGGACGTTCGCAAGGCGTCACGACCTCCTTGAGATCGTCGGCGACCGGACATCGCTGCGCACCGTGTGGCGGGCCTTCGTGAGAGTCGGCAACCAGCTCCCGACTGATCTGAGACGGTATTGACCTGACACTCGGACCTCGCCGGATCGACTCCAAGGGACCGCATTCAGTCCCAATCTCCGTCCTGATCCCTCTGGAGCGCGTCGGTGAGCCCGGGATCGCCCTCACCGCGCCGGACGGAGCGCTCGGCGAGATCGACGCGGCGCCCCAGATCGGCGAGTCCGGCGACGCGAGCGAGGCCGTAGATGGCGGCCGCAACGGTCGCGACCGCCAACGCCGCATGCCAGACGACGCTCACGCCGTGCTCGGCGAAGATCATCGGCCAGTACGGTGCGAGGAATTCGAGTTGTGGCCCGACGAGGAGGAGGGCCGAGCCGACGAGGGCGGCGGTGAGGCCGACGCTGATTCTCCATGGCTGCATCTGGCGATCCTGCCGGATCTAGAGTTCGAAGACGGTCGCCTCGCGCCCCGCCCCACCTAGCGCGGAGTCCCGGCCCCCGCTCTGGCCCAGGGCCCGAAGCACCCGGGCCTTGGCGCCGCCCGTTGCATAGAGCACGAACCCGGCCCCGGCCTTGGCCCGGAGGGTCGGTGCCCGGTAGTGGTTGGACGCGACCTCGATGTTGACGCGTCCACCCGCGTCGCCGGGGCCCGTGTATTCGATCTGGGCATCGGGAAAGAGGACGCGGCCCCCGGCATCGATGGGGAGGCCGAGCTCCCGGGCGGCGCGCCGCCGCTCGGCTTCCGCGAGGCGCCGGCCGCCCTGCCAGCGCGCGGATTGGAACGGCCTTACGACGTGGCTCCTCAGTTCGCCCTCGAGCCGGACGCGCCGAACGGCGGCGCCCCGCCGGAGCAGGCGCCGCCGTTGGTGCCCGCAGGCCCGGTAGACGGCCGCATCGTGGGCGACCTGGCCGCGTGGGATGCGAGCAGGCCCGAACCGCTGCCCGGGGTCCAGGCTCTGCCAGGCGGCCAGGTCGCGTGCGGCGACCGCGCCGCTCCGGGTGAGCGCCACGAGCTCAATCGGCCGGCCTTTCGCTTCCTCGGCTCTGGACTCGCTGGCGAGCCCCTCCCTGATCCAGGTGTCTACCGCCCGGCGGGCGGCGTGGCGATCGTCGCCGAAGTGCGTCTCGGCCAGGTCCCGGAAGGCGACGCAACCGTAGATGCCCACGTCCTGGAGGGCCCGGCCCGACCGTCCGCGAATGGAACGGGGCTCGGCCTCCCTCTGCCGATCGCGCTCGGTGGGGTGGCCATCCCCGGCGCGGCCGGGCTCGCGGTTCTCCGGCGTGCGGCTCCGGTCGGGTTCGATCGTGCGGTCGAACATCTCCTGCCTCCTCTCTGGCGTCAGCGGCTCAGGTCGAAACTCCGCTCCGGAGCCGGCAGCGGGGGCGTCCGCCGGATCCCGGGCGGACGGGGAGCGGCCCGGATGGCCGCCACCGGCGCTGGCTCCCGCTCGGACGCTCGCTCGCGGCTCCGCGCCAGCAAGAAGTCCGAGATCTTCTGTGCGTCGGCCGCGGCGCGGCGAATCTCCCTGGGATCCTCTTTCAGCGCCGCGACCCAGGCCTCGACGTAGGCGGCGCCTCGGCTCGGGTCGTGGCCCACGCCCACCCGCTCGCCCGTCATCATGGCGCTGATCTCGGCCCGCAGCTCCTCCTTCGCATAGACCGGCGATCCGAACCCCTCGCTCATCCCGACGATGAGTGAGGCCCGGTTCATCCGCTCCGGATGGCCCGTGCTGTGCCCCAGCTCGTGGAGCGCGGTCTGGTAGTAGTGGTTGGCGGACGGGAACTGTCCTCTCTCGGGCAGCACGATCCGGTCGCGGTTCAGGCTGTAGTAGGCACGGTCGCCGGCCACGTGACGGACGGGGACCCCGCTCTCCTCGAGGACCCTCTCGGCCTGCTGGTGGACCCTCCAGAGCGGCTCGGCGATGGGCGCGGGCCGGGCCGGCAGCCCGTCGGCCTGCTCGGCATTGAAGACGTTGTACTGCCGGACGTAGGGCACGGGGAGGCGCTCGTGGCGGTAGACGCGCTTGCCCTCCGCATCGGTGACGGGCCGTCCCCGCCCGTCCGTCACGGCGATCCGCCGGTGGTCCCGGAAGGAGAGGATGCGGGTGCCCCGCTCCCCCTTCCGTACCTGTCCGCCCAGGGCCTGGATCTGGCGGTAGGTTCCCCAGCGGACGTCGGCATACCCGCGTGCCTGGGCCACGGCGGCCAGATGCAGGCTGTTGCCGCCCGCATAGGCGCGGCCGGTACCGACGTTCGAGGGGAGGACGCGCTCGCCCGGCCCCCACGGCTTCTGCCACGGCGCCGTGCCCCGGCGGATCTGCTCGATGATCCGGTCCGCGAACCGGCGGTGGTATTCCTCGGGCTTCATCGCCCGCCCGCCTCCTCCCGGTCCTCCGGGCCCCGCCCGGCCGTGCGGATCTCGTCCTCGCTCCCCACGTCCTCGGGGAAGAGGCCGTACTCTTCGGCCATCCAGGCCGGCACCTGGAGGGTCTCGCCCCCGTCGCGCGCCAGCTCCCGGTCGAAGTCCTCGAGCGTCTCGACCCGAAGGACCCTCTCCTCGCCGTTCATCTCCTCACTCCTTCCTGATGGGTTCGGTGCGCCAGCGGTTCGCGGCCGCGTCGTAGCCCTGGACCCGGAGCCCCTCCTCGACGAAGCGCCGGCCCCGGCGGCGGGTCATGTGGATGACGAGCGAGATGCCGTCGACCACGCCGCGGCAGGTGACCTCCCAGGGGAGCGCGCCGCCGGCCTGCATGGCGCAGCTGGCCAGGCGCGAGAGGGCCGAGCGGGCATTGTTCGCGTGCACGGTGGTGAGCGAGCAGCTATCGACGATGTGCGTACATCGTCGTAACTATATGACATACGGTTAGTTATGGATGCCGTAGGTTTTGGTCTGACTCGTTTATATCGTATACGATCCCGTATATTTTTAGCGCGATTACACGGGACCATACGGTACGTTCGCGGAACCCGTGACGAGTGGACCGTAGCGGAGGTTCCCGGAGGAGGCGAAGGAGCGAAGCGTGCGGGAGGGCAGTTTGTCGATGGCCCCCGTCCCTCTGTCATTGCGAACTGTCAGATGGTTATCGTCTCAGATCACTTCGCGTTGCCGCGGCTTGCGGCGATCTGCTCTCGGATCCACGCATCCACTTCGGACTCGATCCAGCCGACGGCGCGCGCGCCTAGCCGGATCGGTTGGGGAAAGCTCCCGTCGGCCACCCGCACGTAGATCGTGCTCCGCGCCAGCCCGGTGCGGGCCTGCACTCGAGGTAACCGCAGGACGCGCGCGGGCGCGTCCATGCCCTGTTCCATTGCTCTGGTCATCGGTCTGCCTCCGTTCTGTTCGGTGAAGAATTCCGGGGCGCGTTGCCCCGGGAGGGAACAGGGGCCACATGGGCCCGGCGGCAGGCTTCGATGAACACGGGGACCTGGCAGGCCATCGCCAGCCTCGGGGAGCGGCCAGGACGGAGCTGACGCACCAGGATCGGATCGCCCACCGCTTGCCGACCGGGCGTGGATGTTCTCATGCCCGTGCGCTCGACGGACGCAGCCACTCGCTATTGGAACTGCTTCGTCAGCATCCCCATGGCGGTTACGGTCGAGACGCGGCCCACGAGGACCCGCTCATCCACGGCCGAGGCTGGCCGGGCACGGCCAGATCTCGCCTCGGAGGGAGCTTTCAAGTGAGTCGAAGGTTGGCCGGCGGGTCGCGGGGAGGGTCACCCTGGATCTTGATCTCGCCGCATCGAGCGGGCGCGGCCCCACGCCTCGAAGGCGGGCGCCGCGCCCGGCGCTCAGCGGGAGATCACGCTCCCGTACACGCTCAGGTCCCTGAGCGCGAAGTCCTCGCCCGCCACCTGGAGCAGCCTCACGCGGTACCGGGCCTCGTCGCCCCGGTGGGGCACCCAGACCCGCAGTACGGGCGCGTCCGGCAGCGCTCCGGCGATGATGACCTCGCGTCGCGTCGAGGACGATTCGTCCGTCTCGAACATCTCGAGACCCGGCGCCTGCAGCGAGTCGATGGCCGGACCCTCGATCACCAGCATGGCTCCGATGTCGCGAGCCTGCGGCGGGGCCGTCAACCGGACGTGCAGAGGGCCGGGATCCACGACCGCCGCATTGGCTACGTCACCCCCCCGCGGGTCGACGATGCCGTCCCCGCAGCCCCAGACCGAGATTACCACGGCCAGCAACGCCAGCCGCAACCACCCGGAGCGCGGAGTCTTCACGGAGCGCGGGTCGGGGGGCTCGTCCGGAACCGGCCGGCGGTGGCGGCCGGTGCCGCGCGCGCGCTTTCTCCGCCAGCTGGCCCCTCCCGCCGGCCCCGACGCAGGCAGCGCGGGGGGCGGGGAGGGCGGTCCGGAGCCGGCGGCCGGCCCGGATGCTTCGCCCCCGCGGCAGCGGGCGGCCCAGGCGAGCATGTCGCCGAGGTCATACCTCCCATTCCCGTTGCCCAGACTGTCCAGGGCGGCAAGCCGGTCATCGCTCACATCGCCGTCCTCCCACAACGCCGCGACCATTGATGTCCGGGTCATCTCCTCTCCAATGCCCAGAGCCGAGCAGAGGCGCGCGGCCCGGTCTGGCCAGCCGGGGGCGGCCGCTGCGGAGCTCGCCGCCGGACCCTTGACTGTCGCCGACGGGCTGTTGGTCAACTGCCGCCGGTTCTCGCCCTTCGTGCAGATCGCACCGGAGACCCCGCACTCGCGCCCCGCCGGCAGCGTGATCGTCACGTCCCCGTCCGAGTCCGGCCTCACCGTCATCTTGAACAGGTCGCGCCGCCCGTCCACGCGCGAGCCACCCGTGACCCGCCCGCCGGTCACCGTGAACGCATCCTCGCGCAGCGCTCGGAAGCTGATCCCGATGTCCTCGCTGAACGCCACGCGGAAGTGGAACCCGCCCTCGCCACGGTGTTCGGCCGGCATGCCCTCGAACGACGCCGTCAGCTCCGGCGGTCCCGAGCCGCCCGCCGGACCCGCCACCGTCGCCGACAGGCTGTTGGTCAACTGCCGCCGGTTCTCCCCCTTCGTGCAGATCGCACCGGAGACCCCGCACTCGCGCCCCGCCGGCAGCTCGATCGAAACGGCGCCGTCGCCGTCGGGCGCCACCGTCATCTCGAACAGGTCGCGGCGGTCGTCCACGCGCGCCCCCCGTGTCACCCGCCCGCCGGTCACCGCCAGCGCGTCCTCGCGCAGCGCCCGGTAGCTGATCCCGATGTCCTCACTGAACGCCATACGGAACGTGAACGCGCTCCCGTCGTGCGCCGCCGGCTCGTCCTCGAACGTCGCCGTCAGCGGCTGGATCTCGCTGTTGTGGATCGTGCCCGTGGCCTCGCCTTCGCCGGACCTGAGCTTCGCGCCGTCCGGGTTCGACAGCGTCAGCGTGAACGTCTCGCCGTCGTCCTCGTGGGCGTCGTCGGTGATCGGCACCGACACCGTCCGCTCCGTCTCCAGCGGATTGAACGTCAGCGTGCCGCTCGTCTCCGTGTAGTCCTCGCCCGCGACCGCGCCCGTGTCCCCCGAGCCGTCGGCCGTCGCGTAGTCGACCGTCACGATGCCCAGGCCGTGCGGCTCCAGGCGCACCGTGAACTCCATCCTGCCGTCGGCCTCGTGCGCCTCGGCGTCCTCCACCGACAGGTGCGACCCCGCCGCCCGTGACCCGTCCACCTTGTGGCCGCGCTGCGTGCCCTTCCCCTTGTAGGAAAGGTGCGCCTCCTGGTCCGCGGCGTTGCGGATGCCGTCGCCGGACACCACCTCGATCGGGTTGCCGCGGATCGCGATGCCGTTGCGGTCGATGTCGACCTCCAGCACCAGGTACGCGAACACCAGCGTGTTCGTGCCGCTCCCCGACGCGTAGTCGGCCTCGCACACCGCCCGGCAGGGATTGCCCACCTCGAGCGCGAACGTCGGCTCGCCCTCGACCACCACCGGCTGGTCGAAGCGCACCTCGATGCGGATGTTCTCGCCCTCGCCGTAGGTGTCCCTGGTCGTGGTGCCCTTCGAACTCAGCCGCGGCGTCGAGACCACCTCGATCCCTCGGATCATCGGCACGTCCGCCGTCCCGTCAACCTTGTGGCCGGACTGCGTACCGAGCGCGACATGGTCCAACTCCGCGTCGCTGCCGACCTCATTTCGAATCCGTGCCCCGGAGGCGAGCCGCAACGCGTTGGAGCCGATGCGCACGCCGTCCTCGTCGCGGTCGAACAGCTGCACCTTGTATTCGAAATGCATATGCCGGGCGAGCCGGGCCTGCGGGGTATCGGCAGTCGGGCGCTGGCTCTGCGAGAGGCCCGAGAACACGGCCTCCACCGTGCTCCCGGACGCCCCGCCGGGATTGTCGAGACCGACCTTCAGCCTCAGTCGCCCCGGTGTGACCCGCACCGGTTCGCTGAACGTCACCGTGAACAGGATCGTCTCGTATGAGCGGTACGTGTCCCCCGACTGCGGCGCGGACGCGACCATCACGGAGGTGACTCTGGGGAGCAGCGGCGGCGTCACCTCGGACGCCCTGCCGTTTATTCTGAATCTAGGCGGGCCGGACGAGGCGACCCAGTTGCCTCCCTGAATACTACGAACCTTCCGGCCGACGCTCCAATCAGCCGCGCCGCCAGCGTCGGCGGATGTCGAGTTCGTACTACGTAGCGTCAGAGTTCTACCTCCACCGCTGTAGGACATATGCACGAAGTACGTCGTGCCGGCGTCCAGCTCCGTATCCGGCGGGGCATTGAAGGTGTTGACGGCGTCGCCGGCCCACGTCCCGGTGGAGTGGGTCAGCGTGGCGACCGAGACGTTGGGTTCCGGCGTAGTGCCACTGGTCGCCGACCACAGCGCGACCGTCACGGCGGACAGGGGCTCGGGTACTCGACCGACATCCAGCTCAATGCTGCTCAGGTGGTATCCGCCGGTGTTGGAGCCGGTGGTGAACCCTTGGGCCCAAACGATTGACGGTTGAACGTTTGTATCGTCGTCGTAGATCTGCCCGAGGTTGCTCAGCAGCACCTCGTCAGCCTCCTGCGCCTGGGCCGTGGAGAAGAGCAGGCCGAACACGGCGCCCGTGAGGGCCAGCGACCGGGCGGAGCGGAGGAACCCGCGCCGCGCGCCGCGCAGGCGCGCGAAACCCACAGCGCGGCTGGTGGCGGATACGGTCTGAGAAGAGGGACGGCCGCCCCGGCGGGGCGGCAGGGTGTCAGGCCGTGGAGGCGGGCAGCCGTGTTTCCTCGCGCTCAAGCCGCTCGGCAAGATGGTATCCGTGCGGCGCTCGCGGCCGCGTCCGTCCGGTGTCCTAGTCATCGCGATGTCCCCTTCGCTCGTTCTCCTGCGGTTTCCGCGCGCGGATTTAGCTCTCGATAACTGTAGTTATCGAGAGTAAACCGTTTTGCTGTATGTCATTGTGCAGGGGGCACTTATGCGTATTTTGGCCCCGGGAGGTGTGTCCGACCGTCCCGACCCGGCCACTCGAAAGTCACAAAACGGCGAGCGCCTGACCGCCTACCTGGAGGACGCCCGCGGCGCCCTGAGCGGCCATACCGTGCGAGCGGTGCGAGCGGACCTGGAACGGTTCGCGGCGTGGTGCGCCGAGCGGGGGCGTTCTCCGCTGCCCGCGCGCGCGGCCACGGTGGTGGCCTACGTCGAGGCGATGGCGAGCGAGCGAGCGCCGGCCACCGTGCGGCGCTACGTCTCGAGCGTCGCCACCGTGCACAAGGCGGCCGGGGAGCGGAGCCCGCTCGAGCACGTGACCGTGCGGCGGGCGCTGAAGCGGATGCACCGGCAGAGGGGGTGCCGGCAGAGGCAGGTGCGGGGGCTGACCTGGGCGCTCCGCCGGCGCCTGACGGAGGCCGCGGGCGACCGGGTGATCGACGTCAGGAACCGCGCGATTCTGGCCGTGGCCTACGACGCCATGCTCCGGCGCTCCGAGCTGGTCGCGCTGCAAGTCGTTGATGTGACGATAGAAAGGGGCGGTTCGGCCTCGCTCCTCGTGCGCCGCGCGAAGACCGATCCGGAGGGCGGCGGCGCGATGCTCTACCTGCACCGCGACAGCGTGAGGCTGCTCTCGGAGTGGCTGAGCGCAAGCGGGATCAGTGGCGGGCCGCTCTTCCGTTCGATGCGCAAGGACGGCACGCTGGGCGGCCGGCTGCATGAGAGCCAGGTGCCGCGCATCTACAAGGCGATGGCCGAACGGGCCGGGCTCCCGGAGCAGATCGTGCGGCGGCTCTCCGGGCACAGCCCCCGCGTGGGCGCGGCTCAGGACATGATCGCCTCGGGCATCGGGATCCCGGCGATCATGCAGGCCGGGCGCTGGAAGAACGCCCAGATGGTGCAGCGCTACGGCGAGCGGCTGCTGGCCAAGCGCAACGGCGCCGCCCAGCTGGCACGGCTTCAAAAACGCAGATGAGCCCCGAAGAACCCGGGGGCCTCTCTGGTCACAATCCTTGCCGCGGGTTACTCTCGATAACTACAGTTATCGAGAGCTATCCGGAAAGCTACACGCTATTTTGTGAGTGATCTGTGACTTATCGGGCGAGCGTCGTGGCCCTTTAGTGACTTCACGCGCGAAGAGCGCTGGCGCCATGTGGCCGCCTTCGAGGCGCTCAGCGTCGAGCGCAGGCTCCTGCCCCGGCGGGTCTACCGGGGAGCGACCGGGAACCTCCGGCGCTACTTCCCGCTCCGGCTCCGGCTCCCGGTCGCGCTTGACGCCGAGCGCGCCGTCTTCGTCTACGTCGATCCGGGCCACGAGACCGCGACGGCGCTCCGCTCCTGGGGTGCCGCGCACCGCGAACTCTGGGAGGCGCTTTGGGATCGCGGCCGCGGGATCGAAGTCGTGGTCGTCGTCCGGACAACGGACGAGCGGGGCCGGGCGGAGACGGTGCTCGCCAACTGGGCGCGAGATCCCCACCCCTCCGAATTCGACCACGGGATCGGCCGCGAGATCGCCCGAATCGAGCAGGCCATCCGCGCCAAGGATGACCGGGTGCTCAAAGAGTATGGCGACCTGCAGGCCTGCCTCAAGCGGATCGTCGAGCTGAAGGACCTCCACCGATCCTCGAGTCCAGGAACGATGATCCACGGCTTCGCGACATGGCGCTCGAGACGGCTCCCTGGAGGCGGATTTTGAACGCGGATCGGCGAGCGTCGGTGCTGATCGGCGAGTGCACATCAGACAACGGGGTGCATGTGCACCGAAACGCCATTTCCATGTGCGCGCCAGCGCTCCCGTATGTGGCTGCCTGTCTTACAGTTGCGGCACGGCCGCCGGAGCGGCGACGCCGCTCCGGAGCTCTCGGCCGAAGAAGGGAGCGACCCCCCAGGCCGAGGGCCTGGTACGGGCTTGGAGCTAGGTGTGTTTTCACACCCAGCCCCCGCCCTCCAGGGGTCGCTCCCGTTCCAATGATCCCTAGCGGGAAGGCTGTTGAGGACCGATAGAGAGGCCAGCGAATCAACGGATCGGTGCGCCGTTCGATTCTCCCCCTCGCGCTGGCCCGGCACCTCCACCCACTGTTCCATCTAAGCTGGCCGTCCGCAATTCTATCTCCGAGTCGGCCCCCTCCCGAGATCCTAAACGCCGCTTACGTCCGTGGTCGGCGGCGAAGCACGAACACCTAGCAATACGAGGCGGGCGGATGAGGCTAGAATACGGTTTTTCCCAAGGCGAGCGCGGCAGGTCCTACGGCGAAATTCCAGGGCTGCCCGGTCTTGGTGAGAAGGCGGTTTGGGGTTCGCCCCTACGGCTCATTGGCTAACTTGATCGTCCGGGCGACGAAGGAGGCAGCCCCAACATGAGAGTCTTTAGCATTGGATCTGACGGCGAATTCACCGAGTACGAGCAGTTGCCGTTCAAGGTGGATCATGAGGAATCCGTCCTTGAGGAGTGGCTGGAGTCCAACCCCGACGGGATTCTTGAAGATGGACAGATTCTGATCATCGGGCGCCAGGTCCGAACCGACCTCGGGGCATGCATCGACCTGCTTGGGGTAGATATTGAGTAACGGTTTTCAGATTTCAGAGAACGCTGGATCACATCCGATCCATGATCTCTAGAACGCGAGAGTGAAACTGCCAGCGGCTCCGTTATGGATGAATCGACATTGACCGAGGACCCAGGGCAGGATCGGTAACCCCGATGGCCCCTTCAGACATCCAATGAGTCGTCACCTAACCCTCATCCGCCTGTCCGCAGCGCTAGCGGTTGTAGCCTTGGCCAAGGGGTGCGGGGACGGCGAGAGCCCTACCGCGCCTCCAACGCCAGAGCCCGCCCGTCCGACGACGGTCACGGTGAGCCTGGCTACGGACGAGCTGACCGCATTGGGCGAGACCGTGCAGCTGACGGCGGAGGTGCGTGACCAGAACGCCAGGGTGATGGCTGGGGCCACCGTGATCTGGACGAGTAGCGCCATCTCGGTGGCGACGGTGGATGCGTCGGGTTTGGTGACGGCGGCGGGTAACGGGGAGGCCACGGTCACGGCGAGTGCGGGCGAGGCGTCGGGGTCTGCGGTGGTGACGGTGATGCAGGCGGTGGCCTCGGTGGTGGTGTCGCCGTCCACGGACGAGCTGACCGCATTGGGCGAGACCGTGCAGCTGACGGCGGAGGCGTTCGACGGGAACGGGCATGCGGTGACGGGAGCAGAGTTCTCGTGGGAGTCCAGTGATGTCGCGGTGGCGACGGTGAACGCGTCGGGCCTCGTGACAGCGGCGGGCAAGGGGACGGCGACGATCACGGCGTCCGCTGGGTCGGCATCAGGCTCCGCGGTGGTGACGGTGACGCAGTCGGTGGCAACGGTGTCAGGCACCGTCAATCATGGGTGGGGGGGAGGGGTCGACCCTCAGACGAACGGGTTTGGCGACGGAGCGAGCTACCGGCCCGGGAGCAGCAGCGCGGGCGAATCGGGTGTTGAGACGGCAGCGCCCGCGGTCACTACACCCGACGGTTACGTCATTGGTGCCGTCGTTGAGATCGTCGACGGCCCTGATGCTGGGCGTCAGACGACCACCGACGATAGGGGGCGCTACGTGCTGGAAGCCCTGCAGCACGGGGAGTTCACCATTCGAGCAATGGCGAAAGGGTTCGCGTCAGTTGGCGGTGTGGTGGACCTGGCCTCAGACATAGTGCTCGATTTTGCGATTTCCCAGCCACCGACCCCGCAGCCTACGTCCCCCTTTCCCGACACAGACCCGGCATGGCTCCGGACCTTGTCTTCTGACTATCCATACGCTCATCAAGTGGCCAACGTTCGAGTATTCTCTGACATCAGCCCAACCTTCAGCAGAGAACACGCGGAGCATCTGAAGCAAGTCTGGGATTTCTTTAATGCCCTCTATGTCAAAAACCGCGGCGACTGGTATGATGTTTACTACACAACAAGAGAGGAAGTCTTTCTGAAGCTACCTGGTGCGACCATTGACCCCAACACCAGAAACGTAGCGTCCTATTTTCTCGACTACCCGCGCTGGTTCATCATGCCGTACACGTTCCCAGACCCAGACTTCGGCACTCAGTTGCATGAGATAGGCCACGATTTCCCGTTCGCGGTATGGCCACAGGCGTGGGACGTCTCCCTATGGTTTGTAGAAGGTACCGCGATGTACTGGGAGGGTGGTGTGTTCACCGACGACGGCTCGCTCAGCGTCTCAACGCCATTCCCGTGGTGCGCCAATGGCTTCCCGGATCCGGGCGCCCATCTCATACCCCTCGCGGAGCTGCTCCGTCTCGGCGAGGCCTTTTACCCTGATCCCAGACCAACATACCCGCAGTCGTGCATGCTGTTCACCTATCTGGAGAAACGTGCGCCAGGCGTTCTGTATGCTCTGATCTACCGAATCAACTCAGGTCAGATCGTCTCCAACGACCAGCTCATCACGGCGCTGCTTGATCTGACAGGGAGATCGGTCAGCGAGCTTGAGGAGGCCTACCAATCCTATGCGTGGTCGCTGAGATGACCTCCGAACGGGGGAACGTGGGAGCTAAGAGCCGGAAGGACTTCTGCCGCTCTGGCCTCAGGCCAACCGGCGTATGTCAGGAGGATTCACCGTCGAAGCGACCCTCGGGCGACCTCTCCCCTCGGCTCATGCGAAACACCGTGACCTAACTTGACAGATGGTCCTTCCATATCAGCTCGAACAGGAGGCCGCGCCGAGTCGCCGAAGGACCTCTGCCGATCCTTGAGCACGGGCCGATTCCGCAGCCGAGAACCATTAGCGGCTCGGACCATGATCCCGCTCCCGCCCGCGCCGGCGCGTCAGCTCCAGCGCCCGCGCAACGTCTCGGCGAGCGTCCTGTAGTCCCGGGCCAAGCGCGTCACTTGCCCGCTGAGCTGTGCGACGTGCCGCTCCAAGGCTTCGACCTGCCGCCGCAAGGTCTCGACCTGCGCGGCCTGCTGCCGTTGCGCCTGCTCGTACTGCGCGGACAACGCCCGCAAGGCCTTCGTCAGCTGCTGTTCTAACACGGTCATAGAGCTCCTTCACTCGTTCGACAGTTTCACGGCCGGCCGGGTGTCCACGGTCCAGGGCGGATAGGCCAACGCTCCGGCCGGCAGCACCACGAACCGCTCCCCCTCGATCTCCCGAAGCGTGATCCCCCAGGTGGTCTCCTCGAGCTGCGCCAGGGTCCGGCGGGCCTCCTCGATCTCCAGGTCGAGGGCGGCCACCGTCTGGATCCGGGCTTGGATGCGTGTCGACAGCCATTGCACCGTCGCCCAGCTCCCGCCGCAGATGCCGAGCCAGAGGCTCAGGCCGACGACCAGGGGCCGGAGCCAGGCCTTGAGCAGGAGCGCGCGCATCCGCCCGGTCGCCGCCGCCGTATCGCGCTCGATGGTACGCAGCGCGTTGCTCGCGACGCGCCTTGAGTTCTCTCCGAGCCGCTCGAGCTCGCTCGCGGTCAATTCCTCGATCGCCTCGCGCTCGGTCTCCAGCCGTCTCCGCAACCGTTCGGTCAAGTCGTTCGCCTTGGAAGTCATGTGCGTAAAGCTCTCCTTTCAGCCGCCACCGGTCCCCGGTCGTTGGATCCAGGGCCGTCAGGTAGTCCTTGCCTTGGCGCGGCACCTCCAGGCCCGCCTCCTGCAAGGCTGCGACGACATCTGCCCTATTCCGTACCGTGCCGTGCTCGACACGCTGGAGCAGGTAGTCGCGGATCAGGTCACGGGGGGAAGGTTCGAGCGCGAGGCCGGCCCGTAGGTGCGCCGCCTCGACGTAGGCGCGGTGCCCGGGTTGCTGCACCCGCGCCCGCGCCGGGTCATCCGGCCGGCTCCAGCCGTGTGCGGCGTTGAAGGCGTCGCGGAGCGGGTCGAATGTCTTCTGCCAGCCCGGCGGCGCGATGTTGAGGCTCCGGCCGGTCTCCAGATCGCATCGCGCGGCGAGGACATGCACGTGAACGCCGCCGTCGCGCTCCCGATGCACCACGGCCGCCCAGGCGTAGCGGTCGGGCTCGAGCCCCGCCCAGGCCGTCTGTTCAAAGGCATCGATGACCGCGCCGATCTGCGCGTCGGTCGGACTGTCGTCCGGTGCCCAGGCAATCACGCCCGACGTGTACTTGTGCTCGAACGCCAGCGCGTCGGCCACCGCGGCCACCCGATGGGGATCCCCCTGGAGGACCTCCACGCCCTCGCGCAGTTGCCCCGTCGCATCCCGCGCCCCGAGGAGGTAATCGGCCGCCTCCCGGGCCGAGCCGGTGCCGCGGGCCAAGAACTTAATGTGCATCGGCGTCGGGGCGGACGACGGGGGCCAGCGCCGCGAGCGCCCGCTCGATGGCGACCAGGTGGGCGACGATCTCGACGGTCTCGGCGTTCGCTTTGAAGGTATTGGCCCAGCGGGCGATCTGGTTCAGGTTCGCCCCGATCCGCGCCAGCTCGCGGGTCCGCTCTCGCTCCACATCGGTCGCCGGGGCGGTCCACGTCCGCGTACGCGCCATGGCCTGCCGGAGCAGCGCACCAGATCCGACAGCGTCAACCCTGCGGAGCGCGCCTTCGCGTGCCACTCGGCACGCTCCGCCTCGCTGGCGCGGATCTTCACCCACACGTCGCGTCCAGCGCCCCTCATGTGCCGTTGCCGTTGCGGGGGTCACAGGGGGCACAGCCCCCCGCCAGCCCCTGCCGGGGACCCGCGAAGCGTGGCCCCAAAGGGTAGGCTGGCTCATGACTGCTAACGGGTCGTGAGCCAGCCTTCGCGCCCCCGCTCTTCAGCGCCTGACGGACTCGTCCGCCCACACTGCGAGCGCGGCGGATCAGCGAGCCGGTTCGGCCTCCGGGTCCAGACGCTCGCCCGCGAGATACGCAGCCCAATCGGCCATCAGGACACGCCTGCGCTCGAACAGATCCGAGCGAGCGTACGCCGCTTCCGCCTTGTTGCGGACCACGTGCGCCAACGCCGCCTCCATGACCGCATGGGGGGTGTCCGTGCATTCGGCCGCCCAGTCCCTG
This sequence comes from Longimicrobiales bacterium, assembly GCA_965218255.1. Lineage (GTDB taxonomy): Bacteria > Gemmatimonadota > Gemmatimonadetes > Longimicrobiales > Gaopeijiaceae > JAAXGI01. The sequence continues at coordinate 1,742,259 of CBDCKJ010000003.1, read as the reverse complement.
AAGCTCGACCTGAAGCCGTGCGGCACGGCCGCGATGCCCAGTCCTCGAAGCAGCCTGGGGAGGTTGGTGTCGGAAAACACGCGGCCCTCCGGCGACGGGAAAACCAGACCGCCGCCGCCCCCGAGCGTCCGCGCCTCGCTCAGTATCTCCACAGCGCGCCCGGACAGCGGCACCCTGTGGGGGCGCTGGGCCTTCATGCGCTCACCGGGGATGGTCCACTCGGCCGTCTCGAGATTGATCTCATCCCAGCTCGCCAAGCGAACCTCTCCCGAGCGAGCCGCCGTCAGCACCATGAACTCGAAGGCGAGCCTTGTCGTGAGGGTCGACGCCGAAGTCCGCACCGCCTCGATCGCGCCCGCGACCTCCGAGTGAGGCAACGCGCGCATGTGCCGGACTACGACGCGCTGTCGGCCGAGCGCTTGACCGAGCACATCGCCAGCGGGGTTGTCCGGCCGAAGTTCCATCGCCACCGCCCACTTCATCACCGCCCCGATGCGCTGGCGCACCCGCCGGGCAGTCACCTGCTTGTCGTGCCAGATCGGTGTCAGAACCGCCAGAACGTCGGCTGTCGTTATCTCGCCGACCGGTCGATTGCCCAGCTGTGGGAACGCATAGACGCGCAGGCTGGTGACCCAGTCCTTCGCATGCTTGGCGGTGCGCCAGCCCGGCCGCAGCTGTTCCAGAACACGGGCGACCGCCTCGGCGAACGTGGGCATGTCCCGGACCTTGTGCCGCTCGGTACGCGGATCGCCGCCCGAGCGCGCGATCTTGCGGTTCATGAATGCCTTCTCTCGCGCCTCGGCCAGCGATACCAGCTGGTAGCCCCCGAGCCCCAGCGTGCGGGATCGGCCCTGGATCTGCAGACGTTGCTCCCATCGGCGCGCGCCGGATCGGTCCACGCGCAGATAGAGGCCGTTCCCATCGCAGTAGTATCCGTGCTTGGCGCTGCGCACGAAGGCCGCGCTGAGTGCGTTATGCGGGCGTCTCCCTCGGCGTTTGGGCAAGTCCATTTCCTAGATCCCGTATAAAAGCTCGTATGTCATGTACGGGAACATAATGGACACACAGCGACAGTACAACCGGAAGCGTCCTACATAACTCACTGTAGTAGCTATATTTAGATAACCTTACTAGACACATATGGATTGTATTGGAATCTATGTACTGGAGATGAGCGATCCGCCGTGGCCGGTGTTCAGCGCCTGGAGGAGATCCGCGGCCTCGCCGCCCCGGACCTCGCCGACGACGATGTGGTCGGGCCGGTGGCGGAGCGCGTGGCTGACGAGCTCGCGGATCGATACGGGCGCCTCGGGACCGGCCGCTCCGGCCTCGAAGCGGAGACAGTTCGCGCGGTCGATCCGGAGCTCGAGCGTATCCTCGATGGCGACGATCCGCTCCTCCTCGGGAAGGAGCTCGATCAGGGCATTGAGGAGGGTGGTCTTCCCCGAGCCCGTGCCGCCGGAGACGAGGATGTTCCGTCGCGAGGCGAGCGCGTCCCGGGCGGCGCGGAACACTTCCTCCGGGAGCGCCCCCTGGCCGATCAGGTCCCGGGCCGAGAAGGCGCGGCCCCCGAAGCGCCGGATCGTCATGGCCACCTGGGGGCTCGCCGGGGGCGTGCAGATGGCGACCCTCGAGCCGTCCTCGAGCCGCGCGTCCAGGATGGGCCGGGCCGCGGGATCCAGCCCGAGCGGCCGGGCGATGTGAATGGCCGCCCGGTAGAGCGCGGCGGCGGTGAGCGCCGGGGCCGCGTGCGGCCTGAGCTCTCCGCCCCGTTCGATCCATACGTTGGCCGGCCCGTTGATCATCAGCTCCGAGACCTCGGGATCCTCGAGGAGAGCCTCCAGGCCGGGGAGGAAGGGCTTCAGATGCCCGATCCGGCTCGCCCGCTTCACAGCCGGCCCTCCTCGCGGAGCCGCCAGTAGCCGGTCTCCCTCGGCAGGTAGTGGGGCTTCAGGTAGACGCGCCTGGGCGTCAGGGAGCTCGCGCCGTCGTAGGGCAGGCAGATCGCCTGATAGTTGGCGAGTAGCGCGAAGTCGCGGGGCGGGAAGACGGGCTCGCGCGCCTGGCGAAACGACTTGCTGGCGCCGATCGTGCCCCGCCCGCCACCCGCCCGCCCCGAGAGGAGCGAGAACTCGGGCCGGCCCGTGGTCTCCGTGAAGGTGTAGGAGGGTTGCGTCTTCATGACGCTCCCGCACATCTCGGAGGCGATCCTCGCCGAGGACTCGTCGGAGAGCGACAGGAAGATACGGGTCCGGAGCGTCTGGACTAGGGTGCGCCAGGCCTCCGAGCCGGGGAGGACGGAGCGGAGCGAGGAGATCGACTGCGTCGCCACGATCGGGATGCAGCGGCACTGGCGGGTCAGGGCGAAGGCCTTCTCGTCGCCCGAGGGATCGTCCTGGCCCACGGTGGCGAAGGCTTGGTACTCGTCGCAGATGAAGACGGCGGGCCGGAGGTAGCGTCCGGGCCGGCGGGCGGCCTCGGCGGGCCGCCGCAGGAGCGCCTGCATCCAGGCGTTCTTGAGGAGCACGCCGATGGCGCGAGCGAGCGCCGGGTTCGCGCCCGCGGGCATGTCGAGGGCGAGCACCCGGCCCTCTTCGATCAGCTCGGCGAGCGGCGGTAGCCGGCGGCGAAGGCCCGGCACGGGTGGCCCGCCGGGCACGGCCTCCTCGTCCGGTGCATCGTCACCCATACATATAGGTACGGATCCGGCCGCAGCCCCGGCCTCCTGCGACGGCGCCGGCGGACAGAAGACGCCCGCCACCTGCGGCTGATCGAAGAGGGAGAGGAAGACGGAGACGCCCTCCACGATGGAGGTGCGGAGCTTGACGTCGAGCGCCATCCAGTCGTTCCGGTACCAGCGCTCGATGGCCGCCACCTCCTCCCTGAGCTCGCTCCCGGCGCCGTCCCCGGCCCGCTCCGTCTCGAACGCGATGTCGAGGCCGGCGAGCCGCTCGGCGAGGAGGGGATCGAGCCGGCACGTCACCCGGTCCTTGCCGGGGGCGCCTGTCCAGACCCAGTCGTTCAGCGCCTCCGGATTGCGGATCAGATCATCGTGGGAGATCACGATCCGGTCCGGGCAGAGCCGTGCGACCAGCTCCTCCGCCTGGCGGATCCGCTCGGCGAAGAGCTGCGGATCGATCGTGCAGCGGTAGATGTCCTGGAATGTGACCCAGCCGCCCGGCAGGAGCCGGTGGAGCTCAATGATCCAGCGCACGAGGTTCGTGTAGGCCTGCTGCCAGAACGGCTCCCGGCTCTTGCCGAAGAGCTGGTTGATCAGGCCGGCGACGCTGTAGGCGAGCGAGTAGGCGTCGAGCCGGGGATCGTCGAGCGGATTCCACTGCCAGGAGCCGCCGAGGCCGATCTCCAGGTAGTCGTCCCCGCGTCCGGCCTCCTCGAGGATCCCCCGCACGGCGTGGCAGAAGTCGCCCTTGACCTCTAGGACGAGCGCGGCGGCCCGGCGGTCGGGGCGACCGGCCTGCCAGGAGAGGAGCTGCTCGGCGAAGGGATGCATGCAGGCCGTCGTCTTCCCGGAGCCCACGGCTCCCACGATGAGGACCCCCGTGTAGAGCCCCGTCTCGGGGATGACGAGCCAGGAGGGCCGCTCGCTCTCTCGCGGGGCCGTGGGATGGTGCAGCTCGCCGATCACGAGCGAGGGCGCCGGATCGCTCGGCGAGGCCGGCCACCGGGGCAGCCTGCCCCGGCGGGCGGCTCCCGCCCTGGGCTGGAACCAGACCCTCCAGACCGACAGGCCCAAAGACCCGAAGAGGAGCACCGCGGCGGCGGGCGCCCCGGTGTACCAGATGCGGATCGCGGTATGGAGGTCCGGTGCGTAGTAGGCGGCGAGATCCAGGAAGCGATTGCCGCCGGTGCCGGGGAAGGGCGCCAGGAGGGCGTGGCCGAGGGTGGCCGCATAGGCGGCGCCCAGGAGCACGAGGAGTGCCCGCCTCCTCACCGGCCGGCGATCCATGCTCATGACCCGGCTCCGGACAACCGGCTCGAGCGCCAGGCCGCGAAACTGTCGATCACGGGCCACGGGGCCGGCTGCCGGGCCCGCTTCTTCAGCTCGACGATTCGCCTGAGCCCGGCCTGCAGGTCGCCGTACTCCCCGAGCACCCGGGCGTCCCGCTCGCGGATGGCCCGCTCGATCCGGGCGATCTCGACGCAGGCCGTGCCGCCAGGTCTGGGGGGGCGGCCGGGCGCGGGCTCTCGCCCCCCGGTCCAGTTGCCGAGTGTCCTCCCGGTCCGCTGCAGCTCCTTCGGGGTCCGGTCGATGGCGACGACCTCGACCATGCGGCCCCGCTCCCTGAGCGTCTCCCACAGGTCGCGATGCGCCGCCGCCCAGTGGCCCAGGGACCTGGTGGCGGTCCGGTACCCCGAGCCGACGTAGACGAAGATGGCCCGGTCCAAGTCCAGCGCGACCGGCAACTTGAGCGGGAAATAGTGCGGGGTGCCCTCCCCGATGCCCTGGAACACCCGGAGCGGCAGGAGCCGACGCTCGATGCCGAGCGCCTCGAAGGCGCCGACCTTCTCCCGCTCCGTCGGGAGCCACGAGGCCTGAGGGCGCTCGAGCACGTAGTCGAGCGAGAGGAGGCGCCGCCTGAGTGTCTCCCAGGAGTTGGCCGGGTTGTGGCGGGCCTCCTCGGCGCCGAGCAGACGGTAGACGCGGCTCGCGATGATCCGGCAGACCTTCCGTCCCGCGCACGCCTCCTCGACGACGAGGACTCGCTCCGGCCGGACGCGGAGGAATCGAAGGGCCTCGCGGGCATCGATCCGGAGATGGGCGGCGAGCTGCGCGCGGGTGAAGACCCCGCCGCCGTGGAGACAGGCCATGGCGATCCATTCGGCTGCGGGACCCGTCCAGCCGAGGTGCTCGAGCGCGTCCTGGCGCCCCCGGAGGTGGAACGTCATCGCTCGTCTTCCGTCACGAGCGCCCGGTCGGCCTGCAGGTAAGTGATGAGGAGGCCCATCGGGTTGAAGACCACGAGCTCGGAGGGGATCTCCTCCAGGAAGTCGAATCGGAGCGTGAGCGACCAGCGTTCGCGCCCGGTCTCCTGCTCCCGGCTTAGCCGCACCAGGTCGAAGTCGGCCGTCGCGCTGTGGGGCGGCTCCGGGTTCGCGTGGATCCGGAGCACGACCTGCTCGACCCGGAGCTCGCTCGCGGCGGTGCCGGCGGCCATGGCGGCGACCTCGGCGCCGTCCCTCGCGAAGGCGGCGTTCGCCAGCTCTGTCGAGAGGAACCGGAGGCTCCGGGTCCAGTGCTCCTCGACCGTGGCCCGGCGGCGCGAGTAGAAGTCGTCGATGAAGCGGTTCAGGAAGTACTTCGTCGTGGGGTCGAGCGGATCCGCCTGGGCCGTGGCGGCCTCGTAGGCCACGGCCTCGGCGCGGCCGACTTCGTCGACCCGAACCACGATGGGCCGGGGCGGCTCGACGCTCGCGATGCGCAGCAGAACCACGCCCAGCGTGAGGCACGCCCCCGCGAGCACGAGGGACAGGGTCCTGAGCCTCCGGTTCGCCTGCACGGTCTCGCCCCAGATCTCCGCGTACTCGAGGCCGGCATCCTTCGCTTGCTTCATGGCGTCTCTCCTTGGGGTCAGCTTCCGCTGCCGGCGGTTCGGGCCGGGTTCGGGGCTCCGCCCCGCCCGCCGCCGCCGCCCCGCACCACGAGCGCCGTGAGGCCCGATCCGACGGCGCCCGAGCCGGAGACGAGCATCGAGGCCAGCTCGCCCACCTTCATGCCGGCGAGGAGCCCGGATACGACGAGGGGGAGGAGGACGACGGCCCAGAGCCCGAGTTCGGCCGGGTCCGCGGAGCCGGTGCCCATGAGGGCCCCGGTGTAGGTCGTCACGTAGCCCATGCCCACGCCCATGAAGACGCGGAGGATCGCGCCGGCGACGACCCCGTAGAGCGTGTATACCATGAGGGTCCGGAACCATCCCCAGAACAGGAAGGCGAGCGGCTCGAAGAGGAGCCAGGGGATGAAGACGGGCCCGAGCAGGATCACGATGGCCACGGCCACCTGCGCCCAGATCACCTGCGCGTAGGTGAGGCAGAAGAGAGCCACGAGGCCGAGCACGAGCGGCACGCCCATCATGAGCGTGACGATCGAGGAGAAGAAGACGCTCACGCCCTCCGTCACGAGCGCCGTGAGGCTCCGGCTGGCCCACGCGGCGCTCATCTGTCCCACGAAGGCCTGGACCAGGGCCGTCATCTCCGCGTAGCCGACCGAGACCACGTCGGAGAGGAAGAGGTTCTGGAGCCAGGTGCCCCCGGCTGCCACGGTGGCGGGGAAGGAGAAGCCCACCCCCGGGATCGGGAGGCTGTAGTAGTGGAGCAGGGTCCGCGGGATGGCGACCGCGAGCACGATCCGGACGAGGGCCCAGGGCTCGAAGGTGCCGCTGAAGGCGATCCTGAGCCCGCTCCAGGCGACGACGACGGCGGCGAGGCCGCCCCAGAGCTGGTGGCCGAGGGTGAGGACGTCGGGCGCGGCGCTCCCGATCACGGTCTCGAGCACGATGTCCAGGAAGCTCTTGAAGTCCTGGAGCTGATCGGCCGGGATCCGGACCGGGACGCTCGGATCGATCCCCTGGGGGGGGATGAGCTGCATGGCGGAGGCTCCCGGACCCTAGCTCTGGTCGCCCGTATAGAACGGATGGATCCTGAAGAGGAGTCCGTCCCGGAGCGTGTCCCTCTTCTGGAGGGTGGCCGACTGCATCCGCTCGAAGGTCTCGTTGGCCCGGAGCTGCGCGTCCCTCCAGGCGGCGAGCCGCTCGAGGCGGGCGAGTTCCGCCTGCTGCATCCGGTTCGTCTGCTCGACGGCCTGGTAGGCGAGGAGCTGGCCCACGGCGGCGTCGATCTGGCCCTGGGTCAGCGCGGCCGCCACCTGCGCCTGCTGGAGCGCCGTGTTCGACAGGTTGCCGTTCGTCGTCAGCTCGTCGAAGGAGCCCTGGGCGCCCTCGATGGCGGCGGCGAGGGCGGCGGCGGCGTCGAGCATCGCGTAGTCGAGGACGCGCTGCCGGTCGGCGGCGTTCCGGGCCGTGCGGTAGTCCTCCACGGCGCGGGCGGACGCCTCGGCCGGCTGGTGGGCGAAGAGCTCCAGGATGTCGGCCTCGCCGACCCGGTCGGCCTCCCCCCGCGCGCTTCGCCAGAGCTCGGTGAAGGAGTCCCCGCTCCCCATGTCCCGCACCGCGCCGACCAGCTCGCCGGCCGCGCCGCTGAAGTCCGAGCCCCAGCCGAGCCCCTCGCCGACGAGGCCGACGGGTCCGGCCGCGAGCTCCGTGAATGGCTCCGTGAGCGCGTCCACCTCGCCACGGGCGGCCCGCTTCAGGTGGTCGAGCTGCTCCTCGAGTCCGGAGAGCTGGCGGGCCTCCGTCCTGAGCTGGCGAACCTGGTTCGAGATTTGCGCGACCTGGTTCACGATCATCTGGGCCCGCTGGATCACGCCGCTGATCGTGCCGAAGATCGCTTCGGCCGGGAGCGCGCTCCCCAGGATGAGCATCGGGGCCAGGAGGAGGGCGGTAAGGATTCGGTGACGCATGATGGGCTCCTTTCTCGTTTCAGGACCGTGTACCGGGCCGGGGCATGAGGACATCGGAGGTGAACCAGATGCGCAGGCGGTGGCCGGCGCGGATCGTGATCGTGGGCAGCCGGTTCAGGAACCGGTCGAGGATCCCGGCGGCGCTCTGGCCCAGCCCCTGGCCGATGCCCGAGCGGACGCCGTAGGGCGCGCTTCCCGCCAGGGTGAGTCCGCCGACGAGGCCGACGGCCCCCGCGGCTGCGAAGGTGGAGAGGTAGTGGCGCTCGACCTCGTCCTTGAGCGCGCCCTCGCCCGCCTGGTTCAGGCCCTGGAACGCGAGGTCGATCGAGCTCCCGTCGGGAAGGAGGAGCCGGTGGAAGGCGACGGCGAGCCGGCTCTGGTCCCGGTCGCCGACGGCCGCGGCCGTGCCGACGGCGCGCGTGCCGCGCGGGATCAGGATCCGCTGCCGGTTCGCCGAATAGAAGGGGACCGAGACGGTGGCGAGCACGGGGCCGGGGAAGTCCCCCGAGAGCTGCGTGACGAGGACCGCCTCGAGGAAGGAGCCCTCGTGGATCCGCTCCGTCTCCGGCGGGTTGTCGGGCCGGACGCTCGTGACGGGTGGCCGCGGGCCCCGCCCGGCCGGGGCGCTCCCTCCGGGGGCTCGGCCGCGCGCCTCCGGACTCCCCGGCTCGCCCGCCGGTGCAGCGGCACCGAGGGAGGCGAGGAGCCGCTCCTCGGCGGCCAGCTCGTCCTCGAGCGTCCCGAAGGACTGCCCCAAGGATGTGAGCGCCGCCTCGAGCGTGGTTCCGAGGAGCCCCGCCTCCGCCAGGGCCGCGCCGCCGGTGCCGGTGCCCCCGGTCCCGGACGGCTCCGTGGCCGCGTTCGGATCCCGGTGGGACTCGGCCACGGGGAGCGAGCGGAGCGAGCGGGTCCGCCGCTCCAGCTCCTCCAGCCGGAGGGACTCCCGGAGCTCCGCCTCCGCCTCTCCCATCTCCGCCGGCGCGGCTCCGGTTCCCGTCGCCTCGGCCCGGGCGGCTTCGTCGGCGACCGCGACCTCCCGCTCCAGATCGGCCCGGGCCCGGGCGGCGGCCAGCTGGGCCTGCCGCTCGGTCTCCGCCCGGATCCGCCCCTCGAGGGACCTCCCCATCCCGTCGCCCACGGCCTGCGCCTCGGGCGGGACTCCCGGAGCCGCGGCGCTCTCTCCTGGCCCGGCCGCGGCCCAGGAGAGGAGGAGTCCGGCCACGAGCACGGCGATGAGCACGACGCCGGCCTTCGTGACGATCCCGCCCGGGAGCGCGCCCGTGGGCGGGGAGGTCCACTGCTTCCAGCGGCTCACCTGAGGCCCTCCGGGGGCGTGAAGCGCCAGCTGAGGCGCTCGTCGCCGATCTGGAGCCACCCGTCGCCCAGCACGTGGCGGGCGATGTAGAGGCCGTCCTCGCTCAGGTCGTAGGCCACGAGCGCCGGCTCTCCGTCCCGGAGCTCATAAAGCGCGGGCGACTCCTGGGCGTGGGAGCGGAGGTAGGTGAACTGCCCGTCGTGCCACATCGCCTCGACGAGGAACGGCCACTCCGCGGCGTCCTCCCCCAGCCGGTAGGCGAAGGCGAGTCGCGCCGGATAGCCGGCACGGAACGCCTCGATCTCCGATTCGGCCTCGGCCCGGGCCTCCCGGATCCGGGCCTCGGCCGCCTCGGTGGCGCTTCGGGCCGACGCCGACGCCTCGGCGGCCATCTGCTGGTAGGCCGCGACCTGGCCCCGGCCCACGAAGGCGGGCGCGCCCGCGCCGCCGCTGCCGAGCCCCACCTCGCCCGGGCCGGCCTCGAGGCGGACGATCAGATGGGGCGGTCGCTCGCTCTCCTCGGCGCTCTCCTCGGCCACCAGGAAGGAGTAGATCCGGCCGGACTCGCATACGAGCGCGATGTTCGTCGCCCTGTCCGGCGCCAGCGGCTTCAGGAAGGCGATGTTCGCCGCGCCCGTCAGGTGCCAGTACTCCGAGTCGCCGACCACGAAGTCCAGGATGTTCTCCCCCGCGGGGAGCACGATCAGGGTCGTATGGCGGATCCGGGTGCGGAGCCGGTGGATCCGGTCCCCGTCCCCCTCGGCCAGGGGCACCCGGAGAACGGTCGGGTCGTCGCCCTGCTGCGGGGCGGCCCCGGTGGGGAGCGCCGCCAGGAGGAGGATCAGGAGAGCTGCCGGTGGTAGTGGGGACCTCATGGCGTGTCATGTCCTCGTGTTCTGGGTGGGACGTGTTGTGCTCGCGAGCAGCTCGATGGCCCGCGCGAGTCCGTGTCGTTCGATGGCCCGGGCCCGCTCCTCCGCGTCGAGCGGCGAGGAGGTGTAGAGCCAGTAGCTTTCCGGATCGACCTCCAGGCGGAGCACGGCGGCCCCGTCCGGGCGGCGGAGGTAGAGCTCCCGCTTGGGGACGAGGCTCCGGACCTGGGCCAGCTCGGCGTCGTTCAGCCGGAAGAGAGCGCCGACCTCGTCGGGAAGCCCCGGGTTCGCGAGGAAGAGCTTCGTCGGGATGGATTCCAGGAGCGCCGCCGCGCCCGGCGTCGAGGTCACGTCCACGGCCGACTGCGTGGCCAGGACGAGGGCGGCGTTCTTCTTTCGCCACGTCTTCGCCGCCTCGGCCAGGTAGTTCAGCACGGCGGGGTCCTGCAGGTAGCGCCAGGCCTCGTCGACGACCATGAGCTTCAGGCGCGCGCTCTCGGCCGGATCCTCCACCTCGAGGCGCATCCGCTCGAGCAGGTAGGAGAGCGCCGCGTCGCAGAGATCCGGATGCTCGACCGCGCCGGCCAGATCGATCACCTGCCAGTCCGCGAAGCTGAGGTCCGGCTCCCGCCCCGCGGGATTGTCGAAGTAGGCGCCCCAGGCGCCGGTTCCGATCCAGCGGCTCCAGGCCGGCCACATCGCCGAGGGGAGCGACGCGGCGAGCACGCCGAGGGTGCGCCGCTCCGGTCCGAAGGCGTAGAGATCCTCGATCCGGGCTCGGACCTCGCTCGTGTCCGCCCCGCTCGCCTCCCAGCCCCCGAGCTTCAGCAGGCGGAGCACCCAGCCCGTGAGGAACTGGAAGCTCCGCGTGCTCGCCGGGAGGGAGAACGGCCGCAGGCGGAGCGTCGGCTCCGCCTCGTCGGGCGAGAGCTCTAGGTAGTGGCCTCCGAGGAAGCGGGTCAGCCAGCGGTAGGAGCCGCCCAGGTCCAGGATCAGGACCCGCGGGTCGTACCTGAGCGCCTCGATGAGAAGGAAGTTCAGGGTGAAGCTCTTCCCCGAGCCGGTGGCGCCGAGCATGAGGGTGTGGCCCACGTCGCCCGAGAAGAGGTCGTAGTGGTAGGCCGTCCGCCACGGGGTCTCGAGCACGGCGAGCGCCTCCCGCTTCAGGTGCGGGCTCTCCGGCCTCCCCGTGGGCGGCCCGAAGAGGGGCGCCAGGCAGGCGGCCACCCCGGCCGAGACGAAGACACGCCGCACCTGCCGCCCGCGGGGCTGGGCCGGGAGCCGGGAGAACCAGGCGGGGAGCTGCCCGTAGCCCTCCCGGATCACTTTCGCGTCGTGCGCGGCGAAGAGCCGGCGGAGCTCGCCGTCCAGCCGCTCGATTCTCCCGAGCTCGCCGTGGAGCGCCACGGTGAGCGAGGCCTCCCCGTAGCTCACGCCGTCCGCTTCCAGCTCCACGAGCGCCTCGCCCAGGCGCTCGGACTCCGTGGCCGCGGCCGAATCCACCATCGCGGCCGCCGTGCCCTCCGTCTCCTGCACGTGGGCCATCATCGAGTAGCGGCGGGCGAAGTAGTGGCGCTGTGCGCCCCGGATCCGGCGCCTCGCCGCTTCTACCGCCCAGGGCCGCCACTCGAGCGAGACCGTCATCACCGCGTCCAGGCAGTAGAGCTCCCGGAGGAGGTTCGCCCGCGCCTGGCCGGGGGGGGAGAGGAGCGAGTAGAGGACGGCCGGCTCGCCGTCCAGGCGGAGGTGGCCGCGCTCGGCCTCGAGCTCCGAGACGGCGAGCCGCCAGTTCATCCCGCTCCCCGTCGCGCCGTCCCACACCGTGCCCGGCCGGTTGATGAGTTCCGAGAGGAGCCGGGAAGCCTCGGCGGGCGGGAGGATCTCGATGGGCGTGTGCTCGGCCACGAGCGCCCGGCCTGCGTCCACGATCCCGCGGAAGGCGCCCCCGGCCGCTTCGATCTCGCTTCGGAGATAGGTCGGCGCCCCTCCCTGGCGGCGGGCCCACCAGCGCCGGAGCCGGGACGCCGCTCCCGGGGCGGGTCCATCGGCGGCCGTCCGGAGGCGGGGATCGTGCGACCAGACCACGTAGGCGTCGAGCCGCTCGACGCGGCCGGCGAGAAACGCGCGGCGCTTCCGCTGCGAGACGGCCACGACTCCCGCGCCCCCGTCGTCGGCCGCTACGGGCGCCGCCGGCCGGCGGAGCAGGTAGAAGTAGAGGCGCGTGTGGGCGTCGAGCCCCGAGAGGAGGCGCTGCCAGCGGCCGAGCACTCGGTCGATCTGACCCGGGGTCCGCCCGTCCACGAGCGCGGGCGAGAGGCGGCCGGCCGCCATCAGCTCGCCCGTCCGGGTCAGGCAGCTCCGGCCGTCCTCGAGCCAGCCCCAGTAGGGGAGCTCGTCGGCCAGCGCGCCGGCCGCCTCGTAGTCCCGTAGCTCCGCGGAGATCCTCATCGGCCGCTACCGGATCCTCAGATGCCAGGGAGCCTCGGCCCATTTTCCCGGGTCGTGGCGGGCCGGGTAGCGCGCGGCGGCCCGGAGGACGGCGAGCATGTCGGGGTCCCTCCGGCCGGCCAGCCATCCGGCCCCGTAGCCGGCCGCGAAGATGACGCCGCCCGCCGTGAGGGAGTTCACCGCGTTCCACATCGCGAGCGCGAGCGTGGCGCTCAGGAGAAACCCCCTGCGCTCGACCCCCAGGATCGTGAGCGGACGGTTCAGGGCCGGATAGCCGGCCCAGCGCCTGAGACCCCTCATCAGAAGAGCCAGGCCAGGAAGTTGGCCGCGCCCATCGCCATCCCGAGACCGAAGATGATCCCGGCGAGCGTCCGCTTGCTCCCCCCCTCGCCGAAGGCGAACATCAGCCCGCCCACCACGATCGCGATCAGCGAGAGCCCCCGCGCGATCGGACCCGTGAACTGCGCCTGCAGCTCGTTGACCGCATCCACCCACGGGCTCGTCCCCTGCGCCCGGAGCAGGGCGGGGGCCAGCAGCCAGAAGAGCGCGAGCACCGCCCGTGCCGCCGCGCCTCCCATCCTTACCAGAGATTCCATCGTCTTCTCCATCGTCCTCTCCTTCGTCTCCGTTGCATGGGGAGGCCGCCCGCCTTCACCGCGGCCTCTCGCGATCTCCCCGTGGATCCACGCATCCACCGCCACCTCGACCCAGCCGGCAGCGCGCGCGCCGAGTCGGCACCGCCCAGACAGGCTCCCGTGGGCCACCCGCAGGCGGACCTCGCTCCGGGGGAGCCCTGCCACCGGCTCCCCGCCCGCACTGCGCGGGACGCGGGAAGGCGCCTCCGGTTGTCTTTGGGTGGCTCTCCTCATCGCCCTCTCCCTCCCTCCCGCGCCCACGCCGTCGTCAGGGACACCGGGCCTCCGGCCGCTTGCTGGCCGGAGGCCCGCCTTGGTCCATCACATGGACCGAATAAACACCGTAATACGAATATATAGCACTCATTTGTACGTCAACCCCCCTCTATGAAGAAAAAGACCGTCCGTTTCTCATGATGTGTTTTCGTAACGAGTTACGGAGACAGGGACCTTACGCGGCTCCGCCAGGGTGTCTTCGGGGGCGCTCCCGGAGCACCGACCGAGGCTCCGCCAGGCCTCACTCGCGATGGGCAGGGATGCGGCCGCTCCGCCCCGGTCGAGCCGCCGCACCCTGCCGGACCCTGGCCAGCCGCGGCCGCTGGGTTCGAAGTCGGTACGGCGCCGGGTTCGGGAGCCGTGGCGGAGGCGGCTCTCCGTCGTTCCTTCAATCCGTCGCGAGACCCGGGCGGACTGGAGGGTCTCCGGCCAGCTGCCGTCGATGGGGACGAGCGGCCACCACTCCAGTCCGTCGACGGCCACGTCCTCCTCAGGTGTGTGCCCGGGGGTTCCCGGGGCACCCCGAAGCAGGCGAAGTCGGCCTGGGCATCGGGGGAGGCGCCCGTGACGACGGCATCCAGGATCTGGCTGGACGTTCTGGCTCTGGGCGTCAGTCCATGGTTTTCAATGTCCGGCCGTAGAGGATTTCCGTGGCATAGCCTTGATATCGTTAGAAACTTGGCATGGATTTCTGACGGTTCATCCACGGCGAATTCGGGCAGGAAGTGAGCAATGACGCGCATCGCCGACAGGATCATCAAGTGGGTGGCCGAGCACGACATGAGGAACATGGGTGTTGCACACCCAGGGATTTCCTGGACCTCGGCAGCCGGGGGGCTATTGACCAGGCGCTGTCGCGCTTCGTCAGGGCAGGCCGGCTGCGCCGTGCCGGACACAGACTCTACGACAGGCCCAGGATGAGTGGCGTCCTTGGCCGCCCGGCGCCGGTCGACCTCGATGCCACCGTTCGAGCGTTAGCGAGGCGTGACGGTATCCGGATCATGCCCGACGGCCTGGTGGCCGCGAATCAGCTGGGTCTCACGAATGCCGTGCCGGTCAAGGCCTCCTACGTGACGGATGGCCACTCCAGGACGCTCAAGGTCGACGGTCGGACCGACCGGTTCCGCCACGCGGCGCCGAGCGTCTTGACGTGGGCAGGGCGACCGTCGGCCCCGGTGGTCCAGGCGCTCCGGTGGCTGGGCCGGCACTCCGCTGCCGATGCAGAGGTCGTAGCGACGCTGCGCCGGCGGCTTCCCGACCCGGTGAAACGCGACCTGCCCGAGAACAGGCAGGATCTGCCCGGCACGCCTCCGACACCGGTCTTCAGGGGCGGGACGTGCCTGTCCAAGGGATCTGGGCTCGTCGGAAGGTTTTCCGAAGATATCGGTCCCGACGTTCCCCGGGGTGGCCCGGGCTTCGAGAGAGAGCGCGATCCGGCCGCTTCCGGCCTATCCAACAGGAGACGGAACGCTCCCACATGAGGAACTGAGAGCGGCGTGCAGCAGCGATGTCCTCGAAGGCCTGGCGGCGGCGCTTGCCGGGTTGATTGGCCAGATCGGCCAGGGGTGCGGCGTCGGTCCGGACGCAGCAGACGCCGACGGGCAGACGCGGCCGGTCGCGCACCCGCCCCTTTTCCGGCCATGACACTACGTATGCGACCCCACGCGTCAGGGTCGAGGCGGGAGGCCGGTCAGCGCTCGGCCCGGGCTCAGGACGTGGGCGTATTGAGGCGGGGCCAGCCGGAGAAGGTTGCGGGCTCCCGCATTCGCCCTACCCTCACTGAGCTTCACTTCGAAGGCGGCCGAGCGGTCGTCGTTGGACTGCACGATCGCGTCCACTTCCCGGACCCCTTTCTTCACAATCCTCGTGAGGATGTTACGCCAGTCCCTCACATGGTGTTGACAAAACGCACACAATGGATGACGATTGGATCATGGCCGTCAGCTTCGATTGGAACCCGGAGAAGGACCGGCAACTCGCTAAGCAGCGGGGCATCTCGTTTGAGCGGGTCCTCTCCGCGATTGAGCGGGGCGGCTTGGTCGATGTGTTGGACCACCCCAACCAGGAGCGGTGTCCGGGGCAGCGGATCTACATGGTGGACATCGAACGGTACCTCTACCTTGTTCCGTTCGTTACCACTGCGGACGGCACGCGATTCCTGAAGACGATCATCCCAAGCCGGAAGGCGACACGGGACTATCGGAGGAAGCAAGAACCGTGAACGATCAGTTGAATGCTGAAGAGCGGGAGATCGTGGAGAAACTCGAGCGTGGCGAACTGCGCCGCGCCGGCGGTGCTGAAGGTGAGATGGAGGTCGCACGTTCTGCGGCCCGCAGCACCTTCAAGAAGACCCGGCGGGTAAACCTCCGGGTGACCGAACGCGACTTCAACCTCGCCCACGCCCGGGCACGTGAGGAGGGAATCCCGTACCAGACCCTGCTGTCGAGCGTCATCCACAAGTACCTGTCGGGTCGCCTGAGCGAGAACATACCCCCCCGAACCCCACCTCCGGCTTGACAAATTCCCAGCTGCGTACATGGCACTTCCGGAAGGATGTGATTCACGGTAAGAAATCGTCTAAGTTCAATCAGGACTGCACGATCTGCCGCACTTGCCGTTAGACGATTTCTGATTCCACAGTACTGAAATAGCGGGGACACTGCACCAATTAGCGGGAATCTGGGTTTCGCGTCGGCGAGGTGATCAACCGATTCAAGGTCGCCAAGCACTTCATCACCGGGATCATCGACGACACCTTCACCTTCGAGCGGGATCTTGAGAAGATCGGTGCCGAGGAGAAGCTCGACGGGATCTACGTTGTGCGCATCAAGCGTCGATGCCAGCCACCTCGATACGGACGAGACCGTCCGCGCCTACAAGGATCTGGCCGGGATCGAGTACACCTTCCGCAGCCTCAACCACCCAAGCAGTGAATCGGGACAGCCGCTTGCAACGTGAGGCGACGATACGGTGATGAACCGGCGCGCCGGCTACCCTTCGACGAACCGGAATCGATCGTGGCCGTCTCGGAACAACGCCTTTCCATGTGTGAACACCGCCATGATCGACTCGCGAGCCCCACCGATATCACAAGCGCAGTCACGACAACCACTGTAACTACTCATCCCCTCCTGCGGCGGGGACGTAATCGGCTGCGTGTCCGGCGACGGCGATGTGGATTGCCTGGAAGGGGCTATAGCCGGAGTAGGCCATGGACTGGAGATAGCTGGAAATGCTGCAGTAGACCTTGGCGAAGGCGGCGTTTCGGAAGCAGCCGGATACCTTCTGCTTGACCTTGGCCATGCGGAGGCTAACCCGGGGGAGGCGTCGGCGACTGACGGCGATGTCGCGGTCGAGTGGCTGACTTCGGACAACGGACGTCCAGCATCGAACGGTCGCGTGATCGAGTTCTAGCCGTGCCCATGGCCTAACTCACTACGCAACAGTCGCTTGCCGTATCTTGCGCCGGGTTGGTACGAGATCTGCATGTTGCGGGCTCATGCGATAAGCCACGTATTTCATGCAACCGGACTCGGCCTCGCGCCCAGGGCAGCAACTCTTGGCGTCGAGACCCCGCCAGTGCTCCTGGAGCTGCCAGTCCGTTGGTTGAAGGGCCGGGTAGCGGTCGACGGTTTGGGAGACGCGTAAAATGTTGATTGCCAGAGATTTCGGTTACGCCATCCGGCGCTTGCTGAGAAGCCCGTCCCTCTTCCTCGTCTCGGTGCTCTCGCTGGGCGTTTGCATCGTCGGCGTCGCTTCGGTGTGGACATTCTCGTGGACCACGATTTTCGCCCCGCTGCCCTACGACCCCGAGGGTGAACTGGTGTTCGTCGGAACGATCGAGGAGGGGCGGGGAACGCCGGGTCGGGGGCCAACCGCCGTTCCCGATTTCTTGGACATTCGGGAAGGAACGAGCCTGATGGACGTGGCGGCATATCGTCCTGTGGAAGTGAATCTATCGGGAGACGTGCCGGAACACGTCGTGGGCAGTCGGATCTCCGCGAACTTCTTGTCCGTGCTCCTCATCTTGCCCAATCTCGGTCGCGACCTGGCTCGTGCCGACGAGACTCCGGGCGGGGAGGAGATCGCTCTACTCAGCCATGAGCTCTGGCAACGGCGCTTCGGTGGAACGCCGGATGTACTGGGCTCATCCATCCGAATCGACGGTGTGGCGACGACCGTGATAGGTGTGCTCCCGGAGGGATTTCAGTTCGGCTTCGGGCCCCCGGCACAAGTTTGGCTGCCCATGCGGATGACGGGTACCGAGCCCCGGGACGCCCGAACGGTCAGTTTGGTGGGCCGCGTCGAAGGTGGGCAGAGATCCGCAGCGGCGCTGGAGCTGTTCGCCCTCGGCGACCGACTCAGGGAGGCCAATGCTTCCAGCGCTCAACGTTCGTTCTCCATCGCAGGCGTCCGAGAGACATGGTACGGTGGCGCGACTTACCGTCGCGGGGCGATCGCGATGGTCACGGCGACCCTCGGGGTTCTGCTCATCGCGTGCATAAATCTCGCGGGTCTGCTCCTGGCACGCGGCTTCACGCGAGCCGGAGAAGCGAGAGTTCGGAGAGCTCTGGGAGCTAGCCGTGCACGGCTATTTCAGCAGTTTCTCGTTGAGGTTGCAGTGCTCGCGGCGGCTTCGGGCGGCATCGCGCTCGGCCTCTTCCCCGCGGCGGTCAGCGGCCTCACCAGGTTAGCGCCCGAGGGCTTTCCCGGTGCCGCCGATGTCGGAATGAACCTGACCGCGTTTATGACCACCCTTGGAATCGTAGCTCTGGCCGGAGGTGCCGTCGGAATGGTCCCGGCCGCAGGCGTGCTGCGCAAGGGCATGCCCGGCCCTGGGCAAGCAGGTCGTCTGGTATCGGCCGGGAGACGTTTCAGGAACGGGCTCGTATCCGCTCAGATCGCAGTCGCCTTCGTGCTTCTTGTTTCGACGGCGCTTGCTGCGAGATCCATGACCGAGTATCGAACGACCGACACAGGATTCGCCGTTGATCGCGTCGGTACATTTAAGCTCAGACTTCCCGAAACGAGCTATCCCGACGAGTCCTCGCTCCGTGCAGCCGCTCAGGAGCTGGAGGATGCGCTTCGGCGCGCCCCCGGAATCGAGAGCGTTGGCCTCGGGCTCGGTCTTCCCGCAGAGTTCTGGAATACGCTCAGCTACTCGACCGTGGCGCCGGGGGTTGCCCGGCGGTCAGTTCGTTCGCGCCAGTTGACGCCTGGGTACCGCGAGGCGCTGGAGATTGCTTTGATCGAGGGCCGAGGGCTGGCCTCGACGGACGACGAGTCGTCCCCCGACGTGGCTCTGGTGAATCGGTCCTTCGCTTCTCTGTCTTGGCCTGACTCGTCTCCACTCGGTCGGCTCCTCTATGCGGAGGGGCGCTCGATCGAGGTCGTAGGTATTGTAGAGGACGTACGAGAGCGGGGACCATCCTTCCCGGCGATGCCCTGGGTGTACCTACCAATGAACCAGTGGCCCGTTCGCAACTTGAGTATAGTATTTAGGCAGAGGGGAGGCGAAAGCGTGCCGTTGGATGCGCTACGCGAAGCGGTCAGCTCCGCGGATCCGGACTTGGCGGTCTACCGCATGGCGTCGCTTCGCACGGTGGTGGATGAGTCGTCGAATGGTCTCTTTGTAATGGGCTCATTGCTGGCCGTGCTCGCGATCCTGGCACTCTCCCTGGCCGTGGTCGGCGTCTACTCGGCAATGCGGTATGCGGTGACCGTTCGTGTTCCGGAACTCGGAATACGCAGTGCCCTCGGAGCCGGAACCGCAACTATCCGCGGTATGGTGTGGCGAGAGGCCACGATGTTGGTGTTGGTCGGAATCGGCATCGGCGCGCTCTTATCTTGGGCAGCGGGCCGTGGGCTATCGGCAGTTCTACTCGGAGTGGAATCGCCTGAGCCGTGGACTCTTGGTGCCTTGGGGGCTCTCATGTGGGTAGTCACACTGGCTGCCGCGTGGCCAGCTGTGAGACAAGCCGGGTCGGTCGATCCGCTGGCTGCACTGCGGGTGAAGCCCTCGGCCGGATAGACTTTGAAGCGGGAACCGAGTCCGGCTCGCGAGCAACGCTTAAGGTGGGGGAGATTCAGTGGCCATGCGGACCGAATCATGCGTCGAGCGCTAAGCAGGCCTCGAAACCGCTCGTGTGGAAGCCGACCCTCCGGCAGGCTGCCGACCGGTCGGGAAGCGAGCGACATGAGTAGCGACCGGTTTCCACCGGAGCCATGGCGTCGATCCGTGTGGAAGCTGGAAGGCGCAGCAACACGGGAAGCACTGTCGGTGTCGTGCATGCGCCAATCGGAATCGCGCGGGGGGCTGGCCGGGCCGTCAGGGTGGCGGAGAGGACTGTACGCCTGAAGACGTGGAGTAACGCCCGTAGAGGCACGTGGCCTCAGGTGTGGAGGGATGCGCTGCCGTGCGGGAGCGGTCGGGGCCGGGAGCCCCAGCGACCGGATACCAGCTCCCCGGTTAGCGTGCTCCAGCGTGACGGAGACCGCCGCCATCGGTAGAGCCCTTCTACGGGAGTGGGAAGCGGAGGGCCAACCCGATCGCGAGTGGGGACGCGTTCCGCGCTTCGGGCGATGCGGGGGACGGAGAGAGGTAAGCCTGGACAGAGGGTCCGGCGCCCGCGGTCACGAGCCCGACGCCCGCACCCCACAACGCAGCGTAAACGAGTGATTCACTGGTGCGCCCTCCCCCGGCCGTTATGGCCAGACCCAAAAGGGCCCCACCGGCCGTTCCCAGGGCCAGGGTACGAAGACGCCCCTTTCCGGTCGCGCGATCGGGATAGGAGAGCCCGTATCCGGTGGCCAGGGCGGGTATGAAGCCGTACAGCGCGCCCCACACGGCGCAGCCTAGGATGGAAGCGTCCGTATGGAGTATTCCGTCCATGACTACGTAACCACCCCCGGCGCAGAGCCCGGTCATGGCGAGCGAGCTCGCAGCCGTGCCCACGACGACGCCAGTCCTGACTCCGCCCCGTCCTTCTTCCTGGCTCATCAGCGGGCGCGGGCTCAGGGCGAGCCCTAACCACCCGAAGAGCACACTGCCAATCCCAAGGATCACAAACCTTCGCATGTCCACGCTCCTTCATTAGCACCGGACAAGTCACGCGTAGGCCGGGCTCCGCCAACCTGGGGTGAACGGCGCACTCCCGCGCCGGCAGCAGCCCTCCCATCGACGGCCTCGTGCCGAACAAAGTGCAAGCGCCGTGCCACTGCGGGCGGCGAACTCGCCACCGCTTCAGGTCAAGAGCATCCTGCAGGTGTCAGGAGGGGCGGGAGCCCGGCATCGCACCGCGGCCGTTCCGAGGTGGAAGTGATGAAAGCGGCGACCTATACTGCTAGGTTCAGGCCACCCAACCCGCCCGAGGGCAGCATGGTCGCAAACCGCCCCCCATACGGTCACGCAGTCGCCGCCTTCGCCGCCACTGTGCTTCTGTACGTGGTGACGCTTGCGCCAACCGCATGGTTCTGGGATTCCGGCGAGTACATCGCGGCAGCCGCAACCCTTGGGATCCCCCACCCGCCCGGCAATCCGTTCTTTGTCCTCCTAGGGAGGCTGTGGATCGCCCTCCTCTCGCCGACCGGCCTCTCGGTGGCCGTCCGAATGAATCTCCTGGCGGCGGTGTCCTCCGCAGCAGCGACGGGAACCCTCTTCCTCGTTGCCCACCGCGTGCTCGCCGGCTGGATGCGTTCGACGGTGCGCGACGGCAATGGGGGAAGCGAAGACAGGGCCGAGGCGGTTGTGCCGCTCGTGGGTGCGTGGGCGGGAGCCATCCTGGCCGCCACAGCCTTCACGGTGTGGAACCAGTCGAATCTGAACGAGAAGGTCTACACGCTGAGCGTGCTCGCGATCGCTGTCGTTTCCTGGCTTGCCATCCTGTGGGTCGACCGGAAGGACCGCGCAGGCAGCGAGTGGCTCCTGATTCTGGCCGTCTACGTCATGGCGCTCGGATCGACGAACCACCTGATGTCGGTGTTGCCCGCGCCCGCCCTAGCGCTGCTCATGCTGCGTGAGAAGCCGAGGCTGTTTCTCCATCGCGGCATGTGGGTGCAGTCGACGGCAGCCGTGGCGCTCGGAATATCCCTGAGCCTGTTCCTTCCGATCAGGTCGGCCCACGATCCGGCGATCAACGAAGGGGAGCCGACCTGCGAGTCACTCGGGGGCGCTGCGGCGGCGGTGTTCTCTCTGGGCCGTGCAGGATGTCCGGCGCTCGCAGCGAACCTGACTCGCGAGCAGTATGCGAAGCCCTCCATTCTGGTCGACCCGAATTCGAGTCCGTTCGATCCCGAGCCAAGGACCCTCTCCCTGCTCGGACATCAGTTCCTCAACTACTTCCAGTACTTCGACTGGCAGTGGGCGCGCGGACTGGCCGCCTCCGACCTGCCGGGTACTGGGAGGACCCCCATCTCCCTCATGGTTCTCGGACTTGGGATATGGGGGCTGGTCGTGAGCACCAAGTCCCGTTGGGGCCATGGTCTCTACCTGAGCATCCTGGCACTAACGCTCTGGGTCGGACTCGTGTTCTACCTGAACTTCAGGTACGGGTACTCGCTCGGACCCGATTTTGCGGACCGAACCATGAGGGAGGTTCGGGAGCGGGACTATTTCTACATCGCCTCATTCCACCTGTGGGGCTTCCTGGCAGGGATGGGGCTCGTCGCTGTCTGGCGGTGGGTCGCCGGCTCGGCCACGAGCTCACGACGACTCGCGGTTGCGTCTCCGATCCTGGCTCTGGTCCTCTTGCCCCTGGCCTTCAACTGGGCGTGGGCATCTCGCGCTGGCGACTACTCTGCGCGCGATTGGGCCTATGACCTGCTCCAGAGCGTCGAGCCCTACGGCATCCTCTTCACGAACGGGGACAACGACACATTCCCGCTCTGGTATCTGCAGGAAGTGGAAGGCATCCGCCAGGATGTGACAGTGATTGTCGGCATGTATCTGAACACGCAGTGGTACCCCAAGCAGCTCAAGCGCCGAACGAGACCAGAGAGGCAACGACGCTTCATCGACGACGAGGGACTAGGGCTCTACGCGGTCCCGCCAACCATCCCATCGCAGTCGATCACGACCCGCCCAGATGAGGAGCTCGACGGCGCTGGCTCCGCAGTCCTGTCGGAACCAGCCACGCTCCAGCTGGGCCGCCTGACGGTGCAGTACCCGCAGGGATTCCGGTTTAGCCGCGGCGAGCAGATCGCCCTGGCGATCATTCAGGATTCGGTCGACCACAGGCCAGTCTACTTCGCCAGCTCAGGCGCAATGGCACAAGATGTGGGGCTAGCCGAGCGAGTGGTGAAACAAGGGTTGGCATCCAAGCTATTGGTCACACCGCCGGAGGAGCTCCCAGGCCTGGTTCGGGTATCGCCGGGCCTCGGTGGGGAGTGGATCGATGTCGAGCGTTCTGTGACGCTGGCGCGGGACGTTTACTCCTACCGGGGACTGAAGGACCGAGCAGTGTGGCCGGATATGCCGTCGAACAACATCCCCTTGCAGTTCTATTTTCTCTTCGTACAGCTCGCAGACGCCCATGCGCAGCTCGGAGATCGCGACGAGACGGTCGCTGAGTTCTTGGGCGAAGCCGACAGATTTCGGGTGTCTGCGGAAGGCGGTTCGCGTGGGGGACGGGGCGGGTGACTCGACAGCTGGCCGGGTAGCTGGATCACTTATCACCCCGGATCCTGCGATGGGGGCCATTTGGGGCGGTGTTCTGGGGGGCGAGTGCGGAGTGGATGGAGAAGGGGCGCGGGAGCGGGAGGTATCAAGCTTTGGGGGTCACGGCAGTGCTGCAATGAGGAGACCTGAGGCGAACAGACGCCGAGTATCGGCGCGACGAGTGGCCGCGGGAGACATGGGGCCCGGGATCGTGGGTGGGACCTGCATGGCGCGCGGCGCGGCCGCCAGACTCAGGCGGCCGCCGGGGGCGGGATGTCGTGGTTCAGTCCCCGCAGGGCCGTGAGGAGGCGGAGGCGGACGGGTTCGTCGCGAAGCAACTGGAGGTAGCTCTTGCGTCCATGGGTGGTCAGCTTCGCGGGAAGCCGGAGCAGCCAGAGGCGGAGTCGCTTCGGCTGCGCCGTCCGCCAGGAGCCCGAGAGGAAGTGTTGGCGCAGCGTATGCAAGGTCTGGTAGCCCACGACGGCGAGGCTCCACAGGAGGGCGTTGCCCCCGAGGTCGTCGACGGCGGTCTTACCGGCCGAGAGTTGGGCGAGTTCCTCGATCCGCTGCTCGACGACGGCACCGCCGTTGTATCGGCGCCAGGCGGTCAGGGCGTGGATGCCCTGGATGTTGGTCAGCACGTCCGCCTGGTGGCCCACCTCGTAGGTGTCGAGCTCCAGCATTCCCTCCTCGGTCTCGACCGGCTTTCTGGTCTGGATCGTGAGGAGACGCGCATCCCAGAGCGAACCCGTCGCGCTCCACAGCTTCTCGCCCGCAAAGATGGCATCGCCCTTTTTCGAGTAGCGCCACGGGCCCCGGTGGCCGTCTAACCATCTGTGGCGAGGAACCTTAAGCAGGAAAGATACGCCCAGCTCCTCGAGCGCCCGCACTATCTTCTGGCTGAAGAAGCCCTTGTCGAGGCGCACCGTGATGTCGCCGACACCCGCGCTTGTCAGGCGTCCCACCAGTGCCTGCAGCCACTCGGTGGCCCCCTCGGCCGTGTGGGCGTTGCCCGCCCGCCAGCGCACCCCCAGGCAGTCGCCCGTCTCATTGACGAACGCCACGAGCGGGTGGTGGGAGCGACGGCCCCGCTTCTTCGGGTTGTAGCCCAGCTCCGCCCCGGCCTGCTTGTGTCCGTAGCGCACCACGACCGTCGAGTCCAGCGTCAGGGTCAGCTTCTTCGGGACGCCGCGGGCCCGAAGCGCCCAGCGCTGCCGGACCATCCTCCACAGCAGCTCGTCCAGGAGCGGGACCATGCGCTCACTGGCCCGCCGGAGCCATCTGCCGAACGTCGTGGGGTCCGGCACACGGATCCAGCCGAAGATCCGGCGCACACCCCGGCGCTCGAGGAGCGGCAGGTCATCGATCACCCCGCCGCCGTACAGCAGAAGCGCAATCCACACCTCGGTCATCAGGCCCGGCCGATAGGACCCCTTCTCCCTGTTCGCCTGACCGTCGATCCAGCCGGCCAGGCCGAACCGGTCGAACAGCTTTCGAACCAGCACCAGGCCGCCGCCGTCGGTGAGGTTCTGCGCGCTGTGCCGGACGCGTAGCGGCCGTCGCGAGCCCTGCACATGAGGCCGGCTTCCCGTATGATGATGGCGCACCTGGAGGGTGCCCTCCGGTTCGAGGCATATATTAATATAAACCCCTCAAATATAAGGCGTTAGGAAGTGTATATCCACCCCGGCATCGCAGGATCCGGGATCACATGGCTCCGCCGCATCCCCGCCTCCGATCGGCTTAGAACGTCCCCTGGCAACGCGATGAATACGAAGACACGTGGAAACGGATACGCATGACACAAGAGAGTTGCAGCCAGCTCCCAGCCTTCGAATGCCTCAACCACGTACAGCTCGCCATTCCCAAGGGATCGGAGGGTAGAGTCCGGCACTTCTACGCCACTGTGTTAGGAATGAGCGAGCTCGAAAAGCCGTCTGTTCTTGCCGAGAGGGGCGGCGCCTGGTTCCGCTCGGGCGGTGTGGAGATCCATCTGGCCGTAGAGAAGGACTTTCGGCCCGCCCGAAAGGCGCGTGCTGAAGGATGTGAATCACGGTAATAAATCGTATAAGTAACTAGGACTATCCATGAAAGCCGTAACCTGTGGATATACAATACTTTATCATTCATGATAGTGGTTCGTGTACCACTTCAGATATACAAATGTGAGCGGGAATCCGTCGGACCGAATGGGATGGCTGCGGACGAGGTTGCGAACGAGGAAGAACTTAGAGACGGCTCTGAGCAGCTTGTCGACGGTTGGGTTGGCCGGTCAATCGGTGCTTTCTCAGACTTGACTTCCACACACAGACGAGGGGTGCCGAACCCGAGCGGCCCAGAGCCTGCCAGGATGTCCGCACCTCCGTCCGCACCCCCGGAGCTACGGTACGTTGTGTAGCCTTGAGCCTGGACCGCCGTCCTGCTTCGATCCCAATGGACGCGGGCGCTGGACCTGATGCGCCAGCGTGGGCGAGAGCGGGATCATGGTCCGAGCCGCTAATGGTTCTCGGCTGCGGAATCGGCCAGCGCTCGAGGATCGGCGGAGGTCCTTCGGCGGCTCGGCGCGGCCTCCGGTTCCAGAGTCTCGCCGGCGAGGTAGGCGCCCAGTCCGCCGTCATATAAGCTGTAAATCTATGATATACTGTGCGTTACGTATTCCATAAAACGTCCTCCGTCACCCCTGTGATCACCCTTTACGCTTCGGGTTGCGGAAAACCGCCGAACACCTGGAGCTTGAAATGGCGCCCGAAAACTACCGGCTCAAGCTGAGTTCGCTGCCCAAGGTCTGCCCCGACAAGAACTTCAAGTTCCGGGTGACCGGACACCGGCATCCGCTCGAACCCGCCACGTAGTCCCGGTGGCCGTCGGGTCGCCGGGACGATCCCCGGAAACCGGCCCGCCTACCGGCTCAGGGGCTGTATACGTAGACCACCGGCAGCTTGGAAACGTCGGTGACGCTCCTGTCCGTGTGGTGGTAGATGTTCATCCGTCCCGTGCCGCAGTCGCCGAACCGGTCGCAGGATAGCGTCCCGACCAGGCCGCTCATAGCGGTTGCCCCCACCTGCTCGCGCAGTGCCGCCCGGTCTATGTGCAGCCTGTCACCGTCCTCCACGGCAACGGCCTCGATGGCCGAGAGGAGGATGGTGGTCGCATCGTAGGTGTGCGCCCAATAGGGTGACCCGGGGAACCCGCCGTGCCTGGCCTCGAACGCGGCGAGAACCTGCTCCCCGCTCCGTCCTGTCACCTCGTTGACGTTTGAGCGAAAGTCCGATTCCGGCCCCGCGAAGTAGATCCCCTCCGACTGCGGCGTTTCCAGGAACGCGGAGACCAGCAGCGCGGCCGCTGAAATCAGGGTCGTCCCTTCAAGCCCGTCGAAGGCCCGGGCCTGCGCGGCAAAGGCGGATCCCTCCTTTTCGAACAGCGGGAAGAAGATGGCGTCCGGGCCGGTGACCGCGAACTGCTCCAGAACCTCCGTCATGTCGGTGTCACCCTTCTCGATTTCTGCCTGGGCCGGCACTTTGCCCCCGAGGGCCGAAAACGCGTCGGCGAACGCCGCCACGAGGGCGGACGTGTAGGGGTCGCCGTCGTGAACGGTGGCCACGCTCCGCAGCTCCAGCTGGTTGTAGACGAAGTCCGAGAGGGCGCGTGCCTGGTGGAGGTCGTTGGACGACACGCGAAAGTAACCGGCGTGATAGTCGGGGTTCGCGTTGCCGGCCAGGTCGGAGGTGAGCCGCGGCGAGGTGTTGCTCGGCGAAATCATGACCAAGCCCGCGTCGCTGATGACGGGCGACGCCGCCACGGCCGCGGCCGAGCAGTTTGTTCCGATGACGCCGGCCACCTGCGGGTCCCCGATGATTCCAAGCGCACCTTCGCGGCCGCCTTCCGGCGAACAACTGGTGTCAACCGGATCGCCCAGGTCGACCTGGCGCCCGTGAACGGGACCCATGTCCTCGACGGCGAACTCGGCCCCGTGCCGGGACACGGCCCCCAGCGACGGCGCGACCGTGACCGAAAGCAGCATGCGGATCCGCACGGCCTCGCCTGCCTCCAAAGTGACCGCACCCAGCGGCCCGGGCTCGAATTCCGGCGGTGTGGTTGGACTTGGTGTGGTTGTACTTGGTGTGGTTGGACTTGGTGTGGTTGGACTTTCTTTGCATCCCGGCGTCGCAAGAACGGCGATCAGTGCCGCGACAGAAAAAACGATGAGCTTTCGCATGAGACCGACTCCTTCTTTTCTGTCATGTGTCGTGGGGTGACGGTCTATCCACCGGCATGGACAGCCGCGCATCACTAACGTTAAACCGCCGGTTCGGATCCCACCACTTCCGCCCAGCGAACTTCCCTCATGCCAGGCGTCGAGGGCCGGGCTGACGGTCGGTCGGGGCCTCCCCGGCTTCGGCCCATACGCTTGGCCGGCTCCTCGCCGTCCGGCGTGACATCGAGGTGACCCGCAGCCGCGCCTTCAATTGGCTGACGGTGACGGATCATCCCAGAGAAGTTGTCGAGGCAGCACTGGCACACAAGGCCCGCAACCAGGTCGAAGCGGCCTACAGGCGCACGGACCTGTTCGAGCGCAGGCGCCGGCTCATGGACGACTGGGCTGCTTACCTGGCCGGCGAGACTCTAGAACCGGAGGCCGCGCCGAGCCGCCGAAGGACCTCCGCCGATCCTCGAGCGCCGAGCGATTCCGTTGCCGAGAACCATCAGCGGCTCGGACCATAATCCCGCTCTCGCCCGCGCCGGCGCATCAGGTCCAACGCCCGCGTAACGTCTCGGCGAGCGTCCTGTAGTCCCGGGCCAAGTGCGTCGCTTGCCCGCTGAGCTGTGCGACCTGCCGCCCCAAGGCTTCGACCTGCCTCCGCAAGGTCTCGACCTGCGCGGCGTGCTGCTGCTGCGCCTGCTCGTACTGCGCGGACAACGCCCGCAAGGCCTTCGTCAACTGCTGTTCTAACGTAACTAGTGCCTGCCCGAAAATCCTGATTTCTGGTTGGGGCGGAGGCGGCAGTACTGCTGACGGGTCCCCTGATCAGGAACCGTTGACGTAAACGATGGCTTTGTTCGGCGGTTGTGCTGGGGATTTCGGGGCGGCGGCCAACGAGCCCGGGTCGCGAGGGCAGTGATCCTGGCCCGGTATGCAAGCCGGGTCTGATATCGGGGGGTTGAAGAGACCGCGGTCAGGCCGTGCGTCGATGCCGTCGCTTTTGTGCCTCCAGTGCCTGCTTACGCGGGACCTTGCCGAGGCGATGGATATTGGCCCCGAGAACCGACAACGCAACAGTGCGGTCGAAACCCGCCGCACCGAGGCTCAATATCCGGTCCAGTCCGTGGTGTTCAAGGTGGTTGACGGCTGATTCGACCGCCGGATGTGCGTGCCGCGCGGCCCGAAACTCCGGCGTCGCCTCGCGGGCCATGTCGGCCTTGCTCAGCCGCCCCTTCTTCGGCAGCGCGCTGACTTCCAGAAGGTCGTCGAGACGGTCACGGTTGGCAGGACTGTGAAAACCACGGTCGAAACTGCAGACCCGAAGCTTCGGAAAGAGATCCCGGGTCTCTCGGACGAAGGGGACCGCGACATCCACATCACTCCCCTCCCAGATGACGTGATGGTTGAGCACGAACCGGTGCTGGTCTTCGATCACGCAGACCGGCACCCCCAGCTCCACCGGACATCCCGCCTTCCCCTTCGAGATCCAGCGGGTGTGCTCCTCGAAGATCGAGAAGACCTTCTCCTCGTGAGGGATCGTCTCCCCCTCCAGCAGACGCCGGTCCACCTGGTCGATCTGCCGCTCGGCATGGACGATGTACCCCTCGATCTCCGCTACAGATGCCGCCCTGACCTCCCCGGCGGTCAGCTCCGCCACGCTCCCCCTGGCCCGCTCGACC
The DNA here is from genome assembly GCA_965218255.1 of Longimicrobiales bacterium. Taxonomy (GTDB): domain Bacteria; phylum Gemmatimonadota; class Gemmatimonadetes; order Longimicrobiales; family Gaopeijiaceae; genus JAAXGI01. The sequence continues at coordinate 1,713,644 of CBDCKJ010000003.1, read as the reverse complement.
ACTGACCGGCAACGCGTCAGGTATCGCTCCACCCGCTCCGGCCGCCCCTTCGCACGGCGGGTCGAGCGGACCCGGTTGAACAGCCCCCTCACATCGCGCTGCTGCTTCTTCCACTGCCGCCAACCCCGTACGCCATGCTCCCCCGAGAGCGGACCGATCGTCCGCAAGAGGCCACGCATGGCATCCCACAGCAGCGACACATCCGTCGGATAATGCACATCGGTCTCGACCACGAAGGAATCGCAACGCCCGCCCAGCGGGTCCTCTGCGCAGCCAAGCACCGTATGACCGTATCCGACCACAACCCGGTTGATCTTCTTCAGCAGATCAGGGGTCAGATGCCCGACATTGTCGATCAGGCGCTGCAGGCTGTAACGGGTCCTGTCGAACGGACCCACGCCAAGCATCTCACGTATCGTCGCATGCTGGTCAGCCAACTCCTTGAGACGGTCGAAATCGCAGTTCAATCCCTGCTTCAGCACGGCCAGCACCAAAATCTGCCAGAAATCCATCCCCGGCCGGCCCCTGCCGTGATCTCTTCCCGCAAGGACGTTCGACTCCAGGAGTTCCATCACCTCCCCGAACACCGGTTCCTCCATGTAGAGCCGCTTCAGGCCATGGAGAATCGATGGAATGTCGTCACGTGAATCCAGATCAATCTCGACCTGGTCGATCGGCATCTGCCCAATCTGAAGCTGTGGCTGAAAGGCACGACGCATGACCTGTCATCCCCGAAGATGCACGCAAATCCACCGGCTTTGGCCGATCTGACACCGAAATCTACCGAAAATCACCGCGAACTGAAAGCCGAAAACAACCGCATCCCACTACAAATCAACACATTACGAGTTTTCGGACAGGCACTAACTACTCACCCCCTCTCCTATGCACATGCTGGCTGATGCAGGAATATCGGGGTGCCGGTCTGCCCCCCCGCTGTTGACATCGCAGGCTATCGGCGCTACGCTCGTCCCATGGTCAGGAGCGGACGGCGGCGGGTTGGGTACTTCGGGTCGAAGGCGACGGCGGGGCTGTGGCAGCCGTTGATATCGATGATGCCTCCGCATCATACCTATATAGAGACACACCTGGGTGGAGGTGCAATCGTGCAGCGCAAGCCGCCCGCCCTCAGGAACATCGGCATCGACCTGGACGCCCGGGTGATCGAGAGCTTCCGCTGCGACTACCCGGTCGAGCTGGTCCACGGGTGTGCGCATCGTTTCCTGGCCGGGTTCCCCTTCCGGGGCCGGGAGCTGGTCTACGCAGACCCGCCGTACCTGCACGAAGTCCGTCGCGGGCCCAGACGCTACCGCTACGAATACGAGCGGTCCGACCACGTTGCCCTGCTCGATCTGCTCAAGGGGCTGCCCTGCCGGGTCATGCTCTCCGGCTACCCCTCAGCGCTCTATGACGAGCGCCTGGCCGACTGGCGGTCGATCTCGGTGCAGGTCAACAACCAGGCGTGCGTGGTCACCGAGCAGATCTGGTTCAACTTCGAGCCCGACCGGGTGCATTGGGCGAGCCTCGCCGGACGCAATCGCACGCATCGCCAACAGGTCAAACGCAAGGCGGCCAACTGGGCTCGCCGCTACGCCGGGATGCCACGCTCCGAGCGCCTCGCCGTGTTGGCGGCGATCATGGCGGTCGAGGCCGAGGGGTAGCTCCACTCATGGCCACGGTGAACCGGACATCGCTGCGCGACGCGCTCGAAGAGCTGAAGGCGCGTAGTGCAGCGCTGCATCAGGCACCCGAGCCGGAGCTGGCCGAATACAGGGCCCTGGTCGCCGATCAGAACGCGTTGCTCGAGCTGATCGCGACGGTCCTGCTCGAAAAGCTGACGCCCAAGTCCAGCCGCAACTCCTCCATCCCGCCCTCGCAGACCGACGGCGACGGGGATCCGACCAGCCGTAGCCGCAACCGCGAGAAACGGGAGGAGGTCTCAGAAAGCCCCGGGAGCACCCGCACCCGCGAAGAGCACCATGTGCACGAGGCCCATGCCTGCGGGCACTGCGGCGAGAAGCTGACCGGCACCGAGGCCACCGACCACGAGCGGCGCACCCGCATCGACGTCGTCTTCGAGAAGGTCGTCGAGCACCACGACGCCGAGATCAAGCACTGCCCGCACTGCCACGGCGAGACCCGCGCCCCCTTCCCCGACGACCTCCACGGTCCGCGTCAGTACGGCGTCGGCATCCGGATCTTCGCGGTCCACCAGCTCATGCAGATGGTCCCGCTCCGGCGCACCGCCCGGAGCCTGTCCGCCATGATCGGCGAGAAGCTCTCCGAAGCCACCCTCCTCGGCTTCCTTACACGAGTCCATGACGCTCTCGCGGGGTGGGAGACCCGTGCCCGGCAATACCTGCTCGCCATGCCCGCCATGCACGTCGATGAGACCTCGCTACGGGTGGAGAAGAAAAAGCCCTGGATCCACGTCTACTCGGCCGGTGAGATCACCCTCAAGTTCCTGCACCGAAAACGCGGGCGTGAGGCGATAGACGATATCGGCCTCATCCCCAGGTACAGAAACGTGATCATCCATGATTGCTACCCGTCGTACCTGAGCTACGACCACTGCTCCCACGGGCTCTGCGGTGCGCATCTCCTGCGCGACATCACATTCATTATCGATGCCGTCAACCCCAGATGGGCCCGGCGCATGAAGAAGCTGCTGCGCGACAATGCCAGGCGGGTCGCCAAGAGCGACGAGTGCATACTGACCGACAGGGAGTTGCGGGTGTTGCGCCAGCAGTACCGCACCATCCTCACCCAGGCCAAAACCCAAAATGAACTCCCGCCCGTCCCACCCCGCACAAAGGGTCAGAGGGGCCCGGTCGCCAAGCCCGCTTCCGTCACCCTCTGGCAACGGCTCAAAACCCACGAAACCGACATCCTCCGCTTCGCCCACGACCCCGCGGTCGCCTTCACCAACAACCGGGCCGAGCGGGACCTCCGCATGGCCAAGGTCAAGCAGAAGGTGTCGGGCTGCTTCCGAAACGCCGCCTTCGCCAAGGTATACTGCAGAATCTCCAGCTATCTCCAGTCCATGGCCTACTCCGGCTACAACCCGTTCCAGGCAATCCACATCGCCCTCGCCGAACACGCAACCGACTACGTCCCCGCCCCAGGAGGGTGAGTAGTTACGGCGTCGTACCGGATGGTGTGGACTTTCCCCGACAGACCGAGGTGTGGGCTACCGCGAACGCTATGGGAGGAGGCATCGAGCCTGCCGACCCAAATTCCGGTGCTCTGGACTTCGTGGCGAGACTTCGCCCTGGCGCGACTGCAAGCCGGGGACAAGCCGAGCTCCAGCAAGTCGTACAGGACGTGCCCGGCGCTAATGTCTCGAATCGGGTGGTCGTGGCGCGTCCTCTGCTTGAGGCCGTGATTGGAGACATGCGTTCCCGCGTCTGGGTCCTCTCCGCGGCTGTAGGTCTTGTTTTCCTGCTAGCCTGCGGCAACGTCGCGATGCTTACGCTGGCTCGAGGCGGCAACAGGGCGCACGAAGTTGCAGTTCGCGTGGCGCTTGGCGCGACGCCGAAGGATCTTGCCATGCAGCTCGCTGCGGAAGGAGCCATGCTGGCGGGCCTGGGGGGGGTAGCCGGCGCGGTCGCCGCCAGCGGGCTCTTGGAGGCGATTGTGGCGCTTGCTCCATCCGACCTGCCTCGACTCGGGGAAGTCGCACTAGATTCTGAAAGCCTCATGTTCGCTATGGCAACCGGTGGCGCTGCCGTGGTCCTGGGCACGCTTGGACCCGCAGTATCTGCGATACGTTCGCGACCGGTGAAAGCGCTCGGAGCAGAGTCACCTAGTATCGGCCCTGGGTGGGGACGGAATGCGGGGAGGCAGGCGATAGTCGCTGCGCAGGTGGCCCTGGCACTAGTCGTGCTCGTTGGAGCGAGCCTACTCGTCAGCAGCTTGGCGCACCTGCAGACCCAGGATCTCGGTCTTGAGGATGAGCAGCTCATCGTCGCCATGCTGACACCAGGCGAACTCGATGGTCTGTCTGGGGCCGAGTACGTGTCAATGTTCGAGGTGCTTAGAGATGATCTATTGGGGATCCCCGGCGTCCAGGGCGTCACCTCACTGGGTAGCCCGCCGTTCTCAGCGGGCGGGGATCTCTACCGACCGCTAACTCTCGAAGAATCAGGGGAAGAAACCGACATAGATCAACCTTTCGTGGCAGTCCAGCCTGTCGCAGACGGTTTCTTCGAAGTTCTTGGGATCCCGCTGCTCCGAGGGAGGGCGTTGGCAGAAACGGATGCAGCTGACGCTCCTCGTGTCGCGCTCGCGAATGAGACGCTCTCCCGCCTGCTAGCGTCGCGTGGCGAAGCGATCAATCAGTCGGTGCGCCTCGGCACGAACCTGCAGGAGTCATGGAACATAGTCGGCGTGGTCGCTAATGTAAGGTATTATGACATTCGGGAAGCGCCGCCAGCCACGATCTACCTGCCACGGCGTCAGCTCGATGCGCAAGGACTCTCGGCATTCATCGGCGTTCGGGCTGGGATTTCCCCGGGCCGAGTGCTAGCCGAGATTCGCCGTACCATCGAGGAGAGTGGGCCTTTCAGAGTTGCATGGCTTCGCACCGGACAGGATCTGTTGAGCCCCCAGCTAGCTCGACCACGGTTCGTCACATTCCTGCTCTCCGCGTTTGCCGTCGTTGGGCTGACATTGGTGGCCGTAGGGGTGTTCGGCATGATGTCGCTGGTCGTGGTTCAACCCGGATCCTGCGATGGGGGCCATTTGGGGCGGTGTTCTGGGGGGCGAGTGCGGAGTGGATGGAGAAGGGGCGCGGGAGCGGGAGGTATCAAGCTTTGGGGGTCACGGCAGTGCTGCAATGAGGAGACCTGAGGCGAACAGACGCCGAGTATCGGCGCGACGAGTGGCCGCGGGAGACATGGGCCCCGGGATCGTGGGTGGGACCTGCATGGCGCGCGTCGCGGCCGCCAGACTCAGGCGGGCGCCGGGGGCGGGATGTCGTGGTTCAGTCCCCGCAGGGCCGTGAGGAGGCGGAGGCGGACGGGTTCGTCGCGAAGCAACTGGAGGTAGCTCTTGCGTCCATGGGTGGTCAGCTTCGCGGGAAGCCGGAGCAGCCAGAGGCGGAGCCGCTTCGGCTGCGCCGTCCGCCAGGATCCCGAGAGGAAGTGTTGGCGCAGCGTATGCAAGGTCTGGTAGCCCACGACGGCGAGGCTCCACAGGAGGGCGTTGCCCCCGAGGTCGTCGACGGCGGTCTTGCCGGCCGAGAGCTGGGCGAGTTCCTCGATCCGCTGCTCGACGACGGCACCGCCGTTGTATCGGCGCCAGGCGGTCAGGGCGTGGATGCCGGGGATGTTGGTCAGCACGTCCGCCTGGTGGCCCACCTCGTAGGTGTCGAGCTCCAGCATTCCCTCCTCGGTCTCGACTGGCTTTCTGGTCTGGATCGTGAGGAGACGCGCATCCCAGAGCGAACCCGTCGCGCTCCACAGCTTCTCGCCCGCAAAGATGGCATCGCCCTTTTTCGAGTAGCGCCACGGGCCCCGGTGGCCGTCTAACCATCTGTGGCGAGGAACCTTAAGCAGGAAAGATACGCCCAGCTCCTCGAGCGCCCGCACTATCTTCTGGCTGAAGAAGCCCTTGTCGAGGCGCACCGTGATGTCGCCGACACCCGCGCTTGTCAGGCGTCCCACGAGTGCCTGCAGCCACTCGGTGGCCCCCTCGGCCGTGTGGGCGTTGCCCGCCCGCCAGCGCACCCCCAGGCAGTCGCCCGTCTCATTGACGAACGCCACGAGCGGGTGGTGGGAGCGACGGCCCCGCTTCTTCGGGTTGTAGCCCAGCTCCGCGCCGGCCTGCTTGTGTCCGTAGCGCACCACGACCGTCGAGTCCAGCGTCAGGGTCAGCTTCTTCGGGACGCCGTGGGCCCGAAGCGCCCAGCGCTGCCGGACCATCCTCCACAGCAGCTCGTCCAGGAGCGGGACCATGCGCTCACTGGCCCGCCGGAGCCATCTGCCGAACGTCGTGGGGTCCGGCACACGGATCCAGCCGAAGATCCGGCGCACACCCCGGCGCTCGAGGAGCGGCAGGTCATCGATCACCCCGCCGCCGTAGAGCAGAAGCGCAATCCACACCTCGGTCATCAGGCCCGGCCGGTAGGACCCCTTCTCCTTGTTCGCCTGAGCGTCGATCCAGCCGGCCAGGCCGAACCGGTCGAACAGCTTTCGAACCAGCACCAGGCCGCCGCCGTCGGTGAGGTTCTGTGCGCTGTGCCGGACGCGTAGCGGCCGTCGCGAGCCCTGCACATGAGGCCGGCTTCCCGTATGATGATGGCGCACCTGGAGGGTGCCCTCCGTATCGAGGCATATATTAGTATAAACCCCTCAAATATAAGGCGTTAGGAAGTGTATATCCACCCCGGCATCGCAGGATCCGGGTTCAAAGGACACGGGCACTTGGCATCCGTATGGCGCTTGGTGCCAATCCCGCCCGTGTCTATCTGTTGGTGCTATGGCAAGGCATCGGGCTGGTTCTGACAGGAATCGGGCTCGGGCTTCTACTGTCGGTGTGGACGACGCAGGCTATTCAGTCTCTGCTCTTCGGCGTTCAGCCGGGTGACATTCCGACGGTGCTCGCTTCGGTAGCCCTGGTGCTGGCGACCGCTGTGATTGCTTGCATCGTTCCAGTATCACGGGTGATCCGTGCCGGCCCCGTTGAAGCGCTTGGGGCAACTTAGGCCTCCTTGCCCAGCTGGATGTCCTCTACTCAGGCTCTGAAGCGAAGCGGTCATCGATCAGATCCTTGCGGGAGATCACGACGTGCGTCGGACAGGCTGCGGCCACCAGCTACTGGGTCTCGCGGTTCTTCTCGGCGAAGAGCCCCGCATCGAGCGTCGGCTCCTGCCCTTGCGAGTCGATCGGGGATTGGCTGGCAATACGCGGCGCGGCTGCCCTCTCAAGGTGCCGGTCGCGGTCGACGCCGAGCGTGCCGTCTTCGCCTACGTCGATCCGGGTCCCGAGACCACGACGGCGCTGCGCTCCTGGGGCACGGCGCGCCGTGGCCTCTGGAGGGTCTTGCGGGAGCGCGGCCGCGTGATCGAACTTGTCGCTGTCGCTCGGACCCGGAAGGAGCTGAACCGGGCCCGGACGATGCTCAACAACTGGGCTCAAGAGCCCGGTCCTTCTGAACTCGACGCGGAGGTCAGCCGCGAGGTCGCCCGGATCGAGCTGACCATGACCGTAGTCGAACGAGCCGGTCGGGCTCCGGCATGGTGGTTCTGTTATCCTCGTCTGCCCACTCCGAGGCAAGACCCTCCAGCGCTGGCGACAGCCGGACAGTGGAGCAGGTCCAGCCATCACCAACACAAGCAGGCAGTCGCCGGTCTCGATTCACCCTTCCTGTCGTGTCAATCACCGCACGACCACCAACCGCCACAGCGTCCTTGCCTTCCACCCCGCCGCGCAGTGCTCCATGACGAGGGTCAGCTCAACCCGACCAGGCCAGCGAAGCAAACTGACCTCCGGCGCAGATAACGATGTGGTCTAGATTCGGATCATCCTCCGAAAGATCAGGCCAAACCGACCATCTGAAGTAGGAGAAGTGCGTTCCGGGACGTGGCCGGTCCGTCCCGCAGCACATAGTCGAATTCCAGTCGACGCCTGCCCTCCACGGGGCGGAGCTCCTCGCGGAAGTGCACGATTCTCGTACTTGCCTTCAGCGACTCGGTTGATGCGAGAGTGAGGTCGTGCGTACTGACTGCACCCACGGCCGTAGTCCGAAGGAGGTGTTGAAGGACGATCCGGGCAGCGATCAGGCGCTCCTCCGAGTTGGTGCCCTGGAGGATTTCATCGAGGAGAAAGAGGATCGGTCCCGCGCGCGCGCCGTCTACCACACGCTTGAGCCGCCTCAGCTCCGCAAGAAAATGAGAAACTCCTTCCTGGAGACTGTCATGGACTCGCATGACTGTCCAAGGAAGTAACGGCCTAGTGCGAAATTGCCGGGCGCAGACCGGTGCACCAATGAGAGCCAGGACCTGGTTCACACCGATGGTCCGTAGCAGGGTCGACTTCCCGGCCATGTTTGAACCCGTGACGAGTAGGAGTGCATGTGGGACGGGAAGCTCCAGATCATTCCGTACGCAGGTTTCGGGATCAAGCAGCGGATGGCCGAGTGCTGTGGCCCTGACGTTACGGCCCTCGTCTGAGATTAGCTGTGGAAAGGACCAATCTGGATGGTCGAAGAAGAGGCTGGCGAGTGCCGAGAGAACCTCGATCTCACCTAGGCACCGTATCCACTCACTACACGCAGCGCTGTACCTGGTATGCCATCTCTCGAGTCTGTCTACGACGTGGATGTCCCACGAACACAGAGCGACCAAGGGAACGTGCAAGACGGACTCGCGCACGCTCGCTAGGTCCGCGAGTCGCACTAGTCGATGAATCGACCGTCTTGCGCCCGGACTGGGAGTCCGGAGAGTACGCCGGAGCTCATCAAGAAGACTGCTGTCGCCGCAGATATCCTCGGCAGCTCCAATAATCGCAGCCGATCCGCCCAGTACACCTCGGGCTGCTTCCGCGGCGCGGAGAATCGCTGAGGTGCTCCTCGAGGTGAACCGATACAGCGCGAGCGCGCTTATCGCTCCAAGGACCGGCAATAGCCCAGGAGCCCAACCGAGTAGCCAAGCGGTCAACGAGATCGGCGTGAAAACCCCGAGGAATCGGCCGATGATCAGGAGGCCAGGGTGGTTTTCAAGCCATCTCGGCTCCTCGAGCCATGCGAGGAACGCCGCCTCTTTCCCAGGAGTTCCTCTGGATTGCTGCCCTTCCCGTACGAGAAGCTCCAGCCTCTCCCGGAACGGCCCCTCTCTCGCGAGGGTGCGGACGACGTCTTGCCGCCTTCGAAGGTCCTCGATCCAGTCCGGACCGGGATTCGTCTCGGGTCGCTCCCAATCGTGATGGAAGTCTCCGAGTAGTTCTCGAGCACCGGATGGGCGGACCGCCAACGGATTCAACAATGCGTGGGCGAGCAGTGTCTTTCCCGGGGCTGTTGTGACGCGCCCGAGCAGATGAGCCAGCGACGCTTGTCCGCACACGTCGAGGTCGCCCGCGTAGGGGTGTTCGGATGGCGCCCTGATGGTCACCGGGTCCGGCAGTTCCTCCCACCTCCGCTCAAGCCGGGTTCGGGCCTCCCGGCTGATCGTTTCCTTCAGGCGTTCTCGCGCCGACTTCTGGCGCAGGTCCCTGTGTAGCAGCACTAGGCTGAGGAATAGGACTAGCCCCGCTCCTCCAGAAGCGAGGAGCATGGTCCAGGACTCACGGCGGGAGGTTTCAAGCAGTAGGACGGGAACGGTCGCCGCGAGAAACGTGACCAACCTAAGTCGCGACACCCAGAGTTCGCGCCGTTCCAGGCGCAGCGCATTGGCCGAAGCCTCGACTTCCCGAGCACGGTAGTGCTCCGCGGGGCTGCGGGTCACCGGCACCGTCCGCCCTGGGCAGCGCTACTCTCGGCTGGTCTCCCTGTCGAGAGAGCGGCTCGAGACTCTGAAGAGGGAGCAGGGTGGACCAGCCTCATTCTAGGTACTGCCGCAGAAGTTCGAAGCAATAGGAGGGCCGGAAGGACGCGATGTCGTGTGCAAATCCTGGAACAGTTTCGAGCGTGACTTCTTCTCCACCAATTCCCTCCGCGAGGAACGCGAGCGCCGAGTTGGACGTTGTCGGGGTCGCATATCTCCATCCCCGGTCCTTCAGCTGAGCAGCTGCACCGGATCGAGTCGGCTCGCCCTTCGGGCGGGCACCGCACAGACGAGGATCACGACGACTTCCAGGGCGGCTGCAGTGGCCAGAAGCACTGTAGGATTCAACGGATCGACTTCGAAGAGTAGTGACCGAATAAGATTCTCCAGAAGCACGACGAGAAACCCGCCGAGTACGAGACCGATTCCGCCAAGAAAGACTCCCCGCCGAAGTACCAGTCCGAATATCATCGCCGGTGAGCTGCCGACGGCCATCCTGATGCCCACTTCCTTTCGTCTCTCTGCCACGGTGCAAGACAGCACGCCACTGATTCCAACTGCTGCAAGGATAAGAGCCAACCCCGCTAACACCTGAAGAAGCATCATCGTCGTCCGACGAACGGTCAGCGATGCGTCCACACGGCTTCGTAAGGTTTGCACTCCATATAAAGGGATCTCGGGATCGAGGCCGACAACGAGCTGACGAACGCTGGCAGTCAGCGCTTCGGATCCTAGTTCGCTGCGAGCCACGATCGTGAAGCTGGAGACTGGACTCTGCCGATAGGTGAAGTAATAGGCACCCGGATGCTCGAGAGCCGTCAGATCATTCTGCTTGACGGGTCCGACGACTCCGACAACGGTAAATCGGTTCTCACCCGTGACCTCGTCTCCCGGAACGATGCTATAGACCATCCGGGCCCCCACTGGACTGGAGTCCGGCCAGTAGCGACGTGCTAGCCATTCATCAATGACGATTACGTTTGTGTTCTCGGGGTCGTCCGAGACTTCGAACTCTCGTCCGTCGATGAGCTCGATTCCCATGGAGCCGAAGTACCCTGGTCCGACGGTGCTCTGATACGGTGCAAGGAGCGACTCTCCGGGTGGGGCTGTGCGTCCCTCTGGGTAGATCACACTGCCAGAGGAGCTTCCGGAAAATGGCAGCATACTGGTAATGCTGGCGCCTGCCACGCCCGGCGAGGAGGTCAGCCCGCTCAGAAGCTCGTCGCTGAACCGGCGCTGTTCTTCTGGAGTTCCGTAGCGTGAATCGGGCAAGGAGATGGCGCCAGTCCACACGTTGTCGACTTCAAAGCCAGGGTCAACGCTCACGGCCCGCTGCAAGCTGAGCAGCAGAAGGCCGGCTCCGGCCAGTAGCGCGAATACCAGGGCGAGTTGCGAAAGTACAAGACCGCTCTGGACCAACGTGGGGATCCGTCCTGGGGATTTGGTTCGCTCCACCTGCCCAATGCTGTGGCGCAGATTGTCCCTTGCGATATGGGCAACTGGGACCAGGCCCGACAGAAGGGCTGCACCCAATCCGAGGAGAAGAGCCATCAGGAGTACCGGCGTGTCTAGGCGGACGTTCGACCCCCGCAAGAGGTTTTCGAGTCCGAAGTTGGCGAAGGCTCTGAGAGCAACGACCGCTATGAGACCTCCGCCGAGTGAGCTGAGCAGCCCCATGACGACGGACTCGGTCAGAACCTGGCGTGCAAGCCTGGCCTTCGGAGCGCCGTGGGCCAGGCGGGTAGCCAGCTCGCCGACGCGCGCCTGGGAACGCGCAAGCATGAGGTTGGCCACGTTCGCGCATCCGATCAGGAGAATGAAGCCCACTCCCGCCCATAGCAGATACAGGGTCGGTCGCACCGCGCGCACCAAATCCTCCTGGGCGGAGACCACCACGGTGCGAAATCCGACGTCCTCGAGGACTTGTCGGATGTTCGGAAGAGGAACCTCGTTCGTAATCGCATCATTCGCGGCTGCGACCTGAGCGGAGGCTTGTTCAATGCTGGCCCCTAACGTCAGTCTGCCTAACATCTCGTAGCGATTGTTGTGCCAGTTCTCGAGGCTCCTCTCTTCCGAAGTGAAGGACAGCGGCACGACCAAGCGAACAGTTGGGTGTCCCGGCATACGAAACTGCTCGGGGAGAATTCCCACGACCTCGAACGGGATACCGTCCATCCGAAGAGTGCGTCCAACGGCATCCGGATCGCCGCCGAATCGTTCCTGCCAGTAGCCATCGGTAAGCAGAACTCGATCGGACTCTCCTGGCCGCATCTCAGCCTCCGCGAAGGTCCTCCCCTGGACGGCTTCGATGCCCAAGACCGAAAACCCCTCGGTGGCCCGGCGGACGCCGCCGAGTGGCTGTCGATCTTGCGCACGGCCAACCCGGGAGGAACCGCAGACGAGCATGACCTCCGCTGACTCCGGCAGGACCACTCCAGCCGGAAGCGCGACCCCTCCTAGACCGTCGCGTCCAGGCCCCGGGCGAGCGCCACCTCGCGGGCGCTGGGGTTCACGGAGGGTCGGAAGGGAATCTCGCACACCCGCGCGCGATCCGGTCGCCCCGGCTTGCTCGCGTATTCTTCGGGCAGCCACACGGAGAGTTCCGTACCGACGGCCGACTTCCCGGCAGGCACGTACCCGAGCGCTATGTTGCAGCCCAGCTCGGGGGCGTGCCACGGAGACGTGAGGTAGCCGATCGGGTCGCCGCCGTCCGCGTCCGACACAAGCCAGAAATCCGGGGCGTAGTCATCGATGGGCTTCCCGCCCAGCGTCGTCCCCACCATGACCATCGCGAACGGACAGCGCCCGGCGTCCAGCTCGGCGCGCTGGCGTTCCAGCGCGGCCCGCCCGATGTAGTCTCCCGGCTTCTCGCGTGGCACTTGGTAGGCCAGGTTGCACTGGAACGGACTGGTCTCGTGGTAGATGTCCTGTCCCCACGACAGGATCCCGGCCTGGATCCGGCGCTGGTGGCCCGGCGCGATGACCATCAATCGGTGCGCCTCCCCCGCGTCAAGCACCGTGCACCACAGCTTCTCGGCGTGCACGGTGGCGTCCCGAAGATAGATCTCGTACCCCTTCTCGCCCGAGAACCCAGACTGGGAGACCACCACGGAACAGCCCGCGATCTCTGCCTCCATGAGTCCGTAGTACGGGATGTCCCGGACACCCGCGCCCACCAGGTCGGCCATGAGGTCGAGCGACTTCGGCCCCTGAATCTGCAGGGGACAGACGTCGATCTCGTCAATCTCCACCTCCATCCGGAGCCCGACATTCACGCCTTGGAGCCAGAACAGGATGTCGGAGTCGGCAAGCGAGAACCAGAACTCGTCCTCGGAGAGCCGCAGCAGCACCGGGTCGTTGAGGATGCCGCCCTTCTCGTCGCAGAGGATGACGTATTTCGCATGCATCGGCGCGATGCGGGTGGCGTCCCGGGTGATCACGTAGTCGGTGAACCGTTCCGCGTCCGGTCCCCTGACTCGGATCTGCCGCTCCACCGCGACATTCCACAGCGTGACGTCTCGGGTCAGCGCTTCGTGCTCCGCCGCCGCGCCGCCGTCCTCGGGCCGCACGTAGCCGCGGGGGTGGTAGATGCGGTTGTACACGGTCGCACGCCAGCAGCCCGCTTCATGCGACAGATGCCAGTAGGGGGACTTGCGGATACGGGTGGAGATGAGCAGCTCGGCCGGCGTGCGGCCGCTCTGGCGAAGGTTGATCGGGACGATCCTGTCGGACTGGTCCACGCTGGTCGGTTGATGAATCATCGGTGATGTATCCAGTTGCCTGGTGGAAGGTAGTGCCCAGGATGGAATCTACACCGCATCATGAACCCCACGCCCGGGTCAGGTCGACCCCCGACGCCCGTTTGTCATTGGACGAGGCTCACGCTCGCCAGAATCCCTGTGTACCTGTAGTCTGACTCATTCGTTCAGGCGCTACGGCGAAGACTTTTTCCACGGGCTGCTTGAGATGGAAGGGCCCCCTCCGTCAAGTTGAGGTCCTCCCTTGTTCCGTATCAGCCGAGGGATGGTCGCCCGATGTTCGCCGGTTGGCCGGGGTCAGAGCGGTAAGAATTCGGATTCGCCTGGAGCTGGCTCGATCTAGATCGCGTGGGTCTCGGGTCGGTCGCCGGGTCCGGCCACATGGCAGCCTCCAACGTTCTCCTGCCGTGCCTCGGGCGACCTCCCTGGTCAGCATTCGGTGATACGGTTCTGGTGGCGATGGCTTTGGCCAACAAGATGGCGTGCGTCATCCGGGCATTGACGGTGAAGCAGGAGAGCTACCGCGTGCCGAACATGATGGCTGCTGTCGCCGGATAGGAGTGGGCCGGGAGAGAAAAACAGAGCAGCAGGGGGACTGCGGGGCTCGAGCATCAAGACGGGCGCGAGGCGCCGATGGTCCTCAACTGGAGAGGCGGGCAGGACGGCAAACAAGGTGGGCGAACCAGTCAGTGAGACGGGATCGGCAAACCAGGCACATGAGAAGGGCCTTCGAGCCCGCGTTGTCGATTTCGACCCGATCTCACGAACACCATACGGGCCGGCGGCCGAATTGGGAGGTGCCGTCCGGAGGAGAACCGCAACGGCAGCCATCTAGAGACCGAACCACGGCACGAGAAAGGCGACCTTTGACGGAGGTCCTCTATCTCTAGCGATGCTTCCCCGCGGAGCGGTAAGAATGCCACGAATGCCACTGTCGCCGTCATCGGCGCCGGCATCGTCGGCAACTGCTTGGTCGAGCATCTCGCTAGACTCGGATGGGATGATCTGGTGCTGATCGACAAGGGTGCTCTTCCCGACCCGGGTGGATCGACCGGCCACGCGTCCAACTTCATCTTCCCCACCGATCATGGCCGCGAGGTCGCGTTGCTCACCCTCGAGAGCCAGCGCCAGTACGAAACCCTCGGCGTGAACACCACCTGCGGCGGAATCGAGGTCGCGCGGACCGAGGCGCGCATGGAGGAGCTGCGACGGCGCATGACCTCGGCGCGGGTGTGGGGCATCGAGAGCGAGTTGCTGACGCCGACTGAGGTGACCGCCAGGGTGCCGTTCGTCAACCCGGACGTGATCCTCGGCGGTTTCTACACGCCGAGCGTGTCCGTCGTGGACTCGGTCAGGGCGGGGACGATCATGCGGGAGCGGGCCTTGGCCAGAGGCGTGCTCACCGTGCTGGACGAAACCGAGGTGACCGGACTCGAAGTGGAGTCCGAGCCATTCGGGCGCCCGCGCATCCGGGCGGTGGTGACGACCCGCGGAACCATTCAGGTGGACCACGCCATCATCGCTTGCGGCGTATGGAGCCCACGGATCGCCGCGATGGCTGGTGCCTCGATCCCGCTCACGCCGGCGGTGCACCAGATGGCCGACTTCGGCCCGGTCGAAATCCTGGTCGGGACCGGCAACGAGATCGGCTATCCGATCGTCCGCGACATGGACTCGTTCATGTACGAGCGCCAGAGCGGCGGAGCGATGGAGGTGGGATCCTACGCGCATCGCCCCATTCTGATGCACCCCGACGACATCCCTTCCGTCGCCGAGGCGGAGCGCTCCCCGACCGAGCTGCCCTTCACACCCGGAGACTTCGCGCCGCAGCTGGAGCGGGCGCGCGCGATCATGGGTGAACTCTTGTCCGGTACGGAGATGCAGTACGCGGTGAACGGCCTGCTTTCGCTGACGCCCGATACGCAGCAGGTGCTGGGCGAGACCGCCGAGGTGGCCAATCTCTGGTCGGCGGCGGCGGTCTGGGTGCGGGAGGGCCCCGGATCGGCGCGCCTCGTCGCCGAGTGGATGACGCATGGCTACCCGCGCCTCCTCGACCCGCACGGTTCGGATGTGACGCGCTTCCAACCGCACGAGCGCACCGGGCATCACGTCCGCCAGCGGTGTCGCGAGCACTTCACGAAGACGTACGGAATCGTGCATCCGCGCGAGCAATGGGAGTCCGCACGCGGCATGAACCGGTCGCCTTTCCACCCGCGGACCGAGGCGCTTGGGGCTGAGTACTTCGAAGCCAGGGGCTGGGAGCGCCCGCAATGGTACGCGTCGAACGAGGATCTGGTGACGCGCTACGGCGTCCCGGACCGCCCGCACGAGTGGGATCGCCGCTGGTGGTCGCCGATCATCAACGCGGAACACCTGCACCTGCGCGAGAAGGTCGGCGTGGTGGATCTGGGCGCCTTCCAGATCTTCGATGTCTCCGGGCCCCGTGTGGTCCCTTATCTGGAGAGGATGACGGTCAACGAGTGCGACCGTCCGGTCGGGAGATCGATCTACACGCCGTTGCTCACGCCGGACGGAGGCTTTCGCGCCGACCTGACCCTGCAGAGGCTCGCGCCGGACCGGTTTCGCATCGTCACCGGCGTCTTGGACGGAGCGCGCGACGCGTTCTGGTTCCGCAAGCGGCTTCCGGCGGACGGGTCGGTCCAGTTCCAGGACCGGTCGTCAGGGATCTGCACCCTGGGCGTATGGGGCCCCGACGCGCGCGCTGCTTTCCAAGGTCGTGGACCGGCGGCTGAGCCAGGAGGAGTTCCCGTTCGGAACGGTGCGAAATGTCCTGATCGATGGGATTCCCGCCACAATGCTGCGCATCTCCTACGTGGGCGAGGCTGGCTGGGAGATCTACACACACGCGCAGCACGGTCTGGCGCTCTGGGACGCGGTCTGGGAGGCGGGGCGGGAATTCGACGCGCGGCCCGTTGGGATCGGCGTCTACGGCACCACGGGGCGGATGGATAAGGGCTACCTGCTCATGGGTTCCGAGCTCACTTCCGAGTACTTGCCGGTGGAGGCCGGGTTGGCGCGGCCGCGTGTAAAGCACGTGGACTTCATCGGCAAGGCTGCCTACCTGAAGGCCCGCGAGCGAGGGCCGGTGGCAAGCCTCTGCGCGCTCACCATCGACGACCACACGAGCGCGTCGGGCCTCGAGCGCTTCCCCACCGGCGGAAATGAGCCGGTCCTGACGCTGGACGGGGACCGCATTGTGGACTCCCTGGGACGGGAGTCGCGCGTGACCTCCGCCGGGATGGGACCGTCGGTGGGCAAGTATCTGCTGATGGCCTATCTGCCCGTGAAGCACGCCCGCGTCGGCGAGCGGCTTCAGGTGATGTACATGAACGAGTGCTTTCTGGTGAGTGTGGCCGCGGTCGGAACGGCATTGTTCGACCCGTCGGGCGCCCGGATGAGGGCGTAGCCGCTAGATCGTCGCGTCGTCGCCCCCGCGCATGCACCGGTTCGAGGCATGTGGACGATCAGTCCCGCGGCGGTGATGTCCGAGATGCCGGGGATGGAGGTCAGGATCTCGGCCCGGCGCTCCGGGGCCTCTTCCTCTTGGAGCCGTTGCGGGATCTCGGCGTCGATGACCTTCAGCTGGCGTTCGATCTGCCTCAGCCTCTGCCTGTTGAGGCGCTTGCCCACGGGAGTGCGCAAGTGCCTGCTGCGGTTGGTGGTGGCGACTCGGTCCTTGAGCAGCGCATCGCGGATCTGCTGGAGTTCGGCGAGATCGCGCTGCCTCTCCGATCTCGCTTGAGCCGAGCGCAGATCCTCGACGGCGGCCGCCATGGTGGCCAGCGTCGGGGCGTCCACGGCATCGGTCTTGGCGCGTCGGCCAAGGGAGCGGGCAAAGGACCGGACTTGCAACATCGCGTCCCCAAGGCACATGAAGTTCCGTCTAGCGGACCGTGAGCGAGTCGACGTCCGACGCCCCAGGTGGCGTCGTCCTGCGACGGTTAGGAGTTCGCCCGCGCGCGCGGCGGCTCCCGGTACCACCACCGGCGCGCGGAGCACGTTCCCTGCAAGACATCAGTATGCTCGAGTCTTGCAGGGATCATTCTCGGACAAGCCTCAGAAATGACGGCCCTCCTGACCGGCCTCTCCGGGTGACCAACTCGGAATCCCGTCAGAGTGCGCCCGGAACCAGCGGACCGTAGGTTGAGACAGGTTCACCGCCGGACACCCGCACGCTTTCCTGCGCGCGCGTGATCCAAATCCCGGTGGTTCTCAACGAAGGGAGGTAGCCATGCAGTCATCTGCGTCTGGATCATCCTCCAAGGCGATGCGAGGCTTGAGGCTAGCATCGCCATCTGCGCTTCTCGTGGCCGCGCTCGCGCCGGCGCTTCTGGTCGCCCAGCAGCCGACGACGATCACCGGTCAGGTAACGGCCGAAGACGGACTCGCCATCGAGTTCGTCGCGGTTGCGATCGAGAGCATGAACCTCGGCACTCTCACCGACCGGGAGGGCCGTTACGAACTGATCATCCGGCCTCGCGGGCCACCGGCCAGGAAGTCACGATCGTCGCAAGCCTGGTCGGGCGGACTTCGGAGAGCCTGATGGCTACGCTCTCCCCCGGGACCCAGACCACCGACTTCGTGCTCGCTTCCGATCCTCTCCAACTCGAGGAGATCGTGGTGACCGGCGTCGGTATCGAGGTGGAGCGCGCCAAGCTGGGCGTGACGATCAACGCGGTCGAGGCCACCGAGATCCTCCGGAGCAGCGAGAGCAACATCGTCGCGGCGTTGGCCGGGAAGGCTCCCAACGTCGAGGTGACGAGCTCGTCCGGTGACCCGGGCGCGGGCGCGTACATCCGCATCCGGGGCGCGAACTCGCTCATCGGTTCGAACCAGCCGCTCTTCGTGATTGACGGGCTTCCCATCGACAACTCGACCCTCCGGATCGAGACCTCGGGGGCGGGCACGGCTGTCGCGAACCGCGCGCAGGACCTCAACCCGTCGGACATCGCCGACCTTCAGATCCTGAAGGGTCCGGCCGCCGCCGCGGTGTACGGCTCGCGCGCCGCCAACGGCGTTATCCTGATCACGACGAAGTCCGGACGGCCCGGTACGAGCAACGTCTCGTATTCGGTCAACTATTCGAACGACGAGGTCAGCCACCTCCAGTCCCTGAATACGGCGTATGGCCAGGGCCGGGGTGGCGAGGCGGGGGAGACCAGTCCGTTCTCGTGGGGACCCCTCCTCGGCCCGGGCGCGACGGTCTACGACCACGCGGGCGAGCTCTTCCAGACGGCGAACACGTACGACCAGCACCTCACGATGTCCGGCGGAAGCGACCGTACTACGTACTACCTCTCGCTCGGCCGGCTGGACCAGTCGGGCGTGATGCGCGGCAACTCACAATACGATCGGACGACGGTCCGACTCCGGGCGAGCCATGCCTTCCGCGACGACCTCCGTCTGGACGGGAATTTTGCGTACACCGATTCCTACTCGGAGCTGGTCCAGACGGGCTCCAACATCAGCGGGATCCAGCTGGGCGCGCTCCGGACGCCCCCGGACTTCAACAACCTCCCCTATCTGGATCCGGACAACGGACTGCACCGTTCCTACCGGAACGCCTTCCCGCAGACGGTGACGGAGCGGCGCGGATACGACAACCCGTTCTGGATCGCCAACGAGATGCCGAACACGGCGTCGGTGGGTAGAACGTTCGGGAACATCGGCGTGAACTACACGCCCACGGGAAACATCACGGTCCGCTACACGCTCGGAGCCGACTATTCGGCCGACGAGCGGAGCGCTCTTTTCCCGAAGAGCTCCTCCGACTTCCCGAGCGGCCGGTTGATCCGCGCGGACCTGGTCAGCCTTCAGGTGGACCACAACCTGACGGCGACCCTCGACCACAGCTTCAGCAGCGACGTGGCCGGAAGCATCACGGTCGGCCAGAACCTGAATCACCGTGAGTACAGTCGGTATCAGGTCAACGGCCAGACGCTCTTCCTGGGCACCGACCAGCTCGACTTCACGGTCGACCAGAGCCCGAACGAGTACACCGAGACGATCCGCACCAACGGATACTTCGCCCAGGGGCAGCTGGACCTCTGGGACGAGCTCTTCTTCACGGGCGGTGTGCGCTACGACGGTTCGAACACCTTCGGCACGGGCGATTCCCAGTTCGCGTATCCGAAGTTCAGCACGGCCTGGGATTTTTCGGACTACCTCGGCGACGACTTGGTCAGCTTCGGGAAGCTCCGTGCCGCCTACGGGGTCGCGGGCAAGCAGCCCCCGGTCTTCTCGAACGTCAATGCGTTCCAGAAGGCGCTGATCACGGACGGCTGGCTCAGACCGAACGGGCTGGAAACGATCTACGGCGGCGCCGAGGGCGTGGTCTCGGAGGGAACTCTCGGGAACCAGAACATCGAGCCTGAGCGCATCACCGAGTACGAGGTGGGGACGGACCTGGCGTTCCTCGACAACAGGCTCTCGCTCGGCGTCACCTACTACAGGCAGAAGACCACCGACGCGATCCTCGAGGTCGACGTCCCGCCCAGCACGGGGTTCTTCAGCAAGTATGCGAATGCCGGAGAGTTCGAAAACGAGGGATGGGAACTGATCGCCGGGTTCGAGGCGATCGATCGGCCGGGCTTCCGTTGGTCCGTGGAAGGCCAGTGGGCCACGAACGAGAGCTGCGTCCTCGACCTGGCCGGGACCGAGGAAGTCGGACTCACCGGATTCACGGGGTCCACCAGCTCGGTCGTGGCGCCCAAGAAGGACGCCGACGGAAACATCATCGAGTGCTACCCCATCGGTGCGCTCTTCGGCGACGACTTCATTCGCTTCGGAGCAGGGAACAGGAGTGACGAGGGCTACGACATCGACACCATGTTCAGCGGCTGGAACGAAGGTGACGTCTACATTGGCGATGACGGCTATCCGCAGTACGACCCGCGCGAGCGCGTTACGGGAGACCCGAACCCGGACTGGACCGCCAGCATCCGCAACACCATCCAGCTGGGTGACAACCTCATCATCACCAGCCTGATCGACTTCAAGCACGGCGGCGACATGTGGAACGGCACCAAGGGTGCGCTCTACTACTTCGGCGCCCACAAGGACACCGAGCCATATCACGGCGACGGCGCGACGGTCACGTTCGGCCGGAGCAACCCCGGCGCGGACAGCAACTCCACGCTGGCCAACGAGAGCGTGGCCGGCCCGGGTGCCGGGATGCCGGTACTCGTCGACGAGACCTACTTCTACGGCAACGTCGGGAGTGGCTTCACGGGGCCGGCCAGCCAGTTCATCGAGGACGCGGGCTTCGTGAAGCTCCGCGACATCTCGATCTCCTACATTCTCGAGAACCTGGATTTTCTGGGCCGTATCGGCCTGTCCGACGCTGTCATCACGGTGAGCGGCCGGAATCTGAAGACGTGGACCGACTACACGGGGATCGATCCCGAGAGCAACCTCAACGGCCAGACGCTAGGCCGCGGGCTCGAGTACTTCAACAACCCGCAGACGCGCTCGTTCGTCTTCGGGCTGACCCTCAATCGCTGACCCTGAACGCGGAGAGACCCATGCGAAGGAATAGATCCAAGCAGGTCCGCCGCGTTCTGGCGGTGGTGCTCCTGACAGGCGCGCTCGGAGCGTGCGAGTTCATCGACCCCATCACGGTCGATCCGAACGCGGTCCCCGAAGCCGCGCTGGACCAGCTCTTTACCGGGATCCAGGTCAACACGTGGTTCTTCGGAGAGGGCCAGGTCTCCCGGCTCGCTTCCCTCTGGAGCCAGCAGATGACCGGGACGGACCGGCAGTTCACGGCGCTCGATGCCTACATCTTCAACGAACAGGACACGGACGGAGAGTTCCAATCGATCTACACGGGCGGGGGCCTCGTGGACCTGCAGGCGGCGAAGGCGCTCGCGGAAGAGCAGGGCCGTGGCGTCTACGGGGCCATCCTCAAGGTCCACGAGGCCTATCTGTTCGGAATGGCGGCCAGTTTCTGGGGAGACATTCCCTATTCGGAGGCCGCCGATCCCGCGATCGAGACGCCGGGCCTGGACGACCAGGCCGAAGTGTACGCCGCCGTGCAGAACCTTCTGTCGGAGGCCATCGGCGAACTGGCCGGCGACGGCGGCCCGGGGGCCGTCGACTTCAGCTTCGGGGGAGACGCGGCGGCGTGGAAGGCCGCAGCGCACACGCTCAAGGCCCGTTTCCACATGCACTGGGCGGAGTCGGACCCCTCGCGCTACGCTCAAGCCATCGCAGAAGCAGAGCAGGGCATTCAGGACGCCGCGGGCAACTGGGAGGCCATCCACAGCACATCGGCCTTCGAGAACAACATCTGGCATCAGTTCGCCCGCGACCGGTCGGGATACATCTCGTCCGGCGACCACCTCCTGCCGATGATGCGAGACGCGAGCGATCCGCGGATCAGCGCGTACTTCACCGAGGTTCCGGACGGCGGGTACCTGGCCCCGTTCGAGTCGGGGGCTTCGCCGGCATCCCAGATCAGCGAAACGGGCCGGGCCGCGCCCGACGCGAACTTCCCGCTCGTGACCTGCGCCGAGAACGCCTATATCCTGGCCGAAGCGCACTTCATGACCGGCAGCGAGGCGGATGCCCGGTCGGCCGCCCAGGATGCCGTGGCGTGCCAGGAGGATCACTACGGCGTGGACCTGTCCGGCGCTCGGGACACGATCGGCGGTCTCGCGGGACAGGCACTGCTGGATGCCATCATGGACCAGAAATACATTGCCCAGTTCCTGAACAGCGACGTCTGGAACGACTACAAGCGCACTTGCTTGCCGGACCTCGAGCCCCGGGCCGGCGGTGTGCCCGGGCGGTTCTTCTACGGGTTGACCGAGCGGCAGACGAACCCCGACAACATTCCGGAGCCGGCGCAACAGCCGGACCGGAATGACAACGACCCTTCAGGCTGCAGCTAGGCTCGACGGCCGGGGCCGCGGAGGATGATGGGGCGTGTGCAGGGCCGCCCGGCCCTGCACACGCCGTTGTTCGGAGCGGGTCGCTGCGGGCGCAGTGCGGGCGTGGCCGGTGCGTGAGGGCCCGTGGGGAGGAGGTCCGGAGTGCGCAGACTCTTGTTCGTATCGCTGACTCTCTTGAGCGGCTGTTACAAGTACGTGCCCGTTGAAGCCGGAGCTCCCCAACTCGCGAGAGGCGATCCGATCCGGGCCCATCTCGACGCCGCGAGCGTCGATCTCGAGGAGGTCACGGTCCACAACATCAGGAGCGTGGACGCCGAGGTCGTGCAGCTCAACGGCTCGGAGCTGATCGTCTCGGCGCTCTGGCTCGATTCCAACACGCCGGGCATCGGCTATCCGGGCGAGGGGTGGACGGTACAGCTCCCGCGCACCTCCGTCGTCTCGATCGACAGGAAGGTATTCGATGTATGGAGAACGGCCGTGGTGATCGGGGGCGCCGTGCTCGCGACGTACTTCGGGTGGGACTCATTGTCGGGTACCTCGACCGGGACGGATATTAGCGACGGCGGCGGGAGTATTCGCTAGCTGGGCCGAATGCGGCGGCGTGCGCGCCGGATGGATTCGATGGGGATGCCCTCTGGGACCGCGCTTTGCGAGTGCGCCGTGGAAAGGCGCACCTGCCTGTCAGGCTCGGGTGGAAAGGCGCGCCGGGAAAGCCGGCCAGGCTGCGGAGCCGTCCTCCCCGCACGCCGGCATGGAAGCAGCCGCGAGGTTTCGGGTCCTCCGCGGCCTGATCCTGGCGCCCGCTGATCCCGAGACCGGTGCCGGGTGGCCTGCCCTGGTCTCGCGGGAGGAAGCCAGGGACAGGGCGTTTCCCCGTCGGAAGCCAGCCCGCGAGGGAGGCGATCCGTTGCTGGAGGAGCCCGGCAGCTCCGGAACCCACGCCGACCGGGCCGGCACACCCTGGGCACGTCCGGCTCCGGCTGCGCACCCCGGCGCGCTTCGCCTTCCCGCGCATCGGGGAGGAGGGGACGGGCGCCGACCTGCTCGAGACCCTCTCAGGATCTATGCGACCTCGATCGCGGCGGACCGCAGACGGGCGCGAAGCCAGAGTCGGGAGACCCGGGGATCGTCAATCCAGGCGAGGGCCCGGCAGTGCGACCCCCGTTAGGAAAAGTTCCTTTCCTACCAGGATTCTTAAGAAAAGCAAACGGCCACATGATTTCGTTGGGGAACTGGTTTGGGCGGCGTTAGCAATGAGTTCTTTCCCAACCGAGGAGATAAATAAAATAAACGGCTTGAAATTTTCTTAAGGCGGCGCCATTTTGGGGTCCATCCGTCGGTTCCACCTCCAGCGAGGCCCTGCCGCCACGGGAGCGGATGGAACTCGTTGGCCGCGAAAGCCCACAGAGCATGCGCCGCGAATCCACAGGTACCTATGTAGTAACTGCAGAAGGTGGAGAAACCGTGCGAGCCTTCGTGCCCCGGCCTCTCCCACCTGTACCGGAAGTCAGTTTCCGGGAAGGTCTCCGACATCCGCTCGAAGCGGCCGCGACCGCACTCGGGCGGCTCGACGCGGTCATGGAGCTGCTGCCGGATGCAACCTTCTTTGTGTACGGCTATGTGCGCAAAGAGGCCGTGCTGTCCTCTCAGATCGAAGGCACCCAAACCTCACTGGCTGATCTGTTGCTCCACGAAGCAGGGGCCATGCCCGGTGCCCCTATCGGCGATGTCCTGGAAACGTCGAACGCCGTGGTGGCCTTGAATCACGGCGTTGAGCGCTTGAGGGGTGGCGTTCCGCTTTCGAACCGCCTCGTGCGGGAGATGCACGCCAGGTTGTTGGCGACCGGCCGCGGAGCGGCCATGATGCCGGGCGCGTTCCGGCAATCACAGAACTGGATCGGCGGCTCGCGTCCCGGCAGCGCGGCCTTCGTGCCGCCGCCACCCAACCACGTCCAGGAATGCATGGCCGACCTGGAGCAGTTCATCCACGCCACGGACGACGGACTTCCCGTTCTCATCAAGGCCGGTCTGGCGCACGTGCAGTTCGAGACCATCCACCCGTTTCTCGACGGCAACGGCCAGTTGGGACGAATGCTGATCACCCTCATGCTGTGTGACGCCGGACTTCTCCGGGAGCCACTCCTGTACCTCAGCCTGTACTTCAAACGCAATCGGAGCACCTACTACCGACTTCTCGACGACATCTGGCACACCGGAGACTGGGAAGCCTGGTTGCGGTTCTTCCTGGAGGGCGTGCGCGACGTAGCAGAGGCAGCTGTCGCGACGGCTCGGACCGCCAAGGACACGATCCGGAACGACCGATCGCGAATCGATCACCGGGGACAGCGTGCGGGTTCGGCGCTGCGCGTGCACCAGTCCCTCGTCAAACGTCCAGTCGGGGGTATTCGCCACCTCGCATCGCGAACCGGCCTGTCCGCACCGACCGTGGCCGCCGTGCTCCGGCTCCTGGAAGAACTCGACATCGTGCGCGAGATCACGGGCCGCCAGCGAGGCAAGGTCTTCGCCTATGAGCGCTATCTGGCGGTTTTGCGGGAAGGCACGGAAGATCCACCCGGGTAGGCCGGGCCGGGCAGTGGCGGCCCGGTAGACCGCCTTGTGTACTTGGCCGTAGGCCCAGCGTGCGATGGTGATTCCGATCCATGACGTTCACGGATTCCACGGCACGGCGATCACCCTGGAGTGAGAAGGTAGCGGCGCTAGCCTCCTCGCCAATCTAGTGTCCGGGGAAATCGGGGGCACTATATCTCGCAGTAGAGCCTTCTCGCCTGCGACAGGAGGAAGGGGATACTCTAGCGACTGTACGGCCTGGGTCAGGTACGCCATCGGTGGGTCTCAGACGCCGCAAGGCGCTACGCGCCTCTGTACGACGCCTTGCAGCCAGACTTGGAATTCGGGGTCTGTAGGTGCGCAGAGACCCGTGCCACCGGCCATCAGTATCTCCAGGCGGCGCAGATTTGTCAGTGTGGCCGGCAACGGCCCCGACAGCCGCGGGTTGCTCGCGAGGTTGAGCCGAACCAGGCTCGACAACCGACCGAACTCAGGCGGTACTGGACCCGTCAAGCCGTTGTCGTGGAGATACAACAGGAACAGGTTCGCGAGGCTGCCGAGCTCCGGCGGGATCGGGCCGGATAGGTTGTTTCTTTCGAGCCGCAGCGCCTCCAGCTTCGGGAGGTTCCCGAGTTCGGGCGGGATCGGACCCGTCAGGCCATTATTGCCGAGATCCAACGAGTACAGGCTCGCGAGGTCCCCGAGTTCAGGCGGGATCGGGCCCGACAGTTCGTTGCCCCAGAGCTGAAGGTGCCTCAGGCTCGTGAGGCTGCCGAGCTCCGGCGGGATCGGGCCGGATAGATTGTTGTCGTTGAAAGACAGCTGCACCAGGCTGGTGATATCGGCGAGTTCCGGCGGGATCGGGCCGGACAGGTTGTTGGATTCGAGATCCAGCACCTCCAGGCTCGGGAGGTCGACGAGTTCGGGCGGGATCGGGCCCGACAGTTCGTTGCCTGAGACAAATAGGTGTGTCAGGCTCGTGAGGCTGCCGAGCTCCGGCGGGATCGGGCCGGACATGTTGTTGGCTTGGAGATTCAAATGGATGACGTGGCCGGACGGATCCGCACTCACACCGGCCCACCCCCCGAGCGGTGTATCCGTCAACCAGTTGCGGGCGTCGCGCCAATTCCGTCCGCCCATTGTGTCGTACAGCGCCTCCAATACCTCGCGGTCGGACAACGGATCGCATTCCGCACCTGTGCCCTCGTGCGAAGCAATGCCGAACAGCCAGGTCTGGAACGAGGCGTCCGCTGGCACGCACAACCCGGTGCCGGCGTAGTGGAATTCGACAAGATCGAGATCGGCCAGAGAAAGGGGCAACCTTCCCCGCAGTGCGTTGTCTCCAATCCGCAGTGTCGTCAGCGCGGCCAAATTCCCGAGATCGGCCCGTAGCCGACCCTCCAGACCGTTGCCGGCCAGGTCGAGGGCCACCACGCGACCCAGAGAGTCGGTCGCCACCCCGTGCCATTCTTCCAGCAACGGCGTCTCCGGCCAGCCGTCGGCATTTATCCAGTCGGTACCGCCCAAGGTCTCGTAGAGGACTTCGAGGACCGCCATGTCCGAATCGTTGCAGTAGGGGCCTTCGACCCTGTCCACTGCCTGCAGCCAGGTCACGAATTCTGAAGTGGCTGGCGCGCAAAGGCCGACATTGCCTCCGAATCTGAACGACCTCAACCCATCGATCTGGAGCATGCTTTCGGGGGTCAGACCGGTCAGGCCATTCTCGTCGAGACGCAACCAGACCAGGCTCGTGAGGTTGCCGAGTTCGGGCGGGATCGGGCCGGACAGGTCATTGGACTGGAGCGACAGGCTACGCAGGTTCGTGAGGCTGCCGATTTCGGGCGGGATCGGGCCGGACAGGTCGGTGTCTGCGAGGAATAGTGTGGTCAGGCTCGTGAGGTTGCCGAGTTCGGGCGGGATCGGGCCGGACAGGTCATTGGACTGGAGCGACAGACCAAGCAGGCTCGTGAGGCTGCCGATTTCGGGCGGAATCGGGCCCGACAGTCCGTTGCGTGTGAGGAATAGTGTCCTCAGGCTCGTGAGGTTGCCGAGCTCGGGTGGGATCGGGCCCGACAGTCCGTTCCCTTCGAGATCCAGTCCGACGACTCGGCCGGAAGCATCCGTAGCCACGCGGTACCACTCCCCGAGCGGCGCGTCGGTCAGCCACTGGTCCGCATTCGCCCAGTTCGGTCCATCCGTAGCTTCGTAGAGCGCCTCGAGCGCCGCCCGTTGCGGGTCTATGACCGCGAGCTCGGCTGTTCCCTGACCGTTGCCGGCAGTCGCCGTTATCGTCGCCGGTCCCGCGGCGACTCCTGTCACCAGACCCGACGCGTCTACCGTGGCCACCGAAGTGTCGCTGGACTCCCACACGAACTCGGCGCCTTCCACCGCGACTCCGTTTTCGTCGAATCCCTCCGCCGTCAGCTGGAGCGTGCTGCCCAGCCCAATCGTCCCCGCAGCCGGCGACACCTTCACCGAGGCCACCAGCTGCGTCACCGTCACCTCCGCCGACCCCGAAGCCGGTTCCGCGCTCGCCGTGATCGTCGCCATCCCCTCGGTGACCCCGGTCACCAGACCCGACGCGTCTACCGTCGCCACCGACGTGTCGCCACTGCTCCATGTCACGGTCGCGCCAGCCATCACCCTTGCGTTCTGGTCGCGTACCTCCGCCGTCAGATGCACGGTCGCGCCCAACGCAGTCAGCTCTGCCGTGGCCGGGCTCACCGTGAGCGTCGTCGGGCGGGGTGGATCGGGCTGTGGCGGAGGTTCGGTTGGGCTGTCCCCGCACGCCCACGGCAAGGCTAGACCCGCCAGGACCGCGGATAGCCTGATGATGGCTCGGTAACGACTCATGGAGTTCGTCCTCGGGTGCGGCCAAAGGGTCCACGGAACGTAGAGTGCTCATGCATTCGCCGACCCGCTGTTCAGCCAGCAGGGCCGCGACAGACTCGCTTCTTCCGGGAGGCTGCGGGCTTCTGCCGCTAAGAGTGAATCTCAGACATAGCAAGTATCGCGCCTGTCCCGGCGGTGCGGCTGGTGATCGTGCTCATCTTGCTCTGTCTCCAATCCCCGCGGAGGTGCACCTGACCCCAGGCGTGGGGATTTGGGGCACGTCGCCCCATCATCAAAATGCATGAGGAGGGATGTTTTGCGGGGCATTGCGCAGGAATTCCGCCGGAATTCCTGCAGTACGGCTGAAATCAGTGGCGGTAGAGTGCCCAGGTCGCTGTGCGTGTCGCCGCAGGCCACCTCTCCGCGCCGGGAACCACGATCGTACTGCTGGAGGACACTGGCGGTGATCGGGTGCCCTGGGCCGTCGGCCGGCCCCGACGGTCCGTGCCATCTCCACTCCTCCGGCCGGGACAGGCCTCCGGAGCCGCGGGCCCGCTGGAACGAGGTCCCGCTGATTCGCCTCACTCGAGGACACGGGGGCGGACCGGGGCTCCTTTCTACGGTCGCGGCGTCCCGATGGGCGAGGCGTTGCGGACGGCGGCGACAACATCGGCGACGGCTCGGATCACGGCCTCCGGGTCGTCGAGCTGGATATAGTGCCCGGCGTCGGCGATGATGCGATGATCGCTGTTCGTGGAGAAGGCGGCGAGCTCCCTCTGCAACTCGTGGCGAACGCTCTCCATCCTCTCCCTGAGTCCGTCCGGGAGCCCCGCGAAGGACTGGCCCCCGGTAAGGACGACAAGGGGCAGGTCCTCGGAGAGTCTAGCCGCCTGATCCTGATCGAACGTGCTTGAAAGGTCCCTGAACTCGCTCACCAGCGTCGCCATGCCCTGAACTTCGCCAGCTCATCCCTGACAGCGCCGACCACCCAAGCGATCACCGCCGCGTCGTCCACGAGTCCCAATCCGGAATGAAGTCCGGAACGAGATCGGTTGGCATGGGGAAATACACGACCGCGCCGACGATGAGTACCAGGTGGGCATTCGAGACGCTGGAGTACTCGCCCCCCGCCCACGCCTGCATCAGGTGGAGCATCGTCCTCAGCTCCGCAAGTACGCGCTTAAGACCACGCGTCGTCCGGGCGGACGTCTGCTTGCGCCGTGCTTGCTCGATGACGCGCAGTAACTCCCGCGGAGATTCGACGAGGCGCCGGGCATGGGCATGCGCAAAGCGTGGCAGCTTCAAGGTCTCGAGATCACTCGGGGGCTGCGTGAGGATGAATCGGTCGCCCGTCGGCACAGGTCGGCTTCCACAGTGCGACCGTCACGCCACCACGAAGCGCTCGACCGCGATCTCCCCGGCGCGGCCGCGGGCCTGCCAGAGATCGTAGGCCATCTGCATCCCTAGCCAAGTCTCCGGCGTCGAGCCGAACGCCTTCGACAGCCGGATCGCCATCTCGACCGAGACCCCC
Source organism: Longimicrobiales bacterium (assembly GCA_965218255.1). Classification (GTDB taxonomy): domain Bacteria; phylum Gemmatimonadota; class Gemmatimonadetes; order Longimicrobiales; family Gaopeijiaceae; genus JAAXGI01. Next base: position 1,684,559 of record CBDCKJ010000003.1, on the reverse strand, counting down.
GTGCGCCCGTTCAACAACTCCGACAGTGCCTGCCGGGTGACGCCCAAGCCTTCGGCCGCCCGCGTCACGGTCAACCCCAAGGGTTCGAGGCACTGCCGCCTCACGATGCCGCCCGGATGCGGCGGGTCATGCATGGCCATGATCGATCCTCTCCATCAGTGATAGTCCACGTAGTCCACATCGGCCGCCGCGCCGTCCTCGAACCGGAACGTCACCCGCCAGTTGCCGGACACTGACACCGCGTAATGCCCCTTCAGCGGCCCCTTGAGCGCGTGCAGCCGGAAGCCCGGCAGGTCCATGTCCTCCGGTCCCCGGCTCAAATCGAGCGTCGCCAGGATGTCCCGCGCCTTCGCCACGTGTTCCGGGGCCACCCGTCGCGCCGTCCGGCCGTCGTAAAGCGCCTTCAGGCCCCGGTGGCGGAACGATGCGATCATCACGCAATTTAGGCCTGTCGCCTGTCAAGCGACAACTTGCGACGCCGAAGCCGAGCGTCTCCCGTAACGGTGGCGGACGAGTCCGACTGGCTCACGTTAGGGAAGCTCTGAACAAGACGGGTGCAGTCTCGTGGTATGAAACGACCGGGGAGCTGTGAGTATCCATGGAGCTTCAGATGACTTTCGCGGAACTGGAGTACGATTCGAAGGAGCGGCGGACGCGCCGGGAGATTTTCCTGGAGAAGATGGAGGGGCTGATTCCCTGGCAACAGCTGGAGGATCGGATCGAGCCGTTCTATCCGAAGGCTGGCCGTGGCCGCCGCCCCTATCCGCTTGGGGTGAAGCTGCGGGTTCATCGTGTGCAGCTGTTGTACAACGTGAGCGATCCGGGCATGGAGGATCTGCTCTACGAGGTGGAGTCAGTGCGCCCCTTCGCGGGTCTGCGCCTGCGCGGTCCTTTGCCGGACGAGACGACGATCCTGAACTTCCGTCACCTGCTGAAGACGCAGGGCTTGGGGATGCGGTTGTTCGAGGAGATCAATGTGGGTCTGGCGTCTCTCGGGCATCGGTTGAAGACGGGGACGATCGTGGATGCGAGCATCATTGACGCGCCGTCGTCGACGAGGAACCGCGGGGAGAACGGGATCCGGAGATGCACCAGACGAAGAAGGGGAGCCAGTGGTACTTTGGGATGAAGGCGCATATCGGGGTGGACGCCGAACCGGGTCTGGCGCACAGCTTGGCGACGACGGCCACCAACGCGGGGGACGTGACGCAGGCGTGCGTGCTGCTGCATGGTGACGAGACGGAGGCATGGGGCGACGCGGGCTACCGGGGTGTGGACAAGCGCCCGGAGAGCAGGGGGGGCGCCCGAGGGCGGGAGCCGGACAAATCGAAGCGACTTCCTGACGGTTCGGACCGTTTCTCCGGCGCGCCAGCCAGCACTTCATCGCTCCGATAGGCCTTCGAACCGGCTCTTCGAACCGCAACCGATCGCGTTCCTCCCAAGATGGGGGTTGTTCAGACCTTCCCTAGCTCGTTCACCCAAGCAGGGGGCGAGGTCCCCTTGGTGCCCCGCACCGCAGTCTGATGTCCATGACCGCTGTCAAGCGACTGCCGGTCTCGGATTGGTTATGATCATTGCCCTTCAGTCTAATCCTGGGTGCCTACGTTGCTCGCGAATCTCCGCGAGGAACGCCGCTTCGGGCGCAACGGCCTCTGGATCGCCGATCCGTATACGCTCGCGCAGCTCCCTGCCTCTTGGGTTCAGGCCGAGGATTCGCCTGTCTTCGTCAGTGAACTGCGTGGGCCCAAGATCGCGCTGGTCAGCACGACGGCGAGCGAGGGTGGCGAGACAATGCATTCTGATTATCCCGAACGGCACGTGCTCGTCCCCTTGACCGCCGACAAGATGAAGAACGGTCTCGAGTTGCCCGTCGCCAATTTCCTTGATCGCTGCCATCACCTCTGGATCCGTGAGGGCCATTTTTGGCGTTCTAGCGGCGGCCGGTGGAAACTTCATGTTGGACAGTGGCTGACTACTCATTGGTCCGAGTCTCCCAGCGGACCGTGGAACGAAATCGGATGCCAGCCAAGTCGCGAGCGGGAGATGCGAGAGCGCTGAGGTCGGCTCGGGTGGTGGAGATTGCGGGTTTCGGGGCGTGGGAGGTCGCTAATCGGCCCGAGGAGGAGGAGAAGTCGTCGGCAGCAGTGAAAGACTAAGGGGAAACACGGAGACGCTGGGCGTACTGAAACCGAGTGCGGCTCGACTTCAGCCGACTGGGCAAGCCGACGGGTAACGTACGACTTAGCGACCGAGTTCTTCCTGAACAATCGACGGACGCTTTTCGATCAGAGCAAGGAGCACGCGTGCCGGCCCCTCCGGCCGCCGTCGTCCCTGCTCCCAATTCTTGAGAGTACCAAGCGCAACGCCGATACTCTTGGCAAATGCCGGTTGCGAGAGCCCCGTCTTGCCTCGGATCGCTACGACATCGGGTTCGGGCACCTCAATCTCATGCACCGCGAAACCGTCACGCTCGCCCTTCAAGTAGCCTCGGGCATCCCCAAGCCCTGCCATGACCTTGTCGTATGCCTTGCTCATCTGCGCCTCCTGTAGTCTTCAATCATTTCTCTTGCGGCGGCGATCAGTGCTGCTCGTTCCCCACTGCTGAGATTCGCTTTCTCGTTCTTGGCAAAGACAGTGAGCAAAAATACAGGGATGTGTTCACCGGAGAACAGGAACACCACGCGTGCCCCACTGCATTTGCCGCGCCCCGGGCGGGCGATCCTCATTTTTCGGATACCGCCCCCGAGCGACACGCCCGTCTCTGGATTCTCGGCCACCCTTTTTACGACCTCGCCCCGCTCGCTGTCAGACAAAAGGCCCTTGGTCGCCGAGAGATATGCAGGCGTCTCTACGACGGTTTGCACACGGGCGCACATGACAACATGTATGGGCGTCAATGGCGTCGGCGTCAATGGCGCTGAATCTCGAGTCCCTTATGCCCGAACTCCTGGAGGTCGCCCGCGAGGCGCTGGCAGCACGGTCTGCAGCTTCACCCCCTGGCCACGCCACCTGGCGAGTACGGGCTGCGCTTTGTTGTGTAACAGGCTGAGTTGGTGGGCGCACGTGGGTCGTCGGAGAGCCGGTTGGCGGCTATCCGGGATGAGGTGTGGCTTGTGTGTCGGCGCTTGGGCTTGAGAGCAGACGTAGAAGGCGTCCCCGCGTCAGGCCGTGTGCCGTGATCTCAAGTTTGCGCCGCAGGGGTCAGGCGTGGGCCGGCGCGGTGCCGGTGGCCGGGTCGACGCCGTATTTCTTGAGCATCCGGATCCAGCGGGGCGCGTTGCGTTTGACCATGAGTGTCTCGTAATCGGTTTCGGGATCGAGGTACGGGGTGTTGGTTTTCAGCACGCAACAGATGACGCGCAGCAGCTTGTGTGCCGTGGCAACGATGGCGCGCTTGTAGCCTCGGCGCACGGTCAGCGCCTTGTGGTAGCCGCGGAACTGGCAGTGATGTGTCCGTGCGGCGGCGTGGGCGCACTCGATGAGGACCTCGCGCACGACGGAGTTGCCGCGGCGCGTACGTCCGCTGAGGCGCTTGCCCGCGCTCTCGTTGTGGCCCGGGCACAGTCCGGCCCAGGCGGCGCAGTGGCGTCGCGAGGAGAACACGCTGAGTTCAGGGCCGAGTTCGACGAGGATGGCGAGGGCGGAGGAGGAGTCGATGCCGGGGATCGTCATCAGGAGATCGATTCGGTCCCGGTATTCGGCCAACCCGTCGTGCAGGCAGCGGTCGTACTCGGCGAGGCGCAGGGTGGTGTCGTGGAAAGCCTGCAACTGGTCGTGCAGGAGAAAGTGGGCGTGTGTGTCCAGCTTCGCCGACAGGGCATCGCACAACGGCTCCACATGGCGACGGACGTGATGCGAGAGCGAGCCGGGCAACTCCGCAGTGGACAGCCCGGCGAGGAGTCCCTCGATCAGACGCAAGCCATGGGCCCCGAACAGATTGGATAGGATGCCCCCGATGCGCAGTCCGGCAGCATCGAGGATCTTGTGGATGCGGGTACGCGTGCGTGCCCGTTCGCGCACTACCTGGCGGCGTAGGCGCGAGACCTTGCGCAGGGCGCGGAAGTCGCCGGGTGGCACCAGACTTGGCTTGCACAGCCCGAACTGGCAGATACGCGCCAGCCATATGCTGTCGGCCACATCGGTCTTGCGACCCTTGATCTGCTTGACATGCTGGGCATGGACGAGTAGCGGACCCATGCCCGCATCTTCGAGCGCCGTGTAGACGACCTCCCAGTAGATCCCGGTTGCTTCCATGACGGCGGCGGTGACCCGGTGGTCGAGCAGCCAGCCGGCCAGTGCCTCCAGCCCGCTGGGCAAAGCACTGAACACCCGGGTGAACATCTCGGCATCGGTGTTGCGACGGGCCAGACGCACGGTTGCGGTGACCTGCATCTTGTGGACGTCCAGCCCTGCCGCGCGGGGATGGACGACGTGCATCGTGTCGATGTGTACCATGGAGCTTCCTCCTTCGGATGGGTGGGTGAGGCGGAAGCGGAGACCTTCGGACAGCCGACACACATCCCGGTGTGGGATGCGGCGCGTTTTGTTGTGCGTCCACGGACGAACCGGGAACAAGGCGGGGTACGAAGCCATCGGTCGGGACAGTTTCTGCAGCGGGCACGAAGCACCGGAAAGCGAGCGTCCACTTGCCCGCTTCCGCCTTGGAACCATTGCCCGTTGCCTGCCGGGGAAGCAAGCAGGGCAGCAGGATGGCGCCCCGAGCGGCTCGCGCATCGCGCGAGCCGCTCATGTTACATGCCGACGGGGTGTGCGCGGCCCCGCCACGATCATGAACGTTTCTGATGCACTGGCCGATGGCGGTGACCCGGGACTGTGCCAAGCATGAAGATGGCCGCCGGGTCTTCGGCCATGCCATGCCCCGCCTGACTGCGGATCGGGAGCGAACCCACGTGGGTCCCTCGACAACGTGACGGAGCCGGGGAGACCGCTGAACCGCAGCCGCGCCGAGCGCTATTGTCACACTCGGTGACTCGGGTCGCGGCCACGTCCGTCGATTCTCTTTGGAAATGGCTCCCGGCCTCTGGGCGGCGACCGCAGGTTGGACTACTGTGGGAGAGAACTCCTTTGAGAGCGCCGTTCGCGAGCTCCAGGAAGAACCGGGAATCCGGACAAGCCCAGAGGAAGTGAGAGTGGTCCTGGGGGACGAGGGTGGTCAGCATCATGTCTGGCAGTGCCTGGCCGCTGGACCGCAGTGCACCGCTGGGGGAGCTTTCTCCCGATCCCGATGAGGTGACGGATACGATGTGGGCGACAGCGGAAGAGATCCGAAGCACGCTACGAGACCGTGAGTTCTTCGACCATGGAGACGAGTGGTTCGAGGCACCCATTCGGACGTGATAGAGTCCCGAGTGGTCCGATAGGACCTATTCGTGAAGGACCGCGTAGCAAACTTCATCTCGGTGGTAAGACCGCGTAAGCTGCGAGTGCCGGGTAAGGAGGCCATTCCCATGCCCCTCAAGTCCCTTGGTATTGGCCTGGTCCTGGTCCTGACGACTCTGCTCTGGATCGCGCCATCTGAGAGTGCCAGCCCACAGCAGGATGTGACCGTCCTGGGCCAGATCCTGGACGGCAGCTCAGGTGGTCCGCTCTCGCATACGGAGGTTTGAGTCGAGGGGACCACACTGGCTGGCCTTACAGATGCAAATGGCGGCTTCATCTTTGAAGGAGTGCCGGCAGGAAAGTACCAGATTCGGTTCGGTCACAGCTGCTACTACCCGACCCGTCTGGAAGTCGCGGTGCCGAAGAGCTCCCCGAGGCCGATCCTGCTCCGGCTCTCGCTTCCGCTGGCTAGCGAGGAGTCAGCAGAAGGAAGAAGCTGCGCCATACATTTCGCGCCTAGCTGACCGATCAGGGTGGCCGGTTCGGAGGACGCTGGGGACGAGCCTCATGCCCAAGCATCCAACCGTTGGCCGATAGCTACATCGAGTCGGTGCTCCGGCTCCGGATGGCACCGAACACATCGGTCTTGGCTCTGCCGATGAATCGATTCACGCGGCGACCCTTGTGGCTCGCTACCCTGGTTTCAGCTTGGTCGCGGTAGAGGACGGGTAGCTCGTCGGCGCGTGCCTCCGCGGGCACGACGGACATTGCGGGTACATCCATCACCCGTCGGTTGCTTGCTTCCATCGCAGGAGTTGTATCAGGTGCGGGCTGCCGGAGAAGCTCCCGCCGCGGGGTTGAGAAAGGCCTTTGGAAGCTGAAGGCGGAAAGATACTACGCCACTGGAAGGGAGAACGTGCGGATCGCTTCACATCGATTCGAGGGAAACCGGGTGGCCAGCGCAGGAGGACTTACGCCCGCCGTAGTCATCGTGGCCGTGGGTGCAACTCTGGCAATGTGGGGGTGTGCGGGAGATGTGGTTTCTCCCGACACCTTGGTCCCGAGCGATGCACTTCAGTTGCCTCAACATCAGGTGGAGGACCTCCTCTATGAATCTTCTTCTGGAGTGTTCTGGCGTCACCGGGCCGTCATTTTAGACATGGAAACGTGGGGTGTCTTCTGGGATTACATATACGCCGGAAGTTACCCGAAGCGTGATCCTTTCCCGATAGACTTCTCGGAATCCATGGTGGTTGCGGCATCCATGGGTAGCCAGAGTACAGGGGGTCACTCGATCGAGATCACGGGAGTCTATTGGGCAGAGGGCCGACTCTACACCGTTGTCCGAGAGACTACGCCGGGGTCGTCCTGCATTGTGACAACCGGCGTGACTGCTCCCGTCACCGCGGTCCGGGTACCACGCATGGGTGGGGAGGCTGTCTTCGTCGAGGAAGAGCTGGTACACGAGTGCTGACGCAGAGGCAGACCCGATCAGGTGAAGAGGTGAGTCTACTCTTTCACCTGGGCGCTGGAGCAGTTGTCGTACTCATTCCCGTTGTCGGACGGCTATGAGTCAGCCAACTGCGCCGGGAGCCGACCAAGCGTGAACATGCGTACAAGAATTCCGGCCCCCGTTACCCTCTCTTCCAACGTCGATGAGTATCCATGTCAACGGGTACCGCCAGGAGCGGGGCTGGGGAGACACGGCGGACAGACGGTACCGGTGAACGCGGGATGCGGTCGTGCCAGTCGGACACTACTTCGAGCTTGCCAGCCAGGACCTGGCTAGCCCCTGCCGGACGGTCGTCGGGCCGCTTGAGGTCGGTCCCGCTCGTCCCCACTCGGTTGGCCGCTGGCAGGAACCCGGTGCGGCGGGTCCGCAGTCCGTGGTAGACGGTCCGAAGGCGTTTTGGACGGCGCACTGGATTCCCGTTGAGAATGAGGGATGTAACGAGGGAATCACAGCAGACTGACAAGTACTAAATACCTTACTTGACAGTAAGTTATAATTTTTCTGGCGTAACTTCATCCCGGCCACTGTCCTCCAGCGGTCGCTCCTGAACCAGGAATACCTTGGCCGGAAGGCATCGAGCGCCGGCGACAAGCGGCGGACCAAACGGTCGGTCCGGCCTCCGGGAGCTGTCCCTTGCCGACCAAGCGGGCGCCTAGATCATCCATGAGCCGGTGCTGATGCCTGAACCGGTCCGGGTCCTGATGGGTTGCCTCAAGCTGGATGCACGCTCGGAGTTCAGCACTGTCTCCTCGCTGGCCTCTCGGGCCACGGTGGGTAGGCGAGGTCGCCATGCATCGAGGGCCGGGCCGGGGGAGTCCGTCGCGGAGAGTCGTCCCCGCGTCGGGCGGTTCGGCAACTGGTGCTCGCCACGGTTCGGGGTCGCGGTCACGTAGCGAGACACCTTTACGGAGGCCGTAAAATGGCTTACCGTCGGAGCACATGATACGGAGCTTCAAGGATCGGAGAACGCGACGTTTCTTCGATGGGCAGCGTGTCGCGGCGTTTCACGGTTTCTCGGATCAGGCGGTGCGCCGACTGACCCTGCTGGACAGCGCGGAAACTCTTGGCGACTTGGTCGCACTGCCGAGCAACCGGCTGGAAGCCCTGCGGGGCGGCCGCGCCGGCCAGCACAGCATTCGGATCAACGCGCAGTGGCGCCTCTGCTTCCGTTGGACCGACGACGGGCCGTGCGATGTTGAGATCGTGGACTATCACTAGGGGGGAGCGTGACATGAACGCGAGGAACGGCATGAGGCCGGTGCACCCGGGCGAAGTCCTACGCGAGGAACTCGATGAGATCGGGCTGTCGGCAAATGCGCTGTCGAAGGCCTTGGGCGTGCCGGTCAACCGCGTGACAATGATCCTCAACGGCCAGCGGGGCGTGAGCGCCGATACGGCGTTGAGGCTGGCCAGGTATTTCGGGACGACGCCGCAGCTCTGGATGAATCTGCAGAAGACCTGGGAGCTTCGCCGAACGGAGATCGAGGCGGGTCGTGAGATCGCCGAGCGAGTCATGCCCCGGCGTGCAGTGGTGTGACGACGCGCTGGGCTGGAGGGCTCCGGAAATCCTCAACACGGATCAGGGCTCCCAGTTCACCAGCGAGGCGTTTGCGAACCGGGTACTGGGTGCGGGCGTGAGCTTCTCGATGGACGGCCGGGGCCGCGCCCTCGACAACATCTTCATCGAGCGGCTGTGGCGGTCGCTGAAGTACGAGGCTGTGTACCCTCCAAGAGCGGTATCCGGGGCAGAGAATCTACGTGGTGGACATCGAAAGGTGCCTCTACCTTGTTCCGTTCGTTACGATTGCGGACGGCACGCGATTCCCGAAGACGATCATCCCAAGCCGGAAGGCGACACGGGACTATCGGAGGAGGCAAGAATCGTGAACGATCATTTGAATGCTGAAGATCGGGAGATTGTGGAGAAATTCGAGCGTGGCGAACTGCGCCGTGCCGCCGGTGCTGAAGGTGAGGTGGAGGCCCCACCTTCTGCGGCTCGCAGCACCTTCAAGAAGACCCGGCGGGTACACCTCCGGGTGACCGAACGCGACTTCAATCTCGCCCACGCCCGGGCGTGCGAGGAGGGAATCCCGTACCAGGCCGTGTTGTCGAGCGTCATCCACAACTACCTGTCGGGTCGCCTAAGCAAGAACATACCCCCCCCCGAACCCCACCTCCGGCTTGACGAATTGCCAGCTCCCAGGATGGCAGGAGCCAGCCTCGTGCGCCGCGCCGACATCGCTATTCTCGAGGCGAGGCGGCGGTCGATTGGGATCGTCTGTCTGCCGGCAGCTGCGACCGGGATCCGCCCTCCCCCGGGCGGATGGTTTCCACGAGAGAGTTAGACTGGGCCGAGAGATGAGAGGCCCATGAGTTGGCGCGACTACATTTTCTGTCGATCCGGAAGTCTGCCGGGGAAGGGTGTGTAGCACCGGCGCGAGCGTCCTTGTCACCACTATTCTCGAAAACCCGGCGGCTGGACTGGATCCTGAGGCAATCAGGAGGAGCTACCCCACGGTTACCCGCGGATCCATTCGGGCAGCGATGTGCTACGCTGCCGAACTGGCAAGGGAACGGGTCCTTTCGGTGTCCGGGCAGGAAGCCGGACACAAATCCAGGGACGCGAACATATTCTTACGGTCGGTCACCGATTCCTCCGAGCACTGCGAGACACGGTGATCGATGGCCAGCTCTGGATCGTGGAAGATAATTGAAAGCGGACGAGGCAGTTCGGGCGATCGAGGACCACCTCGGGTCCGGGAAAGAATTCTACGTCGCATCCGCCGCCGAGTCGTCGGCGGGCGCCGGCTTCGACCTCGCCCACGCGCTCTCGGCGCCGGGGCGCATCCGGTTGCCGGGGAAGGGGTGCGGCTCCTGGCGGCGGTGACGACCGCCACCCCTGCGGCACGACCCGCACATTCGTCCTGCCGGACGGATTGCGGCTCCCCGGGCATGGCCGTCCGGTTCCTTCGGGCGCGTGCCGCCGCCGGCCCTGCCGAGGATCAGAACCGGATCGTGCCCCGTGCCGTGATCCCGAAGGTGCCCGGAGCCGTCCCCTGGCTGCGACGCTCGAGCTCTAGGGCCACGTTGGTGGACTGGCCGGTCGCCAGCTGGCTCCCGACGCGGTAGCCCTGCTGAACCTCGTCGCCGAGGGCCATGCTGACGTACGGCGTGAGCGCGCCACGTCTTCGGGGGATCCCGAAGCCGTATCCGACTTGAGCCTCCAGGCGCGGTCCTGCGGCGGCGTATGAGGTGCGGACCGCGGAACCATGCTCCCACAGCTGTCCGACGCCGCTCGCCGTCTCTCCCCACGTCGGAGTGAGGCCGACGGAAAGCCCGCGTTCGGAGGCTCCGGGATCGAAGAGAATCCGTCCGCCGACGCCCCATTCGTGGAGCGTGCCCTCGTGGAGCGGCAGCCAGCGGCCCTCGCCCTCGACACTCAGCCCAGTGCCGGCGTGCCGATATCTGAGTCCGCCGCCCATCTCGAGGCCGAAGCCCTGCTCCCCGTCTCCCGCGTCGTGCCGGAATCCCATCTCCGCCCAGGGACTCAGCCAATGGCCGGATGAGAGGAAGTGCTCCTGCCGGACCTCGGCCCTGTAGCGGGCGCGTTGCACATCGACTGTCAGCGCTTCGAACAGCCCGCCGTCCGCAGCTCCGAGATCCATGTACGCGATCGCCCACTCGCCCTTCACCCGGATGGTCGTGGCGCCGCTGACGAGCACGCGGCGGACGAAGCCCGCTATGCCGGAGTTGAGTGTCGAAGCACCCGTATCGCGGCGCCCGGCCAGGTCGTTCGTGAACCGGAGCTCTCCCCGCGCGTGGCCGAAGGTGGCCCAGAGCTTCACGGCGGGCGTCACGGACCAGATGACGAAGGGGTGGATCCCGGTCATGCTCGGCTTGTACGCGCCGGTGGCATTCCCGCCGCCGAGGCCGCCCACCCAGTACTCGAAGGAACTGCTCGAGCGGGAGAGGGACAGTCCCGCCACGACATCGGAGCCGAGTTGTACGTCAGCGCCGAGGTGTGCACTGAACACGTCTCCGTTCCACGGGACGGCCCCGCCGTCGCCCCCTCTCGAGCTGTTGTGATCGGCGCAGCCCCACGCCGTGAAGCCACCGCTCCCCCCCTCCTCCTGGGACGACATCAGGAAGCGCACGTCGTCGAGCACCCGCTCCATCGTCAACGGCTCGGCGCCCGCGCCCGGCCGTCGCCCGGACGCCAGCGCCGGAGGGAGCGAGAGACGGGCTCGGCCCCCGTCTCCCGCGAGCTGGACGGGTGCGTCCGAGAGTACCTGGTCGATCCGGCAGTTGGGGGTGAATGCCATCGCCCGTGCGATCTCCGGGAGGACGACGCGGTGGAGGCCCCGGCTGCTCCGCTGCACGTCGTCGGTGATCGTTCCCTCCCCGGTGGCGTCTCCCAGACTCCCGCCCGCCGGGTCGCTCAACTCCACGGTAAAGCGCTCGGAGCTCTCGGGCAGGCCGTCCGGCAGTGTTTCCACGGCCAGCGTGCCGGTCGTCTCCCCGGGCTGGAATTCGAGCGTGCCTCCGGCCTCCGTGTAGTCGAGACCTTCCGTTGCCGTCCCGTCCATCGTGGCGTAGGACACCGTCACCGGTAGCCCGCTCGCCGAACTCAGCCGCACCGTGAACTCGGCCGTGCCGCCCTCCTGCACCGGCTCCGCATCGCCGATCGTGATCGTCGGCGCTTCGTCGTCGTCGGTGATCGTGCCGGTCCCGGTATCGTCTCCTACCGTGGCTCCGGTGGGTGCAGTCAGCTGGACCGTGAAGGTCTCGGTATTCTCGTGTTCGTCGTCCTCGAGCGTCTGGACCTCGATTCGCTGTGCGAGCTCCCCGGGAGCGAAGCTCAGCGATCCGCCGGTGCCCGTATAGTCGGAGCCTGCCGTTGCCGTCCCGTCCGTCGTGGCGTAGGAAACCGTTACCGGGAGCGCGCTCGCTGAACTCAACCGTACCGTGAACTCGGCCGCATCGCCTTCCTGCACCGGCTCCGCGTCGCCGATCGTGATCGTGGGCGCCTCGTCGTCGTCGGTGATCGTTCCGGTCCCGGTACCGTCTCCCACGGTGGCTCCGGAGGGGGCGCTCAGCTGGACCGTGAAGGTTTCGGTGTCCTCGTGGACGTCGTTATCGAGCGTCTGGACCTCGACGCGCTGTGTCAGCTCCCCGGCAGCGAAGCTGAGCGTTCCGCTCGTGCTCGTGTAGTCGGAGCCTGCTGCCGCCGTCCCGTCCGCCGTGGCGTAGGAAACCGTCACCGGGAGCCCGCTCGCCGAACTCAACCGGACGGTGAATTCGGCCGTGCCGCCTTCCTGCACGGGCTCCGCGTCGTCGATCGTGATCGTGGGCGCTTCGTCGTCGTCGGTGATCGTTCCGGTCCCGGTGCCGTCTCCCACGGTGGCTCCGGAGGGGGCGCTCAGCTGGACCGTGAAGGTTTCGGTGTCCTCGTGTTCGTCGTCCTCGAGCGTCTGGACCTCGACGCGCTGTGTCAGCTCCCCAGGAGCGAAGCTCAGCGTTCCGCTCGTGCTCGTGTAGTCGGAGCCCGCGGCCGCTGTCCCATCGACTGTGGCGTAGGCAACCGTCACCACTCCCGTCGCAGCGGAGCTCAGCGTCACCTCGAAGGCGGCAAGCTCACCCTCCGTGACGTCCGCGTCCCCGAGGTCGATCGTGAGCTCGCCGCCACCACCACCACCACCGCCACCTCCGCCGCCACCACCGCCGCCGCCACCGCCGCCACCACCACCGCCACCACCACCGCCGCCGCCACCACCGCCGCCACCACCGCCGCCGCCACCACCACCGCCACCGTCGCTATCCCCGTCGTCTACGATCGATCCGATCCCGGTGGCGTCCGCCAGCCGTGCCCCCGTGACCGCGCTCAGGCGGACCGTGAAGGTTTCGGTCTCCTCGGCTTCGTCGTCATCGAGCGTCTGGACCTCGATGCGCTGTGTCGTTGCGCCATTCACCTCGAAGGTCAGCGTCCCGGTTTTTCTCATGTAGTCGGAGCCTTCGGTCGCCGTCCCGGCTTCCGTCTGGTAGGAGACCGTTACGGGTCCCGTGGCTCCCGAGCCCAGCGTCACGTCGAAGGCGGCAAGCCCACCTTCCGTCACGCTCGCATCCGCTATCGCGAGCGCCGGACGGACATCGTCATCATCGAGGATCGTCCCGATGGCGACGCCGTCCGTCAGCGTTGCCCCGGAGACCCCGCTCAGCTGGACCGTGAAGTCCTCGGCATCCTCCTGCATGGTGTCCTGGATCGTCTGGACCTCGATGCGCTGTGTCGTTGCGCCATTCACCTCGAAGGTCAGCGTCCCGGTTTTTCTCATGTAGTCGGAGCCTTCGGTCGCCGTCCCGGCTTCCGTCTGGTAGGAGACCGTTACGGGTCCCGTGGCTCCCGGGCCCAGCGTCACCTCGAAGGTGGCAATCCCACCTTCCGTCACCTGCGCATCCGCTATCGTGAGCGGCGGAGGTTCGACGTAATCATCGAGGATCGTCCCGGTGGCGACGCCGTTCGTCAGCGTTGCCCCGGAGACCCCGTTCAGCCGGACCGTGAAGTTCTCTGTACCCTCCTGCTCGGTGTCCTGGAGCGTCTGAACTTCGACTCGCTTGATCTGTTCGCCGGGAGCGAAGGTCAGCGGCCCGCTTGTGCTCGTGTAGTCGGAGCCGTCCGTAGCCGTCCCGTCCCTCGTCTCGTAGGAGACGGTCACCGGCACCTCCGAAGTGGAGCTGAGCGTCACGGCGAAGGTGGCAATCCCACCCTCCGTCGCCTCCGCGTCTGCTATCGCCAGCTCCGGCGTGCCCCCACCGGCACGGTCGTCGTCGATGATTCGCACCCGCACGGGGGCGACGGCGTGCAGGTCCGGCGGACAGGCGGTGTTCTCGTCCCACACCTCGTGGGTGAACGTCAGGAATTCGTCGTCGTCGTCGTCGTCCTGGTGTGCAGTGATGGAAACGGTTCGCCACCGCGTCGGACCTGGGCTCTCCTTCTTCAAATCCCAGCCGACGGACGGCGTCCAGCGAATCCATGGCTCCGTCTCGCCGTCCTTCGTGAACGTCCCGTCGGAGTAGACCACGCCGTCGACTTGGACGAATAGCCACCATCCGTCGGCCAGGGGCTGTTCACTGAGCCTTACGCTGTAGCGGATGGTCTCTCCCTCCCTGACCGTCAGCGTGGACGTCGAGGCTTCCACCTCCCCGCCCCAGCTGAAGATCGGGGCGTCGTTCTGGGCGTGGAGTTCGTGGACGGCGCCGCCGGGGAGGAGCGCCGAAAGGATGATCGTGGAGGCGGCGATGTATGTGAGATGTGCTCTCGAGCCCCCTGGCTCACGAACGCATGGATGGTCTCGGCCGGTCTTCATTCCCTGGTTTCGGCATCTGAAGTGTGGTCGTTGGGTGCTCCAGCGCTGACATCGTGCGGGGAGGTCGTGCCCGACGCCTCAACGCCTCTCGAAGCGCGCCTCACCCGGGATGACTCGGGAGGAATTCCTGGAAGGGGGCGCCGCGTAGGCGTACCACGAGGCCATTCGCGCTCTGGGGACGCTCTGGATTGTGATGGACGACACCCGCGAGCGCGGTAGCCGTTCACAGAAGCTGGTGCGGCGCATGCCCCGCCACTGGGCCTTGGCGGCGTCGCCCGGGTCCTGCCACTAGGCTGACGCCCTCGACCAAGATCGAGAGTCCATGCTCGGCGGATCCCTGCGTTCCGTCCCCGAAGTGGGCGCTTCGTGGACGAGCCCGCGTTCCGGTGCGCGCATTGGGCCGCCCCCTCCCGCGCCTGGCACTGCGCCAGGGCCAAAATCCGACACTCGTCGAGGTTTTCGGGAGAGACGCCAAGAGCGGCCGCGACTCTGCCCGTCTAACATCTCCGACCTCGGGTGACCCCGCAACTCCGAGTCTTGTCCAGCGACAGGGCTGGAGGGCGGGACCCATCAAGCATGCTCCCATGATCGCTCTGCCCCCCTGTTGAGGCGTTGCTGACGGCGGAAAACACCGCCCCTCTGGGCGCCCGTGCCCTTGGACAATATATATACTTGTAATATGAAAGTATAGTTTTAAATTACAAGTATGAATCCGGGACGAGCCTCAGCGATGACTCCTTCGGGACCGTCAGTGATGATTCCCCGAAGAGCGCTGGCGGACGTGCGAACCGCGCTGTCCCGTCAGGCGGCGGTCGCGCTGCTTGGCCCCCGCCGGGTGGGCAAGTCCACGCTGGCGCTCGAAGTCGAGCGCGAGGGCCAGGCCCTCTATCTGGATCTCGAGTCGCGCGAAGACCGGGAAAAGCTCCGTCATTCCCGCATCTTTCTCCGGCGCTATGAGGATCGTCTCGTGATCCTGGATGAGGTCCACCGGACGCCCGGGCTGTTTCCGGACCTCCGCGGCCTGATTGACGAGGGACGGCGGCGCGGACGGCGCACCGGGCGATTTCTCATTCTCGGGTCGGCCTCCCTGGAGCTGCTCGGGCAGGCGGGCGAGACCCTCGCCGACAGGATCGAGTTCGTCGTCCTCAATCCCGTGGATGTTCTGGAGGTCGCTCCCGATGACGAGACCAGGGATTCGCTCTGGCTTCGGGGGGGCTTCCCCGACGCCTTCCTCGCGGGGAGCGGCACCGACAGCCTGGTCTTGCGGCAGGACTTCATCCGGACATATCTGGAACGGGATCTGGGCGAGTTCGTCCAGGCACGCGTTCACTCGGAGACCCTGCTCCGGCTGTGGACGATGCTCGCCCACGCGCAGGGCGGGCTACTGTCCTCCTCCGCCCTCGCCAGGAGCCTCTCCGTCAGCGCGCCGACCGTGACGCGCTACATCGACATCCTGTCCGGCCTGTTTCTGATTCGGCGGCTGCCGCCGATTGCCGCGAACGTACGGAAGCGCCTCGTCAAGTCGCCCAAGATCTACATCCGTGACAGCGGCGTTGTGCACGCGCTCTTGGGGATCGGCAGCTTCGAGACGCTCGCCGGACACCCGGTGGCCGGCACGAGCTGGGAAGGGTTCGTCATCGAAAACCTTCTCGCGGCCGTTCCCCCACTGACGCGGGCGAGCTTCTACAGGACGGCGGCCGGTGCCGAGATGGATCTCGTCTTGGAGCTGCCCGGTTCCCGCCGCCCCTGGGCCGTCGAAGTGAAGCGCAGCATGGCGACGAGCCTCGGCAGAAGCTTTCGGAGCGCCATGGGCGATCTGGGCCCGGAACGGGCTTTCGTCGTCGTCGCCGATGAGGGCCGCTACCCGGTCGCCGACCGGACCGAGGTGATCGGGCTCCGGGAGATGATGGCCCTGCTGGCCGGTCTCTCCAGGTGATCGGCCGCCCCTCCATCGACCTCCAGAAGCGTCTGTCAGTGTTCGAGTCAGGCCACCCGAAGGAAGCCGGGTCTGATGCACTCACTGTCCGAGTGGTGGATTTACCCCGTCGGGCTGTCGCTGCATGAGCGCCATCTCCAACGCATCCAGCACCAGTGAGACCCTCAGGTGCGTCGCCATCGACCAGCCCACCACCCGCCGGTTCCACGCGTCCAGCACCACCGCCAGATACAGAAAGCCCGCCTGTGTGGGAACGTATGTGATATCGGCCACCCAGAGCTCGTCGGCCGCCGAGGCCGAGAAGTCCCGGTCCACCAGATCCTTAGCAGCCTCCGCTCCCGGTTCCCGGCGCGTCGTGTTGCCCTTCCGGCGCCGGCTCACACCCTCGATCCCCGCCGCCCGCATTAGCCGAGCCACCCGGTTGAGACTTGCATCCCGTCCCCCCGCCCGCAGCTCCGCGTGGATCCGAGGGACCCCGTATGTAGTGTCGCTACGCGCATGAATCTCCAGGATCTCCTCGGTCAGGACCGCATTCTCTTTCGCCCGGCATGACGGCCCACGCCCGCGCCACGCATAGTACCCACTAGGAGTCTGCGCCGCAGAAAACCGCAGCGGCTATCTTTAGAGGTATCGAGGGCATCGTGAACGGTTTGATGACCTGCTGAGGGGGGTCAATGGGAACGAGGTTCCGACCGTACCAGCCGGACCAGATGCTGCTGCTCCCGCAGGATCTGCGTGAGTGGGTCCCGGAAGGTCACCTGGCGCACCATGTGAGCGACCTGGTGGACGTGCTGGATCTGAGTCTGTTCTACGCGCCGTACGAGGGGGACGGGCGGCGCAACTCGCCGTACGATCCACGGATGATGGTGAAGGTGCTGGTCTACGGGTACGCGACGGGCACGTTTTCGTCGCGGAAGCTGGCTAGGAAGCTGGAGGAGGACATCGCGTTTCGGATGCTGGCGGCGGGCAACTTTCCGAGGCACCGGACGCTGTGCGAGTTTCGGCGCCGCCATTTGTCGGATTTCGGGGCGGTGTTCGCGGAGGTGGTTCGTCTGGCGCGGGGGATGGGTCTGGCGGGGCTTGGCAGGGTCTCGGTGGACGGGACGAAGGTCCGGGCCAACGCGAGCAAGCGCAAGGCGATGAGCTACGGCCGGATGGCCAGGGAGGAGCGCCGGCTGCAAGCGGAGATTGCGGGGCTGCTGGAGGAGGCCGAGGCGGTCGACGTAGCGGAGGACGCCCGCTACGGCGAGGAGGTCCGCGGGGACGAGTTGCCGGAGGAACTCAAGCGGCGCGAGGACCGGCTGGCGGCGATCCGGGAGGCGAAGGCGCGCCTGGAGGCCGAGCAGAGGGCGGCGGACAACGCGCGCGGCCGCAAGCCGGGACAGAAGCGCAACCCGAAGGGGGGCAGGCCCTACAAGCGGGAGTACGGCGAGCCGGACGAGACGGCGCAGAGCAACGTCACCGATCCGGAGAGTCGGATCATGAAGACGAGTTCGGAGGGGTTCCAGCAGAGCTACAACGCGCAGATGGCGGTGGAGGGGGAGAACCAGCTGGTGATGGGGACAGCGGTGACGGACAACGCGAGCGACCAGGGCCAGCTGGTCCCTATGGTCGACGCGGTGGCGGAGACGTGCGGCGAGACGCCGGCGCAGGTGCTGGCGGACGCAGGCTATTGCAACGAGAGGGACCTGCAGGCGCTGAAGGAGCGGGACATAGACGGGTATGTGGCTCTGGGCCGGGAGGGCGGGACCACCCCGGCCGTCGATGCGGACGAGCATCCAGCGAAGGCGCGCATGGCCGAGAAGCTGGCGAGCGACGAGGGCCCGAGGCGGTACGCACGCCGAAAGTGGATGGCGGAGGCGCCTGTCGGCTGGATCAAGGAGGTGATGGGCTTTCGACGATTCAGCTTCCGGGGCCTCGGGAAGGTGCGCGGCGAGTGGACCCTCGTGTGCCTGGCCCTCAACGTCAAGCGGCTGCACACCCTTCAGGCCGCATGAGCCGACGATCGTTGCCCCGCAACTGCGGCCCCCGGGCCTCCCACCGGCCCCCTGGACCCCGATTTGGCGCTACGCTGCCTTCCCGGCCCGTCAGCGGCCCCGGATCCCGACCTCTCTCTCCCCGAATCCCTCTGGCCCGCAGCGGCCCTCCCGTCTTCCCGTCACGCCCGCTACGCTTCTAAGGCGCAGACTCCTAGCCGGCGGCCGTCGCTGGATCCGCCGTCCCGGGTGCACCGCGAGCCCACTCCTCAATGACTCCGCGGCTGGTGGCGGTCCCGCGCTCGCGCCTCTAGACTGGATTCGCCGCATCGGATCGCGGGTTTGGGGCGTCGCCCATCCCGCAGCCCGAAGGTAAGGAGGAGGGAGGAGGTAGCCGTCATGGTGTACCAGGGCGCCAGGTTTTTCTTAGGTCTTCTTGTGCCGTTCGCCCTGGCGCTGGCATGCGGCACGACCGAGCCGCCCTCCTTTGCTCCCGGCGCCCTGGGCGCCGTGTCGGTCGGGGCTGGCGAGGCCGTTCAGCTCCGGACGCTGCTGTCTGTCACCGGTGCCCCTGAACTCGCGGCGGTCGCCCGGCACGGTGTCGAGCTCGCGGTGGACGACCTCGGTACCGTCGTCGGCAGGAACATCGAGCTGGGCGTCGGCTTCGACGCCATGTGCTCGCCCGACGGTGGTCGCGCGGGAGCCAGCCGGATCGTCGGCGAGATGGCGGTCGTGGGCGTCATCGGCACCAGCTGTTCGGCAGCGGCCGTCGCGGCCTCGCCGATCGTGAGCGAAGCCGGGCTCGTCATGGTCGCCCCGAGCAACACCTCGCCGCTTCTCACCTTGGATCTCGCCGGCAACGCGGGGGACCACCATCACCCCGGCTACTTCCGCGTGTCCAACAACGATCTCCACCAGGGGATCGCGCTCTCTGACTTCGCATTCGACCGGCTCGGGCTCAGGCGCGTCGCGATCGTCGACGACGGCGACCCGTACACGTCCGCGCTCGCCGACGCGTTCGCGGACGGGTTCCGGGACGTCGGCGGCGAGGTGCCGGCGACAGCCACGATCCGGAAGGGCCAGACCGACATGACCGCTGTGCTGGCGAAGCTGGTGCCCGCAGGTCCGGACGCGATCTTCTTCCCCCTGTTTCTCGCGGAAGGCTCGCCCTTCGCCGCGCAGGTGCGGAGCTTCGACGGCTTCGAGGGCGTGACGCTCATCTCGGGGTCGGCGCTACTGGTCTCCGAGTTCCTCGGGACGCCGCAGTCGGAGGGCGTGTACTTCGCGGGGCCGGAGTCGGATTTCGGCTCCAACGTCAACAGCGTGACCGGAAGGAACGGCGCGGCCGTGCTCGCCAGCTACGAGGGCGCCTTCGGGGGAGCGCCTTCCGCTCACTACTGGGCACACGCCTACGATGCGGCCACGCTGCTCGCCGCGGCCATCGAGTCCGTGGCCGTCGAGGACGGCCGGACCCTGCACATCGACCGGGCTGCACTGCGGGGGGAGCTCGAGCGGACCGCGATCCAGGGCCTGATCGGCGCGGTCTCGTGCGACGCCTTCGGCGACTGCGGCACGGGCCGCGTGAACATCTACCACCACACGGACTTGGCCGTCACCGACATCGGGAAGCTGCCTATCGCCTACAGGTACGCCCCGGGCGCCGGCCCGTAAGGCTGGGTCGGTCGCGGAAACCGGAGCGCTCCCGTCCCGTCCGCGCCGGCACGTGCGGCAGCGAGAGCAGGGTCATTTCCAATTCGGAGACTGGATGACGGGCGTAGCTAGTGCCTGTCCGAAAACTCGTAATGTGTTGATTTGTAGTGGGATGCGGTTGTTTTCGGCTTTCAGTTCGCGGTGATTTTCGGTAGATTTCGGTGTCAGATCGGCCAAAGCCGGTGGATTTGCGTGCATCTTCGGGGATGACAGGTCATGCGTCGTGCCTTTCAGCCACAGCTTCAGATTGGGCAGACGCCGATCGACCTCCTCCGGCGCTCCGGGATTAGCTCGGGGGCTTGCACTGGCGGAGCCAAGTCCGCAGCCTCGAGCGCCTACGCCAGACAGCATGACCGTTTCCTAGAAGTTGACGGCCTGGAGTGCTATCGATATGCTTGCGCATATGTACTTATGTGCTTATGCGGAGTGTTGAATCATGACCCGGTGGAACCTCTCCATCCCTGAGAAGACCGACCGGGCGGTCCGCACCTTTCTTGCGCGCACTGGCGGCAGGAAAGGCGACCTGTCCCGCTTCGTCGACGAAGCGGTTCGTCGACGCGTTCTGGACCTGACCGTTCGCGAGATCAAAGACCGTAACGCCCGGTACGACCAGCAGCAAATCCTCGACCTGATCGACGACGAGGTGGACGCCGCGCGTGCGGATCCTTCTTGACACCAACATTCTGATTGGCGCCCTCATCACCAAGGGCACTCCACCGGACGGACTGTATCAGGGGTGGTTGCGCGGCGAGTTTGATCTTGTGACGTCCGAAGTGCAATTGGCCGAGATTGCGAATGTTATTGTCCGGCCTCGCCTACAGAGGTTTCTTGGCACCGATGAAGCGGAGGCCATTGTCGAGAACATCCGCACGCGCGCTCTCATCCTTGACGAGCTGCTGAGCGTGAACCTGTCGCCCGACCCTAAGGACAACCCGATTTTGGCCGCAGCAATCGCTGGAAAAGCGGACCTGATCGTCTCTGGCGACAAGAAGCATGTGCTCGCACTGGGAGAAGTCGAGGGTATTCCCATCGTGACTGCCCGCGAAGCCTTGAAGCGTCTCGGTAAGATTCATGACGTGGCACTGTGGGAACGCCAATGAAGGGAGGAACACTTTGCGGAAGCGGCGCTTGAGCTCGCGTTTCAATCCGCGCCCCCCGCGCTCGCTGTGACTGGCGACCGAGCCGGAGAAACTCTGGCCTATCGACCGCCAGCCCCGGAAGCGATTCGGCCAGACCCACAGCTGCTCAGCCTGCCGCTACTCCTCGGACCTCACCCCCGCGAAAGGAGGCGGTGGGACTAACACTACAGGTGGTACCGCTTTTGGGGGCCGCCGGCCGCTGAGCGGGGAAGCCTTCTCCCAGGTCTCTGAAGGAACCATCTGGAGCTAGGTAGCGGCAGATGGTCGCCTTGGTTACGCCGAACTCTGGGCATAGATCGCTGACCTTCGTGTCGCGCTGCAAAATCGCACGAAAGTAGCCACCGCAGTCTCACGCAAAGTAGAAACCTGATTCTCAGGCAAAGCCACCCGGATCTCAGGGAAAGTAGAAAGTATGGAAGGGCCGGCCCCTGCTGGGTTACCGTGGGTTAGCGCCTGCGGTGAGCGGAGGTGCCAGAGCCACATGCGACGTTCGAGTCGCAACCGGAACAGGAGACTGGCCCTATGAAGAAGAAGACGAAGGTGTACGTCGGGATATGGATGTCCACAAGGACAGCGTGATGATCGCTGTGCTGCCGGAGGGGGCGCGGGAGCCGACGCTCGTGAAGCGGTTGTCGCACGATCCGCGGGGACTCAGGCGGTTGCTGGATCGCTTGGGGCGGGAGCACGAGGTTCATGCCTGCTACGAGGCGAGCGGTGCGGGCTACGTGCTGGAGCGGACGATTCGCAGTTGGGGTTACGAGTGCGAGATCGTGGCTCCGTCGCTGATTCCCCGGCGTCCGGGGGAGCGGCGCAAGCACGACCGGAAGGATGCCGAGGAACTGGCGCGGCTGTACCGGGCGGGGGAGCTGGTGACGATCCGGGTTCCGACGGAGCGGGAGGAGCGGGTTCGGGATCTGGTACGCTGCCGGGAGGCATTCCAGCGAGAGGCCCTGAAGTCGCGCCACTACATCCTGAAGTTCCTGGCGCGGCGGGGTCTGGTGTACCGCGAGGGCGAGAACTGGACGAAGAAGCACTTCGTCTGGCTGCGAGCGATCCAGCGTGACGCGGTTCTGGAGACCGAGGACCAGGTGGTCTTCGGCGAGTATCTGGCACTGCTCGACTACAAGCTGGACCGCCGCGACGAACTGGACCGCCAGATCGAGGAACTGGCACTGGAACCGGCCTATCAGGAGGCGGTGGGGCGCCTCTGTTGCCTGAAGGGCTCTCGCCCCGAGCCGCCCGCCCCCGGATATCGCAGGTGAGGCATACGGTTTCCTGCCGGGGACGGCCCACATAGAGCTTGCCGCAGGACCCACACCGGCGTTTCCTCCGCTGCTGCGTCCACGACAGCGGCGGCAGCCGCTTCGCCATTCTAGCTTTCTGGAGGCCGGGGCACTTGGAGGTCCTTGCAGATCTTGCTGGCGAGGTCCCGGTTGATCTCGTTGTGCCGGGGAATCGTTGAAACCTTCTTGGCTGGCCGGTTGATGTAGAGGGTGTGGTTTCCGCCCTCACGCAGGAAGGCCACCCGTGTTGTGCCAAGTGCCGCAGCAAGTCCCGGCGCTTCACGCCGTGACGGTGATGGGCTCTCTGATGACCGCACCGTCGGCGGCGTCCTCGCGGGCCATTTCCCGGTTGGCTTCGATCACCAAGGCGACGGCTTCGCGAAGGTTCGTCCGGGCTTCTTCGAGGGAAGCGCCTTGGGTGTTGGCACCGGGAAACTCCTCGATGAAGGCGATGTAGCCATCAGGAACTTTCCGGAACACCGCCATGCATTGAAGGTCCACAACTGAACTCCTAGCGATTTGGGTTGCCGACTAAGTGGTACGGTTCCGGCGGAAATGCAACCCCAGCGCAGCCTCGATGAGGAAACGTGGGATTCCGAAGAGCACCGCGACGGCTCGAACTCACGCCCGAGCGACTCCGGACTCCGTCCAGCCCTCACCAGCCCCACCATCTCCGCCCGAAACTCGGGCGCGTACCGCTGTCCTCCCGTTCCCGACATGGCACACCTCCCTGGTTGCCCAAACAAAAAGGTGTCCGTCAATCGGAACTTCAGTTGCCGCGATACGCAGGGAAGAATACACCGGATTGCGATGGACTGCGAGGGACAACTGGACGCCGTACATACCACGGAATACGTTGTCCAGTAACGTGTTATGTTCTACTTGGTAGACCGTGGCGGACTACACCGGAAGATGCATGCAGAGTTAGGCGGAACTCGGCAACCTCCGCAAGCTCCAGTACCTGAGTCTTGGGGCAAACGAGTTGACTGGTCCTCTTCCTCGAGAACTGATCGGTCTCCCCTCGTGCGTTTCGTCTGGGCAAGCACGGATCTCTGTGCTCCGCCTGACGACGATTTCCGGCAATGGCTGGAATCGATCTACACTCATGTGGAGGGGACTGTCCTTCCGGGTAGGCTGGCGCTAGCCTGCCACCGCCCCGGCCGCCCGCACCGCCGCCCCGACGTACCCGCCCCCGAAAAGCCGCGCGTGCACGAGCAGCGGGTACAGCTCGTAGGCGGGACGGCGACGCGCCTGACCCGGCTGTAGCGGCCACTCCTCCTCGTAGCCCCGGTAGAAGTAGCGGGGGAATCCGCCGAACAGCCGCGACATGGCGAGGTCGACCTCGCGGTGCCCGACATACACGGCCGGGTCGATGAGGACGGGGTCGCTGCCGGACCCATCCTCGCTCCGGGCGAACAGCACGTTGCCGGACCACAGGTCGCCGTGCAGGAGCGACGGGCCGTCCGCGGTAGCCGCGGGTTCCAGTAGCGTGCCGACGCCGCCGGCCGCGCTCTCGATGGTCGCGAGCTGCCGGGCCGTGAGGGTGCCACGCGTGTGGAGTTCCCGTGCGAGGGGGCGGATCCTCAACTCGGCCCAGAATGTGCCCCAGTCGTCCGTCCAGCGGTTCGGCTGGGGCAGCGACCCGATCACGTTGTCGGCGTGCCACCCGTAGCGGCCGTCACCGCACGGGCCGCGGTGGAGCTTGGCGAGCGCCCGTCCCAGCCTGCTCCACGACCCGTCATCCGGCCTCGCCTCGTGGATCCATTCGAGTAACAGCCAGGGGATTTCGTCGCCCTTCCGGCTGCGCGCCAGCACGGCGGGTGTCTTCACCGGACCCGCACCCGCGAGAGCCTCCAGCCCCTCCGCCTCCACCCGGAAGAAATCCCGCCCGGCCTCCGCGTTCCACTTGAGGAAAATGTCACCACCCGTGGTGCGTACCTTCAGCCCCTCGTTGATGCAGCCGCCCCCCACCGGGCGCGTGCCCAGCACCTGCGACCGGTCGATCCCCGCGGCTTCGCAGGCGCTGTTCACGACTGCCCGGTTCACTGCGCTCGTCCGGTCACTCCCGGTCGCTGCCCGAGAGCTCGTCGAGAAGGCCGTTGCACGCGCGTTCCAGGATGCGGTAGACGCGCTCGAATCCATCGGGCCCGCCGTAGTAGGGATCCGGCACGTCGGGGTCGCGCGCCCCGGGTTCGTAGTCGCGCATCATGACGATCTCCGCGAGGCCGCCCCGGACCCGCCGGTGCAACCGCTCCAGGGAGCGCCGGTTGCTGCGGTCCATGGCGACGACGATGTCGAAGCGCTCCAGGTCGCGGGGCGTGACCTGGCGGGCGAACCCGGTCAGGCGGATGCCGTGAGCCGCGGCCACCGCCGTCGACCGGGCGTCAGGCGGTTCGCCGGAGTGGTAGGCTCCGGTGCCGGCAGAGTCCACATGGAATTGCCCGTCCAGCCCGTGCTCCTCTGCCAGGGCGGCGAAGATTCCCTCGGCCAGGGGGGAGCGGCAGATGTTTCCGAGGCAGACGAAGAGGACGGAGACGGAAGTGCCGTGCATTTCTGAAGATGGCGGGATGGTGCCCGGAAGTCATGGTCGAGGGAGTCCGGAGCGCGTCGCGGTCGGCTCCCGGGCGGCGCAAATCCCTTGGGCGCAAGACCAAACAGCCTGCAGTGCGTGCGGTGTCTTCACCTAACCTGGATTGTGGGCGCCGACCCCCGAGAGCGTGGGCGCCAATGGGCACCGCGCCAGGGTGTCTCGCCAGGATGCCGGAAAGGAGTGTCGAATTGAACCAGATCGTGCGAATCGTCCCGCAGCGTCTTCAGTACGCCCTGGCCCGTGTACAAGACCCCCCCCCCGGCATTCGGCTGGCGCTCATGGTCGTGGCGGCGGCGAGCGGGTGCGGCGAAGAGCCGGTAGAGCCACAGCCCGACGAGTCGCTTTCGCGCGGGGCATTGACCCTTCTCTACGATGAATTGGATGGGTCCAACTGGGGCAGGAGCGACAACCGGCTGACGGACCAACCGCTCGAATCCTGGTACGGTGTGACGACTGACTCCGAGGGGAACGCGACCGGGCTGAATCTTCCCGACAATGAAATGACAGGCTGGATTCCGGCGGAATCGTGCCCGAGAGGGCGTTGCGGTGCAGCCAGAGGAGTTCGAGATGAGGCAGGTCGCCGATCTCCCGGGGCAGGGGACCGCGCAGGTTGTTGTCTGAGAGAATCAGCTCGGTCACATGTCCGTCTTCGTCGGTTGTGACGCCGCTCCACGTATTGATGGGCAGGTCGCTCAGCCAGTTCTCGCTCTCGTCCCACGCCGGGCCGCCCGTCGCCCTGTAGAGGGCGGCGAGCGCTTCCTGATCGGCTGTCAGCGGGATGCACCGGAGCGGATCGTCTTCGGTCTCCTCGATGGACCCGTGCCACGCCCTGAGCCCGCGTGGGATGCACACGTGCGTCCGTGTGAAGTAGAACCGGTCGAGGGTGATCCGGGCGAAGGTCTTCGGCACGGGACCGGAGAGATCGTTCCCCGAGACGCCGAGGGAGCGGAGGCCCGCCATGCCGCCCATCGCCGCCGGCAGCGGGCCCGAGAGTTCATTGTCGTCGAGATAGCGATCCCGGAGCCGTCGGAGCTGGCCGATCTCGGCGGGGATTCGGCGGCTGGGGGAATTGCCGGCCAGGGTGAGGATGAAGAGCTGGTCCAGCCGGCCGAGGGACCGGGGGATCGGACCATCCAGGCCGTTGTCGCGGGGCTCAAGGCAGCGCACGCGGCCGTTCTCGTAGGTTGTGACACCGGCCCAATCCGAGAGGGGTGCGCCGGTGAGCCAGTTCGTGTTGTCCTGCCATCCGTCCCCGCCCACGGTGCGGTAGAGGAGCCTCGGGACATCCCGGTCGCTCGAGATCTCGACGACCTCCACTCCGGCCGATGCCGCGAGCGATCCCGACGTGGCGGTCACCGCGGTGGAACCCGGCCGCGGTGACCAACCCTCCCGCATCAACGGGGGCGACGGAGGGGTCGTCGCTCGCCCACGCGACCGCTGCGCCCGGCATCCCGTGCTCGTTGGCGTCGGCGACCGCGGCCATGAGGGTCGCCGTCTCTCCCGCCGCCTCGAGCGTCAGCGAATCCGGCACCGAGAGCGTGGCCGGCACCTGCCGGACCATCACGGCCGCGCTCCCGGCCAGAGGGCCGGCCGACGCCGTGACGGTCGCCGTGCCGTTGCCGACGGCCGTCACGAAACCGGTCGGATCCACGGTCGCGACGGTGGCTGCGCTCGAGGACCACCTGACGGCCGTTTCGGGCATCGGGTCGCCGTTCCGGTCCCGCACCTCGGCCGCGAGCCGGGCGGTGTCGCCCAGCGCAGCCAGCTCTACGGTCGCGGGGAGGATCGAGATCGAGGGGGGAGACGGCGGACGAGGGTCCGGCGGGCCGGTGGGCTGGTCTCGCGAGCAGCTCCCGAGCCACCATACCAGAAGGAGGGCCAGGAAGCACCTGCCACGGCCACCGGTGCCGCCGGGGAGCTCGGAGGTCACCGTACCCGATGGGACGTCGCGCCGGGCCATTCCCTCCACTGCGCATGACCGCGATCACGACGGCCACGTCCGGGAAGACCGGGCCGAAGCTCAGGTCGAAGGCGATCCGCCCGACCACATCCGTCTGGCCTCCGGCAGTTGGTCGACACGGAGCAAGCAACAGTCCAGCGATCGCGGGACGGACTCCTGCCGCAGCAGTCTGGTCATCTCTCGTCGCGTACCCCTGGAAGACCGGGCCTGCCCGCTCCCGGCGCTGCGTGAGCGGGTTGGAGTCTTCAACTGTCGAGGGTCACGGGTTACCGCCTGGCGGAACAACGCGATGCGATGGCTCGGGTCCGGCCTCTGCCACGGCCGCCGGGGCATACACGGCGCTCCGGCGGGCCGATTGGGGAGAGCCGGGTCGGGCTGCAGCTCCGGTTGCAGGTGGGGGGCGGCGCCTGCGCCGACCCCGACGGCGGGCACGCACGTCTATAATATATAGGGTGGTGCCTCCGATCCCTTTTCCGCCGCGGTTCGGGCATTTCCGGGAATAGCCGCCCGGCGGACCCGGTCCGGAGCGGGTGGAGGAAGGGGTCGCCGGCCTGGAGCCTGGCCTTCGCTTCGGGGACGCTCAAGGCCTCCGCAGGATCGAGACGCGTGGAACGGCGGCCCGCCCCTGCAGCGCCGTCCGCTTACGGTGCCCGTTGCCTCGAGAAGCCCGCTACCGCGACGAACCTCCACACCCTCCGTGGCTCAGTCGCATTCGGTGCTCGAATGAAGAGGCCGGAGACGAACAGGACCCTCATGGGGGATCCCCATAGCCCCCCCCATCGGGCTCGACGAGTCCGCGACGAGCCCGATTCCCGTTCTCCGGTCGAGGCAAGCGGGCGACCCCTACCGGAGCCGTCCTCGCGAGCCGACCGCGACCCCGCGCCGCGATGACTGCACCGGCAGTGGCGGTCCCGAACTCGTTCCTCTAGAGTGGACTTTCTGCATCGGGTCGCGGGTTCGGGACACCGCCCATCCCCCGGCCCGAAGGACGGAGGAGAGAGGAGGCACGCATCATGGTGTACCGGGGCGCCCTGTTCGTCGCGGGTCTCCTTCTGCCGCTCACCCTTGCGCTGGCATGCGGCACGACCGAGCCGCCCGCCTTCGTACCCGGGGCTCTGGGAGCCGTGTCGGTCGGGGCCGGAGAGGCCGTGCAGCTCCGGACGCTCCTTTCCGTCACCGGTAACCCTGAGCTCGGGACGGTCGCGCGGCGCGGTGTCGAGCTCGCGGTGGGGGACCTCGGTACCGTCGTCAGCAGGAACATCGAGCTGGGCGACGGCATCGACTCGATGTGCTCGCCCGACGGTGGCCACGCGGGCGCCAGCCGGATCGTCGGCGAGATGGCGGTGGTGGGCATCATCGGCACGAGCTGCTCGGCAGCGGCCGTCGCGGCCTCGCCGATCGTGAGCGAAGCCGGGCTGGTCATGGTCGCCCCGAGCACCACCTCGCCGCTTCTCACCTCGGACCTCGCGGGCAACGCACAGGATCACCATCACCCCGGCTACTACCGCGTGTCCAACAACGATCTCCACCAGGGGCTCGCGCTCTCCGACTTCGCGCTCAACCGGCTGGGGCTCACCCGCGTCGTGACCGTGGACGACGGCGACCCGTACACGTCCGCGCTCGCCGACGCGTTCGCGGACGCGTTCCGGGACCTCGGCGGCGAGGTCCCGGCGGCAGTCACGATCCGGGAGGGCCAGACCGACATGACCGCCGTGCTGGCGGAGCTGGCCCCCGCGAGTCCGGACGGGATCTTCTTCCCCCTCTTTCTTGCCGAGGGCTCGCCCTTCGCCACGCAGGCGCGGAGCTTCGACGGCCTCGAGGGCGTGACGCTCATCTCGGGAGCGGCGCTCCTGGTCTCGGAGTTCCTCGGGACGCCGCAGTCGGAGGGCGTGTACTTCGCGGGGCCGGAGTCGGACTTCGGTTCCAACGTCAACAGCGTGACCGGAAGGAACGGCGCGACCGTGCTCGCCCGCTACGAGGGCGCGTACGGGGGAGCCCCTTCCGCTCACTACTGGGCGCACGCCTACGATGCGACCACGCTGCTCGCCGCGGCCATCGAGTCCGTGGCCGTCGAGGACCGGGGGACCGTTCACATCGACCGGGCCGCGCTGCGGGAGGAGCTCGGGAGGACCGCGATCCGGGGCCTGATCGGCGCTGTCTCCTGCGACGCGTTCGGGGACTGCGGCACGGGGCGCGTGAACATCTACCACCACACCGACTCGGCCGTCACCGACATCGCGAGGCTGCTTGTCGCCTACCGGTACGCCCCGGGGGCCGGCTCGTAGGGCTGAGTCAGTCGCGGAAACCGGACCGCTCCCGTCCCGGCCGCGTCGCCCCGTGCGGCAGCGAGAGCAGAGTCTGTTCCAATTCGGCAGTGGGGCCGAACGGCGTGCCTCTCGGGCGCTCCCGCTACGGGCCCTCCTTCCTTGCTGCCGACATCCCCGAGCGTCTCTGGTACGGTCTCGTTCCCGCCCCGACCGATTCTCAAAGGATGGCGGCCTGCTACGCCCCGCCTCGGGGGGCCGGCTTTCTCGTGTTCGACTGGGTGGAGCACATGCACGGACGCGGTCTTCGTGCTCGTCCACCGGGGGGGCTCTTCGCGCCGGTAACTCCGGTGGCGCTGTCGGAGGAGACCGGCGGGGAGTGGGCGGTCCTGCCGCCGCTCGGACGGTCGTGCCCGATTGTCCGCGTCGCCCCGGCCCGCGCGATCTCGAAGCCCCCGGCCGGGACGGGCCTTCCCGTGGTGTGCCCGGGCGAACCCCGGCCGACAGACTCGCTCTCAGGGGGAAGGCGGGGCGGGAACGGGTTTTCCGTCTACGGTTGCGAGATCCAGAGGGGTGAGTCGTAGCGAGCGGCGGCCAGGACATCGGCGACGGCTCGGATCACGACCTCGGGATCGTCGAGCTGGGTGTAGTGGCCGGTGACGGCGAGGATGCGGTGATCGCTGTTGCGGGAGACCCGCACACGACTGGTCCCTGGGTAGGTACGGCAAGGAGCAGGTCCTCGGAGAGTCTCGCCGCCTGATCCTGATCGAGCGTACTTGGAAGGTCCTTGGGCTCGCTCACCAGTGTCGCTATGCCCTGAGGCGCGAATGTCCCGAGCGTCTCATGCTCGACGCGGTCCGGCGCCACAATCGCCGCATGCTCCGGCAAGCCTGGAGGTGTTTCGGCAAAGCCGTCCCCGGAGCGGTCAGGTTGGTGCCGGACCCGCAGTGCCGTCCGGTGGTCGAACGGGACTGCAGCGCCATCGAGGGGATGATTCTCGGGGATGCCCCGGGATTGACCTGGATCATCAAGCGGCTTCCCCGCGCCGAAGCCGCGATCAATGCCGTGTGATGGAGGTACCTCAGGCCGCTTCTGACCGGCCCGGGAATCCCGCACTCCCGATGTTGTCGGCGCAGCTCCGGTGACTGGGTTCTACGGTCGCGATGTTCCGATGGGCGAGCCGTCGCGGAAGGCGGCCATGACATCGGCGACGGCTCGGATCACGGCCTCCGGGTCGTCGTGCTGGATGAAGTGCCCGGCATCGGGGAGGATGCGGTGATCGCTGTTCCCGGTGAAGGCGGCGAGTTCCCTCTGCATGGCCAGGCGCACGCTCTCCATCCTCTCCCTGAGCTCGTCCCGGAGACCTGCGAGCGCCTGGCCTCCGGTAAGCACGACAAGGGCAAGATCTTCGGAGAGTCCGGCCTCCTGATCCTCCGCCAGCGTGCTCCCAACGGCCTCGAACTCGCTCACCAGCGTTGCCACGCCTTGCGGCGAGAATGCAGCGAAGGTCTCGGGGAAGCTGCGGGGCAAGTCCAGCGAGATTACGAGCCGGAGCACTCCCGTTTCCGCCGCGATCCGAAACGCCCACTCCGAAACGCGAACGACCAGCCTGTCCATAGACAGCTCAGGAGGCCGGCGCTCCTCCTCCTCCGGGTGAGAGGAGTCCACGAACACCAGACCGGCGACCTCGTCCGGGTAGCGGTCTGCGAAGACGCGAACGAAGGCTCCCCCGAGGGAATGCCCGACCAGGACGAAGGGGGATGCCTCGGACCCTCTCTCCAGGAGGCGATGGAGTTCCGCCGCGATGGTGAGCGCGTCGCGCGGTTCCGGACCGGGGTCGCTCCACGCGTAGCCGGCGCGATCGTACGTGCAGACCCGGGTCATTTCGGCCAGCTCGGGCCGGATGGCGAACCAACTTTGGCCACCGCCCAGGTCTGCGCCTGCCTCGAGGATCACGGTGGGAGTCCCGGTGCCCGAGCACTCGAGGTGCAGGGAATGCCCGCCGACATCGATCAGCCGCCCGGGGGGAAGGTGGGTTCGCCCGGCATGCCAGCGTGACCACTGCTCGTAGGTCGTGCCGAGTGCTGCCAGGACGCCCAGAAGGGCGAGGAGCCCCAGGCCGATTCGTCTGAACCATTTCTTCACGGAAGCTCCGAGCCAAGGTTCGCCGGACCCAAGACACCGTCGACCCGTCTCGCGGACTCCGCGCATACCAGCGATCGTACGGGAGCCCGCCGGTTCGCCTGCCGCCGCGGCAGGCAGCTTGCCGGCGCGCCGATCACGATGATCAACGACCCCGCGGCTGCGAACGTCGCCGGATCCGTCGCCTCGACGCCGAAGTGGAGCGTCGTGAGGATCCGGGTCCCGACCCCCCAACGTTCCGGCGGCGAAACCCGCGATACCGAGCAGGACACCCCGGCGGAGCAGCGACGCATCCGGCGACCGGGGTTCGGCACCGGGGGCCGTCCTGATCCCGGTCTACCACGTGCGGCAGCGCGCCAACCGCTGAGTTCGCAAGTGCCGTGCCGCCTTTCAGTCCATTTCGTAAGCGACTGTAGACAAGTCAGTTGCGGCACGATGCGGGCCCGGGAGACGGTCGCGCCGCTGTCCGTATCCGGTGACGAGCTGTCCGCACCTGGTGACGCAATGTCCTCGTGCGGCCACAGGAGGGTCCCGCATCGAATGGACGGACAGAACGGCAGAACGTGATCGCGCCCGTTCCCGCGCGACAGTCACATGAGTTCGACGCCGCGGGACGGCGACGGAGAAATCACGACCGTCCGAACCCTCCTTGCCTCCTCCGGGCCGGACGGGAAGACAGTCCAGGCGGCCGCTCCCCTTCCTGCTCCGGGTGAGAAGAGTCCACGGACACCAGACCGGTGATACCGGCGAACATTCCCGGACGCGGCAGGGGCCCGTTGGGCGTCCGGGCTTAGGTACACCGGGCGCGATCCCGCTGCCCCGGATGAGGGTCCGCAGCCTGCGGGATGCCTGTGCGACCCTGCCGGTGCCCGCGCTCCCGGCTTGGTCTGCCTCTAACGTGCAGCCACCGCCACGTTGGAAACTGCCTCCACGACCGCGCCGGGCCCGCCGCCCCAGCAGGAGCGCCACGGTCCTTTCCAGGTCCGCCGGATCTCCAGGCCCAGATGGGTACGCATGAACCGTATGATCACTAGCGCGTCATGCCTCTCCATCTCGCGTTCGATCTCCGAGAACGTGCGTTGCCAGTTCGAGCTCCATCCGGTCTGGATGAAACGCGCACGAATGTGGGGATGGCGTTCCTTCAGCTTGCCATGGACCGTGCCCTCGGTCCTCGCCTGCAGTTCCGCCCCTCCGACCACCAGGACGCTGACCGGCACCGGAACAGTCAGCTCGACCGGCGCCGGACCGTCTGCTGCCCGGGCGGCGAGTGCAGTGTATCTGCTCGTCATGCCCGAATAGTAGGATGGATCGATGCCGTATCCCCGGATTCTTTCCAGTACACCCACCGCGTCACTGAGCCCGGCTGCCCTTTCCGGAGAGGCGAGACGGTAGAAGAGATCCGCCAGCACGCGGGTTGCTCCCGTCTTCGGATCCGGATCGGACTTGCCCTCCGTGAACTCGATCGGCGTGTACGTATAGATGAAGCCAGTCCCTCTGACATCGAAGTCTACCAGCCGCCCATCATGGAAGAGCTGGCCACTCGGGCGGGACGGCGAATCCGGCAGCGTGCCGATTGCGACAACTGATTGCCTGATCTCCCGCGCAAGGGATCCTCAGGCGTTCGACTAGCGGCTCCTTTATTGGCCATCTGTCGACTCGGTTTGCCGAGCGGAGGCATGCGGTTCAGTGCCGGCGACCGGCTCCAATCGTCCTTTGAACCACGTCGCAAGTTCTTCGTAGTCCAGTTCTCCCCGGGCCACGGCGGTCACAACGTCTGCCAGGACGAGATCCTCCACCGCCAATCGATACCCGCTGCTGACCGTGAGCAATTCCACCAAGTAAACAGCCGTGCGCTTGTTGGCGTCCACGAAGCCGTGATTGGAAACGATGCCGTGGACCAAAGCCGCCGCCTTCTGGTCGATGCGCGGATGGTAGCCGTGATACGGACGGCCGATCGCAGATTCGATGGCCGAACGGTTGAGGATTCCCCGGGGCGCCACCATCTAGCAGCGCTTCGTCGTGGGCGCGGAATGCGTCCGCCAAGGTGAGTTGGTAGTGGCCTTCAGCGATTGGCTAGGACCTTCATAGCCGTCCGTCTCCGGACCGAGACCTCTTTGATGATAGCCTCAGACTGCTTGGAAACAGGGCGCGTCGCATGATGAGACGTGCTGTGATCCGTATCGGAGCGGCCCTTGTCAGGTCCGCCGGTCGCGGGGCCACCAGACTCCGGCCCCGTATTCTCTTTGGTCATGGTTTCCTCCTTGGCTGATGTTCTACGCTAGTCTCTTCTTAGAGCGCAGACAACTTCACGGTGGGGCTGCATCGACTACCAAGGCTCAAGCTAGGGACTTGCCGCTCGACCGGCCTATGCCGGAGAGGTGCAGGGTTGAGACGAACGTTGCCGGCGGCTCGGGATGGATGTCGACTGCCTTGATCTCGTGGCCGGCCGGTGCCTTGGCGCAGTTGTGGACCATCTCCAAGACTGCCGCCGGGACACGCGCCGGGTAAACCCGCCTCTGGTGATTTCGCTCATCACCGGACGAGTAGCTTCGTGAGCCTCGTCAACTGCGGCCGGCATCGTGACCGCAAGCTGGGGGACAGAGGCTCCGGACCGCGTAGAGCAGCGCGGTGAGTTCGGATTCCCGCATTAAGTCCATATTCTCTTCCTGTTGGTGACGGCTGTGTCTTGCCGGTGGATCCCAGATGTATCTCATGTCGGTAATGGGGCTTTTGCCTAGGAACCGGAGGAAGTCTTCGGCGGTACTCGTGCCAATGTACCAGCCGCCAAGCATTCCCTCTACGTGGGTTTTCATGGAATCCGCATACCTAGTCCTAACGGTCTCTTTTTTGTCCTCGGGGAGCATTCTAAACAGCTTGTGAAGGTCGTGCTTCACCCTCTTGGAGGATACCCGGGCCGCTTCCAGCGCATACCGGAGGTACATCTCGATCGCGTAGAGCTGTAATATGGCGCGACCGATGTAATACCCGGTTCTGCAATGAGGGCCTCCTTCCTCCGGGTGAGGGCAGTAATGAATTCCACTAGCATAACAGAGATCCAAGACACCTTCGAGGTAGTGCGTGGTAGGGGGTATTAGCCGCATCGATCGTTCCTCCCGTGGTCGCTGAGGGGGGGCGGATGGATGCTGCCATCCATAACCTCAAGACCGCCGTATGCAAAGTGGCGGAATCACCTGATACCCAGGCCGCTTAGTTATCGTCTGGGACCCGGAGCTCGCGGCTGGGCGCGCCTAGAGACAGGCCGGTTTCGTCTACCGCGACGAACCCCCTCGATGCCGTACGGTGTCGTCGGGTCTTGCATCAGTAGCTGAGCCTTCGGTGAACTGAGCATCGATCTTTGGCGCAGGAAGAAGCTGCTTCGGTCCTACCGCTCCTGCTCCTGCTCCTGCCCAAGGGCCCACAACGTCAAGTCCCCATGTTCTCGAAATCGCCTCGACGGCGTCGCGCGGCATCGCCAAGGCCATGGGTCTCTCGAAAAACACCCTCTATTGGCACCTGCAGCAGCTCGAGCTGCAAAATCTCACGAAAGTAGCCACCGCAGTCTCACGCAAAGTAGCCACCCCGCAGGCGGGGGGGCTGAGTCTGACTGATTCGAGCGTGCCAGGTATCCCTTGGGGCTGTCTCACTCACAGCCCGAGGAGGACCGATGGCACGGGGAAGGCTACCGATGAGGAAGGTGAAGCAGGTTCTAGCGTCTCATTTTGAGCAGGGTCGCAGTCAGCGGGACATCGCGAGGCATTGCGGGATCGCGCGGCGCTCGGTTGCGCTGGTGCTGGAGCGGTTTGCAGCCTCCGGGCTGAGCTGGCCGGAGGCTCGGGAGCTGGAGGAGGTCAGGCTGGAGGAGGCGCTCTACCCTCCGCCGGCCCCCGAGTCCCCCGGGGACGGTGTGAACTGGGCCGAGATCAAGAAGGCTCTCTCGGCCCGGGGTGTGACGCTGAAGTTGGTATGGGAGGAGTGGCTGGAGAGCCATCCCGACGGGATGAGCTATCCGACCTGGTGCCGCCGCTTCCGGGCCACGTGTCCATCACACGAGCCCACGATGCGCCAGATCCGGCGCCCGGGCGACCCGGACCCAGGAGGTCGACGACGTCTGTAACGCCCACGTCTACTGCTTCGAGGCGATGGGCTGCGTTCCGCAGGCGGTCGTCCCCGACAACCTGAAGGCGGCGGTCGTGCGGGCGTCACGCTACGAGCCGACGCTCAACGAGACCTACGCCCATCTGCTCAACCACTACGGGACCCATGGGCTCCCGGCCCGCGTGAGACGCCCCCGCGACAACGCCATGTGTGAATCTTTCTTCGCCACACTGCAGTGCGAACTGATCGACCGGCGGTCTTTCCGGACGCAGGGCGAGGCCCGCTGCGAGGTGTTTGGGTTCATCGAGGGCTGGTACAATCCCCATCGGTGGCATTCGAGCCTTGGCTATGAGTCACCGGTTCGCTTCGAGGCCCGAGCGAGGGAGCGGGCGGCGTGAAGGCCCGCCCGTGGGGAAAAGGGATGGCAGGAGTGCAGGCGTCACCACGCGCGCCGATGCCCGAGGCTCGCTACGCTCACCTCGGGCATCGGCAGCACCCAACCTCCACTCTTACCCGTCCACCAAATCGGGCTAACCCCACGTGAAGCTCACTTGGGAGTGGGAGATGTACGGAGTCTCTGCGGACGTCCACGGCAAGGCGATCGAGCAGCCCTCCAGAATCCTCATCGAATGGGGCGAGCCCTCGACAACCGTCGAGTGGCAATTCACTTCTCTCGGAGCGGAAGCGACCCTCGTTCAGATCTCCAACACCGGGTTCCAGGGGACCGAAGAGGAGGTTGTCGGCACGGCACTCGACTGCATGGGCGGTTTCTCTCTCGTCCTCGCCGGTCTCAAGGCGTGGTCGGAGCACGGAAGCGCCCTGGACCTGGTGGCAGATCGCGATCCAGCAGCCCACGTCTTGTCATAGCCTTGCTGCTTCGCCAAGTGACAATGCGCTGCCGTTGATCCCGGTGAGACGGCCCCTCGTGGGCGAGCACTTCATTCAGGTTGGATGCGAGTAAGTCGTTGCCCCTCGGTCAGGATGTCGTATGACGGTGCTCAAGGACGCAGGGAACACCCAGTAGGAGCGGGCGG
This sequence comes from Longimicrobiales bacterium, assembly GCA_965218255.1. Lineage (GTDB taxonomy): Bacteria > Gemmatimonadota > Gemmatimonadetes > Longimicrobiales > Gaopeijiaceae > JAAXGI01. Next base: position 1,648,216 of record CBDCKJ010000003.1, on the reverse strand, counting down.
TTGGGGACGTGAGCGGCTGGAACAAGCGGATCAGGCAAGCACATCGTCGGGTGTCGCTTCTCTTCACCGCAGCGGTCATCGGAGTGACTACGGCAGTGCTCGTACAGCGGGAGCCCGCAGAGTGGGTCTAGCTCATGCCCTTGCAGCCGCTCGCACTCCTGAATGGCGACTGGCTGTACGTCTTGGTCCTGCCGCACGTGGTCAGGAGGCGGTCTTCGGCCGAGGGTAGTGGGGACGGATGAAGACGAAGGGAAGCACTGAGCCCAAGAGAAACGCCGGGGGCAAACCCCTACATCCCCAAGGGGGATGGGGACGGCTCTGTCCAGGCATACATCGCGGCCATGCCTGACTGGAAACAGGCGATCGGGAGCCGGCTGGACGCACTGGTGGAAGAGCACGTGCCAGGCGTCCGCAAGGCGATGCGTTGGAACACGCCCTTCTACGGGATCGAGGGACAAGGCTGGTTTCTCGCGTTCTACTGCTACAAGCGCTACGTCCCGGTGACCTTCCTGAACGGCGCGCACCTGGAGCCCATGCCGCCCAAGCCGTCGAAGGTACAGAACGTCCGCTACCTCGACATTCACGAACATGACGACCTCGCGGAAGAGCGGTTGGTGAGTTGGATCGAGCAGGCGGCCGCCCTTCCCGGGGAAAAGGTCTTCTGAAGTGAGCAGCTACGGCATCAAGCCCAAGGTCTCGGACCCGCACGCCGAGAGCTCCGCCTTTCGACGTCAAAAGACGATGTGCCGAGGCCAACCGATTGCCGAGGCCAACACCGCCTTCGTTATCGCCAGCGACCACGAGGATGGCCACGGACTCTCCGCCCCCGGGGTCGTGACCTCGGCTGAAGCGGTTGCCAAAGTACCCGGGCTGGCCCGGCAAACACCGCGCGTGAGTGTCACCGTCCGTCGAACGGCGATCGCGATAAAGAGGCTCGGGCGTCCCGCCTGATTCCGACAATGGCGATCAGTGGTTCCGACAATGGCGATCGCCGATTCCGACACAAGAAGATCACGCCGGGGAGGGGAGGTCAGCAGCGTCGCTGGGGCTTGAAGTTCAGGGTGGTTGTTGGTGACGGTCACGGTCGAACATGCTCCTGGCGGGGGATTCATCGGGGTCGGCTTCCGTTTGACGTGGACAGCCGCGACCCGTATGCTGGCCCGCCCGTCACCTGCATGCACAGTGCATTCACCATGACAGGTTCCGACGATGTCCGCCGCTGAACGGCTGGCCGCCGCCCGCCCCCGGGCCGGCCTCCTCCTGGCGCTCCTGCCCAGCGGGTGCCTGTCGCCCCTTCCCGGGCCTGTCGCCAATTCGCCTCCGGTCGAGGTTGCGCACTGCCAGCTGACGCCACCTGCGGTGACCGGCGGGCGCGCTCCCGGGTTGATCGTCGCCGCCGATGTCCTCATGCCGGACGGACACAGACCGGATTACGGAGTGCACATCCGCTTCAACGGCCGAATCGGTGCGGTGGCGGACTTCGCGGCCGTGCGACAGGCGTACCCGGCCGCCGCCGCGCTGGACTGCCGGGGCAGGGCCGTCCTGTCGCCGGGTTTCGTCAATGCCCACGAACATCCGGCCTACAGTTACGCGTTCCCCGATGCCAGCCTGAATCCCGGCTATGCCCACCGGGACGAATGGCGGCTCGGCGTCGGGGGAATGCCGCAGTTGCCGTCGCCCGAGCCCCTTTACTTTGATCCCGGCGATCCCGAATCGACCGCGGCTCTCATCGCCATGGAGCTGCGCCACCTCTTGGGCGGCGCGACCGCCATCGCCGGGACCGGCGGCGTTCCGGGTGTGATTCGCAACATCAACCGGCATGTACGGGAAGGCGATCCCGCCCTCTACGATGCCGAAGCGGACGTTGCGACGTTCCCGTTCTCCCTTCAGGTGGTCGAGGACCTCGAGGACGAGTGCGCCGGCGGACCCGCCTACCACTTCCCGGCTGCGAGCGACGACCTGGCCCATATGGCCTATGTTGCGCACGTGGGCGAAGGCAGGTCTTCAAGCTGCGCAGCGAGGGCGGAGGTGGCACGCTACCTCGAGCGCGTGCAGCGGCGCGACCGACGCTACGCGCTGGTTCACGGCGTGGCCACGGACCGCGCGGACTACGCGGCGATGCGCGAATTCGACGTCACCCTCGTGTGGTCGCCGCGCTCCAACCTTGCCCTGTACGGCCAGACGGTCGACGTCGCGGGCGCGCTGGAGCACAACGTGCGGGTCGCCCTTTCGACGGACTGGTCGCCGAGCGGTTCGTTCAACATGCGCGAAGAGGTCGCCTGCGCGCGGCAGGTGGCGGAGGAGGCCAACGTTGCGTTGTCGGCCGAAATGCTCTGGGGCATGGCCACCGTCAACGGGGCCTACGCGCTGGGTGTGGAAGATCGGTTCGGCGCGATCGAGCCCGGACTGCGGGCCGATCTGATGCTGATCAAGTACGCCGGAGGCGATCCGTACGACACGGTCCTTACAGCCACGGACGAGGAGGTTCTGGCAACCTGGATCGATGCCCGCGCAGTTCTCGTTGCCGATCAGCTGGACGAGGCACTGGGCGCCGATGACTGCGTGGCGCTGGATGGCGCGGCGCCCAGGGTGTGCGGCGTGCTCGGTGCCTTCGGACTGTCGGTTGCGCGTTTTGGTGATTACGTCGAGAACGTCCTACCCCTAAACGACACCACGGGACAGGCGGCCTGCGGACCGTCGCGTCCGAGACTGCCGTGAAGCCCGGGACCCGGTCGGGCCGAAATCGGGAACGTTGCCTGCGGAGCCGCCGGTAGCCGCGGGGCTGTGGCGCCGGCGACCGGCCAGACGGGTCCTTCCTGGGCGTCACGGCCCCCGCGGTCGCCGATGTGGTCGGCAACCGTGCAGACAAACGCCTCCTTGATCCTCGCGTACGCGAGCGGGCGGTCCACACACCCGTCCGCCTCGTCCATGATCCCGCTGCCGGTCACGTACCAGTAGCAGGACCAGTTGTCGTCGACTTCGATCCTGAGTTCCGTTTCGACGGCCTCTCTGTAGAGCCGGCCGTCGATCTCCGATGAACCGACGAGCGTTCCGTCGGCGTCTAACACGCGGACGCCCGGAGCCTGGCTTCTTCTGCTTTTCGCTCCTGCGACCGAACTGAGTCTTCGACAGCACCGCCCGGGTCGCGCGAGCCTCATCGACGCGCCGCCGTCGTCGTCGACCCGGAGGGACGAAAACCGACATTCCTTCTATTTGGGGCAGTGTTCCCGCAATTTCAGTACTGTGGAATCAGAAATCGTCTAACAGCAAGTGCGGCAGATCGTGCAGTCCTGATTGAACTTAGACGATTTGTTGCCGTGAATCACTTCCTTCCGGAAGTGCCCGACCACCGAAGTTGCCGGATAGCACCGATGCGGTGCCCGGTCTCGTGGGCTAGCACCAAGGCCACGCGGAACCGCCAGTCCACCTCTCCCGCCACCCTGAGCAGCGCTTCGTACTCCGCGTGCGTGAGCAACACTCGTCTCGGGTTCTGCTCCTTCGGCAGCTTGAGGCCCCTGAGCGGGTTGGACTCGAGGAAGAGGCTTCCCTCCTCGTCCGTGGACTTCGTGGCCCAGTAAGGCAGCTGCATCACCGTCAGTCGAAAGGGCATCCAGGCGACGAGGCTCATCTTAACGATGGCACCGCCTCGGCTCCCTTCAGGCAGGGTGGTCTTGCTGATGTTATCAGTAAATGATAACCTATGCCATGACGATACATGACCGGGATCCGGGGCTGGACACGCTACTCGACCTTCACGGCGAGACGCTGTTCGTGGACGATAGGGGCCACTGGGTGAAGTTCGTCGTGGTTCGGACCGAGGTGACGCCGGAACTGCCGCACGGCCTCAGCTATTCGCTGACGCTGCACGCGCCGGACGGAGCCAGGCTGGTCGGATTCGACAATGCCCACCCGGCGAGGGAGCGGCGAGGCCCAGGCGGGGGACAACGGGCGGAACGCGACCACCGGCATCGGCTGCGCACGATCCGGCCCTACGAATACGAGGATGCGGCCACGCTGCTCGCGGATTTCTGGAAGGAAGTGGACCAGGTGCTTCGAGAAAGAGGATCGATTCCATGAAGACACTGAAGATTGGCATCGCCGGCTACAACCAGATGAAGGCGCGCACCATGGCCATTGCCCGTGGCGAGCACACGCCTGCGGAGGGTGAGCCTAAGGTTTGGTTCACCTCGATCGAGAGCTTCGCGAAGTTGCTGTCCGAGCATAACCGAGATCTCTTGGGACTGATTGCCCGTGAGCGACCACGTTCGCTCACGGAGCTTGCGGCACTGGCCGGGCGCAGCAAGTCGAACCTTTCGCGAACTCTGAAGACGATGTCCCAATACGGACTCGTCGAATTGCAGCCAGGCGCGCGTGGTAGGCTGATTCCGCGGGTACCCTACGACCAGGTGAGGCTCGATGTCTCGTTGACAGGGCCAAGGACTGGATCTGTCCGTGTCAGCCCGTGAAGCTTGAGCGCATCGTGCTAAGGTCGCCGTGGGGCGGGGCGTGGTCGATCCATATCATTGGTTGCAGTCACAGCATCCTGCGATTGAGCAGGAGATGGGTCAACAAACAATGGGACTGATCGCTGGGTCCTTCCACCCGTGTCCTAGGTGCGGACAGATGCAACTCGGCACGCTGTCCATCAGAGTAAACGTTCATTCCCGTCGCTGCCGACATTGCTTCCACAACGAATCGGAGCGCCTGCCGCCACTCAATAAGAAACTCATCTACTTGGACCAGACTGTCGGTTGCGCGTTTTGGTGATTACGTCGAGAACGTCCTACCCCTAAACGACACCACGGGACAGGCGGCCTGCGGACCGCCGCGTCCGAGACTGCCGTGAAGCCCGGGACCCGGTCGGGCCGAAATCGGGAACGTTGCCTGCGGAGCCGCCGGTAGCCGCGGGGCTGTGGCGCCGGCGACCGACCAGACGGGTCCTTCCTGGGCGTCACGGCCCCCGCGGTCGCCGATGTGGTCGGCAACCGTGCAGACATACGCCTCCTTGATCCTCGCGTACGCGAGCGGGTGGTCCACACGCCCGTCCGCCTCGTCCATGATCTCGCTGCCGGTCACGTGCCTGTAGCAGGACCAGTTGTCGTCGACTTCGATCCTGAGTTCCGTTTCGACGGCCTCTCTGTAGAGCCGGCCGTCGATCTCCGATGAATCGACGAGCGTTCCGTCGACGTCTAACACGCGGAGGCCCGGAGCAGCAGTCCAAGAAACCGTTCTCTCTCGCTCGGCGTGACATATCGATCGAACTTCGGGCGAGATAACACGTCATGAAGCTCTCTCATCAAGGAGACTGATACGAGAATCTCACCGGCGTCTTAGGCGCGCGCGCAACTCCGGGGGTCGCAGTCTTGGAAAGCATGGCACTGATGATCGCGTTTGTGTCAAAGACGCATCGCATGACCTAGTCTCTCAGGAGCTCCTCCAGAATCTCGGGAGTCAAGCCACGCGCCCGCGCATTTTGCGTGATCTCCGCCATGACATCGTGGAGGGACTCGCCGGTCCGCGTGACATCACGCAGACGAAGGTTCAGGAGGAGATCCAGCTTGCGACGATCCTGGTCCGACGCGGCTCGATAGGTGTCAGCCAGATCCGGATCCACGGCGATCGTGATTGTGTCCGTCACCTTGAGTCTTGCCTCCCGAGGTGAGTTCGTGGTTGTTGCCTCCATGACAACGAGTGAAATACAGCTCGTGACGGCCTCTCAAGGCGATTCCCGTGCGAAGCGCCTCACGGATTCGCCCCCCATGACCCCGATCCGCCGCAGGTCGCCGAGAGTGGTAGCCGGCGACCAGTCGGCGAGGGCGTCGGGATCGACACGCCTGAGAATCGTTCCCGGTCTGTCGAACTAAAGTCCAACTTAGCTACCCCAACAGATACAGGGACGCACGAGGCGTCCCTAGAGTCTTATTGACCGGACCCCGTGTTTCCCTATCTGGGCGATGATCCGGTGGGTAATATTGTTCTTCACATATAAGCTCAATTGCCCTGCCTGGCGACTCCTCCCTTGGCCTCAGCCTGCACCTTCTACATGGAACTCGACGAGGGAGTTTCCAGGAAACCGGCGGGCTTGCGAACGACCGGACCTCAACTCGAAAGCCTGCTCTCGCGCATGGCGGACGGCAGGCCTGATCCTCCCAACGCTTCGCGGTCGTACTCGGCGCGGACCCAGAGTGGGGCACGGGGATGAACTGCCATAGACAGGTCGCGTCTCGGCCGACCGCAATCATGCCTGTCTGTAGCGTTGATGGTGCTTCGGTCGGAGGTCGAACCCAGACCGGCCGTGACGATGGCAGGCAGGGAGCCGACCCTTCCAACTCTTCTGTGGGAATCGGCCCGTGAGGCTCGAACACTGGACCGCTAACACGGGGCACTACCGCCAGTCGGATCGCTCCGAGATGGCCGACCACGTGACGCGCGCGTACGGACGGCTAATCGCGGTGGCGGGTGCGTTCGCAACCCCCGCGCCATTGCGGGGTCCGGACGATCCGTGGCGGCTGCAGGTGCTCGCGCATCTGCACGGCCCGCGCGTCCTGCAAGCGCGCATCGTTGCTCCGGACGGGCTGGCGGTGGCGGTGCTGGCGGTGGCGGAAGGCGGTGGCGCTGGCCCGCGGCGCGCATGGCGCGAGACCGTGGCGACGGCCCCTTGGTTCATCGACGGATGCGACCCCGGCGACTTCCGCAACCCTCCGGACGGCCCGTGGGTGATTGCGGCCTTGCTACCGGCGCTGGCCGTCCATCCGGAGGCTATCGAATGGCTGGGGGACGTTGAGCAGTGCATCGGGTGGGCTTTCCTCGACAGCCTCCAACCGATGGCGAGCGCATGAAACCGTCGAGCGGGGCCGGTGTGTCCATTCGGGAGTTCAGGAGAACGACCCGCCGTAATGTCACTGTTTGTTGCGGCTATCGGTATCGAGAACGCTGCGTGTGAGTCCAAGAGTACGGATCGCGTGAATCCCGGCAGGAAATCGTCTAGAGTCCAACCGGGCCTGCACGATCTGCTGTTCTTGCCGTGGATCACATCTAGCCCCAACGCCCCGGAATAGCGCAAACGGCATCGAGTCGGGTACCGTCCAGGGCGGATCGTCCAGCGTGCCGGGCGGCACCACCAAGAATCGTCCCCCGTCGATCTATCCTAGCGTCACGTTCCAGGTCGTCTCTTCGATCTCTTCCAACGCCCAGCGGGCATCTGACCCCAGGGGTGAGCACGGCGACAGCCTTCGCAAATTTCCCGGTCACAAGTCATTTCCAATTCGGGAATGAGCCTGAAGGGGTTGAGATGGGCCTTGGGTGTGGGGCTGGTGGCTGAGGAGGTCCCACCCGACAAACAGGACTGCGATCAGCACCACGCTGAAGGCTACTGCGACTGTCTTCATCCCCCGGTTCTCCCCCCCCCCCCCCGCGGCGAGCTGCATCTCCAGCGCTTTGATGGCTGCCATGCGCTCTGCATCGAGTCTTCCGAACTCCTCCCTTTCGGTCTCACTGAGCGCAGGCGCCCCGGCATCGTCCGCCGTGGCCTCCGCATGCTCATCATGGCGTCGCTCCGTCCTGAGCTTGAGCTCGATCAGACGTGCACAATTTGTCGGTTTGGTTCGCACCAACGCATTGGGGAACTCGATCAGGTCATAGCCGTGTGCGGTGATCGAGAGCTTTCTCTCCCTGTCCGAGATCCAGTCACCCTTGGTGGGTCCGGATTTTGTGCCCTTTTTATCCCACCCGTCTACCTCGATGGCGATGCGGACATGCTTGCCCTCTTCGATCGTGAAATCGATTCGTCGCGGGACTCCCTTCGCATCCTGGAAGCTGGTCTGACACGATACGCTCTCGAGATTCAGGTCCTCTACTGCCCCCAGGACGTCTTCCGCAAACTTCCTTTCCAAGGGCTCCCGAAGAGTTGCGCATTCTGCTCCAGGAATTCGGCGATGGTCACGTTGAAGTCTGCCTCGTCTCCGGTGCGGGTTCAGGACTGCGGTCCGCCGGTTTCCCGCCTGCTATCGATGTTCATGAGGGGGTCGAACGCGATGGACGACGATATCGAGGCGACGCTCGACGGCGATGGGCATCGCCTGTCAAATGCCCTTCCAACCTGACGTGCAGTCTGCCTGGTCTGTATCTCACCGACGAGGGTCCCGCCCCTCTCCCTGCACCCCGTGTCGGCCTGCGTGGGTGAGCAACATGACCTGCAATGTTCCGATGCGGTCTGCGGATCCCGCGAGCGAGAGCCTTCAGGGCGCGCCGGGTCAGCGCCCGGCGAGCTCCTCGCTCAGGCGCCGGAGCCTCGCCCGCGCTTCCCCGTCATACGCCTGGGCGTGGGCTCTGGACGGCCTGAGTCCGTCGAAGTACTGACCGCTCCCGACGTCCTCCGAGATGATGAGGTGCATCACCGCCTCGAGCCCCTCCTCCACCGAGCTCCGGGGCCGCACCCCAGCGGCGAGCACCATGTTCGTGTCCATCAGCGTCGCGGGATGAAGCGCGTTCACCCTGATTCCCGTGTCCGCGAGCTCTTCGGCCAAATCGAAGGTGAAGAGAATCTGGGCCAGCTTGCTCTGTGCGTAGCCCCGGCTCCCGGAATATCCCTCCTCGAGCATCGGATCGTCGAAGTCGATCGGCGTCTGGGCGCCGGACGAAACGTTCACGATGCGGGACGTCGGCGACGGCGGAATGATCGGGAGGAGCATCCGTGTGAGGAGGAAGTGGGAGAGGTAGTTCACCGCGAAGGAGAGCTCGTGGCCGTCGGCGCTCGTCCGCCTGGCGCTCTCTCCCGGGAGCCAGATCCCGGCGTTGTTGACGAGGATGTCGAGGCGGTCGTGGTCGCGGAGGATCGCCTCGCCGAGCGCCCGCACCCGGGTCATGGAGCCGAGGTCCGCCTCATGGAAGCTCGCCGACCCCGTCCCCCCGGCGGCGATCCGCTCGAGCACCTCGAGCCCCCGCGCCCGGTCCCTCCCGTGCACGATGACGTGGGCTCCCCTCCCGGCCATCGCGAGCGCGACCTCCCGCCCGAGGCCGTTCGTCGAACCCGTGACGAGGACCACCGGACGGCCCTCGAGTGACCCGGGAGAAGGCGCCCCGGGCTCCGCGCGGACGTCCTGCCCGCCTGCCCCGGCGGGGACCGCGAGGGCGAGGAGCGCTACGAGGCCCGTTCCCCGGCGTTCGGCACGGGACGGCATGGGTCTCCCCTGGATCTCGGGTGGGCGGACGCCGGCGCACGGCACGGGGCACGTCCGGCGGTTCGGTCGGATCGTACGCGGACCCGGGCCGGCGTACAACCGTCCCCCCTTCTCCTCGCATGCGGAGCGTACCGGATGGGGCGGGCGGGAGCCCGCGCCGCGCGGCCCGTGTCCTTATCCGCGCCGGTTGGGGAGAGCCCGGTCGTGTGCCGGCGCCGAGGGCGGCCGTCCAGACATTATATATATGGTTCCTCCGGTCCCTCTCCCCCGCGGTCCGGCCTCTCCCGGGAGGCACTGCCGACGCGACCCGTGCCGCCCGGCGGCGGAGTCGGAACGGATCCCCGGCCTCCGGCCTGGCCTTCGTTTCGGCGGGGTTCGCGGCCTTCGCCGGTCCGGGGGCGGCGCCCGTCTCTGCGCACGCCACGGTGATGTGGATCGACGCGGAGGTCCCGGGCGTCAGGGCGTCGGCGAGCGACGGCTGCGCCGGGGCGGGCGGATTCGGGGACGCCGGGAGCGGACGCTGCCGGCGGGTGCCGGTGTCCCCGGTGGGCTCCGCACGCACGGAAGACCGGAGGTGCCAGGGGGACGGATGCCGCCGGCCCTGGCGCTCGGGGTTCCACGCGGGCCGGGCCGGATGCCGGATGGCCCTCTTCCCGGGACGCCCGGCCTGACCGGGGGAAGCCGCCCGGCACCGTCGGCCCGCCGCTTCCGCCGTCATAGCGCCCCGCCGGCCTGATCGCCGGTTTTCGCGCGTGAAGAACCGGCGTCTGCACGGGTCGATTGCCGCCCCGGTACGGGTGCCCTTCCACGACCCGGCGCACCGGAAACGCATTTCTTCCGCGGACTGCTGATGGCTCGACCGCTCGCTCCCTCGCGCCCGCTGGGTCGGCTTGCTCCCGTTGCGCTGCTCGGGCGCCGAGCTTCCGCGCGGTACGGGCAGGTGATGGGGAGGCTTCGAACCGAGGAATCCCGGAGGACGAGGGTGGCGTTTCACCGGCGACCCGCGGCGGTGCCGCTGGCAGGTGTCCTGCTGGCGTGGACCGTGTCGGGAGCTGTGACCCCGTCGCCGCTCCGAGCACAGAGCGGTCTCGGATTCAGCGGCCAGGGGTTCGGATTCAAGAACGTCCGGGCGGCCTTCGCCTACGGGTTCGATGCAGAATCGCTTTCGGTTTGCCCGGTTCTGACCCCGGGCTCGGAAGGAGTCTCGTCGAGAGACCATTCCTCGTTCCCTTACAATACAATAGCGAACCCTTCTACGGGGCGGGCTGGCGGTGGGATACCGGCTCACCGGACCGGATTCCGGCGTGACTGTCATTCCGTCGCTGACGGCTGGCATCGAGTGTCAGGTGGTCGAGCGGATCATCGAGGGTGACATCGTGATCCGCACAAGGGAGACGGACGCACTGCTCCACGGCGCGGTCACGGTGGGGTTCGGCAGGCTGTTCGTCCGGCCCTGCGCAGCTCTCGTTGCCGCTGACCAGGGCTGGATGACCGGGGGAGCACCTGCCGGTCTGATGTTCTGACATCCTTGCACGGCTCGGTGCCGGATAGGTGCCTGGCCGCCGCCGGCCAATCCCCTGGGACGACCGTACGCCGCCGGGTGGAATCCCGTGGCAGCGGGCTTCTTCGCGACCGGCGGGCTCCGGACCCTCCGCGGTCCGCTGCGCTGCCACCCCTGGAGGGATGCTCTCGGCGTTTCCGGTCATCGGGGTTCGCCGGCCACCGTGTTTCCGACGGAGCGGCCCGCTTCAGGCCGGTCCAAACCCGCCCCGCCCCTTCCCGATTCTTCCTTCCGGCCGCTGACGGAACCGTGGCGATCCACTTGCCATTTGCTTCGGTGGACGTGAGGTTATGTGCCAACTGCGGCCTTGGGTGTGACGCCTGTGGCCGGCGGAGTTTCGGGAGGTTGGGCTCAGAAAACTGTGGTCGCCGATCAGCAGGCTGAGGCCAGCGCCCAGTGGCGGATGTGGAAAAGTCCCCGGTCATTGTGGGATATCGCCGATTCGGGGGTGCAGGATGTGGGAAAGTGCGGGATTCCGGTGAACGAGGCGTTCAGACTCCGGTTCGAGCCGGATGGGATCGAGTGGGATGAAGTGGCACCATGCTTGCAGTATGGACGGGACCAGGGTCAGACGTGGTTGTCAGGCCCGACATGTCCACAGGGCGCATTCGAGATGATGGGAATTACGGCAAGGAATCGTCCAAGTGCAACCAGTACTGTGCGATCTGCGCCACTTGCCGTCAGGCGATGCCGGACTCTGCAGGCTCCAGAAGCCGGGAACGTGGGATCAAATGGCGGACATGAGAGGGAGTTCTTGTCACGCCCGGCAACACGGGGCGTGACTGCAGGCGGCCGTTAGGGGCCGAACGTTCACGGGGCATGATAGCAGGCGGCCGTTAGGGGCCGAACGTTCACAGGGGCATCTATGAGGGATGTCCGGACAACACCCAGAGGGAGAAAGAATCATGAAGCTGTATCGTTCTGCTCTAATGGCCGGGCTTCTGGCGCTTGGAGTGGCCGCGTGCGGCGACGACGTGGAGGTCGTCTCGCCCGCACCGCCGGTTGTGCCACCGCCGCCGCCGGTCACGGCCACGATGGCTCCTGCTTCGGCCTCGGTCGCAGTGGGAAACAGTGTCGTTTTCGCAGTCAACGCCTCGGGTGGCGTGGCTGGCGAGGCGGCTAGCTGGACCTGCTCCTCGTCCAACACCGGTATCGCTACGGTGAGTTCGACATCGGCTGGCTGTCAGGCGACGGGCGTCGTGGCAGGTTCGGTGACGGTCACCGCATCCGTGAGCAAGAGTGGCGAGACGGTGAACGTGGGTGCCCAGCTCACCGTGACGTCTGACGAAGTCGTGGGCACTGCCGGTGAGCCTGCCTTTGTCCTAGTCCGATCGGTGACGGCCGATACAGACGACGGTTCACTCAGTGGGATACTCAGCGTTGAGGTGGGCGTCGAGCGCGGCGACCAGACGCTCGAGCAGCTGTCCTTGCTCGTGGACGGAGAGGTGGTCGCTTACCAGTCCTTTGGCAGCACCATGGGGATGGCGCCCCCGGAGGACGAGGCCGCCGAGCAGGCGGTACATCCCTTCAACTTTTCGTTCGATTCGGGCGACTACGGTGACGATGGTACTCCGTCGTACATGAATGGCGAGCACACGATCGCGGCTGAGCTCCAGATCGCGGGTGGCATGATGCCCGATGGTATGATGGGCCACGAGACCGTCTCGTCGAACGCGATCGCGGTTGAATTCGACAATGACGATGGCGTTCACGTCACGGCGGACTTCCCGGGTAACTCTGCAATGAACCCGGAAACCGGTCAGATTTGGTACGGTGGCCCGGATGCAGGCGACTTCACGATCACGGTCGCTCCGGTCTTGTTCGCGGGCGGATCCGCTTCATCGGTGACGCTTCTCGGAGTGTGCGGGGCCGATGCTGCCACGGACAGCGAGGCTCCATACGAGTTTACGCTGGAATGTGAAAAGTCCGGGTCCGTCACCCCCATGTTCTCAATTGCGGCAGGCGGGGAAACACTACTTGATCTTGAGCCAAAGAACGAAAGCATCTTCCCGCTCAATCTGGATTATGAAGGTCCAGAGCCACCGATCTTTAAGGCGAACGTCAACAAGCGCGAGGACGGCTGGATCAATGCGGCGGTGGATCTCGTTGGTAAATACAGCTCAAGAACAAGACCCAACGGGTGGCTCCAGTACGGTGCCGATGACCCCGGAGTGGGGGGGTACATCGCGCAGCTGAGAATTTCTGCGACGACTCCTGATATCGTAGACGGTGCAAGAGCAGAATCGGCTTCTTCCAGCCCGACACTGCCGGCGGCGTCGAAGAAGGACGTCTACTGCGTCATAGCCTCCGCTACTGACCTTCTCGGAAACGAGTCCAAGCGGCCGTCGGCCGGCAAGAGTTGTCCGGCCGCAGCAAGTCATGAGGAGGGCGATCTTGTGACAGACCTCGAAGAGGCCGAAACCGCTGTCGAAGACGCTGAGGAGCCCACCGCTGACCAGCTCGATGACGTGCAAAAGGCCAGAATCGCCCTGTCGGCGATCAAGGCTGGCGTGGATGTGACAGCGCCGACGATAAAGTTCACTGGCGTTAGTCCGTCCGAGAATGACCGTGATCTGCAGAAAGAGTTCCAGGTACAGGTGACGGACAGCGAGACAAATGCTTCCAAGCTGCATAGCGTTCCCGTGCTCGCCAAGGTCGAGATCCGCGATGAGAAGGGCAAGGTGCTATGCGGCAACGATGACGATGAAGCGCTGCCGGGGGAGGAGAAGACGACGGGAGAGTGCATCTTGAACGCCGAGAACGGGCTTTTAGTAGATGCTGACGGTGCCCTAGTTACGACGACGGGTGTCGCGGCTGCCGAAACGGTGGGCTACTACACATTTACGGCTCTGTCACGGGATAAGGCCGGCAACCGATCGGAAGAGATCAGCCGCGTGGCCCTCGAAGATACGGAGGCTCCGGGTGCTGGCTTGATTGTGGGCGCGTTCAACGCAAAGAAGTCTTCTTATCCAGTGACCGTCACGGCGACGGATAATTTGTCGATCCGGGATGGATACTTGGCCATGTTGTTCTCGAATGATCGCGAGTTCAGGCTGCCGAAAGTGACCGTCGATGCATACAATGACGCGCTGACCCAAACAGTACCGTTGAGTATTACGATCGGTGCCTTCCGCGCTCTGCAATCAACTACAGCAGAGAGCGCCTCCGCCGACGAGGACGACGACGACTTCGGCGCTCTGAACACAGTAGCTGGAGCCGCTGACGCGATCGAGTCCATAGACGTTGTCGTCAGGGACCAGTCGTCCAATCCTGGTACTACCGGCGACGATAGTGAAACGAGCGTTGCCGCGGACCCGGCCCTCGAAGCATTTGCCACAAGGGAAGATGAAGAACAGTCCACGACACATTTCGAGGCATTCGTCGAGGAAGACGACCTTGAGATCGACGATGTGATCGAGATTTCGGTGCTCGTGGTGGGCGATGGGGAAGTCGCGATCCCAGCCGTGCTTGGCGATAACCCCGCGACGCCCGACGTAACAGAGACGGACTTCGTCACTACAGCAGCTGTCCCGGCCGTCCCGTTCAAAAACCCGTTCTTGCGCGTAGACTACTACGCTCTGGGTGATGGTGGTTCCTACCGGTCTATCGGTTCGCAGTTGGCAAACAGTGCTGGACTGGAGGATACCGATGACGACGACGACGACGTGGCCAGGCGTACTTACACCTATGAAATAGAGATTAGTGCGGCGCTCGTTTATGCTGCCGCGGACGACGACGGCAGGGGCGATTACGGTGACACGGGCACCGATGGAGCCGTTGTAGCTGATGGAAACATCATTGCCGTCGGCGTAAGGGCAGACGGCCTGGGTCTGGCTTCGCAGCCGGTGGCAATTGCAATCGATAAGTAGGATTTGTAGCTGCTGAGTCTTCGGACTCGAGGGAAGTTCAGGGGGAGGGTCCGGCCGCAAGGCCGGGCCCTTTTCTCTTGTGTGCCAGGCATGCCCCGTGTCTGGAGTGAGAGTCTCCAGCGGACCGAGGTAGCACCGAACCGTATAGCCGAGGGCAAGGGTGTCCGTCGTGAGGCGGGATCTGAAGGAAGCCGGAGGCGAATCGCGGCCCCGACGAACAGGAATCGGAAAGAAGGCCTACGACCGTGGGGCGAGCCGGCATCGGACGGTGACGCCCGAAAGCTACCCGGACGCGGCAGGGGTAAATCCGGCGGGGACTGCGGGAAAGAGACAGGGCTTACCCTGGGAGGCCTCCGGGTCCGTCCGGTGTTTCCGGACTACAGCGTCAGCAATGGCGTTGGATGGGCACGGAGGAGTCAGCAGACGCCAAAGTACCGGGCTGGTACGTGCCGGGAAGGGCTGAACTTCTTGGTGTAGGGAGCAGACCCGGATGACTCGACGGGCGTGGAGCCGCAGGAAGGCATGACGAACCAGCTTTCGCTGGCGTGGTGCGCCACTTGGGAGGCGGAGAGGCCGGAAGCCGATCTGCGCCCACAGGGGAGCGGCAAGCGCTGTCGGCGTTGGAGGGGAATCGAGCCCTGGTGCTGAGGTACCTGGCGCTACAAAGCTGAGGGGAACCGCCGGATACGAGACCCGTACGTCCAGTGGTGTGGGGGGACGGGGGGTGCGAGCCTCCCTCCTACCCGATTTCAGGCGGAAATTCCAGCACCACCGCGGCGATCGCGGCCGCAATCTCGCCCAGGTCGTCCCGGCCGCCCAGTCGAAGCCCGTAGAACAGCACCGAGATGATTCTGATCGTCTGCTCGAGGCCGACCCGGGTCCATGGCTCGCGATCGAGCCAGCCGGCCATCCAGTCGTCGGCCCTGATCAGGACGTGGACGCCGGCCTCGTCGACGCAGGTGTCCGGAGGGAAGTCCTCCCGGATGATGATCTTCGCGAGCGTGAGCGGCACCCTGGCGCCCTGGAAGTACGCACGGATGGAGTAGCTGCCCGTGAGCCTGACGGCGCGCTTCCCGCCCACCCGGTCCTTCACGCGCCCGAAGAGGTCTTCGGCCTGCTCCTTGAACCCGGGGTCGTACCTGTCGAGCGCCCGGGTTTTGTGCGCCAGGTGATGCGGCACGGGCTACCGGTACACGTGCAGGCGATCCGGACCGAAGCCGGCCATCGACGGCGGGTGCCGTCCACGACCCGCCCTGACGTCCTCGGGGCCGTCCGCCGGCCCGAGGACGTCAGGGGCGATCCTGCGGCCTTCAGGCGGGGATCCGGGGGCCGGGTCGGACCCCTCACTCTCCGTAGAACCGGGCGACGGCCCCGCGTGCGGCCAGCTCGCCCCGGGCGTAGTGGGCGGGCATCCGGGCGGAAGCCTACCGGCCCGCGATCTGGACGGCGGCGACGGAGGCCCCGGCGGCCACAAGATCGCGGGCCATCCCGACGCGGGCGGAGTGTCCGGAGAACGCGCCTTCGAGCCCGGCGGCCCTGGCCATGGCGGCGAGGTGGCGGGCCACGGAGCGTCCGGAGCGGAGGCCGAACACGCGGGCGTCCGGATCCGGGTTCCCGGGGCGGATCTCCCGGACAGCGGCGGCGGACCCCTTCCCGAGGTACTGGACGGCTCCCTCGCCCTGCTGGTCCGTCTTCGAGCGGCGAACCCGGAGCCGTCCCGATCCATCCGGCCGGAGCTCGACATCGGCCCATTCGAGCGCGGCCGCTTCGGAGCGCCTGAGCATGGCGTCCCGCATGACGGAGGCGAGGGCGACGTCCACGGCTCCCCGGATCCGGGCCGCCTCGGGGGATTCCGTCCGGTTGGTGGGGCCCGTGCGGCGGTTGCCGGCGGTGGCGCGGATCGCGGCCAGCGCTTCGGCGGTGAGCGCGGCCGCCTGACGCCTCCCCCCCTGCCCCGCCCGCTGACGCGAGAGGCCCCGGAGGACACGCCGGACGCCTTCGGAGGCGGACGGGTCCGCCTGCCCCGCCTCGAGGTGGGCGGCACGGATCGCCTGGCGGGCCAGATGGAGCGAAGAGAGGGAGCGCCCCGCTTCGGACCGGGCCGCGAGGTAGGCGGCGACGGCGGCGGGCGCGGCGGGGAGGGCCTGGAACCCTTCACCATCGGCCCACCGGGCGAACGCCGCCCATGCGGTCCGGTAGGCGCGGCGGGTGTTCGGGGCGTAGGCCGCGGCGGCGGCCGCCCGTATGCGTTCCACATGGGGCTCCATGGCCGCCTCGATGGCCGGCAGTTCGCGGGTGGCCGGGACGTTCGGGAGCATGCTGTCCTCTTCGGGCGGGGCCGGTTGTTGTCCGATACGTGCAGTTATCGGTCAAGAAGATAGAACCGAGCGCGGCGCCTCACCCGCAACACCGTGGACAAGGTCCTGATCCAGATCCGCTAGGCGGTGGGTGCGCGGGCCTGCCTCCTCGAGCGCGAGCTCCCGGAGCCCTCGCCTGAGCGCGGCGAAGACAGCGCCCGGCCGCCCGCTATGCCAGGGGCCAGCTCGCCGCCCGCGGCTCGGTCGCCAAGCTCCGCTACGGGGCATAGAGAATCGTCGGGTTGCCATTATCCAGACTCCTACAAAATTGTATCCGTCTTTCCGAGCTGGAATCCATTGGGCCGTCGAAGACGACCGTGGACAGTAGCTGCTTGCAGGCCGCTAGCCGCCAAGTCTTCAGCGACTCCAGGCCGCGACATCGGGAATCCCACGGCTGAAGAGCACGTCGAGACTGTCGGGCCCTGCTTGAGGGGCGAGAGCCGCCGCATCCGCTTGAGACAGGTTGCGCAGGAAGCCTCTCACCTGTCCGGTGCTCGAATCGAGCAGGATGGTCATCGGAAGATCGGTGTCACTGTCCAGCGTGGTTGAGCCGTCGGGCCCGGAGAGAGTGACGGTGGCCAGGTTGCCGGCCCACCCGGGCTGCACGGGCAGGGCGAAGACGAAGCCGGAGCTTCCGTCGGCGTCAGCTACCACCGGCATAACGAAAGTGAACGAGAACAGCTCGCGGCCGCCGGCCGTCTGGCCCGCAAGCCGGTATTCGCCCGCGGCATCGGGCAGCGCGGGAGGGGCGTCCACCACGAAGGCGGGTTCCAGGAAGGGTTCGCCTTCGGCGCCCACACCGCCCCATAGGAGGAGGGATCTGGCGGAGGCCGCAGCAGCCACAGCAGCCGGCGGACCCTCGTCGAACAGGCGATAGCGAAGCGCGTTGGTAAAGTGGTAGTCGCTGATCCACAGTACTCCTGTGCCGCAATAGGACATCAGATCCGTGTTGTGGGGCGCCACCAGCGAACCGCCATGCCGGAAATCGTACCCCCACACGCCGATCGATCCGTTGGAATAGGGATAGGACGGATCCTGGTTGCCGGCACCGCCACAAGGAGGGTGGAGGAGACTCATCGTGTGTCCGAGTTCGTGTGCCATGACATACTCCGGGTCGAAAATGGTAGGCCCGAGCACAGTGAAGCTCACTCGGGTGTCCAAGCTCCCGGCGCCTCTGGGGCCGGTGAACTCACCCGCTATGGTGCCCACATAGTGACCCCGCCTGCCTTCCATGACCCAAACCGCTTTGGTCTCGCGGTGCATCGTGAAGACGTTGTTGGTGGAGGTCAGCAGGGGCTCGTGTACCGCCAGGTTGAAGTCGCCGACGGGCAGGAGCGTACGCGTCATCCAAAACAGTTCATCCTCCGGCGACAAGCCTTCGACGATGTCAAGGATTGACGAGTCGGGCATCTCGTTCCACAGGAACGGGACCAGAGTCATATCGAGGGTCGGCATCGCCCTTACATCGATCTCCATGTGGCCAGCTTCCGGGATCCGCTTCGTCACGCCCAGGGCAGCGTCCAGGGTCCCGGCCGGATCGATCTCGACCACCATCTCCAATCCGGGCTGCACGACCGAGGCCGGAATCTCGGCGTTTGCCGATGTCGCAAGCGAGCCTTCGTGGACCTCAGTCGGGATGGCCGTCGACTTGGCCGGGATGTCTGCCACATGCACAGCCGTGCCGTTGAGGTAGAAGCTGGCCTTGACCGGGGGGATGCCCTCGCCGGTGGCTTCCCGGGCCGTGGGGAACACGCGCAGCAGCGCTTGTCTGTTCGCGACCAGCGGGACCGGAAACTCCCGCGACTGCGCGCTTTGGATCAGGTATACCTGGGACTTGTCCGTGTCGGCGCAGGAGGCGATGCGCTGCGTGGGGATCCCTTCGAGCCAGGCCAAGAAGCCGGGGTTGGTGGGCGAACAGAGGCCCGTCCCCTCGGCCAGGAGCGCTTCCAGACGACCGAGAGCGGTCAGGCTGGCAGGCAGAGCTCCCGACATCCCGGTGTTGTTCGTCAGTTCCAGCGCTTCCAGGGTCGCCAGGGCACTGAGCTCATCCGGGACCGGGCCAGTCAGTTCGTTGTTGCTGAGCAGCAACTGCAGAAGTTGAGGGAGGCGACCCAGTTCCGGCGGGACGGGGCCGCTCAGGCCGTTTCTTCCAAGGTCCAACTTCTCAAGGATGGCCAGGTGGCCGAGTTCCGGCGGAATGGGACCCCTGAGGTCGTTTCGTTCGAGAATCAACTCCTCAGATTCGACAGGCGGCTGAGTTCCACCGGAATCGAGCCGGTCAGTCCGGCGCTGCCGAGATGGAGAGATGTCAGGTTGGACAGCTTACCAAGCTCAGGCGGGATCGGGGTCGAGAATTCATTGTCGCTGAGCCACAGCAACTCCAAGTTGGCCAGGTGGCCGAGTTCCGGCGGGATCGGGCCCGTCAAGCTGTTGTTGGAGAGGGAAAGGGATCGTAGCTCGGAAAGGTTCCCCAGTTCTGGCGGAATCGAGCCCGCCAAGGCGTTGCCCCACAAGGACAAGGAGGCGACCCTGCCCTCGCTATCGACGCCTACGCCGTGCCAGTCCCCGAGCGGGGAGTCGGTCAGCCAATTGTCGTTGTTGGTCCAGTCCGGCCCGCCGGTCACATCGTACAGTGCCTCCAGGACTTCACCGTCCGACAGGGGCGCGCACTCCACGCCCGTGCCCTCGTGGGACGGGATCGTGCTAAGCCAGTCGCGGAAGGAGGTGTCGACTGGGGCACACAGACCCGTGCCGGAGTAGTGAAGCGTCTGGAGGGAGAGGAGGTTCAGCGACAGCGGGAGGCGGCCGGAAAGGTCGGTGTTTTGAGCGATCCTCAGCTCTGTCATGTGAGCCAGTTCGCTCAGGTTGGCCGGGAGCTGTCCCGCGAGTCCGTTGCGGGTCAGGTCGAGCGTCACGACCCGGCCGAGGGCGTCCGTCGTCACCCCGTACCATTCGTCGAGTGCGGTAGTCTCGAGCCAGCGACTGGAATTCGTCCAGCCCGGACCGCCGGAGGTCTCGTATAGCAGATTGAGCACGCCCACGTCCGACTCGTTGCAGTACGGTCCGGAGGTATCCTCAATGCCCTCCAGCCAAGTGACGAAATCGACCGTGCCCGGGGCGCACAGGTCCGCGTTCCTCTCGAAGCGGAACCGCTCCAACGCATCGAGCGCGAGAAAGCTCCCGGGGATCGGACCCGTCAGGTCGTTATAGCCGAGATACAGCGTCTCCAGATCGGCGAGGCTGCCCAGCTCAGGCGGGGTCGGGCCCGTCAAGCTGTTTGAGGAGAGCGACAACCAGGTCAGGCTCGTAATTTCACCGAGTTCATTCGGGATCGACCCCGTCAGGTCATTGCCGCTGAGATTCAGCGACTCCAGGTCGGCGAGGCTGCCCAACTCGGTCGGAATTGGGCCTGACAAGCTGTTTGAGTAGAGCGACAGCCGCGTCAGGTTGGCAAGCTCACCGAGCTCGGGCGGAATCGGGCCCGTCAGGTCATTGCCGCCGAGATACAGCGCCTCCAGGTTGGTGAGGCGGCCCAGCTCGGTCGGGATCGGGTCACTGAGAAAGTTGTGGGCGAGATCCAGCCTCGTCAGGTTGGCAAGGTTACCGATCTCAGACGGGACCGGGCCCGAAAGGCCATGGGGTATATATTCTCGCGCGTCGCTGTCCCAGCGACCGTCGAGATCAAGCCTGACGACTCGGCCGGAGGTATCCGTGTCCACCCCGTACCAGTCCCCGAGCGGTACGTCCGTGAGCCAGTTGTCGTCGTTTACCCAGTTCGGGCCGTCCGTCGCATTGTAGAGGGCGACCAGCGCCGCCCGGTCCAGGTCCATGACGGTGATCTCGGCCGTCCCCTGTCCGCTGCCCGCGCTCGCGGTGATTGTCGCCGCTCCCACGGCGACTCCTGTCACCAGACCCGACGCATCGACCGTCGCTATCGCGACGTCACTGTATTCCCACGAGAACTCGACGCCCACCACCGCATCCCCGTTCTCATCGAACCCCTCTGCCGTCAGTTGCAGCGTACTGCCCAACCCGATCGTCTCCGCAGATGGCGACACCTCCACCGAGGCCACCGGCTTCAACACCGTCACTACAGTCGACCCTGACGCCGACCCCGCGCTCGCCGTGATCGTTGCCGTCCCTTCGGCGACTCCCGTCACGAGACCCGACGCGTTTACCGTCGCCACCGACGTGTCGCTGCTGCTCCACGTCACGGTCACCCCAGCCATCACCCCCGCGTTCTCGTCGCGCACTTCGGCTGTCAGCTGAACGATCGCGCCCAATACGGTCAGCTCGGGCGTGACCGGGCTGACCGTGACCGTCGTCGGACGGGCGGGCTCTGGCGTCGGTGGCGCGGTAGGGCTGTCGCCGCCGCACGCCCACACCAAGGCTACACCCGCCAGCGCTGCGGACAGACGGATGAGGGTTCGGTAACGACTCATTGGATTTCTGAAGGGGCCATCGGGGTTACCGATCCTGCCCTGGGTCCTTAGTCAATGTCTATCCATCTATAACGGAGCCGCTGGCAGTTTCACTCTCGCGTTCTAGAGATCATGGATCGGATGTGATCCAGCGTTCTCTGAAATCTGAAAACCGTTACTCAACCCTTTTCCTCCCGGAAGAACCCGGACCTGGGCGTACGCAGACCCATTCAACGGCTGGGGCCATAGTCCCGCTCCGGCCCACGGCGCTGCTGCTCGAGCTCGCTCCATCCAGCGCCTGAGAAGCTCCTTCTTCCCGCAACGGTCGCTCGGCCATTCGGCCGCCTCGTTGATTGCCCACAGAAGGGAGAGAGCGCCTGCGTCTCACACCCGGCCCGTCACCTGCTGGGTCCGAAGTCTCGGCCGCGATCGAGGCGTTGGCGCTCCTGGCGCCTCGTGAACTCCGCCGCCCTCTCGGCCGCTGCCCGCCTCGCCTGCTCCGCTTGCGCTGCCTCCCTCCCAGAACGTCCGCTCTGCAAGCATGACGGTCGGGCGCGCCTCGGGAAACTCCAGATCGAACAGGTGCGCCGCCGCGTCACATGCGACCGTGTGGGCAGTGTGGGGTTCGCCTGTAGAGCGCGCGCCGAAATCGACCAAGACCTCTGATCGCACAACGCCGGACGCCTCGAACAGCGGCTCGCAATCGATGTAGAGCCGCTCAGCCTCGGCACGAACCTGCGCCAGGAAACCGACGCGTGCGAGTTCTTCCTCGACGAGCGCGCACGCCTGATCCAGGACCCACTCGGCAAGCCGGACACGGATTGTCCGCGTCCAGCGCTTCTCCTGACTGCGCGTGGGCGGCAGAGCCTCGTCACCGGCATCGGCGACCAGGTCCGGCGCGAGGACGCGGATGTCGTAGGTGATGTCGATGTCTTCCGAGAAGCGGCGGATCGCGCGCCATACCTTCGACAACGACGTGCCGCCCTTGAAGGTCAGGTGCCGGGCAAACGGGGCTTCGAACAGGACGCCGAGGGTCGCGACGATCCAGACATCCTTCTCCAGCAGACGTGGATTGTGACTGCCGCTCTGCCCTGCCACTTCCAGGGCATCGCGCCTTTCGTTTGCCGAGAGAGTCTGGTACCGCGTCTCAGCCATGCGCGAGGCGCGCGCTGACCGGTTCTGCCATCCAGATAGGCATCACCGCCTGTGCGACCGCAAGCTCGTCCCGGTCCTCTTCGGAGAGCGTAGGCAGCACCGCATCGAGGCTTTCTTCGACATCTGCAGGACCAAGCCATGCCAGGGCACGGCTGATCTCGCCCGCCTTGCGGTGCGGAGCCGCCAGCTGCCAGCGCCGAGCATGGCGCAGCTGTACGGGGTCCGCACCGAAGTGCAGCCGCCGGTTGGGGCCGGAGGTGAGATAGACCGCGCGAACTGGATTCTGCGTGGTCAGGCCAAGCCAGTTGGCCGCGGCACCGCCACACGGCACGATCGTCTCGCCCCACAACGCCGATAGCGCGGGGAGCGCTTTCTCCATACGGGGTGCCCGAATGCCGAAGCGGGTCTCGATCGGGCGCATGTAGACGCCCTGACAGATCCGCATGAGTCGGCCCGAGCGGGCAAGGCGCGACAACGCCTGATCCACGGCCGCCCGTTTGCCAAGGTAAAGCAGAGCGGCCGGACAGATCGGTGTGGCCTCCGCCAAGGCTTCGGCGTGCTCCCCTCTCTGCGTCAGAAATCCAATAACCACAGTAACGCACGACAGCCCAAACGCAACGACGAGGTCCATGTTTCCGCTTACCCAGGGTAGCACCGCCCTGTTGCCTCCGGCCACAGCACGCCGGGGAGCCTTCGATCCGCATCGCAGCACCCTCTCGGGCGACAGGATCCGGCTGTCGTTGAGTTCTTCCGGGGCTACAGCTTCCAGCTGGCTCCGAAAGGTTGCCTCGAATGTGCGAGGATGGACCGCCCTTGCCGAGCGACGGTAGGCCGAGTCGACTAAGCTCCCCCCGAGCGCGGGGTTATAGACACCCGCGTGCGAACGAAGCCGCCACAGACCGGCCGCTCGTATCAACGCTACCAGTGTCATGGGCTGAGAAGCTCCCTGGCGTTACGCCGGCTGCCTCAGCCACCTCCGGGTTCCTCGCTGACCTTCACAGCCGCCTTGAGACCCAGACGGCGCGTCCGACGATGCGGATCTCGTCGGCAGGGCGTTCGTAGCTGTCGTACTCCGGGTTGGCCGACTTGATCACCACTCTGGGCGGTTCCGAGTGCGGCACATGCTCGAGCCGTTTGGTGACCAGTCCCATGCCGTCCCAGATCACGAAGATGCCCGGCGGGACCGGGACCTGCCGGCTCACATCGATCAGGATCCGGTTGCCGCTCGAGAAGAGCGGCTCCATCGAGTCCCCGTCGATGGTGATCATCCGCAGATCTTCCGGCCTGGCCCGGAATTCATGCCGGATGAGCGGATCGGCGAGAAGCCACGTCGCC
Organism: Longimicrobiales bacterium; assembly: GCA_965218255.1. GTDB lineage: Bacteria > Gemmatimonadota > Gemmatimonadetes > Longimicrobiales > Gaopeijiaceae > JAAXGI01. The sequence goes on along the minus strand of CBDCKJ010000003.1, from coordinate 1,624,339 downwards.
TTGGTCCGCTCCAACTCGTCGTTCCAGGCCCCCGGGCCCGCCGCCGCGCGGACGTCAATCTCGGGCACCGCGCTGTAGCCCCTCGGAACGGCGTGCGTGCCGGCCGAGGGCGGCTGTGGACGTGCTTCCCCATTCGGGGGCCGGCCGTGCTTGATCTCTTCTGGGCTGCAGCCCAGATGCTTCGCCAGGGCCTCGCGGTCGTCCTCGGCCAGGACGCGGGGCGTGCCCCGGTGGATGAACTGGTGCAGATAGGCCGCGTTTCGCCCGATGGCGAGCGACGCCATCCGCAGGTTCGAGCGATTCTCCCCAATCAGCCCGAGGATTCGCTGGCGAACCGGGTCCATTGCCGTGTCGTCGTATCTCGTTGTCCGTCCCATATAATGGTAAATTACCTATTAGCTGTCGCCGGCACAACATGACATCCCGACTCGGGGACGGCGAACGTAGAATCACCCCGTAGCCCGGATCGCCCGGTAGCACTCTCCGGGGTGGGCTTCCGGTCAGCGGGCCGCCCACCCGGCCGAATCCACCTCGACCAAGGCTTCGATAGCGGTGAGCGGGTGTCTCCCCCGGGGGACCCGCTCGAGGCTACGCGCTGGCGGAACGTCGCCGGACCCCCATTTCCGTACCTGGTTGATCCGCAAGTACGCGGGAAATGCCCTATTTACTACTATATTGCTTAAATTACCGATAATATATTTGGTGCACTGGTATGGAGAGCCTGACGAAGCAGTTCGAGGAGCGCATCGCGGAGTTCCTGCGGCGCACGCAGCTGACGCCGGTCGCCCTGGACGCCGGCCGCGCCGTCTTCGTCTACGTCGATCCGGGCCATGAGACCACGACGGTGCTTCACTCCTGGGGCGACGCGCATTGCGGCCTCTGGCAAGCACTCGGGGAGCGGGGCCGATCCGTCGAGGTCGTGGCCGTCGCCCGCACTCCACAGGAGCTGGAGCGAGCCCGGACGAAACTCGACAATTGGGTCGAAGCCTCCGGTCCCGATGCAGGCGCCGGTGAAGAAATCGCCCGGATCGAGCAGGCGATCCTTCACGGCACGCGGTCCGGATCCTCGATGAGTTCGGAGGCTTGCAGGCCGCTTCGAAACGCGGCGTCGCGCTGAAGAAGCAGGCACGCCAGCAGACCGGCCACGGGCCCATCCGCCGCGGCGGTACCTGGCAAACGGTGCGCCTCTCCCGGGCGCACTTCCGATGACCGGCCGGCGTCTCATGTCCGGACCGGAATGTGAAAACGACACGGGCGGCCGATTCACGACTTGGCCCGGTGGGGATTCACATGAGACTGCCTGCTCATCCGCCGACGCGACTGCGTCTTATGCCTCCGCGGAGATGGGATCGATTCCTCATCAGGGGGCATCTCGACACGATCGACCATCTGACGAGACGCATCGGGGAATTGGACCTGCGGATCGAGGTGGTGGTGCGCCCATTAGAGGCCGCCATTGAACTCCTGCAGACGATCGCGGGGGTGAGGCGCAGATCCGCCGAAGCAATCGTGGCGGAGATCGGCAAGGACATGTCGCAGTTCCCCACGCCCGAACAGTTCGCCTCATGCGCCCGGCTCTGTCCCGGCAACCACGAGAGCGCCGGTAAACGCAGAGCCACGGGGACCGGCAGGGGGAATACATGGCTAAGAAGGACCGCGCTCTCGCCGGTTGCATGGGCCGCGGTGCGTTCCACGGGGAGCTAATACCGTGCCCTGTATGACCGGGACAAGGCGCGTGGGGGGCCGCGCGAAAAAGGCGATCGTCGTGGCTCAGCACGCAAACCGGTAGCGATCTGGCAACATGTTCACGAGCGGTGTGGAACACGAGGATCCGGGGTCGGAGCACTTCGATACCCATGACAAGGAACGCCACAAGCACCGTCTGATCTGTTGTCGGCAGAAGCTCGGCGTGGACGTTCAAGTCAAGGCCGCCGCGTAGCGTTTCAAACAACAATGAGACACTTTCGGGGCCGCTCTGCGCAGGGAGCGGAGCGGCCACTCCCCGGCGTGGCCATGACCGTTCGATGGCCGTTGACGCCGCCCGACCCTGCCGGGCTCGGAGCACTGGCCAGTCGCCTGCAGGATTCCGAGCTTGTGCTCCGCGGTGAACGGCTGGCGGGTCGGCTTGGCCACCACCTCCGGATCCACGCCCAACTCCCCTTGCCAATCTACTGTCCAAAGAGATCGGGGGCGCTGAACGGCGTGACCAGCACGTCGATCCGGCTGGCGTCGGAAGCGACCGGCCCAAGATGGCCACGGCAGCTGGATCTCTATGAATCCACTGGGAAAAGTCTAAGCGGAGGGAAGCTATGAATATGGACAATGGTGTCGCGGAGATGGTAGCCGCGGTGATCAGTCGGCAGCTGGCGGTTACCTGCTGGGAAAAGGCCACAGGCCGAAGGGACCCGGGCTCCTTGGGCCCGGGGTTGTGTTGGGTCAACTCGGTGAGGGAGCCAGCTCCGTCCGAAGTTTCGACCGCGCAGATCGTGCAGTCCATCATCGAGATAGGAGTCTGATGATGGCGAGTTTAGCGAGCACGAGACGACGCCGGCGGAGCTACAGCGCCGGCGAATGGGGCCGGAACCGGGTCCGGGTTTTCCCGGATCGGAGGACCGGCCTGATGCAGATCGAGTGGCGTGAGGACGGACGTAGGCTAACCAGGTCGCTCAAGCATCGCGACTGGTCCAGAGCCAAGAGACAGGCGGACCAAGCAGCCGCTGGCCACGTCTGGATACAGCGCCGGGAGAAGGCGAAAGCCGAGCCCAAGTCACTCACCCTAAAGACGCTGTTTGACATCTACGGTGAAGAGGTGACACCAACCAAGGTTGAGCGGTCCCAGAGGTACGATCAGGCCACAATGAAGGTGTTCCTCAAGTTCTTCGGCAGGGATCGCAACCCCGCCACGCTGTCCAAGAGAGACTGGGATCGCTTCATCCGAGACCGGCGGTCGGGTAAGGTCGGTCGTAGCGGCAAGCCGGCTTGTAATCGAACGATCCAACAGGACCTGGTATTCCTGCGCGCGATCCTTAACTGGGCCGCGCAATCGAGGGACGAGGAGGGTAAGCTCCTACTCGAATCGAATCCCCTGAAGGGCCTGAAGCCGCCCATCCAGAAGAACCCGGCCCGGGTGCTGCTTGCCGAGTCGGAATACCAGGCCTTGCTCCAGGTATCTCTGGAGATGGACTGGCGCTTTCGCGTGGCCTTGGTGCTGGCGCACGAGACGGGACACCGGATCGGTGCCATCCGCCAGCTTCGATGGTCGGACATCGACCTGCAAGCCGGAGTCATCCGGTGGCGCGCCGAGCACGAGAAGACAGGCTACGAGCACCGGACTCCGTTGACTGCCGAGGCGCTCGCTGTCTTGGAGCAGGCACGCAGGAGGAACCCCGGGATCGGGGACGCTCCCGTGCTGCCGGACCCCAGGGTTCCTTCGAAGAGCGTGCACCACTGGCGGCCCGACGTTTGGTGGAGGAAGGCCCAAGAGCTGGCCGGGCTGGAACCGAAACGTGGCAGGGGCTGGCACTCCCTGAGGCGGAAGTTCGCAACCGACCTCATGGACCAGCCGCTCAAGGTGCTCTGCGAGCTCGGCGGTTGGAAGACGGCCCAGACGGTGCTCCAGTGCTACCAGCGGGCCGACCAAGGGCGGCTCAGGAAGGCTTTGGAGCACCGCCAGAGAGCTCTCTCCTGAGCCCAATTTAGCGAGCATACATTCCGGGCAGTTTACCGGACATCGCTCTCCCCATCTCCTTAAGTGTTGTGCTGTCAACGTGATACGATCCTGATATGGGACGTTCACGGGACATCTAGAGGGATGTCCAGATAACACCCAGAGGGAGATAGAATCATGAAGTTGCATCGTTCTGCTCTAATGGCCGGGCTTCTGGCGCTTGGAGTGGCTGCGTGCGGCGACGACGTGGAGGTCGTATCGCCCGCGCCGCCCGTCGTGCCGCCGCCGCCGCCGGTCACGGCCACGATGGCTCCTGCTTCGGCTTCGGTCGCAGTGGGAAACAGTGTCGTTTTCGCAGTCAACGCCTCGGGCGGGGTGGCCGGCGAGTCGGCTACCTGGACCTGCTCCTCGTCCAACACCGGTATCGCTACGGTGAGTTCGACATCGGCCGGCTGTCAGGCGACGGGCGTCGTGGCGGGTTCGGTGACGATTACCGCGGCCGTGTCCAAGAGCGGCGAGACGGTGAACGTGGGCGCCGAGCTCACGGTGACGTCTGACGAAGTGGTGGGCACTACCGGTGACCCTGCTTTTGTCCTGCTCCAAGAAATCTCCTCGGAGAGTGACGACGCTAACACAGTGAGCGGGACTGTGAGCGTGAGGGTCTCCGTGGACCGGGGCGACCAGACGCTGGCGCAGGTGGGGATCGCGGTGGACGGAGAGATCGTTTCCTACCAGTCCTTCGGCGGCGGCATGATGATGGCGCCCGTCGACGATGAGCCGGCCGAGCAGGCACCCGCCGAATTCAACCTATCGTTCGAATCGCACGAATATGATGAGATGGGGGTCCCCAAGTACATGAACGGGGATCACGTTATTACGGCGGGGGTCCTCGTCGAAGGTAGTATGGAGCCCATCTTGTCGAACTCGATTCATGTTGATTTCGATAATGCCGATGGCGTTGACATCATGGCGGACTTCCCGGGCAACCGGGCCATGAACCCGGAGACCGGTCAGATTTGGTACGGTGGCCCGGATGCAGGCGACTTCACGATCACGGTCGTCCCGGTCATGTTCTCAGGCGGAGCCGCCGCGGAATCGGTGACGCTTCTTGGTGGAGACGATGCATGCGGGGCCGATGCTGTCACGGATAGCGAGGCTCCCTTCATGTTTACGCTGGAATGCGAGAAATCCGGGGAAGTCACCCCCGAATTCACAATCGAGGCGGGCGGGGAAGCGATAGTGGGTCTAGCACCTCTGAACGAAAGCGAAAGCATCTTCCCGCTCCATCTGGACTACGAAGGCCCAGCGGCACCCAAGTTCAAGGTGAACCCGAACGGGCGTGAGGGTGGCTGGATCAATGCGGCAGTAGACCTGACGGGTGAGAACAAGAGCAATAACAAAGACGGGTGGCTCATCCACGGTGATGATGACCCCGGAGTGGGAGGCTACATCGTTCAACTGAGATCTTCCACGACGACTCCCAGTATCGTAGACGGGGCGCGTGCAGCTGAGGCTTCCTCTGAGCCGACATTGCCGGCGGCGACAAAGAAGGCTACCGACATCTGCTTCATCGCCTCCGCCGTTGACCTGCTCGGAAACGAGTCCAAGCTGCCGAAGGCGGAAGCCGCGTGTGCGGCTCCCGAGGACGACCCTGAGACAGAAGACGTGGACGAAAGCCTAGCATCGGTCACCATGGCTGGCGTGGACATTACAGCGCCGACAATCGAATTCACGCCCAATAGTTTGAAGGAAGATTCCCGTGCGCTCGATAGAGCTTACGACTTGCGTGTGAAGGACGAGAAAGACGGTTCCGGCCTTCATTCCATGCCCGTGCTTGCGCGAGTTGCGGTCCGTGATGCGAAGGAGACGACTTGCGGAGACGACGAAGACGGCCTGCCTGGGTATGAGAGTCTGCAGGGCGAGTGCAAGAACAATAATGAAGGGCTTGGCGAACTCGACGATGACCGGGTTCTGACGGATCTGCATGAAGTGGAAGATCTGGATGACGGCTACTACACGTTTGCGGCACTGGCGCAGGATAAGGCCGGCAACAAGTCCGACGATATCAGCCGCGTGGCCCTTAATGATGCCACAGCGCCGCTCGTGAGCGTGGGTGTTACGACGGGCACCAAGAAAGGTGACCTCGACCACAATCTCGTCGGGACCGTCACGGATGCCCTGTCGATCCGGGACTACTCCGTAGCCATGGGAGTCGGAGACGTGTTCTACGGGCTGGAGAGCGAGCTGATCGATGCATACAACGCAGACGAGCTGACGACATCTGTACCCGTGGATATGGCTGTCAAGCTTCCCTTCCTAGGCGTGCAGACAGGCACCACCGACCCGGACGAGGTCAGCATGTTGCGGGTCTCCGCGCGTGATCAGGCGGCCGGCGCCAATATGGATGCTGATCCCGTCGCTATCGCCGCAGACCTAGAAAAGTCAAAGTTCACCAACCCGAGCGCCATGGCCTTCACGGTCGAGGCAGACGACGATTCCGAAGCCAGCACGCTAGAAATCAAGGCAGAAGTGACCGGCAAAGAGAACCCATTCGAGAGTGTGGTTTTCTATGCCGCCGCGGATGAAGCGAACACGGACCTCCGGTTTATCGCTTCAGTGCCGGAGTACAGCGCCCGCCAGAGTGGCAGCGCATGGACCTATACGGCAAGAGTCAGTGCGGATGACTTCTACGCCGCCGTGGACGGTGAAGATGACTACAAAGGCAATGTATACGCTGTCGGCGTGCGGGCAGCTGGAAGCGTAGCCGGATCTGAAGTCGTAAGCACGGTTACGACCACCACTTCTGCCGATGGTCAGCGGGTTGTGACTAGAGATAAGGACGGCAAGACCACCAGTAGCGAAAACGTCTACACGTCAAATGATGTAACGTCGTTCACTACCGCAGTTGACAGTGACGTCAAGACGGACGCTGAAGACGACGGTGACGAAGGAACTACCACCGATGGCGACGGCGTCAACGGCAATGACTTTGTTGACGGTGCGCTTAATAACTTCACCCTACCAGCTGACGACATGGCAGCGACAGCATTCCCTGCCTTTAGGACAGAGGTAGTAATCACCACTATTGCAACCGACGACGGAGGAACCCCAGGAGCAGATGCGGGTGGTGACGACGTCATGACCAGAACCACGGTCACAGAACACACCATCGTCACGGTGACGAAAGAGGGGACAGCACAAGTGGGCACCGCCGATAACCCCGCGACGACCGAGGCCGATGAGGACGAGGAGTCTGAAGACTACGAGGCTGCGGTCCCCGCAGAGGGCACCATACAAACCATTACCCGCACGGACATCCTTGTGGGCAGACCAGGGGGAGCGATCACCGCCGACACTGGGGCTGATGATGACGCAGTAGCGAGAGAAAACATTGGAACTCCTGTTACCGGCACTTCCGTCGATGTCACAATCCCGATCGCGGCTCCGGATCCTGGAGTTGCTGGTAATCGTACCGAGAATACCCAGCTGGCCGATCGAGATGCACTAGTCGCAATCCACGATGGCGGCAAAACCACCACCACGATCGCAGACGACTCACTAGAGGTAGTGGTCAGCACCACTACCCCAGGCGAAGCCAGTACAGTAGAAGGCGGTGTGGGCCTGAAGTCAGCAGCAGCTGTGCAGGAAGTTGATGAGCGGTAGAGTACGCTAGCGCTTAAGTCTTCGGACTTGAGTGCAGTCCAGGGGAGGGTCCGGCCGCAAGGCCGGGCCCTTCTTTTGTGTGCCAGGCATGCCCCGTGTCTGGAGTGAGAGTCTCCAACGGACGGAGGTAGCACCGAACCGGATAGCCGAGGGCAAGGGTGTCCGCCGCGAGGCGGAATCTGAAGGAAGCCGTAGGTAGTAAGGACAATAGTGATCTTGATCACACTCTGACCGGGGCCGTCACGGATGGATTGTCGATTCGGGACTACGCTATAGCCCTGAAAGTGGGCGATGTGTCCTATGGGCTAGAGGGCGATCCCGACGACCGGATGGTCGATGCATACAATGCAGATCCGCTTACGACATCTCAACCCTTGAGTCAGAATATCACGCTCCCCTTCCTAGCCTTGCAGGAAGACACCGACCCGGTCAAAGTCAGCGATATCGAGGTCACCGTGCGTGATCAGGCGGACCGCTCTGATGAGGGTACTGATGGCGTCGTTATTGCGGCAAAAGAGGAAGACCTGGCAAAATCAGCATTCGCCGAACCCGACGGCATGGAATTCACGGTCATACCAGAAGACAAGGACGATGCCAGCACGCTTACGATTGAGGCAGAGGTAACGAGTCCGTATTCCGCGGATGTCGATCACCTGTTCCGCGATGTCGATCACTGATTCCACGCCATGTCGATCACCCTGGGAGAGCGGAGGTCCATAGCGGCGCTGGGGCTCGGGGTTGAGGGTGGAAGTTAGGTGGTGGAGTGGGACTTGGTCGAGTCGTACAGCCGCCTCATGGAAGCGCCCTCGAGAGTGATGCGGTGCGCGTTGTTGAGGAGCCGGTCGAGGATCGCGTCGCCGAAGGTCGGGTCTCCGACGAGGTCGTGCCAGTGCTCGACGGGGACCTGGCTGGCGAGGATGGTGCCACGCCGGGCATAGCGATCGTCGAGGACTTCGAGGAGGTCGTGACGGCCCTGGCTCGAGAGGGAAGCGAGCCCCCAGTCATCCAGGATGAGGAGCCAGGTCTTGGCGAGTCGTTGGATGAGCCTGGGATAGGAGCCGTCGCCCCGGGCGAGGGTGAGTTGGTCGAGGAGACGGGAGAGGCGGAAGTAGCGGGTAGAGATCCCGTTTCTGCAGGCCTGGTGGCCGAGAGCACAGGCGACGAAGGATTTTCCGGACCCGGTCGCACCTGTGATCAGGACCGTTTGGCCGTCGAGGATCCACTGACCGGAAGCGAGGCGGAGGACGAAAGATCGGTCGAGACCGCGGCGGGCCTTGAAGTTGAGGTCTTCGATGGTGGCGTCGAGGTGGAGCTTGGCGTGGCCCTTGAGCCGCTGATATCGGCGCTGCTCCCGGTCGGTCTTCTCGCGTTCGAGGAGCAGGGCGAGGCGGTCGTCGAAGGAGAGCTCGCCGATGTCGGGCATGGCGGCCTGTTCCTCGAAGGCCTGAGCCATGCCCGGGAGGCGGAGTTCGTGGAGGAGGTCGAGGGTGGGATGTCGCAGCATGATCGTCAGTTCTCCTTGTCGCTCAAGTGGTTGGCGTAGTAGTCCGGCCCGCGTACGTGGGCGTGACCTTCGGGCAGGGCGAGATCGGGTTGTTCGTCGTCGGCCTGGTCGAGGCCGGTTGCGAGGATGGACTTGATGGATCGGTAGCTCAGCGTCCTGAACTTGAGAGCGCGGCGGCAGGCGGCATCCAGGCGCTCGGGGGGATAGGTGCGAAGGAGCCGCATGAGTCCGAGGCAGGCGCGGTAGCCCTGCTCGGGGTGTCGGCGGGTCTCGAGGAGCTGCCCGACGAAGGCGGCTGTGTGAGGTCCGGTCTTGTTGGCCCAGGCGATCAGCCGCGACGCTGCTGTCCGGGAGATCCGCCCCGGGAACCCGGATCCGGACGCCCGCGTGTTCGGCCTCCGCTCCGGACGCTCCGTGGCCCGCCGCCTCGCCGCCATGGCAAGGGCCGCCGGGCTCGAAGGCGCGTTCTCCGGACACTCTGCCCGCGTCGGGATGGCCCGCGATCTCGTGGCCTCCGGGGCCTCCGTCGCCGCCGTCCAGGTCGCGGGCCGGTGGAAGTCCCCCCGGATGCCCGCCCACTACGCCCGGGGCGAGGTGGCCGCACGCGGGGCCGTCGCCCGGTTCTACGGGGAGTGAGGGTCCCCCGGCCCTCGGATCCCAGCCCGAAGGCCGCAGGATCGCCCCTGACGGCCTTCGGGCCGGCGGACGGCCCCGAAGAAAAGAGGGGACGTCAGGGTGGGTCGTGGACGGCACCCGTCACCGCTGGCTGGCTTCGGTCCGGATCGCTCCGATCGCCTGCACGTGTATCGGTAGCCCGTGTCACATCACCCCGCGCACAAAACCCGGCCGCTCGACAGGTACGACCCCGAGTTCAGGGAGCAGGCCGAAGACCTCTTCGAGCGCGTGAAGGACCGGGTGGGCGAGAAACGCGCTGTCAGGCTCACGGGCAGCTACTCCATCCGTGCGTACTTCCAGGGCACCAAGGTGCCGCTCAGTTTCGTGAAGATCATCATCCGGGAGGACTTCCCTCCGGACACCTACGTCGACGAGGCCGGCGTCTACGTCCTGATCAGGGCCGACGACTGGATGGCCGGCTGGCTCGATCGCGAGCCATGGACCCGGGTCGACCTCGAGCAGACGATCAGAATCATCTCGGTGCTGTTCTACGGGGTTCGACTGGGCGGCCGGGACGACCTGGACGAGATCGCGGCCGCGATCGCTGCGGTGGTGCCGGAAGTCCCGCCTGAAATCGGGTAGGAGGGGGGCTCGCACCCCCCGTCCCCCCACACCACCGGACGTACGGATCTCGTATCCGGCGGTTCTCCTCAGTGCTGTAGCGCTGGACACCTCAGCGCCAGGGCTCGATTCCCCTCCGACTCCGACGCTTGCCGCTCCCCTGTGGGCGCAGATCGGCTTCCGGCTTCTCCGCCTCCGCCTCCCAAGGGGCGCACCGCGGCCCTCTCCCCGAACAGCGAGAGCTGGTCCGTCATGCCTTCCCGCAGCTCCACGCCCACCGAGTCATCCGGTCTGTCTCCCCGCACCAAGAAGTTCTGCCCTTCCCGGCCCGTCCCGGCCCGGTGTCGGGTCGGAGGAGGCGCCCCGCAGGGCTGGCCTCCGTCCGCCGCCCAAACGGCTCGTACGGTTTTCCCGTAAGCCGCTTTCACAGAAGTGTCGCTATGAGAGTCCACGGAAGGAACCGGCAAGCGGAGGCGACCCGCTCGTGCGCCAGTGAATGGACCTTCCGTTTCCCCTGCCGGGTTGATCCTGTCAACGAGTATCCTCCGTCTACGATGTCCGGGTCTTTCACATAGGGAACTATCCGCATCGCAGTCTTTACTCACTCATCCCCGTTCTCTCCCCAACTCACCCCTGCCAACCGACTTCCCCGGCCCACTCGGCCGCCGCTCGCGCGGTCATCCGGCTTTCACCGGGCTTGAAGTACTATTCGGTTGTCCGATTGCTCGCCGCGCATCCGTTCCCACTTCGCCTCTCGACTTATGGGGTCCGTTATCCCGGTGCCACCCGGGAACACGACGAGCCCTCCTGGGGTCACGTCCAGATCTTCCGTACCGTGCCGCTCGCAAACACCTTGGTACGACGGGTGGGTAAGAACGCCTTCGCCGCCATAGTGCCGGCTCGACCTTGCCCCGTCTTTGGCCGACCGATTCATCATGGGGTAGCCCCCTCGATTACGGCCCGGTACTTCTCCTCAAGCCCTTCAGATTCCACCTCGCGGTGGACACCCTGCCCTCCGGTTGTCTCTCGACGGTGATCCCGACTTAGCTCCTCCCTTGGCTGTATCCGCCGTTTCCGGCTGCGTGCCCGTTTAGGGTCTCGCTTATCGGCTCACCCCGGCCGGTGAGGCGTTACCCCCACCTTCGGATATGGCGCCCCTTCCCCGAGCGCCAGCGGGACTCCAACCCGCCTGACCTGCACGCTGCCCAGCACACACTATGGCGTCTGCTGACTCCTCTGTGCCCATCCAACGCCATCGCTGACGCTGTAGTCCGGATCAACCGGACAGGCCCAGAGGCCTCCCAGGGTAAGCCCTGTCTCTTTCCTGCGATCCCCGCCGGATTTACCCCCGCCGCGTCCGGGTAGCTTTCGGGCTTTACCGTATCTTGCCGGCTCACCCCACGGTCATGGGCCTTCTATCCGGTTCCTGTTCGTCGGGGTCGCGTTTCGCCTCCGGCTTCCTTCAGATCCCACCTCGCGACGGACACCCTTGCCCTCGGCTATACGGTTCGGTGCTACCTCCGCCCGTTAGAGACTCTCACTCCAGACACAGGGCATGCCTGGCACACCAAGAAGAAAGGGCCCGGCCTTTCGGCCGGACCCCTCCAGGTCCCTGATGGCGAGCGAAAGCCCGCCAGGAAAGTGCTTACTTCTCGACCCCTACATTTGCGGCAACAGCAGATATCGCCACACCGTCTGAGTTCACAGCGAAGGCGACAATCGTGTAACCATCAGTATCCGGCGCTTCATTTGCATCTTCACCCAAGGCTTCCAGGAAAGCAGCCCCGCTCATATCGAGGGCCCAGACGTACCTGCGGCTCTCGCCTCCCTCGTCGTCGGGCGTGGCATCGAAGTCTTCTGCGCCGGCAGCACTCGACGAACCGATGAACACGAGTGCTTCAGTCCCAGGGCCGACGACTTCCGGGGGTACGTCATTGGGATCATCCTGCTCATCCGCCCCATCCGGCTCCAGAGCAACCGCTGCGTAGAAGTCCACACGCGACACCGGGTTATCCACTAGCCCTTCCACGCCCGGCACAGCGGCTTCGGCTTCGTCGACGTCCGGGGTGTCGTCATCGTCCAAGATCTCCGCCTCTGCTTCCGTATACCCAGCAGTCCCCACAATCTCTGCCCTGAGTTCGAGCGTATCGTCGTCGCTCTCGTCGTCCGCAAGGTTAAAGTCCTGGAAAACCTCGTCGCGGGAGTAGAGTAAGTCTTCATCGTCAAAATCGCCCTCCTCCTCACCAGCATCAAGGTTATCGAGAGCGGTTTGGAAACCGAATCGGTCAAGGCCTTCAATGAAGGCGTCATTGCCAGCCGGCTCCTCGTTTGACGCGCTGCCGTATTTTCCACTCTGGTCCGTGGCGACAACACGTATCGAATCGATGGCCGCAGGAGCAGTACTGGGCTCCCCAGCTTGCAGGGCCCGGAAGACCATCATCGTGACGGGTGGTGATGTAAGGAGGCTTTGCGTCAGGTCGGCCGAGTTGTAGTCATCGACCGCCACAGAATCTTCCCTCGGCAGAATCAGCACAGAGCCGTTGCCGACGTCTGTGATCGCGTCGAACGCCTCGGCCCAGTACTGCTTGACCGAGAGGTCGTCCGTCAACGTCGCGGTGAGAGAGAAGGCGCCCTTGTCATAACCGCCAACAATCAGACCGAGCTCTGGCGCCTCACCATCGTTCACTGCTGTCCTCACGAGCTGCTCGGACTTGTTGCCGGCCTTGTCCTGAGCCTCTGCCGTGAAGGTGTAGTAGCCCACCGTCTCACTGCCACTCAGGCCAGCAGTCGTAGCCAGAGGATTGTTGAAGCCACCAAGCGGAGCGAGCTTGCACACTCCCGCCACGTCCTCCTTTCCAATCATGCCCCCCACGTCGTCGTCGTCGCCGCAGAGTATGTCGTTATCAGCATCTCGGACTTCGATCTTCGCAAGTACAGGCTCGGAGTGCAGGCCAGACTTGCCGGTAGACCCGCCTGCATCCGCTATCTGAACCTGGAACTCCTTCAGCGAAGAGGCGTTCTCCTTCGGGCTGGAAGCCGAGAACTCGATCGTGGGTGCCAGGATATCGAGGCCACCCCGGATACCTGCGGGTATGGCCTTCTTGGCTTCGGCTATGGCATCCTCGTCCTCCTCGTCCTCAGCCGCATCGAGCACAGCAATAGCGTCCTCGTAACCTGCGGCAATCGCGCAGGGCGCATCGGCCTTCGGCAGCTTGGACTCGTTACCGAGGAGATCCTTAGCGGTAACGACGGCGCAGACGGCATCCTTCTTCGTCCCCCCCGGCGGCAATGCCGGAACACCCTCGACAGGACCAGCGGCGAGCGCACCACCCACAATTTCCGGGACGGCCGTGGAAATCCTCAGCTGCGGGATGTACCCACCGACACCACTGTCGTCTTCGTTATAGACGAGCCACCCATCCTTGTTGCTGCTCCCTTGCTTGCCCAGGAAGTCCACGGTCAGGTTGACCCAGCCGCCTTCACGGTCATTGGGGTTGGGCGAGAAGTACGGTGCGGGTGGGCCCACATAGTCCAGATTGAGCGGGAAGATGCTTTCGTTCTTCGGGCTCAGATCCGTTATCGCATTCCCGCCGGTCGCGATTGAGAACACCGGGGTGACTGGTCCGGACTCCTCGCACTCCAGCGTAAACTCGTAGGGAGCCTCGGCGTCCGTCACAGCGTCGGCGCCGCATACCCCGCGTAGTGTCACCGATTCGACGGCCCCTCCGCCGGAGTACATGACCGGCGCTACCGTGATCGTGAAATCGCCTGCATTCGGGCCACCGTACCAAAGCTCACCGGTCTCCGGGTTCATCGCAGAGTTGCCCGGGAAATCCGCTGTGACGTGAACGCCATCGTCATTGTCGAATTCAACCGTCACCGTGTTCGACGAGACGGTCTCGTGACCCATCATGCCATCCGCCATCATACCACCGGCGATCTGGAGATCCGCCGAGATCGTGTGCTCGCCATTCATGTACGACGGAGTACCATCGTCACCGTAGTCGCCCGAATCGAACGAAAAGTTGAAGGAATGTACCGCCTGCTCGGCGGCCTCGTCCTCCGGGGGCGCCATCCCCATGGTGCTGCCAAAGGACTGGTAAGCGACCACCTCTCCGTCCACGAGCAAGGACAGCTGCTCGAGCGTCTGGTCGCCGCGCTCGACGCCCACCTCAACACTGAGTGTCCCACTGAGTGAACCGTCGTCTGTATCGGCCGTCACCGATCGGACCAGGACAAAGGCAGGATCACCGGCAGTGCCCACGACTTCGTCAGACGTCACGGTGAGCTGGGCACCCACGTTCACCGTCTCGCCACTCTTGCTCACGGATGCGGTGACCGTCACCGAACCTGCCACGACGCCCGTCGCCTGACAGCCAGCCGATGTCGAACTCACCGTAGCGATACCGGTGTTGGACGAGGAGCAGGTCCAGCTAGCCGCCTCGCCAGCCACGCCACCCGAGGCGTTGACTGCGAAAACGACACTGTTTCCCACTGCGACCGAGGCCGAAGCAGGAGCCATCGTGGCCGTGACCGGCGGCGGCGGTGGCGCAACCGGCGGTGCGGGCGAGACGACCTCCACGTCGTCGCCGCACGCGGCCACTCCAAGCGCCAGAAGCCCGGCCATTAGAGCAGAACGATACAGCTTCATGATTCTTTCTCCCTCTGGGTGTTGTCCGGACATCCCTCATAGATGCCCCTGTGAACGTTCGGCCCCTAACGCCGCCTGCTCATCAGATGCCCTGTGGACAATTGGGTACTGTCTCGGATATAATTGCATACATTGATGTTAGGAGGCTTATCGGATCGATGTTCGCTATTTTTTGTTCGCTAATTGGGCCAGGAGAAAGCATCCCTGTGGTGCTCCCGGGCCTTCCTGATCCGCGTCTGGCTGGACCGCCGATGGCAGTGGGATACCGCCTGGGCTGTCCTCCAGCCGCCCGGCTCGCAGAGCGCCTTCATCCGTGGGTCCGTGAGGCCCTGGGGGGCGCACCCCTCGGAGCCCTCACCCGTACGGCCCGGCGCCCCACTCGGCTGGAGCGTGCAGAGGAGCTTCCCCTACATGGGGTCTCGGATGCGCGGAGCGTGCAGTCCGTCGTCGGGGCGGGAGGCTGATGACGGCAGGCACGAACCAACGCCGGCAGAGCTACAGCGCTGGTGAATGGGGCCGGAACCGGGTCCGGATCTTCCCTGACCCCAGGACCGGCCTGATCCAGATCGAGTGGCGGGAGGACGGACGCCGGCTGACCCGGTCCCTCAGGCATCGTGACTGGGCCCGGGCCAAGAGACAGGCGGACGAATTCGCCGGCAGCTGCGTCCAGCTACGGCTCCAGGACCAGACGCAACCCGAGCCCGGGCCACTCACCCTGGGGAGGCTTTTTGACCTTTACGGTGAAGAGGTGACACCCGCGAAGGGTGGGGGGTCGCGGAAGCACGACGGCGTCGCGATGAAGATGTTCCTGGGGTTCCTCGGCAAGGATCGAATCCCCCGCACGCTCTCCAAGCGAGACTGGGATCGTTTCATCCGGGACCGGCGGTCTGGCAGCGTCGGGCCTAGCGGCAAACCCGTTTCTGATCGAACGATCGAGCGCGACCTGAAGTTCCTGCTCGCGGTCCTGAACTGGGCTGCACAGTCGAGGGACGATCAGGGTGAGCTGCTCCTCGAGTCGAACCCGCTGAGAGGCCTGAAGCCACCCACCGAAAAGAACCCGACACGGGTGTTCCTTAGCGAAGCGGAATACGAGGCCCTGCTCCACGTTTCTCTGGAGGTGGACTGGCGCTTTCACGTGGCCCTGGTGCTCGCGCACGAGACGGGACACCGGATCGGCGCCATCCGCCAGCTTCGATGGTCGGACGTCGACCTGGAAGGCAGGGTCATCCGTTGGCGCGCCGAGCACGACAAGATGGGCTACGAGCACCGGACTCCGGTGACCGCCGAGGCGCTCGCCGTCTTGGCGCAAGCCAGAATGCGGAACCCCGGGGCCGGGGACGCTCCCGTGCTGCCCGCGCCGACGGACCCGTCGCGGAGCGTCAGCCATCCATTGGCTGGAGCGTGGTGGAAGAAGGCGGAGAAGCTCGCGGGACTGGAACCAAAGCGTCGCAGAAGCTGGCACTCCCTCAGGCGGAAGTTCGCCTCGGACCTCATGGACCAGCCGCTGAAGGTGCTCTGCGAACTCGGCGGCTGGAAGACGTCACGCACGATATTCGAGTGCTACCAGCGGGCAGATCAGAGTCGGCTCAAGGAGGCTCTCGAGCAGCGAAGGAGGACTCATGGCTGAGCCGAGATGGACGGACATCTATCCTCCTGTTTCGGTAGGCGGACATCGCACCCCGTTCAGTGATCGGGATGAACCCATTCGCACACGGGAGTGCTCCCGAGAGTTGGGCGGAAACGCTTTCTCTTGGGCCGTCAGGTGGGAGAACGCCAGGGACATGAATCGGGCGGATGAACTCGCTTGGGTGGTGAACGCGTCAGGCGTGAATGATGACGACGCGGCTCTCGTGCCACCGAAAAGGCTGACGACAGATCCACCGAAGCCCGTGGAGACCCCGGAGCCTTTGGCTCGCTCTTGAACTGGGAGGGTCCGGCCGAGCCCTTTCAGGCGGCCGCTGCGAGGAAGAGATGATGCATTCCTTTGGTGGGGCCATACGATTCGCGGTCGTCGACATGCTGCTTCTGCGGGAACGCTAGCAGAGCGGAGTGGCGTCCAACCCGCTGCCGGCCCGGACGGCCCAGGATCCCTATCCTGTCTATGCGGCCCTGCGCGCCCGGGCTCCGGTGTACCGCAGCCGGTTGCTGAGGCGCCGAGACCGCGGAGCACATCGTTGCATCCGGCTTCGATCCCGGCCTTTCCCATGCGATTGCGCAATTCCCTCTGGAGCACGATCGCGAGGAACGAGCAGAAGACGTGAGCGCAGATCGCGGCGTCCGTCTTGTGGAAGACGGAGCGGGTGTCAAGCAGATTCTTGGCGTGACGGAAGATCTGCTCGACCATCCACAGCTGCCTGTAACGCTACGCCGTGTCAACGGCGCTGCGTCCGGCGTTGGTGCGAAGCACCCAGATCCCTTCGAACATCTCGTCCGCCTGGGTCTTCGCGTCATCGATGCCGATGCTCTCCCGCTTCGCCGTGAGGTAGCGCTTGCATCCCCCGTTGGCGATCGGGCCCTTGGGTACCTCCGACGCGCGCTTGCTCCTGAGCTGGCTCAGGATCACGGCGCCAGGCGAAGGCCTCTTCCTCGATCCGGTCGTTGATGCGTCGGGGGGAGCGTCCCCTTCGGGGGACCGTTGCCGAGCTCCTCCCCGAGCCAGGCCATGGCCGGGCAGAGATGCTCTAGATCGAGCCCGTCGGTGTGATCGATCAACTGGTCACGCCGCCACTTCAGGGCGCTGCTATGTCGGGTCTAACCTCACGACCAAGTCGCGAATAACACCTGATTTCATTGGGTTGTTGGCGTGTCGGAGTGCGAAATTCCCCTCCAAGCTGTCGAAGACGAGTCACAGGTAATTCGATTCCCCGGGAACCGCCGCGCTTGTTTTAGACATAATCCCATTATAGCTTAGAAATAATTATATTATAGTTAGATAGTACCGTAATCCGCCGAAACGAAACGTGATCCGCATGGGCCCGGTCGTAGGCGTCCATGTAGCCCACGATCCGCTCGGCCAGGAATTGGTGCAATGATACGAAACCGTGGAGGGAGGATTCCGCGAGCCATGACCGAACCATGTTCCGGGTGTGGGCAGTGCTAACCGTTGTGGCTCTGGCCGCGGGTTGCGGGAGCGGCGACAGACGCACCCCCCCGAGTCGGACCCACCCCGTCCGACTACGGTCACGGTGATCCCGGCCACGAGTACCGCGAGTGCGGGGTCGGCGTCAGGGTCCGCGGTGGTGACGGTGATGCAGTCGGCAGTCGTCCAGCTACCTGTGTCTCTCAGGGCAAGCGCCCGTTTTTCCCTTCGAGTGCCACAACCTGTCACGACTCCATAGCGGGAGGCGAGCATGCTCATTTCATTTTCTTTACCCGCTACACCGGCTGCTTGCCGTTCTGCCGTCTAGGGAGATCGGGAGCGCTAAACCCCTCCATGTGGCAGGAGCCAAGACGCGCTCGATTCTCTAGGGCAGTCAATGGAGGCAGGCGGGCACATGAATCATCGAGGATCCCTTCTGGCCCTGTCCAAAGCCTGGCGTACGCGGGCCAGGACGATACGCCGGTACGGCGGCGATACACAGGCCGTCGCCCTGGAGGCCTGTGCGGCCGACCTCGAAGCGGCCTTGCGCCAGCGAGACGACACCACCCTCACTCTGATCGAGGCGGCCAGGGAAAGCGGCTACTCCGCCGATCATCTCGGTCGCTTGGTGCGTGAGGGCAAGATTCCGAACGCCGGAAGGCCCGGCGTGCCCAGGATCGCCCTGAGGGACCTCCCGCGTAAGGCCCAGGGACCCGTCACCGAGTCGGATCCGGTAGAGCATCCTCGTATGCCGAAGGTTTCGAACGCGCAGATCGTGCAGTCCATCATCGAGAAAGGTACCTGATGATGGCGAGCCCGAAACGAGACCGGTCGAGCTACAGTGCCGGCGAATGGGGCCGAAACCGGGTCCGTGCCTTCGCCGATCCCAGGACAGGCATCATCCAGATCGAGTGGCGAGAGAAGGGTCGGAGGCGGACCCGGTCACTCGGGCACCGCAACTGGGCCAGAGCCAAGAGACAGGCGGATGAACTCGCCGCTGGCTACGCCCAACGACAACTCCAGGACCAAGCGGAAGCCGGCGCCGAGCCCCTCACCCTGGAGACGCCCTCCGACATCCACGACGACGAAGTGACACCCACCGGCAGTGAGAAGTGGCCAGCGTACCATGGGGCCGTGATGGAGATGTTGCCGAGTTCCTTCGGCGAGGATCGAGACCCCGGCACCCTTGCCGGGGAAGATTGGGATCGTGTCGTCCGAGACCTGAGCTCGGGAAGAGTCGCCCCCGGCCGTAAGCCCGCTTCGACTCCAGCGACCGATAGGGAGCTGGATTTCCCGCTCGCGACTCTGTCCGAAGCTTGGCGCATGCGGGCCAGCATCCTACGCCAGTACGGGAGCGAGACAGCGGCCATGGCCTTGGAGGCCTGTGCGGCGGAGCTCGAAGTAGCCTGGCGCCGGAAAGACGACACGATCGTCACCCTGGCGGAGGCCGCCAGGAAAAGCGGCTACTCCGCCCATCATCTCGGTCGCTTGGTGCGTGAGGGCAAGATTCCGAACGTCGGAAGGCCCGGCGCGCCCAGGATCGCGCTGAGGGATCTCCCGCGTAAGGCGCTGGGACCCGCCACCGAGCCGGATCCGGCAGAGGAGCCTCCTCTGCACTAGAACATAGTGGACTCGCATGCGATGCCATATCGATTGGCGCGGAGGGGAGTCTGGCGGGCTTACTCGTCGAATAGGTCGGAATGAGTTCCGGTACGGACCAAGTGTAGCTCGTCGCCCTGGATGCGGTAGATGACGAGCCAGTCCGGTTCGAGATGCGCCTCGCGGTAGCCTTTCCAGATCCCCCGCAGCGGAGGGTCGCGATAGCGTGCGGGCAATGGTTCCTGCTCGATCAGCGACGCCAGCAGCGACCGCAACTTGGTTAGGTCCTTTCCTCGTACCCTGGCTCTTCGCACGCCGCGGGGCTGGGCGTGACGCGACAGGCGCTTTCCGAACTCGTGAACGAGCCCACGGGAATGTCGGTGGAGATGTCGATACGGCGGTCGAAGGCGTTCGGCTCGACGCCCGAGACCTGGCTGGGGATGCAGATGGCCTACGATCTCTGGCTGGACCGCGAATGTGCCGGGCGGAACTCGTCTATGGACGCCCCCGTTGATGCAAGCTTTTCTTCGAACGGTTCGGTGCATGTGGTCAGGTGCTGTCGTCTATCCGGCCTGTTGGTGCGGCAACTCAGTTGGCCGCTGGCCTGTATGGAGATACGCGGGCCGAGTCCATATCGGTTACGCGAGCTTCGGTGCTCTCCGTTCGGTTGCTGGTTTTCTCGACCCCGTCTCATTGACCGTTTGCCCTTACCTGTCCTCCGACCTGCTCACATCCCCAACAGCTGTCCTCCTCTCGGCTTCCCTCCTTTCGCCCGGTCAGGCGGCGGCAGCGTGAGCCCGATAGATCTCCTTCTTCGTCGTAAGCGCCCAGACAATGCGCGCCATCCTGTTCGCCAGCGCTACCGCGACCAGCATCCTGGGCTTGCGTGCCAACATCCTGGCCAGCCACGGATCCGTCGTCTCGCCGCGTCGGATCGCGTGGTGGACAACCGTCATGGCGCCCGTGATCAGGAGCCGCCTGAGATCGCGCTGACCCATCTTCGATATTCTGCCAAGCCTCGGCTTGCCCCCGGTCGTGTGCTGCCGCGGCACGAGGCCAAGCCAAGCCGAGAAGTCGCGCCCACGCCGGAAACTCTCCATCGGTGGCGCGAAGGCCTGGATGGCCAGCGCGGTGATCGGTCCGATTCCCGGGATCGTCATCAGCCGCGCCGTCTCTTCATCCTCCCGTGCGCTCGCCCGGAGCTTCTTGTCCAGTCCGTAGATCTTCTCATCGAGCTCATCGATCCGCTCGAGCAGTAGTATCCATGTCAAGAGGGCACCGTCAGGCGCGGGGCCGGGGAGACACGGCAGATGGACGGTAGCGGTGAACGCGGGATGCGGTCGCTGAGTCAGGCGAGAGCTCGCGGATGGAGCTGTTTGCCCTTGCTTGCCGGTTGGGTGCATGGCGTTCATGCGTGGCGTCCAGGCGCGGCCCTGCTGGATGAGCACATTGGCGAGGACGAGGAGTTTTCGCATCACCGCCGTAAGGGCGACCTTCGGCGGTTTCCCGTTGGCCACGAGAACCTCGTACGTCCGCTTGAGGTCGGGATTGCACCGGCTCGCGACTAACGCGGGCATGTAGAGCAATCGGCGCACGTGGTGCCTGCCTCCCTGAATGAAGCTGCGTCCCTTCCAGGAGCCTGACTCCCGAGTCACCGGGGCGAGTCCGGCGAGGCTGGCGGCACAGGACCCGGTGAGGGTGCCGAGTTCAGGCATGTGGACGATCAGTCCTGCGGCGGTGACGTCAGAGATGCCGGGGATGGAGGTCAGGATCTCGGACTGGCGCTCGAGAGCCCCCTCTGCCTTGAGCCGTTTGCGGATCTCGGCGTCGACGCGCTTGATCTGGCGCTCGATCTGCTTCAGCCGTTGCTTGTTGAGCTGTTTGGCCACGGGGGTGCGCAAGTGCTTGCCGCGGTTGGTGATGGCGACCCGGTCCCCGACCAGCGCATCGCGGACCAGCTGGAGTTCGGCCAGGTCGCGCTGCCCTTCGGACTTCGAATGAGTCGGGCGTAGATCCTCGATGGCCGCCGCCATGGTAGCCAGCACCCGGGCGTCCACGGCATCGGTCTTGGCGCGTCGGCCGAGCGAGCGGGCGAACGACCGGACCTGGAAGGGGTTGATCGCGTAGAGGGGGAGTCCGGCCTTCAGGAGGGCATCCTCGAAGTTGCGGTGGAAGGGTCCGGTGGGTTCGTAGGCGATCCGTTCGACCTCGGAGCCGATCCAGGCGATCAGCTTCCGCAAGCCAGTCGGGTCATTCGAGAACCGGGATGCTCTCCCCTCGGGCGCGGCGAAGACGTCGAGCCAGTCCTTGGAGATGTCGATCCCGATGGTGCGATGGATGCTCATCTTCCCTTCTCCTGTGCTTGTCATGCGAGCCACTATGCTCATGTATCCATTCAGGACGTAGGGAAGGACGGTGGCGACCAAACTACTGCACGGCCCCTCACGGCCAAGCCTGAAACGGTCCGACCACCGCCCCTGTTCGGCACCCGCTCCGGCTCGCTCCGCTCGCCTCCGCGGGTGCCGAACAGCCGGGTCTTCCCTGTCGCCCGGAATTGAGAATAAGAGAGACAAGCCTGCCCAGCTCGAGGACCGCCCCCGGCAGCGCAGAGTCCCCGTCCTCGAGCACACCGGCCAGCCGCCTCACCGCGGCAGTGCCCTGTGGAGCCACGACACCGAACTCCGCCAGGTGGCCCCGAAGCGCGTTTATCGTTTGGGTGCGCTGGCGCACCAGAAGGTCACGCGTGCGAAAGAGCATCCCCTGCGCCTGCTGCGCTTCTGTCTTCACCGCCACGAAGTGCATGGTCGGACGCTGCACCGCTTCCGAGATCGCCTCTGCGTCCGCCGCGTCGTTCTTGTGCCTCTTGACGAACGGCTTCACGTAGATCGGTGGCACCAGCCTCGTCTCGTGACCGAGCATCATGATCTCCCGAGCCCAGTAGTGGGCGCCGGCGCACGCTTCCATCGCCACCACACAGCGCGGCTGCGAGGCAAGAAAACTCAGCAACTTCCCCCGACTCAGCTTCTTGCGATATGCCACCGACCCGTCGCCCCTCGCCCCATGTACCTGGAAGCTGTTCTTTGCCAGATCGATCACGATGATGATAACCTCCTCCATTGGATGCCTCCTCCCTCAGATGGTCAGACCTCTCAAGGTCGCAATCACTCAACACCACCTTGGCACATCGCGATGCCGTCGGGAGGGGGCGTCCACTCCATCGGTTACATCCATTTTCACGTCCACGAAGGGCCCTCGACAGCCGATTGAAAACGGTGGATGAAATGGGGGGACGAGCAAAGTCACTGAATGTGTAAATGACTGCCATCACATATGTTATGGATTTTACCGAGGCAGTCCGCAGGAATCGGGGCAGGAGCGGCACTCGGCTGGTTTTGGACAATTGGAAAAAGGCCCATCGAAAGGGCTCCGTGAGGGCTCACGCGATTGTCGATTTCCCAGGTGATGGGTGTCACCTGTAACGAGTCAGCACCGTTGCTCGCTACTACGACTGCCAGGAGGCTCCATCCGGCGTGACCCTCCCCGAACTTTGGCTCCGCCGAAACTGACCGCCGAGGGGACCTACGCGCTGGATCCCCGGGTCCTATGGGGTCACCCAGCGCCGAGAAGTCGGCTCTGACGGCCTCTGAGAGCCTTCTCTCGGCCTGCCGTGGCCGCGGAACGGGCCGAAACCCCCGGGTCGCGGCCGACCCGCGCCTCTGGGGCACCTGCGATCATCTCTCTGACGGTCTCTGAGGGGGCGGGAAGGACGGAGGCGCAGGCGATGGCCATCCATTCACGTCCACGAAGGGCCCTCGACAGCCGATTGAAAACGGTGGATGAAATGGGGGGACGAGCAAAGTCACTTAGTGTGTAAGTGACTGACGTAACATATGTTATGGATTTTCCCGAGGCAGTCCGCAGATCGATGGTCGGGAGCGACCCCGCAAGGGGGCGGGGACGGGCGTGTGAAGTCGCACCGTAAAATCTGTAACTTACTGTCAATAATATACTTAGTACTCATGAATCCATTGCGGTTCCCTCATTACATCCCTCGTTCTCAACGGGAATGCATGGGGCCGTCCAGGGCGCCTTGGGACGTGCGGTGGGTCGGCGAGCGTCAACGCCCGCAGTCCTGCCACGCTTGAGCCCGCTTGTTCGCCTGGGGCCGGGGCATGGCCGCTGTGTCTTCCCGAACGCACTCCATCCGGACCGCGCGCGGTCCTCTGATCCCTCATGAGCCCATGGGGCTCCGGCGTGTCGCGAGGGCGCGGGGCTACAGGGTTGCCGCTAGCGGCGCGTAACGCGACACGCTACAGTTGGGTCCATGAAGATCAGGCACAAGGGACTGCGGGCGCTCCATGAGCGGGATGATCGGGCTCCGCTCCCGGCGCAGCTGGTGCCGCGCCTTCGGCGCATCCTGCTCCGGCTGCAAGAAGCGACGCATCCCGGCAGCGCGGATGCGCCCGGTTTTCGGCTACATCCGCTGAAGGGTAGCCGAGCGGGCCAATGGAGCGTGCGCGTGTCCGGCAACTGGCGGGTCGTGTTCCGCTTCGAGGACGGCGAGGCCGTGGATGTGGACCTGGTAGATTACCACTGACCGGAGGAGTAGAGATCATGACCGGCACTGGAAGTGAGAGCATGGGTCCGATGCTGAACCCCCCGCACTTGGGCGAACTGATCCGCGAGAGCATGGACGAGGTCGGATGGAACGTGACCGACACGGCGGCACACCTGGGGTGCGAGCGGGGGACCCTGTCGCGACTGCTGCACGGCAAGGCGGGCGTGTCCGTGAACATGGCGCTCGCGTTGGAAGCCATCGGCTGGGGCACGGCCGATCACTGGATGCGAATGCAGGCTAGCTATGAGCTCGCGCAGGCACGAAGGCAACGCGGATGGAGGAACGACATTGGGGCGCGCGATGCGGTCCCGCGGTAACGCCATGGAGTGCGAGCGCGTTCCGGCGGTTGCTGGCGATGCGGCCTCTGGCCAGCCACGTCCCGTGATCGGTATAAGGGCAGGGTAGCCCGATGCGCCTGTCCTGGAACGAGGTGCGTGCGCGTGCCTCGTCCTTCGCCGAGGAATGGCGGGACGCGGCATATGAGGGAGAGCGGGCGCGAAGAAGCCAGTGACCCCATCAACATGTAGGGCACGACACGGTGCAGGAGCACGCCCCATTCTGCAGCTCCAGGGACCGTCCCGGACCGGTCCTGCGGGGTGTTCACGCACACGTGCGGGTTTGATTCGAGATTGATCCGTGCCGGCCGGCCACGGGATCGGACGAGGACAGGGCGGAGCGTGGGGTGCGGACGCCGGCAAGCCCGCTGCTCTACGGTTCGGGCGTCGCATTGAGTCCGTGCTGTGCGATCGCCAGCTCCACGGACTCGCACCACGCAACGAGCTTGTCCACTTCGTCGTCCGTGAAGGCCCGGTCGATGACACACTTCAGCTCTCGGCCCGCAGGCGTGAACAGTCCTGTCGCCTCCGCCGAGTTCCGGAGTCGCCCGACGGCCCCTGCGGGCACGGCTGCCTTCTGGATGCCGGCACTGTCGCGCAGGGCCGTATAGAGCGTCTGCCTGCACGCACTGCGAGGCGGGAACGCGTAGCAGACGACCACCCGGGTTCCGTCAACATCGACACCAACCGAGAACCCCTTGGTTCCCCGGCGGACGGACATGGAACTGCGCCGCGCCAGGTCGACAATCCTGGAAAAGACGACCTCTCCGTTCTCGTCACAGGACTTCAGGAACTCGTCTTCCGACACGACGGGCCGAGCTTCCGACGTCACCCGGCGTGGCTTCGCGCGTTCTCTTCCCGCGACGATCTCGTGAGACAGCAGACGACCGCCCCCCTCGGCTTGAAAGAAGGTCAATTCGACGCAGGTGACGCGGATTCCCTTGGATCCCAGGAAGGCTGCCGTCTGCCTGATCTCCGGCGTCACCCGCTGGCCGACGACTACGATATGCTGATTCTTGTTGAACGCGACGGCCTCGTACTCTTCGGCCTCGAAGTGCTCCCGGTGGTGGTCGGCGAGACTGAGTGACTCGTCGTGTTCATACACCCGGAGGATGCCCTCCAGCGCGTCGACATCGAGCCGGGCGGCGAACGCAGCGTACTCAAGCGCCTGGGCGACCACGTCTCGCGGCGTGCGATCCCGTTTCAACTCGACGACGACCGCATTCCCCTCGCGATCTACGCCAAGGAGGTCGATGTATGCCCCGAGGTCGGTTCGGACCTGACGCCCGATGATCAGAACCCGTCCGTCTTCAAGAATCCCGTCGGGGTTGGACTCCAGCCACTCCTCAAGGACGGATTCCTCGTGGTCCACCTGGAACGGCAACTGCTCGTACTCGGTGAACTCGCCGTCAGATCCGATGCTGAAGACTCTCATGCCTGGGGCCGCCTCCTTCGCCTACTGGCCGGTGAAGTCAGCCAATGGGCCGTCTCCGGGCCAACCCGAATCGCCTTCCCGTCAAGACCGGGCAAGCTCACCCTGGGGTTTCGCGGTAGAACCTGCCGTGTGCGCCCCTGGAGAAACCGAATTCTGGCCTCATCTGCCTGGACCGTACGGCTGGGCGTTCCTGCTTCGCCGGCCGCCGCGCGGAGGTGATCCGAACCGTCGTCGTGTCCCGCACCGTTCTTGCCGCGGTGCGTCGAGGCCTCTGGGTGGGGTTGCTCGCGGCCACGGCCCGGCCGCATGAGCCGCCGCCCGGACCCGAGGGTCTCGGAGCCAAGACTTCGGGGAGCGACGTCCATTGTTTCTATCGATGTCCTTGGATTCATGGATGGTGCTCTTCCCCCGATCAGGTCGACCGGGATGAAAAGGATTTCCGTGGCCCTTCGCGGCCGTGAACGGACGCGTCGCCTCCGGGTCGCCACGCGCCCGAACGCCCGACAGACCGCCGTCGGCCTGACCGTCACGTTTCGTGGTCGCCGTCGACCGGGTGGTCTTCCTCGTGAGATCCGAGCACGAGGGCACGGTTCAGGGAAAAACTCCCGGTCACCCACAGGCCCTCGCGATCTGGGCCGGCGATCCTCTTCCCGAAGTTCTGCGCGCGCTGAATGGAGGCTTCCTCCCTCTCGAAGTACCTCCTTTCCCTGGCCTCTCGGTCCCGGCGTTCATCCTCCGTCTCACCTTCGGCTCCGAAAAACATCGGGCCGGACATTCGATCCGCCGCGGCCAGACGGTCTCCCACCCATTGCAGGAGAAGGGCACGCGGGTCCGTGACCGCCGACTCTCCCTCCCGCTCCCGCGCCGTGATCGACTCTGCTTTCACCCAGGCTACGGCGCTCTCCGGGTTTCGGTCGTGGGCAGCCAGCACCGCGTCCCTGATGGAACCGTGGCGGTATCGGACCCGCGACGACCACGACCCTTCGGACATGAGGCCGACGAGGAACCCCGCCATGAGGGAGTAGCGGACGGCGTCACCCTCTTCCCGCGCCGTGCGTGCCTCGTTCAGAACGGCAAGCATCTGTAGGAATCCGGCCTCCAAGTCGAGACCGCCCTTCCCGGTGGAAGATTCGTCCGGCGAGTGGTCCGACCTGAGCCTGGCTTCAACCGTCCGCCGGATCTCGCCAACCGGGTCCAGATCCCGCTTCTCGGCGGCATCTGAGATGTCATCGAAGAGGGCCTCCGACTTGATCCCCGGCAGGCGACCGACAAACGCCAGTCCACCCGCCGCCCCGAGGTGGAACATCCACGACCGCTCAGCGTCGTGCACATCCGGTCCCTCGGCAGGAGGCCGTTGCAGCCAGAAGAGGGCTTCCCCCAGCGCGTTCAGGACCTTCCCGTATACGGATCGCAGCCGCTCGTCACTGTCCATCCGGAGACTCCTCTCCCACGGCCTGGTACTGGGAGGTGAATCCGTTCTCATCCCGCCTTCGCGACCCCTCTCCACCTGGCGGACCACTCCGCCGGTCGTCGCGGTTCTCTCTCGCGGCCACTTCCTGCGTTCCAGTGACAGCCGCGGCCCGGCGTTCTTGCACGTTGAAACCGGCGCCCAAGCCGATCAAGGCCGTGACGATCACGACTCCCCAGGGAGACACGCCGAATGCCGAGAAAACACGGGCTGCCATGAACACGAGGACCATGCCCGCTATCACAACGTCGTCGTCCACGACTCGGATGAAGTGCTCGACCAAGCCGAACCCCATCACAAGTAGGAAAAAAAGCAGCGACTCCCCAAGTGACCATGGCTCCGCTCCGACAAACCCGACGTACCCGAAGAGCATGGCCCAACAGAGACAGATTAC
Source organism: Longimicrobiales bacterium (assembly GCA_965218255.1). Lineage (GTDB taxonomy): Bacteria > Gemmatimonadota > Gemmatimonadetes > Longimicrobiales > Gaopeijiaceae > JAAXGI01. Next base: position 1,596,690 of record CBDCKJ010000003.1, on the reverse strand, counting down.
CCAACACAACCCCGGGCCCAACGAGCCCGGGTCCCTTCGTCCCGTGGCCTTTTCCCAGAAGGCAATAGCCAGCCGCCCACTGGTCGCCGCGGCTACAATCTCCAGGACACCGTTCATATCCATAGCTTCCCTCCGCGCAGCCGGCTCCCGGTTGATTCATTCAGATTCAGCTGCCGTGGCCACCCTGGGCCGGCACCTTGCGACGCCAGCCGGACCGACGCGCTGGTCACGCCGGGCCTTCTGGCCGAGGTGGAGGCGTGAGCGCAGTGGACAGGTAGGTTGCCTCCCGGTCTGGGAGGGGAGAAGAAGATCATGGAACTCGCGGTTGGAACCAGTCAAGCCTGCCCAGCTCGAGGACCGACTCGGGCAGGTCGGAGTCCGGATCCTCGAGCACGCAGGCCAGCTGCCTGACCTGGGCGGTGCCCTGTGGAGCCACGACACCGAACTCCGCCAAGTGACCCCGAAGTGCATTGATTGTCTGGGTGCGCTGACGCACCAGAAGGTCACGTGTGCGAAAGAGCATCGCCTGCGCCTGCTGCGCTTCTGTCTTGACCGCCACGAAGTGCATGGTCGGACGCTGCGCCGCTTCCGTGATCGCCGCCGCGTCGGCCGCGTCGTTCTTGTGCCTTTTCACGAACGGCTTCACGTAGATCGGCGGAACCAGCCTCACCTCGTGGCCGATCGTCATGATCTCCCGGCCCCAATAATGGGAACTGCCGCACGATTCCATCGCCACCGTGCAGCTCGGCTGCGACGCGAGAAAACTCAAAAGCTTCCCCCGGCTCAGCTTCTTGCGGTACGCCACCGACCCGTCTGCCCTCGCCCCATGTACCTGAAAGCTGTTCTTTGCCAGGTCGATCCCGATGATGCTAACCTCTTCCATTGGATGCCTCCTCCCTCAGATGGTCAGACCTCAAACGGTCGAAAAAACCTCAATACCATCTTGGCACATTACGATGCCGTCGGGAGGGGGCGTCCACTCCATCGGCCTCTTGGTGCGGCACATTTCTGGCCGCGGGCCCGTATGGTGTTCGTGAGATCGGATCCAAATCGCAATGGCGGGCTCGGTGGCCCATCGTAGGCTGGTTTTTCCGACCCCGTCTTGCCGACCGTTTGCCCCTGCCTTGTCCGCCGTCCTGCCTGCCCTCTCCAGTTGGGACCTTCCCAGCTCATGCCCATTGGGGTGATCGAGCCGTCACCCCCGATGATCTCATCTCTCGCCTCCTCCGGGTTCCAAGCCTGGCCAACACCTCCTCGCTACACGGATCCGACTCTCAACTTTACGCCGCGGCAGAAACGGCCTTCGTCACTCCCCGTGCCCTGTAGTTCTCCGCCTTCACCGTCACGGCCCAGATGATGCGCGCCGTCCTGTTGGCCAGTGCCACCGCAACCACCTTCCTCGGCTTCTCGTCCAGCATCCGCCGAAGCCAGGGATCAGTGACCTCCCCCCGCCGGATCGCACTCGAGATGACCGACGTCGCCCCCAGATACAGGAGCCTCCTGATGTCGCGCTGACCCATCTTCGTGATTCGCCCCAGCCGCTGGCGGCCACCCGTCGAGGATTCACGCGGCGTGAGCCCTACCCATGCCCCGAAGTCACGCCCCGTGCGGAAGCTCTCCATCGGTGGCGCAAAGGTGTGGACCGCCATCGCCGTGAGCTCTCCCACCACCGGGATCGTCATCAGGCGCCGGAGCGCCTCGTCTTCCCTCACGATCCGACGGATCTCCCGGTCCATCTCATCGATCTCCGCATCCAGGTCGTGGATCCGCTCGATGAGGAGGCGTATCGCGCGGGGTACCAGCACCGGGAAGAACTCCTCACACTCCGCGTACGCCTCCTCCAGCCTCCCGACGTTGTGGATCCCCAGCGGAACGACGAGTCCGAACTCCGCGAGGTGACCCCGTAGCGCATTGATCGTCTGCGTCCGCTGATGCACCAGCAGCTCCCGGGCCCGGAACACCACCGAGCGTGCCTGCTCCTCCTCGGTCTTCACGGCCACGAACCGCATCGTCGGCCGCTGGGCCGCCTCGACGATTGCCCCGGCGTCGTTGGCATCGTTCTTCTGCCTCTTCACATAAGGCTTCACGTACACCGGGGGAATCAGGCGGACCTCGTGGCCGAGCTCCCGGATCATCCGCCCCCAATGGTGGGCGCTCGCGCACACTTCCATCACGACCTGGCAGACCGGCTGCCCGGCGAGGAATTCGAGCAGCTTCGAGCCAGTGAGCTTCCTGCGCAGCACAGGCTCACCGTCCGCCGTAGCGCCGTGCAGCTGAAAGTACCTCTTCGAGATGTCTATACCGATGATGCTGACCACCTTGTCCATGCATCCCCCCTCTCGTGTCCTGAACGCACCCCGTGTGCGTTCTCCTCACCCGGCGCACGATGGCGCCCGGTGTGGGGGGCGTCCACTCCATCGCAATGTGTGACATTGGAGTCTGGCGAGGGGCTCCGCGCCTATCTAAAGAGGCCGTAAATCGTTGTAGCTATTAGCTCATCAGCTTGAGCGTATCTGATGGTGCCCCCAGAGTTGCCCCAAACGTGCAGCTGCCACCACAACCCACCGTCAGCGGGGGAGGCCGACCCTTCTTGAGGCGTAGGGGTGCTCGACAACGGAAGTCCGAGACCCCGGATGCGGCAACGAACTCTTTCCCATCGGCTGGCCCGGTACCTCCGCCCAGTCATGCCGCGTCGATATCCGTTCGGGTGAAATCGTCACCCTTGAACAACAGCGGCTCGCCTGTCGTCTTGGCGAGCGCGTAGGCGAAGCAGTCTCCGAAGTTCAGTGCGGCCGGATGATTCCCCTTGCCGAAGCGGCGCCATGCGCGGCGCGCTGCTTCCAGGTGTTCTACCGTGACGGGCACCAACTCGATCTCCGCACTCCCCAGGAGCGTGTCGAGGTCATGGGCCACCGCGTCGCCGCCTCGACGTTCCAACGCGATGGACGACTCCAGTACGTTGGCGACCGACATGCGGCAGGGGTAGGCAGCCATGATCGCAGCGGCATGACGCCTCGCATCCGGCTCGCCAAACAGGATCGCGAGCACCGCCGAGCTATCGACGATCACTTGGGCAGGCCCTGATCGTCATACAGCAGGTCGCCATGCTCGATGGCCGATGGCCCGGGCTCCAGCGACTCGGCACAGCGCTGGCCGACGGCAAGCAGTTCCTCGATACGGGCATTCAGGTCGTGCCGGCGCCTCTCGCGCGCCAGGCGTTCGCGCAGCGCGACGGTGATGGCGGCGGTCATGGTCTCGCCGGTCAGGCGGGCCAAGTCGCGCGCGAGCAGACAGGTCTCGTCATTCTTGATGTTGAGGCCCATGGCTATCCCCAGGGTAGAAAGCAGAACTCTGCATCTACCCTATGTTGGATCGCTGGCACGCGCAACGGCCAGTGGCGCGGCCGGGAGTCGGCCCGCGCCGTTGATCCGCCGTTCGCAGCGGCGCTCGATGGCCTTCCCGCCAGGCAATGCCCCGCTCCGAGTCATGGGCCGTTGGCCGCGAGGCCAGGGGTTAAGCGTTGACAGGGGCGCGAGCGGGCAGGGCTATTGGGCACCGAAAACATGAATATCCGGGATGTCGAGACGCTCGTTCACGTCGAAGACAGCATCTGTTCAACCGTCAGGGCGATGGAGGGGCGGAATCCCGCGGTGCCGAAGAACCCGGGCATGTTCGTACGCGCTGCGCCGGGACCTGGGAGGTCTGCGTACTGTCCTACAGTCGTAGTGGGACCGCGAAGGAGAGGAGGAATCCGTAACCGGCGATGTACGGTGCGCAGAAGTCAGACACGGGAATAGTGTGTGCTGGGCAGCGTTCAGGTCAGGCGGGTTGAAGTCCCGCTGGCGCTCGGGTAAGGGGCGCCATATCCAAAGGTGGGGGTAATGCCTCACTGGCCGGGGTGGGCCGATAAGCGAGACTCTAAACGGGCACCGAGCTGGAAACGGCGGAAACAGCCAAGGGATGAGCTAAGTCGGGATCACTGTCGAGAGACAACCGGAGGGCAGGGTGTCCATCGCGAGGTGGAATCTGAAGGGCTTGAGGAGAAGTACCGGGCCGTAATCGAGGGGGCTACCCCATGGATGAATCGGTCGGCCAAAGACGGGGCAAGGTCGAGCCGGCGCTATTGCGGCGAAGGCGTTCTTACCCACCCGTCGTACCAAGGTGTGTGCGAGCGGCACGGTACGGAAGATCTGGACGTGACCCCAGGAGGGCTCGTCGTGTTCCCGGGTGGCGCCGGGATAACGGACCCTATAAGCCGGGAGGCGAAGTGGGAATGGATGCGCGGCGAGCAATCGGACAGCCGAATAGTACTTCAAGCCCGGTGAAAGCCGGGTGACCGCGCGAGCGGCGGCCGAGTGGGCCGGGGAAGTCGGTTGGCAGAGGTGAGTTGGGGAGAGAACGGGGATGAGTGAGTAAAGACTGCGATGCGGATAGTTCCCTATGTGAAAGACCCAGACATCGTGGACGGAGGATACTCGTTGTCAGGATCAACCCAGCAGGGGAAACGGAAGGTCCATTCACTGGCGTAACGAGCGGGTTCGCCTCCGCTTGCCGGTTCCTTCCGTGGACTCTTGTAGCGACACCTTTGTGAAAGCGGCTTACGGGAAAACCGTACGAGCCGTTTGGGCGGCGGACGGAGGTCAGCCCCGCGGGGCGCCTCCTCCGACCCGACAGCTATGAAGTCGGCGAACAAAGGAGCCTCGGCTCCGGCGGAGTCGATGGAGCGAAGGACCGTGCCCGAGGGGAATCCGGACGCTCAAAGCACGCGCCAGGCACAGGACTGGGCAAGCGTGTCACAGGCGAGCGGACGGATACGGCAGTTTGTGAGACGGGAACCACGAGAGCGTCTCACGTCGCTCCTGCACCATGTGACTGTCGAAGCGCTGCGCTGGGCGTTCTTCGTGCTGAAGAAGGATGCTGCGGCCGGTGTGGATGGCGTGACGTGGCATGCGTATGCGCAGGGTGTGGACGGCCGATTGGCCGACCTGCACGGGCGCGTGCACGCGGGAACGTACCGGGCGACGCCATCGAGGCGGGTGTACCTGCCCAAACCGGATGGCGGCACGCGACCGCTCGGCATTGCCGCGCTGGAGGACAAGATTGTCCAGAAGGCGGTGGTGGAGACGATTCTGACGCCGATATACGAGGCGGAGTTCCTGGGGTTCAGCTACGGGTTCCGGCCGGGGCGCGGGGCGCACGGAGCGCTGGACGCGCTGGCGGTCGGGATGGAAAGGCGTCGAACCGAATGGATAGTCGATGCGGACATCCGCGGCTTCTTCGACAACGTGTCGCGGGAGTGGCTGGTCCGGTTTCTTGAGCACCGGATCGGGGACAGACGGGTCATCCGGTTGATCATCAAGTGGTTGAACGCCGGCGTCATGGACGATGGAGAGTGGCGGGACGAGCTGCGGGGAACGCCGCAGGGGGCGGTGATTTCGCCAGTGCTGGCGAACATCTACCTGCACTATGTTCTCGATCTCTGGTTCCAGAAGAAGTGGCGTATCCACGAGGCGCGTGGCGACACGGTCATCGTGCGCTATGCGGACGACTTCGTGGTAGGGTTGCAGCACAAGACGGATGCCGAGCGATTCCTGAACGATCTGAGGGAGCGGCTCGGACGCTTCGAGTTGTCATTGCACCCGGAGAAGACCCGGCTCGTGGAGTTTGGCGCATTCGCGCAAGCGAGGCGCCGCCGCCGCGGCATGGGCCGACCGGAGACGTTCGATTTTCTGGGCTTCACGCACTACTGCACGAAGGATCGGAAGGGGCGTTTCCAGCTGGGGCGCAAACCAGCGGCAAAGCGCGTGACGCGCACGCTGAAACGGATCACGGAAGCGCTGCGGCTGCGGTGGCATGATCGCCTTGAAGTAACCGGGCGATGGCTGGGCCGTGTGCTCAATGGATGGCTGAACTACTATGCCGTTCCGACCAGCTTCCGGTATCTGGCGCGCTTCGTCGCCCGTCTGAAACGGCTGTGGCTCAAGGCCATACGCCGTCGGTCGCAAAGGGACCGGTGCGGTTGGCACGATCTGGAGCGGATGACCGCGCGGTTCTGGCCGAAGCTGACAATCCGACACCCGTGGCCAAGCCAACGACTGGCCGTCAACGCGACCCAAGGGAGGAGCCGGATGCCTTAACGGGCACGTCCGGATCTGTGCGGGGGGCACCGGGCAACCGGTGTCCCTACCGCGATCGTAGACGGCCTGCCCAGCAGCCGCGTCGTCCGCCGGGGCCGCCATGGCGGGATCCCCGAAGGACTGGTGGGCCACCTCTTCGCCGTCGACGAGGAGAGAAAGCCGCTCGAGCATCCGGTTGCCGCGCTCGACATTGAGCGTGACGGCGACCCTGCCCTTAAGGGCGCGGGCTTCGAACTCGGCGGGGAGGCTCATGATGAGGAAGGCCGGCTCGCCCGCCGCCTCCTCGGTCACCGTGAGCTGGGCGCCCACGGTCGCCGTCTCGCCAGACTTGGTCACCGTGGCGGTGACTGTCACGCTACCGGCCGCGACGCCCATCGCCTGGCAGCCGACTGCCACGACACTCACCGTCGCAATTCCCGTATTCGACGATGTGCAGGTCCAGCTCGCCGACGAACCCGCCTCGCCCCCGGAGGCATTGACGGCGAACGCCACGCTGTTCCCGACGACGGCTGTCGCCGAAGCGGGCGCAATCGAGGCCGTGAGCGCAGACGCCGCCGGGCCGACCGGCGTCGCGGGCTCGACGACCTGCGTGTCGTCGCCGCAGGAGGCTGCCCCCATCGCCAGGAGCCCCGCTACGAGAGCGGAGCGATACGGCTTCAGCATCTCTATTCCCTCCGGGACTGCTCGGACGTACCGCCGGATGTCCGTTGAACCCGGATCCTGCGATGGGGGCCATTTGGGGCGGTGTTCTGCGGGGCCAGTGCGGAGTGGATGGAGAAGGGGCGTTGAGGAGCACCACAGGGAAAGTGCTTCCAGCTCGATCGCGATGGCAGCGAGGATAAAGGGTCACCACTGCAATTCCTGGCTGCCCTCGGAAGTGGTGTCATGGAGGAGTGACAGAAGTAAGGAAATTACTTACGATAGAACGCATGTCGAACCAACCCAAAGGTGAGCGTCGTGATCGTCAGCAAGCTGACTTCCAAGGCCCAGACCACCATCCCGCAGCCGATCCGCAGGGCGCTCGGGCTGCAGCCAGGGGACGAGCTTTCGTACGAGATCGTCGATGGGCGGGTCATGCTCAACAAGGTGCAACGACGGACCACGACGGACGATCCGTTCCGCACCTTCGAGGAATGGCGCTCGGAAGCGGACGCTAGGGCCTATGCGGACCTTTGAGCGCGGTGACGTGATCAAGGTGCCATTCCCGTATACGGACCGCGCGACGCGGCAGTCGCGACCGGCCATCGTGGTCTCGACGGCTCAACTCCAGGATCTGCACGGACTCTTGTGGGTCGTCATGATCACCAGCGCCGAGAACCGAGGCTGGCCCGACGATGTGCCGGTCGCCAACCTGAAGCTGGCGGGCCTCCCCGCCCCCTCCGTCATCCGCAGCGCCAAGATAGCGACGATCGACGCCTCTGACGCCTCGAAGCTTGGGCGGGTGTCGGCGGACCAGGTCAGACGGATCACGGGCAAGATCAGACAGAGGTTGGGGGTTGTGTGAACCCGGATCCTGCGATGGGGGCCATTTGGGGCGGTGTTCTGGGGGGCCAGTGCGGAGTGGATGGAGAAGGGGCGCGGTCGGATGGTGGGAGAATGCGTTGACTGACACCGAGTTATCCGAATCGGAGTCGTGTGGCGTTGATGCTAGTACGCTTGAAATATCGGTCGAGACGAGGTTTCAGCGGTTCGGTGGCCCGGTCGGCGCCGGCTTTGCATCTTGCATCGATCCGTTATCACGCGCGGGCACACTGGGAGGGATGGAAAACAGACAGACCCCCAGTTTTCCAGAAAAACGCCGGGAAGTTTTCCAGGCTCCCGGTTGCGTATCTTTCTCTCTCTTCTGTGGTTTGCCGGTCTTGACCGGACAGCACCCCGCCGCAAAGTGCGGCGGGGAGGGGACAAGCGACCCCCCCCCGGCGCTACGCTTTGCGTCACGGGGAGGGGGGAAGTTTCCGTGGAGTTTTCCACGAACAACTCCCCCCCGAAGAGGTCGCTCCCGTCGAAATTATCCCTGCGACTGCCTTGTTAAGTGGCATAAGTACTTAAAATAAATGACTTGCGTAGTCAGCGACGTTGCTTGTCCCCCCATTTTGTCCACCGTTCCGAATCGGCTTTCGAGGGCCCTACGTAGACGTGCACGGACCCGTGAACAGGAAATTTCTTCAGGCCACTCACCGCCTTCAGCGACTCCAGGCTGCGGCATCGGGAATCCCACGGCTGAAGAGCACGTCGAGACTGTCTGGGCCGGCTTGAGGAGAGAGAGCCGCCGCTGCGTCGGCTTGCAGCGGGTCGCGCAGGATGCCCCTCACTTGTCCGGTGCTCGAATCGAGTAGTATGGACATGGGGATATCGGTGTCGCTGTCCAGCGTCACCGACCCGCCGGGTCCAGAGAGCGTGATGCTCTCCAGGCTGCTGGCCCAGCCGGGCTCAACCGGGAGAACGAAGGCGAAGGACGAGCTCCCGTCACCGTCGGCCACGTCGGGCATGTTGAAGCCCAGCGAGAAGAGCTCCTCGCCGCGGGCGCCGAGCCCCGTGATCCGGTAGTCACCCGCGGCTTCGGGGAGCGAGGCCGCGGCGTCCACCACGAACGCCGGTGCCAAGAACGGGTTGCCGTCCTCGTCCACGCCCCCCCCCGACGAGCAGCATTCTCGCCTGCGGCGCCGGGCCGTCCCGGTCGCGCGCGAGGTATGCCCGGTAACGGAGGGCGTTGCTGAAGTTGTAGTCGCTCACCCAGAAGGGCGGGTCGCAGGCGCTGCGGAACTCCGGGGTGGACGGGGGCACCAGCCGTCCGCCGCCCCGGAAGTCATAGCCCCAGGCGCCGATCGATCCGTCCGGATAGGGAAACAAGGGATCAGCGTACTGCGTCGCTCCGCATGGCGCACGACCCGTCCACATGTTGACGGCAAGGGCTTGGGTCACGTGGCGCGGAACCGCCGTCGAGGCACTGGCCCATCCGGCGGTGTATGCGGTCCAGTTGCCTCCGAGGGGCCGGGGAATCACTCCCAGGTAGTGCCCCGTGCCACCTTCGATGCTCCGAATGATCCTGGTCTCGACCAACACGGCCGAGACGCTCCGGGCCGAGGTCAGCACGGATTCATGCGCCGTGACCTCGAGGTCGGCCACCGGGAGGAGCAGCCGCACGTATTCGAGCACTTCGTGGTTTTCGGGATCGGCGGCGATGTCCCCGACCGTGGCTTCCGTCGACAAATCGGGTTCCCCGCTCAAGACGAACGGGATCAGAGTGAGGTCTAGGGTCGGCATCGTCTGGACGTCGACTCGAAGGCGGCCCGTCTCGGGGATCCGGGTCCGGACGCCGAGCTCCGGATCCAAGGTTTCGTTCGGGTCGATCTCGATCACCAGATCGAGTCCAGGCTGCACCAGGTGTCCCTCGATCAGCGTGTTGGCGGACTTCGACAGGTCGCCCTCGTCCACGCGGGTGGGGATCGGCGTGGACTTCGCCGGGATGTCGGGCGCGGACGGCCGGAATGGTCTCGGTGGTGGACTCCCGGGCGGTCGGAAACACCCGAAGCAGAGCCTGTTTGCCGGCGACCAGCGGCACGGGGAACTCCCGCGACTGCACCGCCTGGGTCAGGTACGCCATGGGCCGCTGCCAATCCGGGCAACGTGCGATCCGGCGTAGGTAGATCCCTTCCAGCCACGCGAGCAGACCGGGGTCCGAGGGCACGCAGAGCTCCGTGCCTCCCGCCATGAACCGCGCGAGGCTGGTCAGGGCGGACAGTTCGGCGGGAATCGGGCCCGACATCTCGGTGTTGTTCGCCAGAAACAGGACCCTCAGCGCCGTCAGTGCGCCGAAGTCGGAGGGCACGGGACCCGTCAGATTGTTGTCTTCGAGATACAGGCTCCTCAGGCCGGTCAGGCTGCGGAACTCGACAGGGATCGGGCCCTCCAGTTCGTTGCCGGTTAGCCACAGGAACTCCAGCGCCCGCAGGTTGCCGAGTTCGGCGGAACTGACCGTATCTGATGTAAATCTAGTTATCACAAGATATTACACGATGATACCGTGAAACATGTATCACTTACGATATACATTTTTGAGCGAGAATCTATTGGACCCAATCGGATGAACGTGGATCGGTTTCCGGTGATCGACGAAGGGAAATGCTACTCGTAGAGTTCAGGATCGGCCATCCTTGCCGTGCGGGCGCTGGTAGCATCGCGCACACTCAACATCCTCCGACCGCCAGTCGCTGGCACCACCACGCCGTGCACGTCGAATTCGTTCAAGAGGGAGTCGCCACTGCGGCGGGCTCTACTGTTTCGCAATACAGAAACGGTGCGCTTCTTCAGCGTATAGCGGCCAGCAGGCTTCGTATTGCGGGTAGAACCCCCGGGCGTTGCGTGGATGATGGGTCTGTAGCCAGAATGCCCTCCACGGCCCGGATTCAATGATTCCGCTCTCGTAGTCGCCATAGCGGTTGCGGGTGGCCGGCTCCAAACGCTTCTCGTGTTGCTGTACCCCGCCGAGACCCTTCAGGACGGCCTCTTTGGCGTCCTTGCCCTGCGTTACGACGATATCAGGACGCAGGAGTCCTAGCCTCACCGGGCACGAAACGACGGCATTCTCTGAACAGCGTAGTACGGGCCTGGCGGCTGTGTGCCTGCGTGTGGCGGCATTTGCCCGTGTTGACGTGCGCGAAGTAGAGCCGCGCGTCATCAAGGACGAGACTCGGCCTAAACGGACGGAGTAGCAAGTGCGCCATCTCATGGGTACGGTACCAATGGCGGTTCTTCGGTAGTGAATCCAGGTCGTCCGCGAGCGTACGCTGGCGGACGACCTCGGCCATACGGTCGCGTGGATCTGAACGCCCCCTGCCCGGGTCCAGCGAGACGAAGGCGAGGCGGGGCATCCGGTCCTTTCCGTACAGGGGTCCCACATAGCTCATTTTGGCTTCCACGAAGTCAGGGGATCCCGCAGAGCAGACAGACCTTGACGGACACCGGAAAGCGGTCGGCAGGATGCCGTTAGCTTCGTAGTACGCCGCTAGGGACGGAAGCATCGAGGTGGTCCGAGTCCTTTGGACAAGTCGTTAGGGTGGATTACTTTATTGAACTTGACACCATTCGCCCATACGACACAGCCACCACACTTCCGCCGGGCGTTGCAGATGACGAAAGCCGACCTCGTTGAGCAGGCCGCCGGCACGATCGGACAACGAGTCACCAAGCGGGACTGCGGGTTGGTGATCGATGCCTTTCTGGACGCCGTGAAGGACACGCTGGCGCGCGGCGACCACATCGAGATCCGGGGCTTCGGCACCTTCAAGGTGCGCCACCGCAAGGCCCGCACGGGCCGCAACCCCAGGACCGGTGAACCCGTCGAGGTTCCAGCCCGCAAAGTACCGGTCTTCCAGCCCTCGACACTCCTCCGTGAGCGCGTGGACCGAAGGTAGAGGCTGGCCGGGCTGGACTCCGGGAACCGGAGGCGGGACGGCCCTGGGGCTCCGATGGGCGCTCGGGAGCGGTTTTCGGGGAATCTACGGGCCGACAGGTTGAGAATGGTGCGAATCCAGGCAGGGAATCGTCTAACTACTTACAGGGCTGCACGATCTGCGCTTTCTGCCCTTGAACTGCATCTGCTCCTGCCGTACAGAAACAGCGGGAAAATCACCTCAATTCGCGGGAATCACTTCGCTGCCAAACCCGATTTTCTCCACTAGACTCTTGGTCCGCGCATACACCGTTATGTCCCGGATACTGCCGATGCTCAACGGTAGCGGCTCCAGTCCATCGTCCCGCGTGTCAATCGCTATTCGGTGCTCTCGCTGTTCCCGGTAGCTCTCGTGCTTGAACGGAGGTGGACGAGTGGATTCGGGAGCGGAATCGCCGCGAGCCGTAATGACGCGGAGTGAGGGCATCACGGGCATGGCGGTTTCTGATGGCTAGGGTTCGAGGAGTTGACCGCGCGCGAGCTCGGGCGGCTCGGCGAGAGCTCGCGTCGCGTCGCGAGGAGCGCGCTGCGTACCATCGAGCGCGATATGGAGGAAGCGACCTGGCGGATGCGCGCGCTGCTGCTGAGGACCTGGCTCGGCACCTTCGGCGGAAGCTCGGCGACGATGCACTGGCGGTGGACGCGCATCCAGGTTCGGATCGAGACGGCGGCCGAACTCGACTTCGACAGCGAGGAGGCCCGGCGGACGTTGGCTCAGCTCGAGGTGGAAACCTGGGGCGTGACGCTCCGGGAGATCGAGGGCGAGCGGTGCGTGGTGCTGCCGGCCGGCTCACCGGCGTATCCGCGCTGGACTTGGCGCCATCGGCCCGCCGTGAAGCTGTCGAGAGAGTGAGGGAACTCAATGACCGGATTGGAATGGCAGTTGACGGCGGTCTTGAAGAGGTTGTCCGCGCAGTGCGAGACGGAACGGCGGCGGCAATCCGGGCAGGTCGAAGTCTTGCGGCGTCGTGTCGAGCGGCTGAGCGCGGAGAACCGCACCTTGCGGCGGCGAATCGAACGGCTCGACGGGCAAGTGACACGCTTGGCCGAGTATTGCGGGACATCCGCCGCCGCGAGACCGCGCGGCCCCTGGATCTGACGCGCCGCCGGGAACCGGATCGCGATCATGGGACGAGCCGCTGATCGTTCCCGGCTCGGAAATCGGCTGGCGTTGCGAGGACCGGCCGGGGTCGTTCGGCGGCTGGGCGCGGCCTCCGCAGGACGCAATCCCGGATACCGGCGTCCCGGGTTGAACCGCGGCTCCCGCCATGGGGCCGGTCGTGGCCACCCTCCCGGAGTGCCCGGGACGTGTGTCGTTGACACACGAGGTTCGGATCGCTCACCCCCCGGCCCGGTCGCCCGACGCCGCGGTGCTCGGGAAACCCGCCTTCCTTGGCCAACAAATAATATGGTATTGGAATAATATGTTTTATCTATTGACGACACACCCCACTCAAACGCTCCTTATTTGTCGGTAGATACGAAACAAGCGGGAATCCAACAGCGCCTACGCGATGATATCGAGGGGTATGGCTATCCGGTGTGCATCTCCGCCACCTGCTCTTCGACTCGGCGCTTCCAGCCCCGCCCCCACTCGTTGCGGCACACCCCCCGAACTCACCGAGCCGCCGCGCTTCTCCGCTCGGGCAGACGACCGTTCACCATCACATTCCGGGGCAGAGTGACGCGATCTGATCGGGTCCATCCTCTTCATACCGGCCGCCGGGCTTGGACGCGTGTACTGGTCATGAGCAGTGCCCTGCTGCTGGGCTGGCCGCTCGCCGCCGCGGCGCAGACCGGCGACCGGCTTTACGCCGGCGCGCCAGCCGGCGTGACCCGAGCGGACGGGGGCGGTGACCGCGGACATCGACCTGATCACGCGGCCGCCCCTGCCCGTGGTCACCGAGGCTACGCCTTCGCCGGGTCCGCGAGCAGCCTGCCGCTGACGGTTCTCCGGGCAGGGGACGTTCGGGCGGCCGAGCCGACGGGTTTCGAGGCGTCGCACGGCAACAAGCAGGTGACGCTCACCTGGGCTGCGCCGGCGGAGGACGCGGACATCGCGCGCCACGAGTACCGGTTCAAGACCACCGGCGACTACCCCGCCGCGTGGAGGAGGATCGAGGAAAGCGCGCCGGGCGGGCTCCACGAGGACTGGGTCGTGGTGACGGGTCTGACCAACAACGTGGCGTACACGTTCCAGTTGCGGACGGTGAACGGTGATGGCGTCGGCAGCACCGCGGTGGAGGCGGGTCCGGCGACGCCGAGGTCCGGCGTCTGCGGCCGCACCGAGCAGGTGCGCGAGGCGATCGTGAACCAGACCGGCGTGTCGGACTGCGCCGATGTGACCACGGCGCAACTGGCCGATGTGGTAAACGTTCAGTCGTGCCGTGGCGGAGGGGGGGGTCATTGGTCTCAGGTGGAGGTCGTGTAGGGGACTGGCCACGAGTTCGGTGATGTGCTATCGTCTGGTTCATGGCGACAGGAGACGGGGATATTGGCACGGTCGTGGTGCTGGCCGAGGGGCCCGATGGGCTGTGGTTGACCCCTGAGGCCGCGTGTGCTGCGGACCCGGTGGACTGGCGGTGGCTGTACGAGGAGGAGCACGTCCGTGCGGAGCGGGAGCGGGTCCGTGCGGAGGTGGCGGAAGCGCGAGCGCAAGAGTTGCGCCGGGCGGAAGTGTCTGCGCGTCGCGAAGCGGGATATTGGAAGTCGCGCTTCGAGGCATCGCGGCGCAGGCTGAGGGCCGTCGTCGAGAAGACGAGGGAAGCCCGTCGAGCAGGGAAGAGCGCACTGCGGTGGCGCTCGAAGGTGGGGCGTCTGCGCGATCTTCTTCGGCGAGCCGGCAGGGAGGTTGCCCGGCTGCACAGGACCGTGAAGGCATTGCAGCGGCGCAACGAGGAGCTGGAAGCCGAGCTGGCGGAGTCTCGCGCGACCCGGACGGTGCTGTCGAAGACGCAGTTCGGTCGCAAGAGCGAGAAGCAGGAGAAGCCGGGCTCCGGGCGTCCGCGGGGTCGGCAGCCCGGCGCACCCGGCCGGGGCCGCACACAGCGGCCCGGTCTCGAAGAACACACCGAAGAGCATGACCTGCCGTCCGATGCGTGTGTGTGTCCCGGCTGCGGGAACCCCTATGCGGCCAACGGCGCCGGAGAGTCCACCCTTATCGAGATCGAGGTCAAGGCCCACAGGCGAGTGATCCGCCGCCCGCGCTGGCGCCGGACATGCGACTGCGCGTCGTCGCCCGTGGAGGTGTCGGCGCCCCCCGTGCCACGGTTGTTCCCCAACACGCCCTACGGGATCAGCGTCTGGTCGCGCTTCCTGTTCGAACGCTATGCGTCCCTGCGTCCTTTGCAGCGCGTCAGCACATGGCTGGCCGACCAGGGACTGCCGATCTCGCCGGGCACCCTGGCCGGCAGCGTGCCCCGCTTCGTGCCGCTGTTCGAGCCGGTGGCCGACGCGATCCTCGCGCACCAGAACAGCGCGGTGCTGCGCCATGCCGACGAGACCACCTGGCGCGTGCAGGCGCTGCGCGAGGCAGGCAGGTCGAGCCGGGCCTGGCTGTGGATCTCGGTCGGCCACGACGCGGTCTACTTCCATATCGATCCTTCGCGCAGCGCCGAGGCGGCCCATGAGCTGTTCGCCGAAGCACGGCCCTCGACGGTCATCGTCTGCGACCGCTACAGCGCCTACAAGAGGTTGGCGCGGCTTCTCGGGGGCCGGGTGATCCTCTCGTTCTGTTGGGCTCACATACGCCGGGACTTCATCAAGGCCGCGGCGGGGCAGGACGAACTGACCGGCTGGTGCCGGGAATGGACCCGGCGGATCGCCTCGATCTACCGCCTGAACAAGGCGCGGCTGGCCGAGTACGATCCCGGTCTCGAGCGCCAGACGCCAGCGTTCGACGCGGCCCACGACGCGCTGACCGACGCACTCGGCAGCCTGTTTGCAAACGCCGGGCGCGAACTCGACCGCCTGCCGTCCGGCGCGCGCGAGGGCAAGGCGCTGCGCTCGCTCGTGAACCATCGCGAGGGGCTGAGTGTCTTCGTCGACCGGCCCCGGGTCCCGCTCGACAACAATCTCGCCGAGCGGCTGCTCAGATGTCCGGTCATCGCAAGACGCCTGTCGTTCGGCTCCGACAGCGAGACCGGCGCACGCTTCACGGCGCTCATGTACTCGGTGGTCGGCACCCTGAGGTTGAACGGCATCGATGTCCAGCGATGGCTTGCGGCATGGCTGGCGGAATGCGCGCAGGGCGGCGGCCGGCCGCCCCATGACCTGTCGCCCTGGCTGCCATGGTCGATGAACGAGGAGCGCAGACGCGACCCGATGGTGCCGGCATGAACGGCCGGATCGAGTGCCACTACCAGGGGCACGACTTCACCGCCGGGGAAATGGCGCTGCTGCGCGCACTGATCGCCGGCCCGCCGCCTCTCAGCCGCCATGCCCTGTCCAGGGAGTTCTGCCGGCGCATCGGCTGGTTCAAGCCCGACGGCGGCCTCAAGGACATGACGGCCCGGGTGGCCATGCTGGCCATGCACAACGACGGCCTCATCACCCTGCCACCCCAGAAGTGGAGGAAGGCCCCGCCCCGCCCCATCATCTTCGGTCAGGACACCGAAGTGCCGCTGTTGCCGGCACCGACGACCCTCGACGAGGTCCGCCCACTCGAACTCCGGACCGTCGTGCGCGCTACCCGCGAAGGCAGGCTGTGGAACGAGTTCGTCGCCCGCTACCACTATCTGGGATACAAGCCCCTCGTCGGCGCGCAGATGCGCTACGCCGTCCACGACAACAACGGCTGGCCGCTCGCCATGCTCGGCTTCAGCGCCGCCGCCTGGACGCTCGCCCCGCGCGACCGCTTCATCGGATGGACCCACACGCTGCGCAACAAGAACCTCCCCCTCGTCATCAACAACCCGAGGTTCCTCATCCTGCCCTGGATCAGGATCCCCAACCTGGGATCCCACATCCTCTCACTCGTCTGCCGACGCCTGCCCCGCGAATGGACCCGACGCTACAACACCACCCCCGTCCTCATCGAAACCTTCGTCGAAATCCCGCGCTACACCGGCGGCGTCTACAGGGCCTCAGGCTGGATCCATGTCGGAACCACCCAGGGACGCGGTCGCTACGACACCCACACACAGTACGGCAAACCCGTGCGCCGTGGAAAGGCGCACTTTCCTTGCGGGTGCGAACCCCGCCCGGCAACTGTCGCTCCAGCCGGTAGCAGCCAGAGCGGTTTATGAAGGTAACGACATGGACTGAAGCTCTCTGGCAGAAGGGCCGCCTTGGGCGGTTCAGCGACCATGCGGGCCGAAACGCGAGTGAACGCTGAGCAGGCCTCGAAACGTATAATGCGGAAGCCGACCCTACGGGTTTAAGGGGAAGGCCGCCGACCGGCTGGGAAGCGAGCGACACGAGCACCGGCCGGTTTCCGCCGGGGTATGGGCGTCAGCACGCATGGAAGATGGAAGGTGTGGCAACACGGGAACCCACGTCGGTGCCGTGCGCGCGGCAACCGGGACCCCGCGAGGGGCAGGCTGGGCCGGCGTGGTGGCGGATGGGCCCATAGTACTGAGGACGCGGGGTAATGCCCGTCGAGGGAAGGGGCCCTGAGTTGGGAGCGGTACGGAAAGGAGGCAGGGACTTGACTACTGACGGGAGTCTAAGAGGGTCGGCGGGAAGTGTTCGGAAACTCCAGACCGTGCTACACGCGAAAGCGAAGGAAGAACCTGACCGGCGCTTTCACGCCCTTGTCGACAAGGTATGGAGGCAGGATTTCCTCCTGGAGGCGTGGGAGTTGGTCCGGCGCAACGGCGGAGCGGCTGGAGTGGATGGTGTGACGGTCGCGGATGTCGTGGCGTACGGAGTGGAGCGTTGGGTAGGGGAACTGTCGCGGGACCTGAGGGATGGCGCCTATGAGCCGAATCCGGTGCGTCAGGTGCTCATTCCGAAGAAACAGCCGGGGAAGTTCCGTCCTTTGGGCATACCGTGCCTGAGGGATCGGGTTGCGCAGACATCGGCGATGCTGGTGCTGGGGCCGATATTCGAGGCGGACCTGCAACCGGAGCAGTACGCATACCGGTCGGGACGGAGCGCCAGGGACGCGGTCAATCGGATACATCGTTTGCTGTACCGCGGCCATAGAGAGGTGGTCGATGCAGACCTCTCCAACTACTTCGGTGAGATACCGCACGCCGAGTTGATGAAGAGTGTAGCGCGGCGCGTGAGCGACGGGCGGATGCTTGGACTCATCAAGGCGTGGCTGGAAATGCCGGTGATAGAGGAGGACGGCAAGGGCGGCACTCGCCGCACGAACCGGGCGCGAGAGGACAGGAAGGGGACCCCGCAAGGGGCTCCGATCTCACCGCTGCTGAGCAACATCTACATGCGGCGGTTCATCCTTGGCTGGAAGGTGCTGGGCTATGCCCGGCGCTTCGGCGCGGAGATCGTGAATTATGCCGACGACTTCTGTGTGCTCGGGAAGGCCTCGTCGGCGGAGATGCTGACGGCGGTCAAGCGGCTCATGGACAGGCTGAAACTACCGGTCAACGTGCAGAAGACCCGATGCCTCCGGTGCCCCGAGGAGCCGCTTGAGTTTCTCGGGTATCGCATTGGGTGGAACTATCGTCCCACGAACGGGAGCCGGTACATCGGCACTCGACCGAGCAAGACGAGCGTTCAGAGCATCTGCCACCGGATCAGCGAGCAGACGGACCGCAGACGCGGACGGCTGGAAGCCGAGGAAGTTGTAGGGCGCCTGAACCGGATGGTCTCGGGGTGGGCAAACTACTTCAATCTCGGGCAGGTCAGCCCGGCCTACGCGGCTGTGGATCAGCACGCTGTCCGGCGGCTACGACAGTGGTTCTGGCGGAAGCACAAGGTGCGGTCGGGGAAACACGTGCGCTTTCCCGACAAGTGGCTGCGGGAGGAATGCGGCCTCACGCGCCTTGCGACGAAGACCAGGAACCTTCCGTGGGCGAAGGCGTGATCCCAACTGAGAGCCGAATGCGGTAATTCCGCACGTTCGGTTCGACGAGCGGGGGGTGGAAACGGACCTATGGGAGTATGGGAGCCGGAATTGACGCCGACGCGAAAGCGCGCGGACCAGTGCACCGGACCCTAAGGGCACCGCGCCACCTCCCGACTCTACAAAAAGGACATCTGGCTCCGGCCCCTCTCCAAACACTGGCAACGCATCCTCAACCGCTAAATCCAACCGCCACGCCACGGCGCGACTGAACGATTACCCGATGTGACTGATTTGCCTCTCTACAATAATGGCATCAAGTCCCTGCAGCCGGGCGACTTCTCCGGCCTGACCGCGCTGGAGACGCTCTGGCTGGACGGCAACGAGCTCAGTTCGCTTCCCGCCCGCGTGTTCTCCGGCCTGACTGCGCTGAACGAACTCCGTCTGGACTACAACGAGCTCGGTTCGCTTCCCGCCGGCGTCTTCTCCGGCCTGACCGCGCTGGACGAACTCCGTTCCCGACAATGTCTTCTCCGGCCTGACCGCGCTGGACTACAACGGACTCGGTTCGCTTCCCGCCGGCGTCTTCTCCGGCCTGACCGCGCTGGACGAACTCCGTCTGGACTACAACGGACTCAGTTCGCTTCCCGCCGGCGTGTTCTCGGGCCTGACCGCGCTGGAGACGCTCTATCTGGACGGCAACGCCGTAGACCCGCTGCCGCTGGCGGTGACGCTGGAGAAGAACCCGGACGCCGCCGAAATCCGCGCGGTGGTGCTGACCGCGGCGCCGTTCGCGGTGCCGCTGAGCGTGAGCGTGGAGAACGGCAGCCTCGCGGGTGACGTAAGCACGATCGAGGTTCCCATCGGGGCACGGGAGAGCGCGTGGGTCGGCGTGACCCGCACGGACGGCACGACCGGGGCGGTGACCGCGGACATCGACCTGACCACCCAGCCGAACCTGCCCGGCGCACACAGCGGCTACGCCTTCGTCAAGTCCGCGAGCGACCTGCCGCTGAGGGTGCTGGAGGGCGCGCCGGGCGCACCGGCTGCGCCGTCGGTGTCGGCCGCGTCGTCCTCCAGCCTGACGGTCACGTGGTCGGCGCCGGACGACGGGGGCTCGGCCATCACGGACTACGACGTGCGATACCGGGCGGGCGCGAGCGGCGACTGGACGGACGGCAGCCACGACGGCACGGCCACGACGGCGACCCTCACGGGCCTGGGAAGCGGCACGACCTACGAGGTGCAGGTGCGGGCGGCGAACGACGGGGGCGCCGGCCCGTGGTCGGACTCTGGCAGCGGCGCGACGGACGGCCAGGCGGTGCCCGCGCCGACGGGTTTCGCGGCGTCGAACGGCAACGAGCAGGTGACGCTCACCTGGGACGCGCCGGCGGAGGACGCGGACATCGCGCGCCACGAGTACCGGTTCAAGACCACCGGCGACTACCCCGCCGCGTGGACGGCGATCGACGAAAGCGCGCCGGGCGGGCTCCACGAGGACTGGGTCGTGGTGACGGGCCTGGCCAACGACGTCGCGTACACGTTCCAGTTGCACGCGGTCAACGGCGACGGCGACGCCAGCGCCGCGGCGCAGGCGGGTCCGGCGACGGCGAAGTCCGGCGTCTGCGGCCGCACCCAGCAGGTGCGGGACGAGATCGTGAATGAGACCGGCGTCTCGGACTGCGCCGACGTGACGACGGTGCAACTGGCCGGGGTGACCTCTCTGTCTCTCTACAATGCTGGCATCAAGTCCCTGCAGCCGGACGACTTCTCCGACCTGACCGCGCTGGAGACGCTCGAGCTGGACGGTAACGAGCTCGGTTCGCTTCCCGACAACGTCTTCTCCGGGCTGACCGCGCTGAACACGCTCTATCTGAACGGCAACGAGCTCACCTCGCTTCCCGCCGGCGTGTTCTCCGGGCTGACGGCGTTGCAGGCGCTCCAACTGCAGGAAAACGAGCTCGGTTCGCTTCCCGCCGGCGTGTTCTCCGGCCTGATCGCGCTGGATCGGCTCCAGCTGGACAACAACGAGCTCAGTTCGCTTCCCGCCGGCGTGTTCTCCGGCCTGGCCGCGCTGCGTACGCTCGATCTGGACGGCAACGATCTCAGTTCGCTTCCCGCCGGCGTGTTCTCCGGCCTGACCAGGCTGCGTACGCTCGGGCTTGGGGGCAACGCCGTAAACCCCCTGCCGCTGGCGGTGACGCTGGAGCTGAACCCGGACGCCGCCGAGATCCGCGCGGTGGTGCCGACCGCGGCGCCGTTCGCGGTGCCGCTGAGGGTGAGCGTGGAGAACGGCGGCCTCGCGCGCGGGGCGGCCACGATCTCGGTCCCGGCCGGGGCACGGGAGAGCGCGTGGGTCGGCGTGACCCGCACGGACGGCACGACCGGGGCGGTGACCGCGGACATCGACCTGACCACCCAGCCGAACCTGCCCGGCGCACACAGCGGCTACGCCTTCGTCAAGTCCGCGAGCGACCTGCCGCTGAGGGTGCTGGAGGGCGCGCCGGGCGCACCGGCTGCGCCGTCGGTGTCGGCCGCGTCGTCCTCCAGCCTGACGGTCACGTGGTCGGCGCCGGACGACGGGGGCTCGGCCATCACGGACTACGACGTGCGATACCGGGCGGGCGCGAGCGGCGACTGGACGGACGGCAGCCACGACGGCACGGCCACGACGGCGACCCTCACGGGCCTGGGAAGCGGCACGACCTACGAGGTGCAGGTGCGGGCGGCGAACGACGGGGGCGCCGGCCCGTGGTCGGACTCTGGCAGCGGCGCGACGGACGGCCAGGCGGTGCCCGCGCCGACGGGTTTCGCGGCGTCGAACGGCAACGAGCAGGTGACGCTCACCTGGGACGCGCCGGAGGAGGACGCGGACATCGCGCGCCACGAGTACCGGTTCAAGACCACCGGCGACTACCCCGCCGCGTGGACGGCGATCGACGAAAGCGCGCCGGGCGGGCTCCACGAGGACTGGGTCGTGGTGACGGGCCTGGCCAACGACGTCGCGTACACGTTCCAGTTGCACGCGGTCAACGGCGACGGCGACGCCAGCGCCGCGGCGCTGGCGGGTCCGGCGACGGCGAAGTCCGGCGTCTGCGGCCGCACCCAGCAGGTGCGGGACGAGATCGTGAATGAGACCGGCGTCTCGGACTGCGCCGACGTGACGACGGTGCAACTGGCCGGGGTGACCTCTCTGTATTTCTACGATGCTGGCATCAAGTCCCTGCAGCCGGACGACTTCTCCGACCTGACCGCGCTGGAGACGCTCGAGCTGGACGGTAACGAGCTCGGTTCGCTTCCCGACAACGTCTTCTCCGGGCTGACCGTGCTGAACACGCTCTATCTGAACGGCAACGAGCTCACCTCGCTTCCCGCCGGCGTGTTCTCCGGCCTGACCGCGTTGCAGGCGCTCCAACTGCACGAAAACGAGCTCACCTCGCTTCCCGCCGGCGTGTTCTCCGGGCTGACGGCGTTGCAGGTGCTCCAACTGCAGGAAAACGAGCTCGGTTCGCTTCCCGCCGGCGTCTTCTCCGGCCTGACCGCGCTGGACGAACTCCGTCTGGACTACAACGGACTCAGTTCGCTTCCCGCCGGCGTGTTCTCGGGCCTGACCGCGCTGGAGACGCTCTATCTGGACGGCAACGCCGTAGACCCGCTGCCGCTGGCGGTGACGCTGGAGAAGAACCCGGACGCCGCCGAAATCCGCGCGGTGGTGCTGACCGCGGCGCCGTTCGCGGTGCCGCTGAGCGTGAGCGTGGAGAACGGCAGCCTCGCGGGTGACGTAAGCACGATCGAGGTTCCCATCGGGGCACGGGAGAGCGCGTGGGTCGGCGTGACCCGCACGGACGGCACGACCGGGGCGGTGACCGCGGACATCGACCTGACCACCCAGCCGAACCTGCCCGGCGCACACAGCGGCTACGCCTTCGTCAAGTCCGCGAGCGACCTGCCGCTGAGGGTGCTGGAGGGCGCGCCGGGCGCACCGGCTGCGCCGTCGGTGTCGGCCGCGTCGTCCTCCAGCCTGACGGTCACGTGGTCGGCGCCGGACGACGGGGGCTCGGCCATCACGGACTACGACGTGCGATACCGGGCGGGCGCGAGCGGCGACTGGACGGACGGCAGCCACGACGGCACGGCCACGACGGCGACCCTCACGGGCCTGGGAAGCGGCACGACCTACGAGGTGCAGGTGCGGGCGGCGAACGACGGGGGCGCCGGCCCGTGGTCGGACTCTGGCAGCGGCGCGACGGACGGCCAGGCGGTGCCCGCGCCGACGGGTTTCGCGGCGTCGAACGGCAACGAGCAGGTGACGCTCACCTGGGACGCGCCGGCGGAGGACGCGGACATCGCGCGCCACGAGTACCGGTTCAAGACCACCGGCGACTACCCCGCCGCGTGGACGGCGATCGACGAAAGCGCGCCGGGCGGGCTCCACGAGGACTGGGTCGTGGTGACGGGCCTGGCCAACGACGTCGCGTACACGTTCCAGTTGCACGCGGTCAACGGCGACGGCGACGCCAGCGCCGCGGCGCTGGCGGGTCCGGCGACGGCGAAGTCCGGCGTCTGCGGCCGCACCCAGCAGGTGCGGGACGAGATCGTGAATGAGACCGGCGTCTCGGACTGCGCCGACGTGACGACGGTGCAACTGGCCGGGGTGACCTCTCTGTATTTCTACGATGCTGGCATCAAGTCCCTGCAGCCGGACGACTTCTCCGACCTGACCGCGCTGGAGACGCTCGAGCTGGACGGTAACGAGCTCGGTTCGCTTCCCGACAACGTCTTCTCCGGGCTGACCGTGCTGAACACGCTCTATCTGAACGGCAACGAGCTCACCTCGCTTCCCGCCGGCGTGTTCTCCGGCCTGACCGCGTTGCAGGCGCTCCAACTGCACGAAAACGAGCTCACCTCGCTTCCCGCCGGCGTGTTCTCCGGGCTGACGGCGTTGCAGGTGCTCCAACTGCAGGAAAACGAGCTCGGTTCGCTTCCCGCCGGCGTCTTCTCCGGCCTGACGGCGTTGGAGGCGCTCCAACTGCAGGAAAACGAGCTCAGTTCGCTTCCCGACAACGTGTTCTCCGGGCTGGCGAATCTGCTTGAGCTCCGGCTGCACAACAATGCCGTAGACCCGCTGCCGCTGGCGGTGACGCTGGAGAGGAACCCGGATGCCGTCGAGATCCGCGCGGTGGTGCTGACCGCGGCGCCGTTCGCAGTGCCGCTGAGGGTGAGTGTGGAGAACGGCAGCCTCGCGGGTGACGTAAGCACGATCACGGTCCCCATCGGGGCACGGGAGAGCGCGTGGGTCGGCGTGACCCGCACGGCCGGCACGACCGGGGCGGTGACCGCGGACATAGACCTGACCACCCAGCCGAGCCTGCCCAGCTTCGACACGGGCTACGCCTTCGTCAGGTCCACGAACGACCTGCCGCTGATGGTGCTGCGGGCCAACGCAGCGCCGGCGTTCAGCTCATCGGCGACGTTCGACGCGGCGGAGAACCAGACGGCGGCCGGCACGGTGGTGGCGGCCGACAGCGATTCGGGCGACGACATCACCGGCTACGCGATCACCGGTGGGGCGGACCAGACGTTCTTCTCGATCGGGGCGACATCGGGGGCGCTGACGTTCGACGCGGCGCCGAACTTCGAGGACGCGAAGGACTCCGGCCAACACGGACAACGACTACGTGGTCGAGGTGCAGGCGACCAGCGGCGCGGGCGAGCGGGAGCAGACGGCGACGCAGACGATCACGGTTACGGTGACCGACGTGGCCGGCGAGGCGCCGGGCAAGCCGGACGCGCCGACGGTGTCGGCCGCCTCGGTGACGAGCCTGACGGTGAGTTGGTCGGCGCCGGCCAACGCGGGTCCGGCGATCACCGACTACGACGTGGACTACCGGATTGGCGGGAGCTGGAGCGACTGGGACCACACCGGCACCGCCACCACGGCGACGCTCACGGGCCTTTCGGAGAACACCTCCTACCAGGTGCAGGTGCGGGCGACCAACGACGAGGGGACGGGCTCGTGGTCGGACTCGGGCAGCGGCGCGACGGACGCCAACGCGGCGCCGTCGTTCAGCTCCTCGGCGACGTTCGACGCGGCGGAGAACCAGACGACGGCGGGCACGGTGCTGGCGGCGGACAGCGACACGGGCGACGACGTCACGGGCTACGCGATCACCGGCGGGGCGGACCAGACGTTCTTCTCGATCGGGGCGACGGACGGGGCGCTGACGTTCGACGCGGCGCCGAACTACGAGGACGCGAAGGACGTTGAGAGTGTCGATCCGGCCAATGCCGCCGGCAACAACCAATACGTGGTGGTAGTGACGGCGACGAGCGGCGCGGGCGAGCGGGAGAAGACGGCCACGCAGACGATCACGGTGACGGTGACCGACGTGGGCGGCGAGGCGCCGGGCAAGCCGGCCGCGCCTACGGTGGCGCCGGCGTCGGTGACGAGCCTGACGGTGACGTGGACGGCGCCGGCCAACGCGGGTCCGGCGATCACCGACTACGACTACCGCCACCGGACGACCTCGCCGGAGGGCACGTGGACGGAGGTGACCGGCACGACGATCACGACGCTGTCGGCGACGATCGGGAGCCTGGCCGAGAACACGTCCTACGACGTGCAGGTGCGGGCGACGAACGACGAGGCAACGGGCTCGTGGTCGGACTCGGGCAGCGGCGCGACGGACGCAAACGCGGCGCCGTCGTTCAGCTCCTCGGCGACGTTCGACGCGGCGGAGAACCAGACGACGGCGGGCACGGTGCTGGCGACGGACAGCGACACGGGCGACGACGTCACGGGCTACGCGATCACCGGCGGGGCGGACCAGACGTTCTTCTCGATCGGGGCGACGGACGGGGCGCTGACGTTCGACGCGGCGCCGAACTACGAGGACGCGAAGGACGTTGAGAGTGTCGATCCGGCCAATGCCGCCGGCAACAACCAATACGTGGTGGTAGTGACGGCGACGAGCGGCGCGGGCGAGCGGGAGAAGACGGCCACGCAGACGATCACGGTGACGGTGACCGACGTGGGCGGCGAGGCGCCGGGCAAGCCGGCCGCGCCTACGGTGGCGCCGGCGTCGGTGACGAGCCTGACGGTGACGTGGACGGCGCCGGCCAACGCGGGTCCGGCGATCACCGACTACGACTACCGCCACCGGACGACCTCGCCGGAGGGCACGTGGACGGAGGTGACCGGCACGACGATCACGACGCTGTCGGCGACGATCGGGAGCCTGGCGGAGAACACGTCCTACGATGTGCAGGTGCGGGCGACGAACGACGAGGGGACGGGCGACTGGTCGGACTCGGGCAGCGGCGCGACGGACGCCAACGCGGCGCCGTCGTTCAGCTCCTCGGCGACGTTCGACGCGGCGGAGAACCAGACGACGGCGGGCACGGTGCTGGCGACGGACAGCGACACGGGCGACGACGTCACGGGCTACGCGATCACCGGCGGGGCGGACCAGACGTTCTTCTCGATCGGGGCGACGGACGGGGCGCTGACGTTCGACGCGGCGCCGAACTACGAGGACGCGAAGGACGTTGAGAGTGTCGATCCGGCCAATGCCGCCGGCAACAACCAATACGTGGTGGTAGTGACGGCGACGAGCGGCGCGGGCGAGCGGGAGAAGACGGCCACGCAGACGATCACGGTGACGGTGACCGACGTGGGCGGCGAGGCGCCGGGCAAGCCGGCCGCGCCTACGGTGGCGCCGGCGTCGGTGACGAGCCTGACGGTGACGTGGACGGCGCCGGCCAACGCGGGTCCGGCGATCACCGACTACGACTACCGCCACCGGACGACCTCGCCGGAGGGCACGTGGACGGAGGTGACCGGCACGACGATCACGACGCTGTCGGCGACGATCGGGAGCCTGGCGGAGAACACGTCCTACGATGTGCAGGTGCGGGCGACGAACGACGAGGGGACGGGCGACTGGTCGGACTCGGGCAGCGGCGCGACGGACGCCAACGCGGCGCCGTCGTTCAGCTCCTCGGCGACGTTCGACGCGGCGGAGAACCAGACGACGGCGGGCACGGTGCTGGCGACGGACAGCGACACGGGCGACGACGTCACGGGCTACGCGATCACCGGCGGGGCGGACCAGACGTTCTTCTCGATCGGGGCGACGGACGGGGCGCTGACGTTCAAGACGGCGCCGAACTTCGAGGACCCGAACGATTCCGACACCGACAACGACTACGTGGTGGTAGTGACGGCGACCAGCGGCACGGGCGAGCGGGTGAAGACGGCGGCGCAGACGATCACGGTGACGGTGACCGACGTGGCCGGCGAGGCGCCGGGCAAGCCGGCCGCGCCTACGGTGTCGGCGTCGTCGGTGTCGAGCCTGAGCGTGAACTGGTCGGCGCCGTCCAACGCGGGTCCGGCGATCACGGACTACGACGTGCAGTACCGGGAAGGCAACAGCGGCGGCTGGAGCGACGCGGGCCACACCGGCACGGCGGTCACGGCGACGCTCACGGGCCTGTCGGAGAACACCTCCCACCAGGTGCAGGTGCGGGCCACCAACGACGAGGGGACGGGCTCGTGGTCGGACTCGGGCAGCGGCACGACGGACGCGTCCTCCAACGCGGCGCCGACGTTCAGCTCACCGGCGACGTTCAGCATGGAGGAGAACCAGACGTCGGCGGGCACGGTGGTGGCGACGGACAGCGATGCGGACGACGACATCACGGGCTACGCGATCACCGGCGGGACAGACCAGAGGTTCTTCTCGATCGGGGCGACGGACGGGGCGCTGACGTTCGACGCGGCGCCGAACTACGAGGACGCGAAGGACGAGGGCAGCAACAACACCTACGTGGTCGAGGTGACGGCGACGAGCGGCACGGGGACGCGGGTGAAGACCGCCACACAGACGATCACGGTGACGGTGACGGACGTGGGCGGCGAGGCGCCGGGCAAGCCGGACGCGCCTACGGTGTCGGCGTCGTCGGTGACGAGCCTGAGCGTGAACTGGTCGGCGCCGTCCAACGCGGGTCCGGCGATCACCGACTACGACGTGCGGTACCGGGCGGGCACCAGCGGGGACTGGAGCGACGGGGGCCACGCCGGCACGACCACCAACGCGACGCTGTCGGGCCTGTCGGGGAACACGACCTACCAGGTGCAGGTGCGGGCCACGAACGCCGAGGGCACGGGCTCGTGGTCGGACTCGGGCAGTGGCGCGACTGCGGGCGCCAACGCGGCGCCGACGTTCAGCTCACCGGCGACGTTCAGCATGGAGGAGAACCAGACCGTGGCGGGCTCCGTGCGGGCGACCGACAGCGACGCGGGCGACAACATCACGGGCTACGCGATCACCGGCGGCGCGGATGAGGCGTTCTTCTCGATCGGGGCGACCTCCGGGGCGCTGACCTTCGACGCGGCGCCGAACTACGAGGACGCGAAGGACGAGGGCAGCAACAACACCTACGTGGTCGAGGTGACGGCGACGAGCGGCACGGGGACGCGGGTGAAGACCGCCACACAGACGATCACGGTGACGGTGACGGACGTGGGCGGCGAGGCGCCGGGCCAGCCGGGCGCGCCTACGGTGTCGGCGGCGTCGGGGACGAGGCTGATGGTGAACTGGTCGGTGCCGTCCAATGCGGGCCCGGCGATCACCGACTACGACGTGCGGTACCGGGCGGGCAACAGCGGGGACTGGAGCGACGGGGGCCACGCCGGCATGACCACCAACGCGACGCTGTCGGGCCTGTCGGGGAACACGACCTACCAGGTGCAGGTGCGGGCCACGAACGCCGAGGGCACCAGCGCCTGGTCGCCCTCGGGCCGCGGCACCACGGAGGGCCCCTCGAGCGGCGGCATCTGCGACCGCACGCCGCGCGTCCGCGACCGCATCCTGGCGCTGCTGAAGAACCGGCACAGCTACAAGGGCGACTGCTCCGGGGTGACCGGGACGCACCTGGCGAAGCTGGAGTCGCTGGACCTGGGCCGCAACTCGAGCACCGAGGACGAGTTCACGATGATCCTGAAAAGGAATGACTTTGAGGGGCTGGTGAACCTCGAGAGACTGTACATGAGGGATACCGGGCTGGAGTCGCTGCCCGCGGGGGTGTTCGGCGGACTGGCGAAACTGAAGGAGCTCGAGCTGAACGAGAACAAGCTGCGGTCGCTGCCGCCCTGGGTGTTCTCGGACCTGCAATCGCTGGAGAGGCTGAAACTACACGATAATCCGTCACTGCGGTCGCTCCCCTACGACGAGTTCGAGGTGCTGCCGGACCTGACCTATCTGCGGGTGGACCTGACGGACCGCAGGAAGCTCCAGGTGGACGGCGGCGAGGGCGACGCAAGCCTCGATGTCGCGGCGGGAGGCACGGCGACGTATCGGGTGCGCCTGATGGCCACGACCAACGCCAGCACCTCCAAGCCCGTAAAGGTGACGGTAAGCTCGGACGTGAGCGCGGTCACGGTGTCGCCGGCGACCCTGAGCTTCACGAAGGAGGACTGGTTTCGGCGCCAGACGGTGACGGTGCGCGCCACGGCCTCGGCGTCCGGCACGGCGAAGCTGACCCACGGCGCCGACGGCGCGTATTACGCCTACGACAAGTGGCCGCTGCCGAAGGTGACGGTGACGGTGGTGCAGAGCTCCCAAAGCGGAGATGCGGCGGGGGCTGACGGCGGAGTTCGAGGGGTTGCCGCGGGAGGGACACGGCGGCGGCGAGACCGCGTTCAGCTTCCGGATCGCGTTCAGCGAAGACGTGGCGACGAGCGCGGATGACATGCGCGACCATGCGTTCGAGGCGAGCGGCGGCGCGGTGCGCGACGCCAGGCGCCTGGAGAAAGGGAGCAACAGGATGTGGGAGATGACAGTCAAGCCGAACTCGAACGGCCCCGTGACGATCACGTTGCCGGCAACGACCGACTGCGGCGCGGACGGCGCCATCTGCACCGGAGATGGCCGCCCGCTGTCGCACGCGCTGTCCACGACGCTCCGCGGCCCGGCGGGGACCACGGAGCAAGACCGGGCCGCGCGCCTCTGCTCCGCGCTGGCCGGCGGAGACGACGCAAACCCAGCCGCGGTGGCCGCGGCGTTGTGGGAGGACGGAGACATGAGCGAAGACCGGCTTGCGGCCCTGGACAGTCTCGGAAACGGGAACGGAAGCTATGACCTCGGCGACCTGCTCGCCTGGATGAACCGCTGCCGGCGGGGCGAAGGACCCGGGTCGGCCAGCGGCACGGAACCGTCCTCCCCGCCCCCAGCGCTGCCCCCATCGCGGACGGAGCGAGGGGCCAGCCGCCGGCGAAGGGGCGCTCGCGGCCTCGCCCGCAGCCGCCGGAAGACTCCCGAGACACCCGCCGCCGGCTCCCGGACCCGGCGGTCCGGGTGGTTGCGGACGGTGCTGCTGGCCGCGCTGGTCTCGGCGTGGGGCTGCGGGGACGGCATCGTCGGCCCGCGGGCTGACGCACCCCGGCATGACGGAGTGAGCGTGGCGGTCGTGGATCCCGGCCCCCTGCACGTCCGGTTGACGGCCCCGGCCGGTGCCCGCGACATCGGAGCCATGCTGGTGATCGAGGGTCCGGCCATCGACTCGGTGCAGGCGCCGGGCCTCGAGATCTTCGAGACGGACGAATCGTCCTCGATGCGGCGCGAGGTCGTCATCGCCGGAGCGCTGGCGCCGGACGCGCCGGTGCTGCGGGTCTGGGTGCCCCACCGGGGCGACGAGGCACGCTACCGCGTCAGCCTTCTCCAGGTCGCGGGCGAGGACTTCACGCTTGGGGACCCGGAGGACTACGCGGTCGCCATCGGGCGGTAGAGCGCGGGGCGCCCGAGAGGGAAGGATGGTGTGAGAGGGGTGCGCCGGCCGGCGCGCCCCTCTTTCCGTTTGGTGTTCCCGAGGAACCCGGCTCGCCCCGCCTCGCCCGCGGCCCCCGATCCGGTCCTCGAGGACGGTCCGGGCCCCACGGACCCCTGAAACCCGGTCCCACGCCGGTCCCGGCCTGCCCGCGCCGGAAGCCCCGGCACTCCCCTTCCCGCAGCGGCTCCCATCCGCCGCCGGCCGCGCTTCGCGACACCCGTTCAACGGGTTCCCCCGGAACGCTCGCGGGGGCGCTCCGCCACCGCATTGGCGGCGGCCTCCCGGACAGGAGGGACACGTCGGACAACATCGGACAGGACAGACACTTAGGAGATTTCCTAAGAATTGACTTCCTCGAAAAATCCTCTTCACCGTTAGGGGTCTTGACACGGTTGGAACGGCAGTCATGCAGACGCTGGAGGATCAATTCAACACACGGGTGAATGCGTTCCTGGAAGAGACGGGCATGAGTCCGACGACGCTCGGAATGAGGGCCGTGGGCGACCCGAACCTGATGCGCCAGATCGCGGGCGGCCGCTCGCCGTCGCTCAGGACGGCGGACCGGGTTCTGGCGTTCATCGCAGGCTTCGACCAGGACCCGGGCAGCGCGCAGGCTCCTCCCGGCCGAACCCGGAGGTCGAGGCCCGGGGCGCGGGCGAGGAGAACGCGGAAGAGCAGAGCGGAGACCGGGACCGCGCGGAGAACGAGACCGCCGACCCGCTTCCTGCGGGTGTCGGAGGTGCAGGCGCGGACGGGCCTGTCGCGGAGCACGATCTACCGGTGGTCGGCCGAGGGTCGCTTCCCCCAGGCGATCCGGCTGAGCGAGCGCGTGGTGCGCTGGGTCGAGGCCGAGGTGGACGACTGGATCCGCGAGCGGATCGCACGCAGCGCCGGTGTGCAGGCGCATAGGCGGCAGCGTGTGCGAGGGTAAGCCCGGCCCGGGATCCTCGGGCCGCGTGAGCACGCGGAGGAGGCCCGTCCGCCGCGTCGAGTCCGGGCACCCGCGGCGGCGCACGGGCTTGTCGGATGCCGCTAAGGCCGGGGAGCGAGCATACTCTCCGTGGCCACACTTCGCGTGTCCCCAGGAGAGGCTGGCGGGGGGCCGTGCCCCCTCTGACCCCCGAAACGGAAACGGCGCGCCGTGAGCGCCGGACGCGCCGTTTGGGTGAAGGTCCGCACCAGCGAGGCGGAGCGTGCCGAGTGGCACGCCAAGGCGCGCGCCGCTGGCCTCACGCTGTCGGATCTGGTGCGCCGGTCGGTGGGCCGGACGCGCACCTGGACGGTGGCGCACGCCGAGGTCGAGCGCGAGCGCACCCGCCAGATCGCGCGGATCGGGAACAACCTCAACCAGATCGCTCGGTGGGCGAACACCCACCGGGGGTCCATCGAAGCCGTCGAGGTGATCGGCCACCTCATCGCCATCAAGCGGACGCTCGCGGCGCTGGCTCCCGTCGAGAGTTCGGACGCGGATGCTGGTTAAGTTCCTGGCCCGCGGAACCGGCTCGGCGCGCGACGCGGCCGACTACCTCCTCGGGGAGCGGGACGCGGCCGGGAAGCCGCGCGAGGGCGTCGAAGTCCTCCGGGGCGATCCGAACGAAGTGGCCGCCGTGGCCGACTCGCTCGACTTCGAGCACAGGTACACGTCCGGCGTGATCGCGTGGGCGCCGGAGGACGAGCCGACCGACGCCGAGATCGAGACGGTCCTGGACGCCTTCGAGGACACGGCCTGGGCCGGGCTCGAACCCGACCGCTACGCCTGGGCGGCCGTGCTGCACCGCGAGCGCGGTGGCGGCGCTCACGTCCACATCCTCGCCGCGCGGTGCGACTTGGAAACCGGGCGAAGCCTCAACATCGCCCCACCGGGCTGGGAGAAGACCTTCGGTCCCCTCCGGGACGCCTTCAACCATGAACACGGCTGGGCTCGGCCGGACGATCCCGCGCGGGCCAGGGTGCAGCAACCCGGCCACCGCGCCTACGTCGACGCGGCGCGGCTGCGGGCCGGACTACGGCTCGAATCCTCCCCCCGAGACCTGATCCGTGACTACCTGCTCCAGCGCGTCGAGCACGGCACGGTACAGCACCGTGCCGATGTCGTCGGCGCGTTGAGGGAAGCGGGCCTTGAGGTGCCGCGCCAGGGCAAGGATTACCTCACCGCGCTGGACCCCGAGAGCGGGGTCCGGTGGCGGCTGAAAGGAGAACTGTATGGAGAGAACTTCGACCGCGAACGATTTGACCGACCGGCTGCGGAAGCGGCTGGAGAGCGAGAGACGGGAGATCGAGGAGTTGACCGCGAGCGAGCTGGGGCGGCTCGGCGAGAACTCGCGGCGCGTCGCGAGGAACGCGCTGCGTTCCATCGAGCGCGATACGGAGGAGGCGACCGGGAGGATGCGCGAGTTGCTGGCCAAGGCGTGGCAACGGCCCCTGATCGTCGGCCTGAGCCTCTGGCTCGGTTTCTTCGGCGGAAGCTGGGCGACGATGCGCTGGCTGTCGAGGAGCATCCAGACCCGGATCGAGACCCGCGCCGAACTGAATCGGGACATCGAGGACGCCCGGCGGACGCTGGCCCAGCTGGAGGAGGACACATGGGGGCTCGTGTTCCACGAGATCAAGGGCGAGCGGTTCGTGGTGGTGCCGGACGGGGTGCTGGCCGATCCGCCCTGGTGGGTGGACGGGGACCGTCCGGCGTTGAAGCTGTCGAGAGAGTGAGGGAACTGTATGAGCGAGTTGGAACGGCAGTTGACGGAGGCCTTGAAGAGGTTGTCCGCGCAGTACGAGACGGAACAGCGGCGGCACTCCGGGCAGGTCGAAGGCTTGAGGCAGCACGTCGAAGCCTTGCGAGGGCGCTTCGAGCGTCAAAGCGCGGAGAACGAAGCCTTGCGGCAGCACGTCGAGCGGCAGAGCGGGGAGAACGAAGCCTTGCGGACGCGAATCGAGTGGCTGGACGAGCAAGTTACACGCTTAGCCGAGTGCTACGGCACGCTCGCCGCGACCTTGTGATGATGGTGACGGTGCTGCGCCAGCGCGGGCCGGACCGCGATCGCGATCATGGTCCGAGCCGCTGATGGTTCCCGGCAGGGCTGGATCTGGCGCGGGCGACGCCCCTCAGCGAGGTTTCGGGCGCGCAGATCGTGCGGTCCATCATCGGAGGAATCGAATGATGGCACGCACGAAGCGGGACCGGCGCAGCTACAGCGCCGGCGAATGGGGCCGGAACCGGGTGAGGGTGTTCGCCGATCCCAAGACCGGTCTCTACCAGATAGAGTGGCGAGAGAACGGGCGCAGGCTCACCCGGTCCCTGAAGCACCGGGACTGGTCGCGGGCAAAGCGGCAGGCCGACGAGGCCGCCGCGGGCTTAGTGGTTCACGAGCCCAACGGCAAGGCCGAAGCCGCGTCCGAGCCGCTCACCCTGGAAAGGCTTTTTGAAATCTACGGGGACGAGGTGGTCCCGACGAAACAGAGGCGGACCCAGCGCCAGAACAGGGCCGTGATGCGGATGTTTCTCGACTTCCTCGGGCGCGACCGAAGGCCCGAGACGCTTTCCCGGCGCGACTGGGACCGGTTCATCCGGGAGCGGCGCGCGGGCAGGGTCGGACCGAGTGGCAAGCCCGTATCCGACAGCACCATCGCATTCGACCTGAAGATCCTGATCGCGATCTTCAACTGGGCCGCCAGGTCGAGGGATGAGCACGGAAATCTGCTCATCGGCTTCAACCCGCTGAAGGGACTCGGGGGGCCGAAGGTGAAGAACCCCACCCGGGTCGTGCTTTCCGACGAGGAATACGAGGCGCTCCTGAGGGTGTCCCGACAGGTCGGCTGGAGGTTCCACGTCGCACTCGTGCTCGCCCACGAGACCGGGCACCGAATTGGGGCTATCCGGAACCTGAGGTGGTCCGACATCCAATTCGAGGACAGGACCATCCTTTGGCGGGCCGAGCACGAGAAGACCGGATACGAGCACCGGACGCCGGTGACCGACGAGGCGATCGCTGCCTTGGAGGAGGCGCGGAGGTACGCTCGCGGGGCCGAAGACGCGCTGGTACTGCCCGCGCCGCGGGATCCGTCGACATGCGTGAGCCCCTCGCGGGTGAGCACGTGGTGGCAGACCGCCGAGCGGCGGGCGAGGTTGGAGGCCAAGCGCGGGAGAGGCTGGCACTCGCTCAGGCGGAAGTTCGCTTCCGACCTCATCGGTCTGCCGCTCAAGGTGCTTTGCGATCTCGGCGGCTGGAGGGAAGCCCGGACCGTCCTGCGTTGTTACCAGCACACCGATGAGGTACAACTCCGGACGGCTCTGGACAGTCGTCCCCGGAAGGTTGGCGTCTAATCCGATCAGCGGGAATCGAACAGCGGGAATCGGATCCCCGAATCCCGTAAGTGATGCGCTCGCAACAAGATCACAAATCGGGAGTTACTTACGGGCCTAGGATCGCCCAGGATCGACGATCCCGGGTTCCCGAGGGGTATGGGTAGGGTGGAAAGCCTCGTGGACGACGGGCAGCGCGGCTTCCTCGGGCAGCAAGCCGGGGTCCTCCTGCTGGCCGGGAGGAACCGCGAACTGGTTGATCCAGGTGACGACTTCGGCCCGGCACGTATCGGAGAGATGGATGGCGCGGGCGACTTCGTAGACCGAGAGCCCGCCTCGGGAAAGAAGCCGTTTGAGGTCCCAAATGCGGATGCACGCGAAGACGTGCCACACCTGCGACCACTCGCGTCCCTTGAGTTCCGTGGACCGAAAGGTGCGCGCGAGCCGGGCACCGCTGGGCCGCTCCGGCATCCCCGCCAGATGATCGGCGGCGAGCGCGGCAAGGAAGGCGTGCGCCTCCTCGGTGCCGCCGCGCGGAGGAGAGGCGCACCGTGCCCGGGGATAGTCGAACCAGGCGAGCGGCAGGGGCTGAAGACGCCCGGCGCGCTCGGGCCGGACGCCGAATACGGTGAGCGGTTTGTCCGGACCTCCGATCAAGGAGCCGTGTTCGCCGAGGCCTTCCCGGCGCGGGTCTCCCCCGCGACGCAGACATCCTTCGACCCGCCGCCGCTCGTAGCGCGCGTGAAGCTCCTCGCGAGTGAGAATCCGTTCCGGATCGTCCGGCGGCGGATTCAAGTATGCGTTTCGTACTTTCGCAAGATCGAGCATGGGTCAGCTCACCGCCCCCATGTGAACCCGCGGTCGCTATCGGGCGTCCTCGAACGGATGTGTTCCTGAAGCACTCCGCGAACGAAGCCGACGGCGCTCTCTGCATCGGGCCGACTGATCGGCGCGATGAGGGGCTGGTGATGCCGCTTCATCCAACCGGGGGCGAGGTAGCCCAATTCGGCGTCGATGTCGTGGAGGTGCTCTTCCTTGAGCGTTGAGAGCGCAGTCTGAAGCGCGGTGGGGTCATTCCACCGGGCGAAGGCGATGTCGTAGAGGTCTCGCGGGACGATCTGCGCGTTTTGGATCATGCGGTAGCGAAGCTTCTTCGCCAGGATCTCCGCCGTGGTTTCGAGCGGCACGCTGGTGCCGCGAACCGTATCGCCGGACACGGGATGCGCGGTGAGCGAGGGACTGGTCGAGACGCTGATCTCTCCGCCGTCGGTAAGGACGATGCGCGCGAACCCCGGCTCGATGACGATGTTCCGGGCACTGCGGGCGTGAAGTTCGAGATCGGTGCGAAACCGTTGTTCGCTCTTGAACAACCCCTCGTAGTCCGCAGCATCCACGAAGAGGTCAACGTCGGTGCTGTGCCGATGCCGCCACCGGGCGGCGAGCGCGGTGCCGCCGCCGAGGCGCATCTTGTGTTCGCCACCGACATGATGCCCGAGTGGCTTTCGGACCGCTTCAAGCAGCTCGGCGGGTCCCGTGGGCAGATCCAGTTTGGCCATTACTGAAGCGGTCCTTTCGATGATGTTGCGCATGGCCTGCCGAGCGCGGAGCCGCTTCGCCCCGCCGCAGAAGGCTTTGGTGTAGGGTGCCCGCCCGTCATTGGAAACATAGCCGTGACCCGGTGGGCGGGCATGCTCTTGGGTGAGGATCGGGATGCCGAGTCCGACCGGTGGGAGCCGCAGCTATGGGTGGGTCGCGCATCACCGAGGGACGGGCCTGCTGCAAGACGCGAAGCGCCAGAGCCGATTCCACCACCGAGAGCCCATTACCGGCTCGGACCATGATCGCGATCCGGTCCCGGGCGGCGCATCAGATACGGAGGCCGCGCGGTCTCGCGACGGCGGATGTCCCGTAATACTCGGCCAAGCGTGTCAGTTGCTCGTTGAGCCGCTCGATTTGCCTCTGCAAGGCTTCGACCTGCTGCCGCAAGGCTTCGACCTGCTCGGAGTGCCGCCGCTGTTCCCTCTCGTATTGCGCGGACGACCTTTCCAAGGCCGCCGTCAACTGCCGTTCCAAATCGGTCATGCAGTTCCCTCACTCTCTCGACAGCTTCATGTAAGGCCGTCCGTCCATCGTGAAGGAAGGACGGCCCGGAGTGCCGGCGGGCAGCGCCACGTACCGCTCCCCGCTGATCTCCAGCAACTCCACGCCCCAGGTCGGCTCCTCCATCTCCGCCAAGGTCTCGCGCGCCCGCTCGATCCGCACCTTGACCTCTGCCAAGGTCTCGAACCGGGAGTCGATGCTCCTCGACAACCAGTGCATCGTCGCCCAACTGCCGCCGCAGATGCCGAGGAAGAGGCTCAGGCCGACCACCAGCGGTCGGAGCCAAGCCCTCAGCAGCAACTCGCGCATCCGCCCGGTCGCCGCCTCCGTATCGGCCTCGATGGAACGCAGCGCGTCGCTCGCGACGGCGCTCAAGCTCTCGCCAAGCGGCGCGAGCTCTCGCGCGGCCGTCTCCTCGATCCGTTGCCTGTCGGCCTCCATCCGGCGGCGCAGCCGCGAAGTCAAGTCGCTCGGGTTGGAAATCGTGCTCATACAACGCTCCTCTCAGCCGCCACCGCTTCCCGGTGTCCGGATCGCGGGCGGTGATGTAGTCCTTGCCTTGGCGCGGCACTTCAAGGCCGACTTCCTCAAGGGTGGAGACGACGTCGGCGCGGCTCCGCACCGCGCCGTGCTCGACGCGCTGCACCAGGTAGTCGCGGATCAGTTTGCGCGGGTCGGCTTCGTGTTCGAGCCCCGCCCGCAGCTTCGATGCCTCGATGTAGGCCAGGTGGCCCGGCCGCTGTGCCCTCGCCCGCGCCGGGTCGTCCGGGCGGCTCCAGCCGTGCTCGTGGTTGAAGGCGTCGCGCAGCGGATCGAACGTCCTCTGCCAGCCGGGCGGCGCGATGTTCAAGCTCCGGCCCGTCTCGACGTCGCACTGCGCGGTGAGGATGTGCGCGTGTACGCCGCCGCCGCGCTCGCGGTGCAGGACCGCCGTCCACACGAAGCGGTCCGGCTCCAGTCCCGCCCACGCCGTCTTCTCGAACTCGTCGAGGACGGCTTCGATCTGCGCTTCGGTCGGCCGGTCCTCCGGCGCCCACGCGATCACGACCGAGGTGTATTTTCGCTCGAAGTCGAGCGAGTCGGCCACGGCGGCCACCATGTCCGGGTTGCCGCGCATCACTTCGACCCCCTCGCGCTCCTGTCCCGCGGCGTCCCGCTCGCCGATGAGATACTCGACCGCCGCCCGGGCCGAGCCCTTCCCGTGGGGCAGGAACTTAATGTGCATCGCCGCCGTCCTCGTCGACGTGGGTAACACGGATCAGCGACCGTTCGAACGACACGAGGTGGGCGATCACCGAGACGGCCTCGGCCGTCGAGGCGTGGGTGTTCGCCCAGCGCGCAAGCTGGTTCAGGTTGTTGCCGATCCGCGCGATCTGGTGGGTGCGCTCGCGCTCGACGGCCCGTGCCGATGCGGTCCATGTCCGCGTCCGCGCCATCGCCTCGCGCAGCAGCGCGGACGGCGACACACCCGCCGCAGCCGCCTTCTCACGCCAGGCGGCGTGCTCCGCGGGCGTGACGCGGGCGGCGACCATCACGGTGCGATGCTCAGCCATGAGCGCACCGGGGACGGGGTTCGGGGGCGGCGCCCCCGCGCGTCTGCTGCTCGGGCAGCGGCGCGACAGGCCGGGGGTTCGAAGGGGGGCGCGGCCCCCCTTGCCAGACCGCCGTGTTCAACACGGCGTGGGCTGGCTTAGCCGCCTTAAGGGCGACCGACGGGCTGGTCGTCGGCAGGCGCGAAGCGCGCCGACTCATCGAACCCGGCCGGCCTCTGCCGCCCGGCGACGAGCCCCGGAGATCCCCGGCGCGGCCTCGACGCGCTCACCGGCCCGGGCGCCCTCGAACCGGCTCTCGGCAACGCGCTCTCTGATCCACTCGTCCACCTCGGCCTCGATCCAGCCCACGGCGCGCCCGCCCAGGGCGACAGGCCGGGGGAAGCACCCCGCGGCCAGCCGCACATAGATCGTGCTCCGCGACAGGCCGGTGCGCTCCAGCACCTCGGGCAGCCGCAGGAAGCGGGTCGGCGGGAAGTGTTCGGAAACTCCAGACCGTGCTAAACGCGAAAGCGAAGGGAGAACCTGACCGGCGCTTTCACGCCCTTGTCGACAAGGTATGGAGGCAGGATTTCCTTTTGGAGGCGTGGGGGATGGTCCGGCGCAACGGCGGAGCGGCAGGAGTGGATGGTGTGACGGTCGCGGACGTCGAAGCGTACGGAGTGGAGCGTTGGGTTGGGGAACTGTCGCGGGACCTGAAGGATGGCGTCTACGAGCCGAATCCGGTGCGTCAGGTGCTCATCCCGAAGAGGCAGCCGGGGAAGTTCCGTCCTTTGGGCATACCGTGCCTGAGGGATCGGGTTGCGCAGACGTCGGCGATGCTGGTACTGGGGCCGATATTCGAGGCGGACCTGCAACCGGAGCAGTTTGCATACCGGCCGGGACGAAGCGCGAAGGACGCGGTGCAGCGGATCCATGGGTTGCTGTACCGGGGCCACAACGAAGTGGTCGATGCGGACCTCTCCAACTACTTCGGTGAGATACCGCACGCCGAGTTGATGAAGAGTATCGCGCGGCGCGTGAGCGACGGGCGGATGTTGGCACTCATCAGGGCGTGGCTGGAAATGCCGGTGATAGAGGAAGACGGCAAGGGCGGTACACGCCGCACGAACCGGGCGCAAGAGGACAGGAAGGGGACCCCGCAGGGGGCTCCGATCTCACCGCTGCTGAGCAGCATCTACATGCGGCGGTTCATCCTTGGCTGGAAGGTGCTGGGCTATGCCCGATGGAGTGGACGCCCCCCGACCCCCGGCGCCAGAATCAGCCGGGTGAGGAGAACGCACACGGGGTGCGTTCGGGACACGAGAGCGAGAGGGGGGATCCATGGGCAAGGTGGTCAGCATCATCGGCATCGATATCTCGAAGAGGTACTTCCAACTGCACGGAGCCACGGCAGGTGGTGAGCCTTTGCTGCGCAGGAAGCTCACGCGCTCGAAGCTGCTCGAATTCCTCGCCGGGCAGCCCGTCTGCCGGGTCGTGATGGAAGTGTGCGCCAGCGCCCACCATTGGGGGAGGCAGATCCAGGAGCTCGGCCACGAGGTCGGCCTGATTCCCCCGGTGTACGTGAAGCCTTATGTGAAGAGGCAAAAGAACGACGCGAACGATGCGGGAGCGATCGTCGAGGCGGCCCAGCGGCCGACGATGCGATTCGTGGCCGTGAAGACCGAGGAGGAGCAGGCGCGCTCGGTGGTGTTCCGAGCCCGGGAGCTTCTGGTGCACCAGCGCACCCAGACGATCAATGCCCTCCGGGGTCACCTCGCGGAGTTCGGACTCGTCGCTCCGCTGGGGACCCACAACGTCGGGAGGCTGGAGGAGGCGTTCGCGGAGTGTGAGGAATCCTTCCCGGCGCTGGCGCCCGCCGCCATACGCCTCCTCATCGAGCGGATCCACGATCTGGATGCGGAGATCGATGAGATCGACCGGGAGATCCGTCGGATCGTGAGGGAAGATGAGGCGCTCGGGCGCCTGATGACGATCCCGGGGGTGGGAGAGCTCACGGCGATGGCGGTCCACGCCTTTGCGCCACCGATGGAGAGCTTCCGTAATGGACGTGACTTTGCGGCATGGGTCGGGCTCACGCCGCGTGAATCCTCGACGGGTGGCCGGCAGCGGCTGGGGCGGATCACGAAGATGGGTCAGCGCGACATCCGGAGGCTCCTGTACCTGGGGGCGACGGCGGTCATCTCGAGTGCCATCCGGCGGGGGGAGGTCACCGATCCCTGGCTTCGGCGGATGCTGGACGAGAAGCCGAGGAAGGTGGCTGCGGTGGCTCTGGCCAACAAGACGGCGCGCATCATCTGGGCCGTGTCGGTGAAGGCGGAGAACTACAGAGCACGGGGAGTGACGAAGGCCGTTGCGGCTGCAGCGTAGGGTTGCGAGTCAGATCAGTGGAGCGAACAGGCGTTGGCCAGACCCGAAACCCAGAGGAGGAGAGAGAGGAGATCATCGGGGCTTGACGGCTCGATCACCCGAACGGGAGTGAGCTGGGAAGGTCCCCACTGGAGAGTGCAGGCAGGACGACGGATAAGGTAGGGGCAAACGGTCGACAAGACGGGGTCGGAAAAACCAGTAAAGCGCCGAGGGCCTGTGAGCCCGCATGCCCGGATCCACGATCTGGATGCGGAGATCGATGAGATCGACCGGGAGATCCGTCGGATCGTGAGGGAAGATGAGGCGCTCGGGCGCCTGATGACGATCCCGGGGGTGGGAGAGCTCACGGCGATGGCGGTCCACGCCTTTGCGCCACCGATGGAGAGCTTCCGTAATGGACGTGACTTTGCGGCATAGGTCGGGCTCACGCCGCGTGAATCCTCGACGGGTGGCCGGCAGCGGCTGGGGCGGATCACGAAGATGGGTCAGCGCGACATCCGGAGGCTCCTGTACCTGGGGGCGACGGCGGTCATCTCGAGTGCCATCCGGCGGGGGGAGGTCACCGATCCCTGGCTTCGGCGGATGCTGGACGAGAAGCCGAGGAAGGTGGCTGCGGTGGCTCTGGCCAACAAGACGGCGCGCATCATCTGGGCCGTGTCGGTGAAGGCGGAGAACTACAGAGC
Organism: Longimicrobiales bacterium; assembly: GCA_965218255.1. Lineage (GTDB taxonomy): Bacteria > Gemmatimonadota > Gemmatimonadetes > Longimicrobiales > Gaopeijiaceae > JAAXGI01. Next base: position 1,555,299 of record CBDCKJ010000003.1, on the reverse strand, counting down.
ACGGGGAGTGACGAAGGCCGTTGCGGCTGCAGCGTAGGGTTGCGAGTCAGATCAGTGGAGCGAACAGGCGTTGGCCAGACCCGAAACCCAGAGGAGGAGAGAGAGGAGATCATCGGGGCTTGACGGCTCGATCACCCGAACGGGAGTGAGCTGGGAAGGTCCCCACTGGAGAGTGCAGGCAGGACGACGGATAAGGTAGGGGCAAACGGTCGACAAGACGGGGTCGGAAAAACCAGTAAAGCGCCGAGGGCCTGTGAGCCCGCATGCCCGATTTGGATCCGATCTCACGAACACCATACGGGCCCGCGGCCAGAAGTGCCGCATCAAGAGGCCGAAGATACGACAGTACCTGACCTGAGTGTCACCGATCCTCTGTTCGAAGTCAGGCTTGCCAACCAGGGGGGCGTCCAGATACGGCGCTTCGGTGCGGAGGTCGTGAATTACGCGGATGATTTCTGTGTGCTTGGAAAGGCCCCGGCGGCGGAGATGCTGGTGGCGGTCAACCGGCTCATGGACAAGCTGAAGCTACCGATCAATGCGCAGAAGACCCGATGCCTCCGGTGCCCCGAGGGGCCGCTTGAGTTTCTCGGGTATTGCATCGGCTGGAACTATCGTCCCACGGGCGGGAGCCGGTATATCGGCACACGACCGAGCAAGGCGAGCGTTCAGAGCATCTGCCACCGGATCAGCGAGCAGACGGACCGCAGACACGGAAGGCTGGAAGCCGAGGAAGTGGTAGGGCGCCTGAACCGGATGATCTCGGGGTGGGCAAACTACTTCAATCTCGGGCAGGTCAATCCGGCCTATGAGGCTGTGGACCAGCACGCCGTCTGGCGGCTACGACAGTGGTTCTGCCGGAAGCACAAGGTGCGGGCGGGGAAATACGTGCAATTTCCCTCTACGTGGCTGTGGGAGCAGTGCGGCCTCACGCGTCTTGAGCGGACGATCAGGAACCTTCCGTGGGCGAAGGCGTGATTCCAACTGAGAGCCGAATGCGGTAGATATGTTGCGGATATGCGGGCGTCTCTCATGTGTGACAAGACATTCCGGACCCTCCGCAACATAATCCGGTCCGCAACATATTTCCCGTTATGTTGAATTCAACATAACGGTAGTTCCGCACGTTCGGTTCGACGAGCGGGGGGTGGAAACGGACCTATGGGAGTATGGGAGCCGGAATTGACGCCGACGCGAAAGCGCGCGGACCAGTGCACCGGACCCCTAAGGGCACCGCGCCACCTCCCGACTCTACCGCACCGTGAATTCGGTAGCACCGGCGATCGGGTTCAGATGCGGCTTGTCGAGGCAGTCGGCCCCCATGGAGCGTGCGCGCTCGAACACGGCCTGTGCATCCTCGGTGTGGATGTAGAGAAGGACGCCGCGACCGGGCGTCCCTTCGCACGGATCCGTCAACCCGGGGTGGACCTTGAGCTCACGGTGGTGCAGCATCAGTTCGACGCTCCCGTCCGGTGCCAAGAGATGCTCGAAGTGATGGCCACCGTGTCCGCTCACGAAGCCGAAGAGTTCGCAGTACCAAGCTGAACTCACCATGACGTCCCGGACGACGAGCATGGGCGTGAGGCCAAGAAGTGATCGTTGCAGCACTGCCTCCAATTGCTTTCAACAGTATAGTCCCGGGCCGCACTGCGCGCTGAACTCGAGCGGATCACGATCCGAGGTCTGATCGGCAACATCTCGTGCGACGGGTTCGGCGACTGCGGGACGGGACGGGTCAACATCGACCACCACGCGGACTCAGGGATCACCGACATCGCGAAGCTGCCAATCGTCTACCGATACATCCCGGCTACAACGGGTTCTTCCGGGTCGTCCGGTCAACGGGCCGGCCCTCCGCCAGCGGGACCTCGACCGCATGAGCCCTGGTGGCTGTAGCCCTTGGCGGGATTCGGATTGACGATTGACTCATACTGAAGTAATGTGGATTCATTGACTTTTAGCAGGATAGGTTGCCATGCCCCAGCAGGTGACTGCACGACTTCCGGATCCGGTCGTCGATGCCCTCGATACGGCCGCACGACAGCTTCGGCGCAGCCGTGCGGACGTCATTCGCCTGGCCATCGAGCACTACCTTGAGGACTTCGACGACCTCTCCGTGGCCATCGACCGGCTCTGCGATCCCAGCGATACAGAGCTCGAGTGGGACCGGGTACGGCGTGAGCTTCTCGGTACGGATTAAGGCAAGCGCCGCGAAAGAACTGAGGCGCGTGGCCAAGCCGGATCGGATGCGGATCGTTACAGCGATCGATCGGCTCTCGGAGACCCCATATCTCGGCACGGCGCTAAAGGGCGAACTGAAGGGGCTGCGACGACTTCGCGTCGGCGACTATCGCGTGCTGTACGAAGTTCGGAGCAACGAGCTAGTCGTGCTCGTCATTCGCGTCGCCCATCGTCGTGATGCCTATCGGCAACCTCCAGGCAGTCGGCGTGCGGAGGGGGCATAGACTCCCACGAGCCCGCCTTCGTCAACCGGTCATCCCGAGGTAGATGCCCGTGCGGCCCGAACAGTCCCAACCGTCAGGCGCCTTGTGCGCCCGGAGGCCGGTGGCTCTCGTCTTGCGGTAGAGGCGCTTTCCGCAGAACGCGCACTCGATGATGTGACGTGACTCTCCCGACGAGCGACGGCGGGAAACCCTTGGCGACCGGGTGAGGCTTGATGGCTTGCGCGATGAGAAACCGGTCTGTCCGATCTCGGTAGCAAAGCGCGGCCGGAACGGTTCGTTCGATATCGTGACGGTTCTGCTGTGTAACTAATTTGGGGCTGCGGACATAGCGGTTCCTACGGATCAGCCCGGGTGGTTTGACCGGTGAAGGATGCCTGTCTGATCCGCGACGCTATTGCTGTACGTCAGGCTCGATGTGGGCTGCCCCGCGTCAGCTCCCGATGCCGGGCGATGCTGGCTCTGGCGTGCGGTGTCGCGAACGCTCGGAGTGCCTGGGCGGTCAGGTGGTCGCCGGGTGCTGCGCAGACGGGAGCGTGAAGCCGTGCTTCTCGAGCATCCTGATCCAGCGCGGGGCATTGCGCTTGACCATGAGTGCCTCGTAGTCCGTTTCGGGATCGTGGTACGGCTCCCTGTGCGCAGCATCTTGTGCGCCGTCGCGACAGTGGCCCGCTTGTAGCCCCGGCGTATGGTCAGGGCCTTGTGGTATCCCTTGAACTGGCAATGGTGGGTTCGCGCGGCACCGAGAGCGCATTCGGTCAGGATGGCGCGCAAGGCGGCGTTGCCCTTGCGACTCTTCGTTGCGCGCCGCTTTCCGGCACTCTCGTTGTTACCGGGACACAAGCCCGCCCAGGCTGCGCAGTGACGGGCAGACGGGAAGACCGAGATGTCGGGACCGAGCTCGATCAGCATGGCCGAAGCGGAGTACACATCGACACCGGGCATGGTGGTCAGAAGATCGACTGCGGTGCGGTAGTCGGCCAGCCCTGCGGCGATGACGGCATCGTACTCGGCGATCCGGCCCTCAGCCCTGTCCATGGCCTCGAGGTGATCTTGAGCAGGAAGTGCTGCCGTCGGGTGAGACCACGGCTCAAGGCGTCGTAAAGCGTCTTGAGGTGCCGCCGGACGTGACATGACAACGATGCCAGGATCTCCTCACGCGTGAAGCCGGCGACGAGACCGCGGAGGATTTGGCGACCGTTGAAGCCGAAGAGGTCGGAAAGAATACCGCCGGCACGGATGCCGGCCCTGTCGAGGATCTTGTGGATCCGGTTGCGTGCCCTGGAGCGCTCGCCCACAATCTGGCGCCGCAAACGCGACACCTGGCGCAACTCCCGCAACGCGGGTGGCAGCACCAGGCTGGGCGTGCACAGCCCAAACTGGCAGATACGCGCGAGCCACATGCTGTCGGCGACGTCGGTCTTTCGCCCCTTGATCTGCTTGACATGCCGGGCATGCAGCAGCACGGGCTTCACGCCAACCGCGGCCAGCGCATCGTAAACGGTTTCCCAGTAGATCCCGGTGGCTTCCATCGCGGCCGCCACCACATCATGGGAGAGGAGCCAGTCAACTCGGCCACGCCCCGCCGATCACCCGCCCGGAGAGGCTCTGACGAAGGTCTCAGCCACGATCAGACGCGCGCTCCAGGAACTCGCGCCGCGCTCTGGGAAGCGCGTCCACCGGCGAGCGGTCCTGGAGCCGGGATCTGCTCCACGATGTTGCGGGTGACGCGCCGATCGCGCCTCGATGTCCGTGACCGATCGCGACCGGATGCCGGTCTCCGATTGATTGTGATAAATGCCGCCCCGGTCTACAAACGCCGCACGTCGGACAAGGAAGCCATCTTTCGGTCCAGCGTCAGGATTTCCAGGCCAGCGCGGGAATACTCGTCGGCGATGAGGCGATCGAACAGGCCGGGGCTCTTGGAAGTCTCCAGGGCTGAGAAAGCCGAATATCCGTTCAGCGGGGAGACCAACCCGCTGCGCAGCACGTTCAGCAAACCGGCGCGGGCATCGGTCTTGGACACCCCATAGTGATGCTGAACGGCGACGTAGGTTTCCCCGATGACCTGATTCGAGGCGAAAATTTCGGCACCATCCTCTTCAACCAACGCGCTCAGCTTGTTCACGCAGTACGTGAAGTCTTCCTCGGGCTCACCGGTCAGCAACCGTACGAGAACGGATGTATCAATCCCGAAGCGCCGAGTCATGGGGTTGATCGCGGAAGGATGCGAGATCGAAAGGGCCGCAATCACTCCGAATCTTGCCGCGTAGCGGCGCAAGGCGGGTCGGGTTGATTCGCCTGGGACGCAGGGTAAATCCGCCGGGCCCTTCTTCCAGTTCGAGTTGGTCGCCGGGCCGCACGCCCAACGCGCTCAGCACTCGCGCCGGGAAGGTGACCTGACGCTTTGATGTAATGGTGACGATCATGGCTAGCCTCCTTACCAATACGATAAATACGGTAAGGCGAAAGAGTCAAGCATGGAGCCAACAGGTCGAGGGATTCATACAAGCGTTGCCCCGGGGATACGGACCCACCGGCGCTTGAGGGAGCGACCGTGAGACCAAACATCTTGGCATCTGGGTCCGCCTCTTCGGGCCGTATCGGTGGATGAGACCCTTATGTGCTCACCTGGTTCGGATGAAGCTCGTGCCGCGTGGCAATCGCCTGCACGCTGTCGCGCTCCCGCAACGCCTCCAGCGCCACTCGCGCCTTGAACTCCGGCGTGAACCGCCGTCTCTTCCTGGCCATCTCGGTACCTCCTGTTCCGTCCTGGAATCCACCTTAACGACCTGTCCAAAAATCCGGGACCACCTCAATCCTCGCCCGGCGGGTCGAAGAGATCGTGATACGCGGCGTTTTCCACCGCTCCCACCCTCCGAAGGAAGTCGGTGCCCTGCCCCAAAAGGGCTTCGGCCAAGTGCCGCCAGGGTGAAGATAGGAGTCCCCCGTCCAGGGCTTCGGCCAAGTGCAACAAAACCGCCTCCACCGTGTCTAGACAACATGGATTGACCTGCCCTGCCTCGAGGGCGTGGGTTACGCTGGAGGCAGAGCTACCTCATTGGAGCGCAGAGCCATAATCGAGGAGGGCAGGCCATGGCCGAGTACAGGGCATATGTGGGGCTGGACGTTCATAAGGACACGATCGCGGCGGCTGTTGCATGGCCGGGTCGGGAAGCTCCGGAGTATCGGGGGTTGCTCGCGAATCGGGTTCCTCGCTCAAGCGCCTGATCCGTAATCTGCGAGGACCGCACGGAGAGGCGTTGAGCTTTGTGTATGAGGCGGGTCCCTGCGGCTACGGAGTGTATCGCGAGATTACCGAGACCGGCCACGACTGCCAAGTCGTAGCCCCGAGCCTGATCCCATATGTGGACGCCCCCCTGGTTGGCAAGCCTGACGTCTAACCGATCCCCTCCAGATACCCCACCATCAGCATGCGGAAGTAGACCCCGGCTGAGTCCAGCGGCCACGCCGCACGCCGATGTTCCGCCCCTACTTCGCCCCGAGTCTCCTCATTGCAGCCCTGCGATCACCCCCAAACCTTGATGCCTCCAGCTCCCGCTTCCCTCCTCCACCCACTCGGCACTGGATCACGCAAAAAACCGCCCGCAACAACCCCCATCGCAGGATCCGGGCTTACATCTGGCGCTGGAATAGTGTAGCGGGAACGATCGTCGTCGCGAGTCCGGGACGGCTGGCTGTGGGAGCAGTCACCTCAACCCGGATCCTGCGATGCCGGGGTGGATATACACTTCCCAACGCCTTATATTTGAGGGGTTTATACTAATATATGCCTCGATACGGAGGGCACCCTCCAGGTGCGCCATCATCATACGGGAAGCCGGCCTCATGTGCAGGGCTCGCGACGGCCGCTACGCGTCCGGCACAGCGCGCAGAACCTCACCGACGGCGGCGGCCTGGTGCTGGTTCGAAAGCTGTTCGACCGGTTCGGCCTGGCCGGCTGGATCGACGGTCAGGCGAACAAGGAGAAGGGGTCCTACCGGCCGGGCCTGATGACCGAGGTGTGGATTGCGCTTCTGCTGTACGGCGGCGGGGTGATCGATGACCTGCCGCTCCTCGAGCGCCGGGGTGTGCGCCGGATCTTCGGCTGGATCCGTGTGCCGGACCCCACGACGTTCGGCAGATGGCTCCGGCGGGCCAGTGAGCGCATGGTCCCGCTCCTGGACGAGCTGCTGTGGAGGATGGTCCGGCAGCGCTGGGCGCTTCGGGCCCGCGGCGTCCCGAAGAAGCTGACCCTGACGCTGGACTCGACGGTCGTGGTGCGCTACGGACACAAGCAGGCCGGGGCGGAGCTGGGCTACAACCCGAAGAAGCGGGGCCGTCGCTCCCACCACCCGCTCGTGGCGTTCGTCAATGAGACGGGCGACTGCCTGGGGGTGCGCTGGCGGGCGGGCAACGCCCACACGGCCGAGGGGGCCACCGAGTGGCTGCAGGCACTCGTGGGACGCCTGACAAGCGCGGGTGTCGGCGACATCACGGTGCGCCTCGACAAGGGCTTCTTCAGCCAGAAGATAGTGCGGGCGCTCGAGGAGCTGGGCGTATCTTTCCTGCTTAAGGTTCCTCGCCACAGATGGTTAGACGGCCACCGGGGCCCGTGGCGCTACTCGAAAAAGGGCGATGCCATCTTTGCGGGCGAGAAGCTGTGGAGCGCGACGGGTTCGCTCTGGGATGCGCATCTCCTCACGATCCAGACCAGAAAGCCGGTCGAGACCGAGGAGGGAATGCTGGAGCTCGACACCTACGAGGTGGGCCACCAGGCGGACGTGCTGACCAACATCCCCGGCATCCACGCCCTGACCGCCTGGCGCCGATACAACGGCGGTGCCGTCGTCGAGCAGCGGATCGAGGAACTCGCCCAACTCTCGGCCGGCAAGACCGCCGTCGACGACCTCGGGGGCAACGCCCTCCTGTGGAGCCTCGCCGTCGTGGGCTACCAGACCTTGCATACGCTGCGCCAACACTTCCTCTCGGGCTCCTGGCGGACGGCGCAGCCGAAGCGACTCCGCCTCTGGCTGCTCCGGCTTCCCGCGAAGCTGACCACCCATGGACGCAAGAGCTACCTCCAGTTGCTTCGCGACGAACCCGTCCGCCTCCGCCTCCTCACGGCCCTGCGAGGACTGAACCACGACATCCCGCCCCCGGCGCCCGCCTGAGTCTGGCGGCCGCGCCGCGCGCCATGCAGGTCCCACCCACGATCCCGGGGCCCATGTCTCCCGCGGCCACTCGCCGCGCCGATACTCGGCGTCTGTTCGCCTCAGGTCTCCTCATTGCAGCACTGCCGTGACCCCCAAAGCTTGATACCTCCCGCTCCCGCGCCCCTTCTCCATCCACTCCGCACTCGCCCCCCAGAACACCGCCCCAAATGGCCCCCATCGCAGGATCCGGGCTCAATACTCATCTTTCCCTGTCAGCACGTACTCGAATCGGTCACCTTCGACGGCCAGGACGCGCAGGTAGATCGCGAGTTCCGCCGCGTCCAGATGATCGGCAGGATGACGAATCGCGCCTACCAGCCGATCCGCCTGGTCGAACATAAAGTTGACAAGTTCCGTCTTCGCATTTCGGGTCCAGACCCGTATGGCCAAGTCCCGGTTGAACTTGGACGATTCCTGGCCGTGATTCACATCCTGCCGGCCGTGCCTTCCCGGGCATGGTGTGCCAGCTCGAGGACGCCAACGAGGAGGTGCCTGTCAAGTTAGCCTGAGCCTGCACACCCCGGGATCGGACACGCCTCGAAACCGCGAATGTGTAGTGCCAAGGATTTTTCCGCGTGTCCTAAACCACTGATATGACACAACTTCAAAAATCAAACTGTCGAAGACGAGTCAAAGGGGTTGACGACTAGAATCCCGCCGTAGTCCTGCCCCGGACTCATGTCCTCGGAGTACACGGCGTCGCAGCCGAGCGCCCGTGCGGTGGCGAGAATCGCCGCATCCCAATAGGAAAGGCCGAAGCGCCGGCGTATCGAAACCGCGTCCCTGAACACGCCGACCGTCACGGCCTGCACCCGCATCTCCAACACCGGCTCGAGGAAGCGCACGGCGGCGGCGTGGGAGAGTCGGCCGGGCCGGGTGGCGCGGGTCGCCTGATGGTAGAACTCCTGGAGCACCTGCACCGAGACGGCAAGGTCCCGCTCCGCCAGGAGTGCGCGCGCACGAAGGCGCTTGGCCTCCTCTTCGGGGAGGATGCTCACCGCGTAGAGCAGCACGTTCGTGTCGACAAGGCGCACCCCGGTCGATCAGCCGTCGATGTTCGGGGGACGGGACGGATCCGCTTCCGTACGGATCGCCGAACGGTCGTAGAGCGCCTCGCGGGGCAGGTTGTCGGCCGTGCGCAGCCCAACGCCGCGCGCGTCGAAGTCGGCGAAAACCTCGTCGAACAGTCTGCGCCTGCGCTCGAGTGCGGACTCGAGGGGTTGAGTCTCCAAGTTCCCCCGTGGTCCGGCGCGCGGCACGAGACGCTTCAGGAACTCCCGCACCAGGGCCGACACCGACGTGTCCAGCTCCGCCGCCCGGACACGGACGCGGCGATGGGTTTCCTCGTCAACGGATACGGTGATGTTTCGCACGGCTACAGTCTCACAGTTTCTGTGTCACACAGAATAACCTCCGCTCACGGGTTCGTCCAATCAGACGCCGCCGTCAGCACCTGACCGTTGGCCCCGGCCTTGGCAACCGGCTCCGGTTGCAGGCCGGGTCGGGGAGTGGTCCGGCACCACACGGCAGACGAGGCGTTCGAGGACCTGTTCCAGGGGTGGTCTTGGGGCCGGTTCAGGGTTCTGGCCGATGTCGTCTGCATCCATAGGATCGACCTCGGGAAGCGATGCCCCAGCGTCGCGGACATCCAGCTTGCCGATGACCACATCGGCGATCAGGCGGGTTCAGTATTCGCGGAGCAATCCCGTCTCCCGTTCGACCACCCTGCGGCGTGCGGAGTGACGCCCAACGGTTTCCCCGTCCCTGAGCTCATCTTGCTCATGAGCATAGTGGTAGGATTGGGATGACAGACGGACCACGCGAGCCGCAAGATCCCAAGCAAGAGGCTCACCGTGAAGACGACGCCGGCGGGAGCGAGATCGTACCAGGCCCGGATCACGGCCGCCACGTCGTTACCTTCACGAACCGCCTTGGATACTACCAGCTGGAGCAACGAGTTGCTGGGCGGGATTCACACTCGCCAGGAAAGCGCGCCTTGTCGCGTCGCACAGGCAAAGACGGGCTGCAGGTACGCAGAGTCCTGAGTCCCGACACAACCTGCCGGGACTTCCGACCTACACCGAGATCCGTTCGACGAGGTTGCGCGAGACCTCCCTGCCCCGCCGGTCGTAGATCTGGGTGGTGGTCGGGCGGGCGTGGCCCGCAAGGTACTGGACGTCCTCGAGCGGGACCCCCTGCTCGAGGAGATCGGACACGACGAGGACCCGGAAGGAGTGCGGACTCAGGATCGTCGGCAGACCGGCGTCCTTCAACCGTCGCTTGACCAGGCCGCGGATCGCATACGCGGCGAGGGGCCGGGTCGTGAGACCACGCTTTCCCCCGTGGCCCTTGTATTGCGCAACGCGAAAGAGGGGACCCGCCGCCTCTCCCACGTCGAGCCCGCAGCTCTCCATGTATTCGGTGAGCCAGCGGTCGAGATCGATCCGAACGGGGATCTCCCGCTCCACCCCTCCCTTCTCGTGGAACCGGAGGGCGCGGTGGTCGCCATAGTCGCGGAGATCCTTCACCTGCAGGCCCTCGACGGCTCCCACGCGTGCGCCGGTGTAGGTCAGTGTCCCGATCACGGCGCGATCGCGGAGGCCGACGGGGGTCGAGCAGTCGATCGACGCGAGGAGGCGGCGCGTCTGCTCCACGGTGATCGCGGGCGTCCTGCCCTCCAGAGCGGAACTCCGTGGCCCGCGGACGGAGAGGAAGGGATTCAGGGCGACGGCGTGGCGCGTGACCAGGAGGTCGAAGAAGTGGCGGAGCGCGGCGAGCGCCTGCTTCTTCGCCGCGGCGGCGCCGTCGAAGTCGTCGATGAAGCCGGCGGCGTACCCTGGAGTGACCTGCCGGAGCTCGAGCTCCCGGGCTTCGCACCAGACGAGGAACCGGCCGACGACGCGGCCGTACGCGCGCCGCGTATGCGGATTTGTGACGGAGGCGGAGAATTCGTCGGCAGCGAACCGGCCGCCCGGCCCGGCCCGCTCGATGATGGCCGGCCAGCGTGCGTCCACCGTGCCCGGCAAGGGCAGCAGCCCGGTGGTCTGACGGATGCTTCGGAGAGCGTCGGTCATGTTGCGATAATGCCTGCCCTTTATCGTGGACTCGCCTAGCCCACGCCGGGGGCGGTCATCGCCGCTACGGCCCGACCCCGGCCCGACCGAACGCTGAAGGTGACGAGGCGTTTCAGGTTCTGGACTACGGCGCTCAGGGTGAGTTGACGTTGCACTCGAGCGAGGCCTTGTCGCCGAGCTTGCGCGAGTCCGTGCTGATTCTTGCCTACGGCGAAGAGGTGCTCGCTTCGTATCCGTCGCTTGCGACTGATGGAGTAGCTGCCCCCAAAAGCGGTACCACCTACAGTGTTAGTCCCACTGCCTCCTTTCGCGGGGGGTGAGGTCCGAGGAGTAGCGGCAGGCTGAGCAGCTGTGGGTCTGGCCGAATCGCTTCCGGGGCTGGCGGTCGATAGGCCAGAGTTTCTCCGGCTCGGTCGCCAGCCACAGCAAGCGCGGGGGGACGCGGATTGAAACGCGAGCTCAAACGCCGCTTCCGCAAAGTGTTCCTCCCTTCACTGGCGTTCCCACAGTGCCGCGTCATGAATCTTCCCGAGACGCTTCAAGGCTTCGCGGGCAGTCACGATGGGAATACCCCCGACTTCTCCCAGTGCGAGCACATGCTTCTTGTCGCCAGAGACGATCAGGTCCGCTTTTCCGGCGATTGCCGCGGCCAAAATCGGGTTGTCCTTAGGGTCGGGCGACAGGTTCACGCTCAGCAACTCGTCAAGGACGAGAGCACGCGTGCGGACGTTCTCGACAATGGCCTCCGCTTCATCGGTGCCAAGAAACCTCTGTAGGCGAGGCCGGACAACAACATTCGCAATTTCGGCCAATTGCGCCGCGGACGTCACAAGATCAAACTCACCGCGCAACCACCCCTGATACAGTCCGTCCGGTGGGGTGCCCTTGGTGATGAGGGCGCCAATCAGAATGTTGGTGTCAAGAAGGATCCGCACGCGCGGCGTCCACCTCGTCGTCGATCAGGTCGAGGATTTGCTGCTGGTCGTACCGGGCGTTGCGGTCTTTGATCTCGCGAACGGTCAGGTCCAGAACGCGGCGACGAACCGCTTCGTCGACGAAGCGGGACAGGTCGCCCTTCCTGCCGCCAGTGCGCGCAAGAAAGGTGCGGACCGCCCGGTCGGTCTTCTCAGGGATGGAGAGGTTCCACCGGGTCATCGTTCAACACTCCGCATAAGCATATAAGTACATATGCGCAAGCATACCGATAGCAATCCAGGCCGTCAACTTCTATTCTGGGCGAGCACGACTACCCACCCGACAAGCTGGCGAGGGCGACGCAGACTCCCACGTCATGATCTCTCCTGGACGGCGTATCCTCGTGTGATGCTGGCAAGACACCCGGCAAATCAGAGCCACCGGGACCGCTCTTTCACTTCGTACGCTAGCTGAGCTCGATTCCATTCTTCCGGCGTCCAGCCATACTTGTGGCCCGCAAGCGTCTCCGGGCTAACTCCCGGGTACTTCTTCGCCACCAATAGGCACACGCGCACGACCGCTTCCTCTTTCGACAGGACGAGATCGCCGGCCGGAGACGTGCGCCGACGTACCCTAGAACCGTGGCGGTACTCCCGGAGCCTCTCGATAGCTCGATCTTCATCGGCCTGGGTGATGAATTCGCTCCGTCGTTCCCGCAGCAGCCACGTGAACAATGCACCAGGTTGCCTCCCGTGGGCCCGTGCACGCTCGACCATCGCGACGAACTCGAGCCTCCCTCTCTCACCGCCGTAACTACTCACCCCCCTGGGGCGGGCACGTAGTCGGTTGCGTGTTCGGCGAGGGCGATGTGGATTGCCTGGAACGGGTTGTAGCCGGAGTAGGCCATGGACTGGAGATAGCTGGAGATTCTGCAGTATACCTTGGCGAAGGCGGCGTTTCGGAAGCAGCCCGACACCTTCTGCTTGACCTTGGCCATGCGGAGGTCCCGCTCGGCCCGGTTGTTGGTGAAGGCGACCGCGGGGTCGTGGGCGAAGCGGAGGATGTCGGTTTCGTGGGTTTTGAGCCGTTGCCAGAGGGTGACGGAAGCGGGCTTGGCGACGGGGCCCCTCTGACCCTTTGTGCGGGGTGGGACGGGCGGGAGTTCATTTTGGGTTTTGGCCTGGGTGAGGATGGTGCGGTACTGCTGGCGCAACACCCGCAACTCCCTGTCGGTCAGTATGCACTCGTCGCTCTTGGCGACCCGCCTGGCATTGTCGCGCAGCAGCTTCTTCATGCGCCGGGCCCATCTGGGGTTGACGGCATCGATAATGAATGTGATGTCGCGCAGGAGATGCGCACCGCAGAGCCCGTGGGAGCAGTGGTCGTAGCTCAGGTACGACGGGTAGCAATCATGGATGATCACGTTTCTGTACCTGGGGATGAGGCCGATATCGTCTATCGCCTCACGCCCGCGTTTTCGGTGCAGGAACTTGAGGGTGATCTCACCGGCCGAGTAGACGTGGATCCAGGGCTTTTTCTTCTCCACCCGCAGCGAGGTCTCATCGACGTGCATGGCGGGCATGGCGAGCAGGTATTGCCGGGCACGGGTCTCCCACCCCGCGAGAGCGTCATGGACTCGTGTAAGGAAGCCGAGGAGGGTGGCTTCGGAGAGCTTCTCGCCGATCATGGCGGACAGGCTCCGGGCGGTGCGCCGGAGCGGGACCATCTGCATGAGCTGGTGGACCGCGAAGATCCGGATGCCGACGCCGTACTGACGCGGACCGTGGAGGTCGTCGGGGAAGGGGGCGCGGGTCTCGCCGTGGCAGTGCGGGCAGTGCTTGATCTCGGCGTCGTGGTGCTCGACGACCTTCTCGAAGACGACGTCGATGCGGGTGCGCCGCTCGTGGTCGGTGGCCTCGGTGCCGGTCAGCTTCTCGCCGCAGTGCCCGCAGGCATGGGCCTCGTGCACATGGTGCTCTTCGCGGGTGCGGGTGCTCCCGGGGCTTTCTGAGACCTCCTCACGTTTCTCGCGGTTGCGGCTACGGCTGGTCGGATCCCCGTCGCCGTCGGTCTGCGAGGGCGGGATGGAGGAGTTGCGGCTGGACTTGGGCGTCAGCTTTTCGAGCAGGACCGTCGCGATCAGCTCGAGCAACGCGTTCTGATCGGCGACCAGGGCCCTGTATTCGGCCAGCTCCGGCTCGGGTGCCTCATGCAGCGCTGCACTACGCGCCTTCAGCTCTTCGAGCGCGTCGCGCAGCGATGTCCGGTTCACCGTGGCCATGAGTGGAGCTACCCCTCGGCCTCGACCGCCATGATCGCCGCCAGCACGGCGAGGCGCTCGGAGCGTGGCATCCCGGCGTAGCGGCGAGCCCAGTTGGCCGCCTTGCGTTTGACCTGTTGGCGATGCGTGCGATTGCGTCCGGCGAGGCTCGCCCAATGCACCCGGTCGGGCTCGAAGTTGAACCAGATCTGCTCGGTGACCACGCACGCCTGGTTGTTGACCTGCACCGAGATCGACCGCCAGTCGGCCAGGCGCTCGTCATAGAGCGTCGAGGGGTAGCCGGAGAGCATGACCCGGCAGGGCAGCCCCTTGAGCAGATCGAGCAGGGCAACGTGGTCGGACCGCTCGTATTCGTAGCGGTAGCGTCTGGGCCCGCGACGGACTTCGTGCAGGTACGGCGGGTCTGCGTAGACCAGCTCCCGGCCCCGGAAGGGGAACCCGGCCAGGAAACGATGCGCACACCCGTGGACCAGCTCGACCGGGTAGTCGCAGCGGAAGCTCTCGATCACCCGGGCATCCGGATCGATGCCGATGTTCCTGAGGGCGGGCGGCTTGCGCTGCATGATCGCACCCCCGCCCAAGTGCGACTCGATATAGACGTCATGCGGAGGCATCATCGATATCAACGGCTGCCACAGCCCCGCCGTCGCCTTCGACCCGAAGTACCCAACCCGCCGCCGTCCGCTCCTGACCATGGGACGAGCGTAGCGCCGATAGCCTGCGATGTCAACAGCGGGGGGCAGACCGGCACCCCGATATTCCTACATCAACCAGCGTGTGCGTAGGAGAGGGAGTGAGTAGTTACTCACCGCCGCTAGATAACCCCGTCTCGTGGGCCTGCTTGTAGAGTTCCATGACAGCCTCCGTGTCGACCAGATCCTCGCTTCTGATGTCCTGCAGTGATACCGGGTGGGGGTTGGTGCGATCAGTGGAGATTTCTTTTGAAACCAGAGAGGTCTGCCGGTGTGCGTCGGACACGGGTCTGGGTCTTCTGGTTTTAAACTCTTCCTCGCCAGAGGAAGCAGAGTTGTTAAGATCAGGGCTGGCAATTCCGGCCGGTCTGGTGGGCGGAGGGCTAGCATTTTCACCCGTATCAGCGGTGCCCTCCCCTCCCCTGTTTTCACGGAGGCAAAGTGATCGTTGCCGGGACTCCAGTCCGTGACGATCCGGTCATGGGCACCCCACCGGTTGAGTTCCCATTGCTGACACGGCACAGGTTCAATCCAGCCGAGTTCCGTGAGTCGGGTCCGAGCACTACTCACGGCCCTTCGACTCACGCCGAAGACCTCGGCAATCCAGGAACCCTTCGTCCGGCCATCGACGCGATACGGCACGGCCTTGCCGCGGTGCCAAAAAGAGCGAGCGGATCATGGTGGCGATCATGACGGCCATGACCCCGCGGCCAAATCCGGCAGCGAGGGCGCGTAGCGTCCGTCGCGGCACAGGCACGATGCGTCTTGGATGAGGCATCTGCTCGATCAGCCGCACGAAGCCGGCAACCTCCTCGACCTGCAGCCCGTCGGTGGATCTGCTCGTGCGCGCGAAGGTCAACCGCGTCCTCGACAAGGACGCCGGCGCCGAGGGCAACCGGGTCGTGCGCCATCTGTTCGACAGGTTGCGAGGCGCCCCTTCGCGCGGCCACTGCACCGTCGCTGTCTCGCGTCAGAGCGCACGTCCGAAGGCCAGCAGACAGCGCCGCAAGCCCAAACGCCTCGCGCGACAGGCCGAGCTGACCCTGCGCTACGAGCAGATCACGCTACCCCGCCCGACCGACAAGCCGGTCAAGCTGTGGATCGTGCATGCCCGCGAACAACGCCCGCCGACGAACGCCGATCCGCTGGAGTGGTTCCTGATCACCACACTGCCCGTGACCGATACCCGGGAGGCGACCCGTCTGCTGAAGTGGTACGCTCTCCGCTGGCGCATCGAGGACTACTTCCGCATCCTCAAGTCCGGCTGCAGGATCGCGGAACTCCAGCACCGCACAGCCGAACGCCTCGAACGCGCCATCGCCATCAAGATGGTCGTGGCCTGGCGCATCCACCTGATGCTCCGCCTCGGACGCGAAGTCCCCGAACTGCCCGCCGAACTCCTGTTCAGCGACACCGAGCTGCGCGTGCTTGCCGCCTTCGCCCGCTCGCGCAGACTCTCCACACCCCAACACCTCGGCCAGGCGGTCCAGACGCTCGCACGACTCGGCGGCTGGACCGGACGCTCGCGCGATCCGCCGGGCGCCCAACTCCTGTGGCACGGCTACATCCAACTCGCCGCCATGAGCTTCGGTGTCGAACTGCATGAGATATGTTGCGGACCGGATTATGTTGCGGAAGGTCCGGAATGTCTTGTCACACATGTAGAGACGCCCGCATATCCGCAACATAATTTCCTTCAATCACAGTGCGCCAAGGAAGGCCATCGCCCCTTGTTCGCCTTCCACGGGCGATCCGGTCCGGGCTCGTCGCCATCGCCGAGCGCCATCGCCTTTGCCTTCATCTCCAGATCGATCTGGGCGTAATTGTTGGTGGTATTGAGGTATAGGGCTTTCGGTGCCGGCTAAGGTAGACGGCATCGCGCTATGGTGCCTTGATCGATGAACAGGTCCTCAAACATGATCGTGCCTCCTTGTGGGTGGAGACATGATCATGGCAGCCGAACGAGAGTCAGAAAATTATGTTGCGGAAATACCGAGGGTTCTCATGTGCGACGGGATGTTCCGGACCCTCAGCAACATAATCCGGTCCGCAACATATGCGCAGTTATGTTGAATTCAACATAACATGAGGAATACGGACAACCATCATGACACGGTCAGCACGAAATGTGGGGCAAGGGCAGAGCTAGGGAGGCCACAGGAGCCCCGAGAGGGCCTCCGGACGTCCTTGAGGGGACCTCATCCGGGCGTCGTCTCTGGAGGAGGCTCTCAGAGCCCCGGAGCGCGACGATCTCCCTCGCGGATGGGGTCTAGGACGTCTGAAATCGGGGCATTTCTGGGGGCAGCGGCCCTCGAGCTCGGGGGATGAGGCCCGCGGAGCGGGCCGTTCCGGCTGGAATGAAGAGTCTGGACCCGACTCCCGCACGCGAACGGCAGCGGCCGAGGAGCGCATGCACTGGGAGCGGTTCCAGCGCCGGCGAGGGAAGGAGCTCGGGGATCTGGAGCGCCGGAGCAGGCGGGAGTGGTCGGAGCTCTACGTGCGTCAGGGCCAGCAGCGGGAGCAGCTGGCGATAGACGGCCGCGGGGTATTGGGGCGCTGGAGGCGGTGGTGCGAGGTTGGGGAGCTGCGAGAGCTCGGCGGGGCGCTACGGGGGAGCGCGAAAGTGTTGGGGCGGTGGCGCGAGGAGCTGGAGCAGCGGCACCGGCGGGAGCGGGTGACGCTGGGAAAAGAGCACTTCGAGGAGGTGCCGGCGATCGAGCGGGGGGCAGGAGAAGCCTACCGGAGCGGCATGGAAGGGTCGGAGCAACGGGCCGAGGTGGCGGCGAGGACGGGCGGTTGGGGCATCCATATTCCCTACGATCCCCCAGGCGATCACTGGAAGCTCCGCAGCTTCGCGGAGCAGGAGCAGCTGGAGCAGGTGCGGGAGGTCTACGGAGAGCAGGCTTACGAGGAGCGGAAGCGGGCCTGGGAAAGGGCAAGCCAGCCTCTGGTGCCCTCGCGGTTCCCGTCGCGCGATAGGCCGCAGCGCCGTGGGCCGGAACCCGGCGGACCGGAGCGGGACTCTGGCCCCAGCCGCTGAGCGGCTCTGAGACACCCAAATTCGGGATATTCCCGGAGGAAAAGAGTTGAGTACCGGTTTGCAGGGACACTGGATCACATCCGATCCGGGCCGTGGGCAATGAGGCAGATGACGCGGCCAGAGCGATCATGATATTATGAATACGTGTATTCAGAGGACTCGAGGACTCTTGGAGAACCGGTGACATGGCGACTTCGATTCGGCTGTCTCCCGAAACCGAGCAACGGCTTGATTTTCTGGCCTTGCAGACCGGACGCACCAAGGCTTTCTACCTGCGCGAGGTGATCGAGCGCGGCCTTGAGGATATGGAGGACTACTACCTTGCCGCGGACGTACTGGAGCGTCTTCGGCAAGGCAAAGAGAAAGTGTACTCCGCTGACGACGTGAGAAATGCCCTTGACTTGGGCGATTGAGTACACCGCATCCGCTCGGACCCAGCTTCGCAAGCTCGACAAGCAGATGGCTCGACGCATTGTCGATTACATGAACGAGCGGGTTACGAGGATGGAGGACCCATGGAGTCGGGGCAAGGCACTGACCGGCCCACTGGGTGAGTTATGGCGGTATCGGGTAGGGGATTGCCGCGTGATTTGCGATATTCAGGACGATGTGTTGCGTGTCTTGGTGGTGCGGGTCGGTAGCCGCGACAAGGTGTACCGGTAAAAAGGTCACTCGGCGGTGGGAGAATACAGCAGCGTTAGCCATCGACGGGCCGGGGAGGTGCGGGTTCGCAAGGAGGAGAGATTGACGAACCCATCGGACTTCGACGAGATAAGCAACCGGCTATGGGACGCTGAACTCTGTAACCTCCAGGATCTTTGGGACACGTACAACTACTTGTACGTCGAGGATCCGGAGCGAGCCCAGAACCTGTGCAAGGCCGGGTGGGGCGGGTTTTTCTGGGACCTCGTCCGGGGTTGGATGGGCTCGGAAATCATCCTCTCGATCTCACGTCTCACGGATTCCCCCGAGATGGGAAAGCACCGGAACCTGACGCTTGCGGCGCTCCTCGACGACCCTCGGCTATCGGGCCAACTGAGGTGCGAGCTGAGATGCGAGTTGAAACACATCCAGAAACCGAAACTGGTCAAGGAGGTTCGCGAGCGCCGGAACAGGGTCGTCGCTCATAGTGACGAGCGCATCGCGCTCGGTGAGGATGCTCTCTCGATCCTCCCGCTGGCCAAGATTGAGAAGATCATCTCAAGGCTCCAAGACGTCCATCGGAGGCATCGAGGTGCGTCTATGGGCAGCGATGTGTCGCACTACGGTACGCACACGCTTAGAGGCGTGAAGAACCTAGTCAAGCGTTTGGAGCAATCGGAGCGGGCTAGCCTGATCTTCGCTCAAGTGAATAGAAGCGATGAGGAGAAGCTGCGGGACTGGGACGAAGCCCGACAACCCGTGCGACCGGATCGGTCCGGTGCTCGGTTCGCAGGCCGAGGTCGTGCGGCACATGCGGGCGCTGCCGCACGGCGAGGTGTCGTCGGCGATCGAGACGGTGCGGGCCTCGACTGCGCGGCCGGTCGTGAAGCTGGCGTTCGAGTTCCTCGTGCTGACGGCGACACGCTCGGGCGAGGTCCGAGGGGCGCTGTGGGCAGAGATCGATCCAGACGAGTATGCATGGATCATTCCGGCCCCACGCACGAAGGGGAACCGCGAGCACCGGGTCCCGCTGTGCCGGCGTGCTTTGGAGATCCTCGAGGAGGCGCGGGCGCTCGGTCGCGGCACCCCGCTCGTGTTTCCGGGCCTGCGCGCAAAGCCAATGGCGAGCACGGCACTGTCGGAACTGCTCAGGGAGCTCGGGATCGCGGCCGTGCCGCACGGGTTCCGGTCGAGTTTCCGGGACTGGGCGGCCGAAGAGACGGATCATCCGCGAGAGGTCGTGGAGGCGGCGCTGGCACATAGGGTCCGCAACCAGGTAGAGGCGGCTTATCGGCGCACGGACCTGTTCGAGCGCCGGCGCCGGCTCATGGACGACTGGGCCGCCTACCTGAGTAGGGAGCATACGGCAGATCATTGATCGTTCCGATCCGACAATGCAGCCGGAGCGTCTCTCGAACCGCCCCGCATCGTCTAACCCGAATCAGGTTGGAAGAGAGCCCAAGTCAGCGGCAGGCGTGAGCCAGGCCATGGCTTCGCGTTCATGCTCGGCTGGGATCCGGGGCGTGCCTCGGTTACCGAACTGTTCCGGATCGAACGCACTTCGACAGACCGCGATTGAGGCTCTCCTCAGGCCCTCTGGGAGCAGCTCGGGCGGGCGCTGGCGGAGCCCGGTCCGGCTGTGGGACGTGGTTGGACCTCTTGGAATCTCCCCTCTCTTCCCGTGCTTGACACTGCACGCAACGGGCTCCTCGATGTAGTTGGTATGGACACCCTGACGGCCCTGAACCAACCGCCCCCGATCACGCCGCCGCCTGCGCACCTGGTTTGCCTCCGATGTCCTGGTCCCGAGACCCAGGACGGGCCATGCGACGAAGAGAGCCCGGCATACGGCACCGAGCCCTTACTGCCGCCCTGCCGCAGGGCCGGATCAAGGCCGCCGTGGGCCAAGCGCTCGCCTATCAGATCAGGCCGTCGAGCAGGCGAACCGGATGCAGCAGGCCGAGCTGGCCCGGCTCGAGGCGCTCTGCATCGAGCGCCGGATCCTGCCCCTCAGGGTCTACCGGGGCGCCGCCGGGAACACCCGGCACTACTCCCGGTCAAGGTGCCGATCCGTCGGGGTCGTGGCGGTCGTCCGCACCGTGAGGGAGCTGCAGCGGGCCCGGACGATCCTCGAGAACTGGGTCCGAGCCCGAGCATCCGATCCCTCCGGCCCGTCCGACCAGGCGGTCCGCCGCAAGATCGTCCGGTTCAAGCGGATTGTCGAGCTGAAGGAGAGGGCGCGCGAGCAAGCCGTCCGCAACCTGATCCGCTGCGGGACTACCTGGCAGACCGTGCGGCTCGCACGGGTGCGGTTCCGATGACACCCCGGCGCCTCGTGCCCGCACTGCAACGTGAAAGCTGTTCGGTCGGCCGATTCACAGATGGTCCCGTCAGGGATCCGCCCGGGCACGGCCCGTTAGCCGCTCCGGCTACGGCAGTTACGCCTCGCGCTGCCCGGCAGGCCGCAGGCCGCCGGGCAGCATCGAGGGATACGAGAGCGACCCCCCAGGCTGGGGGCTTGGTGCGGGCGTGGGGCCAGGCGCATTTTAACACGCCCGCCCCCGCCCGCCCCGGGGGTCGCTCTCGTCGATGGATCCCTAGCGGGAAGGCCGCCTAGCTTCTGACGCAGACGGCGTCTAGGATCTGGGCGGGCGTCGCCGTGGTGCTCGCCGGCAGCCTGGGGTTCGAAGGGGGGCGTCCACATACGTGGGCTGGCTCCGGCTCTGGTCCGCTAAACCAACTCGTCCACCGGCTCTGGGAACAGTTCGCTTGCGCCGCGGCATTCTCGCCGGGCATCTTCGCAGATCCGGAACGGGACGGCGCTTGTCACCAGACGAGTCATCTCGACCAATTCAATTCAAGAACAAAATGGATCGACGGCCCGGGAGCGATCTCGCGAACAACCTGGAGATCGACCTGTCATAATCGCTATCCATCCCATGAGTCGTCACCGAACCATAATCCGGCTGTCTGCGATGCTCGCGGCCGTGGCCCTGGCCAAGGGGTGCGGGGACGGCGACGGCCCAACCGCGCCACCGCCGCCGGAGCCCGCCCGTCCAGCGACGGTCACGGTGAGCCCGGCCACGGCCGGGCTGTCCGCATTGGGGACGACCGTTCAACTGACGGCGGAGGTGCGCGACCAGAATGCCAGCGTGATGGCCGGCGCGGCCGTGACATGGAGCAGCGGCGACGCGTCGGTGGCGACGGTGGACGTGTCAGGTTTGGTGACCGGGGTCGGCGAAGGGACGGCGACGATCACGGCGAGCGTGGGAAGCGGAGAGGGGACGGCCGAGATCACCGTCATGGACCTGGAACGGGCAGCGCTGATCGCGCTCTACGAAGCCACGGATGGGCCGAACTGGGTCAACTCCGACAACTGGCTGACCGACGCACCACTCGGGGACTGGTACGGAGTGTATACGGATGCGGATGGCCGGGTCGTCCGGCTCGATCTTCGCGGCGGGTGGGACAACGAAGCGCAAGAATCAATACCCCATGGCCTTTCGGGCTCGATCCCGGCTGAGCTCGGTAACCTCGCTAGCCTGGTGTGGCTCACCCTCAACCTCAACGACCTTATGGGTCCGATCCCGCCCGAAATCGGTGACCTCGCCAGCCTGGAGGAGCTCAACCTCGGCGACAACGATCTTACGGGTCCGATCCCACCCGAAATCGGTGGCTTGTCCAACCTGGAGCGGCTCTACCTCGGCGACAACGACCTTATGGGTCCGATCCCGCCCGAAATCGGTGACCTTGCCAGCCTGGAGCATCTGGGTCTTGCCAGGAACGACCTTACGGGTCCGATCCCACCCGAAATCGGTGACCTTGCCAGCCTGACACAGCTCAGCCTCGGCGACAACGATCTTACGGGTCCGATCCCGCCCGAAATCGGTGGCTTGTCCAACCTGGAGCGGCTCTACCTCGCCAGGAACGATCTTACGGGTCCGATCCCACCCGAAATCGGTGACCTTGCCGACCTGGAGTCGCTGAATCTCTCCTTCAACGGCTTGACGGGCACGATCCCAACGGAACTCGGTGGCCTTGCTAGCCTGACTTCACTGCTGCTCAACGACAACGATCTCGAGGGATCCATCCCGGTGAGCTTTAGCAGCCTAGGGAGGCTACAGCACCTAGGGTTGGACGCCCATCACTGCGCTCCAGCAGACCCTCAGCTACAAGCTTGGTTGCGGGAAAGAAACTTCCTGGATCCATGCGATTCCAAGCCGCCCCCCAACCCCCATCCGGATCCGGATGTGCTGTTCGGATCAACACCATCGAATGTCATTACCGTTCTCGATCCGACCGCCTATGACAGCGTGGTGTACGTGGGGCGTGGAATAAGGCGCATGCGAACCGGTAGCGGCTCGCAACTTGACGTCAACGCGTTCCTTTTCACGGCGCACTTCCACGACGCAGAGCTCGCCCTGGAGGTACACGCCAACTATGGAAACCACGAAGCTGCTGCGGCAGCCGCCCGCCCATATTTGGCAGCCATGGGTCGCCTGCCCCGTGTCCTGATTACCGGCAGTAGGCTAGTACAGGTCAGCCCAGAAGGGGGGACGGCCGCGCAGCCGTGTTATAGGGCGTATTATTGGGCCTCGCCCCACGGCAAGCATACGGAAGAGGTCGCGTTGCACGAGGGCGTTCACGCGGCACTACAGGACTGCCCGACGGGTGTGCATTGCCCTGCAGACTGTGACGGGCCTACTGATCTAGATGATTGGGCAGAGGCCGCGCTGGCCGACAGTATCTACATATCCAGATACGGTCGAAATCATGCCCGCAATGGCCGCTTCTACGAGGACATGGCCGACACGTTTTGGGCGTGGTTTGTCAGCCGCTGTGAGCCGGAGCGCCTGCACCCGGAATTCAAGCGCCAGATAGATGAGAATCTGCCTAACCGTCTAGCGTACTTCGACGGCCTCCACCTAGATATGCACCCGTGGCAATGTGGCGAAACCTCGCGGACGGCCAACCGTTCCTCAACGCCACGTTCGTGGTGGATGCCAGATCCGCGCTCCCCGACACCACCGGTGCGCATAGCATCACCGGACTGACCGCCAGCGGCGACGAACCCTTTACTGTTACGTTCGCCATGCCCGAGGCGGCTGAAGGCGATGGAGGCTCCTCCTTCGCCTTCGTCCTCCCAGTGGAGTCCCGCTGGGCCAATCACCTAGCGAGCATCACACTGTTCGGCTACGCCGGACGGTGATACAGATCTTTCCATGACGATCCTGCTCGATCCAAACACAGGGCAGATAAGGGGCATCTTGCGTGACCTGCCTCAAGCGGAAGCTGCGGCGGCCCTCGCCCCTCAAGCGGGTACCGACAGTCTCGACGTGCTCTTCAGCCGTGGGATTCCCGATGCCGCGGCCTGGAGTCGGTAAAGACTCGGCAGCCAGCAACCTGACGGAACCTCCTGACCGGGGTTTCTACGCCCCGTAGCGGAGCTTGGCGACCGCGCCGCGGGCGGCGGCGAGCTGGCCCCAAGGGGCATAGCGACCGGAACTGGACGCCCCCTGGTTGGCAAGCCTGACTTCGAACAGAGGGTTGGTGACACTCAGGTCAGGTACTGTCGTATCTGCGGCCTCTTGATGCGGCACTCTTGGCCGCAGGCCTGTATGGTGCTCGATGCGCGGTTGTGGGCTCCGGGCATGGACGCGGCCGGTCCGGTTCACGCGGAAGAGACGCAAGAAGATCCGACCGACGGGGCAGACTCTTTGACGAGGCAACCCTGGGACCGGCCAAGGTTGCCTCCAGGTCGAACCGGGAGCCTTCGCAAGAAATCCACGAAGGGCGATCGACGCTAAAGGGGGGATGCACCGGAGAATCGCGAAGAGACGGCTTCCTGGCCTCGATGACGTTTCTCCTAGCGGGAGGGCGATGAAGCCGCACACCATTAAAACCGGGCAGAGACCAGACAGCCTCTGCAAGTGGTTCCGGCTTGGCTCCTTGGCTGGGTTAGGTCTTTTTCTCATTACTATTGATAAAATACATTATCGGTAGTAAAATCGGGCATGGACTCTCCCGAGCTGCACCCCGCGGGCACGGGGCAAACGTCGACCGGACTGACGGTCCGGGGCGATGTCGGCCGGCGGCTGATCTCCGCGGCCGAGTTTCA
The DNA here is from genome assembly GCA_965218255.1 of Longimicrobiales bacterium. Lineage (GTDB taxonomy): Bacteria > Gemmatimonadota > Gemmatimonadetes > Longimicrobiales > Gaopeijiaceae > JAAXGI01. The sequence continues at coordinate 1,530,862 of CBDCKJ010000003.1, read as the reverse complement.
GCAGCTGGCCGACGTGCCGGCGGCGGCCGAGTGGCTCGCCAACGTCGACAACCCGAACACCCGGCGGGCGTACGGGCGCGACGTCGGGGAGTTCATGTCGATGCTTGGGGTCCGCCGCTTCAGCGAGCTCCCCCGCGTCCGCCGGGCCCACGTCATCGCCTGGCGGAAGATGCTCGAGGCACGGGGTCTCGGCCCGTCGACCCGGCGGCGGAAGCTCTCGGCCGTCTCCTCGCTGTTCCGCTACCTTTGTAACGAAAACGCCGTCGATGAGAACCCCGTCTCGGGCGTCAGGCGGCCCCGGATGGAGAACGCGAACGAAGGCCGCACACCGGCGCTATCGGATGCCCAGGCCCGGCGGCTCCTCAGCGCTCCGGAGGGGGAGAGCCTCCTGGCCCGGCGCGACCGGGCCCTCCTGGCTGTCCTCCTCTACCACGGACTCCGGCGCGACGAGGTCGCCCGCCTCACGGTCGGATCTCTCCACGAGCACCGGGGCGTGCCGCACTTCAGGGTCCGTGGCAAGGGCTCCAAGACCAGGCCCGTCCCCGTCCACCCGGCCGCGCTCTCGGCCCTCGGCGACTACCTCGAGCTCGCCGGCCACCACCGCGACCGGAACGCACCCCTCTTCCAGCCGACCCAGGCCCGCTGGGCCGGCCGGCCGCTTACCGGAGACGGCATCTACAAGCTCGTCCGCAAATACGCCTCGGCCGCCGCCATCCCCATGGAGCGCATCGTCCACGCGCTGCGGGCCACGGCCGCCACCAACGCCCTCGAGCACGAGGCCGACATCGCACGCGTCCAGGACTGGCTCGGCCACGCCAACGTCAGCACCACCCGACTCTACGACCGAAGGGACCGCCGGCCCGAGGACAGCCCCACGTTCCGGGTCAGCTACTGATGAACCAATCGTAGGGCCCGGACACGATGGGATCCGCACCCGAAACGCACACCGCGGGGCTCGAGGCCTGGCCGTGCAGCTGGCTCTGGTACTCCAGATCCGCTCAGCGGCGGGGGCCATAGTCCCGCTCCGGCCCACGGTACTACGGCCTGTCGTGCCACGGAAATTGGTAGGACGTCAGCGTCCGGCTGGCCCTCCCCACGGCCTGCCTCATCTGCTCGTAAGCGCTCTCTTCGTCGATCTTCCTCGCCCGTTCCATCCGTCCACGGGCTCCTGGCGCCCTCGGACGGATGGGCCACCCCTTCTCTCCCGTTCCCCGAGCTTGGGGAGACTCCCATCCTGGATCTCATCGTCCTCGAAGATCCGCCGGCCTGCAACACGATTCGCCTGTGGTGTCTCGCGGTCCCCGGGCTCGCCGCCTTCGGCGCTGCGCTGGCGATCGCGGCTGCGTGCCGTTTGCTTAGGCTGAAAGCGTGAACGATTCTCTTCACGTGGGAATCCCGCCACTCTTTAGCTACCTGTAGAGGGACACCTTGGCATACCGTAAGCCGAGCATCATTCGCGCATCCGTGGCATTGGTAGCGGTTGCCTGGGTCGCCGCCACTTGCGGCGGTGACGGACCCACTGAGCCACAGCCTGTTCCCAACCGAGCTCCAGTGACCGCGGGCACGATCCCGGCCCAGGAGGTGAGCGTAGGCCAGCCAGTCACGGTGCCTGTGTCCGCCTACTTCAGCGACCCGGACGGCGATGCGCTGAGCTACACAGCCGCGAGCTCGGACGCTGAGGTGGCCACAGCCTCGGTCTCCGGAAGCACGGTGACGGTGACCGGGGTGACGGCTGGCGCGGTGACGGTAACGGTGACGGCTCGCGACCCCGGAGGGTTGTCGGCCCAACAGAGCTTTGCGGTGACGGCAGAGTGGCCAAGACCGGAGGCCAGCCTGTCCGCGACCGCCCCGACGTCACCGGAGGGTGGGGTGGCCATCGTGGAGGTCATACTCACACCGCCCGAGGTCATAGGGACGCCACCACGGGAATTGCCCATCACAGTAAGCTACACGCTTGGCGTAGACGCCGATCTGAGAACTGCTGACGCCGACGCTACGGATTATGCGATCGATGCGAACGGCGTGGTCGAGATCGGGGCCGAGGCGAATTCAGCGGCGATCGAGATCACGATCCACGATGACGACGAGATTGAACCGGTGCGCGAAGTCTTCACCGTGACGTTGGAGGTGCCGACGGCTGAGGCCGGCTACCAGCTTGGTTCGGTGACTTCCGTAGTGCTGACGATCGAGGAGGGGGTGTGCGACCGCACGCCGCAGGTCGGAGACGAGATCGTCCAGCAGGCCGGGGTCGGCGACTGCGCACAGGTCGAGGACCGGCATTTGGCGTCGATCCACGGGTTGGATCTGTGCTTTCCGAAGGAGGAGTGGCAGGGGTGCCGACGCGAGGACGACCCCATCACCGTCTTACGCGAAGGCGATTTCCTGGGCTTCTCGGGACTGGAATGGCTAAATCTGGCCGGCAACGGCTTGACCGCGTTGCCCGAAGGGGTGTTCTCCGGCCTATCCCGCCTAATATCGCTGGAATTGTACGTCAACGAACTCACCGCGTTGCCCGAAGGAGTGTTTTCCGGCCTCTCAAACCTGGAGGACCTGCCGTTATTTGGGAATCGACTCACGGAGTTGCCTGCGGGGACGTTCTCCGGCCTCTCAAAGCTGTGGAACATCGGTCTGGACAGTAACGGACTCACAGAGTTGCCTGTAGGCATCTTCGCCGACCTATCCCGCCTCGGAAGGCTGGACTTGGGCGGCAACGACTTGATCGAGTTGCCCGAAGGGGTGTTCTCCGATCTCGCCAGCCTGGAATGGCTAAATCTGGCCGGCAACGGCTTGACCGCGTTGCCCGAAGGGGTGTTCTCCGGCCTCGGGCGCCTGAAAGAACTCCGTTTGGCAAACAATCCGGGCTCTCCGTTTACGCTGACGGCGGAGATGACCCGAACCGACAGCGGCGACCCAACGTCGCCGGGCCCAGCGACACTGGAGTTCAGGGTCGCCGAGGGTGCCCCGTACGCGATGACGATCCCGCTGACCGTGCGAGGGGGTACGCTATCGCGCCCCAGTGCGTCGTTTACGGCAGGGGCCACGGTGGCCCCGGAGGCCACCCTGACACCCGATGGTTCCGGCGCAGGGGTCTCGGTTGCCTTCGGCCCGGTACCGACCGTGTGCGAGGACCCTGAATCGAATACCGAGGGACCGAAATGCTCGGGACTGGAGATCGTCGCCGGTGATCTTCTGGTGGTGGCCAACCCCGAGACTGTTGCACTATCCGTTCCGGCAGCCTACTTGACCCAGGCGACCCAGGAGCTGAGCGGCGGCGTTCCGCTCATCGCGGGCCGTGAGGCGCTGCTCCGCGTGTTCGGAACCGCTGACGAATACTACACCCTCGGACAGGAGGGCCAGGCCACCTTCTTTGTCCGTGGCCAAGAGGTGCACAGCGCCTCGCTGGAGCCTCCCGCGTCGGGCGTTCCCCTCAATGCGGAGGAAGGCCGCCTTGGCCATTCCTTCAACGCGAGGATTCCGGGACACGTGCTGCAACCCGGTCTCGAGATGGTCGTGGAGTTGGATCCCGACGGTGCCCTGCCCTTGAAGCCGGGAAGCAGTAGCCGGTTCCCAGCGTCGGGCCGGCTCGCCTTAGATGTGCGGGAAGTCCCGCCCATGAATCTGACGATAGTGCCCGTGCTATACCGTGAAGAAGTCAACCGGTCGACCAACCCGGAGGTTGAGGATTTTACACGGGACCTGGTCACTACAGACTCCGATGGAGCACTTCGCTTCACCCGAGATATTCTGCCGATCGGTGATCTGAGCGTGAAGCTCCGGGAGCCCTACTACACACTCGCCGACACGGAGGGCGGCGCGGACCGAATCTTTCAGGAGATCTGGATGCTGAGGCATCTGGAAGCTGGCGGGGACGAATACTACCACGGGATCGCCGCCTTTCCCAACACGGAGAACTCCAAATCCGAGTCGAACTGGCCCGGTGGCCTCGGCGCCGAAGGATACTCCGCCGTGTCCTGGGAGTTTTGGGGACCCACCATTGCCCACGAGCTTGGTCACAATCTGAGCTTGGGGCATGCCCCGTGTGGTAACCCGGGGGATCTCGATCCCGACTTCCCCTACGCCGACGGCTCCATCGGAGTCTGGGGATACAGGTTGCTACACGGCGACGATACGGGATTCGGTCGGTTGTTCAGTCCAGTGCACAAGGACCTGATGTCGTATTGCTTCTTCGATCGATGGATCAGTAACTACAACTTCACCAAGGCCCTCGACCACCGCCTGGCTATTGCGTCGGCCCCGGTGCTCATCGCCCAGCGTGCGGAGCAAGAGACCCTGCTTCTGTGGGGAGGCGTGCAAGAAGGGCAGCTACAGCTGGAACCTGCATTCGCGTATCACGCGCGGCTGAAACTCCCGGAAGTTTCCGGTCCCTACCAGTTGACGGGTCTCGATGCGGAGGGGCGGAGTCTGTTCTCGCTCAGCTTCACGCCGGACGAACTCGACCACGGGGGGAGCAGCTTTCTTTTCGCCATCCCATTCGAGACCGAATGGACCGAGGACCTGGACCGCATCGCGCTGATGGGCCCCGAGGGCTCGACGACCCTGGACCGGGACACCGGCGGACGGGCGGCGCTGATCATCGACCGTGCATCGGGCCAAGTACGAACCATCGCGCGTGACTGGTCTGTCGGAGACGCATCGCTTCCGGCGGCCATGGCGTCGGACGCTCAAGTGGAGATCATACGGGGATTGCCAAGCAGGTGAGCACGATCTCTCGAGCTCCGCTGCCGCTGCCGTTCACGTTGTGGAGTCGGGGACCGAACGCTTCATGACGGACGGAAAGGCCCGCCGCGCCTGGCTCCATCCTCGAGCTCGACGGCCGCTGCCCCCGGAGATGCCCCGGTTTCGGGTGACCCCTGACCCCATCCGCTCCTGAGATCGCCCTGCTACGGGGCTCTGAGGGGGCCTGTTTCGGTTGAGAGGATCGGTGTAGGGGATTTCTGACTGTCCGGGGGCCTCCTGGGGGGGTCCTGCCAGCCGCCCGAGCTCGCGATCGGCACCCTCTCGTGGCTCCTGCGGGCGTCTGGGCGCCTCCTGGGCGGATTCTCGAGGCGAGGTCAGCTCTCCAGAACGTCGTCGTCGAGGGCCTCCAGTCAGTCGGCCATCATCAGTGACAGCGCCTGGTGCTCCTCGAGGTCGTTTTCCTCGATGCGGGATGTGCTCCCTATCGAGCACCGCTTCGGCTGCCGCGAGTTCCTCTTGGGGCACGTCCTCGTCCAGATGTCGGGGTCTCCGTGGTTGAACTACCCTGGCTCCGACCACAGAGAGCGAGAGCACAGGGAAGGAAACCCCTGATTCCAAGGCCACTCACAGCAGGGTTGTGCCGAGCGTGCTGGCGATCCACTGGTTGAGGCTTTTCCCCTCCGCTGCGGCGGCGGCCGAGGCGCTCGCGTGCAGTTCCGGTGAGATGCGCAGATTGAATTTCCCCGAGTACCACCTTCGGGGCTCGACGCCGTCCTCTTCGCACATCTCGAGGAACACCTTGAGCGACGACGCCCCTTCCCTCCTGAGGCCGGCGACGTCGGGGGCGTAGAAGTCCGCTCCGCCATTCAGGCCAATGAACTCGCCCCGGAACATGTCGATGTCGGGATCGAACTGAATGACGGCCTTGTAGCCGTCGATCTCCATGGTGTTTCTCACGGTTCCACTCCATTCCGCCGTAGCCAATCCCGGATGCTGGCGACCGCGCCGGCGTCGGTGTCCGGCAACGGATGCGGACGGTGGAACACCCGCCGGTCGCCGAACAGTCTCACACCGATGCGCGAGCCTTCCCGCTCGCTGATCTCCGCTCCCAGTTCAGCCAGTAACCCCTCGATTTTCCGCCACGGTATGTTGCCGCTGACCGGTTGGCGGAACACCAGTTCGAGCGTTTTCCGGTGTCTGCGCCTCATGGATGAATGGTACCGAATAACAGTACCTGGATCAAGCTCTGTCAGGCCGGCGGCAAGGGAGCTTCACCGCTCGAACCCGCCTCCTCGATCGAGGCCGCGATCGGGCTGCCTCGGCTGCTGCGGCCGGGGCGTCTGCGGCCCCCGTTCACTGAGCTGCTTCAGCTCCTCCCGCTCCCGCAGCCGCTCCCGGTAAGCCGCCTCTCCGTCGACCTCCCGCACCTGCATCCAGCCGCGCCACGTCCGCGTAGGCGCTCACGCGCCAGTCCTCGACACGGGGACCGTAGCGAACCTGGTTTTGCCTCGTGGACCAGGACGACCTCGCCGCCACCTCGGCCCGTTCCTCCGACCCTTCCATGCCGCTCCGGTAGGCTTCTCCCGCCCTGCGCTCGATCTCGCGCACGTCCTCGAAGTGCGCTTTCGCCAGCTGGACCCGTTGGTACCGGTGCCCCTGCTCCATCTCGTCCCGCCAGAGCCTCAGCATGTCCGGCCGGCCCCGCATCACCCCGGCGAACTCGCGCCACTCTCCCGCCGCCCGCCACAGCCGGAAGCGGCCCCGGATCCCGCGGTACCAGTCGGTCTCCAGCCATCGCCGCTGCTCGCGCTGACGGTCGTAGAGCTCCGTCCACTCGCTCCTGCTCCGGAGATCCAGAGTCCGGAGGGCCTCCACGCGCCGCTGGCGCAGGAGATCCCAGTGCACGCTCTCCTCGCCCCGCTGCCACGCCACCTTCTCCCGCTCGTCCCGACCGCGGCCGGCCGGGATCGTTTTCCGCGGCTCCCGATGGGGATTCAGCTGCTCGCGGCGGTACCGCCCGGTAGAGACACCCAGATTCACACAGTTGGGAGACACCCAGTTTTACGCACCTGTGTCTTCAAGATGTGTGGATATCACCTCCTCTGTTGGGTGTGGGGTTGGGTGGTCTGAGGAGGCCGTCGATCTCGCGGAGCATGTAGCTACGGCCGTCGATGTGGATGATGCCGAACCACCGCTCGACCTGCTCGAGTCGGGGGCAACCTTCATCCCAGGAGAAGACCACGACATACAAAACGAAGCCGCTCGACCAGTACGACCCCGTGTTCCAGACGAAGGCCGAGGAGCTGTTCGAAAGAGTGAAGAGGCGCGTGCTCAACAGAGTGAAGACCCGCGTGACTGAGAGAGCGATCAAGTACAAGGGCAGTTGCAGCTTCCTAGAGCCGAATCGATCGCGGAACGGACGCAGAACGTTCGGCAAGATCATCATCGCCACGCCAGATGATGCAACCAATCGCGGAATGCCCGATGGGGACGGCGTCTAGATCCTGCTTCGGGCAGAAGGCTGTCTGGATGTCTGGCTCAAGCACGACCCGTGGACCCGGGCCGATCCCGGCCTGACGCTGACAATCAACTCGGTCTCGTTTTCCTGTGAAACGTCCTTTCGGACTTCTATGCGGCCTGCTTGACCTGGACCTCGAGGCCGAGCTTTTCCAGGCGCCGGAGAAGGTGTTTTGCCTGGCGCTTTTTGTCGTGGGTCTGGAAGTGGTTCGGCCCGAGGTCCTCGTGGCACACCCCCCTGGTGAACATATGCCAGATCGCCACCAGGATTGCATGCTGGACCACAACGATCGCCTTCTTCGGCCCCCCGCGGGCCTTGTGCCGGTAGTACAGAGCACGGTAGTAGCTCTTTCTGGACCGTGCTGCGCCCCATGCGACCTGCGAGAGTGCGGCTCTCAGCCAGGCGTTCCCCTTGCCGGTCCCTGCATGTCTGCGCTTCCCGGCGCTCTCATGATTCCCGGGACAGAGCCCGGCCCATGACGCGAACTGTTCGGGTGTCGGGAACCGGGACATGTCCTCGCCGATTTCGGCGAGAATCGCTTCGGCCGATCTGGCCCCCACCCCCGGGATGGTCTCAAGGAGATAGATCGCAGCGTCAAAAGGGCGCGTGACCTCCACGATCCGCGAGTCCATCTCCTCGATGTGTCCCGCCAGATGGTCGATCCTTGCAAGATGGCCCTTGAGCAGGAAGCGATGATGGTCGCGCATCAGGCCGGTCACCGCCTCGGCGATTTCCTCGCGCTTGTCGCTCAGGGAACCGTACGTCAGCTGGGCGAGGACCTGCGGGTCGTCTTCACCCCCGGCCATGGCATCCAGAATCGCCCGGCCCGTCTTGCCCATGATGTCCGTTACGACCGAGCCGAGCTTGATGTTCGCAAGCTCCAGGAGCTTGGCAACCCGCGTGACCTCTCGGCTCCGTTCCCGGACGAGCTGCTTGCGCATCCGGGTCAGGTCGCGCAGGTCCCGAATCTCGGGGGGCGGGATGAAGCTCCCCCTGAGCAGTCCGCACTCAAGCAGCTGGGCAAGCCACTCGGAGTCCTTCACGTCCGTCTTGCGGCCGGGCACCTTCTTGACGTGCCGGGCGTTGACCAGCATCAGATCGAACTGCTCTTCGAGCACGGCATGGACCGGGCACCAGTATACCCCCGTCGATTCCATCACCGCGTGGGTAACACCGTTCTCGCCGAGCCAATCCCGCAACGCCTCCAGCCCCTTCATCGTGGTCCGAAAGGTGCGAGTATGAATCCGGCGCTCTCCCGGGCCAGCGCCCGGCCTGCGGATGCAAGCCACCACCGTCTTCTTGTGCACGTCGAGGCCCGCGCACCGTTCGATCAATACGTCCATCTCTCACCCTCCCTGGCATAGGGGTCCATGGAAATCGGGGGAGGGTGCTCTGTGCGACTCTGAATTTCCTATACGTGATCGCAGCCCAAAGGGCCGCGTCAACACTGCGGGGTTCCCCGGAGCACCCGGGTTATGTTGCTATACGGGCTCATGGCACCAAAATAACGGTCAACCTCGTCCCCCAGCACGAATCTATCGCCATACCACGTTTCAGTCCCGCGCGGGTGAACGCCCCGATCATGAACGTTGCTATACGGGCTCATGGCACCAAAATAACGGTCAACCTCGTCCCCCAGCACGAATCTATCGCCATACCACGTTTCAGTCCCGCGCGGGTGAACGCCCCGATCATGAACGTTGCTATACGGGCTCATGGCACCAAAAACGCGATCGACCTCGTCCCCGAACCTAGAAATAGCGCCGCTTCCACGTTTCAGCACGGCGCGGGTGAGCGGAGATCATGAACGTTGCTATTTCTGGCTGTCCGATCGTGACGATATGGATGGGCTCGCGGACGCGATTGCGGCTGTGATCCGGCAAGGCATCGCCTCCCTGAGACGCGGTGCGCGGCCAGCGCCGGAGGTTGTGGTGTAGCCTAACCCCTTGAGAGCCCGACCTGGGCCAACGAGCGACGCTAGCCGGAGACCGGTTGTCGATGGCCCCTGTCCTCTCTCATCGCGACCTCGCTCCCGAGGTCAATTGGAGGGAATCAAATGGTGGGAATCCGACCCGCGATTCGCGTAAGTTCAATGGGCTTAGGTAGACTCGAACTACTGACCTCACGCTTATTAGGCGCACACGGCCGCCGACTATCTGAGGGCGCTGGAACGGATCATGATCGTGGAGAACCAGTCGCCCTGGCCCGCACATCTGCGATCGAAATCGGTGCTGAGGAGCAAGCCGATCCGGCACCTTGCGGACCCGTCTCTCGCCGTGGCCGCCGTGCGCGCGGCACCCGCCCGGCTGCTCCGCGACCTTCACTTTCTGGGGCTGCCCTTCGAGTCGATGGTCGTACGGGATCTGCGCGTCTACGCCCAGGCGACGGACGCCGAAGTGTTTCACTACCGCGAGAAGGGCGGCCTGGAGGTGGACGCGGTCGTGCAGGCCAACGACGGTTGCTGGGCCGCCTTCGAGGTCAGGCTCGGTGGGGGGCGGGCGGACGAGGGGGGGGCGCCAACCTGCTCCGGCTGGCGGAGCGGGTGGATCCGGCGCGAATGGGCGAGCCGGTGGCGCTGGGCGTGATCGTGAGCACCGGGTACGGTTACACCCGCGACGATGGCGTGAGCGTGACTCCGATCGGGGCGCTGGGACCGTAGCAGTCCGTGGATGAGTCCGCTCGGATGCCGGGCGAGGTTCGTCTACGGGCTGCTGGAGTCTGGGGTGGGCGGGCGTGACCCCGTCTGCGGTTCCTCCAGGGTTGGCGGTGCGGAGAGCTGACAGCCATTCGGCGGCGTCCGCCACGCCCCCGAAGGTGAACAGGGGAATGTCGATGGCAAGTGGGTTCTCGCGGGCGGCCAGGTTCCGGCCGGCGGCAGCGCAATGGGGGTCGGCGACCATCTGCCCGCCAATCGTCCCATGCCGGGCCTGCGCTTATGCGACCGTGCGTCCGCCGCGATGCCGCGGCGGACCGCGTATCCGCCGGGCGTGCAGAGCGCGACGGGCCCCGGCTGCTCCCTCGCCGTGATCCGGGACGGCCGCCTGATCGACGCCGCCGGCCACGGCGGCGCCAACCTCGACCACGCCGTCCCCAACGGGCCCGCGACCATCTTCCGCACCGGTTCCGTCTCAACGCAGTTCACGGCCGGCACGATCGCCCTCCGGGCCGTCCGGGGCGAGCTGGAGCCGGATGCTCCCGCCCAGCGCTCAATCCCCCGGGTCTCCCGACCACCCGGAGCCTCCCACCGTCGTGCACCTGATTCACCACACCTCCGGGGTGCGCGACTGCATCGTGCTCACGTCCCTGGCGGGCAGCCGGAGCGAGGACTTCTACAGCAGTCACGAGGTCCCGGACGCGATCAACCGGCAGCGCGGACTCGATTTCACCCCGGGCGGCGGGGAGTGGGCGGAATGCCGGGCGCGGGTGAAGTGCCGGATCATTCCCGGGATCGACTGAACCGCGTCCCCGACGGTTCACGTCCGGCGCGGAGCAGGGTATTTTCCGGGGGCAGTTCACCGAGGGGAGAGGGTTCGGGGGCAGGTCAGCTCCGCCGGAAGCGGTGGGACCCCGGGGTCGCCCAGCCTGTTCATGGCTACCGGGAGGGCGGTGGAACCGATGTGCTCGCGATTCGCGTCGAGGATGCTGATCCTGCTCTCGCTCCTCGCTGTCACCGCGCCGCTCCCCGCATTCGGGCAGACGGACCAGCTCAGCGGTCGGATCAGATCGGATGACGGCCGTCCCGTCGAAGGCGCGCTGGCGGAGCTCCATCCGGTACCGGACTCGACTCTGACGGCGTACACGCTGGCCAACGACCTCGGCTTCTTTGCCTTCCGGGATCTGGAGCCGGGCCGCTACATGCTCAGAGTGGCCCGGATCGGTTTTCGGGAACACCGCGAAGAGGTGAGCGTCGAGGGTGGTGCGACCGAGGTCGAGGTCGTGATGACTTCCCAGGCGATCCTGTCTGAGGGCATCACGGTCGAGGCCGAGCGCAGCCGCGCCCAGACCCGCTTCGAGGAGTCGGCCGGGATCACCGTCCAGGAGATTGGGGCCGCCGACCTGAAATCGCTCCCCATCGTCGCCGAATCGGATCCGCTCCGGGCCATCGAGGTGCTTCCGGGGGTGACGACGACTTCGGATTTCTCGGCGGCGTTCAACGTCCGGGGCGGCTCCGCCGACCAGAACCTCATCCTCCTCGACGAGGTGCCGATCTTCAATCCGTTTCACCTGGGAGGAATCTTCTCCGTCTTCAATGCGGATATGGTGGACCGGGTCGAACTGCAGTCCGGAGGCTTCGCGGCCGAGTACGGCGGCCGGGTCTCCTCGGTGTTGACGGTGGACAGCGATCCGGGCGACGGAGAGTTCGGGGCCGATGCGGGCGTCAGCATTCTGGCATCCCGCGTGGCCGTGAACGGAGCGCTTCCCCGGGGCGCCACCGAGAAGCTGGGGTTCCAGACGACGCGCTGGCGCATGTCCGCGCGGCGTTCCTATCTGGATGTGCTATTCAAGCCCTGGGTCGAGTTTCCGTACCACCTGTCGGACCTGCAGGGCGTCTTCGAGGCGTGGACGGGGGGCGGGAGCCGGCTTCGTTTCGTCGGCTACAGCGGCCGGGACGTCGTGGACCTCTCGGGCGTGGATGACACGCCTCTCCCGATTCAGTGGGCGTGGGGGAACGACGCGATCGGTGGTTCGTGGACACAGTCCATGAGCGGAGGCGCCTCGATGGCGCTTCGCGCTTCGCTGTCGCGCTTCGAGTCCGATCTGGCGTTCCCGGAGGGCGACGCCGAGTTCAAGACCGGGGTCGAGCAGGTCTCCGTCGGTGCCGACGTCGAGCTGCTTCCCTCCTGGGCAACGCGCTGGAAGTCGGGCGTCACCGCGAACCGGGTCGAGTACGACAACGCGCTGCGCGGGGGCGGTTCATCCTTCCTGGACCAGCACGGCAGCGGCGTCGAAGTTGCGGGATACAGCCAGGTGCACTGGGACCCCAGTCCCAACTGGCTGGTGGAAGGCGGTGTGCGCGCCGACTACTGGCAGCCGAACGCGGGAGAGACGGAAGCGATCCTGTCGCCCCGCTTCGCCGTGCGGCGCTTTCTGTGGGACAGGAATGCGGCGGTGCGCCTGGCTGCGGGCCGGTACAGCCAGTTCATCCACTCGACGCGGGACGAAGAATTCCCCTTCGGGATCGATACCTGGGTGCTGGCGGGCGCTGAAGCTTCGCGCGTGGTGTCCGACCAGGTGCAGGTGGGGACCGAGAGCTTCTTCGGCGAGGATGACGCCTGGTTCGCGTCGCTCGAAGGCTACTATCGCACCTTCGACGGGGTGGCCGCAGTCAACGCAGTCGACAATCCCAACGACGACACGGACGCACTGGTGGCGGGCGACGGCGACGCGTACGGCGTGGACCTCTACGTCAAGCGCGACCGGGGCAACACCACCGGCTGGCTCTCCGTCTCGTTCCTGAAGACCCTCCGCTCCTTCCCGGACACCCGCTCCGGGATGGAGCCGTCGCCGCTGATCACCTATCCGCCGGTCTTCGACCGCCGCTTCGAGGTCGACCTCGCCCTGCGCCGGTCGCTCGGCTGGTGGGGGCTCGAGCTGGGCGTCAGGGCCAACTTCGGAACCGGCCTGCCGTTCACCCGGCCGCTCGGCATCTACCACGTCTACCGCACGCACCTGGTCGGAGGCGTCGCGAATCTGGAGGACGAAGACGCGGTGCTCCTCGGGCCGCGCAACGGCGCGCGCTTTCCCGCCAGGCACCGGCTGGACCTGTCGTTCCGAAAGACCATCACGAAGAGCTGGGGCACGATGACGCCCTACCTGAGCGTGATCAACGTCTACAACCGGAAGAACGCGCTGTTCTACTTCTACAACTACGACGCCACGCCTCCGACCCGGGACGGCGTGTCGATGATCCCCCTGCTTCCCACGCTTGGCCTCGAGGCGTCGTTCCGATGAGGGCCGGAGCGAATCGCCCGAGGGGGCGCACGACAGGGATGCGCCTCGGCTTCCGCCGGTCGGGCGCGTGTGCCACCGTGATCGCCGCCGCGGCCGCCGTCCCGCTGCTTGGAGGTTGCGAGCTCACCGAGGTGACGCTCGCGGAATCGGACGACGTGGTCGTCGCCGAGATGCGGTTGACCCTGAATCTCGACACCGGGGACGGAGCGCCGTCGCTGGACGCGTACGCGTATCTGCACCGAACGCTCAGCGCCGCGCGCGCGGACGAGGTGGAGGGCGCCACCGTGCGCGTGTCCGGGGCGTCGGGCGCTGTCGTTCATCTCGAACCGGCGGAGAGCGGCGGCGACTGCCTCAGCTACGATCCGGAAAGTCCGAACGAGGACGTCGGTTCCTGCTACCGGGCGTTCGCCTCCCCGTCACCCTTCCTCCCGAGGGACGTCGTCGAACTCGAGGTGGTCCTGGCCGACGGCAGCACCCTCACCGCATCCAGCCGGATCCCCGGTGCCTTCGACTTTGTCGACCTCACGCACGAAGACGGGCACTGCCGTCTCGAGCCCGACACCAACTACCGATTCGGTTGGACACAGGCGGAGGGCACGTGGTCGTACCTGTCCGACACCTGGATCATGGGATTGCCCGAAGCCCTCGCCGGACAGGACGTCGCGGTGCCCGACTCGCTGTACCTGACCGGGTTCGGCATCGGGCAAGAGGACACCGACGTCCTCTTTCCCGGGGAATACGGGCTGTTCGACGTAGCCGACGACGCCAACGTCGAGCTGCTTCGCATCCTTGACGACGGCCTTCCCGGCGGCGCCTGGGGGAGGCTCGCGTTCGCCGCGACCGACCGAAACTGGGTGAACTGGGTCCGGGGTGGAAACTTCAACCCCTCGGGCATCATCCGGATTCCCTCCGTCTTCGGGGACGGCACCGGCTTCTTCGGCACGGCGACCAAGCGCGAGCTCCACGTCAGGGCAGGCCCGGGCGGCGACGGAATGCCGCCCCTCTGCGGACCTTCCGCGCCTGCGGATCCCTGAGAACTCCCCGGCCTCCCGCGCCAGCGGATCGGGCCGCAGGAGGGGTCTTCACCGGTGCCGACTCCCGGGACAATAGGGCGGCCTGATCATGCCGCCCTACGGGCGGGTTCCTGGCAGACCTGGACCGGGGTCCGGTATCCAGCGGCGCTCAACGAGCCACTCGCGGTTGTAGTTGTCGGTGAACTGGCCGAACTTGCTATACCGGCACTTCTGCGGTGATGGTCGCGTTCAGGCACGGCGGCGGACAGTCGGGCCCGTTCGGATAGTATCTTTCGTATTCGACGTTCGGGACGTCTGTAACTCGTGAACCGGCGGCCGTCGTGACCGTGACCGATATGTGCGACAACGCGAGCAGGGGAGAATGGATCGCCTGTAGGCACGACGAGCCCCCGTCGCACTCGTAGAAGTGGAAGGGTCGCCGCGCTCCTGGCACCAGCAATTCGACTCTGTAGGGTTCTGTGGGCAGCGAGGTTAGCCGTACCGACAATCCGCTGGTACAGCCCACGAGCGTACAGGCCTCCTCTGGTGCAAGGATTGAACAGCCGGAGACCGCACCGATACCGAGCACGGCGACGAGAAGGGACTTGCCTGAGCAGTGAGTCTGCATGGCATCATCCGATCGCATGGGTGCCCGGAGTACATGCACCTACCCCTCGACATCTGAGCGGTTCGGAGACACGATCCGAACGATGCGGTGACTCAGCACGGCGACCGGGCCGCTACCCGAGGGCGCGGAGGCGTTTGGTCCGGAGGCGCCTCCTTCCGGCCTTCCGCGGTTGAGCGGCGCGGTGCTACCGTTCGCCGCCCCGTCCCCGCTGGTCCGGTCGCACCGCGTCCCGCCGGGGCGGCGGCACGCCGGGGGACCGGGCTCCCCCCGGCGAGGGGCGCAAGGCACCGGACGACCGCGCCCTGCAGTCCGGCGTGGTCCGCTCCCATCGGGGGAGTCCCGGGTAGTAGCGCGCGGCTCAGTTCCGGCTCACGATCGTGGAGGTGTCCCGTGAAACGCTGTCTCGTCCTGCTCGTCGTTCTTCTCGGCTGCGAAGGCCCGGTCGGTCCGGAAGGCCCGCAGGGTCTGCAGGGTCCGCAGGGTCTGCAGGGTCCGCACGGGATCCAGGGTCCGCAGGGGATCCAGGGAATTGAGGGGATTCAGGGACCGACCGGCGCGGATGGGCAGTCGGGCCCGCAGGGCCCCGAGGGCGAGATGCTCGACTGGACGGATGTCATCATCCGTTCCCGCATCCCGGAAGGCGTGTACGCCGTCGGCCTGTACTTCAACGGTTCCGACGGGGCGAGGACATTCAGTACCATCGGCACCGGGTTCGCCGCCTATGCGCCGGATGCGATATGGACGGCTGCCCACGTCGTCGGGACGCTGAAAACGACCGTCGATGACCTGACCCGCCGCGGACGTGACCCGGTGCCGTTCGTCGTCCGGGCGGGCACCGTGGTCGGCGGGAGCGAGACGTACGGGATCGTCGGCGAAGGCGAGATGCATCCGGACTACGACGGAACGCCTCAGACCGAGGATGTCGGACTTCTCAGGATCGACGGGAGCTGGGAAGTCGGGCTGGACCTCCTCCCCCGTGACATGGTCGACGACCTCGACATCGGCCAGCCCGTGGGCACGCTGGGGTTTCCGGCCACGCTGACACGGCTGGACCGGGAAGCCGAGCGCCCTCCCGCCGCCACCTTCAAGGACGGGGTAGTGAGCACACTCCGTCTGGTCGATGGCGGGGAGGCTCCACACGTGGAGGTGCAGTACAACTTCGACATCATGGGCGGGACGAGCGGGAGCCCGGTC
Source organism: Longimicrobiales bacterium (assembly GCA_965218255.1). Lineage (GTDB taxonomy): Bacteria > Gemmatimonadota > Gemmatimonadetes > Longimicrobiales > Gaopeijiaceae > JAAXGI01. The sequence goes on along the minus strand of CBDCKJ010000003.1, from coordinate 1,514,859 downwards.
TTCGATCACAACGGGTGGGTCGTCGCCGTGAATCATGCAGCGCTCGAGACGCGTGTCCTGCATGTCGACGGCGACCCGGTGCGGATCGGGGTCGGGAGCCACGACTTCGGGATCCGGGTCGACGAGGTGTGGGACCTCATCGCTCACCTGGAGTCCGGCGGCGACCAGCCGTCCGTGGCTCAGGCGCCCCCGATGCGCGATCCCGGCAGCTACCGGCCTTTCCCGGAGAACTGGAACGGCGAGACGGCATACGAGCCGTGAGCCGCCGGCAGGGCCCTCCGGCTCCTGTAGCGCACAGCCCCCGGCAGTGCCGACGAAGGGAGGCCAGGAGCCTGCGGCGGCCAGCCCCGTGCGGTCGGCGCGTCACCGATGGCGTCCCCGGCCTGGAGGGGCGCGGGGCCTGACCCGTCGCTTCCGGGAGTCATTCCTTCGGCACGTCCCCCGGCCCGGATTCTCGCGCCTCCGACGAAGCCGCCGAGCCAGGACCGCTCCCCGTCGATGCTTCGGGATTCGGGCATCGCGTCTCAGGGCCGGGTCGCTTCGCGGGCGATCGAGCTTGCGCTCCCGGATGGATGTCGAGTCCGTCCCGCCGCCGGCTTCCCGGCCGGTCGCCCAGGCGATTTCGCGAGTTTCCCGGGCAGTCTCCCGAACGCAACGGGGCTGCCTCCCGCCGTTGATCGGTCGCCGGGTCCGCGCAGGGAAGCCCGCGTCCGCCTCGGACTCGGTTTCCGGAAGGCGCGCCGAGGCGGAGCGCCGGAGCAATTGTGTCGTCTCATGCGCGTCATGGCCCCATGGGTCCGGTGCCTCGGGAGCCGGTCGCCCGCGTACTGTTCGGCAAGGGTGCGTCGCGGCGATTCCGCCGTCCGCCCGGCCCACGCGCCGGGGAAGGGCTGGCCCTCACCCCGGCATCCCGTAAGCTCGGGGGAAACCGGCCGCTTGATCGGTCGCCTCACCGGTTGCGGCACTCGGGAACCCCGGATCGGGACGGGTGGCGGATCCCTGCCCGGAGCCGGCGAAAGCCCGGTCCGGGCAACGGCGAGAGCAACAGGAACGGCGACACCGGTGTGAGTCTGCCGCACTGCGGAAGCGACCTCCCCGACCGTGTCGTTCCTCCACGGGTTCTTCGGGGGTTCCCGCGAACGGTCGCCGCGTGGACCGGCGCCCGGGATGGGACACCCCACAACGCCCCAGCCGCGAAGCCGGCGAGCAGCCGGCCCCGATCTCGCGCGTTCTCCCGTCTTCCTGTATTGAGCGTCCGGCAAAGACGCGCTGGCCCGCCCGCCGGATCCCGAAGACGGAGGCTTTCCGTGAAACGTTTCCTCGCTCTCTCGCTGATTCTCCTCGGCTGCGAAGGCTCCACCGGTCCCATGGGTCCCGCGGGTCCCACGGGCCCGCAGGGGACGCAGGGAGTCCAGGGTGCCTCCGGTGACTCAGGCGCGCAGGGCCCCGCCGGTCCGACGGGTCCCCAGGGCCCCCAGGGTCCCGCCGGTCCGACGGGTCCCCAGGGCGAGACCCTCAACTGGGCGAACGTCATCGTCGAATCCCACATCTCGGAGTCCGTCTACTCGGTGGGGATGTTCCTTACCCTCGACGGACGCCTCCGGTACATCACTTTCGGCACCGGATTCGCCGCTCTCGCTCCGGACGCGATCTGGACGAACGGCCACATCGTCGAGGGGCTGAAGGAACTCCTTCACGAGTTCGCCGACAATGACCCGATCCCCGTCGTCGTCCGATCCGGCACCCGGCTGGGCGGAAGCGGGACGCACCCGATCGTGGGTGAGGGCGTGAGCCACCCCGACTACGACGGGACCCCGTTAACCGAGGACGTCGGCCTTCTCCGGATCGCGGGGGCCTGGGAAGTCGGGCTCAACCTCCTGCCGCGGGAGTTCGCGGGCGACCTCCAGGTGGGGCAGCCCGTGGGAACGATGGGATTTCCGGGAGAGCTGGGGGCGACGGGAGGGGCCGCCGGGCGCGTTGCCACGCCCACCTTTAAGGATGGGGTGCTGAGCGCCCTCCGGCTGATCCCCGGGGGGGAGGCCCCGCACGTCGAGGTGCAGTACAACTTCAGCACCACGGGAGGGACGAGCGGGAGCCCGGTCTTCGATCACGACGGATGGGTCGTCGCCGTGAATCATGCGGGGATCGAGACCCGCGCCTGGGGCACGCGGGGGAGAACGGTGCGTATACCGCTCGGGAACCTGGACGTCGGCATCCGCGTTGACGAGCTCTGGGAGCTCGTCGATCACGTGGAGGCAATGCAGGGCCAGCCGCTCGCGGCCCAGGCGCCCTCGAGAGCCCCTGCCGGGAGCTACCAGCCCTTCCCGGAGAACTGGAACGGGGAGACGGTCTACGACCCGTGAGCCACCGGCCCGCCCCGCGCCAGCGGGACGGGCCCGGCGCGAGGTCCGTGTCCCGGCCACCGGATCCGGCCGTGGCGTACGACGGGTGGTCCGGAGTGGGCCTTGACCGGGCCGCCGTCCCCGTCCCCTCCGGGAAACCGGTCCACGGCGATTCTCCGTCGGCGATGGAGTCGGCATCCCCGGGATCCCCCCTCCGACCGAATGTACCCGACCCGATGCCGTCCGCGGGCGGGCAGCGGGACCCCCATACCCGGCCTCCTGGCCGGGTGGTCGCGGCGGATCGCGCTACCTCGAGAGGCATCGAATACGATCTCGGGCGGCCCGCCGATCGGCGCACGGCGGGCCATGCTCTCGTCCGGAGCGCAGCTCCCGGAGGTCGCTACGGCGCCACGACGACGAGAGCGCCCACATCGATCCCGTTCCGTCCGAACCATCCCCGGTTCACTTCCAGCGCGGAAGAATACTCCACGACGGGGAAGTACCGGGGGCACGACTCGACCGATACATCGCTCCGGCACACATCCATCGCGAGAATCTGCAGGATCAGCCCATCTTCATCGAGGAACGCGATGTCGAGGGGGAACTGGACGCCCACCATCCAGAAGCCCTCGTCCTGCGACCTGGCCCTCTCGAACCGGAAGAGCATGCCTGAGTCTTCATCCAGGAGAGCTCTTCGTGACAGGCCGCGTTCATGCTGAGCCACCGAGCGAGCGATCTCGACCAGGAGAGCGGTCGAGTCGGAGTCCTGGTGGATCCAGGCTGTGGCCGTCGCCTACTGGGAGCGAGTGCTTGCGCCTACGCGCGGGCTGCCGCCCATAGCGGATCTCGGTAGCGGCACATGCTTGGGCCGTCGACCGCCTCCTGGCTTCTTCTCCGGGGCCGATCTCGTGGTGCTGCTCGATGATGACGAGAGATCCAGTGTCGCCCTGTGCCGTTCAAGGGCGAATGGACTGACGGATCTGGGAGCCATCGTTGTTGGCAGATACGTTGGCATGAACGTCCATCCGAAATGGTTCTACAACGACATTCGGCATGAGATGGCCCACGTGTTGGGGTTCGGGGCGGGCCAAGGGTGGAGGGAGATGCTACAGCTGCCGAGCGGCCCGGCAGTACGCGATACGCACTTCCCGGGTCCGTTGGCCGTTGGGGCCTTCAATGCACTTGGTGGCGCAGGCTACGGCGGTGCCAAGGTGCCGGTCGCGAACGGTGCCCCCGGTACAGGCTCACCCAACAGCCACTGGCGCTATGACGTGATGCACGGCGAAATGATGGCGAGGTGCGGCGCCGATATTGACTGCCCCGTCAGCCTCATCACGATTCAGGCGCTGGCCGATCTCGGCTGGTCCGTCGATACCCGCATGGCCGAACCCTACAGGGTGCCCTGACCGCAGGACTCCAGGCCCGAGGCGTACACGGCAGTCACGGTTGACCTGGAGCCGGCCTGGCGGCCGGTGGCGCAGTCTCCCGGACCAGGACCCACGGTCAGAGCCGTCCAGCCAGTGAATCGGGCCGTCTGGCGATCTCGTGTTGAGGGAGGAAGACGGTGCTGTCGTACTAGCAGGCCCTCAGGGCCTCGACCAGCAGGGATGTGTCGCAGCCTGCAGTGGCCGTGCCAGGACCGTCCACCCGCGGGCTCACTCGCGCCCTGCGCCGGCGTGATCGCGCTCTTCGACTCCATCCGTGACGATCCCCGCTTCTCAGCAGGGTTCAAGAGCAACTCGGGCTGCTTCCGCTGCCCCGTCATCCCTCCCCCGATCGGCCGCTTGCCTCCCCGTATGCCCGCGGCACATCTTCCAAGCCAGTTCGATCTGGGCGCAGTTTCCTTCCCTTTCTCACAGCGCGTCTTCGCCGAATGATCCTTGAGATGCCCCACCGCATCCGTTCACTGCTGTGGGTGGCTCTGATCCTGAGCCACCCCGCCGTGCCTCTCGTCGCGCAGCAGACCGAAGAGGGAGGCCCCGTCGCTCGGGTCGCCCCGACGGTCCGGGCGCTACCGGTTGACCAGGGGCCCGTCCTGGATGGCGATGTGCTCGGTGATCCAGCCTACGCAGGCGCCATGCTCGCAACCGGCTTCGTGCAAAACCGGCCGTTCGAGTGGCAGCCGGCGTCCGAGCGCACCGATGTGCGCATCGTCTACACCGACGACACGATCTTTTTTGGGATCATCTGCTATACAGAAGACCCGGGCTCGATCGTGGTGGCGGACAGCCGTCGCGATTCCGACATGACGGAGACCGACAGCTTCCAGATCCTCCTCGACACGTACCGCGACGGGCAGAACGGATTCGTCTTCGGCACGAACCCTGCCGGGATCGAATACGATGGTCAGGTCACGAACGAGGGGCAGGGAAGTGGCCGATTCGGCGGCGGCGGTGGTGGTAGCCGTCCGACAAACAACCGCCAGCAGCGCGGCTCGGGGGGCGGATTCAACCTCAACTGGGACGGTGCATGGCAGGTTGCGGCACGCGTGACCGACGTCGGGTGGACCGCCGAGATCGCGATCCCGTTCCGCACGCTCCGGTACCCGGAGAGCGACGTGCAGAGCTGGGGCATGAACTTTCAGCGCAACATTCGCAGCCGGAACGAGCAGGCGTACTGGTCGCCGCTTCCCCGCCAGTACGGCCTGACCCGAATTCAGCTCGCCGGGATTCTCCAGGGAGTCGAAGTTCCACCCCAGCGCAACCTGCAGGTCACGCCCTACGTGCTGGGGGAATCTGTGCACCGCACCCTGGGCGGGGACGACTCCAACGCTGGCGACTTCGGCGCAGACCTGAAGTACAGCGTGACGCCGAGCATGACGCTCGATCTGACCTACAACACCGACTTCGCCCAGGTGGAGGTTGACGACCAGCAGATCAACCTCGACCGCTTCAACCTGTTCTTTCCCGAGAAGCGGCCCTTCTTCCTCGAGAACGCCGGCCTCTTTTCCGTCGGCCAACCCGGCGCGGTGGACGTCTTCTTCAGCCGACGCATCGGACTGGACACAAGCGGTCAGAAGGTACCGATCATGGCCGGTGGCCGGCTCTCCGGAAGGGTTGGGAACAACACGAACCTCGGTTTCCTGAATATGCAGACCGAGTCGGTCGGGTCGATCGGCCTTCCGGGACAGAACTTCACGGTAGCTCGCGTGCGGCAGGATCTGCCGAACCGCTCCAATCTCGGCGCGATGGTGGTCAACCGGGGAGCGTCCGAGGGCGTGGAAGGAAACCGCGCCTATGCTCTCGATGGACGCTGGGGAATCGGGGAGGGCGGCACGATCAGCGGATACGCGTCGTTGACCCAGACGCCGGGGCGCTCGGTCAGCGAAGCGCACGCCTACGGCCTCCGGGCGCAGCACCAGTCCGAGTGGGCCCGCTTGGCACTCGGTTACACGGAAGTGGCCCCCAACTTCAATCCGGAGGTCGGGTTCCTCGCACGCGATAGCTACCGGCGGGTCGACGGCCAGGTGTTCACGACCTTTCGCCCTGCTGACTTCATGGGCGTCCATGAGCTCCGCCCGCACGTGAGTCACAACACTGTGTTCGACTACCGGACCGGCCGGCACGAGACCCAGTTCACGCACATCGACAATCACATCGAGTGGCGGAACGGCTACGAGGTCCATACCGGCATGAACATCACGCGGGAGGGCGTGTTCCACCCCTTCGAGATCTTTCCAGGCGTCACGGTTCCGGTGGGCACGTACGACCACAAGGAAGGCCAGCTCGCGGGCAACACCAACCTCGGTGCACCGCTGAACGCCAGCTTTAACGCAATTATCGGTGGACTCTTCGGCGGTGACCGCATCACCGTCACCCCGTCGTTCGGGGCCCGAGTCGGCGAAGCCGTGACTGCCGCCCTTGAGTGGAGCTACAACGATCTACGGCTCCCCGGGGGCGACTTCACGACCAACCTGGCCCGTATGCGCCTCTCGTATTCCGTCACCACCAGGATGTTTTTCCAGGCGCTCGTCCAGTACAACGACCGCGCGGACCTCTGGTCGTCCAATCTTCGGTTCGGCTGGCTGTCGGACGCCAACACCGGCCTCTTCATCGTCTACAACGACATTCAGGGCCTGGGTAGCGTGATTCCGCCCGGCGCCGGACGTACCCTCACGGTCAAGTACAGCTACCTCTTCGACGTGCTGCGGTAGCTGTAGTCCCGTTCGATAGAACGCTTGCATCAACGGCCCCCTCAAGCGCCACCGCCGAGAGCGCTCGCCCCTCCGCTTCCCGTCGGAGCCGCTCGACCGCCTCTTTGGGGGTACTGCGATTTGGCGGACAGTCGGTAGTGGTGGTTTTCTCTTTCTGCGAAGCTCTGTTGGAAGTCAGGGTATTGTCTCCTCCTCTGGTAAGGGGATCGGGGAAGCTTCCGCCGCGAAGCGGTGGAGTAGAAGGCTGGCTCACGCTGCTGCCTTGCGGCTTCGCTCGGATTCGACTGGCGACTGATACGCGAGCGCCGGGTGGTCGCGGCGGATCGCGGCACCGTTCGAGGCGTCGAATCCGAATTGGGCCGGAGCGCCGATCGGCGCGCGGCGGGCCATGCTCTCGTCCGGAGCGCAGCTCCCGGAGGTCGCTACGGCGCCACGACGACGAGAGCGCCCACATCGATCCCGTTCCGTCCGAACCATCCCCGGTTCACTTCCAGCGCGGAAGAATACTCCACGACGGGGAAGTACCGGGGGCACGACTCGGCCGATACATCGCTCCGGCACACATCCATCGCGAGAATCTGCAGGATCAGCCCGTCTTCATCGAGGAACGCGATGTCGAGGGGGAACTGGACACCCGCCATCCAGAAGCCCTCGGCTTGCGACCTGCCCCTCTCGAACCGGAAGAGCATGCCTGAGTCTTCATCCAGGAGAGCCCTTCGTGACAGGCCGCGTTCATGCTGAGCCACCGATCGAGCGATCTCGATGCGGAGAGCGGTCGAGTCGGAGTCCTGGTGGATCCAGACCGTGGCCGTGTCGAACTTCACCGCGCTCATGTACTCGGTGACCGGCACCCTGAGGCTGAACGGCCTCGACGTGCCGCGCTGGCTCGCCGACTGGCTGGCGGCGTGCATGCGCGGCGGCGCCCGCCCGCCGGACGCCCTGGCTGCCGTGGTCGATGGACGCCGGACGCAGGCGCGAAATGACGGCGCCCGCATGAGCGGGCGCATCGAATGCAGAAAGCGGACGGATCCGAGCTCGGTTGTGACCGTAAGACCTATTTCTGTAACTACAGTTCGTATGTATTATTATTGATGGAGTTCGAATGGGACGAGGCCTAGAATCAGACCAACATCCGCAAGCACGGCATCGGGTTCGACACCGCCAAGCGAATCTTCGAGGGGCGGGTCACAACGTCACCCGATCGCCGCCGGGACTACGACGAGGAACGCCACATCAGCATCGGTCGGGTGAAGCCCGGAGTGCTGATCGTGGTCGCCCAAACCGAGCGCCATGGGCGTATCCGTCTGATCTCTGCCCGTCCGGCATCGCGCAAGGAAAGGAGAGTCTACCATGAGCGGACGCTACGATAGCCCCCTCACTCCCGAGCAAATCGCGGCGGTGAAGGACAAGGACATCGACTTTAGCGACATTCCCGAACTGGACGACGAGTTCTGGGATCGGGCGGTGATCGTCGAGCCCGATCGCACCGACCAGATCACCATTCGCGTCAAACGCTCCGTGCTGGCCTATTTCAAAGCTCCGGGAAGGGGCTACCAGACGCGGATGAACCGTGTACTCGAGAGCTACGTGCAGGCCAGGATGGGGGATCCCGCCAGCATCCGGGACTAGCTACGGCGGAATGGAGAGTCAGGGCCCGAGTCACCAGCGTGAATGGCATCGGCCGTCGCGGCCGAGCGCCGCCTCCGTCTGGGGGTAGCCCGGATCGAGCTTCGCAGCGCTGAAGCCGCGAAATCGAGGGGATCGGCCGAGCTAATGGTCCGGCGACTCCGGAGCAGGAGGGGCTGGAGCAGGTGCGGGAGAGGGCAAGTCAGCCTCTGGTGCCCTCACGGTGTCCGTCGCACGATAGACCGTAGCGTCGTGGGCCGGAACGCGGTGGACCAGAGCAGGACTCTGGCCCCAGCCGCTGAGCGGCTCTGGGTATGCCCAGATCCGGGATCTTCGGGGAGGGAAAGGGTTGAGTGACGGTTTTCAGATTTCAGAGAACGCTGGATCACATCCGATCCATGATCTCTTTAGAATGCGAGAGTGAAACTGCCAGCGGCTCCGCTACAGATGGATAGACATTGACTATGGACCCAGGGCAGGATCGGTAACCCCGATAGCCCCTTCAGAAATCCAGTGACTCGTCACCGAACCCTCATCCGTCTCTCCGCAGCGCTCGTGGGTGTAGCTCTGGTGTGGGCGTGTGGCGGCGACAGCCCAACCGCTCCTCCGGCGCCAGAGCCCGCTCGCCCGACGACGGTCACGGTCAGTCCGGCCACGGCCCCGCTGACTGCGTTAGGCGCGACTGTTCAACTGATGGCGGAGGTGCGTGATCAGAACGCGGGAGTGATGGCTGGCGCGACCGTGACGTGGAGCAGCAGCGACACGTCGGTGGCGACGGTAAACGCGTCGGGTCTGGTGACAGGCGTCGGCGAAGGGATGGCAACGATCACGGCGAGCGCGGGCAATGTGTCAGGGTCCGCGGTAGTGACGGTGATGCAACCAGTGGCCTCGGTGGAGGTGTCGCCATCCGCGGATACGATCGGGTTGGGCAGGACGCTGCAGCTGACGGCCGAGGGGTTCGATGAGAACGGGGATGCGGTGGAAAGCGTCCAGTTCTCGTGGGAATCCAGCGACGTCGCGATAGCGACGGTCGATGCGTCGGGTCTGGTGAAAGGAGTCGCCGTGGGAGCGGCGACGATCACGGCGAGCGCGGGCAGCGGACAGGGGACGGCCGAGATCACCGTCATGGACCTGGAGCGGGCGGCGCTGGTGGCGCTCTACGAAGTGACGGATGGGCCAAACTGGGTCGACGCCGAGAACTGGCTGACCGACGCTCCGCTCGGAGAGTGGTACGGGGTGGACACGGATAACTCCGGCCGCGTCGTCCGGCTTGATCTGGACGGTCGCTGGGACAGCGACGCGCGAGAATATATTCCCCATGGCCTTTCGGGCCCGGTCCCGCCTGAACTCGGTAACCTTGCGAACCTGACGAGGCTGGATCTCGCCCACAACTTCCTCAGTGGCCCGGTCCCGACCGAACTGGGCCGCCTCACCGACCTGGAGTTGCTGCATCTCGGCGACAATGACCTTTCGGGCCCGGTTCCGCCCGAGCTCAGTGAACTTGCGAGCCTGACCTGGCTGTCGCTCTCCTCAAACGGCTTGACGGGCCCGATTCCGCCCGAGCTGGGGAGCCTCGCCGACCTGGGGTCGCTGTACCTCGGCGGCAATGACCTGATAGGCCCGATTCCGCCCGAGCTCGGTGAGCTTACCAACCTGACCCGGCTGTCGCTCTCCTCGAACAGCTTGACGGGCCCGATTCCGACTGAGCTGGCCAGACTCACCGATCTGGAGTCGCTGAATCTCGGCTACAATGACCTTTCGGGCCCGATCCCGCCTGAGTTCGGTGAACTTGCCGGCCTGACCTGGCTGTCGCTCTCCTCAAACAGTCTGACGGGCCCGATACCGCCGGAGCTGGCCCGCCTCGCCAAACTGGAGCGGCTGTATTTCAGATATAACGACCTGACGGGTCTGATCCCTGAGAGCTTTCTCGCGCTCGATGCGTTGGAGCGGTTCCGCTTCGAGAGGAACGCGGACCTGTGCGCCCCGGGCACGATCGATTTCGTCACATGGCTGGAGCGCATCGAGACCGTCTCCGGGCCCTACTGCAACGAGTCGGACGTGGGCGTGCTCAACCTGCTATACGAGACCTCCGGGGGTCCGGACTGGACGAATTCCAGTGGCTGGCTCGAGACGCCCGCACTCGACGAATGGTACGGCGTGACGGCGGACGCCCTCGGCCGGGTCGTGACGCTCGACCTGAGCCGCAACGGACTCGCGGGACACCTCCCGGGTATCCTGGCCGGACTGGCTCACATGACCGAGCTAAGGATCGCTGGCAACACTGGTCTTTCCGGCCGCCTTCCGTTGTCGCTGGCCAGTCTCTCCCTCCGGGCGCTTCACTACGCCGGGACGGAACTGTGTGCTCCGGTCTACACGTTCTTCCGCGACTGGCTGAGCACGATCCCGTCCCACGAGGGCACGGGTGTGGAGTGCGCGCCCCTGTCGGATCGTGAAGTCCTGGAGGCACTGTATGACGCGACCGGCGGGCCGGACTGGACCCACAACGAGAACTGGCGTACGGATGCGCCGCTCGGAGAATGGTACGGCGTCGAAGTTGACGATCAGGGCAGGGTTGTCGAACTGGGTTTCGTAGCCAACCGCTTGACGGGCCGGATCCCGCGCGAACTCGGCGGCCTGGCCAATCTGCGGTCGCTGTACCTCTATCGGGGCGGCCTTACGGGCCCCATCCCGCCGGAGCTCGGCGACCTCGCCAATCTGGAGAGCTTGTCCCTCGGCGAAAACGACCTGACGGGCCCCATCCCGCCCGAGCTGGGCGACCTCGCCAATCTGGAGAGCTTGTCCCTCCACGAAAACGATCTGACGGGCCCCATACCGCCGGAACTCGGGAACCTCGCTAACCTGTGGCGCCTGAACCTTGCTGCGAATCGCCTGACGGGCCGGATCCCGCGTGAACTCGGCGACCTCGCCGATCTGAGGTACCTATACGTTGGCCGGAACGACCTGACGGGCTCGATCCCGACCGAGCTGGGTGGCCTGGCCGATCTGCGGGGCCTGAACCTTGCTGCGAATCGCCTGACGGGCCGGATCCCGCCCGAGCTGGGCGGCCTCGCCGACCTGGCGTACCTGTACCTTGGCGAGAACGAGTTGACGGGGCCGGTGCCGCCGGAGTTCGGCGGCTTGATGCGCCTGCGCAGGCTGGCATTGCAGACGAACGTCGACATGTCTGGAGTCCTTCCGGCCAGCCTGACGAGCCTCGCGGCCCTCGAGACGTTCCAGACCGCGGGCACGGCTCTCTGCGCGCCCTCCGACGCCGGGTTCCTCGAATGGCTGCAGGGCGTGCCGAACCGGCGGGTCGCCCTCTGCGAAAGCGAACCCGCCGCGGCATATCTTGTCCAGGCTGTCCAGTCGCGGAAGTTTCCGGTTCCGCTCGTTGGCGGCGAGGAGGCGCTGCTGCGCGTCTTCGTGACGGCCGGCCGTGACAACGACGAGCGTCTTCCTCCCGTCCGGGCCTCATTTCACCTGAGTGGCACGCTCGTGCATGTCGCGGACATCCCCGGTAGGCCGGGTCCGATCCCGACCGAGGTCGACGAGGGATCTTTGGCGACATCGGCTAACGCTGTGGTTCCCGCGGACGTGGTGCTGCCGGGGCTGGAGATGGTGGTCGAGGTTGACCCGGATGGGACGCTCGAACCAGCGCTGGGCGTGGCGAGGCGCATCCCGGCCACGGGACGAGCGGCCATCGACGTTCAGGCCCTGCCGCTTTTCGACCTCACTGTCGTGCCGTTCCTGTGGACGGCGGAGCCGGACTCGGCGGCTCTCGAGTCGGTCGAGGGGATGGCCGCCGACCCCGAGGGCCACGAGCTGCTCGGGCTCACCCGCACGCTGCTCCCTGTGGGCGCTCTAGACGTGAAAGCGCACGAACCTGTGCTCAGTTCGAGTAACGATGCATACGACCTGATCGACCAGACGCGGGCGATCCGGGTCATGGAAGGCGGGACCGCGTACTGGATGGGGACGATGTCGGGACCCATTACCGGTGCTGGGGGGCTCGGCGGAGGCGTGGCGAGTTTTTCCCGTCTCAATGCCGGCACCATCGCACACGAGTTCGGACACAACTTCAGCCTCGCGCACACGCCGTGCGGTGGGGCGGGTAACCCGGACCCGGCGTATCCCAACGCAAACGGAACCATCGGAGCATGGGGGTACAATGCCCGAGGCAGCGGCAGTTTGGTACCGCCAAGCTGGTTCGACCTGATGGGATACTGCGATCCCGACCTGGATTGGGTCAGCGACTACCACTTCACCAAGGCGCTTCACTTCCGCCTCTTCGACGAGCGGCCGTCCTTGGTGGCGAGCCTGACCGCTCAACAAGCAGAGTCCCTCCTCCTGTGGGGCGGCGCAGACGCCGACGGCGAACTCTATCTGAACCCCGCCTTCGTGGTCGACGCCCCGACCGTGCTCCCCGATGACGCCGGTGAACACCGGATCGCCGGACGGACGGCCGACGGTGACGAGCTCTTCTCCCTCGACTTCACCCTGCCGGTGACGGCCGACGGCGACGGCCGAGGTTCTTTCGTCTTTGCCCTGCCCGCCGACCCCGCGTGGGCCGGGAACCTGGCGAGCATCACACTCTCCGGACCCGGCAGCTCGGCGACACTGGACGGCGATACAGATCTCCCCATGACCGTTCTGCTCGATCCGGTCACCGGACAGGTGAGGGCCATCCTGCGCGACCTGCCTCAAGCGGATGCGGCAGCGGCCCTCGCCCCTCAAGCGGGTCCCGACAGTCTCGACGTGCTCTTCAGCCGTGGGATTCCCGATGCCGCAGCCTGGAGTCGGTAAAGACACGCCCCCTCCCCGAGCGCGGCCGCCCCACCCCACTCCGGCATCTTTGTGGCGACCTGTTCATGGCAAGTGCCGCTCTCTCGCACGGGGACCCCGGCCTTCCGTGGGAACCCCGGCGGCGCGACCGTCCTTCCGCCATCCGGCCCCGGAATTGATTGCCCCGAGGTTGTCCCCGCCCCGTTCGCTGGCATGAACCCGTGAACAGCCCCCGGCCTTCGCCCCGCCAGCTCGCTCCGGCGCTCCCGCCGGGAAGATCGGCGCGGCGACTCCTTCCCGTGAACTGGAGCCAGTCCGGCCGGGAGATCGGGGCGCTCCCGGCTCGCCGGCCGGCCCCGGCAGCTGGCGGAGGCGTGGACGGTCCCGAGGCACGTTAGGGGCGAAGCGAAGCTAGCGGCCCGTGGGCGGGCTTCAGCTTGGAGGGCGACGTGATCGAAATACCAGGGGACAGGTGAGGCCCCGGCTCGGATGATCTTCGGTCGGGCAATGCGGAAAGGCCTCCCGATTACTTATGATAAATGCTCTTATCACAACCAATTGGAGGCTCTGACACAGGTGGAATCCACGCTCGAAGGTGGCTGGAAGTCGTGACGGGACACGCTCTGGGATTTCATCGACTGCTGCACCTCTCCCGCTGCCATGCCTATCCGGGATGGTGGACGTCCACTGCACCAGCGTACCTACCCGTTCACCGAGTACCAGCCGTTCCCTGAGAACTGGGACGGTGAGACCCCTCTGCTCACCCGCCTACGCCGCCGCCCACGCGCAAACCCTCGCCGGGCCCGTCGCCGGCTGGAGCGGGCTGACGTTTCTCGACCTTCTGCGGCCCAACGAAGGCTGGGCGTCGTGGGAGGACTGGTTCGCGGTCGCCGGACAACCGGACGGAGCGCCGCGCCGCCTCGGACTCGACAGCTACACCTACGTGTTGGAATCCGCCGCCGCCGGGCATGGCATCGCGCTGGGCTGGCGGCACTTCATCGAGCGGTCCCTGGAAGCCGGCGTACTGGTCGCGCTCGGCGACGGGTTCGTCGAATTCGACAGCGCCTACTACGGCGTGCTCACCGAGAAGGGACGCCGCAAGCCGCTCGCGCGCAGGTGCCTCGGCTTTTTTGAGCAGTCCGGATAGCGTTGCTTCCGCGACGCAGCCACGAAAGACTGCGGGCGGGCCCAGGACAGGGCAGTCAGCGGGCGCCGACCGCGAGGACAGATCGCGGCAGGCCGTAGGCCGTATCTGACCGCATATTCACCCGCGAACGAACAGCCGGGCGCATCCTGGTGCCGCTGCGGCCGTAGCGAGAGTTCACCGCGACTACAGCGGGGCGGTGACGTGACGACCACTGCGGCGACAGCGTGATTCAGGCCGCCCAAACAGACTGACGGTGCCGCTCCCAGCGTGTGACCGCGACAGCGGCCTCCGATCACACCCGATTACGCCCGACCGATCACACCGGCGTTCGGCGGAAAGACGCCGATGAAGTTCTCCTCAGCTCGTCTCCCGCCTCTCAGTGCCAGTGGCCCTCGGCGTCCCTCTTGAGTGCACGGGCGGGTTCGGGATCGCCCTTGGCGCACCGGACGGAGCGTTCGGCGAGATCGACGCGGCGTCCCAGGTCGGAGAGTCCGGCGGCTCGGGTGACGGCGTAGATGCTGGCCGCCACGGCGGCCAGGGCCAGGTGTAACGCGATCGCAACTCCGTGGTCGGCGAGGATCACGGACCAAAATGGCGCGAGGTACGAGAGGCGCGGAACGGCGAGCAGCAGGACGGCCGAGCGGGCCAGCGCAGCGGTGAGCCCGGCGCTGATCTTCCAGGGCTGCATGGTGGCGTGCTAAAGCTCGAGCGCGGCCTGATCCCGTTCGGCCGGACCTCGTGTGGAGGTGCGGCCGTCGCCCAGGCCCAGGATTTGGAGCACTCGTCTGCCGGCCGCTCCGTTGGCGTGCTTCCGGAACCCGGCCTGAACTTTGGCGCGTACGGATGCCGCAGTGTAGTGCCCCGAAGCGACCTCGATGTTGACATGGCCAGTGCGCCCCTCGGCGTCGACGTACTCGATCTGCGCGTCGGGGAAGATGACATGTCCCTGTTCGTCGATGGGGAGGCCGAGCTGCCCGGCGGCACGGTGCCGCTCGGCGTCGGCAGCCCGCCGGTCGTCTCTCGTGCGGGCGGACTCACTCCGGCGTGCGATTGTGCTGTTGAGCTCGTTGTCGAGGCGCACGCGCCGGATGGCGGCTCCCTGCTCGAGCAAGCGTTGGCGTTCGCGGCCGCAGACGCGGTAGATGGCCGTGTCATGTGCGATCTGGGAGCGCTGGAGGCAGGCCGCGGACCTGATGTGCTGTCCGGGGTCGAGGCCATGCTCGATGGCCAGCTCGCGGGCGGCGGCGGCCCCGCTCCGCGTGAGGGTGAGGACCTTGAACGGCTTGCCCTTCGGTCCCCGGGCTCTGGACTCGCGGACGAGCCCGTCGCGGATCCAGGCGTTCACGGCGCGCCGGGTGGTGTAGGGATGGCCGTCGAAGTGGGCCTCGGCCAGGTCCCGGAACGAGACGCAGCGGTAGAGACCCACATCGGCGAGGGCGCGGCCGCACTGCGCCGTGCCGATTCCGTCGACCAACCAGCAAACCGACCCACCGGTCAGGTAGTGTAAAGCATGGTCGCAACGACGGAAGGCACCCTGATGTCGCAATCGGCTTCGAACCTAGGAACACCACCACAGATGGCTCGGAACGACGACGCCACCAGCACCCCTTCTTGCCTCGCCGCCTTGAGGTCATCCTTGGCCTCGAGCCAGTCTTCCTGGATGCACCGCGCCACTGCTCGACAAAACCGGCCGTCTCCAACCCCAATGGGTCCGTAATACGCCCCCATGTTCATGATCGCGATTGCTGCGTCAAAATCCCGTATGGCCTCCTCCAGCGTTACGCCGTCCCGATACGCGTTTCCGCAATCGATGAGCGCGGCTGGTAGGCGCGGTTCTGTTACACGTAGCGCCTCCTCCAAGTCGGCCATCGCCCGGTCGGCACGGCCTTGCAGCCCGTAGGCGTTGCCACGACCGTGGTGCGCCTCGGCCGTCTCCGGGTCCCTGTTCAGCGCTTCATCGAAGTCGCGTATGGCGAGGTCGGCCGCGCCCTGGTACAGGTGTGCCTCCCCACGCCGGCAATAGGATTCTGCCAGCGGCACGCCGGCCT
Organism: Longimicrobiales bacterium; assembly: GCA_965218255.1. GTDB lineage: Bacteria > Gemmatimonadota > Gemmatimonadetes > Longimicrobiales > Gaopeijiaceae > JAAXGI01. The sequence goes on along the minus strand of CBDCKJ010000003.1, from coordinate 1,498,761 downwards.
GTTTTTTCTCAATGAAGTAGGTGAATAGATCGACGACCTCTTTCGCTTTCAGTTCGAAATGATGAGCGATCACTGTACCCCGCGTCATGCCGGGCTCCCTCAGCCAGAACACACTCTTCTCGCCGTGCTCGTAGACCATCCCCCTCTGGTGGTAAGCGTGGCGCATGCTTGCCCGTTCAATTGCGATCCATTGCGCTTCTAAGCAACGCCTCAACTCCGGAAGGGTGTCGCGCTGCGGTTTCGCGAGCGACTCTCGAAACGCTCGCGCATAGCGGCTTCGGCTCGGAGTCTGGTGCCTGATGAGCACCGAATCCGCTTCCCTCAGGCCCGACAGTCGCACCGAATATCCAACGACCGTGTAACCCTTCACATCCATTACGCGACGCTTCTTCACCCTTACTCGAGAATCCTGCACGCTCAGGACTTCGAGTTGACGCTTGCACGCCTCCGCAAATTGGTTCGACGCATCCCCAAACCCCTTGATCGTGACAAGACGCGAGAACAGGTGCGCGGCTGGGCGAAGGGGACGAATCTCGGGCACTCCCACTTGGTAGGCCCGTCCGCCAATGTCCAAGCGTTTCCCCGCCAGTGGGATGGCGAGTGCGACTTCGTGGGTCGGCAACCGCTCACTAGGCGGCTGAAATCGGCAAGGGCAAGCGCGCCGTTCCCCAAGGGTGTGCCGCGAACCGGATGGACACCCCAGTCAGAAGCGTCGTGAAGGGCCGCAAGGCGCCTCGAGATTGCGGCGAAGAGGAGGTAGCCGTGATCTACGGGTAGCTCGGTTCCCCTGAGCCGGAACGCTAGGTCAACGACTCGGGGCATGTGATTCACCGCAGCGCTCTCTCTATCTTATGAGGCGGTGGCCGGGAGAGTGGCCCACCGCTCTTGAACTCTTCCGGCAGCGCCACGTATAGTGACGACGGGTCGGGGCGACTGGTATCACATAGCAGCCGATATCCGCTCCACGTTGATCCGTCCAGCCTTCTTCATTGCCTGCGCTACATCGTAGGCCGATTGAAGGCGATACCAAGTTTCAGCACCACCCCCAAACGCCTTGTCCAGGCGGATTGCCATTTCGGGAGATATGCCCGAACGGCAGTTGACAAGTTCCGAAAGCTGCTTGCGGCTGACCCCGAGCTTCTGCGCTGCCTCTGTCACACTGAGACCCAACGGCTCCAGACAATCATAGCGCACCGAAAGACCCGGATGAGGTGGATTCTTCATCGGCATGTCCCGATCCTCCTCATGATAGTCAGTCAAGTCCACATCCCAGTCAGCACCAGACTACCATGTGCCGAACCGTTCTATAGAACGCCTGCATCAACGGTGGCGTCCATAGACGAGGATTGGTACAATCCGCACCTCAGGCACTCCAGCCTCGGCTAAGACTCGCCGGTCATCTTCGAGGCCTTGGCGCACAAGGAGGCCGCGTGAACGTCCGGACTGCTCGAGACTGCGACGCCTGCGCGGCCAGGAACCGGCTCTCTTCCGGCCCCCCTCCGGCGAAGTGGAAGCTCATGACCTGACACGACCGGACTGAACGGGCAGATCAACTACTCGTAACCGTCCACCAACCCGGGGTAGCCTCACAAATCAAGGTTGTATGGGGCGCTTGAGTGCTTGGTTTGTCAGGTCAATCGGTGCTGCGGCCGGCCCGCGGCAGGTAACGGAGGGAGGCGCAATGGCTGCGGAGGATAAGTTCGAGCGCGTCTTGGCCAGTTTGTACAAAGCAGCCCTGGCGGATGTCAGGTGGGTCTCGGCAGCCGCCTTGATCAACGACATGATCCAGGCGAATGGCCATAGCTTGACGTACGCGGATCTGTGTCAGGGGGTTGAGCCCGAGATCTACCTGTCTCGGTTCTTCATAGGTACGCAACGCCGGGACGATCTGGAGCAGCTGTATTTTCGCGACTATTACTGGCGGGATGAAGCGATTCCGCGACTTTACGGACTTGGCGACGGCGAGTTGGTCTATAAGTCGGATCTTTATACCGACCAGGAGAAAAAGACGTCCGCCGCATACAATGAGTTTCGGCGCGCCAACGGGACGCAGAATGGCCTCTTCGTGGCGCTCGACGAGCTAGACGGGTGTGCGGTTGTCTGGTCGTTCGGCGACTCCCTTGAACGCGGAGGCTGGGGGCACGATCAGATCCAGGCCATCAAGCGCCTCGCGCCTCACATACGCCAGTTCGCGCGCGTCCGGCGTGCGATGGCCGATGCGCAGGCGTTGGGGGCGTCGCTTGCCGACCTGCTCGAGAACAGGCGGTCGGGGTTTATCCAGCTGGACCGCCGGGGGCGCATCCTGGAGGCGAACGACCGAGCCAGGGACATCCTGCTGAAACGCGATGGGCTCCGCGACGAGGAGGGCGTGCTGGCTGCCGAGATACAGGGGGAAGACGCGGCGCTGCAGGGCATGCTGGCGCACGCGTTGCCCCTGTACGGCGTTCAGGGCGCCGGTGGCTCGATGAAGATCACGCGCAGGAAGGCTCGAGCGCCGTTGGTCCTTGAAATCCATCCCGTACGGCAAATGGACACGGATTATCGTGCGTGGCAGGTCGGGGCACTGGTGCTTATCGTCGACCCGGTAGCCCGACCTCGGGTAGATCCGGATCTGGCGGCTGCGGTCCTGGGCTTGACGCCCACGGAAAGCCGCGTGGCGGTGGCGCTGGCGACCGGCCAGACGGTCTCTGGAATTGCGGACGAGCTTGGCTGCGCGGACAGCACCGTGAAGACGCACCTCAAGCGGGTCTACCGCAAGCAGGGGATTCGTAAGCAAACCGAGCTCGTGCGGAGAGTTCTGTCGCTGGAAACCCTACGAGAGTCTTTCCGCTAACGGGACTTCCGCGCGACAATCCGGCCACATCAGGTGCCATTATCGCGTCTTGCGCTCTGACTGCTGTGGGTGCCGACGGAACCCTGCCCGCTCACCAGGTCGGCGAGCACTTCGACACCGCCAGCACTTTCACGTTGCTGCGTACCCGAAGCAGTGCCGGCCTGGGGCAGACAACCCTCCATGGTCCCCTAAAAAGGGGATGGTGGGTCGCGTGTCCCCTCCACATACTCTTTGCACCGTTGCCCCGACTCCGGGGTTTTCCGCCCGACGTAATGGAGGTCACGCGATGCGTATTGCACCTCAGCTCTTCCGGAAGCTTCCTCCACTTCTTGCTCTTGTGCTTTCTGTCGGCCTCCTCGTACCGGGAAGTGTGCAGGGGCAGACGACGCTTTCTCTCCAGGCCGGTGCGAGCCTCGCCACCCTCGGCGGCAGCGATGTAGAAAGCGCCGACTCTCGAATTGGCCTCAGAGTCGGCGCATCGGCCCTCCTGCCACTTAGGACCAACCTGGATCTGCAGCTTGGTGCTGCCTATGCGGCAAAGGGCGCCACCGAACAGGAATCTGGTGTCGATATCGAGCTCGCGCTCGACTACTTGGAGATACCACTGCTCCTGCGGTTCACGCCTTCCGTTGCGGGCACCCTGTCGCCGCATTTCACTGTCGGGCCGGCCCTCGCCTTTCGGGTTGGTTGCAACGCGGCCATAAGCGCAGAGGGTTTCGAAATTTCCGCCGACTGCGACGATGAGGAGTATGACGAGGAGGTCAAGACGATAGACTTCGGAGCAGTGGTCGGCGCCGGGGTGGATATCGCAATGTCCGGTTCCCTGACGGTGTCATTGGATGTCCTGTACAATCTGGGCCTGTCGTCCATCTCCGAAACGGACGATGTGAAGAACCGTGCGTTCTCGATCTTGGCCGGCATTGCGATCCCCATAGGATAACAACGGAGCTCGAATCGCAGTTCTCAGTGGCGGCCCATCCGAGAGCGTATGAGCCCTAACCCAGCTCCCGTCAGGACGCGACCGGAAGAGGCCAACTCAGCCCTGACCGACTGGCGTTCCTCTCGTGTCGGGGGCGTAGCAGCGCGCGGAAGGGGACCACAGCCGATGGGGCAGCCGGCGGGATCATCATCAAGCCGGCGAGACCTAACGGGCCGGGAGATGATCGATCGAGCGCCCGAGCCGGTCGGCCGCTCGAGATCTCGCTGCCTCTACCGGTCACGAACGGCGGCATTCTCGGAGGGGCGTCGCGATTCCCATCGGGAGCGCGGGCAATCAACTGGGGAAGAGAATCCAATGAACCGTGACCGAACCATGATCCGGACGTGGGCCGCGCTAGCGGGTGTGGCCTTGGCCACGGCGTGCGGCGGCGGCGACAGCCCCATCCCCACGGCACCCCCAACGGCGCCCGATCCACCCCGTGCGGCGACGGTCGCAGTGAACCCTACTACGGCCGAGTTGGATGTGGGGGAAACCGTTCAGTTGACCGCAGTAGTGCGTGACCAGAATTCCAACGTGATGGCGGGGGCCTCCGTGACCTGGATGAGTGGCGTCAGCACGGTTGCGACGGTGGATGCGACGGGTCTGGTGACGGGGGTTGCCGGAGGGATGGTGACGATCACCGCGCGTTCGGGCAGCGCACAGGGAACCGCACAAGTCACGGTCGTGACGGTGCCGGTGGTCTCGGTGGAGGTATCGTCGCCTGCAGAACCGAGCGCCTTGGGTGACCCGCTGCGATCGGGTGAGGCGCTGCAGTTGTCGGCGGAAGCCCTCGACGAGAACGGACGGCCGATACCGGGTGTGGTGTTCTCGTGGGAGTCGAGCGACACATCGGTGGCGACAGTGGATGCGACGGGCCTGGTGACGGGGGTCGCCACAGGGACGGCAACGATCACCGCAAGTGCGGGCGACGTGCAGGTAACGGTGGAGATCACGGTGGTGAGCGCGATGCCGATGGTTGTCTCGGTAGAGGTATCCCCGTTCGCGGAGACCATCGTTATAGGCATGACGCTGCAGTTGTCGGCGGAAGCGCTCGACGAGAACGGACAGGCGGTAGCGGGTGCGGAGTTCTCGTGGGAGTCGAACAACACGTCGGTTGCGACGGTGGATGCGACGGGTCTGGTGACGGGGGTCGCCGAAGGGGCGGCGACGATCACCGCAAGTGCGGGCGACGTGCAGGGAAGGGCGCACATTGCGGTGGCCAACCCGGTGGCCAGCCCGGACCGCGAGACCCTAGAGGTATTCTACCATGCAACAGGCGGACCGAATTGGGTCGACTCTAACAACTGGCTGACCGACGCGCCGGTCAGTGAATGGCACGGGGTTGATACCGATGCCCAAGGCCGGGTTACGGAAATATATCTCACCTTCAACGACCTGACGGGCGCGCTCCCGCCCGAACTCGGCGACCTGGTCGCCCTTGAGACGCTGGATTTCTTCTGGAACGATCTGACCGGTCCCATCCCGCCTGAGCTCGGCAACCTTGCCAGCCTGACAGAACTGGATCTCGGCGGCAACGGCCTCTCCGGCTCGCTCCCGTCCGAACTCGGCGACCTTGCCAGCCTGACAGAACTGGATCTCGTCCTCAACGCTCTCTCCGGCTCGCTCCCGTCCGAACTCGGCAATCTCTCTAGCCTGGAAACGCTGGATCTCAGCAGCAACGATCTGACGGGCTCGCTCCCGTCCGAACTCGGCAACCTCACAAACCTGATCGAGCTGAATCTCAGCTCCAACGAATTTTCAGGCTCGATCCCGTCTGAACTCGGCAACCTCCCTAGACTGGAAGTACTGAATCTCAGCGGCGGGTTTCGTCTGGGCGGCACCGGGCTTTCGGGTCCGATCCCGCTTGAACTCACCAGCCTCACCAGCCTGAAGGAATTGTATCTCAACCAAAACGCCCTTACGGGCCCGATCCCGCCTCAACTCGACAACCTCACTAGCCTGGAGATACTGAATCTTGGCGGAAACCCCCTTACGGGCCCGATCCCGCCTGAACTCGGCAACCTCACGAACCTGAGAGGCCTGGGCATCGTCGGAAGTACCGTTACGGGCCCGATCCCGCCTGAACTCGGCAACCTCACAAACCTGATCGAGCTGTGGCTCGCATTTAGCGGGCTCTCAGGCTCGATCCCGCCTGAACTCGGCAGCCTCACGAACCTGACGGACCTGTGGCTCAGCTCGAACAACCTTTCGGGCCCGGTCCCGCCCGAACTCGGCAACCTCACGAACCTGACGGACCTAGATCTCAGCTCGAACAACCTTTCGGGCCCGGTCCCGCCCGAACTCGGCAACCTCACGAACCTCATGGAGCTGGAGATCGAACGCAACGAACTGACGGGCCAGGTCCCGCAAAGTTTTCTCGCGCTCGATATGCTGACGTGGTTCTTCTTCCAAGGCAACGCAGGCCTATGCGCACCGAACACGGCCGAATTTGTCGCTTGGCTGCAGAGTATCGACGATGTCGACGGGCCCTACTGCAGCGCGTCCTCTTCACCGCCGCAGTGACCCGTCCCGTGGCTCGACGCGCCAAGAAGGGATGGTGGCAGTTGACGGCTGCGGTCGGTTGGAGGGGATGGGGCTGTGACGGCGGGATGAGTGACAGCATGCACTTCCAGTACTCGGGTTGCCGGCCCTGCTCCTTCCCCGGCGACTACAGCGAACGGGGACTGGCGAGCGGTGCTGCTCCTGGACGACGGTACCGGGGTGAGGCGCGAAAGCACTGCCCCCTGCCGGTTCATCGCCCGGGGCCGGGCACGTAAGACGCCGGTTGGCCCGGAGTTGACCTCCACTATGGAGATCGTGGCCGTCAGGCACTTGTCCCACGCCTCCCGGCCCCCGGAACATGTGCTACAAGAGCAACAGCGAGTTCCACGTCGACAGTGGGTAACTACTTTCTACGGGTCATCCTGATGGAGATGACTGCCACGATGAATTCCGATCGCACCAGGACGGGTTCTCCTTCCGCCCCATGAAGCCGATTTCGTGGAGTGAGTCGATCTGCTCCCGCTTGAGCGAGGGCCGGAAGCTGAAGTCGAGGTCTTCGAGCGTCATGAAGGCCGCCGGGGCAATTTCGGTGCCCGTTGACAGCACAGCTCCGGCCACCGCCGGTGGAGATCATGCCTGACCAACGTTCACACGCCCGCTGATCCTACCTCCACGGCAGGAGAAAGACATGCGATTCGCCTTGGTCGTGACCGTATTGATGTCGTCGGCCGCCGGCCCTCGGGCACTTCTCGCGCAGACCGTGGGAGACCGTGTTCACGTAACAACCATCGCTGGCGAGACGATGATCGGCGAGGTTGTTGGAGCGGGTCCAGGTGGGTTTGATATCGACCTCAGGATGGGCTGGTTCGGATGGTACGGAGGCCGCAGATCGGTCAGCCACGCCGAGATAGAGCAGCTGGGGCGTAGCGCCGGAGTCCGGCGTCACTGGCGGCGCGGACTCGTGACCGGCGGTCTTGTTGGGGTAACAGCAGGGCTTCTCGCAGGGGATGTTCTCCGAGACACTTGCGACCTAACTACGCTTGGCAGGGCTAGCGACGAATGCGCAGAAGTGGGAGGAGGGCTCGGTCTCCGGATGGCGGGCGTCTACGGCGCCACAGCGGGTGTCGCCGGCCTCGGCGTAGGCTCACTGTTCAAGGAAGACCTATGGGAGACCGTTCCGATTCAGGGGGCGGACATGGCGCCCAGCCCCACGGTCGACATGCTCCTTGGCACGGGAGACCGTGTTCGCGTGATCATCGCCGGCGAGGGGATGACCGGCGAGGTCGCTCGGGTGGGTCCGGAAGGGTTCGAGGTCAACATCGAGGGCTTTGGGCTCGCGTCGGTCGCGGACCGCGAAATCGAGCAGCTGCAGCGTAGCACCGGAGTACGGTCTCGATGGAAGGGCGGACTTGTGATCGGCGGTGTTGTCGGGTTGGCAATAGGGACTGGCATAGGGGATGCCCGCGAAGCCGGCCGCGACGGCGGCGGAACTTTCGACCCCGAGGAATGGGCAGCGGAAGTACAAGGTGGTCTTCCGGCGGACGGGTTCTTCGACCGCGAGGAAAGGGCAGCAGACGCAGAAGGCGGTCTGCCGGTAGAGGGCATCTGGGCCGCCGCAGGGGTTGCCGCTGGGCTCGGCGTCGGCTTGTTGCTCAAGGAAGATCTATGGCAGACCATCATATGGGAGACCGCTCCGGATCGTGGGACGGGCATGACGTTCCACCCGGTGATCGACATGCGACTTGGACCAGAGGGACGCCCCGCTGCGGTTCTGGCGGGCCGCATCCGGTTCTGACAGCAGAATTCGTCACCGCCGACGAAGTGATCCAGCCCATGGCGTCGAACGCGTCGGCCGCACCAGGAGGGGGAACAGTTACGATGCGGTTCACGATCCCCAGGGGACCATCCCGGTTCAGAGCGATGGCCATGACGACTATCGCGGGCAGTCTGCTCGCTGTTCCAATCTCCGCCCAGACCGTAGGCGACCGCGTTCGCGTAACCGTCGCCGGCGAAACGATGATCGGCGAAGTCACTGGAGTGAGTTCGGGAGGATTTGATATCAACATCGAGGACGCCGGGTCCGCATCGGTCGTCCGCAGCGAGATAGAGCGGCTGGAACGCAGCACGGGCATCGAGTCGCACTGGAAACGCGGACTTCTGATCGGCGGGATTGGCGGGCTGACAGCAGGGCTTCTCGCCGGATCTGAATTCGGCGACTGTCAACGTGAACGTACCCTCGGAGATGTGTTGTTGGATCAGCCGGGGTCCGGCTGCACCCAAACGGCAGAAGAGATCGGATGGACGTGGGGATTCGCCGGGGCCGGGATAGGGGGTATCCTCGGCCTCGGCGTGGGCGCATTGATCAAGACGCGGGAATCATGGCTGACCGTTCCGAATCGTGCCACGGCCTGGACGTTCAGACCCGCGATCGATGTGCGACTCGGTCGCGAGGGACGCCTCGCCGCGGTTCTGGGCGGCCGTATCCGGTTCTGACCTGCCCCTCACGAAGAACTGCTGGCCAAGTGAAGACAAGCGTGCCCTGGCACCGGCAGTTCGTCAGAGCTTCGTTTTGCGCGCTCGCGGCGCTCGCTCTCGCAGGGGCCCGGAGCTTGTGGAGGAACCGAGCGCTCCTGCCCGGCCACCCCGGAGACCCGCGAGCGCTGCCTGGAGCGGCCAGACACTCTTGCGGCGCTCATATGTTGAATCGCCCCCGTTCCGCCGGCCGTTGACGTCCCTCGCGCGCGCGCCACGCGTGTATACTTAAAGTGTGACTAGTGTCGTGTCACTCGTCGAGTGTCGGATAGAGCCGCGACAGCTTGATCCGCGCGTCGGAGGTTGTGGACCGCCAATTGACGCTGGCGTTCTGGTTGTTTCGGGATGCCTGCCATGCCTGGACCTCGCTACGGACCAGGTCGACGTTGTCGATTCTTCGGTTCAGACACTGCGCCCCGAGCACGTTCAACTCGATCTCGGCCATGTTCAGCCAGCTCCCGTGCTTCGGGGTGTACACGAATTCGAACCTGTCCCATAACGCCTTGGCCTTGTCGGGAGCAAACGTCTCGTAAAGTGATCCCGGCACGTGGGTGTTCAGGTTGTCCGTGACCGGCGTGATCTTCTCCGCGCTTTCGGTTCGGTCCGCGATCTCCTCGACGAAACAAGCCCAGTCCCGCTTCGTTCTTCTTTCCGTGACCCTGACCATGCGCGTGCCTGCCAAAGGCTCGGACGCGAGCAACAGCGTACACACGCCGCAGCGCCTGTATTCGTAGTCGTGCCGGGCCACCTGACCCGGCGCCCCGGGGATCGGGACTCTCGTCTCCGAGATCAACTGCTTGGGAGATTCGTCCATGCAGACCACAGGACGCTGGGGATCGAACGGCCGCTTGTAGACGTCCAGCACGCTCTCCATGTGCGCGACGAAGCTGCTGTTGTGCTCCGGTGGAATCACCCATCCCTTTCGCCTCCAGGGCTTGATCTCGTTTTTTTTAGAATGCGGCGGACCGTTTCATGCGAGATGCTGTCGATGTAGCCCAGCTCGACCACCTGGTCCGCCAACAACCTCAGCGACCACCTCGCGAAGCCTTCAGGGGGCTCACTGCAACTCAGCGCCACCAGGTGAGCTTCAAAATCCCCGTCCGCCTTCTTCTCGTAGACGCGGCTCCCCTTCCTCCCGTTCAGGCAAATCTCAAGACCGTCGACGACGAACCGCCTCTTTACCCGATCGATCTTCCTCATGCTGATGTTCAGCACCCGGGCCATCTCTCCGTTCGTAGAGCGATCCGTCTGAAACTCACCCTCATCACACCCCAGCAGGATCAGGGCGTTGAGGATCTTCTGCGATCTGTGCTCGCCTTTCGAAGTGAGTGCGCCAAGGACCTCCCGCTCCTCTCCAGTCAACGTCACAACGTATTTCCTCATCTCCGATCCTCCCGTATGGATGAGGAAGAGAAGATACAATATATATTGCGACGTTACAAAAGTGACATGACACTAGTGTGCCGTCCTGCATGGCCCATGGGGTTAAGGGGCTGCCAGAGTTTATGGATTCGTTTTGCTGGCGCTTGCATGGACTTGCGAATTCCGACGCATGCCGTCCGCCGATTCCGACGCATGCCATCCACCCTGTAGAAAGTATGGAAGGGCCGGCCCCTGCCGGCTTACCGTGGGTTAGCGCCCCGACGAGCGGAGGTGCCAGAGCCACATGCGACGTTCGAGTCGCAACCGGAACAGGAGACCGGCCCTATGAAGAAGAAGACGAAGGTGTACGTCGGGATGGATGTCCACAAGGACAGCGTGATGATTGCGGTGCTGCCGGAGGGGGCGCGGGAGCCGACGCTCGTGAAGCGGTTGTCGCACGATCCGCGGGGACTCAGGCGGTTGCTGGATCGCTTGGCGCGGGAGCACGAGGTTCGGGCCTGCTACGAGGCGAGCGGTGCGGGCTACGTCCTGGAGCGGACGATTCGCAGTTGGGGTCACGAGTGCGAGATCGTGGCTCCGTCGCTGATTCCCCGGCGTTCGGGGGAGCGGCGCAAGCACGACCGGAAGGATGCCGAGGAGCTGGCGCGGCTGTACCGGGCGGGGGAGCTGGTGACGATCCGGGTTCCGACGGAGCGGGAGGAGCGGGTTCGGGATCTGGTGCGCTGCCGGGAGGCGTTTCAGCGAGAGGCCCTGAAGTCGCGCCACTACATCCTGAAGTTCCTGGCGCGGCGGGGTCTGGTATACCGTGAGGGCCACAACTGGACGGGCAAGCACTTCGCCTGGCTGCGAGCGATCCAGCGTGACGCGGTTCTGGAGACCGAGGACCAGGTGGTCTTCGGCGAGTATCTGGCACTGCTGGACTACAAGCTGGACCGCCGCGACGAACTGGACCGGCAGATCGAGGCGCTGGCGCTGGAGCCGACCTATCGGGAGGCCGTGGGGCGCCTCTGTTGCCTGAAGGGCATCTCCATCCAGGCGGCGATGGTGCTGGTGACGGAGATCGGGGACTTCCGGCGCTTCGAGCATCCGGGGCAACTGATGGCCTATGTAGGGCTGGTGCCGGCGGAACATTCGAGCGGAGCAAGCCGACGCCAGGGCTCCATCACGAAGGCGGGCAACAGCCGGGTTCGTCACGTGTTGGTGCAGGCGGCGTGGAGCTACCGCTTCCCTCCGCGACGCGGGGAAGCGCTGAAGCGCCGGCAGGAGGGCCAGCCAGCGGACGTTGTGGCGCATAGCTGGAAAGCGCAGCACCGGCTTCACAAGGTGTTCAAGAGGCTGGCGTTACGGAAGAAGAGTCAGATCGCGGCGGTGGCGGTGGCCAGGGAACTGGCCGGGTTCGTGTGGGCGCTCATGCAGGACAGCGGTGTGGAGATCGAAGCAGGGCGGCGCGCCGCCTGAGCAGTCATAGACGAGGACCGAATCGCAGATGCTGAACAGGGAGGTCGTCCGAGGCACGGCAGGAGAACGCTCGAGGTGGCTATGTGGCCGGGACCGGCAACGGCCCCGAGACCCACGTGTCGTAGATCGAGCCAGCTCCCGACGAATCCGAATTCTTGCCGCTCTGGCCGCAGGGCTAACCGGCGTATATCAGGAGGATTCACCGTCGAAGCGAACCTCGGGCGACCTTTCCCCTCGGCTCATGCGAGACAACGTGACCCTGACTTGACAGGTGGCCCTTCCATATCAGTGAGCGAGTGGCGGCGCTGGAAAGCCTTCGGTAGCGGCGCGTTCTTCCATCCTCGCAGAGGTCGGTCGAGGAAAGGAGGAAGGCGATGGCTCAGAAGAGGTTGTCCATGCCGAACGTTCGAGAAGTGGTGCGCCTGGAGTACGAGCTTGGGCGGAGCTACCAGAAGATCGCCGCGGCACTGGGTATCGGCGCGCGTGCTGACGCCTGCGCTCCTGCCATCCCTTTTCCCCACGGGCGGGCCTTCACGCCGCCGCCTCCCTTGCTCGGGCCTCGAAGCGAACCGGTGGCTCATAGCCAAGGCTCGAATGCCGCCGATGGGGATTGTACCAGCCCTCGATGAACCCCAACACCTCGCAGCGGGCCTCGCCCTGCGTCCGGAAAGACCGCCGGTCGATCAGTTCGCACTCCAGTGTGGCGAAGAAAGATTCACACAGGGCGTTATCATACGCGTCTCCGACCGAGCCCGTTGAAGGCCGTACGCCCGCTCTCCGACAGCGCTCCCCGAATGCCAGCGACGTGTACTGGCTCCCCTGGTCCGAGTGGTGGATCACCCCGTCGGGCTGTCGCTGCATGAGCGCCATCTCCAACGCATCCAGCACCAGTGAGACCTTTAGGTGCGTCGCCATCGACCAGCCCACCACCCGCCGGCTCCACGCGTCCAGCACCACCGCCAGATACAGAAAGCTCGCCTGTGTGGGAACGTATGTGATATCGGCCACCCAGAGCTCGTCGGCCACCGAGGCCGAGAAGTCCCGGTCCACCAGATCCTTAGCAGCCTCCGCTCCCGGTTCCCGCCGCGTCGTGTTGCCCTTCTGGCGCCGGCTCACACCCTCGATCCCCGCCGCCCGCATCAGCCGAGCCACCCGGTTGAGACTTGCACCCCGTCCCCGCGCCCGCAGCTCCGCGTGGACCCGAGGGACCCCGTATGTAGCGTCGCTACGCGCATGAATCTCCAGGATCTCCTCGGTCAGGACCGCATTCTCTTTCGTCCGGCATGACGGCCCACGCCCGCGCCACGCATAGTACGCGCTAGGGGAGAGACCCAGCAGACGGCATATCGTGCGCACCGGATAGATCGCCTGGTGGTCGCTCACGAATCCGAACCCCCTCTGGGGATCGATCCGCTCTCCCTCGCGAACCAGGCCGTGGCTTTTGCCAAGATGTCGCGCTCAAGCCTCACCCGGCGAAGCTCACGCTTCAGCTCGCGAACCTCTCTGCGCTCGACCGTCGTCAACCCATCCTTGCGAAGCCCTTCGTCCAGGTCCGCCTGCTTCACCCAGCGCCGAATCGCTGTCGCCGACGGCTCAAATTCCTTCGCCAGACGGTCCGGGCTTCGCCCCGCCCGTACCAATTCCACTATCCGCGCCTTGAACTCAGGCGCGTACCTCCTCCCGCTGTCCGCCATAGTGACACCTTCCCGTTGAAATCCAACGCTCGAAAGTGTCCACCAAATCGGGGGAACTCCAGCGAGCGCCGGGTGGTCGCGGCGGATCGCGGCACCGTTCGAGGCGTCGAATCCGATCTGGGCCGGAGCGCCGATCGGCGCGCGGCGGGCCATGCTCTCGTCCGGAGCGCAGCTTCCGGAGGTCGCTACGGCGCCACGACGACGAGAGCGCCCACATCGATCCCGTTCCGTCCGAACCATCCCCGGTTCACTTCCAGCGCGGAAGAATACTCCACGACGGGGAAGTACCGGGGGCACGACTCGGCCGATACATCGCTCCGGCACACATCCATCGCGAGAATCTGCAGGATCAGCCCGTCTTCATCGAGGAACGCGATGTCGAGGGGGAACTGGACGTCCACCATCCAGAAGCCCTCGTCCTGCGACCTGGCCCTCTCGAACCGGAAGAGCATGCCTGAGTCTTCATCCAGGAGCGGCCTTCGTGACAGGCCGCGTTCATGCTGAGCCACCGAGCGAGCGATCTCGACGAGGAGAGCGGTCGAGTCGGAGTCCTGGTGGATCCAGGCTGTGGCCGTATCGAACCCGACGGGCGCCGGGTCCATCGACGCTGCCGTCCGGCAGGAACAGAGGACCATGAGGAGGCACGCGGTGATCTGGCCCCGCCTTCCGGCGTTCACTTCCTCAAGGGGAAGCAGGCGTTCGGGTATGTGACCGACTGTGAATCGTCCGGATCCCCGAGCCCGGGGACCATGCCGGGGGACTGAACACCACGTCTCCGCCGCCTACGATCTCCTCTGTGCCGCCGCGGATCGCGCCGGCCTGCCGGTCCCCTGGTCGGGACGGCGGCCGAGGATCCGCGGGCGAGCTGCCGGCCACCAGTGTCGCAGACCCGTCCTGAATGACGCAGAGATCGCTCAGGGTCCCGTGAGTGGTTGGGGTTGGGGCCGGCCGGTTCAGCATCGTGACGCTCAACACATCTCCCCCTTCAAGGTGCCCCTCGCTGGAGCGTTCCTAATCCAGAATCCCGTTGAGTACGGAATCGAGATCCGAAGCCTCAAGCACGGCGGCCCTCTCGTCCGTCGCCATCGGGGGAATGTCCGCCCTGCCGGCCCCGGGACTGGCGCAGAAGCTGGTCGAAGCGAATGCGCACAGATCCGCTCTACGCCCGCGCAGCCGTGTCGTCCGTGGCAATGCGGGCGGGCGAGAATGGGACCCTGCGTAGCGTAAGGCCGGCTGGCCGGCCCGGACAAGCATCGTTCCGAACTCGCGGAGGTCGGGTCGAGAGGTGTGCATCCGACCCGGGCGGCGGCTCCTGACCGTTCGACCGGAGTCGCGGCTCCACGCCCTCCCCTTTAGCTCCACTTCTCCGGGCATCCGGCAAGGCTTCTTGCGTGATGTTCCTGATTCTACGGATCTACAGGCACCATCTGCCAGCCTGGAGCCGTCATGAGCCGAGCCATCCGTACAGTCCTGCTGCTCTTGTCCGTTTTTCTCGTCGTGTCTTTCGCAGTCCTTCTCATCAACCAGACGGCTCAACTGGTCGCCCTCGCGGATCGTCTTCATCCGCTGGCCGGTGAGGTGGCGTTCTGGAGTCTCCTCGTACTCTACGTGATGTGCATTGCCATCCCGGCGGTTCTCCTGTTCAGGCTTCCTCGGTCGCTCAAGCTCCCAGCTGACGATGCCGGTACTGAGTTCGATCACCATCTCCACGAGCTGAAGAAACGGCTGCGCCGCAACGATCACGTGTCCGCCTTGCCCCTCGACACCCGCGAGGACATCGAGGCGGCGCTCAAGGTCCTTGACGATCGTGCCGATGCGGTGATTCGGAAGACGGCAGGAAGGGTTTTCATCACGACGGCCGTTTCGCACAACGGGAGTCTGGATTCGGTGGTCGTGCTGGCTGCTCAGTCCAGGATGACCTGGACTCTCGCGCGTCTCTATTACCAGCGCCCCAGCCTCCGAGAGCTTGCCTACCTGTACGGGAACGTCGCGGCGACAGCCCTCGTGACTGCGGAAATCGAGGAACTCGACCTCGCGGGGCAGCTCCAGCCCGTGATGTCCAGCGTGCTCGGATCCTTTGCGGGCTCCGTCCCCGGGCTTCAGGTCGTCAGCACCGTCGCCACGAACTCGATATTCAACGGAGCTGCCAACGCGTTCATGACGCTCCGGATCGGACTGATCGCCAAGCGTTACTGCGGAGCGTTGGTGCGTCCCGACCGGTGTCTCGTGAAGAGGTCGGCAATGGCTGGGGCAGCGCTCATGCTGAGCGGCGTCGTGATGAACGGTGCGAAGCAGGTGGTGGGCGCGTTCGTCACCGCCTCAACGCGAACCGTTACGGGCGCGGCCAGGGGGGCAGCCCGTGGAGTTAGTGGAATCGTAAAGAGTGCCGGGACTTCAGTAGCTGGAATGTTCAAGCCGGATGAGGAGGAGGCAGAGGCGGCCGAGCCTTGACCGGGAAGAATGCCCAGCGCATGGACGGCGCAGGGGCGTCGCATCCGCTGGTCGTGGAGCGGCTTCCCACTACCGAGGGTGAACACCGGCGGACTGCTTCGGCCGCTCGGTGTCCGCGCCTCCTCGAGGATCTCCAGGGCCCAGCGGCACGGGGGTGGCCGCCCATTGCTCCCGTCTCGCCTTCGTATGCGCTACGGGAACCGTCCACACGCCGCTCGTTGGATCGATCTCCGCCCACGCGCCCCCGAACCTCGCCCCACCTCGCCGCTGTCAGCACCGGGAACTCGTAGGCGCGCAGGCCGGCCGACTCAAACGGCGCGCTCGGCCGAACCGCGATGATCGCGCCGGCGTCGCCATGCGCTCGGCCGGCCCGTCCGCTTCAATCCGGTCGAAGCGTCCCGGGACCTCGCTAGCCGCCCGGCAGGGTGAGCTTCAGGATCCGGTCGTCGCTCGACGCGGGGTTGCCCCGCCCGTCCCTGTTGCTCGTCGCGAGGTAGATCTCTCCCGCCGGGCCCACGAGGACATCCCGCAACCGTCCGTACTCACCCGCCAGTATGGTTTCTGCCGAAACAGCCTGCCTGCCGTCGACTGACAGGCTGATGTGATAGAGGGACTCCCCGCGGAGCGACACGGCGAGAATGTCGCCGTCCCATCCCTCGATGGCGTCTCCCGTGTACACCTCCGCGCCTGCGATGCCCACGGTCCTCGACCAGCTGTAGAGGGGCTCAACCACGTCGTTCGCCGCGCAGTACGCCTCCTCCTCCCGCGTGTTGCAGAAGCCCTCGAGCGTCGGCCATCCGTAGTTCCGGCCCGCCTCGATCAGGTTCAGCTCGTCTTCGTCGCTCGCGCCGTGCTCGGCGGAGTAGAGCATCCCGCTCGGGTGGAAGACCAGACCCTGGGGGTTCCGGTGGCCCACGCTCCAGATGTGGTCGCCGAACGGGTTGCCCGGAGCCGGCGCTCCGTCCTCCGTGAGCCTGAGGATCTTGCCGTTGAGCGAGCCCATGTCCTGCGAGAAGGGCCGGTTGCCTGCGTCTCCCATCGTCATGTAGAGGAATCCGTCCGGCCCGAAGGCGATGCGGGAGCCATCGTGATTTCGCCGGCCGGCCAACCCGTCGAGCAACGTGTCGGGGGGCCCGAGCGATCCGTTCTGCACGCGCATGCGAACGAGCCGGTTTCCGATGCCGCCTCCCGTGTCGTACGAGTGCGCGGCGTACACCATGGGGACGTCCGGGAAGTCCGGGTGGAGCGCGATGCCCATGAGTCCCGCCTCACCGCTTTCCAGCACGTTCGGGACCTCTCCCACGATCGTCCGGGTCCGCCCGGCGAGATCGAGGCGCGAGATGCGGCCTCCGCGCTCGGAAAACCACATCGAGCCGTCCGGCGCCCAGATCATGTCCCAGACCGTGTCGAGGCCTCCGATGATGGTTTCGACGTCGCGCTGGGCGGCTCCGGGGGTGGTGAGGGTCTGGGGAACCGCCAGGGTCTCCGAGGGCGAGGATCCGACCCCGCAGGCGAGGGGGACGAGAACCGAAGACCCGACGAGAAGACCAGCGAGCCGGACCATGACACACCCCCGTTTGATGTGGTCTCTCTACCTGGATCTCCTTCGAAGCTGAAGCGGGGTCTCACATGAACGCAAGTGGATCGGCGTGCGGAGCGGCGTGCTCGTCGGCCTTCAGCCGATTTCGGATCGTTTCGGGATCAGGCTACTGATCCGGGCGAGTGCTTCCCCGGCTCACGCTCCGTCCTCGGACTCCACCAGTCCTGCGGCCCTTGGGAGCGCGGGAGCGGTCTGATGCCGGATCGCGGGGGCGGCCGACAGCCGCTTCTCCGCAGTTCGCTCCCGTTGTTCGTCCGTTGGCCGCGATCCGTATCCCACCATGCCCGCGAGCGTATCAGGCTGCGCGATCCGCCGCATGGGTTTCGGTTGCGCGAGGTTCCTGCAACTGGGTTCGATGGAGTGGACGCCTCCCGACCCCGGCATGCGGTGGCAGGAGGTCACCGGCGGCGCGCCCAGTGAGCGTCGCCCGCCCGGAGCCAACGTTACGGATCCAGGTGCGGCCGTCGATTCGATTCGCCCGTGACCCGTCCGGGCGTGGCCTGCCCGGGACCCGGACCGGCTGACGGCGCGTGAAGAGGAAGTCGTCTGCGCCGGAGACACGCCGGGGTGATCCACTCCGCCCTGGCCGATCCCGGTCCGTGCCGAACCGCCACTTCCAGCTGGGTGTGAGTGGCGGAACCCCGACTGCAGGGGGACGGCCCTGCCGGCAGCGCCAGCAGATCGCGACGGTGACGGTGGCCAGAGAGCTCGTCGGATTTGTGTGGGTACTCATGCAGGATTGCCCGGGAGATATTGAAGCTGGGCGGACCGCCGCCTGACCCTACATTGACGACTCGTGGACGAGGACCGCATCGCAGGATGCTGAACGAGGAGGTCGCCCGAGGCACGGCAGGAGAACGCTCGCCCGACACCGGGTGCCCAGCTCCGGCGACGGAACCGGGACCCACGCGGTCCAGATCGAGCCAGCTCCAGACGAATCCGATTCCTTGCCGCTCTGGCCCGCCCCGACCGACCGGACTCGGTACGTCGGGATACAGACAAGCGCCCGGAAACCGTGCACGTCCTCGCAGCCGGCCTCTGCCGCCGCGGCCCGAAGGCCGCCGCCGTCCCGTCCCACCAAGCTCCGGTGGTGTGATCCTGGAAGCGTCGGGCACGATGGGAGAGCGGCGTGCCGGAGGGAAGGGCTCGCAGTCGGTCACGGGTCGGGTGGTCGCGCTAACACCGGCTCGGGAGATCGGCCACAATCGGCTCGGGAGATGACGCTCCCGATCCAGGCGATGACGAGCAAAGGGGACGCTTACGTGCGCTGCACTCGAGCAGGATTGATTCCGATCGTCGGACTGGCCGTGACTTCTTGCGGCGACAGCTCGACTGAGCCCGAGGACTCGCTGCCGGGAGAGGAAGCCCTCGCCCTCGTCTGGGTAGCGATGAGGCACAGCCTCCAGGTGACGGACGATACGCTGCCCGGGGGTGGGCCCGACGTCCCTGGCGACGCCCGCTGTCCGCCATAGTGACACCTTCCCGTTGAAATCCAACGCTCGAAAGTGTCCACCAAATCGGGGGAACTCCACTCTTCCAGCAGTGCCGCGTATAGCGACGACGGGATGGGACGACTGATCACACAGCAGCTGATATCCGCTCCACGTTGATCCGTCCAGCCTTCTTCATTGCCTGCGCCAGATCGTAGGCCGATTGAAGGCGATACCAAGTCTCGGCACTACCCCCAAACGCCTTGTCCAGGCGGATTGCCATTTCGGGAGATATGCCCGAACGGCAGTTGACGAGTTTCGAAAGCTGCTTGCGGCTGACCCCGAGCTTCTGCGCTGCCTCTGTCACACTGAGACCCAACGGCTCCAGACAATCATAGCGCACTGAAAGACCCGGATGAGGTGGATTCTTCATCGGCATGTCCCGGTCCTCCTAATGATAGTCAGTCAAGTCCACATCCCTGACGTCCCGCCCGTCGAAGCGGAAGACCACACGCCAGTTGGCGGATACCGTCACCGTCCAGTAGCCCGCGCGGTCACCTTTCAGTGGGTGGAGCCCAAAACCCGGCAAGTTCATGTCTTCCGGCTTGACAGCCACGTCCAAGCGGGCGAGGACACGCTCGACCTTGGTGACCAGTGTAGGCGCAATCCGCCTCCGGTCTCCCTTCTCGAACAAACGCTCGAGGCCTCTGTGGCGAAAGCCACGTATCATGCACCAAATTGTAACCTATAACCTCTCAGGTTACAATACACTCACGGTAGCTCCCGGACTCACCATTCCGGTCACTCTTTCGTGATCACAGTTGGTGGCAGACCGAATTGTCGGAGAGAGCGGCGTCTCGGAGATCGATATTGACATGGCTGCTTCGTACGATACCGGTGGCGAAGAAGGCGATTTGCGCCGACGGCGTGACCGGAGGCTCAATCGACTGCTCCATCAGGCGGCGGCGCCTGGGCGGCCGAGGAGACGGACCATCGGCAAACGCATTGCCGCCGAGACTTCATCAAGGCCGCGGCGGGGCAGGACGAACTGACCGGCTGGTGCCGGGAATGGACCCGGCGGATCGCCTCGATCTACCGCCTGAACAAGGCGCGGCTGGCCAGGTAAGATCCCGGTCTCGAGCGCCGGACGCCAGCGTTCGACGCGGCCCACGACGCGCTGACCGATGCACTCGGCAACCTGTTCGCAAACGCCGGCCGCGAACTCGACCGCCTGCCGTCCGGGGCGCGCGAGGGCAAGGCGCTACGCTCGCTCGTGAACCATCGCGAGGGGCTGAGTGTCTTCGTCGACCGGCCCCGGGTCCCGCTCGACAACAATCTCGCCGAGCGGCTGCTCAGATGTCCGGTCATCGGAAGACGCCTGTCGTTCGGCTCCGACAGCGAGACCGGCGCACGCTTCACGGCGCTCATGTACTCGGTGGTCGGCACCCTGAGGTTGAACGGCATCGATGTCCAGCGATGGCTTGCGGCATGGCTGGCGGAATGCGCGCAGGGCGGCGGCCGGCCGCCCCATGACCTGTCGCCCTGGCTGCCATGGTCGATGAACGAGGAGCGCAGACGCGACCCGATGGTGCCGGCATGAACGGCCGGATCGAGTGCCACTACCAGGGGCACGACTTCACCGCCGGGGAAATGGTGCTGCTGCGCGCACTGATCGCCGGCCCGCCGCCTCTCAGCCGCCATGCCCTGTCCAGGGAGTTCTGCCGGCGCATCGGCTGGTTCAAGCCCGACGGCGGCCTCAAGGACATGACGGCCCGGGTGGCCATGCTGGCCATGCACAACGACGGCCTCATCACCCTGCCACCCCAGAAGTGGAGGAAGGCCCCGCCCCGCCCCATCATCTTCGGTCAGGACACCGAAGTGCCGCTGTTGCCGGCACCGACGACCCTCGACGAGGTCCGCCCGCTCGAACTCCGGACCGTCGTGCGCGCCACCCGCGAAGGCAGGCTGTGGAACGAGTTCGTCGCCCGCTACCACTATCTGGGATACAAGCCCCTCGTCGGCGCGCAGATGCGCTACGCCGTCCACGAAGGGTATCCGCCAGGGGTCTCTCCATCAGATTTGTCCCGGCGAGCGTGTACTGCTATACGCTTGGGCACAAATCCATCCGATCGAAGCGAAACCTGTCAACTGGCGAAGGCTTCACGCCGCGGAAGTCCAACATTTCAGGGATGCGGCGCGGCGAATCGGCACCATGCTGTTAGCGCTAGGTTAGGATATCCTGCACGAGTTGCTTACGCTGTGACTCCAACCCTCCCGAATGTGGGCACAGGTGAATTGTCGTCGAGCCAGCGAGAAAAGACCTGGACGCCGGGCGCGAGCCACCACGCGGCGACGCCTCCAGGATCTTGGACACCGGCTTCCGCTATTGCGGCGAAGCTGGAGCGGCTCGGATCCGACGAAACCATGGAGGACGAGCGATGATTCGGGCAACTGAAGCAGAGCCGCGAGACGGCTTCCGCATATGGCTTCGGTATCGGGATGGCACTACGGGTGAGCTTGACCTGTCTCAGCTGGTCGGGCGCGGCGTATTCAAAGCCTGGAACGAACGCGCCTGTTTTGAGACGGTGCGCATCGCTCCGGCCGGAGGGATAGCTTGGGGTGACGATATCGAACTTTGCCCGGACGCTCTCTACCTGCAGCTCACCGGCAAGTCCGTCGAGGACGTGATGCCGACGACACGCGTTCTGGCCGTGGATGCCTGAACGCAGCCGATTCTACGGGATCATCATTCGAATGTACTTCGGTGACCATGCGCCACCGCACTTCCACGCGGCGTAGGGTGGCGAGGAGGCCGTGGTTGGGATCGAGATTTTGGCCGTGCTGCACGGACATCCGCCGCCGCGTGCCCGGGGCTTGTGGTCGAGCGGGCCTCTCTCCGTCAAGCGGAACTACGGGAGGCCTGGGACCGGGCAAAGCGCTTGGAGCGGCCCGGAAAGATCGCACCACTGGCGTAAGACAGCTATCTGCTTTTGCCAGTTGTCGGCGCCAGCGCAGGTACGGCGGCGGCCTGGGATTGTCAATAGATAGCTAAGTGAGCAGGAAATGCCGTCAATAGCATCGCGGCTCCTGTCGAGTCTGCACTCCATTGCCGAAGGGTCCGCAGACCTCACTTCGCCAGAAACTCGATGCGCCGGACGCCATGCGGCCTTCCCGATCTGGATGTCCACGCCAAGCCTCTGCAGACGACGGACTGGACGGTGCTTCCGGCGTTCCTCGTCGGGGATGCCGGAGTGCTTCGACCCCGGATCCTCGTGTTCCACACCCTTGGTGAACATGTGCCAGATTGCTGCCAGTGTTGCATCCTGCACCACAACCGCGACGATTGCCTTCTTCGCCTCCCCCGCCACGTGCCGGTGATGCAGGGCACGGCAGGAGCGCCCCGTGGTACGAGCTGCGGCCCATGCGACCTGCGGGAGCGCGGCCCTCGGCCACGCGTTCCCCCTGCCGGTCCCCGCGGCTCTGCGTTGACCCGTGCTCTCGCGGTTGCCGGGCCAGAGCCGGGCCCATGATGCGAACTGTTCGGGCGTGGGGAACCGCGACATCTGGTCGCCGATTTCCACCGGGATCGCGCGGCCCGGGGAGATCGAGGCCGGGTGCGACATCGCCCGCCCGGACGGACGGCAGGCCGGCCAGCTCCGGCCCGACCCTTCAGCCACCAGCAAGGAACACCGCATGAAACACCTGAAGCTACTCGCCGCAGTGCTCCTCCTTCAGTGGGCCGCCGCGTGCGGCGGAGACGGCGGCACGACGGGGCCGGTCGTCCCCCCTGCCCCCGCGAACCGGGCGCCGACGGCGGCCGCCGAGATCGCGGACCTGTCGCTTGAGGCGGGAGGCGTGGCGACGGTGAGCGTCTCCGGGGCCTTCTCCGACCCGGACGGGGACGCGCTCGTCTACGGGTCCACCTCGGACGCACCGGGTGTGGCCACGGTGAGCGTCTCCGGGAGCGAGGTCGTGGTGACGGGGGTGGCCGCGGGGGCGGCGGAGGTTGCGGTGACGGCGACCGATCCCGGTGGCCTCAGCGCGACGCAGACCTTCGGTGTCACGGTGACGTCGGCGAACCGTGCGCCGGCGGTAGCGGCGGCGATTGCCGACCAGAGCGTGGAAGCGGGTGCGGAGGTGGCGGTGGACGTCTCGGGGGCATTTTCGGATCCGGACGGGGACGCGCTCGTCTACGGGTCCACCTCGGACGCACCGGGTGTGGCCACGGTGAGCGTCTCCGGGAGCGAGGTCGTGGTGACGGGGGTGGCCGCGGGGGCGGCGGAGGTTGCGGTGACGGCGACCGATCCCGGTGGCCTCAGCGCGACGCAGACCTTCGGTGTCACGGTGACGTCGGCGAACCGTGTGCCGGCGGTAGCGGCGGCGATTGCCGACCAGAGCGTGGAAGCGGGTGCGGAGGTGGCGGTGGACGTCTCGGGGGCATTTTCGGATCCGGACGGGGACGCGCTCGTCTACGGGTCCACCTCGGACGCACCGGGTGTGGCCACGGTGACCGTGTCGGGGAGCGAGGTGACGGTGACGGGGGTGTCTCCCGGGATGGCGACGGTGACGGTGACCGCCACCGATCCCGGTGGCCTGAGCGCGGCGCAGGGTTTCGGGGTCACGGTGGAAGCGGCGAGCGGTGCCCCGGATCTCGATGCCCTCTTCGCCCCGCCCACCGCCGCCGAGATCGCGCGGGTGGAGGCGGAGTGGGAGACCCGTGCGCCCGAGGTCAGCGGGGTCCAGGTGGAGCTCGACACGGAGGTGACGAGTCTGCTTGCCGGGACCGTCCGGGTCCGGGTCCTTTCCCACACCGTGGGGGGGCTCCGGCACTACGGCCTGCTGGTGACGCCGCCGGGGGCGGATCCCGGCTCGCTCCCCGTGATCGTCTATGCCCACGGCGGGGACGACGGCGTCGACCTCGACGACATATTCCTGATCATTCCGTTCCTCCAGTCCGCGGGCAGCGTGGCCTTCGTGGCACCGTCCTACCGCTCGGAGCCCCTCCGGGTCGAGGACCGGATTTTCATGTCCGACGGGCCGCCGAGCCCCTGGGACCGGGACGTCGACGATACGATGTCGCTTCTCTCCGTGGCGCTCGACCAGGCGCCGGAACTCGACGGGGAGAGGATCGCCCTCCTGGGACTCAGCCGGGGAGGGGGCGTGAGCCTCCTCACGGCCGCGCGCGATACGAGGATCGACGCCGTCGTCGAGGCCGCCGGCCCGACGGACCTCTTCGACGGGTACGCGCGGGAGATCGTGGAGGAGGCGCTCGCGGGGAACCTCCGGGATCTCCCGGGCCTCGAGTATCTCAACGAGACCCTCATCCAGCCCTGGTGGCGCGGGGAGCTTGCGGATGCCGAAGCCCGGATCGAGATGCTTCGCCGGTCCGCGGCGTACTTCGTCGGGCGCCTCCCGCCCGTCCAGCTCCACCACGGTACCGCCGACCAGGTCGTGGCCGTCAGCCAGGCGCACCGGCTGATCGAGGAGATGGAGGCGGCGGGGAAGGGGGAGGACGAGTTCGACAAGAACATCTACGAGGGTGCCGGCCACGGCCTGCTCGACCTCGTTGTCCGGGGCGCCGCCACGCGCGCCGTCGAGTTCCTGCGTCCCTTCCTCTTCGGGCCCGGATAGGCCCTGCCGGGAGTCGCCGGGACGCGCCCGGCCCGCAGGACGGTGCCGGCGCACGGCTGCCGGACGGGCGCGTCCGGCTCCCCGGTGGCGAAGACGCCCGGGACATCGGCCTCGCCCGCCGTCGCGATCATCGCCGCCGCGGTCCCCGAGCTCGACGGCCAGACTGCGCCCAATCCCTACCGGCCCATCGAGTGGGGCGAGCTTCCCGACGGGAGGGAGTGGGGACCGCTCAACGGGACCCTTGCCGATCCGGACGGGCGGCACATCTGGCTCGCCGACCGGTGCGGCTGCACCCGCTGCCGTCCAGCACCCGGGAGAGCTGCCTCTTCAAGCCCGACATGGCCCCGACCATGAAGCTGGACCTGGAAGCCAACCTCGTCGCGAGCTTCGGCGAGGGGCTCTTCGTCCGGCCGCACGGCCTCCACGTGGACCGGGACGGCAACGTATGGGTGACCGACGATTCCCCGAGCCAGGCCTACCCGTACAGCGATGACGAGGTGCTGGCCGAGATGGAGAGAAGGGGGATCGGGCACTAGGTACACAAGTTCAGCCCGGACGGGGAGCTCCTCATGAGCCTCGGCACCGGGGGAGTCCCCGGGGACGGTCCCGACGACTTCCGCCCGCCGAGCAACGTCCTCGTGACCCCCGCCGGAGAGATCCTAGTCTCGGACGGTCACGGCGACGGCGGGAACAACCGCATCGCCCGGTTCTCGAGAGACGGCACCTGCATCGGCGAATGGGGGGAGACCGGAACGGCACGCGGGCAGTTCCTGGATCCGCACGACCTCGCGATGGACTCCGAGGGACGGCTGTTCGTCGAGGACCGCGGAAATTAGCGGATCCAGATATTCGACCAGGAGGGGAACCTTCTGGATGTGTGGACGCAGTTCGGCGAACCCGACGGGCTGTTCATCGACGCGAACGACATCCTCTACGTGACGGACGCGAACTCGCGCCCCGGGTCCAACACGGGCTGGGAACAGGGGATCCGCATCGGAGACGCGAGAACGGGCTGGCTGGAGGCCTTCATCCTGAGCCCGTCGCCTGCCGGCGGAGCCGGGGGCAGGGGGTGACGGCCGATGTCCATGGCAACATCCACGCGGCCGGGCCCCGGCCATCGATGGAGGTCTGCCGCTCGCAGCACGTCCGGAAGTTCGTCAACGTCCGGGCGAGGCCCGCGGAGGGGAGGGGCCGGCAGGCGGGTCAGCCCTGTCTCAAGTCAGCCCGATTCGGTGGCGGTGCGGGCGTGGAGGTAGCGCGCTTCCGGAAGGCCGAGGGTGACGGGTGTGAACCGGGGCGAACGCGAAGACGGGAGCCGTCCGCCAGGCGCCGCACTCCCAGCATCTGCGTCGGCCACGACCCGCCGTTCACGCGGCACCACTTCAGCCCGGGCTTCGAACGTGACCGGTGACACATGGCCGAGGCTCGGGTGCCGCTGGCGGGCATTGTGCCGACAGCCGATGGAGTGGAAGACCTCCCGCTGCGTCGGGAGGTAGCGCAGGTTGATCCATCCGCACTTCAGCGTCGCCAAGAAGCTCTCACCACTGCTTGGGGGAGCAAAAAGCCGGATCACACACCATCAACCCGAGAACCAGCCGTCTGCGAAAGCGGGGCAGGTTCAGTCATGACCACAGGGTAGAGACCGGCGCAGCTGCCAGTCGGTCGCCGAACGGCATGGTCTCGTCATGGTCGCAAGGGACCAGACCCAAGGTGAACCTGTCGCCGCAGGCGGATGCGAGGCGACGCAGTCCGGAGAAGTCTTCTGGGGAGACTGTCGCCGACGCCTTCACTTCGATGCCAACGATGCGTCCGCGGCCGTCTTCAATCACGATGTCGACCTCGTGGCGCTCCTGGTCGCGGAAATGGAAGAACGTGTGCCGGTCATCGGCCCAACTGTCGAGCTTGAGCAGCTCGCCGAGAACGAAGGTCTCCAACACTGCTCCAAACGGAGTACGGTCGCGGCGCAGCCGGTCCGGTGTGATCTCCCTTAGCGTGGTCAGCAATCCGGCATCAAGGAAATGGAGCTTGGGCGACTTTATTGCTCGCTTGAGATTGCTGGTATACCACGGCGGGATGATGTGCACGAGAAAGAGGTTCTCAAGGACACCCACGTATTTTCGTATGGTGACGTGGTTCATCCCCAGCGGCGCGCCGAACCCGGAATAGTTGACCAGTTGACCGGCATGCTCGGCAAGCACACGCAGCAGCCTCGGCATAGAGCTCAGTTGCTCGATGCGGGCAATATCGCGGACATCACGCTGAACGATTGCATCGATGTAGTCGCGATGCCAGCCTTGTCGCCGGCGCCACCTGGGACGGGTCAGGACCTCCGGATAGCCGCCCGCTAGAACGATTTCCACGAGGTCGTCGCCGACGATCGGAGTCTCGGATACCGGAAACTCTCCGGTGAACGTTCTCTGGAGAAAGGACGGCTCGGAGCCGTGCAGCTCTGCCTGGGCGAGAGGCAGGAGACGGACGAGCGCCATGCGGCCCGCGAGCGAATCTGCAACGCGCGGAATCGTCATCACGTGTGCCGAACCAGTGAGCAGGAATCGCCCAGGGTACGGGTTGGCATCTACGGCGGTCTTGATCGCCAGCACGAGATCCGGCACACGCTGGACCTCGTCGATGACGGCTCTGTGCAGATTGCGAACGAAACCGACCGGATCGGCGGACGTGGCGTGGCGGACAGTGGCATCGTCGAGCGTGACAAATGGAATCACATCACCCGCGATACGCTGGCCAGTGTGGTTTTTCCCGATTGTCGGGGACCGCAGAGCAGCACGACCCGAGTGTCCGCCATGGCCTCTCTGATTCTCTGTTCGACGAAAGGAGGGTACATGTGGTCCTCTCAGATAGCTGACTGTCTGAAAATTAGATTCCGACCAGATGAAAGAGATTAGGCGACCAATTGAAAGTGTCCGGCCGACTGATTGAAATCCTGCGTGGTCCATAGCCGGGATATTCCGGGTGTCGCCGACGTGCAGCGTGCCTCCGGACGGCCGCAGCCCAGCCGGTCCGGGGCGGACGACCGCCTGCGATCCCGCTGCCGGCGATAGGGCCGCCTCTGTCTCCGCCTTGGCCGTTACCGGGATCGCCCGGAACGAAACATGCCGATGTGGCGCCCGGTTCCGGCACTCCCGGCAAGCTCCGCCGGGAAGAACCGATCGGCCACGAAGGTTCATGCGAGGGGAATGCTCGCTGGCGGGGTCTGCGGACTATGCGCAGCGTGGCCCGGAACATGCACCCATCCCGACCACCATCCGTCAGCGGGGGGCGGAGGATCCTCGTTCCGCACCGACGCTCCGCCCGGGACGGTCGGGAATTTCCGCGGTGGTTTCGGGCGGGGAGCGCGGAAGCTCAGCGGTGGCCGCGCGAATCGAAGGGAGGTATGCGATGCGCGTACAGGGACAGGACGTGGTGGACGGATCATCCACCCACCGGAACGGAAGTCTGCGCTGGCCGCCGCGTGTGTCCGATAGGCGCCGGCGCACGATGCCGCCACGATGCCGCTCGGCCTTGCGGACGTTGCCCGTGCTCGGAACTGCCGTGGCGTTCTCCGGCTGCGGCGGCTTGCTCTTTGAAGTCGCTTGCACGCTGGAGCTGCGCTCTAGCGTGGCCATCGAGGTCCGCGATCCCGTGACCGGCGCACCGGCCGCCCGAGGCGTGACGGGTTGGTCCGAGCACGAGAGCGGGATAACGACCGAGTTTGCCACGTCCGGCGATCTGCTTCTTCATGGCAATTGGCGCAGCGAGCTCCCGGGACACCATGTCATTCACCTCCGCAAGCCGGTTTTTCGCACGGAGGTCCTTACTGTCGACGTCGGTGGTGACGACTGCCATGTGGAGCCGGCAACCGTTCGTGCCCACATGGAGCCCAACCCCCTGGCCGTGCCGCAGCACCCCCTGTCCTTCATCGAGGGGCCCGAGATCGATGCGTGGCCCGCGAGTGCAGGCGTGAAAATCTACGGTGACACGCTGGAAGTCAGGGGCTTCGCGCCGAACGGGTGCACAAGGCTGCGGGCCGTGGCGTATCGCCAGGCATCCGGGTTCCTCCATGTGCAGGTCGAGCCGTCCGATATCCCGCTTGACCGGTGCGCGAGCCCGCGACAGTTCGAAGTCAGATACAGGCTTCGCCTGAACGGACCTATCTCGACGTTACCAACGGCGGCGGCTTTCCCGTCGAGCTCTTCAGCGGGCAGGTACGGCCATCCGGCGAAGGCTGAGCGGGGAGCACGGCGTGGCGGCGCGAAGCCAGTTTCCCCGACAGGCTGCCGTCGGCCTCCACCCGGGACGGTTGACGCGGGCGGACTGTCTTGGAGCGGGCGGCTCGGCCGAGTCAATTCCGAGTTGTTCCTGCATGAACCGGATGCCGCTTTCGCCGCGGTCTGACGAGCGGGTGCCTCCGCCGTCTCCTTCGCTGGCCGGACCGGTGCCCGGTGCGTTACGCTGCCGTATCTGCGGTGAGGCAACGCGACCGAGGAGTCCTTCGTCATCCGGAACGGGCGCCTGTCGCTGCCGCGAAAGGCATCCGCCACGCAGGAGAAACCCGATGGAACGCATCAGCACACGGTCGCTTGGAATCTCCCCCTGGCTCGCGGGCCTTGCCCTCGCCCTCGCCTGCACGCCTCTCGAAGCGCAGCAGGGGACGCTTTCGGGCCGCGTCACGGACGCCGAGGAGGGCACCGCCGTCCCCGGCGCCACCGTCGAGATCGTCGGGGAGTCGCTTGGTGCCACGGACGCCGGGGGCGGTTTCTCGTTCCCGGTGCCGTCCGGCACCCACTCGGTGATCATCACCCTCATCGGGTACGAGACCACTCGTGTCGACGGGATCTCGGTGGCAGCGGGCGGGACCACCGATACGGAGATCCCGATCCGCTCCCGCGCGCTGATCCTGAACCCGATCGTGGTCACGGCATCGCGCCGGGAGGAGAAGGCGCTCGACGCCCCGGCGTCCGTATCCTCGGTCTCGTCGGCCGAGATCGAGCGCACGATCGCGATCACCCCTGCCGACCACGTCCAGGTGCAGCCCGGTCTCGACATCTTCCAGAGCAGCCTTACCGGGAAGAGCGTCGTTTCGCGCGGTTTCAACAACGTCTTTTCCGGGGCGCTCCTCACGATCGTCGACAACCGCTACGCGCGGATCCCCTCCCAGCGCTTCAACTCGTTCGACCTCATCTCGACCACCGACCTGGACATCGACCGCATCGAGGTCTCGCTCGGACCCGGCTCCGCCCTCTACGGACCCAACGCGGCCGCCGGCGTCGTGCACATCATCACCGCGTCGCCGATCGACCGCCCCGGGACCTCCGTCTCCGTCTCCGGGGGCGAGCGCTCGATATTCTCAAGCCAGTTCCGGTCCGCCCACGCCTTCTCGGACCGGTTCGGGATCAAGGTGTCGGGGCAGTACATGCGGGGAAACGACTTCGAGTTCGAGGACGCGATCGAGCTCGCGGCCGCGATGGAGCCGGGAGCGAATCCGAAGATCGCCGACCGCGACTTCCTCTACGACCGCTACGCCTTCGACGCCCGCGCCGACATCCGCACCGACGCCGGGGCCGCCCTCGTTCTGAACGGCGGGATGAGCGAGCTGAGGAGCGCCATCGCGCTCACCGGCATCGGAGCCGCGCAGGCCAAGAAGTGGGCGTACCCCTACGTCCAGGCCCGCTTCTCCAGCGACAGGCTCTTCGCCCAGGCCTTCTACAACACGAGCGACGCCGGCGACACCTACCTGCTTCGCACGGGCCAGGACATCGTGGACAAGTCGTTCCTGATGTCGGGGCAGCTTCAGCACGGCTTCGATCTGGGGGAGCGGCAGAGCTTCACCTACGGGCTCGACCTGGTCCGCACGAACCCGCGTACGGACGGCACGGTGCTCGGCGGGAACGAGGACGACGATCAATCGACGGAGCTCGGAGCCTACCTGCACTCCGAGACCGCCCTGGCGAGCGCGGTGGATCTGGTCGCCGCGCTTCGCGTGGACGATCACAGCCGCCTGACGACGACGACCGTCTCGCCGCGCATGGCGCTCGTGTTCACCCCGGCGGAAGGCCAGAACATCCGCTTCACGTACAACCGGGCCTTCTCCACGCCATCGACCAACAACCTCTTCCTGGACATCGAGGCCGCCCGGATCCCCATCGTCCCCGGGATCAGCTACGGGATCCGCTCGCAGGGCGTTCCCCTCGGCGGCTACACCTTCGGCAACGAGTGCCCGGGCGGAGTCGAGTCCCGGTGCATGTACTCGCCCCTGGTGCCGGGCCAGCCGGTCCCGGCCAACGCCGCCCTGTTCTGGAACTCGGTCGTCCAGCAGTTCCTCCCCGAGTTCGTGGCGCCGCTCCTCCTGAACCCCATGCCGGGCGAGCCCGAGATCGGCACGGTCTTCCGGCGCTTCGACGTGGCGGCCGCGAGCAGGGGGTCTGACAACCCGTTCGTCCCGCTGACCGGCCCGGAGGTGCTGGACGTTCCCGACCTCCTGCCCACGATCCACAACAGTCTTGAAGCCGGCTACAAGGGGCTGATCGGGGACCGGGTGCTCCTGGCCGTGGACGTCTACCGCACGCGCATCGAGAACTTCGTGGGCTCGCTCCGGGTCGAGACACCCAGCGTCTTCTTCGATCCGGAGTCGGTCTCGGCTTTCGCCATGGGGCGACTGGCCCCGCTCATCCGGGCCGGACTCGTCTCCGAGGCCCAGATCGGCCAAGTCATCGCCGAGGTCGCACGGGCCCCTCTGGGGACCGTCGTTCCCGATCAGTTCGGTTCCCACGACCTGCTTCTCACGTACCGGAACTTCGGGGAAGTCACGTACTGGGGGTCGGACCTGGCTCTCGAGGTCCTCGTCACCGACCAGCTGAGTCTCACCGGGAACGTCTCGTTCAAGAGCGCCGAGTGCTTCAACAGCGAAGACGACGACTGCGACGACGTGGGGGACGTCGCCCTGAACGCGCCGAGCCACAACGGGTCCTTCGGGATCGTCTATGCCGACCAGGCGACCGGCATCGCGGCGCAGGGTCGCGTGCGGATGACCGCGGGATTCCCCGTCAATTCGGGGACGTATATCGGCGAGATCGATGCCTACCGGGTCGTCGACGCTTCGGTGAGCTACCGGCTGCCCTTCCAGCCGGGCACCACGTTGTCGGTCACGGCGAACAACCTGTTTGACAGTAACCACAAGGAGTTCATCGGCGCCGCGCCCCTGGGTAGGTTCGTCATGTTCCGCGTGCGCCACGACTTCTAGCCCGCATTTCATGGAAAGGGGGTCGGCACCGGCCTCCGGTAGCTGTTAAGTGTCACTCGGATAAGTACTTGACAGCTACCATGCCGGAGGACCGATGGCCGGCACGTCGTAAGCTGCTCTCCTTGGTGAATCGGGGGTGCCAGGGCCGGCACGTGACCGCCGCGTTCGACGGAGGATCGGTCATGTCGAACGTTGGCCGTCAACGGCCACATTGCTGGAGTCGCTCCGGCGAAGCCGATGGGGGGAGTTGTGGGCATCGAGAAACTGCTGGGGG
The DNA here is from genome assembly GCA_965218255.1 of Longimicrobiales bacterium. Taxonomy (GTDB): domain Bacteria; phylum Gemmatimonadota; class Gemmatimonadetes; order Longimicrobiales; family Gaopeijiaceae; genus JAAXGI01. The sequence continues at coordinate 1,466,757 of CBDCKJ010000003.1, read as the reverse complement.
AGCTGATCGGCAGGCTTGATCCGGCGCACGACGACCGCCGCCGGCTGGTGCCCCGGGCTGAACAGCAGCTGGCAAGATTGGAAGCCCGGCTTGAGGGCACACATGCCCAGCCGAACCGGGACTTCGCGCTTCTGGGCGGGCAGTAGTCATCTGCCGGCATCGTGCCGGTCGCCCCGTTCTTCCAGTGCGTCACCCTGCGGGTCTTCCCCCTCACGTCGGAATGGGCGTTGGTCGATGAGGTTCGTCGACCCCGGGTGTTTCCTCAGGCGAGGCGGAAGGCCGGGGCGGCGGATCGTGACCATCTCGTCGAGTCCCTCGCCCAGGCTGGCCGCGGCGAGGTGTGATCGCGCAACCTGAAGCACAAGCGGGCCAGGCATCGGTGGGTGAAGAAAGCCAAGGCCCGCAACCGGGTCCGTGACATCCACCAGACTCGGGGCTACGCAATCGGTTGCAAGCTCCGGATCCGAAGCGAGCACCTGTTCGCCGAGGGCAAGAATCGGCACGGACTCGGGCGAGCTCGGCAACGAGGCCTCGCTCGAGTGCAGAATCAATTCACCCTGAGCGCCGTCGTCCAGAACCTGAAGCGCCTCGTCACCTTCAGCGCTCGGACGGGCCGGGGTCGGGTCGCAGCGGCCGCACAGCCCTCCATGTGCCCCCATCGTGGGCTTCCATTGACATCCGATTCGCCTGGGGTCTGGCCACGCGTGGGCCACGATTCGATCCAACGTCACACGGAGCTTCTCCGCACCACCTTCATGTCTGCCCCGCCATCAGCTGCTCCCGTGACCAGGGCCGTTCACCCCGGATCCTGCGTGCGCCGTGGAAAGGCGCACCTTCCTTGCGGGTGCGAACCCCGCCCGGCAACTGTCGCTCCAGCCGGTAGCAGCCAGAGCGGTTTATGGCGGTGACGACATGGACTGAAGCTCTCTGGGAAAGGGCCTCGCCCGATACGCGACTTCCTAAACGCGCACGAAGGTGGAAACGCCGGACAGGGACAAGGGAGGAGCTAAATCGGCAGGAGGCTTAACGACCATGCGGGCCGAAACGCGAGTGAACGCTGAGCAGGCCCCGAAACGGGTGTTGCGGAAGCCGACCCTCCGCAGGTAAGGGGAAGGCCGCCGACTGGCCGGGAAGAGAGCGACACGAGCACTGGCCGGTTTCCGCCGGGGTATTGGCGTCGGCACGCATGGAAGATGGAAGGTGTGGCAACACGGGAAGCCATGTCGGTGCCGTGCGCGCGGCAACCGGGACCCCGCGAGGGGCAGGCTGGGCCGGCATGGTGGCGGATGGGCCCGTATTACTGAGGACGCGGGGTAATGCCCGTCGAGGGAAGGGGCCCTGAGTTGGGAGCGGTGCGGAAAGGAGGCAGGGACTTGACCACTGACGGGAGTCTAAGAGGGTCGGCGGGAAGTGTTCGGAAACTCCAGAACGTGCTAAACGCGAAAGCGAAGGAAGAACCTGACAGGCGTTTTCACGCCCTCGTCGACAAGGTATGGAGGCAGGATTTCCTCCTGGAGGCGTGGGTAATGGTCCGGCGCAACGGCGGAGCGGCAGGAGTGGATGGTGTGACGGTCGCGGATGTCGAGGCGTACGGAGTGGAGCGTTGGGTAGGGGAACTGTCGCGGGACCTGAGGGATGGCGCCTACGAGCCGAGTCCGGTGCGCCAGGTGCTCATCCCGAAGAAACAGCCGGGGAAGTTCCGTCCCCTGGGCATACCGTGCCTGAGGGATCGGGTTGCGCAGGCGTCGGCGATGCTGGTGCTGGGGCCGATATTCGAGGCGGACCTGCAGCCGGAGCAGTATGCGTACCGGCCGGGACGAAGCGCGAAGGACGCGGTGCAGCGGATCCACAGGTTGCTGCACCAGGGACGCAACGAAGTGGTCGATGCGGACCTCTCCAACTACTTCGGTGAGATACCGCATGGCGAGTTGATGAAGAGCATAGCGCGGCGCGTGAGCGACGGGCGGATGCTTGGACTCATCAAGGCGTGGCTGGAAATGCCGGTGATAGAGGAGGACGGCAAGGGCGGCACTCGCCGCACGAACCGGGCGCGGAAGGAGAGAAAGGGGACTCCGCAAGGGGCTCCGATCTCACCGCTGCTGAGCAGCATCTACATGCGGCGGTTCATCCTTGGCTGGAAGGTGCTGGGCTATGCCCGGTGCTTCGGTGCGGAGATCGTGAATTATGCCGACGACTTCTGTGTGCTCGGGAAGGCCAAGGCGGCGGAGATGCTGGCGGCGGTCAACCGGCTCATGGACAGGCTGAAGCTACCGGTCAACGCACAGAAGACCCGATGCCTCCGGTGTCCCGAGGAGCCGCTTGAGTTCCTTGGGTACCGCATCGGCTGGAACTATCGTCTCACGGACGGGAACCGGTACATCGGCACACGACCGAGCAAGGCGAGCGTTCAGAGCATCTGCCGCCGGATCAGCGAGCAGACGGACCGCAGACGCGGATGGCTGGAAGCCGAGGAAGTGACAGGGCGCCTGAACCGGATGATCTCGGGGTGGGCAAACTACTTCGATCTCGGGCAGGTCGATTCGGCCTACAAAGCTGTGGACCAGCAGGCAACCCGGCGGCTACGACAGTGGTTCTGGCGGAAGCACAAGGTGCGGGTGGGGAGATACGTGCGCCTCTCCAACAAGTGGCTGTGGGAGCAATGCGGCCTCACGCGCCTCGCGACGAGGACCAGATACCTTCCGAGGGCGAAGGCGTGATCCCAACTGAGAGCCCGGTGCGGGAAAGCCGCACGCCGGGTTCGACGAGCGGGGGGTGGAAACGGACCTATGGGAGCCGGAATTGACGCCGACGCGAAAGCGCGCGGACCAGTGCACCGGACCCTAAGGGCACCGCGCCACCTCCCGACTCTACGATGCCGGGGTGGATATACACTTCTTAACGCCTTATATTTGAGGGGTTTATATTAATATATGCCTCGATACGGAGGGCACCCTCCAGGTGCGCCATCATCATACGGGAAGCCGGCCTCATGTGCAGGGCTCGCGACGGCCGCTACGCGTCCGGCACAGCGCACAGAACCTCACCGACGGCGGCGGCCTGGTGCTGGTTCGAAAGCTGTTCGACCGGTTCGGCCTGGCCGGCTGGATCGACGCTCAGGCGAACAAGGAGAAGGGGTCCTACCGGCCGGGCCTGATGACCGAGGTGTGGATTGCGCTTCTGCTCTACGGCGGCGGGGTGATCGATGACCTGCCGCTCCTCGAGCGCCGGGGTGTGCGCCGGATCTTCGGCTGGATCCGTGTGCCGGACCCCACGACGTTCGGCAGATGGCTCCGGCGGGCCAGTGAGCGCATGGTCCCGCTCCTGGACGAGCTGCTGTGGAGGATGGTCCGGCAGCGCTGGGCGCTTCGGGCCCGCGGCGTCCCGAAGAAGCTGACCCTGACGCTGGACTCGACGGTCGTGGTGCGCTACGGACACAAGCAGGCCGGGGCGGAGCTGGGCTACAACCCGAAGAAGCGGGGCCGTCGCTCCCACCACCCGCTCGTGGCGTTCGTCAATGAGACGGGCGACTGCCTGGGGGTGCGCTGGCGGGCGGGCAACGCCCACACGGCCGAGGGGGCCACCGAGTGGCTGCAGGCACTCGTGGGACGCCTGACAAGCGCGGGTGTCGGCGACATCACGGTGCGCCTCGACAAGGGCTTCTTCAGCCATAAGATCGTGCGGGCGCTCGAGGAGCTGGGCGTATCTTTCCTGCTTAAGGTTCCTCGCCACAGATGGTTAGACGGCCACCGGGGCCCGTGGCGCTACTCGAAAAAGGGCGATGCCATCTTTGCGGGCGAGAAGCTGTGGAGCGCGACGGGTTCGCTCTGGGATGCGCGTCTCCTCACGATCCAGACCAGAAAGCCGGTCGAGACCGAGGAGGGAATGCTGGAGCTCGACACCTACGAGGTGGGCCACCAGGCGGACGTGCTGACCAACATCCCCGGCATCCACGCCCTGACCGCCTGGCGCCGATACAACGGCGGTGCCGTCGTCGAGCAGCGGATCGAGGAACTCGCCCAACTCTCGGCCGGCAAGACCGCCGTCGACGACCTCGGGGGCAACGCCCTCCTGTGGAGCCTCGCCGTCGTGGGCTACCAGACCTTGCATACGCTGCGCCAACACTTCCTCTCGGGCTCCTGGCGGACGGCGCAGCCGAAGCGACTCCGCCTCTGGCTGCTCCGGCTTCCCGCGAAGCTGACCACCCATGGACGCAAGAGCTACCTCCAGTTGCTTCGCGACGAACCCGTCCGCCTCCGCCTCCTCACGGCCCTGCGAGGACTGAACCACGACATCCCGCCCCCGGCGCCCGCCTGAGTCTGGCGGCCGCGACGCGCGCCATGCAGGTCCCACCCACGATCCCGGGGCCCATGTCTCCCGCGGCCACTCGTCGCGCCGATACTCGGCGTCTGTTCGCCTCAGGTCTCCTCATTGCAGCACTGCCGTGACCCCCAAAGCTTGATACCTCCCGCTCCCGCGCCCCTTCTCCATCCACTCCGCACTCGCCCCCCAGAACACCGCCCCAAATGGCCCCCATCGCAGGATCCGGGTTCAATCACTCGCCTTCTTCAACAGCCTTCTGGAGACAGGAGAGACGGAGCCTCGACGAGAGCCATCGATCAGGAACCGCACGCGCCAGTCCGCGTCCTGTGGCTACCAGGGCGTGCGAGCTTCCACAGGGCTTTCGCCGAGCGGGACCTCTCTGCGAGCGGCCGAAGGGAGATTCCCCAAGCCGGTGGGTGCTGTCGGGGGGATCGAGGCGGAGGTGTGGACACGCCGCGAGAGCCCAACAAGCCGTGGCGAAGCCAAGTGACCGGGCCTTCCATGGACCTGTCCACGGGCGTCCTCGATCGGCCGGTGGATGCCCGCTCAGGAGGACCGATCTGACGGGATGACGCAGGTGGATGTGTCAATCGGAAATCCATGGATGACAGTAAGGCTGGAGGTCGCTGGTTCGCATCCAGCATCGCCCATTGGACTTACTGGAATCGGCAGTCGGATTCCCGCTAATTGATTCCCGTCCCTGTTGGGCACCCGCTGCGGCTCGCTACGCTCGCCTCCGCAGGTGCCCAACAGTCCGGGCCTCCCCGTGACTCGGACCTGCAAATCAAACGGGGACACCCAAGAATCGAAAAGACAAGCGACCCCCCAGGCCGAGGGCCTGGTACGGGCGCGCGGCCGTGTGTGTTTTCACACGCTGGCCCCCGCCCTCCAAGGGGTCGCTCCCGGTCCATAGATCCCTGCGGGAAGGCGATCGAACCGATGAGAAAGCCGGCGGCGGCCGTATGTTGCGTCGATGGGTCTTAAACCCTTCCGACCCCGTCTTGAGAAGCGGTAACAGTTTCACTCAGGCCTATTGGCCCCTATTCTTCTGGCTGATTACTCTAGGCCAGTGCGTCCGCAATCCCGATGGCCCCATAGGAGAATCAGATGAGTCGTCACCGAGCCGTCATTCGGCTACTGTCGGTGCTAGTGACTGTAGTATTGGTCAAGGCGTGCGGGGACAGTGACAGTCCAACGACGCCAGCGGAGCCCGCGAACCCAGAGCGAGTGGCGTTGGTGGCCCTCTACAACGAAACGGACGGGCCGAACTGGTCCAACGACAACAATTGGCTTACCAATGTGGCGCTCAGATATTGGTACGGCGTGGAGACAGACGGTTCGGGCCGAGTCATCACGCTGAACCTAAACAACAATGAGCTCTCGGGACGGATCCCGCCGGAACTCGGCAACCTAACCAGGCTGCAGACCCTATACCTCTACTCCAACGACCTTTCAGGCCCGATCCCGGTGGAGATCGGCGACCTCATTAGGCTGGAGAGGATAGCTCTCTCTTATAACAACCTTTCGGGCCCAGTCCCCCTCGAACTTGGCAACCTCGCCAGGCTGGAGAGTCTATTTCTCTTCGACAACAACCTTTCGGGCCCAATCCCCCCCGAACTTGGCAACTTAGCTAGTCTGGAGACGCTGTATCTCGACGAGAACAACCTTTCGGGCCAAATCCCGGTAGGGCTGGGGAGACTCGTTAGCCTGAGGGGGTTGCATCTCCACGGCAACGGCTTAACGGGCCCAATCCCCCCCGAAATTGGCAGTCTCACTCGCCTGCGGAGCGTTCGGCTCGCCGACAACAGCCTTTCGGGCACGATCCTCCCGGAGCTGGGTGACTTAGCTAGTCTGGAGCGACTGTGGCTTTACGACAACATCCTCTCGGGTCCGATCCCGCCGGAACTCGGCAACTTAACCAGGCTGCAGACCCTATACCTCTACTCCAACGACCTTTCAGGCCCGATCCCGGTGGAACTCGGCGACCTCATTAGGCTGGAGAGTATAGCTCTCTCTTATAACAACCTTTCGGGCCCAGTCCCCCCCGAACTTGGCAACCTCGCCAAGCTGGAGAGTCTATTTCTCTTCGACAACAACCTTTCGGGCCCAATCCCCCCCGAACTTGGCAACTTAGCTAGTCTGGAGACGCTGTATCTCGACGAGAACAACCTTTCGGGCCAAATCCCGGTAGGGCTGGGGAGACTCGTTAGCCTGAGGGGGTTGCATCTCCACGGCAACGGCTTAACGGGCCCAATCCCCCCCGAAATTGGCAGTCTCACTCGCCTGCGGAGCGTTCGGCTCGCCGACAACAGCCTTTCGGGCACGATCCCCCCGGAGCTGGGTGACTTAGCTAGTCTGGAGCGACTGTGGCTTTACGACAACATCCTCTCGGGTCCGATCCCGCCCGAACTCGGTAACCTCGCCAGCCTGGAGTCTCTAAGCCTCCGGCAGAACGACCTTTCGGGCACGATCCCTCCGGAACTCGGCAACCTCGCCAGGCTGGAGGATCTGAGTGTCAACAACAACGACCATTCGGGCTCGGTCCCGCAGAGCTTGCTCGAACTTGATGAGTTGAGTCGGTTTCACTTCCAGCAGAACGATGGCCTCTGTGTGCCAAGCACTACTGCTTTTCGTACGTGGCTCCGGAATATTGGAGATGTCTCGGGCCCCTTCTGCGCCGCGTCTTCTTCAACGGCGAATTGACCCAGCCCGCTGTACGGACAGAGGCCACGTATGGGGATGGACACCTTTCGCGCGGGGTGTGGCGATATCGACCTCCGTATGCAGACAAGCGTCAACGTGCGCACGGAGGGTCTGGGCGCTAGCCACAAAGAAGCAGACTTCCCGAGTTCGCGCTGCCGCCTGAGCAGGCGGCGAAAGGAGAGACGCGAAAGCAAAAGAAGCTGCAGGGAGATGTGGGCAGCAGGACGCGAGAAACGGGTAAGCGCAAACAGTCAGCAAGGCGAGATCGGAAAAACCAGTAAACAGCGGAGGGCCTACGAGCCCGCTTTCCCGATTTGGACCGATCTCACGAACACCATACGGGCCCGCGGCCAACAAGGGCCGCATCAAGAGACCGGACATACGACAGTACCTGACCAGACTGCCACCGACTTGGTCGTGAAGCCGGAATTGGCCACATGGGGACGTCCACATAGGTGATTTGCATCGTCTCGTTGGTGCCTTGCAAGCAGGAGGTCACGGGTTCGAATCCCGTTGGCTCCATTAAGTTTGTAGGACTATATCCGGCTGATAGTGCGGGAGCAGTGCACAACAGATCAAGTTTGCCTAGGCTCTTGGCCCTACTTCAATTGCTGTGAGGGTATCACTTCATCCCTTGTGATACCTGGGCAGGCAATACGCACATCCGTTGTTCTGGCGGTATACCTTCTTCGCCATCCCAGCCGGCAACTCGTAGGACTTGAAGTATCCGAGATAGACGTGGTGGTTCATGCCGGGCAGCCACGGACACAGCTTCGTGTGGATCTCGTGATCCACGTTGGTCTGGGCGTTCTTGTTGACGTAGTAGTGGGTTCCCGGAGCGACCGTCATTGCAGCCTCTCATCCGCTATAGATCGATGGCTGCGGGTCGAGGAATTTCTCGTCGAGTTCGACCGGCGTGCTTGAGACGTTCGACGCATGCGAGCCCGAACCATTCCCGGGTTTCGTCGGTGAGCGAGAGCGACACGGCCACCGGCACCTGCGGGGATCACCGCCCGCGTCTCGCTGGCTTCTACCTGTCCATCAACGCGACTTCCAGAGGTTGAAATACATGACGAATGTTCCCTATCACTGTCATGCTTCACTGAAAAATAAGAACATGTGTACCCTGTAAACGACAAATATGCGGACAGTGAGTATAGCACCTGCATCGTCGCTGCCGACTTAGCGGGCGCCGAAGCGCGACTCCGAGAAAACAGAACGCGGGACCGTAGGTTCCTACTACGCTCCTGTCGAGGAATCCTAGAGAGGCCAGGGTTGCTTGCGCTTCTCGCGAGGTCGTTCCGCCGTCGTCCCGCTTCATGCCCCGGCCGCAGCCTGGTCTTTCCGGAGGGGGCTGGCCTTCGGGTTGAAGGCTCGGCCGTCGACGAGCGGGCGTTCGCGGGGCCTGCATGGCGGCAGGGTTCCCCAGTGCGCAAATTGCCTTCGGTTCCGTCGGTCCCTCTGACCCCGGCAACCCCGTTGATCCACACCGAGGAGGTCTCATGCGTTCGTTCGCTCTGGCTCTGGCCCTTGGGTGCGCAGTCCCTGTCGGCCTCACGGCCCAGACCGTAAGGGACTTCATGGGCGCGTATGACCTCGTGCGGGCCGAGTCCCTGAGCGACTCGGGAGAATGGGTCACCACCACGGAGACCTTCGGGCCCGGCGCGCAGGGCATCATCATGTACGACGGTGTCGGGTCCATGTCGGTCTACATCGTGCGGCGCGGGAGCGCAGCCTCCAGGGGCAACGTCGCCTACTACGGGAGCTACGAGGTCGACGCCGCGCGCGGCGTGGTGATCCACAAGCGGGAGTTCACTAACAGCGGGGACGCTTCGGTGGATGCCGTCCGCGGGTTCGAGTTCGAGGGCGATCTCCTGACCCTGACGGTCGAGCCCGCGCGCCAGGTTCGGATCGTATGGCGAAAGCGCAACTAGGCGGGCGCTAGCGCCGCCCGGCGCGGAGAGAGCCCAGGATCCGGATCCGTCCGGCGCGAAGGGTCGCGACCGTCCCCCCATGATCCCTTCGGCCGCCTCCACCGGCAGCCCGACACAGCTGGGCCTCGGGGGCGCTAAACCGCCCTTGTCGAGCGGCCCTCGAACCTGCGGGTGCCCCGGGGCCCGCCGGGGAGAGGGTAGCGGGGGGCACGTGGAGGCGCCTGGACAGGCGCCCACGAATTCGGATCCAGGAACAGCAAGCCGCCGGAGCCACGACCTTCTCTTCCCGATGGTTCCGGCCCGAACGCCCGCCCATCACCCGCGAAGTCAGATGAAACGGAATACCGACCGGACAAGATTCGAGTCTTGGCTCTACGCGCTCGTGGTCCTCGCCTGCCTCGTCACCGTGCCCCTCGTCTTCTATGAGGGACAGGGTGTCAGCTCTCCATTCCTGATCGCTCTGGACTGGGCCATCTGGGCGGTCTTCGTCCTCGAGTACGGGATCCTGCTGATCCTGGCGCCCGTCAGGAGGCGCTACGCCAGGGGGAGCTGGCTGAGCGTCGGGATCATCGTTCTGTCGTTTCCGCAGCTGCCCGCCCTCATGGGACTGATCCGCCTGGTCCGGCTGAGCCGGATCCTTCTCCTCTTCCTCGTGGTCGCCAAGGCGTTTCGGACGGCGAAGCTCGCCGTGAGCCACAAGGGCCTCCTCTACATGTTGGTCACGACGGTCTTTCTGGTGATGGTGGCGGCCCAGCTCCTCCATCTGCTCGAGCCCCTGCCCGGGGGGTTCACGGACGGGCTGTGGTGGGCGCTGGTCACCACGACCACCGTGGGCTACGGAGACATCATTCCTAGCACCGGAGCCGGTCGGCTCATTGCCGTTGTGCTGATGATGGTGGGGACGGTCCTGGTCGCGATCATCGCGGCCTCGGTATCCGCCCACTTCGTCGGGGCCGAACGGATGGAAGAGTACGAGGACATCACCAGGCGTCTGGACCGGATCGAAAGAATGGTGGAGGAGCAGGGGTCCCGGTGAGCTTCGGGAAGAACCTGAAGGGCTAGCGGCCGCCGCGGCCGCGATCGCTTGCCGAGGTGCCGGCGGAGTCGGCTAGGGCGAGCACGTCTCCTAGCAGGCCGTGGATAAAGTCGTCCCTGGAGGTTCCTTGTGGATGGGTTAAATTGGGGGGGCAGATGAACCTGAGCGAGTGGGGACGGCGATGGCGATAGGCAGACGGCCCGAGGCACGGCAGCACGAGATGTTCGTGGTGGCGAGCGAGATTCGCGCGGGGCGCAACCCGTTCTACCGGGCCTTGGACAGACTTTTGCGCGAGAACGGATTCGATCGTTTTGCGGAAGATACGTGCCGGGAGTTCTATGCGGGCAAGCGGGGGCGGCCGGGTGTGCCTCCCGGGGTGTACTTCCGCATGCTGATGGTGGGGTATCTGGAGGGGATCGGTTCGGAGCGCGGCATTGCCTGGCGGTGTGCGGACTCGTTTTCGCTGCGCGAGTTTCTGGGATACGGGCTGTCGGAGAACCCGCCGGAGCATTCCACCCTGTCGAAGACTCGCAAGCGATTGAGCGTGGAGGCGCACGCGGCGGTCTTCGGTTTCGTGCTGGAGCGGCTGCGGGCGTCGGGCCTGCTGCGCGGCAAGACGCTGGGCGTGGACGCGACGACGCTGGAGGCGAACGCGGCGATGCGGACGATCGTGCGGCGCGAAGACGGGACGGACTACGAGGCGTGGCTGGAGCAGCTGGCGCGGGCGTCGGGGATCGAGACACCGACGCGCGAAGACCTGGCGAAGCTGGACCGGAAGCGTCCTGAGAAGGGCTCGAACAAGGACTGGGAGCATCCGCACGACTCTGAGGCGCGCATCACGAAGATGAAGGACGGCAGGACGCACCTGGCGCACAAGCTCGAGCACGCGGTCGACATGGAGACCGGGGCCGTGGTCGGGCTGACGGTGCAGACGATGGACGGGGGAGATGTGGCGTCGCTGCCGGTGACGCTGGACGAGGCGGAGCGGCAGCTGGAAGTAGTGCAGGTAGAGCCCGAAGAAGTGGTGGCCGACAAAGGCTACCACTCGAACCAGACCATGACGGGCGTGAAGGAGCGAGGGCTGCGGAGCTACGTGAGCGAGCCCAGGCGCGGCCGGCGGAAGTGGAAGGGGAAGCGGGACGCGCAGAAGGCGACCTACGCCAACCGCCGGCGGATCCGGGGCAACCGGGGCAAGCGGTTGCTGCGCCGGCGCGGGGAGAAGGTGGAGCGGGCGTTCGCGCACATGCTTGAGACCGGAGGGCTGCGTCGCGTCCACATACGGGGCCAGGAGGAGATTCGAAAACGGATGCTGGTCCACGCGGCGGCCTTCAACCTCGGCCTTCTCATGCGTAAGCGGTTCGGGGTTGGAACCCCCCGTGCGCTACAGGGCCTCGCTGCCGTACAAGCTGCGCTCGCAACTCAGGTTACAATCCACGTTTCGCGCTTTTTGCGCCGTATCCGGCGCCATTTCGCCCTTCCTGAGCCGAATGTCGCCTCCTCACGCCCGAAAACCCGCTTCCTGCACCACAACACCGCAAACCCGCGTCTGTTTTCTCTCCCAACCATCATCCGCCGGGCACCCATTTCTTCCACGGCTTGCTAGGGGTGGCTTCGGCGCGCGGGCCACGACTTGCGGACGTATCACACCAGCCGGTCGCGCCAGAGCTGCCGCGCGAAGTCTTCGCCGAACAGGTTGTGCGAGGTGAGGCTCCCGATGCGGTCCTCGGCCACGACGACCTCGCCGTCGAGCTTGGCCACCGCCGCGCTGCTGCGGCCCTCGATGGGCGACGCCTCGTCGTAGACCGCTTCGCGAAAGAGGTATTCCGCCTCTACGCGTAGCCGCCCGCGGCGGCCGAAACCGTAGCCCACGCCGCCGCCGCCCAGAAACCCCGCCCCCCGCTCAAAGGCGTTCGTCCATTCGGTGGTGGGCGCGTCCGGGCCGCCCCCGCAGTGGACGGGCATCAGGTCCGTGAAGGGGTTCAGGTACTGGTCGCAGATGCTCCCGTGCGCGTTCTCGGCGTGCGAGTCCATCCTCGGGCCGGGCGTAAGGTGGAGGCCCAGCTCCTGGCTCAGGTAGAAGCCGCCTGTCTGCGCGCCGGCGCTTTCTGGCGCAGTCGTCCAGAGAAGGGCGAAGAGGGCGATCAGGGTCGAGACGTGTCTCATCTGAAGTCCTGTCTACGAGGTCCGCCCGCCCGTGGCGGTGAAATTGATGATGGAACGGCGAATCATACAATAATACCGTGCCCGTGGCCGGGTCGGACGGCCGCCGGGCAGGCCCCCCGCAGCGGCGCGGGAAAAATTCGCTCACGTTGTCGTAGAGACGACCCATGTGGGGTGTCATGAGCGAATGCGAATCTCGGCCCTGGCCTGCTCCGCAAATGAGGGAGGCGCTTCCGTGAAGATGCCATCGGGTGCCAGTGTCAGGGACGTCCCACTTCCGGCCGCCTGCCGCAGGAGGCGCAGCTTGCAACCGAAGGGCATAGCGATGGTCCCGGTGCTTCTGGTCTCCGCCTTTGCACCGCAGGCGGCGGCCGGCCAGGCGCCCTTCACCGGAGCGGTCGATCCGGCTCTCATTGATGGTCCGGCGCCTCCGGTCCCCCCGGCGGTGGTCAGCCGGGACGAGGAGGGCCGGGTGACCGTGCGCGCCGTAAGGGTCGACGGGGGTGTCGAGCTCGACGGCGCGCTCGACGAGGCAGTGTACGAGACCGTCCCGGCCATCACGGGCTTCGTGCAACTCATGCCGGACACGGGCTCGCCGGCCACCGAGCGGACGGAGGCCTGGATCCTCTTCGACGACGAGAACGTGTATGTGTCGGCGCGGGTGTGGGATTCGGCGCCCGAGAGCGAGTGGGTGGCCAACGAGATGCGGCGCGACACGAACCAGCTCCGCCAGAACGATACCTTCGCCGTCTTCTTCGACACCTTCTACGACCGGCGCAACGGCTTCAACTTCTACACGAACCCGCTCGGCGCGCGGGCCGACCAGCAGTTCACCAACGAGGGCAATCCGAACAGCGACTGGAATCCGGTCTGGGACGTGCGGACCGGCCGCTTCGACGGCGGCTGGACACTCGAGATGGAGATCCCCTTCAAGAGCCTGCGCTACCGCTCGGAGCCCCCGCATCTCTGGGGCATCCAGATCCGGCGCGGCATCCGGCGCAAGAACGAGTGGGTCTACCTGACCCGGCTCCCCGTCTCGGCCGGCGGCGGTGTGGGGTCGAGAGGCATATTCAGGGTCTCGGCGGCCGGCTCGCTGGTCGGTCTCGAGCCGCCGTCGGCGAGCCGCGCCCTCGAGGTCAAGCCGTACGCGATCGCGAGCCTGGTGACGGACAGGACGGCGAGCCCGGCGGTCGTCGACGAGGGGAGCGGCGACGGCGGGATCGACGTCAAGTACGGGATCACCCAGAATCTGACGGCCGACCTCACCTACAACACCGACTTCGCGCAGGTGGAGGTGGACGAGCGGCAGGTGAACCTGACCCGCTTCCCGCTCTTCTTCCCGGAGAAGCGCGAGTTCTTCCTAGAGGGGCAGGGGATCTTCGGCTTCGCGCGGGGCGGCGTCACGGGGCCGACCGGTGGGCCGCTCGGCGGGGTCTTCGGCGACGTGAACGCGCCCCAGCTCTTCTACAGCCGGAAGATCGGCCTCGAGGAGGGCCGCGTGGTGCCCATCACGGGCGGTGCGCGGGTGACCGGCAAGATAGGGGCCTTCGATGTCGGGGCGCTGAACATCCACACCGGCGACGAGGCGCTCTCCGCCTCGGACCCGACCCACTTCACCGTTCTCCGGCTCCGGCGCGACGTCCTCCGCCGGAGCTCGGTCGGCGCGATGTTCACCAACCGGTCGGTCTCCCGCGTGGCCCCGGGCTCGAGCCAGGCCTACGGGATCGACGGCACCTTCGCCTTCTTCGAGAACGTGAGCCTTGTCACCTACCTGGCGCGGACCCGCGTACCCGGCCCGGAGCACCGCGGCAGGGACGCGAGCTACCAGGGCAAGTTCGAGTACGCGGCCGACCGCTACGGCTTCCAGCTCGACCATGTGGTGGTCGAGGACAACTTCCTGCCCGAAGTGGGCTTTCTCCGGCGCGACAACTTCCGGCGCACCTTCACCTCCGCGCGGTTCAGCCCCCGGCCCGAGTCGATCGAGAGCGTCCGGCAGTTCAGCCTGGACGCCAGCTTCGACTACATCGCGACGGCCGACGAGAACCAGCTGGAGACGCGCCAGAACATCCTGACCTTCCAGACCGAGTTCGAGTCCAGCGACCGGCTGACCCTCACCCTGACGGACAACTACGAGCGGCTGGTCCGACCGTTCACGCCGGCCGGCGCCGAGTTCGCGATCCCGGCGGGGGGCTACCGCTTCGCCGATGCGCAGATCGCGTATGCGATCGGCCAGCAGCGCCGCGTCAACGGCCAGGTGACGGTGAAGCGGGGCCAGTACTTCGGCGGCGACCTGACGACCGTGGAGCTGACCCAGGGCCGCATCGCGGTGCTCCCGCAGATGTCGGTCGAGCCGACCGTCTCGTTCAACTGGATCGACACCCCGTACGGGGCCTTCCAGACCAACCTGGCCCTGGCGCGGGTGAACTACGCGTTCAGCCCGCGGATGTTCTTCAGCGGGCTGCTGGAATACGATTCGGCGAGCGACTCGTTCGCGAGCAACCTACGGTTCCGCTGGGAGTACAGCCCCGGGAGCGAGCTCTTCGTGGTCTACACCGACTACCGCGACGTGACCGGCGGCCTCAGGCCCGACCGGGGCTGGGACCTCCGGAGCCGCGGTCTGGTCGTCAAGATCAACAGGCTCTTCCAGTTCTGAGGGCCGCCGAAGCACGGAGGCGGCAGCGTCTTCCCCGACCCCTCCCATGGCCTGCCCGAGACCGGCGGCCTGCATCACGACTCAGGCAAGATCCCCAGCCCGCTCGAGCATGCCGAGCGCGCAGGTGCTCAACGGTTGGGCGGGAGTCCGGCTGCGAGGGAAACCGGAAGCGTTCGGAGACGGCAGATCAACGAACGGCAGAGGTTCGGGTTCCCCTACACCACCGTATGCCGGGGCGTCACCTGTTCGGAGATCTCGCGGCCCGCCTCGATCTCCGCCCGGCGAAGCTCCCAGGTCTTCTGAAGGTTCAACCAAAGCTGCGGCGCCGTCCCGAAGTACCGCGCCAGCCGGAGTGCCGTGTCCGCGCTCACGCCCCGCTGACCGTTCAGGACCATCGTCACCCGGTTGACCGGCACGCCGAGCGCCTTGGACAGCGCGCTGGCCGACAGCCCAAGCTCGTCGAGTTCCTCGCGCAGGATCTCGCCCGGATGCACCGGCCTCATGCCGTTCTTCGCGTTCATGTCATGCGCCTCTCAATAGATAGTCCACGATCTCGACCTCCCACGGCCCGTCTTCGGTCCACCGCCTGGCTGACGGACAAGTCTCCTCGTTCCGGCGCAGGTGCTGTACCGCGAGACCGGCGCATGCAGATTTGCTTGCATTGCAATCATCCGGTAGTTTCCAGACACGTTTCACACCATAGGGAGACACGGCCGGTGGCAAGTATCACGATCCGCAATCTCGACGACAACGTGAAGACGCGCCTTCGTGTACGCGCCGCCGAGCACGGCCGCTCGATGGAGGAAGAAGTGCGTATCATCCTGCGGGACGCCGTGAACCGTGGTCGCGCAAATCCGCGGAATCTCGCGGAGTTCACGCGCCAGTGCTTCGCATCCCTGGGCGGCGTCGAACTCGAGCTTCCACCGCGTGGCCCGATGCGCGGGCCTCCGGACTTCTCCTGAGCGGCTCCCGTGTTCGTCATAGATACGAATGTCGCGTCCGAACTCATGCGTCCCGAGCCGGCGGCCGAAGTAGCGGCATGGATCGGCGGGCGCGACGCGGAGGACATGTACCTTACGGCCGTGAACGAAGCGGAACTGCTCTACGGCGTCGCGATCATGCCAGCCGGAAAACGGCGAGACGCGCTGGAGGCCGCCATCATCCGCTGGCTCGGTCTCGGTTTCGGAGGGCGGATCCTGCCCTTCGACAGCGCTGCGGCCCGATCCTACGCGGAGATCGCGGCCGAACGCCGTCAGGCGGGCCGACCGCTCGGCGAGGCCGACTGCCAGATCGCTGCCATCTGTCGCGCTCGCGGAGCCCGTCTGGTGACGCGCAATGCGCGGGACTTCGAGGGTACGGGAGTGAGTGTCATCGATCCCTGGTCGGTAGGTTCGGGCTGACAGCTGCGGCCAACCGTCCGTAACGCTCGAGCCCCTTCGGCAGGAACGTCGCGAACCGGCGCGCCGAACGTCATTCTCGGCCACGCTGACCCTCGTAGAGCTGCAGGTAGATGCCGCAACTTCCGCCCCGGAGGCCTTCACCCCGATGGCCGCGGACATCCCGCCCGCCCGCCACAACCGTGACCTGTTCCGCGAGACCGATGAGTCCTCACCGAACCGTTTTCCGGCTGTCGGCGGCGCTCGTGGTCGTGGCCCTGGCCGAGGGATGCGGGGACGGGGACGGCCCCACGGAGCCGGCGTTTCCGGCGACGGTCACGGTCAGCCCGCCCACGGCCGCGCTGACCGCGACCGTCCGGCTGACGGCGGAGGTGAGGGACCAGAACGCGAACGTGATGGCAGGCACGACGGTCGACTGGACGAGCAGCGACGCCTCGGTGGCCACGGTCGACGCGACCGGGTTGGTGACGGCAACGGGAAACGGGACGGCGCTGATCGCGGCCGAGGCCCGAGTGGCGCGGGGATACGGCGAGGTGTGGGTGCAGCAGGTTCCGGCCCGGCTCGAGAAGACCGAAGGCGACGGCCAGAGCGCTCTGGAAGGGTCCGTGCTGCCGGTCCGGCCAACGGTTCGCGTGCTGGACGCCAACGGGCACCCGATCGATGGCGCGACCGTGGCGTTTCGGGTCACGGAGGGCGGAGGAAGCGCCGCTCCGGAGCACGCTGCGGTCGAAACGGGCCGGGCCAGCACGGAGTGGGCGCTCGGGGCCGCGAGCCACCAGGCGCTTGTCGCCGAGGTGGGGGACGCGAGCTCGGAGTTCACCGCCACGGCCTTCGCGGTCGGCGACCCCGGGTATCTCGTCATAGCGACGACGCATCTCTCGCCGGCCTACCGGTCCTTCGCGCACGCGGACACGGTGGAGGCCGTCGGCGGCCGCCCCCCCCCCTACACTTGGTAGTATCCATGTCAAGAGGTACCGTCAGGAGTGGGGCCGGGGAGACACGGCGAACCGACGGTAGCGGTGAACGCGGGATGCGGTCGCTGAGTCAGGCGAGAGCTCGCAGATAGAGCTGTTCGACCTTGCTTTCCGGTTGGGTGCATGGCGCTCATGCGGGGTGTCCGGGTGCGTACGCCGTCCAGATGCGGTCCTGCTGGATGAGCGCGTTGGCGAGGACGAGGAGTTTCCGCATCACCGCTGTAAGGGCGACCTTCGGCGGTTTCCCATTGGCCACGAGAGCCGCGTACGTCCGCTTGAGGTCGGGATTGCACCGGATCGCAACCAACGCGGGCATGTAGAGCAATCGGCGCACCGGGTGCCTGCCTCCCTGAATGAAGCTGCGTCCCTTCCAGGAGCCTGACTCCCGAGTCACCGGGGCGAGCCCGGCGAGGCTGGCGGCACGGGATCCGGTGAGGGTGCCGAGTTCCGGCATGTGGACGATCAGTCCTGCGGCGGTGACGTCAGAGATGCCGGGGATGGAGGTCAGGATCTCGGACTGGCGCTCGAGAGCCTCCTCTGCCTGGAGCCGTTTGCGGATCTCGGCGTCGATGCGCTTCAGCTGGCGCTCGATCTGCTTCAGCCGCTGCTTGTTGAGCTGCTTGGCCACCGGGGTGCGCAAGTGTTTGCCGCGGTTGGTGGTGGCGACCCGGTCCTTGACCAGCGCATCGCGGACCAGCTGGAGTTCGGCCAGGTCGCGCTGCCCTTCGGACTTCGAATGAGTCGGGCGCAGATCCTCGATGGCCGCCGCCATGGTAGCCAGCATCCGGGCCGTGCTGGAATGGGCCATCGCCATGGACTGGCGAACGGACAACCCGTGCGACCGGCTCCTGCTCTTCATCTGAGCTCCGGGCATGTATGCCAGGCGTCGGTGGGGAGGGCATGACCCTGCGGTTCCGCTAGGAAGCCGAGACGCAAGGCGGACAAGGAGAGGTCGGTGATCACCTGGGTGTTGAAATCCCCGCCCGACGCCATCACGTCGTTACGAGCCACGCACCCATGCCAATGGACAGCGCCGCGGACAGAGCCGCCCTCGGTGAGCGGGACCTTCTTGCCGGGGTACTCCGCTCCTCCGAGGAGATTGAACGCGGCCACGATTGCCTCACGTGTCACTACTATGCCTCTACCGTCTGGCGTGGGTTCGATGCTCTCCGTCCAGTCCCCCACCCCCACGACGTGCCCGATCTCGTGCATCGCGAACCACCGCCACCCGGCATGGCTCTGGCCGCGTCGCCACCCGAAGAACTCCGGGCTCACGTGGATGATCCCGGTCAGCACCGGCACGACGGTGTCGCCGTGCCGCCACGTATCGTAGAAGCAGGGAGGCCCGCCCCCCGGCGGCGGCGCACGGTCGTCTCCGGGGTCCGTGTCCACCTCGATGACGACGTGGAGCTCCAGCCCGGCCTGGATCGTGTCGCCCGGCCGCCAGTCGTCACGCCACGCTCGGCACCAGAAGTCCCACCGGCGCGGCCTTCCGCCAAACGGAACCACATACGGCCCGGGCGCGGGCGTCGGAGCTAGCACCTGCGCCCATTCCGCGATCCCGGCGCGTATCCCCGAAACCATGTGCACCGGGAGGCCCGGCACCGTCTCCGGATCGATCTCCCGCAGGGTGAGACAGCCCTCGGGCGCGGGCGTCCACTCGCACCAGTGCCATTTTACATTTATGGGGTAGTGCTGCGCGCACTCGGCACCCGTGCTTTCGCGCGACGGGATCGCGCTCAGCCAGTCTCGGAAGGTCGGTTCGACCGGGGCACACAGCCCCGTACCCGAGTAGTGAAGCACTTGGAGGGCGAGGCGAGCCAGGGAGAGCGGCAGGCGGCCGGAAAGGTCGGCGTTGTCGGTGATCCGCAGCTCGGTCATGTGAGCCAGATCGCCCAAGATGCCCGGAAGCCGTCCGGCGAGTCCGTTGCGACTCAGATCGAGCGCGGTCACGCGACCTAGCGAGTCGGCGCGGACACCCTGCCATTCGTCCAACGTGAAGCCGTCCAGCCAACGATCGGAATTCGTCCAGCCGCTCCCGCCAGTCGCTTCAAAAAACGACGTCAATACAGCCACATCAGCGGCGTTACAGGAACTCACCTCTCGGTCCCGGCGCTCAATTGCCTGGAGCCAGGCGACGAAGGCCGAAATGCCTGGCATGCAGAGCGACTCGTTTTGTCGGAACTCGAAACGGCGCAGCTTTGTGAGACTTAGAAGGCTCTGGGGAAGCGGCCCCGTCAGGGCATTCCGTGAGAGGACCAGCGCCTCCAGGTTGGTGAGGCTGCCGAGTTCCGGCGGGACCGGCCCTGTCAAGTTGTTTTCCGTGAGGTCCAGCTCGACGAGATTGCCGAGATTGCCGAGTTCTGGCGGGATGGGGCCGGATAACGCGTTATTGTCGAGGTCCAGCCCCTCTAGGCTGGAGAGGCTGCCGATTTCGAGCGGGACCGGGCCCGTGAGTGCGTTGTCGTCGAGGTCCAGCCACTGCAGGTGGCCGAGGCGACCGATTTCGGGCGGGATCGGGCCGGTGAGATGGTTGTACGCAAGATTCAGGCGCCGGAGGCTGGCGAGGTTGCCGACTTCGGGCGGGATCGGGCCTTCCAGGCCGTGAGGTGTCACATCAGGCCATTGGTCTGTAGTCCCTGCTAGGTTGAGGGCGACGACCCGCCCGGAACCGTCCGTATCCACACCGTACCAGTCTCCCAGCGGTGCGTCGGTGAGCCAGTTCTCGCTGTTCACCCAGTTCGGCCCGTCCGTCGCCTCGTACAGCGCAATCAGCGCCGCCCGTTCGAGGGCCATGACGGTTATCTCCGCGGTACCCTGTCCACCGCCGGCACTCGCCGTGATCGTCACGGTCCCCACGGCGACTCCTGTCACCAGACCCGACGCGTCTACCGTCGCTATCGCGACGTCACTGGACTCCCACGAGAATTCGGCGGTCGCGACCGCATGCCCGTTCCCGTCAAACGCCTCGGCCGTCAGCTGAACGGTCGCGCCCAACGCGGCCAACTCGACCGTGGCTGGCGACACTTGCACCGAGGCCACCGATTGCATCACCGTCACCGCCGCGGACCCAGAAGCCGACTCTCTGCTCGCCGTGATCGTCGCCTGTCCGTTGGCAACCGCCGTCACCAGACCCGACGCGCCCACAGAGGCTACCGACGTGTCATCGCTGCTCCACGTCACCGTCACTCCACTCATGACCCTGCCGTCTTGGTCGCGTACTTCTGCTGTCAGTTGAACGGTCGTGGCCAACGCGGTCAGCTCGACCGTGGCCGGGCTGACCATGACCGTCGTCGGGCGGACGGGCTCTGGTGGCGGAGGGCGGGTTGGGCTGTCGCCGTCGCCGCACCCCTTCAGCAGGGCCACAGCCGCTGGCAGCGCTGACAGCCGGATGAGAGTTCGGCAACGAAGCATCTGCTCTTTGTCCGGAGCACCGATGCGCCAGAGCGCAACGCCGCTCGCAGTTCCTGCCACGATTCCCGATGGAGTGGATGCCCCCTCCCGGCGGCATCGAGATGTATCAAGAATGATACTGAATCCTGCGATGTGGAACAGGCGCGGCAATCCTGATGAGCCTGATCACTATTGTAAAGATGGTCGATCAATGTTCTTGCCAAGTCCGGCACAGACCCCGGGAATAAGTGATATTCCCATGGCTTCTTACGCTGATGAAATCATCTACGAATACGAGCTACGCTGAAGCACGGCGGCTTTTGGGCTTGGCAGACTGTTCTAGTACGGTAATCGCCTGACACCCGGCCTCACGGCCGTAGCTCCGCCTTGAAGTCGTATTCCTGCAGGTTGGCGCCGCGCGAGATGCTCCGCACTGTGTGCGGACACGGTGCGGATCGGGATGAGAATGGAAGGGGCCGGAGCGCGGCACGACCCGTTCCGGTACTCTGCGGACGCATGAGCATGAGCCTGGCTGGATGGAGGGGTGGTCCGATGCCGTCTGACGCAGATCCCGCAAGGCGGTCGGTCCCACGCACTCTTCTGAATCACGCGAGCAGCTGGCCTGGGGAATGGTGGATCCACCGGGTGGAGCCGTTCCCCGTGTCCGGTGATCCAGCCACCACGCTGCGGCGATTGAGGAACGCCGTCGCCGCCATGCCTCGTACGCGTATCGTAGCGGCGACCGACAGCTACTTGCACGCAGTTTGCCGGACGCGCTGCTTCGGATTTCGGGACGATCTCGAGTTTCAATACTCTGCCGCCGAGAATGTCGTCCATGTCCGGTCGGCCTCGCGCTGGGGCATCTACGACTTCGGCGTCAACCGGCGGCGAGTCGAACGGGTGCGAAAGGGGCTTCGAGGCTGAGCCGCTCTCGAAGCTCCTGATGACGCGGTTGCGCTCGGGGGGAGCGCCGTCGACTCACTCCGCGACCGTCACCTGCAGGTACCCGTTGGTCCAGCAGCACTGAGTTGCAAGTCCGATACAGCCCAGTCTCCCCAGTTCTTGCGAGCCCTATAACAAGGATATATTGTTTCCTTACTTTATGCTCATCTTATGGGAAACAATCATGCTAGCCAAGTTGACCTCCAAGAACCAGTTGACCCTGCCCAAGGCCGTCACCGGCGCCATAGAGGCCACCGACTACTTCGATGTGACCACGGAGAACGGTCGCATCGTGTTGACGCCGGTGCGCGTCAACCGCGCGGATGGCGTACGCGCTAAACTCGCCGAACTGGGGCTATCGGAGGCCGATGTGAACGACGCGGTTGCCTGGGCTCGATCGGGCAAGTGACGGCCGTACGCCCGGTCTTTGACACGAACGTGCTGGTGTCGGCGCTCCTCTTCCATTCCGGAGCGCTGTCGTGGATGCGCGGTGCCTGGCGCTCCGGCCGCCTCCGCCCCCTCGCCAGTCGAGAGACTACGACCGAGCTGATCCGCGTCCTTGCCTATCCGAAATTCGCGCTGGATGCTTGCGAGCAACGCGACCTTCTCGACGACTATCTGCCGTTCTGCGAGACCGTTGCCGTGCCGCACTCACCGCCCGCGATCCCGGAATGCCGCGACCCTTCCGACCGTCCGTTCCTGGAACTCGCAGCTGCCGGCCGCGCCGATGCGCTGGTGACCGGCGACACCAACATCCAGATGCTTACGGACGTGTTTACTGTACCCATACTGTCTCCAGCCGCCTTCAGACGGAGGTTCTCTCAGGAGGAAGGAGACGGTAAATGACGATGAGCCGGTGTCCAGAGCTAATTGCCTGAGCGAGATCGGCTGCATGGCAGACACGATTCTTCTCGCTAGCTGTTCCCGGAGCTCAGCCACGAGTTCCCGCGCACGCTCGTATTCCTCCCGGCAATCTGAACAGAGCCAGGATGTTGCGTTCACCGGTTGAGACCGCCCGCTCAATAGAGGCCGCGAACGATCCGGTACCTCACCGGCGCCTGATACTCCGCCCACTTGTCGGCGCCGTACTTCTCGGCGCAGTACGCGTCGTCGAAGCGCTGGCGGAAGGTGAAGAGCGAGACGATGAAGACGAAGTAGGTCCAGGCCCAGGGATTGGCGAGGTAGCCGAAGACCAGGGCAGCTTCACTACTTCTGTTCGACCTTCCCTATCGCCGAACGAGAAGAGAAGGCCGTATACGGGACCTGCCGCTCGCGCGACGTTTGTCTCGCGTGGACAAACGCGCCGGTCGCTGGCGATCGCCGTAGTAGGTGTCCGTGGCGCGGTATATTGTACTCTGGCGCAACCCGAACGGTTAGGGTCGTGACGATAGCCGAGCGGGTCGCCTCCTCCCTCCTGCCCCAAGGTCCCACGAACAAGCGGCCACGCCCGAACGCGCTAGGAGCTTGCGCCCCAGAAAGGGATCTTGTGGGGGTGTTCGGGTTCGCGGATCGTGACGTAAGGGCGGGGGTTCTGCCCGGATCCGGCGGGGACTGGTTGTTTTCGGGTGGTAGGAGGCGTCCGGGTGTCGGCTTCGGCAAACATTCCCGACGCGGCAGGCGTTTTCGGGATGGTCGAGGGTGCGCCGGGGGCCTGTCGCCCGGATTGCGGGGTGCCCGGGCGTGCGCTCATGCCGCCTGAAGGGTGTGCAGCCGCTTGACGTTCAGGGCCAGGCACGCGAGGGTCCATTCGGCCCGGACCTTCTCGAGGCCCCGGAAGCTGAACCGTCGCAACCCCATCGCCTCCTTGACCCAGCCGACGGGCGCCTCCGCCATCCACTTCCGGCGGGCGTAGCGCCTCCGGCCGTCGGGGCCTGCGAGCTTCTCGGCCATGCGCGCCGTTGCCGTTTCGGCGTCGGCGTCGGGATCGGCGGGCGCGGCGGTCTTGCCCTCCCGGCCCGTTGCCACATACGCGTCAACGCCACGCGCTTCCAGTGTGCCCAGGTCCCGTTCGTTGCAGTAGCCCGCATCCGCCAGCACCTGCGCCGGCGTCCCGCCGCAGACTTCCGCTGCCGCGTCGAGCATCGGGATCAGCTGGCCCTGGTCGCTCGCGTTGTCCGTCACCTCGGCCCCGACCACCAGCTGGCTCTTCCCGTCCACCGTCATCTGCGCGTTGTAGCACTGCTGGAACCCCTCCGTGCTCGTCTTCATGATCCGGCTCTCCGGATCCGTGAAGTTGCTCTGCGCCTTCTCCCCGGGCTCGCCGTACTCCCGCTTGTAGGGCGGGCCGCCCTCAGGGTTGCGCGTCTGTCCCGGCTCGCGGCCCCGCGCGTCGTCCTTCGCGCTCTGCTCCTCTTCCAGGAGCGCCTTGGCCGCCCGGATCGCCGCCAGCCGGTCCTCCCGCCGCTTCAGCTCCTCCGGCAACTCGTCCCCCCGCGCCTCCTCGCCGTGGCGGGCGTCCTCCGCCTCGTCGACCGTTTCCGCCTCCGCCAGCAACGCCCCGATCTCCGCTTGCAACCGACGCTCCTCCCTGACCATCCGGCCGTAGCTCATCGCCTTGCGCTTGCTCGCGTTCGCCCGAACCTTCGTCCCGTCCACCGACACCCGCCCCAACCCCGCCAGACCCAGCGTCCGGGCCAGGCGCACCACCTCCGCGAACACCGCCCGGAAGTCGTCGAGATGCCGGCGCCGGAACTCGCACAGCGTCCGGTGCTTCGGAAAGTTCCCCGCCGCCAGCATCCGCAACGCAATGTCCTCCTCCAGCCTCTTCGCCGTCTTGCGCGACGAGAACGTGCCTGTCGCATACGCATAGATCAGCACCTTCACCATCATCCGCGGATCGTACGGCGAGTTGCGACGACCGTCCCCACGGTACGGCGCGTAGAACGAGCTCAAGTCCACTGCGTCCACCAGGTCACTCACATGGTGCGCCAGGTGACCCTCCGGAACCCACTCCCGCAGATCCCGCGGCAGAAGCAGCATCTGGTCCGGCTGGTACGGTCGAAACCTCGTGCCCATTGACCCCCCTCCGACAACCGCCAATCCTTCCCCTCCCATTCGCTACCCCTCAAAATAACGACCGCAGATTCCTGCGGCGCAGGCTCCTAGATTGAAGGGTTCGTTGACGGCCTTGGGTCAGGGTGACCTTAGAGGTGGACGATGAAATACCGAGTGGCGCTTGAAGAGTCCGAAGAGGGATTCTCCGTCTGGGTTCCAGGCCTTCCGGGTTGTGCGTCTCAGGGGACGACGGAAGAAGAAGCCCTGGCGAACATTGCGGATGCCGTCCGAGAGTACATGGAAGTGGCAGTCAAGAATGCTGCTGGCATGGTAATCCGTGAGATTGACGTTGCCGTATAGGCCGTGCCCAGGATTCCCGGGGTCAACCGCCTCCGGGCCGTGCGAGCCCTCGAAAAGGCGGGCTTTTGCGTCGCCCGCCAAGGCAAGCACATCGTCATGACCGATGTTGAGCGTATCCTTACGGTTCCGCGCAACAATCCGGCCAATGCCTTCACGATGGGCCGCATCGTCCAAGACGCCGGCCTTACCGAACGGGAGTTCAGGAAGCTCCTTTGAACCCAGATCCAGCGGAAGGGGCTGTTTCAGGCGGTTGTTGCCGGTGATTGACGCCGGTCGGGTGGAGGAGGGCGGTGGGAGCAGGGGGTAGTGGGCGATGAGGGTTGTGGCCCTACGGCAGTGGGGCGAAGAGAAGCCGAACATTGGCGCGCCGGGAGACCGTTGGAGACACGGGTCCCACGATTTGGCATGCGACCCGGATAGCCTTGGGTGCGGCGAACGGCCTCAGGCGGGCACTGGGGGCGGGATGTTGTGGTTGAGTCCCCGCAGGGCCGCGAGAGTACGCAGACGGACGGGCTCGTCGCGCAGCAACTGCAGATAGGTCTTGCGTGCGTGGGTGGTCAGCTTGGCGGGGAGCCGGATCACCCAGAGCCGGACCCGCTTGGGCTGTGCCGTACGCCAGGAGCCGGTGAGGAAGTGCCGGCGCAGTGTATGAAGGGTCTGGTAGGTGACGGCCGAGAGGCCCCAGAGGAGGGCGTTGCCCCCGAGGTGGTCGACCGCGGTCTTGCCGGCCGAGAGCTGGCCGAGCTCTTCGATCCGGTGCTCGACCACGGCACCGGCATTGTACAGGCGCCAGGCGGTCAGAGCGTGGATGCCCGGGATATTCGTCAGTACGTCCGCCTGGAGCCCGACCTCATAGGTGTCGAGATCGAGTGTGCCCTCCTCGGTCCTGAGAGGCTTCCTGGTCTGGGTCGTGAGGAGACGCGCACCCCAGAGCGAGCCTGTCGCGCTCCATAGCTCCTCCCCCTCCGGGAAGATCTCTTCGCCCTTCTTCGAGTGGTGCCACCGGTTGCGCAACCCTTCCAGCCAAGGGTAGCGGGGCACCTTGAGGAGGAAGAAGACGTCCAGCTCCTGGAGTGTCTCGACCATCTCCTTGCTGATGAAACCCTTGTCGAGGCGCACCGTGATCTCACGGACGCCGGCGCCCTTCAACCGCCCCACCAGCTCTTCCAGCCACTGCGTGGCTCCCTCGGCCGTGTGGGCATGGCCCGCCCGCCAGCGCACCCTCAGGCAGTCCCCGGTCTCCTTGACGAAGGCGACGATCGGATGATGGGAGGGACGGCCCCGCTTCTTCGGGTTGTAGCCCTTCTCAGCCCCGGCCTGCTTCTGCCCGTACCGCACCACGACGGTCGAGTCCAGCATCAGGGTCAGCTTCTTCGGGACCCCACCGGCCCGTAGCGCCCAGCGCTGCCGGACCATCCTCCAGAGGAGTTCGTCGAGGAGCGGGACCATGCGCCCGCTGGCCCGCCTCAGCCAGCGCCCGAAGGTCGTGGGGTCCGGGACGCGGACCCAGCCGAAGATCCGGCGCACGCCGCGGCGGTCGAGCAGGGGGAGGTCGTCGATCACCCCACCACCGTAGAGCAGCAGCGTGATCCACACCTCCGTCATCAGCCCCGGGCGGAAGAACCCCTTCTCCTTCGCTGCCCGCCCGTCGATCCAGCCAGCCAGGCCGAACCGGTCGAAGAGCTTGCGCACGAGCACGAGACCGGCGCCGTCGGTGAGGTTCCGCGCGCTGTGACGGACGCGCAGCGGCCGGCTGGCGCCTTGTATATGAGGCCTGCTCCCGGTATGATGGTGTCGCACCGTCTGGGTGCCCTCCGTTTCGAGGCGTTCTTAGCGGGAACTCCTTGAAACTTAAGGCCTTGGGCGGTGCTTTCCTATATTCGGATGCAGGATCCGGGTTGAAGCCCCCCAAGCGCTGACGAACCATCAGGATCGGTCCGGCTCCAACTAGAAGTCAGTGTGTTCGGGGGGCCGCTGTGGCCTGCTATGAGACCTGCGTAGTGCCCTGTCGCCGGCCAAGACCATAAGCACCTTGCCGCAATCACCGACCCGAAGGAGGTCGGCTCCGCTGCTCCGGGTCTTGGACGGCTACCCCGGTCCGCTTCGCTCAGCCTCCCATATTCCTCCCGACGGCGCGTCGCATGCCTCCTGGCAATCTGAACAGACTATGCCAGGATGTTGCGTTCACCGGTTGAGACCGCCCCGGGGAAGGCGTACAGGGACAGCATCAGCCTCCTAGAGCTGGCGGCGATGTTCCCCGACGAGGAGTCGGCCCGACGGTGGTTCGAGGAGCAGATGTGGCCCGGCGGCGAGCGCTGCTGCACACGGTGCGGATCACTCAACACCCGGAGAGTCAGCCACCGATCGATGCCCTACCGCTGCCGGGACTGCCGAAAATACTTCAGCGTGAAGACGGGCACGGCGCTCCAGTCTTCCAAGATCTCCCTCAAGAAGTGGGTGTGGGCCATCTACCTCGAAATGACCAGCTTGAAGGGTGTCTCCTCGATGAAGCTCCACCGTGATCTCAGGGTAACCCAGAAGACCGCGTGGTTCATGCTCCATCGCATCAGGGAGGCGTTCACTGTTCCCGTGGCTGGCCTTCCGTTCAGCGGTCCCATCGAGGTAGATGAGGTTTACGTGGGTGGCAAGAAGCCGCGACACATTCCCGGCCGCGGTCCCGTCGGCAAGACCCCTGTCATCGGGGCGAAGGACAGGGCGACGAATCAAGTGACCGCTCACGTCATCGGCAGCCCGAACCGGGACGCGTTACAGGGGTTCGTCGCCTACGTCGCTGATGACGGTTCGACGGTTTACACTGACGGATCCTCCGCCTATCGGAACCACGAGAATCACGCCTGGGTGAACCACAGCGCCGGTGAATATGTCCGCTACCTCAACGGCGAGAAGATCCACACGAACGGCATAGAGAGCTTCTGGAGCATGCTCAAGCGCGCGCACAAGGGCGTCTACCACGAGCTGTCACCGAAGCATCTTCAGCGGTACGTGCAGGAATTCGCCGGACGTCACAATGTGCGCGAGGCCGATACCCTGGAACAGATGGAGGCTGTCGTCGCCGGGTTGGTCGGTCGCCGTCTCCTGTATCGCGACCTCATCGCTGACAACGGCTTGCCTAGCGGGGCGAGATCATGAGGACATTCTAGATTGATTAAGCCAAGAGCCTTTCGCTCTTGGAACTTACTGAAGGGCGTGTGTCCGATGACACACGCCCTTTTCACGTTCAAGGGGGTACGACAATGACCAAGATTATTCAGTTTCCGGGGAGCCAACAAGGTATTGATCCAAAGTCTTCTGAAGAGATTGGATTAGCCGATGAGCGGCTGGAGGAGACAGAAGAATATGATGACGTTTCGCGTCAGACAAATCCTCCGATAACCCACGTACATCGAGCATCAAGAGGAGATCCGATATTCGCGTGGTCTGCCGGGAGGTGGGAATTCCCGTTTCCAAAGCGGTCAGCTGAAGAAATTCGCCAACTTCAGGAGTCTCTAATAACTGAGCATCGTGAATAGAGATATGAATTACAGGCTTCGTGACAAGGTCGGTAAAGATCTTTTTCATCCCGTACTCCTCTAGAGCGGTTCGTATTCATAAATAATTCCAGAACCATCTCTATGTACGTGATTCGGCATAGTTGAGACAGTGTCTTGGTCTTGGTCTATGAACATGCCGTTTTGGCAACTGCTTCCATCAGTAAATTGACGATTCCACAGCGCAGGATCTAGACTGGCGTTACTGTTGGGTATCAAAGCAGAATCGTAACTATATCCATAATCCAAACTAGACAACGTTAGTTCTGTGATTGTACGCTCACTTCTCCGTTGTCCTAAATTATATGCCATGATGTCAACGGCCCCGGTGCAACCATCCCAGTGAGCTGGCCCGTACAACGGTATCTTCTGTGTTACAGCGGGGAAACCTGTACCGCCCATCTGATCAAATATCGCCACAGTTTTCGGATCCGTAAAATACCACTCAGCGGTCTCCTCTACTACCCACTCGTACCACCTTCCAATCCCGCGTATATTACTGCGTCCAATTCCAAGTGTATGACCGATCTCGTGTAGTGCGGTCCTATACATGCTCTCCGAATACGGTCTCCCTGTCATAGAGATCCTACCCGCGGGTTCCATAGGAACATTAGATCGGCCCCTGTTTAGGATATGCCGGTCTTCATCTTGCCAATGAGTGAACTCATTGTGCAAACATTCACCGGCAGTTGCCCAAACGCCTTCAATATTTATCTCTCTAACATACAAGTGTAAACCTGGAGGTAATACATCATTAGCTTTGAATTCTACCCCTATGTTACAGTCTGTATTTTGGTCGAAGATAAAAGAAGCAGCGCGGGTCGGGGCCAAGATATGACTCCATTCAATGGCTGCTAATTTTATTGCACGCTGAATTCCGTCATGTACCTCGCCGACAAAGTTTACGTGAATAGGATATGGAGCCATCGGTCCCGTCGGTCCCGTCGGCCCCGCTGGTCCTTGTGGTCCCGTCGGCCCCGCTGGTCCTTGTGGTCCCGTCGGCCCCGCTGGTCCTTGTGGTCCCGTCGGCCCGGGCTTCCCTTCGCAAGATGTAATGATAAGTGGGACGAGAAGTAACAGTGTGATCGTACGGCGCATGAGGGGCCTTGGTAGGTTGGGGAATCATCCTCGGCACCTAGTATAGGTGCCGGGCCGTGTGGTGTGCCAGGCATGCCCTGTGTCTGGAGTGAGAGTCTCTAACGGACGGAGGTAGCACCGAACCGTATAGCCGAGGGCAAGGGTGCCCGCCGCGAGGCGAGATCTGAAGGAAGCCGGAGGCGAAACGCGGCCCCGACGAACAGGAATCGGATACAAGGCCAACGACCGTGGGGTGAGCCGGCATCGGACGGTGACGCCCGAAAGCTATCCGGACGCGGTTGGGGTAAATCCGGCGGGGACTGCGGGAAAGAGACGGGGCTTACCCTGGGAGGCCTCTGGGCCGGTCCGGTTGATCCGGACTACAGCGTCAGCGATGGCGGTGGACGGGCACGGAGGAGTCAGCAGACGCCAAAGTGTGTGCTGGGCAGCGTTCAGGTCAGGCGGGTTGGAGTCCCGCTGGCGCTCGGGTAAGGGGCGCCGTATCCGAAGGTGGGGGTAACGCCTCACCGGCCGGGGTGGGCCGATAAGCGAGACCCTAAACGGGCACGAAATCGGAAACGGTGGAGACAGCCAAGGGAGGAGCTAAGTCGATGCACCGTCGAGAGACAACCGGAGGGCAGGGTGTCCATCGCGAGGTGGAATCTGAAGGGCTTGAGGAGAAGTACCGGGCCGTAATCGAGGGGGCTACCCCATGATGAATCGGTCGGCCAAAGACGGGGCAAGGTCGAGCCGGCACTTTGGTGGCGAAGGCGTTCTTACCCACCCGTCGTACCAAGGTGTTTGCGAGCGGCACGGTACGGAAGATCTGGACGTGACCCCAGGAGGGCTCGTCGTGTTCCCGGGTGGCGCCGGGATAACGGACCCTATAAGCCGGGAGGCGAAGTGGGAACGGATACACGGCGAGCAATCGGACAACCGAATAGTACCTGAAGCCCGGTGAAAGCCGGGTGACCGCGCGAGCGGCGGCCGTGTGGGCCGGGGAAGTCGGTTGGCGGAGGTGGCCGGTGAGAGACGGGGGATGAGCGAGTAAGGGCCATGAGGAGGATAAGTTCCTTGAGCGAAAGACCCGGACGTCATGGCCCGAGGAGACTCAGAGACTGGATCAATCCGGCGGGGGAGAGGAAGGTCCACTCACTGGTGGACAAGGTTTACAAGCGGAAGAACCTGGAGGTGGCCTGGGAGAAGGTGAAGCGCAACCGGGGTGCTGGTGGCGTGGATGGAGAGGATCTGGAAGCGTTTGGGGCATCGCTCGAAGCGAATCTCGATCGCTTGCACCGGGAGTTTGCGGGATAGGGAGTACGAGCCGCAGCCGGTTCTCCAGTGCCTGATCCCGAAGGCGGGTCAGCCGGGAAAGTTTCGGCCTCTGGGCATCCCGACGATTTACGATCGGGTGTGTCAGCAGGCGCTGCTGAACCGACTGGAACCGATCTTCGAGCCGGTCTTCGACGAAGCCAACTTCGGATACCGGCGGGGGAGGTCCGCCCACGGAGCAATGCGCAAGATATGGAGGGAACTGGACGAGGGGTACGAGTGGGCGGTGGATGCGGATCTGAAGGACTTTTTCGGGTCCGTGGACCATGAAAAGCTTCTCGAACTCGTCAATCAACGAGTTTCGGACGGTCGCGTACTGGGTCTGCTACGGCAGATGCTCGAGGCCGGAGTGGTAGCCGACGGTAAGAGGCTGCCGACCGAACAGGGGACTCCACAGGGCGGCATCGTGTCACCGCTGCTCAGCAATATTTTGCTGACACCGTTCGACCGGGAAATGCGTCGTCGCGGCTATCGGCTGACCCGATATGCTGACGATTGGCTGATCACGTGCCGTACGCGCAGGGAAGCTTGCGTGGCATTGGAGGAAGCCAAACGGATCCTGGCCAAGTTGGGTGTGTCCCTGAACGCTGAGAAAACCCGCATTGTGCATGTCAGGCACGGGTTTGAGTTCCTCGGCTACAAGATCAAGCAGGGTAAGCGGCCTCTCAGGCTGTCAGCCTCGAAGATCAAGAGCGGGGTTCGCGGGGGAGCGCGTTATGCGGTTCCACGTGAGAAATCCATCCGGCACTTCAAAGACCAGATTCGCAAGCGTACGCGGCGCAAGGCTCCTGTCAGCACGAGGGAGATGATCGAGGAGATCAACCCGGCCATTCGGGGTTGGGGCCAGTATTATTGTAAGGCCCATGTCCGCAGGCTCTTCCACCGGCTTGACGGCTGGATCGTGCGGCGTCTTCGGTCGCATCGCCATAAGCGTTGGCGCAACACGGGCTGGAAACGGTTGCCGGAACGCAAGCTCATTGGCGAATACGGGCTCGTACGCCTGATCTCACTGGTTCCTTCCCTGACCCCTCGATGAGACACCTTTGTGAAAGCGGCTTACGGGAAAACCGTACGAGCCGTTTGGGCGGCGGACGGAGGTCAGCCCTGCGGGGCACCTCCTCCGACCCGACACCGGGCCGGTACGTGCCGGGAAGGGCGGAACTTCTTGGTGCGGGGAGACAGACCGGATGACTCGGTGGTCGCGGAGCCGCGGGAAGGCATGACGGACCAGCTCTGGCTGGCGTGGTGCGCCCCTTGGGAGGCGGAGAGGCCGGAAGCCGATCTGCGCCCACAGGGGAGCGGCAAGCGTCGTCGGCGTCGGAGGGGAATCGAGCCCCGGTGACGGACACCCTGATGGAGAGGATATGTGAGCCGAAGAACCTGAACCGGGCCTACAGGCGAGTGAAGGCGAACCGGGGCAGTCCGGGCGTCGATGGGATGACGGTCGGCGAACTGAGAGCCTGGCTCGCGGCCCACAGGGAGGAGTTCATCGCGAGCTTGCTGGACGGGAGCTACCGACCACGGGAGGTACGGGGGGTTGAGATCCCGAAGCCGGGTGGCGGGGTGCGGCAGCTGGGCATCCCGACGGTAGTGGACCGGCTGGTGCAGCAGGCGATTCTCCAAGTACTGGACCCATTGTTGGATCCGACCTTTGCGGAGTCGAGCTACGACTTCCGGCCCGGACGCAGCGCCCACCAGGCGTTGCTGAAGGCGTCGGAGTATGTGGCCGAAGGGCACACCATTGTCGTGGACATGGATCTGGAGAAGTTTTTCGACCGGGTCAACCACGACGTGCTGATGGGACGTCTGGCCCGAAGGATCGACGACAAGCGACTGCTGAGGATCGTTCGCCGGTTTCTGGAGGCGGGGATCATGAGGCAGGGCGTGGCGGTGAAGCGATCCGAGGGGACTCCACAGGGCGGGCCGCTGTCTCCCTTGCTTGCGAACCTCTTGCTGAACGAGGTGGACAAGGAGCTGGAGCGGCGGGGCCATCGGTTCTGCCGGTACGCCGACGACCTAAACGTGTACGTGCGCTCAGAGGCAGCCGGGCACCGGGTGATGGCTTCGCTCACGCGCTTCGTCGAGAAGCGGCTCCGGTTGCGCGTGAACCGGACGAAGAGCGCGGTAGCCCATGTGCGGGAACGCAAGTTCCTTGGCTATCGACTGCTCGCGGGCGGGAGGCTCACGACTGCACCGCAGAGCCTGACACGTGCCAAGGACAGGATCCGGGAGATCACACGCCGCAACCGGGGCATCAGGTGGGAGCGGATGATCTCGGAGTTGAACCGGTTCCTGCGCGGGTGGGTGACATACTTCCGCTATGCCAGCGCGAAGGCGCACCTCGAGCGTATGGACAGGTGGATCCGGCGGAAGCTGCGCTGTGTGCGGCTGAAGCAACGGAAACGGGGCCGGTCTGTGACCGCGTTTCTCGTCAGCCTGGGGGTTCCGCGTTGGCGGGCCCGCAAGCTGGGCGGGAGTAGTCGAGGCTGGTGGCGATTGGCCGGGAGCCCATCGGCGAACGAAGCCATGCGCAACCAGTGGTTCAGAAAGCAGGGGCTTGTAAGTCTCTCCGGATGGTATCTGGAGCTACAACACTGAGGAGAACCGCCGGATACGGATCCGTATGTCCGGTGGTGTGGGGGGACGGGGGGCGCGAGTCCCCCTCCTACCCGATGTGTGCCAGGCATGCCCTGTGTCTGGAGTGAGAGTCTCTAACGGGCGGAGGTAGCACCGAACCGTATAGCCGAGGGCAAGGGTGTCCGTCGCGAGGCGGAATCTGAAGGAAGCCGGAGGCGAAACGCGGCCCCGACGAACAGGAATCGGATACAAGGCCTACGACCGTGGGGTGAGCCGGCATCGGATGTCAATGGCCATCGAAAATATGACACTTCTGGCCATGGAAAATGTGACACTTTTCGGAACGCCCCACGGAGGGAGCGGAGCGACCGGAGCGGGGCGTTCCGAAAGGATCTGGTCGGCGCGCATCACCGGGTCCCTCCGTGTTCCGAGCGCTCCGCCGAGACCGCCCGGGAGGCGGTCGGGTGGATGGCCCTGGAGAGCTCGGCATGGCGGCGCATCCGGTAGCTGTTGCCCCGGATGTTGACCATGTGGCAGCGGTGCAGTAGCCGGTCCAGCAGCGCGGCGGCCATGACCTCGTCGTGCAGGATCTCTCCCCACTGCTCGAAGCCCTTGTTCGAGGTCAGCACCGTCGAGGCGTGCTCGTAGCGCCGGTTGACGAGCTGGAAGAACAGGATGGCGCCGCTGCGGGTGACCGGGAGGTAGCCGATCTCGTCCACGACCAGGAGCGCGGGGTGGGTGAGGGTCTTGAGCCGGTGGTTGAGCCGTCCGGCGGCCTGGGCCTCTTCGAGCGAGTCGATGAGATCCGTGAGCGTTCCGTAGTAGACCCTGCGCCCGCTCTCGGCCGCGGCGATGGCCAGACTGATGGCCAGGTGCGTCTTGCCGACGCCGGGCGGGCCGAGGAAGACGACGTTCTCCTTGCGCTCGAGGAAGCCGAGCTCGTGGAGCGAGTCGATCTGCTCCCGCTTGACCGAGGGCTGGAAGCTGAAGTCGAAGTCCGCGAGCGTCTTGATCGCCGGAAGACGGCTCGATCGCATGGCCGTGGCGAGGCGCCGGCTGTTGCGCAGCGTGATCTGGGCGGCCAGGATCCGCTCGATGGCCTCTGCCGCGGTGGTTCCGCCGCCGTCCACGCCTGCGAGCACTTCGTCGAGGGCTTCCAGGGCGCCCGGCATCTTCAGATCGGCTAGTTGGGCCGCGATGCGCGCGCTCCGGGACCGGGCCTTCATGAGAGCTCTCCCGTGATCCCGGCATACTCGGACAGCGGCCGGCGTTCAACCTCCACGACCTGGGGTGTCGCGGGTGTCCGGGTCCGGGTCGTCCGGGGCTCGGGCCGCGGCACCACGGGACGGTAGGGCCAAGGGGCCAGGGGACTGAGGCAGGGCCGCTCCCGTTCGAACCGGTCCGCCACACGCTCCTTCAACGTCCCGTGAACGCGAACGTTGGCCATGCCGTCGAGCCACAGGAGGGCCCGTGCGTTGAGGTCGTCATCGGAGAGGAAGTCGTTGCCGTAGAAGAAGTTGTCCCGGATATAGCGGACCGGCCGCTCGACCTTCCCCTTCGTCTGGGCTCGGTACGGGCGGCATGCCCGGATCCGGAAGCTCCAGTGGTGGCTGAAGCGCAGGAACTCCGGGTTCTCGATCAGCCGGCCACCCTCGTGGCGCCTGTCGTCGGTGATGACGGCCTTCATCTGGTCGAACAGAAGCTCCGACGGCACGCCGCCGAAATAGGCGAACGACGCCTCCAGCCCCCGGATCACGACCCCCATCGTCTGGCGCTCATAGAAGCTGAGCCACATCAGCCGCGAGTAGCCCAGCACCACGATCAGCGCATGCCGCTTGCCCCACGGCAGCCGGAAGTCCGCGAAGTCCACCTGGCCCTGGTGGCCCGGAGGGGTCTCGAACCTCCGGACCGGCTCCACAGCCTCCCGTGGCCGGACCTTGCGCACGTAGCGCTTCACCTGGCCGTAGCCGCCCGGATAGCCCGCCGCCTGCACTTCGTTGAACAGCCGTACGGCGCTCAGCCTCGGATAGTCCGCCAGCCGGGCGTCGATGATCCTCTTGTAGGGATCGAGCTTCGACGGCGCCGGAGCTCTCGGCCGGTATCTCAGCGCCTCGTCGTCCAGATCCCGGTCCAACTGCCCCGTCGCTATCCAACGATATATCGTCTCGCGGCTCACTCCCACGTGTCGAGCGATCGCCGCCTTCGGCACACCCTGCTCGAGGTAGTGTCGCAGAAGCACCCGCTTCTCTCTCCTGATCATCGCGCCTCCTATGCTGAATGGAGACGCCAGAGTAAAGAATGGTCCCGCGAACCTCACGATCCCCCCGGTCCACCGCCGCCGATCCTCGCTCACCCGCCCGAGGTGTACCATTTTCGATGGCCACATCTGTCCAATTTTGCACGGCCGGTAACATCGGACGGCTACGCCCGAAAGCTACCCGGACGCGGCAGGGGTAAATCCGGCGGGGACTGCGGGAAAGAGACAGGGCTTACCCTGGGAGGCCTCCGGGTCCGTCCGGTGTTTCCGGACTACAGTGTCAGCAATGGCGTTGGATGGGCACGGAGGAGTCAGCAGACGCCAAAGTACCGGGCCGGTACGTGCCGGGAAGGGCTGAACTTCTTGGTGTAGGGAGCAGACCCGGATGACTCGACGGGCGTGGAGCCGCAGGAAGGCATGACGAACCAGCTTTCGCTGGCGTGGTGCGCCACTTGGGAGGCGGAGAGGCCGGAAGCCGATCTGCGCCCACAGGGGAGCGGCAAGCGCTGTCGGCGTTGGAGTGGAATCGAGCCCTGGCGCTGAGGTATCCAGCGCTACAACACTGAGGAGAACCGCCGGATACGGATCCGTATGTCCGGTGGTGTGGGGGGACGGGGGGCGCGAGCCCCCCTCCTACCCGATTCAGGAAGGCCTACACAAAAGTCCGAGTGGGCATTGCCTCTCAGCGAGATTTTCGAAATCGTTGGGAGACTTCCCCCAGCCGGTGTGTGTTGTCAGCTGGGTCGAGACGGACGTGGATGCGTGGATCCGCCAACAGACCGCGGCAAGCCGTAGCGATGCTCAGTGACCGGTGCATTCAGGACGGGTGGTGGATGTCTCCTCTCGCTAGAGCGGGCTTAATCGTCGAATAGGTCGGAATGAGTGCCGGTGCGGACCAAGTGTAGTTCGCCACTCTGGACGCGGTAGATGACGAGCCAGTCCGGTTCGAGATGCGCCTCGCGGTAGCCTTTCCATATTCCTCGTAGCGGATGGTCGCGATAG
Organism: Longimicrobiales bacterium; assembly: GCA_965218255.1. Taxonomy (GTDB): domain Bacteria; phylum Gemmatimonadota; class Gemmatimonadetes; order Longimicrobiales; family Gaopeijiaceae; genus JAAXGI01. Next base: position 1,430,098 of record CBDCKJ010000003.1, on the reverse strand, counting down.
CGCGCCGACAATGGTTCCTGCTCGATCAGCGACGCCAGCAGCGACCGCAACTTCGTTAGGTCCTTGCTTCGTTTTTTCGCTTTTCGCACGTCGCGCTTGAACCGCGACGAGCGAACAGGGATCAGCATGTCAGATGTCGAGGTCCCGGAACAGTTCCTCGGCAGAATCGAAGCGCCGGCCCTTGCCCTCATCCAATTCCTTCATGGCCTGGACAGTCACTGGGTTGGGGACTTGGACGGCGAAGGGCAGTCTCTTCTCGTCGGCCACCCGCCGCAGCAGCAGACGGATCGCGTCGGAGACCGACAAGCCCATGGCTTGGAGGGCCTCCGTGGCTCGCCCCTTGGTCTCGCTGTCGATCCTGGCCCGCACGACCGTGTCGCTCCTCATCTTGGTCCTCCTTTTATTTGGTAGCATCATTGTAGCTACAATAGCCTCCGCTTGGCAAGTGTCTTACCTAGCCGTGGTGGTGGGATGCCTGGAGCCGTCAGGCGATGGGCTGGTCCGATGGAGAGGCATCTGAAGACGCCCCGGATGGCACTTCTTCTGGGCTCATTAGCTCGCGGCGCTGGGGTGAGGTGGTCCTACTTCGTTGGACAGTCCGAGGGCAAAGTTAAGGTGGATTCCGAGTGGTTGTGAGAGCCCTCGGAACTTGTGCTCTGTGTTCTCTTGGGGTGGATGCTCCACCCCGCGATCCTTCCCCTGCAGAGGAAGGACAGGCTCCAACATGAACCCCGGTCGCCGGGAGGGGAACCCGACCGGCGACCGGGGTTTGGCCTCCATCGCCGCGAGGCGCCCGGGATGGGCAGATCCCGCGCTGCTTCTTGGCCTCGCCGACTCAAGAGGGTGCGCCCCGGCACGTGCGGAGATCCGTCGTTCACACAACCCCCGTGCCGTTGCGGTAGGCATCGCCCGGCGTCCGCCCGCCCACGGACGAATGCGGACGCACCTCGTTATAGAAGTCGATCCACGAACGGCTGGCCCTTTCGGCGCTCGACGCCCGGGCCTGCGAGGCGCTCGACGACGGTGTGCCCGACGACGACGGGACGGGGACGTGGACCTGCGAAGTGGACGAGCCGTATCGGGCCCGATCCTGGTCGCGCGCACGCCGGGTCGTTCAGGTGCTGGTCGAACAGCCCGGCGAACTCTTCCCACGCACGTTCTGGCTGTTGACCTCGCTTTCCGCCGACGAGGTGGGAGCCGACGCTCTTCTCGCGATGTTTCGGTAGCGCGGCAAGGCCGAGGGCCCCATGGGAGAGCTCATGAGTGTCGTCGATCCGGCGCTGTCGTCGTCCCCGCGGCCCAAGCGCCACTACCGCGGCTGGCCTGTCGAGACCCCCGGTCCGAGCGTGGACGCCTTCGCCTGCAACCAACCGCGCCTGCTGCTCGCCGCCTTCGGCTACCAGATCATTGGAGTTACCTCAATCCTGGACACCTCATAGCCATTGCGATGCCCCGGAAGCCAATGCGCTTGTTTCAGGCCTAGTGGCTCCCTCGGTCGGTTGACCGGAGTGTCGCACTTCACGCTACAGCGAAGAAACACCGGAATCCTGGTGGCGTTGGTGCTGACCGGGCTTGGCACCGGCTGTTTGGGCGCCGTCACGGGAGGCAGGTCGTCGGGGTCGGAGCCGGACGCGCTGACGGGCGGTCAGGTGAGACAGGATACGTGCGCCGTGGATTGCGCAGCTTCGTGGGTGAGTTGCGAGAAGGCCTGGGCTGGGCGCACTAAAACCAGATCGGCAACGGCGCCAGACGAACACCCGCTGCGCGCTCCATGAAACCGTGCGTGTAGGCCCGGATGTGCGTTCCCCTCCCGTAGACCTCGATCATGTAGAGTTGGCTGGTCGGCACTGTGTGGAGCATGGACCAGCCCCCGATCAGCGGGGACTCGTCGAGGTAGACCCTGGGCCGGACGACTCGGCCGCGATAGTAGATACACGGGTTGAACCCGCACCGAGCAATGAACACCCCCGGGAGGGAATCGACAAACTCGGCAACGGTCCAGTATTGGCTACTGGCGAGCTCTTCCTGGTCGTAGACCTGGATACTGGTTGGCGCGGCCCGTCGCCGCCCCTCGAAGCGGTCCGCGACGATCTCGAGGCCTTCCAGCAGAATGGGATCGGGGCTCATGCGCAAGTGAACGGGGTCGCCCGACGCAGTTGCATCGAGCTGGACGATCAATGTGTGGTACCCCAGCCGCTCCACCATGACGACGTGGGTGCCGGAACCGATCCAGCAGAGCAGGAAACGACCGTTGTCCGTGGTGAGAGACATCCACTCCGACGTTGCCACGGACACGTAGGCACCCTTCAGCGGCGCATCGGTGGAGGCGTCGATGACCAGCCCGACAATCCGCGGCTGGTCGTCCTCGCAAGTGGGCTGCGCGACCACCGGGGAAGCGGTGATCGTAGCAGCCGAAAGCACGGCGAATGACGCTAACCGGTGTCGTACTCCGGAGCATCTTGACATTGAGCGAACTCCACCGGTGAAACGAGCCCCATCATACACTACGCTTCAGGTGCCCACCGCGACAGTCACTGACTTCGACAGTCATCACCCCCTCCCCGAAGAGCGGATTGACCTCTTGGTGCTCGGCTGGGTCGGGGATGGTCGGCCACACACTAGGAGGAGCCTGTTTGACCTTGCGATGCCCCATGTAAACAATGCGGGGTACATCGCTGGCCTTGGTATGTGCTGGCGCGAAGGCCTAAGGCAATGGTCCACACGGGAGCCGACGATGTTGGGCTCCTGATGCTGCCCGTGTCGGCTGTCCGCCACTTCACCGTCTGATTCGGCGGATCGCCTGGCCCGTGAGAGCCGAGACCCGGCTGACGGCCCGACCCGTTGATCCGCCGGGCTCATGGCCTTCCCGCGCCGGTGCCGCCCCGTGCGGCAGCGGCGGCCGATCAGCGAAGCGCACAACTGCAAGCAGCCAAAAAGTATAGGCGATCCCTCTATCTGCACTTCTTCACAGGTGCCAAGTGTGCATCGGACCACTGACATTTCATGCACATGGCCCGTTCGGCCCCGAGGCGGCAGGAATCTCATCGGCTTCGCGCCTCCGTGCGCCGATCCATTGCCAGTGGCCGTTTCGTTTCATCACGCGGGCGGAGGGACACCGCCGCCGACGTTGTATCGGCGGCGGAACTCGCAGACTGGCGGCCCACGGTGCTCGCGCCTACATGGACCGCCCGGCCGACCGCGGTTGAGCGCCTGGGGACCCCCGCAGTCGCGATCGGCGGACGGGGCATCGGATCGCGCGGCGGTGACTGTGACACGCGCATTGTGGTGAGCGACGCCCGACGCAGATCGGGATCGAGACCTCCCCGGTCACCCGGCGGGCAGTGTATCCGGCAAGGCCGATGGTCGCGTCCGGAACGGTGACGCAGCAATTCGGGTTTGTCGAAACGAATGTGCTGGCCTTCGAGGATCTATACGGCGGAAAGCTTCACGCGGCACTCGATCGCCAGCACCCGTGCGACATCTTCGATGTGAAGCTCCGGTATGAGAACGAAGGCCTGACTGACGACCTCTTCCGCACGTTCATGGTCTATGTGGCGAGCTTGGGTCGCCCGATGCATGAGCTCCTGGCGCCAGCGGCGCCCCTCAGCATGGACCTGTATGACGAAGAGTTCGTCGGGATGACTCGCGAGGCCGTGCCCTGGGCTGCGCTAGTCGAAGTGCGTCGCCGTCTACACACAGACATCGGATCGCGGTTGAACGGCGATATCGCGGCCTTCTTGCTCTCGCTTCACGATGCTGAGCCCGACTTCGGCCTGACCGGCTTACCCCAAGTCTCCGACCTGCCGGCCGTTCGTTGGAAACTGATGAACCTGGAGAAATTCAAGCACGCGATTCCGGAGAAGCATGGGGCACAGCGAGACGCGCGGGAATGCCTGCTCCGGTAACGGAAAGGATCCGTACAATCGATGACGCTCACCAGGACCCGGACCGCCTGTCGGCGCGTGAAGAGGAAGTCGTCTGCGCCGGAGACACGCCGGGGTGATCCACTCCGCCTTGGCCGATCCCGGTCCGTGCCGAACCGCCATGCCCGACTGGGTGTGAGTGGCGGCGCCCCGACTGCAGGGGGACGGTTCTGCTGGCATCGCCAGCAGATCGCGGAGGTGGCGGTGGCCGGAGAGCTCGTCGGATCTGTGTGGGCACTCATGCAGGATTGCCCGGGAGACATTGAAGCTGGGCGGACCGCCGCCTGACCCTCATTGACGACCCATGGACGAGGACCGCATCGCAGAATGCTGAACGAGGAGGTCGCCCGAGGCACGGCAGGAGAACGCTCGCCCGACACCAGGTGCCCAGCTCCCGGGACGGAACCGAAACCCACGCGATCCAGATCGAGTCAGCTCCAGACGAATCCGATTCCTACCCACTCTGGCCCGCCCCGAACGACCGGACTCGGCACGCCGGGGTACGGACAAGCGCCCGGAAACCGTGCACGTCCTCGCGGCCGGCCGCCGCCGCCGTCCCCCATCCTACCAGGCTCCGCTGGTGTGATCGTGGAAGCGTCGGGCACGACCTGAGAGCGGCATGCCGGAGGGAAGGGCTCGCAGTCCGGTCACGGGTCGGGTCGTCGCGCTGACGCCGGCTCGGGAGACCGGCCACAATCGACTCGGGAGATGACGCTCCCGATCCAGGCGATGACGAGTAAAGGAGACGCTTACATGCGCTGCATTCGAGCAGGATTGATTCCGATCGTCGGACTGGCCGTGGCTTCTTGCGGAGGCAGCTCGACTGAGCCCGAGGACTCGCTGACGGGAGAGGAAGCCCTTGCGCTCGTCGAGGTAGCGATGGGCCACGGCCTCCAGCTGTCGGACGATGTGCTGCCCGGGGACGGGCCCCAGATCCCTGGCGACGTCCTGCAGTTCACCCTCCCGTGCAGCATGGGTGGAACGGTTGCAGTGGGCGTGCAGATCAGACCTGTAGGAGACGCGGCCGGCGACAGCGGCGGCGTGGGAGTATCGGCGACCCTCGCACACTCGGGCTGTATCGAAGGGCACGAGGGGACCGGGATCACCTTCACCGTGGACGGCGCGCCGGAGCTCGAGATGAGCATCGAGCTCTCGGTCTCGCCAGAGTTCATCTTCCAGCTGAGCGGCACCGTGGACGGGACGGTTCGCTGGGCCACGGACGACGGCCGCAGCGGAACATGCGCGATCGATGTGGCGCTGGAGCCCGGGGACGATCCGTCCGCTCTCCTGAGCCTCACCCTCACGGGGCAGGCGTGCGGCAACCGGATCATGGAGTCGTTCACCACGACCGGGCTGCTCGGTTGAAATACCCCGAGACAACGGAACCGGGCGTCTTGCCTGCTCCCTCCCGCGGGCGGCTTCACCGGCCCCCCGGCCGTACGGCCCGAGCCCGCGACCGGGGGCCGTGAGGCCGAAGCTGGCGTGTCAATCCGGTTCGGCTGAACGCTTGTGGCCCGATGGGTCCGTATGACGCGACCGGCGCCAACGGAAGGAGTCGGCCACGCGGGCGACGCGGCGCGGTCGACTGGGCGATCTATACGCAATGATCGCCACGGGCAACGTCGTGCGGGTCTGGAGGCTCCTCGAGCGCGAGCCGGATCTCGCGCACGCCGCCAAGGCGACGCCCCCTCTCCCCCGCAACGGGGAGTCTACCACGACCGGCCACCGGTCCTGGAATTTCCGCGTGATGCCGGAGCCGACATCGAACTGCGGGATCCCGACCGGCACGCGATGCCACGCGAGTACGCCATCGCCTCTGGACGCAGGTGGATCATCCGCGTGCTGGTGACCCTTGGGACGGACGCAAGGGACGGACTCGGAACCGCGCGCAGCGGTGCGGGCGGCGGGTCCGAGGAGTTCCCGGAATTGCCGTCTCGCCGGAAGTGCGAAGCCGTCGTGGCGATCCTCGGCGAGTTGCCGGTGCCCCTGCGCTTGTCGGTCCACTCACGACCGGGCGGGCAGACGAAGGCCCCGGTGACGACATGTCGACGCAGCGCCACGTGACGATCGAATCGCCCCGGAGAACCCGGCGGTTCGCGCGCGCGCTCCGGATCGCCGCCGCCCTCGTTCTCGCAAGCTCCTGCGGGGGCGACACGACGGGACCTCCGCCGGCCGTCCCGTCCTCGATCGCGATCGAGCCCCGGATCCTGACCTTCTCGTGGGTCGGTGAATCCCGCCGGCTTCTCGCGGAGGTGCGGCATCAGGACGGGACCGTCCTGGCGGATCCGGCCGTCTTCTGGTCTTCCACGAATCCCTCCGTCGTCAACGTCTCGCCCGGCGGTGTGGCTGTTGCCGCAGGCACGGGTCAGGCGACCATCACCGCCTCGTCGGGAAGGGCGTCGGCGTCGGCGAGCGCCACCGTGAGCCTCGTCCCGGCCTCGATGGACAAGGTCTGGGGAGACGCCCAGCGCAGCCGAGTTGGATCACCGCTCCCCGACAGCCTGGTGACGGAGGTGCGGGATCAGGGCGGGACGCCCATTCCCGGAGTTCCGGTCACGTGGACCATCTCCGGTGGCGACGGGGTCATCACGCCGTCCCGGGACCAGACCGACGGTGCAGGCCGAGCCTTTGCCCGGTGGACGCTCGGGGACACGGAGGGAAGTCAGGCGGTTACGGCACGGGCCGGGACGCTCGATGTCGTCTTCGCCGCCCAGGCCGTCCCCCCGCTCGAGGCGTCGATGAGCCCGCCGTCGGCCACGATCCCGGCAGGGGAGTCCGCGGACTTCGCGCTCATGATCAGCGGCGGCGATCCCGACGAGCCGGCGAGGTGGACGTGCTCCTCCCCGGGCACCGGGGTGGCCTCCGTCGAGCTCACGGCGATCGGGTGCCGGGCCACCGGCCTCGCGGAGGGCAGCACCACGGTCTCCGCGGTCGTGTCCAGGGGCGCGGACCGCGCGACCGCTGCGGCGGCACTCGAGGTGGCGGAGCTGGCCGGCGCCGTTCACATCACGGGACTCGAGCCCGCCGTCCTCATCGAAGGCCGGGGCGTCACGATTCACGGGACGGGATTCTCGTCCGTGGCCTCGGAGAACCGGGTAACGATCGACGGCCTCGCGGCCCCCGTCCTATCGGCCACGACCACACGCCTCACCCTGACCGTTCCGCGAGCGGAGTGCCTCCCTCCGAGGCATGCTCTCCTCCTCGTCTCGAATCCGTCGGCCACGGCCTCGAGGAGTGTGGCGGTCACTCCCCCGCCGGAGGACGTGGAGCTCCCCTCCGGGTGGTTCCGTGCCACGGCCGCGGGGACCGGCTGCCTTCATCTCCCAGGCAGCGCCGCGGGCGGGGAATACCTGATCGGGGTCGCCTCGACGTCGGAGGCCCCGTCCTCGCTCACGCCGGTCGCCCTCTCGGGGATTCCCGGGGACCCGGACGTGGTCGCCACCTCCCCGGCCGCGGATGCACGGCCACGGACCGGGGCCGGGAACGTCGCCGTCCGGGAGCGCATCGCCGACGGGGGCGGCGTTCCGCCTCTGGGCGGGCGGCTCGAAGCACCCGCGCCGCCCCTGCTGACATGGACGACCGGGCGGCGGGAGGCCGAAACACGGGTGCGGGCGGGGGCGCAGGCGGAGCTGGCTCGCCTCGGCCGCCCTCCGGCGGCTGCCCCGCAAACCCGGCCTCCGGCCAGGATGGCCCCAGGCGAGCGCATCACCCTCTGGGTGGTTCCGGGCGGGGAATGCACGACCGGGACCCAGGTCCAGGGGGTCGTCCGGTTCGTTGGAACCCACACCGTCTGGCTGGAAGATCTCGCGAACCCGGGCGGGACGTTCAGCGACGCCGAGTTCGAAGGCCTCGACGCCTTCTACGGTTCACGAGTCCGGGGCGTTCATGACCGCTACTTCGGCGAGCTTTCGGACGTGGACCTGAACGGGCGCGTCCTCGTCCTGCTCACGCACGAGATCAACAAGGTGGTGGGCCGCGGCGGCTTCGTCACACCGACAGACCTGTATCCGCCGAGCCAGTGCGAAACGAGCAACCACGCGGAGATCGTCTACGTCTCCGTGCCGGACCCGGGCGGCGCGGGAGGAGGAGCCCCCAACAATGCGCGCGTGCTCGCCGCCTACCGCAACCTTCTGACGCACGAGATCACCCACCTCGTCCAGGCGAATGCCTACGTGCTCGGAGGCTCCGGAGAGAAGACGATCTGGGAGATCGAAGGGGGAGCGACTCTCGCCGAACAGCTCGTGGCGTACGAGCTCTTCGGGCACGGCTCGGGACAGAACCTCGGCCATGCGCAGGTCGAGCAGTCGGAAGAGAGCCGGGGGTGGTACTGGGGCGGCTGGATCGCCGACATGGTGTCGTTCTTCGGGTGGGACGGCTTCGGGGGTGGATTCGGCCGGGTGCGCGGCGCACCGGAGGAGTGCACATGGATCGGGAGGGAAGAGGACGGGAATACCGGGCCGTGCGCGGGCCGGCGGGTCTACGGCGTGCCCTCGATGCTCCTCCGGTTCGTCATGGACCGCTGGGGAGAAGAGTATCCCGGCGGTGAAGCGGCGCTCATGCGCCGCCTCGTGAGTTCGCCCTCCTCCGGATTCTCGTCGCTCGAGGAAGTGAGCGGCCGGCCGATCGAGGAGATTCTCGCCGAGTTCTACATCGCCCTCTGGGGGGACGGGCGCCCGTCGTCCCCGGGACACGTCTGGGACTGGATGGCTTCGTGGGACCTCCACGATATCTTCAGCCGCTTCCCCGGCGACTACCAGCTCCAGCCGCGAACCTCATCTTCCGCGAACCCGCGGGCCGCTGCCGACATCCGTGGCGGATCGAGCCTCTACGTACACTGGACCCCGAGTGGAAGCCTGGTGCCAACCAGCATCCGGGTGACCGCACCATCCGGGGCGCCGGTGCCGGGAGATATCTCGGTGTGGGCGTGGAGGATCCGATGAGAGCAGCGTCTGCGGATCCAGGGACGAAACCGCACGCTGGGGCTCGGGGGCTGCCAGATCGTGTCGCTGTCCGAGGCGCGCGAGAAGGCGTTCATGAACCGGAAGATCGCGTGCTCGGGCGGCGATCCGCGTGCCGAGCGGCACAAGGTCCGGGACATGCCGACCGTCGCCGAGGCGGCCGCCCGCGTTCTGGAACAGAAGCGGCCCGGCTGGCGCAGCGGCAAGCATCCGAACGACTGGATCTCCAGCCTGCGCGCCGATGCGTTCCCGGAGCTCGGCCATCGGCCGGTCGGCGAGATAACGACGGCCTACATTCTGGCGGTTCCGACGCCGATCTGGCACGGCAAGCACGTGACCGCCCGACGGGTGCGCCAGCGCATCGGGGCGGTGATGAAGTGGCGGTGGCGATGGGACTTCGGCCGGACAACCCCGCCGGCGACGTGCTCGATCAGGCGTTTGACCGGCAGCGGGTTGTCGTCCAACACATGAGAGCGTTGCCTCACTCGGAGGTCGCTGGCGCGATCGAGGCGGTGCGGACTTCGGGGGCGGCCCTCGCGACAAGGCTCGCCTTCGAGTTCATGGTGCTGACGGCGTGCCGTTCCGCCGAGGTTCGCCTGGCGGGCTGGGATGAAATCGATCTCGAGGCGGGCGAGTGGACCATCCCCGTGAGAGCATGAAGGCCCAGCGCCCGCACAGGGTGCCGCTGTCCGGGGGTGCCATGCAGATACTCGGCGAGGCGCGGACGCTCGGGGGCGGCGGTCTGGTCTTCCCATCGTCGGAGGGCCGTCCATTGTCCGGCAGCACCCTGTCCACCCTGCTTCGGGGACTGCGTATCGCGGCCGTGCCGCACGGCTTCCGGTCCAGCTTCAGGGACTGGTGCGGCGAGTGCTCCACCGCCCCGCGTGAAGTCGCCGAGGCCGCGTTGGCCCACGTGGTCCCGGACAAGGTGGAAGCGGCCTATGCGCGTTCGGACCTGTCCGAGCGCAGGCGCGTCCCGATGGACGATCGGGCGGCCTGTCTGGCCGGGGGGCGTCGAAACCCGGAGGCCCGCCCGTTCCGGTTAGGGGCTGGCGAGGGGGTGTCCGCCCCTTCGATCCTCCGTGAGAGCCCCGGAGAGCGCCGATCTCCCCGCCAGATGGCGGTCTAGCCCACCCGATGGTCTCCGGCACCGAACGCCCGCCGTCACTGGTCCTCCACCGTCAGAACCGGATAGACTTCCGGGTCAGCCGCCCAGGTGCGTTGTCCTCCAGAGCGGGGAATCACTGCCCGCGTCTTCCCGGACCTCCAGGTCAGTGACCGGGCGGCGAGTGCACCTCGAGCCGGGCCAGCTCACGCCCGCCGATGATCGGCCCGCTTGCTGTCCCCGGCGGGAGCTCCACGTCGAAAAGCACTAGGCCCAAAACAAGCGCATCGGCTTCCGGGGCATCGTAATCGGCTTCCGGGGCATCGTATTGGCTGTGAGGTGTGCAGATTTCATGTGATCTGCCTCCGAGAGACCGCCGGGGCAACTCCATCTCCACGCGCGCTCCCGTCATCCGCTGTCCTGCCAGGGCGACCCTGTATTCACCTTGATGGCACCCTTCGTGCGAGGTTGCTTTCGGCTGCGGCGAGCCTCAGTATCGGGCAGTTGGCACGGCAACCTGCTGAAATTGCTTCCGACGGAGAGTCTCATTCCCACGGCGAGGATGGGGTTTCATGGGTTCGAGATCAAGTTGTTCCGCACTCTTGGGGCTCGTAGCTGCGACCATCGCGCTGACCGCTCCGGTCCAGGCGCAGCAGGGCACCATCAACGGCCGGGTAACCGATGCCGAGACAGGAGAACCCCTTTTCGGTGCTGCTGTGGATGCGCTCGGACAGAGTGGACCGCAGAGCACGAACGACGCCGGTCGCTTCACGCTTTCGGTGGCCGCCGGGACCCACTCGGTGGTCGTGACGTTGATCGGTCACGAGACCACGCGCGTTGACGGGATTAGCGTAGGAGGCGGGGAGACCACGGAGGTGATGATCTCCATGCGTTCCCAGGCCTTTGTCCTCAACCCCATCGTGATTACGGCCTCGCGACGCCAGGAGAAGGCGCTGGACGCCCCGGCCTCGATCACTACGGTGTCCTCCTCGGAAATTGCCAGAACCGCGGCCACCACGGTCGCCGACCACGTGAGAACCGTCGCGGGCATCGACGCTGCCCAGACTGGCATCGGTTCGGGGACCCTCGTGGCCCGCGGCTTCAACAACGTCTTCTCCGGTGCGCTGCTCACGATCATCGACAACAGGTACGCCCGTATCCCGTCCCTGCGGTTCAATGCCTACTCGGCGTTCCCGACGAACGACCTGGACATCGACCGGATCGAGGTGTCCCTGGGGCCAGGCGCGGCCCTCTATGGACCCAATGCCTCGAACGGGGTGATGCACCTGATAACGCCCTCGCCGATCGACAGGCCGGGCAGCTCGATTTCATTGTCCGGTGGTGAGCGTTCGTTTTTCCACGGACAGTTCCGAAGCGCTCACGCGGTTTCCGACCGCTTCGGCTTGAAGGTCTCCGGCCAGTACAGCCGGGGGAACGATTGGGAGTACGTCGACCCCCAGGAAGTCGTAGGCAGGGACTATTTCGTCGAGCGGTACACCGCTGACGCCCGCATGGATTTCCGGTTCGGGGACGACGGTGAGCTGGTCATCAACGGAGGGACATCCACCATCGGAAGCGGCGTGGAGATGACCGGCATCGGTGCCAGCCAGGTAGACGGTTGGGGATACAACTATGGGCAGGTGCGACTTTCCAAGGGCAGACTCTTTGCGCAGGCGTTCCTGAACCAGACCGATTCAGGCTGGGGCAACGGTTCGGACAGGGGGACCTTCCTGTTGCGGACCAATGCACCGGTTGTCGACGAGTCCCGCACGATGGCCCTGCAGTTCCAGCACGGCTTCGACCTGGGCTCCTGGCAGAGCTTCACCTACGGCGTCGACTGGCAGAGGACCGAGCCCCGCAGCGGGGGTACGATCTTCGGGCGGAACGAGGACGACGACATCATCACGGAGATAGGGACATACCTTCACTCCGAAACCTCTCTCGGCGACAAGGTCGACCTCGTCGCCGCGATCCGTCTCGACGACCACGACCGCCTCGCCGACGTCAACATCTCGCCCAGGGCGGCTCTTGTGTTGACGCCGACCGAGAACCAGAACTTCCGGCTGACCTTCAACCGGGCCTTCGCCACGCCGACTTCGACCAACTTCTTCCTGGACATCGTGGCGGCGCAGATCCCTCTCGATCCTCTGCCCCTGAGCTACAACATTCGTGCCCTGGCCGTACCCGACGGCGGCTTCAGTTTCTCGGCTCGGTGCCCGGGAGGACACATGGGCTACTGCATGCGCTCGCCCTTCGCTCCGGGGCAGATCCCGGCGAACGCCCTGGTCTTGTGGGATGGCCTCCTTGCGTTGCTTCCGAGCATCGACCCGAAGCTGGCCCTCGTCGTCGACCTCCTGAAGGTGCCGGGGGCGCGCCCGACGGATCCAGCGATCGGGACCGTGTTCCGCCGGCTGGATCAAGCGGCGGCTGGAAGCGGGGGCGACCCGTTCCCGCTCGACAACATGGCGATCACGGACATCGGGGACCTCACTTCGACCATCAACAACACCTTCGAGGTGGGATACAAGGGACTGCTTGGAGACCGGGTTCTGCTGGCTGCCGACGCCTACTACTCACGGGTCGAGAACTTTGTAGGTCCGCTCCGGATCGTCACACCAAGCGTCTTCTTCGACCCCGCGAGCCTTCAGGCCTTCATCACCGGGCGCCTGGCGCCGCTCATCCAGGCGGGGCTGCTGTCGGCCCAGGACGTCGCCACGATCGTGGGAACGGCGGCCGGTGTTCCGCTCGGGACCGTGGTCCCCGACCAGGTGGAAAGCAGCGACCTCCTCGTCACCTACCGCAACTTCGGTGAAGTCGAGTTCTTTGGAGCTGACCTCTCCGCCCAGATCCTTGCCTCCGACCGCTTCAGGATCAACGCCAGCTACTCCTTCCAGAGCGACGAGTGCTTCGACTTCAACGAGGACGGCAACTGCACCAGCACCGACGACATCGCGCTGAACGCGCCGAGCCACAAGGGCTCTCTGGGGCTCGCCTTCGACGACCAGACGTCCGGCTTTTCGGTGCACGGACGGGTGCGGGCCACCGACGGCTTCCCGATGAATTCGGGCGTCTATATCGGCGATGTGGGCGGCTACACGGTTCTGGACGGGGGGCTCGGCTATCGGCTGCCCTTCCAGCCGAGCACGCACATCTCGTTGACCGCGAACAACATCCTCAACAATCTGCACCGCGAGTTTGTGGGAGCGCCGGAGGTTGGCAGACTGCTCCTGCTCCGCGTGCGCTACGACTTCTGACGGAAGAACGGCCGCCGACGCCGACGCCCGGAGCTCGCGGGGAGGCGGTAACCAGGGTGACTTGGGAGTAGAGCATCGGCGGCAGGCCGCGATCCTCGAGGTCGTTCGGGGATAGAGGGTGCCCCCCAGGAGACCCTTCGGGAGCTTCTGGCTGCCCAGGGGTTCCCCGCTACTCACCCTGGGGTGCGTTCCTGCCGCGGAAGGCATCGTCAACTCTCTACGACCTCGACCTTGCTTCGTTCAGCGCCGGCGAAGGCTACGCGTACTCCGATTCGTCGGGCTTTGTGAAGCTTTTCAGCCTGCCCCAGCGCGCCCTAGTGCTAACACTGGATTTGGAGTTGCCCCGGCGGTCTCCTGTCCGGTGCGACTCCTCACGTCGCATGTGGCTCTGGCACCTCCGACCACCGGGGCGCTATCAATCCGTGGATAAAGTCGTCCCTGCGAGTCCCTTGTGGATGGGTTAAATTGGGGGGGCAGATGAACCTGAGCGAGTGGGGACGGCGATGGCGATAGGCAGACGGCCCGAGGCACGGCAGCACGAGATGTTCGTGGTGGCGAGCGAGATTCGCGCGGGGGGGGGCAACCCGTTCTACCGGGCCTTGGACAGACTTTTGCGCGAGAACGGATTCGATCGTTTTGCGGAAGATACGTGCCGGGAGTTCTATGCGGGCAAGCGGGGGCGGCCGGGTGTGCCTCCCGGGGTCTACTTCCGCATGCTGATGGTGGGGTATCTGGAGGGGATCGGTTCGGAGCGCGGCATTGCCTGGCGGTGTGCGGACTCGTTTTCGCTGCGCGAGTTTCTGGGATACGGGCTGTCGGAGAACCCGCCGGAGCATTCCACCCTGTCGAAGACTCGAAGGCGGTTGAGCGTGGAGGCGCACGCGGCGGTCTTCGGTTTCGTGCTGGAGCGGCTGCGGGCGTCGGGCCTGCTGCGCGGCAAGACGCTGGGCGTGGACGCGACGACGCTGGAGGCGAACGCGGCGATGCGGACGATCGTGCGGCGCGAAGACGGGACGGACTACGAGGCGTGGCTGGAGCAGCTGGCGCGGGCGTCGGGGATCGAGACACCGACGCGCGAAGACCTGGCGAAGCTGGACCGGAAGCGTCCTAAGAAGGGCTCGAACAAGGACTGGGAGCATCCGCACGACTCTGAGGCGCGCATCACGAAGATGAAGGACGGCAGGACGCACCTGGCGCACAAGCTCGAGCACGCGGTCGACATGGAGACCGGGGCCGTGGTCGGGCTGACGGTGCAGACGATGGACGGGGGAGATGTGGCGTCGCTGCCGGTGACGCTGGACGAGGCGGAGCGGCAGCTGGAAGTAGTGGAGGTAGAGCCCGAAGAAGTGGTGGCCGACAAAGGCTACCACTCGAACCAGACCATGACGGGCGTGAAGGAGCGAGGGCTGCGGAGCTACGTGAGCGAGCCCAGGCGCGGCCGGCGGAAGTGGAAGGGGAAGCGGGACGCGCAGAAGGCGACCTACGCCAACCGCCGACGGATCCGGGGCAACCGGGGCAAGCGGTTGCTGCGCCGGCGCGGGGAGAAGGTGGAGCGGGCGTTCGCGCACATGCTTGAGACCGGAGGGCTGCGTCGCGTCCACATACGGGGCCAGGAGGAGATTCGAAAACGGATGCTGGTCCACGCGGCGGCCTTCAACCTCGGCCTTCTCATGCGTAAGCGGTTCGGGGTTGGAACCCCCCGTGCGCTACAGGGCCTCGCTGCCGTACAAGCTGCGCTCGCAACTCAGGTTACAACCCACGTTTCGCGCTTTTTCCGCCGTATCCGGCGCCATTTCGCCCTTCCTGAGCCGAATGTCGCCTCCTCACGCCCGAAAACCCGCTTCCTGCACCACAACACCGCAAACCCGCGTCTGTTTTCTCTCCCAACCATCATCCGCCGGGCACCCATTTCTTCCACGGCCTGCTAGGAGGACGACGCATAATTGAGCTATCTAACTCCGAGTCCCAGCAAGAGCGCTCTGGTAACGATTGACATTCAACGAGATTTCGCCCTGCCGGGGGCGCCCGCGGAGGTCGCCGGCACACTGGATGCCGTACCCAACATGCGTCGCCTCGTCCGTGCGTTCCGGGGGCAGGGGCGACCGGTGTTCCACGTCGTGCGGCTCTACCTCCCGGATGGTTCGAATACGGATCTCTGTCGCCGGTCTCTCGTGGAGGACGGAGCGAGAATCGTGCTTCCGGGGAGCAAGGGAGCGCAACTCGTCGCGGAGCTCCTTCCTGCTGGTAGCCCCGCGCTCGACGCTCGGACGCTCCTTGCAGGTGATCCTCAACTGCTCTCTTCAAACGAGTGGGCCGTATACAAGCCCCGGTGGGGTGCCTTTTACGGAACGGGCCTTGAGGGCATGCTCCGCTCCAAGGGGATCGACACCTTGGTCGTTTGCGGGTGCAACTTTCCGAATTGCCCACGAGCTACGATCTACGAGGCCAGCGAGCGTGATTTCAAGATTGTCGTCGCGGGTGATGCGATCTCGGGACTCTACCAGCGAGGAAAGGAGGAGCTGTCCGACATCGGCGTAAGCGTGTCCACGACCGATGAATGTCTGGCCTGGATCTCCGAAGCTGCCGAATCCTCGCCCCGAGTCCCGAGCGGTTCCGCAGGAAGATTGGCCTGTGCCAGCGACGGCTGAGAGTTCTGCACTCTACGTGTACATGGAATAGACGAGCAGGTCATCGCGCCTTTCCCACGCGATACACTCCCAGAACAGCTTCCCATATGGACCTGGTGTGGAAGACGAGAGCCTGGTGCTATCCTCCAGCCGGTGCCCCTCGATGCAACGCGATCCGCATGGACCCGGTCATAGTCGTCCATGAATGCCAGGACCTAGGCAGCCGTCGCCAGCGTCAGTGACCACCCACGGCGTAGCTGGCGGATCAGGTTCGGATCGCCTGTTGCCTGGATACCGTACATCGACAGCTTCACGCCCTACCGCACGAGCAGGGTGTCCACCCGCCGTCGAATCGCGTGCCTACCGAGCGTACGGAAATAGCGGGGAAATGGCATCAGATAGCGGGAATCCACTCACGGGCCGTCCGGCCTTGCCATTCGTCCGGGTCCGGCACGAGCGGGACCAGGTTCAGCAGGTGGAACAGGCTGGGCGGCGGCCGCGTGTCACCCCCGTCATCTGCCGGGCACCGCGACCTGGGGGCCGCCCGCCCGGTCATCGTCTGCTGTCAACAGTCGTCCGACGGCGGGACGGGTGCCATCCACACCGAAGAAATTGCCCGCGGCCCTGACCTCGTTCAGCGTGTACTCCGCGCAGGCGCCGCGAATCGAAACCCGCGTATCATGCCGAAGCTTGACCGCCAGCCTGAACCCCGAGGGCTCTGTACCCTTCGACACGATCCCTGGAACGGCCCGCCTGGCTGACCTCCGGGTTGCCGAGCCGAGCCGTCTGCGCACGTGTCGGTTCCAGCAAACCGAAATTGTGAAACCGGCAACCCCCCTAGTATTATCGACCCTGGTGCCAACCCCGCGGGCAATCGAGCAGGAGCGGGTCTATCGAGCCGGCATCGCCCGGGACCACCTGTTCTCCCGGCCGGGTGTCCTGGACAGGCGGAACAGATCGGCCAACGGAAGGAGCAGATGATGGATCGCAGACAGTTTTTTCGAGGCGCGGCGGGCGCCGCGGCGGGAATGCTCGTTACGGACGTCGGTTTCCGGAAGAGCGCAGCCGCCGCGCAGAACGGTCCCGTCATCGACTTTCACGCGCACTGCGCGATTCCGGGTGTCGCCGAGATGATGGGGCGAACGACACAGCTCGACAGCCCGACCATCATCGGTCCGGATCGTCTGCGGGCGATGGATGAACTGGGAATCGACATCGAGGTTCTCAGCATCAATCCGAACCTGTACCAGCTCGACGAGGGCCCGGCCGAACAGGTGGGCAGGGTGCAGAACGAGGGAATCGCCGAAATCTGCGCGGGCTGGGACGGCCGATTCGTGGGGCTTGCCACCCTCGCTCTGCAGTTCCCCGAGCTCGCTGTTCAGCAGCTGGAGGAAGGCGTCAACGAACTGGGGCTCCGTGGCGGGTCGATAGGGTCGAGTGTCGGGAGCGAGCAGCTGGGCGACCCGAAGTTCGACCCGTTCTGGGCGAAGGCCGAGGAACTGGACGTGCCGATCTGGCTCCATCCGGTACTCATTCCGGAATTGCAGCCCCGGCTCGAGGGAAACGGGATGCTGGGCAACGCGATCGGCAATGAGGTCGCGACCGCGATCGGGCTCGGACACCTGATCTTCGAGGGAGTCATGGACCGGTTTCCGGGGCTGAAGATTGTAACGGCGCATGGTGGAGGCTATCTGCCTGCGTATGCGCCCCGGACCGACTACGGGTGCGGCACCCGCCCGTGCGGCCCGACGCCCGAAAGGCTTCCCTCGGACTACATAAGGGACCGGTTCTACTACGATTCCGCGGTGTTCACAACCGAGGCGCTACGCCACCTCGTCGCCGTGTCGAGCGCGAGCCAGATCGTGATCGGCACCGACTTCCCGTTCTCGTGGACGTTTCCTACGCGCGATCCCGGGCTGCCCCGCTTTACCCCCGTGGAGCACATCCTCGCAACACCGGGCCTGAGCGATGCCGATCGCGCGGCGATGCTCGGCGGCAACGCGGCCAGGCTCCTCAAGCTCAACGTGTAGCGTCCCGGCGGTCGTCTCGCTCAAGGAACCGCCGGCGCCGCGGCACGGCCGCCGCGACGGCGGCGGGGATCCGTAGGAAGGCGGGCGACCAGCCGGAAGGGGCGCCGGCCCGGCGAAGCCGGCCGGGGGGCGGGCCGATCCGGCCGCGGGTCCGTCCCGTTCGACATGGGCGAAGCGGAAGGTCGTCCGGGTTGGCTGCCGGCGCCCGGGCGGGGCGGATCCCGGGTCCGGCCGCTCCGGAAAAGGCCCCCGGATTCGCCTTCGACGTGCGCACCGGGTGCCGGTCGGGAGAAGCCGGTACGCGCCGGTCTCTTTCTGCCGCGATGCCACTTGTCCGGACCGTTCGAGTCTCCGACACTGACCTGGAGGCTGCACGTGTCCGCGCACCGGAGGGGGAGGGTCGATGAGCGTCAGGTTGATTGTGTCGGCGGTGTGGGCGGCGGTCGCGGCGCTGGTCTGCGGCGAGGCGACCGCAGCGATCGAGACCCAGGACCAGCGGGCCCCCCGGAACCTCGCTGAGTTCGACGCGATGTTTCGCGAGCACTCGAACTGGGGGCGCTGGGGTCCGGACGACGAGCGCGGGACGTTCAACCTCATCACGCCCGAAAAGAGCCGGGAGGCGGCCGCGCTGGTCCGAAACGGGGTCACCGTCTCCCTCTCCCGCAACCCGATGCCAGACGAGGCGCCGGACAACCCGGACGCCGCGTTCGATCACATCATGGGCGAGAGTCTCCGCAGCGATACCTACCGGTTCACGTATCACGGCTACGGCGTCAGCCATATCGACGCGCTCTGCCACTTCGCCCACGACGGGCGGCTCTACAACGACGTTCCGGTGTCGGCAAGCACGCCCGAGGGATGCAGCAAGCTCGGGATCCAGAACCTGAAGAGCGGCATCGTCACCCGCGGTATCCTGTTCGATTTCCCCCGGCTCAGGGGGGTGCCCTACCTGGAGCCGATGACACCGATCTACATCGAGGACATCGAGGCCTGGGAGCGGGAGGCGGGAGTGACCGTATCGGCCGGCGACGTCATCTTCATCCGCACGGGCCGGTGGGCGCGCCGCGAGGCTCTCGGCCCCTGGCCGGTGTCCGGAAACAGCGCCGGGCTTCACGCATCCGTCCTTCCGTGGCTCAGGGAGCGCGACGTCGCGCTGGTGGGAAGCGATGCGGCGACCGACGTGATGCCGTCGCTGGTCGAGGGGATCGGCCAGCCGGTCCACACGTTCCTGATTGCCGGGCTCGGCGCGAACATCTTCGACAACATGGACCTCGAGGCGCTCGCCGAGACGGCGGCACGCGAGAACCGCTGGGAGTTCCTGCTGACGGCCGCGCCGATTCCCGTGGACGGCGGCACCGGGTCCCCGCTGAACCCGATTGCGGTGTTCTGAAGGAGCCGCGCCCCGTGCGGCGGAAGAGGCTCGCCGCTCCACGTCAGTCGGTGGCGGGGCTCGACCGATCGGCTCGGTTGCTGGGGAGGATCTGATGCGGTCCGGGAAACGCGTCCGTGTGTGCCTGCTGTTGGCCGCATGTGCGCCACGGGCCGCATCGCGCAGGGCGAAGGCGCGACTGGAGTGACCGTGTTCGAGGGGCAGTGGCTGATCGGCGGCGAGAGAGACGCTCCCATGGAGAGTTCGGTGTCGACCGTCGGGAACGGCGTGTCCGTTCTCGTCGGCGCGCAGGGCGTAGCGCAGCTTCCCGAGGAAGCGGCGCGCGTGGGTCGGGCGGGCGCGACGGCGAGGCCGGCCAGGGTGGAGGCAGGCTCTCGAGGACCGGCGGAGAGCCCGTTCCTGAGCCCAATTGGCGTATCTGGACGCCCCCCTGGTTGGCAAGCCTGACTTCGAACAGTGGATCGGTGACACTCAGGTCAGGTACTGTCGTATCTTCGACCTCTTGATGCAGCACTGTCGGCTGCGGGCCTGTATGGTGTTCGTGAGGTCGGATCCAAATCGGGAATACGGGCTCACAGGCCCTCCGCCAATTACTGGTTTTTCCGACCCCGTCTTGTCGACCGTTGCCCCTACCTTGTCCGCCGTCCTGCCTGCACTCTCCCTCACAGATGGGACCTTCCCAGCCCACGCCCATTCGGGTGACCGAGCCGTCAAGCCCCGACGATCTCCTCTCTCTTCCTCTGGGTTTCGGGTCTAGCCAACGCTTCTTCGCTCCACTGATCTGACTCTCAACTTTACGCCGCGGCAGAAACGGCCTTCGTCACTCCCCGTGCCCTGTAGTTCTCCGCCTTCACCGTCACGGCCCAGATGATGCGCGCCATCCTGTTGGCCAGTGCCACCGCAACCACCTTCCTCGGCTTCTCGTCCAGCATCCGCCGAAGCCAGGGATCGGTGACCTCCCCCCGCCGGATCGCACTCGAGATGACCGACGTCGCCCCCAGGTACAGGAGCCTCCTGATGTCACGCTGACCCATCTTCGTGATCCGCCCCAGCCGCTGGCGGCCACCCGTCGGGATTCGCGCGGCGTGAGCCCTACCCATGCCCCGAAGTCACGCCCCGTGCGGAAGCTCTCCATCGGTGGCGCAAAGGTGTGGACCGCCATCGCCGTGAGCTCTCCCACCCCCGGGATCGTCATCAGGCGCCGGAGCGCCTCGTCTTCCCTCACGATCCGACGGATCTCCCGGTCCATCTCATCGATCTCCGCATCCAGGTCGTGGATCCGCTCGATGAGGAGGCGTATCGCGGGGGGTACCAGCACCGGGAAGAACTCCTCACACTCCGCGTACGCCTCTTCCAGCCTCCTGACGTTGTGGATCCCGAGCGGAACGACGAGTCCGAACTCCGCGAGGTGACCCCGCAGCGCATTGATCGTCTGCGTCCGCTGATGCACCAGCAGCTCCCGGGCCCGGAACACCACCGAGCGTGCCTGCTCCTCCTCGGTCTTCACGGCCACGAACCGCATCGTCGGCCGCTGGGCCGCCTCGACGATCGCCCCGGCGTCGTTGGCATCGTTCTTCTGCCTCTTCACATAAGGCTTCACGTACACCGGGGGAATCAGGCGGACCTCGTGGCCGAGCTCCCGGATCATCCGCCCCCAATGGTGGGCGCTGGCGCACACTTCCATCACGACTTGGCAGACCGGCTGCCCGGCGAGGAATTCGAGCAGCTTCGAGCGCGTGAGCTTCCTGCGCAGCACAGGCTCACCGTCTGCCGTAGCGCCGTGCAGCTGGAAGTACCTCTTCGAAATGTCGATACCGATGATGCTGACCACCTTGTCCATGGATCCTCCCCGTTCGCAGTTTCCCGAACGCACCCCGTGTGTGTTCTCCTCACCCGGCGCACACTGGCGCCCGGTGTAGGGGGGCGTCCACTCCATCGGGAGTGGGGAGTGGGTCCACCGGGCCGACGTGGGAGGTGCTCGAGGCTTGGGTGCGGGAGCGGGCCCAGGCGTTGATACAGGGCATCCTGGAGGAGGAGGTTACAGAGCTTCTGGGCCGTGAAAAGTCGGAGCGGAAGCGGGCTGTGGACGCGCCGGATGGCTATCGCAACGGATACGGCAAGCCGCGGCGGCTGGCGATGAGCTCGGGGACGATCACGGTGAGGCGTCCGAGGGTTCGGGGACTCGAGGAGCGGTTCGAGAGCCGGGTGCTGCCGCTGTTCTTGCGGAGGACGAGAGAGGTGGGCGCGCTGCTCCCGGAGCTGTACCTGCACGGTCTGGCGGAAGGGGACTTCGAGCTTGCGATAAGGGGCCTGCCGGGCGAGGGGGCTCCGTTGTCGAAGTCCTCGATTCGGCGTCTGAGGAGGGGCTGGACGGAGGAGTTCGGAGAGTGGTCGAGGAGGCCGCTTGAGGACCGCGAGGTCGTGTACATGTGGGCGGACGGGATCTACGTGAAGGCGGGACTCGAGCGGGACAAGGCGGCCGTGCTGGTCGTGATCGGGGCGATGCGGGACGGGAGCAAGGAGGTGCTGGCGCTCGTGTCAGGCTACAGGGAGTCCGTGGAGTCGTGGTCTGGGGTGTTGCGGGACCTGAGGGCCAGGGGCATCGGGGCTCCCCGGCTCCTGGTCGCCGACGGGAACGCGGCGATCTGGGGCGCGGCCCGGCAGATTTGGCCCGAAGCCGGCGAGCAGCGGTGCTGGAACCACAAGATGAGGAACGTGCTCGACCGGTTGCCGCAGCGGGAGCAGGCTGAGGCGAAGGATCTTGTGCGCAACATCGCCTATGCTCCGACGAGAGCGGATGCCGTGCAGGCTCGCCGGGCGTTCAGCTGGCGCTATGAGCCCTGGTACCCGAAGGCGGTGAAGGCGCTCGAGGATGACTGGGACCGCATGGTCGCTTTCTACGACTTCCCCGAAGCCCACTGGAAGCATCTGCGAACCACGAACGTCGTCGAAAGCCCATTTGCGAGCGTGCGCCTCAGGACGAGCGCAGCGAAGCGGTTCAAGCGGGTCGAGAGCGCTACGGCCCTCATCTGGAAGCTCCTGACCGTGGCCGAGAAGCGCTTCAGGAAGCTCAACGCTCCCCACCTGCTTGAGGATGTGTTTGAAGGAAGGAAGTTCGAAGACGGAAAGCCCGTCTCAACCATCAGCCCAAGGCAGCCGCCTGAGACGTTTACACACTTTATTGACCCAACCTCGCTCGCTATCTCTTCCGTGTCCCTCGGGTGGTGGGAAGTCGACATCGACTGGACACACGGGGGCGGCTTGCAGAGACTTTAGGCTCGCCTGATCTTAAGGTTATGTTGAGCCTAACTTTCCACGATGCACGAACGATATCGGTTTCTTGTCGCTTAGTGTTGGCGGGCTGAAGGCCATGCGGCTCGCTTTTCTCGCGGTCGTGGGTTTGGTGGCATGTGATCGCCTTCTCACGGAGCCGCCGAACGATGCCGATGTGCTTGATGGCCCTCTTCCGGGTCTTTCCCCGGAAGAGCTTGGGGTCTTCGTGAGAGGAGACGCCGCCTTCGAGCGATCCTTCTCCGTAAGGGAGGGACTCGGCCCCATCTTCAACGATCGTGCCTGCGCGGGGTGCCACTCCGGGGACGGGAGGGGACGTCCAGACAACATCCTGATCCGCATCGGGATCGCTCCGGGCCTCGCCCGTGAGCTCGGGGGGCCTCAGATCCAGGATCGAGCCATCCCCGGGGCTACCCCGGAGGTCACTCCACGGGGCGTGCCGACCTCGGCTCGCCTTCCTCCGCCGGTTTTCGGTGTCGGCCTGATCGAGGCGATCCGCAAGGAAACCATCCTGGCCCTCGCGGATCCGGAGGACGATGACAGGGATGGCATATCGGGGCGCCCCAACTGGGTCCAGCCCCCCGAATGGGTCCCGGTACGCGAGCCGGGAGGCGGTGGTGTGCCCCAAGTAGGGCGGTTTGGCCGGAAGGCCCAGGTCAGTAGCCTCCTCCAGCAGGTGGTGGAGGCCTACCACCAGGACATGGGTCTCACGAGTGATTTCATCCCGGCCGAGAACGCCAACCCGCAAGGCGGCGCGAGCGTGCGGGCGGTCGATCCAGCGTCAGACCCAGAGATCCCCACTTCCGAGATCGAGGCGGTGCTGGAGTACGTACGGATGCTGGCTCCGCCTGCGCCCGGAGAGATGACGCCGACCAGGATTCGAGGCGAGCAGCTCTTCGGTTCCATTGGGTGCGCGGCCTGCCATGTGCCGTTCCTCCCGACGGGACCCCACCGGATCGTTGCGCTAGATGCGACCACGGCGACGCTCTACTCGGATCTACTCCTGCACGATATGGGGGGCGGTCTCGCAGACGGCCGCCCGGATGGAGGCGCGACCGGATCCGAATGGCGAACCGCGCCGCTTTGGGGCCTGCGGGTCATGCGGAACTTCCTCGGCGGAGACGCATTCCTTCTCCACGACGGTCGGGCTCGTAGCGTAGAGGAGGCGATTCTCCTTCACGGAGGAGAGGCGGAGCGAGCGCGGGGCGCTTACTCCGCGCTGCCAGCCATGGATCGGGCGGCGGTCCTGGATTTCGTGGAGTCTCGCTGATGCCGACCCACACCCTGGACCGTCGTCGATTCGTGTGGCTCGCCTCCGGCGGTGCGTTCGCGGCCTGCCTCCCCGGCTGTGCGACCCTTGCAGCGACGACGGTTCGAGGCGAGGGGGGGGTGGTGACGCTTCGGCTGAGCGAGCACCCGCAGCTCCGCGACCCATTTGGCTCTCTCCGGATGCGAACGGAGGGCACGCAGCAGCTCTTCTACGTCCTGCGGCAGGAAGACGGAGCGTACATTGCTCTCTCTCCGATCTGCACCCACCAAGGCTGTACGGTCCAGCTCGCCGGGCGACTCCTGGAGTGTCCGTGTCACGGATCGGTCTACACGAGGGAAGGAGAGGTCGTACGCGGTCCCGCCGAGCGTCCTCTTCGGAGACTGCCAGTGCGTACCAGCGCGGACGGGGACCTGATCGTGCAAACTGGAGAACGGTCCTGAGCACCGGTCGTTGGTTGTCGGGCTTCAATCTTCTGGGTGCCCTCGCCATGATCCCTGCTGAAGGAGTGGCCCAGGTCCCTCAGACCGACACCACGGAGGTGGAGGAGCGCCCCTTCGTAGCTGGCGGACAGTTCGACAGGCCGTATCTGACCCGGCTCCTGGGCCGCACGGCGATTGGTGGATATGCCGAGGCGCACGCCCGCTACGAACGCGTAGATGGCGCGACCGAGGAGGCGGGATTCGAGGCGAAGCGCTTCAACCTTTTCGCCTCATCCTCGGTCAGCGATTTCGTCCGCTTCGGCGCAGAGCTCGAGTTTGAGGAGGGAGGCGCGGAGGTCAGGCTGGAGATCGCCACCGTGGACGTGATGATCCATCCTGCACTGACCCTGCGCGGAGGGATGATCCTTTCGCCGCTCGGCAACTTCAACCTCTCCCACGACAGTCCACGAAACGAGTTCACGGGTCGTCCGATGGTGGCGACCGAGCTTCTCGGTGTGGCGTTGTCGGAGCCGGGACTCGGCTTCCTTGGACTCATCCCGTTCGGAACACAGTCGCGGGTTACCTACGAGGTGTACCTCGTCAACGGCTTCCATGACGGACTCGTCACGGACTCCCCCGAAGGAACCCGGATCCCGTTGGGGAGAGGAAACTTCGAGGATCAAAACGCTTCTGCGGCCATCGTCGGTCGAGTCACGCTAGGCCCGAACCTGGATTGGGAGGTCGGGCTGTCCGCCCACCATGGAGCCTGGAACGTGTTCGAGGAGGATGGTCTGAGGGTCTCGGATCGCGAGGACCTCACGATCTGGGCCCTGGACTTCCAGGCCGAGGCGCTAGAGTTCCGCCTCAAGGGGGAGCTGGCAGCGGCCTCCATCGACCTGCCCGTGGGTCTTCAGGGAGCCTATCAGTCCTCGCAGCACGGCTTCTACGTGGAGCTTCTTCGGGACTTCGGGCGAGGATGGGTGTCCACCATGCCCGACTCGTATTTCAGCGCCGGACTTCGGGTCGATGCCGTGGACTTCGATGCGGACGTGGACGGAGACTCTTCAGGGCAGATCACTCTGGGGCTCAACTTCCGTCCTACCCGGGACACCGCACTGAAGCTGGATTTCGTGCGCGGAAGAAGCTTCGACGCCTTCGAAAACGCCGCGGATCACGCGGGAATCCAGTTCTCGATCGCGACCTATTTCTAATACTTGTACCCAAAGCGCCGTCTTTGGCGACCAAATAGCCGCAGGGGCCAGCTTCTTAGGAAGGGTCTGAACAACCCCCCTATCAAAAGGAATCCGGCCTGAGCCTATGGCCGACGTGGTCGTCGTTAGCGGTCCGCCCTTCGGGGGGAAAAGCCGCTGGGTGGAGGGGGTGGGTAGTGGGTCCGAGGCCCTTAGAAGGGCTCCTAGGGGTTCGGAGGGCTACTCGCGCGGACGGACGATGGCTTACAGTGAGGGGACCGCTCTAACAGCAACCCCCCCGGTGTGACCCGGAGGGGCTGCCGTAAGCGCGGGCGAGCGAGTTTGCAGGTAAGAGGGGCAAATTCTGGGGTGGTGCGTAAGTGCTCACGCTTCCTGCTGCGCATGGGCTTGCTGATGTGGGCATATGGGGAGCACGGGTCTGCCATGTCCTGCTGTTGACATTGTAGGCTGTCAGTGCTACGCTTGTTGCATGGCGATGAGCGGACGGCGGCAGTCGGAATACTTCGGGTCGAAGGCGACAGCGGGGCTGTGGCAGCCGTTGATCTCCCTCATGCCTCCGCATGACGTTTATATCGAGTCGCACTTGGGCGGGGGTGCGATCATGCGGCGCAAGCCGCCTGCCCGCAGGAACATCGGCATCGACCTGGACGCCCGGGCGATCGGCAGCTTCCGCTGCGACTACCCGGTCGAACTGGTTGTGGGGTGCGCGCATCGCTTCCTGGCCGAGTTCCCCTTCCGGGGACGGGAGCTGGTCTACGCGGATCCGCCGTACCTGGACGAACTCCGTCGTGGGCCGAGGCGCTACCGCTACGAATACGGGCGATCCGACCACGTCGTCCTCCTCGAGCTGCTTAAGGGGCTGGCTTGTCAGGTCATGCTCTCGGGCTACTCCTCGGTGCTCTATGACGAGCGCCTCGCCGATTGGCGGTCGATCTCGTTGCAGGTCAACAACCAGGCCTGCGTGGTCACCGAGAAGATCTGGTTCAACTTCGAGCCCGACCGAGTGCATTGGGCGAGCCTTGCCGGACGCAATCGCACGCATCGTCAACAGGTCAAGCGGAAGGCGGCCAACTGGGGTCGCCGCTACGCCGGGATGCCGCGCTCGGAGCGCCTCGCCGTGCTGGCGGCGATCATGGCGGTCGAGGCCGAGGGGTAGGCCGCGGTGGAGCGGGAGTCGTTGCGGGCGGCGATCGCCGCGCAGGAGCAGACGATCCTTGAGCTTCGTGCCGGCAATGATCGTCTTCGGGAGACGAACGCGGTACTGAAGGAGACGATCGAGAAGCTCCGGGCAGAGATACGCCAGCTCAAGAAGTTGCCCGGCAAGCCGAATATCAGGCCGGGCTCGGGCAAGGGCGGCAAGGGTATGGAGGGAGGCCGTCGCTCTTCCGGCTCCCCGAAAAAGAAGAAGGGGCGAGGCCGCAAGCACGCGCAACGGGTGAAGCTCAACGTTCAGGACCCGCCCGAGGGGGCGGTCCACAAGGACTACCAGCAATACCACGTCCAGTTTCTGGAGCTTGATGTCCGTAACGTCGTCTTTGAGCGCCAGCGCATGGCGACGCCGGACGGCCGCCTCATCATCGCACCGCTGCCCGACGGTGTGGTCGGCAGCTTCAAACTCGATCTGCATCGTTTCGTATTGGCGCTCTACTACCAGGCTCAGAGCACAATCCAGCGCGTTGCCGATCTGCTGAATGCGCTCGGCCTCGACATCTCGAAGCGGCAGGTGCGCCGCATCCTGACCGACAACAAAGAGGCGTTTGTCGATGAGGGGGCTGAGATCCTCAAGGAGGGTCTCGAGGGGGCGACCTGGATCTCGGTGGACGACACCGGCGCCCGTCATCGGGGACAAAACGGCTATTGCACCTCGATCGGCAACAGCCGCTTCGGCTGGTTCGCCACGACGGGTTCCAAGAGCCGACTGGCGTTGCTCGACCTCATGTGCGGTGCCCTCGACCACTATGTGCTGAGCCCTGAAGCGTTCCGCTACATGGACAACCACGGGATCGCGCGTGGGACGCTTGACGCATTGAAAAGCCATGCCGGAAGTCGTTTCGAGGGGCTGGCGCTGTGGTCAGCGTTCCTCGACGAACTCGGGATCAGCGCCTCCAGGGCCTGTCTCGTCGCCACCGAGGGCGCCCGGCTCGGGTGTCTGTTCGCGCACGGCCTCCTGCGCGAGGACAGCGCCATCCTGAGCGACGACGCCGGGCAGTTCGACCTCGGGCTGCGCCAATTCCTCTGTTGGGTGCACGCCGAGCGCCTCTACCGCAAGTTGTCGGTCTGCGACGACGCGAGCCGCAAGGCCATCGATGAGGTGCGTTGCGGCATCTGGCGGACCTACCGGCTCCTTCGTGCCTATCGCCGCCGACCAGGCGCCGCGCGACGCGCCGTCGTCGAGCGTCGCTTCGAGCGCACCTTCCGAACCGGCACCGGCTCTGATCTGCTCGACGACCAGATCGAACGCACCCTCGCCAACCGCAATAAGCTGCTCGCCGTGCTCGACCGCCCCGACGTGCCACTGCACAACAACCAGCGCGAAAATGACCTGCGCAGCTATGTCACACGCCGCAAGATCTCAGGCAGTACCCGCTCCGATGTCGGCCGCGCCTGTCGCGATGCCTTCCATACCCACATGAAAACCTGTGCACGCCACGGCATCTCCTTCTGGAACTACCTCGGCGACCGCCTGGGCACCCCCGGCGCCGACTGCGTACCATGGCTCCCGAACCTCGCCCGCCAAATACCGAAAACAGCACCACTGCCCGCCCAGTAGCACATCCAAGACCTCCCCAATACGATCCTCAAACCGCGCACCACCCCGCTCCACCCCAACATTTGCCCCTCTTACGGCGATTCGGGCTATGGAAGGCGGCAGCGGTCATTACATGGGCATGATGTCGAGACCCGTCACGGGGGTGGGAGTGGCGAATCGACCCGGCCGGGCGAGCTTCTCGATACCACTCGCGTCGACTATGGCTCACGAACTCGGCCACAACCTGAGTCTCCGGCATGCCCCGTGCGGGGACCCTGCCAATCCAGATCTGTCGTTTCCCTATCCAGACGGATCCACGGGCGCCTGGGGGTACGACTTCCGTGGCGGCGGCAGATTGTTGAGACCGGAATACAGGGATCTGATGTCCTACTGCGAACCGGAGTGGGTCAGCGACTACCACTTCACCAACGCGCTCCGCTTTCGCCTCTTCGACGAGCCTCCCCCCCTCGTGGCGGCGACGTCTCTCCTCCTGTGGGGTGGCATGGATGCGGAAGGCGAGCCCTTCCTCCACCCCGCCTTCGTGGTCGACGCTTCGCCTGCGCTACCCGAGTCTGACGGGCCGTACCGAATCACCGGACGGACCGCCAGCGGCGACGAGCTCTTCGACCTCAACTTCGCCATGCCCGAGGTGGCCGACGGTGACGGGAGTTCGTCCTTCGCCTTCGTTCTCCCGGTTGAGCCCGGCTGGGCCGGTGACCTAGCGAGTATCACACTCTCTGGACCCGGGGGCTCATTTGCACTGGATAGCGACAGCGGCGTTCCCATGGCCATCCTGCTCGATCCGAGCACCGGACAGGTGAGGGGCATCCTGCGCGACCTGCCGCAGGCGGATGCAGCGGCGGCCCTCGCCCCTCAAGCGGGTCTCGACAGTCTAGACGTGCTCTTCAGTCGGGGGATTCCGGACGCCGCGGCCTGGAGCCGGTAAAGACTTGGCGACAGGGGCGTCAGGGAACCTCTTGCCCGCAGGCGTCTTCGACCTCCCAGTCGATTCCCGTTCAGAAAGAGGGGCACAATGAGCGGAAGCAGGTGGATATACGACTCCTAAGTCTATTAAAGTTACTGATTTATAACGTTGCTGTCGCAGCTAGTTCTTCAATATCCGGGGCAACAGCTACCGGATGCGTCGTCATGCCGAGCTCTCGCAAGCGGTCCACCCGGTCGATGCCGATGCCCCTGCGCCGACGTGTCCCCTGTGATGAAGCCCGCCCGGCTCCCGAAGCGCTGGTCCGCTCCCATCACCGGACAGCACCGTGACCCTGACATTTTCCGTGCCCATTGACAGGTAGCGAGTATTCGAAGCGGACGCTCGCCCCGTCCGTGAGGCCCCGATCGGCATCCCTCAGCAGAGCATCAATCTTGACGCGGGAGAAGGCTTCGGTCGTTTCGCTCATGCGCCTGCCCAGGGATCGACGACCTCGATGTCCATATGCTCGAAATCCCAAACGTTGCGCGTCGCCACTGCGATGTTGCGGGAGTGGGCGATCGTCGCGATCTGGCAGTCTGCCGGTGCGACGGAGCGGTCGGCGGAACGGCGCATGTCGGCAATATCCGCGTATGCGCGCGCGGCATCGCTGTCGAGCGGCAGCACCCGGTTCTCGAAAGTGTCGCGTAGCATCGTCTCGATATCCGAGACCAGCGTTTCATCGCGAAGGCGCTGGGATACTTGGTCGAATCTCCTGTTCCGTTGTTGTTGTCATGAATGACCCAATGGGTTAGTCTACGCCCGATGCAAACAGTGGCAGAGACCCCGACCTTCTCTCGTCAGGCCGACAAGCTGTTCAGCGAGGATGAGAAGCGTGAACTGATCGACTTCCTCGCGGAGAATCCGTTGGTAGGCGACGAGATGCCAGGGACGGGCGGAGTGCGGAAATTGCGCTTCGGGGCGTTGGGCCGTGGTAAGCGAGGCGGTGCCAGGGTGATCTACTTTTATGGTGGCGAAACGATGCCGATCTACGCCCTTCTCGCCTATGCAAAGTCCGCAAAGACTGATTTGACCCCGGCTGAGCGGCGCGTCGTGGCCGAGCTCGCGGCGGCGATCAGGACCGCTGGAAAGGAGAAACGATGAGCACATTCGGAGAAGACTTGATCCAGTCCCTCGACGAGGCCCTGGCCCATGCGAAGGGCGAAGGCCCGGCAATCCTTCATGCTTCAGTGAGCCCGCGCGAAGTTCGCAAACAGGCGAAACTCACACAAGCGCAGATGGCGCCCCTAGTGGGCATGAGCCTGTCCGGCTACCGAAAATGGGAGCAGGGAACGCGCCGGGTCAGTGGTCCCGCAGAGATGCTTCTGCGCGTCATTCGGCACGAGCCGGAGGCAGTCCGGCGCGCGTTGACTGTTGACAAATAAAAGGATCGTGAACATGACCGACAGACATCCCAAGAGCGAAGAAGTCGTCGCGAAGTCCCAAACCCCCAAATCAAAGCCGCGGCGGATCAATACGAGCAGGCACGACTGATCTTGAGCGAGCATCCACCAAGCACCGGCGTACTGCTGCCAATTATGCACGCCGCCGCGATGGCTAGCGAGCTCTATTTCAAATGCCTCGCGGGGGAGGTAGTCCACCTACCGTAAGAGGACGACCGGACTACCGGAATTCCCGAGATCTACGACATAGAATCATATGGGGTGTATGCCCAGGTGAAAACGGAACCTGTCAACACCGTTGAGCATCCATGTCAAGAGGGTACCGTCAGGAGTGGGGCTGGGGAGACACGGCGGACAGACGGTATCGGTGAACGCGGGATGCGGTCGCTGAGTCAGGCGAGAGCTCGCGGATGGAGCTGTTCGACCTTACGTGCCGGTTGGGTGCATGGCGTTCATGCGTGGTGTCCAGGCGCGTACGCCGTCCAGATGCGCTCCTGCTGGATGAGCGCGTTGGCCAACAGGTTTTTCAGCACCTGCACGATGCGCTGACGGTCCGCCATCACCAGAGGCAGGGCCGAAGGCAGGACAATGAGGATGGTGTGCCGGCCGCGCCTGCCGATCGAGCGGGGTCACCCGCTCGACCTCCTGTGTCGAGGGTCCCTCCACAATCGGCGTTCAATCAGGAAAAAGAGACCGCCAGCCGGCCGGACGTCGCGACGGCCTGACAGGTGAGGACAACGCCACGGGCGATCTCGTCGTCCTCCAGGGCCATGCGGGCGCGCATGTGGACGGAGCCCTCGGTCAGGCGTGCCCGGCAGGCACCGCAGACGCCGGATTGACAGGAAAATGGCGGCGCGAGCCCGGTGGCGCGGACAGCGTCGAGTACCGTCTGGCTGGCGGCAACCGGAACCGAGCGCTTCTGGCCTTCCAGCATGATCAGGGCTTCCGCCGCGATGCCCTTGACGCTGTCATCCGCGTCGACCTCGCCGCCATAGCTTTCCATGTGGATGCGGTTTGCAGGAACGTCCAGCTCCATCAGCGCGCCCTTGACCGCTCCGTTCATCCTGCCTGGCCCGCAGACATAGTACTGGGCGTCTTGGGCATGAGGTGGATTCTCGGCGAACAGCGCCTCGATCGCCGCCCTGTCGATCCGACCCTTGCGCCAATAGTCGAAGCCCGACCACATCGGCGGGCTGGAGATCACGTGGTTTACCGATAGCCGGTCGGGATATTCGGTCTGCAGACGCCGCAGCCTGTTGCGGAACAGGATGCTGGCGCCATCCCTGTTGCCATAGGCAACGTGGGTCACCGAATAGGGTTCGGCGAGCAGCACAGAGTGCAGCATTGCGAAAAGCGGCGTGATGCCGCTGCCGCCGCCGAAGAAATAGTGGGTCCGGCGTTGCAGTCTGTCGGTATCGAGGCAGAAACCGCCGAAGGGCGGCATCACGTCCAGCCGGTTACCCATCGCAGCGTGGTCGTTGATGTGATTCGAAACGAGTCCCCCCCGAACCCGCTTCACCGTGATGCGCAGCGGATCACCCGACACCGGCGAGGAGGCAATCGAATAGGAGCGGCGTACCTCCCGGCCATCGATCTCGAAGCGAAGAGTGATGTGCTGCCCGGCCCGCCAGTGAAAGCGCTCCTGCAAGGCGGAGGGCAGATCGAACATCATGGTCCTGGCCGCGCCGCCGATCTCCACGCGCGTCTGCTTGACGGTCAATTCATGGAAGTCGCGGCTCATGCCCAGTCCTCGCCGAGGCTCCGGGCCCGCCAGAAAATGTTCCGGCGGTGGCTAGGAGCCCGTCCATGGAAAAGCTGATCAGCAGGTGCGGCCAGGCCAGCACCCCCGTCTTGTGCACCGCCAGGCCCCGGATCACTGTGATCTTGCGCCGAGAGGCGCGCATCGGCGCGCCGATGGACAGCCGACCGGTCAGCTGCCTTGCCGGCCCTCCAGCCACTCGAGCACGATCTCCTGATGGCCGAGCACCGGGCTTTCGCCCTTCGAGGCCGGCCCAACCTCGAAATAGGGGCTGGTCAGCGACTTCTGTTGCTGCTCGCAGGCATAGATATCCTCGGCCGTGAAATCGCCGCCGGTCATCGGGTCGTCCTTGACCCCTTTTTTCGGTTCGTACTTGCCGCTGATCGACCGCTCCCAGAACGAGGCGGACCGCCATTCCTGTTTCAGGAATTCCCAGTTGGATGCACCGGCGACCCGGACACGATTCTCGACCTGCGTCCGGTCGGGGGCGAGCGGCCTGACGATGAAGATGGCCCAGTTTGATTCGCTTTCCTCCAGGCCGATCCCCGGGAACAGCATCGGCACCCAGGCCCCGGCCCGATCAGGCGGGATGATCAGGGGCATCGGCACGTGCTTCTCGATATTCCGGGCATAATCGGGCGAGAGCGGTTCCCGAAACACATAGTGGGGCCCGACAAAGCCGTATTCGGCACGGGCATGGTCGTATTGGGCCAGGGTGCCGGAATGCAGATGTGCCAGATGATAGACGTCGATATAGTTCTCGACGACGATTTTCCAATTGGCCTTGATCTCGTAGACGACCCGCGCGTCCTCGTATTCCGGCAGCTCCTCCACCCTGTGCGGTCCGAGATGTTCTTCCACCGGCTCGAACCATTCCATGATCGAGCCGGCATCCGGGTCCGGGTGCACGAACAGCATCCCCCGCCAGATATCGACCGAGGCGGGCTTCAGCCCCAGGCGGGACTTGTCCAGCCCCTGGAACTCGCGGTTCTCCTCGGGCACCGAAATGAGGTTGCCCTCAAGATCGTAGGTCCAGTCGTGATAGGGGCAGGTCAGCGCTTTCCGGGTCTTGCCGACGGGGCGGATCAGCTGGGTGCCCCGGTGGCGGCAGATATTGTGGAATGCGCGTAGCCGCCGGTCGCGGCCCATGGTGATGAAGATGTTGTTCAGCCCCGCCTGGGCCGAGATGTAGCGCCCAGGCTCGGCCACATCCTCCATGAACCCGGCGTAGGCCCAGGTCTTCGAGAAGATTTCCCGTTGCTCACGGTCGAACCAGTCCCGATCCGTAGAGGCGGCCATAGGCAGCTTGTGCAGCATTCGCTGAGCCATGATGTGCTCCGTCAACGGAGGTAGGTTCGGGTAAGGCCCGGAAAGATGTCGGCAGCGATCATCAGCGCGCCGAAGAGGGCCCAGACGAGGACGATCGCCCAGAAGAAGATCGGGTCCTTGTCACGCTGGACCGGGCCGAGCAAGAACGCTTGCCCGCTGATGACGGAGGGCACAGTCCAGTAGAGAAACAAAAGCCCCCAGGGCCACTGCCAGCCCAGGAAGGCGCTGACGACCAGAACGATGAAGACGCCGACCTGGACCGGGCGGCTCATACCGGCGCCCCCAGAGATGCGGCCAGAGCCATGGCGGCTTCCCGGTGACTCGTGCGCCAGGTGCGTGCAGGTGCCAGCGGCGTCAGGGATTCGTAGCTGGAGTAGATGGCGACGATCCCGGTAGCAACGGCGTCGCGGTGTTCGGGCGCGGTTTGCGGATGCCGCGAGGCGACGACCTCGCCGAGGCAATCGATCAGTCTGGTGACACATCCGATCAGCGGTGCGCGCAGGTGCGCGGCCTCTCCTGCCGCCACGACCAGGGCCTGGAACGCCAGGATCAGATTCGCATCGGGCCTGTATGCCTCATCGAACAAACGGTCTATGAACTGCGCAACCGTCAGGTCATAGGCGAGCATCTCGTCGGTCATGGCATTGAACGAGGTCACGACATGCTCGACAAGTGCGGCGATCATATCGTCGCGTTTGCCGAGATTGTGACGCAGGAGCGGCCGTGCGACGCCGGCCTCGGCTGCGATCCGGTCTTGGGTTGCTCCCGCCAGCCCGTACCGGGCGGCGCAGATGACATAGGCGTCCACAATCTCGGCTCGGCGCTGGTCTTTCAGACTCGGTCGGGGCATGGCGGCACCATTCTTTGTCAGAAATGACAAAATATGCATGGCGAATAAGATTGGCAAGTATGACAATTTAGAGGGTTACCGCGCTAAGGTCTCTGAAGACGGGTCTTCGTGTCGTCGTCCAGATTGCGGATCGTGATGCTCGCAGTCGGTCGGAGGGACGGGCGATCCGAGGCAGTTCATGCGCCGCGGCACGCCCGGGATCCTGGCCGACGGTGCGACCATCATCTTACACCTCGGTCTGGCGTTCGCGGAGGTTGGCGCCGCCCTCTACGGCCTCACACGCGCCACCGGCCTCGCCGACCTGGGACGACGCGTCGATCTTGCCCAGCTGCCGATGCGGTGGCACGGAGCTTGTTCATCGTTGGCGACGAGATCCTCACGACTGCGATCCTCGACCGCCTGCTCCACCACGTCCACATCATCCACATCGACGGGCGCAGCTACAGGCTTCGTGAGATCGACGGCCTGCTAAAGCAGCCCGCTTCCCGCTCCCCAGCCAGGGGAGGTGACATCCATACAGCTTGAAGACTCCGGGTTCAGCATGGGCCGACTATCTGGACCGGCTCAGAGCCCATGAAGAGCCCCTAGGCCCAACCGCGGTCACAAGCAGCCATGCCAACGGCGGAGATTTGACCCCCGATCCGGCCCAACGGTATTCTGAGGCATGAATTATATGGACCGCATCACCCTGGAACCGGAAAAGAGAGGGGGGAAGCCGTGTATCCGCGGGCTCAGGATCACGGTGTACGACATCCTCGAGTACCTAGCTGCTGGGATGACAGAAGAGGGAATATTGGCAGATTTCCCGGACCTGGAGCTCGTAGACATCCGGGCAGCACTGGCTTTCGCAGCCGAGCGTGAGCGCAGGCTTGTTTCGATCCCGCTCGAGTGAAGCTCCTTCTCGACGAGAACGTCTCTCCGCGTCTCGCCACTAGTCTATCAGATGTGTTTCCAGGGTCCGTCCACGTTCGAGACGTTGGATCGGCCCGGGCAGCCGATTCGCGGTTCGCTGGAGTTCGGCAAGAACGCTAGTCGGCGTATGTGGCAGGGCGTCTTGCGCGACGGAAGGGCTGTCTCGCAGTGCGACCCGTCAGCGCCGGAAAAGGCAGTCCGGTGAGTTCGCTGTCCCAGAACACGGTGTCCTTCGCCACCCTCCGCGCCCTGACTGTCCGGGTCTGTCGAGCCCGCCGGGCGACTCGGTGGTCGAGGCGTCTTGCCCGACGTGGGTTTTGGGCTTGGATCGGGGGCGTCTCGTGCCCGACCCAGAGGCGCACAAGGACAAAGGTGTGTTCTGTGCAGGAGAGGGCCTTGTCGGGCGCGCGGCGGCTCCTGTGTCCGGATTCCCCGGACCGGAAAGTCCGGAGACCACCGGTGGTGCTCTTGACCCGTGAATAACAAGCAGTCGAGCCGAAGAGTTCGCGCGCTCCTCAACGCTCTTGCACTTGGCGTTCTGTTCACCTGTGGCGGCCATAGCGGCACTGAAATCCGCACTGTCATCATCACTGTCGAACCAGGTGAAGCGTTGATTGTGGGCGCGGGAGCATCGCTCGGCTTTTCTGCAACCGTGCGTGATGAGTCTGGCACGCCGATATCCGGCTCTGTGACTTGGACGGTGGCCGACCCACATGTTGCGACAATCGACGTAAGAGGCATCGCCACGGGCGTCTCCGCCGGAACGACGACCGTGATTGCCACGGCGGGCGGTGCTCGTGGCAGGGCGCGGCTTGAAGTTTTCGTGCCAGAGAAGATCGCCGAATACGAATCGGGCAAGAGGTACTGGGGCCGCAGGAAATACGTGGAGTACATTCCTGGCGAGCTACCCGTAGTGCTTTCGGCAACGCATGGCGGCGTTCTGGTTCCCGACGAAATCGCCAACCGCAGCTACGGCGTGACCACCTCCGATCGGAAGACGGCAGAGCTGACGCAAGCGATTCGTAGCGCATTCGTCGAACAGACTGGATTCGCCCCTCATGTGATCATCTCACACCTCCACCGCAGGAAGCTCGACCCCAACCGGGATATCGTAGAGGCGGCTCAGAACAATCCATACGCGAAGCAAGCGTGGGGCGAGCTGCACGCCTGGATCCAGGCCGCGCGTGTTATTGTCGAGCAAAGATTTGGCGAGGGGATGTACTTCGATATTCACGGTCATTCTCACAGTATCGCCCGCTTGGAACTAGGCTACTTGCTTGACGCTTCGGAGCTGGACAGGTCCGATGCTTTGCTGGATACACCCCGGATCATTGCGCGAGCGAGCATCCGGGATCTTGCTCAAAAATCGGCACTTCCGTTCTCGCAGTTGCTACGGGGCACCCCATCGCTTGGGGGGCTACTTCAGGACGAGGACGTTCGTTCTGTACCGAGCCCGAGCGATCCCTCACCGGGTGGCGGCGCGTACTTCCGTGGTGGATACAACACGCGCGAGTATGGCTCTAGATCCGGTGGGGAAGTCATAAGCGGAGTTCAAATCGAACACCATTTTCCGCGCTTGCGGGATACAGAGGCAAATCGACGCGCATACGCGGCGAAGCTGGCTCGGGTCATTCGTAGCTTCATGCTTACGCAATACGGATTCTTCGAGCCTGCAAGCTTCAATCGTCACGGCCCCCAATGGGCAGCACTGACTGTCGTCATCAACAACGCAACCTCGACGACCTGGGATACCTCGGCAGGCGATCTCCTTCCCTCATGCCCAGCACGTGCTTCCCGTCGTCGTCCACCCCCACTGCCGCAAGCACGTCTAATATCGTATCCCAGCGCAGCCGTGGCGCCGTCGGTACGGACATGGCTGCGCGAAAATATTCTTGTCCGGGCGGATCATACCGGCGCCTCAGCCCTCCACCCGCAGAGCCGTCTCCGGAGCCTTGTCGAGAACCTCGAGCAAGGCCCTGGCGGCCTCGTCGCTACGCTCCCCGCCCCCCCGGGTCCGGAGCACCCACACCCATGCCGATCATCGTATCTCTCCCCGCTACCATCGTCCTCCACCTCCGCCCCCGTCGGTAATTCCGAAGGGTGCAGGCGTCTCACTCATGTTGGCAGAGAGGGCAACTTGTTGATTGGATTAGCCTCTCCCTCCAGGCCTGCGGGAGCCCTCCGGACACGGCGACGCGGGCGGCGAGCAGAGACACGGCTCCCTGGACCGCGAGCTCTCCGTTTCCCGGATCCGTCTCGACAGCCAGGACCGACGATACGCGACCTCCGTGCTCGGCAGGGAAGCCTCCCGATTGAAGCTCGGCCCGGTCGACCATGTCGGGGTTGAATACGGAGAAGAACCCCCCGAGGTGAAACGGGCTGAAGACGGGAACACCGTCCAGGAGGATCAGATCCTGGTCCGAGGAGCCTCCTCTCACGTGAAGGCTCGCCGAGAGATCCGAAGTTGAGACGACGCCCGGAAGCACCTGAATGGCGCGAATCGGATCGGCCTCGGCCACACCCGGAATATCGAGAATCTGCTCGATCGAGATCTCTCGAATGGTCGACCCCGGGTCGTTCCGGTCGTTCTTCTCCCTCTTGACGCACGGCCTCCCGTACGCCGGGGGTATCAGGCGGACCTCATGGCCGAGCTCCTGGATCATCCGCCCCAGTGGTGGGCGCTACCGCACACCTCCAACACGACCTGGCAGGCAGGCTGTTTGGCGAGGAACCCGAGCCGCTTCGAGCGCGTGAGCTGCTTGCGCAGCACGGGCTCACCCCCCGCCGTGGCTCGGTGCATCTGGAAGTACCTCTTCGAGATATCGATGCCGATGCTGGTCACCACCTTGCCCACGGATCCCCCCCTGTCGTGTCCCAAACGCACCCCGTGTGCGTTCTCCTGACCCGGCAGATGGTGGCGCCGGGGGTAGGGGGCGTCCACTCCATCGCCAACGGACGCCCGATCGGCTCCCGGAGAGCCTGCGGAGAACCTCGATCGCGGCCGGTCGAAGTGCGTTCTGTTTGGAGCAGTTCATCCACCGCGCCCGCACCGGTCCAGGAGGGGGTCTTGCTGTGCGCGCACGCACAAGAAGGGCAATTCATGGCCGTCCGGGTTCGAGCCTTTTGACACAATACACATAGGGCATGGAAACAATGCGATTTTGCTATTGACGAGATGGTTTCAGCGGGTCCAAGGTTTCCGTTGGAATCGCTGCTGGACTCCCATGTACGCCGCCGCGCGGCAGCACGCGATTCGGTGGGGCTGAATGTAGGGTCGTCAGTGTGCCCCGAGACTTGCGGCCGACACGACGCTGATTGGAACACCCTCCGGAATCTCGGGGAGTCGTCGTTCCTGCCTAGCAACTGGACGATTGATACGCAGGGGAGGTCACCTTGAGACAGCGTCCTCAAACCTGGACGATAGCCCCGGCTGCGGCGAAGTCCGTCCGCCATGTGGTCTACTACGGACTGACCTCTCTTGGCCTGCTCCGGGCGTCGAGTTGCGGAGATAACGCGTCACCGGCGGCCCCGACTCGAGTCCAAGTTGCTGCGAACCGCTCCCCCTCGATCTCTGGAGCGACTCCTGAGCAGGCGCTGACGATCGGGCCAGTCACGTCGACGATGGATGTGGTGCCGTACCCTACCGACCCGGATGGCGACCGGCTTACATATGCCGCCGTCTCCAGTGACGTCGGTGTTGTGAGCGCCAGCGTTTCGGGAACCGCCTTAACGCCAACTCCGGTACGTGCCGGTGCCGCTATCGTCTCGGTCAGGGCCACCGACCCCGGCGGATGGACCGCCACCCAGCAGATCGCCGTCACCGTGGACGGAGACGACCCCGTACCCAGCACATCGAGCCCTGACCTGGTAGTGGAGTCGCCTTCGATGAGCGACCGAACCGCGTCGTCGTCCGCCTGACCGTGCCTCCGCCACCACGCCGGGAGCGCTGCCGTGAACGCTGAGACGACCGTCGTAACCCTGCAGGGCAAGACGAACACAAACGCTCCACGCACAGTCACCAGACGCAGGCGCCTTGTCCCATGACGAAGAGGATCGCAAACCGGTTCCCCTGCCTTCTCGCTCTCCTCCTCTGGCCCGCGGGGGGCCTATTGGCCCAGGGCACGCTGGAGGGCCATGTGCGCGACGCGGCGACGGGGCGGCCGCTGGCGGGCGTCGAGATCTTCCTGCCGCAACCGGGCACGGAGGGCATCACCGACTCGGAGGGACACTACGAAATCGGGGGCATCCCGGCGGGCGCCCG
This sequence comes from Longimicrobiales bacterium, assembly GCA_965218255.1. Taxonomy (GTDB): domain Bacteria; phylum Gemmatimonadota; class Gemmatimonadetes; order Longimicrobiales; family Gaopeijiaceae; genus JAAXGI01. The sequence continues at coordinate 1,390,375 of CBDCKJ010000003.1, read as the reverse complement.
GGGCGTGGAGATCCGCCTCATCGGCTACCGCACCGAACGGCGCGAGGTTGTCATCAGCGACGGTCTGACGACGCATCTCGACATGGCCCTGGGCGAGGAGGTCATCGCGCTTGAGGAAGTGGTCGTCGTGGGCAGCCGGGCCCGTTCCCGCACCGTCACCGAGTCGATGGTGCCCATCGATGCCATCCCTCCCGCGGACATCGTCGGCCAGGGCGACACCGACGTGGCCGATCTGCTCCGCACGGTGGTGCCGTCGTTCAACGTCAACCCGCAGGCCACCGGCGACGCGGCCAAGATCATCCGCCCGGCCAACCTGCGGGGGCTCGCGCCCGACCACACCCTCGTGCTGGTCAACGGCAAGCGGCGCCACCGGGCGGGGGCCATCCTGTGGATCGGCAACGGCACCTCCGACGGCGCCCAGGGCCCGGATTTGTCGAGCATCCCGGCCATCGCCCTGCGCCAAGTGGAGGTGCTGCGCGACGGCGCGTCGGCCCAGTACGGCTCCGACGCTATCGCCGGGGTCATGAACTTCCAGCTGCGGAACGACCGCTCCGGCGGCGCCGTCGAGGTGCGCGGCGGGGGCTTTGTCGATGGCGGGGGCGGGGCCCACACGGTGGCGGGGAACGTCGGCCTGCCGCTGGGCGAGTTCGGCTTCGCCAACCTGAGCGCGGAATACGGCAACGCGGCCGCCACCAGCCGCAGCGTGCAGCGCTCGGACGCCGCCCTGCTGACCTCGGTGGGCAACACGCAGGTGAGGAATCCGGCCCAGATCTGGGGGTCCCCCAAAGTCGAGGACGACCTTAAGCTGTGGGGGAATTTCGGCCACCTGCTGCATGACGGCACGCAGCTCTACGCGCACGCCAACTACGCCAGTGAGCGGGTCACCGGCGGCTTCTTCTTCCGCAACCCGAACACCCGCGCCGCGGTTTTCAGCATCGACGACGGGGAGACCCTTCTCATCGGGGATGCGCTGGACGCCCGGGACGGCGTGGCCGACGGCTCCGCGGGATGCCCGACCGTCCGGGTGAGCAACGGCTTGCCGGATCAGGCGTCGCTAGCGCAGGTTTTCGCCGACCCGAACTGCTTCACCTATCAGGAGATGTTCCCGGGCGGCTTCACACCCCAGTTCGGGGGCGACGTGACCGATGCCTCGCTGGTTGCCGGGGTGAAGGGCCAGACCGCCGGCGGGCTGCTCTGGGACGCCAGCGCTGGCTACGGCTCCAACGAGGTGGATTTCTTCATCTTCAACACGGTCAACGCCTCGCTGGGCCCCGCGACCCCCGACGAGTTCGATCCCGGCCTCTACCGCCAGCGCGAAGTCAACGTCAACGTCGATCTCAGCTATGCCCTGAGCGACGTGGTGAACCTGGCCGGCGGGGCCGAGTGGCGGGACGAGCACTTCACGATCGGCCTGGGCCAGGAGGAATCGTGGAGCATCGGGCCCTACGCCGCCCAGGGATTCAGCGCGGGGTCCAACGGGTTTCCGGGCTTCAGCCCCATCGCGGCCGGCGGCTGGCACCGCGTCAACTACGCACTATACGCGGACGCGGAGTTGCTCGATGCGGGAGAGGGACGCTGGAATGTCGGTGGGGCACTACGCTTCGAGGACTTCGAGGACTTCGGGGCCACCCTGAACGGCAAGCTGGCGGCGCGCTTCGCGCTGGCGGAGGGTTTGGCTTTGCGAGGGAGCCTGAGCACCGGCTTCCGAGCCCCCACGCCGGGGCAGCAGAACGCGTTTAACGTGTCCACCCAGTTCAACCGGCAGCTGCGCGACCTGGTCAACAACGGCACCATCCCCTCGACCTCGAGGGTTGCCGCGCTGCGGGGCGGCGAAGCCCTGGATGCGGAGAAATCGCGCAACCTGGCGCTGGGCGCGATCGTGGGCGCGGGTTCGCTCCGGCTCACCGCGGACTACTACCACATCGTGGTCTCGGATCGCCTCGCGCTTACCCAGACGTTCCAGCTGACCGAGGCGCAGAAGGCCCAACTGGTCGCGGAGGGCATAACGAGCGCCACTAACCTTCAGAACTTCCGCTTCTTCACCAACGACTTCAAGACCCGCACGCAAGGCATCGACATCGTCGCCACCTATGCGCCTGTCTCTCTCGAAGGCACGGAACTCAGTTTCGCCTTCAACCACACCGGCACGCGCGTCGCCGCCTACGATCCCGACGTTGTGAACGACACTCGCATCCGGCAGCTCGAGGAGGGGCTTCCCAGGTACCGCTGGCTGGTGACCGGCAAGCACACGCTGGGGGCCGTCCGCCTTCTCGGCCGGCTGAGCTACTACGACGGGTGGTTCGATTCCCGCGACGACCTCTACTACAATGGCGACTATCTCGTAGATCTGGAGGCGTCATACTCGCTGGGAGAGGCCGCTACCGTCACAGTCGGGGGGCAGAACGCCCTGAACAACTATCCAGAGGAGAATCCGAACGCGGTGTTCTCGGGGAACCGGTATAGTCCCAATTCGCCGTTCGGGTCGAACGGGGGATTCTACTACCTGAAGCTGGGGTATAGATTGGACTAGCCCCGTTCAACAGTTTTCCAGACCGTTGCGTTAGACCGGACTCGGCAGCCGCTGTGTCGAGCTGGCATGGTGGTCGCTGAGCGCCGTTGGGACGATCTCTTCAGCGATGAGGACCGGACGGCGGCTGCGAAGGGACTCCGCCAGTACCGGTGGAAGCCACCCAGCCCGCTCCCCCGCCTCGACCCCCGCATAGTTTCCAAACCGAGACGGTAGCCATCCGCGCCGGACCTTACCCGGGGCTGCCTTGCTAAGAAATCGGTGAAGTCTCTTCTCGGTGTACTTCGTACAGGCCTGCCCCCAGAGTTGCCCCATAATCGTACGCGCATCCGGAGACCGCCGTCAGCGTCCATGGCGATCCAGCATCATGGACGTCATCATCCTGCCATCTTGGCCCCTCGCGTTGCCGGCAGCTCGGGGACGGCGATTGGTCATGCCTCGTCTACGCCACCGCATGCCGGGGCGTTACTTGCTCGGCGATCTCACGACCCGCCTCGATCTCCGTTTGGCGCAGCTCCCAGGTCTTCCGAAGGTTCAACCAGAGTTGTGGCGTCGTCCCGAAATTCCGGGCCAGCCGCAACGCCGTATCGGCGCTCACGCCGCGCTGGCCGTTGAGAATCATCGTCACCCGGTTGGCCGGCACGCCGAGCGCTTTTGACAGCGCATTGGCTGACAGCCCGAGCTCGGCGAGTTCTTGGCCCAGGATTTCGCCCGGATGCACCGGCCTCATGCCGTTCTTCGCGTTCATGTCACAAGCCCTTAGTGATAATCTACGATCTCGACCTCAAACGGCCCGTCGTCGGTCCAACGGAAGCAGATACGCCACTGCGCATTGATCTGAATGCTGTGCTGACCGGCGCGGCTGCCTCGCAGTGCTTCCAGCCGGTTGCTCGGCAGTGCGGCCAAGTCGCCGAGCGTTTCCGCGCTGTCCAGCAGGGTCAGCCGGCGCACCGCCTGATCCGAGAAACCGTGACACGCCGCGGCAGGCTGCCCCTCAAAGAAACGTCTCGTTCGCCGGTCCTTGAAGCTTCGTATTATCTGCTCCGAATGTAGGCCATGTTTACGGCCTCCGTAACGGCATCTCGCCGTCGGACCGCAAACCACCACCGTGGCAAACAACAGTACCGGTCCGCCCGATGCGGAGACGACTTCTCGGGATGGAGGGAGGCTTGCCAACCCACGACGGCCCGAGAGGACGGCGAGGCGGCGTTTACACTGCGGAGCGGAACCAAGTCGAGGCGGCCCATCAGCGCACGGACCACTTCGAGCGCTCGCGCTGCCTCACGTCTGTGGAGCGGACCTGGTCGGCGAGAATCGAGCCCCGGAGGCGGAGGCCGGACCGGTCCGTTGATCCCGCCCCGCTCGTCATTGGCTCCGGTGGGAGTTTGTTTAGGGTATGGGAGCGGAAACTAGCCTATCCGATGTATGACACTGGGGCTGGCCAGGGCTGGCTCCCGCCCCCCCTTCGATCCCCCCTTAGGCCCGCGCTCCGGCGGAGTTCGCGGATGGGGCGCGAGACCGACGGGTCCGCGCACCTCCGTAGCACCGGCCGCGAAGGTACCGAGGTACCGGCGATCCGGAGCGAAGACAATCGAGCCGGCCGGCGTCGTCCCACGGCTCCTCGCCGCGTCTGTGGACCCACAGCTCGCCGGCCCGAAGTCGCCCCTCGTGGTTGACCCGGCGCGGGCACAATGCGAGCATTATGCTAGCACCTACAAGCCTCGGGAGAACTCACATGGGCAACTTGACCATACGTAATCTGAACGATGCCGTCATCGACCGGCTCAAGGCGCAGGCAAAGGCGAATGAACGCTCGCTGGAGGGGGAGGTTCGCCACGTGCTCACCCGGGAGGTGGCCGGCTACCTTGGGACGGCCGAGTTCTTGGCCCGAGCGGACTCGCTGGCGGCGACGACGACCGACACGAAACAGACCGACAGCACGATGCTCATTCGGGAAGACCGGAACCGATGAGAGTCACGGTCGACGCGAGCGTGGCCGTTAAGTGGTTCTTTGCGGAGGATCACCGCGAAGAAGCTCGGCATCTCCTCGCGCCCAGGATCGAACGATACGCTCCGGACCTGTTACCGGTGGAATGCGCCAACGTGATCTGGAAAAAGGCCCGCCGCAGGGAAATCGGGTCGGCGACGCCCTTTCTGGACGAAATCGCCAAGCTTTCTGAGGTCGTCCGAATCCAGCCTAGCGAGACCCTGCTGAGGGACGCGACGGAAACCGCGCTGCGGATCGGTCATCCGGTCTACGACAGCCTGTACATCGCCTGCGCGAGGCTCACGGAGTCGGTGCTCGTCACGGCGGATTGGAGACTTGCGAAGGTCGTATCCGCCCACGTTCCGGAGGTGTCGGTGATCGCGCTGCAAGATGGGTCGGCGATGGCCAATGTGGAGGGGGCTGGGATTCGACTCGTGATCGACTGAGACAGAGTCGATGAGTTGATTGAGGTGTGGGAGCGCGTTGCCGCGACCAAGGAGAGCGTCGTGGACGATATCCATCCAGTCTCTGAGACAGGAGTCCGAATCATCGCTTCCAAGACCTCAGAGCTCGCAGAGACTTCACCAACCAAGCGGAGGCGCTGGTCAGGATGGTCGAGGAACTGACCACCGACGAGCGAATCGACCTCTTGGTGCTTGGGCGGGTCGGGGACGGTCGGCCACACACCAGGAGGAGACTGTTCGACCTTGCGATGCGCCATGTAAACAACGCCAGGTATATCGCTGGCCTTGGTAGGCGCTGGCGCCAAGGCCTAAGGCAATGGTCCATGTGGGATCGGACGATTTCGGGCTCCTGATGCTGCCCGTGTCGGTTGTCCGCCACTTCATCGTCTGATTTGGCGGACTGCCTTGCCGGTGAAAGCCGAGACCCGACTGACGGCCCGACCCGTTGATCCGCCGCGCTCGATGGCCTTCCCGCTAGGCCTAACTTCGACGCGCGATGTCGGGGCAAGCTGTTGTGGCGCTGCGACATCGCTGCGTTCCGGGGGTGTACGCTACTGAGTACGGGTCATGGGCGGACTTCGAGGAGACGGAAGGCTTCGGCCTGGAGCGGGGTGGGGCTGGCGAGCACATCGGCGGCCATGGCCCCCTTGGCGGCAGGCTGAACGCGGTTGCGGGTCAGGGTGGCGAGGTCGGCCATGAAGGTCTGGAAGCTGTGGACGGCAAGACCCTCCGGGGTGCGTTTGCTGCCGGCCTTGGCGCGTGCGGCGGGAGAGGTGCGGGCGGGTGCGACGGGTGAGGATCGCGTGGCCGCGGCGGGATCGTCGTCGTCGAACAGAAGCGGCGCCAGCGCACGGCGCATGTGCCACTCGACGTAGTAGGCGAGCATGCAGATGAAGACGTGGGCCCGGACCCGGCCTTCGAGGCGGTGGTGGACCGGACGCACCTTGAGATCCACGGTCTTGTAGCTGCGAAACGCCCGTTCGATGCGGCTCAGGCTCTTGTAGGACCGGACCGCCTCTTGGGCCGCAAGTTCCTCGGCCGGCACGCTGGTGCGGATGATGTAGATGCCGTCGAGGGCGGCCTCTTCGGCGATGCGCCGCTCGTTGCGTGTGTAGGAGAAGCCGTCGTCGGTACTCTCGGTGTCGAAGTGCTTGCCGACCCTGTAGCGGCGAAGTGCCCGGTCGGCGCGCACGGCGATCCTGTCGTTGCCCTGCAGGGGCTTGTTCTCGCGCCGGGTGGCCGCCACGACCTTGTCGAGCTCGCCTTCGGTGGCGGCGAGCAGCTCCAGGCGCTTGCGTGCCCGCTCGGCTGCCAGCAGCGGATTGCGGCACACCACCAGGCGCTCGCCGGGATACAGCTCGGGTGCGGTGATCTCGGCCAGATCCCGTTCGTCGAAGAGCGACGGCTGCAGGTTGCCCTCGCTGGCCAGCTTGCGGATCGCCGGAGCGCGCAGCGCCGTGATCCACCCCAGCCCCGCGGGCTCGACCTCTTCGCGGATGCGGGCATCGGTGAGCAGCCCCCGGTCGCCGACCAGCACGATGCGCGACAGGCAGAAGCGCTTGCGCAGCGTATCGAGCTGGACACCCAGCGTGCCGGGATCGGCGGTGTTGCCCTCGAAGACCTCCACGGCGACCGGGCAGCCCTCGCGGTTGCACAGGAGGGCGAAGACGATCTGGAGCGTGCCGCGCTTGCCGTCGCGGGAGTAGCCGCGCCGGGTCAGCGGGCACTTCGAGCCCTCGAAGTAGACCGAGGTGATGTCGCAGAGCACCAGGGCGCCGTCCTCGAGGTGCCGGGCCGCCAGATGGCGCTCGATGCGGTCCTGGCGCCGCAGGAGCCAGTCCATGGCCCGGTAAAGCTCGTTGTCGCCGGCGTCCTCGATGCCGAGTTCCTCGCCCAGCGTATGGGTCAGGGTCTCGCTGCGCAGGGAGCGGGCGGTGGCCAGCTTGGAGCGGGGATCCAGGATGCGGGCCAGGATGATCGCGGCGGCGAGGGCCCGCTCGCGGGAGGGGCGGCGGTCGAGGAGCCTCTCGAGGCCCAGGCGTCGGGCGGTTCCGAGGGCGGCGGCGACATGGCCGTGGGGCCGGGAGCGCAGGATGGTGAAGGCGTCGCCCATGGAGGAGAGCGCAACGCCGCCTTTCAGAAGGATGCGCAGCCCCTCGACGATGTCCTCGGGCCACGTGGACAGGTTGGCGAGGGTGCGCTTTTTGACTTTGCCGTCTTCGCGGAAGGACTCGCGCAGCAGGACGGCGGGCGGGGAGTTGCGGTTGGGTACCCGTTCGATGTACATGGGTATGATAGTAACTGGAGTATGTTTTCATGTCGAGGTCATAAGCAACCCATCACATGGGTACACAAGACGGTGCAGAAATCCCGCCAACTATCATACTGCCAATGAGTTGCCGCGTCAGAAAGCCCAGATTCCGGTCGAAGTTCGGGCTAGCACGGCTGACACCCGGATCATGGCTTTTCAAGATTGACGAAGGAATCGCACTACTCCCCTCTGCCCCGGTGCATGAACTGGTGCAGGCAGGCTGAATCTCGGCCAATCGCGGTCGAGGCCCTCCGCAGGTTCGGGTGGCTTGCCGGCCGGCGGCGGATGCGGTCTGAGAGGAGGAATGGCCGCCGCGGCGGGGCGCTAGCCGGTCAGGCGGCGATGGCGGGCGGCGTGGCTCCCGCCCCCGAGGCGCAGTCGGGCGCTCGACCCGACTGTACACCGAGCCGTAGCCTTCCGCAATGTCAAGCTTGCGTCACTGTTGCCACCGACGACCCTGCATTCGACTTTGTAAGCAATAGAATCCCATAGACACAATGTAATTATTGCGTTGACGGAGCGGTTGCAAAGAACTAGAAGGGGAGGTAGCCGGATTGAGATGACCTTGCCGGAGCCCCAGCATGCGGAAGAAAGACGAGATGCTTGATCGACGGAGTAAGGCTGTCGGAAACTCGACGCTGAAGGCCAAGACGCCCACCGTTCCATCTAGAACGCCCGAGTTGACGGTAATCGCCCGCTCGATCGAGATCAAAGGTGAGGTGACCGGTGACGAAGACCTCTTGATCGAAGGCCGCGTCGAGGGTTCAGTAGACCTGAGGACCCGTTTGGTCACTGTCGGCCCAGAGGGAGACGTCAAGGCCAGTATCTTGGGTCGTGTCGTCTCGGTCGAGGGTAGGGTACAGGGTAATTTGACGGCTGAGAAAAAGATCGTTCTGCTCAGCTCGGCTTCCGTGGAGGGAGATCTTGTAGCACCGCGAGTGGTCCTGGAGGACGGAGCGAGTTTCCGAGGCGGCATAAACACGGGGGCCGCTGGGAAGTCGCCGGGGAAAGCAGTCTAGTATCTGGGGCAGAGAAAAGGGGTAGAACTAGCCTGGCTATGCAACCCGCGACGTGATCGGACTCCATACGATAGGATCGGCGCCCGCAGCCGCGGCCTCCCGCGCGTGCGCCTCAGGTGCCGCACCACCGGCTGGTAGCTGCCCCGGTGGCCGTGGTCTCGGACCAGGAGCTCGTAGATCTGTCGGGCCTGAGTTGGCCGACCCTCGCCCGTCAGCCGGCCGTCCCCGAGCTCCCGCTGGATCGCCTCGACCGCTGCCCCGGAGCCGTCCAGCGCCGTGGGCTATTCCGCTCTCCGGTCCCTCCTCTAGCTTCTTCACTCGGTAGCGCAACGCTTCCTCCTTCACCCCAAGCTGACCGGCCAGCTGCCGCACCGACGTGCCTCGCTCCGCCATCCCCTTCGCCACCATCACCTGTTCCTTGCTCAGCTTCATCTCACCTGGCCTCCGGATCGCCAGTCGATCCGGAGGGGGGCCGCTCACGGCGGCCCCGTCAACTCACCAGGTGCGTAAGACTGGATGTCTCTAGAGCTGCAGAATGGGGCGTGCTCCTACAACACCGGCAAGGCGATGGCGGGCCTGATCGCCCATGTGTGCTCGGGGCGAATCGCCGCGGGCAGCCGGGTGCTCTTTGTCCACGCCGGTGGACCACCGGCCCTCTTCGCCTACGCGGACAAGTTGGGAAGCTGGCTCCTCGAAAGTGCCCTGGGCGCCGGTGGGCTGAGGGGGAGGCGAAGCCGGGTCACGGATGGCGCGGGACGGAGTCGGGTGCCCTGGCCTCGTCCAGGATCCATTCCCGGAATGCCTGCACTTCGGGCCGCTGCCGAGAGGCCGCCGTGGTGATGAGGCAGCAGCGTTCGGGCGCCTCGGCCCGGGGGCGTTCGAAGACCGGGACCAGCACTCTGTCGTCCAGCTCCCGGGCGATCAGCATCCGGCGCCCGACGATGGCGCCGATGCCGGTCACCGCGGCCTGGACCAGCATGCTGTAGAGGCGGAAGCCCGAGGCCTGCGAGAGGTCTGGCGTGGACTGGCCCTGGCGGGCGAACCAGTACGCCCAGTCGGCGTCCCATCCCAGATCGTAGAGCAACGGCCAGCCGCAGAGGTCGGCCGGGCCGCGGGGCCGGCCGCGGGCGGCGAGCAGGGCCGGACTGCAGACCGGCAGCAGCTCCTCCTCATAGAGCGTCTCCTCGAGCAGCGTGTCCTCGCGGCGCGTCACCGGGTGCGGCGCGGCGGTCTCGCCGGTGTAGGCGAGCCAGACGTCGAAGTCGCAGCGGTCGGCGTCGACGCCGCGGTGGTTGGTCTCGACCTTGATGGCCACGCCAGGGTGCTCTGCCTTGAAGGAGGCGAGCCTAGGCACGAGCCACTTCTCGGCGACCGCCTCGACCGAGACGATACGGACCCGCCGAGGCCAGCGGCGCTGGCGCTCGGAGACGCCGTGGACCTCGGCGAGGATGCGCTGGACCTCCTTCAGGTAGGCCAGGCCGCGGCGGTTGAGGCGCACCCCGCGATGCTGGCGGTTGAAGAGCGGGACGTCAAGATACTTCTCCAGCATCCGCACGCGGTGGGCGACGGCGCCCGGCGTGACGCCGAGCTCCTCGGCGGCGCGGGCGAAGCCCTGGAGGCGGGCCGCGGCCTCGAAGAAGCGCAGGCTTTCGAGCGGGGGCAGAGGCAGCACGCTAAGAACCTCCGGACGGGGCGCTTTGACGATACGCGACTAATGTCATCGCACATTTGCGCGTGGGCGGCAAGGGGAATCGTTACTCGGGCTGCACTGCTGTATATGCCGCTTTATCGCTGTGTCACAGCCATACAATAGCTATGTCAAATTGGGGAGCGTGTGCGGGCGATTGAGGGCGATTGAGGGCGATTGAGGGGGGTTGTACAGCCCGTTCCAGCGGTCTCCTTCGGACCAATAAACATATGGCATAGGCAATACAATTGCATTGTTGCCAATAAGCTACACCTAAGGCACCCTGTCGACGACAGTGCGAAACGCTGGGCACGGTCCACCGGGAAAGCGCAAGCCGTACAAGAAGAGCCTCAAGGCGAACTACAAAGGCGCGACACCCGAGCAGGTGGCCAAGGCACTACACAGGCACCGCCTCGAAAAGCTGGTCCGGCACGATCAGAAGGTCTGAAGTGGTCCTACTTCACTGGGGCAGTTCATCCACCGCGCCCGCCCCGGACCCTAGCCGAGCACGAACTCGAAGCCCACGTGGCCACGACAGCTGCGACATTTCTGTGCACGGAAGCCGAAGGATATTCGAGCGAATGCCGCACCGATCAGATGGTCAGTTTCACTTGGCTCTGCGACAGGAAAAGCTACACCGCAGACTGTTCGTGCGTTGATCGCAGTGTCTTCCTCGGACGTAGGCACGGGCACGTCAGGCTTCAGCTTGAGCATGCTCCCACTGACGATTGTCCCCCTCAGAGACCGCCCGTGTGCCACGCCTTGGACGCACCTGCCGGGGCATCGGCGGCGATGTGGTCCGCCATCCGCCGGACCAGCTGTGCGTTGGTGAACGGCGACCACAGGTGTCCCTTCATGGGGCGGCCGTGGACGATCTCGCCGCCGTAGTACGGATCGGTCGTGCCTTCGAGGAACTCCTCCAGGAGGTACACCGCGTACGGCAGGTAGAACTGGTCCATCTCGGGGTTGTAGATCCGGATCTTGCCAACCAGGTCGGGACCGATACGGGGCCAGTTCTCCTCCAGGTAGTAGCGAAGGTCGTACCCATTGTCGCGGATGTATAGGGCAACCTCACGATCGATCACGCCGGTCTCCAGATCCCATAGCCGCCGCGGATAGCCAGCCTCGTCGGCTGGCCCGTACGCCGCGTTCCAGGCGTCGATTTGCCCGGCGGAACGCCCGCGGGAGCCCTGCGCCCGCTCGAGCTGACTCAACTGGCGGACACTGCCGACCGGCTGTCCCTCGATCGTCCGCTGGAACATCCGCTCGGGAGCACCCGGCACGGCACCCGGGACCAGAAACGCGCTCTCGTCCGTATAGATGTCGATCAACTGGTAGCGGCTGAAGTCGACCGGATCCGGATAGAAGGCCCACGTCCCGCCGTAGAACGTCGCGTAGTGGATCTGCGAGGCGAGAGAGATCCAGCCGCCGGTGGAGCCGCCGGTGAGCACGCGGGCGTACGGCTCGCCGAGCATCCGGAAGTTCTCTTCGAGATACGGGATCAGCTCCTGGTGGATCGCGTCGCCGTAGGGGCCGTTGTTTGCCGAGTTGAGGCCGTAAGAGTCGTCGAAGAAGGGCGTGGGGTGCTGAATCGTGACCGCGATCATCCGCGGGAAGTCGGCGCCCGCCCACGCGCGCTGGAAGTCGTATCCCGACTCGCGCATCCCGCCCGACTCGCGCATCATCTGTGCAAAGAGTTGTGGGCCTCCCGACGGTGGCTCCGTCGTGAAGCCGAAGGCGGGCTCCAGCTTGAAGTGGTCCGCTTCGAAGACGACCGGGTACCTCAGATCGGGGTCATCGTCATAGCCCCGCGGGAGCAGGACGACCGCCCCCAGGTGCATGGGCTGTCCCCACCAATCGCTCAGGATGCGGCTCTGGATCCTGACGTGCTTGACCCACTCCGTGTCCGGCGGTGTCTCGATGGGCGGGATCTCGTCGTTGAGCTCCAGGTGGATCGTCGCGTCCGATGCCGGGTCCACGCGGACGCGCCGCGGGGCGCTGACCAGGTTCCCTGGCGAGAACGCCCAGCGCTGGCCTTCCCACTGGTCCTGCGGTGCCCAGATGACATGCCCATCCTGCCGGCGATACTCCGTGTACACATGGAGCAGCGCCTGCACCCAGTAGTCGCCCGGCGGCAGCTCCCGCAGATGCGCGTAGGGGTAGCCGTCCGCTACGGCATCGATGACCATCGCTTCGCCCGGGCCGACGCCGGCCACGTCGGCCGCGAAGAAGGGCACGCGGCCGTCGCGTTGCCGTGCGGAGTTGTAGGCCGCGATCCGGGGCTCGGGATCCGCCGAAGGGCTGAGACCCAGGAAGAGGCGTCCGGTGAGCGGGCCCTCGTGGACATCGGTGGCGTAGCTGACCTCGATGCGAAGCCGGGCGGGCGCGCCGCCCTCATCAACGGCGTCACGAGCCGCCGGGACGCAGGCGGCAAGGACGAGGATGGCCGCCAGGGTGAGACAGCGACGGCCGACATGGGCCGCCCGATCGAGTAGCGCACGGACGCGCTGGTGGGTCGCGAGGTCGGCACGGCGAATCGCGTCGCTCAGCCATTCGGGCCGCGTATTCCTCGCCGCCTCGTAGCCCGGATTATGCATGAGAGTGCGAAATTGGGTGAAGACACAAGAGCCCCCGTGCGCCGAAAAGACTGCGGACACAGACGTTTCCCGCACTACGGAGGCTCCCTGCGTGACGCACGGTAGGATATCACCGACTGTACTGTTCCCGCATCTGTTCGACAATCCCGTCGTCGCCCCGTTCGACCACGAGCAGGCGAGCACGGATGGCGGTGCCGTCCTGACTCAAAGCGGTCGAGCGGGTGTACGGCTCCGTCAAGGGGTTCGCCCGGTGTCGGACCGACAGACGTAGCAAGAGCCTAGCCAAGCGCTCGGTTTAGTCGCTGATTGATCTCAGAGAAACGCGCATAGGAAGGGCCAAAACACTACCCAGTGCGTCCTGCAGTTTTCGACGGCCTGCTGGATCCGCCAGCGCGCCCGGATCACGTCGCGATGTCCGTGTTCATGCCGACGATCTTCACTTTAGACATGATGGATCGGGGTGGATCACAGCTCGGCCGGAAGACTTGGCACCTAGCAACCTGAGGCAACCTCCTGTCCGCGGGCGTCTCCGACGGTCCGATGGATTCCCGTTCGACAAGAGGGGTGCAATGCGGGAATCAGGGCGGATTGATCAATCGTAAATCTATTGCGATAAATATCTTATAATGATACCAGCGCAGCTGATGCAAGACTGGGCCGACTGTCTGGACCGGCCCAGGGCCGGCGAGAAGCCCACGGCCAGCGCAGTCGTGTCGTAAGGCTCCCGGAAACCCCGGCGTTCCGGCCCACGACCTCTTCAGTGGGCGCCGCGTCTGCGGGCCCGGACTCTAGCGAAAGAACGAGAGAGCGTCGCGTACGTCTGGTCTGCCTGCCTACATGCCCGCTGCTGGGTACCCCGACCCAGTCAGCTCTTCTCCCCGCCTCTCACGTCCCGGATTCCGATCTTTTCCAGCACCGGGTTCGCATTGTAGTCGGCCGACTGCCTCGGCGTGATGGTCAGCTACTCCCACGCACCGCCTCGTCTTCTTGCCAAGGTGGAGGCGTCAGCGCGGTGGAAGGGTGCGCCGCCTCCCGGTCTGGGAGGGGACAAGAAGATCATGGAACTCGCGGTTGGAACCAGTGCCGAGAATATACGCACGCCTCTACTGATCATCCACTCGGACAACGACTTGCGGTGCCCGGTTCACCAAGCCGAAGACCTGTTTACCCGTCTGCGCATCCCCGGGCGAGAGGTGGAGCTTGTTCGCTTCCCGGCCGAGGGCCATGAGCATGCGCGGACGGGCAGTCCGCTCCGCCGCGCCAAACGGATCGAGATCATTCTCGACTGGCCTCACCAGCACCTGAAGAACCCGACGTCGGCGGGGAGGCCGGGCGACTGGTGCCGCCCGCTCGGTAGAACCGCGACCATCGTACCAGAGGCGCTACGTCCTCAGCCAGCCGATCAGCTTCGATCCGATCGCATCGTACCGGGAGCGCGCTAACCGCCCGACAGGGTGAGCTTCAGGATCCGATCGTCGTTCGACGCGGGCTCGCCCCGCCCATCCCTGTTGCTGGTCGCGAGGTAGATCTCTCCCGCCGGGCCCACCAGGACATCTCGCAACCGTCCGTACTCACCCGCCACTATGGTTTCTGCCGACAGAGCTCGCCGACCGTCGCCGGACAGGCTGATGTGATAGAGCGACTCCCCGCGGAGCGAGACGGCCAGTATGTCTCCATTCCATCCCTCGATGGCGTCTCCCGCGTACACCTCCGCGCCTGCGATGCCCACGGTCCGGGACCAGCTGTAGAGGGGCTCCACCACGTCGTTCGCCGCGCAGTACGCTTCCTCCTCCCGCGTGTTGCAGAAGCCCTCGAGCGTCGGCCATCCGTAGTTCCGGCCCGCCTCGATCAGGTTCAACTCGTCTTCGTCTCCGGAACCGTGCTCGGCGGAGTAGAGCATTCGGTTGGGGTGGAAGACCAGACCCTGAGGGTTCCGGTGGCCCAGGCTCCAGATGTGGTCGCCGAACGGGTTGCCTGGAGCCGGCGCTCCGTCCTCCGTGAGCCTGAGGATCTTGCCGTTGAGCGAGCGCATGTCTTGTGAGAAGGGCCGACTGCCCGCGTCTCCCATCGTCATGTAGAGGAATCCGTCCGGCCCGAAGGCGATGCGGGAGCCGTCGTGATTTCGCCGCCCGGCCAACCCGTCGAGCACAGTCTCGGGGGGCCCGAGCGATCCGTTCTGCAGGCGCATGCGAATCAGCCGGTTTCCGATGCCGTCTCCCGTGTCGTACGAGTGTGCGGCGTAGACCATGGGGACGTCCGGGAAGTCCGGGTGGAGAGCGATGCCCATGAGTCCCGCCTCACCGCTTTCCAGCACGTTCGGAACCTCTCCCACGATTGTGCGGGTCCGCTCGGTGAGATCGAGGCGCGAGATGCGGCCTCCGCGCTCGGAGAACCACATCGAGCCGTCCGGCGCCCAGATCATGTCCCAGACCGTGTCGAGGTCTCCGATGACGGTTTCGACGTCTAGCTGAGCGCCTCCCGGGGTGGTGAGGGTCTGGCGAACCCCCTGGGTCTCCGGCGCAGAGGATCCGACCCGGAAGACGAGGGCGACGAGAACCGAAGACCCGACGAGAAGACCCGCGAGCCGGACCATGACACCCCCCCGTTGATGTGGTCTCTACGTGGATTCCATTCGAAGCTGAAGCGAGGCCTCACATGAACGCAAGTGGATTGGCGCGGAGAGCGGGGGGGCTCCTCGGCCTTCAGCTGAGTCCGGATCGTTCCGCGATCAGCCCCTGGATCCGGGCGAGCTGGTTCCTGGCCCAAGCTCCTTCCTCGGTCTCCGTCAGTTCTTCGGCCACCCTTGCGGGTACGGGAGTATCCATGTCAGGAGGGTACCGTTGGGAGCGGGGCCGGGGAGACACCGCGGACAGACGGTAGCGGTGAACGCGGGATGCGGTCGCTGTGTCAGGCGAGAGCTCGCGGATCGAGCTGGTCGACCTTGCGTGCCGGTTCGGTGCATTGCGCTCATGCATGGTGTCCAGGCGTGTGCGCCGTCCAGATGCGGTCCTGCTGCACCAGGGTGTTGGTGCGGACGGGGAGTTTCCGCATCACTGCCGTAAGGGCGACCTTCCGCGGTTTCCCCTTGGCCACGAGAGCCTCGTTCTTCCGATTGACGTTGGGAACCCACCGGATCGCGACGACCGCGGGCATGTAGAGCAGTCGGCCCACCTGGTGCCTGCCACCCTGGATGAAGCTGCGTCCCTTCCGGGATCCGGACTCCCGGGTCACCGGGGCGAGTCCGGCAAGCCCCGCCGGGCCGTGTTCCGTTTCATCGAGGGTTGGTGCAACCTGCGCCGGCGCCACTCGAGCCTCGGTTGCGAGTCGCCGGCCAGCTTCGAGGCGCGCAACCGAGGGAGGGCAGCGTGACCCGCCGGGCCGGAGCCTGCGGTGCAGCGCGGACTCCCGACTCCCGGAGGCTGACTTGGGAAGAAACGACGACGACTGTCAACTGTCCACCAAGTCGGCAACTCCTGCCCACCGAATCGCTGGTGGAAAACCGCTGCTCGAGCGTGGAGCGTCCTCGAAGGTGGCACCTGGAACACTACCCGGCGCTTCCACGATGCGGGCGCAGCGGCTCGACGATCCCGTGGACTGCGACCGCAGTCCCCATACCGAGTAGGACGAAAGCGGATGATTCGCCTGGGTATATCCATGGGCTTGTGCTCCCAGGAAGGTCCCGATCAATGTTGAAATGTGTCGGATTCCGTGCTCCCGGCTGATCATTTCGCGGCCTTTAAACAGGTCGCCGCTCGTGCGAAACCAGGCCAGGTCGGGCGGAAGTGAGCGCCACGCCACTACCCGAGCCCCTCAGATCGAGTCTAGGCGGCGACCTCCTTCACAGCCGTGTCACGGTGCCGCCGTTTCTGGCCGTAGTAGGCGGTGACTGAACCCAGATCCAGCGGAAGGGGCTGTTTCAGGCGGTTGTTGCCGGTGATTGACGCCGGTCGGGTGGAGGAGGGCGGTGGGAGCAGGGGGTAGTGGGCGATGAGGGTTGTGGCCCTACGGCAGTGGGGCGAAGAGAAGCCGAACATTGGCGCGCCGGGAGACCGTTGGAGACACGGGTCCCACGATTTGGCATGCGACCCGGATAGCCTTGGGTGCGGCGAACGGCCTCAGGCGGGCACTGGGGGCGGGATGTTGTGGTTGAGTCCCCGCAGGGCCGCGAGAGTACGCAGACGGACGGGCTCGTCGCGCAGCAACTGCAGATAGGTCTTGCGTGCGTGGGTGGTCAGCTTGGCGGGGAGCCGGATCACCCAGAGCCGGACCCGCTTGGGCTGTGCCGTACGCCAGGAGCCGGTGAGGAAGTGCCGGCGCAGTGTATGAAGGGTCTGGTAGGTGACGGCCGAGAGGCCCCAGAGGAGGGCGTTGCCCCCGAGGTGGTCGACCGCGGTCTTGCCGGCCGAGAGCTGGCCGAGCTCTTCGATCCGGTGCTCGACCACGGCACCGGCATTGTACAGGCGCCAGGCGGTCAGAGCGTGGATGCCCGGGATATTCGTCAGTACGTCCGCCTGGAGCCCGACCTCATAGGTGTCGAGATCGAGTGTGCCCTCCTCGGTCCTGAGAGGCTTCCTGGTCTGGGTCGTGAGGAGACGCGCACCCCAGAGCGAGCCTGTCGCGCTCCATAGCTCCTCCCCCTCCGGGAAGATCTCTTCGCCCTTCTTCGAGTGGTGCCACCGGTTGCGCAACCCTTCCAGCCAAGGGTAGCGGGGCACCTTGAGGAAGAAGAAGACGTCCAGCTCCTGGAGTGTCTCGACCATCTCCTTGCTGATGAAACCCTTGTCGAGGCGCACCGTGATCTCACGGACGCCGGCGCCCTTCAACCGCCCCACCAGCTCTTCCAGCCACTGCGTGGCTCCCTCGGCCGTGTGGGCATTGCCCGCCCGCCAGCGCACCCCCAGGCAGTCCCCGGTCTCCTTGACGAAGGCGACGATCGGATGATGGGAGGGACGGCCCCGCTTCTTCGGGTTGTAGCCCTTCTCAGCCCCGGCCTGCTTCTGCCCGTACCGCACCACGACGGTCGAGTCCAGCATCAGGGTCAGCTTCTTCGGGACCCCACCGGCCCGTAGCGCCCAGCGCTGCCGGACCATCCTCCAGAGGAGTTCGTCGAGGAGCGGGACCATGCGCCCGCTGGCCCGCCTCAGCCAGCGCCCGAAGGTCGTGGGGTCCGGGACGCGGACCCAGCCGAAGATCCGGCGCACGCCGCGGCGGTCGAGCAGGGGGAGGTCGTCGATCACCCCACCACCGTAGAGCAGCAGCGTGATCCACACCTCCGTCATCAGCCCCGGGCGGAAGAACCCCTTCTCCTTCGCTGCCCGCCCGTCGATCCAGCCAGCCAGGCCGAACCGGTCGAAGAGCTTGCGCACGAGCACGAGACCGGCGCCGTCGGTGAGGTTCCGCGCGCTGTGACGGACGCGCAGCGGCCGGCTGGCGCCTTGTATATGAGGCCTGCTCCCGGTATGATGGTGTCGCACCGTCTGGGTGCCCTCCGTTTCGAGGCGTTCTTAGCGGGAACTCCTTGAAACTTAAGGCCTTGGGCGGTGCTTTCCTATATTCGGATGCAGGATCCGGGCTGAACCGCCGCCGCCGTGCGCGGAGCGACAGCAGCGGACGAGCCCGATGCTTCGGTGTCGCACTGCGATGGCCCGTATCAGTTGGAACATGAGTAATATTATTACGGCATCATAAATTGTGTCAGTTGGCGCACTGTGGGCTGGGAGGCCGATTTGCCAGACATAGCACTTCGTGGGATTCCCGGCCGTCTGCACCGGGAGCTCAAGTTCGCCGCGAAACGCAACCACCGTAGTCTGAACGGGGAGATTCTCGAGAGATTGACGGAGTCGGTTCACCGCGAGACGGTCGACCCAAAGGCCCTGCTGGATCGCATCCGGCAGCGAAACGAGACCCTGGGACCGGTTGATCTCAGTGAGGACGCGCTACGAGACATGCGCAACACGGGACGGCCGTGATCGTCGTCGACACGAATGTGATGGTCCGCCGGGAGCCCGAGTGGACGGCACCCGCCCTCCTCATGAGTGAGCTGCACAACGTCCTGGTCGACTTCGTGCGGCGGGGCACGGCAACCCCGCAACAGGCCAAAGCGATGAGCGATGACGCTGCCGTCGTTCTGGGCGATCGCATCATCCGCGTGTCGCGACACCAGGTGATTGAGATTGCGTTAGACGGCCTACGATGCCGAGTTCGTCGCGCTCGCGCGGACCTTAGGCGTTCCTTTGGTTACCCTGGACAACGCGGTTCTACACAGCGCTGCGGGCGTGGCGGTGTCGTTGGGACGATGGTGAGCTGGAACATATGAAAGGGCCGGCAGATCAGCCTGGCTTGATCTACCCCCCCTGAAACGAGCCCGAGTCAAGTTCTAGAATATCGCTAGGTCGAGACAAGAAAAGGGAGGATAGAAGGGCTGCACCGAAGAATCTGAGTCCGACGCAGATCATCAACCGAAGGTGCCCTCCTCCTCTCCCCGCCATGGCACCTCCTCGGTTGGCCCAAATGGAAAGGTGTCCGTCATAGGCGGGGCAACTCCAGTTCTCCTGTGGCCTCAGATAGCCTTTGGCCACCGCATCGTCTATCAGGGACTCGGCAACTTCCCATAGTTTGGAAGAGCCTTCCGCGATCGAGGTGTTGCGCTCGAGGACCTGGGCCTGGTGGATGCCGTGTTCGAGCCAGGCGCGGCCCGCGGTGTGGTAGTTGTGTGTCAGGGGCATGAGGCGGTCCAGCGCGCCGCGGCGAATCGAGCGTCGGGGCTCTGACGGGCTTCAAATTCTTCCCACAGACCGCGAAACTCCTCAGCCTGATCGTCGGGGAGCATTCCGAACAAGCGGTCGGCAGCCTGGCGTTCTCGGGCCACCCTGAGTTCTTCGCCCTCCCTGTCGTAGCAGTAGGTGTCGCCCGAATCGACCTCGACGATGTCGTGGACCAGTGCCATCCGGACCACACGGTGGAGGTTCACGGTTTCGTTCGCATGTTCTGCAACCAGCAACGCCATGACGGCTAGGTGCCAGCTGTGCTCGGCGGAGTTCTCCTTTCTGTCCGCGCCTATGAGGTAGGAACGCCGTACGACATCCTTGAGTTTGTCGATCTCCAGGATGAATTGGATTTGACGCTTCAAACGATCGCTGTTCACGGTTCCCTCCGCAGGTGCATTCTATCCGGGGACCGGCCTATTTCGGGGCTCTCCCCAGCAGCCGCTGGGTGAGTGTGCCGCTGCCGAATGCAGGTATGGGCGGAATCGCTTGGCCGAGCAGGGTATGAAGCCGGCATCCCGAATCTCGCTCAACGTATCGGCGTAGTGGTCCAGGAGCGGTTCGGCATACATCCGGGGCCTGCGTTCCCAGACCTTCTCCGAGAAGCAGCCGCAGCACGACGTCCGCCTTCCGCCGCGCACTCCATCACTCCGGCAGTTCCTCTTTTCCCGTGCGACCATCGGTCGCTTCGGACGCCCCAGCCCCTGTAAGCATACACAACCCCCATTTTCTCTGGACCCCGCCTACTCACCAATCTACTGTCCAGAAAAATCGGGGGCGCTAGAGTTCACCGCTTGCGATCCGTTGTGGACCCGGTCATGCTTCCCTCCCCGAGACTTCCCGCCTGCGACCAAGGAGCGCATCATGCGCCACTCCGTTCCAGTGCTCGCAGCGCTGGCAATCGTCCTGATACCGTCGTCTCTAAGTGCTCAGGCGATGCTGACCGGAGACAGGATTGCGACGTCCAACGGCGATCTGACGATTCACCCGATCGACCACGCCACCTTTGCGATGGGCTGGGATGGCAGGATCATCTATGTGGATCCGGTGGGCGGGGCCGAAGCGTTTCGCGATCTGCCCGGCCCCGATCTGATTCTGATTACCGACATTCACGGTGATCATCTCAGCGTCGAGACCCTGGAAGCCGTTGCAGGCGAGAGCACCGTGATCGTGGCTCCGGCAGCGGTGGTGGAGCAGCTGCCGGCAACCGTGGGCTCCGAGGCCCGCACGCTGGACAATGGGAGTGAGATATCGCTGTTCGACCTCACGGTTCTGGCGATCCCCATGTACAACCTGACCGACGAGCGATTGCAGTACCACGACAAGGGACGGGGCAACGGATACGTAGTGACGATGGGAGGTCAGCGGGTCTACATCAGCGGAGATACGGAAGACATTCCGGAAATGAGAGCGCTGGAAGACATTGACGTCGCTTTCATCTGCTTCAACCTGCCCTACACCATGACCGAAGAGCAGGCGGCCAGCGCCGTACTCGTGTTCCGGCCCGGGATTGTCTATCCCTACCACTATCGGGGGAGCGATCTGGATGCGTTCGTTGCGTCCGTGGCCGAGAACCCTGGCATCGAGGTGCGGATCGGGGCGTGGTATTAGACGGGTCCGTGCCCGCGAGGGAAGCGGCATCTCGGGGCCGCAAGACCATGCCGCCCCATAGCGCGCGAACCATCGAACGGCTCGGTGCCTCCAGCTCCGGGGCGGCTCTGCAGACCGGCACCAACGCCAGGTCGGCCCGTGACCGGGCAGACACAGCCTGCGCCCTTCTACGGCAAGAAGAGAGGTAGGATCAGAGGGTGCGCAAAGAGAGAGGCGACGTAGCTTTGCGCCGAATTCCCGGACCCTCGGCACCTGCTCGCCCCGACGGACGCGCAATGAGCCCTCGACCACCGGGTGCTCGACAAGGCGGGACAACTCCGTACGCCGAGGTCCCTCGTCTGCGGCTCCCGCCCGCCCAGAGTTGGCAATCGCTACGGGCGGCGTACTCCCGTTCGGCACCAGAATAACGGAAAGGCCACTGTCCGGACGGTGCATCCGAAGTCGGGCTCCGCTGGCGGAGGTGGAGAGGATCGTCCTCGTCATCAGGGCGCGGAGTGAGTGCGGATGGCCTCACAGATCCAGTGGGTGACATCGCGGTGGACGTGGTCCTGAAGGACATCAAGAACGTCCATCTCCGTGTCTATCCCCCTACGGGCCGTGTCCAGATCTCGGCTCCGAGGCGCATGAGCTTGGAGACGATTCGGGCATTCGCGATCTCCAAGCTGGACTGGGTTTAGCGGCAACAGAAACGATTGCGGGAACAGGAGCGCGAGACACCGCTCGAGTACGTGGAACGGGAGAGCCACTACGTGTGGGGAAAGCGGTACGTGCTCACCGTTACCGAGTGTGACGAGACACCCTCGATTGAGTTGAAGCACAACCGTATGCTCATGCGGGTGCGTCCATAGACGCCTTCCTGCACGCGGCAGGCGGCGCCCTCCAGCTCCGAGCTCGAGGAGGGAGAACGCATCGAGGCGGCTGCGAGCGCTGTCGTCTGCTTCGAGCCGTCGGTCAGATATGAACTCCCTCTGACGCGACCACGGCCGGGTGATGCTCGTGGTTCATGGGTGACCGCGCCTCAGCTGTTGCCGTATACGGGCGGGGCAATATAGAATATAGCTATGAAGACCATACAGATTACCGTGGATGAAGAATTGCTGGCCAGGCTCGATCGGCACGCGGACGTGCGGCAGCACGGCCGCTCGGCGGTGCTTCGGCGGGCGGCCGCCGAGTATCTGGCACGTCGGCGCCGGGCCGAGATCACCCGCCAGTATCGGGAGGGATACGGTACCCGTGCGGGCCTCGGCGACGACTTCAGCGGGTGGCAGGACGAAGCCGCATGGATGAGAGAATAAGGCGCGGCGACATCTGGCTGTTCTCGTTCTCCCGTCCCGACAAGCGGCGCCCGGTTCTGGTCCTCACGCGGCCGGAAGTCATCGAGTTGCTGCACACGGTGATGGTCGCGCCGGTCACCTCCACGATTCGCGGCACGCCCAGCGAAGTTCTCGTCGGTGTGCAGGAGGGGTTGAAGCATCCGTCTGCCGTGAACCTCGACCACGTGCAGACGGTTGAGAAGGCCCGCTTGAGGACGTTCGTCGGCACGGTCGGGCCGGAGAAAATGAACGCTGTGTGCCGTGCGCTCGAGGTCGCCGTCGGGTGCGGCGACGGCTGACGGGTGTGCAGGACGCTTTCTTCGACCTCATCGCAGACCTCGACGGAGTCCTGCCCGAGACCGTGCCCGTCGCCGCTCGTGCCGATGATCCCGTTGCCCCCCGATCTCTCCGCCGCGGTGGCGATCCGCGTGGCCGTTGCCGACGCAGCCGGGTGACGGGTCATCGGCGCCCCGGGCCTCGCCCGCGACGATGTGGTCGGGCCGGTTGCGGAGGGAGTGCCGTAGTTGAGGGTCCCGGATCGTGACACGCCTCTCGTCGAGTTCCCGGGTCTCGAATCGGAGGCGGTCCGACCGGGGGATGTGGCGCTCGAGGGTGTGCTCGATCGCTTCGACCCGCTCTTCGCCTCCTGGTCTCATGCGGCGAGGGCTGCGATACACGGGGCGCACCGTTTTGTCAGGGGGAGGCAGCCCGCACCGAGCAGACCCGCGCTTTGGCGCCCCCGAACCCAGCCCTCGAGCTTCTTGCGGTCCCCGGGTCGCCATCGAATCCTTCGCAACGTAGCCATGCATGAGAGACAGCGCCTGCTCCACGCCATGACCATTACACTTAGGCGCCGCTACACTCGTGTCGTCACCTGAGTCAGGCCCCGTATCACGCAGTTGGGACGATGAGTATCGCCGCGGCCGATACCGTGGCGAGCCGCCTATCCCGTTCGTCGGCCGCATCGTCGACATCCTTCGCGATCGACCGGAGACCATGAGGGGCAAAGGTCTGTATGTCGGCTGCGGCAACGGACGGAACTACGTCGCTCTCGTCGACGCGGGACTGAATCTGATCGGGCTTGACATCTCGAAGGAGGCCATCGCACAGCTCCGGGTGGGCCACCCGCATCTGGGGCCGGACTTGGTCCAGGCGGACTTTCGCGAGTTCGAATCGGAGTCGCTGTTCGACTATATCGTCGCCATCCAGGTCTTCCAGCACGGAACAGGAGATACGGTTCGATCGATGTTCGGGCGCTCTGCGAAGCTGCTGAAGCGCGGAGGACTGCTCTTCGTTCGCGTCAACTCTGCCTCCACCGACGTCTACCACTCCCATCGGGTCGTCGAGCGGGGCGATCGAGGCGGTTTCACAGTCAGGTACACTGAGGGGTCCAAGTGCGGGCTGTCCATTCACTTTCTGTCGCTCCTGGAGCTACAGGAGATACTGGACCCGTGGTTCACGGGCCTGGTCCCGACGAGGGAGCAGGCAACCTTTCGACAATCCCCCAAGCGTGGCTCATGGGCACAGTGGGAAGGCGTCTGGGTCAGGCGGTAGGTGAACGTGGCCGAGGGTAGGGACGGCGTTCGCCACACCGAGGCGGACCCGCCGATCGGCAAACGCATCCACGTGATCGGCAACAGCGCATCGGGCAAGAGCACGCTCGCGGCTACGTTGGCGGAGGCGCTGGATGCGTCGCTCGTCGAACTGGACGCGATCAACTGGCAGCCAGGATGGGTCGGCCTGAACGAGACGAATCCTGACGAGCTCGAGCGCCGAATTCACGAGGCGACCATGGGCGAGTGCTGGGTCGTCGC
This sequence comes from Longimicrobiales bacterium, assembly GCA_965218255.1. Classification (GTDB taxonomy): domain Bacteria; phylum Gemmatimonadota; class Gemmatimonadetes; order Longimicrobiales; family Gaopeijiaceae; genus JAAXGI01. The sequence continues at coordinate 1,366,281 of CBDCKJ010000003.1, read as the reverse complement.
GGGTTCCTGTGAGAAGTTCTCCCAGCGGACCTTCTGGCCGCGCCTCGAAACCGTCGTCTGGCTCGATTTGCCGATGCCGCTCCTTCTGTGGCGCGCCCTCCGCCGTACGTGGAAGCGTTGGCGATCCAGGGAGCTGATCTGGGGAACGAACCACGAGCGCTTCTGGCCCCAATTCATGATCTGGCGGAAGAATGATTCACTGCTCGCATGGATCATCACCCAGCACGCTCGCAAGCGAGGGGACATGATCGCGCATATGTCCGATCCGCGATGGGCCCACATTCGGTTTGTCCGCCTCACGTCGCCCCGTGGTGTGGAGGTCTTCGCCGGATCCGTAGCCCGGGCTGATCGCAGCGCCGGCCAGCTTCACCTGGAAGCTGCCGGCCTGCTTGTTCAGGTCGGCCATCGCGTAGTAGCCACTGAGCGACGTGGCCGTAGGATCCACGCTCAGGTGACCGGCATCGGGCCGCTGGAAGTAACGGGACGAGGAATGCTGCAGGGCGGCCATGGCCGCTTCGGATCCTCGGACCTGACTTCCGGCAAAGGCTCCGCTGAACCTCCAGCTCCGGTCTGCCCACTCGTGCGTGAAGTCGAGACCACCGGAGTAGGCGGCCGAGGGAAGGGCCAAGTCCGACGTCGGCATCCGGCGGTTCACGGCGCTGCCGATCATGCCGATCCGGGTATCGCCGGCCCGGAGATCCCGACGCAGCCGGCCGACCAGGTAGTTGGTTGCAGGCTCGACGACCGTTTCGTGGCGGGCGCCTGAGGCGTCGACCCACGGCGTGACCTCGCGCTCGGTGAGGGCTTCGAGCAGGCCGAGCGACCACCCGCTGTCCGTCCGACCGGTCAGCTTGGCGGCGCCGAGGATCGTCGTGGCCCTCGGCGTCCCGGCAAAAGCGGCGTCCGAAGGGACGGCGCCCTGTGTGGGACGGCCGATCCGTCTCGAGTAGACCAGCTGGGGAGGCGGACCCGTGCTGCCGGCCGTTCCGCCTTCCTGGAAGGTGAAGAGGTCCCCTCCTTCGACGAAGAAGGGCCGCCGCTCCTGGTACCGGGTCTCAAAGGCCGTAAGGTTGATCACAGCGGGGTCGACTTCCACCTGGCCGAAGTCGGGGTTCACCGCAGCGTCGAGCGTCAGGTTCGTGCCCACCCGGTACTTGAGATCGAGGCCGGCGCTCCCGGAGTAGTCGGAGCCGGACCGGAAAGGGTCGGTCAGGCCGGCGCCGGTGCCCACCGGGGCGTGGAGCCTTTCGGCACGTCCCGTGACGTAGGGGAGCACCTCGAACGGCCGCGCGCGCTCGATGCCCTCGATCCCCTCGATGTGTCCATAGCGGGCGACCCCACCGCGCTCGAGGAGGGGCGTGAAGGCCGAATAGGCCCACTCGTTGTTGAAGTGAACCTTCCGCTCGATCTGGATGCCCCAGACCTGGATGTCGGCCGGGCTGAAGCGGAGCTGGCTGAAGGGGATCCGCATCTCGACCGACCAACCCTCGTCGCTGACGCGGGTGGCCGCCGCCCATACCGGATCCCACGACGTGTCCCCGTTCGACCCGTCCGGGTTGGCGCGGGAATCCTTTCTTACGCCCGCGGCGTTGACGGCGAAGCGGTACGCGGACTTGTGGTCGTGGTACCCGGCGATGAAGACGGCGAACAGGTCGGTGTCCACGAAGCTGCCATCGCGTCTCTTCAGGCGCGCCGAGACGGGACCTTCGCTGTACAGCATGGCACCCACATAGAGGGCGTCATCGTCATAGAGGAAGCGCGCCTCGGTTCGTTGCGAAATCGGCTCTCCTTCGAAGGGCTGCGTCTGCCGGTACTCGGAAACGGGCGGGGCGGGTGCCCACGCCTCCTCGTCGGGCAGGCCGTCGATGTCCAACGAGCCGGCGAGGCGGACGGCCTGGGTCCGTGGCGCAGTGGCCGCGTGCAAACTCGAGTCGCCCTCGGTTTCCGGCGATGTATCCCGAGCGACGAGCGGCACGGTCTGGGCACCCTGCACCGCGCCCGTGTCCTGGGGGGACGCTCCCCGGGGAATGAGGAACGCCGCCAGCAGGAGGCAGAACAGGGCTGCCGGGATGGCTTCACGGGAAGCTTCGACGCTCCGGGCACAGCGGGCCGGACGACGCCGGGACAGGCAGAGCTCCGGTTCGGGCGTGGTCATGGAAGAACGAAATAGTGGAAGCCGTCCAGTGGTGCCATGAGAGAGGACGGGCTTCCACGCTCGCCTGCAGCCCCCTTTCGCGAGGTCCATCTTGCCGGCGTGTCTCGCTGCTGGCGCCCGGGAGGGGAGACGAGTCGGCCGGATCGCTCGGGGTCTCGCTTCCGGTCGCAGCCGACCGGACGTGCTACTTCATGCCACGGTGGACGACCGGATGTCCTAGCTTCGCTCGAAACAGCGGCAGGGCAGGGTGATGGCACGAGCGTCCACGTCGGGACGGGCGCTCTGTCTCACCCTCGCACTGCCAGGGCTCCTCTCCTCGGTAGCGGCAGAGGGTCAGGGAAGAGCCGAGTCGTCGGATCCCGATTGGCAGCCGCCCATGACCGCCTGCGGCCATCCCGACTTCCAGTGCAAATGGAGCAACGAGACGCTCACCACGTTCGAGTGGCGCCCGGGACTCGGCCCCGCCTACACGCAAGAGGAGGTCGATGCGATCGAAGGCCGGGAGCGGTCCCGTCTCCAGACGGATCTCGGGCCGAGTGATCCGGATCGCGCTCCACCGCCCGTGACCGGCTCGGTCGGAAGCTGCAACGAGATCTACTATGAGCGGAGGGATCGGGTGGCGCGGGTCAACGGCGAGCCTCGGACCTCACTCATCACCTTTCCCTCAGACGGCCGGATTCCCGCCCTTTCTCCGGAGGGCGCCCGGCGCAAGCAGACGTACGAGGAGTTCCGGGCCCAGTTCGGCGAGTTCGACCACCCCGAGCTGCGGCCGCTGGCCGAGCGCTGCATCGTCTCCTCCGCATCGAGCCCGGCCGGAGTGATGGGTCCTCCGAGTTGTGGATGCAACAAACCCGGGGTCGTTGTCCGACTGCCGGTAGAGATGCGATGCATCATCGGGAGGAACGCAGCCGGCTGTGGGAACTTGGGGTCTCACAGCCAGGGAACAGGGTGGCGGTCACCGGGGATCCCGGTTTCGCCGCTCATCGGGCGACCGCAACTGCTCCGCGGCGTAACGGCCTCGGGAGAGTTTGGCGAGGCCATGGGGCAGAGCGCGCCCTTGAGGTCGGCGGGAGGCCGAACTCGTGACGAAGTGGCGCTCGATCGCCGACAAAGGGCGCGTCAGGCTGCTCGGGGTTCGTACGCAATGTACCGGGGTCGGTAAGCCCTGCCCGATCCCGTGATCAGCCTCTGAGCCCGAGCGGGGAACTATGCCCGGGCGAGATCTGTCCGCGAGAAGTCTTCGCCCTTGCAGAGCAGCGGTTCCCCGAGCTGGCGGGCGAGCGCGTAGGCGAAGCAGTCGCCGTAGTTGAGTCCGGCCGGGTGCCGCCCTTTCCCAAAGTGGGCGAACGCCCGGCGCGCGATCTTAGCCTGAGCGAAATCGACCGCCACAACCTCGATGTCGGCGGACTCGATCAACATATCGAGCAACCGAACACCGTCGGCCCCCTGCCGCGCCTCGAGGACTATCGAGGCTTCCAGGAAGGTGGCCGCCGATGTCCGGCGCGCAGCAGCAGCCTCGATCGCCTTGCTGAACGAGGCGCGATCCGGCTCGTCTTGCAGAATCGCGAGGAAGGCCGATGTGTCGATGACCATCAGCGGGGAACGCCGTGCTCGTCGTACCCGAGTATCTCGTCAGCGGGCCGCCCGTCATGCACCGGGAGCTTCGCGCACCGGCGCCCGATCTCGTCGAGCTCGTCGGCCAGCGATCGGCCAGACCGTTCTCGTCGAAGTCGTTCCAGATGGCTTCGAATGGCTTCGGTGACCGCCTCGGTCTTCGTCTGTCCGGTCAGCAGCGCCAGCTCGGCTGCCAGCCGCGCTGTTTCAGCGTTTCTGATATTGAGCGCCATGTCTACATGTGTAGCATGATGACGATACGTGTAGCAAGTTGCGTGGCGTGCTGCATCCGGGAAGAGGACGCGGCCCGGCGCCTCGATGGGGAGGCCTAGCTACCGTGCCACGCGGCTCGGAGGCGTCGGGTGTTCAGCCAGTAGCTGATCTTGACCTGGAAGGTGTTGTCGGGCCGGATTCGGAAGATCTCGGCGGTACCGGGCCGACCCTGAAGTCCCCGACCCCGGTCAGGCTGGGATCCGAAGCCTCGAGTTCCTGGACGCGGCTCTGCGGCCAGACCAGACAGAGCGTGGATCCCGGCCGCGATTCCCGGCGCAGCACGGTGTTTCCGAGCAGGCTCCGGCAGTTGAAGTCTCGATTCCTCACGCTGAATGCGGCGGGACCGGCTGGCCCGGGAATGGACAACGCCGCTAGCAGGAGGCAGAAAAGGCCTCACGGGCTGGCTTCGCGGGAGGCCTCGACGCTCCGGGAAGAGCGGGCCGGACCACGCCGGGACGGGCAGGACTCCGGTTCGGGAGAGACAATGCAAGCACCAATCGTGGCAGCCGTCCATCAGCGCCATGAGAGAGAACGGGCTTCCAAGCTCGCTTGCAGCCCCCTGTCTTGAGGCACATCTTGCCGAGGGCAGCGCCCCTCGCCGAGGTGACTCGCTGGCGGCGCCCGGGAGAGGAGACGAGTCGGCCGGCTCGCTCGGGACCTCGTCTCCGGTCGAAGCCGACCGGACCTGCAGCTTCATGTTGCGGTGGACCACCGGATGTCCCGGCGCCCCTCGGCGCACCGGGAAAGCGCAGGCCTGCCGGTGACTGTTCTCGCGGCGCTGGCGGCATGTAGGACCGACACCGGGGCGGTGGCCGGCAGCCCGGTGAGTTCCTGCGAGAATTCTTCATCGCGGCCGAGCCGCGCGGCACCGGATCTGTCTACGACTAACCCTTTCGTGGGATCCGGATGACCGCTGCAACTTCGTCCTCCACGGGGAGAACAATGTGGTCTGGATCGTGGACCGCGAGACTCTGCAGCCGGCGAACCGGTTCGGCCGAAGTGGCCGACACGCCGGACAATTCACCTCGGACCGGAACTTCGCCGTCGACTCCGACGAGAATGTCTACGTCGGCGAGACTCGCGGACACCGCGTACAGAGGTTCCGGAGCGTCGATTGATTCCCGCCGGCTGCCGCCTCCCGGTGCCATGGGCGTACCCCGGCGCGGCCACGCACAGGAGGGCAGGGTGATGACAGGAGCGTCCACGTCGGGCCGCGTGCTCTGTCTCGCCTTCGCACTGCCAGGGCTCCTCGCCGCGGTAGCGGCGCAGGGTCAGGAAAGAGCCGACTCGTGGGATCCCGATTGGCAGCCGCCCAGGACCGCCTGGGGCCATCCCGACTTCCAGGGCAACTGGAGCAACGCGACGCTCACCACGTTCGAGCGGCGGCCGGGGCTCGGCTCCGTCTACATGCGAGAGGAGGTCGATGCGATCGAAGGCCGGGAGCGGTCCCGCCTCGAGACGGATCTCGGGCCGAGTGATCCGGATCGCGCGCCGCCGCCCGTGACCGGCTCGGTCGGAAGCTACAACGAGATCTATTATGAGCGGGGGGATCGGGTGGCGAGGGTCAACGGCGAGCCTCGGACCTCACTCATCACCTTTCCCTCAGACGGCCGGATTCCCGCCCTTTCTCCGGAGGGCGCCCGGCGTAAGCAGACGTACGAGGAGTTCCGGGCCCAGTTCGGTGAGTTCGACCACCCCGAGCTCCGGCCGCTGGCCGAGCGCTGCGTCGTCTACTACGCTTCGAGCCCGGCCGGAGTGATGGGTCCTCCGATGATACCCACCCGGGGGTACAACAACAATTTCACGATCGTCCAGAATGCCGGCCATGTGCTGATCTACTCGGAGATGATACATGACGTCCGGATCATCCGACTGGGCGAGCCGGACCCGCTGCCGGCGCACGTGCGTCCCTGGTTCGGTGACTCGTGGGGCCGCTGGGAGGGCAATACGCTCGTGGTCGAGACGACGAACATTCATCCGGGTCAGAGCATGAATGAGCAGTCCGACAAGATCGTGCACTCCGAGGACCTGAGAGTGGTCGAGCGCTTTTCCCGGGCCGATGATGACACGATCCTCTACGAGTTCGAGGTCCACGACCCGAGAACCTACAGTGAGGTGTGGGGGGGAGAAGTGCCCTGGGAGAGGTTGGATCAGCAGATCTTCGAGTATGCCTGTCATGAGGGCAACTACGCGCTCTCGAACGTCCTGAGTGGCGCGCGTTATCAGGAAAGGATGGAGGCCCAGGAGCCGAGGTGATCCTGATCCCACCCGTGCCCGACAGCTCTCATCCGATTCTCCAGGTCTTCTCACAACCGACCTTGTGAATGTTTTCAAGGGCCGGGGAGTCCGAGGCGACCGGAGGCTACACCAGTCGATCAACGCTGGCACGGAGACCAGCGCCACATCAATCCAGGGCAAGGTGAGGCGAAGCCTCTGGGAAAAATCAGCTTCGGGGGAGGGCTCGTGTCCGGACGATGAGCGGATCGCGGATACGTGGGAGGAGTCGGACGCTTGAACCATCTCGCAACGGCCATCGGTCTTGGCCTCGGCCTCGCGGTGGGGCTCTTGGCGGCGGCCACCGACATCCAGCCGCTGGACAGCTTCATCGAGGGCGTCGCTCCCTTGGGCACGCTCTTCATCAACGCGATTCGGATGGTCGTGATTCCCCTCGTGGTCACCACGATCTTCGTCGGCGTGGCCAGCCTGGGAAATCCGAGGACGGTGGGCAAGCTCGGGGGTTCGGCCGTCGGGTTCTTCTGGGGCACGACGATCCTGGCCATCATCATCGGCATCGCCTTCATGCGGATCGCGCTCGGCCTCTGGCCGGCCACGGTCCAGGCCAGCGCCGCGGGAGAGGCACCGCCCGAGGTGCCAGGCCTGGTGGACTTCTTCCTGGGTCTGATCCCGGCCAACCCCTTCGCTGCCGCCTCCGAGGGTGCCCTGCTTCCCCTCATCGTGTTCACGATCCTCGTCGCTGCGGCGGCCGGCGCGCTCGCCGAAGAGCGCCGCGAGCGACTGATCGGTTTGGCGGAGGATGTCGGCGCCATGTTCGTGAAGCTGATCGACTGGATCCTGTGGACGGCCCCGGTCGGGGTCTTCGGGCTCACGGCGCCCGTCATCGCACAACTGGGGCTCGGCCTGCTGGCGAGCCTGTTCGTCTTCGTGGTCACGGTCGTGATCGGCCTCTTCGTGTTCATGGCCCTCTTCTATCTGCCGCTCGTGCGTTTCGTGGGCGGGAAGGGAGTCGGCGAGTTCATTCGAGGCGTGGTCGGGACGTACACGATCGGCTTCTCGACGACGAGCTCCGTGGCCTCCCTCCCCGTCATGTTTGAAGACGCCGATAACCTCGACGTATCGCCGCCTGTCGCGTCTCTGGTGCTTTCCATGGGGGCGGCGATCAACCGGGCCGGCAGCGCGCTCTTCCAGGGGGCGGCCCTGGTCCTCCTGGCGGCTCTCTCGGGCGTATCGCTCTCCACCACGGCACTCGCGAGCGCCGGCATGGTCGGCTTCCTGGTGGCGATGTCCGTGGCCCCGGTTCCCTCGGCGAGCATCGTGACGCTGGCTCCCATCCTCGAGGCGGCGGGCGTGCCGCTCACCGGGCTCGGGATCCTCCTCGGGATTGATCGGATCCCGGACATGTTCAGGAGCGCGACGAACATCACGGGACACGTTGCGTGTGCCGTCGTGGTGGAGGGGTTGGTGGACGGCCAGGTCACCGAAGCCGATCGGGCCGTCGCCTACCGGATCGTGGAGGGTGGCCCGTAGCTACCCTCAGGGGAGCCTTGAGGGCTCCGGCAGCAGACCAGGAACCCCTCGCATCGAGCTGCCATGTCGTACGATATCCGGGACTTCGAGATCTCCGGCCAATAGATCCTGCAGGTGGCAGGTGTAATCGTTCAGTCGCGCCGTGGCGTGGCGGTTGGATTTAGCGGTTGAGGATGCGTTGCCAGTGTTTGGAGAGGGGCCGGAGCCAGATGTCCTTTTTGGGTTTGCCGTACTGTGTGTGGGTGTCGTAGCGACCGCGTCCCTGGGTGGTTCCGACATGGATCCAGCCTGAGGCCCTGTAGACGCCGCCGGTGTAGCGCGGGATTTCGACGAAGGTTTCGATGAGGACGGGGGTGGTGTTGTAGCGTCGGGTCCATTCGCGGGGCAGGCGTCGGCAGACGAGTGAGAGGATGTGGGATCCCAGGTTGGGGATCCTGATCCAGGGCAGGATGAGGAACCTCGGGTTGTTGATGACGAGGGGGAGGTTCTTGTTGCGCAGCGTGTGGGTCCATCCGATGAAGCGGTCGCGCGGGGCGAGCGTCCAGGCGGCGGCGCTGAAGCCGAGCATGGCGAGCGGCCAGCCGTTGTGGTCGTGGACGGCGTAGCGCATCTGCGCGCCGACGAGGGGCTTGTATCCCAGATAGTGGTAGCGGGCGACGAACTCGTTCCACAGCCTGCCTTCGCGGGTAGCGCGCACGACGGTCCGGAGTTCGAGTGGGCGGACCTCGTCGAGGGTCGTCGGTGCCGGCAACAGCGGCACTTCGGTGTCCTGACCGAAGATGATGGGGCGGGGCGGGGCCTTCCTCCACTTCTGGGGTGGCAGGGTGATGAGGCCGTCGTTGTGCATGGCCAGCATGGCCACCCGGGCCGTCATGTCCTTGAGGCCGCCGTCGGGCTTGAACCAGCCGATGCGCCGGCAGAACTCCCTGGACAGGGCATGGCGGCTGAGAGGCGGCGGGCCGGCGATCAGTGCGCGCAGCAGCGCCATTTCCCCGGCGGTGAAGTCGTGCCCCTGGTAGTGGCACTCGATCCGGCCGTTCATGCCGGCACCATCGGGTCGCGTCTGCGCTCCTCGTTCATCGACCATGGCAGCCAGGGCGACAGGTCATGGGGCGGCCGGCCGCCGCCCTGCGCGCATTCCGCCAGCCATGCCGCAAGCCATCGCTGGACATCGATGCCGTTCAACCTCAGGGTGCCGACCACCGAGTACATGAGCGCCGTGAAGCGTGCGCCGGTCTCGCTGTCGGAGCCGAACGACAGGCGTCTTGCGATGACCGGACATCTGAGCAGCCGCTCGGCGAGATTGTTGTCGAGCGGGACCCGGGGCCGGTCGACGAAGACACTCAGCCCCTCGCGATGGTTCACGAGCGAGCGCAGCGCCTTGCCCTCGCGCGCGCCGGACGGCAGGCGGTCGAGTTCGCGCCCGGCGTTTGCAAACAGGCTGCCGAGTGCGTCGGTCAGCGCGTCGTGGGCCGCGTCGAACGCTGGCGTCTGGCGCTCGAGACCGGGATCGTACTCGGCCAGCCGCGCCTTGTTCAGGCGGTAGATCGAGGCGATCCGCCGGGTCCATTCCCGGCACCAGCCGGTCAGTTCGTCCTGCCCCGCCGCGGCCTTGATGAAGTCCCGGCGTATGTGAGCCCAACAGAACGAGAGGATCACCCGGCCCCCGAGCAGGCGCGCCAACCTCTTGCAGGCGCTGTAGCGGTCGCAGACGATGACCGTCGAGGGCCGTGCTTCGGCGAACAGCTCATGGGCCGCCTCGGCGCTGCGCGAAGGATCGATACGGAAGTAGACCGCGTCGTGGCCGACCGAGATCCACAGCCAGGCCCGGCTCGACCTGCCTGCCTCGCGCAGCGCCTGCACGCGCCAGGTGGTCTCGTCGGCATGGCGCAGCACCGCGTTGTTCTGGTGCGCGAGGATCGCGTCGGCCACCGGCTCGAACAGCGGCACGAAGCGGGGCACGCTGCCGGCCAGGGTGCCCGGCGAGATCGGCAGTCCCTGGTCGGCCAGCCATGTGCTGACGCGCTGCAGAGGACGCAGGGAAGCATAGCGTTCGAACAGGAAGCGCGACCAGACGCTGATCCCGTAGGGCGTGTTGGGGAACAACCGTGGCACGGGGGGCGCCGACACCTCCACGGGCGACGACGCGCAGTCGCATGTCCGGCGCCAGCGCGGGCGGCGGATCACTCGCCTGTGGGCCTTGACCTCGATCTCGATAAGGGTGGACTCTCCGGCGCCGTTGGCCGCATAGGGGTTCCCGCAGCCGGGACACACACACGCATCGGACGGCAGGTCATGCTCTTCGGTGTGTTCTTCGAGACCGGGCCGCTGTGTGCGGCCCCGGCCGGGTGCGCCGGGCTGCCGACCCCGCGGACGCCCGGAGCCCGGCTTCTCCTGCTTCTCGCTCTTGCGACCGAACTGCGTCTTCGACAGCACCGTCCGGGTCGCGCGAGACTCCGCCAGCTCGGCTTCCAGCTCCTCGTTGCGCCGCTGCAATGCCTTCACGGTCCTGTGCAGCCGGGCAACCTCCCTGCCGGCTCGCCGAAGAAGATCGCGCAGACGCCCCACCTTCGAGCGCCACCGCAGTGCGCTCTTCCCTGCTCGACGGGCTTCCCTCGTCTTCTCGACGACGGCCCTCAGCCTGCGCCGCGATGCCTCGAAGCGCGACTTCCAATATCCCGCTTCGCGACGCGCAGACACTTCCGCCCGGCGCAACTCTTGCGCTCGCGCTTCCGCCACCTCCGCACGGACCCGCTCCCGCTCCGCACGGACGTGCTCCTCCTCGTACAGCCACCGCCAGTCCACCGGGTCCGCAGCACACGCGGCCTCAGGGGTCAACCACAGCCCATCGGGCCCCTCGGCCAGCACCACGACCGTGCCAATATCCCCGTCTCCTGTCGCCATGAACCAGACGATAGCACATCACCGAACTCGTGGCCAGTCCCCTACACGACCTCCACCTGAGACCAATGACCCCCCCCTCCGCCACGGCACGACTGAACGTTTACTGGCAGGTAGCCTCGACATCAGGCCGGAGGGGAGCTGGACCATCGAGGGTTCGAGGCAGACATACCGGTAGTGCAGACTCGCCTTCGAGGACCTCGACGGCGTTGAGATCAACCGGGACAGTCTCGGCGATGATGGTGCAAGATCTCTTTCTTCCATCGCTCACCGCCTCGGGGCGCTTGATCGGTGAGGAAGTCATGGACATCATCTGGCGAACAGATGAGTCCGCCCTTTCGGAGGAGTCGTGTCGGGAACGCTTGACCAGATCGCGTCCGACACTCGGATGCGTCTCGCCGCTTTCGAACACGTTCGGAGGTTGACGGAAGTCCGCGGCCAGTTGACGGCGGCCCAGTTGAAGCCCGGCTTTGTCTTTGGGGGTGGACGCATCCCTCTCGTCAACGTGCAGCGCGGCATCTTCAAGCCGAAGCAAATGCAGTACCTGCTGTCGATCAGGACTGTCGTGCCACGACGCGGCGGCAGGATGTGGTATGACGATCAGCGGGAGGTGCACCGGCAGATCTACGAGGGCAAGGAGGCCGTCGACTACGCTTTCATGGGCAAGAACCCGGAGGCGGCTGACAACCGTTGGCTGCGCGATGCGTACGAGAACCAAATTCCCGTCATCTACTTTCTCGGCGTCGCCCCTGCTCAATACCAGGCGATAGTGCCAACCTTCATTTCAGGCTGGGACCCGAGCGCACTCAAGGCCAGGGTCACGTTCGGTATGCCCGACCGGGAAGAGATGATGGAAACGCCGGACGCGCAGGAGCGGCGGTACGCGCTGCGCGTCGTGAAACGGCGTCTGCATCAGGATTCGTTCCGAGAAGCTGTGATTGCCGCCTACAGGGGACGCTGCGCGTTGTCGGGGCTGCGCGAGCATCGCCTTCTAGATGCGGCGCATATCATTTCCGACAAGGACGAGCTGCTTGGCCAGCCCATCGTGACGAACGGTCTGCCTTTGTCGAAGATCCACCACGCAGCGTTCGATGAGCATCTCATTGGAATCGATCCAGACTATCGGGTACATGTCTCCGAGCACCTGCTCGAACAGCACGATGGACCGATGCTGGAAGCGCTGAAGCGGCTTCATGGTGAGAGGGTGCACCTGCCGCGTCGGCCCATCGACCACCCCGATCGCGATCGGCTGGCGGTTCGCTTCGAGGATTTCAATGCTGCCGCCTGAGGGGCCCGCATTGGCTGCCCCGGCGTCCCCTCAGACGGTGACCTAAGGCGGCGGGCCCTTCGGACGCATCGCCGATTGCCGATCGCCTCAGCTACAACCGTAGTAGCCCGGGGACGACCGCCCGGGCCGACGCAAGGACCGCAGCTGGCTGATGTATATGCGGATCCTGGGCATCCTCAGTGACGGTGGCGGCGCTCGCGGGGAGAAAGACCGGGCTGGCGAACGCGATGCCCTCTATCGGTCCGCGGGGGCCTGATTGCCGTGGGCAAGACCTTGGTGACGAGAAGCAGGGGAGGTGGCCCCGCTGTCAAGGCCGTACCGGGCTTTCCCGGTTCATCGTCTATGTGCGCGTCTGGAAAGGCCCACCTGCCGGACCATCAACCGATTTCTGCCATGCATTTGCCGGTTCACAGCAGTATACGACTCATCCACTAACCCCGCCCGAGGGTGACAGAATCTAGAGAGCAAGTGTCCAAGGAACTGGCACCGGCTCTGAGGTTCTCCGCGCGCTCTCCCTTCGGCTGGTAGTACTGCGACGACCGGCTCATGCCCAGCAGCGCGCACTGCCTCGAAAGACGCAGCGGTCGGCCCCGCTCGATCATCCGAACCCGGTCCGCCCGGCTCAGCGCTTGAGCCCGCGCCGAAAAAATTCCCGCTCGACCGTGAGCTCTCCGATCTTGGCGTGCAGGTCCCGTATCTTTGCCTTGTGCTCCTGGGCGGCCCTGCGGCCCGCGCCCCCGGCGAACACCTCCGGCAGCCCTTCGAGCAGCCGCCGCTTCCATGTGCTCACCTGGTTCGGATGAAGCTCGTGCCGGGCAGCGATCGCCTGCACGCTGTCGCGCTCCCGCAGCGCCTCCAGCGCCACCCGCGCTTTGAACTCCGCCGGGAATCGCCGTCTCTTCCTGGCTATCTCGGTGCCTCCTCTTCCGACTTGGAATCCACCTTAACGACCTGTGTCCAAGAATCCGGGACCACCTCAATACAAGGCCACGTGGGGGAGCTGACGAGTCGGAAGAAGTGTTTCAACCGTTCGGAGCTGGAAGTCGAGGTCGGGTTCGAAGAGTCATTTCATGTGTGTCCTTCGGTCGATATCGACCAGTCCTCGCAATTGAGACCATCCACCCGAGCGAATTCGTGAGTGTTAGCGGTCACTAGGATCAAACCCCGCGCCAGCGCTTGACCTGCGATCAGGGTGTCAAGTGGCCCGATGGGGCGTCCGATTGCTTCGAGGTTCGCCCGAACCGCACCTGCCGCACGCGCGTCCGCAGCATCGAAGGGCACGACTTCGAACGCAATGCGATCGAGCAATCCGATGTTGCGATCCGGATTTCTGCTCTTGAAGGCACCGTAGTACAGCTCGTAGGTCACCGGAGCCGGTAACCCGAATTCCGACGATGTGTGTTGCCGCACCCGATGAGCAACCGAGAGTGGCCGCCCGTTCAGTAACGCAATGCAGGCATTTGTGTCGAGGAGATAGCGCATACCGGCGCTAACGCTTCACTCGAAGAGGGCATCGAGGGCAGGCCGGACCTGATGCGCCTGCTGGTTGCGCTCTTCGGCGAAGAAGTCCCCTGAGAAATTCCCTTCGATGGCATCGAGCCACGCCCAATCGGTGACAACAGGTTCGAGGACGACGGCCGCCCCCTGCTTGCGGATGCGTACCTCCTCGCCCTCCATGCGGAATTCCTTGGGCAGGCGAACGGCCTGAGAGCGCCCGGTCCAAAACAGTTTCGCCGTCTTTGCCATGGGGACTCCCTGCTGTTGGTATATAGCACAGCAACATATCACACTGGCGAAGCCGCATAAAGGGCTGCTCGTCAGCACATCTTGACCACGATACGCATACGGTCACACCTCGCATCGTACTGAAATGCAGTCACAAGCATGGAATCTCCGACCAAATCGCACTCCCCTCGCCTGGTGTCACGAAACTCCGGGCCAGAAGACCCTGGCGATTCGTTTGAACCACTTCATCATCGAAGACCTGAGCCGGGAAATGTCAGACTGAAAGCATCGTTGGCTTGCCCGATAGGCTATTCGGACGCCAGCGCCCGCACCGGGTCCCATCGGCTTGCCTGTCGCGCGGGCAGGTAACTGGCCAGCGCGCTCATCACGATGATGAACGACGCAGCTGCTATGAACGTGGCCAGGTCCAGCGCCTCGACACCGAACAGGAGGGTGCTTAGGACTCGTGTTCCCACAAGAGCCGCCACGGTCCCGACTGCGCAGCCTCCTACGCCGAGCAGGAGTCCCCGGCGCAGCATGAACGCAGTGAGGTTTCGGGGTTCGGCGCCAAGCGCGATCCTGATACCGATTTCACGCGTACGCTGGCGTACATCAGCGGCAGTCACTCCGTAGACCCCGACGCCTGCCAGTAGCAAGGTGATCGTTGCGCAGAGCCCCAGTAGGAGTGTGCGGAAGCGAGGCAGTGCGAGAGGGGCGCCCATGAGTTCGCTCATGGGCCCGCCTCCCACCAGCAGCCAATCCGGGTTCGTCTCGCTCAGCGCTCGCTGGACCTCGGAGACCAGCAACTCCGGGTCCGGCTCGCCCCGCACGGCCAGGTGCGAGGGCATTCCTCCGAACTGCCTCGGGGGCATGTAGAGAGCGGGGTGTGCGGTAGCCAATTCACGGTAGCGGGTCTCGCCCACGACCCCCACGACCGTCAGCCATTCGTCGGCCGCATTGGGCCCGCCCAGTTTGATCCGCCGTCCGATGGGATCCTCGCCCGGCCAGGTGTGTCGGGTCACCGCATCGCTGACAATGACAACGGGCGGCGAATCCTCGCGATCCCCGCGGTTGAATGGCCGGCCGGCACTAATCGGCACGTCCATCGTCCGAAAGTACGCCTCGCCAACCACTTCCAGGCTCAAGACCGGGTTCGTCGCCTGCACTTCCCGACTCTGACCCTCTCCGGTGTATATGACGGAGGATCCTACCTCCGGGAACGGCTCGCTGGAGAGTGAAGCCGCACTGATGACGCCGGGTATCTCGGTGACCCGGGCCAGCAATTCCTCCCACATCGCGACCTGTTCGGGGGGCGGAAGATCGACCCCGGGCCGGAAGTGGGTCTCGAGGACAAAGAGCTGGCTCGAATCAAAACCCAGATCCACGTCTTCCAGGGCGAGGAGGCTTCGGACCAACAGGCCGGCACCGATGGCCACGAGGAGGGCCAGGGCGATCTGGCCGACGATGAGTCCGTGCCTCGCTGCCCGCATGCCGCGATGGGCAGAAGCCGTCCTGCTTTGCCGGGACAGCTGCAGCCCTACGTTCCGACCGGCGGCCAATACCGCCGGCAGGAGGCCGGAGAGCAGGGCTGCCGCGGCCGTCGTGGCCAAGGCGATTGTCAAGACGAAGGCGTCGATCTGGATCATGTCCCGCTTCGGAAGCGCCGGAGGGGCCAGGGCGACGAGCAGCTGCAGCGCCCAGACCGCGCCGACCGCCCCCAGGATGCCACCCAAGAAGACCGGTGGCGCGCTCTCGGCGAGAACATGCAGGACGATGTTTCGCCTCCCCGCCCCGAGCGAGGCGCGAACTGCGAACTCCTGAGCTCGGAGCGAGTTCCGGATCAACAACAGGTTCGCGACGTTTGCGCAGGCGATGAGGAGGAGGAGCCCGACGGCCGCAGCGGAGACCCAGAGGGTCATGCGCACCTCACCCACAACTGCCTCGTGTAGAGACACGGCCGTCGGGCGTAGCTCACTGAAGGCCGCCGGAAGGTCGGGATATCTGTCCCTCAGGAATGCACCGTAGTCCTCGCGGGCATCCACGATCGTCGCTCCGGGACGGAGTCGAGCCACGATCTCGTAGGGGAAGTTCACGCCTTCGGGAACGGGCACCCAGAATTCCGTGCCGGACGGGAACTCGAAACCCGGAGGCAGCACTCCGACGATCGCAAAGTCCTGGCCATCTCTCTCCAGCACACGGCCCGAGACGAGTGGGTCGGAGCCATAGTGGCGCTGCCATAGACCGTGGCCGATGACGATCGCCCGGGGAGCCCCGGCCTGACTGTCGGAACGCGACAACGTGCGTCCGTGAAGGGGTTCAACTCCCATGGCCGCAAAGAACTCGCCCGTGACCTCCGTTCCGTAGGCGCTGAACGGCTGGCCATCATCGAAAACCGTATGCTCACGCGCGCCAAAGAAACTGTGGCCGGCTACGGTCTCAAGGGTGCGGGCCCACTCTTGAAAGGCCGCTAGTTCGGATGAGAACACGGGTCCGTGGTCGAGCGGGCCGCCCTGGATCGGCTTGCGGAGCACGACGACCCGGTCCTCGTCCTCGACGGGTAGTTCTCGCAGGAGAACTCCGTTCATCACGCTGAAGGTGGCGGTACTCGCACCTATAGCCACGCCAAGGATGAGAACCACGGCGAGGCTGAGCCTGGGGTTCCTACGAAACATGCGCACGGCAGAAGATCCTAGTGGACCGATTCCGAGGCAGGCGACGCCCGCCGCCTGCCACAGCACAAACCGCTATGTGGCAAGTGTCGTACCAATCCATCGGATCACGTGGTCACCGATGTCGTGAAGAGAGATATGACCTGGCTGAGGTTCAAGGGTCGATCTTTCGGCTGTCTGCAACTGGACAATCGCTGTCCGAATACGGGCACTGAGTCGTGCCGTGCTGATGGACGAAGCGCTTCCAAGCTCCTGCGCGTGAACGGGTGGACGTCAGAGCCCGGCATCGGCGAGGCTCAGGTTCCGAAGTGGGGGTGGGAACAGTGACGGCGTATGCTCACAGGTTTGGACATCGTGGATTGACCTGCCCTGCCTCGAGTATCGCGGGTTACGCTCGAGGTGAGGGGCACATTTGAAGCGCAGAGCCACATCGAGGAGGGCGGGTCATGGTGGATTCGAACCGGGGACCTCCTGCTTCCAAATCGCCTCCGGAAGTGAGGTGGTTTACGGCAAGAATCATGATAGATCTGATAAGTTACTGTAGTACAACGATATACATATGCTATCTCTTTGGTTGTCCCCTTTTCATACCCATTTTTGGAACTGGATTCCAAACGACCCTAGCGGACCTTGGCGGACACGTCGGCCACCCGATTGCCATCTTTGACTACCTACCCAACCTCACTGAGCGCCATGTCACCCCCATTGGCGTCGGCTGTCGGGCGACTACGCTTCAGCCGATGTCGAATGCAAATTGGCGAGCTGCCGAGGGGATGGTGAAGGAGCGAAGCGTGCCGGAGGGTGGATTGTCGATGGCCCCTGTCCTCTCTGATTGCGGACTACAATAGATGGTTAGTGTTTCAGATCACTCCGCGTTGCCACGGCTCGCGGCGACCTGTTCTCGGATCCACGCATCCACTTCGGACTCGATCCAGCCGACGGCGCGCGCGCCTAGCCGGATCGGTTGGGGAAAGCTCCCGTCGGCCACCCGCACGTAGATCGTGCTCCGCGCCAGCCCGGTGCGGGCCTGCACTCGAGGTAACCTCAGGACGCGCGCGGGCGCGTCCATGCCCTGTTCCATTGCTCTGGTCATCGGTCTGCCTCCGTTCTGTTCGGTGAAGAATTCCGGGGCGCGTTGCCCCGGGAGGGAACAGGGGCCACATGGGCCCGGCGGCAGGCTTCGATGAACACGGGGACCTGGTAGGCCACCGCCAGCCTCGGGGATCGGCCAGGACGGAGCTGACGCACCGGGTTGGGATCGCCCACCGCCTGCAGGCCGAACGTCGACGGCGTCACGCCCGTGCGCTCGAGGGATGCACCCACTCGCGATTCGAAGTGCTTCGTCAGCGCCTCCATGGCAGTTGGGGTCGAGATTCGGCCCACGAGGACCCGCTCATGCACTGCGGCGCGTGGCCGAGCGCGACCGGATGCCGCCTCGGAGGGTGCTTCCAGCGAGTCGAGGGCCGGCCGACGGATCGCGGCGAAGGGCTGCACCGCGGTGCATTGACATCGATGCCGGCAGGGCGGCCAGTGCGGGCGGCCGCGACTAGAAGCTGACACCACAGGGGAGCCATGAGATGTTTCGACCGCAGGATCGAACCGGGCCTGCGGCCGGCCGCGCGACAAAGCCGCGCTGGCCCACCGCATGCGGGACGGCCATCGCCCGGAGTACGAGGCTCGCAAGGACACCCGGCGCGCCGGGGACACTACCTGTCCGCCGTTGCCTACCAGCCCACTGTCAGTCGGCCCACCAGGCTGTGGTCGGCGTCTCCCTGGCCCAGGCTCTCACGGCGCTGGGCGTCGAGGCCGAACTGGAAGCTCATGGCGCCACCCTGCACGACAGCCAGGCTGTAGCCCAGCCGGTAGTCGCGCCCGTACTCGGAAGTCGTGACGCCGAACCTCGGGGTCCCCACCAGCCGACTCCCGACCGGCAGCGCATAGCCGAGCTCGGCGTCGATGCGGTCGCCCGATCCCGGGCCTGCCGCCCCGAGCCCCTCCATCGTATCGCGGCCCCAGAGCGCGTCGGCACCGCTCATCGCCTGACCGCCCCACGAGGGCGCGACCCGCGCCGTGAACCCCAGCGGCGTCTGTGGCGTCGGGTCGTAGCTGAACGACACCGACACGCCCCGTTCCCTGAACCCTTCGTCCTGATGCACGAGCAGCGTCCGCACCCGCACGTCGACCGACAGTCCGGTCAGCGGGTCCGCTGCGATCAGGCTCGCGGCGACGTCCGCGCCCGCGCCCGTCTCCGCGTCCCCGCCGTCGCGCCTGAGCCCGACCTCGAGGCTCGGCCGGAGCGCGATGCCGTGTCCGAAGACGTAGCCCCTCGAGGCCTCGAGCGCTGTCCGCACACGCGTCACCACCGCTTCGGTCCCAGCCAGTCGGCCTGCCGGACCGTCCACGGCCTCGCTGCCCGTGCCGACCCACAGCGCGTCCGCCTTGAACGCCAGCCCGAACCCGCCGATACCGGCATCCACCAGATCGCCCCTCACGCCTCCGGCCAGCATCGACATCGAGAGCCCGCCCTTGAGAGCGACAGGAGACGGGACAGACGTTGGTAGAGACATTGCCTCGCCCGGCGTCAAGCTGAGCGAGCCCCTCCCGTATCCGGTCACGCCCCAGAGCGTGACTCGCTCCGTCAGCTTGTATCCCACCCAGGGGTGGAGCCCCGTGATCGACGAGGCCACCTGGCCGATATCGGCTCCCTGGTAGCCGCCCAGGCCTCGCCGGTGCGAGAGCATCAGCCCGGCCATCAGCGGCCCTTTCGCGTAGTCAGCGCCGAACATCGTCGTGCGGACCCCGCCGTCGAGCGACAGCTCGCCGTCCCGGCCGCTGAACCGCGACTCCATCCCGCGGCTCCAGAGCGACACGCTCGCGCCTCCGCCCGTCTCGCGGTTCAACACGAACCCCGAGCCCATCAGCACGTCCCCGCCCCCGAGACCCCTCCGCAGTAGCTCGGAGCCGCTCAGATCGGACTGGACACCCGTCGTATCCCGGGCGCCCGCAACTGCGGTGGACTGAAGCCGGCTCAGGAAGTTGCGGCCCATATCGCGCTCCATCCCACGCCGGAGCTCACGGCCCGCGAACCGGCCGCGGAAGCCCGAAGCTCTGGACGTCTCCAGACGCTCCTCCACCTGCTCCATCACGTGAAGCGCCGTCGCCCGTCCGAACCGCGCCAGGAGAGCGCGTGGTAGCGGATCGGTGTTCTCGATCGTCCCCGTCGCTTCCGCGTCGGCCAGCCGGCCCTCCGACGGATTCGAGAGCCGGAGCGTCATCGTCTCCTCGCCCTCGTCGTGCGAATCGTCGAGCACCGCGACCTCGACGGTCTTCGACGACTCGCCCGCATCGAACGTCAGCGTCCCGCTCGCCGCCGTGTAGTCCGTCCCCGCCGCCGCCGTACCGTTCACCGTCTGGTAGTCCACCGTCACCTGCCCGGCAGCCGCGCGGCTCAAGGTGACCGCGAACTCGAGCATGGCGCCCGCGCCTTCCTCCACCCGCGCATCGGCCACGGAGATGCCCACCGGCCCGGAGACCGTCGCCGACGGGCTGTTGGTCAACGGCCGCCGGTTCTCGCCCTTGGTGCAGATCGCACCGGACGTCGCGCACTCGCGCCCCGCCGGAAGCATGATCGTCACGTCCCCGTCCGCGTCCGGCCTCACCGTCATCTTGAACAGGTCGCGCCGGCCGTCCACGCGCGAGCCGCCCGTGACCCGCCCGCCGGTCACCGTGAACGCATCCTCGCGCAGCGCCCGGAAACTGATCCCGATGTCCTCGCTGAACGCCACCCGAAAGTGGAACCCGCCCTCGCCACGGTGTTTGGCCGGCATGCCCTCGAACGATGCCGTCAGCTCCGGCGGCCCCGAGCCGCCCGCCGGACCCGCCACCGTCACCGACGGGCCGTTGGTCAACTGCCGCCGGTTCTCGCCCTTGGTGCAGATCGCACCCGACGTCGCGCACTCGCGGCCCGCCGCCAGCTCGATCGTCACGGCCCCGTCCGAGTCCGGCTCGACCGTCATCTCGAACAGGTCGCGCCGGTCGTCCACCCGCGTGCCCCGCGTCACACGGCCCCCGGTCACTGTGAAGGCGTCCTCGCGCAGCGCCTGGAAGCTGATGCCGATGTCCTCGCTGAACGCCACCCGGAACGTGAACGCGCTCTCCCCGTCGTGCGTATCCGGCATGTCCCGGAACTCCGCCGTCAGCTCCGCCGCCGGCGTCGTCTCGCTGTTCCGGATCGTGCCCACCGCCTCGTTGTCCGCGAGCCCCGCGCCCAAGGCGTTGCTCAGCACCAGCGTGAACGTCTCCCCGTCGTCCTCGTGGGCGTCGTCCGTGATCGGCACCGACACCGTCCGCTCCGTCTCCAGCGAATTGAACGTCAGCGTGCCGCTCGTCTCCGTGTAGTCGGAACCCGCCGTCGCCGTCCCGTCACGAGTCCCGTAGTCGACCGTCACATCCGAGCCCGGATTCCCGTCCAGCCGCACCAGGAAGTCGAGCGTCGCGTCCTCGCCCTCAGTCGCCTCCGCGTCCGCCACCGACAGCGCCGCACTCCGCGTGGTTCCGCCCCGGGCGGTCACCGTCTTCGTCGCCGAGCCCCGGCTTCCGTGGACCTCGTACAGCTTGTTGTTGTCCGGATTGCCCGGATACAGGGGGTACGGCATCACCTCGACGGTGACTCTGCTGTCCGGCTCGGACGCGTCGCCATCGTCAACGGTTTCCAGCACCACCGGTATCGTCGCGTTCCCGTCCCCGAAATAGACGCTTTTGGTCCAGAGTCCGTTGGACTGGCGCCCTTCCTGCGGGAGCATGTCGCCGGTCTCGCTGATCCGCAGGATGACCATCAGCCTGCCGTGGGGCTGGTCGCGCGACAGCGTGAAGCGCAGCGGTTCCCCTTCGGTCACCGTGCCCGATGGCCGGGCGATCGAGATCGTTTGCGGACCGGTCGCCGTCGCCAGGGCCGAGACAGCCGCGCTGTAGGTGTCGGCCTTGTCCACCGAGCGCACCTGGAACTCGTAGGTCGTCCCCGCGTCCAGATCGTTCAGAAAGCGTGAGTGGAACGCGTCGAACGCCCTGTTCACGGTGGTCCAGTTACTCCAGTCGCCCGCGCCGACGTCACGCATCCGGTACTGGTAACTATCTATGCCGCCTCCCAGGATCGGTGTCCACCAGCCCAAGCGAATCTGGCGAGGCAGTTTGGGGGCTGCCGTCACGTCGGAGGGCGGGGGGAGATCGGGGTTCGTCGCGGCCGGGCCCGCTGAAACGGTGGTGGCGGACGCGACGTCCGAGGGGGCCGACCCGCCCGCGTCGCTGATGGCCGAAACCCGGTAGTGCCGCGTGTCGCCCGCCGACAGCCCGTCATGGCGAAAGTCGGTGCGGGCGTCTCGGGTGCGGTCGACGACGTTCCAGCTCGAGCCCGCGTCCTCGGAGGCCTCGATCCGGTAGCTCGTGATCGCAAAGCTGCCGTCGTCCGCCGGGGCGGTCCAGGCAAGCTGGATCCTCGTCTGGCTCTTGGCCGCGGCACTCAGGCCCGTGGGCCTGCCGGGGACGATGGCGTCGTTGTCGCGGATGGTGATGGTGTGGTTGGGCGACCCAGCATTGTTGTTCTGGCTGTAGATTTGGAACACGATGGTCTCGGCCGTCTCGCCTTCCTGGTCGTCGACGATGCCGATCGTGAAGGAACCCTCCGCCACCCAGGCCGTGCCGGCGGCATTCGGGGAGAACGCCGAGACCGGGACGATGGCGAAACGGCTGCCCTGACGATGCGGCAGGGTGTAGTCGTTGCCGGGCGTGGCCGTTTCCGACAGCCGCCGATATAACAGATTCACGTCGATCACCGGGGCGCTGTTCCGCCGGGTCGTGAGCGTGTAGGTCACGACCGCGGTCCCCGCGTCCTCGTCCACGGATGCCGGCGCGTCGATCGCGATGTCCTGAGGAAAGTCCGGATCGTCGTTGATGATGGTCAACGTCACGCCGTCGGGGTCCGGTATGGCCGCGTTCGACGTGGCGCCGGACACCCTCACGACGTCGTTCGGCTCGGGGTCGTCGTCGGCAACCGGCCTGATCGTCACCGTCCCGGTGCTCTTGGTCTCGTTGGCGGCGAAGCTCAGCTCCCGGTTGGTGCTCAGCGTGAAGTCGTCCTCGGTCGCCGGCGCCACCGGGCTCGCCGAGATCGTCACCGTGAAGGCCACGGGCGAGGCCGGCGCCACCGTCGCCGTCACCGTGGCCCGCTGTAAGTCCTCATTGAGCCTGTCATCATCCAGATGCAGCGTCACGACGGACGCATCCGTATTCGTGCGCACCGCGTCCGAGGGGTCCGACCAGTCGCTGTCCGTCTCGCCGTTCTCCGCCCGCACCCGCACCTGGTACTCCGTGTCCGCCATGAGCCCGGTGATGGTCGTGGTCACGCCGGTGCCGCTGTGCGCGAAGTTGGTCCAGCTACCGCCCGTCTGGCTGTACTCGACGGCGTAGCCGGTGATGTCCGGGCCGCCGTTCAGCCCCGGCTTCGTCCAGGTCGCGGTCAGGCTCGTGGACGAGCCCGTGACCGCCGCCAGCGTCGGCTTGTCCGGCGTGTCCGCTTTCTCCGTGTCGTCGTCCAACAGGGCGATACTCACGTCGATGGTGGCGCTGCCGCCGTTGCGGTCTTCGGCCTTCGCCGTCATCTCGTAGTCAAACTTCTCCTCGTAGTTGTAGGTCACCCCCGTCTTGGTCTTGATCTCGCCCGTGCCCGAATCGATGTCGAACGACGCCGCGTCCGTCCCCTCCAGGCTGTAGGCCAGCGCGTCGTCGTCGTCGTCCGTCGCGGTCACCGTGCCGACCACGACGTCCGCGGCGCTGTTCTCCGGCAACGTGAACGCCGCGAACTCGACGGAGAATTCCGGGGCGTTGTTGGAGCCGTCGCGCAGCCGCAGTTCGACGAAGCTCTCGGAGGACCAGTCCAGGCCGGCGTCCCAGGTGTAGGACAGGCCGGACAAGCTGATGGTCGCATCGCTGAATTCGTACTCGGCACTACCAAGATGCAGGACCAGCACCGCCCGGTCGGCAGAGGTAAGACCGCTCATCAGGACGAACGTCAACGTCCCGGAGTTGAACTCTGTTTGAACGTAAATTGAGTTAATCGTGTAGTTGTTGGTCCCGACCGAGAACGTCTTGTCGTCCAGGTCGCCGTCCGTACCGGCAAACCCGTCGCCGCTCACGATGTCCGCCACCGTCACTACGCCGCACCAGAGGTCGCCGGTGTTCAGCGTGCAGGTCGGGGTGCTCATCTCCGCATTGGTCTTCACCGCGTCGGAGGGGTCCGACCAGTCGCTCGGCGTCTCGCCGTTCTGCGCCAGCACCTGCACCTGGTACTCCGTGTTCGCCGTCAGCCCGGTGACGGTCGTGGTGATCTCGGTGTCGCTGTGCGTGAAGTCCATCCACGTGCCCGCCGTGCCCTCGCGGTACTGCACGTCGTAGCCGGTGATGTCCGGGCCGCCGTTCAGCCCCGGCTTCGTCCAGGTCGCGGTCAGGGTCGTCGACGAGCCCGTGACCGCCGCCAGCGTCGGCTTGTCCGGCTTGGCGGATTTCTCGTTGATGTCCGTGACGTCGATCGTCACGTCGACGGTGGCGGTGCCGCCGTTGCCGTCGGCGGCCTTCACCGTCACCTCGTAGGAATTCTTCGTCGCCTCGAAGTTGTAATCCACGCCCGCGATCGTCGTGATCTGCCGGGTCGAGGCCTCGAAGGCGAACGAGGCCGCGTCCGTCCCCGCCATGGAGTAGGTCAGATCATCGTCGTCGTCGTCGTCCGTCGCTTCGGGAATGGGCGAGCCGACATCGGTGTCCGCGGCGCTGTTCTCCGCCACCTCGCGCGTCTCGCTGGCCTCGGCGAACACCGGGGCGTTGTTGCCCGCCGTCGGCAGGATCGTCGCCGGCAGGCCCGAGGGCGCCTTCTCGAACTCGTAGCCCGAGTGACTTGTGGCGGGCAGCGTCGGCTGGGTGGTCAAGTCGATGTCCACCGTCACCGCCGCCATGATCCCCGCCGTGCGGGTCACGGTGACCGGCGTGCCGTCCACCGAGCCCACCGCCACGCCGAGCGTCGTCGCGCCGCCCGCGAGCGAGCCGTTCGCCACCGTCGCCGTGAAGTCCACCGCGAACGGCGCCCCCGCGAGCACCTTCGCCCGCGCCTGGTCGGTCCCCACCTTCTCCACCGTCACCGTGAGCGGCAGCCTATCGTCGGTGTTGGGGTTGCCGCCCAGCTTGAGCGCCGCCAGCGGCGGCAGGCCGGAGAACAGCCCGTCGGGGAGCGATTCCAGGTCGTTGTCACTCAGATCGAGGGTTTTCAGCGCCGCCAGGCCGGAGAACAGCCCGTCGGGGAGCGAGGTCAACTGGTTGGTGCCCAGGTTGAGCAGGCCCAGATTCGCTAGCCCGGAGAACAGGTTCGCGGGAAGCGCGCCGAGTTGGTTTCCATTCAGGCTGATGTACGTCACCGCCGTCAGGCCGGCGAAGTCGCCCTCCTTGAGCGCCGTGATGTTCTCATCGTACAGATGCAGCTGCGTCACCGTCACCAAGTTCGCCACCGTCACCGCCTCGCACTCGGCGACGTCGGCGAGCTGGGCCAGGATGCCGGCCTGCACCTCCTGCGTGCGGTCGCAGATGCCGGGCGTCGGTGTCACCGGGTTCGACTTGGCCGCGGTGCCGAAGCCACCGTCTTTCACCGAGCGGAGCTGGAAAGTGTGGGCGACCTCGTTGGTGAGTCCCGTCACCGTGTGCCCGTCCTCGTTCGCGCCGCCCACCCCGCTGTTCGGGATCTGCGTCCAAGTCTCGGGATAGCCCCCGGTTGTCTTGAAATCGTACTCGTGGCGCGTGATGTCCGAATCCGACGCGGGCGCGTCCCAGGACAGCGTCACCTGCGCGTTGCCCACCCCGGCGGTGAAGTTCGTCGGCGCGCCCACGGACCGAGCAGTGGAAAAGTTCGCGACTGCGTCCACCCCGCCGGAACCGGTGGTGAAGGACTCGAGCTCGTTGTCGGCCAAGTCGGCGATGGGATTCGAGCCGGCTTCCGATTTGTCGTAGCTCACGACGACGGTCTGGCCCTTGTAGATCCCGGACGCCGGCGTGAGTACCAGTGCGCCGCCTGCGACCTGAAGCTCCGTCCGCCATTTGAGCATATCGATGTCCCGCTCGGCGCCTTCGACCGAAAGCGTGAAGGCGGCTATCAACAACGCGTCCTGAGACCCCTCCACCAGGTCCAAAGCCTCGCCGAACGGGAGCACGACTTCAGTTCCCGGATTGTTCACGGACGGGAAGTCGACCACCGGCGCGGTGGTGTCCAGCACCACGGCCTCTCGCGTCACCGTCACCGTGTAGGTCCGCGTCGTGGTGCCGTCCTCGGCCGTCACCTTCACCTTGATCGTGTTGGCGCCCACCGCCAGCGACCCCACCTGGAAGCCGCCCGCCAGCGCGTCCTCGTCCACGAGCGCCTCGTCGTCCCCGTCGAAAAAGGTTATCGCCGCCCGGGCGTGGTTCTTCGTCACCGTCACCGTCACCTCGTCCACGGCGTTCCCCACGGACGCGCTGTACGCGAGCGTGGACGACACGAACGTCGGCGTCAGCGTCAGGTTCGAGGGGGGTCTACTGCCGTCGTGGACCTTCAGCCCGGTCAGCGTGGCGTCGTCCGACGGCGTGATCGGGGTGACCGGGCCCGCCGCCACCGTTCCGCGGATCTCCATTCTGAGCTTTTGGTATTGGGTGCCTCCAAAGTCCCATTGCGTGGTCCAGACATCCGAATTCCAAGTGTTATTCCCATTCTGAATACTGAACCCTTCCGCACCTGTCTCATCCGGCAAAGAGGTAGATGAAGCAGAGTAATGCTCGGGACCGGGCGTACCGGTATTCTTGGTGTCCTTCAACACGACCCAGTACCTCGCCCTCGCATCGAGAGAGAGCGCGCTCGCCGCGGAAAACGTCCGGTTGCCTGCCGCACCCGGGGTGGTTCCAAACGGTTCCGCGGGCGTGTTCAGCACGGCCAGTTGCGTCCCGGGAATTCCGAGAATGTCCCGGTGGATCGCTACGTGAACGACACTGCCCTCGCCCCTCTGTTGCCTGAGGTTCAGCACCACGCTGCGAAGCGTGTACCCCCCCGGATTAGCCCCGGTGGTGAACTGCTGGGCAATTCTCTGTTCGCCTTCGCCCAACGTGATTCCTAACGATTCGAATACATATAGATACTCGGCAGAAGTTATGAGGAACGAACTGGCGCTTTCATTCGCCATATTGGAAACCAGTACTACTTCCTGCTCCTGTGCCTGGGCCGCCACCGGAAGCAGCATGGCGATCGCCACGAGCAGCGCGTGTACGAAAGGATGCGGATCGACCCTGCCGGGACCGGTGCGCGCGAGACCCGCCGGCCGGCCGGCGGCGGATGCGGTCTGAGGAGAGGGACGGCCGCCCCGGCGGGACGGCAGGCGGTCAGGCCGTGGAGGCGGGCAGCCGTGTTCCCTCGCGCTCAAGACGCTCGGCAAGATGGTATCCGTGCGGCGCTCGCGGCCGCGTCCGTCCGGTGTCCTAGTCATCGCGATGTCCCCTTCGCTCGTTCCCCTGCGGTATCCGCGCGCGGATTTAGCTCTCGATAATTGTAGTTATCGAGAGTAAACTGTTTTGCTGTATATCATTGTGCAGGGGGCACTTATGCGGATTTCGGCCCCAGGAGGTGTGTCCGACCGTCGTAACCGTTCAGTCGCGCCGTGGCGTGGGGGTTGGATTTAGCGGTTGAGGATGCGTTGCCAGTGTTTGGAGAGGGGCCGGAGCCAGATGTCCTTTTTGGGTTTGCCGTACTGTGTGTGGGTATCCTAGCGACCGCGTCCCTGGGTGGTTCCGACATGGATCCAGCCTGAGGCCCTGTAGACGCCGCCGGTGTAGCGCGGGATTTCGACGAAGGTTTCGATGAGGACGGGGGTGGTGCTGTAGCGTCGGGTCCATTCGCGGGGCAGGCGTCGGCAGACGAGTGAGAGGATATGGGATCCCAGGTTGGGGATCCTGATCCAGGGCAGGATGAGGAACCTCGGGTTGTTGATGACGAGGGGGAGGTTCTTGTTGCGCAGCGTGTGGGTCCATCCGATGAAGCGGTCGCGCGGGGCGAGCGTCCAGGCGGCGGCGCTGAAGCCGAGCATGGCGAGCGGCCAGCCGTTGTGGTCGTGGACGGCGTAGCGCATCTGCGCGCCGACGAGGGGCTTGTATCCCAGATAGTGGTAGCGGGCGACGAACTCGTTCCACAGCCTGCCTTCGCGGGTAGCGCGCACGACGGTCCGGAGTTCGAGTGGGCGGACCTCGTCGAGGGTCGTCGGTGCCGGCAACAGCGGCACTTCGGTGTCCTGACCGAAGATGATGGGGCGGGGCGGGGCCTTCCTCCACTTCTGGGGTGGCAGGGTGATGAGGCCGTCGTTGTGCATGGCCAGCATGGCCACCCGGGCCGTCATGTCCTTGAGGCCGCCGTCGGGCTTGAACCAGCCGATGCGTCGGCAGAACTCCCTGGACAGGGCATGGCGGCTGAGAGGCGGCGGGCCGGCGATCAGTGCGCGCAGCAGCGCCATTTCCCCGGCGGTGAAGTCGTGCCCCTGATAGTGGCACTCGATCCGGTCGGTCATGCCGGCGACATCGGGTCGCGTCTGCGCTCCTCGCTCATCGACCATGGCAGCCAGGGCGACAGGTCATGGGGCGGCCGCCGCCCTGCGCGCATTCCGCCAGCCATGCCGTAAGCCATCGCTGGACATCGATGCCGTTCAACCTCAGGGTGCCGACCACCGAGTACATGAGCGCCGTGAACCGGGCGCCGGTCTCGCTGTCGGAGCCGAACGACAGGCGTCTTGCGATGACCGGACATCTGAGCAGCCGCTCGGCGAGATTGTTGTCGAGCGGGACCCGGGGCCGGTCGATGAAGACACTCAGCCCCTCGCGATGGTTCACGAGCGAGCGTAGCGCCTTGCCCTCGCGCGCCCCGGACGGCAGGCGGTCGAGTTCGCGCCCGGCGTTTGCAAACAGGCTGCCGAGTGCGTCGGTCAGCGCGTCGTGGGCCGCGTCGAACGCTGGCGTCTGGCGCTCGAGACCGGGATCGTACTCGGCCAGCCGCGTCTTGTTCAGGCGGTAGATCGAGGCGATTCGCCGGGTCCATTCCCGGCACCAGCCGGTCAGTTCGTCCTGCCCCGCCGCGGCCTTGATGAAGTCTCGGCGGCAATGCGCCCAACAGAATGAGAGGGCTGCCCGGCCCTCGAGCAGGCGCGCCAATTTCTTGTAGGCGCTGTAGCGGTCGCAGACGATGACCGTCGAGGGCCGTGCTTCGGCGAACAGCTCATGGGCCGCCTCGGCGCTGCGCGAAGGATCGATACGGAAGCAGACCGCGTCGTGGCCGACCGAGATCCACAGCCAGGCCCGGCTCGACCTGCCTGCCTCGCGCAGCGCCTGCACGCGCCAGGTGGTCTCGTCGGCATGGCGCAGCACCGCGTTGTTCTGGTGCGCGAGGATCGCGTCGGCCACCGGCTCGAACAGCGGCACGAAGCGGGGCACGCTGCCGGCCAGGGTGCCCGGCGAGATCGGCAGTCCCTGGTCGGCCAGCCATGTGCTGACGCGCTGCAGAGGACGCAGGGAAGCATAGCGTTCGAACAGGAAGCGCGACCAGACGCTGATCCCGTAGGGCGTGTTGGGGAACAACCGTGGCACGGGGGGCGCCGACACCTCCACGGGCGACGACGCGCAGTCGCATGTCCGGCGCCAGCGCGGGCGGCGGATCACTCGCTTGTGGGCCTTGACCTCGATCTCGATAAGGGTGGACTCTCCGGCGCCGTTGGCCGCATAGGGGTTCCCGCAGCCGGGACACACACACGCATCGGACGGCGGGTCATGCTCTTCGGTGTGTTCTTCGAGACCGGGCCGCTGTGTGCGGCCCCGGCCGGGTGCGCCGGGCTGCCGACCCCGCGGACGCCCGGAGCCCGGCTTCTCCTGCTTCTCGCTCTTGCGACCGAACTGCGTCTTCGACAGCACCGTCCGGGTCGCGCGAGACTCCGCCAGCTCGGCTTCCAGCTCCTCGTTGCGCCGCTGCAATGCCTTCACGGTCTTGTGCAGCCGGGCAACTTCCTTGCCGGCTCGCCGAAGGAGATCGCGCAGACGCCCCACCTTCGAGCGCCACCGCAGTGCGCTCTTCCCTGCTCGACGAGCTTCCCTCGTCTTCTCGACGACGGTCCTCAGCCTGCGCCGCAATGCCTCGAAGCGCGACCTCCAATATCCCACTTCGCGACGCGCAGACACCTCCGCCCAGCGCAACTCTTGCGCTCGCGCTTCCGCACGGACCCGCTCCTCCTCGTACAGCCACCGCCAGTCCACCGGGTCCGCACACGCGGCCTCAGGGGTCAACCACAGCCCACCGGGCCCCTCGGCCAGCACCACGACCGTGCCAACATCCCCGTCTCCTATCGCCATGAACCAGACGATAGCACATCACCGAACTCGTGGTCAGTCCCCTACACGACCTCAGCCTGAGACCCATGACCCCCTCCGCCACGGCACGACTGAACGGTTACCGACCGTCCCGACCCGGCCACTCGAAAGTCACAAAACGGCGAGCGCCTGACCGCCTACCTGGAGGACGCCCATGGCGCCCTGAGCGGCCATACCGTGCGAGCGGTGAGGGCGGACCTGGAACGGTTCGCGGCGTGGTGCGCCGAGCGGGGGCTCTCTCCGCTGCCCGCGCACGCGGCCACGGTGGTGGCCTACGTCGAGGCGATGGCGAGCGAGCGAGCGCCGGCCACCGTGCGACGCTACGTCTCGAGCGTCGCCACCGTGCACAAGGCGGTCGGGGAGCGGAGCCCGCTCGAGCACGTGACCGTGAGGCGGGCGCTGAAGCGCATGCACCGGCGGAGGGGGTGCCGACAGAGGCAGGTGCAGGGGCTGACCTGGGCGCTCCGCCGGCGCCTGATGGAGGCCGCGGGCGACCGGGTGATCGACGTCAGGAACCGCGCGATCCTGGCCGTGGCCTACGACGCCATGCTCCGGCGCTCCGAGCTGGTCGCGCTGCAAGTCGTTGATGTGACGATAGAAAGGGGCGGCTCGGCCTCGCTCCTCGTGCGCCGCGCGAAGACCGATCCGGAGGGTGGCGGCGCGATGCTGTACCTGCACCGAGACAGCGTGAGGCTGCTCTCGGAGTGGCTGAGCGCGAGCGGGATCAGTGGCGGGCCGCTCTTCCGTTCGATGCGCAAGGACGGCATGCTGGGCGGCCGGCTGCATGAGAGCCAGGTGCCGCGCATCTACAAGGCGATGGCCGAACGGGCCGGGCTCCCGGAGCAGATCGTGCGGCGGCTCTCCGGGCACAGCCCCCGCGTGGGCGCGGCTCAGGACATGATCGCCTCGGGCATCGGGATCCCGGCGATCATGCAGGCCGGACGCTGGAAGAACGCCCAGATGGTGCAGCGCTACGGCGAGCGGCTGCTGGCCAAGCGCAACGGCGCCGCCCAGCTGGCACGGCTTCAGAAACGCAGATGAGCCCCGAAGACGCCTTGGGGCTCTCTGGTCACAAACGTTGCCGCGGGTTACTCTCGATAACTACAATTATCGAGAGCTATCTGGAAAGTTAAGCGATGTTTTGTGAGTGAGTTGTGACTTACCGGGCGAGTGTCGTGGCCCTTTAGTGACTTCGCGCGCGAAGAGCGCTATTCTCCACCCCCCGCGGTCCGGCGGAAGGCGACCGGGCCGATCGTCCGGAGCCTCGTCCGCTCCGCCTCACCCTTCGGCGGGAGTGGAGCATTGAACGATCGAGACCCTACGGGGCCCTCCGACGACCGCATCTCGCGGCTGAGCGCGGCCATCCTCCGCATCAGCCAGAGCCTGGACGTGGCCACCGTGCTGGAGGAGGTCGTCGAGAGTGCCCGCGCGCTGACCGGCGCCCGCTCGGGCGTGATCACGACGATCGACGAGCAGGGAGAGGTCCAGGACTTCGTCACATCCGGCCTTTCTCCCGAAGAGTACCGGAAGATGGTGGAGTGGTCCGACGGGCGGCGACTCTTCGAACACCTTCGCGACCAGGCGAAGCCGCTCCGGGTGGCGGATCTGCCCGGCTACCTAGACTCGCTCGGCCTCTCGCCGACGCCCTGGACGTCGAGGTCGCTGCATGGGACCCCGATGCACCACCTGGGCGAGCATCTCGGCAACTTCTTTCTCAGCGACAAGGAGGACGGCGAGGCGTTCACGGGCGAGGACGAGGAGATCCTGGTGCTTTTCGCCTCGCAGGCGGCGACGGCGATCGCGAACGCGCGCACGTACCGCGATCTCGAGCGGGCGCGGGCCGACCTCGAGGCGCTCATCGAGACCTCGCCGGTCGGCGTGGCGGTGTTCGATGCCGGCACCGGCCATCCGGTCTCGTTCAACCGGGAGGCGCGGCGCATCGTCGAGGGGCTCCGCACGCCGGGCCGTCCACCGGAGCAGCTGCTCGAGGTGATCACGTGCCGGCACTCCGACGGGCGGGAGGTCTCCCTAGAGGAGTTGCCCCTGGCCCGGCAGCTCGGGAGCGCCACGACGATGCGGGCCGAGGAGGTCGAGCTGTCGGTGCCCGACGGGCGGAGCGTCCGGATGCTCATCAACGTCACGCCGATCCGCTCCGAGGAGGGAGGGGTCGTGTCGGTCGTCGTCACCATGCAGGACCTGGCGCCGCTCGACGAGCTCGAGCGGCAGCGGGCGGAGTTCCTCGGGATGGTGAGCCACGAGCTCCGCGCCCCGCTGACCTCGATCAAGGGTTCGACGGCGACCGTGCTCGGCGCCGTGCCGGTCCCGCCCCAGGCCGAGCTGCTCCAGTTCTTCCGCATCATCGACGGGCAGGCCGACCACATGAGGGGCCTCATCGCGAACCTTCTGGACGCGGGGAGCATCGAGGCGGGCACGCTCACCGTCGCGCCCGAGCCCGCGAACGTCGCCGCGCTGGTGGACCGGGCCCGCAGCACGTTCCTGAGCGGCGGAGGCCGGCACACCGTCCTCATCGACCTCCCGCCGGACCTGCCGCGGGCGATGGCCGACCCGGAGCGCATCGTGCAGGTGATGAACAACCTCTTCTCGAACGCGGCCCGCCACGCTCCCGCGTCCTCCCCGATCCGGGTCGAGGCGACGTGCGAGGGCGGCTACATCGCGCTCTCGGTCTCGGACGAGGGGCGGGGGATCCCGCCCGACCGGCTCCCGCACCTCTTCCACAAGCGCGCCGGCCTCGCCGGAGGCACCGGGCTCGGCCTCGCGATCTGCAAGGGCCTCGTCGAGGCGCACGGCGGCCGTATCCGCGCCGAGAGCGGGGGGACGGACCAGGGCGCGCGCTTCACCTTCACGATCCCGGTGGCCGGGGCGGCCACCCCTGAGGCAGCCACGCCCGAGGAGGCTCCGCCCAGCGACCAGCCACGCCCGCCCGGGGCCGGGCGGGAGAAGACTCCCGTCCTAGTCGTGGACGACGACCCGCAGACGCTACGCTACGTGCGCAACGTCCTCTCCGATGCGGGCTACGCCCCGCTGGTGACGGGCGATCCGGACGGGCTCCCCGGTGTCATCCGCGCCGAGAAGCCCCGGCTGGTGCTCCTCGACCTGATGCTCCCCGGAACGGACGGGATCGAGCTGATGAAGCGGGTCCCCGAGCTCGCCGACCTCCCGGTCATCTTCATCTCCGGCTACGGCCGCGACGAGACGATCGCCAAGGCGCTCGAGAGCGGCGCGGCCGACTACATCGTCAAGCCGTTCTCCCCGACCGAGCTCGTCGCGCGCGTCCAGGCGGCGCTACGGAACCGGGCCGTGCCCGAGACGTTCGTGCACGGGGAGCTCACCATCGACTACGGCCGCCGACACGTGAGCGTGGCCGGCCGCGAGGTCCCGCTCACGGCCACCGAGTTCGACTTGCTGCGCATCCTCTCGCTCAACGGGGGACGCGTGGTCACTACGGAGGCGCTCCTCCGACAGGTGTGGGGGCGCCGGGGCTCGGACGACACCGATCGCGTGCGCACCGTCGTCAAGAAGCTCCGCCACAAGCTCGGCGACGACGCGGCCAATCCCACCTACATCTTCAACGAGCACGGCGTCGGCTACCGCTTCGCGACCCCGGGAGGGGCTTAGGAGGCCGCCGCTCAGTCCCACTCCCCCTCGGCGTCCCTGTTGAGCGCGTCGGCGAGGCCCGGATCGCCCTCGCCGCGCCGGACGGAGCGCTCGGCGAGATCGACGCGGCGTCCGAGGTCGGCGAGCCCTGCCGCGCGTGCAACACCGTAGATGGCGGCTAGAGCGGCCGTCAGTGCCAACCCCAGGTGCAGGGCGATGAGAACGCCATAGTCCGAGAGGATCAGTGGCCAGAACGGCGCGAGATACTCGAGGCGCGACCCGGCGAGGAGGACGCCCGAGCCGACAAGTGCGGCGCTGAGGCCTACGCTGATACGCCAGGGTTGCATGGGGGCGGGCTAGAGCTCGAGCGCGGCCGGGTCCCGCTCGGCCGGACCCCGTAGGGAGGAGCCATGATCCTCGCAGCCGAGCGCCCTAAGCAGGCGCGCTCCGGCCGGCCCGTTTGCGTGCATCCGGAACCCGGCCGCGGCCTTGGCCCGGACAGATCCCTGGCGGTAGTGGCCCGAGGCGATCTCGACATTCACTCGGCCGCTCCGCCCCTCGGCGTCGGTGTACTCGATCTGCGCATCGGGGTAGAGCACGCGGCCTTGGGCATCGATTGGCAAGCCGAGCTCCTGGGCCACGCGGTGCCGCTCGGCGTCCGCGGCCCGCCGGCCGCCTTTCGCGCGCGCGGACTCGCTCCGCCGTGCGACGTTGCCCTTGAGCTCGTTGTCGAGCCGGACGCGCCGGATGGTGGCGCCCTGCTCGAGCAAGCGTTGGCGCTCGCGGCCGCAGGCCCGGTAGATGGCCGTGTCGTGTGAGAGCTGGGCGTGTTGGAGGAGGCGAGCGGCGGACCTGATGTGCTGTCCGGGGTCCAGGCCCTGCCCGGCGGCAAGGTCGCGGATGGCGGCCGCTCCCTTGCGCGTGAGCGTCAGGACCTTGAACGGCCTTCCCTTTGGTCCCTTGGCCGTGGACTCCTTGGCGAGCCCCTCGCGGGTCCAGGCGTTCACGGCCCGCCGGGTGGTGTAGGGATGGCCGCCGAAGTGAGCCTCGGCGAGATCGCGGACGGAGACGGCGCCGTAGATGCCGATGTCGGCGAGCGCCCCACGGCACCGTTCTATGAAGGAGGTGGACCCGCGGTCCCGGCTCGCGGCGTGTTCTCGGCGATGGCCGTTCCGCATGCGTTGGTTCGCGCGGCTGGGTGGCGCGGCGGGACGCGGGTCTAATCCGATCGTGCGGTCGAACATCTCCTAGGGCTCCGTCCTCGGCCTCAGCGGCTCGGGCCGGAGCTCCGGGTCGGGACCGGCAGTGGGAGCTCCGGCCTTGCGGCGTGCTGCGGGTCGGGAGCCCGAGTGGCGGCCACCGGAGTGGGCTCCCGCTCGGCCGCGCGCTCGCGGCTCCGTACCAGCACGAAGTCGGAGATCTTCTGTGCGTCGGCCGCGGCGCGGCGGATCTCCCTCGGGTCCTCCTCGAGGGCGGCGACCCACCCCTCGACATAAGCGGCTCCTCGGCTCGGGTCGTGGCCGACGCCCACGCGCTCGCCCGTCATCATTGCGCTGATCTCCGCGCGGAGCTCCTCCTTCGCGTAGGCCGGTGAGCCGAACCCTTCGCCGATCCCTTCGATCAGCGTTGGGCGGTTCATCCGTTCCGGATGGCCGGTGCTGTGCCCCAGATCGTGCAGGGCGGTCTGGTAGTAGTGGTTGGCCGAGGGGAACTGCACCCGCTCGGGGAGCACGATCTCGTCGCGGTTCAGGTTGTAGAACGCCCGGTCGCCGGCCATGTGACGGACGGGAACCCCGCTGTCTTCCAGCACCCTCTCGGCCTGCTGGTGCGCCTTCCAGAGCGGCTCGGCAGTGGGCGTCGGCCGAGCCGGCAGCCCGTCGGCCTGCTCTGCGTTGAAGACGGTGTACTGCCGGACGACGGGCGTGGGCATCCGCTCGTGGCGGTAGACGCGCTTGCCTTCGTTGTCCCTGACAGGCCGGCCGCGCTCGTCGTTGACGGCGATCTTCCGGTGGTCCTGGAATGAGAGGATCCGGGTGCCCTGCTCGCCTTTCCGCACCTGTCCGTCCCGGGCCTGGATCTGGAGGTAGGTTCCCCAGCGGACGTCGGCGTAGCCGCGTGACTGGGCCACGGCGGCCAGGTGCAGGCTGTTGCCGCCCGAGTAGGAGCGTCCCGTATCGACGTTGGCGGGGAGCACACGCTCGCCCGGTCCCCAGGGCTTCTGCCACGGTGCCGTGCCCTGGCGGATCTGCTCGATGATCGCACCGGCGAACTGGCGGTGATATTCGTCGTGTTTCATAGCTCTTCCTCCTCGGGGCCGTGCGGATCCTCCGAGGCGTCTCGGATCTCGTCCTCGG
This sequence comes from Longimicrobiales bacterium, assembly GCA_965218255.1. Taxonomy (GTDB): domain Bacteria; phylum Gemmatimonadota; class Gemmatimonadetes; order Longimicrobiales; family Gaopeijiaceae; genus JAAXGI01. The sequence goes on along the minus strand of CBDCKJ010000003.1, from coordinate 1,330,467 downwards.
TGCCCACGTCCTCGGGGAAGAGGCCGTACTCCTCGGCCAGCGATGCCGGCACCTCGAGGGCCTCGCCGCCGTCCCGTCCGAGCTCCCGGTCGAACTCGTTGAGCGTCTCGACTAGGACGATCTTCTCGTCGCCTTTCATGGGTTCACTCCTTGTCGGTTGGTTCTTCATTGTGCTTCCTCCAGACGGGTTCGGTGAGCCAACGGTTATCGGCCGCCTCGTAGCCCCGGACTCGGAGCGCCTCCTCGACGAACCTCCGGCCCCGCTGGCGGGCCATGTGCAGCACGAGCGAGATCCCGTCGACCACGCCCCGGCAGGTGACCTCCCAGGGGAGCGCCCCTCCGGCCTGCATGGCGCAGCTCGCCAGGCGCGAGAGCGCGGAGCGGGCGTTGTTGGCATGGACGGTGGTGAGCGATCCTCCGTGGCCGGTGTTGAGCGCCTGCAGGAGATCGGCGGCCTCGCCGCCCCTGACCTCGCCGACGACGATGTGGTCGGGCCGGTGGCGGAGCGCGTGCCGGACCAGGTCGCGGATCGACACGGGCGCGTCGGAGCCGATGGCTCCGGCCTCGAAGCGCAGGCAGTTGGTCCGGTCGATCCGGAGCTCGAGCGTGTCCTCGATGGCGACGATGCGCTCCTCGGTGGGGAGCAGCTCGATCAGGGCGTTGAGCAGCGTGGTCTTGCCCGAGCCGGTGCCTCCGGAGACCAAGATGTTGCGCCGGGAATGGAGGGCGTCGCGGGCGGCCCGGAACACCGTCTCGGGGAGAGCCCCCTGGCCGACGAGGTCCTCGGCGGAGAACGCGCGGCCCCCGAACCGGCGGATCGTCATCGCCACGTGGGGGCTGGCCGGCGGCGTGCAGATGGCGACCCTCGAGCCGTCGTCGAGCCGGGCGTCGAGGACGGGCCGGGCCGCGGGATCGAGCCCAAGCGGGCGGGCGATGTGGATCGCCGCCCGGTGGAGCGCGGCGGCGGTAAGCGCCGGCGCCTCGATGGGCTCGAGCTCCCCGCCGCGCTCGACCCAGACGTTCCCGGGGCCGTTGATCATGAGCTCGGAGACCTCTGGATCCTCGAGCACGGCTTCGAGGCCGGGCAGGAACGGCCTCAGGTGCCCGATCCCGCTCGCCCGCTTCACAGCCGGCCCTCCTCGCGGAGCCGCCAGTAGCCCACGTCCCTCGGCAAGTAGTGGGGCTTCAGGTAGACGCGCCGCGCCGGGAGGGACTTCGTGCCGTCGTAGGGCAGGCAGATCGCCTGATAGTTGGCTAGGAGGCTGAAGTCCCGGGGCGTGAAGACCGGCTCCCGTGCCTGCCGGAACGACTTGCTCGCGCCGATCGTGCCGCGTCCGCCTCCGGCACGTCCCGAGAGCAGCGAGAACTCGGGGCGTCCCGTGGTCTCGGTGAACGTGTAGGAGGGCTGCGTCTTCATGACGCTGCCGCACATCTCCGATGCGATCCTGGCCGAGGACTCGTCGCTCAAGGACAGGAAGATCCGGGTGCGGAGCGTCTGGACCAGTGTGCGCCACGCCTCCGTGCCCGACAGCACGGAGCGGAGCGAGGAGATCGACTGCGTGGCGACGATCGGGATGCAGCGGCATTGCCGCGTCAGCGCGAACGCCTTCTCGTCGCCCGAGGGGTCGTCCTGGCCCACGGTGGCGAACGCCTGGTACTCGTCGCAGATGAAGACGGCGGGCCGGAGGTAGCGTCCGGGCCGGCGGGCGGCCTCGGCGGGCCGCCGGAGGAGCGCCTGCATCCAGGCGTTCTTGAGCAGCACGCCGATGGCTCGTCCGAGCGCCGGGTTCGCGCCCGCGGGCATGTTGAGGGCGAGGACCCGGCCCCCTTCGATCAACTCGGCGAGGGGCGGCAGCCGGCGGCGAAGGCCCGGCATGGGCCGGACGGCCTCGGGGTCCTCGTCCGGTGTGTCCTTATATATATGTGTGGGCGCATCCGGCTCCGGAGGCGGCGGACAGAACACGCTCGCGACTTGCGGCTGGTCGAAGAGGGAGAGGAAGACCGAGATGCCCTCGACGATCGAGGTGCGGAGCTTGGCATCGAGCGCCATCCAATCGTTCAGGTACCAGCGCTCGATCGCCTCGACCTGGTCCCTGAGTTCGCTGCCTGCGCCGCTCTCGCCTTCCTCGGTCTCGAACGGGATCTTGAGCTCGGCGAGCCGATCCCGGAGGACCGGGTCGAGCCGGCACGTCACCGTGTCCTCACCGGAGGTATATATCCAGACCCAGTCATTCAGCGCTTCCGGATGGCCGATCATGTCGTCGTGGGAGATGACGACGCGCGCCGGGCACGCCTCAGCCACCAGGTCCTGGGCCTCGCGGATTCTCTCGGCGAATAGTTCCGCGTCGATCGTGCAGCGGTAGACGTCCTGCAGCGTGACCCAGCCCCCCGGCAGGAGCCGGTGCAGTTCGATGATCCAGCGCACGAGATTCGTGTAGGCTTGCTGCCAGAACGGTTCGCGGCTCTTGCCGAAGAGCTGGTTGATCAGGGATGAGACGCTGTAGGCAAGCGAGTAGGTGTCGAGCAGCGGATCGTCGAGCGGGTTCCACTGCCAGGCGCCGTCGAGGCCGATCTCCAGGTAGTCGTCGGCGCGGCCGGCCTTCTCGAGGATCCTCCGCACGCTGTGGCAGAAGTCGCCCTTGACCTCGAGCACCAAGGCGCTGGCCCGGCGCCCTGGCCGGTCGGCCTGCCAGGAGAGGAGCTGCTCGGCGAACGGATACATGCAGGCGGTGGTCTTGCCGGAGCCGACCGCGCCGACGATGAGGACGCCGGTATACAGCCCCGTCTCGGGAACGACGAGCCAGGAGGGTCGCTCGCTCTCGCACGGAACGGTCGGGTGGTGCAGCTCGCCGATCACGAGCGAGGGCGCCTCGTCCTCGGGCGACACGGGCCAAGCAGGCAGCTTGCCCCGGCGCCCTCCTCCCGCTCGCGGCTGGAGCCAGACTCTCCAGACCGAGAGGCAGAGGCTGCCGAAGAGCACCACGGCGACGGCGGGCGCCACGTAGTACCAGACGCGGATCACCGTGTGGAAGCCCGGATCATGGTAGGCGATGAGGTCGAGCACGGGATTGCCGCCGCTGGCGGGAAAGGGCGCCCACAAGGCGTGGACGATCGCGGCCGCCGAAGCGAGGCCCATGAGGACGAGCGTCGCCGGCTTCAGCATCGCTGTGACAACCTTCCCGTAGGGATCCATGGATGGGAGCGACCCCCCGGCGGAGGGTGGCATGGGCGTGCACATGCCAGCCCTCCCCGATGCCGATCGAGGCATCCCGAAAGGGGGGGTCTCCCATCTACGGCCGAAAGCTCCGGAGCGGCGTCGCAGCTCCGGCGGCCGTGCCGCAACTGTAAGACAGGCAGCCACATACGGGAGCGCTGGCGCGCACATGGAAATGGCGTTTCGGTGCACATGCACCCCGATGTCTGATGTGCACTCGCCGATCAGCACCGACGCTCGCCGATCCGCGTTCAAAATCCGCCTCCAGGGAGCCGCCTCGAGCGCCATGTCGCGAAGCCGTGGATCAACGTTCCGGGACTCGAGGATCGGTGGAGGTCCTTCAGCTCGACGATCCACTTGAGGCAAGCCTGCAGGTCGCCATACTCTTTGAGCACCCGCTCATCCTTGGCGCGGATGGCCTGCTCGATTCGGACGATCTCGCGGCGGGCCGCACTGTCGGGTTCCGGAGCGGCGGAGGGGCCGGATGCTGTAGATGTGTTGGTCCAGCCCTCGAGGATCGTCAGGGCCCGCTGCAGCTCCCTCACGGTGCGGACGACGGCCACGACCTCGATGGATCGGCCGCGCTCCCCGAGCGCTTGCCAGAGGCCGCGATGTGCCACGGCCCAGGAGCGGAGCGCCGTCGTGGTATCGTGTCCGGGATCGACGTAGACGAACACGGCGCGCTCGGCTTCGAGCGCGACCGGCAGCTTGACTGGGAAGTAACGCCGCGTGTTCCCGGCGGCTCCGCGGTAGAGCCGCGAGGGCAGGATCCGGCGCTCGATGCCGAGCACCTCGAATGCGCCGACCTTCTCCAGCTCGGTCGGCAGCCACGACAAGCCGGTGTGCTCGAGCACGTAGTCGAGCGAGAGCAGGCGCCGCAGGAGCACTTCATCGGAAGCGGTCCGGCGGTGGCGGATGTCCTCGGCGCCGAGCGCGCGGTAGATCCCGCGCCCGCAGATCCGGCAGACTTTCCGGCCTTCCAGTGTCTCGTCCGCCGCCAGCCTTCGCTCCGACATGGCCCGGACGAACCGAAGAGCCTGCCAGCGATCGATCCGTAGATAGGCGGAGAGCTGGGCGCGGATAAACACGCCGCTGTGGAGACATGCCAGCGCGATCCACTCGGCCTGGCGTCCCGTCCAACCGAACGCTTCGAGCGCCGCTTCCCGTCCCCGCAGATGCGCGATCACCTGGGCGGCTCCGTGACCAGGGCACGGTCGGCCTGGAGGTAGGTGAGAAGGATGCCCATCGGGTTGTAGACGACGAGCTCGGAGGGGATGACGGCGAGGAAGGTGAACCGGAGCGTGAGCGACCACCGCTCCCTCAGCGTCTCCTGCCCCTGCCTGAGGTGGACCAGGTCGAAATCGGCGGTCGCGCCGTGCGGCGCCTCCGGTGCGGGGTGGATGCGGAGCACGACTTGCTCGACCTGGAGCTCGGTGTCGGAGGTGCCGGCCGCCATGGCGGCGACCTCGGCGCCGTCACGCGTGAACGCGGCGTTCGCCAGCTCGGTCGAGAGGAACCGCAGACTCCGGGTCCAGTGCTCCTCGACCGTGGCGCGGCGCCTGGAGTAGAAGTCGGAGATGAACCGGTTCAGGAAGTATTTGGTCGTGGGATCGAGCGGGTCCGCCTGGGCCGTGGCGGCCTCGTAGGCCACGGCCTCGGCACGGCCGACCTCGTCGACCCGGACCACGATCGGGCGAGGCGGCTCGACGGTCGCGACCCGGAGCAGGAGCACGGCGAGCGCGAGGCACGCTCCTGCGAGAATCATTGCAAGAGTCCGGAGCTTACGGTTCGCTTGCACGGTCTCACCCCAGATCTCCGCGTACTCGCGGCCGGCATCGCGTTCTCGTTTCATGGACGTCTCCTTCAGCCTCCGGGGACTGGGGGGCGGGCCGGGTTCGCAGCAGCGCTGAGGCGCCCACCTCCGCGGACCACGAGCGCCATCATGCCCGACCCGACGGATCCGGAACCGGAGACGAGCATTGCGGCGAGCTCGCCCACCTTCATGCCGGCCATCAGGCCGGAGACGACGAGCGGGAGGAGGACGACGACCCAGAGCCCCAGCTCGGCGGGGTCGGAGGAGCCGGTGCCCATCAAGGCGCCGGTATAGGTCGTGACGTAGCCCATGCCCACGCCCATGAAGACCCTGAGGATGGCGCCCGCCACGACGCCGTAGAGCGTGTAGACCATGAGGGTCCGGAACCATCCCCAGAACAGGAACGCGAGCGGCTCGAACAGCAGCCAGGGGATGAACACCGGGCCCAAGAGGATCACGATAGCGAGCGCCACCTGCGCCCAGATCACCTGCGCGTAGGTCAGGCAGAAGAGTGCGACGAGGCCGAGCACGAGCGGCACGCCCATCATCAGCGCGACGAGGGAGGAGAAGAACACGCTCACGCCCTCGGTCACGACGGTCATCAGGCTCCCGCCGGACCATGCGGCGCCGAGCCGTGCGGCGAACGCCTGGACCAGCGCGGTCATCTCCGTGTAGCCAACCGACACGACATCGGAGATGAACAGGTTCTGGAGCCAGATCCCCCCAGCCGCCACCATGGCCGGAAACGTGAAGCCCACGCCCGGGATCGGGACGCTGTAGTAGTGGAGGAGCGTCCGGGGGATCGCGACCGCGAGCACGACCCGCACGAGCGCCCACGGCTCGAGCGTGCCGCTGTACGCGATCTTGAGGCCGCTCCACGCGACGACGATCGCCGCGAGACCGCCCCAGAGCTGGTGGCCGAGCGTCAGCACGTCGGGCGCCGCGCCGCCGACCACCGTATCGAGCACGACGTCCAGGAACCCCTTGAAGTCCTGGAGCTGATCCGCCGGGATCTGGGCCGGGACGTTCGGATCGATCGATTGCGGTGGCAGGAGTTGCATGACGGTCGCTCCCGGGGCCTATGCCTGGCCGCCCATGTAGAACGACGGGACCTTGAAGAGGAGCCCTTCCCGGAGCCGGTCGCGGTTCTGGAACGCGGCCGCCCGCATCGCATCCGCCATCGCGTTCGTCCGGAGGCGCGCGTCCCTCCACTCGGCCAGCCGCTCGAGCCGGTCGATCTCGGCCTGCTGCATCCGGTTCGCCTGCTCGACCGCCTGATAGGCGAGCACCTGCGCCACGGCGGCGTTGATCCGGCCTTGGGTCAGGGCGGCCGCGACCTGCGCCTGCTGGAGTGCCGTGTTGGACAGATTGCCGTTCGCGGTCAGGTCGTCGAACGAGTCCTGCGCGCTCTCGACGGTCGAGGCGAGCGAGGCCGCGGCGTCCATCATTGCGTAGTCGAGCACGCGTTGGCGGTCGGCGGCCTCACGGGCCTGGCGGTAGTCCTCCGCCGCGCGCGACGACACCTCGGCCGGGTGGTTACGGAACAGCTCGAGGATGTCCGCCTCGCTCACCTGGTCGGCCACACCCTGCGCGCTCCGCCAGACGTCGGTGAACGAGCTTCCGCTCCCCATGTCACGGACCGCGTCGACCAGCTCGCCGGCCGCTCCGCTGAAGTCGGAACCCCAGCCGAGGCCGTCGCCGACGAGGCCGATGGATCCGGCCGCGAGCTCGGCGAACGGTTCGATCAGAGAGTCCACCTCGCCCCTCGCGGCCTCTTTCATGTAGTCGAGCTGCTCCTCGAGCTCGGTGAGCTGGCGGGTCATCGTCCGCATCTGGCGGATCTGGTTCGCGATCTGGGTCGCCTGGTTCACGATCATCTGGGCCCGCTGGATCACGCCGCCGATGTCGAAGAGGGCGTTGGCCGGCCCAGCGCTCGCGAGCATCAGGATGGAGACCAAGAGGACGGTGGTAAGGCTGCGGTGACGCATGGTGAGCTCCTTGTTTGTCATTGCCGTGTCCCGGCCCTCGGGACCAGGACATCGGAGGTGAACCAGACGCGCAGGCGATGGCCCGCGCGGATCGTGAGAGTGGGTAGCCGGTTCAGGAACCGGTCGAGAACCGAGGTCGCGCTCTGGCCGAGGCCCTGGCCGACGCCCGCCCTCAGGCCGAACGGCGAGCCTCCGGCCAGGGCGAGTCCGCTCACGACGCCGACGGCTCCGGCGGCCGCGAACGTGCTGAAGTAGTGGCGATCGACCTGGTCCTGAAGCGCGCCCTCGCCCGCCTGGTTGAGGCCCGTGAACTCGAGGTCGATCCAGCTGCCGTCGGGCAGCAGTAGCCGGTGGAAGGCGACGGCGAGCCGGCTCTGGTCCGGGTCCTGGACGGCCCGGGCTGTTCCGACGACGCGTGCGCCGCGCGGGATCAGGACCCGCTGGCGGTCGGCCGAATAGAATGGGACCGAGACCATGGCGAGCACCGGTCCCGGGAAATCGCCCGTGAGCTGAGTGAGCAGCACCCCTTCGAGGAACGAGCCCTCGTAGATCCGCTCCCAACCCGGCGGGTCGGCGGGCCGGACGCTACGGCCGGGTTGAACCGGTCCCGGTGCCGGACGGGAGGCTTGCTGCCCGGACGCGGGCGCCGCAGCAGCGGCGATGCCAGGGGACCCGAGGAGAAGCTGGTCGCCCGCCAGGCCGGCTTCCAATTCGTTCTCGAGCGCCCCGACCGACTGCTCGAATGAGGCGAGCGCCGCTCGGACCGTGTTCTCGAGGAGCGCCACATCCGCGTCGGCCGCGCCATCTGTGCCTGCGCCATCGGCCTCGGACGACTCCGCAGCTGCATTCGGATCCCTGTACGACTGGGCGACGGGCAGGGCGCGGAGCGAGCGGGTCCTCCGCTCCAGCTCCTCCAGCCGAAGCGCCTCCCGAAGCTCCGACTCGGCCGCGCTCACGCCTGGGATCAAGGCTGCGGTGTTCGGCGTCTCCGACTCGGCCTGGAGCCGAGCCATCTCCTCGGCGGCCGCAGCCTGCCGGCGCTCGAGCTCGGCGCGCGCCCGGGCTGCGGCCTCCAGAGTCTGCCGCTCGGCCTCTTGGCGAATGCGGTTCTGGAGCGACCGTCCCATCCCGTCGTCGACCGCCTGCGCGTCGGGCAGGGCTACGAGAGTGTCGGCCTCCTCGGGACCCGTCATCGCCCACGAGAAGAGGAGTCCACCGACGAGCACGGCGATCAACACCACACCCGCCTTTGTCACGATGCCCCCGGGGAGCGCACCTTCCGGCGGCGAGACCCACTGCTTCCAGCGGCTCACCTGAGGCCTTCCCGCGGCGTGAACCGCCAGGCAGCCCGCTTGTCGCCGATCTGGAGCCACCCGTCGGCCAGCACGTGGCGGGCGATGTAGAGACCGTCCTCTGAGAGGTCGTAGGCGACGAGCGCAGGCTCCCCGTCCCGGAGCTCATAGAGGGCCGGCGACTCCTGGGCATGCGAGCGGAGGTAGGTGAACTGCCCGTCGTGCCACATCGCTTCGACCAGGAACGGCCGGCCGGCCGCGTCCCCGTCGAGCCGGTACTCGAACGCGAGACGCTCCGGATAGCGCGCACGGAACTCCTCGATTTCCGACGCCGCACGCGACTCGGCCTCCTCCCGGGCACTCTTCGCGGCCTCGGCCGCCTCGGCGGCCATCTGCTGATAGGCCGCGACCTCGCTACGCGCGACGAACGCGGGACGGCCGCTGCCGCCGGAGAGCCGCGCCGCCTCTGCTCCGGACTCTACGCGAACGACCAGATGGGGCGGCCCGTCGCTCTGCTCGGCCACCAGGAACGAGTAGATCCGCCCCGACTCGCATACGAGCGCGATATTCGTCGCCGCGTCCGAAGCGAGAGGCTTCAGGAACGCGACGTTCGCCGCGCCCGCCAGGTGCCAGTACTCCGAGTCGCCGACCACGAAATCCAGGATGTTCTCATCGGCGGGGAGCACGATCACCGTCGTGTGACGGACTTGGGTGCGGAGCCGGTGGATCCGGTCCTCGCCCTCCTCCGGGACCGGAACCCGGAGGAAGGCGTCGTCGTCCGCCTGCTGGGCAGATGCCCCGGCAGGAAGCACGGCCAGTAGAAGCGCGGTTAGAACGAGGGGTGTCATTGGTGGTCGCATGGCGTATCAGCTCCTTGCGTTGGGGGTGGGGGTGGGATGGTCTCGGCTCGCGAGCACCTCGATCGCGCGGCCGAGCCCGTGGCGCTCGACGGCCCGGGCTCTCTCCTCGGCGTCCAATGCGGACGAGGTGTAGAGCCAGTAGCTCTCCGGATCGACCTCGAGGCGGAGCACCGCAGCCCCGTCCGGGCGGCGGAGGTAGAGCTCGCGCTTCGGGATCAGGCCCCGGACCTGGGCCAGCTCCGAGCTGTTCAGCCGGAACAACTCCCCGACCGCGTCGGGGAGCTCCGGGTTCGCGAGGAAGAGCTTGGTCGGGATCGACTCGAGGAGCGGCGCAGCGCCCGGCGTGGAGGTCACGTCCACGGCGGACTGCGTCGCGAGGATCAGCGCGGCGTTCTTCTTGCGCCACGTCTTCGCCGCCTCGGCCAGGTAATTCAGCACGGCGGGGTCCTGCAGGTAGCGCCAGGCTTCGTCCACGACCATCAGCTTCAGCCGTGCCGCCTCGGACGGATCCTCCACCTCCAAGCGCATCCGCTCGAGCAGGTAGGAGAGTGCCGCATCGCAGAGATCCGGATGCTCGACCGCCCCGGCGAGATCGATCACCTGCCAGTCGGCGAACTCGAGATCCGGCGCTCCGACGGCCGGGTTATCGAAGTACGCGCCCCAGGCGCCGCCTTCGATCCAGCGGCTCCAGGCCGGCCATGTCGCGGACGGAAGCGAGCTTGCCAAGACGCTCAGCGTCCGCCGCTCCGGCTCGAACGCGTAGAGGTCCTCGATCCGGGCTCGGATCTCGCTCGTGTCCGCTCCGCTCGCCTCCCAACCGCCGAGCTTCAGCAGCCGCAGCACCCAGCCGGTCAGGAACTGGAACGTCCGCGTGCCCGCCGGGAGCGCGAACGGCTGAAGCCGGAGCGTCGGCTCCGCCTCGCCGGGCGACAGCTCCAGGTAACGGCCCCCGAGGAACCGGGTCAGCCAGCGGTAGGAGCCGCCCAGGTCCAGGATCAGGACGCGCGGGTCGTACCTGAGCGCCTCGACCAGCAGGAAGTTGAGCGTGAAGCTCTTGCCCGAGCCGGTCGCGCCGAGCATCAGCGTGTGTCCCACGTCGCCGGCGAACAGATCGTAGTGGTAGGCCGTGCGCCACGGGGTCTCCAAGACCGCGAGCGACTCGCGGCCCAAGTGCTTGCTCTTGGCCGTGCCCCTGGGCGGCCCGAACAGCGGCGCCAGGCACGCCGCGACGCCAGCCGAGACAAAGACCTTCCGCACCTGCCGCCCAGGCGGCTGGGCGGGGAGCCTCGCGAACCACGCCGGCAGCTGGCCGTAGCCCTCCCGGATCACCTTCGCGTCGTGCGCCGCGAAGAGACGACGGAGGTCGCCGTCCAGCCGCTCGATGCTCCCCAGCTCGCCGTGGAGTGCCACGGTCAGCGTGGCCTCCCCGTAGCTCACTCCGTCCGCTTCCAGCTCGACCAGCGCCTCGCCCAGACGGTCGGACTCGGTCGCCGCGGCCGAGTCGACCATCGCGGCGGCCGTGCCCTCCGTCTCCTGCACGTGCGCCATCATCGAGTAGCGCCTGGCGAAGTAGTGCCGCTGCGCGCCACGGATCCGGCGCCTCGCCGCTTCCATGGCCCAGGGACGCCACTCGAGCGAGACCGTCATCGCCGCGTCCAGGCAGTAGAGCTCCTGGAGCAGGTTCGCCCGGGCCTGCCCGGGCGGGGACAGGAGCGAATAGAGGATCACGGGCTCGCCGTCGAGGCGCAGGTGCCCTCGCTCCGCCTCGAGCTCCGAAAGCGCGAGCCGCCAGTTCATACCGCTCCCCGTCGCTCCGTCCCAGACCATGCCCGGACGGTTGATGAGCTCGGAGAGGAGCCGGGACGCCTCGCCGGGCGAGAGCATCTCGATCGGCGTGTGCTCCCCTACTAGCGCACGGCCCGCGTCCACCGTCGAGCGAAAGCGGGCGGCGGCCGCCTCGATCTCTGAACCGAGGTAGGTGGGCGCGCCCCCTCGGCGGCGCTTCCACCACTGCGTGAGACGGGACGCTCTTCCCGACGCGGGCCCGTCGGCCACCGCCCGTAGCCGCGGATCGTGCGACCAGACCAGGTAGGCCTCGAGCTGCTGCACGCGGCTCGAGAGAAACGCGCCGCGCTTCCGCTGCGAGACCGCTACGATGCCGGAACCCTCGTCGTCCGCGGCCTGGGGCGAGACCGGCCGACGGAGCATATAGAAGTAGAGGCGCGTGTCGGCATCCAAACCCGAGAGCAGCCGCTGCCAGCGGCCCAGCACGCGGTCGATCTGTTCGGGCGAACGCCCATCGACTACCGCAGGCGCTAGCCGCCCGGCTGCGATCAGCTCGCCCGTGCGGGTCAGGCACGTGCGGCCGTCCTCGAGCCAGCCCCAGTAGGGCAGCTCCTCGGCCAGTGAGCCGGCCGCCTCGTGGTCCCTGAGCTCCGCGGCGATCCTCATCGCCCGCTCCGGATCACGAGATGCCACGGCTCTTCGGCCCACTTGCCCGGGTCGAAGCGCGCCGGGAAACGCGTCCCGGCCCGGAGCACGCCGAGCATGTCGGGGTCTTTGCGGCCAGCCAGCCAGCCGGCCCCGTAGCCCACAGCGAACACCACGCCGCCCGTCACGAGCGAAGCCGTCGCGTTCCACATCGCGAGCCCGAGCGTGGCGACGAGGAGAAACCCCCTACGCTCCACGCCCAGGATCGTGAGCGGACGGTTCAGCGCCGGATAGCCGGCCCAGCGCCTCAGACCCCTCATCAGAAGAGCCAGGCCAGGAAGTTCGCCGCGCCCATCGCCATCCCCAGCCCGAAGATGATCCCGGCCAGCGTCCGCTTGCTCCCGCCCTCGCCGAACGCGAACATCAGCCCGCCCACCACGATCGCGATCAGCGACAGCCCGCGCGCGATCGGACCCGTGAACTGCGCCTGTAGCTCGTTCACCGCCTCCACCCACGGACTCGTGCCCTGTGCCCAGAGCTGACCGGGCATGAGCATCCACAGCGCGGCCCACGCAGCCGCTCGTACCGTCCTTAACAAAGGTTGCATCGTCTGCTCCTTGGTCTCTCGCTGGGATGCGCCAATCACTCGGCCTCGCCGCGGCTCAACGCGATCTGCTTGCGGATCCACTCGTCCACCTCCTCCTCGATCTAGCCGACAGCGCGCGCGCCTAGCTGGACGGGTCTGGGGAAGGACCCCTCGGCCAGCCGCACGTAGATCGTGCTCCGCCCGAGCCCCGTGCGAGCTTGCACGGCCGGGAGCCGCACGATGCGGATCGGCGCCTCCATTTCCTGCACCATGGTTCTCGTCATCTCTCTGCCTCTCCGTTCTCTCGGGGATGAATCCCAGAGCCGGTCGCTCCGGGAGGAAACAGGGTCCACACCGGCCTCGTCGAAGCCTTCCATGAACGCCAGGAGCTGATCGACCGTCGCGAGCCTCGGGGAGCGGCCATGGCGTAGCTGACGCACCAGGTTCGGATCGCCCACCGCCTGGCGGCCGAGCGTCGCCGGCGCCACTCCCGTGCGTTCGAGGAACGCATCCACTCGCGCCATGAAAAGCCCCTTCAGCATCTCCATGCGAGGGACGATGAAGGCACTTGCGCAACTACGTCAATCCGTAGGATTTAACCGACGTTCTTAGTAGAACTATTGGGATTTAATTGGGACAGCAGCGTGTCCGGCGGCTCCGCCAGCGGGGCTTCGAGCGGGTGCCGGAGAGCCGCGCGAAGGTGTGGAGAGCGTCAAGCGCGGTCGGTCGAGATGCGGCGCACGAGTACCCGTTCATCCACTCCTGCGTACAGCCTGTTGAGTGCTTCTAGCCCGAACCCAAAGCCGGTCAGCGGGGAGCACCGAAGGAGTACAGTGGGGTGACTGATGTGGACGTCACGACAATGGAGGGTGCAGGGGCGTGTCAAGGGGGTTTGCCGAGCCCTTGAGAAAAAACGACACCTCCCGCCTTGCAGCTTCGGGCGGACGCCCACGCGCGTCCGTAGTTCGTCCCCCCCCCCACGCCTCATAAGCCTTTGCACGATCTGGTCGCTGGCGTAGCATGTGGCAAGGACCACGACCGAACGGGAACCCACATAGACCTTCCCGCGCGGCAAATATTCGGTATATATTCGGTAATGCTCGCGTCCATTTGAGATGGCAGCCGACCTATGCCCGAAGGACATGACGAGATTGTGGACTATCACTAATGCGCTCCAAGGAGGTATCTGCCGACCGACACCGTGCGGGCGACAGTGGTGGGCGTGGCGCCAGATCGAATCAACGAGATCGTTCACGGCCGCCAGGGCAGCACGGCGGAAACACGCTGCGTCTGGCGCAATATTTCTGCACCGATGCCCGGTGCTGGATGAACCTGCAGGACCGCTACGAGGTCGAAATCGCGGCACGGGACAAGGGCGACGCCCTGCGCGCCATTCGCCCGCGCGAAGCGGCGTGACCGTGGACGTTTCAGCCCGACGCTCAAGCGTTCCAATCTGCGGTCCTATGGCAACGTCCACCCGATACACCGCGCAGCCGAGGCCCCCGAGCGCACCGTTTGGATCCGTGGCGGAGAAGACGTCCGCATTCAGGTGCGGGATGGCGAGTGGTAGGACGCTAGGGAACGATCCCAATGCGCCGCGCAGCAAGAAGCACTAGGTACCACGGGTTCCAGCAAGGTCCAAGAACATGAAAGCGTTTATCGCATATTCGCACAGGGACGAAGTGTATCTTGACCGGTTACACACCCACTTGGCCGTGCTTAAGCGCGACGGCCGTATCGATGCTTGGTTCGATCGCGACATCTTGGCTGGGAGGGAACTCCATCGCGAGATCGACGAGCAACTCGAGTCTTGTGGGCTGTTCCTGCTACTCGTTAGCCCAGATTTTCTCGCCTCAGACTACTGCATCGAACGAGAAATGGCGCGAGCCCTGGAACGTCATGGGGCTCGCGAAGCGATAGTAATTCCAATCATCATCGAGCCTTGCGACTGGGCGTCCACCCCGCTCCGAAACCTAAGGGCACTACCGCGCGATAGTAAGCCCATTAGCGAGTGGACAAACGAGAACAACGCTTACCTCGATGTCGTGCAGGAGCTACGACGGGTCCTGGAAACCGATGAGAATCTCCGCACCACCAAAACGGAAGCAGCGACGGTCCGGCCAAGCCCGTCTCCGTCGGTAGAGCGGCACTATCGCGTAAGGCGTGACTTCGACGAGATCGACCGCAGCGATTTTCGGGACCGTGCGTTCGCCGTGATCCGAGAATATTTCAAAAGTGCAGTTGCAGAGACCAACGCGATCGAGGAGCTGCGGGGCCGCTTCACTTCACTTTCGGCTACCTCGTTTACCTGCACAATCGTCAATAGAGCACGTCAGCGCAGCACGGCCCATATCACTGTTCATAGTCGCCGAGACCGCATAGGATTCGGTGACATTTCTTATTCCTTCACGGAAAACGGTCCTTCAGATACTTGCAATGGCGCGTTTGCCATCAAATCCAACGAATACGAGCTATTCCTCAGATCGATGCTGAGCTTTGTGCGAAACGCCGACCGACTTGCACCAGAGGACGCTGCCGAACAGCTATGGGAGGAGTTTCTTAAACAAGCGGGGGTGACCTGTGACTGACGTAGTCCGTTTCCAATGCAACAATTGTGGATATCGTTTTGAGGGTGAAGTACTCAACGAGGCCGACCGTCGTGAGGCCCAGAGGCGGGATCGTTCAACATCACCAGTTCGTTGCCCTAAATGCAAACATACTGACATCCGCCGCGGCTAGTAATGGGTAATCCTATCGAGAAAGTCAGCGGTGAGTTCATGTCTCTGTGTAGTCCCAAAGTCGTGATATCGCGATTACGCATCCTCATGAATGCCGTAGATCACGCTGTACGCTCATCCAAAGGGTGTGTAACACGGTTCCCTAGCTCAATGTCCTGATGGACACACGTGATCTGGGGTACCCCATGGCAATCTAGGGAGGAAACTGCTCTAATGTTAGACCATCCAATCATAGATGTCGTGGTCGGCCTGATATTCTTTTACATCATACTCAGTCTCGTAGCGTCAGCTGTGCAAGAATGGATTGCGAGCTTACTCGCTTTGCGCTCGAAGACCTTACGGACAGGTGTTCAGAACCTTATCGGTGCTGACTACGCTCAAAAAGTGTATGCGCATCCTCTGATCAAGAACTTGTCGAGAGAGAACAAGTTGCCTTCGTATATAGCGCCCGAGACACTCAGCGCAGTCTTGCTAGAAGTGATTGCGAAAGAAAGCAACAACAAGTCCTATGTGGCCCATACCGCCAGTGAGGCCAGGGCGATGGTCGACAAGATCAGCGACGAGGACCCGTTGAAGGAGATCCTCACGACCCTGATCGACGATGGTGAAGACGCTGTTAACGTCCTTAAGGAGAAGCTTGCCGGTTGGTTTGACGAAGGCATGTCCAGGGTGGCTGGGTGGTACAAGCGCAAGGCCAAGCTGATTATTTTTCTGATCGCAGCCTCCATCACGCTGCTGACCGATGCCAGCTCGATTCATATGGCTGAGGAACTTTGGCGGAATGACGCATTGCGGACCCAAATTTCGGCACAGGCCCAAATCGCAGCGCAAGTTGGTGAAACCGCCATCATTGAAGCAGGCCGCTTAGAACGCTTGGAGGCCTTCCCAATTGGTTGGAGCGGTCTTCCAGGCGGCTGGGTGGGGTGGATTATGGCCGTTCTGGGATGGCTAATCACCATTGCGGCCATCAGCCTAGGTGCACCATTCTGGTTCGACCTACTGGGTAAGGTCGCGAACCTGCGTGGATCGGGTGGCCAAGCCCAACGACGCAATGGACCGTAGCCTGAAAGAAACATGGGCGTCCCTGCTCTGCGCCTGCTATCGCTGTCCTCCGTGCCGGCCTCCCAAGATACCGCTACGAGCTACGGAAGGAGATCGAGCAGCGGGGAGACCAGGTCCAGGACCTTGCGCGGGGTGCCGGATCGGAGCTCGTCGGTGGCAGCCGCCGCGGCTACGTCTTGTGCGCTTGAGTTTTCGAACGGGCCGTCGTGAGGTGGTAGGGGCAGACCCAGGGGGAGAGATCGAGCGACATACACACCTAGGTCACTCTCCGCACCCGCGACGAGTCGGCAAGGCGGGTGGCTGCTACCCGATGCCATGGCCGAGGAACCGTACGGTACCTGGGACCGCGCGGGGGGGACGTCCACGCTGAATGGAGGCGTAGCGACGGATCCGGCCAGCCTCCAACCCACAAGGTACGCCCTCTTATCCGAGCCGCGGCGGATCGCGTTCAGATGCATTGTGCGAGCTTGCGCTAAGCTGACTCCGAACCGTGATTGGCACGTTAAGGACTTGCTTGCGCGCCATCGCCGGGAAGTCTGAAGGTCAATTATCGTCGCGGCGCTTCTTGGGATATCCGATGAAGCCGAGGTCAACTGACAGCTTGAGAGACCCCGTCAAAGAAGGATCCTTCTGATGACTTGTGTGACAGAGCGTGATCGAGTCCGTGAACGATGGAGGCTCATGCGCCGACAGCTGGGCCAGAGTACTGATGAGGGCGTCCAGCCGCTGGGACTCGCGCGCCGAGCCCAGCACATTTCCGTACGCCTCGTGATCCTGCCAGGAGACCCGTTCGCGACTGATCTCTCGTTTGACGATGAGTTCTGGGAATGGTGGACCAACCAGGGCTCGGCTCCCTTTGGGGGTCATGTTCAATGGACCAATACCGAACCGAGTACCGATGCCGCGGCAAAGTACACACATGGTTCGAAGGGGTGGACCACGTACCTCGCTGTGCATCGACATGGAGGGGTGGAGCTAGGCTCGGACCGAGTTTCGTGGGAGATTCAGGAAAGGCGCTACTTCGGACTCGTCAACACAGTTGGACTGATCTGGATTGGTGCCTCAGCCCAAGCCGAAGCCGTCGGCCGCTTCGGCCTCTCCGGTCCGTGGGAACTGACCCTAGTCCTCTACGAAACAGAAGACACTTGCCTCGCTGGGCTCGGAGACGGTTGGCAAGAGCCCCACGAGTCTGCAATGTGGCTCCCACCCGTGCAACGGGAACCCCATGTCATGATCCGCCGGGAGTTGGATACGTTCCCGGACTCCGAGAACGACGTCCGGGACCTCACGTTCGACATAGGTGCTCGGATCGAGGATGCCTGGGGAATGAAGCACCGCCGGTTCCTCGATCGCGTCGGCACCATGGAAGGACGGTTCAACCCGCACCGATGGAGACTCTGAAGGAACATCGGTGGGTTAGGAGGTGGAGTGGGACTTAGTCGAGTCATCGGACCGATGTGAATCAGGGAACACGACGGTCTACAGCGCGCAGCCAACTGGCTACGCCGCATGATGGAGATCATCAAACCGCCGGAGGCCATGCCGGCGATCATTGCCGCGAGGGGTGCGCCACAGATGGAAGATTCCCAGCCACGAGTAGGGGTTTAACTTTGGAGGTTTTCACTCATGGGTCACAAGTGCTACATCTCGTTCAAGACCGAAGACTCCACCTACAAGAAGTGCATTCAATCCGATCTGGATGTTGACATGATCGATAAGTCGCTCAATGAATCTATTCAATCAACCAACGAAGACTACATTCTTCGCAAAATCCGCGAAGACTACCTTGCTGATTCTACGGTGACGATTCACTTGATCGGGCAATACAGCGCGGAATCACAGGGCGGGGCAGAACAGAAATATATCAAACGGGAACTCCAAGGGTCTCTGTACGACTCTCAGTCCAATTCGCGGAATGGTGTTCTCGGAGTTGTCTTGCCACATGTCCACGATGCTATCTACAAGGGAAATATTACCTGCTCAACGTGTGGCCAGACCCACAATTGTGTCGCCGTTAACGACGATACCACTGTTCGAGAATTCTCTTACAACTACTACATTCCGAACGACAAATGCAGCCATAGTGAAGAAGATAGGTACTGCGTTCTAACGCCGTGGACCACATTCTGTGCGGACCCAAATACTTGGATTGAAGAATCGTTTGTTAAGCGGTCAGACCCGATCCGTAAAAAAATCAAGATCTACGACCTCTAGGATCCAGTGATGGCGTTACCTGCCATGATTCCCGACGAGCACTTTAAACAAAGGCTGGACGACTAAGCATAAAATCGAGCCAGATCCAAGGAGGATCCTCATGGCTAAGAAAACCGTTTTTATCAGCTACGACTACGACTACGACAGGCACCTTAAGAACCTTCTTGTCGCGTGGGACAAGAACGGTAGATTTGACTTCACGTTCTACGACGCTTCTGTGGATGTGTCCGTCAATAGCACTGAGGCGGCAGTCATCAAGCGCGTCATTTCCGCGCGGATCAAACGTGCGACGCGTTTCCTATGTATCGTCGGCAAGCGCACACACAAGAGCGAGTGGGTGAGCTGGGAGATTAAGAAAGCAGTTGAGCTCAACAGAAAGCTAATTGCAGTCAGGACGGACGCCTCGAATACTTCCCCAAGCGCCATCCTTGGAGTTGGAGCGTCTTGGGCAATGTCATTCACCTTCGACGTGATCAAGAAGGCCGTTGACGACGCGTAGCACCCAACAACGTGGTTTTACCAGACGCCAAGGCTTACAGGTTCCACTGGAACGACTCATGGGTCTGGATATACGGGTGACAGACTTCTCTACGCTGTCGCGCCGCGTAAGGCCAGGGAAGTACGCCGATTGGATTCGCGAGAACGTTGGAGACCGGCAGCCGAAGAGGTTCGCTGAAACGTTCTCGTTTGATCCACTGTTTTCCCCGCGCCCGAATTGGGCCACCTACGACCGGCGCTGACCGTGAGCAATCAACTTCTAGAACGGCTTCGTCCTCTGGGGGCTAGAGATCTGCTCGCCGATGCCGACAACGATGATGTTCGTGCGGGACCGACAACCAAGATTGTCCCGATTCCCTGCCTGAACGTCGCATCTTGTAGTTGCGCACAGATCGCTGATGTGCCCTCAGATAAGGAACTGCGATGAATCGTCCCCTTTGCTTCGTTCTCATGCCCTTTGGAAAGAAACCGGACGCGTCCGGCATGGTGATCGATTTCGAAGCAGTATACCAGGATCTCATCGTGCCTGCAGTCGCCATAGCAGACATGGACCCTCTGAGGGCTAACGAAGAAATGGCTGCAGGAATCATCCACAAGCCGCTGTTTGAACGACTTATCTTCTGTGATTACGCTATCGCCGATCTGACAACGGCGAACGCAAATGTCTTCTACGAACTCGGCGTCCGGCATGCCGTCCGCCCATGGAGCACGATCCTGCTGTTTTCTAAAGGCGGTAGTCAGCTGCCTTTCGACGTGGCTCCCTTGCGGGCTCTTCCGTACGTCCTTGGCGCTGATGGCCGCCCTGCGGAAATTGATGCGACGTGCGGTGTCATCGCTGATCGTCTTCACGAGGCGAGGCAGGCCGAGACGGACAGCCCCATCTACCAGCTTGTCGACAATTACCCGGACATCGACCACACGAAGACCGACGTCTTTCGGGAGCAGGTGCACTATTCCTCGGAGACGAAGACCCGGTTGGCCACAGCGCGAAAAGAAGGAATCGACAAATTGCGGGAGATCGAAAACGACCTCGCTCCGCTTCGGGACCAGGAATCCGGTGTAGTGATTGACCTTTTTCTTTCCTACCGTGCTGTGAAGGCGTGGGACGACATGATTTCGCTCGTCGGCAACATGCATGTTCCGCTTGCGACAACGGTGATGGTCCGGGAACAGCAAGCATTCGCATTAAATCGCGCAGGCCGAAGTGAAGAAGCGGAAATAGTCCTGCTCGATCTGATCGAACAAAGGGGACCGAGTAGCGAAACGTATGGAATCCTTGGGCGCGTCTACAAGGACCGTTGGTATACGGCGCAACAGGCGGGTCAGACCATTCTGGCAGACGGCCTCATCCAGAAGGCCACTAAAGCATATCTAAGAGGATTCGAGACAGACTGGCGGGATGCGTATCCGGGAATCAATGTCGCCACCCTGATGGAACTGAAGGATCCGCCGGACGATCGACGCCACAAAATCATTCCAGTTGTCACTTACGCCGTTGAGCGGAGGATCGCTGCGGGAAAGCCGGACTACTGGGATCACGCGACGTTGCTCGAGCTTGCGGTTCTGGGCGGGGACGAGACGGCGGCCAACAAGGCTCTTGCGAATGCTGCGGCGGTTGTCCGCGAACAATGGGAACCGGAAACGACCGCACAAAATCTTCGGCTGATCCGCGAAGCGCGGGAACGCCGAAAGCAAGACCTTCCCTGGATGATTCAAATCGAAGATGCGTTGGCGCAGATGCAACCCCAACAACCCGCGGTGGAAGTCTGGATGGGGCGCCCTTCAGGTTAAAGCACCGGAGGCTGCTAAACCACCGGTCGCGTCAGGAAGACACGGCCGACGCTCCGTAACTAAGAGGTGCACATGAGTGGTCGTGTCAGTGACAACGTCAGCCGTGTTCGAGAAATCCTCAAACGCAACTCAACCCTGACATTCGAGGATCTAAAGAGTCTGGTCAAAAACCTGAAGGGCGAAAAACTATTCGGAGACACTCGGAAGCTGCTCCAGTATGCGCTGCAATATCAGAACCTCAAGGGTCATGCCGATTGGATAGCCCAACAACTCGCCTTGTGTACGTACAAGGATCAGGACTTGCACGTCGATATCAAGTTCGACTCCGCAATGTCTATTCTTAAGAAATCCGTCGACCTAACAGGCACAAAGGATCCGGAAACTCTGGGAATCGTCGGTGCCATACACAAATACAAATGGGATGCTCTCGGTCAGAAACAGGATCTTGAGACAGCGCTCGCCTACTACAGGAGAGGACACGAAGCCGATGTGGAGCAGGGCTACCCGCTTAGAGGCTATCCCGGTATCAACGCCGCATACGTCCTCGACTGTCTCGCTAGCATCGAGGAAAACGAGGCCCGAAGACGAGGTTACTTGGCTCCTGACACCCAACGGAATCGCGACGGCGCCCGCAAGATCCGCCTGGATCTCGTTGACAAGCTCGTCCCGCTCAGCTCTGCAGACGACGCTCTCCTGCAGAACTGGTGGTACTTGGTGACCGTCGCCGAGAGCTATTTCGGACTTGGTGAGTACGAATCGGCAGGGAGATGGCTTGAGCTTGCCCGTGATCTGCCGAAAAAAGACGAATGGGAAGTCGAATCCACGGCCCGCCAGTTAGCTAGCATCGCTCGAATGATGATCGGGAGCGTTGTGGATGAGGAACAACTGTCTGGACATCCGGCGTGGAAGGGGTTGGCCGTTTTCCTCGGAAACGACTTGGCCGGGGTGCGAAGCGCCTTCATAGGCAAAGTTGGTCTCGCACTGTCGGGGGGCGGATTCCGCGCGTCCTTGTTTCATATTGGCGTACTGGCCAGGCTTGCCGAACTCGACGTGTTACGCCACGTGGAGGTTCTGTCGTGCGTCTCTGGAGGCTCGATCCTGGGCGCCTACTACTACCTCGAAGTCCAACGGCTACTCGAGACAAAATCCGATTCAAAAATCAGTCGGCAGGATTACATCGACATCGTGCATCGCCTCGAGAGCCATTTCCTGAAAGGCGTCCAAAGCAATATCCGGACCCGGGTGTTCGCAAACCCTATAAAAAATCTACAAATGGCCGTCTCGTCGAGCTATACGCGCACGCACCGCACCGGGGAGCTATATGAGAAGGAGCTCTACTCCCGAATCGAAGATGGGAAGGGTGACGCGCCCCGCTACATGAACGACCTGATCGTCCATACCATCAACGACGACGGAACCAAAAACCGGGAATTCCGGCCCAAGTTCCACAACTGGAGGAGAGCGGCCAAGGTTCCTGTTCTCGTTCTGAACTCCACAAGCCTGAACACCGGTCACCTGTGGCAATTCACGGCAACATGGATGGGAGAACCGCCAGGAGACATCGACGTAGAGATCGATAGCAACGAACGCCTGCGTCGCATGTATTACGAGGAGGCGCCACCCGGACATCAAAAAATGCGCCTGGGTTACGCTGTCGGATCGTCGGCCTGTGTTCCGGGTGTCTTAACGCCCTTGAGATTGAAGGTTCTGTACCCAGACCGCGACGTGCTTCTCGTCGACGGAGGCGTCCACGACAACCAGGGCACTGCCAGCCTGCTCGAACAGGGCTGCACCGTCGTCCTCGTGAGCGACGCCAGCGGGCAGATGGATTCACAGGCTCATCCCAGTTCCGGGCTAGTCGGCGTCCCACTTCGATCTAACGGCATCACGATGTCTCGCGTTCGACAGGCCCAGTTTCGCGAACTGACCGCTCGTCAGCGCTCTGGACGGATTCGCGGGCTGATGTTCCTCCATCTGAAACTGGATCTGGACATTGAATCGGTCGACTGGATTGGAGAGAAGTCTCCGGAAGATCCCGTGAAGCTGGATCCGATAACCGATTACGATCTTCCCAAAGAGCTTCAAGGAAAGCTTGCCGACATCCGTACCGATCTCGATTCTTTCAGCGACGTCGAAGGGTTCGCGCTCATGACCAGCGGCTACCGGATGGCAAAACACGAGTTCGAAAAGAGTATCAAGGGTGTCGCCAAAACACCAAACGAGGCCTGTTGGCAGTTTCAGTCGATCATCCCCGCCATCGATCCGGAAGCCAACACCTACGCGGATGTTCTGAAGATACTGAAAGTCGCGAACCTCGCGGCGGCAAAGATATGGGTACTGTCGAAGACACTCCTGAGTGCAGCCGGTGTCCTTGCATTGTTTGCAGCCGTCCTGCTCGCCCTCCTCATCATTCGATACGCGGACTTTCCCCTGCTGACGGTTGGAATGGTTGGTTCTGCGGTCTTGGCAACCGCGGCGGCAACCCTTCTGGGTAAGACTGTATTCAAGATTCTGTGGTTGAGGGAAACTTTCCTTCGAGTAGCAACCGGCGTGGCTCTGGGCCTGGTCGGGTGGACGATTCCCGTGTTGCATCTGTCCGTCTTCGATCGGCTGTTCCTACGACGAGGGAGCATCGACAGGATCCTAAAGAGCGCGGCGAGAAAATCAGGCCACTGAGGCCTCCGAATCCCTCGCCGTCACTTGGGCCAGATAGATGGCCCAGTCGTTCATGAGCCGACGCCGGCGCTCAAAGAGGTCCGTGCGGCGATAGGCTGCCTCGACCCTGTTCTGGACGACGTGCGCCAAGGCTGCCTCGATGACCTCGCGCGGATGATTCGTCTCCTCGGCCGCCCAGTCCCGGAAGCTCGACCAAAACCGTCGGCACGGCGGCGATCCCGTGCTTCCGGGACGTCCGACGCCGCTGCTTCTCCTTGAGCTGCGTGCCGACCCGATTGGGAAACAGGAACAGACTGGCGCCCTCCACGAGCGCCCGCGCCTCCTCGAGGATCTCCAAGGCACGCTGGCACAGCGGGACCCGGTGCTCCCGGTTCGCCTTCGTGCGCCGAGCCGGGATGATCCACGCACCCTCGTCCTGATCGATCTCCGTCCAGAGCGCCCCGCGGACCTCGCCGGAGCGTGTCGCCGTCAGCACCAGAAACTCGAATGCCAGTCGGACGGCCAGCGGCACCGTCGATGCCCACGCCGTCCAGGTAGCCGCGGGCACCTCCTGATGCGGCAAGGCCCGCATGTGCTGCACGACGTCATGCTGGGAACCCAGGACTGGACCAATCCGGTCGCACTGGTTGTCGATTCGAAACTCCATCGCCGCGGCCCATTCCAACACCGCGCGGATGCGCCAGCGCGACCGCCGGGCGGTCTCCCCCTTCGTGTGCCAGATAGGGGCGAGGATCTCCAGCACGTCGGCGCTCGTGACCTCCGAGACGGGCATGTTCCCGATGCGCGGGAAGGTGTACCGCCCGAAGCTCGATATCCAGTCGCGGCCTACATCTTATGTGGTTCCCTCGCCATCAAGACTGCTGCAAAATCGGCCTTCAGTTCATCCAGAGTGGGACGAATACCCTGAGTTTCTACAGGCTGAGAGTGAGACGCGATGTAGCGGCAGCATTTGTCGAAGACGGACACGATGGATGCCATGCTCTTGGGTAGCGCAGCGATTGCGATCTTGTCGAGCCTCGTCATCATTACATTTGGCGCATAACGCTGCACGACGCCCTTGAGCATTTCGTGTTCGACGACGATCTCGGCGAGGTTACGCAAGTACTCGTAGCCTTTTTCAACAAGAGCGAGGCGCAATTCTCCGTCCTGATTCTCGGCTGTATCAATCAGCTTCGAAATCGTACCTTTGACTTGAGCGACTGTATCCACACGGGGATGCGTTGCTGCCGTCAGGACGCCTGACTCACTGCCTTCATATCTGATGTCATAGTATTTCCAATTCTTCTTGTCTGCCTTACTGAGCAGCTCAGCCGCGAACCATATGTTATGAGTACACACGATGACCTGATGCTCCTTAGAGAGTTCCACAACCCGATCGCAAACTTCGTGAATACGGCGGTAGTCCATGCTGGTGATCGGGTCATCGAAGACGACCGGAGATGATGCCGGTACAGCGGTCACCTCCGCAAGAAAGTCAGCGAGCGCGAGTGCTTTCTGTTCGCCTTCGGACAGAATCTGCTCTGGCTTATACGATGCGACGAGCTTACGGCGGGTCACTTGGCCCTGGCGGCCCGGGAAATTCAGCGTGACATTGGGGGCACGAAGACGATGGCACTCTGCTTCGAAACGTTCGCCAAAACCTCGGTTGAGCAGCTCACTACTCGCGTCTTTGGCTGCCTCAGTCAGAGATCGTAGTAGAGGCGTCATGTTGTTCTTGACGATGCCTGCTTTTGCGACCCACTTCGCGTCGGCCACACGCTGTTCTATCTGCGGCAGTAGTATGTGCGCTGTCTTGCTGCCCAGCAGCTCGGTGAGATCTTGCTGCTTCGCCTTCAGTGCCTCTAGCCTCTCCGCGGCCGAAGTCTGCAGATGCCCGATCAGGTCGTTCAGGCGTGTAGCTTCACCGGTGAGGATGTCTTCGGCGGACACGAGGGCTTTTTCCCTGCCAGGCCAAGCCACTTCGGCACCGCTCACGACGTTGGCGGCGATGGCTCGAGTCTGCTCTAGGAGCGGGACCAAAGGGTCAAGAACGTCCGCTTGGTCGTTGTTCTCTTCTCCCATCTCAAGTAGGAGAGCATTGACGTCGAGATCCAGAAGCGGCCTAACGTAGTCGCCGAGTGCTTCTTCAGCCTCGTCTGCCGCAGATTTGATATGATCGCTGACGAAATCTCTGTACTTCCGTACTAAGTCCACTGCTGTGGCTGTCAGTGGTTGCCGGCAGTACGCGCACGGAGTCCCTTCATGCGGGTAGGGTTCTTCAAGGCCGCTCCGGATGTAATCCTCCCCGGACTGAATGAACCGTCTCCACTCCGCTTCAAAGACTCTCGGTATATCTAGGCCTTGGAACGCTGCGGCTCCTGCGTCAGCGTGGCGCCGCGCTGCACGGTCGCGCGCCTGCACATGACTGCGGTAGGTATCCACATCGAAGGCCTGCACTGCCAGCAAGGCTGTGTGTAGGGACCGTACAAGGGAAGCGCGAGAATGGGCACGTTCCAGCTCGGCCTGAATATTTGTCGATTTCAGTGCATCAACTTCAACCTTCAGCGTCTCAATGGTCGCATCCACATCGTCTGGAATCGCAGCGTACCGCCTTATCTCTCCAAGATCAGTGGCAGCACCCAGCGTCTCGATAGTAGCGTAGATCGAGCACGCCCGGTCGAACTGTCTCAACAGCGTATTAGGCCCAGGGATGCCCTTCCTGATGGCAGCCTCGAGCGCCACGCGGACCCGTTCGATCGCATTCTGAACGAGCGGGAATAGTGTAAGATCTCCAGGGGTGTAGACATAGTTGAGATCGTCTTCTACATGAAGACGGGCGCCTCTCGCGTCGAATACACTGATCCGGCTCAACGGAGTGACACCGAACTCGTTCTTCCATGCAACCTCGAGATTCTGGTCGCCCACCGTGACCGCAAATGTCGCGCTTGGGATTGGACGCTTGTCGCTATGGATGTTGTGCAGAATGTCCTCGGCCGTCCTGACACCAGCTGCGCGTTTCAAAATCCGGACATAGCCAGACTTCCCTGAACCGTTCTCGCCGAAAACAACGGTTACTCCCTTGGCGAACTCAATCGTTGCCCCATGCTTGAGGGCGTTGACTCCGTCACCGATAGTGAGTCGGTCAAGGCTGACGGCATCCAGTGGAGCGGCGTCCAGCTGCTTCTCTTCAATTTCTGGGATGGTTTCGAAGGGATCGTCTGAGAGCTTTTTCTCCACTATTAGAAGCTTCAAGTACCGGTCGATGTCCGAATCGGAGGACTGGACACGGTTCTTGAGAATGTCCGTGGCGATCGACCTGACCCATCCATCTTGATTGTTCGCCCACTCCGGCAGTAGTGCGTGCGATGCTTTTTTCACAGCTCCGGTCTGTGCCTGACTGACCATGTTCACAATCTCCAGACAGCATGATCTACACCACCGTACCGTGACAGGCGACTGGGAGTGCGGACCTGTGTCACGGTCGACGAGCGGCATCTAGAATGATATGGAGTGGATCGCCCATTGGGCGCTCTTGCAGAGAGTAAGCTATCAGGCTCCACCATGGCGACCAAAGTGTTGGAATGCGTGGCACCTTAGAGGAGGGCGGGACCCCGCAGGGCCGGAGCGTGGTGGGTCAGATCACGCTAAGTACGCTCCCCAGTCGTCCATGAGCCGACGGCGGCGCTCGAACAGGTCGGAGCGCATGTAGGCGGCCTCGACCGGGTTCCGGACTACATGGGCCAGGGCCGCCTCGACGACTTCGCGGGGGTGGTCCGTCTCTTCGGCGGCCCAGTCCCTGAACGACGACCTGAACCCATGCGGCACCGCCGCGATCCCGTGCTTCCTGAGCAGCCGGCCCATCTGCTCGCCGCCCATCTCTCTGCCGCGCTTGCCGACGAACACGATCGGACTCCCGCCGCCGCCCAGCTTCCGCGCCGCGTCGAGAATCTCCAGCGCGCGGCCGCACAGCGGCACACGGTGCGCGCGCAGGCTCTTCATCCGGCTCGCGGGGACCGTCCAGACGCGCTCCTCCCGGTCGATCTCGCTCCATACCGCCCCGCGGACCTCGACGCCCCGCGCCGCCGTGAGCACCATGAACTCGAACGCCAGCGCGTCCACCTTGCCCGCCTTCGCCGCCCGGACCTTCTCGATGGCCGCCCCCACCTCGCGGTGAGGCAGGGCCTTCCGGTGTCTGACGACATGTTGCTGGGAGCCGAGCACCGGCAGGAGCCGGTCGCACGGGTTGTCCGTTCTCCAGTCCATGGCGATGGCCCATTCCAGCACGGCGCGGATGCGGTGGCGAACGATCCGGGCCGTCGGCGGGTTCGCGTGCCAGATGGGTGTGAGGATCTCGAGCACGTCGGCGCTCGTCATCTCGGAGACCGGCACCCTCCCGATCCTTGGGAAGACGTGAATCTCGAAGCTGCGATACCAGTTCCTCGGCACCGCCGCGTTGCGCCATCCGGCGCTCTTCTGCTCGATGACGCGCTTAGCGGCCTCGGCGAAGGTGGGAATGCCCGCCGAACGCCGCTTCTCGGCCAGCGGATCGCCGCCCGCGCGGGCAAGCTTGCGGTTGGCCAGCGCCTGCTCCCGCGCCTCGGCGAGCAAGACCAGTTGGGCGTTGCCGAGTCCGAGTTCGCGCTTGCGGCCCCGGATCACGAGCCGCTGAATCCAACTCCGGGTTCCGGTCTTCTGGACGTAAAGGTAGAGACCGTTGCCATCGCAGTGCCTGCCGGGCGGTGCCGAGCGCACGAAGGCGGTCGAGAGCCGCTTGTGGGGATGGCGGCCCTTGGGCTTGCCTAGGCGGCGCTTGACGGGAGATCGAATCACATTATCCATCCCCCAATCATAACTGGGATGGAACGGGATCGCAAAGGGCACTGCTGGCAGAACGAGACAAGAAAGAAACTACGTAACCTATTGTAAATACTGGATGTTATGCATCTATCCGTAACTCCTTGGACGGTATCGGATTCGAGTTGTGTGTTTTACGGCAAGAAATCGTCTAAGTTCAACTAAGACTGCACGATCTGCCGCACTTGCCGTTTTACCACATCTGGTCCCGTCATGCCGGAATAGCGTGAAAACGGCATCGAATAGCGGGTACTCGAGCCTTGCGAAAACGGGATCAGTCATTCAAATGACGTCTCTGGCCGTCTTGCGGCGGTTGGCACGTTAGGCCGACCGACCTCAACCGATCAAGAACGGCGCACTGCACCATACCATTGGTCATACCATCGGTTGTCGGCGTAGGCCTCGGCTACTGGGTGCCACAAGGGGACATCTTCATCTTCGAGCTCGCCACGTACGAGCCGGGGTGCGAGGAGGTCCCGCCGGCTTCCGCGACGACTCTCAGGTCAGTGCGCGGAGAGCCAACTCGGGGGCTTTGTCGAGAATCCTCAGCAAGGCTCTCGCGGCGCCGGTCGGGCAACGCTTCCCCTGCTCCCAGTTGCGGATCGTTTCGTGTGGCACGTCGATCCGTCGCGCGAATTCGATCTGCGTCAGTCCCAGGCGCTTGCGAATCCGGCGCGCATACCGTGCCGTGTCCTGCATCGCTTCGGCGTCGTCCTGGTCCTGCTGCAGGGCGAGATCACTCTCGGTAGTGCTGTCCAGCACCGCATGGTCGATTCTTCCCTCGGGCAGGCTTCCCGGGTCGCTGGGATCAATCCTGACGCGCACCGTGCTCATATTCCCGAACCTCCTTCTTGTTGGCCTTGCGGGCCGAAATGATGCGCATGGCAGAACCGCGCATCGTATAGATCAGGACGAACACCCGTCCTTCGATAGTCCCGAGAAGCTGGTAGCGATCCTCACCGTAGTCCCAGCGGCGGTCCCGACCGTCGATCCGGTTCGCATCAAAGGAACGCTCGGATAGCATACGCGAAATCGAAGCCGCGACGCAGGAAACAGTCATTGCTCTTGGCATCGTCCCATTCGAACTCTATGGCGAATATATAGGCCATTGGCCTACCAACGTCAATCGGGGACGATAACCAAAATCGCGTCGACGGCTGGCGAGGCCGATCGCGGACCCATGTAGTGGGATACCCGAAGTTGCGCACCCGGTCTTGAAGCTGTGTGGACATCACCTCCTTGGGCTGGGGAGAGTCAGACGCGGGCTGCTTGAGCAGTCCGTCGATCTCGCGAAGTTAGCATCGCCCTGCAGAGACTGGGGCCCGGCGGGTCGCTTTCACAGCAGTGCGTCTTTTCTGTTCAAGTCTGTCTCAGTCTGTCCCAACAATCGGGGCGCCCGGATTCGAACCGGGGACCTCCTGCTCCCAAAGCCCCCGATCAGGAGCAGTGATTTACTGCGAGAACTCTCCTAAGTCCAATCAGGACTATCCGTGAGAATTGTAACCTGCACTCATACAATAGTTTATCGCTAATGTATGCGGTTTGTGTATCACTTCGGATATGCAGATATGAGTGAGAATACGTCGGACGGAATCGGACGTCTGGAGACGAGCGGTGGGCGACGAGGGAGGAAGGAAGCTGTCGAATACCTTGTCATCGTGCGGTCCCACCTGCCGACTCAAGCTCTTCGGAGATGGCCTGAAACGCCTCCAATGCGGCGTGCAGGTCCTCTACGATCGCGGCCGCCAAGAGTTCGGGCTCGGGCAGGTTTTCGCTGTCCTCCAGCGCGCTGTCCCTGAGCCACAGCAGGTCCAGGTTCAGCTTGTCGCGCTCGGCCAGTTCGTCGTACTCGAACGCCCTCCAGCGGCCGCCCTCGTTCTCCGGGCTCCAAGTTGGCTCCCTCCTGTGGCGCTCGGCCGGCCGGTAGCATTCGACGAAGTCGTCGAGGTCCGCCCGCCGGAGCGGCTTCATCTTCAGGGTGAAGTGCTTGTTCGTCCGCTGGTCGTAGACCCACAGCCGCTCGGTCCACGGCTTCTCGCGCGCGGGTTTCGCGTCGAAGAACAGGACGTTCGCCTTCACACCCTGGGCGTAGAAGATCCCGGTCGGGAGGCGGAGGAGCGTGTGCACGTCGAATGCCTGGAGCAGGTTGCGCCGCACCGTCTCGCCCGCGCCGCCCTCGAACAGGACATTGTCGGGAACCACGATGGCGCAGGTGCCGTGCATCCGGAGCAGCGTCTTCACGTGCTGAAGGAAGTTGAGTTGCTTGTTCTTGGTACCGGTCCAGAAGTCCTGACGCTCATAGGTGTCGGACTCCGTCTCCAGTTCGCCCTCCTCGTTAACGATCCGGACGCTGCTCTTCTTGCCGAAGGGCGGGTTGGTGAGCACCATCGAGAAGCGCTCGCCGGGGTCGTTGGCCAAGCTGTCCACTCCCGACCGGATCGGGGACTCGTCCGGGCCGATCCCGTGCAGGTAGAGGTTCATGATGCAGAGCCGGGCGGTCGCGGGCACGATCTCCCAACCCTTTACGAAGCTCGTCCGCAGGTGGGCCTTCTGGTCGGGGTCGAGCGTGCTCCCGTGCTCGCGGACCACGTAGTCGTGCGCGGCGAGCAGGAATCCGCCGGTTCCGCAGGCGGGATCGCACACGGTGTCGTCCGGCCTTGGCTGCACGCAGTCCACGACGGCCTTGATCAGTTCGCGGGGCGTGAAGTATTGGCCCGCGCCCTTGGGCGACTCCTGGGCCGACTTGGCCAGCAGGCCCTCGTAGATGTCGCCCTTCACGTCCGCGTGCATCGACATCCAGTCCTCGGGATCGATCAAGTCGACGATCAGACGCTTCAG
Organism: Longimicrobiales bacterium; assembly: GCA_965218255.1. GTDB lineage: Bacteria > Gemmatimonadota > Gemmatimonadetes > Longimicrobiales > Gaopeijiaceae > JAAXGI01. The sequence continues at coordinate 1,299,634 of CBDCKJ010000003.1, read as the reverse complement.
CGTCGCCGGATTCTGGATCTCCTGCCGGGCCTTCTTGAAGATCTCCCCCAGCATCCCTCCCCGTCTCGGAAGCTCGGTCAGGATGCGGCGGTAGTGGGTCTCAAGCTCCTCGCCGTCGCGGGCGAGAAGGCTCGGCCAGTCGAGTCCCTCCGGCACGATGGGAGGGCGGTTCCACGGCGGCTGGGTCCGCTGGTGGGCCATCTTCAGGAACAGCAGGAAGGTGATCTGCTCCGTGTAGGCCATGTAGGACAGGCCGTCGTCGCGGAGCAGGTGCGCGAAGCTCCACGCCTTATTGACGATCTGCCGGGTGTGATTGGTGGGCATCAGGGGGCGTGTGCCTTGCGTTTGCGGTTCGGCTTCGTGGGACGGCGCTTTCTCATCTTGATTGCCGCTTCCCGCTCGGCCCGAATGCGCTCCAGCAGGACGGAAGCGGGCTCGTCGGCTGGATCCTGCGGGACCAGGCGGCCCTCGAAGGCGTGCTTCAGGATGGATTGGCGGAGGGCGGTAGCTCTGTTCAGCTGGCGGATGAACTCTGTGCCCGCGAGTTCGGCACTACTTAGTGCGTTAGCGAGCCGACGAATAACTTGCCGCTGCTCCCGGAGCGGTGGAAGTGGAACCGGAAGCGATCGGAGGACGGTCTGGTTGATCGAGGCCAGATTCACGGATTGCGTCGCCCGTCGAAAGAACCACTCTCGTCCTGCCGAATTGCCGTAGTGCGAGAGGAACTCCGAGGAGTAGTCCCGAAGAAAAGGCCTCACACGGAAGACATGATTCTGATGTAGGCACTCTGAAAGGTTGCCGCACCACACCCAGCCCCGTCCGAGCTTATCCCGATCTCCACCTTCGTTGAAGAGCACATCGCCGGATTCCAGAGAATAGCGGCGAATCTCGTCGTCCGAAGCCAAGATAGTCTTGACCACTCTCAGGTCGAGGCGACCCCTCTGCACGTTAGCGACGCGAAGGTAGGGTACAGCCCTGCGGGCGATGTCACGCTTCTTGCCACCCTTGGTAATGCCGCTCCCTACGCTCCCCACCTGATCCACGGTCGTCCAGCACCACCCTTCCGGTAGTCCCGGCAACCCGTTCGTGTCCGGTGCCACGGGCTCCTTGTACTTAGCCTTCCAGTTCCGGGGCGGCTTCTTCCCCTTCGCCTCGAACTTGGCGAGTTGTTCGGCCTCCCAGCGCTTGCGCCGTTCGGCCAGGATGCGCGAAAGCAGTTCTTCTCCGGTCTCCTCGGGCGGGTTATCCCTCCTCCACCGCTCGGTCAGCCTGCCCTCGACCGCCGCCTTGAGGACGGACGCGCGGTAGCGCTCCAGATTCGCCTCTGCCCGCTTGAGCGCGGCGATGCCCTCATCCAGTTTCGCGGACAGCGACTCGATCTTGGCAACGATCCGATGCTGCTCGGGGAGCGGGGCAACCAACATCGGCCACGACGTCAGTTCCTTCTTGCGAATGGCCTTGAAGGTCACCCCATGGCCCAAGCGCTCAAGCTCATGCTCGCGGGCTCGGATCTGGTAGAGAAGGAACCGGTTCACCAAGCCTCCCAAAGGCCGTAAGGCAGCGAGGCCCCGCCCGATGCAACATCTCGTCGGCGACAGATTGGTAGGTCCAACCGGAGCCCGAACGGACACGAGGATGTCGTCTGCCTCCGCCACTTTCTTGGCATCGGTGCACCACTTTACGGGCGTGGGACGGAGTGCGCCGAACTCTGCCTTGCCTTGAAGGAACGGGAGGCCGAGTCCCACGTTGTTGTAAGCCGACGAAGGAGGAGACTGGCCCATAATGACCTCGGTGACCTCCGACAAGGCAGCATTGGCCCATCGTTCGGGCAGCGTTCTCACGCCGCGAGCCTCTTATTGAGTTCGTCCAGCAGCGGGTCCAGATCCTCGCCGAATACCCGGTACACTCCGCCGAGCCCGCCCCACTGGTTGAACGGCACTTCCTCGAAGGCCTCCCGCTCGATGCTCAGGCTCTTCGCGATGTGGTCCTTGATCGCATCCAGCCACCGCCCCTGCGTGTCCGTGAACTCAAGACCGCCCCGCGCCTTCTCCTCCAGCCACGCCCGGTAGCGGGATTCCACCCGGTCGGCGACGGGCACGAGCGGCTCCCCAGGCCGGATCGCGTGCTTCACGATGGCCACCAGATCGACGAGTGCGCTCCCGCCCCGGCCCTTCACGCGCTCCGGCTCCAGCGCCTCGTAGAGCCGCCACAGCCCATCCTCCGGCTTGTGCAGCGCGACCGGTGGATTCCTGAGCGCGTCCCGAAGCTCCTTGACGTGTCGGTACCGGAGCCCTGCCCGGTAGGGTCGGCTGTAGAGGATTCGGAGCGCTTCGATCTCGTCCTTGTTCTCCTCGATGAACCGTTGGAAGTCGTCCAGCTTGGACCGCGCGCTCGCGACCGCCGTCTCGCTGTGCCCGAAGTCGAGCAGCACATCGATGGCCGCCTCGTCGATGATCTGGTATAGGCTTTGAGCAACCTCGATGATCGCCTGTCTGAGCCCCGGCCGCGTGAATGGCTCGAGCGCCTCGGTCATGCGTTCGCGCTCAACTGCGTCCAGTTGCTCCGGAGTCGGGTCCTCGTCTTCGGGCAGCCCGTACTTCTCCACCGCCACGTCGTGCGTCAGTTGCGGGTCGATGCTGGTCAGCAGCGCGCCGGTCAGCGCCGCCAAGCTCGCTCCGTCCGCATCCTTCGCGATCCGCGCCGCCTGCGCCTCGTCCACCCGTTGGCCGAGCCGCGCCAGACGTGACGCGAGACTCGACACCAAGTCCGGATGCACCATCCCCATCGCCACCATCTGAAGCAGCTTCCTCGTGCTGACCGAAGGCTTGCGCTCCAGCGGCGGCGACACCGTCTTGTCACGCTCGCACACGCCGACCGCATCGACGATCACGAAGTGCGTCTTGCCCTCGGCGTCCCGGGTCACGCTTTGCAGATCATCGCGGCCGATGACCCGCACGCCACGGCCCTTCATCTGCTCGAAGTAGCCCGCCGAGTTGACGTTGCGCATGAAGATCAGGCATTCGAGCGGCTTCACGTCCGTGCCGGTCGCAATCATGTCCACCGTCACCGCGATGCGCGGGTTGTACAAGTTGCGAAAGCTGCTCAGCAGGTCCTCGGGCGAGGCGCCGGTCGTTTTCGAGGTGATCTTGCGGCAGAACTCGTTGCCCTTGCCGAACTCCTCCTTGAGGATCTTCACGATGTCGTCGGCGTGGCTATCGTGTTTGGCGAAGACGAGCGTCTTGGGAACTTCCGTGCGACCGGGGAACATCTCGGTGAACAGACGGTCCCGGAACGTTCGCACGACGAGCCGGATCTGGTCCGGGGCGACCACGTCGCGGTCGAGTCGATTCGCGGTGTAGGTGAGGTCGTCCTCAAGCTCCGTGAGCGTCGTCTTGCGGGTGCGGCGGTCGCGCCTCGGGACGTATGGCCCCTTCTCCACGGTTTCGCCCTGCTCCGTGATCTTCGTCCTGATGCGGTAGATGTCGTAGCCGACGTTGATGCCGTCCGCCACCGCCTTCGTGTGCGAGTAGTCCTGCACCACGTTGTTGTGGAAGAACCCGATGGTGCGCGGACTCGGGGTCGCGGTCAGCCCGATCAGGAAGGCGTCGAAGTACTCGATCACCTGCCGCCAGACGTTGTAGATCGACCGGTGGCACTCGTCGATCACGATGAAGTCGAAGGTCTCGATGGGAAGACCCGGAGTATACTCGACCGGTACGGGTTCGGTGGGGAGCGGGCTGCCGGACTCGAACAGCGACTCTTCCTCGTTGACGGGATCGTACTCCGGATCGCCCTTGAGCATCGAGTAGAGCCGCTGGATGGTCGTGATGACCACCTTGGCGGCGCCATCGATGGCGTTGCCGCGTAGGCGTTGGACCACGAACTCCTCGGAGAACGTGTAGGCGGAGGCGGGATCCCGGAACTCCTGGAACTCGTTCAGCGTCTGGCGTCCGAGGTTGTTGCGGTCCACCAGGAACAGGATGCGCTTGGCCTTGGCGTGCCTGATGAGCCGGTGGCAAGCCGTGACGGCCGTGAAGGTTTTTCCGCTGCCCGTGGCCATCTGGATCAGGGCGCGGGGCCGTCCGTGGGCCAGCGACCGCTCAAGCTCCAAGATCGCCTCGTGCTGCACGTCCCACAGGCGGCCTTTGGCCAGGCCGGGCATTTGATGCAGAATGCGGCGCAACTGCTCGGGTCCCAGACGTTGGAGCCGCAAGAGCTCCTTCGGCCGATGGAACGTGAAGATCTCCCGGCTGCGCGGGTCGGGGTCGAGGCCGTTCGTGAACTGCGTGACCTCGCCGGTGGACTCGTAGGCGAACGGAAGCGGGCGCCGCCACGCCGGAACCCGCTTGTCCAACCCCTCGGTGTAGCGCTCCGACTGGACGACCACCCCTTCCAGGGTGTGTCCGGCGGGCTTGGCCTCAATCACGCCGATTGCCCGCCCGTCCGCGTACAGGAGGTAGTCCGCGGACCCGCGCTTGAGGATTCCGCTCTTCTTCCACCTCAGCGGGTACTCCCTGACTGCCACGCCGCGCCCGGCGTGGATGTCCATGGACGCAACGTCCTGCACCGTCCACCCGCAGGCCTCAAGCTGCCCGTCGATCTCCTCGCGGGCTCGCTGCTCGGGCGTCAGGGGCACGGTCGTAGGTTCCGGACGGACGGCGGAATACGCCGCGTCACGCCAGCGCGAAGCGCTCGACGGCGATCTCTCCTGCGCGGCCACGGGCCTGCCAGAGATCGTAGGCCATCTGCATCCCGAGCCACGTCTCTGGCGTCGAGCCGAACGCCTTGGACAGCCGGATCGCCATCTCCACCGAGATCCCGGTCCGCCCGTTCAACAACTCCGACAGCGCCTGCCGCGTGACGCCCAGCCCCTCGGCGGCGCGGGTCACCGTCAGCCCCAGGGGTTCGAGGCACTGCCGCCTAACGATGCCGCCCGGATGCGGCGGGTCGTGCATGGCCATGATCTTCTCTCCTCCTTCAGTGATAGTCCACGTAGTCCACATCGGCCGCCGCGCCGTCCTCGAACCGGAACGTCACGCGCCAGTTGCCGGACACCGAGACAGCGTAATGCCCCTTGAGCCGTCCCTTGAGCGCGTGCAGCCGGAATCCCGGCAGGTCCATGCCCTCCGGTCCCGAACTGTGGTCCAGCGCCGCGAGGATGTCCCGCAGCTTGCCCACATGCTCGGGCGCGACCCTGCGCTCCGTCCTGCCCTCGTAGAACGCCTTCAGCCCCCGGTGGCGGAACGATGCGATCATCATCCAAGTCTAAGGCTGTCGCCTGTCAAACGACAACTTGCGAGCCTGAGCCCCGTCGGATCGCATTCCGCGACCGCCACCGGACGCTGAGATGCTGCAATACGCCCATCGAAGTGGCTGACAGGCCCACGGCCCGCTCATGCGAGGGGCGAAGCGGCGCTCCGTGTCCCAGGGACCGGCACACCGGGATCGATTCCGCGGCCGGGAACCATTAGCGGCTCGGACCATGATCGCGCTCCGGGCCCCGCTGGCGGTTCAGCTCCAGCGCCCGCGCAACGTCGCGGCGAGCGTCCTGTAGTCCCGGGCCAAGTGTGTCATTTGCCCGGTCAGCCGCTCGACTTGCTGCCGCAAGGTGTCGCTCTGCGCGGTCTGCTGCTCGACCTGCTGCCGCAAGGCTCCGACCTGCTGCTGCAAGGCTTCGACCTGCCCTGAGTGCCGCTGCTGTTCCATCTCGTACTGCGCGGACAGCCTCTCCAAGGCCTTCGTCAACTGCCGTTCTAGCGCGGTCATATAGCTTCCTCACTCTCTCGACAGCTTCACCGCAGGCCGCCTGCCCAAGGTCAAGGGCGGACCCTCCGGCGTGCCGGTCGGCAGCACCACGAACCGCTCCCCGTCGATCTCCCGCAGCGTTACGCCCCAGGTCGTCTCCTCGATCTCGGCCAGGATCTCTCTCGCCTGCTCGATTTGCACGTTCACGGTCGCCAGGGTCTCGATCCGGCGTTCGATGCTCCTCGACAACCAGTGCATCGTCGCCCAGCTGCCGCCGCTGATACCGAGAAAAAGGCTCAGGCCGACCACCAGGGGCCGGAACCACGCACGCCTCAGCAGGACGCGCACCCGCTTGGCCGTCGGCGCCGTATCGGCCTCGATGGAACGCAGCGCGCCGGTTGCGGCGGCGCTCAAGCTCTCGCCAAGCCGCGCGAGCTCGCTGCTGGCCGTCTCCTCGATCTGCAGGCGGTCGGCCTCCAGCCGCCGGCGGACCCGGGAAGTGAAGTCGTTCGGGCTCGAAGTCATGCTCATACAGCGCTCCTCTCAGCCGCCACCGCTTTCCGCTGTCCGGATCGAGGGCGGTGACGTAGTTATTGCCCTGGCGCGGCACTTCGAGGCCGATGTCCTCCAGGGCGGAGACGACGTCGGCGCGGCTTCGCACCGCGCCGTGCTCGACGCGTTGCACCAGGTAGTCGCGGATCAGGTCGCGCGGGTCGGCCTCATGTTCGAGGTCGGCTCGCAGCTTCGACGCGTCGATGTAGGCCAGGTGGCCCGGCTGCTGCGCCCTGGCCCGTGCCGGGTCGTCCGGGCGGCTCCAGCCGTGCTCGTGGTTGAAGGCGTCGCGCAGCGGGTCGAACGTCCTCTGCCAGCCGGGCGGCGCGATGTTCAGGCTGCGGCCCGTCTCCAGGTCGCACTGCGCGGCGAGCACGTGCACGTGGAAGCCGCTGCCGCGCTCGCGGTGCAGGACCGCCGTCCACGAGTAGCGGTCCGGCTCCAGTCCCGCCCACGCCGTCTTCTCGAACTCGTCGAGGACGGCTTCGATCTGCTCCTCGGTCGGCTGGTCGTCCGGCGCCCACGCGATCACGGCCGACCTGTACTTGCGCTGGAACTCGAGGGAGTCGGCGACGGCGGCCACCATGTCCGGATTCCCGCGCAGCACCTCGACGCCCTCACGCCTGCGGCCCTCGGCGTCCCTCTCGCCGACGAGATAGTCGACCGCCGCCCGGGCCAAGCCCTTGCCGTGAGGCAGGAACTTAATGTGCAACGCCGCCGTCCTCGTCGATTCGGACCACCTTGCGCAACGACCGCTCGGACGACACAAGGTGGGCGATCACGGTGACGGCCTCGGCCGCCGTCTTGTGCGTATTCGCCCAGCGCGCGAGCTGGTTCAGGTTGTTGCCGATGCGCGCGATCTGGCGGATGCGCTCGCTCTCGATGGCCAAGGCCGGGCCGGTCCACGTGCGTGTCCGCTCCATCGCGTCCCGCAGCAGCGCGGAGGGGGACACGCCCGCTGCCGCCGCCTTCTCCTGCCAGGTGGCGTGCTCCGCCGGTGTGACGCGGGCGGCGACCGTGACGGTGCGGCGCTCAGTCACGGGCGCACCGGCGATGGGGGGTTCGGGGGATCGAAGGGGGGCGGAGCACCCCTCGCCAGATCGCAATGTTTGACATTGCGTCGGCTGGCTTAGGCACCTTAAGGGTGCCGGACAGCCCCCCGGCAAGCGCGCCGGACGGCCTGCGGCGCCGGGAATCTCGGGTCGGCGGAGTCTCCATACCGTACACGGAGAGGCCCGGTCCAAGCAGTGTCAACAGCCCGAATCGAGCCGGTTTCCCAAGGGTTCCAGCGCCGTCCCGGATGCGGACCGGTCTCCGCCAGCGGCGCCTCCCTGCCACCCGGCAGCGCCTGCGAGAGCGCTGCAATCGCGACCAGTCGAGTTGCGGTCGATCTGAGGCAGTCCATGCGCCTCAGACCAGGGAAAGCTCTTTCGCTTCGCTCAGGTGAAGACGCCGCCGTGGAGAGACTAGCCAGGGCGATCCATTCGCCCGCCGTGAGTGGATGCAAGAAACGAACGCGCCGCCTTACCTCGTCCGCTGAGCCCTACAGCCGCCGGGAGACCCAGACGGCGCGACCGACGAGGCGTACCTCCTCGGCGAGTCGTTCGTAACTGTCGTACTCGGGGTTGAGGGACTTGAGCACCACGCGCGGCGAATCGGAATGGGGCGCGTGCTCGATCCGCTTGGCGACAAGCCCCATGGGAGGATATGGCTCTTCAGAAGAATCCGTCTCTCTCAGGCAAGCCTTGGCGGGTTTTCCGCTCCCTTCAGCGTCGCGCGGAATCTGTAGCGCGCCTCCTTCGTATCTCCTTGGTCCGTCACATCGCGTCGGGCCTTTAGGTCTACACCCCCACGGAGACCAACGATTTCTGCCTCATCCAGAAAGACCCGTGCAGCCTTTCCCAGCGATTGTTCCAAGCTCGTGCCGATGATCGCCGTCAAAGCTTCCTTCTTTCCGCGCTCGAAATACCTCCACCTACCAAATCTCTGCCGCCCCTCCGCCATCACTTCCGCAATACCCGGGTAATCGAACTCCAGTCGCTGCCTGCTGGATTCCGGCAGGTCTCGGTACAAGAGAAGGAGATCGTGTTCCCTCCGCGCTTCGTCGCTAACCGTCAGCGAGATTGCCTTCATCGCCAGCTCGCAAGCGAAGGCAGACATCATGCCTCGGGCCATCGTGGATCCCAGCCGCCGATTCAGGTCACGCTGATCGTACCGTGGATCATCGCTGGCCGCCGCCTTACCAAACCCGACAATGGCCTCGTCGTGTGAAGCATACATGTCGCTGACCGCAGTCACGAGCAGACGCGCCTGCACATACAGATACGCTGCCTCCCCCAGAGGAAAGTGGCTTCGCGTGAGCCAGCCGCTCCGATCCCCCTGCTCGGCTTTCGACGCGATGCGTTGGCGAACCTCATCTTCGGTTCGGCGGGGCAACTGCGGGAAGAGCTTGCACACGAACCGGCCGCGTTCGCGAGTCGGAGAAAACCCCATCGACGCTCTCCAAGCGTTGTCGATGGCTTCCTCCAACTTCCGGCGATACTCGTCGACCGCAGCCTCGCCTGTGAGGCTCTTCTTGCAGACGCGACACTTGATGCGGGAAACAGCATCGTTCTCTCCTTCGCCACGCAACGCCAAACCGCCCCAGCACGCTGCACAGCGCCCTTTGACCTTCACCTCCGCTTCCTTCCCAGCCTGGGGCCCTGAAGGGCTGAGGGCGAAATCGAAGTCCTGGGTCCAGACGACCGTAGTTGATGGTTCGTTCATCGGGTCTCTTCTTTAGCCGCAGGTCAACCCACCGACGCACACCCGCGAGACGTTACTCCGGGGGATCGGACCGTCTCAACGGAGGCAGGGAAAAGCTGGGGACGCATCTGAACGTGATCTCCACTGCCGCCCGACACCCGTTCCACTCCCAGGCGGCGCGTGCTAGAAAATGTAATCACTCCACGCCTGGAGAACCTCGGCCCGGAGCTCCAGCAGGTCGGATCGCTGGTATGCCCGAACGACCTGGCTGCGGGGGACATGGGCGAGACAGGCTTCGGCGACCTCGGCCGGGACGCCGGACTCCGCCATCCACGACCGCGCGCTCGAACGGAACCCGTGCACCGTCGAGGCGACCCCGGCGCGGCGAAGCACGCGTCCCGGCGCGTTCCGGGGCAGCGGCCCGCCGGTTCTCGATGGAAACACCAGCGACGACTCGGGAGACAGGGCCCGCGCCCGTTCCAGCACGTCGAGCGCGCCCGTGCTGAGCGGCACGGCAAACTCGCGCCCGGCCTTCATCCTCGACGCCGGGATCGTCCACCTCGCAGCCTCTACTGCGATCTCGTCCCAGCGCGCCCCGCGCGCCTCTCCGGCCCGGACCGCCGTCAACGCGATCATCTCGACGGACAACACCGCCGACGGGTGTATGTATCTGACCCGACGAATCGCTTCGAGCGCCGCCGCAACCTCCCGGTGCGGAAGCGCCCGATAATGATTCGGCGCGTTGCCGTTCGCCCTCGGCAGCGCCACGACCGCCCGCTCAACCGGGTTGTCCGGGCGGTAGTTCCGGCCGATGCACCAGCGGAAGACCGCCGCGATCCGGTTCCGGGCCTTCCGGGCGGCGGCCGGCTTCGATGTCCAGATCGGCGCGAGGCACCCCAGCACGTCCGCGCTCGTGATCCGGTCCACCGGCATGTCCAGGAGCGGCGCGGCGTGGAGACGGAATGTCGAGTCCCACTGCTCGGGAAGCGGGCTCCCGGCCTTCCACGCGTCCCGGTGAAGCTCGCTCGTCCGTTCGGCGGCCTCAGCGAACGTGGGGACGCCGCGCCCGCGCGGGTCGCCGCCGTGGCGGACCGCCCTGCTGTTGTCCAGCGCCTTCTGCCGAGCCTCGGCAAGCGTGATCTCGGGATACGGCCCAAGCCCGATCGAGGTCAGCCGCCCCTCGATCCTGACGCGCTGACGCCATGTCTTCGTGATGCGGCCGCTGGCCGTCCGGTGCACCCGGAGACTCAGCCCGCGCCCCCCGCGCCCGTCCCCGTACACGCCGGGTCGGCTTATCGTGCGTACGAACGCAGCGGAGAGCGTTCTCGGTCGCTTCGTCATGCGTTTCTTCCTCAGTAGTGTATCACTTATTGCAGCACTACAGAAGAAAGAATACATCGGATGGCGGTGAACTGCAAGGGACGGAGAGATTCCTATCGTAACCGATAACCTGTTGTGATACAGGATGTTATCGGACAACTAGCGGACTGCTATGGACCACTCTGGAAGACGATAATGGAGTTCAATCAGGACTCCACGATTTGCCGTTCTCGCCGTTGACGAAGATCTGGATCCGTCGGCCCGAAACAGCGGTGATTGGGGGCAAAATGGCGGACATTCGTCGCAGCTGTCGCCCAAGGAGCATCGCCCTTTCCTCGATCAGAGCACATCGCTACGTAAGCGTGTGAACCGTTCCACCGCGGCCGGGTTGGATGGAGCAACGGCCGCGCAGGCGCTTGACAAGAGTAGGCCAATGGCCTATACGATGGCAATGGAGTTCGAATGGGACGACGACAAGAACAATGCCTGTCTCGCCCGCCGCGGTTTCGACTTCGCCTACGCCGTGCGCGTGTTCTTCGATCCGCACCGGATCGTTGTACAGGATCGCCGATGGGACTATGGCGAGGATCGCTACCGCGCGCTCGGGATGATCGAGGAGCGGGTCTACGTCGTCGTCTACACGGTGCGGGGTTCGGCCATCCGCATCATTTCGGCCCGCAAGGCCAACGCGAAGGAGGTCGGAGACTATGGGCACCACGCGCGTCAGGATTGATCCCGACGATCCCGCAACCCTCCCCGAGGGACGGATCGACCCCGCGATCGTGGACGGCACCACGGAGGCGGAGATCGCCTTGCAGCAGCAGGAAGACGAGGCGCAAGCCATGCAGGACATGGCCCGATATGCACGCCGGGTTCGTCGACGGCTGGGGCTGACCCAGGTCGAGTTCGCGCGGCGCATTGACGTTCCGCTCGAGACGATTCGCAACTGGGAGCAAGGCAAGCGCGGGCCGACGGGTGCGGCCAGAGCCTTGCTCAGGGTGCTCGACAAGGCGCCCGAGACGGCCCTGCGCGTACTGACCTGAGCGCCTGCGACCCGACGCTCGCGCGCTCGGCTTGCAATGACTTTGGTGCCCATCGGGTACCCGGCCTTGCCGGGAGTACCGGAGATGCGACACCAGATCAAGTATAGGCTGGCCGGAGCCGGTAACGGCCCGAGGCCCACGCGACCTAGTGTAGTGTCGCTAAATTATATTGCATAATATAAGGCTACGTGGTATTGTATGACATGCCATTACCCATACGTGTTATGCCACTGCGCCGCGGGGACCGCGCGCGCCTCGAATCGCTGGTCCGATCCCGCACGACCCCCCAACGCGTGGTCGAGCGCGCCCGCATTGTGCTCGGGTCCGCTGCGGGGGACTCGGGCTCGACTATTTGTGGTGATGTCGGCGTCTCGCGCCCGACCGTCACACTCTGGTTGGATCGGTATGAGGCCGGCGGGCTTGCGGCCCTCCGGGCCGACCGCCCGCGGTCGGGACGCCCGAAACGTATTACCCTGGCCGAGGAAGAAGCCATCGTGCACCGCACGACACAAACGACGCCGCCCACGGGCCGCGGCACCCATTGGAGTACGCGGCTGATGGCCGAAGTGACCGGCTTGCATCACTCCACGATTGCGCGCATCTGGAAGGCCCATGGGTTGCGCCCCCATCGGGTCCGGTCGTTCAAGTTGTCCACCGACCCCGCCTTCGTAGAAAAACTCCGGGATGTCGTCGGGTTGTACCTGCAGCCGCCTGAGCGGGCGATCGTCTTCTCCTTTGATGAGAAGAGCCAGATCCAGGCCCTGGATCGCACCCAGCCAGGCCTGCCGCTGAAGCGCGGGCGCGCCGGCACCTTCACCCACGATTACAAGCGCCATGGCACGACCACGCTATTTGCGGCCCTCGATGTGGCCACCGGCCACGTCATTCAGGAGTGCATGCCGAAGCATCGCCATCAGGAGTTTCTCAAGTTCATGAACACGGTCGTGCGCACGACGGCCAAGGATCTCGACATCCACGTCATCCTCGACAACTACGCCACGCACAAACATCCCAAGGTGAAACAGTGGCTCCAACGTCATCGGCGAGTCCATTTCCATTTCACGCCCACCTCGGCCTCGTGGCTCAATCTTGTCGAACGCTTCTTCAGCGAACTCACCGAGCGACAACTGCGGCGGCTCGCCGTCACCAGCGTGGACGAGTTGATCCAAGCCATCACCGACTACATCGAGTGCCGCAACGAAAACCCCACACCTTTCACATGGACAGCCACCGTCCGCCAGATCCTCAAGAAGGTCAACAAAGCCAATGAGACTTTGGCGACACTACACTAGATGGCGGCCCCGCCCAGGAGCTGGAGGAAGACGCGTCCGGCGGCCCGGCATTTAGGGGCGCCGACACGAGACCCAGCCCCGCCCCGTCGGCCAGACAGATGGCGGGAAGCTCCATGACGCCGTGGAGAGGACACGAAAGTCAAGATGACGCCGAGGACCTCCTCGCAACGTCACGTGCACGCTGTTGAGTGTTCTGATACGACTTGCAGGCTCGCGGTGTCGAGTAGCTGGGGGCGTCCGGATCGTGTCCGCCGTCCTCGGCAGACGTCAGTTGAGCCGTGAACCAGCCGTCTTTCCCTCGCCCGTCGCCAGAGACTTAAACTCGTCGATCCTCGCCTGCACGGTAGCTGCCCGGCATGGCGAAGTGAGATCACCGTTAATCGCAGAAGGGGGTGCGATTACTGGTCTCGCGGTCACGAACGAGGCACTGGCACTGACATCCCGAAAGGCTCGGACGACGCTGGTCATCTTCTCCTCACCAACACCGCTGACCACGACCGTCATTGGGCGACTAACCTGCCGTAGGATCTCTATGAGACCTCTCAACTCGGGCACGAAACCGGCTCGCTGTTTCGTCCGGCTGAAGTCGCGTGATACAGTCACGATCGTCGGATTTCGGCGCAGCCACGTAGCCCACTCCGCAAGGTCGTTCGCAGATCGCCAGTAGAGGTTTGGAAGCACGGTCAGTCCCGCAGCCGCTGCGTCCGCACAGAACCGGTGGTGGCGAAGAAGCATGGCAACGTTGCTGCTGGCCGGATGTTGTCCGTTCTCGCCGTACACGGAGTAAGGAAGGCCCGGTCAAGATTCGGATACCGATAGCTCTGAGGCGTGTGAACAACGCCCGCCGAGGGAGGCTCCACAACCGCTCGAGAAGGTCGTCATTCCCGTTCATCACAGCCACCAATTTGGCCGTAGGCCGAACGCGTAGGCGGTGGCGGAACGCGGTCTCGGAGTTTGTGGGGCCGGCATCCATCCGGAGCCGAGGAACAAGTGTCCGGAGGTGCACCGCGACCCAACCATCGGGGACCGACAGTCCTTCCGGGAGGCTCTCCGTACGGGAAAGCATGAGGGGCGGGAGCCGCAAGTCCCTCACATGTGTTAACCGCAGCAGTTGGAGGGGAAGCCCCTCCCTCAGGCGCAACGCGAACGAGTCTATGACCTCGCCATGCTCATCATGCAATCGTCGGTCCCGGCAGACGAGCGGGCATGTGTCGCACTGCTTGTACTGATCACCGCTTCGAACGCAACGGCACGGTGCTGTTTCGGCGCCGCCGCACTGGTCAACCGCTAGGCATTGATGGCAAACGCTTTCCCACAGCGATGCCTGCTGAATGGGGAGAATACGCACTCGCGACTCTAGCGTGACAAGGAGACAAGGGGTCGAACGGTGGTCCCGTCCAGCCCTCGTCGAGCGCGTGAGTCACGACTTCAAGCGCCCGATCCGTGATCGCTTCCACGGGGTCAAGGTCTCCAGCGAAATGGAGCACCGACGAGTTTGTCCAACGTGGTGGCTTCAGCGTCGACATTCTCTTCCCCACCCATTAAGGCTTTCGGTCGTCTTCGGCGGGCTCGTCGCGAAATCTTGCGCTCAGACGGGTCGGATATATGGCTCTGACTGTAGCTGCAGCGGGTCTGGCAGTCCACCGAGGTTAGCGGGGCCTCGACATCCCGTGCGAGGTCGCGGCAGTGTGTCTTGCCGCGGACACCTCCTTGTTCGGCCTCCTCTGCGGCCTCAGTCCCAGTCGCCCGCGGCGTCTCTCTTGAACGCCCGGGCGAGCTCGGGATCGCCTTCGCCACGCCGGACGGAGCGCTTGACGAGATCGACACCGGGCGACCCCGGTCGGAGAGCCCGGCGGTATGCGCGACGGCATAGGGGACGACCAGAGCGGCGGCCAGCCCCAGTGCTAGGTGGAAGGCGATCGCAAGGCCGTAGATAGCGACGATCACGGGCCAGAACGGCGTCAGATACTAGAGATGCGACCTGGCGAGTAGGACGGCCGAGCCCGCGAGTGCGGCAGTCAGGCCGACGCTGATTCTCTAGGGTTGCATGGCGGTGTGATAGAAGAACTCGAGCGCGGCCATCGGAGTTGAAGGAGCGCCACCTGACCTCGAGCGCCCTGGAGCGATTATCGATGGCTTGCGACACCGGCTCGAGCTGGTCCCCCGGAGGCGGATCTCGAACGCCGATTGGGGAGTGCTTATCAGGCGTCGGACAGATGCTGTGATTCACGGCACGGAATCGTCTAAGTTCAACCGGGACTGCACGATCTGCCGCACTTGCCGTTGGGCCATGTCTGATTCCACCGTGCCGAAATAGCGGGAGAATCGAGTCAAATGGCGGGAATCCGCGTCATGTCGGATCCCGTCCCAGGGCCGTATCGAGCCGAGGCCGCCTACGGGCATCAGAAGATTCTCGGCCGTGATGTGTGGAGTTGTCTCCCGGGGCTTCCAGGCTTGCTCCGCGCCAAAGAGGCATCCTATAGTCCTGATGTTATAGTTCTTCGCGACCGGAGAGGGGAGTACACGAGTGAACTGCAACCCCATGGAGGGGACGGTTCTGATGAGCAGAAAGAACAGAGTGAAAAGAAGCGGTCTTTTGGTACCCGTGATGGTGGTCGCCTTCGGGCTACTGCTCTCCGTCGATGCGAGCCCTGTCTCAGCCCAGGCGGACGACCCCTGGAATGCGAGGTGGCTCGTCGGGAACTCGCTCCCGGAGCACCCGGGTGAGTACCCGGCGTCTGTGACCTTGATTCCCAACCCACGCACGGATCTGACCTACGCCGGGGACGTCGCGCCGATCATCCAAGAGAACTGCGTTAAGTGCCATCGGCCCGGGAGCGTGGCTCCCATGCCGCTCGAGACGTACGAGCAGGTGAGGCCCTTCGCTCCGATGATCCGGGACCGCGTCATCAGACGGGTAATGCCCCCCTGGCCAGTCGATCGGACGGTGGGTATCACGGAGTTCAAGAACGACCCCTCGCTGACCGAGGAAGAGATCCGCACGATCGTGGACTGGGTCGACTCCGGGACGGCCCTCGGCGACGTTGCCGACCTGCCCGATCCGATCCAGTGGCCTGACGGGAGGACGTGGGAGTTCCAGGACGAACTGGGCTCGCCGCATGCGGTCTTCCAATCTCCCATATACACGGTCGAGGCGAACGGGATGGACCAGTGGCCCGCCCCCAGGACGCCGCTAGAGGAGGTTCAGATCGAGGGAGAGCCGATCACGACGGAGCGGTGGATCAGGGCGATCGCGGTCAGGCCGCACAGCTTTGAGGCGCGTAACGTCTTCCACCACGCCAACCCCGGCCTCATCATGCCCGGTGAGGCGGCCCATCCGATGGAAGCCCGCAGCGCGTTCGGTCAGGGAGTGATCGACCTGATTGATTCGGCGATCGGCACGGAGGGCCGGGTCTTTCCCGAGGGCCACGGCCGGGTGATCCGGCCGGGCTCGGTGATCGCGTGGGGGCTCCACTATCACCCGTACGATCACGACATCGATGCCGCCTTGCAGGTCGCCGTCTGGTTCTACCCCGACGGCTACGAACCTGAGCACTATTCCATGGGTGACCCCTCGTTCCGGGGTACCGTCATTACGCACGTGCCCTTCCACCCGGGTTCCAGCACGGCCTATTCTCCGACCGGCCGCTTCGGTGACGAGTCGGACCTCCTCATCCCGCCCCACGGCGTCGCGACGATCAGGGGGGCGCACGTCCTGGATCGGCCCGCCATGATCCACAGCATTCGCGGCCACATGCACATGCGGGGGAAGTACCAGATCCTCGAGGCCATCTATCCGGACGGGAGCTGGGAGACCCTCTCGAAGCTGAACTGGGATCACGGCTGGCATACGCTGGTCCTCTACGAAGACCACGTCATGCCGCTGCTCCCCAAGGGCACCGTGCTCACCATCACCTCGACGTGGGACAACACGACCGAGAACCCCCACAACCCTGACCCTAATCAGTGGGTCACGGGAGGTGACCGGAGCGTGGACGAGATGGGACATATACGACTCGGCATCACCTATTTCGACGACGAGGCCGACTTCCAGGAGATCGTCGAGGAACGCCGGCGCATGCTGGCCCAGAGGTCGACCGTCTCGAGGTAAGGCGGCGACGCAGGAAGAGCGACAAGTACACATGATCAACAGGCCATCCTTCACCCTGACAGCTCTGGTCACCTGCGCTCTCGGTCTGGGGTTGACGATCCCGCTCGAGGCGCAGCAGTGGGAGGAGCGAATCCCCGGGAGCGCCGGCGAGTGGGGCGTTCAGAACCTGCGGCCGCGGGGCCAGCCGGTCGTCCCCATTTTCGATGGCTGGGTTGCGGAAGAGGACGGCACCGCATCGCTGTGCTTCGGATACTTCAACTTGAACTACGACGAGGCCCTCGAGATTCCCGTGGGGCCGAACAACTACATGGAGCCCGAAGAGTATAACGGGCTCCAGCCGACCCGCTTCAACCCCGTGCCCCTGGATGGCGGGGACAAGCCGCGGCACTACTGCGTCTTCAAGATCAACGTGCCTCAGGGCGGTGGTCAGGACATCGTCTGGACCCTTCGCCGCCACTACCAGGATTATTCCGTGCCGGCCAACTCGGGGTCGCTCGCATACCGGGTGTCTGACATCTACTTTCCCACCGATCGCGCCGAGCGCGGCGGATCGGTCGTGCCTATCGTCCGATTCGTCGAGCCGGAGGGGCCGGAAGGCATCGGCAAGGGCCTCCGCGGCGGGCGGCGGGTGGGCCCCCTCTCGGCCCAGGTCGGCCGGCCACTCACCCTCACCCTGGCCGTCCGGCAGCCCACGGCCGAGGAGTACCCGGAGCTCGCTGACTACGATGGCGGGGAGAGGGTGTTCGGGGTAAGCTGGCAGAAGTACTCGGGACCCCCGGATATTTTCGGGAATGTGAACTTCAGCAACAACTTCATCGAGGTCGGCCCGGTGGAGGGGACCGCGACGACCCAGGCCACCTTCGAGGAGCCTGGCGACTACGTGCTCCTCGTACAGGTGCTAGGCGGCGGTTACCCCAACCAGTGCTGCTGGACCAACGGCTACGTGGAGGTCAACGTCAGCCCGTAGGCGTTGTCCTTTCTGCCAGCGCCTGGATAGTCGAGAGGGATGTCGGAGCCAAACTCGGCGGAATCCCGTAAGGGCTTGCAGCGACACTGACGGTCCCTGCCCCCTTTTTTGGGCTATGATGTATGATTGTACAGCGGTTCGGGCCACCGTATATTCATGCTCCGGGACCCTGTAACTATAGATTTGCTGGGTCAAGTATATAATCACGGGCGAAACGCGTGAACCGCGCCGGGTTCATCGGAGACCGTTTGTGTTGAGTGTCTCCAGGTTCGCTGGAGTATTCGGTTCACGGTAGTAGGCCTCCTCGTACTCGGCCGGAGGGACGAGGCCGATAGGCTTGAGCAGGCGGTGGTTGTTGAACCACCAGACCCACTCGAGGGTGGCGAGCTCGATGTCGTCGAGCCGGGACCACGGGCCGTGACGGTAGACGAGTTCGGTCTTGTAGAGCCCGATGATCGTCTCGGCCAGTGCGTTGTCGTAGGAGTCGCCGCGGCTCCCGACAGAGGGTTCGATCCCGGCCAGGGCGAGCCGCTCGGTGTAGCGGATCGACAGATATTGGAACGCCGCGGTCCGAGTGATGCACGAGGCGTTCGCCGTCCTCTCCCAGCCGCTCACCGATCGCCTGCTCGAGCGCATCCAGTGCGAGGTCGCTCCTGAGCGAGCTCGAGATCTGCCAACCGACGATCCGGCGAGCGAACGCGTCGACGACGAACGCCACGTAGGCGAACGTGCGCCCGATCCGCACGTACGTCAGATCGGACACCCAGAGCTCGTTGGGACGTGAGGACGTGAAGTCGCGGTCCACTAAGTCCAGCGGGCGCTCCGTCCCATCGGCCGCATGCGTCGTCACCTTGAAGCTTCGGCCTCGCACGACGCCACGAAGCCCCAAGTCGACCATCAGACGGGCCACCGTGCAGCGCACCACCCGGATGCCCTCCCGGTTGAGCTGCTCCCAGACCTTCTCGCTGCCGTAGACCTGGAAGTTCTGATCCCAGACCCGACGGATCTCGGCACGCAGCAGCTCGTCGCGCCGAGCCCGTGCCGAGCGCCACCGCGATTACCGATGCCGACGGGGCCGCGCTCGTGCGGGCGCCGGCAGGGGTGGTGCAGGTCACGGTGGTGCACGAGGGATTCGTCCCGGTCATCGTGCCGGCAACCGTGGCCGGCGGCGCCGAGATTGTCGTCCGGGTCGAGCTCGAGCCGGGGCTGACGATCGAGGAGGAGATCACGGTGGTCGCCAGCACCCGCACGGACCGCCGCATCGAGGACCAGCCCTTGCGGGTCGAAGTCCTCGATCGGGAGGAGATCGAGGAGAAGATGCTCATGACGCCCGGAGACATCGTCATGATGCTCAACGAAATGGGCGGCATGCGGGTGCAGGCCACCTCGCCGTCGCTGGGCGCGGCAAGCGTCCGCATTCAGGGCATGCGCGGCCGCTACACCCGCATCCTTTCCGACGGGTTGCCGCTCTACGGCAGCCAGCCGGGCGGCCTGGGTCTGCTGCAGATCCCGCCGATGGACCTGGGACAGATCGAGGTCATCAAGGGGGTGGCTTCCGCTCTCCACGGAGCCGGCGCCATGGGCGGCGTCGTCAACCTGCTATCGCGGAGACCCGGCGACGAGCCGGAGCGGGAGGTCCTGTTCAACCAGTCGACGCGGGGCGCCACCGACGGCGTGGTGTGGCTGTCCACCCCGCTGTCCGACACGTGGGGGATGACCCTCCTCGGCGGCCACCGACAGAACATCACGGACGTCGACGGCGACGGGTGGGCGGACATGGCCCACTACGGCCGCGGCGTCGTGCGGCCGCGGTTCTTCTGGGACGACGGACGGGGCCGGTCGCTGCTGCTCACGGCCGGCGCGACCCGCGAGAGCCGCAGCGGCGGCACGGAGCCGGGCCGCGTGCTCCCGGCCACGGGAACAGCCTACCGGGAAGCCCTCGATACCAGCCGCCACGACTTGGGCGCCCTGTGGCAGACGCTGGCCGGCCGATCGGTCGTGACCGTGCGCGCCGCCTTCGCGCGCCAGTGGCACGACCACCGGTTCGGTGAGACCCTCGAGCGCGATCGCCACGAAACCGGCTTCGCCGAGCTCGCGGTGCGGCGGCCGGTGGGACGGCATACGTGGGTCGCCGGGACCGCGGTCGAGCACGACGCCTACGACCCCGTCGACGTACCTCGGTTCGCACATGCCTTCACCACGCCCGGCCTGTTCGTGCAGGACGACGTCGACGTGCGCTCGTGGCTGGCGCTGTCGGTGAGCGGACGGCTGGATCACCACAGCGAGTACGGCTGGTTCTTCAGTCCCCGCGTGTCCGCGCTGCTGCGATCGGGGGACTGGTCGACGCGCCTGTCAACTGGGACCGGGTTCTTCGGGCCGACGGCGCTCACGGAAGAGACCGAGGCAGCCGGCCTGACCCGGCTCACGGTGGACGGACGGCTCCGGGCGGAACGCGGACGCAGCGTCTCGATCGACCTCACCCGCACCCAGGGTCCGGCCGCCTATACCGCCACCGTCTTCGCATCGCGCATCGTGGATCCGGTGCACGTCGAACGCTCGACCTACGTGTTGCGCAACCTCGATCAGCCGACCACAAACGTCGGCGTGGAGTTGCTGGGGACGCTCCGGCAGCCGCCGTTCGCGCTCACGGCCAGCTATACCCACGTGCGGTCACGCGAGCAGGTCGGCGGTGGGATCGGCGACGTGGCCCAGACGCCGCGACACAGCCTGGGGCTCGTGGCCATGGCCGATAACGAGGACGGGCGCGCCGGTTTCGAGCTGTACTACACGGGGCGACAGCGGCTCGAGGCCAACCCGTATCGCGACATCAGCGAACCCTATATTCTGATCGGCGTACTGTTCGAGCGGCGCGTTGGCCCGCTCCGGTTGTTCGTGAATCTCGAGAACCTCACCGATGTGCGGCAGCAGCGGTGGGACCCTGTCCTGCGTCCCGACCGCGCCCGCGACGGGCGCTGGACGGTCGACGCCTGGGCGCCCCTGGATGGACGCGTCATCAACGGCGGAATGCGGGTGCAGTTCTAAATCGGACGCCTATCTACCGCGGAACTTTCGGCGCCGCGGCGTGTCTATGCTTGAAGCGGACGGCGAAGGAGGCTTCATGCGGAACGGCAACGCGCGCACCACCACGGCAATCCCGGCAGCGGCGGTCCTCGCCTGCTCGACGCTCCTCGCCGGCTGCGATCCGCTGACGGTGGTGCGCTGCGGCCTGGAATCCCCCGGACCGGATCCGCAGCCATCCGACACGTACACCGTGACCGCGGCGGTCGAGACCGTACCGGTTGATGATCCCTGCGATGCGGCGGACGACCCGGCCATCTGGGTCAACGAGGCGGACCCGGCGGCCAGCCTTATCGTCGGATCCAACAAGGTGCGCGGGCTGCTCGTCTTCGACCTGGACGGGCAGGTGGTGTCGAGGCTGGATTCCGGCCGCATCAACAACGTCGACCTGCGCGCCGGCATCCGCGTCGGGGCGAACGAGACCATCGTCGTTGCCGGCACCAACCAGACTACCAGGACGCTCGACATCCTGGCGCTCAACCCGGAAAGCGGCAACCTGTCGCCGCTGGGCGATCCCATCGATCCGGAGTTCGCGGCAGACCCGTACGGCCTCTGCCTTTACCACAGCGCGGTCACCGACGACCTGTACGTCTTCGCCAACGCCCAGGACGGCAGCGTCGGACAGTGGCGGCTCGCGGACAACGGCCGGGGCGAACTGGCCGGCGAGCGCGTCCGCAGCTGGACGCTGGAGAGCCAGCCGGAAGGGTGCGTCGCGGACGACGCCAACGGCTGGCTGTTCATCGGCGAGGAGAGTGCCGGCATCTGGCGCTTCGACGCCGAGCCGACCGCGCCCACGGACCGGCCCATCGTGGTGGACAGGACCGGCCTGGGTGAACCCGGCGGCGGGCGGTTGGCGGCCGACGTCGAGGGGCTGGCCCTGTACGCCCCGCCGGGGGGCGAAGCCCGGGACGGTTTCCTCGTGGCGTCCAGCCAGGGCAACCACACCTACGTCGTCTACGACCGCGCCCCGCCGCACGCCTATCGGGGCACGTTCCGGATTGGCGGAGCAGGATCGGTCGACGGCACGGAAGAGACCGACGGCATCGATCTGGTCGCCGCGCCGGTCGGTCCGGACTACCCCGCCGGTTTGCTGGTGGCGCACGACGGTTTCAACTATGACGCCGACGGGTCCCGCACCAACCAGAACTTCAAGCTCGTCTCCTGGGCCGACGTGCATTTTTCCTTGCAGTAGCCCGCCGCGCCGGAATATGCTCCGCGCGCAGTACGCTCCAGCGTAGCCTGCCTGAAACATCGCAGTTCCCCGTTACGAAGTCTGTTTCAAGGAGAAGTGGTACGGTGACGGACGAGACGGGCGGCGTGTTGCCCGGCGTCACCATCGAGGTGCGTAGCCCGGCCCTGATCGAGCAGGTCCGCACCGCCGTCTCCGATGGCTCGGGCCAGTATCTGGTCACGGGGCTCGTCTCCGGCGACTATACGGTCAGCTTCGGCCTGGCCGGCTTCTCCACGGTCCTGCGCGAAGGGATCGTGCTGAGCGCCGGCTTCACGGCCAATATCGACGCGCAACTGGCGGTCGGCTCGGTCGAGGAAACGATCACCGTCACCGGCGCCGCCCCGACGGTGGACATCTCGAACGTCCAGCAGAACACCGCCATCGACCGCGACATCATCGACGCGATTCCGAGCGGGAAATCGTTCCAGAACCTCGCCATGCTGATTCCGGGCATGGTCGGCGACGGCGTGGTCGGCTCGACGCTGGCGGTCGACGTCGGCGGCCAGGGCGGCGTCAACTACCAGCGGCTGGCGATCCACGGCGGCGAGAGCCAGGACCAGATGGTGCAGATCGACGGCATGGGCGTCGAGGCGGCCACCCGCCAGGGCGACTCGTCGAACATGTTCTTCGCCGACGGCAACTACGCCGAGTACTCCATCGACTATTCCGGCAACTCCGCCGAGATCGAATCGAGCGGCGTGCGCATCAACATGATCCCGCGCGACGGCAGCAACACGTGGGCCGCGCACGTGTTCGGTAGCTTCTCGTCACCCGACCTGCAGTCGAACAACGTCGGCGACGAACTGGTCGCACAGGGCATCGGCAAGGACGAGGCGAACCGCCTGAGCAAGCTCTGGTTCGTGAACCCTGCCGGCGGCGGCCCGATCATCCGCGAACGTCTCTGGTTCTGGGCCAGCCACACCTCGCAGCGGACCGACCAGTACGTCGCCAACGTCTTCTTCGACGCGAACCCGAGCGACCTGATGTACACGCCGACGGGCGAGCAGGCGATCGACGACCAGCTCGCGCAGTCGACCACGATCCGCCTGACTGCCCAGGCGACGCCGCGCAACAAGCTGACTTTCTTCTACGACAACAACTACACCTCCACCCCGCCGCCGGTCTGTCGAATCGTCACCCGCTCCTCGAAGTTGCTCGCGTCGATGTCCTCGAAGCGCCGGATGTCGATCAAGTCGTCACCGCTGCCGAAGTCAGTGATCCTGTCGCCGACCCCGAAGTAGAACCTGTCGTCGCCTTCGCCGCCCTCAAGGGTGTCGTTGCCATCGCCGCCGTCCAGTTCGTCGTTGCCCTCTTGGCCATGGAGGTGGTTGCGCGCGGCATCGCCAGTGAGGCTGTCCGCACCGCGCCGCCGTCTAGCACGTCGTCGCCCTCCCCGCCATCGAGCAGGTCGTCCCCTTCGAACCCCACGAGCGAATCGTTGCCAGTCCCGCCACTGAGGGGGTGTCGTCGCCGTCGAAGCCGATGAGCAGGGCGCTCTCCGCTCCGGCGGTGAGCACGTCGGCATGGTCCGACCCGTAGAGGTTCTCGATGTTCGTCAGCGTGTCGCCGTCGGCGTCACCGCCCTCGGCCGTACCGTCCGCTAGGTTGACTGTCACCCCGGCATCGGACAAGACATAGCCAGCGGTGTCGTCACCGCCCCCACCGTTGAGCAGGTCGGCGCCTTTGCCGCCAGGGAGATAGTCACGGCCCGTTCCGCCCTGCAGCGTGTCGTCGCCTCCAAAGCCGATGAGCGAGCTGCGTTCCGAAACCTCGGTGTCGGGGTCGTCGTCGCGAGCCGTGAGCGTGTCGGCATAGTCCGATCCGTAGACGCTCTCATTGAACTTACGGGAGTTACGGACCGATGCCCGCCAATTGGGCTCAAAAGCGAGCCCTCCGGCGATGCTACAGAGCGTTCCTGAGCCGCCCCTCGTCAGCCCCCTCGTAGCATTCAGGAAGCAGCCAGCCCTCGGCGTCTAGGTCGTCTTCGCTGGCTCGACGATGAGTCGCCCGCGCCCGCGTCTGAGCACATAGCCGCCAGGGCGAATCTTGAGCGTCCCATCCTGAACAAGGGGCCAAAGACTCTCGACGATCAGCTCAGCGTTTTGGTCGCTTGCCTTCACGGTTGCTTGCCGGGAAAGCCACTCGGCGAATGCCCGCTCGCCGATATCTTGACCGACGGACCTGCGCAGTGCGTTCAGCTTGCGGAGTTGGCCCTTCGTCAGAGCGCTCTCGTCAATACTCCCCGGTGATGCCCGCAGCAGCCTTCAGAATTCCCCGCTCGGCCCGTTGGGTTTCGGTTCCCGAAACGAGTCGGCGGCGTTATGGATGACCTCAAGGTCTATGCAGCGGTATCTCCAACGACAGGGTATCCAGCCGGAGCGCGGCCCTCGCCTTCTGCATCGGACATACTGCCACGGGCCGGAGACCCCGCAATCCGAAACCGCCAGTGCTGGTGCCGGATAGCGAAGTCACGGGTTGACTGGACGCGTTCGCGTCACCCGGCCCAGGAGCTCGCAGTCCATGCGTTCGGAGCGCTTGTGTCAGGCGACAGAAGCCAGGAGTCGATCGCGGGCAGCCACAGCTGCTTGAACGACAGCCTCCGGAGCGATCTTCACCATCTCCCCGCTTCGCCGCTCACGCAGTTCCACCACACCCTCTGCGAGCCCGCGCCCCCCGACCGTAACCCGGAGCGGCATACCGAGCAGGTCGGCGTCCTTGAACTTCACGCCGGGCGAGACGCCGTCGCGGTCATCGTGGAGCACCTCGAAGCCTGCGACCTCGAGCGCGGTCTCGACGCTGGCGGCCGCCTTGGCCACCTCGGCCCTTCCCGGGTCTAGGCTGACCACATGCACGTGGAACGGCGCAACGGACCACGGCCAGACGATCCCGTCCCCATCGTAGTTCTGCTCGATCACTGCGGCCACCGTACGCGTGATTCCGAGGCCGTAGCAGCCCATCACCATCGGCCGCTCGGTCGCGTGCTCGTCGAGGAACACGCACGACATCGCCTCCGAATACTTCGTGCCCAGCTTGAAGACCTGGCCGACTTCGATGCCGCGAAACGCCTGGTAGCGGCCGTTGCCGCAGCGGCCGCACTGCTCCCCGTCGACCGCCATCCGCAGGTCGTGGAAGCCCTCGAACTGCGCGAGGTCGCGGTCGGGCCGAAAGCCGAAGTGGTGGTAGCCATTCCGATTGGCCCCGCACGTCAGGTTGAACGCGCCCGCCAAGCTCGGATCGGCGTAGACCGGCACGTCGAATTCCACCGGGCCGATGAAGCCCGACTTCGCTCCTGCCCGCCGCTCGGCCTCCTCCACCGGTACCAGCGTCAGCGACCCGGCCCGGAGCAGGTTCTTCAGCTTGACGGGGTTCGGCTCGTGGTCGCTTCGTAGCACGAGCCCCACATCCCATGTGCGCTCGGCGGTAGCCGCACGGTACAGGTAGAACTTCGAGCAGTGGTCGAGCGGCAGGCCGTCATGGCTGTCGTCGCGAAACGCTGCTGCCTGGGCCTCCATTGCCACGATCCCCGGCGTGTGGAAGTGCGCCCTCTGCAGCTGCAGTTCCTGCTCGTCCGTGTACGGAAACGCCAACGCTGGCGCTTCGGTTTTCTCGGTGTTCGACGCGTACTCGCACGCGTCGCAGCTGAGTATGGCGTCCTCGCCGCTGCCCGCCAGCACGTGGAACTCGTGGGTGAAGCTGCCGCCGATGGCGCCGCTGTCGGCCTCTACTGGACGGAAGTGCACGCCGAGCCGCGTGAAGATCCGCCCGTAGGCCTCGAACATTCGCCAGTACTCGCGATCGGCGTCGGCATCGTTCACGTGGAACGAGTAGCCGTCCTTCATTATGAACTCACGGCCGCGCAGCAGCCCGAATCGGGGCCGAATCTCGTCGCGGAACTTCGACTGAATCTGGTAGACGTTGATCGGCAGCTGCTTGTAGCTCTTCACCAGCTTGCGGACGATGTCGGTGATGACCTCCTCGTGCGTGGGCCCGAGGCAGAAGTCTGCATCCTTTCGGTCCGAGAAGCGCAGGAGTTCCTTACCGTAGAAGTCCCACCGGCCGCTCTCGTCCCACAGCTCCCGCGGCTGGACAATCGGCAGGAGGAGTTCCTGGCAGCCGTCGCGATCGAGCTCCTCGCGCACGATCGCCTCCAGCTTGCGGATAGCGCGCAATGCCAGCGGGAGGTAGTCGTAGATGCCCGACGCCACCCGCTGGATCATCCCGGCGCGCATCATCAGCTGCTGGCTGACGACGTCGGCGTCGCGCGGCACCTCGCGGTAGGTCCCGATCAGGTAGTTCGACAGTCGCATGGGGTCAGGTGGATGTCGCGCGCCTCCGCCGGCTCTACAGCGAAGCGTTCGTTCGAGAGTAGAATCTAGGTCTCCGTAAGCTAAGCGTTGGCCAGCTCGAGCGTCGACATGCCTTGCGGTCGCAGCTCTTGGCTGGGCCGGCCTGGAACTGGCGCCGTGAAGAAACCCTGGGGTCGGGCACGTACCTTTGCTGCCCACGCCGAAGGACCCGGCGAAGTGCGTAAGCCGCTCGCTGGCCCGTAATTGGTGGAACAAGGCCGTCGCGCTCACAGGGCTGCAACCCAAGCGTGGCCACGGCTGGCACACCCTCAGGCGGAAATTCGCTTCGGATCCTATGGACCCAACCGCTCAAGGTGCTCTGCGAACTCGGCGGCTGGAAGGAGGCCAAGACGGTGCTCCGCTGCTACCAGCGGGCCGACGAGGACCGGCTCAGGAAGGCCCTCGAGGACCGCAGCAGGGCCTGTTCGCGTTCCATTTAGCGGGAATAAAAAGCGGGAATCGGACTCGTGAAATCGCGTAAGTTCAATCGGGGCGCCCGGATTCGAACCGGGGACCTCCTGCTCCCAACACAAGCGAGTCGTCCACGGGCGGTGGTTTTCGGGTATGCGGGTTGGCACAAGACGACTTTGAAGGCGGTCTACCGGGCCTCCGCTGCTCGGCTCGGCCTACCCGGGGGGATCTTCCGTGCCTTCCCGCAAAACCGCCAGATAGCGCTCATAGGTGAAGACCTTGCCTCGCTGGCGGCCCGTGATCTCCCGCACGATGTCGAGTTCTTCGAAACGCCGGAGCACGGTGGCCACGGTCGGTGCAGACAGGCCGGTTCGCCGCGCGAGGTGGCGAATGCCCCCGACTGGACGTTCGACGAGGGACTGGTGTACTCGCAGCGCCGAACCCGCACGCCGTCCCTGGCGGCCGATTCGCGATCGGTCGTCCCGGATCGTGTCGCTGGCGGTCCGGGCCGTCGCGACAGCCGCCTGTGCCACGTCGCGCACGCCCTCCAGGAAGAACCGCAACCAGGCTTCCCAGTCTCCGGTGTGCCGGATGTCGTTGAGAAGTTGGTAGTAGGTGCTCCGATGGCGTTTGAAGTACAGGCTGAGGTACAGGAGTGGCTCCCGGAGAAGTCCGGCGTCACACAGCATGAGGGTGATCAGGAGTCGTCCCAGCCGGCCGTTGCCGTCGAGAAACGGGTGGATGGTTTCGAACTGCACGTGCGCCAGCCCGGCCTTGACGAGAACGGGAAGTCCGTCGTCCGTGGCGTGGATGAACTGCTCCAGGCCGGCCATGCATTCCTGGACGTGGTTGGGTGGCGGCGGCACGAAGGCCGCGTTGCCGGGACGCGATCCGCCGATCCAGTTCTGTGATCGCCGGAAGTCGCCCGGCATCATGGCCGCCCCGCGACCGCTCGCCAGCAACCTGGCGTGCGTCTCCCGGATGAGGCGATTCGATAGCGGAAAGCCACCCCGCAAGCGCTCAACGCCGTGATTCAAGGCCGCCACGGCGTTCGACGTTTCCAGGACATCGCCGACAGGGGCACCGGGCATGCCCCCTGCTTCGTGGAGCATCAGGTCAGCCAGTGAGGACTGGATGCCTTCGATCTGAGAGGACAGCACGGCCTCTTTACGCACATAGCCGTACACAACAACGGTTGCATCCGACAGCAACTCCGTGACCGCGTCGAGCCGCCCGAGCGCGGTCGTGGCTGCTTCGAGCGGACGTCGGAGACCCTCCCGGAAATTGACTTCCGGTACAGGTGGGAGAGGCCGGGGCACGAAGGCTCGCACGGTTTCTCCACCACCTGCGGTTACTACATAGGTACCTGTGGATTCGCGGCGCATGCTCTGTGGGCTTTCGCAGCCAACGAGTTCCATCCGCTCTCGTGGCGGCAGGGCCTCGCTGGAGGTGGAACCGACGGGTGGACCCCAAGATGGCGTCGCCGTAAGAAACTTTCAAGCCGTTTGTTTTATTTATATCCCCGGTAGGGAAAGAACTCATTGCTAACGCCGCCCAAACCAGTTCCCCAACGAAATCATATGGCCGTTTGCTTTTCTTAGGATCCTGGTAGGAAAGGAACTTTTCCTAACGGGGGTCGCACTGCCGGGCGTAGGCTGCTTGGCCCCGACCGATGGACCCTGACGTAACGTCAGGGTTGGGGAAAATCTGGCAACCGGTCCTAGCCAGATCCGGTATTCCTCCAAGGCTGAGACATCTGTCGGACGAATTATTGCGTCTCTCCAGGATCTTTCTGAGCCAAATCGCCTCGGGAGCATGGCGGAGGAATCCAGGCCCAAACCATGGATTGCAATCGACGCGGCAGATTTGGCGGCTGCGGTGGCATGTGGATCAGGCCGGACAGTTAGGGTCGCAGACCGACCCCTGACGTCGCTTTCGTCCCCCTACCCGCGTGCGAGACCGAGACCCTCTGTCGACCTCCACCCCGGAGCGCCGGCGAAACGGAAAAGGCGTGGTCGATTCGGATGGTCAGCGCTTCTGGGCTTGTTGGAAGCCTGCGACTGAGCTCGCCGCGGGTTGGGTCCCCACCGACATCGGGGGTTGAGATCGGCGGAGAGCGGGGACCCGTCCGCCTTCAGGCACTTTCCGAGAACGGTCTCCTGACCACGAGAACCACGCCGAACGCCAGCGCGGCGGCCACGAGCCCGATGAGGCTCGAGCTCAGCAGCGGCGAGGCGTCGGCCCAACCCAGAAGCTCGGCCGCGAGGAGCACGACCACGCCCGTGCCGCTTGCCGCAAGGGCCTCGGGCGTGCCCGGCCTCCGGGCGTATAGGCCCGCCGCGACCGGGACGAAGAGGCAGACGGCCATCAGCGCGTAGAAAATCCCGAGGGTGGTGATGACCGACGGCACGACGAGCGCGAGGAGCACGCCCGCCGTGCCCCCGCCGACCGCCGCGAGGCGAGCGACGCGGAGGACCTGAGCGTCGCTGGCCCCGGGCCGCGCGAAGCGCTTGTACAAGTCCTGCGAGAGCGATGTCGCAAGCATGAACAGGGCAGCATCGGCGGAGCTGACCTCCGCCGAGAAGACGGCGGCGAGCGCGAGGCTCCCCACGAGGGTCGGGAGGCCGACCGTGAGCACGAGCATGAGCGCATGCTCCGGGTCGGCGAGCGCCGGGTCGTAGACGCGGCCCATCATCCCGAAGAGGGGCGGGCCGCAGGCGAAGACGAGGAGAGCCACGCCGGCCGCGCCGAGGCCCACCCGGATCGCGCGCTCGTCCACGGCGCCGTAGACCTTCTGCACGAGACCCGGGGACACGATGAAGTTCGGTGCCACGAGCGCCAGGTAGATCCAACCCGAATCGCCCGCCTGCCAGACGCTGAGATAGTCCGGCGATGGAGGCGCCGCCTGGGAGACTCCGCTCCAGCCTCCCGCCGCCGCCCACGCCCACGGGAGGGCCACGGCGAACCCCGACACGAGCACCACGAGCTGCACCATGTTCACCCACGCCGACGTGAGGAGCCCGCCCGCCGTGAAGTAGACGGTCATCACGACCGCCCCAATCATCACCCCCGTCCAGTACGGAGCGCCGGCGACGAACTCGAGGATCTTGGCCATGGCGATGAGCTGCGTTGCGAGGACCGCCGGGGCTCCGAGCCACAGCAGAGCCGTGATCGCGGCACGGACGGACCGGCCGTAGCGCAGCTCGAGGTAATCGCCGACGGTGTAGAGGCCGTTGTCTGTCGCGACGCGCCAGATGCGGGGTCCGATCCAGAGGGCCAGCACGAGCGTGCCCACGCCGGCGCTGCCCACCCACCACCACGCGGCTGTCCCGTCGCGATAGCCGAGGCCGGCCGCCCCGACCGTGCTGCCCGCTCCGATGTTGGCGGCGAGCACGGTGGAGAAGAGGAGTGCGGCGCCCAGGCGGCGGTCGGCGACGAAGAACCCCCCGCTGCCCTCGACCCTCCGTCCGATCCAGAGGCCGAGACCGATGAGCCCGGCCGAGTAGGCCAGCAGGAGGCCGAGATGGAGGTTCACGCGCTCGTGGGGGCGCCCGTCACCGGCCTTGCCGACGGGATCGGATCATCGGCCGTCGGCGAGATCCGAGGCGGACGGGTAACCCGGGATTCCCCTCGCCGCCCTCACCGCTCGCACGATGGCCTCGGCCATCACGTCGGCGGCGAGCGCTCCGATAACCATCAGAGAGGCTTCGCCCGTGAAGGTGCCGGTGGCCAGAGAGAAGACCGTATCGCCATCGCTCGGCGTGTGCGCAGGATAGATCGCGCGGGCGAGGCCGTCCTGGGCCATCTGGGCCAGCTTGCTCGCCTCGGCCTGCGTGAGCGGAGCGTTGGTCGCGACGACGCCGATGGTGGTGTTCGCCCCGCTCTCGACCTCGTCCCGTCCCGCAGACTCCCGCACGAGCAGGCGGGCGTCGGCGAGGTCGCCTCCGTCGGGCGTGCGAACGCCGGCGACCACTCGTCCCGTGGCCGGATCGATCACGTCGCCCACGGCGTTGACGGCGACGAGGGCTCCGACGGTAAGGCCGCTCGACAAGGTAGCGGACGCCGTGCCCACCCCGCCCTTCATGGCACGGCCCAGGCTCCGGATCTTGCCCACCGTGGCTCCGGCTCCGGCGCCCACGTTCCCTTCAGCGGGCGTCGCGGCGGACGCGGCGGCGGCGGCCTGGTACCCGCAGTCGGATCCTGGGCGAACCTCGGGCCGGCCCCCGACAGACAGGTCGTAGATGACGGCGCCGACCACGATCGGCACGTGCTGTCGACCCACCCGGTAGCCGACGCCCCTCTCGTCGAGGTACCGCATGACTCCGTCCCGCGAAGCCAGCCCGAAGGCGCTCCCCCCCGTGAGCACGACGCCGTGCACCTCCTGAACGGTGGCCGCGGGATTGAGGAGATCGGTCTCGACCGTACCGGGCGCCCCGCCGCGGACGTCCACGCCAGCGACCGCGCCGTCGCCTGCGAGGATCACCGTGCAGCCCGTGGGCCGCTCGCTCAGCGTGTGATGACCGACCGTGATGCCTTCAACGGCGGTGAGGCCCCGTGTGCCGGTCTGGCCGTGCGCGTTCGGGGTGGACAGGACCGAGCCGAGAAGGATGGGCATAAGCGTCGCCGCGTGTCGCTTCATGGTGTCTCCTCTGAGGATCGGAACATTGTAGCGCAACGGCTGCCTCCCGCCGAAGCTTCTGCCGAAGTTCCGCGGCCCGCGTGTGGGCTTCCGGCCCCTCCTCCCTGGCCAGCCAAGCCGAGTCTTCGATGAGTTCGGGCGTGGGTCCGGAGCCGACGAGGCGGATCCAGGTGCGCACACGCACGGAGTCCATGACGGAGAGGCCGCCGCGCACGGCCCGACCGGCGCGCGCGGAACCGGAACGCGATGACGGCCCCGGGAGGACGCTCCATCAGTCCCGCCGCAGCGCGATCGCAGGGTCGGCTCGCAATGTCCGCCATAGCGACGGAAAGGTTGCCAGAAGGCAGATAGCGAGAACCACGACCGCACTGCCGGTCAGTGTGACCGGGTCGTGCGGAGCAACGCCGAAGAGCAGGCCTCCGAGTACGCGTGTAGAGCCGAGCGCCAGCGGAACACCCAGGCTCAGGCCAACAATGACGAGCGTCAGACTCTCCCGCCCGAACAACGTGACCAGGTCTCGCTTCCGTGCGCCGAGCGCCAGCCGAATGCCGACCTCGCGCGCGCGGCGAGAGGTCGAATAGCTCATGACGCCGTGCAGGCCGATCGCGGCGACGAGAATGGTGAACGCCGCGAACAGCGTCGACAGATATCCGAGAATGCGTTCCGACGACAATCCCGCGGCCACCTCCCTGTCCAGCGTGTGCACCGAGAACACTGGCATTCGCGGGTCAGTCGTTCGAACGACTCCGGTCAGCGAGGGAATAATCTGCTGCGGATCGATCTCGGCTCTCGCCAGGAGCGTCAGCCTCGCTGGCGGCGCCTGCCTCTCGGGCAGGTACACTGTCTCGTCAGGCATGCTTCGTACGCTGTATTCCTGGGCATCGGCAACGACGCCCACGATGGTCATGCTGACTTGGCCCTCCCGGAACTCCACGCCGACCGGATCGCGGCCGCTCAGGTAGTGGTCGACAAAGGCCTGATTCACGATTGCCACGCGTGCGCTGCCCGGGGTGTCTCGCCCGTCGAAGTAACGGCCTCTGAGCAGCGCCTGCCCCATGGTGTCGAAGTACTGCGGGCTCACCGCCTTGAAGCTCACCCCGGCGTCGCCGGGAATCGGTCTGGGGACGTAGCGTGGGACGTTGACGTTCGCGGTCAGCACGTAGCCACCGGGGGTACTGGAGGCGAGGCTCGCCGCTCCCACGCCAGGCAAGTCCCGCGCGCGGATCAGTATTTCGTCCAGAAGTCTCGCTGCCTCCGCATCAGAGTAGCCCGCAGCCGGCGGGTCGACGTCGAGGGCAATCACACGCTCCGGGTCGTAACCGAGATCAACCGTCGACAGCTGCTGCAAGGTCCTCGTCAACAGACCCGCTCCGACGACGACGACAAACGACAGGGTGACCTGAGTCACGACCAAGCTTCGACGCAGCAGCATCCGGCTTCGAAGGCTGCTCACGATGGAGTCGGGTTTCAGGTCTTGAGCCAACTCGGGTCTCGTGGCCTGCCACCCGAGTACGAGCCCGAAGAGGGACACGGTCGCGAAGCTAAGGAGCGCGGAAAACGCCAGAACGTACATGTCCGGCGCGACCTGCAGCGCCGATGTGGCGGGCTGTCCGGAGTTCAGGAAGGCGACGACTGTGCCTGTGATCCAGAACGACAGCGCAATGCCTGCGCCGCCGCCGCTTACGACCAGCAGGAGGGCCTCCAGCAGCGACTGCCAAGTCAGCCTCGCCCTTGACGCGCCGAGCGACATGCGCACGGCGAACTCCCGAGCGCGCACCTGCGCTCTGGCCAGTAGTAGGTTGGCAAGGTTGGCGCACGTCACGAGCAACATCAGCGCCACCAGCCCCATGAGGACGAGCACGGGCCGGCCGAATGCCGGACGCATCGTGTTGAATCCCTGGCTGCCGTCCGCAAGGCGGACCTCGGCTTGTCTTCCGGAATCGATCTCCTGTAACAGCAGTTGGATCTGCCGCTGCGCGTCGACGCGGCTGCTCCCTGGCGCGAGGCGGGCCATCGGAGCGAGCCATGACATGCTCCTCATCCGCGCGTCGCCTGAAGGCCCCGCAAAGGCCGGCATGAAATCGCCAGCCCTTGTGGCCGGGACGGCAACGTCGAACCGCCGTTGCAGCTCGGCTCCCCGGAAGCGCGGCTCTGTGACGCCGATGACGCGATAAGGATGTCCGTTCAGGAAGACCGTCCGATCGATGACGCTGGGATCCCCGCCGAATACGCGCTGCCAGAACGCATAACTGAGCACGCAGACAGGGTTCGCGACGGCATCCCGGACGTCATCTTCGTCCAGCAGCCGTCCGACCGCCGCTCTTGCCTGCAATGTGCGAAAGTACTGGCCGGTCACCAGTTCGCCGTTGACCCACTGCGCGTCATCGCCTGCGGACCAACTGAGCGGCCGTGTGACCCGGCCGAAGACACCATTCAGCGCCGGGGCCCCCCTCGACAAGTCCTCGATCGTGGTCAAGGGCCAGACGACGGGAGACGATGCAGCGCCGGACGTCCGCGTGAACGTGACGAGGCGATCGGGTTCGCCAACCGGAAGCTGCTCGATGAGAACCGCGTTCACGAACGAGAACATCGCGGTATTCGCGCCGATTCCGACTGCTAACGACGCCAGCGCAACCAAGGTGATCGCCGGACTACGCCTGAGCCCGCGCAGCGCATAGCGTGCATCCTGGAGGAGCCCGTCGATGAACCGGCTGAGGAAGGTTCTCATCCCAACGCCTTAGCCGCGGCGCGGCGCCTGGTCAGATGAGCTGGATGGCCGGCCGTCTGCGGGCTCGAGCCGCATGTAGTATCTATGGTCGTCCTCGCGGGTAATATGGAGCCCTAGCCGTTCCAACATCCGCAACGACGGAATGTTGAGCTCTGCCACGCTGCCGGCAACGGTTCTATTGGCCCTGACAGCTTCCCCAATCACATGCTTCATCCCGCCGGTGCCACTCCCGCGGCACCGGTGCGATGGGATTTCTCGACGTTCTGTAGCGTGATCATGTGAGGAATCGGAGGCGACAGAACGCCGGATTCGTCGATGGATCCAAAGCTATGCAGCACGTGGGCTGTTGTCAGGGAATCGTGCTCCCGGACGCTGCCCGTTCCCCCCGGTCGACGCTTCAGGGTGTCAGACGGGGACCCATTCCCGTCTATCTAACTACCAACAAGGGCAGCCATTCGAGATTCTTCCGTGAGAGTCGAAGGAAGAGCCATGCGCATCTTGACGATTCTTTCGCTCCTCTCGGTGTCGTCATGCGTGCATCTGACCCAGGCGTCCCGGGCGAACATGGCGGCCGCTTCGGAGACCGAAAGCGAGCGGCTGAACGCTTGGTTTGATCAGGACTTCGAGAAGCAGCTCGATTTCAGCCCCGAGTTCCGCACCCAATTAGGTGACAAGAAGGACTACGACAGGCTGGGCGAAGCCTCTGAAGAGGCCGATGGCGAGCTCGTGGAGTCGTACCTCCAGAGCATCGCCACGATGCGGTCCGAGTTTGACTACGAGCTTCTCAACGACGAGGCCAAGACCTCCTGTGACCTGTACGTATACCTCGGGGACAACCTAGAGCGCGGTCGGCGGTTCCGGCGCTACCGCTATCCGATCGGACGGTCTGGCCCTCACTCGTACTATCCCTACTTCATGATGAATCAACATCGTGTCGATACGGTCGAAGACATGCACGCCTACAACTCCCGTCTGCGGCAGATCGACCGCGTCATGCGTCAGCGGCTAGAGAACGCCCAAGCGGCGGCGGCGGATGGGATACGTACGCTTCGCTTCGACTACAACACTGCGATCGATGAAATCGATCGGGTCATGAGCGGAGAGCCCTTCACCCAGTCAGGCGAGTCGCCGTGGTGGGCTGACGTAACCGGCAAGGTTGGGGGCCTGGTCGAGCGCGGGCTTCTCGGCGCGACGGAGGGCGACGAGTTGCTAGCCGAAGCCCGCCAGGCACTCGTCGAGCAGGTCGCACCCGCCTACCTGGAGCTCCGGGCATGGCTCGAGCAAGACCTGGACAACGCGGCCGAGGAGGCTAGCGGGGCGTGGGCGTTGCCCGACGGCGAAGCCTACTACGAGTACATGCTGTCGCTATCGACAACGCTCGATCTGACAGCGCAGGAGATTCACGAGATCGGTCTGAGAGAGGTGGATCGCATCCGCGGGGAGATGGAAGCCTTGAAAGCGGACGTGGGCTTCCAGGGGACGCTTCAGGAGTTCTTTGCCTTCGTTCGCGAGGACCCGCAGTTCTACTTTCCCGACACGGACGAGGGCAGACAGGCCTATCTCGATCTTGCGGTGGAGCACCTGGACCGAATGACCAATGCCCTGCCGGACTTCTTCGGCATCTTGCCGAAGGCCGGGCTCGAGGTGCGACGTGTGGAGGCGTTTCGGGAGCAGGATGGCGCCGCGCAGGAGTACATGCCGGGAACACCGGACGGTTCCCGTCCCGGGGTGTTCTACGTGCACCTGTCCGACATGAGCTCGATGCCCCGATACCAACTGGAAGACATCGCGTATCACGAAGGCGTCCCCGGGCACCACCTGCAGGTCTCCATCGCACGGGAGTTGGAGGACATCCCGACCTTCCGCACACAGTCATTCTACACCGCGTTTGCCGAGGGCTGGGCACTATATGCCGAGGCGTTAGCGCGTGAGATGGGCTTCTATGAGGATCCTTACTCGGACTTCGGGCGCCTTTCCGCTGAGATGTGGCGTGCGATTCGACTGGTCGTAGACACCGGGCTGCACGTCGAGCGATGGACCGAGGAGGAAGCGGCTCAATACTTCATGGAGAACTCGCCCCAGCCGGAGGGCTCCGTGCGTTCCGAGATTCAACGCTATCTCACCATGCCGGCTCAGGCGGTCGCCTATAAGATCGGCATGATGAAGTTTCAGGAGTTGCGCGAGCGGGCTCGGGGGAGATTGGGGACAGCCTTCGATATCCGGGAGTTCCATGACACGGTGTTGCGTGGTGGAGCCCTGCCCCTGCCTGTGCTGGAGGTGCGCGTGGAGCGTTGGCTAGCGGAGTCGGGGTGATTCCTCCCGATCACATGTGACCCACGCGTACCCGGAGTATATCGCAACCTCGGGACCCTGGCTCCTCGCCAGTCTACTGTCCAGCGTAGTCGGGGGCGCTAAACCGGTCTTCAGCGTCGGTGCTGAGTCCGAGCCGGTCAGCGCGCTCCCCCCGCGATGCGGAGTTGGGTCGCAGGCTTTCAGCAGTCACAGCAAGCCGGGGCCTCGACGACTTCCAGAGCGTCGTCGGTGATCATGTACCACTCCCAGCGCAGTCCCTGCGGTTCCTGAGACCAGACTTTGGTCTGTTCGGCGTGACAGCAGACGACCTGTTCCTCGACCTCGGTGAGAATGCCGGCCGCTTCCAGCCGGGCACCCACCTCCCGCACGCGCACGACATCGAAATCTTCAACGCCGACGTGGTTGATGCGCTCCCGCGCGTGCGGGTTCTCGAAGAGCACGAGTTTCAGCGGCGGTTCGTCCAAGGCGAAGTTGGCGTACCCTGGGCGACGCTTGTGCGGCGCTGCGTTGAAGAGCTTGCCGTAGTAGTCCACGGCTTCGTCGATGTCCCTCACATTCAGGGCGAGTTGCAGTCGCATGTTGATTCTGCTTCGCGTGGTTGTGCTGTCGGCATCCATCTACCCTGTCAGACGCGTGAGCTTCGGAAAAGACGCAATTACTGGAAGGGAGCCGCAACCACGCTGAAGCCGCTTCCCCTCTCCAGCCACTTCATACCCGGGACCCGCCCCACTTACCACCAGTTCTAGCCCACTCATAAGGCGGCTGCAGGACGGACTTTTTCCACAGGTCCCTTGGTCAAGGAACCGCCGGACCCGCTGAGGCAGGAGTCATGAACGACCGCTTCCCCTTCAGTTCGATGGGGAACGGCGTCCGAACGCGCCCGGTATTCCAGTGCGTGCTCTGGCGTCAGCCACTCGCTCTGCTCCATCGCTCACCGGGTTGCACGCACGATCATGCGCCGGGACGGAAGAGTCAGAGGAGCCCCGTCACGCCCAAACCCTTCGGCCCGCCGAAACCCCACTCCAAGCAGCCAGTCTCGCAGTTCGACAAAGGTGAACATCCGAACCTCAAAGACCACAGTGCGAACCCGGCCATCCCTCACGATCGTTCGTTGGTTGTGTGACCTTCCGTTCATCGGGTCGTACGTCAACTGGTCAACCATCAGATCGTCTCCGCGCTTCACGACGGAGGACCGGGGAAGCCTTCCCCCCCACGAAGGCCCTTGGTTCAGGTCAAGGAGCACACGTCCTCCTGGCCGGAGACTCCGGTGGATCTCCTCGAGGACCCTCCTGTTTCCTGCATCGTCCAGGTACCCAAAGGAAGTAAACCAACTAACCACCCGGTCGAACTCATTGGACCAGGGGAGGTCGGTCATATCCCCAAGTACGTATTCGACTGTGGCAGCGCGTTCGGCCGCCCCCCGTCTCGCCAGCTCGAGGAAATGCGATGACACGTCCAGTCCCGTGACCGATGCTCCGCGCTCGGCCAGTCGGTTAGCGATACGTCCGTGCCCGCAGGCCAAGTCCAATACGCGATCGCCCTCATTGACCGGACCGAGCGACGATATGAGGTCTGTTTCCGCGTCGCTTCTCTCGTCGCCCAGAGTTCCGGCGTAGAAGTAGAGGTAGTCGTCGTCAAACACCTCGGACGGATCGAACAGCTGACCAGACCCTCCCGTCACTCGATTGCCCCCCGGGTGGTGAGTGCGTGGGCAAACACGCGAGATACCCTTACCTACGCACCCTGCTCCTTCGTTTCCGGTCTCCATGATTCCTCGTAGGCCTCCCCCAACCTCAGTCGAGTCAGAAAGAGGACTTGGCCCACGTGGAGCTGAAGGTGGCAAGTCGTCTCGAAGATCGCGCTCAGCACCGTCGTCTCGGACCCCTGGATCCTTCGGGGCTCCAGGAGTTCATCCGGTCCAACGCCGGAGTACACCGCGACCACCTCGTCGAGCAGCGCGGAAAAAGCGCCCTGCATCTCAGCCTTGGGGACCTCCCGCCCGACGCGAAACTCACGTGACCGATCTCTCACATCGGGGGCGCCCCCAACGCCTGAGATGACCCACTGGCGGAGGTTGCCCATCAGATGTTGGATGATGACCCCGATCGAGTTGGATCCCTCCTGCGGCGTCCACCAGATATCCTCGTCAGCGAGCTGGGCCAGACAGTGGTCCATCTTGCCCCGCGCGTGCTCCACCCGAGTCCTGGACCCTTCGATGAAGGCCGAAGCGATCTCGCTAATCATCCGCTACGACACCGTTGATCATGGCACCCACATCGTAGCGTCTCTTTCGGCGTGCGCCTTTCTCGTAACCGGGATCATCCTCCGGAACCACTACCTCCTCGATGAAGACGGCCCCGAGCTTCTCGATCACCCGGACCGACGGAGTGTTCTCGGGATCGACGGTCAGGACGACCCGTCTGTAGTGCTGACGAACGAACGGAGCCAGGGCCCGACAGGCATGGTAGGAGTACGAGCGTCCCCGATGCTGGGGCAGGATTTCATATCCGATGTGCCCGGCCGTCGTTGTCACATGCCTGGAGGAGCCGATCCGAAGGTTGATATGGCCGACCACCGTTCCGTCATCAGTGATGATCTCGAAGCGATGGGTCGCGGAGAGCCCTCGCGAGGGCTCTCCGGACAGGGTCCCTCCGGGCTGGAGATGGACTGGCCCGGCACGGAGGCCAAGGCTGACCTCCCGCTCCCCAGAGTCACACAATGGAGTCTTCTGTGGTCTCAGCCGCTAAAGGGCAGCCTGGAAGGTGATGGGGACCTGGATCCAGACGGCCACGTTCTCCCCCTCATATTGGGCAGGTACGAACTCGAATGCGTAAGCCACTCGCAGCGCGGCCTGGTCCAGCTGCTCGTGCCCCGAAGTCTGTGCGAGAAGGGCGCTGTCGAGCACTCCGGCGGCGTTGATGAACATGTGGACAATGGTGGTGCCGCCGACACCCGCATCGCGAAGCACCGGAGGATACTCGATGTCCAGCACACGCCGGACCTCCAACCGGTTGGCAAGGATCGGGGCAACCTCGTACTGGGTATCGGTCGGTGACGCGGAGGCCT
Organism: Longimicrobiales bacterium; assembly: GCA_965218255.1. Taxonomy (GTDB): domain Bacteria; phylum Gemmatimonadota; class Gemmatimonadetes; order Longimicrobiales; family Gaopeijiaceae; genus JAAXGI01. The sequence continues at coordinate 1,260,047 of CBDCKJ010000003.1, read as the reverse complement.
CGTCGCTGATACGGCCTGGAGTGTCCGGCGGGAGAGGATAGCGCTGGCGGCGCTCCGCTCCGGGCTCTGGCCGGGAATCCGGCTCCGCCTCAATAGCCCGGTCCTCCTCACCTCCGCGAAGCTCGATGAGGGTTCGCTCCAGGGCCTCCTCCGGGCTCTCGGCGCGTGGCGCCACATCGCAGGCCACTGCCACCACGCTGATGATCAGGAGTGTCGAACCGACGGCTCCGAAAAACTCGATGCGAGGTCTTCTTGGTCCGTTCATTGGCGGTTCTCCGGGTGGGAGCGTCCATCCCTAGAACTATTAGGGCCTGCGTTTCGCCGTCGCTAACGTCGATCGAGCCGCACCGGGACATGGCTTGTCTGAAGTTCCCGTGCTCGGCCCGGCTCCGATCTTTCAGATGCTGGTCATGCGGTCTCCGGTCTGGTCAGGTTCTCTTGGCAGGTCGGTTCATGGATCGGGGGACCCAGATCCTGCGGTGCCTTTCCCCCCGGGAAGGGGGAGGCGGCGATCCCCTTGCGGATCCGCTCGGTGAGCTCGGCATCGGTCGCGGGGGTCTTGGGTCCGCGCTTACGCGATGGGACCGGATCTCCGCTTCGGTTTCGCTGAGCATGGTCGGTCGAGAGGGGGAACTTCCACGCCGTACCGGATGGCTGGCACGGGGCTCCGTCAGCCGCGGTCAGGTTCAGCGGTCCCGTACAGGAAGAAGTTCTCCGTGCGGCGGATCGCGGCGATCCATCCGAGTGAATTCAAGTCGCTCTGCAATTCCCGCAGCTGATAGAAGATCTTCACCACTCGAAACTCACTTCCATCGTTCAACTGGCGAACGCTGACGGGGTCACCCGACTCGGCCTCTGCCTTTGGGAATGGACTCACCGAGGAGCTGCGTAGAGAATCAATGAAGAAGACCCTGCCAGCGGGCCGAAGGGCAGCGCGGACGAGTTCCCAGAACTGGGCGAAGCAGCCGCGCGGTACGTGGGAGAGCCAGAAGCTGAAGAAGACCACATCGTATTGGTCGCCGGGTTCCCACGCGAAGATGTCCGCCTGGGTGTAGTCGATTCGACCATCACCGCCCACGCGTGCACGATTCCGGATCAAGGGCCTCGCTGGACGAGTCCAGAGCCGTGACCCGGTCTGCGTACCGGAGCAGTTCCCGAGCCCACCACCCGGTGCCCGACGCCAGCTCCAGGACCTTGCCAGAGGGGTTGAATGCCCCGAGGGCTCTTCGAACCTCCTCCACCTCGAGCAACCATTGGCGATGGGCATCGGGACCTCCATCGTAGCGCCCTCGACGTAGGAACCAGTCGTCGTACTCCGGAGCCCGCGCCCGGTAGTAGGCCTTCTGTTCCTCCAGCATGGCCAAACCTAAGGCGCGAATCACGTCAAGTAATCGTCTAAGTTCAACTGGGACTGTACGATCTGCCGCACTTGCCGGCGGAGAGGATCCGAGTCCGGCGTCCTGAAATAGCCGGAAAAGCGCTTCGAATGGCGGGATTTTCGTCCAACTTGGAGCAAGCCTGACCCGGACCCGACGGACGCTCCAGAGCCTAGTGACCTCGATCGCTTCGGCGACACCCGCTCCCGTGCGGGAGATCACCATATGGCGCGCGATGCTCGCGCCGTCCCAGCGTCGCTTCGCAATCGCTGATCGGTCACTTCCCTGTTGCAGGTGTAGTGTGACCGTGCCGGGTGTGAGAAGCTATTCCGACCCCCGTAGCAGGCCGGAATCCGGCCGCCTGCCGAGTCCCGGCGCTTGATGGGTCGCCCGGAACCACCGAAACTTGGTATGGTCTTCCAAGGCATTCGGCGAGACGCGATGCGGCGAACGCAACTCGGCCAGCAAAGGGCGAGGCACCGGTCGTCCACGCGAGTGCCCGGTACCCAAGGGGAATAATGGCGCGACGAAGCAGCAAGGCGGGACGGAACATCGCGACGTACGAGCACCCGGACAAGGAGCGCGTGAACAACCCGCCCGTGGGCCTGGTCACGCCGGATACGGATCGAGACGCTGGCGACAAGTCCTACGCCCATGATCCGCATCTCGCCTGGTCCGGCAAGGCGGAGCACACCTCGTTCGAGGTACCGACGGTCTCGCTCCATGTCCACGAGCGGATCGACCCTCGTACGGTCATCGAAGCGGTACGCAGGCCGAAGGACGCCGAGGAGCAGGGGTCGCTGTTCGCCACACCGGAGGAGAATCCTCCTCTCCGCCAAGCCATCGAGTTCTACAGGCACCGGCACAATTGGACCAACCGGCTGATCGCCGGCGACAGCCTTCTGGTCATGAACAGTCTGATCGAGAAAGAGGGCTTGGGGGGACAGGTCCAGATGGTCTACATGGACCCGCCCTACGGCATCCGGTACGGCTCCAACTTCCAGCCGTTCGTGAACCGACGCGAAGTGACCGACGGCCGGGATACAGACCTGACGGCTGAACCCGAGCAGATTCGCGCTTTTCGCGACACTTGGGAACTCGGCATTCACTCCTATCTCTCGTACTTGCGGGACCGCCTGTTGCTAGCGCGCGAAATCCTCCATGAGAGCGGAAGCTGCTTCGTGCAGATCGGCCACGAGAACGTCCATCGGGTCGGCGTCGTCATGGACGACATCTTTGGCGCGGAGAACCGCGTGGCGACGATCTCCTACGCGACCACTGGAGGCAGTTCGGCGAAGACACTTCCGCAGGTGGCGGACTACCTCCTCTGGTATGCGAAGGACCGGAAGCTGGCCAAATACCGGCAGTTGTACGAGCCACTCAGCCGTGCCGAGGTAATCGGTTTCTTCAATTGGCATGTGATGGTGGAACTGCCCGACGGGCAATGCCGCGCACCGACTACGGAAGAGTGCTTCGACCCGGACAAGCACCTGCCGAAGGGTGCGCGCATTTGCCGACGCATGCCCTTGATATCCCGGAGGTCCTCCAAGACTGGCCGCTCCGATCCTTATGACATAGGACGGCCGGCTATTCCGGTGTCCCACCGGTCAGCAATGGAGGGTCTTGCCAGATGGGCTGGACAGGCTTGCTGCCTTGGGCAGGCTAATGGCACAAGAGGGCCAAGCACAGCTAATGTGGACGAAGTACGAAGATGAGGTGGCCGGTCGGAGGATACACAACGTCTGGCCCGCACAGATGTCGCCCACCGGCAAGCGCTATGTGGTTGAAACGGCGACGAAGGTGATTCAGCGTTGTATCCTGATGACGACAGACCCAGGCGATCTGGTCTTCGATCCGACCTGGGGTAGCGGAACCACCGCACACGTTGCGGAGCAGTGGGGACGCCGCTGGATCACCTGCGATACGTCACGTGTAGCGACCGCCTTGGCCAAGCAGCGCCTCATGACAGCGAACTTCGACTACTACGACCTGGCCCGTCCCGGCGAGGGGGTTGGGGGCGGTTTTCGGTACCACAGCGTTCCCAAGGTATCGGCGCGGACACTCGCATACGATGAGCCTCCTACAGAAGTCGTCCTGTACGACCAGCCCCAACCCGACCGGTCCAAATCCCGCGTCACCGGTCCCTTTACGGTCGAAGCGGTCCCCGCGCCGTCCGTGCTCCCGCTCGACGAAGTCGCCGATCGTGAGGCGCTACCGGCCGATGCCTCGGTGGCGCGCACGGGGCCGACGATTCGGCAAGGCGACTGGCGCGACGAGCTTCTGAAGACCGGCATTCGGGGCAAGGGCGGCCAACGCGTCATGTTCGTGCGGTTGGAGCCGTTGCCCGGCCAGAAACACCTTCACGCCGAGGGCGAGGCGATGCCTGAGAAAGCTTCGGCGCTAGGCACTCAAGACACCGCGCTCGGCGCACGGGCAGTAGTGTCGTTCGGCCCGGATCATGCGCCGATGGAGCAACGGCAGGTGGAACGGGCGATCAAGGAAGCATCGCACTTGGTTCCCCGACCTGCCGTCATCGTCTTCGCGGCCTTCCAGTTCGACCCTGAGGCGTCGAAGGACATCGACGAGACGAACTGGCCCGGCGTCACGTTGCTGAAGGCGCAGATGAATGCCGACCTGCTGACCGATGACCTCAAGAAGAAGCGGGCGAGCAACGAGAGCTTCTGGCTCATCGGGCAGCCCGACGTGGCGCTGGAGCGCATATCCGACGGGGAGGACGAAGGCAAGTTCCGCGTCTCGGTGCAAGGCTTCGACTACTACAACACCAAGACCGGCAATGTCGAGTGCGGCAACGCCGACCGGATCGCACTCTGGATGCTGGATCCCGACTACGACGGGCGCAGCCTGTTCCCGCGCCAGGTGTTTTTCCCGATGGCCGGCGCCAAGGACGGCTGGGCCAAGCTGGCGAAGAGCCTCAAGGCGGAGATCGACGCGACCCGGATCGCAGCCTACCGGGGCACCGTCTCGCTTCTCTTCGCACCCGGCGAGCACGGGCGCGCGGCGGTCAAGATCGTGGACGACCGGGGCGTCGAGAGCCTCAAAATCGTGGAGTTGGAGTAGTGAAGACCTCAATGCGATCGGGGACCGGAGCCGTCGAAGACCGCGAGCGGCTGGCAGCCCGAATCGGTGTGCCCATGAGCGCCATCGAGGCGTTCTGCGACCGATGGCAGGTGGGGGAACTGGCGCTGTTCGGTTCCGTGCTTCGCGACGACTTCGGGCCGGACAGCGACGTCGACGTATTGATCCGATTCAGGACGGAGCGGACGCCCGGCCTGTTCGGCATCGCCGGGATGGAACAGGAGTTGGCCGACTTACTCGCGCGCAAAGTCGATCTGGTGCACCGAGCCGCGATCGAGGAGAGCCGAAACTACATTCGCCGGAAGGCAATCCTGGAATCCGCGCGGGTGGTCTATGCCGCGTGACGACTCCGCGTATCTGCTGGACATGCTGCTCGCCGCGCGCGATGCGCTGTCCTTCACGGAGGGCATGTCCTTCGAGGACTTCGTGCAGGACCGGCGGACGCAACTCTCGGTTCTCAAGTCGGTGGAGATTGTTGGCGAGGCCGCCGCGCATGTGAGCGAAGACGCGAGGCGGGCGAACCCGGACATCCCTTGGCGGGAGATCGTCGGCATGCGCAATCGGCTCGTGCATGTCTACTTCGACATCGACCGTCCACTCGTCTGGGATACGGTTCGCCGCGACGTTCCGGTTCTGATCGGCCGATTGGAGCCGCTGGTTCCGCCGGAGCCCGGATAGTGGCCAGCGCGACCATTGGCCGGCTGATCGTCAATTCTCCCTACGAGGAGCCGGCCCGGCATTGGCGGTATGACTCGGACCACTCGCCTGTTCGATCTGAAGGAGGGCCGCAGGCCCGCGGGCTGCGTGGTGGCGTCCGGAGACGCCGCCGCGTTCGACGACCCGGGCGTGTTCCGCGAGATTCCGCTCGTCAACCGAATTCGAGAGCGGGTCAAGGGATGGCGTGCCAACGGCTATCCCGGCGTGACGGGGATTACAAAGCGTCTGCTGGAGCACTGGCGCGATCCCGAGGAGTTCGAGAGCCGCCGGTTCTGCTTCTGTCAGCTTGAGGCGGCCGAAACGCTCATCTGGCTCGCCGAGGCTCCGCCGAGCGAACGGGTGGGCATCGACATCCCGTCCGATGGCGGCGCGCTCAAGCGGCTCTGCGCCAAGATGGCGACCGGATCGGGCAAGACCGTGGTCATGGCCATGTTCATTGCCTGGCATGTCCTCAACAAGGTGGCGAACCCCCGCGATGCGCGTTTTGCGAAGAATGTCCTTGTGGTTGCCCCCGGCCTTACGGTGCGGAGCCGCCTGGCCGTTCTCGGGCCTTCCCATCCCGAGAACTACTACGAACAGTTCCGCGTCGTGCCTCCGGCGCTGCGCGACAATCTGCGCCAGGGCAAGGTCGTGATCCGCAACTGGCACGCGCTCAACTGGGAGACGGACGAGCGGATCGCCAAGAAGCGGGGCGTCGACAAGCGCGGCGCCAAGAGCGACGAAGCCTATGTCCGGGACGTGCTCGGGGACATGGCGACCGCGCGGAACCTGCTCGTGGTCAACGACGAGGCGCATCACGCATGGCGAGTTCCGCCAGGAGGCAAGACCAGGGGCCTAACCAAGAGCACCGTCGAGGAAGCAACCAAATGGGTGGGTGGGCTGGACCGCATCCACCACGCGCGTGGCATTCTCGCCTGCTACGACTTCTCCGCGACACCGTTCGTCCCGTCGGGCAAGCGGAGTTCCGAGGAGGCGCTGTTCGGCTGGATCGTGAGCGACTTCGGCCTGAACGACGCGATCGAGTCCGGCCTCGTGAAGACGCCGAGGGTGGTGATCCGCGACGACGCGATTCCCGACGCCAAGACCTACAAGTCGCGCCTCTACCACATCTACCAAGACCCCGAGGTCAAGGACGACCTGAACCGGCGGGCCAAGCCGGAGGAACCCTTGCCGGACTTGGTGACGAACGGCTACTACCTGCTCGGCTACGACTGGCGCGAGACCGCCAGGGAGTGGAAGGAACGCGGAAGCGCCACGCGACCGGTGGTGATCACCGTCGCCAACCGCACCGAGACGGCCGCCCGGATCAAGCACGCGTTCGACCGCAATCGGGTTCGGATCGACGAGCCATGTGAGCCGGAGCGCACGCTGTACATCGACTCGAAGGTTCTGGCGACGGCCGAAGCGGCCGAGGAGCCCATCGCCGAAATCGCGACGGACGATGCCGGGACAAGTCCGCCAAATGGACGCGGACGCAAGCCGACAAGAAAGCAGCAGGCCGAACTGTTGCGCTGGCAGGTGGACACCGTGGGCCGCCCCGGACACGCGGGCGAGCGGATTCAGAACGTGATTTCAGTCGGGATGCTGTCGGAGGGCTGGGACGCCAAGACCGTAACCCACATCATGGGCCTCCGCGCCTTCACGAGCCAACTTCTGTGCGAACAGGTGGTGGGGCGCGGCCTGCGCCGCACGTCGTACGACGTGAACCCTGAGACGGGCCTCTTCGAGCCGGAACACGTCAACGTCTTCGGCGTGCCCTTCATCTTGCTGCCCCACGAGGGCCGGGAGGACGGACCTCCGCCTCCACCGAAGCCCAAGACCGCCATCGAGCCGGTGGTGGACAAAGAGGCGGAGTTCTCGATTTCCTGGCCCAACGTCGTGCGCATCGATCACGCCTACCGTCCGCGCCTGTCGCTCGACATGGACCGGGTGAAGCCGCTGGAACTCGATGCAGCCAAGGCCGCGCGGCTCGCGGAACTCGCGCCCACGATCGACGGCAAGCCGGACCTCACCAAGATCGACGCCATAGACCTTCAAGGCCTTGCGCGCGAATTCCGCACCCAGCGCATCGTCTTTGAGACCGCCCGGGACGTGTACGACCAGATGCAGGAGAACTGGCCGGCAGACCGGATGTTTCTGCTCGCGCAACTCGTGCGGCTCGTCGAACAGTTCATCCGATCCGGCAAGATCGGTGTCACCCCCGACTTGTTCGGCGTCGACGATCTCAAGCGGCGACTCGTCATCACGCTGAACATGACCAAGGTGGTGCAGCACATCTGGGAAGCCATCCGCCACGAGAACACCGCGAGGATTGAGCCTGTATTCGACCGGGATCAGCCGATCCGCGCCACGCGCGACATGCGCACGTGGTTTACGGGCAAGCCGTGCGCGCCCACCGCCTGCAGCCACATCAACTTCTGCGTCTTCGATGGCACCTGGGAAGCGTCGGACGCGTTCGCGTTGGACCACGCTTCGGAGGTGGACGCCTGGGTGAAGAACGACCATCTCGGCTTCGAGGTGTTTTTCGTCCATCGGGGGGTGGTGCGGAAATACCGGCCTGACTTCCTCATCCGGCTCAAATCGGGCGACATGCTGGTGCTGGAGACAAAGGGCCGAGACAGCGACCGCGACCGAACTAAGCGCAATTTCCTCGCCGAATGGGTCAAGGCCGTCAACGCGCATAGCGGATTCGGACGCTGGGCTTGGGATGTCTCGACGACTCCCGGCGACATCCACGGCATCCTCGCACGCCACTCTCGCGCTGACGCCTGACACGCACCCTTGGTCCGGGCGCGTGAGTCAACGACGAAACGCGACTGCCGGATCGGCTCCCTCACGGAGGTGTCCGTAGAGACTCGGGAAGGTGTCCACACGGGTCGGTGTCCGGCTTGTTCCTAACTGTCCGGCCCCGCCGGACTCTGAACATCCTCGATCCTCAAGGTCCCGGTGTTTTCCATGTCCGTTGACAACCACGTGAGGCGGTGCCTCCGAGGATACGGGGGGCGCTTGACAAGCTGCTGGCGACGATGGCCAACGGCCCGCGTACCTTACTGGACAACATCGGACAACGGCGGACTATAGGACATTTCCTACGAGTTGACTTCCCTGCGAATGGCTCTTCAACGTTTCGGGCATGGAGACGCTGAAGGAGCAGTTCAACTCGCGGGCGAGCTGGCCGGTTGCCCGACTGAGGGGACGCGATCAGGCGCTCGCGCCGTTTGGCTGGACGGGAGACAAGGGCGCGTGGATCACGCTCGTCTGCCTCCACAGCGGCGCGTTCACCCGCGCCCAGTGCGCACGGTTCCTCGATGCGCACCCCGAACAGGTGCGGCGCGTCGTCCACGCCCTGATCGCGCAGGGCCTCGCCGCCGAGGACACTATGCCCCGAATCTGGGCGATCGGTCGCGTGTGCCGAATCTTCAGCCGGCGACTCTACCGAACGCTAGGTGCCGAGGACATCCGACACCGCCGGGTCGCCTCTCCGACCGTGCTCATGCGCCGCCTGCTCTCGCTCGACTACGTGCTCAAGCATTCCGACCTGCCGTGGCTGCCGACCGAGCCCGAAAAAGTCGGCGCGTTCCAGGCGCTCGGCATCGAGCGTCGCCTCCTGCCCTCGCAGCTCTACCGCGGTGCCGCCGACAGCACCAGGCGCTATTTCCCGCTCAAACTGCCCGTCGCGCGGGGCGCGCCGTGTTCGTCTACGTCGATCCCGGCCACGACACCGCGACGGCCCTCTACTCTTGGGGCGCGGTGCACCGCGACCTCTGGATGGCCCTCGCCGAGCGCGACCGCTCCGTCGAGGTCGTCGCCGTCGTCCGCACCGACGAGGAGCTCGACCGGGCCCAGGCAGTCCTCCACGGTTGGGCCAAACCCTCCGGCCCCGCCAGACCCGACGCTGAGATCCGTGAAGAAGTCGCCCGCATCGAGCGGGCGATCCTTCAAGGCGCGGTGGCAGTCCTCGAAGAGTTCGGAGGACTTCAGGCCGCCATGAAGTGCAGCGTCGCGCTTGAGAAGCAGGTGCGCCGACAGCCTGCACCGGGGCTAATACCGCGCGCCAGCACCTGGCGGACGATGCGTCTCGCGGGGGCGCCCTACCAATGAGCGCCGCACGAGTTGCGGCCGCACTGGACTGCGCAAACGAGGCAGAGGGCGGATGCGCAATTCGGCCTTCCCGAGATGCGCACGGGCGCTACGGCGTAAGCCGGTACGCGGCCACGTCTTGCGCCTCCGCGTCCCGTCCGGCCGGGGCTGGCCGGGACGCTACGGCGGTGACGGGAGCGACCCCGCCCGCGGACGCCCTGGTAGTGGCGTGGGGCCATGCGTGTTGCTGTGTAACTAATTGGTGGATGCGGACATACCGGATCCTGCCGATCAGCCCGGGTGGTTTGACCGGTGAGGGATGCCTGTCTGTTCCGCGATGCCAGTGCTGTACGTCCGGCTCGATGTGGGCTGCCCCGCGCCAGCTCCCGATGCCGGGCGATGCTGGCTCTGGCGTGCGGTGTCGCGAACGCTCGGAGTGACCGCGGTCAGGCGGTCGCCGGGTGCTGCGCGGACGGGAGCATGAAGCCGTGCTGCTCGAGCATCCTGATCCAGCGCGGGGCATTGCGCTTGACCATGAGTGCCTCGTAGTCCGTTTCGGGATCGTGGTATGGCCTCCCTGTGCGCAACATCTGATATGCGATGCGCAGCATCTTGTGCGCCGTCGCGACAGTGGCCCGCTTGTAGCCCCGGCGTATGGTCAGGGTCTTGTGGTATCCCCTGAACTGGCAATGGTGGGTTCGCGCGGCACCGAGAGCGCATTCGGTCAGGATGGCGCGCAAGGCGGCGTTGCCCTTGCGACTCCTCGCTGCGCGCCGCTTGCCTGCACTCTCGTTGTTACCGGGACACAAGCCCGCCCAGGCCGCGCAGTGACGGGCAGACGGGAAGACCGAGATGTCGGGACCGAGCTCGATCAGCATGGCCGAAGCGGAATACACATCGACACCGGGCATGGTGGTCAGAAGATCGACCTGGGTACGGTAGTCGGCCAGCCCTGCGGCAATGACGGCATCGTACTCGGCGATCCGGCCCTCAGCCGTGTCCATGGCCTCGAGGTGATCCTGAAGCAGGAAGTGCTGCCGTCGGGTGAGACCACGGCTCAAGGCGTCGTAAAGCGTCTTGAGGTGCCGCCGGACGTGACATGACAACGATGCCAGGATCTCCTCACGCGTCAAGCCGACGACGAGACCGCGGAGGATTTGGCGACCGTTGAAGCCGAAGAGGTCGGAAAGAATACCACCGGCACGGATGCCGGCCCTGTCGAGAATCTTGTGGATCCGGTTGCGTGCTCTGGAGCGCTCGCCCACAATCTGGCGCCGCAAACGCGACACCTGGCGCAACTCCCGGAACGCGGGTGGCAGCACCAGGCTGGGCGTGCACAGCCCAAACTGGCAGATACGCGCGAGCCACATGCTGTCGGCGATGTCGGTCTTTCGCCCCTTGATCTGCTTGACATGCCGGGCATGCAGCAGCACGGGCTTCACGCCAACCGCGGCCAGCGTATCGTAAACGGTTTCCCAGTAGATCCCGGTGGCTTCCATCGCGGCCGCCGCCACATCATGGGAGAGGAGCCAGTCCACGAGGTCTCTGATGCCACTGGGCAACGCACTGAACACCCGGGTGAAGGTCTCGGCCTGATCACCTGGCTGAGCCAGGCGTACCGTGGCGGTCAGCTGCATCTTGTGGACATCCACACCGGCCGCCCGCGCATGGATCACATTCAATGGGTCCGTCGCTTTCATCGTATCGCCTCCGTGTCAGGGGGATGATGCGGAAGCGGGTGGGCCAACGGATAGCAGACTCGCATCCCAGGGGATGCGGTGCGTTTTGCTGCGCGTCCTCGGATGAACCGGATACAGGGCGGGGTTCGAAGCCGTTGGCCTGGGACAGTTTCACAACGGGCTCAAGGGCACCAGTAACACGTGCGTCCTCTTCCCGCCCCCGCACCTGAATGTGCGCCGATCGGCGCGTGACCGGCTAGTGCGTTCAAGTTACATGGGGCGGGGTGTGCGTCCGCGACGATCGTGAACGTTTCACACGCTCCGGCCCCGGCGGGCTCGCTCCCGTCCATGGATCCCTACGGGAAGGTCGTCACTGCGATGAGGCGGCCGGCCACGCTCGTCCTCGGGGGACTCGCCGCAACGGCCGTCATCGCCCGCGCCTTCCGGGCGCCGTTCCCCGGCCCCGGCGGCAACCGCGTGCTCGACCTCATCGCCTACCACGATCCGGCGTTCCACACGGCGATCGGCGTCTGGTATTACGCGGCGCCCGCCGTCGCCGTGCAGCTTGCCAACAGCATCGGTCTCTCGGTCTCGAGGGCAAGAGCCCGACCGTGGAAGGCTCGGCACGCCCCAGGATCACCCGCACGCACCTCCCCCGCGAGACCCGCGCTTCGCGAGTTTTCCACCGCGCAGATCGTGCAGTCCGTCATCGACCGAGGAGGCTGATGATGGCACGCACGAAACGACGCCGGCAGAGCTACGGCGCCGGCGAATGGGGCCGGAACCGAGTACGGGTCTTTCCTGATCCCAAGACCGGCCTGATCCAGATCGAGTGGCGCGACGATGGGTGCAGGCTTAGCAGGTCGCTCGGGCATCGCGACTGGGCCCGGGCCAAGAGGCAGGCGGACGAAGTTGCTGCCGGTCGTACCCCGTCGGAACTCCAGGACAGGGCGAAAGCCGATCCCGACCCCTGGATCCTTCGGGGCTCCAGGAGTTCATCCGGTCCAACGCCGGAGTACACCGCGACCACCTCGTCGAGGAGCGCGGAAAAAGCGCCCTGCATCTCAGCCTTGGGGACCTCCCGCCCGACGCGAAACTCACGTGACCGATCTCTCACATCGGGGGCGCCCCCAACGCCTGAGATGACCCACTGGCGGAGGTTGCCCATCAGATGTTGGATGATGACCCCGATCGAGTTGGACCCCTCCTGCGGCGTCCACCAGATATCCTCGTCAGCGAGCTGGGCCAGACAGTGGTCCATCTTGCCCCGCGCGTGCTCCACCCGAGTCCTGGACCCTTCGATGAAGGCCGAAGCGATCTCGCTAATCATCCGCTACGACACCGTTGATCATGGCACCCACATTGTAGCGTCTCTTTCGGCGTGCGCCTTTCTCGTAACCGGGATCATCCTCCGGAACCACTACCTCCTCGATGAAGACGGCCCCGAGCTTCTCGATCACCCGGACCGACGGAGTGTTCTCGGGATCGACGGTCAGGACGACCCGTCTGTAGTGCTGACGAACGAACGGAGCCAGGGCCCGACAGGCATGGTAGGAGTACGAGCGTCCCCGATGCTGGGGCAGGATTTCATATCCGATGTGCCCGGCCGTCGTTGTCACATGCCTGGAGGAGCCGATCCGAAGGTTGATATGGCCGACCACCGTTCCGTCATCAGTGATGATCTCGAAGCGATGGGTCGCGGAGAGCCCTCGCGAGGGCTCTCCGGACAGGGTCCCTCCGGGCTGGAGATGGACTGGCCCGGCACGGAGGCCAAGGCTGACCTCCCGCTCCCCAGAGTCACACAATGGAGTCTTCTGTGGTCTCAGCCGCTAAAGGGCAGCCTGGAAGGTGATGGGGACCTGGATCCAGACGGCCACGTTCTCCCCCTCATATTGGGCAGGTACGAACTCGAATGCGTAAGCCACTCGCAGCGCGGCCTGGTCCAGCTGCTCGTGCCCCGAAGTCTGTGCGAGAAGGGCGCTGTCGAGCACTCCGGCGGCGTTGATGAACATGTGGACAATGGTGGTGCCGCCGACACCCGCATCGCGAAGCACCGGAGGATACTCGATGTCCAGCACACGCCGGACCTCCAACCGGTTGGCAAGGATCGGGGCAACCTCGTACTGGGTATCGGTCGGTGACGCGGAAGCCTCGTCGCTGATACGGCCTGGAGTGTCCGGCGGGAGAGGATAGCGCTGGCGGCGCTCCGCTCCGGGCTCTGGCCGGGAATCCGGCTCCGCCTCAATAGCCCGGTCCTCCTCACCTCCGCGAAGCTCGATGAGGGTTCGCTCCAGGGCCTCCTCCGGGCTCTCGGCGCGTGGCGCCATATCGCAGGCCACTGCCACCACGCTGATGATCAGGAGTGTCGAACCGACGGCTCCGAAAAACTCGATGCGAGGTCTTCTTGGTCCGTTCATTGGCGGTTCTCCGGGTGGGAGCGTCCATCCCTAGAACTATAGGGCCTGCGTTTCGCCGTCGCTAACGTCGATCGAGCCGCACCGGGACATGGCTTGTCTGAAGTTCCCGTGCTCGGCCCGGCTCCGATCTCTCAGATGCTGGTCATGCGGTCTCCGGTCTGGTCAGGTTCTCTTGGCAGGTCGGTTCATGGATCGGGGGACCCAGATCCTGCGGTGCCTTTCCCCCCGGAAGGGGGAGGCGGCGATCCCCTTGCGGATCCGCTCGGTGAGCTCGGCATCGGTCGCGGGGGTCTTGGGTCCGCGCTTACGCGATGGGACCGGATCTCCGCTTCGGTTTCGCTGAGCATGGTCGGTCGAGAGGGGGAACTTCCACGCCGTACCGGATGGCTGGCACGGGGCTCCGTCAGCCGCGGTCAGGTTCAGCGGTCCCGTACAGGAAGAAGTTCTCCGTGCGGCGGATCGCGGCGATCCATCCGAGTGAATTCAAGTCGCTCTGCAATTCCCGCAGCTTATAGAAGATCTTCACCACTCGAAACTCACTTCCATCGTTCAACTGGCGAACGCTGACGGGGTCACCCGACTCGGCCTCTGCCTTTGGGAATGGACTCACCGAGGAGCTGCGTAGAGAATCAATGAAGAAGACCCTGCCAGCGGGTCGAAGGGCAGCGCGGACGAGTTCCCAGAACTGGGCGAAGCGGCCGTGCGGTACGTGGGAGAGCCAGAAGCTGAAGAAGATCACATCGTATTGGTCGCCGGGTTCCCACGCGAAGATGTCCGCCTGGGTGTAGTCGATTCGACCATCACCGCCCACGCGTGCACGATTCCGGATCAAGGGCCTCGCTGGACGAGTCCAGAGCCGTGACCCGGCCTGCGTACCGGAGCAGTTCCCGAGCCCACCACCCGGTGCCCGACGCCAGCTCCAGGACCTTGCCAGAGGGGTTGAATGCCCCGAGGGCTCTTCGAACCTCCTCCACCTCGAGCAACCATTGGCGATGGGCATCGGGACCTCCATCGTAGCGCCCTCGACGTAGGAACCAGTCGTCGTACTCCGGAGCCCGCGCCCGGTAGTAGGCCTTCTGTTCCTCCAGCAGTTCCTTCTCGTCGATCATCGGGCCATCGGTGCCTGGAAGAGCCGCTGAAAATAGCCTGCCCCGTAATCGAAGAACTCACCACTTCGGACCATGTCCGCCGGACCACTGACCCGGCGCTGAGATGCAGCGTGCCGCCCGGAAGAGAGCCTCGCTCGGACGGCCGACGGGATTCTGGCCGTCATCGCAGCCTACCGGCCGGGACTCGGTGGGCGCGGATGGCGTCTGAGGTCCATGTGGTGCACGATGACCTGCCTGGGTCACTACATCCCTCTGACGTGACTCCCGCAAGGTGTGACGACGGCCGTGGCCAAGCCTGTTCGTCGCTGTCACACGCCCGTGCGGCACCCAGAGGTGTTCGAACGGCACGGATGACGGTCGCGGCGGTGGCTCGACGGGGTGCGTAGCGGGTGTGAGGCGCTGGATAGCGCCGCCCGGCTGCAGCCGGCGCGCTCCGGTCCGCCGAGAGCCCGAGTCTGTCCGCCCTGATTAGGACAGTTGCGGATGGTTGGCCGGATCCCGGTCTCGCTGATCGTCAGGCGAGTCCGGTGAGTGCGCGGCGGAGCATCGACCGCGCTCCATCCTCGGTCCGGACCGTCCGTCAAGCGCGTGCCAGACGGCGTGCCTCTCCGAAAGTCACCAGCCTTCTCGAGTCCTCGTGCCAGAGCGAGAGGCGAAGGGTCTTGATCCCGTCCCAGATCGTGATCCGGGTCACGTTCTGGAGTTCCGGTATCGCGTCCAGGCATTCCTGGAGCCTGTAGTTCGGTATGTGCGCGCTGATGTGGTGCAGGTGGTGGATACCGATGTTGGCCGTGATCCACTGAAGCGGCTTGGGAAGCACCAGGTGCGAGCTGCCCTCCAGACCCGCGTCGAAGTAGGACCACCTCTCGTGCTCACGCCAGTACGTATCCTCGAACTGGTGCTGCACGTAGAAGAGCCACACCCCGCCCGTGACCGTGAGCAGGAGAATCGGAAGATGCACGAGCACGAGGGCCTTCAGCCCGATGGTCAGCCACAGAACCGCGACGATGGCCGCCAGCGCCGCGTTCGTTTGCCAGATGCTGATCCAGGCGTCCCTCCATCGCCGGGGGATGTCCCACGGGTAGCGATGCTTGAACGCGAAGAGGTATAGCCCGCCGAGCCCGAGGAGAACGAGGGGGTGGCGGTACGCCCTGTATCGCATCCGCCCCAGAAACGACCTCCCGAAGTATTCCCTCACGGTGAGCGTTTCGACGTCCCCGAACCCCCGAAAGCCGAGATCGCCGCTGTGTGCGTGATGGTAGGCGTGTGTCCTCCGCCAGTAGCGGTACGGCGTGAGGGTCAGGACGCCGATCCAGAACCCCACGGTATCGGCCACCTTCCGCGACCTGAAGAACGACCCGTGCCCACAGTCGTGCTGGACCATGAAGAGCCGGATGAGGAACCCCGCCGCGGGCACGGCCAGCGCCAGGGTGAGCCAGTAGCTTACAGCCAGCGCCCGATACGCCCCGTACCAGCAGAGGAGGTACGGCGGCGCCGAAGTGAGGATCTGGACGATGCTCCGCCGCAGGTCCGCACCGAAATACGGGCGGAGTCGCTTGCGCCAGTACGCGGCGGTCTGTTGCTCGGTGCTCAACGGAGGCTGACGCCCAGAGCCGAGGGGAGTGAGGCCACGGAGTCGAGGATGAGGTCCGGCGTGGGCGAGCCGGGCGACAGGTCACTCTCGCGGAACTTGCCGGTCCGGACGAGCACGGCCGCCGCGTCACACGCCTGAGCGCCCGCCACGTCCGTGGCGATGTCATCGCCCGCGACGGCCACGTTGACGAGGCCTACGCCCATGGACGCCGCCGCCGCCTCGAAGAAAGCCCGGCTGGGCTTGCCGACGATCGTGGCCTCCCGTCCGGTGGCGTATTCGAGTGCCGCCACGAATGCGCCCGCGTCCAGAGCCAGCCCCTGGCCGGTTGCCCAGTAGCGGTTTCGCTGGAGCGCGACGAACTCGGCACCCGCCATAATATGACGGAACGCCCGGTTGAGCCGTTCGAAATCCCATCCGGGGCCCAGGTCGCCGATGATGACCGCCTGGGGCGACGCGTCGTCGATCGTGAAGTGTGCGAAGTCGGCGCGCGCGGCCTCGGGGACGCAGAGGGAGACGTTCCGAAGGCCCTTCTTCTCGAGCCAAGACGAGGCGGCGAGGGGAGCTGTGAGTACCTCCTCGGGGTCGAGCTCGACACCCAGACGATGCATCCGCTCGACGAGAGAAGTTCGCGACATCCGGGTCGTGTTCGTGGCGAAGCGAATCGGCAGGCCACCTCTTCTGAGCGTTGCGATCGCCTCCGGCGCGCCCGGGACCAGCCGGTCGCCGACGAAGACCGTGCCGTCCAGATCGAGGAGCACACCTTCGATGCCTTCGAGTTGTTCACTGCCCTCTGCCATCTATTCTACCCATTGTCCCGCCTTGGACGCCCCCGCCGCTCGGTTGCGGACCAAGGTAGGGCGGAGGCCATGGGGAGGCCATGGGGAGGCCATGGCTATGTCCTCGAGTGAGTCCCGGGTCCCACTCTCCGAACGATGGTGTCCGCGTTTCGGGTTGCAGAGGTCGTGTGTGTCGATCTCGACGAGCGCCTTGTCGGGGCCCTACCGGGTCAGAGCCGGCGGCCGTCGCGGTTCTCGGGTTGTGCTGTGCCGGGACGAGGACACGCGGCCCCTCGGGCTGGCGGCGGGTCCAGACGGAAAGCCCATCGTCGTCCACGGGCTGGGGAACGTCGGTTACCATGTGGGCACGTTCCTGGATTGGGAAGGGTCCCGAGTCATCGGAACCCTGGAGCGGGAGGGGGCCATCTACGATCCCGGAGGGCTGGATCCAGAGAAGGTTCGAGGGCACAGGGCCGGGGGAGGATCGAGTCTGGGTCTCGGTGCCGAGGTGAAGCTTCCCGCCCCCGGGTATCTGGCCGGCCTCGAGCGGTAGTGTGACATAAGTCTTTCCCGCCGCGATCGAGAACGTGATCCATGAGGGAAAGGCACCGTGCATCGGCGCCAAGGTCGTGGCGGAGGCCGCGAACGGACCCACTTCGGGCGCCGCGGCCGGCCTTGTGCCAGAACCGGGACTAACCCGGACCCGTCACCAGTGGTGCTGAGAGTGCGGGATCTCGCCTTGCGGAAGAGCGGGTGGGAGTGGAGTTCCCCCGATTTGGTGGACACTTTCGAGCGTTGGATTTCTCGCGAGCTCGGTCTAGGCATCGAAGGCATCGCCGCTGATCCGCTCCGCCAGGTGCGTTTCGAAGCTGTCGATCGGCCCGCCGCCGCACTCCGCCGATTTCACGCCTTCGACCGGCCGGAGAGCCCGGCCTCAAAGATCGCATCTACGAGGGCCTGGCAGCCTATCTCACCCGGCCCCACGACCGGGTCGCCTCCGGTCTGCCCCCGCTTCCGGATCCGGAGCTGGATTCCCCGAGGACGCTGGCTAGAGCCTCGGTCGATCGCCGAGGCGTTCGGTATCTCTCCGGCAGGACGGGTTTCCCAGGTCCTATGGATCGGCCGCCCCGGCGATCGCCGCGCTGACGGACTCTGAGGGCCTATTGTCGGCCCTGCAGGGCACCTCCTTGACGTTGGGACTTTCTGGCGACCGCGGAAGGACGTCCCGGAGGATCTCGCGGCTTCCTGGAGGCTCCCAAGGGCTGCCCACGGGCGTGGGGCGTTTCACTGGTCCCGCTCCTCAGCCGAGCCGGTGTGGGCGTCCGGATAGAAGCCGACCGCTTCGGCGACGGACCAGCACGTCGCGATCGGCAGCCCCATGTTGCCCGCGGCTGCCAGCGCCGCCTCGTAGTCCCTCACCTGCCAGCACAGGACCGCTGGCTCGCTGTGGATCATCGCGATTGTCACCTCGCCTCCTGGGTCTCGGTCCTCGAATTCGTCCACCTCGATGACGGCCCCGCTCATTCTCGCCTCCTGGTTGGGCATTGACCGTGTCGGCTTCGTTTCCGGTCGCTGAGAGGTAGCTCCGGATCGTCCTCTCGCAGGCGACCAGGGCTTCCGCGATCTTCCCTCTGCGTCACCCCCTCTATCACGCAGCTGGAGCCCTGGTGAGCGATCCGGGCCAGCTGCCGGCGGGGCTCCTCTTCAAGCTGCCTTCTCGCTACACGGGCGCCCACAGCTCGGGCCCGTGAGGCGCAGTCCCGATGTTCGCCCAGATCCAGGGAAGCGAAAAGGAACTCGAGCCCGGCGGCCGGACAGGCCGCCGGGCCGAACGGATCACCCTCGGCTGTCTCCAGAGCGGCGTCTCCGCCCGGGCGCAGTGGCGGCGGTCCGGAGCACCGATGTTGACGGAGCCCGGGCGCAGGTGGCCGGCGGGGCCGGTGAGCGTCATGCATCGAATCCTGGACTCAGGGTTCGGTCGTGGCCGTCACCTGCCCAGCTTCCCGTCCCGTGGCAGGCTCAGGCCATCTGTCCTGTGTATCGTCCGGCGGTTTCCGCCGGGCCGGACCGGGTCTCTCACATCGACCGGCCGCGCGGGCCTTGGCCGGAACTCACTACCCGCCGGACCGCTCCCTCGAGAGCCATTCCACTATAGTACCGACGGTGACGCCCGACCCTCGTGTCGACCAGCCCGGCCCCGAGGGCCGCGAAGTGGAGAGATCGTTGCTTGCTGGAGCGATCACGGGGGACAGGCCTCGCGCGAGGGCCACGGCTCGTTGAGCTCCACATCGCGGCATGGGCGGACGCTTGCCGCCAGTGCAGAGTGGAGGTCCGGGACCAGGGAGGGATCATCGGGTGGACGACGAACCACACCGTGACGGCACGCCGGGCGGAAGCATAGACGGGACGCGGGCCGGGCCTGCCCTTCGAACCGGCGAATTCGTTCCCCTCGCCGCCCTCCTGATGTCGCTCACCGCGCTCGCGATCGACGCGATGCTGCCCGCCCTGACCACGATCGGCCGTGACCTTGGGGCGCTCCGGCGCAATGACGTCCAGTTCGTCATCACAGCCCTGTTCCTGGGCCTCGGCCTCGGCCAGATCCTCATCGGCCCGCTCTCCGATCGCATCGGACGCAGGCCTGCCATGCAGGCTGGCCTTCTCCTGTTCATGGCCGGATGTCTCGTGAGCATCTTCGCGCCCACCTTCGAGGTGATGATCGCGGGGCGCGTCCTTCAGGGAATCGGGGTCGCGGGTCCGCGCGTCGTGACCATCGCCCTGGTCCGCGATCAGTACCAGGGCGCCGAAATGGCCCGTCTCATGTCGTTCGTGATGGCCGTGTTCATCCTGGTTCCCACTGTCGCGCCGGCCATCGGCCAGGGGATCCTGTGGCTTGGAGGCTGGCCCGCGATATTCGCCACGTTCGTCGCCATCAGCGCGACCGCATTCGCCTGGTTCACGCTTCGTCAGCCGGAGACCCTGCCCGCCGCCCGCAGGCGACCCTTCTCCCCGCGGACCATCGGCGGGGGCGTCCTGGAGATCCTGAGAATCCGGGCCGCGGTGGGTTATACGCTCGCCAGAGCAGGCGCGTTCGCGCCCTTCGTTGCCTACCTCAGCTCGGCCCAGCAGATCTTTCAGGAGAGCTACCGGACCGGGGCGCTCTTTCCGCTCTGGTTCGGACTCCTCGCCCTGGCCGTCGGGGGCGCCTCGGTCGTGAACGCCCGCCTCGTGATGAGACTCGGGATGCGCCGTCTCGCGAAGGCGGCGACGCTGTCCATCACGCTGGTATCGGCACTCACGTGGGCGCTGGCCCTTGCGTTCGAAGGGCTTCCTCCCTTCTGGCTCTTCATGGCTTACCTCCTCGCCGTCTTCTCCTGCGTCGGCGTCCTCTTCGGCAATCTGAGCGCGCTCGCGATGGAGCCCCTCGGCCACATCGCGGGGGTAGGGGCCGCCGTGGTCGGTTCGGTCTCCATCTTCATCGCCCTGCCGCTCGGCGCGCTCGTGGGCCACAGCTTCGACGGGACCATGTACGCCCAGATCGCCGCCTTCGGCGTCTTCGGGGCGGGAACGTTTGTCGCCATCCGGTGGGCGGAGGGCGGCGAGAGCCCGGGAAGCGATTGAGTGGATGCTCAGTCCGTGGAGCCCATCCGCCCCGCCCGGGAGATCAAGCCTTCGTATCGCCCTTGAGGTTGGCGGCCCGACCGAGCACGAGGGTGATCCCCGCGACGTGCCCTGCACCGTGGCATATCCGGGATTCGGAGCCGGTCATGGCGTCAGTCATCTAGGTCAATCTGGCGAACTTCCCTCTCGTCCCGTATGGCACGGTCCCTGCCTCTCCATGCGAGCGTTCGCTGGATGCTTCGGCCGCCACTCGGGCGCGAAGCAGGTGTTCACTTCAGTGCCTTTCACACGTTGGAGGCAGGAGACAGGAATCATGGCTATCACGCACTTCAGGCGCGGGAACCGACTTGCACCCGGGTGGACTTTCGATCCGATTGCCGGGCCCTTCGGCCGGCTCTTCGGCGAGTCCGGACTCTTCGAGTCGGCCGCGCGCTGGATGCCCGCAGTCGACGTGGAGGAGACGCGCGATGAGCTGGTCCTCACCGCCGATCTGCCCGGCTACACCGAGGATGCGATCGAGATCGCACTCGAGAACGGCGTCCTCACCATCCGCGGGGAGATCGAGGAGCGGAGGGACAACGGAGATCGGCGCTACCACGTGCACGAGCGGCGCTTCGAGCGGTCCTTCACCCTCCCGCGTACCGTCTCGGCGGACGCGATCACGGCAACCTTCGAGAACGGGGTCCTCCACGTTCACATGCCGAAGGCGCCCGAGTCCAAGGGTCGCACGATCCGGATCCGCAAGGCGTCCTGAGCCGCGCCTCGAGACGCACTCAAGCTGCACGACCGGGTCCCGGGGGGCCGGGCCGCACCGCTCCCCAGGCTCCCGCCCGGGACCACCCCCTGAACCTCGCGAGGACGATCCGATGACCGGAGTTGGCATCCCCGAAACAACCGGCCTGGCCCCCTCGCGGACGCGCGGCGACTCGACCCGCCGGGCCGGACCGGGTCCTTCGGCGCTTCTGGGGGTGGGGAGCGCCGGTTCCTGTCGTCGGGGACTCCGCGACTGCGGTGCCGAAGGTCGAGGTGCGGAGCGATCGGCCCGCCCGAGGCCTCCCCGGCGTCGCGGCTCCCTCTGGACGGAACGCTCGGGCCTCCGCACGCCCGCGCTCCGGACGCCGACCTTCGGAAGGCGACCGGGTCCGACGTGACCTGGACGAAACACCGGCTCGGACGCGGCCCCTCTGCACTCTCCCTTCGGCCAGACTCGGAGGCCGACGTCGGGCGTATGGCCCGATCCGTGGGTGACGGGAGCCCGTCGTTCGCCTTTGTGTTCCTGCTGCGGCCGGGCTGGGAAAGGGGAATCTCGTAGGCATCCCCCCCCCGTCGGTCCCGGCGGATCGTTCACCCCGGACGGTGACAGCGATCTGACGATGGCGATCCTCCACAACCCGCGTAGCGGACGGGTGCGGGACATCCTCCGGGACTTGCCGCCGGGCGTGGCCGCCACCCGGGCGGGTGGAGACGCGAGCGTGTCGCGGGCACCAGATCTCGAGGGGCTGCTCAACCGGGGGCTCCGGACAGGGAGGCTTGGCGAAGGTGATGAGCGACCGGAGATTCCACCCCTGGCGTGCGTGACCCGTCCCGGGCTCACGGCCCGCCCCACCGCCGCGACCGATTCGCCAAGGCGGGGGAGGTCGTGCGGGTGGAGCACGTTGAGGTGTTCGCAGGGAGCGCCGGGCCTACGCGCGAGTCAACGCGAACCGGGGCAGTCCGGGCGTCGATGGAATGACGGTCGGCGAAGTGGGAGCCTGGTTCGTGGCCAACAGGGAGGAGTTCATAGCGAATCTGTGGACGCAAGCCAGAGTCCACAGGACGGACGGGAGGCTTGAGTCCCACCGACCCGACGATGTGCCCAAGCATGCCCGTCGTGACCCCGGCGCGAGGACGCTGCGATCCGTGGACCGGAGATGATCTTCCAGCGTTTTCTGTACATGCACCCACAAGAAGCCGCCTAAGAGCGGATTCGGCCACGGCCGCCGTGGAGGAGGCTACCGGCCGTTCCCGTGTGGCATCCGGCTGCTACGGACTCCCCAACCTGGGGAAGCATTCACAGTCCCCCCTTGTCTCCGGACCCCGGCTCCCTCCCAGCCTATGGGCCACCGGAAGGGGAGACCTCGGCTGTGTCACGTCCTTGTTCCATGCTGGGTACACGGAAGCTCTCCCGCTCCGCCGTTTCGGCCAACCGTTCGTCTAGGCAGATGAAGGTGAGGCGGTGGCCAAGCTGCTCCTGCACGAGAAGAGCCGCGCCGAGCTGGCCGGCATCGGCCGCACGCAGGGTGTGACGGGCGAGCAGCGCGTTCGCGCGACGCCGAACGGCCAGGATGTCACTCACTTCGTCCCAGTGCTCCGCGAAGGCGTCGAGGCGCTCAAGCACATCTCTGCGCTGGGTACGTGACAATGAACCCTCTCGAGCCCGTCGTTCAATCGCGCTGACGATCTCGGTGTGAGACCAGGCCCATGTGACGATCCGATCGTCTTCGACCAGTCTCCCGCGCGCCCAGTCGCTCGCGGGCTCGGACACGATCAGGGGGACGAGTGCGGAAGCGTCCCAGTACCTCACAGCCGGTCGTCGCGATCCTCGGCCAGTGCCGACGTAATGCTCACTGGCAGCGCCAGCGGCGGCTCGCGCAGGAAGGCACCCGCCCCGCCCCGCCCCGCCCTTACAACGCCCTCGCCGATCAGCCGTTCGCGGCTTCCGTCGCCCCCGGTGGTGACCGGAACAAGCCTGGCCACCGGCGCACCCCGGTCGAGGACCTGAACCTCGCCGCCCCGTCGGACTTCACGGACATACCGCGACAGATTGGCCTTCAGCTCGGAGATCGACACGGTCGTCATGAGACCAATCTGGTCTTCATAGACAGATCAGACAAGTCTTGAGCGGCTCCTCGCGCATGCCGGCATCCGGCGGACTTCATCGGGCAGCGTCGCCCGGATACCGACACGGGACAGAGCGACGGGAGCCCCGCGTCCCGCCGTTCCCTCAAGCGGTCGAGAACTCGGCCCGGTCGATCGCACGCACCTCCTCGGGCAAGAGTCGGATCTCGGCCGCGTCGCCCGAGTCGACCGCGTGTGCCGGCGAACGCGCCGACGGGATGACGATCACCGAAGGGGACTTCGCGAGAACCCAGGCCAGCACGACCGCGTGAGGGGATGCCCCTCGGGCATCCGCGATGGCCCCCACGACCGGATGGCCCGGTAGCTTCCGGTTCAGGCGGCCGCCGCCCACGGGGCTATAGGCGAGAAACGCGATCTCCCGCGCGTCGCAGTGGCCGAGGACACCGTCCCGGATCGCCTCGCGAAAGAACGGACTCAGGCGGTTCTGGACGGCCTTCACGTCGGCGATCCCCGCAGCCGCCTCGATCTGGGCGACCGTCACATTCGACAGCCCAAGCCAGCGGACCTTCCCCGCGTCCTGAAGCTCCCTGAACGCGCCGACGCTCTCCGGGAACGGAACCTTCGGATCCGGCGCATGGAACTGGTAGAGATCGATCGGGTCCGCGCCGAGGGCCCTGAGCGAGGCGTCACAGGCGGCCCGGATATGCTCGGGGCTTCCGTTCCTCTCCCACCTCCCGTCGGGCCGGGTCAGCCCGGCCTTCGTGGCAACCGTGACGGCATCCCGATTCCCGGACCACCGGCTCAGGGCCTTCCGGATTAGCCGTTCGTTGTGGCCGATATCGGTATGGTCCATACAGTAGACGTCGGCCGTATCGATGAGGGTGACCCCGTGGTCGAGCGCCGCATGAACCGTTCGGATCGCCGTGGCTTCATCAGGGCGGCCGGTGATCGACAGGTGCATCGCCCCGTATCCCACACGTGAGACTTCGCGCGTGCCCGGGCCGAGACTTTGGTATTTCATGGACATCATGCTTCCAGCCGTTGAGGGACTCATGGCCTCCGGAGGACGTGCGTCGGCTCCAGCCATTGGAGGTCGTCGGAAGAGACCATGAGCTCCGGTGACCGGCAAGCGATCGCCGGCGCCCCCTGGTGCCGGAGGCTTCTGTCTTGGGTCCCGGTTCCGCGCACCCTGTCACCTCACTGGCAGCTCGTCCCGGGGAGCGTGTCGAGCCCGGCCGGGTGCCTGCCCCGAGTCCCCGTCGTCCCTGCCGAGCGCCCGGACGAACCCGGGATCGTCCTCGCCGGACGGAACCGAGAGCGCGACGGGATCGAGACCGCGCCCGGGGGTCGCACAGCCCCGCTGCACGGGCGGTCACGTGAAGGCCATCTGCGACGCCTGCTTGCGCCAACCCACAGGTGTGAGACGGCGGCGGTGCCCTGACGGGCCGGGATTTCCTGCAGGAACGGGGGGATTCCGGGGGAAGGGGGTCAGAACTACGCCACGACGCACAGACCACCTGCAACTCAGCCGGCGTGGGTCCCCACCCTCCGCCTACGGCCCGAGGAGGGAGATGCATGGAGGCGGCCATGTCCACGTCGAGGACGTCACGGCCTGGCTCCCGGGGGCTGGTGTTGACAAGGCCAGAGTTGCCATCAGGACGGCCGACCGGAACGACCTGAACCGGCCCGAGAACCAGGACCTGATGTCTCCGAAGAACCGTATGTGTGCGGTCGGCACGAAGCGGGCGCCCTACGAGGGCCGGCACTGCCCGTTCGCCGATGTGCTCTGTGCCCTGGCCGCGAGCTCGAACCCGAACGCCGTGACCCAAGCTGGTGGGCCGTGTACTTCGCCCACCGGGTGCGATGAAGACCGGTATCGAGGCACCCGGCGAATGTCACATCATCACGCACCGCGCGGGAACGGCTGCCGTGATGGAAGCAATCTTGGCTCGATGAACCGTGGCCGGTCAGGAGACCACCGGTGGGAGTGGGCCAGGGATCCGACTTCGTGGACTGCCCGGAATGTTGCACACCTTCGAGCGGCGGCGAGAAGGCCGCCCGCCCGCCTCGCATCCGCTCGGCCGGCGTCACACACCGGAGGACACGGGGAGACTCGCGAAACCACGAGCCGTCGTCGGGTCTTTCTGGCAAGATGAGCTGCATTTACGTTCGCTATGACGTTGCTCGCCCACGACCGTCAGGAAGGGATGCATGACCGAGGAGACCAGGGTCCGCGCTACCGGTTACGCGGCTGGCGCTGCGAATCCCGGGGCCATGCTCGAGCGGTAGTGGATCGCCGAAGGCGACCGCGTGCACCTGGTGGAGATGGACGAAGCCGTCCCCATGACTCCGTCTGATCCCTCGTTTGCCGAGGCGATGTCCGATTGTGAGGCGGGAACGGATAGTCACCGGAATGCGATGCGTGAGCTCTCCAGGTGAAGGAGCCTCGGTGGCTAGACACAGCTGTCACTCCAGCCAATCACCCGGATCGGATTCGAGAACGCTGGGGGCCTGCCGGCATTCGGCGTCGCGGGCTCCTGGAGCCGGCGCTCCCGAGATCCCGCAGTCTCTCCGGGGATCGACCCGAGTCGGATCCATCTGGCCTCGCAGCTGCGTGCGGATTCGGGACCCATGGAAAGCGTCCCTTCGTAGACGGCCACAAGCGAGTGGCCTTCCGGGCGATGTACACATTTCTCGGTCCGAAGGGCTTCACAGCTACGGGCTCCAGCCCTCAGTTGGAGAGGTCATGGTTCAGGTGGCTAGCGGCCGCATGGAGGAGGCTGACCTGGCAGGGGGCTTCGTGATCACACGGAGATCCGTGAGCAGTAGGTACGGCGGCGTGGCAATTCGTGACGCCGTGCCCCGGGGATCACGCTGCACACCCGGGCCATGGTCTGCAGGCGTCGGAAGACGCCCTCGCCACGGGGGCGGATGATCTCCGTCCTCCGGTCCCTGGGGCTCCCGCTCCTGGCGGCCGGTCTGGCCATCGCGCCGGGCCTCGACGCTCAAGAGGGCGGAGTCATCACGGGTCGTGTCACGGAAGAGGGCTCCGGCCGGCCGCTCGCCTCCGCCCGGGTATACGTGGAGGGATCCGGAATCGGCGCCTTCAGCAACGGCAGCGGCCAGTTCCTCCTGCCGAACGCGCCCGCGGGCGAGCACACGGTCACCGTCGAGCGGGTCGGATACCGCCCGGCTTCGGCAACCGTGACCGTGACCGCGGGCGAGACGGCCGGCGTGGACTTCGCCATCGCGGTGGCCGCGCTGGCCCTCGATGAGATCGTCGTGACGGGCACCGGCGTCGCGACCGAGAAGCGCAGGCTCGGCCACACGATCGCAACGCTCGACGCGGCGGAGTTCGAGACCGCTCCCATCGCCGACTTCAGCCAGCTCATCGCCGGCCGGGAGCCCGGCGTGGTGGCGCTCCCCTCCTCGGGCTACACGGGCGAGGGCGCCCGCATCCGCATTCGCGGGTCGGCGTCGCTCTCGCAGCTGAACGAGCCCATCGTCTACCTGGACGGCATCCGGGTGGACCGCTCCGCCGTCCAGAGCTTCAACGGACAGGGCAACCCGTCCCGTCTCGACGACATCCCTCCCGAGTCCATCGAGCGCGTCGAGATCCTGAAGGGCGCCGCGGCGGCGACCCTGTACGGGACGGAAGCCTCGAACGGCGTGATCCAGATCTTCACGAAGAGGGGCGACGTCGGGGCTCCGCGCTTCACCTTCCAGGCCGACGTGACCGGGATCAGCGTGCCGACCGACCGCATCCTGCCGGTCGCGGACTTCGCCGGGCGAGCCTGCGCCAGCCCCGGATGCACGGGAGACGGCGACGATGAGCGGCTGCGTGATGCTGTGGCGCTCATGTCAGAGCGCTGGGGACAGTCCGTCCAGCCCTTCGAGCCGGTCGTCCGGGACATGATTCCCGACCTCCTGACCACAGGATTCGGCCAGACCTACGCCGGGTCCGTCTCGGGCGGATCGAGCCTCTTCCAGTACTTCGCCTCCGCGCGGCTGGCCCGCGAGGACGGTCCCTACGACGCGGCACGGAACTTCGAACCGGTGGAGGGACTCGAGCCCGAGAACGACACGAACCGCCGCGCGTCGCTGCGCACGAACTTCACGGTGATTCCGAGCGGCAACCTCAGCATTGGCGTGACCACGCTCTACGCGGACATGGAGCACCATACGCCCGACAACTCGAACAACGTCTACGGCGTCTTCTCCTCTGCGCTCATGTCGCAGCTGCGGAAGGCCAACGCCGACCCGGATCTCGGCCAGGTCAACTTCTACGGGCAGCCGGCGTTTGCGACGCTCCGCGAGAACGCCTACCAGCGGAATTTCGTGAACTCGCAGCACTTCGCGGGTGCCACCAACATCAGCTTCACGCCGACCGCCAATGTCCGCCTCGACGCCACCTTCGGTCTCGACTTCACCTCCGACGACGCGGTCTCCTTCCGGCCGTACGGCTGGAACGTGGACGAGTTCGCCGGTTCGTCGCCCGACGGAAGGAGAGAGGTCAACGAGGACCGGAGCCGGGAGATCACGGCGGACGTCAAGGGCTCCTACATCCTCGGCACCGGCAGCATCGACAACACCTTCCTCTTCGGCGGCCAGGGCTTCCTTCAGCAGCGCCAGTCGGTGGGCGGGAGCGGCCGCGACTTCCCGGGCCCCGGCCTGGAGACCCTCTCCGCGCTCGGCTCCGAGTCCTCCTACGAGCGGTGGCTCAGGGTGACGCAGATCGGCGGATACCTGCAGGACCAGATCGGCTGGGACAACTGGCTCTTCCTGACCGTCGGGGGTCGCTGGGACGCCAACTCCGCCTTCGGCGAGGCCTTCAGCACCGCCTTCTACCCGAAGGCCAACTTCGCCGTCGTTCCTAGCGAGATGTGGGAGAGCGAGACCATCTCGTCGCTTCGGATCAAGGGGGCGTTCGGCACGTCCGGACTTCAGCCGGGCGCGTTCGACAAGTCCACCACCTTCTCGCCGCTGGGCACCGAGGTGGGCCCGGGCATCCAGCCCTCGAACCTGGGCAACGAGGAGCTGAAGCCCGAAGTGTCCAACGAATGGGAGTTCGGGGCCGACGTGGGGCTGTTCGACGACCTGTGGTCGGTGGAGGCGACGTACTGGGACCGGACGGTCACCGATGCGATGGTGGCTCGCCAGTACCCGGTCACGGGCGGATTCACCGAGAGACAGCTCGACAACATCGGCGAGGTGAAGGCCTCCGGCTTCGAGCTCGGCGTTCGTGGCGCCCTCGTCCAGCGCCCGGGCCTCTCGCTCACCGTCTTCGCCAACACGGCCTACCTCACCGAGGAGATCACCGACATGGGCGGGGCTCCTCCGCTGAAGACCGGGGACAGCTACCCCCGCTACCGCAACTTCCTGACCGAGGGCTACGCCCCCGGCGCCTTCTTCGGCGCCAGGATCGCCGACCTGGGCATTCCGCTGAACATACTCGATCCGGTCGGCGGCGAGTGCGTGGCCCCGACGCGCGAGCAGGCGCTGGCGTACTTCAGCCGGCCGCGGGACCCGAACAGCTTCAAGCCGCTCGCGATCGGCAACGAGACCTTCGGCACGCCGAACGGAGGGCTGGCGTCGCACAATTGCGGCACCGGACTGCTCGATAGCTACCTCGGAAAGCCCACCCCGGACTTCTCGGGCTCCTTCGGGTTCAGTCTGGCGTTCCTGGACAGCTTCGAGCTGAGCTCGCTCCTCGAATACAAGTTCGGCCACCAGGTCCTCGATCTCTCCGGGATGTTCCGGCGGGCCAACGACAGCATCGGCCGCAACACGCCGCGTTCCGCGGAGCTCTACGCGGTCATGCTGAACCCCGCGTCGTCCCCGGAGGAGAGGCTGGAATCCGCGATCGCGTGGGCCCGCGAGATCGAGGGCCTCTCGCCGATGAGCGGGATGAACGGCGTCTATGACGCCGACTGGATCCAGTGGCGCGAACTCTCGCTCACCTACCGGGTGCCGGCGAGCATCGTCGACGGCTGGGGCGTCTCCACCGCTACGGTCAGCCTCGGCGTGCGCAACCTGAAGCTCTTCATGCTGAGCGACTATCCGGGGATGGATCCAGAGGGCAACGTGGTCGGACGCTGCAACGAAGGACTCGACTGCAACTTCCTGGACTCGACGGAAGGCTGGGGCATCCCCATTCCGCGGCGTCTGACGCTCTCCACGCGCTTCACCTTCTGATCCGGGGGGAAAGGACAGGCATGCAGAACCGGATCGCCAGGACGTCCCTAGCGGCGTGGCTCCTCGCCTTCGCGCTCGGGGGCTGCGACATCCTGGACGTCAGCAACCCCAACGACCTGGCGGAGGAGGACATTCGCGCGGAAGGCGCCGCCGCGGCGGTCGTTAACGGGGTGCTCACCCTCGTGGCGTCATCCGTGTCCCAGTCGTGGCAGCCGTATCTGGTCGCATCCGACGAGATGCGCTGGATCGGATCCAGGGACGCCTGGCTCTCGCTCGATTTGGGGTTCGTGGACGACCCGCTGAACGAGTTCATCGACGGGCCGTTCCCCGCCATGGGGCAGGCCCGCTGGATGAGCGACGAAGCGATCGAGATCCTGAGTGAGCACCACCGGAGGAACCCGTCCACGGCGATCAAGACGGACCTGGCACGGGCCTATCTGTATTCGGGCATCATCTACATGGTGATCGGTGAGGTTCAGGAGGACTTTGCGTTCTCGGACAAGGCGGAGAGCGGAGCTCCGATCGGACCCGAGAACATGTACCAGGTCCTCGACGGGGCAATCGAACGGTTCTCGTCGGCGATATCGGGCTTCGACGAGGTGGGAGCCAGCGAGATGGCCATCCAGGCCAGGGCGCTCCGCGCTCGCGCGAGGCAGTCACGGGCGATATGGGACGCCATCAATCCGGCGCCCTCGGGGGACGGGCTCGTAGCCGCTTCCGAGGCGGGTTCGGATGCTCGGGACGTCCTTGCGGCCGTCTCTCCGGACTGGACCTACAACCTGACGTTCTCGAGTGCCAGCACGGACAACTCGATGGCGGCGTGGGTCAACGACCGCAAGGAGAACCAGATCGACCTCTCCATCGCGACGGTCGACGACCAGAACGACGTCAACGGCATCGCGCTCAAGGATCCCGTCGACGGCGTCGACGACCCTGCGGCCGTCAAGTGGCTGAACCAGTGGAAGGGCGGCAACTACCTCGACAAAGGCGGCATCTATCCGCCGCTGACCCTGGTCTCGGCGCGGCTGATGCACCTGATCCTGGCGGAGAACGCGCTGGCCGGGAAGGATTCGAGTGCCTTCACGACCCACATCAACCACATCCGCGGGCTGGACGGCCTGACGCCCTACAGCGGCCAGATCTCCGAGATGGAAGTGCTTCTGCACACGCGCCGGGTGAACGTGATGCTGCAGGGCCTCCGCCTGGCGGACATGTACCGCTGGGGGATCAGGGATCCCCGGTGGCAAGGCGTTTCCGCCGCCTCGTCGAGCCCCGGCACGATGCTCCCGATCTCGATCATCGAGATACGGGCCAACTGCCACCTGAACGGTCAGGGCTGCGGCGGTTGAGGCGAAATCAGGGGTGTCCCGCCTCACGCGAAGCGCCCCTGCCACTCCCTGTCTCGTCGGTGCCGGCGTTCTTCCGCGGTGGCGTACCCCGGAGTGGTGGGGCTCCTCGCGGTCCTCGCCCCGGATGGGCTGTTCGCCCGCGAGTTCCTCGAGGACCGCCTGCACGGAACGTCTTCTTCGAGGTGCACGGCGAGCCGTGGGGGAGGGCAGGGTGACCGGCGCCAAGCAGTTCGTAGCCGGTTTGAACGAGTTCGGAGCTGTGCGTGTACACGCCAGTGAGTTCGGGCACGGCCGTTCACAGGATGCCCGTGAGCCGCTCCATCGCTGTCCCGGTCGATCGGCGTCGGTTCGTGCGGGCGGTAGTCGCCGGGACGGACACTCTCGAGCCACGCGTGGACGCGGACGCCGGCGATCTTGCACGCGAATCCGTAGGCATATTTCCGGACGAACCCCGGCACCTCGTCCACACCTTTGAGGAACCCTCGACGCATGATATCGATGGCGCGTTCCGATCCGCTGGGCACGCTCCGCCGCATCCTGTCCGTCGCTCTCCTGAGCGGCATGCCCCTGGTCTCCGGCTGCTATACCTACAGGCTCGTCGAGGATGCTCCGGTCGGTTCCGTGGCCAGACTCCGCGTTCCGCTCCAGTCCGCAGTCGTCGGCCCCAGCTTGTCTCCCGAGACCGTGGCCGTCGAGGGGCTGATCCTCAGCTCCGGGGATACGGTCTCGCTGGAAGCGAGCACTCGACAGGTCGCGGGCGCGTTTCGGGAATTCGTGCAGTATGACACTCTGCGGGTTGCCCGCGACGGCCTCGCGAGCATCGAGGTGCGTGAGTTCGCCGTGGTGAGGAGTCTAGCGTTCGGTGCAGGGATCGCGGCGGGGACGGTGGCCATCGCGCTTGCCGCGCTCGGCACCGAGGGCGGGGAGGCTGGGGAACGACCCGACCGGGGAGGTTTCGGGAGCTTCACTGCCGCAGTCAACGCTGCGATCGGTGCGGTCCGGACGCTGTACGGGCGCTGACCGCAGTCTGCGGTTGTCGGCGCGCGGCCGGGAAGCGCGGAGGCCTGCTCGAGACTCACCCTGTTGCCCGACCGCAGGCGGGCGGCGTGGGTTGGCGGACCCTCCCCGCATGACACGAGAAAAAGAGGGTTTCCTTCATCGAGGCGCGCGCGGCCGCGTTCCGATGGATGAGTCGTTGGCGGCGACCGCACGGGATTCCCGCTGCCCCTATTACGGCGGCGAACGTGGCTCTGAAGCCTCCGGGAAGGAGAACGCTTCTTCCGGTAGGGCGGATGACCATGGGGTCGCGGGGCCTCCCCTCGCGAGAGATCATGGTCGGGGCCAGCTCTTCGGGACGGATACCACGCAGGTTCCGGCGATCTTGTCGTGCCACGACTCCCGCTCCGGCTCCTTCAGGATCCAGAAAAACCCCAGACCCAGCACGACACCGGAGAAGATGCTCGAGAGGCCTCGAACCAGGGCATCGGTAAATGCGAGCGGCCGGCCGTCGGTGCGGACGACCCGCAGCTGCGCGACGACGCCGCCCACCGTCGTGCCCTTCCAGCCCCAGAGCGCGATGTGGTAGACGATGAGCAGAGCGAAGAACCACTGGCCCCCATCGAGGTCGAGGAGGCCGACGAAGATCAGCACCAGGAGGATATCCAGGAGGAAGGCTCCGGTGCGGGCGAGAAACGTGGCTCTCGGCAACGAGGCCAGATCGCCGGGTGGCGCAGCCTCCTGCGGCGCGGCCGGCGGCGGAGCTTCCGTGCGTGGCTCCGTTGGGGGCAAGGGCGCCTCCCCGACCGGACCCGAAACCGGAGCGGGCGCGGGGTTCTCCTTCCGGAGGCCCCTCACGACGGCGACCGAGGCGCCACCGAGCGACAGCACTCCCAGGGTGGCGAATGTCACCGCTCCGAGGACGGGGACCATCAGGGCCAGGCAGATGAGGACGAATCCGACCAGAAGCGCGAGCACCGGGCGGCCCCGGCTCTCCGCGGACGCCGACGGGAGGACCGCATCGCCCAGCCAGCGGGAGACCGCGACGCCTCCGAGGACCGTCGCCGCCGCCAGCGCCGCCCAAAGGAAGGGCACGACGACGAGGCCCAGAACCGAGACCGCGAGGAGCACCGTGACCGGCCCCGCGAGCGCCAGGACGATGAGTCCGATGAGGAACGTCGTGAGCGGCTTCCCTGCGAGAGCCTCGACGCAGGCCCGGACGGGCTTGTCGAAGACGAGGTTGAGGCCCAGAAAGACGGCCAGGAGGACCGCGACGGCACCCCATACCCAGAGGAGGTCCGGTACGATCACCCGTCCCGTGAAGAGACCGCGTGTGATGAAGGGCACCAGGCCTTCCAGCGAGGCCGCCATCGCCACGAGCTCGCCCCCGGGCCGAAAACCGGGCGGGCTGTCGAGGCCACCGCCGATGACGACCAGATCGCCGTCGACGGCCGCCCCCGCAGCGACCGTGGCACTGCCCCCGATGACCACGAAATCGCCGTCGACACTCCCCGTTCCGCCGAGCTCCGCCGAGCCGCCGATGACGACGGCGTCGCCCTCCACCTCTCCGCGTATCGTGGCCGAGCCGCCGATGACCACCAGGTCTCCCATGCTCTCCCCCGCCTCCAGCGTGTAGTCCGAGCCGAACTGGACCACCTCCTCGCGGGCCGGGCCCTGGGCCGAAGCCGGCTCCGGCGCGAGAGCGGTACCCGTGGTGAGGGAGAGGACGGCTGCCAGGAACGATCCGATACGTTTCATAGTTCCGAGATTCCTCCGAGTGTGACTGCCTGTCTGAAGGCCGTGCCGAGCACGGCCACTGCCGTGCCGGTCACGAGCGAGAACGCGAGGACATAGAGGGCGACCGGCTCGACGAGTGCACGGCGGAGGATGTCGGCGGCGGTGACGAGCGCGCCCGCACCCGCGGCCGCGGAAGCGCCGAAGCTCCGGACGAGTCCGGGGATCCGGATCCAGAGTCCCGGGGCCACGGCACCGGCGAGGGACCATCCGAGGAGCGCGGCCGCGACGAGTCCCAACGAGGCTGCCCGGAGCGCGGCCGGCCAGCTCCGCCACGCGCGCCGGTACCAGGGCCGTGCGAGGTGCTCCTCGACGGCTGCCCGGACGCGTGGCCAGAGCGTCGGAGGTGCCTGGGGCTCGGGGAGCGCCCTGAGCCTGCGGCCGATCAGATCTTCGAGGCCGTCACCGTGCATCGTCCCTCTCCAATCGGTCCTTCAGCGCCTTCCTCCCCCTGTGCATGTCGGTCTTCACCTTGCCGAGGGAGATGCCCAGGAGAGCCGCGATCTCCCCGTAGCTCCGGCCCTCGAAGTGGAACAGGACGAGCGGGACCCTCTGGTGGTCGGGGAGCGCCTGAAGGGCGGCCTCGAGCTCCGCGTGCTCGTCGCCGGGCACGTCTCGCGCAGGGATCGTCTCCGCAAAGGGGGTTCCCCCATCGTCGGTCTCCATCTCGCTGAAGAGACGCCAGCGTCTCCGGAAGCGGGTCAAATGGTTGAGGCAGAGGTTCGTCGTCACGGTTCTCAGCCAGCCGCCGACGGCCGGGTCGCTCCCGATCGCGTCGAATCGCTCGAACGCCCTGAGGAACACCGTCTGGGCGACGTCCTCTGCGTCGGGCCAGCTGCCGAGCAGGCGAAGCGCCGTGGCGAAGACACGGTCCTCGTGCTCCCGGACGAATGCCTCAAACCGGGAGACGTCGGTCATGGTCCGGAGATCGTCTGCCCGATGTCATCACCTCGCCCAACACATTTGGGACGGGAAAAGTTTCAGGAGGACGCCGGGGACCGGGGCCCGCTCCGGTGCCGGAGTGGCCAGTCACCCCGATGTCTCAGGCAGCTGTCCGCCACTGCCCGGCGGGACGCTCGAAAGGCGGAGGCGACGGCGGCGACAACGACGCTACCGACCGCGGCGGGACCATGGCGAAGACGGACATGGCCGTTCGGGCCAGGATCGAGAGCCAGACCGAAGGGCGCGCCGGCGAGCGCCTTGGCCGAGGTGACGCGATCATGCCGCCTGCCGTAGCACCAGCACCTGCATCGCTGCATCGGTCTCCGGCGTCTCACCGGGGTCTCCATGATGATTCGTTCGGACGTCGGGCTCCGGTCGCGCGTTCCGCTGGCGGGCCGGGTGTGCGAATCGCTACGAGCCGGTCTCCTCCCCCGAGGCCCGACGCTCCCGACGACCGGCCTCGCCGGCTCAGTTACGCAGGACATCTTCCCCCGCTCAGCTGAATATCGCCCCACAGTTCATGCCTCGACTCGTTCCATCCGCGCGCCAACCCGCGGCGGGCCGGACTCGGACGGCAGGGCCGCGGCAACCCGGCCGGGCCCCGCGTAGCGGCTGACCGCGGCGCGGCATGACTCGGCCGCCCTCGTGTCCGGGAAACCGGAGGCGGTCTCGAGCGGTCGAGGGAACGGTCTCGGCGAACACTTCACATGGCTTCATCCAGCCACGCATTCGAGACCGCCGGGGCAGCTCCAGAATCCCGCCGTGGCGGGCTCTTTGCCGCGTTGACGGCACAGCGTGTCACCGTCGACACTTTCTGCTTGACCGCCGTGTGGCATGCCTTGGAACGGCCACCTCGCAGCGTCAACCCGAGCGGCCGATTCGCCCATTCCCCCCGGACAGCCGTGTTACTGGCGGCGTCTTGGATGCCGCAGAACACGCGCCCGTTATCAAGATCGATCTCACCGTCACGTCGAGCCGCCGATCGACAAGGCAGCCCTTCGTTATACAGCGCCGACCGGCATCCAAATGAGCGAATCTCAAGGATCGACCTCAAACTCCCGCCTGCGCTACGCCGTCGACGAGACGCCGTCGGTCGGGTTGACGCTTGGGCTCAGCCTGCAGGTCGTAACCCTCATCCTGACCGGCATCATCCTCATTCCCATCATCAACCTGAACGCGGCGAACTATCCCGAGGGGCTGGAGTGGGCCGTGTTCTCCGCCCTCGTGGTGAGCGGCCTCGCGACCATCCTGCAGGCCCGGCCCGCGGGTCCGATAGGCGCCGGCTATCCCCTCTATATGGGCACGTCGGGCGCGTTCATCGGCGTGTCGACGGTAGCGGTCGCGGTCGGCGGACTGTCGCGCGTGGGGACTCTCGTCGTCGCCTCGTCGCTCATCCAGTTCCTGTTCTCCGCACGGCTGTCGTTCTTCCGCCGGCTGATCACGCCGACGGTCGGCGGCACCGTGGTCATGCTGCTTGCCGTCAACGTGTTTCCCATCACGACGGACCTGTTGGCGGGCGTGCCCGCAGGTGTCGACCCCGGCACCATGAGCGGGCCGCTCGTTGCCTTCGCGGCCTTCGCGGCCATCACCCTGGTGTCTCTCTTCGCCCGCGGCGCGAGCCGCCTGTGGGCCCCGCTGATCGGCATCATCGTGGGGACCGCCGCCGTCGCCCCGGCCGGGATGCTGAACGCGACGCCAGTGCTCGACGCCGCCTGGTTCGGCTTTCCCGGGACCGGATGGCCCGGTCTCGACCTGTCGTTCGACGCTCGGTTCTTCGGCGCGCTCGTCCCGTTCATCATCGTCACGGTCATCGGCGCCATCGAGACCTGCGGCGACGCGATCGCCATCCAGCGGGTGTCCCATCCCACCCCCGGGCCGCTGGACTTCAAGGTGGTTCAACGCGCGCTGAACGCGGATGGCGTCGGCAATCTGCTCTCGGGCCTCGCCGGCACGGTGCCCAACACGACCTATTCCAGCAGCATCTCCATCGCCGACTTGACCGGCGTCGCGTCGCGTGGCCCTCTACAGCGGGATCATCATCGTCCTGACGGCATTCGTGCCGAAGCTCCCGGCGCTGCCGCAGGTCGTCCCCGACCCTGTCGCAGGCGCGTACATCTTCATCTTCGTCACCCTCCTCTTCCGCCAGGGCGTGCGGATGGTCACCACCGGCGGATTCGGCTACGAGAAGGGGCTGATCGTCTGCGTCTCGTTCTGGATGGGGCTCGGTTTCCAGAACGCTGTCTTCTTCCCCGATCACCTGCCCGAGTGGTCCCGGGGCGTGCTCGACAACGGGATGGCGGCCGGCGGCATCGTGGCGATGGTCCTCACCCTGCTCGTGTCCCTCCGGCAGCGCGGCCATCGCGACGTCCTGGAGCCGAGCGTCCGTTCGCTCTCCAAGCTGCGCACCGCCCTCGACGGCGCTGCGGCGCGCGCCGGCTGGGACGAGACGGCCACGAACCGCCTGCAGCTCGCTGGCGAGGAAGCGTTCCTTTATCTGCTGGAGCGGCAGTCGGAGTCGCTGCCGCACCCGATCCGCGTCGCAGTGCGGCCGGTCGACGACATCCTGCAGATCGAGTTCGTGAGCGGTCCCGATGACGCCAACCTGGAGGACCGCCTCGGCAGGCTGGACGAGGACCACGAGGTCTTGAGAGACGTCGGACCGCGCATCCTTCGCCACGTGACGAAAGAGGTGAGGCATGAGCAGTTCTACGATCTCGACGTGCTCACGGTGACCGTGGATACTCGGCCCCTGGTCTGAAGGCCGGAGAAAGCTGGGCCGGGGAAGCGCAAGCCGGGCTGTCGGCGAGTCCCCGGTCGTTGGTTCTGCACCGTTCCGTTGCGAGGGCCCGCCCGGAGGCGCGTCCGCGCTCGCGACCTGGACCTGAAGGCGGTCGATGCCAAGACGCGCCGGACGATGCACCGGCCCCATGGCCACTCCAGGGTCTCGCCGAGTGGCGCTAAGCGTCGGTCACGGGGGAGCAGCTGTCCCAACTCCCCGGGGGGAACCGTCGTGGAGCCGTCACGGAGTCGCAGGCGGGGCAATGGCCCGGAACCTGATGAGGCACGTTGTCATGAGTCCTCGGGGCTTCCCGGCCTTGGGAAGAACTGGTCGACGAGAATGGGATTGCCGTCCGGGCCGAGAAAGGTGACCGACGCGGGTCGGGTGCCCTCGGGGTTCTAGGTTGGCGATGATTTCGATCCCGGCGTCGACCAGACGGCGCCTGATATCCCGAATGTCGGTGAAGTCTCGGAGTCGCTCGGTGTCCTGACCCAGTCCGGGACCGAAGGTGAGGGTATTCTTCTCGAACATCTGCTGGAAGAGTCCGAGCACCGTCAGGCCGTCTATCACAATGAGGTAGCTCTCGCCGTCACGTCCTGTTTCGTGGAACCCGGGCTTCTCGTAGAACTCCCGAGACGTGCCCAGGTCCGGGACCGCGAGACTGATCGAGAACGCTCCGCATGCCGATTCCGGGCGTCTCGGTGTACCGGGGGGCGTGTCGGCGCACAGTGGTGAAACGCTCTCGGCGAGTCCAGTTCGGGCAGGTCCGGCCGTCGCCGCCTGACGGCCCGCAAACGGCACGGACCGCACGGGCTCGTCCGCCCGATCTCGCCCGTTCCTTCCTTGAACCCTCGATGAGACACCTCCGAGAAAGCGGCTGACGGGACAACTGTACAAGCCGTTCGGCCGGCGGACGGACCTGCGGGACGCCAAGCCCGGACCGGCCGACAACCCCGACATGGCCATCGAGCCCGGCGACGGGATGTTCGCAGCGTCACACGCCGTGCGGGCGTACGCCGAACACGACGAAGACACCGCTGCAGCAGCTCCGTATCTTGCCGTCCTCACGGCCGAAGACGCCTCGAACGGACCCACGCATCCGGCCACGGCCGCCCGCGGCGTCAGGCGTTCCGGGTCGGCGACGGCGCCGTCGCGGCGGGTCCCGTTGCGGTCCCGGCCGGCTCGCCTCGGAGGCATGCCAAAATGGCATGTCCGGGACCCGGAGCCGGTCACCCCAGCAGTCGCACAGGTCAATTCGGCGAACTTTCCCCTCCCCCGGCATGGCACGGTCCCTGCAGTTCTATCTGACCGTGGTTGGATGCTTTCGCCGCCACGCGGTCGCGAAGCGAGTGTTCACGTCAGTGCCTTTCGCCTGTGGGAGGCAGGAGAGACGAATCATGGCCATCACGCACTTCCGAAGCGGGAACCGAATCGCACCCAGATGGGCTCTGGATCCGATCGCTCGGCCCTTCGGCCGGCTCATCGGCAAGTCCGGACTCTTCGAGTCGGCCGCTCGGTGGATGCCCGCCGTCAACGTGGAGGAGACGAGCGACGAGCTGGTCCTCACCGCCGATTTGCCCGGCTTCACCGAGGACACGATCGAGATCGCACTCGAGAACGACGTCCTGACGATCCGGGGGGAGACCGAGGAGCGGACCGAGCCCAAGGACGGGCGCTTCCACCTGTACGAGCGACGCGTCGCTCGCTTTCAGCGCTCCTTCACCCTCCCGTGCACCGTCTCGCCGGACGCGATCACGGCAACCCTCGAGAACGGGGTTCTCCACGTTCACATGCCGAAGGCACCCGGGTCGAAAGGCTGCACGATCCCGATCCGCCAGGTGTCCTGAGGCGGGCCTCGAGATCGAGATGCAGTCGATTTGCAGGATCGGGCCCCGGGCCCGCTCCTCCAACCTGAGGAGGATCATGCGATGACAGGGAATGACAACCGCGAATCCACCCGGTGGTCCCCCTCGGGGAGGCACATCGAGTCGACCCGCCAGGCTGGACCGAGTCCTTCGGCGCCTCTGGGAGCGAGAACCGCCACGTCTGTTCAACAGAGACTCCAGGACCGCGGCACCGGACGGCGGCGGGTGGTCCGGCTGCCCCGCCCGAGGCCTTCCCGGCGCCGGGCCGCCCGCTGGGCGGACCGCGCAGGCCGCCGCCCGCCGGCGCTCGGTACGCCGGCCTTCGGAAGGCGGCCCGACCCGAGGTGAGCCGGACCCGAGTTGAGCCGGAGGGACCGTGGGTTCGGACGCGGTTCCCCTGCACTCTCCCTTCGCCTGAACCCGGGCCGCCCGCCGGGTGCCCGGCCCGAGCCGGGCTTCAGGCCGTACCTCGTCAAGGTCCGATGCCGGCTCTCGTGGATGACGGCCCACGTCGTCGACGCAGGGTGTGTTGCCCGCGGACCGACACTGGCGCGGTTGTCAGTCGGAGCGGAGGGTTCCGGATTCCGGAGAGGCGTTCAGCCTGCAGCGGGAGGCCGCCGGCTGGGTGATCCGGCTGGCCCGGGTGGTGGACGCGTTACTGCGCCCCGAGTTTCCTGAGTACCTCTGCCACCTCGGGGCGGGTCCCGAGGAGCCCGTTCGAACCGGGGATGACCTGCGGGGTTTCCGCCAGATCCATCGGAGTCTGCTCCCGTTCGTTGGTCAGCTCGAGGTTCGCACCGTGTGCCGCCAGGAACTCGACCACGGAGGGGAAGTCCCTGAGCACGGCGTGGTGGAGGGCCGTGTTTCCGCGTTCGTCGGCGGCGTTGATGTCGACGCCCGCGTCCAGAATGATCTCAGCCAGCTTGAGGGTCATTCGCTCCTCGGCGGACGGATCGGCAGGCGCTTCCGCCACGCGGTCCCGCCGGTTCTCGAAGGTGGTGGCCCCCCTCAGTCCCATCCCCGGCATTCCCATGCCAGCCAGAAGCGCGGTTGTGCCGCTCGCGGGCGTGACGAACGGGTCCGATCCGCGCTCTGCCAGCATGCGGAGGATTGCCGGTTCTCCGTACCTCGCCGCCAGCCAGAATGCATTCACGCCGATCACCTGTGCGCGAATGCTGTAGTCGGCGCTGAACCGTCGCCCCGGTGACCCATGTGTTACCAGGGCATCCGGATTCGCACCGCGGTCGAGGAGCGCCCTGGCCAGCTTGACTTCGCTTCGGAGGATGGCGGCGTGGAGCGCCGTGTATCCGGCCTCTGCCGCGTTCGGGTCGGCGCCCTGCTCCAGGAGATAGATCGCGAGGGGTTCGTGGCCGCTGTGTGCGGCCACGACCAGAGCGCTCGTGCCTGAGGCCGCGGTGTCGTTCACATCAGCACCCGCCGCCACCAGCGCCCGCGCGGTGGGCGCGCCCCCGTTTCGCGCCGCGAACAAGAGGGCTGTCGACCCGCCGTGGGCCATCCTGACGTTGGCGCTCGGGTTCGTGTTGCCGGCCGTGTTCTCCAGCTGGTAGCGGATCTTGCTTCGGGCATGCAGGTCGGCGCCGTGTTCGGCCAGGAGCTGCACGATGTCGGGGTGACCCTGGGAGGCCGCCCACATCAAGGCCGTCTGGCCGCGTTCCCTCTCGCTCGAATCGACGTCCGCCCCGTGTTCGAGGAGGAGCCGGACGGAGGACCGGTCACCCGATCGGGCGGCGGCCATGAGGGGGGTCTCCCCCATCGTGAGGGCGACGTCGGGATCGGCGCCCGCCGCGAGCAGCCGCGCCACCATGGGGCCACTCCCGTTGATCGTGGCGAGCCAGAGCGGCGTGGCTCCCAGCGCGTTGGCGGAGTTGACCTCGGCGCCTGCGTCGAGGAGCAGGTCCGCTGACTGCAGATCGTCCCGGTGAGCTGCCCAGTGCAGGGCCGTCGCGCCGTCCCCCTGAGACTCGTTCGCATCCCCCCCGGCCTCGAGGTGGCCGCGGAGGCCCTCAAGGTCACCGGCCCTCGCGGCTTCGATCGCCGGGGGCACGGTCTGCGCCGCCGCTCCGGCCCGAGCGGCCACGGGCAGGCAGCAGATGGCCACCACCATGGCCCTGGCCCCTGCAGCCCACTGAGACATATGCCCGATCCCTGTTCGCGTGTGCCTCATCGTACTGCATTCCACGCGCGATTGACACCCCGGTGAAGCCCGGTCCATACTGGACGAGTCCTCTCCCCACGCAAGAAAAGCCGCATGCTGTTTTGGGTGGGCTCCCTATCCGGTGACAGGGAGCCATTTCCGGTGAAGAGGCTCTGGTCCTATGCCACGTAGCCGATGTCTGTCCGGCCGGATGGCCGGCGTACTGGGAGCTGCCGCACTCGCGACCGTTTCCTCCTCGTGCGCTCCCCGTACCGCGACGGTCGAGGCGCCTCCGGGCGCTGAGGCCGAGTACCACCGGGCCACGCTGGATCAGTATTGCTCGGCCTGCCACAACGACCAGCTCCGAACTGCGGAAGTCTCGTTCGAGTCCCTGGACCTCATGCGGGCGGCCGACGACGCCGAGGTCTGGGAACGTGTCGTAACGAAGCTTCGAACCAGAACGATGCCGCCTGTCGGATCGCCGCGCCCCGAGGAGGAGGCGTACGACAGGATGGCCGAGTGGCTTGAGGGGACCATCGACGCGTCGGCGTCCGCCGACCCGAATCCCGGGCGCACGGAAACGTTCCATCGCTTGAACCGGGCCGAATACGCGAACGCGATACGCGATCTTGTTGCCTTGGACGTCGACGTGAACGAGCTTCTCCCGCCGGACAACTTCGACGAGAACGGCTTCGACAACATGGCAGAGGTGTTGACGGTATCCCCTGCCTTGATGGACCGGTACCTGGGTGCGGCACGGAAGATTGCACGCCTGGCGGTCGGCGAGGTGCCTCTGGGACCGGCGGGGCAGGCGTACAGCGTGGACATCCTGCACACCCAGGACGACCGAATGGGAGACGACCTCCCCTTCGGCTCGCGAGGCGGCATCGGGGTGCGCCACTACTTCCCCGTGGACGGACACTACGACCTCGAGATCCGGCTGCACAGAAACTACGTCAACTATGTCCGTGGGATGGGCACGCGGCACGAGCTCGAAGTCCGTCTCGACGGCGCTCTCGTTCGCACCTTTGCCTTCGGCGGCGAGGAGCCGGACGTGCTGCAGGCCCCGGCCAGCTACGCCGGGAACCAGTTCGGAGATCCTGCCTGGGAAGAGTACATGCTGTTCGCGGACGCCAACATGCGCGTCCGGATCCCGGCCGAGGCGGGGCCGCGCATCGTCAGCGTTTCCTTCGTCAGGAAGCACACGGAGCGGGAAGGTGTCCTTCAGCCGAGGCCGAGCGTGTTCGCTGTCGCCGTGGACGAAATGCGCGACGGCTACGCAGCCGTCGATCGAGTGACGGTCACGGGTCCTTACGGCAGTGGCGGCCCGGGAGACACGCCGAGCCGAAGAGCCATTTTCCCCTGCCGGCCCGAGAGCGACGCACCCCGAGACGAAGAGATCTGTGCACGTGAAATCCTGGGATCCCTGGCACGGCGGGCGTACCGGAGACCGATCGAGCCGCCGGATCTGAGCACCCTCGTGGACTTCTACCGGTCCGGTCGGGACGAGGGCACGTTCGAAGCCGGCGTTCAGCTGGCCCTCGAGCGGATCCTCCTGTCACCCGACTTCCTCTTCCGGGTGGAACGCGACCCGGCCGACGTCACGCCGGGTGCCGTCTATCCCGTGAGTGACCTCGAGCTCGCATCCCGACTGTCGTTTTTCCTGTGGAGCAGCCTTCCGGACGAAGAGCTTCTGGAGCTGGCCGAGAGCGGCAGCCTCCAGGATCCGGACACGCTGGAAGCGCAGACGCGGCGGATGCTGGCCGATGCCCGATCGAGTGCCCTCGTCCGGAACTTCGCCGGGCAGTGGCTCATCCTGAGGAACCTCCGCGGCGTCGTGCCGGACGCCGTCGTCTTCCCCGAGTTCGAC
Organism: Longimicrobiales bacterium; assembly: GCA_965218255.1. Classification (GTDB taxonomy): domain Bacteria; phylum Gemmatimonadota; class Gemmatimonadetes; order Longimicrobiales; family Gaopeijiaceae; genus JAAXGI01. The sequence continues at coordinate 1,216,802 of CBDCKJ010000003.1, read as the reverse complement.
GAGAACCTGCGCGAGGCATTCGAGAGGGAGACCGAGCTCTTCGTGGAGAGCCTCATCCGAGACGACGCGAGCGTGCTGGATCTCCTGGCGTCCGACTACACGTACGCCAATGAACGGCTGGCGGAGCACTACGGGATTGCCGGAGTGTACGGCAGCCACTTCCGCCGGGTCCCGCTCACCGGAGAGCTGGCCGAGCGGCGTGGAGGGATCCTCGGGCAGGGCAGCCTCCTCACGGCCACCTCGTACCCGAATCGGACCTCCCCCGTGCTCCGGGGCAAGTGGCTGCTTGCGAACGTCCTCGGCACACCTCCGCCACCGCCTCCGGCCGACGTTCCGGATCTGCCGGATCGCGGAGAGGGCGGCATCACGGCAACCGTGCGCGATCGGCTGGAGATGCACCGGGAGAATCCCGCGTGTGCGGCGTGTCACGCGCCGATGGATCCCCTGGGGCTGGCGCTCGAAAACTACGGCGCGACAGGCCGGTGGCGCTCCCAGGATGTGGGCGGTCTTCCCATTGACGCCTCGGGAACCCTTCCGGACGGTACACGATTCGAAGGGCCGTCCGGGCTCCGGGAACTGCTCCTCCAGCGTCGCGAGCAGTTCGTCGGCACCGTGACGGAGAAGCTGCTCGCCTACGCGCTCGGAAGGGGCCCGGAACACTACGATCGCCCCGTCGTTCGCGACATTCGCCGCAACGCCTCATTCGACAATTACCGCTGGTCGTCTGTTATCGTAGGAATCGTGCAGAGCCCGCCCTTCCGCATGCGGAGGTCCAGGTCATGATCATCACCAAGAAAGCCATCTCACGGAGGACGGTCCTCCGCGGACTCGGAGCGTCGCTCGCGCTCCCGCTGCTCGACGGGATGGTTCCGGCGTTGACCCCACTTCGACAGACGCCAGCGAAGGCCGTCCGCCGACTGGGGGTTGTCTACGTGCCGAATGGGATGAGAATGGACCACTGGACCCCGGCGACCGAGGGGACCGGGTGGGAGTTCACTTCGGTCCTCGAGCCGCTCGCGCCGTTTCGGAACTCCCTGCAGGTGCTCACCGGCATGCGTGGCGTGGATGCGGAGGGCCCGCACGCCCGTGCTTCGACCCGCTTCCTGACCGGTGTCGCTTCCAAACGAGACAACGGATCCAACCTGCGGGCGGGGATTTCGATGGACCAGGTGGCCGGTCGCGTGCTCGGTCGCGAAACCCAGCTCGCGACGTTGGAGCTCGGACTCGACGGGCGCGACTTCGCAGGATCCTGCGACGAAGGTTTCAGCTGTGCCTACACGAACACGATCGCCTGGGCCAACGAGACCACTCCGCTCCCGATGGAGATCGACCCTCGCGTCGTCTTCGAGCGCCTTTTCGGCGACAGCGGAAGCACCGATCCCGCCGTACGGAAGGCACGGCTGGCGAAAGACGCGAGCCTTCTCGATTCGGTCACGGAGCGGGCGCGCGCCCTGTCCCGGGAGATCGGATCGGATGACCAGGTGAAGCTGAACCAGTACCTGGAAGCCGTCCGCGACATCGAGCGGCGCATTCAGATGGCCGAGGCGCAGAGCGACCGCGAATTGCCTGTGATGAATCAGCCTGCCGGTGTCCCGTCCACCTTCGGTGAACACGCCAGGCTGATGTTCGACATGCTGGCGCTCGCCTACGAAACCGATCTCACGCGAGTAGGCACCTTCATGCTCGGGCGGGAGATCACCGGTCGGACGTATGCGGAGATCGGCGTGCCGGATGCACACCACCCCATCTCCCACCATGCGCGGGACCCGGCGAAGCTCGAGAAGCTGCGGAAGATCAACCGGTACCACATGGAGCTCTTCGCCGCGTTCATCGAGCGGCTGGCAGCGACGCCTGACGGAGATGGAACGCTCTTGGATCACTCGATGATCGTCTACGGCGCCGGGATGTCCGAGAGCCATTCGCACGGCTCCGCAAACCTGCCCATCCTCCTGGCCGGTGGTCCCGGCCGCGGCGGACGTCATGTGAGGTACGACGACACCACGCCCCTGGCCAACCTGCACATGAGTCTGCTTGATCAGATGGGCGTGCCCATCGACTCACTCGGGGATGCGACGGGCCGGCTGGAACTAGAGCCGCTGAGCGACGTTTAGGGCGCCGAGACCGCCGGGAGTCCGCCGCAGCGGGCCTGTCTGGCGGTCCCGCGTGCATGGGCCGAGGCTGTCGGGACCTCGACAGGGCCACGGGCCCGTCCACATGACTGGGCGCCGGCACTTCTGTGTGGCGCGGAGGGTGCCGGGCCGTTTCCTCACTCGATCTCCGGGGCGTAGGGGGCCGCGATGGTTGTCAGGAGTCCGTTTCCGAGCATCATGCTGGTCCTGGCGCTCGGCGCACCGTTCTCCCTCTCGGCGCAGTCTGACTACGCGGACCCTAGCGCTCGAGCCCTTCGGGCACTCGACGGATTCGAGCTGGCGGGAGACAGTGCAGAGGGCGTGGCCAACGAGATCCGCCCCTGTGGCCGCGGGAATGCATTCGGCAGCTGGTACCTGCGCGGCCTCCTGGAAAGGCAATGGACCGAACGGCGCGAGGAAGTCATCGCCGAGGCGTTCGGGAGGATCCCCTGGGCCGACTGCCGGGATCCACGTATCGACGCCTGGCTCTCGGCGCATCTGCTGAGCCGACTGCGCGCCGGCGAACGCTACGAGGAATTCTGGGACGCCGTCATCCAGCGCAGGGCTCCCGCCAGTTACCAGGTCTGGGAGGAGATTTCCGAAGACCAGCATCTGCCGGCCGAGATCCTCTTCCGGGCCAGCGAACAACTCGGGGGGCGACCATAGGTGGATCGGTTGAGCGTCGACTGCGGAGAGTCGGCGCTTCGTCGAGCGGGGCCCGATGCTCGACCCGTGCGCGCGGTCCGTGGCCGGGCCCGGCAGCCCTGTCGATATCGAGATTCGTGTTCCGCGGTATGCCGGGTCACGCCCTTCGTGTCCGGGAACGGCCGCGCCGAGGAGGTCACATGAGGTCCAGTCGTCTGTCCGCCGCGTTCGCCCTCGCCGCGTGCGCCATGGCCCCTTTCACCGCCGCCGGCCAGGAGGGGTCGTCGGCCGGGGTCACGGCCTTCGTCGACGTCACCGTCGTCCCGATGGATACCGAGCGGAGCCTGCCCGGCCACACGGTGCTCGTGCGGGGTGACCGGATCGTCGAAGTCGGACCGGCGTCGTCGGTACAGGTGCCGGCCGGTGCCGACCGGATCGACGGTTCCGGGAAGTACCTCCTGCCGGGACTGTCGGAGATGCACGGCCACACGCCCGGCGGGAACGCGACCGAGGAGTTCCGCGGGCAGGTGATGTTTCTCTACGCCGCGAACGGCGTGACGACGGTGCGCGGGATGCTGGGCCTCCCTGGCGACCTCGACCTGAAGGCGCGGACGAACACCGGGGCGATCTGGGGCCCGACGCTCTACCTCGCGGGCCCGAGCTTCAGCGGGAACACGGTGACCTCTCCCGAGCAGGCCGCCGGGCGCGTGTGGACCCAGAAGCGGGAGGGGTGGGACCACCTCAAGATCCACCCCGGACTCAGCGTGCCGGACTACGATGCGGTGGCCGCTGCGGCCGCCCAGGCCGGCATCCGCTTCGGCGGCCACGTTCCGGCGGACGTCGGAATCCGGCACGCCATCCTCATGGGACAGGAGACCTTCGACCACCTCGACGGCTACATGGAGGACGCCGGCGGCCTCGTCGGCCCGATGGACCAGGCGCGGATGGAGGAACTCTTCGCCCTCACGATAGCCGCGCGGGCGTGGGTCGTTCCCACGATGGTCCTGTGGGAGGTGGGCGTGATCGGGCTCGGGGACCCCGAGACACTCGCGGCCTATCCTGAAATGCGCTACTGGCCGCCGGACGGCGTCGAGGGCTGGAAGAATCGCCTCTCCGCCATCCAGGCGGGGGCTGGTTGGGACGTGGAGCGCGCCCGCCTGCACGCGCGCAACCGGACACGCCTCCTCGGGATGATGAATGAGGAGGGCGTGGGCATCCTCATGGGTACCGATTCTCCTCAGATGTTCAGCGTGCCGGGCTTCTCGCTCCACCGCGAGCTCGCGGCCATGGCCGGGGCCGGGATGTCGCCGTACGAGATCCTCGTCACCGGCACCCGGAACGTCGGGGAGTACTTCCAGCGCTACGACTCCTTCGGGACGGTGGCGGCCGGCCGGCGGGCGGACCTCGTCCTCACGAACTCAAACCCCCTCGACGACGTGGCGAACATCGCCGACCGCGCGGGCGTGATGGCGCGAGGCGTGTGGAAGTCCGAGGTCGAGATCCGGGAAGGCCTGGCCGCGATCGCCGCCAGCTTCGGCAACTGACCGCCCGATCGCGGACGCTCCATTGAAGTAGCAACCGTGTCGCGTTCGACTTGAACGAGTGGGTTCCCGTCTCGCCGCGCATCTTCATGACCCGGGACCGAATCGGCGTCGCGCCAGAGCGGATTGGCCAAGTGACCCACTCTGAGCCATCAGGGGCGTGCCGCTACTCATCGTCGCCGGAGATACCAGCTCCGGTGTTGTGGAGGAAGTGAGTGCCGTGGGTCGCACTTCCGTTGTCGCACGCCGTCCTGACCCACTCGCTGCCTTTTCGGAAGCGCTCGGTCAGCCGAGGCCACGGAGGACCCGGACCATCCTCAGCGACCCTCCTCCGAAAGCCCGTGGAATACGAAGTTGTTGGCTCTTCTCCGCCCGGTGTGTGCGGCGTAGGGGTTTCCTTCCGCGGCCGTGGCGATATCATGCCCGGATCCCTCGAACGAATAGAGATCGTCGAGCGAGCGGCGCTCCAGCACGATCGTACGGCTCCCTGCCGTACCACATGCACGCTCGATGGGCGCCAGGATCCCGCCGGCGGGCGGCCTGGAACCGCTGAGACGCGGGCGCTTGACAGGCCACGAGTATTCGCCGGACGTTACGGGAGCGGATCCACATGAAGACAGCGGCTGCGGTATCTCTGGCCTTTCTGGCGTTCCTTCCGGCGCTCCCAGCCCGCGCTCAGGTCGGATATCATGCGGGAGTGGTCCAGGACCTGTGGGAACGTGATGCCGGCTACAAGGAGACGTACTTTCTGGCCGGAGCGTCATGGGCTCCCGGCCGATGGGAGTACAGAGGTTCCGCAGCCGCGCTTGTACGGGAGTCGGACTCCTCGCTCAGGATTGGTGGAGAGGCGGCCGCAGGCCGCATGTTTTTCAGGGGCAGGAGACTGGAACTCTTGTTGGGGGCAGGCGGCACGATATACCAGACCGATACGATGCCGCACGAAGAACGCGGCGTCAGCCTGGCGCCGATGCTGATCGTTGGGACGAAGCTGGGCGTGTCATCCGGTTTTAGCTTGAGACTGGAGTACAGAGGCATATATGGGATATTCCCGTCCGCGTTCGCGGGAGTATCGTTTGCTCCAGGGGCTCAGTGAGCGGTTTGATGCAACGCCGGCGGGCCGCAGATGACCGGAGGCGCATGGCAGATGCCGACCTGGGGCCTCTGGTATTCCCGTAGCCTGCTGATTTGCATCCAATTTGAGTGCATATTTTTCTCATGAAGACCACAATCGGTATTCCAGAGCAGGGGCTCGAGGATACAATCCGGTTCACGAACGCGCGCACGAAGCGCGAAGCCGTGGTCAGGGCGATCGCGGACTTCAATCGTCGCATGCGCATGGCAGAACTCGTGCAATACGCCAGAACCTGCGAGGAGCTGATGACGGTGGAAGAGCTTCAGGCAGAGCGCCGTCGGGGCGCCGCCGGGCCATGATCCTTGTCGACACGTCGAGCTGGATCCACATGCTGCCGCCGGACGGCGATCCGGCCGTGCGGTATCGGGGACGGCGGCCCTCGTCAGCGGACGGGCCTGCTGGTGCCCCATGATACAGCTCGAACTCTGGAACGGCGCCCGCGTCCGGCACGAGCTGAATGTGCTCGGGGATTTCGTGAACACGCTCCCGGAACTTGCGATTGACGAGGACGTCTGGGCACGTGCCCACGAGCCCGCGGGCAGGTCGCTCACGTCTCCACGATTCGGAGTTTGAACCTGCCGACACCCGGCTCGGAGATTGAGCGGTCCCGCCGATAGAGACGCCGCCGGGATCGTTCTCGAACCGGAACGACCTGCAGGCTGTGAGGGGGTCGCTCTAGCTCCACGGCCGGTGCGACGTTCGGGTTCTTCATGAAAGGCGAGCACGTTCGTGACCGGTCCTGCGCTGGAGGGGTGTTCGCTCTCGCTTCGATCGTAGCGCATCGATCCGTGAGTGTGTCGAACGGCTGGCTCTCGCTGGCCAGCATGCCATCCGCCAAGCGTTCGGGTGTAGTCATCGGCGAGCACCGCGTACTCGTCGTCGCCGGAGTCTGGAGAATCCGGAGTCGGGGCGTCCGCGAGCCCGTTCAGGCGGCGTACCGCCGGACGGGAGTCGCGGCCCGTGAACGGTTGTCGAACGACGTTGTCCGGGCGCTGTGACCGTTGTGACGGAGGAGCGCACGAGCTTGGAACGGAGGCACACCACGATCCGGCAGATCGATCTCGATCATCTGCAGGACTCTCCGGTCCCGCTTCACCGCGGCCGGGTACGGCGGTGGTCAGGGCAACGATGGACCGACAGGCCGTGACGGCCGGAAGAAAGGTACTGCCGTGCCAGCGGGATGCCTTCAGCCTTCCCGAAGGCGTTCACTACCTGAACTGCGCCTACATCAGCCCGCTTCCGAAGGTCGTTGAGGCGGCCGGCATCGCCGGGATCCGCCGGAAGCGCACGCCCGCCGGCCTCCACGCTCCTGACTTTTTCGAGGAGAGCGATCGGGCGCGGGAGCTCTTCGCACGCCTCGTCGGCGCTCCCGATCCAACCCGTGTCGCCATCATCCCGGCGGCGTCATACGGGGTGGCGATCGCAGCGCGCAACCTGCCGGTCGACGAGGGGCAACACATCGTCCTCCTCCATGAGCAGTTCCCTGGCAACGTCCACGCGTGGCGCCGGAAAGCCGAGGAATCGGGGGCTGAGATCCGGATCGTCGTGCCGCCCGAGGGCCCGCGTCGGGCCTCTGGCTGGAACGAGCGTCTCCTGGAGGCCATCGACAGGGACACCGCGGTGGTCACGGTTCCCCAGGTCCACTGGATCGACGGGACGGTCTTCGACCTGATGGCCGTGTCCGCACGGGCTCGTGAGGTGGGGGCGGCGCTCGTTGTCGACGCCACGCAGTCGGTGGGTGCCATGCCCTTCGACGTGAAGGAAGTCCGGCCGGATGCACTCATCGTCGCCGCCTACAAGTGGCTGCTCGGGCCGTATTCCATCGGCGCGGCGTACCTCGGGCCCCGCTTCGACGACGGCGTCCCCCTCGAGGAGACCTGGATCGGTCGCGAGCGGAGCGAGGACTTCCAGCATCTCGTTGACTACCAGCCCGGCTACCAGCCGGGCGCGATACGCTACGACGTGGGAGAGAGATCCAACTTCATCCTCGTTCCCATGCTGACGGAAGCGCTCCGTCTCGTGCTCTCATGGACACCCGAGGGGGTGGAGACCTACTGCCGGCGCCTTTCGGAATCTTGGGTCCGAGAGGCGGTGGCGATCGGTTTCTCGGTGGAGCGGGAGGAGGGGAGGGCGGCGCACCTCTTCGGACTGCGGATGCCCGAGGGCCTCGCGCTGACGGCTCTCAAGGCGGAGCTGGAGCGTCGGAAGATCTTCGTTTCGCTCAGGGGGAGCGCGCTCCGAGTATCGTCCCACCTCTACAACGACGAAGATGACGTTGGCGCTCTCGTCGAGGCGCTCCGGGCAGCGGTCTAGCCCGAAGGGTGCGCTTCCCGGTACCGGAACACGGGCGCCGGCGCACTACGTCCTTCGTCCGGCCAACCCCCTTTTCGTCGATCAAACGGCGATGACGGTCCGGGTGGCCATCGGCGGCAGGCGGCCAGGAGTTCCTCCCGCCCCGCGGACTGCTGGCCACGGATTGCGGCCTGGAACGAAGTGTTTCCCGCACCGAAACTCGGCCGGGTTCATCAGCCCTTGGTCCCGAAGGCTGTAGCCCGGATCTTACTCGGAGGACTTGTGATGCCGGTATCCTAACGGCTCACGACCACCGTATCCACAAAGGGCCAGGTCGTGCTGCCAAAGGCGATCCGCCGGGCGCTGCGCTGGGAGGCGGAAATGCGACTGGCTGTGGAGAGCACGTCCGAGGAAGTCCTGCTGAGGCCCGCCCCGGTCTCGGGCGGCAGCCGGCCTCAGGACGTGTTCGGCTGTCTCGCCAGCGACGGCCTGCCCAAGTCTCTCTCGGAACTGGAAGCGGGGGTTCCGGCCGAAGCAAGGCGGCGCCATGCGCGCGGTTGATACGAATGTCGTTGTTCGATAACTGACCGGCGACGATCCGGAGCAGACCGCCAGGGCGAGAGTCCTGATCGACGCTGGGCATGTCTTCGTAAGCACGACCGTGCTGCTCGAAACCGAATGGGTGTTACGTGGTGTCTACGGCTTTCCCGGAAAAACGGTGGCATCGGCCCTGCGCGCCTTCGCGGCATTTCCGGGCGTTTCGGTGGAGAGCCCGGACCAGCTTGCCGAACCGCTTGACCGCGCTGAGAAGGGAATGGACTTCGCCGACGCGCTCCACCTCTCTGCCGCCATGCGATTTGAAGCCCTGCTGACCTTCGACCGGCGGCTCGTCGAACTGGCCGAGGACGCACCCATCGGGTGATGGAGCCATGAGAGCCTTGCCCAACGGGGCCCGGAGCGCCGCACTGTTGGGGCGAGTGCCGGACAGGCGACAGCGCCGGGCCGCCGCATACCGGACCGTGGTGCGGAAGGTTTGCACAAGGGGGGCGTCCGCAGGCGACGCGAGCGATGACACTTGGACCCGCTGGGTCTGCTTGGCCTCCAGACGTCTGGGGCTCCCCAGCCGCCGGAAGCACTCGTACTCCCGTTTTCTCCGGACCTCGGTTCCTCGCCGATCCACCATCCATTGGGACCGGGAGCGCTGAACCCACGCCGATCTCCCCCACCACTGCGTGGCTCGCCGGCGTCCGGCCCAGCCGGGACGTTCCCGCGAGAACGGCGAGGCCGGCCGGGCTCGAGGCCGTGACCTCCCGGGAAGAACGAGACGTCGGACACACGACCCGGGACCGCCGTCGAGGCGCAGTGCCTATTCCGTCTCGTCCTCCGGCGGAGTCGCCTCCTCCGGTGAACCAGCCCGATCCTCTGTGGGCGCCGCAGCGGCCGGAAGCTCGTCCGGTGTCCCCGCTCCCCGGCCTCGTCTCGCGAGCGGCCTCCGAAGCGGCGAGGCGTAAATGTCCGGGTCGCTGACCGACCAGAGCGCCGCCGGGCGCCCGCGCCCGCGGGCGCCCGCGACGGGGCCGTGTTTCTCGAAGGTGCCCCGCTCCTGGACATTCCGCTGGAAGTTCCCCGGATCAAGGCGCGTGTCCCAGACGGTCTCGAAGACGCGCCGAAGCTGGCTGATGGTGAACTCCGGCGGGCAGAATCTTGCCGCGAGGGCCGTGTACTCGAGCTTGGATCGCGTCCGTTCGACGGCATCCCTGACGATCCGCTCGTGGTCGAACGCCAGGCGGACCTTCCTGCGCTCGATGTCCTCGACCGGCATCAGGATTGCCGCCGCGGCGTCCCCGCCACTCTCCAGCACGGGGAACTCGGCGCAGATCGCCCAGTAGGCGACGGTGACGACCCGCATTCGCGGATCCCTGTCCGGATCCCCGTAGCTGGCGAGCTGCTCGAGGTGCCAGGCCCCCGTGCGAATCCCCGTCTCCTCCTCGAGCTCCCGCTCCGCGGCCCGGTCCAGATCCTCGTCGGGCAGTACAAAGCCGCCCGGCAAGGCCAGGGCTCCGAGAAACGGCTCCTCGCCACGCTCGATCAGGAGCACCTGCAACGCATCGTCGCGGATCGTGAAGACCGCGATGTCAACGGTGACGGCAAAGGGCGGAAACTCGCCGGAATTGTAGTCGTTCGGGACAGTGCCCATGGGAATCGTAATATTTTGTTCTATTGACAAAAGAAGGGCTCCCAACGTATTATTGTATCTCACACAAGCAGAGACCGTCAATAGAGGTGACCATGCCCGTACCCGTTATCGATACCGCCGCGATCGGCTGGCCCATCACCCGGCTGGGCGTCTCCTTCTTCCCCGTATACCTGGCGGCCAACGGCCTCCCGGCGATTGCGACCGGCGAGGGGTCGGGGCTCGTCGTGGATGAGCTTGAGGAGCCGAGCGTGGGGAAGCTCCGGGTGCAGAACCCGGGGCACAAGCCGGTGCTCGTCGTCGAGGGGGAGCACTTTCTCGGCGGGAAGCAGAACCGCACCGTCAATGTGACCGTCCTGGTTCCCTCGCTCGGCGATCTGACGATCCCGGTCTCCTGCCTCGAGCGGGGCCGATGGGGCCGCCGCCGTGCCTCGAGACGGGACGAGGTGTTCGAGGCACCCCCCGTTCGCGCCCGGAAAAATGCGAGCGTCAACAAGTCCATGCGTCGGCTTGGTTCGCGTGCCGGCGACCAGGGGGCCGTGTGGCGGGAGGTCGACGAGATGCTGAACCGTGCCTCCGTGCATTCCGACACCGCCGCGGCCGCGGACGTGAAGGAGGAGGCCTACAGGCGCGATCCGTCACGTGTCGAGGCGATCGAGAGGCTCGTCGGCTGCGGACCGCTTCCCGGCCAGTGCGGAATCGTCGTCGTCCAGGGGGACCGGGTGACCTCGATGGACCTCTTCGGCGCGCCGCACCTCCTCGCCGCCCACTGGGGTGCGCTCGTCCGCTCGCACCTCCTCGAGCCACCCGTCGGGCAGGGGGTCCCCTCCGCCACGCGCGTCCTCGAAGTGGTCCGCGGCTTCGCCTCGGCACCGACTGAGGCGTCGCGGGGCGTCGGCCTCGGTATCGAGCACCGCGTGGCCCACAACGGGCTCACCGGACACGCGCTGACGCTCAAGGGGACGATCGTGCATGCGGCGTTCTTCATCCGGTCACGTCGTGAGAAGCAGGCCCGCAGCAGAGATCGGCGGGAGGTTCAAGAGTGAGTGAGGGCGAGCTGACCAGCTGCGCCCGCGGTCTGACGGCTGGCGTCGCCGCGGGCAACCTGCTCGGGATCGGGACCGAGGGCCGGATCCGGGAGCGGATTGCCGCGCGGTTCCCAGACGGCATCCGGGAGATCACGGTCCGAACCGGGTTTCTAGATGACGACTTGAAACAGCACTGCGGTTCATCGGAGATCGGACACTATTCCGTATTCTGCGGATGTCGATCACCTATTTCACGCCATGTCGATCACCCTGGAGTGAGCGAGTAGCCGTGCTGGACAGCCCTCGGTAGCGACGTCTGCCCCGGGACTCCGTGTCGGATGCGCTCTCGATCGGGGGTTCCTTCCGGATGCGCTTGACCGTCCCTGCCGAAAACCCGAAGCATCGGGCCACTTCACCGACCGTCAGGCCGGGCTCCCGGCATCTCCTGTAGCGCATGTGGATCCACCATGTTGAGGATCCCTCCTCGCCGCCGTGGTCCACGTTGGGACTCGGTGCGCCACGGTAGTATCACGACGCCTTGGGGTCACACGGTCTAGATAGAGCCGGCGACGGTTTTTAGAGAATTTACATCGATTGCCGACTCTCTCCTTTTTCCCGCGACGGTCAATGCTTTGCCTCCGCTCGCCGAGCGGCTCGCCCGAGGACCACGCGAGCCTCGGGCAGACGTGCCTGAGCAGGTCCGGCCGGCAGGAGAGGGAGAAGCCCGAATCATCCGTAGGGGGGTTCTCGACACAAGGGGCTCGCCGCATCTTCCTGTCAGGGAGTCCGGGACGAGGCTTCGTCCACATCAAACCGTCTCCGATGGGCTCCGGAGCTGACGACTTCTGCGCCCCGAGATCTTCATGGCGCTCCCCAACGAGAGGAGTATTCCGCCTTGCCCAACCCCCGATACGTGGGATTCACGTCGGCGACCGTCGAGTTCCTCCGTGAACTGAAGGCCAACAACAACCGGGAGTGGTTCAACCGGAACAAGCGTCGATATGAAGAGGACGTGCTCGATGTGGCGCTGGATTTCATTGAGTCCATGCACGATCCGCTGCTGGAGCTTGCACCGCATTTCACGGCGATCCCGAGGCGCGTCGGCGGCTCCATGATGCGCGTCTATCGCGATACCCGGTTCTCGAAGGACAAGACTCCCTACAAGACGAACATCGGCATACAGTTCCGGCACGAGCAGGCGAAGGACGTGCATTCGCCCGGGTACTACGTGCACATCGAACCGGATGAAGTCTTCCTGGGTGTCGGAATGTGGCGTCCGCCACGGGGCGCGCTGGTGGGCATCCGCGAGAGGATCGCCGAGGAGTCCGCGGAGTGGCGCAACGCGGTGTCAGACAGGGGCTTCAGGCATCACTTTCGTCTCGGCGGGGAGAGCCTGAAGAGGGCACCGCGCGGCTTCGATCCGGACCATCCGATGATCGAAGACCTGAAGCGCAAGGACTTCATCGCCGTCAAGGACATGAGCGTAGAGGACGCCCTTCAGGCGACCTTCCAACGGACAGTCGAATCCGCCTTCAGCGCGGCCACGCCGTACATGAGGTTTCTGTGCAGGGCGGTAGGCGTGCCGTCCTGACCCGCCGGGCGGGACGGATCACGTCCTCACTCGTCCCCCCGCGCGAGAAGACCCGGCGAATCGTCCGGTCCAGGGGAGCGCTGATCGCGGGCTCGAACGAATCCCCCGTTACGGCCTCACTGGCCCGTAGGCCAGAGCACCCCCTGATCGGTGCCTCTCTGGACCCTGCCCATCCCCTGGTAGACGAACTTCTGCAGCCGCTTCCCTTCCCAGGTCTCGGTGGTGTAGATGTTGCCCTGCGAGTCCGTCTCGATGCTGTGGACCCCATAGAACTGGCCCGGCTGGCGCCCACCGTCGCCGAAGGTATAGAGCACGTCGAGGCTTTCGCGGTCCATCACATGGATCTTTCGGTTCTGCCCGTCGGCCACGTACATGAACTGCTGGTCGTCGTCCCGCGAGAAGGCGATCTCCCAGGTTGACCCGGCGCCGAGCGTCCGGGGCTCGACGAAGACCTCCTCGACGAAACTTCCGTCCAGGGTGAAGACCTGGAGACGATTGGCGGTCCGGTCGCAAACGTACAGGAGGCCGTCATTGGACGGCTCGGCGCAGTGGACGGGTCCACGGAACTGCTGTGCGGGCGGCGCGTCGGGGTTGAACCCGCCCAGATCCGCATCGTCCGGCGTGTTTCCGTAAGCTCCCCAGTAGCGGAGGAATTCACCAGTGTCGGAGTCCACGACGACGACACGCTTGTTCCCGTAGCCGTCCCCAACGAAGGCCTCGTCCCCATTCTCGTCGAAGGAGACCTTCGTCACCCGGGAGAAGTGCGTCATGCTGTTTGAATCTGCCCCCTGTCCCGGGTTTCCCACCTGCATCAGGAAGCGGCCATCCCGCGTAAACTTGAGGACGTGGGAATCGCCCTGGCCGTTCCCGCCGATCCAGATGTTGTCCTCGGGGTCCACCTGAAGCCCGTGGTTGGACGCGGGCCATGTGTACTGGCCGCCACCCGGCCCCCCGAAGTGATTCACCAGATTCCCGTCCGGATCAAACTCGAGCACGTTGGGCGCCGCCTCGCAGCATTCTGCGTCCGGCTGATCAGGTCCCACGTTCCCCTCGTTCCCTGGATTCAGGGCATCGCGACGGTGCACGATGAAGACGTGGTCGCGGGAATCGATGCCCACTCCAATCGTATTGCCCAGGACCCAGTGGTTCGGAAGCGGGTTGGGCCAGAACGGATCGACCTCGAACAGGGGTGCCTGGACCATGTCCTGCTGCAGCGCCTCCACCCGTTCACTGAGCGTGGCCGCGCCAATGCCGAGTGCCAGGATGAGAGTCAACAGACCGATGGCGAGAATGGGCTTCGCCTTCATGAGGTTTCTCCACGGCGTGGGGACTTCCGACGGCCCCATTGAATCGTGCACAGCTCTGAGCGTCATAGTACGACCAGGGGCCAGCCCACGTCCAACGCAACCGGCCAGGAAAACCCCTCGGCAACAACGTTCATCTCGGCGCCGTTCGATCGAACGCAGCCACCCTGAGCGGCGACCACGCGATCCCGTCGGGCGCATCGTGGTCCGTTCCGAGAATGCGTACAACTCCGGGCTCGTCCAGATCGTAAACGAGGATGGCATTGTCCGACCGGTCGGAGATGAAGGCCGAGGATCCGAGGGCGAGAATGCCCGCGCTTCCTGCCTGCCCCTCTTCCCGAATCGGAGCGTTCACCAGCAACTCCCGCGTCGCGAGGTCGTATTGGGCGACCGCACCGCCTCGCGCCGCGTTTGGCACGAGGACTCGCCCCATTGGCGATATCTCCACGCGTCTGGAGTCTGGGGCGCCTCGATCGTGGCCGCGACCGTCAGCGTGCGGGTGTCTATCACCGAAATGGTGTTTGCGAGTCGATTCGCGACCCAGACCTCAGCATCATCGGGGGAGACGGCGAGTCCTTCCGCGCCCTCCCCTGTGGGAATGACGATGGGCTCGCGCCCCTCATCGAGAAAAATGACCGACAGCGTCCCTTCTGCGCCGCGATTGGTCACATATGCCCGACTGCCGTCGGAGCTGACGCGGACCATGTGCCCCTCCCTACCTCCAGTGGGATAGTTTCTCACTACCTCCAGCGTGGTGAGGTCCACCAGAGCCAGCCGGTCCGACTCTTCCATGGTAGCTACAGCGCGCCGTCCATCTGGCAAGAACGCCGCGCTGTGCGGTCTCGATCGGCCTCCAAGGTCTATCCGCCCGAGCTCGCGGACGTTGGGCAAATCGATCACGATCAGATGACGTCCAGGATCGTCTCCGGCACCATATTCTCCGACTAGGACTCGTCCTCCGTCGGGCGAGACGGCTACTTCATGCGGAATTCGGGGGCCAACGGGCAGTCGAGCTACTTCCAGCCCGACCTCCAGATCGAAGAAGGAGACGCTACCCCCCACTCGGTTCGCTACCACCAGCGTCCCGGTAAACTGCGCGTGCACTTCGGCCCAGGTGCAGAGCAGCACAATCGAGAGGATCGGTAAGCGTGAAGGCCAGCTCATGGTTGGTAGGTTTTCAGGATCGGCATCTGAGCTACTCCGATGTGGGGAGGTCTTCGAGCAGCTTCCAGCCATCCGGCATTCCGCTACTCCGCTACAAGAGGAAGAATCTTGCTCAGGTCAACCAGAGACGCAATCGACGCCGCCGTGTCCTGCTCGTTGCATGAGTCCGTATCGATGACGTGGTATCCGTTGAGTTTTGCCAGTCGCTTGTACCGCTCAATCAAGATCGGTTTCTCCCGTTCGTCTCTCCGATGCTCCCGCTCGTATGTTCGACTCCGCAGGCGAGCCAGAATAGTTGGCGCTGAAGCTGTGAGGAGGATCGCAATGTCCGGACGAAATAGCCGTGCCAGGCAGTACATGTGAGCCGGACTTGATTCGTAGACCAGGGACGACAATTGATACCGGTCGCAGATGACAATGCCTCCCGCGGCCAATGTGGGCTGCACAACAGCCGTCTGTTGTACGAGACGGTCGCCGAGGGCGAGAATGCTCAGGCCAAAGGCATCTATCGTTCCCGGAGGGACCGCGGGATTCTCAGCGGCCCAGGCGCGCCAATAGTAGTACCGCCGAAGACTGTCGGAAGGATGGCGCACGACGATCGCTCCAGTGCTTGCCGTCGCCAATGCCGTGACAAGCCGATCAATTTGGGTCGTCTTACCGGCGGCATCGACGCCTTCGATCGCGATCAGGGATCCCGCCAGGCCATGCGGATTCCCCAAAACCTGGAGTGGTTCCCACTCAGAAGTCGGCTGGGTCGTGCTCACTGCTCGTCCGCGAGCCCTTTGCGAAAGGGCGAGTGGCATTCAGGGAAAGCGTTCCAGAAGTCGCACAGCAACCGAAGCTCACCCACGACGACACGAGTACGCTCAGCCGCCGGACTGCATACAGGCTGCTCTGCTTCGGCCAAGATGGGACCATCGTAGCCAAGCCATCGCACTGTGGTGATGAGGGTCTGACAGTCCGTGTGCCGACTCATTCCGACAATCCGGCACCGCCTCATGCGAAGCCGGCTAACGTGCAGATTTACCACATCAGCGACATCCACGTATTTCAGTGCCTCGAGAGCTCCCATGGCGCTATCGAGAACGTACGCCGGCAATCCGTGCGTATGCAAGAGAGTGGCTCGTGTTCCCGTTAGCGTTCCTAATAATCTCATTCAGGATGCCGCTATCGGGGTCGTGGGAAACGGAAGAATACCAGCGTGAAGGTCGGCATGGCCGGATGCCCAGGTTCGGGGAAGGCAACCGTGTTCAATAGGCGGTCAATTGCGCGCACGCAGACCGCCCTCACTCTCCTCTAAGCCGAAGTGTCAGAGCCTCAGAGCCACGCTTCGGCAGCCGTTATCACTCACCTTGTTGGTACCGTCTCCGGGCACCAGCGCCAGCTTGTACTGGACTTCGGGGCAAACCACGATCCTGCCTCCACGGGCCGGACCGCGTCTGGTTCGACGCGCCGCCCGCCGCCTCCATGCTCCTCGCCGGGAGTCTCTCTGAAGTGGCGAGTCCCCACGGCCGCCAGTTGCCGGCCACGGGGTGCCGCGACGACCTATATCCCGGCCATCCAACGGTAGATCGCCTGGACGTTCAACGGGAACCAGGCCTCGTACTGGCCCCAGTCGCTGAATTCGGGCAGGCGGATCTCATCCACCGCGCGCTCCTCCGACCACCCGGCCGCCAAGGCTCTCCTCACGGCGGACCGGATCTCGTCGTAGTAGCGGATTTGGCGGTGGATGGACCCCCGGTCGCCTGCCGGCCCGTGGCCGAAAACGATGGTATCGAAGGGGATCTCGAGAAGGGCCGCGATCGACTGGAAGAAGTCGGGGAAGATCGCGCCCTGCAGGTCCTGAAAGCCGGCACGATCGTTCGACACGAAGTCCACGGCGAAGGCAACTGCGACATCGGGTACGAACACGACGGTGGAGTTGTCGGTGTGGTTCGCGCCCACGTAGTGGAGCTCGATCAGGCGGCCGCCTGGCGCGATCGACATGAACTCCCGGTAGGTGTCTGTCGGCACCGGCAAGTCGCCGCTGCCTACTGCGGTGAGGGGGGCGACCGCATTCCGGTGCGCCAGGATCGGTACCTCCTGACCCATCTCCCTCATGAGCGCCGGAGCACCGGTGGCGTGATCGGCGTCCTGGTGGCTGTAAATGATCGCCACGAGCGGAGCGTCGGGGGCCACGCTCCTGATCTCCCGGGCGTACTCGGTCGCTGCCTCCGGGGAGATCGGGTCCACGGCCACGACGCCGGCCGGGGTCACGACGAAGAAGCCGTTGTGGCCCACCCAGCGGAACTGGTAGACGCCGTCGGCGATGCGGGTCGTTTCGAAGTCGGCCTGGGCTCGCGCAGCGTTCGGTACAAGGGCCAGGGCCGCTGTCGACAGGGCAGCCAGAACGCAGGGGAAGCATCGGGCTCGCAACATGGGGTCCTCCTAGCCGGCCCTTTTCCGTACCGGCCGGTGGCTGGGTGGTCTGGACGAGATTCATGTCCGAACTCGCCGGGTCCGTCCCCAACTCTTCTCACAGGTACCGGCACGTGTCAATTTGACTGTCCCGTCCCTATGCTCGAGAGGGCAGGCTAGGGACGCGCCGCCTGACGGAATCAACCAATGGCGGGCCTTGACTGGCGGCCGCATCGTCGTCGTCGGGTCCAGGCACGGGCGCAGGGAGGAGAGGCATGCCGCCGACGGCACGGCCGGTCCCGTCGCGGTTCCGGTCCGACCCGTCCGCCGAGCGCCGTGAGTGGTCCATCGACCTCCGATTCACGGCGGTCGCCCAGTGAGGGAAACAGGAGCGGGATGGAACACATGCATCACTCATACGACGTGGCTTGTGGCACTTCTCGGGGTCACCCCCCGGGCACCCGTTTCGCGCGACCCGGCCCGCGCCAGCCGGCTCGGGAGAGGCCTTACCCTATCGGGAGGATCCAATGGCCCGAGTGACTCGGGATGTGCTCTTTCGGGAGGGCCAGATCGTCCGCCACCTGCGCTACGGCTACCGGGGCGTGGTTGTGGGCTACGACCGAACCTGCCAGGCCGACGACGCGTGGTACGAGTTCCAGATGCGGGGGAAGGGCTACCGGCCGACAAGGAAGCAGCCCTGGTACCACGTGCTTGTGGATGGGTCCGTGCGTCAGACGTATGTGGCGCAGCAGAACCTGGAGGTCGGAGACTCGACTCGACCGATTGATCACCCGCTCATCCACCGTTTCTTCGGCGCGTTTGAAGGCGGCTCCTATCACCGGCCAAGCTGGAACTAGCACCTCATCGTGACGCCGGCGTGGCTCATCGGAACGGATGAACTGACTAACGCTCACCAATGGGATCGGGTCAGCGTTCGGACCGCCGGCCCAGCCAAGTAGGTGCGACGGGGCGAAATGCGCGCCGCTACAGCGTGTGCGTCGCCTATCCGGCTCCCTTGTCCAGAGCACGATTCATGGCCACGCTGGGGGGTGGCCACCCCGCGGTACCGAAACTATCAGTCAGGCGTGGCGGAGGCAGAAGGTGGTCCGGTTTACTGGTGCTTGGAGCCCAGCAGAGAACATGACCACGGGCGTCTGTCAATGACCATCGACAATGAGACACTATTTGGAGGAATTTGAGGCGGATGCGCACGATAGCTTGCGGCCTTTGCGTTGCCTTCTGCCTCCCCGGATCGGTGATCGCGCAATCCGTTCCCCGTGTGGCGTTGGGATTCGGCGTCGATACTCTCTCAGCGGCTTGGTCCCAAGCCGCCTGACACGCCCACGTTCCCGCAATCTACCGGGCATGGTCCGAGTACCTCTCGAACCAGCCCGGTATGCTCAGGCCCAATTCCAGGTGGTCCTCGACGGAACAGGAGACTTGGATTGCGTACGATCTCACCCGGGGGGCGGCCTACCACGGCGCCCCCGCCACGGTTGTCGACATTCGCCCTGTACCGGGAGGAGACGAGTTCATCGTCAAGACCCTTTTCGCGAGGACGTCCGAGGCCCAAGATGTCCGGCCGATCGCCCTGACCCGGGTGTACGCCACACGGGAAGCCGGCCGGTGGGTCTTCGGCAACGCTATGCCCCGTTTGACCGCGGATTGGGAGCGGACCCAGGTGGGTCCCATCGAATACGTGACGGAGCCGGGGCGACCGCTGAACCGCGGCCGCGCCGAGCGCCTTCTCACATTCGGCGACTCGATCGCGGCCTCGTTCGATGTTCCTAGGCTCGAGGCGCTCACGTACTACGTGGCCTCGAGCCCTGAGGAGCTGCATCGAGTCATGGGCATCGATTGGACGTTCGGCGTTGGTGGCTACGGGTACGCCGTGCCAGCCAACTGTCTCATCCTGAGCGGTGATCCCGTGGCCGGGGAGGAGAACCGCCATGAGCTGGTGCACATCCTGCTCTCGCCCCTTACCGCCGATGGCCGTACACACGGACTCGTCAACGAGGGGGTGGCGACGTGGTACGGCGGATCCATGGGTCGGATGTACCCGAGCTGCTGACGGAATACGCCGGCTACTTGGCTGCCCGCCCGGGGATTACGTTGGACACGATCCTCGAGGACAACTCCCCCGACAGGGGCTGGAACGTGGCCGCGGCGGTCGTCGTCGATCTCTTGAACGAACGCGGGGGCACCGACGGAATACGCCGGCTACTTGGCTGCCCGCCCGGGGATTACGTTGGACCGATCCTCGAGGACAACTCCCCCGACAGGGGCTGGAACGTGGCCGCGGCGGTCGTCGTCGAGAACGAACGCGGGGGCACCGAAGCCGTGTTCGGGGCGGGGCGGGCCAATGAGGAGCTCCGGCTGGCACTGTCAGACGCTCTCGGGATGCCGTGGGAACGCGTGCTGGCCGCTTGGCGGGAGAGCGTTCTGCGCGCAGGCCGGCCGGAACCCTAGCGCCTTCGCCATCTGGTGTGCAGCTGCACGCCTAACGAAGAATTGCCGTGGTTGGAGTGAACCCCATCGTTGGACACTTTGGCGGTGGGATTTGGCAAGTGTGCTTGCTGGCCAGGGGGCGGGTTACCGAAGTCACGCGCTCGTTCGAGGCCGCACTCGCACTCCTGGAGAGCATCCCCGGGGTCGGGCGGCGGGCGGCCGAAGTGTCAGGGCCGCTTCGCAACGCGGCACGCACCGAAGCCGTCGGAGCAGAGCGGGACGGGAGGGATCAGAGCCTGCTGGTGGCGCGGGCTCGCGGGATGGTCTCTGGGTGGTGGGAAGCGAGGCACCGGGGTCCGAAGACGAAGGTCACGGACCAGCAGGAGTTGGTGGCTTAGCCCCGACGGATCCTGCAAAAGAGCGACTTCTCGCCGCATAACGAGCGGCCCCGGAATGGCTCAAGATGGGCTGGCTGGCACCCGAGTCTTCAGACACCTGTAGAGGCAACAGGAAATCGGGGAAAGGCCTCTCCCTGACGGTCTCTCGCCAGCCCCCTCAGGCCGTTGTCACGATCTGTGCGCTAGGCGGTCTGCATAGTGATAGACTCGTACAGGGCAGACATCGCATGAGGGCGGATCCCATGCGGCAACGGGAGGGAGCAACGAATGGCCATCAATTCCATGGCGAAGCTTCGGGTCACCTATCGTCCTCCGGCTCCCCGTGCCGGTCTCAAGGTTCTGGACCACCTGGATACGCATTGCCGCAACTTCATTGCCCTGTCTCCGTTTTACGTCATAGGTTCCGCACGCGCCGACGGGCGGGCCGATGCCTCCCCACGGGGTGATCCTCCAGGTTCGCTGGCGCACGTGCTGGACGACAAGACGCTGCTGCTGCCGGACCGGCCGGGAAACCGTCAGCTGGACACGTTGATGAACCTGGTGGAACGTCCCTACGTGGGTTTGGTGTTTTTCGTGCCGGGCATGACGGAAACGCTTCGGATCAACGGGAAGGCGGAGATTTCCACCGATCCGGAACTGCTCAAGCCTCTAGCCATCAAGGGCAAGCTGCCCCTGTCCGTCCTGAAGGTTACGGTGGAAGAAGCGTTTCTCCACTGTGCCAAGGCTCTGATCCGAGCCCGGCTCTGGGACGCCGACGCACAAGTTGAACGTTGCTGCTTTCCGACTTATGGCCGGGTGCTTGCGGACCAGATCGAAGGGGCTGACGCTGCCGAGATCGACGCCGGCGAGGAGGAAAGCGCCCGGACCGAGCTTATTTGACGGGACTCGCCGGACGGTTTAGGAGCATTCGCCAGATACTCGGGTCAGTTGAAGAGCCGGCCCTTATCGGCTTCCGAACCGGCAGTGGACTGGATGTGATCCACTGCACCCGTGGGAATCCGTCGCTCAAGACCCCCTCCGCTCCGACCTCGTGCCGACGCCGGTCCACGGATTGACCGTGCGGACATCGGTGTTTCGGAAATCGTCCACATTCCGCGTGATGACGGCGAGCCGGCGGGAGGCCGCAGTACTTGCAAGCACGGCGTCCGGCAGATGGTCGTCGAGCGGCTCACCCTGCCGTCGCTTGGCTTCCATGACGTGAGCGCACACCCGTGCGTCGGCCCGGGTCCACGGATTGACCGTGCCATCGGTGTTTCGGAAATCGTCCACATTCCGCGTGATGAAGCCGGCGGGAGGCCGCAGTCTTGCAAGCACGGCGTCCGGCAGATGGTCGTCGACGGCTCGCCGTCGTTGGCTTCCATGACGTGAGCGCACACCCGTCGTCGGCCCGGGTCCAATCGAAACTCGGTCTTCGAAGAAGTCGTCCAGCATGCCTTCGAATCGCTCGGCAATCTCGGCCCGGCGCCGTCCGGAGTCTAGGCGACCTATGCCGTTGAGGAATTCCCATACGGTGATCGCCGTGAGACCGATTCCCTCGGCGGCGACCCGGTCCAGAAACTTCGCGACGCGCGGCTCCGGGCTCGGTCGCATCATCTCCGACACTACATTCGTGTCGAGAACCCAGGCGATTGGCGCGGTCAGGTCTCGTCCTCGTCTGAAAACAGGATTGGCCGGTAGCCCTGGCGCTCGAGCGGCGGGAGCTCCACTCCGTGTCTTGGCCCGAAGTACCGTCTGAAGGCCTCGGAGGGTTCTTGGGGGCATTCCGCCTTTCGGCGTTTCTCATGGATCAGGCGGCGAACGAACTCCTCCATCGAAACACCCGTCAGATGCGCCTCCCGCTTGAGCCAGGACTTATCGCCCGGCTCAATCCCGCGAACGGTGATGGTGGTATTCGTCGCACGATTTCCCATTGCGCCTCACAGCAATCCGCAGACTCAGATCTACTGCTGTCAACAGCACCGGTGCACATCGATCAACCGGGACGGGGGCATTGGGCCCGATTCGGGGAACTCACGCAGGTCGTCGTGTCGTCCCTCATCCGGAGCCATGAACCGGTGCGGACGGACGGCACGACGTTTTTCTCGGGCTCCACAGCGCTTGAGGGCTTCCAGTACGGGGCCATGACGCTCGGACTGAAGTACCAGTTCTGAACGGCTGAGCGGGGCGATTTCATGCTTCGCCTCTCCCAGGCTCTCGAAGTGGAGGTCCAGGCGCTCAGCGTCCGCGTGACACTTCCCCCCGAATACGACCTCGTCCACCCTATCGTCGCGTTCCCCTCAGAACGAGACGGTTGCCGTCATGGAGATCGTGCGCGACGCGCCGAGCCAGGCGGCGTTCTCGGTGATGGCGGAGAGGTAGGCCTCGTCGAACAGGTTGTTGGCCACGATCGAGAACTCCGTCGACCGGAGCAGATCGCTCAACGCCTCGCCTGAGAAACGGAGGTAGGCGTCCACCATCCAGTAGGCGTCCGCGTACCAGTCCGACGCCAGGCTGACACGTCGCGACGAAGTGTGCTTTGCGGTCAATCCCCCTCCGAGGGGGCCGCTACGGTCGAGCGAGAGAACCCACAGCCGATCCGGGACGCCGGTGACGTCGGCTCCCGCCACGATGCCCTGGCTGGCGTCGACGAGCGGATCGTCGGTCCCGATGTACTCCGAGTTGTTGAGCGTGAAGGCGGTGTAGAAGGATGTCTGGAGCGGCATCTCCACCGTCGCGGAGAACTCGAGGCCGCTCGTGTCGATGCCGCCCGCGTTGAAGTAGGCGCCACCGCCCGGGATGAGGTAGTTGGGACCGGCGGGCGTCTGCGGACCGATGTAGAAGATCCGGTTCTGGAAATCGATCGTGTACCAGGTGGCACTCAGCGCGACGCGGTCCCCCGTGTACTGAAGCCCGACATCGATGTTCGAGGCGGTCTCCGGCTCGAGGAGGTCCAGACTCCGGCCCGGCACCTCGAGGAGGAGACTGCTGATCGCCTTGAAGTTCTCGGAATAGCCGGCAAAGAGGTCCAGGCCCTCGACCGGAGTCTCGTAGGTGACCCCGCCGGAGAAGAGCAGATTCGAATCGGAATCGACAGACAGCGCCGGGTCGAGGTTGAACACGTCTTCGCGCGACACGCCGACCAGGTACTGCCGGATGCCGCCGCTCAGGGCGAACGAGCCGGCGTAGAGCGTCTCCTCCACGTACCACCTGAAGATGTCCTGCGGGAAGTCCCAGTCGTACTGGTGCCAGTAGGCCGATTCGTCGAACCGGGCGCTGAGCACCGGATCCAGGATCTGGTGCCAGTCCCGGCCAAGGTCCCGGCGCGAGTCCTCGTACCAGATGCCGGCGCGCAACGTGCTGCCAGCCGAGCCGATGGTCGTGGACCATTCCTCGTCGATAGTCAGGCCGATGCGGTCCTTCCCGTAGTGGCTGTGGCGGAAGGACTGCACCGCCGTGGCTCCCGGATGGCACGCCGGGTCGACCGCCGGGCCACCGGAGCCGTAGTAGTTGAAGATGTAGGACGACGTGCAGCCGGGCGTCGGTCCGACGGCGGCTCCGTCCTGGTCTACGAATCGGACCAGCCCGAGCTGTCCACCGCCCCGTGCCGGCCTCCCGCCCATCAGCTCCGATTCCGGACCGCCTGCGTCGTCGTTGATGTCCACGATGTAGGGGGGCAGCCAGTCGCCGCGGCCCCGGTTGCGGTGGAAATAGGCGCCGACGCTGAGCGAGGTGAACTCGCTGAACGACCAGTCTGCCTTCAGGTAGCCGAACGTGTTGCTCCGCCATGTGGACCAGGCGGGCCGGTAGAACTGGCTCAGGTAGGGGACACCGGGCCACTCGCCGATCAGGCGATCCCAACGCGGGTTGGACCTGAAATCGGCCTCGCTGTACAGTCGCTGGTAGACGTCCTCGCGGATGTTGTCGTAGGCGACGTAGCTGGTGAGACTCAGTCGCCCGTGCTCGGAGACCAGCTTGGCGGCGACGTGTTCCCGCTCGTTCTCCGCCGCACCCTGCACCCAGTCGGTCGCCTCCTGACGAATCGCGGCGATCCAGGCGCGGGTCTCGCCGCCGAATAGCGGTCCGGTATCGACCCTCATCGAGAACCGCTCGCCGTCATTCTCGCCGATGGTGGTCGACGCGGTGTAGGTCCGTTCGGCTGCCGGATCGTCCGAGATGAAATTGAAGGTGCCACCGAGCGCCTCGACCGACCGGGAGGCGATGTCGGCCGTGCCCTGCGACACCTCGACCCCGCCGAGGTTCATCGGGTCGATGAACCGGTTCGCCTTGGCTCCGCTCCAGTAGTCCGACGTGCCGTTGGGGAATCCGTCGATGGTCGTGCCGATCTGCGCCTCGTTGATGGACACCTGGAAGCCGCGTACGGCGACGTTGCTCGACCAGTCGTCGAAGCCGTACCCGTCCCCCTCCTGAATGGACACACCGGGGAGGTTGTCCACCACGGATGTCACGGCAGTAATGTTCGACTGCTGCAGCCTCATCGGTTCCGCGACGATGTTGCGCGCGAAGATGCGCGGCTCCTCGGCGACGACGCTGACAGTTTCCAGCAGGAACGCGATGCCCAGCTCGATCGGGACTGTTTCCGTGGTGCCTACTCGAACGGAGACCGGGGTTTCCACCGTCTCGAAGCCCGGCAGCGCAGCCGTGACCACATAGTCGCCCACCGCCAGACCCGTGGCCGTGTAGCTGCCGTCCGCACCGGTCACTTGTTGCTGGTCCAGGCCCGGGCCGACCACCCTCACCACGACGCCGGACAGCGGGTTTCCGGCCGGGTCGAGCACGGTGCCTGCGATCGAACCAGTCGTCTGGGCAGCAGCCGCCGATGCGGTCGCCAGCCACAGGAACAACCCGACGATCACGACGTGCCAAGGACTCCGAGTGCGTGGCTTCATCTCATGTTTCCCGTTCTATTGGGTGGAGGTGATGGCTCCGGGCCCCGTGGTTGGGAGCTGGCCGTTCTCATTCGATCCACCGGCGGATGGTCCTCAAGGTGGGTCCCTCACTGCCTGCCGCGACCAACTCGGACACGTTGAAGGAGCGCAGGACCCATAACCGCAGCCGGTCGCCCGCAACAACCTGGCGTCGTCCAGTCCTCGGTGCCGGGATCCGCTCCGTCCCCGCGTTGATCTCAGACATCATGGATTGACCTGCCCTGCCTCGAGTAGCGTAGGTTACGCTCGAGGCAGAACGACTTCATTGAAGCGCAGAGCCATAATCGAGGAGGGCAGGTCATGGCCGAATACAGACCAGTGTGTGGGGCTGGACGTTCACAAGGACACGATCGCGGTGGCCGTGGCATGGCCGGGTCGCGACCAGCCGGACTACCGAGGGGTTCCTCCAATCGAAGCACCTCGTTGCGGCGTCTGATCCGCAGGCTGGAAGGCCCGTGCGGAGAGGTGTTGAATTCCTGCCACGAAGCTGGCCCCTGCGGTTAGGGGTGTATCCCGAGATCACCGAGATCGGGCACGACTACCAAAGTCGTAGCACCAAGCCTAGTCCCGTGCAAGCCAGGGGATCGGGTGAAGACGGATCGCCACGACTCGCTGAGCTCGGCGCGTTTTCACCGCGCCGGGGAGCCGATTCCGGTATGGGTGCCGGGACCGGACTCAAGAGGCGGTTCGTGATTTCGGACCCGTGTACGCGAGGACATGAAGTCGATGGAGCTCAATGCCCGACAGCGCCTCCGGACCTTGCCTGTCCGTCATAGCCGGGTCTACCGCGGGAAGTCGCGGTGGACGCAGTCACGCTTGCGATGGCTCGATGCTCAGCAATTCGACAATCCTGTCCAGCAGGTGGTCTGCCAAGAATATGTGGACGCGGTGCTTCAGGCTCAGGCCCGGACGGTGGGTCTCGAAGCCCAGATGCACGAGGTACTGCACCTGGCCGCTTCCGCCCCACGGCTGAGGCCCTGATGAGCCTACGCGGCGTGGCGACGATCACGGCCGTGACGGTCCTGGCCGAGTTCGGCGATCTGACACGCTTCGATTCGCCACGCCAGTGGGTGGGCTTCCTTGGCCTCGCTCCCAGTGAACACTCCTCGGGCTCTCGCCGACGCCAGGGCGCAACTACGAAGACCGGTAAGGGTCACGTCCGTTCGCTATCGCGGTTCTGGGTGTACGCCCTCCACGACAGGTCTCCGGCTCAACGCAGTAGCGCTGTCCGTCGAGTTCATCACAGCGGGCGAATCTGCCGCTGGTGATCGACTGCCAGGGGAGATTGTCGTGGTGGGAGCGGAGAGTGAGTTGTTCGTGAGAGCTGAGGTCTAGACCGGGCAAAGCGGCGGCTATCAACTTGAGCCAGATCTGACCAGCTTTGGAACTTGTCTGGACCTTGGGGTCGTGGTGTCTGAAAAGGACCGGTTTGCTGGGCTTGCCGTGCCCGTCGTCTACGCCTATGAGGCATACATCGGGTCGCTTCCCGCCGGAGGATACCGGCTTCGGGTAATTCACGAGTCAAGTGACCGACAAGATAGAGTCTTCGATGGCTTCGTAACCGTCCATTGGCGACAGTATGATTGGCGAGATCATCGCCATGTGTGGCGCCGGGCTGCTTTCGTCTGTGCCGATCCCGGATGCGAGACCACCACCGCACTCCGCCCTGGGCGGCAACGGCGCATCGAGGCCGTTGAAGGTCCTGAGGGAACGGTCCGAGACCGAGGGCTATTGGCCAGGTATGGTCAGTTCGGCCGCAGGCGGTACTTCCAGCATCCGAAACGGCCCGAAGCCGGCCAGTGCTGCAAAGAAATGTACGTCTGCCCTGGTACCAGGCCTGCTCGCATCAGGTTTGCAATGGATACGGAATGGGACATCTCATACTCCGGGCCGGATTCGATGACCAGATCCTTTGACGGAGGTCCACTGCTCAAGCATCCGATGTACTCTCTAGCCGAAAAACAAGACATCATGGATTGACCTGCCCTGCCTCGAGGGCGTGGGTTCTGCGCGTACAGACGGGGTTTTTTCGGTGGCTGGTAGGTTCGCCCGCTGCCTGTTGCCAGTTCCATCCGGCGCTGCCCACTGGCCGACTTCGGACAATGGACTGCTCGACAAGAGCGAGCCCAGGGAAAAGAAGAAGTCAACAGCCGGTTCCAGCCGATCATCAGCGGATCGGTACGCATGCCCACACTTCTCGCCGGTGCCCGGCAGCTCGGCAGCGCCGCGCAAGGCCATCGTGGCCGTAGGCGGGGATACATGCTACTTGTACGGCGAACCGATGAGCTGCTTCGTACATGACCGACATCGCTCGAGGTAGAGCCGCCGCGACATGGAAGAATCCATCTCTCTGAACTGGTGGCAGCTGGGTATCGGACTGGGAGTCCTGGCCGTCCTGGCGGCACTTGCCGACTGGATGAAGTCCCGGGTCCTCGCCAAGGCGATCGGGAAGGTGGCTTCCGAAACGCGCATTTCCCTCGACAGTGGCCCGTTCGACAAGAAGGTGCTCGCTCGGCTGGCTCCGATCGTGCCCGCCCTGGTCGTCTACTACGGGATCGTACCGGCTTTGGGTGTGACTCGATCGGAGGCGGCAGCCGGCGCGGAAGCCCAGGTTTTGATTCTCTTCTGGACTGTCGTCCGCCGCCTCTCGGCCGCATACATCGCGCTGACCATCGCGAGAACTCTCGTCGCGGCGGCTGATTCGTTCAGCGGCATCTACCATCGAACGTCCCCGGCGTCGATGGTCAAGCCAATCAAGAGCTACGTGCAGATCGTCACCCTGATCGTCTATTCGATCACCGGGGTCGTCATCGTGGCCATTCTCCTCGGCCGCGCTCCCGTCGTCTTCCTCTCCGGGGTGGGGGCCGCGGCTGCGGCTCTCATGCTGGTCTTCCGCAACACCCTCGTCTCGCTCGCAGCGAGCATCCAGATCACCTCCAACGACATGGTCCGGATCGGTGACTGGGTGGAGATCCCGCACGCCGGCGCGGACGGAACAGTCGTCGACATCGACCTGCACCAGGTCAAGGTGCAGAACTGGGACAAGACGATCTCGACGGTCGCGAATCACAAGTTCATCAACGAATCGTTCAAGAACTGGCGCGCCATGTCCGAATCGGGAGGGCGGCGGATCAAGCGTGCACTCCTCATCGACGTCAATACGGTGCGATTCCTCACCGACGAGGAGATCCACGAACTCTCCCGGCGCGAATCCCTGCGCCGTCACTTGGGGCACGAATTCGATGCAGTGGCGTCCCGGGCTCCGGAAGCCGACGGCCGCGGAAGCACGGCGGAGGTCGAGCCGGTCACGAACCTGGAGATGTTCCGCGCCTATGTGGAGGGGTACCTGCGGGCGCATCCCAAGACCCACCAGGAGATGCCGCTCATGGTGCGTCACCTCGAGCCCGGCCCGCACGGCGCATCCATCGAGATCTACTGCTTCTCGAACGACACGGAGTGGCTCGGCTACGAAGCCTTCCAGTCGCGACTCTTCGACCACCTCTTTGCGATCCTGCCTGAATTCGGGCTGAGGGCATTCCAGGAATGGTCCGGGAGCGACCTGCCCCAGGACAAGGCTCCCGCGGCTACGGACTGATCCGCCCCGCCCCTTCATCTCGGAACCTGTCAACACCACTGAGACACCCGGGGTCATCAATTAGTGAGCAGGCTGCGGTGTCGATTCCGCAGCTGGTGGATTGATCCAGACCTCTTGTGGGAGAGGCTGGGGCTTCGGCATCCCCCGTACGAAGCGGTCCGGGTGCTTGGACCATGCCTTGTGGAGAGTGCGCTCACGCTGGGCGAGCATCTCATCGGCCCGCCCGTGATGGACGTCGGCAGGGGCAAGCATGGCGATGCCCCCATGGCGGTGTTCGTTGTTGTACCACGGGAAGAAGGATCGGCAGAAGTCAGTGGCCGCGTGGATGTCCGGGAAGCGGCCAGGGAAGCCGGGGTGGTACTTGACGGTCTTGAAGTGCGCCTCCGAGAAGGGGTTGTCGTCACTGACCCGGGGTCGGCCGAGCGAGCGGGTGATGCCGAGATCAGCGAGGAGCTGGGCCGTACACTTGCTCGTCATCGGGCTCCCGCGGTCGGAGTGCAGGGTCAGCGTCTGGGGCTGGACACTCTGCTTGAGGCAGCTCTCCTGGATGAGCCGGCTGGCGAGCGCTGAGTTCTCGCGGTCGGCGACCATCCATCCGACCACGTACCGGCTGAAGATGTCGATGAGGACGTAGAGGTAGTAGTACGTCCACTTCTGGGGTCCGAGCAGCCGGGTGATGTCCCATGACCACGTCTGGTTCGGGGCGGTGGCCACGAGCTCGGGCTTCGTGTACTCGGGGTGGGTGAGCTGATCCCGCCGTTCACGCACGGGGTGGTCCTCGGCCAGGATCCGATACATGGTGCGCTCGGAGCAGAGGTACTGGCCCTCGTCGAGGAGGGTGGCCACGATCTCGGCGGGAGACCGGTCGACGAAGCGCGGGCAGGCGAGGGTCTGTCGCACCTGCTCGCGTTCGGATTCACAAAGAGCCCGGGCGGGCCGCTTGCTGGGCTGCTGGTGCCCGGGACCAGGCTTCTGACGCCGATAGAACGTCGCGCGCGCCACACCCAGCGCCCGGCACGCCGGCACGACGCCGACCTCGGGTGCGAGGGAGGCAGCGGCTGTCACGAGTTCTTCCCGCCCTCGAAGCTCAACCCCAGCAGCCCGGCAACTTTTCCCTGGACTTCCAGGATCGTTTCCGCCGTGGCCAGCTGCTTCTCGAGCCGGGCCACTTCGGCCTCGAGCTCATCCACCCGCTTCTGGAGGGGGTTGCGCCGGGCCGGCTTGCGGCCCCGTTTCCTCGGCGTCAGGCCCTTCAGAGAGCCCTCCCGCCGTGCCTTGCGCCAGGCCGTGAGATGAGAGCTGTAGAGCCCCTCGCGACGCAGGATCCGCCCGACCTCACCGGGCTGGGAGCATCGATCCGTCTCCTCCAGGATCCCGAGCTTGTATTCCCCCGTGAACTGTCGACGCGTCGGCTTGGCCACCACCTCCGGATCCGGTGCCGGGGGGCTCTCGACGGCCTTGGCCGTGGCGGGCTCGTCGCTACGCTCCTCGCCCCCCACGGCCGCAACACCCACACCCATGTCCATCATCCTCTCTCTCCCTGCTATCATCGCTGTCCACCTCCGCCCCCTTCAGTAAATCCAAAGGTAGCGGATGTCTCAGCGATATTGGCAGAGAGGGTCTTGCCCTGCCCCCCTTTCCGACAACCGTCTGTTGAATCAGACCGGCGGCAGGGGGTGGGGGAGACTACATTTGCACGCGCATGCCGCATCACTGATCAAGGAACTGTCCAAGGAGTTGGGACTGAATGGCTACGACGGGATCCTGTTCTGCGCGCTCGCCAGGGTCATCACGGTCGTGCTTGCTTGTGCGGTCCTCTGGTCCGAGGTCTTTGTCGTGTGGCTCTTGGTGATTGGAGTGTTGGTGTTCATGGTCGTCTGGGGGATCTCCGTTCTCCGGTTCTGGCTGTAAAGTTCCAGGCCTGATGGCCGCTCCGCTCGGGCCATGTGGCTGCCGTGGCGGCGATGCGGGAGCTTGCGGTCCTCATGCGCCAACAGGGTCACAGGCGAAGTGCACGGGGCGCTTCGCAACGCGGTACGCACTGCGGAACCTGTCAACACCACTGAGACACCCGGGGTTATAAATTAGTGAGTCGGCTGCGGTGTCGATTCCGCAGCTGGTGGATTGATCCAGACCTCTTGTGGGAGAGGCTGGGGCTTCGGCATCCCCCGTACGAAGCGGTCCGGGTGCTTGGACCATGCCTTGTGGAGAGTGCGCTCACGCTGGGCGAGCATCTCATCGGCCCGCCCGTGATGGACGTCGGCAGGGGCAAGCATGGCGATGCCCCCATGGCGGTGTTCGTTGTTGTACCACGGGAAGAAGGATCGGCAGAAGTCAGTGGCCGCGTGGATGTCCGGGAAGCGGCCAGGGAAGCCGGGGTGGTACTTGACGGTCTTGAAGTGCGCCTCCGAGAAGGGGTTGTCGTCACTGACCCGGGGTCGGCCGAGCGAGCGGGTGATGCCGAGATCAGCGAGGAGCTGGGCCGTACACTTGCTCGTCATCGGGCTCCCGCGGTCGGAGTGCAGGGTCAGCGTCTGGGGCTGGACACTCTGCTTGAGGCAGCTCTCCTGGATGAGCCGGCTGGCGAGCGCGGAGTTCTCGCGGTCGGCGACCATCCATCCGACCACGTATCGGCTGAAGATGTCGATGAGGACGTAGAGGTAGTAGTACGTCCACTTCTGGGGTCCGAGCAGCCGGGTGATGTCCCATGACCACGTCTGGTTCGGGGCGGTGGCCACGAGCTCGGGTTTCGTGTACTCGGGGTGGGTGAGCTGATCCCGCCGTTCACGCACGGGGTGGTCCTCAGCCAGGATCCGGTACATCGTGCGCTCGGAGCAGAGGTATTGGCCCTCGTCGAGGAGGGTGGCCACGATCTCGGCGGGAGACCGGTCGACGAAGCGCGGGCAGGCGAGGGTCTGTCGCACCTGCTCGCGTTCGGATTCACAAAGAGCCCGGGCGGGCCGCTTGCTGGGCTGCTGGTGCCCGGGACCAGGCTTCTGACGCCGGTAGAACGTCGCGCGCGCCACACCCAGCGCCCGGCACGCCGGCACGACGCCGACCTCCGGTGCGAGGGAGGCAGCGGCTGTCACGAGTTCTTCCCGCCCTCGAAGCTCAACCCCAGCAGCCCGGCAACTTTTCCCTGGACTTCCAGGATCGTTTCCGCCGTGGTCAGCTGCTTCTCGAGCCGGGCCACTTCGGCCTCGAGCTCATCCACCCGCTTCTGGAGGGGGTTGCGCCGGGCCGGCTTGCGGCCCCGTTTCCTCGGCGTCAGGCCCTTCAGAGAGCCCTCCCGCCGTGCCTTGCGCCAGGCCGTGAGATGAGAGCTGTAGAGCCCCTCGCGACGCAGGATCCGCCCGACCTCACCGGGCTGGGAGCATCGATCCGTCTCCTCCAGGATCCCGAGCTTGTATGCCCCCGTGAACTGTCGACGCGTCGGCTTGGCCACCACCTCCGGATCCGGTGCCGGGGGGCTCTCGACGGCCTTGGCCGTGGCGGGCTCGTCGCTACGCTCCTCGCCCCCCACGGCCGCAACACCCACACCCATGTCCATCATCCTCTCTCTCCCTGCTATCATCGCTGTCCACCTCCGCCCCCTTCAGTAAATCCAAAGGTAGCGGATGTCTCAGCGATATTGGCAGAGAGGGCTGAAGCCGTGGGAGCACCGGGTATCGGAGGGATCATAGCCGGCTGCGCGGTCTCGTGGGATGAGCTCTGAGTGGCGGAAAGCGACGCTCCGGGGGCCGAGAGACGGGCCAACCCGTGGCTTGCACTCGACTTTACCTTGTGGGCGCGCGGGCTCACGGCGGTGCGGTGGCGACTACAGACGGCCAGGCCAAGCCCAAGTGTTCGCAGCGTCACCAGTCGCCGATCTCAACTTTCGGCGTGTCGGGCACAGTGTCGGCCAGCAGCCAGCCGTATCGTGACACATACTAATTCTGCATTGGATCTATGGAATCTTAGTGATGAAACTCTATGAGCAAGCGGGTGTCGACTATTCTTCTCTTGACTCTGCCAAACTCATGATGCTTCAGGCGGCGAGCGCGACTTCGGCGGGCCTCACACCGCTGAAGGGCAGGGCAACGGAAGATACACGTGGAGAACCCGCCTTCGTCGTCGATGTGTGTGGGAGCAAACTAGCGTTTGTCTTGGAGTGCCTCGGGACAAAGTCTGTCTTGGCGCAGAAATATCTAGAACAGACAGGCTTCAATCGGTTTGAGTCGATCGGTTACGATGCAGTCGCCGCCATAGTAAATGATCTCATTTGCGTTGGGGCTCTCCCCGTGGCTATCAGTGCATATTTTGCAACTGGTTCTTCTGCATGGTACAACGATCGGAGCCGTTTTCGGCGTTGATTCGAGGTTGGTCTCGCGCATGCAATGACTGCTCTGCGGTCTGGGGCGGGGGTGAGTCCCCCGCCCTTAAGGGACTCGTTGCAGCGTCTGAAATTGAGCTGGCAGGTGCCGCCATCGGCGTTTTCCCGACAGGTAAGCGACCCCTTCTCGGCTCCGATATCCAGATCGGAGCCGAAATCGTAATTTACTATAGTAATGGGCTTCATGCCAACGGGGCATCACTTGCTCGAAAGCTAGGCAGGGAGTTGGAGGACGGACTAGCGACAGTAATGCCTAACGGACGTCGGTATGGCGATGCCGTACTTGACGAATCTCTCATCTATGCGAGCGTGCTCGAAGAGTTGTATCACCAAGACGTCGACATCCACTACATGTCGCATGTCACGGGCCACGGATTCCAGAAGCTCATGCGAGCCAACCGAGATCTTACTTATTGGGTGGAAAAATTACCCCCCGTGCCCCCTGTGTTGGCGTTCATCGTGGACCGACTCGTAATGACCGACTCGGAAGCCTATTCAACGTTCAATATGGGTGCGGGAATGGTTGTTTTCGTTACGTCAGGGAATGCGGAATTAGCACTGGAGGCAGCAGAAAAATGCTCTATAAATGGCCTTCGTGCTGGTGTTGTCAAGGAGGGTTCACGCCAAGTCGTGCTTGAACCTGTCGGCGAAGTCCTGTTGGCGAGCAAGTATCCAGCACCATCTGCTTTTCGTAGTGACTCAACTTCGTGATCAACAGGACTTATTCAGGGAGCGAGGCAGAACAATTCTTCCTCCGTCTATCAACGGTAGACGACGCCTTCGCCGGTGCGCCGGCCGACTACCAGCTGGTTGCCAACTCCAGAGTGGCTGGTTCAACGACGAGATACCGCGGTGTCACTACGTCCAACTGCGATCGAGACACCTGCGATTGCGGTCCGGGTACTCTGACGAGATACCGCGGTGTCACTACGTCCAACTGCGATCGAGACACCTGCGATTGCGGTCCGGGTACTCTGCATAAGGCACACGGAGGAGGCTGTCTTCATTGAGGAAGAGCTGGTACACGAGTGCTGACGCCGAGGCAGACCCGATCATAGAAGACGTAAGACTACTCTTCCTTCTGGGTAACTACTCACCCTCTTGGGGCGGGGACGTAGTCGGTTGCGTGTTCGGCGAGGGCGATGTGGATTGCCTGGAACGGGTTGTAGCCGGAGTAGGCCATGGACTGGAGATAGCTGGAGATTCTGCAGTATACCTTGGCGAAGGCGGCGTTTCGGAAGCAGCCCGACACCTTCTGCTTGACCTTGGCCATGCGGAGGTCCCGCTCGGCCCGGTTGTTGGTGAAGGCGACCGCGGGGTCGTGGGCGAAGCGGAGGATGTCGGTTTCGTGGGTTTTGAGCCGTTGCCAGAGGGTGACGGAAGCGGGCTTGGCGACGGGGCCCCTCTGACCCTTTGTGCGGGGTGGGACGGGCGGGAGTTCATTTTGGGTTTTGGCCTGGGTGAGGATGGTGCGGTACTGCTGGCGCAACACCCGCAACTCCCTGTCGGTCAGTATGCACTCGTCGCTCTTGGCGACCCGCCTGGCATTGTCGCGCAGCAGCTTCTTCATGCGCCGGGCCCATCTGGGGTTGACGGCATCGATAATGAATGTGATGTCGCGCAGGAGATGCGCACCGCAGAGCCCGTGGGAGCAGTGGTCGTAGCTCAGGTACGACGGGTAGCAATCATGGATGATCACGTTTCTGTACCTGGGGATGAGGCCGATATCGTCTATCGCCTCACGCCCGCGTTTTCGGTGCAGGAACTTGAGGGTGATCTCACCGGCCGAGTAGACGTGGATCCAGGGCTTTTTCTTCTCCACCCGTAGCGAGGTCTCATCGACGTGCATGGCGGGCATGGCGAGCAGGTATTGCCGGGCACGGGTCCCACCCCGCGAGAGCGTCATGGACTCGTGTAAGGAAGCCGAGGAGGGTGGCTTCGGAGAGCTTCTCGCCGATCATGGCGGACAGGCTCCGGGCGGTGCGCCGGAGCGGGACCATCTGCATGAGCTGGTGGACCGCGAAGATCCGGATGCCGACGCCGTACTGACGCGGACCGTGGAGGTCGTCGGGGAAGGGGGCGCGGGTCTCGCCGTGGCAGTGCGGGCAGTGCTTGATCTCGGCGTCGTGGTGCTCGACGACCTTCTCGAAGACGACGTCGATGCGGGTGCGCCGCTCGTGGTCGGTGACCTCGGTGCCGGTCAGCTTCTCGCCGCAGTGCCCGCAGGCATGGGCCTTGTGCACATGGTGCTCTTCGCGGGTGCGGGTGCTCCCGGGGCTTTCTGAGACCTCCTCCCGTTTCTCGCGGTTGCGGCTACGGCTGGTCGGATCCCCGTCGCCGTCGGTCTGCGAGGGCGGGATGGAGGAGTTGCGGCTGGACTTGGGCGTCAGCTTTTCGAGCAGGACCGTCGCGATCAGCTCGAGCAACGCGTTCTGATCGGCGACCAGGGCCCTGTATTCGGCCAGCTCCGGCTCGGGTGCCTCATGCAGCGCTGCACTACGCGCCTTCAGCTCTTCGAGCGCGTCGCGCAGCGATGTCCGGTTCACCGTGGCCATGAGTGGAGCTACCCCTCGGCCTCGACCGCCATGATCGCCGCCAGCACGGCGAGGCGCTCGGAGCGTGGCATCCCGGCGTAGCGGCGAGCCCAGTTGGCCGCCTTGCGTTTGACCTGTTGGCGATGCGTGCGATTGCGTCCGGCGAGGCTCGCCCAATGCACCCGGTCGGGCTCGAAGTTGAACCAGATCTGCTCGGTGACCACGCACGCCTGGTTGTTGACCTGCACCGAGATCGACCGCCAGTCGGCCAGGCGCTCGTCATAGAGCGCTGAGGGGTAGCCGGAGAGCATGACCCGGCAGGGCAGCCCCTTGAGCAGATCGAGCAGGGCAACGTGGTCGGACCGCTCGTATTCGTAGCGGTAGCGTCTGGGCCCGCGACGGACTTCGTGCAGGTACGGCGGGTCTGCGTAGACCAGCTCCCGGCCCCGGAAGGGGAACCCGGCCAGGAAACGATGCGCACACCCGTGGACCAGCTCGACCGGGTAGTCGCAGCGGAAGCTCTCGATCACCCGGGCATCCGGATCGATGCCGATGTTCCTGAGGGCGGGCGGCTTGCGCTGCATGATCGCACCCCCGCCCAAGTGCGACTCGATATAGACGTCATGCGGAGGCATCATCGATATCAACGGCTGCCACAGCCCCGCCGTCGCCTTCGACCCGAAGTACCCAACCCGCCGCCGTCCGCTCCTGACCATGGGACGAGCGTAGCGCCGATAGCCTGCGATGTCAACAGCGGGGGGGCAGACCGGCACCCCGATATTCCTACATCAACCAGCGTGTGCGTAGGAGAGGGGGTGAGTAGTTACCCTTCTGGTTGCTGGAGTGATTGTTGTACTCATCCCCGCCATTGGGTTCCTATGAAACACCCGGTGGGGGGTAGGGCGGTGGGGAGACTCGCAGTAGGTCCTGGCCCGAGCCCAAGTCCATGGCCCATCGACGTTTCAGTCCCGCGCGGGTGAGCGGAGATCATGAACGTTGCTATGAGTCAGCCAACTGCGCCGGGAGCTGACCAAGCGCGAACATGAGCAGAAGAATTCCGACCGGCGTTGTGGCGTTCTTTGGTCGGGCACTGCCTTGCCGAAGCATCGAGTAAAAGCATCGAACACCAGCCACCTGTTGAGTCACCAGGTAGTCGCAAGCCGAAATGACCTGCAACTGATGACCAGTTCTCTACGTGTGCAGATGAGGGGTTCTTTTCCCGAGGGGCAATCCTGCGCCGGTGCGGTGTTACGCAGCGTGCGTTACGTTAGTGCCCGCACGTCGGTTGAGCCTCACGTACACCTTCATGAACGGCCTGACCGGAGCCAGCCGTATCGCCGCTTCGCGGAGGCCGCAGGCGATGGGGTTTGTCATTCGCATGACCCTCGCCGTCCGGCGGCCCTGGCTCACGAGGACAGCCGTCTTCGGGTGCCGCTCGCGTTCCTACGACCGCAGGGCGTCCGCCACGTTCGCGCCGTGACCCAAGGCTTGGCCGAGGGCGACGGCGTCGACAATGGCCTGCGCCGGCCCTGGCCGGTGTGCGGCAGCAACGGATGTGCGGCGTCTCCGAGCAGCGTCACGACGCCTTCACTCCAGTACGGCAGCGGGTCGCGATCGGTGAGTTCGTCACAGCGCAGCTCGTTTGTCTCGGACGTGACGGCCCGAAAGGTCGCATCCATGCGCGGCGACATGTGCGCGAGGATGGTGTGGGGGTCGCGCATACCGGACGGGACGACTTCGCGGGCGAGTGACAGATACCAGTAGATCCCGGTGTCGCTCGACCGGACGAGGACCGACTCCAGGCCCGGGCCGAGGTACATGACGCCGGACAGGTCACCCAGATGATGCGCGGCCCCGGACGCTCCCCGCACCGCGATGATGCCGCACGGCCGCAGTGGCGGCTCCGACGGATGGAGCGCGCGGCGAATGACGGACCCGGCCCCGTCCGCGCCGATCAGCAGGTCGCCCTCGGCCGTATCGCCCGTCGCGGTGTGGATTGCGACGCGGTCGCCGTCCGCCGTGAATCCGGCGACTGCGCGCCCGAACGTGATCGCGTCCAGGCCGACGGCTTCGAGTAGCGCGCCGTGGAGCGCTGGGCGTGACGCAACGACCATCGGGCCGCCAAGCAACGCCTCGGTGGACGGGGCCTCGGCACGCTTGAGAACCGTGCCGTCCATGCGGCGCAATTCGCCTCGCGTCGGGGCAAAGCCGCGTGCCAGCACGATATCCGCGACGCCCAGCCGACGGAGCCCTGTAATGGCGTTCGGTGCCACGCCCAGCCCGAAGCCGAGTTCCCGCGCCCCCGCCGCGCGTTCGAACAGTCGGACGTTCCAGCCCGCTTGCCGCAGGGCGATGGCGGCTGACAGTCCGCCGATGCCCGCGCCCACGATAAGGGCGGCGCGTTTCATTGGCAGGGCGCATCCAGGATGCGGCGTCTCCCATCCGGGAACACTTTCAGCCACTCCGCGCGGGATTAGGGGAGCCAGGTTTTCCATGCGTTCGGTGACCTTGTATGTGGGGGCTGCTCCGGCCAGATGAAGGTGTCCATGCCCGCCTGGATGACGACGGTGGCGCGGCGCACCTCTTGGCGGCCATGCGCTTCGGTGACCTGGTGGGCCAGCCGCAACGCATCGGACGCGTCCGATTGGGACCACTTACGCTGTCGGAGCTCATCGAACGGGACACCGTGGACATGCTCCACGAACCTCTTGTAGCTGATCCCAACCGCTTCGCCAGCATTCGCCCACCGCACGAGGTCCCGAAACAGACGGACACCGCGACCGATGCACTCCTCGAGCCCTACGTCACGCTCGTCGACGAGGACCGCGCTCTTGGCCGGTGCGGGATCGTTTGCGGGGAGCGCTCCACCGACCGGCGCTACGTCCCAGATGAATCCTTCGACTAGGACCCCGTCCACCGAGCGTGAGGGTTCGCCATGCGCCTGTGCGTGCCCGGACCGCCGAACCATCCGACGGCTAGGAGCGCGGCGACGACGGCCTGGAGATGGTCGTGGTTGCGTGTTATCGCGCTGGATGGGAGAGAGTAGACCTTCACGAGACGCCTTGCGAACTCCTCGACAACATCAGACGCCTTGCGAACTCCTCGACAACATCGGCCGGTGCCCTCCGATGCCCCGGGAGTGCAGTCAGGCCGGACGTGCGCCACGTCGATGTCGGGAAGCACTCCAGCAACCAGTAACCGGTCTGGCGCACAGTAGGGTCGCCACCGGGTTCGTTCAGCAGGGCGACGTCGGATCGAGCAAGGAGGTCGGCGAAGACGTCGATACTGAACTGAATCCAGCGGAGGAAGGTTGAGGGATAGGCTATGCCGCGCGTCCCGGTCTTGCCCGGCGTCCGGGTGGCATATTCGCACGCACGGCCGACACCCTTTCGCCTGCCGGGTGCCGCAGGATCCCTCCATCCCTGCGGACCGTCGATGGAAACGGCTGTGACGTCACGTGCGCGAGCGAATGCATCGATAGCCGCCGCGGCCGCGGACGGGGTGAGATCCGCGGCCGGCCAGGTGATCGCTCCTGGCGCGGCCTCGGTAAAGCGGTGTCGATCGAACCCGATCAACGCGGATCCGATGTCATTCCAGTCCCTGCAGGCCAGGTCAATGCCGAGTACGGCAGTCGATTGCATGATCACGGAGTGTGGAGTCGTAGGCCTGCGGGGTGCCAGCGCGTCGACCGGACAGAAGACCTCGGGCCGCTATCTCGGTACTGTAACGCTTGCCCTGGCTTGACGGGCAGGGCGGCAGATCGTGCAGTCCCGGTTGAACTTATCCGATTCTCTGCCGTGAATCTACTCGCCTGTGCCACGCTTGGGCGGCGGGACTGTCGAGGGGCAGCATGTGCCCGGCAAAGTCCTGCCGGACTGCAGCGTCGATTGCGTCGACAATGCGCCCGCGCCGCCGGCCCTCAGGCAGGATCGCCGCTCGTACGCAGCTCCGCCTCGCTGCCGGCCGTAAGACAGAGCCCGGCGAAGTCCTTCCCGGCGGACCACGTCATAACGGCGGGTGATGGCGACAGCCGCATCAGCTCAGAAATCACGTTGGTATCAATGACGATCATGGCTGCCACGCTCATCCGATTCAGCCGTCCCGCTCGTGAAACCAGTAGTCGATGACGTCACGGACCGGACGCTACCCGATCCGGCGGTAGATGGAGTTCGAGGTCGGGTTCGAGAGGTCGGTGCAGAGACAGCAGAATCGCGCGCCGGCGTCTAGGACCTTCCGGCTCAGGGCGGCCACGCATGCCGAGGCGTACCCACGCCCGCGCCACTCGACGGGCGTGGGTACCTAGCCGATGTGCGCACCATGCGGGGTGCGGCTACCCCCGTCGGCCATCGACCTGGACTCGTCATCGTGCTCCCAGAGCCAGAGGTACCCCGCTGTGATCCGCCGCTCGACGGACGCTCTGACGCCAATCGGTCTCATCCCGGTCGCGACCATGAAGCGTTCGGTCCAATCCACCGCAAGATCGATGTCGTTTGGGGTGGCAGGGCGTAGCTCGCCCGGGGGCGGGTTGTTGGGCGGAACCACGGCGTCGAGCCTGTGGAGTCGCTGCCGTGTGCCGACGCTCGCCCGAACGCCGCAGGCATCGCTTCAGAGCCTCGCGAACATGCGGGCAGCGGGCTCAGGGCCGCGAACGGCGTGCACGGAAGCGTACACGAGGCCCACGTCCGCCACGAGAAGGGGAATAGCCTCGTCGGGCATGCGTGTCAGCCCGACCTTGTGCGGCGGGGTGCGAAAAGCGCATCCGATCTACGCCGCCTTTGTCCTCCACGACGGCCAGGTAAGCGGAGGGCTCGTAGCCCTCCCGAGATTCGCGAAGGGCGTAGGCGATCCCGAGCAGAACGCTGTGCTCGGCCTCCTCCGCCAGCAACCAGTCCTCCGCCATCGCGAGAAACTCGTCAGCGCCCGAAGAGCGCGTAATCCGCAGCGTCATGCGTGAAGAGATCCGCCTGGTGAGACGTTCGCGTGTAGGAACTCTCGTTTGTCCTGGGATCCGGACTCGTGTGTGCGTTCGTGACCGGGTACCATCCAGATCCCCGTGTCCATGGCCACGAGGGCGCGGTCAACCTCGAGGGATGATCTTCTCCGCTGCCGCTCCCTCAACCGCCCCGCTGGGCGAGGAGTGCGCGCTGCCCGTCGAACGGCCCGCCCCTCGCCCTATGCAGCGAACGGATAGGTGAACAGGACCAGGTGCGCCAGGTTGAGGGTGAAGTGCACCAGGATGCTGGCTTCCACACGTTCCGTGAGGTGGTAGGCTGCGCCGTAGCCGATGCCCGCGAGTGTGGCCAGCAGGACATACGCGGTCCCGCCTGCGACGTGGGCTACGCCAAACGCGACGGCAGCGACGACGAGTGCCACGAGTGCTGGTGCCGGCACGCTCCCGCGCAAGGCGCTTCCGAGCTGTCGCTGCAAGAGCCCGCGGAAGAACGTCTCCTCGGCGACGCATGTCACAAGTAGGTTGGCCGGCACCCACACGCCGAGGAACGCCGGCCATTTCGGGTCCCAGGATATGAACCCCGTCGCCGTCGCAGCCACGCCTACCAGGACCGGGGTCAGGACGGCGATCGTCCCGGTGGCGACGATCGCGCGATTCCAGTGCGTACTTCCCTGCGGCTGGACACACACCGAGTAGAGCAGCACGCCCGCGAATCCCTTGTCGTAGTTCCAGTACAAGGTGTAGTCGGCCGCCGAGGCCGATACGGACACGGCATCCAGGACGAGAACATTGTGGACCCACGGTACCTGGTGAGTGGCCAACGCCACGGCGAAAATCACAACGATGCCCCACGCCAGAGTTCGGAGAGCCGTGGAGAGCTCAGGTCGCACGGCGGCCAGGCAGGCTCCCGCGAAGAGCGTGAGTACCGCGAATCCTGCCCATTCCACGATGCCGGCGACGACCGCGGTAGCGAGGGAGAGAGCGAGGAGAATCGGCCCACCCCAGCGTGGGCCCGGGAACATCGCGACTCCCAACGCCAGCCAGAGGAGCAAGTACGGGAGGCCGTCCGTGAAGTCGACCGTCATGGTTTACTCCGGATTGACCCTGCCCCATCGCCGGGTCCGGGGCGATGGAGGGCACTCGGTTCTCGAGGTCTTCAATGTATGACATCGCACGGTCCCTCAAGGAGGACCCGCCGGGCGCCTCCCGTGAATCGGAAGTTCGCCGGGCCGTGCATCGCATGTCGGTCCAGAAACGCATATGGGATCGAGAGCCGAACACGCCCTGGGATCCTCGTCCGACAGCTCTTGACCAGATGCCCCGGTTCCCAATCAGCGACGGACTCAGCCTCGGGAGAAAGCGGAACGTGCGGCAGGAGAGAAGATAAGGATGCCGCATCGGCCGGTTCGCTCGGTCAATTGTCAACGGCGACCGAACACTGCACACTCTGCCTGAGGCGGCGGCGGCCCCTGCGTATGCGGGGACCAGCGTGGCCCGGTCCTCGGCATGCGATTCCGACAGGAGCGCGTTCAGGCGATTCGCAGCCCGCTGATCCGCTGCAGCTCCGCAGTCCCGGGTTGGGAGGAGCTTGGCATCCACGTTGGAAGATCCAGTTTGGTGGCGTCCATTCGCGAGTGCCGGCAATGCGACCGTCGCGCACGTCCACCTGAGTCCCGATCCCACGTGCGAAACGGTTGCATTGGGGTGGCTCGACAAGTCGGAACAGGCGCGTCAGCGCCGTTTCCGACACGCTCGACCCCGGCGGGAATTTGTTCTGTGCCGGGCAGCACTGCGTGCCATTCTCTGTCCGTGGCTGGAGTGCGGCAACGATCAGCTGACCTTCGACGCATCCGACCATGGCAAGCCATTTGCCCTGGTTAAGGGGTGTCCCGGCGCCGATCAGCTTTAGCGTGAATCACAGCGGTCGGCATGGCCTGATCGACGTCGCGCCCGAAGGGCGAGTAGGGGTCGATGTGGAGGATCGCGCTTCGCGCGCCGATCTGGTCGCGGCTGCCGCCCTGACATTTGCTCCGGTCGAACGGACCGAACTCGCCGCGGCGAACGGAGTTCGCAGGACGAACCTCTTCTGCACCGTCTGGACCATGAAGGAAGCGCTGATCAAGGCGGTTGGGGTCGGGTCCTCGACGGATCTCCGCCGGCTTGAGATACCGCGGGCCGTGCGGCGTGGCGCGAAGCAGGCCATTTTCCGGTTCCCGCACGTGCCCCGGGAGACGTGGCAGCTGGAAAACCTTGGGAATCCGCATTTTGCCGACGCCATCGCCACCGAACTGGACACGGATGGCGCCGCCGCGGGCGCCGCCGGCTGAGCCCCGCACGCTCATGCCGCACGGCGTCTGTGGCATCGTTCAAGCGCGGGGCGATGCTCGAGTTGCGTTCGGTACACCCCGGCGGCAGTCAGTCACCGGCGGCAGTCTTGACACGCCGTCGGAGGTAGGATCAGAAGGTGTGTAATAAGAGAGGCGACGTACCTTTCGGCTGACGAGTAACCAGCGGATCCCGGGATGGCGCCCGAGGAAAGGACGGTCGCCTCTCCTGCACAGCTCAATGATCACGTACGACGGGACCGGATGGCCCGGGCAGGCCGGCCACAGGGCGGGATTCATCTGCAAGGCGGCATGACTGAACCGTCCTGTTGTCCAGGGAATCGGGACCGGTTCGGAGCAGGCTTACTTCAGCCGTCAGCAGGTACCCCATGACCCGAAGTCGATTCTTCGTCGAGGTGAATCACCACTTCGACCGCGCCGCAGCCCTGCTGGACTACCCCTCAGGCCTGCTGGAACAAGTCAAGGCGTGCAATGCGGTCTATCACATGAGCTTCCCCGTCCGTCGAGATGACGGGTCGATCGAAGTGATGCACGGATGGCGAGCGCACCACTCGCAGTACCGGCTGCCCGTAAAGGGAGGGATCCGCATTTCAGAAAACGTGTCGGAGGACGAAGTCACCGCACTCGCGGCGCTCATGACCTACAAGTGCGCGTTGCTCGACATCCCCTTCGGGGGCGCCAAGGGCGGCATCCGTGCGAACAAGAGCGACTACTCCGATGCTGAACTCGAACGAATCTTCCGCCGCTACACCTTCGAGATGGCAACCAGGAACTGCATCGGCCCGGCCCACGACGTCCCGGCGCCGGATCTGGGGGTTGGAGGGCGGGAGATCGCCTGGATCGCCGACACGTATGTGGCGCTTTCCTACGGGAACAGCGACGCCCTCGGGGCTGTGACCGGGAAGCCCGTCTCGCAAGGAGGGATCCCCGGTCGGGTGGAAGCAACCGGCCGAGGTGTGTGCTTCGGGCTCAGGGAGGCGCTCGGCCGGGAAGAGGACACACGGGC
Source organism: Longimicrobiales bacterium (assembly GCA_965218255.1). Taxonomy (GTDB): domain Bacteria; phylum Gemmatimonadota; class Gemmatimonadetes; order Longimicrobiales; family Gaopeijiaceae; genus JAAXGI01. The sequence continues at coordinate 1,172,811 of CBDCKJ010000003.1, read as the reverse complement.
CCTCGGGCTGGCACCTGGTCTCGATGGAAAATCCGTCGTGCTCCAGGGGCTCGGCAACGTCGGTTACCACGCGGGCAAGTTCCTGACCCGGGAAGGATCCCGAGTCATCGGAATCCTGGAGCGGGAGGGGGCCATTTACGATCCCGGAGGGCTGGATGTAGAGGAGGTGCGAAGCCACAGGGCCCACGGTGGATCCATTCTGGATCTCGATGCCAGAGCGAAGCTTCCTGCCCACGAGACCCTGTCTGGCCTAGAGTGGCCGTGTGATATCCTCCTGCCCGCTGCGATCGAGAACGTGATCCATAAGGACAATGCGTCACGCATCAACGCCAAGGTCGTGGCCGAGGCCGCAAACGGCCCCACATCCGGCGCCGCAACCGAAATCCTGCGCGAGCGCGGGATTCTTCAGGTCCCTGACCTGTATCTGAACGCCGGCGGCGTCACGGTCTCCTACTTCGAATGGATCAAGAACCTGTCCCACATGCGGTTTGGTCGGATGGAACGTCGCTTCGAGGCGGCCTCGATCGGCCGCATATTGCACGCCGTGGAATCCCTGACCGGCCGGTCCTTCACCGAAGGCGTCCTCAAGACCATCGCCGTGGGCGCGTCGGAGGAAGATCTGGTGAACTCTGGACTGGAAGAGACCATGGTCCTGGGCTATCAGGCCCTCAGAGAGACGGCTCGGCGCTACGAGACCGACCTCACGAACGCAGCCTTCCTGATCGCGATCAAGAAAGTGACCACCGCCTACCAGGAACGCGGCATCTTCCCCTGAGGCGGCCGTCTCATCGGGCCCGGTCGGGGCGTCGAGTCGCTGACCCTTATCCGCGGACTGGGCGCCTACTCGTCGGCTCCGGACGACGGCCCGTCGCAGCCGGGCGAAATCCAGGGCCCGCTTTGGCCTAACCTTCGCCGCGCGGCGCCACGCCTGGATCGCCCCGACGCTCGTCGCCCTGAGGCGACCACGCGCGTGCCCGTCGTTCTTCGACGACCGGCTGCGGTGAGGCCAGGCAGATCAGCCCGCACACCCCCGTTACTCCACGCGCAGCGTGATCATCGGGTCGACGCGCCCGGCTCGCCGGGCCGCCACGTACGCCGCGCACACGGCGACGGACACGAGCAGCAGGGTGACGCCCCCAAGGACGACGACGTCGTTCGGATGCACATCGACGAGGAGTCGAGCCATGAAATGGGCAAGCGGTACGGCCACAGCCAAGCCGACGGCCACTCCGATCAGGCCAGACCGCACGGCGTCTTCGAGCACGAGTCTTATGATGCGTCCCGGCTGATCCCGAATCGAGCATGCGGGGGCCCCGAAACGATTCGTCGAGTTGAAAAAGCTCGCTCGGAAGGGTAGCAATAAGACGATCATCGAGGGTTTTTCCACTTGGTGGTCAGGGCGCGTTAGCGAATGGGGGTTTTTTTCCGTGGATCAGGACGCTACATGCCCGATCGAGAGGCGCCCAACGACATCGCGGTCGATTCACAAGGCGAAAGATCGTTGGGTGACCGCACATAATGAGGGCTCAATTTCGGGAGGAGTCATGAAGGTTCTTGTCAGCGCCATCCTGGCCGTCGGCCTCTGGGCGACGCCCGCATTCTCTGCGACGATCTTGCACTGCGGCAAACTCGTCGATGTCCGTTCAGGTGAGATCCTGTCGGAAGTGAGCGTGGTCGTTGATGGTTCTACGATCCAAGCTGTCGAACAGGGCTTTGTCTCCGGATCCGGCGGGGACACCGTCATAGATCTCAGAACACACACCTGCATGCCGGGCCTGATCGACACTCACGTGCATCTGACCAGCGAATACAGTGATCAGTCCGACATAGAGCGTTTCCGGTTGAATCCGGCCGACTACGCGTATCGCAGCGTCAGCTTCGCCGAAGACACCCTACTGGCCGGATTTACAACAGTGCGAGACCTGGGCGGCGACGGCAACGTGAACGTGTCGCTGCGCAGCGCCATCAACAGTGGGCTGATCGCGGGACCTCGCATTTATACCTCGGGACGCAGCCTCGCCAGCACTGGGGGTCACGCCGACCCCACCAACGGCATGCGGATGGACCTGGTGGAAGAGCCAACTCCTGAGGACGGGGTGATCAATGGTCCCGAAGATGCGCTGAGGGCCGTCCGACAGCGTTACCAGGACGGTGTGGATGTCATCAAGATCACGGCAACGGGTGGGGTGCTCAGTGTTGCATCCAGCGGACAGAATCCTCAGTTCACTGAGGAGGAGATTCGAGCCATCGTCCAGATCGCCGATGACTATGGATTCCGGGTGGCAGCCCACGCTCATGGCGCCGAAGGAGTGAAGCGAGCTGTCCGTGCTGGAGTCGCGTCGATCGAACACGGGACCTACCTCGACGAGGAAGGAATCGAACTGATGAAACAACACGGAACCTACTACGTCCCAACGATCATGGCGGGCCGGTGGGTCGCAGATCAGGCTCAGATTGACGGTTTCTTTCCGGACGTGGTCCGCGGCAAGGCAGCCGAGATTGGACCGCTCATCCAGGACACGTTCGCGCGGGCTTACAGCTCCGGTGTCAAGATCGCCTTCGGAACCGACACGGGTGTCTCGGCACACGGCGACAATGCTCGTGAATTCGAGTACATGGTGGAAGGCGGGATGTCGGCAGTCGAGGCCATTCAGGCCGCTACGCTTGAAGCAGCGACTCTCTTGGGTGTCGACGACCGGCTCGGTCGGGTCGAAACCGGAGCTTTTTCCGACATCGTCGCTGTTCCCGAAGACCCGAGAGACGACATCACGACCATGGAGCGCGTCAGCTTCGTAATGAAGGATGGCGTGACTTACAAGCAACCCGACTAGAGATTCTCCATTAACGGAAAGGGCCCGTAGAATCGATGACGCGCCCGTCGAGTGTGGAGTGGCGGAACACGGAGGCGCCGGTCACGAAGCTCACTTCCGAGGACGCTCTGATCGTCTCCCCTGCAGCGCGCAGATCTCGGGCCCTTATCGGACGACGCTCGACGGCCTCCTCGTGCGCTGTGACATCGAGGGACTTACGGAAGAAGAGAAGGTACACGTGAACATCGCCTGCCGTCGCCTGCAGCCCCGACCGGCGGCGCCCGCGGGTTCTGGCGCCTCAAGGCGCGCTATGTGCTCTCGCCATTGTCGAACGGCAATGTGCCCTGCTGACGAACATGGCGAAGTTTGGAGGTCTCCCGTGGGACCGTGTCCTCGGCTCGGATGTCGTCCTGCACTACAAGCCGGACAGGGAAATATATCATGATGCCGAGCGAGTTCTTCGACATTCCCCCGTCGGCAGTCGTGCTCGTCGCGGCTCACACCGGAGATCTCGAGTCGGCGAAGAGCTACGGCCTTCGTATACCGTCCCCTCGAGCGGGGACCCGATCGACCGCCCATTCCGATGACTGAAGAGGGTCGCTGGGACTTCCTGGCGGCGAGCTTCGTCGATCTGGCCTCGCAGCTCGGCTTCTGAGTGGGCGCGACCCTCGGCGTGGACTGCCGTTGTCCAGCCTCGCAGCTTCCCGTCCAACGCCGTCGCGATTTGGAGCCACGTGGGGTGGGCCCAGCTACGCAGCTACGAGACGATAGGCGCTCGGCTCTCCGAACCCTTCTGATGCCTCGACTCCGGGCCGGCAGAGGAGAGAGGTCGATTCGGCGAACGGGTTGACTCCCGTCTTGGCGGGAATTGCCCGGATGGGTCCGGGCTGTCGGACGACGGCCGCGAACCAGCCCGGCCGGCCGGGTGAGCTGACCGCTCGCCGGCACCATGATCACACATCCCGGCGTCTACTGCCTGTGCACCAAGATGGCCGAGTGGGACGAGGAAACCCGCTGGCGCACCTGCACCGCGCTCACCGATGTGGTGGAGGCCGTCTTCCGATCGCTCAAGTCCGAGCTCGGCCTGCACCCCATCTTCCATCGGACCCACAAGCGCTCCGGCGGGCACCTGTTCATCACGGTGATCGCCTACCTGCTGGTGCAGACCATCCGTCGACACCTCGGCGATAAGGGCGATAGAGCCGGCTGGTCCAGCCTCCGGTCCATCCTCGAGGGGCAGCAGCGGGTCACCGCGATCTTTATTGGCGAGGACGGCCGCACTCTCCATGGCCGAAAGGCCTCACGCGCCGAGCCCCGGCAACGCAAGATCTACGATGCGCTCGGCCTCGATCCCGCTCCGGGAAGCATCAAGAAGATGATCGTCTGACCCCAGAATCGGCCGAAGGAAACCCGACATATAGTGCCATGCGCGGATTCCTGCGCCTGTAATCCCTTAATACACAACAACTTGTAATACATACCGTTGAACTTGGGCTAGTGGAAACTGTTATGAAGAAGGATGCTGTGACACCGAATGCCGTGCCGAATGCCGTGGTGTAATATGCCCTTGCCGCAAGAAGGCTGGCATTTGCGATTCACGGACGAATAGCTTACGATGGATCCACTACGAATGTGTCGTGTGGCACCGTTTCACGTACGAAGCACGCTGTTGAACACCCAGGCAAGCGAAGAGGTGGGCAATGGAGCGAGTTCGGATCGCAGCGATGGTCGCTGTTGTGGCAGCCGCGTTCGGCGCAGGGTCCTGGCAGCCGCTCGCTGCTCAGGTGCCGATGGACCCTCGTGGGCAGGGCGCATACAACCAGGAGAACGCGGATTGGTCGCCCATGATGCTGCGGGATTCTGGCAGACCGATCGTTCCCGTGTTCGAGGGCTGGTGGCAGAATGAAGATGGCACGTACACGCTCGTTTTCGGCTATGCGAGCTTTAACAAGGCACAGGCGTACGACATTCCTCTGGGGCCGGATAACTTCATCGAGCCAAGCGAGTTCGATGGGGTTCAGCCTACGCATTTCAACGCCATTCATCCGGTCATTCGCCGACCATGGGGCGCCTTCACCATCACGGTTCCGGAAGACTTTGGCGACCAGCGGGTCGTGTGGACGCTCAGGCACGAGGGAGTTGAGTATTCTACTCCCGGCCACGTGACGGCCCCGGCCTATATCATTACGGACAAGATACATGACGCCAGATACCGGGCCGCCCTGGATGGCGCGACTCAGGGCGACGTAATAGGGGCGTATGCACCGGAAGTCCGTTTCGACTCCTCCGGTTCTGGCGGAACCGGCCTGATGGGCGTTCGAACGGGCCCGTTGAGCGCAAGGGTCGGTGAAGCCCTCCCGGTTACGGCGTCGGTTGATATCGGGACCCGCCCTGAGGCGTGGTTCTGGTGGGTTCACTACTCCGGTCCGGGCGAGGTTTCCTTCAGCCCGGGGGAGGGCCAGATTCCGCTGATGGATGGCAAGGGCGAGTTCTCCACCGACATCCGGTTCAGCGAACCGGGGCGGTACGTCCTTCTGCTACAAGCGATCGAGAATCTCAGGAACACTTTCGAGTATCATTGTTGTTGGACGAACGGGTACGTGGAAGTCAACGTCACGAATTGACGGGGAGAGTGTGACTATGTTCATGTCTGCGAATCGTAAACAGGTGTCCGGTAGGCTGAGTGGGATCGTGATCGTCGTTCTGTCGATGATCGTTTCTCCGCAGTTCCTGTCGGCCCAAGACGTCACGTACCTGAAGGATGTGGCGCCGATCCTCCGAGAGAGCTGTGAGACCTGCCATCGGCCGGGCACAGCTGCCCCGATGTACTTTCAGACCTACGAGCAGACGAGGCCGTGGGCTGCGATGATCAAGGAGCAGGTGGAGGCGCATCTGATGCCGCCGGGCTGGTACATCGACCGGACTGTCGGGATTCAGGATTTCAAGAACGATCCTACGCTTTCGGACGCAGAGATCGAGACGATTGCCCAATGGGTGGACGCGGGTGCGCCGGAGGGCGAAGAGGCAACGCAGCTCCCGCCCCTCGACATGCGCCTCGGGCACGAGTACTGGCAGGTCGAGGAGACGACGGACTGGGGGCCGCCCGACGTGATCATCGATTCACCCCCATACACCGTTGCCGCTAACGGGCAGGACCAGTGGTGGATGCCGGACGCCGCCCTGCCGCAGATTACGGAGAGGCGGTGGATCAGGGCCGTGGAAACGAGGCCTGCCGACGCCGGGAGCGGGTATGTCTTCCACCACGCCAACACGAATCTCGTCCGGGCAGGCGCCAACCGGGACGACGATGGGGAAGGTGGAGGGCTCTCATCGGCTGCGGTTGGAAAGAGAGTGGACCTCTACCCCTCCGATGCGGGCAAGTTGATCGTGCCCGGCGATCGGATCCGCTACCGCTTGCACCTCTTCCCGATTGGCGAGGAAATCCCGGATGCCCGAATCCAGCTGGGGTTGTGGTTCTACCCAGAGGGGGAGGAGCCGAAGTACGCAACGGCGGACGAGACTGGCTTCCAGACAGGCGAGAGCCGTGAGCATGGCTTGCCTCGATACACCGATTACCTCATTCCGCCTCACGGATACCAGATGGTCCGGGGCATCCACGTCCTAGAGCAAAACGCCCGGGTGCACAGCATCCGGGGCCACATGCATCTTCGCGGCGGATACCAGATGATGGAGGCGATCTACACCGATGGTCGCCGGGAGGTCATCAACAAGATCGATTGGCATCACAGGTGGCATACGACCCACATCTATGAGGATTGGGTCGCGCCGTTGCTACCGAAGGGCACAATAATCATCGCAACGTCCTTGTTCGACAATACGGCAGACAATCCCTCGAACCCGGACCCCGACCAGTGGGTGGTCTACAACCGGCGGAGCGCTGGGGAGATGGGCCATATTCGTTTCGGAATCACATGGTTGGAGGATGAGGACTTCGAGGTGCTGGTCCGGGAGCGCGAGCAGCTCCTGAGGGAACGAGAGCGTCTCGCCGCCGACGGGTGAGCGCATGCGGGAGCGTGTAGACGGCTAGGCGGTCAATCTGCCGGCACATGCGCGACTGAGGTCAGAAGAAGCCCGGTGCGGATTTCGATCCGCACCGGGCTCTTCTTGGTGTGCCAGGCATGCCCCGTGTTTGTAGTGAGAGTCTGTAACGGACGGAGGTAGCGCCGAACCGGACAGCCGAGGGCAAGGGTGCCCGTCGTGAGGCGGGATCTGAAGGAAGCCGGAGGCGAATCACGGTCCCGACGAAGAGGAACCGGATAGAAGGCCCAGGTCCGTGGGGTGAGCCGGCCAGATACGGCGAAGCCCAAAGCTACCCGGCCGCAGCGTGGGTAAATCCGGCGGGGACTGTGGGATAGAGACAGATTGAGATGAGAAGGCCAGCCTCTCGCTACGGAGCCGCATGGGTTGTGGTGCTCCATGGGTGAAACGGGCTCTAGGCCCGGAGAGACACGGGAGGATGGCCGGTAACACACCGACACCGACTCTCAAATCGCTGGCTTGGACCTGAGCGGCCAGTGCTGCACGTTCTTCACGTTGACGACGAAGGGTGAGGTCGAGGAAGAGGGACGATTGCGCACGACGGCCCGGGCGTTACGAACCCACTTTGCGCGTCCGCAACGCCGGGCAGTGCTCGACGCGGGTCCGCATTCGTTATTGTAAAGAGACACTCAAATTCACGCAGTTGGGAGACATCCAGTGTGACGCACACGGAGTATTCAAGCTGTATGGATGTCACCTCCTTTGGCTGGGGAGTGGGAGGCGGGCTGCTTCTCAGCAGGCCGTCGATCTCACGAAGCCTGTAGCTGCGCCCATCGATGTGGATGATGTGGACGTGGTGGAGCATGCGGTTGAGGATCGCGGTCGTGAGGACCTCGTCGCCGGCGAAGATCTCGGGTCCGTTGCTGACGTGCTCATTTGAAGTCCGGATGATGGAGCCCTTCTCGTAGCGGGCACTCACCAAGCGGAACAAGAGGTTCGCCTCCTGGCGGTCCGAGGGCCTGCAGCCGACCTCGTTGATGAGCAAGAGCGCGCTGTTGAGGTAGCGCTCGGCCTTGAGTCTGCGGGGCGGGATCGCATCATCGCCCTTGAGCACGTGCATCAGGTCATCGAGCACGAAGTGGGTGGCGCTGAAGCCGTCTATGGACGTCCCCGTCGATGCAAGAGTTCTGTAGAACGGTTCGGCACATGGTGGTCAGGTGCTGTCGTCTGTCCGGCCTGTTGGCGCGGTCTGTCCGGAGCCGCTCGATGGAGTGGATGCTCCCCAACCCCCGGCGCCAGAGTCTGCCGGGTCAGAAGAACGCACACGGGGTGTGTTCAGGACACGAGAGGCGAGGATTCATGGACAAGGTCGTCAGCATCATCGCGAAGAGCAGCTCCCAACTGCACGGAGCCACGGCGAGTGGTGAGGCCGTAATACGCAGGAAGCTCCCGATGTTACCGGCCGTGCAAAATTGGACAGATGTGGCCATCGAAAATGGTACACCTCGGGCGGGTGAGCGAGGATCGGCGGCGGTGGACCGGGGGGATCGTGAGGTTCGCCGGACCATTCTTTACTCTGGCGTCTCCATTCAGCATAGGAGGCGCGATGATCAGGAGAGAGAAGCGGGTGCTTCTGCGACACTACCTCGAGCAGGGTGTGCCGAAGGCGGCGATCGCTCGACACGTGGGAGTGAGCCGCGAGACGATATATCGTTGGATAGCGACGGGGCAGTTGGACCGGGATCTGGACGACGAGGCGCTGAGATACCGGCCGAGAGCTCCGGCGCCGTCGAAGCTCGATCCCTACAAGAGGATCATCGACGCCCGGCTGGCGGACTATCCGAGGCTGAGCGCCGTACGGCTGTTCAACGAAGTGCAGGCGGCGGGCTATCCGGGCGGCTACGGCCAGGTGAAGCGCTACGTGCGCAAGGTCCGGCCACGGGAGGCTGTGGAGCCGGTCCGGAGGTTCGAGACCCCTCCGGGCCACCAGGGCCAGGTGGACTTCGCGGACTTCCGGCTGCCGTGGGGCAAGCGGCATGCGCTGATCGTGGTGCTGGGCTACTCGCGGCTGATGTGGCTCAGCTTCTATGAGCGCCAGACGATGGGGGTCGTGATCCGGGGGCTGGAGGCGTCGTTCGCCTATTTCGGCGGCGTGCCGTCGGAGCTTCTGTTCGACCAGATGAAGGCCGTCATCACCGACGACAGGCGCCACGAGGGTGGCCGGCTGATCGAGAACCCGGAGTTCCTGCGCTTCAGCCACCACTGGGGCTTCCGGATCCGGGCATGCCGCCCGTACCGGGCCCAGACGAAGGGGAAGGTCGAGCGGCCGGTCCGCTATATCCGGGACAACTTCTTCTACGGCAACGACTTCATCTCCGATGACGACCTCAACGCACGGGCCCTCCTGTGGCTCGACGGCATGGCCAACGTTCGCGTTCACGGGACGTTGAAGGAGCGTGTGGCGGACCGGTTCGAACGGGAGCGGCCCTGCCTCAGTCCCCTGGCCTCTTGGCCCTACCGTCCCGTGGTGCCGCGGCCCGAGCCCCGGACGACCCGGACCCGGACACCCGCGACACCCCAGGTCGTGGAGGTTGAACGCCGGCCGCTGTCCGAGTATGCCGGGATCACGGGAGAGCTCTCATGAAGGCCCGGTCCCGGAGCGCGCGCATCGCGGCCCAACTAGCCGATCTGAAGATGCCGGGCGCCCTGGAAGCCCTCGACGAAGTGCTCGCAGGCGTGGACGGCGGCGGAACCACCGCGGCAGAGGCCATCGAGCGGGTCCTGGCCGCCCAGATCACGCTGCGCAACAGCCGGCGCCTCGCCACGGCCATGCGATCGAGCCGTCTTCCGGCGATCAAGACGCTCGCGGACTTCGACTTCAGCTTCCAGCCCTCGGTCAAGCGGGAGCAGATCGACTCGCTCCACGAGCTCGGCTTCCTCGAGCGCAAGGAGAACGTCGTCTTCCTCGGCCCGCCCGGCGTCGGCAAGACGCACCTGGCGATCAGTCTGGCCATCGCCGCGGCCGAGAGCGGGCGCAGGGTCTACTACGGAACGCTCACGGATCTCATCGACTCGCTCGAAGAGGCCCAGGCCGCCGGCCGGCTCAACCACCGGCTCAAGACCCTCACCCACCCCGCGCTCCTGATCGTGGACGAGATCGGCTACCTCCCAGTCACCCGCAGCGGCGCCATCCTGTTCTTCCAGCTCGTCAACCGGCGCTACGAGCACGCCTCGACGGTGCTGACCTCGAACAAGGGCTTCGAGCAGTGGGGAGAGATCCTGCACGACGAGGTCATGGCCGCCGCGCTGCTGGACCGGCTACTGCACCGCTGCCACATGGTCAACATCCGGGGCAACAGCTACCGGATGCGCCGCCATGCCGAGCTCTCCAGGGCCATCCACCCGACCGCCTCCCGGGCCGTCTCGGCGGAGCGCTCGGAACACGGAGGGACCCGGTGATGCGCGCCGACCAGATCCTTTCGGAACGCCCCGCTCCGGTCGCTCCGCTCCCTCCGTGGGGCGTTCCGAAAAGTGTCACATTTTCCATGGCCAGAAGTGTCACATTTTCCATGGCCATTGACACCCGAAGTGGAAGTTGTTCGAGTTCCTCGCGAAGCAGCCCGTCTGCCAGAGTGTCATGGAAGGCTGTGGAGGAGCCCATCACTGGGGACGCATGACAAGAGGCAGTCCTCGAAGGGGAGTTCGCCGATGTCGGGTGTCAACCCGGATCCTGCGTGCGCCGTGGAAAGGCGCACCTTCCTTGCGGGTGCGAACCCCGCCCGGCAACTGTCGCTCCAGCCGGTAGCAGCCAGAGCGGTTTATGGAGGTGACGACATGGACTGAAGCTCTCTGGGAAAGGGCCTCGCCCGATACGCGACTTCCTAAACGCGCACGAAGGTGGAAACGCCGGACAGGGACAAGGGAGGAGCTAAATCGGCAGGAGGCTTAACGACCATGCGGGCCGAAACGCGAGTGAACGCTGAGCAGGCCCCGAAACGGGTGTTGCGGAAGCCGACCCTCCGCAGGTAAGGGGAAGGCCGCCGACTGGCCGGGAAGAGAGCGACACGAGCACTGGCCGGTTTCCGCCGGGGTATTGGCGTCGGCACGCATGGAAGATGGAAGGTGTGGCAACACGGGAAGCCATGTCGGTGCCGTGCGCGCGGCAACCGGGACCCCGCGAGGGGCAGGCTGGGCCGGCATGGTGGCGGATGGGCCCGTATTACTGAGGACGCGGGGTAATGCCCGTCGAGGGAAGGGGCCCTGAGTTGGGAGCGGTGCGGAAAGGAGGCAGGGACTTGACCACTGACGGGAGTCTAAGAGGGTCGGCAGGAAGTGTTCGGAAACTCCAGAACGTGCTAAACGCGAAAGCGAAGGAAGAACCTGACAGGCGTTTTCACGCCCTCGTCGACAAGGTATGGAGGCAGGATTTCCTCCTGGAGGCGTGGGTGATGGTCCGGCGCAACGGCGGAGCGGCAGGAGTGGATGGTGTGACGGTCGCGGATGTCGAGGCGTACGGAGTGGAGCGTTGGGTAGGGGAACTGTCGCGGGACCTGAGGGATGGCGCCTACGAGCCGAGTCCGGTGCGCCAGGTGCTCATCCCGAAGAAACAGCCGGGGAAGTTCCGTCCCCTGGGCATACCGTGCCTGAGGGATCGGGTTGCGCAGACGTCGGCGATGCTGGTGCTGGGGCCGATATTCGAGGCGGACCTGCAGCCGGAGCAGTATGCGTACCGGCCGGGACGAAGCGCGAAGGACGCGGTGCAGCGGATCCACAGGTTGCTGCACCAGGGACGCAACGAAGTGGTCGATGCGGACCTCTCCAACTACTTCGGTGAGATACCGCATGGCGAGTTGATGAAGAGCATAGCGCGGCGCGTGAGCGACGGGCGGATGCTTGGACTCATCAAGGCGTGGCTGGAAATGCCGGTGATAGAGGAGGACGGCAAGGGCGGCACTCGCCGCACGAACCGGGCGCGGAAGGAGAGAAAGGGGACTCCGCAAGGGGCTCCGATCTCACCGCTGCTGAGCAGCATCTACATGCGGCGGTTCATCCTTGGCTGGAAGGTGCTGGGCTATGCCCGGTGCTTCGGTGCGGAGATCGTGAATTATGCCGACGACTTCTGTGTGCTCGGGAAGGCCAAGGCGGCGGAGATGCTGGCGGCGGTCAACCGGCTCATGGACAGGCTGAAGCTACCGGTCAACGCACAGAAGACCCGATGCCTCCGGTGTCCCGAGGAGCCGCTTGAGTTCCTTGGGTACCGCATCGGCTGGAACTATCGTCTCACGGACGGGAGCCGGTACATCGGCACACGACCGAGCAAGGCGAGCGTTCAGAGCATCTGCCGCCGGATCAGCGAGCAGACGGACCGCAGACGCGGATGGCTGGAAGCCGAGGAAGTGACAGGGCGCCTGAACCGGATGATCTCGGGGTGGGCAAACTACTTCGATCTCGGGCAGGTCGATTCGGCCTACAAAGCTGTGGACCAGCAGGCAACCCGGCGGCTACGACAGTGGTTCTGGCGGAAGCACAAGGTGCGGGTGGGGAGATACGTGCGCCTCTCCAACAAGTGGCTGTGGGAGCAATGCGGCCTCACGCGCCTCGCGACGAGGACCAGATACCTTCCGAGGGCGAAGGCGTGATCCCAACTGAGAGCCCGGTGCGGGAAAGCCGCACGCCGGGTTCGACGAGCGGGGGGTGGAAACGGACCTATGGGAGCCGGAATTGACGCCGACGCGAAAGCGCGCGGACCAGTGCACCGGACCCTAAGGGCACCGCGCCACCTCCCGACTCTACATCCGAATATAGGAAAGCACCGCCCAAGGCCTTAAGTTTCAAGGAGTTCCCGCTAAGAACGCCTCGAAACGGAGGGCACCCAGACGGTGCGACACCATCATACCGGGAGCAGGCCTCATATACAAGGCGCCAGCCGGCCGCTGCGCGTCCGTCACAGCGCGCGGAACCTCACCGACGGCGCCGGTCTCGTGCTCGTGCGCAAGCTCTTCGACCGGTTCGGCCTGGCTGGCTGGATCGACGGGCGGGCAGCGAAGGAGAAGGGGTTCTTCCGCCCGGGGCTGATGACGGAGGTGTGGATCACGCTGCTGCTCTACGGTGGTGGGGTGATCGACGACCTCCCCCTGCTCGACCGCCGCGGCGTGCGCCGGATCTTCGGCTGGGTCCGCGTCCCGGACCCCACGACCTTCGGGCGCTGGCTGAGGCGGGCCAGCGGGCGCATGGTCCCGCTCCTCGACGAACTCCTCTGGAGGATGGTCCGGCAGCGCTGGGCGCTACGGGCCGGTGGGGTCCCGAAGAAGCTGACCCTGATGCTGGACTCGACCGTCGTGGTGCGGTACGGGCAGAAGCAGGCCGGGGCTGAGAAGGGCTACAACCCGAAGAAGCGGGGCCGTCGCTCCCATCATCCGATCGTCGCCTTCGTCAAGGAGACCGGGGACTGCCTGGGGGTGCGCTGGCGGGCGGGCAATGCCCACACGGCCGAGGGAGCCACGCAGTGGCTGGAAGAGCTGGTGGGGCGGTTGAAGGGCGCCGGCGTCCGTGAGATCACGGTGCGCCTCGACAAGGGTTTCATCAGCAAGGAGATGGTCGAGACACTCCAGGAGCTGGACGTCTTCTTCCTCCTCAAGGTGCCCCGCTACCCTTGGCTGGAAGGGTTGCGCAACCGGTGGCACCACTCGAAGAAGGGCGAAGAGATCTTCCCGGAGGGGGAGGAGCTATGGAGCGCGACAGGCTCGCTCTGGGGTGCGCGTCTCCTCACGACCCAGACCAGGAAGCCTCTCAGGACCGAGGAGGGCACACTCGATCTCGACACCTATGAGGTCGGGCTCCAGGCGGACGTACTGACGAATATCCCGGGCATCCACGCTCTGACCGCCTGGCGCCTGTACAATGCCGGTGCCGTGGTCGAGCACCGGATCGAAGAGCTCGGCCAGCTCTCGGCCGGCAAGACCGCGGTCGACCACCTCGGGGGCAACGCCCTCCTCTGGGGCCTCTCGGCCGTCACCTACCAGACCCTTCATACACTGCGCCGGCACTTCCTCACCGGCTCCTGGCGTACGGCACAGCCCAAGCGGGTCCGGCTCTGGGTGATCCGGCTCCCCGCCAAGCTGACCACCCACGCACGCAAGACCTATCTGCAGTTGCTGCGCGACGAGCCCGTCCGTCTGCGTACTCTCGCGGCCCTGCGGGGACTCAACCACAACATCCCGCCCCCAGTGCCCGCCTGAGGCCGTTCGCCGCACCCAAGGCTATCCGGGTCGCATGCCAAATCGTGGGACCCGTGTCTCCAACGGTCTCCCGGCGCGCCAATGTTCGGCTTCTCTTCGCCCCACTGCCGTAGGGCCACAACCCTCATCGCCCACTACCCCCTGCTCCCACCGCCCTCCTCCACCCGACCGGCGTCAATCACCGGCAACAACCGCCTGAAACAGCCCCTTCCGCTGGATCTGGGGTCAATGGCCATTGACTAGCAGTGTTCTGGGATGAGCTCAGTCCGGGTACGATGGTACGATGGCGTTCTATCCAGTCGCCAATGGCCAGTTCCTCAGCTTCAGAACGAGCTCAGGGTCGATCGTCGACTCAGAGACGGGGAGCACTTGGACGATCGAAGGCTTGGCGGTACATGGTCCGCTAAATGGCGAGTACCTGGAGCCGGTAGCGGAAGAGTATGTCGCGTACTGGTTCGCATGGGCCGCGTTCCATCCCTTAACTCGGCTCTGGGAACGGGAGTAGCCGGTTACGATCGAGGCGTGCCGTTCCCGGTTGTCCGAAGACTCGTATGGCCTGCGGCACTAGGGCAGCCAGACGAGGACCGGTGATTAGGGCCGGTTGGGTGTGGTTCGCACCATTATGTTAGCGGGCAGCAAAAGAACACCCGCTAGCTTGCGCTACTGGCGCATCGCGAGATACGATCAGAAGCGGCTCGCTCCGCTCTCAAGCGAGCGGGTGGAGGTTCGAGATCAACTCAGAAGTTCGGATTGTTGTCCTTTTCTGCGAGAGGCAAGGGATAGCACGTGCCGAACCCATATGCCTGTCCGCGCTGGTTGAGACCCGTTTCGAACTCGAGGCCCTCGATCATAGGGAGATCAGCCCGCTCCATCACTCGCAGCATGTCTCCAAGCTTGGTCCCATGCAAGAACAGTTCCCGCCGCCGTTCCTCCAGCACCTGGGCCAAGATCTCATCCGGATCCGCGCTGACGAATACAGGTAGATCATGATCCCCCGTTACCCAAGGAAGGTCCTCAACGGTGGCACGCAACGTGTTAATGATGTTCACCGCCGTCTGGCCCCCTTGCACTTCGGCAATCATCAGTTGAGCTTCTCGCCCGGTTGAGAACAAGATATCGGCACCCAAGCTCAAATACTTCTGCTGCGTATGCACATCCGTGACCGCGTCGAAGGCGATGACTCCCAATTGCTCGAGCGGCACGCGAGGGTCGGGTACCCCCTGGACCTCTAGATTGTGGTAGCTGGGATGAACGCTGGTCCCGATGTCCAAGTTGTTATTCTCATATACTCTGTTATAACGACGCCCCGTGATCTCGTCCGTCTGGACGTAGCGAACGAAACCCAAATCTACTTGACTGGCATCTTCAACAACCCCCTGCGTATCTCCCAGATGTAGACGTGCCCGGGCTCGACCCACTAACGCCATGTCTCGGATGGACCCAACGTCCTCTCCTGATGGTGCGGACGTGGCTTGGCTAGCGAATTGGAGCGCATCCGTGAAGTGCTGTTCCGCTATCCCCCAAGCCACTTGTCGCGTCACCATTGGACCTCCGTCGAACGCGAGTTCGCACAGGGTCTCGCCCGCAATCTGATAGGTGTATCCCGTGTAGGCGTGTGCCTTAGCGAGAAGAAAACTCCTATGATCTACGGTTTCGTCGGAAAATTCGCCTACGATTTCTAGCGCCTGTTCTCCTTGCGCCCGGGCCGTGTTTAGCGGGAGCCAGACGGCAGCCGATCGAGTGGGCCCCGTTTGTCTACAGTCCACCTGCTCGAAGTCTTCAACCTCCCGGGTCCGCAGCTGGGTATAGATAAACCCAGTACCAGTATTCATGTAGTAGAAGTCTTTCGCCCACCGGCCGATCTCTTCAAGATACGTCGACATCATACAGTCGAAACTGGCCTCCGCACTGAGGACCAGTTCCGCTGCTAACCTGGGGTCATTCAACTCTGATTCTGTGATGTGTCCCGGAACCTCTACTTCCAAGAGGGAATCGCAAGCCACCATTGCTGAGAGAGCGACAGCGACTGCAGCGATGGTTCCGGCCCGCATCAACCGGGCTCTGGCGTCCCGAACACCCTTCTTTGTATAGGCACTCTTGCAGGTGCAATTCGACATTTTCCTTGCCTCCGCCTAGGAGCCGCTGGTCAGAAACTCACCCTTAACCCCAAGATCGCCGTCGTCGTCAGAGGCATCTGGGTCCCTTGTTGTCCATTGAACAGGATGCTCCCCACAGTCAGTCTCGGGTCCGGTTTCCCGTTCGTAGGCTCCCGATTTCCGTCGTATGAGCCCTCGTCTTCGCGCCACAGGAAACCGATGTTTCTCATGGCCGCATTGACCGATGCTCGGCTCACGCCGAACCGATCCAACAATTGCGAGGGGACCGTCCACTGCACACCCAATTCATCCAGGTTCACATATCCCCCGCCGTAGTACCCGAGCGCCCCGCGGTCCAGCGCGAGAGTGGCCATCATGATCGGGTCACGCTCCCGCGGCCGCAGATTGACGCCGTACGCATTGGTCCACGCGGTGTGCCTCGAGCCGACGGAATCCTGGTGTTTCAAGGCCCCACCTCGGGCTTCAACTGCGGCATACACCCGCCAGTTCCCGAGAAGCGTCCATGTGGACATCATGTTCATCGTCCATCTGTCAGTCGTAGTGCCCCAGTACAGCCGGGGGGCGTCCTCACACGGGACTATCGGACCACCGAACTCCAGGCCGCCCTTACCGGTCCCGCCATCGCACATCATGTTGACGGGCTGCCCCAAATCATTGAGGTCTGCAGACAGAACCCGGAAGTTGAGCAGGGAGGCCAGCGGGTAGCCTTGAATCTGATATGTGCTTCGGCGGATGGGTATTCGGTCAAACTCCCCCCCGAGGCTCACCAGCTCGTTGTCCATCGTCGCGAACGCGGTCGCCACATCCCAGGTGAGCCAGTCCCCTTCCAGGACCCGGAGATCCAGCTGGATCTCCGTTCCCCAGTTGTCGACTTGACCGACATTTTCGAACTGCCTGCCTGGGAAACCCTTGGAAGGAACCGACGACCGATCCGTGATGAGGTCCCTCGTGGTCTTCCAATACCTCGTGAGCGCGAGGCTTGTTCGCCCGTCGAAGAACGATGCGTCGAATCCGATCTCCAGCTCCTCTCCACGCTCCGGACCCAGAAGCGGATTGCCAAAGCTTGATGGCGCGAACACCGGTTGGTTATCTCGTCCGGGCACACTCTCGTAAAGCCTCGCGGCAGCAAGCGCATCCGGCTGACGCCCCGCCGCGCCCCAAGCGGCCCTCAACCGGAGCGGATTCAAGAACTCGACGTTCCAGAACGACTCTTCGCTCATCACCCAGGTCGCGCTCGCCTTGGGGTAGGTCTGGGCGCCGTAGTCCACTCCAAATGCGCTATTCTCGTCGAGGCGGATGGCCCCTGTCAGGAAAAACCGTTGCTCCCAGTCCACCTGCTCCTGGACATAGAATCCCACGGTCGTGTTCTCGACGATCCCCTCGCTCGCCGTGGTAGTCCCTGCCGCTGAGATTGTGGTGAGAGCCCGCGTGGCAAATTCCCTCGCTTCCAAACCCCTGTCCCAAATGCGCTTCGTGTAATACTGGAAGCCTGCGGATGTCGTAAATCCTAGACTTGCAGTTGCATTCAACGACCGTGACAGACCGTAATCGATCGTCTTGGTCAGAACTTCCCTTTCATCGATGCTCCGCAGCCCCGCGCCACGGGTGCCGCCAAAAGCGAGATCCGGGTCCCTAAAATATGTCTCGACCTGGATCTCGTCGCTCCGGTCAATCCCGACGGTCAGCCGGTGCTGGAAGAACCGACCCAGGTCCAAATCAGCACTGAAATTCGCCATCTGGCGGGAAACATCATACAGGTTTTCCCGCTGATTCCTCTCGCGATCTGGGCCGGTCCGATACGCCCATCCGTTCAAGGTACTCTCGATGCCTCCATGATCCGCAGCGGTACGGGGGCCACCTCTCAAGCCGTACCCCCAAATATCGCCCGGTAACCGTGTGAGGCCGGCCATGAGCGATCCGCCGAACCCGATGGATACCCAATCAGCCGGGGTAATGTCGACGTTCAGCCGCCCGGTGGTCTTTTGATCGTAGTTAAAGTCGACGACCCCGTCCTGATCGGTGCGGTTCAGCGAGGCATAGTACCTCGCTCCACTCTGTCCCCCACGGACAGAAACACTGTATTTTTGCAGCGCACCGTACCGAAAGAGCGGATCATTGCCGCGTGCTTCGTGAGCTTCGAGGATGTTCATGCTTAAGAGATCGCCCGCTGCGTTTGTGCCATAATTCGTCGGCATCTTACCGTGCGGATCCCCGAGCCAGGTCGCTCCAGTTTCGACCGCCACATCGAACTGCGCCGCGCCATCGACACCCCTCTTAGTAATGATCTGGATTACTCCCGCCGAAGCTTCGGTCCCGTAGAGAGTAGCCGCGGCCGGTCCCTTGATGACCTCGATCGATTCGATCTCTTCCGGGCTGATGTCGTTGAGCCTCCCCGTCGCTACCCTACGGCTGGCTCTATGCTCTGCGTTTATCCGTATGCCGTCCACCACGATAAGCGGTTGATCTCCAAGGGCGACGCTTGTCACCCCGCGGATGTTGATTCGCGCTCCACCCCCACCCGGATGCCCCGAAACTGGTACGGAGAGCATGCCCGGAACCCGTGTGCTCAGCGCCTGGTCCACATTCACTATTGGAGCCAACGCCTGAATCGAGGCCATATCCACGGACCCTACGACATTCCCGACAGCACGCCTCTGCGTGCCACCTGCCGTTCCCGTGACGACCAATGCGTCGAGCTGGAGTGCTGCCCTGGTAAGGTCGAAGTCCACCGACGTCGTAACAGCATCGGCTCCCACCGTCACCTCGCGGGTCGCCGTCTCGTAGCCGAGCCGCTCCGCCGTCAGCGTGTAGGTGCCTGGGGGCACGTTCTGGAGTAGGTAGAGGCCGCTCGCCTGCGAGAGTACCCCGATGTCGAGGTCGGCGATGAAGACCTGTACGGACGGCAAGGCCAGACCCGTCTGCGAATCCTGGACGCTGCCTGTGATGGTGCCCGGTTGCTGGCCGGCTACCGGCCCGGCGGGTATACCGAGGGAGAGGGCCGCGAAAAGCAAGAGAAACCCAACGGGCTGCACGCACGTGCCGTACCGCATGACGACCTCTCTTCAGCCAAGGGGAAAATGCGCGTTCCAGTCGGTTCTTAGCTCACACTGCTATTGCCGTCCCGATTCGCTCCATGGAAGAGCACGAACTGCATTTGCCTAGAATCCAGACCACATTAGTATAGTAGACCCAATGTGCCGGCGGCGCAAAGATTAGAAGCCCGGACGACCTCGGGATAGGAATCTGGGAAGCGCATCGCGTGTGGTGATGCAACGATCAGCGGAGGCGAGGTCCGACGTTACCAGGGCGCCTCCGATCGGTCGCAGCGTGAGTCCCGCTGAAGAGGCTCCAAGCAGCGTACGCTATGGTGCGGAGCGTTGGGTTGGCCCTCTCTGCCAATCTCGAGTCCCCGAACCCTCGGACGCCTCACCGTGATCGTCCCCGAGCTCATCGCCAGCCGCCGCGGCTTGCCATATCCGTTCCGATAGCCAGCCGCGGCGTCCACAGCCCGCTTCCGCTCCGACTTCTCACGGCCCACAAGCTCCGTGACCTCCTCCTCCAGGATGCCCTGAATCAACGCCTCGGCCCGCTCCCGTACCCAACCCTCGAGCACCTCCCACGTCGGCCCGGCGGACTCACTCCCCACTCCCGCCATATCATCTCTCATGAGGCGACGTTCGTTTCCGCGGGCGCCATCCCGGGATCCGCTGGTTACCGGTCAGCCGAAAGGTACGTCGCCTCTCTATTTACCCCGGATCCTGCGATGCCGGGGTGGATATACACTTCCTAACGCCTTATATTTGAGGGGTTTATACTAACATATGCCTCGATACGGAGGGCACCCTCCAGGTGCGCCATCATCATACGGGAAGCCGGCCTCATGTGCAGGGCTCGCGACGGCCGCTACGCGTCCGGCACAGCGCGCAGAACCTCACCGACGGCGGCGGCCTGGTGCTGGTTCGAAAGCTGTTCGACCGGTTCGGCCTGGCCGGCTGGATCGACGGTCAGGCGAACAGGGAGAAGGGGTCCTATCGGCCGGGCCTGATGACCGAGGTGTGGATTGCGCTTCTGCTCTACGGCGGCGGGGTGATCGATGACCTGCCGCTCCTCGAGCGCCGGGGTGTGCGCCGGATCTTCGGCTGGATCCGTGTGCCGGACCCCACGACGTTCGGCAGATGGCTCCGGCGGGCCAGTGAGCGCATGGTCCCGCTCCTGGACGAGCTGCTGTGGAGGATGGTCCGGCAGCGCTGGGCGCTTCGGGCCTGCGGCGTCCCGAAGAAGCTGACCCTGACGCTGGACTCGACGGTCGTGGTGCGCTACGGACACAAGCAGGCCGGGGCGGAGCTGGGCTACAACCCGAAGAAGCGGGGCCGTCGCTCCCACCACCCGCTCGTGGCGTTCGTCAATGAGACGGGCGACTGCCTGGGGGTGCGCTGGCGGGCGGGCAACGCCCACACGGCCGAGGGGGCCACCGAGTGGCTGCAGGCACTCGTGGGACGCCTGACAAGCGCGGGTGTCGGCGACATCACGGTGCGCCTCGACAAGGGCTTCTTCAGCCAGAAGATCGTGCGGGCGCTCGAGGAGCTGGGCGTATCTTTCCTGCTTAAGGTTCCTCGCCACAGATGGTTAGACGGCCACCGGGGCCCGTGGCGCTACTCGAAAAAGGGCGATGCCATCTTTGCGGGCGAGAAGCTGTGGAGCGCGACGGGTTCGCTCTGGGATGCGCGTCTCCTCACGATCCAGACCAGAAAGCCGGTCGAGACCGAGGAGGGAATGCTGGAGCTCGACACCTACGAGGTGGGCCACCAGGCGGACGTGCTGACCAACATCCAGGGCATCCACGCCCTGACCGCCTGGCGCCGATACAACGGCGGTGCCGTCGTCGAGCAGCGGATCGAGGAACTCGCCCAACTCTCGGCCGGTAAGACCGCCGTCGACGACCTCGGGGGCAACGCCCTCCTGTGGAGCCTCGCCGTCGTGGGCTACCAGACCTTGCATACGCTGCGCCAACACTTCCTCTCGGGCTCCTGGCGGACGGCGCAGCCGAAGCGACTCCGCCTCTGGCTGCTCCGGCTTCCCGCGAAGCTGACCACCCATGGACGCAAGAGCTACCTCCAGTTGCTTCGCGACGAACCCGTCCGCCTCCGCCTCCTCACGGCCCTGCGGGGACTGAACCACGACATCCCGCCCCCGGCGCCCGCCTGAGTCTGGCGGCCGCGACGCGCGCCATGCAGGTCCCACCCACGATCCCGGGCCCCATGTCTCCCGCGGCCACTCGTCGCGCCGATACTCGGCGTCTGTTCGCCTCAGGTCTCCTCATTGCAGCACTGCCGTGACCCCCAAAGCTTGATACCTCCCGCTCCCGCGCCCCTTCTCCATCCACTCCGCACTCGCCCCCCAGAACACCGCCCCCAATGGCCCCCATCGCAGGATCCGGGTTTACACACCTTCTGATCCTACCTTCAGCACCTGACCACCATGTGCCGAACCGTTCTACAGAACGCATGCATGACCGCGGGCGTCCTATAGACAGCTTTTGCTCAGTCCCATACGTATTCTTGCGACTCGCCTTGGCGGCGAGCATTTTGTGGCTCAGCTTCACTTTGGGTTTCGTGAATGGGAGGAACTCCGATGAACGGACCCCAACTGGTGTCGGGAGCCTGATTGCATTCGTGGTGGCATTCCCACTCTCGGGGCTGTGGCATGTGGTTTTGATGAGCGAGTTTTTGATTCGGCTGCTGGCGGAACCATGCGAGAGCGGCATCCCGTCGCCGTCGGGGACGAGCTTCACGTTCCGGCCCAGGTTCCCGACGCCTATCTGGTGCCCGAAGGTGGCCACATTTCCTACGTGCTCGTGCGAAGCCCGGCGTTCGAAGGCTCGAACTAGCCTCTGACTGTCGCGAGCGCGGCAAGTCTTGTCCTCTCTCCGCAAGGTGGGGGGGCAGTATGAGCTGACGTACCCCTCTATTGGAGATGACTATGATGCGGCCAATTGCAGTTGATCCACTCACTTTGGGACTCCACTGGGGCCGAGTGGCCCTTTTTCTCGTCGCCGCGTTCATCCCGTTGGGCGCCATCCCACTACCCGGTGCCGCGCAGCAGCCCGGTGGAGCCACCTCTGAGGGCGAATGGCACTACCTGGGTGGGGATGCATACCACCAGCGTTACTCGGATCTGGACCAGATCAATGCCGGTAACTTCGAGGACCTGGAGGTCGTGTGGACGTGGAGGGGCAACAACTTCGACCCCTCACCCGCTCGTGGTAAACCCCTATACGTAGACGGGGTCGTCTACAACGTGGTAGGCAACCGCCGAACGGTCGTTGCGATCGATGGTGGAACGGGTGAGACCCTCTGGACCTACCGGGAACCGCACACGATCCGTTGGGAGCGGTCCACGAGGAGGGGCCATGGCAAAGGAGTCGCCTACGCCGAGGTGGACGGGCGGGGTGTGGTTTTCGTCTCGACGCCCGCTTTCTTCCTGCACGCCTTGGACGCGAAGACGGGGCGACACCTGGAGAACTGGGGAACGGGCGTGCCCCTGCCCGGGTTCCCCGACACGGGGGTGATCGACCTCCTTGCAGACGTTCTCAACGGCTGGGGGCGATGGGAAGACTATGTGTCATCGGGAGGTACGTACGATCCAAACTGGGGTGCACCCGCGGAGCTCGGACACATCACGAGTTCGTCACCGCCCATCGTCGTCAACGGGGTCGTCGTGGTTTCGAACTCCGCGGAGTCAGGCAACGAGCAGCTTCGGACGGAGAACATTCCGGGCGACATCGTGGCGTACGACGCGAGCACGGGCGAGCACCTCTGGAAGTTCCACGTCATCCCACGACCGGGAGAGTTCGGCCACGAGTCGTGGGAGAGCGACGCGTGGTCCTATACGGGAGACGTCTCCTCCTGGGCCCCAATGGCGGCGGATCCGGACCTCGGCCTCGTATACATCGGTACGAACCCCCCCACGATAGACTTTTACGGCGGGTTTCGGCCCGGGGACGGCCTCTTCGGAAACAGCATCATCGCCCTGAATGTGCAGACGGGTGAGCGGGTGTGGCACTTCCAGATGGTTCGGCACGATATCTGGGACTACGATACCGGGGTTCCGCCCCTGCTGATCGATGTGACGGTGGACGGCGAGGAGGTTCCTGCGCTGGTGGCCAATGGAAAACACGGGATCACCTTCGTCTTCAACCGGGCCACGGGTGAGCCGGTCTGGCCGATCGAGTACCGTCCGGTACCGCCGTCCCGTGTGCCGGGGGAGCGAGTCTCTCCAGTCCAGCCCTTCCCCACAAGACCCGAGCCCGTCGGGTTTTTGGGGCTCCCTGAAGAGGAGCTCATCGATTACACGCCCGAGCTCCGCCAGGAGGCGCTGGAGATCCTGGAAGACTTCGACTGGGGCAAGGAGCCATTCACGCCGTACATCCACGAAGGAAACGAGCTCGGAAAGATCGCAACGATCAATTGCCCTTCCGGGAGCCCGAACACGGGCGCCGAGCCGTCGGCCGACCCCGAGACCGGGTTGGTTTTCATTTCCATCAGCCGGAACTGCCGATGCCCACAGGTGGCGCCTGGGTATGTGCTGGATGATCCGGTCGCCCCGATCTTCACGGGGACGAACACAACCGCGGAGTTCATCACCGGCGAGACGACCACGGAGTGGGCGCCGGGCGAAGGGAATATGGGCTGCAGGGGTCCCCAGGGACTGCCGCTCTGGAGGCCGCCCTACAGCAGGATCGTAGCCATCGACATGAACACCGGCGAGCTCGTTTGGTCCGTGCCCAATGGGGGCACACCTGAGGGCCTTCGAAACCACCCAGCACTTAGAGGAGTCGACCTGCCCGACACGGGATCGGGGAGTGCGGCTCCGACTCTGGTCACGAGGACGCTACTCTTCCACACCGGCGAGCCGTTTCTCAACGCGCTCGACAAACGGACTGGGGAGAACTTGGGGAGGGTCGAGCTTCCGGCGCCGGGTTCGTATGGCTTGATCACCTACGAGCACGAGGGTCAGCAGCACATCGTTGTACAGGTAAACAGTGGCGACCTACGGAACTCACTCGTGGCGCTGCGGCTTCCTTGACCTAAGAATGATGGAAGGGCCGGTCTCCTGTCGCCGTGCGACCTCCCGTGTCGCCTGTGGCTCTGGTGCCCCCGCGAACCGGGGGCGCTAACCCACGATAGTCGGCAGGGGCCGGCCCTTCCATCATTCCAGTCGCCTAACGAAAGCGGTATGAGCTTCGCGGCCTCAATAGGCCGCAGGACCGCCGGGAGTGTTCCAGATCTTCGAGCGGCGGACAGGCGGTGCCAACCCCAACCCGGGGTGGAACCAGACTCTCCAGTCCGAGAGGCCCAAGCTGCCGGCGAGTACCACGGCGACGGCGGGTGCCGCGTCGTACCAGATGCGGATCAGGCCGTGGAGGCGCGGGTCATGGTCGGCGGCGAGATCCAGCACGGGGGTTCTCGCCGGGGCCGGGGAAGGGCGCCCAGCCGGCGTGGCCCAGCCCTCTCTTGGCGTTTCCTGGCCCTGTCCAGCGTCCACGGCGACGCGCTCGAATCCCCCGGAATCAATCGATCTAGCGGACCTCCTCGGACTCCCCGGTAACGATCACGGTGACCCCTGCGGACCTCGGATAGAGTCCGTCGTCCGCGTATGCTCGGACCTCGTAGGTACCCGGCTCGCGGAAGCGCGCGGACGTTGTGGCTGTGCCTCCGGCAGCGTCGAGAGGTACGACCATCCGGTCGAACGTCACGCTACCCGGACCTCGATAGTGTAGCCACGTGACCGCCATGCCGGTCTCCCGCGCCGCGGCGGCCGACACCACGGCCTGACGGATGGTCTCGCCCGCCGCACCGGTCATGAAGGGAAGGTCGTTCGGAGGCGGACCGGGCGGGTCACGCTGTGGGCTCCCGGCCTCTTGTGGCTCGGGCAGTCCATCGTCCTCCACCGAGACGGTCAAGAGGACGGGCTCTCCGACCGGCACCGTCGCCGTCTCGCCGACGACTCGGATCGTCGGGGGCTGGTTGGGTGCATCTGAACGCATGCCTCCGCGATTACCCCGCCAGATGTCCGGATTCAAGTTCCACACCCAGTCGGGCGAGAGCTTGCCAGCGGCGGTATGGACCTCGCCATTGCGTCTCAGCGTCCAGACGAGCTGCCGGTCGCCGAAATCCTCCGGCACGGTGACGCCGAAGACGAACTCTTGCCGCCGAGCATAGAAGTGAGTCGGCTGTCCCCGGTCGATCACACCCTCGCCTCCAGCGACCGCACGGTCAGCCCCCTCTCCATCCACCACCGAGAAGTAGTTGTCCGGTCCGAGGGGAATATGTGGTTCCTCCTCATAATTCCGGTTCAGATATCCGAACCACATCGTGTAGCTGCCGTCGGGATTCTCCTCGCGCCCTTCGAACACGGGCTGCACGCTCTGCCCGCTCAGGTACATGACCTGGCCCTGGGCAGCCCCCGGTGCGTTGGCCAGCAGTAGCCCTGCTCCTGCCAATGCAAAGAAAACGGATCTCATCGGTGCTCTTCTCGAATGCCAGGGCAGCTAGCCGCCACCACCCGCTGCCTCCTCAGCTGCCGTTCGCTTCTCCTCGATCAACATCCGGCGCTCCTCCACGTGCTCCGCAAATTCCTCGTCGGAAAGCTTGTAGTTGCTGATGTGTGCGAACGCCATATCGTCGGTGGAGCGCTGTCCGAAGCCCACCCAATTCTCGGGATCCCCGGCCCACGGATTGCTCTCCGAATTGTTGTGCCAATGGGTCAGATGAATGACCGACCCCTTCGGAAGCAGTGGCTGTTCGTCGTCCGCGTAGTTGTAGGTGATATGCCAGCCGAAGTCCCAACCCATGCAGTTCAGCGTCTGCCGCCGCTGATCCGGATAGATGACCTCCATGCACTGCCGGTCGCCGAGATTGTGCATATGCGGCTGATATGCGGTGAGACGCACGTTTTGATCGAGGATCGTGAAGCCATCCGACCGGGCGTTATCCTCGTTCGGAGGGATATCTAGATCCGAGATGACTCCCCAGCGGTCTCGGTACAGTCGATGCTCCGGCTCAACCCCCCTCGGATAGAACCACAACGCAAGCCGCGTCTGATCTGTCCTGTCCTCGCCGTCGGGGCTCCCGGAGTAGTGGGCGCTAAATCGGATCTGCGTCCCCGCGGGAATGAACCGGCCGGTCCCGTCAGGAAAGATGTCGCCGGTCTTTCCGAGGGCGTACTCGCCGAACTCCTCGGTGGATCCGTCCGGATAGATGAATGTGGTCCCGTTGTGATGCACGACCGGGAATCCCTCGACGGAAGGCTTGGTCTCGTACGCCTGGATCCAGCGATCCTCCTCAAGGCCCGACTCGGCTATGAACCACGGAAAAAGGTTGCCGCTGTTGCCGGGAATGGTGAACGGCTCCGGCATCATGACGATGTGATCCGGCGGCCGACGCATCTCGTCCTCTAGCGTCCACTCGTAGATCTGATCCTCGAACTCGGGCACGGGAGGCATAGCCGCCGGATCTCCTTGAGGCGCACCGTTATCCACCCACTGGACGATCGTGGCGATCTCTTCGTCCGTGAGCGAACGGTCGTCCTTGAAGTTCTGGATCCCGACGCGATGGTCGACGTACCATGGTGGCATCCTGCGCTCCTCGACCATCAGCTTGATCAGCGGCTGGTACTGCGTGGCCGTCTCATAATCGAGAAGCGACATCGGCGCAATCGATCCGGGCCGATGACAGGACACGCACCGCTGGTAAAGGATGGGAGCGACGTCTTCAGCGAACGTCACCTCGGAGCCTGTGGCGTCTTGGGCACGAACGGGCGCTGTCGTCACCACAGTGCAGAGGGCGACGAGGACAGTGGAAAGTCCTAGCCAAGATCCGTGCGACATCCGGCGTTTCGATTGCACGCTCATCTGAACGACCTCCGGTGATCCCCGGCGTTACCCGGGCTCTAGGAGAAGGCGGACGGGACCGACCGTTGAGTCCCGACCGTATCGTACTGTTGCGTTCCCCACCCCTTCTGGTCAAGCACGCGACGCTGCCTCTTATCCACCCCAGTCCGGCCACGAGATCTGAACTCTGATGCCCTCGGGGTCGCGCAGGGACACATTGTCGCTTCCGACGCGGAGATCGTTGTCCAGGCCGGCTTCGCGGATCGCGCTCGCGACCCGCTGGGGCTCGAAGTCCTCCACACCCACACAGAAGTGATCGATATCGCCGCTGGGTTCGCGCTGGGGAACACTCAGGAACGAGAGTCCGTCAGCCAGGTCCAGCGCATAGGGCCGCCCAGGCACCTCCCGCTTCGGCGGCAGGCTGAAGAGCTCCCGGTAGAAGTCGACCGATCGGTCGAGGTCCGAGTTCTGGAGGTTGACATGATTGATGTTGATCCCTCGGAGCACCCCGTCCTGCTTCGTGCTCTCCCGTCGAGACGCGCTTCGGCGGCTTACGAGCCCGGCTGGCAGCGCTCCCAAAGCGAGAGCCTTGACCAACTCCCGTCGGCTGAGGGTTCCCCGTTCGTAGTCGTTGAGAAGGGCCTCGATGATCCGCTTCATACGATCTCCTTGAGGTAGACGGGAGGAGTGGGCAGCCCTGGTTGGGCGGCGGGGGCTGTCGGGGCTCCCGAACAGGCGTCACCATAACTTCCGCTATCCGTAACGTCCACGTATCCGTTCGTCCAGCAACCACGGCAGCGAAGCCGAAATCGATCGGGCCGTGGCCGAGTGGCAGGAAATCCCGGTCTTCTTCACTGTATCTCCTGGCTGACGGCTCCAGCCGGCCCCGCCAGGCTTCTACCCGGTGTTGAATAAGGATCCGGTCGTCGTCCGAGCTCTTCGGTGCGGGATCACAGGCGACCGTAACCTGTCTGAAGTATAGGGAGATTGAGCCGGCGCGGCCTGGTCAAATCATCCTCCGCTCCTGGCAGGTCACTGGAGGTTTATCGTGCCAAACTTCACCGACACCCTCTTTGCCACCGACGTCGCGATTCTCATCGTCCTACTGGCAGGCGTGCTCTGGTCCATTTGGGTCCCCGACAAACGGATCTGGCCGCCGCCGCGGCGGCGTTCCTGGCAGTGGGTTCTGACGTGGACCTGTTACTTGGCCGTCTGCGGGCTCAACGTGGCCCTCCTCTTCCTAGACTGGAATGCATGGCGGTTCCCGAGCTCTCTCCGGTTCGTCGCGGGCATACCTCTGGTACTCCTCGGAGGACTCGTGGGCGTCTGGGGCGTCGTCACACTTGGCGGGAAAAACTCCTCCGGGCTCAAGGACGGCTTCGTGTTGGCTGGACCCTACCGGTTCATGCGGAACCCGCAGTACGTGGGCGACGTCATGATCTTCGTCGGTGTGAGCTTGATTGCGAACTCTTTGTTCCTGTGGGTCGCTCACGCGTTGCTCAGCTTCGTATTCGTCCTCGCACCGATCGCCGAGGAACGCTGGTTGGAGCAACAGTACGGACCGGCGTACCGCGAGTATCGACGAGCCACGCCGCGATTCTGGCCTCGGTCGCCCGGAGGGAAGACATGATCGCCGAGTTCTTCGTTGAGACCTGGAACTATCGAGAGTAGGGGCCGGGGCCCTAGTCTGTCGGACTCAAGGGTTGATCGCTCGAAAACCTGTCCACGGGCGGCTTCGACGGTCCCATGGATTCCCGCTCGAAAAGAGGGATGTGACGAGGGGATCGAAGTGGACTGATCCACCTTAAGTAATTCACTATTAATAACTTACATTGGATCTGGCGCTGCCCGCGCGATGAAGTCCATGGTAATCGTTCAGTCGCGCCGTGGCGTGGCGGTTGGATTTAGCGGTTGAGGATGCGTTGCCAGTGTTTGGAGAGGGGCCGGAGCCAGATGTCCTTTTTGGGTTTGCCGTACTGTGTGTGGGTGTCGTAGCGACCGCGTCCCTGGGTGGTTCCGACATGGATCCAGCCTGAGGCCCTGTAGACGCCGCCGGTGTAGCGCGGGATTTCGACGAAGGTTTCGATGAGGACGGGGGTGGTGTTGTAGCGTCGGGTCCATTCGCGGGGCAGGCGCCGGCAGACGAGTGAGAGGATGTGGGATCCCAGGTTGGGGATCCTGATCCAGGGCAGGATGAGGAACCTCGGGTTGTTGATGACGAGGGGGAGGTTCTTGTTGCGCAGCGTGTGGGTCCATCCGATGAAGCGGTCGCGCGGGGCGAGCGTCCAGGCGGCGGCGCTGAAGCCGAGCATGGCGAGCGGCCAGCCGTTGTGGTCGTGGACGGCGTAGCGCATCTGCGCGCCGACGAGGGGCTTGTATCCCAGATAGTGGTAGCGGGCGACGAACTCGTTCCACAGCCTGCCTTCGCGGGTGGCGCGCACGACGGTCCGGAGTTCGAGCGGGCGGACCTCGTCGAGGGTCGTCGGTGCCGGCAAGAGCGGCACTTCGGTGTCCTGACCGAAGATGATGGGGCGGGGCGGGGCCTTCCTCCACTTCTGGGGTGGCAGGGTGATGAGGCCGTCGTTGTGCATGGCCAGCATGGCCACCCGGGCCGTCATGTCCTTGAGGCCGCCGTCGGGCTTGAACCAGCCGATGCGCCGGCAGAACTCCCTGGACAGGGCATGGCGGCTGAGAGGCGGCGGGCCGGCGATCAGTGCGCGCAGCAGCGCCATTTCCCGGGCGGTGAAGTCGTGCCCCTGATAGCGCCACTCGACCCGGTCGGTCATGCCGGCACCATCGGGTCGCGTCTGCGCTCCTCGCTCATCGACCATGGCAGCCAGGGCGACAGGTCATGGGACGGGCGGCCGCCGCCCTGCGCGCATTCCGCCAGCCATGCCGTAAGCCATCGCTGGACATCGATGCCGTTCAACCTCAGGGTGCCGACCACCGAGTACATGAGCGCCGTGAACCGGGCGCCGGTCTCGCTGTCGGAGCCGAACGACAGGCGTCTTGCGATGACCGGACATCTGAGCAGCCGCTCGGCGAGATTGTTGTCGAGCGGGACCCGGGGCCGGTCGACGAAGACACTCAGCCCCTCGCGATGGTTCACGAGCGAGCGCAGCGCCTTGCCCTCGCGCGCGCCGGACGGCAGGCGGTCGAGTTCGCGCCCGGCGTTTGCAAACAGGCTGCCGAGTGCGTCGGTCAGCGCGTCGTGGGCCGCGTCGAACGCTGGCGTCTGGCGCTCGAGACCGGGATCGTACTCGGCCAGCCGCGTCTTGTTCAGGCGGTAGATCGAGGCGATCCGCCGGGTCCATTCCCGGCACCAGCCGGTCAGTTCGTCCTGCCCCGCCGCGGCCTTGATGAAGTCCCGACGTATGTGAGCCCAACAGAACGAGAGGATCACCCGGCCCCCGAGCAGGCGCGCCAACCTCTTGCAGGCGCTGTAGCGGTCGCAGACGATGACCGTCGAGGGCCGTGCTTCGGCGAACAGCTCATGGGCCGCCTCGGCGCTGCGCGAAGGATCGATACGGAAGTAGACCGCGTCGTGGCCGACCGAGATCCACAGCCAGGCCCGGCTCGACCTGCCTGCCTCGCGCAGCGCCTGCACGCGCCAGGTGGTCTCGTCGGCATGGCGCAGCACCGCGTTGTTCTGGTGCGCGAGGATCGCGTCGGCCACCGGCTCGAACAGCGGCACGAAGCGGGGCACGCTGCCGGCCAGGGTGCCCGGCGAGATCGGCAGTCCCTGGTCGGCCAGCCATGTGCTGACGCGCTGCAGAGGACGCAGGGAAGCATAGCGTTCGAACAGGAAGCGCGACCAGACGCTGATCCCGTAGGGCGTGTTGGGGAACAGCCGGGGCACGGGGGGCGCCGACACCTCCACGGGCGACGACGCACAGTCGCATGTCCGGCGCCAGCGCGGGCGGCGGATCACTCGCTTGTGGGCCTTGACCTCGATCTCGATAAGGGTGGACTCTTCGGCGCCGTTGGCCGCAGGGGTTCCCGCAGCCGGAACACACGCACGCATCGGACGGCGGGTCATGCTCTTCGATGTGTGCTTCGAGACCGAGCCGCTGTGTGCGGCCCCGGCCGGGTGTGCCGGGCTGCTGACCCCGCGGACGCCCGGAGCCCGGCTTCTCCTGCTTCTCGCTCTTGCAACCGAACTGCGCTTCGACAGCACCGTCCGGGTCGCGCGAGACTCCGCCAGCTCGGTTTCCAGCTCCTCGTTGCGCCGCTGCAATGCCTTCACGGTCTTGTGCAGCCGGGCAACTTCCTTGCCGGCTCGCCGAAGGAGATCGCGGAGACGCCCCACCTTCGAGCGCCACCGCAGTGCGCTCTTCCCTGCTCGACGGGCTTCCCTCGTCTTCTCGACGACGGCCCTCAGCCTGCGCCGCGATGCCTCGAAGCGCGACTTCCAATATCCCGCTTCGCGACGCGCAGACACCTCCGCGCAGCGCAACTCTTGCGCGCGCGCTTCCGCCGCCTCCGCACGGACCCGCTCCCGCTCCGCACGGACGTGCTCCTCCTCGTACAGCCACCGCCAGTCCACCGGGTCCGCACACGCGGCCTCAGGGGTCAAACACAGCCCACCGGGCCCCTCGGCCAGCACCACGACCGTGCCAACATCCCCGTCTCCTATCGCCATGAACCAGACGATAGCACATCACCGAACTCGTGGCCAGTCCCCTACACGACCTCAGCCTGAGACCCATGACCCCCCCTCCGCCACGGCACGACTGAACGATTACAGTCCATGTAGCGCCCCCGATTTCAGTGGACACTGGACTGGCGAGAGCGACGGGGTCCAGACAGAAAGACGTGGGTGCTTGATGTTTCCCAACCCGAGGGAGTCAGAAGCGATCGAAGGTCGTGGAAGGCGGGAGATACGGGAGCGGTTGGACCACCTTTTTCTGGGCGTGGTGGCTCTCCCGGTCGCCCTTCGTCGGCATGTTCACCGCCCAGATCTCGCGAGGTCGCACGGTGCGTGGCCTCGTCGGCTGCATGCTGGTCGTCCCGGTGGTGATCTCCGCGTTCTGGATGAACGTGTTCGGCATCACCGCACTGTCTCTCTATCTCGAAGGGGGCCATACCGAAGTCATCGAGGCGGCCTATAGGCGTACCGACCTGTTCGAGCGCCGGCGTCGCCTGATGGGGGACTGGGCCGCCTACTTGGCCGTCGAGACTCGAGAACTGGAGGTCACGCCGATCCGCCGAGCTCTTTCATCGGTGTCCTACAGCCTTCCCGAAGGCTCCTATCCGGTTGCGACTCTTGCGTCGCATGTGGCTCTGGCACTCCGTTCACCGCGGGCGCTAACCCACTGTAAACCGGTAGGGGCCGGCCCTTCCATATGTTCTAGCGCACTACGCGCGAATACCATCCCGCCCAGGCAGCCTTCCAGCGCCGCAAGAAGGCGATGAAGAGCGGGTTGGTCCAGATCAGGATCTTCCAGAGCGGCCACTGGTCGAAGCGCCGGCTGGAGGGCCGCACGCGCAGCGACCGGATGAGCCGGACCCTGCCCCCGGTTCGCCGGGCCAGCTTCCTCAGATCCCGATAGAAGTCGGTGTCCTCGCCCATCCACACATCCTCGCCGTAGCCCCCGACCTGCGTGCGCCGTGGAAAGGCGCACCTTCCTTGCGGGTGCGAACCCCGCCCGGCAACTGTCGCTCCAGCCGGTAGTAACCAGAGCGGTTTATGGAGGTGACGACATGGACTGAAGCTCTCTGGGAAAGGGCCTCGCCCGATACGCGACTTCCTAAACGCGCACGAAGGTGGAAACGCCGGACAGGGACAAGGGAGGAGCTAAATCGGCAGGAGGCTTAACGACCATGCGGGCCGAAACGCGAGTGAACGCTGAGCAGGCCCCGAAACCTTCAACGCGGAAGCCGACCCTCCGCAGGTAAGGGGAAGGCCGCCGACTGGCCGGGAAGAGAGCGACACGAGCACTGGCCGGTTTCCGCCGGGGTATTGGCGTCGGCACGCATGGAAGATGGAAGGTGTGGCAACACGGGAAGCCATGTCGGTGCCGTGCGCGCGGCAACCGGGACCCCGCGAGGGGCAGGCTGGGCCGGCATGGTGGCGGATGGGCCCGTATTACTGAGGACGCGGGGTAATGCCCGTCGAGGGAAGGGGCCCTGAGTTGGGAGCGGTGCGGAAAGGAGGCAGGGACTTGACCACTGACGGGAGTCTAAGAGGGTCGGCGGGAAGTGTTCGGAAACTCCAGAACGTGCTAAACGCGAAAGCGAAGGAAGAACCTGACAGGCGTTTTCACGCCCTCGTCGACAAGGTATGGAGGCAGGATTTCCTCTTGGAGGCGTGGGTGATGGTCCGGCGCAACGGCGGAGCGGCAGGAGTGGATGGTGTGACGGTCGCGGATGTCGAGGCGTACGGAGTGGAGCGTTGGGTAGGGGAACTGTCGCGGGACCTGAGGGATGGCGCCTACGAGCCGAGTCCGGTGCGCCAGGTGCTCATCCCGAAGAAACAGCCGGGGAAGTTCCGTCCCCTGGGCATACCGTGCCTGAGGGATCGGGTTGCGCAGACGTCGGCGATGCTGGTGCTGGGGCCGATATTCGAGGCGGACCTGCAGCCGGAGCAGTATGCGTACCGGCCGGGACGAAGCGCGAAGGACGCGGTGCAGCGGATCCACAGGTTGCTGCACCAGGGACGCAACGAAGTGGTCGATGCGGACCTCTCCAACTACTTCGGTGAGATACCGCATGGCGAGTTGATGAAGAGCATAGCGCGGCGCGTGAGCGACGGGCGGATGCTTGGACTCATCAAGGCGTGGCTGGAAATGCCGGTGATAGAGGAGGACGGCAAGGGCGGCACTCGCCGCACGAACCGGGCGCGGAAGGAGAGAAAGGGGACTCCGCAAGGGGCTCCGATCTCACCGCTGCTGAGCAGCATCTACATGCGGCGGTTCATCCTTGGCTGGAAGGTGCTGGGCTATGCCCGGTGCTTCGGTGCGGAGATCGTGAATTATGCCGACGACTTCTGTGTGCTCGGGAAGGCCAAGGCGGCGGAGATGCTGGCGGCGGTCAACCGGCTCATGGACAGGCTGAAGCTACCGGTCAACGCACAGAAGACCCGATGCCTCCGGTGTCCCGAGGAGCCGCTTGAGTTCCTTGGGTACCGCATCGGCTGGAACTATCGTCTCACGGACGGGAGCCGGTACATCGGCACACGACCGAGCAAGGCGAGCGTTCAGAGCATCTGCCGCCGGATCAGCGAGCAGACGGACCGCAGACGCGGATGGCTGGAAGCCGAGGAAGTGACAGGGCGCCTGAACCGGATGATCTCGGGGTGGGCAAACTACTTCGATCTCGGGCAGGTCGATTCGGCCTACAAAGCTGTGGACCAGCAGGCAACCCGGCGGCTACGACAGTGGTTCTGGCGGAAGCACAAGGTGCGGGTGGGGAGATACGTGCGCCTCTCCAACAAGTGGCTGTGGGAGCAATGCGGCCTCACGCGCCTCGCGACGAGGACCAGATACCTTCCGAGGGCGAAGGCGTGATCCCAACTGAGAGCCCGGTGCGGGAAAGCCGCACGCCGGGTTCGACGAGCGGGGGGTGGAAACGGACCTATGGGAGCCGGAATTGACGCCGACGCGAAAGCGCGCGGACCAGTGCACCGGACCCTAAGGGCACCGCGCCACCTCCCGACTCTACTCGAAGGCCGACCTGCGGCAGAACTGGGTGGCCCCCTGGACCATCGGGGTCAGCGCAGCCAGCAGCCGCCACGCTCTCAGATGCAGCCTGACGAGGAGGCGCTGTGGATCGTGCTCGGTGTCCACGCCTCCACCGATGCAGCGCGGATCGCTCATGGTGGCGTGGATGGCCTCGAGGAGCGTGCGCGGAACGAGAACGTCCGCATCGATGAAGACCAGCACGTCGCCCGTGGCCTGGCGCGCTCCGGCGTTGCGCGCTCGGCCAATGCTCTGTACAGGCTCGTGAACCACAGTCCCGCCCAGATCCCGGGTAACCGACGCGGTCCCGTCCGTGCTGTTGTTGTCGACCACGATGACTTCGACGCCGACCCCGGACCGCGTTCGCAGGTGGCCTGCCGCGGCCCGGATCGATTCGAGTGTCGCCGGCAGCCAGGCTTCTTCATTGAATGCGGGGACGATCACCGAGATCATGACACGTGCGGCCCCTCAAGTCGACGCGACTCAGAGGCCGCGCGCGATGGCGGGGGGTTGATACTGCGAACAGCCGTACGGGGCTCTGGCCTAGCGGCCCGGCGATGTCCCACCGGGGCAGTACAGCGCAATCCCGTCCGCGTCGCGCTCCACCGGGGCATCCAGGACGGCGGCGGCGATGACTTCCACCGTGCCCGCCTCCGACATGAACTGGATGTCGATGGCGTTGGCGCCAAGCTCACCGGCTTCCTCGCGCAGGCTGTTCAGCAGGTCGCCCTCGTCGGTAAAGTGCTGGTTTCCGGAGGCGAAGAGAAGCGCGACCCGCTCGCAGTCCCCGGGGATGTCATCGTCCGGGAGGAAGATGTCGACTTCCATCAGCGGGACCGGGTACGCGGACCGGTCCAGGAGCACGGAGTGCGACACGGAGACGCAGGCGGAGGCGAGCAGGACCATTGCTGCAGCGGCGATCTTTCTCATGAGGCCTCGCTCTCTCGGAAGTCGGGGTGGACCTTGGCACATCCTACCAACGCCTCCGCCTGACAGGTCCCTCGGCCAGAGCCGCGGCTCCCCGGCCAGCGTCACGGCCCCGAAGTCGCGGTCGTCCAGCGTGGCGATGGCGCCCCCCCCAGCCGTTCGGCCTCGGGGGTGTGGGCGCGTGGCGATCCGGGGCCGACGCGTCTGTTCACGGCCACGAAAGGCATAAAGGGCTCTCCCGGCCGTGTGCTCTCGGGCTCTTGCATTGGGCGGTTGCCCGGAGAGGGTGCAAACCGACGAAGAGGTTTGGGCAGGAGGATTCGCAGACCCTATTCAGGATGACTCATATCTCATCTCCTTCGCTCCCGCGCTGAATCGTTTCTCCCTATACGAGTCCCTGCAGGAGCGCGTCTCGCAGTGCGCCCAGCACGTTCCGCTCGCTGAGATTGACTTTCCGGACCACTAGGTCGTAGGCCCGGTTCACGAACATCCGTGCCTTTGTCAGCCCCTCTTCCTCCGCGGGCCTCTCACCGTTGGCGAGGCGCTCGATGAGGTGCTCGTAGGCGACCCTCGTAGCGTCGAATGCCCACGCACGGGGCGCGAACTTCGCCGTGTTCCGTGCGTCCGGCCACACGGCCGCACTTCCCTCCGGACGACTCACGAGGCTCTTTAGCGCTACGAATGTCGCGTGTCTCGGGAGTCCGACCCGTTTGAGGCCTGAGCCCGTGTAAACGCTCGCGTGCCGGCCAGGGTCGAACATCCATCCGAGATACATCCACGACGCCCAGTTCATCTCGGCGTTCTCGAGCTGGACATCGGAATCGAGCGCCCTTCTGGCTACGTTGCCAGCATCCCACCACGTATTGGGCAGAATGCGGTGAATCGACTCCGACATGCCGTGACGTAGCATGTGCTGAGCCACGAGCGAGGCCGTCCACCGTCGCACATCGAAGCACGCCTGATGATCCACGCGGGCCGGCTCGTCGAAGATGCAGGGGGCAGAAGGATTATCCATGCGCCGGTCCGCCCCCCGCAGAGCGGCCACGGCCGAAACCAGGTTCTCCACAGTGGGCACGGAGTAGTAGTAGGCCAATCGTCCGCGAGCCAACGAGCCTTGATCGTCCAGAATTGGGTCGGGAAGCTCATGGTCCGGCATCCAGTCGAGGTTGCTCTCTTCGATCGACCACTGCGGCAACGGCACCGCGACAGTCACGTGCAGCGGATCGATCGCCCGAAGTGCGTCCGCGTGCAGCTCGACGGGGATGCCGTCCATTCCGAAAAGGCGGATGGCGAACCGTTTGTCACTGGAGAGTACGGCGTCACCGGGCTGAAACGGGCGCACATGTCGAAGAGATGGATATGTTTCCAGGGAACGAATGTAGGCCACGATGTCCCCGGCCGTGGGCTCGCTTACGTGGGCCACCGCACGACGGACGATCGTCGTATCTGGAAACTGGAAGAAGGCTAGATCGAATCCGTCTCCTGCCGCATGACACCGGGCGCATTCGCCGCGAAAGGCGATTTCCCCTCTCGCGATGGAAAGATCGAGTGGGCCCTCGGCGCTCGGCGCCACCGGCCCAGTGGATTCGCATCCCGCCAAGGAGATGAAGACGAGTCCACACAGCCCACGACGCAGCGTCCGTCCAGCCGTGGCACGCCTTCCCGTGTTCCGGCGACTCGTTGTCGTGCATCGGACCCGCCGCCGGTCGGTCGTTCTACGACACGCACTGTTAGAGGGAGGAAGCGCGACCAACGCGGAGCGGCACATCATTTCCCAAAGGTTCACACCGAGTCGCCTACGTTGATGTTCCCGCCAGAAGTCCACCCGCAATTGACGGCAGCCATACTCTCTCCCCGCCCTGATTGAACTCAGTCTTGTCATCGCGGTCACCCCCTCCTCGCTGAGGCTCGGGGTCCCTTCGGCTGCTCTGCGACGATCGTTCCCATCGAGGGGGGCCCTGATGGAACCACATGGTCGCCCGTGCTGGAACCTCCTCTCTTCTCCGTTGAAGCGGGGACTTCGAATATGACCCGCGGATACTGAACACCGCACCATGATAAAG
Source organism: Longimicrobiales bacterium (assembly GCA_965218255.1). Taxonomy (GTDB): domain Bacteria; phylum Gemmatimonadota; class Gemmatimonadetes; order Longimicrobiales; family Gaopeijiaceae; genus JAAXGI01. The sequence continues at coordinate 1,135,087 of CBDCKJ010000003.1, read as the reverse complement.
TTAGCCTTTGGACGGTTGCCGCGCAGGTTAGACCCGGCAGACCGGAAGGAGGTTGTCATGGCGAGACGGACGTACTCGCCTAAGCTGAAGGCGCAGGTGGTGCTGGAAGTCCTGGCGGGCGACAAGATGCCGGGGCAGGCGCCCGCGACGTAACACCGCCTCCACGCACGGCTCCTCGAGCTCCCCAGCGGTGGCCGACCTGTTCAGACAAGGGCAAGAAACGGATGGGACCTGACTGTACTTGCTGCTAGCCGGATGCTCCGGCGCAGCTTTGCCACGCCGTTCCTGGCCGCAGGGGGAACGACCTCGCGGCCACGGCCGATCTCATGGGGCCACGCTCATGGACCAGCACCCCGCAGCCTCTGCAACCGCCGCGGCGAAGACGCAAGGTGCCAATAGCCATTGACACCGGGATCGGACGGTCACCTTCTACGACTTCCCCGAGGACCACCGGAACCGACGGGGTCTCGTCGTCCGGGGCGGCATCGCTCCAAAGGCCGACGGGGGACCGGTCCGAGCCGACTCGAACCTGCGTTCCCCGGTCTGCCGAACTCTGCCACCGGTGCTTCTCGCCCGGGACCTCCTGCTGCCTAGTACACTGGCGAACACTCGATGCCAGTCACCTCCCCTCGAATCCACGCCGCGAGCGTCTGCCACTCCGCATTATTCCGGTTCTGCCACCGCCTCACCCCGTTGTGGGCATACGAACCGCCACCGTCCGGGTGTAGGGGCTTCAGCAGGAAGCGACTCCCCTCGGGATCACCTGGCACGATCAGTCTCTGGAGCGCGTCGAATCCCTGTCGGGCTTCCGCCAGGGTCAACGTGCCACCGGTGGCGCTGACCGGGGCGAACCCTGCCGAGCCGCCGGCATGACACGACGTGCACGGGAGCTGCCCGTAGTTCCCGACACTGAGCACCTCGGGGTGGACACAGGAGCGATAGTACTGGAAGTCGACGACGACCTCCTCGTCGGCAGGCGTGAACTCGGCCGCCGGGAGGCTTCGGATCCACTCGAGCGCGACCTGATACTCGGGGTCCTGCGTGGAGTCCCAGTGGTTGCCGCCCGTGTGAGGCAGCCCGCCGGCAACCGGCGCGAGCGGCTTCAGCAGAAACCTGCTGGACTCTGGGTCGGAGGCATTGACCAGTTGGGTCACGACCTCGTAGTTGCGGCGAGACTGTTCTTCTGTCCACGCCCCTCCACCCGGCGTTTCCATCGGCTCCTCGAGAGAGAAGCGAACGCTCGTCTGCCACACGTGGCACATGACGCATGCGGCGTTGCCCTGAGTCGACCCCGGGTAGCCGCGAGGGCTCAGGAACAGCGGCTCGATGCTCTGCCGGTAGAAGTCGAACGGATCTTGCAGCGTCGCACCGCCGGTGGAGGCGTCCGTGGATGCCTGTAGCGGCTCCGCCAATCCCATGCCTGCCGAGTTCAGGCCAAGACCGGCACAAATGCCGACGGTAGCGATCAGGGAGAAGCCGGCCACCCATCCCCCCGAACCACGCCCTCTAGTCTTCGGGTTCATGCTTGTCATCACCTCAGTCGCAGGTCGACGCCCAACTCCGGAGCACGGACAGCCCTGCTCCAGCTGAAGAAACTACTGGCCCCCAGTGCTCTCCACACGGTCCGGCGGAAGGACCGCCGTGTCGATGCGCTTGGGTCCGGCGCCTACGGTCATTTTCGCCACCACCTCGAGCTCCTGGAGGTCGACGGTCACCGCATAGTCGGCGCCCGAGACGGCCACGTACATGTACCGGCTGTCCGGTGTCGGCGTCATCCAGTTCGCTGCGGGCCCCACCTCGACTGCGCCGATGTACTCGTAATCAGGCAGAGACCAACCGTAGATTCGGCTATCCAGGCGGCTGGACGCCCAGATTGCGGAGCGATCCGGGAGCACTTCCAAGCCATGCATCGGAGCCCCCTGGTTGGCTTCGGCGCTCCGCTTCCACGCTGGCAAAGGCGGCGGGAAGAGCATTCGCTCCAGCTCCCCCGTCTCCCAGTCGACCACAAAAACTCCGTTGACCGCGGCGCCTTGCGCGAGAATCTTGTCCGTCGACCCGTCCTCCGCGGCCAGGAACATCATTGGGCGGACTCGGTGGATCTCACCCGTGGGGCCGGGTAGCGAGATTTCCCTCACCACTTGATCGGTGCTGGCGTCGATGACCTGAATCGACCCCTCGTTCCGGCCGTTCAAACCGGCAACCACCCACTTCCCATCCGGACTCACATAGACGTTGTGAATCCCGGTCGGAACCGGGATGCTTCCCAGCTTCTCATGGGTGTCTAGATCGAATACGTCGACGAAGGGTGCCCTAGCGATCCCCACGTAGATCTTGCGGTTGTACTTGTTGTAGGCGGCCTTGTTGGGACGAGCCGTGAGCGGGAGCTGCTCGATCAGCTTCAATGTGACCGTATCGAAGACGTCGAGCGTGTCTTCCTCTTCGTTCGTGCAGTAATAGTAGGTACCGTCGGGATGCGCGAAGATATTGTGAGCCCGCGGACATCCCTCCAAGTACCCGACGACCTCGTTCAGAGCCGGATCGATGATGGAGTGCACGTTTCCGGCATTGTTGCTCTGCAGGATCCGGATTACTACCCCGTCGTAGGAGTCGAGGCGCTCCACCTTCTGGGCGTCGAGTGGTGAACCGGCCAGCATCAGCCCCGCCAAAATCGGAAACATTATGGTCGCTCGTGTGATACGCATCGTCACCCCCGGATCGGGAAGTCTGTAGGCTGCCGCTCCTGCCAACCCACTCTAGGTGCCAATGTTCCGCGAGGCAAGCGAGCGGTCGGGACCCTACGGCGGGCCGAGCAGGGCGAGGCGAGCGCCGCCATGAGACCTATTCTACGGAGGCCAGGTTGATGAATCGCCTGCTGTTCCTCCCTTTCACCGCCGTGCTTCTGCCGTCCGCCCTGTGGGCCCAATCCGATGACGTAGATATCGAGCGGGCGCTCCTCGCCGCGCCCGAGCCGCTGCGTGCCGAGGCGACGATCCTCGAGCTCCGGCCCGACGGCAGCACGGCCGTGCTCCGCCGGGGCGGCAACGGCCTGATCTGCTGGGACAATGAAGGCCGCCCCGGTCAGATGGCCCACCTCGATGTCCAGTGCACCGCCGAAGCCAATCGCCCGCGATTGGAGCAGAACCATGCCTTCGAGAGCGCTGGAGGGACAGTGGCCGAGATCCTGGCTCGCTTCGAGCGGGCCGAGGCGGACGGAACCCGTGCCTTGTCCTTATGGGGCAGCATCTACTACCACGTGTACGGGGACTCCGCCGAGGACTACCGAACCCACACCGTGGTGGCCGCGCCTTACGCCACCCGGGATCTCGGCTTCCCGATTGCGCGCGCTCCGGCCATGCTCTGGCTCATGGAGGCAGGTACGTCGGGCGCGCATCTCATGGTCTCGGGACGATGAGATCCCGACGCCGCCGAACTCCCCGACACCTCCGCTGCCAGCGGTTCGTTCTCGGACAGCAGGCATGAGCTCCTTCCGACGCCTGACGCAGCGCGTGGAGGTGCATTCCCGGTCCCCGGCATCGTGCGGATCCATCGCTTCGCCACGTCACGGGGAATCCAGGACATGAAGTCGGTGTCGCTGCGGCTGCTGATCATCCTCGGTGTGTCTGGGACCGCCTCCTGCGCCGCCGGGCTGACGCTGGACAGCTTCCGCACCGTTGACGCGCCGTGCTACGACCGATCCGCCGAGCCGGAGACCCCGGCGGTTGACACCCATGTGCACTTCCGGCCGTTCGGAGGCCCCGCCGTCCCGTTCGAGGAGCTCGTGCGGTACCTGGAAGAGACCGGCGTCCTGTTCGCCAACGTCTACGGCATCGGCCAGATGCTGCCCGTGGCGTCCCCCTGCACCTATTACCTGGACTGCCCCGGAACGCCGGTGAGGCCGACGCTGAAGAACGACTTCGTCAACGCCGCCAGCGTCGTCACGAAGACGCCGGCCGGCGTCCACCTGACGCTGTCGATGGCCTTCCCGGACCTGTCGCGGCCGGAATCGATCCTCGCCGGGATTGACCTCCTGGACCAGGAATACCCCGGTGCCTTCAGGTGGATGGGCGAGGTCAACCTGGTGAAGCAGGCGCTGTTCGACCACGGGCGCGGTCCGGTACCGGCGGCCACGATCGGCGAGTGGAGCGTCTTCATGGCGGTGCTGCGGGAACGGGGGATCCCGCTTGCCATCCACTCGGATCTCGGCAACGACGATGACCCGACCCGCTACCTTCCGCTGATGGAGGAGGTGCTACGCCTCTACCCAGACAACGCGATTGTCTGGGTACATATGGGACTGTCACGGGAGCTCACCGGCATGGACGCGACGCGGCATGTCGAGCTGATGACGTCGATCCTGGATCGCTATCCGAACCTGATGCTGGACATCTCCTGGCGGGTGATCGATGACGCCTACTTCTCGACAGCGGAGGGCCGGGCGGCGTACGTTCCGTTCCTGAACGCGTACTCCGACCGGGTTCTTCCCGGCACGGACTTCCTGGCCTCCGCGGACAAGGATCTCGACATCTACCGGACGGAGCTGGAGGTCACGAGCCGCATTCTGCAGTCGCTGGACGATGACGCTTTCCGGAATATCGCACTCGGTGAGAACTACTTCCGGCTGCTCGGCCTCGAGTATCGCGCGCCGCGCGTCTGTTCAGGGTGAGGCAGCCCGGACCGCGGCATCCGGATGACCCGCAGCGTCCGCGAGGCACGGACGCGATGACAGGGCGCCCCCTGTCTCCCGATGACGGCGTGGCGGACCGGGCCCGCTGCGACTGGCCGCTCCAGACGTCGGCTCAGTCCCCGGTTCATGGCCCGGACCGTTCAGAGGTGGCACGGAGGGGCCGGGTGCGAAGACACGATTTGTCGAGCCGGGCGGTCCGTGGAAGGGCGGCCGTCACGAGGGCTTCAACGGCACGGCCGGAAACGAGCTCGTCCGAGAAAGCTGCTGTTCCCCGGAGGAAATCGGGCACTGGTTCGCGAGTTCGCTGGAGCCTTCCCGCCACGTCAACGGTGTGAGCCGATGAGCGACCCTCTCCGGCAGGCTCTGGCCGGACCTCCGGTCGAACCGTGATCGCGGGTCTTCCCTGGGGGTCCTGGCTCCTCCTCGTCGGCTCTGTCGCAGTTCCGGTGGCCATCATGATCGCCTTCTTCCGGGTTCACCGACGGGGCGGAAACCCTCCCGTTCGCACGTGGTCTGCTGGCGATCGTGAGGAGCCAAGGCCATGATGGCATCGGGCACGGTCGTCACCGTGCTGGTCATCTACCTTGCCGTCCTGCTGGGGATCGGCTGGTGGGGGGGCAGGGAATCAGGTGAGATCTCCGGCTACTACGTCGCGGGAAAGAAGCTTCCCGCATGGGTGATCGCGTTCAGTTCGAATGCGACCGGTGAGAGCGCGTGGCTTCTGCTCGGACTCACCGGCATGGGATACCTCGTGGGGGCGCACGCCTTCTGGGTCGTCCTCGGCGAGCTGCTCGGCGTGACTCTGGCGTGGGTTCTCGTCGCCAGGCCCTTCAAGGAATACACGGATCGCTACGACTCCATCACGGTGCCGGACTTCCTCGAGGACCGGTTTCGCGACTCGTCGCACGTTCTTCGGATCGTTAGCGCCATCATCATCTTCAGCATGGCAGCAGTCTACGTGTCGGCCCAGTTGACCGCCTCCGGCAGGGCGTTCGAATCGTTCCTGGGGACGACCTATGAGGTCGGAGTGCTGATCGGTGCCGCGATCATTCTCTACTACACGAGCATCGGAGGCTTCAAGGCAGTCGCATACAGCGACGTGGTGCAGGGGACACTCATGGTGGTCTGCCTCATCGCCCTGCCGGTCGTGGGGATCTTCGCCGCCGGTGGCTGGACGGACATGGCTTCTACGCTTCGTGCGGTCGATCCCGCCTTTCTCCGGCCCATGGGCGCACATGGACTCAGTGTCTCCGGGATCGTGAGTGCTGTCGGATTCGTCGCGATCGGATTCGCGTTCCTGGGATCTCCGCAGCTCCTCACGCGGTTCATCTCGGGGCGTCACCGGGACGACATTCCGACAGCCGGCCTCATTGCGGTGCTTTGCATGACCGTCTTTATCGTCGGGGCGATCCTGACCGGAATGGCCGGACGAGCCGTCTTCCCCGGGTTGGACGATCCCGAGACGGTCTATCCCGTGATGGGAACCGAGCTCTTCCCGGCTTTCCTTACCGGCATGTTCCTGGTGGTCCTCCTGGCAGCGATCATGTCGACCGTGGATTCCCTGCTGATCCTGGCATCCTCCGCCGTCGTTCGGGATGTGATTCAGAAGATATTCGACCCGCCATGGAGTCCGGCGGCCTTCTCGCGCTGGGGCAAGCTGACCACGGTTGTGATCGGGGTCGGCGCAGTGGCAGTCGCTCTTCCTGAAGTCAGGGCGATCTTCTGGTTTGTCCTGTTCGCGTGGTCCGGTTTGGCATCGGCCTTCACCCCCGTCGTCCTCTGCTCCCTCTTCTGGAAGAGGACGACCCGGGCCGGGGCGATCGCAGGAATGATCGCGGGGTTTGCCGGGGCGGTAGGGTGGGTGCTCTTCTTCAAGGCGCAGTTCTACGACCTCTATGAGATGATCCCCGGGTTTGCTCTGGGTTTTGCCGCGACGGTGGGTGTGAGCCTCCTCACCGAGCCGCCCGTGGACGCCGGTGAAGAGTTCGAGTCGGTCTGGCAGGCCGTTGGCCGGCCCTTCCAGCCCACAAGAGAGCGGACTGAGCCTGAGCCGCACGCCTGAGGGCAGGGGAGCCCTTTTTCCCTGCAATGGGTGAGAGCGGCCCCACTTGAGGGCCATGCGCCTGGCGGCGGGAGCCTGGTCGACTGATCACCGACAACGATTCTCAGTCGACGACGCTGTGGCCGGGCGCGCCGCCGAGCTCGGCCGGCGATGGTCGTGGCGCGGCGTTCCGCCATATCCCGTTGGCCCACAGGGGCGCGGGCCGCTGGGGGTTCGAAGGCGGCGCGCAGCGTCCCCTCGCCAGAGCCCAATGTGTACACAGTGAGCAAGCTGCCTCCTGCCGGCATACTCAACACGACGAGCTGTTTCTGTGAGCTACTGTCCGCGTTCCCGAGCTGCGGATCCCCGGGCTCGAGTTTCACCGATCTCGGTCCGGTCTGGTCGTGAGCAGCAGGTAGACGGCGACGATCGGGTCGAACGAGAGACACGCCAGCGGGTACCACGCTCCGATCACCGGCTGCTCGATCGCCAGGTGCAGTCCGAAGTCCCACACACCGTGCAGAAGCCATCCGACCGCGATCAGGCCGGGCCGCTTTAGGCCGTACCACGCAAGTGTAGGTGCCGCCCCCCGGGATGAGGTAGTTGGGACCGGCGGGCGTCTGCGGACCGATGTAGAAGATCCGGTTCTGGAAATCGATCGTGTACCAGATGGCACTCAGCGCGACGCGGTCCCCCGTATACTGAAGCCCGACATCGATGTTCGAGGCAGTCTCCGGCTCGAGGAGGTCCAGACTCCGGCCCGGCACGTCCCCGGACCTGCATGCTGGCAAGATCCGCACTTCGGAGGGTTGTGCGATTGCGGGGTTGGTCGCCAGTCTCATCGTTGCAGGCATCCACATCGTTGCGGCCGCTCCCAGGTTCGGGATCGCGCCGAACCCGTGGCTCTTCGGAATCTGCCCCCGAGGGATCGAGGCGGCCGGGACGCTGCTGGGCCTCGCCCCAACCAAGGGCATCTTGTGCGCGCGACCGCCGGACGGGATCAGGGAACGGGTGGAGGATCCGCGGCATCCTCGGTGATGGGGAGCCCAGGCCCGCTCCGGATCCATGGATTCACAGGAGCAGACTCGTGGCAAGCTCAACTGGACGTCGCATGTCGACCGTAGGATTCCTAGTCACAGGTGCTGCGATCCTCTGCGGGTGCTCGACCGCGGGCGGCCTCGGGGCGAGTCCCGACGATGCTCCGCCTGTCGGGAGTTCCGAGCTCAGGATCCAGAGCCTGTCCACGAAGCCGTGGCTGGTGACCGGTGGTGACGCGCTCCTCCGGATCCTCGTGGGAGAGGACCTCGATTCCGCCGAGGTCCGAGTCTCGCTGAATGGCGAGGACGTGACGGCGGGATTCAGGGGTGCCGAAGGTGGAGCGTTGGTCGGGCTCGTCGAGGGGCTCCGCGGCGGAGAGAATCGAGTCCAGGCGAGAGCGGGATCCTCCGCCCCGGCCGAGCTCGAGCTGACGAATTATCCGATCTCCGGACCGATGATCTCGGGGCCGCACGAGATGCCGTTCTTATGCCAGACCAAAGCATTCACGACAGCCGGCGGAGCCACGCTGGGGCCGGCACTCGACGACCGGTGCTCGGCGGAGACCCGGGTGGAGTACGTGTACTTCTCGACGGTCGCCAACGACTTCGTCCCCTACGTTCGGACCCCTGCCGGCGAGACCCCGACGGACGTGGCCTTGGCCACGACCCTGGACGGCGACAGGGTGCCCCTCATCGTCCGCGTCGAGACCGGCACGATCAACCGCGCGATCTACGAGAGTGCGATCCTCCACGATCCGGCCGACCCGGCGCCCGATCCATGGACCCGAAGCCGGGGATGGAACGGAAAGCTCGTCTACACCCATGGAGGAGGATGCAGGAGCGGCTGGCATCAGCAGGGGAGCGCAACGGGTGGGGTGCTACGAAAGGGGCTGCTCGAGATGGGCTATGCACTCACCTCCGCATCCCTGAACGTCTTTGGCCAGAACTGTAACGACCTCTTGGCCTCGGAGACCCACATCATGGTCAAGGAGCGGTTCGTGGAGGCATACGGACCGCCGACCTACACCATTGGCACGGGCAGCTCCGGAGGCTCGTACCAGAGCCATCAGACCGCAGACAACTATCCGGGCGTATTCGATGGGATCATCGTGGCTTCGAGCTTCCCCGACGTCACCTCGGCGACGATCTTCACCCTCGCCGATTCGCGCCTGCTCCATCACTACTTCACCGAAGTCGCCCCCGGCGCCTTCACCGAGGAGGAGCAGCGGCTCATCTCCGGATTCGGGTCCTGGGGCAGCATTCCCAATCTGAGCCGGGGCGCGGCCCGGATCGATCCCACCTACGTGCCGGGCGCTGCTGCCGAAGCCCAGGGTTCGGAAGTGAGTCTTCCGGATTTGGAGGCGCTTCGATACAGCCCGTCCAACCCCGATGGGGTCCGGGCCACGGTCTATGATCACACGGTAAACGTCTACGGAGTGGACCCCGCTACGGGGTTCGCCGCCCGGCCGTTGGACAATCGCGGCGTGCAGTATGGTCTCGATGTCCTGAACCGCGGAGAGATTACGAAGGCCGCTTTCCTCGCCCTCAACCGGGACATCGGAGGCTACGACTCAGACCTCAACCACATGCCCGAGCGGCATCAGGCGGACCCGCAAGCGGCGCGGCGCGCGCTCGATACTGGCAGGATCCTCTACGGGGGCGCGGGTCTCGCCACCACGCCCGTCATCGATTACCGGACCTACAACGACCACCGGGAGGGTGGCGACATTCACATGATCGTCCACCAGTTCTCCACTCGGGCGCGGATCGCCGCCGCGAATGGCCATGCGGACAATCATGTGATGAACATCGGCGGCCTCTGGGACTACACCGAGGCCGAACCCGACCAAGGTGTGCTCTTCCGGCAGATGGATGAATGGCTCACGAACATCCAGGCGGACGGTGAGGTGATCCCGCTGGGCGAGAAGATCGTTCGGGCCAAGCCGGCCGGGCTCGTGGACAACTGCTGGGATACGCGCGGAGAGGGCAGGGTCAACGTCGCCGAACCCATCTCGTTCCAAGGCTCGGGTACATGCGCGGATCTCTACCCGGCTTACCCCACCCCCAGGCAAGTCGCAGGCGCTCCACTCGCAAACGACATCGTCAGCTGTCATCTCAAGCCTCTCGATCCCGGGGACTACGAGGTGGAGTTCACGGGCGACGAGTGGGCCAGCCTCGAAGCGATCTTCCCGGACGGGGTCTGTGACTGGACTCGCGGGAATCTCCACGGGGAAGGCTACCAGGGTACCTGGCTCTCCTTCGGGCCCTCGGAGGTCAACCGGGCCCGCTGAAGTCCGGGGGCTCTTGCGCTGCCCGCGGGAGGCGGCGGTGAAGCGTGTGCGTTCGGAGGCGGCGACCGCGTCGTCGGGGCTGCGGACGGCGCTGCAGTCAAGCTGGGAGGTCGGGCCCAGCCGCGACGGCAGGGACACCGAGACGGGCGCGACCATCCCGGGTAGCCTGACCGCGTTGGAGGCTTTGACCGGGCCGTCGGCCGACGTGCAGGTCAGACCCGGCTGCTGCACGAGCGGGGCGCCGGCTCCCACCCGGGCTGCAGCCGGATTCCGCAGATCGATAGGCCCAGAGCCTGATACAGCCTAAGGAGACGAGCACCGACAGATAACACGAGACGGGTTCGCGTAGTTGACAGGTCCATCCATATCAGGGATGGCGAGCGATGCCTGTGCGGATCCCTGACGGGACCATTTGTGAATCGGCCGCCCGAACAATGGTCACGTGGCGGTGCGAGAAGACGGTGCAGCCTCTGTCGAGGTTTGGACGAGCAGCGACGTGGGCAGTCGCCGTCAGTCAAGCTACGGATACGACCTGAAGGCCCGGGGAATGGCTCAGGAAGAGCTCAGCGTGATCTCGCGATTGCGCGCCCATCCGGGGCCGATGAGCCCCCGACGGAGAAATTCAGTCTTGGCGCGAATCGTGATGTCACTCTGGAGTCGAGGCTCGAAGCCGTGGTCGTACACGTAGGCCTTTACCCGGACGAGAAGGTAGGGGAACTCTTGGAATTGGTCCTGGACAAGTACAGTCACGGGCCTTGTCAGCAGGAGAAAGGGTGACGTGTAGACTGCCTCGTAGGCGACTTCTTTGGCCACGATTGGGTCCGTATTGGCGGGGAGGAACAGGTCTGTGACCACCTGAGATTCAGGGACACCTGAATTCGAGTTCCATGCCTTCCCTATGAGAATATCGCTATTCGGGATCGTGACCCGCATATCGTCAGGCGTGGTCAGCTTGGTGCTTCGCATTCCGATATGGTCCACCTCCCCGTAGGCGTCACCGATCCTCACGCGGTCTCCCAGCTGGTATGGGCGATCTACCAAGATGATGAGCCCACCGATGACGTTCTTCACTAGATCCTGGGCGCCGAGGCCGAGGGCGATTCCCACCGAGGCAAGGACTGCGATGAGCGTGTCCCTGGAGGGGGCGAAGATCGCTAAGATGATGAAAGCGGTGAGGCACCAGAATACGAATCGGATTGCGGGGTCCAGAAGCTTGAAGAAGAACCTGGCACGGGGCGCCCTCCGTGCCAGGGCATCCAGGAGTCGAGCGACCCCTTTGACGAGCAGCCAGGTCACGAAAACGATGACGAGGGCCCAGAGTACGGTTCCTGGGCGGACGCTGGTCAACACCTCGATCGGGTTCTGGGGAGCCTGGGCAGCCACCTGCAATGTCATGAGCGACAACATCGTCTTCCCTCAGCCTAGATTCCGGCGGTGAAGAGCCTGTCGGGTGAGTCGTGCGGCGGACGGTCGGATGCGGAATCCTGGGCGGATTGGGTCGGGTTCGATCAGCTCCCGAGCGAAAAGTGCATCCAAACCCGCTCTGCTTGTGTCACGAGACTGCCGAAAGACCCGTGCGTGTTCGTCTGCGGTGAGGCTTCCATGCTGCATCACTGCGAGAAGATTGAAGAGATCCTCCTGGCCCAGAGAAGCTACGATCGTCTCGATTTCGGGAGCGACGAGTGGATTCACACGAAGCAGGTTGGTGCGGTGCCACTCGATCTGACTCAACCAGATCTCGAAAGCCGTGCGGAACACCCCTGACGATTCATCCTCCAATCGCTGAAAGAAGGTTCGCTCGGGGTCCACTTCCCTCCGCGCTCCCGCACGGCGCAAGAAGACGGACACGGGGGACCGAGGCGGTGGCAGGAATTGAAGGCCCAGCCCGGAAAGATCATGCCTTACCATAGTGGCTTGGCGCAGGGACTCTCCGGAAACACTCGCCGTGTAGATACGATGCGAGAATCCGTCTCCGAGTTTCACGACTCTATCCAGGAGATCGAATGCACGTCGATTGCAGGCGATGATCCAGAGCGTCGCGCGACTGGTGGCTGCGATCAGCCGCACAAGCTCGCGGATCGCATCGAACCCGCCGATCTCGCGAAGAAAGGTCCGTTCGATCTTCTCGAGAACGACGACCCTTCGACGGGCACGAAGCTCGGTTTCAATATTGTCCGGATCGGACAGCCCGAGAGCTTCCACGAGCGACTGCCGAAGACCGACAGAGTCTACGACTCGCTCACTGAACTCCCCTCGAAGGACTTCCAGGCTAGGGAACGAGCGGGAAAGGGCGCAGTTGATGAGACTTGTCTTGCCACTGCCCCGGGTTCCCACGATGAGTAGGGCGGCCGGCCTTCCCGCATCCCAGCGCGAACGTGCTTCCGAGACAGCGGCGAGCTCTTCATCCCGACCGATGAGAAACCGGGGATCTTCGACCGCCTCGAACCGGAAGAGCCGCCGATAGATCGAGGGGATTTCACGATCGCCGAGGTCCACGATCAACTCTCGCGAGAGGTATGGACGCCGTACGATCTCGATGGCGTCGGGCTCCTCCGGCGGTATCCAATGAATCGCGATCAAGAATCGATGGTAGAGCCGGGTCGCCCTCCGCCCCATGAATCGGGCCGAGAGCAAGAGAGAACGGATGGCGTGTCGGAGTCCGGAGGTGGCCGCGCGTCGCAGCCCGAGAGCTCTGATCCAGGCCAGGGCTCCCAGTCGGGTGCGTTGAAGGACGAAGCGGTACTCAACGAAGAAACGCGCCAGAGTGGCCCGGACTCGTTGCCTCTCGCGCTCCGAATCAGGTGCTACCGATTCCTTCTCCATCTCGAGGAGCCCGAGGGCGTTCTCAATCGCCTCGCGCGCCACGGCGGCATCTTCCGCCAGACGCGGTCCTTCCTGGGAGGTCGTTCCGTAGTCGACGATCTCAAGCGCCTGGTCGAGCTTGCGCACGAGGGCCAGATGCTCGGTCTGAACCCTGTCGAGAAGGGAGCTCAGTTTCGGTGTGGCAACCTCATCGAAGGTCTCCCTAGCCAGTTCCGCCGGTCTCAGCCTCTTCCACACGAGTGCCCGATCCCTGGAGGGCTCCAGCCGCCTCACTAGACGTAGTTCGACGGGAAGGGCCGCTATTGCAGCATGGACATGCGAATGGATTTCGTTGCGTCGGCTACTCGCGGGAGCGACACCAGGGACTCCCGAAGGAGCTGTTTCCGCTGCACTGCCTCCGGCCAGTTGGTCGGAGAGCCGGGCAGCCATGGCATCTACACGGTCCAAGAGGATGCGCCGTTCAGCCTCAATGCCGTCGCATCCCTCCATGCAGACTCTCAGCAGCTCTTGCTCAACGTCGAACAAGTTTCTCTCGAATCGAAGCTCGCCCTCGATCGACTCCAGGATGGCGATCCAACGCTCCACCTGCCTCTGCAGAGCATCTCGTTCGGCCGGGGGAGCGACGTTCTTCGGCCAGACGATGCCGGCGGCGATCGTTCTCGCGACAGAATAGGGAAGGGCCTCCGCAAGACGGTCCCATTCCGCCAACGCAGCCTGCGTGTGCGATGTGATGTAGCGGGTGATCGAAGTCCCGGAAGAGCCCGAGCGGTCACCCGGTTCACTGCTGCGCTCGCTCACGCGAGTGTCAACCCTGTGCTGGGTTCGTCTCCACCGATCCACAAGTCCCTGGAGGCTTCTGGCGAGTGCAAAGGCGAAGCGCCGTTGGAGCAGCAGCTGGTCACCATCTGCGGAGGAGATTCCGCGATGGATCAGGTTCCGAAACGGGATCGAACGGGGCTTGGTGCCACGGCCCCAGATCCGGAGGAAACGAACGTTCCCGGTGAGGGGACGAAGGACAGCCGCCAGCTCTTCACCTCGGACCTGGATTCGTTCCGGAACCCTGCGGACCTGGTCGTCCAGTGCTCGGTGGTAGTCCTCGAACCCGAGTAGGACGTGCCGAAGGGGCTGACGTCGCTCCCATTCTCCAAGAGGTCCCAGGAGAACCCGTTGACCCGTGGTTGCCCGGGCCTTGACGTAGTCTGCTCCTGCGTCCTGACTGTCGCTGGAGCCAGCGCCATCCATGTGCGCTTCGCCGGCTGCCCGAGCGGATTCTCCGGACTGGGCGATCTCCCGACGCACAAGGTCCTGGACGGGGCCAAGGCTCTGCGTGAATCGAGTCCAATGCCGCTCGAACTCAGAGACGGAACCTGCCACCTCCGCGGTCCTCCTTAGCTCCCGCAATATCTTGTGGATGGCAATCGTGGAGTTCTCACCGCCAGTTCCAAGCCCTCCTTGGCTCCTCGGTGCCTGCACATCCTTTCTTGGCTGGCATCTGGGTCAGCCAGCTGGGAGAGGAGATTCTAGACCACACATGGATGAGCAACCTAACACCACGCGCACCCCGCGTGACCACGTGCGAGCCTGCTCCGGTGTGAGGTATGGCTGCGTAGGATTGGACTGGCGGGAAATGTAAGGCACGTACCAGGCATTGAAGCTGGCGCTTTCCAGACCTGCAGACCGGACGTGTGTCGCTGGCGGATCCGCTTCCCCACGAGATCACTGCTTTATCGAGCCCGGTAGCCGTGGTAAGACGGGTGAAACGACAGCTTCAACGGCACGCTTGGAGCCGAGCTCTAGCGCCCTTGCGATTGACTCCGACGGGAATCGGTTCTGAGGGTCCTGGTTGGCTTCGGCGACAGCCCGAGGGCGATGGCCAGTCGACCAGCGTCGCATTCCTACGGAGTTATGGTTCTCGCGGCTGCAGTATCATTGGGGGGGGGCTCCGAGGAGCTTCGCCGCCTGGTGCCGGCGCTCTGGGGCTCATTCAAATGCTGAGCGGCCCGAGCTGTGACTCCACGACGGCTGCAGCTCGAGCAATCGTCGTCCTGTTCCTGTATCTGGATCGGGAGCGCTGTCCAGCTACGGGCCGCGCGACCATCGCGCGAGCGCCTTCTCCGGATCGGCCAGCTCCTCGACCGAGGTATACCAGCTGGCTTCCCAGCCGGTTTGTGGCAGGCCGATGAACAACATCAGGTTGAGAGGATAGGCCTCGCTGTCGGTGCAGCGACGGAAGTCGTCGCGGAACAGGAAGACCGGCTTCTCCCAGACGATGGCCATGCCCAGCTCCACCATCACGCCCTCGTCCGGGGGACAGCCGTTGACGACCGCGAATAGCCCATCTGCGTCGCGCACGTCGCGAAGGTTCGCCTGACCGATCTGATACGCCCAATCCGGGCTCGCGGGGTCGATCTCGCTGCTGCGGGCGAACGGCTCCCACACCTCGGCCCCCATCGACTCCAGCGCCGCCGCCAGTTCCTGCAACGGCCCATCCCGCTGCTGCGGGGAGAATCCATACGGGTTGGCCAGATACAGGGTCTTTCTCGATGTCCCGGGCGTTGCACCGTCCACGAGGGAAGGCGACGCGCTGTCTTCGGCGAGGTCACCAGCGAGAGATTCCGTCGCCGCTGGTACGGGATCACTGTCGGCGCCGCACCCCGCGGCCACCAGCGATGCCAGCACCAACACCACTCTCACTCCGACCAGTTCATGGCGCCAGATCATCAATCCCTCCTCGTGTCGTGTGCCGCGGCGGCCGAGCCATGCTCACCTGCTCCATGGATGCCTTTGCCCTCAGGTGGCCCAACCAAGGACGAACACCGCGTCGGGACATCGCGATGCCCTCGGAATGGGCGTCCACTCCACCGGGACCGGTTCCGTGTAATCCATCGGACCTTCCGACTGCGCGCATTTCGGGTGTGACCCGAGGTGACGGGACCCCGGCCTCCGTACGAGTAGCCCTGCCTCGAGCTGGAACGCAGCTTACCTCGCCACCATTCCCGGGGTGCCATTGGCCTCCGTAACTTCCCCGTGGCCCGGCCAGGCCTTCAGCCTGATGCAACGAATGGGTAGGTGAACAGTGTCAGGTGCACCAGATTCAGGGTGAAATGCACCAAGATGCTCGCTTCCACAAGCTGGGTGATCTGGTAGGCTGCGCCGTAGCCGGCGGCGGCGACGGTGGCTAGCATGGCATATGCGCTGCCACCCGCGATGTGTGCCGTTCCGAATGCGGCCGCGGCGACGAGGAGTGCCACGAGAGCTCCGTACGGAATCCTCCCGCGCAGGGCTCCCGCGAGATGGCGCTGCAGGATACCGCGGAAGAACGTCTCCTCGGCGACGCATGTCACCAACAGATTGGCCGGCACCCACATGACCAGGATTGCCGGCCATTTCGGGTCCACGCTACGAACCCCATCGCCACGGCGGGCACGACTACCCAGAGGGGGGTGAGGACGGCGATCGCACGATTCCATTCCGTTCTTCGCCGGGGCTGCACACAGACCGAATAGATCAGCACGCCCGCCAGGACCTTGTCGTTGTTCCAGTACAGCGGGTAGTCCTCTGCCGAGGGCGATACAGCCACGGCATCGAAGATGAAAACGTTTGGATCCACGGCACCTGATGGGTGGCCAGCGCTACCGCACAGATCCCGAGTACGCCCCACGGCAGCGTGCGAAGAGCCGTGGAAAGGGCGGGTCGCACGGCCGCAAAGCACGCCCCCGCAAATAGGGCGATCACTACCAGTCCCGCCCAATCGACGATGCCGGCGACGAGCGCGGCGACGATGGAAAGAGCTGTGAATATCGGCCAGCCCCAGCGGCCGCCCGGGAACATCGCCATCCCCGAGGCCGACCAGAGGAGCAAGTATGGGAGCCTGTCCGCCCAATCGGTCGTCACGGTTCCGTTCCAGCCAACCTTTCCGGCTTCTAGGACCGGAGTGATGGAGACTTCTCGGTTTCCGGGTCGCCAACGTGTGACATGGTACAGTCGATCACGGGTGAGCGGGCGGGCGGGGCCCTCCCAACCTTGGGGATGATCTCCGCCTCGATCCCGGTGCCGTTCCACCCTTATCCGACAGTAGCTTCGTCTCTTCGAACAAATAGCGGCACTTCACTGCCGGCTCCGGCCACGAGGCTGGTCTGCGGCGTGAGCACGCGTGCTGGCTCTGCCTCCCTCTATCGCAGGAGAATCGCCTTCTTCGTCGGTGTCGCTCCTCTCAGCGGGGACTCCGGCACTCTTCGAGGTGAACGCGTCGCTTGGAGAGACCGCGGCTCGGCGGCGCTGGCCGGGGCGAGCCGGGATCCACCACTGAGCCGAACCAGCCCAACCACAGAATGAAGAGATCCCCAGGGTGAGCACCGGGATCTTGGACGAAGGCGCGATGGTGACCGTTCCCCGGTCTGAGGTACGACGTGCGGCGGGGGAGCCAAAACAGGCCTCCCAATCGGTTGCACCTTTACCGGGGTCCCCGTCCATCTCAACCTACCGCACCACTCTTTCCGAAACAGGAGATTTCATGCTGCGGAACCTTTCGTTCGCCGTCTGGGCCCTTCGCGTCGGACTCTTTGCCTTTGGCCCAGGGTCTGCAGCCGCTCAGGACGAACCTCCCTTGGGCTGGACTGACGTCGCGGAGTTCACCTTCGTCCTGACCTCGGGCAACGCCAGCTCGAGTACCCTCGGGCTCAAGAACACCCTTGAGCACCAGTGGGAAGAGGCACTCTTTCACCTCTCCGCCGGCGCTGTGAGGGCGGAGTCGGGAACCACGATTCGCACGGCGATCGGGACGCCTGGTGACTTCCAGGTGACAAAGCGCACCGACACGGAGAAGACGGCCGAGAACTATTTCTTGCAGAGTCGGCTCAACCTCGGCCTCACGGAATCCGCATACCTCTTCGGGGGGTTGGGCTGGGACCGGAACACCTTCGCCGGAGTCCAGAACCGCTACGATGTCGTGGCAGGTGCAGGTCGAGCCTGGGCTGATTCGGAGGATCGACGCTTCAAGTCCGACCTGGGGTTCACGTACACGGTTCAGGACGATGTGATCGAGGGCCCCGGCGCTGCGGATTCCTTCGGGGGTCTGAGGGCAACTCTGGACTTCTTCCGGAGCATCACCTCAACCACGGACGTATCGAGTCTGCTCGTGGTGGACGGGAACCTCAGCGAGACCGATGATCTTCGAACAGACTGGACGAACTCCGTCACCGTGGCCATGTCGGACAACCTCGCACTCAAGGCGAGCCTCCAAGTTCTCTACGACAACCTGCCCGCGCTGGTGGATGTCCCACTCGGGACCGACAGCGTGCTCGTACCGCTGCGGAAGTCCGACCGTGCGTTGACGCTGGCTTTGGTCGTGGATTTCTAGGCGGAAATTCCGAGCGAGCTGGCGGGAGGTCCATTGTTGTCGGTGGCAAGCCGGCCGAGAGTAAACGGAGGATGCCTATCTGCGTAGGTTCGTCAAAAGCTCCAGAACCGTGGGATGAAAATCACGGACAGGATCCAGAACACGATGCTAAGCGGCACCCCCGTGCGCAGGAAATCGGTGTACTTGTAGCCGCCCGGGTTGTAGATCATGGTGTTGGTTTGGTAGCCGACCGGAGTCGAAAACCCGGTCGAGGCGGCGAAGGTGATCGCCATCAGGAGCGGCCGAGGGTCGACGCCGATCTGCTCAGCCGTGGAGATGGCAATCGGCGCCAACAGCACCGCCGCCGCATTGTTGGTGATGGTCTCAGTCATCACCGATGTCATCAGGTAGACAACGGCGAGCACGGCGACGGGGCCTAGGCCGCCTGCCATCCCTATCGTGCTGTCCGCGATCAAGCCGGCCGCGCCGCTCTTCTGCATGGCGATACCCAGCGGAAGGATACCGGCGAGGAGGAAGATGACCTGCCAGTTGATGGCACGGTAGGCCTCCTCCAACCGGAGGCAACGGGTCAGGATCATGGCTAGGCAGCCGAGCAGTGCCGTGACCAGGATCGGGAAGATATTGAAGGCTGCAAGTCCAATGACGGCGAAAAGAATGCCGAGGACCAGGGGAGCCTTGTGCCGCAGCACGGTTCCGGGCACCTCGTCCAGCACGATAAAGTTCTGGTTGCTGCGCAGCGCTCTGATCTCGGCCTCATGGGCCTGTATCAGCATCGCGTCCCCCAGACCGAGCACCACCGAATTGAGCTTGTCGCGAATCGTTTCTCCCCGTCGCTGGATCGCTAAAACCAGCGCTTTGTAGCGGTTGCGAAAGTCCAGCTGCTTGAGGTCATGACCAATCAGATCCGACCCGGGTGCCACCAGAGCTTGGACCAGCCGCAGATCCTCGGTCTGAAGCGTCTCGTCGCGCAGCTTGAATTCGACGTTGAGTTCGAGCTTCATCGAGTCTCGAAGCCGCAGCAGCTCACCGATCTTGCCTCGGACGAGCAGCACGTTGTCCGGCTTGACAATCTGTCGCAGGGGCGCCCAGACCGTCTCGCCCCGGTGCAGGATATGGAGGACCGTTACGTCATGCTCCTTTCCCAGCCGGCTCTCCAGCACGGATTTTCCGACCAACGGCGAGTTCTCGCGGACGCGCATCTCGGTCACGTACTCACCCAGCTGGTAGGCGGAGGAGAGCGCCTGCGCCTGACGCTCGGGAAGCAGCCAGCGCCCTAGCAGCAGGAAGAAGAGGACGCCTGCCACGAAGAGGATCAACCCCATTCGGCTGAATTCGAACATGCTGAACGCCCCGTAGCCGGCCTGCTCGGAGATAGCGCTGACCAACAGGTTGGTCGACGTGCCGACAAGCGTACAGACACCGCCGAACTGCGAGGCGTAAGAAAGCGGAATGAGCAGCCTGGAGGCGGCGATTTTACGTCGATTGGCGACGATCGTCACCAATGGGATGAACACGGCGACTGCCGCCGTGTTGTTGATGAAAGCCGACATGACGGTGATCGTCCCCATGATCACCACCAGCGCCGTGAAGTAGTTCTGACTGAAGCGCACCATTAGCCGCCCCACTGCGGCCGTGGCACCCGTCTGTTGCAGACCGGCGCTAAGGACGAACATTGCCGCAACGGTCACAGTTGCCGGATTGCTCAAGCCGGATATGCCCTCCTCTGGCGTGACCAGACCCAAAGCGAGCAATGTGCCGAGCACAAGCAGTGCCACGAAGTCGATCGGGTACTTCTCCGAGACGAAGAGGGCTACCGCTCCGACGAGGATTGCCAGCACCAGGATCGCATCTATCGACATGGTCGAGAATCTACCTTAGGGAGTCGCACGCTCACCGCCACGATGAAGGAACGATATCACCCATCAGACGTGCCCTTCAACCGGCTCCGACCGAGGGCGGGACCATAGGTCTAGGGCACCCGATGGAGTGGATGCCTCCTCCCTCCGGAGGAGGGCCAGCTGGAGCGGTCTTCTCAAACCAAGAGTTCCCGCGGAATCAGACCACGCCGTAGGCCAGCATGGCGTCGGCGACCTTCTTGAATCCCGCGATGTTGGCCCCGGTGACATAGTTGACGCGACCTTCCTCCTCGCCGTGCTGAACACATCGCTGGTGAATCTCTGACATGATGGTCTGCAGGCGCCGGTCGACCTCGTCCCGCGACCAGCTGATCCGCATGGAGTTCTGGCTCTGCTCCAGGCCGCTGACGGCGACACCTCCCGCGTTGGAAGCCTTGCCGGGCGCGTGCAGCACCCTGCGCTGCGCGAGCAGGTGTATCGCGTCCGCCGTCAGAGGCATGTTGGCTCCCTCGCAGACGGCCATCACGCCGTTGTCGATGAGCAATTTCGCGTCCTGCAGATCGAGCTCGTTCTGCGTCGCGCACGGCATCGCGATCTGGCACTTCACCCCCCAGGGCCGGGCGTTCGCGTGGAACTCGACGCTGTCGTATCGGTCGGCGAGCTCCGAGATCCGACCGCGTCGGCGTTCCTTGAGGTCCCGCACGAATTCCAGCTGCACGTCGTCGAGCCCGTTCCGGATATGGACCACACCCCCCGAGTCGCTCAGCGTGAGGACCCTAGCGCCCGTTTGTAGCGCCTTCTCCGCCGCGTAGAGCGCCACGTTCCCGCTCCCGCTGATCGCGACGGTCTTGCCGTCGAGGTCCTCGCCGTGATGATTCAACACGTTCTCGCAGAAGTACACGCAGCCGTACCCAGTCGCTTCGGTGCGGACCGCGCTTCCGCCGAACGAGGACCCCTTGCCGGTCAGTACGCCCGCCCAACGGTTCTCGAGCCGCATGTACTGGCCGAACAGGTAGCTAATCTCGCGTGAACCGACCCCGATGTCGCCAGCGGGGATGTCGACGTCCTCGCCGATATAGCGATGGAGCTCTGTCATCAGGGACTGGCAGAACCGCATCACTTCGCGTTCGCTCTTGTCCTTCGGGTTGAAGTTCGAGCCGCCCTTGGCTCCGCCCATGGGCAAGCCCGTGAGGCTGTTCTTGAAGATCTGCTCGAAGCCGAGAAACTTGAGCACGCTCTCGGTCACGGTGGGGTGAAACCGGAGGCCGCCCTTGTAGGGACCGAGGGCATGATTGAACTGCACTCGCCAGGCCCGGTTCGCCCGGATGTCTCCGTCGTCGGTCTCCCACGAGACCCGGAAGATGACGATCCGGTCCGGCTCGGTAAGGCGTTCCAGGATTTGCGCCTTTCGGTAGTCGTCATGCTGCAGGTACCAGGGCATCACCGAGGCCGCGACCTCCTCGACAGCCTGATGGAACTCCGTCTCGTACGGGTTCCGTTTCCTGAGACCATCCATGAAATGTTCGAGTTCATTCCGATGTGCAGACATGGCCGAGGACCTGGATCTCCCGTTCCGCCGGATTCGCCAATCGGACGGGACGGAAAGCGGGTGGATGGAAGCCTTCATTTTCTTCTGTTTGCCGGGTCCGCGCCAGCGGACATGGGGAAGCGCCGCCTGAGTGCGCCACCCCCAGCCGCCGCGCGGCGGGTGTCAGGACCTGGGCCACGCGGGTCCGGAGGAGGTCTCGAACGGTCAGTGGCGGCTCCGAGTCCGCCGGGAGGAGAGGGCAAGAACCGCGTAGCCGGCGGTGCCCGAGAGGAGCGAGTCGACCAGGATCCCGAGGCGATCGAGGCCCAGGTAGGCCTCCGCGCCCTGCTCGAAGGCGAGCGATGCGAGGAAGAGACTCATCGTGAAGCCGATCCCGCAGACGAGTGCGACGCCGATCACTTGGGGCCAGCGAACGCCGCTCGGCAACTTGGCCACCCCGAGGAGCACGGTGAGCCCGCACATCTCCGAGATCCCGATCAGCTTGCCTCCGAAGAGGCCCAGGGTGAGCCTGAGCGGCACCGGATGAGCCAGTTCAGAGAGGGAGAGCCCGTTGAGCGACACGCTCGCGTTCGCGAAGGCGAAGGCAGGGAGCACGCCGAAGGCGACCCAAGGATGCAGGGCATGCTCGAGATCGCGAAGCGGCGAGCCGTCGCCATGCCTTGGATCGTTCCCGATGCGAAGCGGGACGAACATCGCCAGAGCCACCCCCGGCGAGAGTCGCGTGGACGCCGGACTCAAGCACTGCGGCCCATAGCGCGACGCCGACGAGCACGTACGCCGCCCGCCTCGTCACTCCCAGCCGATTCAGCGCGAAGAGAACTGCTAGAAGGACCCCGGCGATGAGGAGCGGCGGGATGGCGAGCTCGCTCGTGTTGAAGATGGCGATGATGGTGATCGCCCCGATGTCGTTGAAGATGGCGACGCTCAGGAGGAAGGCCTTGAGGACGGGCGGAACGCGCTCGCCAAGGAGCGAGAGGACCCCGAGGGCGAAGGCGAAATCGGTTGTCGCAGGGATCGCCCAGCCGGCCATCGCGTCCGGGTCGCCCCGGTTGATCAGGACATAGACGGCGGCAAGCGCAGGGAGGATCGCGGATGAGAGGCTCGACGGGTGCCGTTCCAGCACCTCGCGCTTGAGCTCCAGTCCCACCAGGAAGAAGAAGACCGCCATGAGGCCGTCGTTGATCCAGAGGAGGAGGGGCTTGGAGAGGGGGCGGCGGCCCCGAGCCGGATCTCCATCTGGAGGTCGAGGAGCGACGCATAGAGCGCCTCCAGCGGCGAGTTGGCCACACCCCAGGCCGACGGCGGCCGCACAGATGAGGACGGTGCCACCGGCGGCCTCGAGGCGCACGAACTCTGTCAGGGGCCGGATCGCCGCCTCCAGGGCTCCGGCCGATTCGAGCGGCTTGCCCGGTCCGGATCGGTCGGTCACGGAGGGCCTCTCCTCGGGTTTCACGGATCACCGGCGCCCGCACGCGCCTCGACTTGGTCGCGCTCCCGGTCGCTACGCCCGGACCGTACCTGCGGGAACGCTGACCTCAGGCAAGGACCCGGATCGGGTGCCGTGCACCACCGGGCTCCTTGCCTCACGCCTCCCGTCGAGGCCAGGGTCAGGACCGCTACGCGGCCGAGAGCCGGATGACCCCCGATGACTGCTCATTCGACCGGCCGGCATCGGTCCCCCGGTCTCGCTACCTTCGATGGAAACGGCGCGAGGCGAAGCCGCGACTTCACGGCCCCCGCCTTGGCGGGTGCCGGAGAGGCCGCAGCCGTGGCGAAGGCGCCCGGCCCCGGGGGATGATCGGCGGCCCCGGGCCGCCGCGCCGCGCTCGTTCAGATGCCCGGCAGCTCCGTGGTCTCCGATTCCATCACCTGGGTGCCGCAGGCTTGCCCGGTGATGGTCGTAGTGAACCCGAAGTTCTCGTTCAGGCCCGTCTCTATCTCCAGGTCCATCTCGCATGATCCGCTGCGGTCGTCGTCTGTGGCCCAGCGAACCGTACCCTCCAGCGTGCCGCTGATCTCCAGCTGGACTTCGCCCGTTTGGAAGTCCCCTCCGACCGACACCTCAACGCTGACCTCGAGGCCGGGTGCGCCGTCGAGGGTGAATGTGATCCCGGCCTCGGAGTGCCGCTCCGTGCACCCCGAGTGAACCAGGGTCACCGCCACTGACGCCGCGAGGCGCTGGCTGACCGGGTCTCCCGTGAGATTGGCCCGTCCGTTTGCGGCCACCGTGCCACCCATCGAGCATGGCGCGGTGAGCTCTATGGTGGAGCCGCCAGGGGTCACGGTCTCGCTCCCCACGACCGCGTTGTCCGCCGCTTGGAAGACCTGGCTTGTCGATATCTCGACGAGTGCGAGGGCCTCCCCCGCGGTCAGCGAGTCTTCTTCGGGTCCCGTCGAGTTGCTGCCGCAGGAAGCTGTGGCTAGTACGGAACTGAGAATCACTCCTGTGAGAACACGGCGCACGGTAAGCCTCCTCTATCCATTGAGGCACCCGGAGCGGGAGCCTCATCTCCTGGACCGGCCCGATCCGTCTCCGCGACGAGGGGCGGTGCGATCGCCTGATCCGTAACCACGGCAGAGTCCTCACCCCCCGGCGGCGATGACCCGACCCCATCCGAACGTGCCCATGACAACACTGCCAGGACCGATGAAGCCGGGCGACCGTGGTCTGTGGGTCGGCGCCGGGGGGGCAGGCGGACTCTAGAGAGCGCAAGGAGCGTGCCAAGATTGCGGCAGCCTGGCCGGAACTCCGGTCAGGACCGGCCGTCGGGTCATTGGCGTCCGTGTACCTACCGGCCAGGACGCCTCGCGCAGGACCAGGGCCCCGCCCGTTTTGGCTGCTGGCGAAGGATCCTCTCACGCGGCGACTCGCCCGGAGAGGAAGGCCGGGCCTCGTTCGGACGCGGAGGCGAGCTCGGAACCGGCACGAAGGATGTGTGATGCGAGACGGCGGTGACCTGACAGTTGACCCCGAAAGAGGACAGTGTCCTCCTTGCGGCACTCATCCGGAACCTCCTGACCGTGGCCGAGAAGCGGTTCCGCAGGCTCGACGCTCCCCACCTGTTCAGCGACGTGCACGAAGGAAGCACCTTCAGAGACGGAAAGCCCGTCTCGACTCATCAGCCCAAAGGCATAGAGGTCGATCGTTACAACCTTGTCCACGGGTGTCTTCGGACGCCCCGTGGATTCCTGTTGAGAAAGAGGAATGTAATGAGGGGATTAGGGCGGGTGAAGTAGTAGTAAGTTACAATGTATAAATAACTTACAATTGATCTGGCGTGGCTTCAGAAACCTCGCACCGTCCCCGGGCGGCGACTCCCGTTCCATTAGTCCCTGACGGAAGGCTGTCGAGCGTCGCTGCGAGCGCGCTGGATCAGCGGATCGATCCGGCCTCCGGGTCCCGACTCTCGCCGGCCAGGTACGCCGCCCAGTCCTCCATCAGCCGACGCCGGCGATCGAACAGGTCCGTGCGCCCGTAGGTCGCTTCGACCTGGTTTCGCACGACGTGAGCCACCGCCATCTCGGCAGCCTCATGCGGATGGTTCGTCTCCTCGGCCGCCCAATGGCGGAAGCTCGATCGAAAGCGGTGCGGCACGGCGACGACCTCCAGGTCCTTGAGCAGTCCCCGCAGCGCCAGGTCCCCGAATGGCTTTCCGTGCGAACTCGGAAACACGAGCGGGCTTCCTTGCCGGAGTGCACGCGCCGCGTCGAGAATCTCCGCGGCTCGGTGGCACAGCGGCACCCGGTGCTCGTAGTTGGTCCACACGCCCTCGTCCCGATCGATCTCGGTCCACACCGCCCACGGACTTCGCCGGACCGCACCGCCGTCAGCACCAGAAACTCGAACGCCAGCTTGACGACCGGCCTCCCATTCGACGCCCGCACCGTCTCGATTGCCGACGCCACGTCGCGATGCGGCAACGCCCGCACGTGTTGTACCACGTCGTTCTGCGATCCACGCACTGGGCCGATCCGGCCGCAGGGGTTGCCGGCCCGAAGCTCCATCGCCACGGCCCATTCCATGACCATGCCGGTCCGCTGGCGTATGTGCCGCGCAGTGGTTTCCTTCACGTGCCAGATCGGAGTGAGGATCCCGATCACGTCGGCGCTGGTCACCTCCGCGACCGGCATCTTCCCGATGTGAGGGACGGCTTCGCGCTCCAGGCTGCTCAGCCAGACCCACGGGTGCTTGGGGCTGCGCCAACCGGGCCGCAGCTGTTGCCAGACCTGCTCGCGGGCACATAGGCTATTCTGCGAGATTGGAACAGTTGCTGGAATCTGGAAGGAATCGGGGGGCCGGGTGGTCCAGCTGTGATCGTCGCGACGGTCTCCAAGAGGGAGTCGAGGTAATGTGGACCGCGTTGTCGCCTATCAGCTTGGTTGTCGGGCGGGCGCCGTTGCTTGCTCTCGCCACCCAGACGGCGGAGTTGCCTCCCGTCGATCAGCTGCAGGAACAAATGGGTTTGTCGGCCGAAACGGTGTCGGTCTACGAACCGCATCTGCGCGTAGGGGACTCACACGTTGAGGTCGAGTATGTCGGGTACCGCGCGGTCGATGTGATCGCGCACGTTCTAGGCGAGGATTGGCGAAGCCGAGCTGGGACGATCGAATTCCGCGCACTGGACGGCTACGTCTCGCTCATTGATGTTGGCCGCTTTCAGAACGAACGTGCCTTTATCGTCTTTGCTCGCAAGGACAACGCACCGTTCACGGTCGATAACATCGCGCAGAACGAGACCGACGTGCCGCTCGGGCCTTACTATCTGGTCTGGGATAACACTTCCGATCCCGCTCTACTGGCGGAAGGTGCCCGGTACTGGCCCTACCAGGTAACGGACATAAATCTCGTCACGGTCTCCGACGCGGCGCTGTTGCCGGCGGGTCTGGACGCACGTTTTGCCGAGGGCGCCGAGTTCGCAAGAACGCATTGCCTGAGCTGCCATCGGATAAATGGTCTCGGCGGGGAGAAATTCCAAGGCAACTTGACCGAGATCGCCAGAAGGTACCCGGAGGCTGACTTCCTTCGACTCGTCTTGACCCCGGCATCCGGGCGAACCGGATCGTCGATGCCGGCTCTACCAGATCGTCTGCCCGAACCGGAGTGCCAACGCATCGCCAAGGCCGTGTTCGATTATCTCAACAACGTACCAGTGTTGCCGTAGGGATAGACCAAGTCTCAGGTATGCCGCTCCGCGAACGCAGCCCGCCGGGGCTGGCGAGACTCGAGAACCGGAGGCCGCACCGCGCCGCCGAGGTGGGTGAAAGCGGCCAGGGATGCCTTCTGACGGGTCTGTCTCCGGCCGCGCGCTTCTTACCGGATGCACTCATCGATGAGTCTGGGCTGGAGTTCGTCAGAGTACTGCCGTCGGATGAAATCGCTTAGAAGGGGGACCGCGAAGGAGTACTTACCGTACCGGTTCTTGTAGACGATCCCCGAGTTGATGAGGGCCGCGAGGATCTGACTCGCGTGACTGGGGCTGAAACCCTTGACCGGTAGCTCCTTTGAGAGCTCCACGATCTCCTGAACGCTGAACTCCGATTCGGGGTCACCCAACCTCGACGCGACATACAGGAGATCGCGTTGCCGGTCGGTCACCCTAGACCAGCGACCTGCGAAAAAATCGCTATCCAGCTTTGTTGTGATCTCCTTGATCGGTACGCTTGGGTTGTCCGATCCAGTGGCAACCTGAGACACGAAGACATCAAAGGCCTCGTGGCATATGAACTGGACGAAGTAAGGGTATCCGGCCGAGTGATTTTCGATCTGGCGGATGGATTCCTCGGTAAAGGTGATTGGGCAGCCATCCTCTTGGATCGGCCTGACGATCGCTTCTCGAACGTCGGGGGGATCTAGGCGATTGAGGAAGACTACGCGGAACATCCGTGCTGAGTAGGTCCTGGCCTCAACCAACTTAGGGAAGAGAGTGGGCAGACCGGTGAGAGCCAGGAGAAAGGGTATACCCTTTCTCTGGATGGACTGGAACACGTCGAGCATGACCGAAAGCGGGTATTCTTCCTTCTTGGCATGATCCGCCATGTTCTGCGCTTCGTCATAGGCGAAGACGATTCCGGGAGGCGGGTTCGGTGCCGTGCTAAGAGCAAGCCAGACGAATGAGAGGGTGGCCTTCAATCGATCAGCGACTAGGCCGCCTGTCTGATCGTATACCCTGCGAAGGGTCGAATAGTTGAGGGTGACCTCGAATAGGTCCACTTGGTCGCCGAATCCGGGACGACGTATCTCCTGCCGATCGCAGACGAAGTTGGACGTCACCACGGCTAGGTCATTCAGGACTCTTGTGGCCAGCCGCTCCTCGTCCACCGCCGTACTCTCAGAAAGGTCTGCGCCCACCCAAAGCCAGCCTCGCTCTCCCGCCAGGGGCTTGAAGGTGTCGAGAAGGACTGTCTTACCGACACCCCGTAGCCCAGTAAGTAGGAGGTTGGAAATAATGGCCTCTTGGTCGAGGAGCTTTAGGAACTCCCTTCGCTCCTCCTTCCTCCCTGCGAGAAAGGGAGGTGTGTGCCCAGCCCTAGGCCGGAACGGGTTCCGGAAAGCAGTCGAAGCTCCCATCTACGCCACCAAATCGGTTAGGTTATAT
Organism: Longimicrobiales bacterium; assembly: GCA_965218255.1. Classification (GTDB taxonomy): domain Bacteria; phylum Gemmatimonadota; class Gemmatimonadetes; order Longimicrobiales; family Gaopeijiaceae; genus JAAXGI01. Next base: position 1,106,851 of record CBDCKJ010000003.1, on the reverse strand, counting down.
TATAGCATCGTATAACATTATAACATAATATACTTTTAGGTCAACACCTCTTGACTTCTAATTCTATAACAACCATAGCAGAGTAGCGGGGTACGGAAGGGGGCCGGCTGCGGTGGTCGGCGTGCGTGATTAGCTTTCTTGAGGCGCTGCGGCCGCCCTCCCTGCGCTCCCGCCTCGGCGCGGGGCCCGAGGGGGTGGACACCCTTGCCAAGGAGAGCCTTGCCACCCCGTTGGCCACCGGGTACTCTCTCTCTCTCTCTTGGAGGAGAAGGCCACGAGCGCCGGGTTCGGACGCTCTGGCACTTCATCCCCGCCACGTGACGCGGGCTCGGCCCGCTCCCTGCCTCACGGGGAGACTCGATTTGAAGATCGTGCGGCATACCCAGATAGGAGGCCTTGAGATGAGGAGAGTACTTCTGTTCGTGCTGACGTTCGCAGCCGTGCCGTTCGCCCTGGACGCCCAGTCGATGGACGACGAGATGATCGCTCGGGCCCTCCTTGCGGCCCCTGGGAATCTGAAGGATGAGGCCTCCGTCATCACATTCAACGGGAATGGCGAGATCGAGGTCGTCCGCGAGGGCTCGAATGGCCTGATGTGCTGGGACAGCTCGAATGAGCCGGGGCGCCAGGGCAACTGGACATCCCAGTGCACGAGCGAGCTGAATCGCGACCGGGTGGAGCAGAACCATCAGTTCTCCCACCGGGGCGGGACCCCCGAGGCGATTCAGGCGCTCTTCGATGAGGCGGAGCTCGACGGGAGCCGGGCGGTCGCCGCCTACGGCACGATGTTCTACCATTGGCGGGGTGATGCGGCGACGGGCGGATCGCACACGAACATCGCGGTGCCGTTTGCGACCGAGGCGAATTCGGGGATCCCGGAGTCGCGGCGCAACGATGCCATGTGGATCATGGGCGGGGGATCCTCGGGCGCCCATCTGATGATCCCGGGGTTCTAGCGTTCCTTCGGGATCCGGGACGGGGGCCGCGCTTGCGCCCCCCGCTCTCGTCTAGTGAGTCGTCCCGCCTGTCCCTGAGGAGGCTTCCCCGATGATCGTCTCTGCCCTCTTTGTCGCCGCCCTCGCGATCTCGCCCGCACCCGAGCAGTCCGCCGCCCCCGGGTACCTGATGTGGGACGTCGCGGAGCTGGAGGATCGAAGCGATGCGCTGGGAACGCGGATTGGCCCGGACGGATCGGCCCGCGAGACGCTCGCGGACTACGAGACGCCGGCGGGCTCGCACCGCTTCCGTTTCATCCGCCGGGACTCGGACGGGCGACCGGAACAGCACGCCGAGATCGATGACGTGGTGCTGATCCAGAGCGGGGCAGGGTCGATCTTAGTGGGCGGCGAGATGCTGGGCCGAACCGGTGACCTCGGCACCTCGATCAACGGGGGCACGCGCTACGAGGTGGGAGCCGGGGATGTGCTTCGGATCCCGGCGGGAACCCCGCATGCCTATCTGCCCGCGGGCGGCAGTCACATCACGTACGTGCTCGTCCGCCTCCCCGCGTTCCGGGGCGAGGTCGTGGTGGACCCGGACGGTCAGGCCCCCGAGCTGGATCCGGAGGGGTTCGCCCTCTGGCGGGCCTCCGAGCTGGAGCGGCGCAGTCAGCTCCTTGGCGAGAGGATCGGCTCGGATGACTCGGGCCGCGAGACGCTTGCGGACTTCGGACCCGGCGGACTCTCCCACCGCTTCCGCTACATCCGAAGAGACGGGGACGGGTGGCCGGAGTGGCATGAGGACATCATCGATGTCGTCTTCGTCAAGAGCGGGGCGGGCACCATGCACGTAGGTGGGGAGATGGTGGGGCAGTCGAATGTGCCGGGCTCTTCGATCAACGGCGGAGAACGCTACAGCGTGGCGGCCGGGGACGTTCTCCATATCCCGGCGAGAACGCCCCACGCCTACCTCGTCCCGGACGGGGGTCATGTCACCTACGTGCTCGTCCGGTTCCCGGCCGTCGACGACTAGGGGGGAACAGCGCCGCCGCTCCGGCGCGCACTCCTCGTCCGGGCCGGAGTTTGGGCCCCGTGCCGCCCGCAATCGACACGACCCCGTGCGGCCGGCGGCTCGAACGGCCCTTGGGAATTTCGCGCATGTAGCTGGCGGGCGAGAGGGGAGCGTCCCTAGCTGAGCGGCCGCGCCGTCGCCTCAGGGTATGGCGGCCGCCTCCTGCATCCGCGCGAGGACCTCGGCCGTGATGTCCAGGGACGGATCCGCGGCAGTCATGTCCGAACCGGCCATCTCGAAGATGAGGTGATAGCCGCCTTCCTCCCGGATCGCCTCGATCGCTGCGGTCATCTGGCTCACGATCGGTGCGAAGAGGGTCACCCGGAGCTGCTGCAGTTCCTGCGACATTTGATCGAAGCGCTCCTGGTGGCGCGCTTGGCGCTGGGTGATCTCGGTTTCTCTCGCCTGCTGGATATTGGGGAGGAGCGTCGCCCGGTCTCGCTCGTAGGTGGCCACTAGGTTGTCGAGTTCCGCCTGCATCTCCGCCACCTCCGCATCCGCTCTCTCGGCGAGGCGTGCAAGCTCTGCGTCTGCCTCAGGGGCCCCCGGTGCCTGCGTCAGGATGACCGAGGTGTCGACGTGGCCGAGACGCACGGCGCCTTGCGCCTCGAGGTGGGAATTCCACGTAGAGGATAGAAGCGTGGCGAAGATCGCGAAGACGAGGACGCGCCGCAGGTGTGGTTCCATTGTCCGGTCGTCCCTCCTTCCTCCTACATAACGATAGTGGACGGCAACGTAAGCGGAATCCGGGATCACTTCAACAATAATGACGGTGTCTGCGGACCGGCCGGCAGCCGGGACCGGCGGGCGGGTGTCCAGAGAACGGGCCTGGCTTCCGGGACGGTCTCTCGCACCGGGTGCGGGTCTCCGCCGTCGCCGTGCGCCCGTCCTCCTTCGGGGCATGTGCCTGCGGTCGTCGAGCCGTGTCGCCGGGCACGGAGGATCGTCGCCAGCTCGCACCCCCTTCGGAGACCGCCGGCGGATACCCAGGGGCTTCCCGGGGCTACTTCCCTCGCGGGACTCGGCCGGCCGGGTTCTCCCCGGTTCGAACGGTCGGCTCGGCACGCGGGTGTCCGGCTCGCCGCTGCGAGTCAAACCCTCTCGAGGCCGGAGCGGGCGTCCTCGACAACGAAGGAGGCTCGCGTCAGAAGCGGGGCGCCGGGACGCGTCACATAGGGGACGACCCGGAAGTCGCTCCGGCACCGGGTCGGCTCGACGGTCACGCTTACGTAGCCGCGCTGTCCGTTGAAGAACCGGACGTGCGGATTGGCGGCGAGAATATCTGCCGTCAAGTCCCCGACATCGGCTCCGTCCCCTCCCGTGGTGATCGAGGAGCCCACGAGCTCGACCCCCACCGTGCCGGAGGCAGGATCGTTGAAGTCCCGCTTTAGGTCGGAGGCCCAGTGCGAGTGAATGTCTCCCGTCAGCACTACAGGATTCGGGACCTCCTCCCTCGAGAGAAAGGCGAGGAGGCGCTCCCGCTCGGAGGGGTATCCATCCCACATGTCGAGCGAGAAGCTTTCCTCCGTGCTCCCGCCTCGCCGGGGCGGGATCGCGACCTGCGCCATCCGCACCTGCTGGGGCAGGAAGTTCCAGCGCGCGTGTGCGGAGGCAAGCCCGTCGTATAGCCACGCTTCCTGCTCCACCCCGAGAAGCGTCCGCTCCGGCGAAAAAGCGGGCCGGCACAGGGGGCCGCGCCCATCGCCGCACGCCTGATCCGACCGGTACTGCCGCGTGTCGAGGACGTGGAATGTGGCGATGTCGCCGAAATCGAGGCGCCGGAAGAGCTGCATGCTGGGCCCCGTCGGCAGGGATGACCGCCGCAGTGGCATGAACTCGTAGTACGCCTGGTAGGCGGCCGCCCGTCGCATGAGGAACTCGTGCCTTCCCTGTGCGTCCTCGGGAACCGTCCCGGCGTAGTTGTTGTCGACTTCGTGGTCGTCCCAGGTGACGACCCACGAACACGCCGCATGTGCGGCCTGCAGGTCCGGATCCGACCGGTAGAGTGCATACCGGTTCCGGTAGTCGGAGAGCGTGAGAACCTCGGAGGCGCCGGCGTCGCGGACGAAGTCGCCCAAGCGGCTCTCGTAGATGTAGTCGCCAAGGTGAATGATCAGATCCGGCTCCTCTGCCGCCATGTGGCGATACGCGGTGTAGTAGCCGTGCTCGTAGTGCTGGCAGGAGGCGAAGGCGAAGCGCAGGCTCTCGGGAACCTCACCGGGCGCGGGTGCCGTCTTCAGCCTCCCCGTCGGGCTCACCATGCCTCCCGTGTCGAAACGGTACCAGTACCAGCGCCCCGGCTCCAGCCCCTCGACCTCCACGTGGACGGCGTGTCCGAGCTCCGGGAGCGCGCGGCCTTCGCCCGTCTGGATGACGCGCCGGAATGCGTCGTCGGCCGACACCTCCCAGCGGACCGCAACTTCCCTGGACGCGGCGTCCGAGAGCGTGAGTTCTCCCGCATCGAGTCTCGTCCAGAGCACGGCGCCCGAGCGCGTCGGATCCCCCGAGGCGACGCCGAGTGTGAAGGGGGTTTCCTGGAAGCGGACCCGGGCAACGAAGCGCCAGGCGGGTAGCGCTCCAGCGGCCACCAGCGCCGAGAAGTCGCGCCCGAAACGGAGGAACCGGCGCCGCGTGAGGCGGCGCTCGGACGGGACGGCTCGGAGATCCGACGGGTGGGCGGATGAGCTTGTCACGGTGCGGCTCCGGTTTGGCGGCTCTCCTCCCGGGCGGGAGGTCTCCCAGGCAAGATACGTCCTCGGACGCTTCCGTCAGAGAAACCCTGGCTCGACGATGCCGCGTGGACCCCCGGGCCTTCGTCTGGCGCCATCGGGTGCGGCCGGTTTGGCGGCACGTCTGCCTTGCCGTCCTGGTTCGGTCTCACGAGGTTAACATTCGCCGGCGGGAGTGGCGGACGCCGGCAGGGCGGTAACCCGAACGGTGCCCGGTCTCTTCAGGACGGAGCGCGGGGAGCCACCGGATGGCGGCGATGTGCCTGGGTGAGCTCAGGCCGCGCGGCGGCCAACTCCCACCTGCCGTCCAGCGTGAAGATCCTGTCGTTGATCAGAAAGGTGCAGCGCACGGTGCCCGACAGCGTCTCGACGGGACTGCCCGACGCGTTCCCGCACGCTTCGCACGGCGAGTTCAGGATCGTGAACTCGACATCTGCTGCCCGTCCTCGGAATTGGCCCTCGATGAGCGGCATCTCCTCGCGACTGAAGTCGATCCCGAGCCCGCTGCACGCCGTGCGGCTCTCCCCCCTCCCGGAGAAGAGCTCCCCCTCCTGCATGAACTCGACCGTGCCCGAGACGTAGCATCGGAGCTCGTCGCGCCTCTCGGTGACACTCACGTCGAAGGCGTAGGTGCCGGAGAGCGTAGGGGCCACGGGAGCCGTAGAGTTGCCGCATCCTGCCACGCCGAGAGATGCGACGATCGCCGTGAGCGCGACCGCGCGTGCGCGACGCGGACGACGGCCGCGCGCCGGCGCGGAGTGCGGGTCCCTCGAACCGGTGCCGTCACCGGGAGAGAATCTGCGCGGGGGAATCTGTGCGAGCATCCGGGAGGACGATTCGTGACGATCGGTGAAGGAAAGGTGGTCGGGCTGCCTGTCCGCCAAGCGCTAACAAGGTGGACCGAAGCCTAGCTGGGAGGCAAGAATGTACACCGAGCCCGCGGGTGCAGGGAGGCTCCTTCTTCGCACGGAGGATGACGAACCCCTGGGGGGACGCGAGTGCCTGCTGCGCGCTGGAGTGCATGACGTGAGTGTCGCCAGTTCGGGTTGAGCCTCCCGGCGGCGCTCAGCCCGAAGGTGTTCTGTGTCGGGGAGTTGGCCGATCAGGGCGTGGGCCATCCGGGTTTTGAGTTCTAAGCGGCGAAACCAGTGTAGTGGGGGTGCCCGAGCGAGGGACAGGTTCCAGAGCGCGGCGTGGTCGAGGTGAAGGGGACAGAGGACGATGCTTGGCTGACCGCAGAGTCGGATCAGGTGAGTCGCCACCGGGGCCGCTGCCGTAGGATCAGGGGACCACCCGCGGGTTCACCCGGCGAATTGACGGCGTGGAGAGCCTGCCGGTGCTGCTCCTGCAGGCGGGCGTAGTTCAATGGGTCCCACGATCGGGGCCGCCGTACTTAAGGCGTGTCTTCCATGTCTTCAGGCAGCGCATAGATGGCAGGCAGGTTTCGCCAGTAACCGCGATAGTCCATGCCACAGCCGAAGAGAAAGCGGTCGGGACACTCCAGGGCCGTGAAGTCGATGTCGATCCGCGGGTTGCCGGACGTCTGCTTGCGCACCAGCACGGTCGTCCAGACCCGGGCCGCACCCTCTGATGACAGCCATTGACGAATGCCCCACAGGGTTTCGCCTTCGTCAAGAACATCGTCAACGACCAGAACGTGCCGACCGGTTACGCCTTGGCGCGGCTTGGCCACCCAATCCAGCGACCCACCGCGCGTGGATTCGCGGTAGCGGGCGACATGGGCGTAGGCGAGTCCAAGCGGAAAATGCAAGCGGCCAAGCAGCCGACCGCAGTAGACCAGCCCGCCGTTCATGACGCAGAGCACCAGCGGGTTCACGTGCTTGAGTACAAGCGTCACGCGCACTGCCGTGCGATCGATCGCACGGGTTACCGTCTGCGCATCGACAACTCGCTCAGCCCGGCGCTGGGCCGTCAGGATGTCTTCCGGCGTGTCCGTCAACGTGGGTGCTCCCTCCCATCGGCCTTTGGCTATAGTGCTTTGGGACAGGACACTATGCCTCTGCCATGCGCAGGGTCTGCGCGGAAAATGCGATCCCGGCGTGGCCGCTGACCATGCCGGTGACGCTGACCTGGATTCTCCGTCACATCAGCCGGGAGCCGATTGTCGCTCTCCAACGCGCAGCCGTTTCGCGGCGCCATCCGCACCGCCCGCTCCCGCACCTCCAGGGAGTACCTCGCAGGTCTTGCCATGACTCCATCCTCTCAAGGCAAAGAGCCTCCGGCAAACCCGGGGCGGTTCGAATCCCTCCTAGTCGGCCTCTTGGACCTGTGGACCGTTAGTTGGTAGCCGGTGGCTTACAGCCGTCTAGTTGGACGAAGTCGGGACGACCATCGCGTCGAGGCCATGTAGGTGTTTCTGCCGTCTCGAATGGGCGAGCTGAGATCCGAGGAAGCTTCTGTGAGCTCGTCGGATTGCTCGTCCATCCCGCAGCCCTCCCCTCACAGTCTGGTATTCAGATGGAATTGAGACTCATTCTCAATCTACTTGACACGCTTGATCCGGCAACATAGGTTGGCGGGTCGGTAGGTGAGAATGATTCTCAATATCATGTGAGGTAAGCGACCATGCGTATTCTGGTGTTCACCTTCCTGGCGGTTCTTCTCGCCACCACTTCGTGCTCGGAGTCCAGTCCCTCCGCCCCCGCCGCGCCCTTGGCCCCCGATGAACCTGACATCTCCACATTCACGGTGAATGCGTCGGAAACGTGGGCGTTCGTTGCCTTTGATGGTGAGCTCGTCACGCTGGTTTCCGTGGCTGACCCGGCTGCTTCCAACGCCTGGGACATCGGATTCTACGGGACGTCTGTGATGCTGAACGGAGGTGGCGCAGGTCCCTCCGACGTTCGGGGATACTGCATTTGCCAGAACGACGGGGCATCGGACGAGCAGGTCATGGAGCTGAGCGCCGAGGGCGAACTTGCAGCATTCGATGCCATCTCGGCGGCAGATGGTCCCAGTGACGAGGACGCCTGGACGAGCGACTCGCTTCAGCCGAGCATCGACGAATGGTACACCTACGATGTTGCGACGCACACCATTTCAGCCGCACCAGATCGCGTCTGGTATGTGCGGACAGCTTCGGGCGATGCCTTCGCCAAGCTGCACGTCACCGATATCGTAAATCCCACGCGGGCTAGTGCCGGTCAGGTAACCGTCGAATTCGCGGTCCAGCCATCGGCGGGCGCTGAGTTCGAGCCGGCTCAGATGGTTGACGTGGATCTCACGACCGGTGCGGTGGACTTGGACCTCGAGACCGGCTCGACCGTGGAGGGATCGGATGACTGGGACCTACGCCTATCAGGCTATGAGATTCGGGTAAACGGCGGCGTGAGCGGCGAGGGTCAGGCAGGGGCGGTCCTAGCCGGCGAGGAATTCGAGGCGATCACCGATGCCAGTAACGCCCCGGCTTCGGTCTACGCAGCGGACAAGTTCGGGGGTGTGTTCGCCGAGCATCGATGGTACCGCTACAACATCGAGGGAAACCATCAGATCTGGCCCACGTTTGACGTTTTCCTGATTCAGACGGGAGACGACGTCCACAAGATCCAGCTGATCAACTACTACGGGCCGACAGGAGACTCCCGCCAGATCACCTTCCGGTACGAGCGGCTCTAGAATGAGTCCTCAACTCTGGCTTGGGCGGATGCATCGCTCCGTTCTGGTCCCGTTCCTCCTCCTCGCAGCCCTCGGGGCACCCGGTGCGGCTCAGCCTCAGGTGCCGCCGGCCGAGACCGGCCGGATGTCTGGGTCGATCGTCGACGCAACGAATGGGGACGGGGTTCGGGGTGCCACAGTTCAGGCACGTGGTGTCATCGAGCGTACGGCACAGTCGGGAACCACCGGCGAGTGGAGGATCGAGTCGCTTCCCCTGGGAGCCTACACCCTCACGATTTCACATCCGGGCTTCGCGACCGCCGAGGCGGCGCTCGAAGCGCGAGTGGACGGAGATGCAGTACGGACATCACTCACTCCTCGCCCGATCCGTCTGGACGCCCTCGTCGTCACGGCAGGGCGGCGGACGGAGCACCTATCGGACGTTGCGGTATCGACTGAAGTCGTCTCGCGTCGCGAAATTGAGGACAGCGGCGCACCCGACCTCGCGGGACTCCTCACCAGGCGGGCAGGTCTCGAACTCCAGGGTGGCCATCCGGCAGGGGCCGGTGTGATGCTCCAGGGCCTTGGCTCGGAGCGGGTCCTCGTGCTGGTCGACGGGCAGCCCTATATTGGGCGAATCGCTGGCCGGCTCGATCTGTCGCGCATCCCCACAGAGATCATCGAGCGGGTCGAAGTCGTAAAAGGACCGCTCTCCACGCTCTACGGCTCCGAGGCGATGGGTGGAGTCGTGAATGTCATCACGCAGAGGTCCGATATCGCCCCGTGGGCAGCATCGTCCCGGATTGTGGCCGGAGACCAGGGTCGGCTGGACTATTCGGGTGGAGTGTCAGGCAGAGGTGGACCGGTCTCGGCCCGGGTTGATCTGGGAAGGCGGTCCATCTCTCAAGTGCCGGGGCAGTCAGCCGAGAGAGGGCAGATGGTCGAACGATGGGATGCCAACACTACGGCCCTCTGGCGACCACCGGTGACCGGACTCTCGATCGAGACCGGATTGCTATTTTTGGACGAGCGTCAACGTTGGCGGTCTGGTCAGCTCTATCAGTTCGCTGACAACCGACAGTGGCACGGCCGGGCCCAGGCCAGCTGGGAAACCGGCCCACACCGGCTCACATCGACCGTCGTAACCTCTGTATTCCAGCACCTGTCCCGGCGCGCGGTGACTGAGGACCCGATACCCGGGACCGGGGAAGAGGAGACGCAACGCCTCGGAGAGCTGGAGCTCTTGTACGGTGTTGGTTTCGACGAACAGTCACTCGACGTCGGGCTTGAGCTCCAGGGTGAGAGGATTCACTCGCAGCGCGTCTCGGGCGAGCGACGGAGCAACCGAACGATGGAGTCCTTTGTCCAGACCACCCTGGCTTTGGGACGGCTCACGCTGGTCCCCGGCCTGAGGACAACCGTCAGCGATCCGTGGGGAACGCACTGGACGCCCCGGCTGGCGGCGATGTTCCGTCCAAGGCCCGACTTGGCTCTCCGGCTCTCCGGGGGAGAGGGTTTCCGAGCGCCGGCTTTCAAGGAACTCCACCTGGAGTTTCTGAACATCGGACCCGGATTCGGATACACCGTCCGAGGCAACCCGGACCTTCAGCCCGAGGTGTCAAGGAACGTGACGGCCGGCCTCGAATGGACCGGGACTCGCCTGTACGCTCATGTTCAGGCTTTTCACAACGGTTTCGAGAACTTCATCGAGACCCACGTGCTTGGCGACTCAAGTGGCGTAGCAGTCTATACCTACGGAAATATCGACGATGGCGTCACCGAGGGCGTCGAGATGGAAGCCGGGCTCACGCACCTCGGGTGGCGCCTGGACATGAAGTACTCCTGGTTGAACGCGTACCGCGACGGGTCGGGAGACCCACTCCTCGGCCGGCCGGACCATTCGGTCAGTGCCCTGATCGGGTACGCGCGACCCGGCGGTACTCGTGTCTCGCTGAATGGCACCTACACCGGACGAACACCGATGCGGCGGACCGAAGTCGGTACGGAGTGGCGGGACGGGTTTCTCCGGTTCAACACGCTGCTCACGCAGGAGGTCACCGGGGATCTTCAGCTGGTCCTAGGCGTGGACAACGTCTTGAACGCGCAGGAGGAGGAATGGCCCGGCTTTACCGGACGACATGTGTACACGGGCATGTCCTGGAAACCATCAGGACCCGACAATTGAACGGGAGCTGGAGAATGCAAGGTCCGACCCAACATGCTAGACAGACGGCCCTGGGAGCAGCCCTCCTCCGGGCCGTAGCGCTCGGAGTGCTCGGAGTTCCTGCCGGGTGGGCTCAGGAGACGCCGGGCCGCGGCGATCCGAGAGTGGGAACCATCGTCGTTGCTCACGGAGCCGATGAGGCCTGGAACGCTCCGGTACTGGAGATCGCCTCGCGGGCTCTTACGGACGGTCCCGTCGAGGTGAGCTTCCTGATGGGCGAGGAGGCCGTCGACTACCTGTTCCAGGATGCGGCGCTGCGACTCGTGGAGAAAGGTGCCGATCGGATCGTCGTGGTTCCCCTTCTCGCCTCGAGTTTCAGCGGCCACTACGACCAGATCAGCTATCTAGCGGGAGCCTTGGACGAGCTCGACGAGAATATGCTGCGTATGTTGGCGAACATGGGGGTGGAGCGCCCGAGCGTTGAGATACCGGTGCAACTCACGGCTGCACTGGACGCCTCGCCCGAGATCGCCACGATCTTGGCCGAGCGAGCGCTGCGCCTCGCCCAGGCACCCTCCGAGCAGGCACTCTTTATCATCGGACACGGCCCGAACGACGCCGAGGACTATGCGGAGTGGATGAGGAATCTCCGCCCGATCGCCGACGCGGTCACCACACTGACCGGGTTTGGAGACGTCAAGATCGGCCTCGTACGCGATGACGCACCCGCGCCCGTTCGGGCTGAGGCGGTGCGCCGCATCCGGGAGGTAATCGAGCTCCAAAGCGCGCTCACGGGGCATGAGGTGGTGGTCGTCCCCCTTCTCATTTCAAGGGGCTATGTGAGCACACACCGGTTCCCGGCGGATCTGGACGGGTTGACGATCGCCTACGACGGCGAAGGGCTGCTTCCGCATCCGGAACTCGCCGCCTGGATCGGCCGAAGAGTCAGCGAGGCCATTCAGCCTTGATCGGGGGAGAGCCTCCGTCCCGTAACCACGGCTTTCTTCATGGGTTGATGGTTGGAGTGATAGGGTTCTGGGACACGGGATCAAGGTCGTCAGAGCCCCAAGAGTTCTTCTCATGGCGTGTTGGGGCTGGGTGACCGGATTTGGACACAGAGAGGTTGGAGGGAATCGGCCATGATGCAGAGTAACACGCCTTGACGCACGCACACACTCGAATGGGCAGAATCGCCGTGGTATGGGCCCCGCTTGGCGTGTCCATGCTCTTCGGGCTGGGGGTCTTCAGGTTGGGAATGCGTGGAATCGCCGAAGTCGGCGCCGGCCTGACTTCCTTCCAATGGGCCGTCCTACTCCTGACGGTTGCGCTGTTTGTATACGGAGAAGGGTTCCTGGCTCTCCAGCGCCATTGGGTGCCTAGAATGGCCGAGCGGGCGAACCGTCTTCGCGCGGTCCGCAACGCGATCGTCCTGATACTCGCACCGCTCCACGCAATGTCGCTGATTGGCGGCGACACTCGCGAACTGGTCCGAGGCTGGAGCATGGTCGCGGCGATCGGTGCGGCTGTCATTGTCGTTGAGCGCCTTCCCGCTCCATGGCGGGGGATCGTCGATCTCGGCGTTGCGTGCGCCTTGGCGTGGGGTTTCCTGTTCGTGGCGGAAGCGACGTTCCGAGCCGCTGTCGCGCGTGGTTCGCCTGAACTCCCTGGGAAGTAGCGGGAAGACGAAGTCCAACCACCACTATTCCGTCGTGGCCCCGCCTCCTAACCTCTCGTCCATCATGAGGAGCGCCGCACGGTTGTCGTCGACCATCTCCAGCTGCTCGACCACGCTTCCCAAGGACGCCTCCTCCTCGACCTGCTCGTCGATGAACTACTGCAGCTCCAGCTAAGTTGGATCGTCCTTCTTGGTTGCTGCCACCTCGTAGAGCGAGTTGATCAACTCAGTCACCATCCTCTCGTGGTCAAGCGCTTGTCTGAAGATGTCGAGTGGGGAGCCGAACTTGGCCTAGGGGCCACCCACGGGGGCGAGGGTCACCTCGACCCCACGTCTACCCATGTAGTCGAAGAAACGCATTCCATGCTCGAGTTCCTCCCTCGCCTGCAACCTCATCCATTTCCCGAACCCCTCCAGGCTCTCTACCTCGAAGTGCCCAGCCATGGCAATGTAGAGATACACTGCCTGGAACTCGTGGTTGATCTGTTTGTCGATGGCACTGCGAACGGCGTCATCCATCGGAGAAAGGCCGGTCCCTGCTCTCAGCCGACGGAGTCGATCGTCCTGTGGGCTCCACTAGGACACGGGAAGCTACTCCCGGGCCGTGAACTCCGGCCCCACTCGCACATCCTGACGACGCGACCGGCCAGTTGGACCGGGAGCTGGACGCGGAGCGTGTCGCCTACGGAACTAAGCGGGCAATGCCGTCGAAGCCAGATCCGTACTAGCCGTTGATCGACGCTCGTCTTGGGGGGAGTATCGGAAGCTCTCGGCCAGGCGGCTCTTCGAAGAGGTCCGGGCTGCTGCAGGCTGCCCCGGCAGCAACAACCGGGTGAGAGGCATTATGTGCACAAGGTCCCCCCGAGAGGAGCCACTGGTGCAGAGCGCCCCCCCGTGATCCGGATCGCGATCACGGGGGGGCTGGCCTTGACCATAGAGAGCACTTTGGAGGCGCAACCGACCACCAGAAGCACGACCGTGAGCAGCGTGAGTCCGGCGGAAGCCATGGCTGAGATTCGGTGCCTCGCAGTGAAGCGTGATCTGGTCCAGGGCCTACTACGACAGCTGCCTCAGCTTAGCCCCCGATAACGAGCGTCTTCAAGTCATCCTGGAGGGTTGTGGCCAACACATTCAGTGCATCGATGGCGGCCTCGATCTGGCGTTGTGCGTCCAGGTTATTCCGGAACGGAGACGGGATCTCAATTACAGCGTCCAGCCCGGCCGCGATCTCAGACTGGATTCGTGTATCGAGCGCAGCATTCCTCTCAGCGACGAAGGTCGTTAGTCCGGTCCCACGCGTTCCCTTGTGGTACCCTCCCAAGTAGGCGTTCTGGATGCTGCGAACGTTGTTTGCGAAGTCGATCAGCGAGTTCCACGAGAACCACGACTCAACGATTGTTGGGTTCTGCTCTGTGTAAGGGTCGGCAATCTTCCCGTTACCGACCTCGTCGGCGATCACGATCATTCCCTCGACAATTTCTAGGACTGCATCGCCTTGGGACAGATAGCGGCTCCCCGCCTGTCCCGCGTCTCGGAACTCGTCCGCGAAGGCTCGGGGGCCTCCCCCTTCGTATCCGACGGTCCAAGCTTCATGTAGAAGCACAGCGTCGTCGCGAAGCACCTCGGTCACTGCGACCAGGTACTCCGCCTCCCTGTGCGTAACGTCCGCGGCATTCCGTGGGAGACCGTCGCGGAACAGCAGGAACTCCACCGTGTGAAATCCCCGAAGGCTGGCGTTCAGACCATCGCGGATGAAGTCGGGAGTGAGACTGAACGCGCTCTCGAGCACATCCTGCAGTTGGCCCTGGTCGAGCGGCCACGAGTCGAGGGACGGATCCAAGCCCAGGAACGCCACGGGCCCGAAGAGGAATCCCTCGCTGGCCTCCCACGGCTCACGCGTTGCCATCCACGCCTCAGCCGCGGCGTCTAGGTTTGCCTGGGTAGGATCTTCCGCGACAGCCTCCACAGCGGCCTGTAGGGAATTGGCCTGGTCGCGCAGATCCGCGTAGGTAGCAAGTACCGTCCGGTCCACGTAGTCATCGATAATGGCCGAGAAACTGAAGGGTTGGTCGGGCTCGGGCGTCGGACCCATCGGGTCGCCGTCGTCGCTACCGCATGCCACCACTGTCATCAGGCTCAAAGCCAGGACACCGTGTGTGATTCTCATATCTCTTGTTCCTGTAGGGTCGCTGGTCAGCTCCCAGAAAAAAGGGTCCTCGCGAAGGCGAGGGCGATGGAAAACGTGTTTTCGTCCCGGAAGCGGCCGCGGCCCACCGTACGCATGGCATAGTCGACCTTCACCACCACGCCCGGGTTCACGAAGGCATTTGCGCCCAGCGTCAGCACCGAGTTCTCGAATCGAGGTACATCGAAGACCGCTTCGTCCGTCCGGTGCATCGGGTCGTATGCTTCGTAGTGGGCGAATGGAATCAGCCGGAGGGTCGGCCACTCACCGAGCAAGGATGCCACATCATACCCTACCTCGGTCCCCCATCCCCTAGCGACGCGGCCGACCGGCGTCCTGGGGCTCTGAATGTTCCGTGAGAGACTCGCGTTTCGGGCGCTCACGACATCCGCGTTCTCGAGCATCCCGTACAAGTATCCAGCCCGTGCGATCAGCGCGGCGGTGCGGTAAGAGGCGTGCACCGCACCTATCGTCACAGGGGCGTCCACACCCGGCATGTCTTTCTTGGGCCGGTTTCCCGTCGTGTTGCCACGATACCCAGACACCCCGATCGCAAGGCCGGGGATGCCGAAGTACTCGATCTGTCCGGCAACAGCGAGATCCGTAGCCTTGACGGCCTCGAACTTCTGCTGCTTGCCCTCGACGATCCAATTGCGAGACGAGAAGCCAGTCGAGTTGAGTCCGTTCACGGCCTGGATTCGATAGTTCAGCTGGCCGACCCTGCCGAAAGCGGCCAGTCCCATCTCATGCCAGGTGATCGGAATCAGCTCGCTCTCGGATTCTGGCCGCACCGCCCCAAGATACTGGATGGGAATGTGATATGTGTTCGTAAGTCCCACCGGGACAAGGATCTCTCCCGCCTGGAGACCGAAAGTCGGTGAGAATACCTTGGTGAGGTGGAGCTGCTCGAGCTGGACTTCTCCGCCCTTTTCTACCTCGAACTCGAATTCTCCGAACTCTTCATACTCGAGTTCAAGGGCCGATCCCGTTCCCCCATGCTCGAACTCGATCTCGACGTCGAAAGTCAGTCCTTCGTCGAATACCGACGTGAAAGAGAGGTTGAATCGCCTCAGGTCCATGGTGGCCCTGGAGTCCGGCTCGGATCCGTTGGGAAGATTCTGGTTGGGCCCGTAGTCGAAGCGTTGGTACAGGACCTCGCCGTAGGCATTGATGTTGAGCGAGGGACTCGCGCCCTGCGCCCGCACCGAGCTGGCCATCCCGATCTGAATCAGCGCGACGGCCATCGAGGGAAGCGCGCGGACCACGGCTGCCAACCCGAAGCGATGTAACGCCATCTAGACTCTCAAAGCGATTGGAGGAAGGCGACGAGTGCCGCCCGCGAGGAGCCACTCAGTGCACTGAAACTGTCCCGGGCCGACTCGCCTTCGCCTCCGTGCCACAGAATCGCCTCGACTACGTCGCGAGCTCGTCCGTCGTGAAGGAAGTCGGTGTGTCCGGTCACGCGATCGCTCAGGCCAAGACCCCATAGAGGAGGGGTGCGCCACTCGGACACTGACGCTCCGAAGTCGGGCCGTCCGTCCGCCAGACCCGGTCCCATGTCATGAAGGAGAAGGTCGGTGTAGGGAAAGATCTCCTGGTGCGAAACCTCGGGGACGCCCGGCAGCACGCCGGTCACGTGCTTCGGAACGTGACAGTCCGCGCAGCCCAACTCCTCGAAGAGCTCGTGTCCTTCCATCACAGCAGGCGTATCAACGTCCCGAGGTGCCGGCACGGCGAGCGTCTGTACGTAGAAGACCGCCGCTTCCAGAGTCTCATCGGCGATCTCAGGATCGTCATCCATGTAGTCGTCCTGAAGCTGGCCCGCGAACGCTTCGGACGGAAAGACGCTCGAAGTCACACCTATGTCGTTCAAGTATGCAGCAGCCGTTTGTTGGAGGAGGGTGGGTTGGCTCGCCTTCCAACCGAACCGGCCCACCCGCATGCGTTGCGCCACTACGTCGAAGACTTGGTTCACACGGCCCGAGATACCATCGCCGTCGGTGTCTCCTTCGTCGGCGAGTTCCCGCAACCTCGACTCGGGGATGGCTTCGAGAAGGCCGAGCCCGAACACGGGCCGAGGCATGCGAACGGAAGTCAGCACACCGCCCGGCAGGGGGACATAAGGATCCCGCACGGTGTGGATCGGCTCTCGCAGAGAGTACCGCGTGCCGTCATCCAGCTCGACCACATTCACCACCCACTGTGTGTCGATTCGGCCTTCGGGCAAGACTCCGAAGACGGCTTCGTCCTGGAGCTGATTTCCGAACTCCTGGACGGACAGTGGCCCCCCGACCTCGTCTCTGCCGGGCAAGCTGAGACGCATGAGGAAGGCTGCGCGAGTTCGACCGTCGGCCACGTGGCAGCCCTCGCAGGACGTCTCGTTGAACACTGGGCCCAGACCTGGATTGAGCTGCGCGGGAGCTCGCACGAACTGATCGCCGAACGCCACGTCGCCATCGAGATGAAGGTCCAGACGAGTGCCGCTCAAGTTGGGGGCCGGATTCGAGAAGGCGTGGCTAGTCGGGTCGTCGGTCGTGGTGTCGCCGCCAGCTGCCACCCGCTCTGCTAGCACCGGACGGCTGGGAGCCATCGGCTCTGACTCGGTGCAGGCCACGGACCCGGCAATGATTAAGAAGGCGACTGCGCCAGTCCCATGAGGCACCCTGCAGCGGGTGGAACACTCTTGGTCAGGCCCTGTCTGCCGGATCGCCTGACACGAAACTCGCTCAACCATGCAGTACCGGCTCCCTACGACATCTCGGCTTCAAGTCAGGCTGTTCTCGACTGAAATAGAATTGAGAATCATTCTCAATGACTAAAAAAGACCCACAGATATACACATTTGTCACCCCATGTCAAGGCCCTCGGGGCAGGAGAGAGGGGGGGGCTGGTCGACCTCCTCTAATGCCGACCCGGCTACTCCGAGCCGGTGGGACATCGGAGTCTGCGGGACATCTGTGATCCTGAAAGGGGGAGGCGCGGGCCCCTCCGACGTTCGGGGTACTGCATTTGTCAGACTGGCGGGGCGTCAGACGCGCAGACCAAGGAGCTGAGGGCGAGCATGCAGCACTCGAGGTGGCAGACGGCCCCAGTGACGAGAATGCGTGGACGAGCGACAAGCTTCAGCCGAGCATCGGCGAGTGGTACACCTCCGATGTTGCGACACATGCCGTCTCGGCCGTACCGGAACGCGTTCGGACACGGCCCCGAACGGTGCCGAGGACGATGCGGAGTGGATGAGAAATCTCTGCCGGGTCGCCGACTCGGTCACCACGCTGACCGGGTTTCGAGACGTCAAGATCGGCCTTGTGTGCGAGAACGCACCCGCGCCCGTTCGGGCTGAGGCGGTGCGCCGAATCCGGGAGGTGATCGAGCTCCAGCGCGTCCGAACGATGAGGGGGGGCCGAACCCCCAACCCTCCCCCCGATCGTCGGCACATAAAGAAGTACCGACACTGGCTCCATGTGCGTCACACGGAGCGGCGTGCCGTAGCTCCGCAGGAGGAAGTGGGACCCTGCACGGGCGCGGCAACCGCATCGCCGTGGCCACGCGGGCAACCAGCCGGCTACACGTAGCGCATGAATTCGAGGAGGTTCTCATCTGGATCGCGGACGTAGACGCTCTGTCCCGGCATACCCCCAGAGCGCCCGCCATCCCTTTCGCCCTCCGCGATGATCTCGGCCCCAGCCCGATCGAGCGCAGCTTGGAGTTCCTCGCGCGTACCGTCCCAGACCCAGCAGAAGTCACCGCAAGGGGGTACGGCCGCGGGCGCGCGCAGCCCACCGGAGGTCGCGTTCTGCCAGCGAGACGGGTAGTGCATATTGATCTTCTGATCGCCGAAGTGGACGGAGACACGCCGTTCCGTTTCGTTCACCTGAAACCCGAGCGCTCGGTAGAATGTGACCATCTCCTCCACTCTTAGTATGGGAATCGCTACGTGATCGAGGGTCCGGACTTTCCCCTCTTGCGAGGCGAACCCCGGGGCCGAAATGGCAAGACCGGTGGGCGCCGCCCCGGCGGCAATGGCCCGCTTGATGAAGGTGCGACGTGACAAGGATCTCGCTGACATGACGTTCCTCCCCTGGCCGGCGATGGGCGATGCCGGGCGGCAACGTGATTGTACAAGACCAAATAGGGACTCCGCAGAATACCTTGTCTGAGGCGCGAATATGGTGTCCCGGTCCTAGCTGAAGGTGGTGGCACCGGAGTGCCTCCTCGTTCGCCTGCCAATCTCACTTCGGCAACCGGCCTGGCTGCGGACTGGCCGGCGTTTGGGAACTGCGCGGTCAAAGGAGCTCGAAGCGCAAGTGGCGCTCGACCCTGGGCCAGGGGTGGCCATCGACCTCTCGGTATGGACCCGTGTCAATGGCCATTGACACCTGCGGCAGCTTCACCCTGGCGGTCATTCGAATGGGGCGGGATCGCAGTCGGGGCACAGAGACTTCCACGTGTCAGCCACGATCTGTACGCTGAGTCCATCCGGATCGTTCACGTATACGGTCTGGTTATTGCGACCGGGAGTAAGCTCACGCACGCTCAGACCGAGGGCACGTATTCTTGCCATGTCTCGTTCGAGCTCGAAATCGTCCACACCGATACAGAAATGGGTGATCGTTCCGGCCCGATCACCCGCCGGGGACAGACTCAGGTATGATTCGCTGATATCGAGACCGAGGATGCCGGCTCCCGGCGGGAGAAGTGGACGCGGAGCGCCCAAGCTGAACAGATCCTGATAGAACGCGACCGAACCGGGCAGATCTGATACCCCCAT
The DNA here is from genome assembly GCA_965218255.1 of Longimicrobiales bacterium. Lineage (GTDB taxonomy): Bacteria > Gemmatimonadota > Gemmatimonadetes > Longimicrobiales > Gaopeijiaceae > JAAXGI01. The sequence continues at coordinate 1,087,702 of CBDCKJ010000003.1, read as the reverse complement.
GCTGACGTGGTTCAAAGTGCGGGCCCGGAAGAGCGGTGGGCTGCCTGTTGCAGGCCCCGCCGCCGCGACTGGTGGCGGGGGGCAAGACGGGCAAGCGGCCGTATAGTTGGTGTCCGTGATCTGTACGCTGATCCCGTCTGGGTCGCTCATGAAGACATGTTCATCCGAGGAAGCCACGACTTCATAGCCGGCCGTACGCAGTGCTGCGCCGTCGCGTCCGGCCTGGAAATTCTCGACCCCGATGGAGAAGTGTGTGATTACGCCGCCGTTGGGCTGGGGATTGAGCGTGATGAAACGTCCGTTGAAATCCAGGCCGTACGCTTCATCACCGGACGATGACAGGGTTCGCAAAGCAGACATGTCGAACAGCTGTTGATAGAACCGCGCGGAGCGCTCCAGATTAGAGACATCAATGCTCACGTTCTTGATGCTGCGAGCCTCAAGAACCTGGGGCCGAGTCTGGGCAGGGAGCGACCTCCGGGTCAGGGCGGCGGATGTTCCGGCGAATGCTAGCGCGCCTAACAGCTCGCGCCTAGTGAGTCTTGCGGCCTCGTATGCAGCCACGAGTTGCTTGATCCTGGTCTCCATGGGTCCTACCCCCTCATGTCGTTGTATCCCCGGGATATTGTGGACGGAGGTGCGTTTCCGCACACTCCGCTACCTAGCGAGCGGGTCGGGCCGGACCTGGAACTTCACGAGCTTGCTCCGCGTTCCAGGCCCTCCCTCAACGTGCCAGAGCGCGTAGGGGGAGAAATTCGACCACAGCCCCCTGCCTTTCCAGCCGGCATCGGGATCGTCGATCCGCCCGTGCAACGCCCGAGAGAAGTACCCCATCGGATAGGGAATCGTCAGCTGGGTCCAATCGCGGTCGGGCCCGGGCAGCGCAATCAGGGAACCGGAGTTGATCCCGCCAGCGAGCGGCACATTCGTCCCGAGGCCTAACGTGTTGAACTTGTCCACCGCCGGCAGGTAGAACAGATCCGTTCCATGCGTCGTGCCCTCGAAATACGGACCGGGGGCCGAATGAATCGTCCAGCCCTCCGGACAGTGTGGCCCTGTCGCGTTCGGACCGTTGAGGGGCCCCTCGCATTTCCTCCGATCGAAACTTGTGAAGTGGTCGCTCGAACGCCACACTGCCCAAACCACGCCGTCGGTTGCGACCTCCAAGTGACCTGGCCCGATGACGCTGTCGGGCGGCGCGTACACTTCCGCCTGGCAGGTCTGTGGGGGATCTGCGCCGCGTTCAAGTCGAACCAAGTAGTTTCCCCGATTGAAACTTCCCCCTCCACCGCACCACACGCTGCCATCGTTGGGATCCACTGAAATCGAGTAACAGCCGAAGTTGATGCGTCGATCCCTCGTCGGATCGGGCGCTTGATCGGGTTCGGTCCAATCCGTGATCGTGCCGTCGCCACTGGTATCGATAACGGCAGGGCACCAGCCTTGGGACGCCTCAGCGTCCTGAGTCTCGTCCCAGATACGCGTATCGATCCAGGTGAAGGCATCGCCTTGGCCGGTGAAGACTGTGTGATCGGCATTCTCCACGAAATCAAAGTGTTCGGTCGTGGAGCAGGTGTCGACGTGCGACCACTGTTCGGTCCGAGGATCGTAGACCGCGATCTGTTTGGCGGTCCTTTCCCGCGGAAAATATTCCGTGAATCTGTTCGACGACCCCTCCCTGCAAAACGGAGGCAGGTCTTCGGGGGCCCGAATCGCCACCGACACCCACAGACGCCCCAGGTGGTCGGACATGGGGTTGCGGGGGGAGCCCACGGCTATATCGAGCGGACCGTCTCCGTAGTATGGAGACGGTGCAAGGTTTCTCCGATTCGCTTGGCGCGGATCGCGCACTGTCACCGGGATCTCGCCGGTCGTGTGATTGACGGGATCGACCCACGCCAGTACGTCGTCACTCTGTACCGCACCGTATACTACGCCGTTGGCATTGTGGCTGGGATCCCGCTTGTCGCCCGGGGACGCATCGTGAACGTACGACGTCGGGCGGCTCCAGTCCCACATTGTGATGACGACGTTTCGCTCGACACCGCTCGGACGTGGTGGTGCCTCCTGCGGAAAGTCAACCTCCGCGATCCGGTCCGTCCACTCGGCGAGAAACGCCCGCTGTGGACCGAGGCGCATGAACTCGCTGCTCATCCGAAAACCGTGCTGGCCAGACTGCACGCGCCGGTCCCATGCTTCGAGACTCGAGGCAAAGGTGCCGAGGCTCTCTGGAATCTCTCGAGTCGCTTCGTCGCCGATCTGATGACAGGCCATGCAGGCTTTCATGGCCGACACGACCTGCTGCTCGTCCAGACTCCCTTCCGGAATGGACGCAAGACTCAGCCAGTAGTTGGCCGGATAGACCTGTGCCGCAGACCGCGCGTCCGGTGCCGTCGTCGCAGACAGGTCCAGCTGCTGGCCCGGCAGCGCCCTTGTCCGAGGCGAATCGATGAGACCGTAGCCGCGGACAAACACCTCGTAGCTGGCTCTTGGCAGATCAGGCAAGAGGTACCTTCCCTGATCATCGGTGACGACGATTCGAATGAACCTGGTTTCGAGGTCCATGGCCTCTGCGATGACCCACACCCCCGCTTCTGGACCTGCTGCCCCAGTGACCACGCCACCGATATCGTCGGGATCGATACTCACCACTCCGGAGCTACGCCGCTGCACTTGAGCCCAGACCAGCAATCCGACCAACAGAGCAGCGGCCACCAACCCGATGGTTCTTGGACGTGAATGCAGGTTCACAATGGCCCTCCTCGGGGGCTCACAATCTCCACGCCAACACCTGCCAGGGACTGTGGCGGTGAACCTCGTGGACCAGACGCTCGATCAGGATTTTCGGAAGGGTCGCTCATAGTCCCGCAGTGATGAAGAAACGGGAACCGCGCCCAAAGATGATGCTCTTCAGCAAGATGCCAGCCTGCGGAGCGGGAGACAAGTAAGGTCGCCGCGAGCGCGAGGCCGGCGGCCAGGAAGCCAGACGAGAGGCCGCAGATACAGAGACTTTCCCTATATTGTGAGAGCCGGGGGGCATGGGCGCGGCAAGCCAGAGCACACGAAGGAGGCGGGAAGGTGTTTCCTTCCGATCCCGCGTACGCGAGCGAGTCGACCCCGTGCTCTGAGATGCCCCGAATTCACTCGAATCGACGGAAGGGCCAGGAGAGCCTCACTTGCCCCCGACTGTCCGCTTGATATACCTCGTAGTACCCGGGACGAATGTCGTGCTCTCGCGCGGGCAGTTGAGGATTCTGACTGAGGCGCAACGCTGAGCGCTATGCGTACAACGAACAGTATCCGCCTACTCTTCTCGGTTTCTCTGCTGTTGCCGTGGATCCATCCCTTGTCGGCCCAGCAGAGTCGGGTGGCGCGGGCCACCCATGTGGAGGAGCCCCCAACGATCGATGGTCGGGTCGACGATGCCGTTTGGGAGTTGGCCGAGCCGATCACGGACTTCATCCAAGCTGAGCCCTTGCAGGGCACATCCGCTTCCGAGAGAACCGTGGTGCGGATGCTCTACGATGATCGAGCCCTCTACATCGGGGCGATCCTCTACGACTCAGAGCCCGACCAGATCCTCGCCAGCGACAGCCGGCGCGATTCGGGCATGGAAGACAGCGACTCGTTTCAGATCATTGTCGATACTTATCATGATCTGCAGAACGGCTTTGTCTTCGGGACCAATCCGTCTGGCATTGAGTTCGACGGACAGGTGTCCAACGAGGGTCGGGGCGGTGCGGGGCCCAACGGCCGGGACCGCCGGACGGCGGTCGTCAGCTCCGGCGAAGGCTTCAATCTGAACTGGGATGCAAGCTGGACCGTGCGTACATACTTGAACGAAGTCGGTTGGATGGCGGAGTTCGAGATCCCGCTGCGAAGCCTGCGCTATGCGGAAAGCCCGCAGAGGTGGGGGTTGAATTTCCAGCGCAATATCCGCCGGAAGCGCGAGACCGTCTATTGGGCGCCCATCGACCGGATCTACACCCTCTATCGTCTGTCTTCGGCCGGCCTGCTTGAGGGCCTCGAGCTGGAGTCACTTCGGAATTTCAAGGTGACGCCATATGCTGTGGGTTCAGCGTCGCGCAGCTTTACCAACCCGGCCGAGACCGAAGCGGACTTCGACGGCAACGCCGGCTTCGATGCGAAATTCGGAGTCACGCCGACCCTTAACCTAGACGTCACCTACAACACGGATTTTGCGCAGGTTGAAGTCGACGAGGAAATCGTCAACCTGACCCGCTTCAAGGTGCGGTTTCCCGAGAAGCGTCCGTTCTTCTTGGAGAACGCGGGTTTGTTCGCCGCCGGCAAGAACGGCGTCGACCTCTTCTTTAGCCGGCGCATCGGTATCGACGAAGGTGGTGCGCCCGTGCCGATCCTGGGCGGAGCGCGGTTGAGCGGCAAAGCAGGCGAGTTCAACCTGGGTGTTCTCAGCATGCAGACCGACGACGTCGCCGGTGTGACGTCCAAGAACAACGTCACTGTGGCCAGGCTCAGCAGGGAGCTGCCGAACCGCTCCAATTTTGGCGGCATCCTGGTCAGCCGGGACGCGATGGGAACCGGTTCAGATCCGGACGATTGGAACCGGACCTGGGGGATTGATGGTCGGGTCGGTTTCGGGCAGTATACGGACCTGCAAGGGTTCGTGGCCCGCACGGAAACTCCGCGACTTTCAGGCCGCGAGTCGGCTTACAACGCCCGTCTCAGCTATGCTCGCGTCGGCGGTAGCCTGAACTTCGAGTACACGGAGGTGGCCGACGGTTTCAACCCGGAGGTCGGGTTCCTCACGCGCCGCAGTTACCGCCAGTTCAATCAGGGTGGTCGCAAGCAGATTCGGTTTCCCGATGTGCCCTGGCTACGCGAGCTGCGCCCGCACTACTCGGTCAACACGTTCTGGGATCTGGACGGCTTCATGGAAAGCCAGACGATTCACTTGGACAGCCACGTCGATTTCGAGAATGGGTGGTTCTTCAGCCCGGCTGTGGACATCGAGATGGAAGGCTTGCAGGAGCCGTTTGAGATCGCTCCCGGCGTGATCGTTCCTCCGGGCAAGTATCGACATCCCGAAATCGATTGGCGTCTGGATTCCGACCAGAGCCGGGCTCTTTCGGTTGCTTCATTCTGGAGGGTCGGCGGTTTCTTCACGGGAAACCAGAGGACCTTTGGCGTTGCGGTGGCCGCACGCCGGGGGGCCAGACTCAACGCATCGGTCCGATGGAACCGCAGCGATGTCAACCTGCCTGAAGGCGAGTTCGTGACGCATCTGATTCAGGGACGCCTTAACTACAGCTTCACTCCATTCATCAATGTCCAGTCCCTGATCCAATACAATGACCTGACCGATGCCTGGAGCGGCAATTTTCGCTTCGGCTGGCTGAATACGGCGGGAACGGGCCTGTTTGTGGTATACAACGAAACGCGCAGCCTGGACGATGAGTCGCGCGGTCTAATGAACGTCGGTCCCCTCAGCCGGACCTTCATCATCAAGTTCTCGAGGCAGTTCGACATTCTTCGATAGCGATCCAGCAGCAGTCAGCTACCAGATTCCATTGGGATGCGCCTCGGGACCGGAGGGCGTAGCGCAGGCTGGAATGACCACCGGGCCTCGGGCGGTGAGAGTGGGTGAGCCTCTCCCGGTCGAAGTGCAGAGTCTCGGAATCTCGTGCCCGTCACCCGGCAGCCCGCAGACTGGAGAGACCCGGTTCGTGCAGGTCTCGTCGGCTCTGATCGGTCCTCGCAGTACCTGAATCGATGCACTCGAAATGCGGCGGGTTAACTACCCCTGTGAGTTCGAGTCCCCCCGCCTCCGTCCCGTAACGTCGGGCTTGTTGGTCCATTCGGCCCCTGGCGATCCCAGGGGCTTTTTCATGGGGTGTTGGGACGCTGAGACACGGGGTGAAAGTCGTCGGGGCCCCAGACGGCCATATTGTGGGGTATCGGGGCTAAGTGACGGAATCTGGGGACAACGAGGTTTCGGAGGACTCAGCTGATTGGCGAGCGATGATACCGTACACGATCGAACCGACCTTGGAACAGCACCTCGTGGGACTCCAATCCGCCGTCGACACGGTATCACGGGAACGCCGCTACTTCAACAGGGTCCGTGGGTATTCGCTCGAACAGGTTCGCCAGTTCACGAAGTCGCTCGTGGATGGTGGCGGCATGCAGCTCGTCGCGGTCGATAGTAGCACCGTCGTCGGATGGTGCGACATTCGGCGCAGCCCATACGAGGAGTCTCGCCACGTCGGCGTGCTTGGGATAGGAGTGTTGCCCGGCCACCGAGAACGCGGGCTCGGGCCAGCACTGCTCACTCGGACCATTGAGGCTGCAGCAAAGCTCGGCGTCAGCCGCGTCGAACTGGAGGTGTTTGCGTCGAAACACCCGCGCGATCCACGTCTTCGAGAAGGCGGGGTTCGAGACGGAGGGGATCAAACGCCGTGCCCACATTCTCGACGGTCGAATGAAGGACCTCGTCTGCATGGCGCGACTCCTGTAAGCATATTGGGTCGATGGCGCAAACGATGCTCAATTCCGACCAGACGGTTTGGCGCTCGCTCGGGCGAGAGTGCCCACTGCCGTGGGACTGAGCGCTCGCCTTGGGGTTCGAGTCCCTCCGTCTCCGTCCCGTAACGACGGGCTTTTTCGCGCATTCGGCCCCTGGCGATCCCAGGGGCTTTTTCATGGGGTGTTGGGACGAGCCATAGGGTTCTACGACACGGGGTGAAGGTCATCAGGGCCCCAGAAGGCCCTTCTCATGGCAACTGTCCCAGGACCCACAGCCCCGCAGAGCGCCGGGCGTCATACTCCGCGCTCCGAGCGTGCTGACTGACTTAGACATTTGGATGTCGGGTTTGCCGGAGGCTCTACTCCTTGAGAGGGTGGAGTCATGGCAAGACCTACAAGGTACTCCCCGGAGGTCGTGTCAATCCATCCGGATCCCGGAGATCATGTGACGGAATCAGAGGGGACGCCCGTGCCGCTCGCCATCATTCAGGTCGACGCTTTCACCCGTGAGCCGTTCGGCGGCACCCCCCCGCCGTCTGCGTGCTGCGACGGGCGGCCGAGGTCGCGTGGATGCGGCGCGTGGCCCGTGAGATGAACCTGTGCTAGACGGCTATCCTCGTACGCCGCGACGCCAGCGCGTTCGACCTCCGCTGGTTCATGCCAACGGTCGAGGTGGAGCTGAGCGGCCCCGCCACGTTGGCCAGCGCCCACGTGCTGTGCTGTGGGCGGAGGGCCGCCACCTCGCGCCGGATGCGCCGGCCGTCTTCCACACCCGCTCCGGCCCGTTGTCGGCCATCCTCCGTGAGGACGGATGGAGATGGACTTCCCGGCAGCGTCGGACGAGCCGGCGGCGCCCGTTCCCGACGGGCTGACCGACGCCCTTCGTGTGGATGCGACGTACGTCGGGGAACCGTCTCTACTACCTGATCGAGGTGGACGGGGAGGCGACCGTGCGAGCCCGCGCGCCGGACTTTCGGCGCCTCGGCGAGCTGGATCCCCGCGGGATCATCGTCACCGCGCGGGCCGAGACAGACAGGTTCGATATCGTGTCACGCTACTTCGGGCCGCACGCGGGCATAGACGAGGATCCAGTGACCGGATCCGCGAACTGCTGCTTGGGACCCTATTGGCAACGCCGTGTCGGCCGGGATGCGTTCACGGCATGGCAGGCATCCCCGCGCGGAGGCCTCGTCAAGCTGACCGTCCGGGGAGAACCGCGCGCTGCTTTCCGGTCAGGCAGTTACGGTGCTGCGTGGCGAGCTGCTGACTCGATCGGGAAGCGGCACGCTCTACGTCTTGGCGGTGGGTGGGGGAGAGTGCGACGCGCAGCCGACCGACGAGGTGCGGGCCTCGGCTACAGCGCGTGTCGCCGCCTCAAGTGACCTTCCTGCCCAGAGGCCGAGGCAGCCAACGACCGACCTGTGAGGCGTACGCTGCGTAGTCAATGCCGAACTCTCGCGCAAGGCGCGGCTCCTCGTAGAGCCGTATGAACAGGGAGAAAAACACGAATAGCAGGACCGCGTAGGCCACAAGGATGACAGCTCCGAAGAGGGTGGCCCACCCGATGACCAGGCTCAGCGGAGCTAGGTACATTGGGTTTCGTGTATAGCAGTAGAACCCGCGGACAACGAGCCGCTTCGGTGCGTCGATTGGTGCGGGGGTTCCGCTCCCATAGACGGCAAAATCCCATGCAGAGCGCAAATACCGGACGCTGCCGAACGCGAAGAGGAACAGGGCGAGCCCCAGTGTGGCGCCACTGGCGGCCGTTCGATCACCCGCGAGGAGGATCGGAAGGAGAACTGCAAACGTGCCGGGCATCACGACCGTGAACAGCGTGGTCTTCAGCAAGAGCTTCACGTCTTGTCATCCCACGCGGCGGAAGACCAGATCGCGCGCCGTCGAATCAAAGTGCGTACTCCCGCGTTGGAGCAGGATCCGGTGGCCTCCCTCCAGCTGGCCGTGAGAGTCCTGGACCAGAACACAGAGCGCCTTGACGAAGAGTTGGATGACGAGCGCCTCGAGGCGGTGTGTAAGGTAGCGACGTTGAACCGGCTCAGGCGCGTCCTCATAGGCTCCCCTCGGGTGGACAGAGAAACATCACCGCAAATGAGTCCCGGCACCGGCGGAACGTACAGCACAGCTACGCCCTTTGTCATGTGAACGTCTCTCTCCGAGGGGCGTTCCCCAGTCTGAGGGATGACGTGCGCAAGGGGATCCATAGCAGGCCTACCACTGGGTGCACCTTCCCTGGGGCACCGCCTAACTCAACCTGCCGCACGACTCTTTTTTGAAACAGGAGAATTCATGCTGCAACACCGTTCGTTCGCCGTTTGCGCCCTTCGCGTCGGACTCTTTGCCTTTGGTCCAGGGTCTGTAGCCGCTCAGGACGAGCGTCCTTTGGGCTGGACCGACGTCGCGGAGTTCACCTTCGTCTTGACCTCGGGCAACGCCACCTCGAGTACGCTCGGGCTCAAGAACACCCTCAGAGTACCAGTCGGAAGAGGCACTCTTTCACCTTTCCGCTGGTGCCGTAAGGGCAGAGTCAGGAACCACCATTCGCACGGCGACGGGGTCGACTCGTGAACTCCAGGTGGTCAAGCGCACCAACACGGAGAAGATGGCCGAGAACTATTTCGTCCAGACTCGGCTCGACCGCGGCTCACCGAATCCGCATACCTCTTCCGGGGGTTGGGCTGGGATCGGAACACCTTCGCCGGAGTCAAGAACCGCTACGATGTAGTGGCAGGCGCAGGTCGAGCCTGGGCTGATTCGGAGAGTCGACGGTTCAAGTCCGACCTAGGGCTCACGTACACGGTTCAGGACGATGTGATCGAGGGCCCTGGTGGCGAGGATTCCTTCGGGGGCCTGAGGGCAACTCTGGACTTTGTCCAGAGCATCACCGCTTGAGACCGCCCGCTCAACGACGGACGTCTCGAGTCTGCTCGTGCTGGACGAGAACCTCAGTGAGACCGATGACGTTCGAGCAGACTGGACGAACTCCGTTACTGCGGCCATGTCGGACAACCTCGCACTCAAGGCGAGTCTCCAAGTTCTCTACGACAACCTCGCCGCGCTGGCAGGTGTCCCTCTCGGGAGCGACAGCGTTCTCGTGCCGCTGCAGAAGTCCGATCGCACTTTGACGCTGGCTTTGGTCGTGAATTCCTAGGCGGAAGTCTCGAACCGGAAGGTGGGAGCCCGAAGCAGGGCGGTTGGGCCGGAAGGCCCGGGTCAGCAACCTCATCCAGCAGCTCCCGGGGCCGACGGTGGTCAGTTCGCACGATCACCGGTTCATCGACACCGTTGCAACCCATGCGTTGAACGGCGGCGATGAACCGGTGCTCCCCTACCCGGGAGACGACTCGGAGTCCTCGGAGGCCAAGCGGGCCGGGAGAGAGCGGCGCGAGAAGGAATTCGCCACTGGCGAGCCGCCGGTGTGATGGCCACTTTGACACACGATCCCTTTAGGCTGGCGATCGGTAGGGAACAGCCAGCTGACTATGACCTGTTACGAGGTGAGAAATGGATCGCCGGCGTTTCCTTGTGAATGGGACCAGGGTGTCGGCGGGGCTGGCGGCCTGGCAGGGGACGGCCTTCGCGCGCGACGCTGAACCGTGGACCTCGTCGGTGGTTCCACTGGCTCAGAACACCACCCTGAGACTGGATCACAACGCGAACCCCCTCGGCATACCACCGCGCGCACGCACGGCGATTCTCGAGGCGATGGAGGAGGTGCCGCACTATCCCGGCCCCCGACAGGAGATTCTCGTCGATCGACTTGCCGAGCTCCACGGCGTGGGAGCAGACCAGGTAGTTCTCGGTTCCGGCTCCACGGAAGTCATTCGGATGGCTGTCCAGGCGCACGCTTCTCCGCAGAGCCGGATACTTCAGGCGAATCCGACCTACGAGAACGCAATGCGCTACGCGGAGCCTTTTCCGTACACGATCGAGCAGGTCCCCCTCACGAGTGATTTTGCCCACGACGTCGAACGCATGAAGCGTCTGGCCCAACAGTGGCGAGAGCCCACCGTGGTCTACATCTGCAATCCGAACAATCCGACCGGAACCCTCACTCCCAGCGCGCAATTGGACGACTGGTTCTCATCGGCACCCGACCATGTCTTCTTCATTGTCGACGAGGCCTACTTTCCGTTCGTGGATGACGCGAGCTACTGGTCGGCGGAAGAGTGGGCGAATGAGCGGTCAAATGTGTTGGTTACCCGTACATTCTTAAAGCTCTACGGGATCGCGGGACTCCGCGTGGGCTACGGTGTCTGTGCTGCCGAGACGGCCCGCCGACTGCGCCTCTACGCCAACCGTTCCAACCCCAACACGCTGGCCGTGGTCGGTGCGATCGCTGCCCTCGAGGAGGAGGGCTGGCGGGAGAGGAGCTTGAGCACTTGGGCCGAGTGCAAGGAAGTCGTGACGACCGGCCTGAACGAATTGGGGTTGGACTACTTTCAGAGCCATACCGCTTTTCTGTTTCACCGGATCCGTGGTGACCAGGCCCTGTACATCCGTCGCATGAGGGAGCACGGGATCTTGGTGGGACGGCAGTTCCCACCGATGCTCTCCTACAATCGACTCTCCCTCTCGGCCATGCCCGAGGACTTGGGCCAGTTCGTCGATGCGCTTCGCATATTCCGGAGGAGGGGCTGGGTGTAGCGCACCGCGGCCTCAGAGACGGCGGATCATTCCAAGGAGGCGATCTCTCATGAGCAGAACTACGATGCTCCACTCCGTTATCGTGGTCGGCCTGGTTTCTGCCTACCTGGGAGGGCCGCCGGATATCCTTGCCCAAGTGGGGAATGCGACGCTGTACGAGGGGGCGACCCTCATTCTCGGAGACGATTCTCCACCCATCCAGAACTCCGCCTTCGTGGTCCAGGATGGCAAGTTCTTACAGGTCGGAACGAGGGGGGAGGTTCGGGTTCCGGCAGGTGCAGTTCGCGTGGACTTGACCGGCAAGACCGTCATGCCGGCTTTGGTCGACACCCATGTCCACACGGGAATCCTGCAACGCGGTGATTGGCTGAATTGGGAAGCGCAGCGCCAGGGGCTCATCGCCGAATTGCATCAGCAGGCCTACGCGGGTATCGCCGTGGTCGCGACTCCGGGTCACTCCACGGAGCCGGCGTTCCAGATACGCGCCGAATACCATCCGAACGCCTCCCGTATTCTGGTGAGCGGGCTAGGCGCCAAAGTGCCGCTGGGTCACCATCCGGAAACCCTCGCACGGCACGAAGCCGGTTTGGCGAGCAGGTATGAGGAGGACATCAACGACGTTGAAGTCTGGATTCACAACGAGAGACAGGCCCGGCTATACGTCCGCGAGCGGGCTGCCGAGCGCGTTGACCACATCAAGCTGTGGGTCGACGACCGACTCGGTACCGAGCTTCTGATGAGCCCGGAAATCTATAGCATCATCATCGATGAAGCTCACAAGCACGATATCCCTGTGTACACCCACATCTGGTGGATGAGGGATGCAAAGGGCGTGGTTCGAGCCGGGACCGACATGCTCGCCCATCCGGTGCGGTCCGATTCCATCGACGCTGAATTCGTCGAGCTGATGCAGGACCATGGCACGGTCCAGCAGACGAATTTTCAGCTGCCCTGGAGGTACACCATGACCTTGGCTGATGCCGCAACAACTTGGGAGGATCCTCTCTTCGTCGAGATGCAAGGCCTCGAGGCGGCACGGGCTTTGCGCGAGCAGGCCGCGAGCGGACCGCAGCCGAGAACCCATGAGGGACAGGCACCCGACGTGGACGCGCTGGAGCTCAATTCATCGATCTACTGGAGGATCGTCTACAATCATCGGACGCTGCACGACGCGCGGGTCATGCTCGCTCTGGGCACGGAAACCGGGTCATTCGCTGCCCACAAGGCGCTGGAACTGCTGGTCGACGACGTGGGGCTGACGCCCCTTCAGGCCATTGTCATAGCGACGAGGAACTCGGCGGACGCACTGGGCTTGCTGCACGAGTTCGGGACCGTAGAGACGGGCAAGACCGCCTCGTTTGTTGTGCTGAACGCCAATCCGGTGGACGATATAACCAACACCCGGCGAATCGATGATGTCTACCTGAAGGGGCATCGAGTGGACCGCGACATGATCAGGCGGACCTATCTGGCCGGAGCCACCGTGGCCGGCAGCTCCGGGGGTGAGTAAAAACGCAGCTGTGCGAGAGGGGGGCATGGCCCCCTCCCGCTAGGTCCACCCGCGACGCGCGGGCCGGCTTCTTCGCCGAATCAAGGGGCGGGTCAAGCCCGACCGCCGGCGAAGTTCCCCTTCCCGGGCGCCGGTCACCCCCGCGGTACGAAGGCCAGGAAGCGGCGTGGGTTGTCCACCATGATCGTGTGGAGCATGGCCTCGGTTACGCCGGCTCGCTGAAGCTGCTCGGCGAAGCGCATGACCTTCAGGAAGTCGCTCCGAGTGTCGCTCGAGAGGAGCAGGTGCTCCAGATGGCCTGCCTCCAGAAAGGCGAGAACCAGCGCGACGCGGGCCTCATCCCTCCCGCTGTCCCCCCTGACGCGATCCAACCCGATGAACGCGCCTCGCTCTGCCAGCGCGTTGATGATGTCCGCGTTCGTCCCGGGAAGGGAGTCCATGTGGCCGATCGCGATCCGCCTCGGATCCACCCCGACCGACTCGTAGACGTCGAGCTGCCGCAGGGCCATGTCCTGGGGCACGACGTCGGCGTCGGGCCCGGACCCGTAGCTGTTGTGCGTGAAGATTGGGAGATCGTTCTGCAGGTGCGCTTTGCCGACGGCGCGGAAGACCTTGATCTCGTCGGGGAAGAATTCGGCCCGGCCAGCCATGTTGCCGATCTCCCCGTACGCGCCGAACCGACCAGCGTTGGCTTCGGCGACGAGTCGTGCTGCGATCTGGTCCTCGGTCATCGTCGAGATCTCGGCGGGATAGGTGTTGCGCAGGTAGTACCCGCCGCTCGCCACGACGTGAAGTCCGGTCTCTGTGGAGATCTGCCTGAGATGGTCGTAGTTCACCCCCATATCGGGATGCCCCGCGTCGACGATGCAGGTCACGCCGTTTTCCATCGCCTCTTCGATGTCGGCGATCACGGGAGCGATATCGGCCGACGACGGAGGCGGAAGCTGGAGCTGGCGCGTCTCGCGTGAGTAGACGCCGTCGAGGTGCTCATGGAACAGTGTCGTGCCCTGCGCGAGCGCATCCGGAGGCAGATCTGTGAAGATCGTGCGAATGACCGCGCCCTCTTGGAAGGAGACCTGTCGCGCTCCGGACACCATACGTCTCGGCGCCGCGAGTAGACCTCCGGCAGTTCTTCCGGCCGCAATGAGACCGAGCCCTCCCGCTCCGATCAGGCGGAGGGCATGCCGACGATTCAGTCGGGGGAAGGTCCAGTCTTCTATCGTCACGGCTCCTCTCGTCAGGGCCCAGGTGTATGGTATCGTCCGTTCAAACTGCGGAGTGAGAACCGAAAGCGCGACCTGAGGACTCATCTGATATCGCGGTGTCCGTCGGTGCTGCCCTTGGTTCAGCAGGCCAGACAAGCACGCTCAAGTGGTCCGACTCCGGCGCATCGACAAGGCACGCAAACGTCGCCCTGTCGCGCCATCCGGTCATGCGTGGCTGCCCAAAGCCCTCGTCGAAGAGCTGGGAACGCCAGAAAGCTTTCTTACGCCTGCGTCTGTGGATAGCCCTGCTCCCAGCCCTGACTACGGCACTCACCGCGAGGACCGGAGTGAGTCTCGCCAATGGCGGTTCGTCCCCTGCCTTTCCGCCTTGGCAAGTGCCGCTGCCGTTCCTGTAAGGAGGTGCTGCCGGAGTTGGCCGATTCTCGGCAGCCCCTTGGAGTGAGGAGAAAACAGCGCCCTCGGACCTGTCGACTGGCACATCACCGGGGAATCCCGGGATGGAGCCTGGGCAGGGGACATGTCGCCTCGCAGGAGAGAATATCGCGGGAGTGGGGAGTGCGTCCGTTAGGCCGATACGGGAAGTGCTCGAGGGTCTGGCAAGCACCCTGCCAGGTCTACAAGCTCCGCACCGTAGCCGCCCTAACCCACAATCTGCGGTATGAGCGTGCCGTGCACGTCCGTGAGCCGCATGTCTCGGCCGCTGTACCGGTACGTGAGTCGCTCGTGGTTCAACCCGAGCAGGTGCAGCATCGTCGCGTGCAGGTCGTGTGCGGAGATTCGCTGCTGCTCCGCTTTGTACCCGAAGTCGTCGGTCCCGCCGATGGACTGCCCCCCCTGGATCCCGGCCCCAGCCATCCAGGCCGTCTGTGCCCCCGGATTGTGATCGCGTCCCACACCGCGCTGCGAGATCGGCATCCGTCCGAACTCGCCATGCCACACGACCAGCGTCGTGTCTAGGAGGCCCCGCGCTCTCAGATCCGTCAACAAGCCTGCTATCGGTAGGTCCGACTCGGCCGCATGCAGCCGGTGATTCTCTACGAGGTTGCTGTGTGCGTCCCAAGTGTCCGTGTTCTGATTGCCCACTCCGCCCATGAAGAGTTGGACGAACCGGACACCGCGTTCGACGAGCCGGCGCGCCATGAGGCACTGCCGACCGAATGGCTCTGTGATCTCGTTGTCGAGACCATACAGCGCCTGGGTGGCGTCGGATTCCGAGGACACGTCGATCGCCTCGGGAGCGCACCCTTGCATTCGGTAGGCGAGCTCGTAGGAGGAGATTCGTGCCGCGAGCTCCGAGTTGCCCGGATACCTCTCCATATCCATCTGGTTCAGCTTGGCCAGAGCGTCGAGCCGGGCCCGCTGCTCTTCCTGGCTCATTCCCTCGGGCGGCTCGAGATCCACGATTGGATCGCCGCTGGAGCGGAAGAGAGTACCCTGATAGCTGGCGGGCATGAAGCCCGCGCCCCAGTCATTGGGTCCCCCTAGGGGTCCGCCACGATAGTCGGTCATGACCACGAAGGCCGGTAGACTCGAGCTTTCGGCTCCGAGGCCGTAGGTTACCCAGCAGCCCACGCTGGGGAATCCCATCCGGATCTGACCCGTCTGCATCTCGTAGGTCGCCTGAATGTGGTCGTTCGACGTCCCGTAGAGCGACTTGATGAACGCGATCTCGTCTACGTGCTTGGCCAGATGGGGAAAGAGTTCCGAGACCTCGATCCCGCTCTCCCCATGTTTCTCGAACTCGAACGGGCTCGGCATGAGGGGGCCCGGGAAGCCCTGGCGCACCGGGACCGACCCGCCGATCAAGCTGTCCAGCGGCTGCCCCGCGTATCGAGCGAGCGCAGGCTTGTAGTCGAAGGTGTCCACGTGACTGACACCCCCGCTCATGAAGAGCGAGATCACGGCGTTGGCGCGAGGCGCGAAGTGCGGGGGTCTAGGCTCGAAGGCGCCGGGAAACGGCGTGTTGCACTGCGGATCCTGCGGCACGGGTGCGGCCGCCAGCAAACCCTCGCGATCGAGAAGGTGGGCGAGCGCCAATCCAGCGACGCCGCCGCCGGACTGCATGAGGAAGTCGCGACGCGACCAGAGCGTCTTCTCTTTCTTTCCACATTTGTGCGTGTGACTCATGCCCTCACCTCAAATAGAGGAACTCGTTCAGGTTGAAGAGCACGTGCATCAAATCGACCAGCGATCGCTGGTCCACTAGCTGGCGGGCGACCGCTGCTTCTTCCTCGGTTGGAGGCCTCGTCAACGCGGTCCGATAGGCCAGGTCGACCTGCCTCCCAATGTCGTTCGGTGCCTGCTGCTCCACCTTCTCGGCGAAGAGACGTGCCTGCCCGAGGACAAAGGGGTTGTTGAGCAGGGTCAGCGCTTGGGTTGCCACCGTCGACGTGTTGCGCGAGGCGGTGGTCACGTTCTGATCCGGGAGATCGAAGGTCTCGAAGAACGGGAAAGAAAGCGTCCGGCGTCGATATACGTAGACGCTCCGCCGCCAAACGTCGGGTCCGTCCGGCTGGTTGTCCCACCGGCCATACGCCTGTGCCGTGGCGAGGATTTCTTCCGGGACGTGAGGGAATACCGGGAGCCCCCCGATCGTGAGATCGATTCCGCCGCTCGTGGCCATGATGACGTCGCGCACAGCCTCCGCCTCTAGCCGCTGGGGGCGATACCGCCAGAGATAGAGATTCTCCAGATCGTTGGCCACGTTGTCGGCATTCTCATACGCCGAGGCCATCTGGTAGGCCTCGGAGGTCATGATCAGCCGGTGCATCTCCTTCGCGCTCCACCCGCGGTTCCTGAACTCCACCGCTAGCCAGTCAAGCAACTCCGGGTGCGTGGGCGCATCGCCCACCCTTCCGAAGTTGTCAAGGGTCGAGACGATGCCCCGCCCGAAATGGTGGTGCCATATTCGGTTCACCCAGACGCGGGTCGGGAGCGGGTTATCCGGAGAAGTGAGCCACTGGGCCAGGGCCAGTCGACGCCCGGATGTGCGACCGTTGGTACGCGGAATCTCCGTGGCAGGATCTCCGTAGGTCGCTACGGTGACGAACCCTGGAGATATTTCGGGACCCAAGCTGAACGGATCTCCGCGGATGAGGAATCGACTGGGAGGCACCTCGTATCGGTCTGGACCCTCATGGAGGAAGCTGCCTGGCTCCTCGGGCCGGATTCGGCACTCTGGACAACCCAGGACGTTATCCCCGGCCCGGTCCGGCGTATACCGGTAGTCGCCGTCGGTCACGATCTCGATCATCGGCGGCACTTCCGGCCGCTCCTGCTCGATCTCTTCGATCTGATCGACCAGGGCCTGTCGGCGCGTCAGATCGTCCCGAGATAGCGCCTCATCTACCTGTTCGGCCGGAACCCCGATCGACAGGACTTGCGCGGCCAGGAGCTTCTGTCCCGGAGTCCGTTCCTCCTCCGGCGTCTGCACCGCCTGGAGGACCTCCTCGGGAAACTCGCGCTGGATACGCTCGAGCTTCAGGCGGTTCCGGTAGGGCTCCTCGATCTCGCGGATCTGGTCCTGGAGGGCACTCTGACGCTCGTCGAAATCGGCGGTCAGCGTCAGGTACGCTGCAGCCTGCTGGTCGGGCAGCATCGGGTACTCCGTCTCGACGTACCCGAATATTGAAGCCTGGAGGCTGTAGTAGTCCTGCTGAAGAATCGGGTCGAACTTGTGATCGTGGCAGCGCGCGCACTGCACCGTGAGCCCGAGAACACCGCGGCCGAGTGTGGCCAGGACGTCGTCGAGGTAATCGTGTCTCCGCTCCGGGTTGTCTTTCTCACGGAAGTTCACTCGTGGGCCCGCTCGTAGGAACCCGGTGGCGATCCGTGTCTCGTGCGTCGTCTCGTCCAGTTCGTCGCCCGCGATCTGCTCGATGAGGAACCGGTTGTAGGGCTTGTCGTCATTGAACACGTCGATCACGTAGTCGCGGTACCGCCACGCGTTCGCCCGGTCCACATCCTGTTCGAAACCGTCCGAATCCGCATAGCGCGCCACGTCGAGCCAGTGACGACCCCAGCGCTCCCCGTAGTGGGGAGAGTCCAACAGGCGATCGATCAGGCGCTCCCATGCATCCGGCGACGAGTCGGCTAGGAACGCCTCGGCTTCCTCAGGCGTAGGTGGGAGACCCGTCAGGTCCAGATATGCGCGCCGGACCAGGGTTCGACGATCCGCCCGTGGGGCCGCGATCAGGCCGTTCTCCTGTCGAGTGTGTTCCAGGAACCGGTCGATCGGGTGGCCGTAGGAGTCCACTTCGGGGATCGGACCCTGAACAGGCAGCTGGAAGGCCCAGTAGTCTCGCGCGTCGGGAGGGAGCTCCGTCTCGAAGGCGTACTCGTCTCCGGCACTTGCGGCCACGGTCGGTCCCGTGTCCCAGTGAGCCCCGTCATTGATCCAATCGCGAACCGCAGCAATCTCCGCTGCGGTCAGTGGGCCCTCCATGGGCATGGTGGGCTCTTCGAAGCCGGCAATCTGGCGGTAGAGCCGACTTTCCTCGGCGCGTCCCGGCACGATCGCTGGCCCTCGTACGCCTCCCTTCAGCGCACCTTCCCGCGTTCGCAGGTCGAGATCAGAGCGCTGCTGTTGCTCGCCGTGGCAGGTCCAGCAGCGCCGCTCCATGATTGGGCGGATATTGTTGGTGAATGCGTCAGGATCCTGCGCCTCAGCTCCGGCCGGTACGGCAAGCGCCGAGGCCGCTACGGCACCCAGAAACAGCCGGACCGATGTGGAAAATTCGCGCATCGCTACCCTCACGTTGCGACTCTTGAGTCGGTCACCGAGCAGACTTGCACATCTTGGAATGAGGATACGTGACTTCAGGCCTGCCCGCAAAGAATCTCAGATCCTGCGCAGCTCCCATCTGCCCCTATTGAAAACGAGGGCGCTCACCAGTGCACGAGAGGAGAATGGAACCATCATGCTCAATGTGGATCGCTTTCAGGTTTCCCGAGCCTGCGTCCGTGAGGCCGGAGACGGCCCCCTGGGGCTTGAGTAGCCCATTGTCCGTTCGGTGAGCCAGGAGACGCTTGGCCCGGGGATTCTGGGCTCCAATTCGCGAAGAGTGACCGAAAGGGTGATCGTGCTCCCGCCTCTCTAGAGAGCCGGCAAGGCGTTGACTTTATTGGGTCAGAAGTTGATGGGCATCTGCCAATGCCCCAGAGTAGTCCCCCATTTGTCACTCCATCGGTATCCCCGGAACCACAAAGCCGATCACGAACGGCTCGGGAGCCGCCGGAACGATGGAGTGCATTGCGGAAGACGGAGGTCGGCGGACTCGGTCCCAGTTCCCGTGGTATTTCCGATTCGGGATGCGGTAATACGTCGTGGACTTGGCCATTGGAGTCAACCGAGCACAAAGCGGCCTTGGCCGGCTAAGGCGTGCAGTGGGCCAGACAGCGCATGAATATTCGGGGTGGCCCCACCCGACCGGGTCGCCACTTGGCGTGCCAGAGGAAGCTTGGTGGAGAGGGAGCGGTGGTCCCCACGTGCCTGAGTGATCCGAGAGAGCGAAGAGGCCCAAGAACCTCTACGTGATTCGGCGTGACACCGCCGTACTGAAAATGCGGAAGTTCCGGGAGAAGATCCCGGACTATCGGCCCGGGAAGCCCTTTGTGTACGTAAGTGTTACCTTGCTCGACCCGGCAAAGCGCCGCGAGCAGCACAAGGACGGCTATGAGGCCTCGCGGATTGCCAGAGAGTACGGCAAGCATCTGAATCCAGTCCCTGCAGCTGAAGCGGAGAACCGCGAGGGCGCCTTAGCCGCAAGAACTACCGAAGCAATGGATACGGAGTGTGGTAGCACTGATGGGCTTCGATTCAATTCATCGGCCATCGAACCAGCCCAGTGTTTGTCCCAGGCACGCCAAGTCTGCGAACGACCCAGGATCCGAATGAGCTAACCGAGTTCCGTTGTCTCTGTCGCGAAGGCCGACTGTACGACCCTGGCATAGGCCAACGCGCAGGAAGTTATGGGGGCTGTGCTTGGAAACCGCGGCTGATGGGACGATTGTTGGGACGGTGAAGCCGTGAGGAATCCGCTGAGGTCTGACCTCACCTGAACCCAGGATCCTGTCCAGTTTAGGCGTCGTCAGTTCTGACCTGCCCATGCGGCTTCTGGGTCCGCGCACTCGAAATGCGGCGGGTTGACCGCCGTCTCTTTCTGGCCATCTCGGTGTCTCTTGTTCCGTCCTGGAATCCACCTTAACGACCTGTCCAAAAATCCGGGACCACCTCAGTGTCCGTCCTCTTCGGGCTAGGGATCTTCAGGTTCGGAGTGCGCGGACTCGCCGAGGTCGGCGCCGGACTGACTTCCTTCCAATGGACCGTCCTGCTCCTGATGGTTGTGCTGTTCGTCTACGGAGAAGGGTTTCTGGCTCTCCAGCGCCACTGGGTGCCTAGGATGGCCGGAGCGGGCGAGCGGGCGAGCCGTCTTCGCGCGGCCCGCAACGCGATCGTCCTAATACTCGCGCCGCTCCACGCTATGTCGCTGCTTGGCGGCAACACTCGTGAACGTGTCCGCCGCTGGAGCGTGGTCGCGTCAGTCGTCACGGCTGTCATTGTCGTTGAGTGGCTTCCCGCTCCACGGCGGGGGATCGTCGATCTCGGCGTTGCGTGTGCCTTGTGGCGTGGGGATTCCTGTTCGTGGCCGAAGCGACGCTCCGAGCCGCTCTCGAGCGTGGTTCGCCTGAACTCCCTGGGGAGTAACGGGAGGACGAAGTCCAACCATCACTATTCCGTCGTGGCCCGGCCTCCTAACCTCTCGTCCATCATGAGGAGCGCAGCACGGTTGTCGCCCACCATTTCCAGCTGCTCGACCACGCTTCCCAAGGACGCCTCTTCCTCCACCTGCTCGTCGATGAACCACTGCAGCTCCAGCTGAGTTGGATAGTCCTTCTTGGTCGTTGCCACCTCGTAGAGCGAGTTGATCAACTCCGTCACCTTCCTCTCGTGGTCGAGCGCTTGTTTGAAGATGTCGATCGGGGAGCCGAACTTGGCCTGTGGGCCATCGACGGGGGCTAGGGTCACCTCGACCCCACGTCTAACCATGTAGTCGAAGAGCCGCATTCCATGCTCGAGTTCCTCCCTCGCCTGCATCCTCATCCATTTCCCGAAACCCTCCAGGCTCTCTACCTCGAAGTGCCCAGCCATGGCGAGGTAGAGGTACGCTGCCTGGAACTCGTGGTTGATCTGTTTGTTGATGGCATCGCGAACCGAGTCATCCATTGGAGCTCCCGCGTGGTTTGGTACCCTGGGTCTTCATCGGAGGAAGGCTGGCCCTTGCTCTCGGCCGACGGAACCGATCGTCCTGCATGATCCACTCGCACACCCGCTGCTACTCCCGGGCCGTGAACTCCGGTCCCATTCGCAGATTCTAACGACGTGACCGGTGAAGCCCCCTCGGCAGGGGGTATGCTCCTGGCATGTCTGTTGCTCCAAGGTGCGTAGCAGCACCACGTTGATTTCGATCCCCGGCTATCTCGCCTCTTCTCACAGCTGAATGAACCGGGGCGGAGGCTGTTACATGCGCCCTGCGAGCTGGCGATACGTGGCCGCCAATCCGATGAGCCCGAGGTGCATGATAGCTCCCGGCGCCAAGAGAGGGGTGCCCCCGAAGAGCACCCGACGGATAAAGGGCCAGCCCTCGGCCGATGGGTTCATTTCGAGCTCGAGCAACGCATTGCTCCGCCAATGAAGCCCAATACCCAGGATACCCACAAGAACCAGTGCGAGCATCACTATACGAAGAGCCAGAATCCGGGTCCGGGTTGGATGAATTCCCGCGCTGAGAATCACCAGGGTGGCCGCGATCAGTGCGATGAGAGGTGTCCACTGCAGCGCAGACTCCCAGTGCTCCAGGAGAACGAGTTCCGCACCAATCCCGACGATCCCGACAATGACAACTGCCATGATCAGCCGCCGGAACGCTGGGAGCATCGCGCTTACCTCCTCGCCGGCTCCGCCGGGATGACGCATCGGCCAAGTCCGTCTGCTATGGAATCCTGACGTACTGCTCCAAGCGCGCGACCTCAGCCTCATCGACATATTTGCCGATCTCACGGCGGAACTGCTCAATGCCGAGGTACGGTCGGTATTCCTCGAATTCGTGCGCCATACGATCGCCAACGCCGGGAATGAGGAGGATCTCGGCCTCGCTCGCTGCATTCAAGTCTAGGCGAGCGAAAAGGTGCGAATAGACCTCCTCCCTCTGGGCGCTATCCAGGCTCTCCGCCAGATGCATGTCGACATCGAGCATGTTTTCGAACGGGCGCGACTCGACCAGCTGTGCAGCAATCTCGGGTGTGATGTTCGGCACCTCGGCCAGCATAGCCTCGTCCGCCACATTGGGGTCCGCCAGTCCCTCGACAAGCGATCCGGCAGGAGAGCTGCCCGGTGGGGATTCCCCCAACGAGGCTTGACTGGGCTCACTCTCGGTCCCCGACGCCGGGTTCGAGTCCGACGTAGAGCATCCCACGACAGTGACAGTGCAGAGCACGGCTAGCCCTTGGAGGCAACTTCGGATTCCAGTCATGAAACCCCCTCTCTCAGTTTGGTCTTAAGGGATCGAGACTCATTCTCGATCTACATAAACTACCGCCGGGCCTTCTTATGCCCATGGTACCCGCTCCGACGCCGATCAGAATAGGTAGCCCAAGACAACATTGAACTAATCTACGCCACTGCCAGCCTCATTCCTGTAGATCTGGTAATCCGCCTTTCCCACGATCTGCGGCAACGGCTGCCATGAGAGTCCAAGCGTCAGGCTCGTCCCGTCGTTGGCCGGATTCGACGCGAAGCCGATCGGCACCTGCGACTGTGTGTCGACGCTCTCGTAGCGTAGGAACGGGATCAGTTGGTGGGTGGTCGTCGATCGGTTCAGCAGGTCGTAGCCGACCTGGACGTATCCTCCTTCCAAGCGCTCTCCAATGGAGCTGCTGCCGTTCAGGCCTTTAAGATCGTTCAGGGCCGCGACATCATCGATATCCGCGACGGCCAGCAAAGCTCTGACGTCCAATCCACGGGCTTGATATCCGACGTGGCCCTCCCAGATGAGGGTTCGCGCGTCGACCACGGTCCCACTCGACAGTGCACGGTCGTGGCCCGAGTTCCCTGTGTAGAGGGAGGTTGCGGCGGTGAGCCCCAAGATTCCCGTCCAGTCGACACGCCCCACCGCCGAAAAGCTCTGCGCGACGGCCTTCGATCCCTTCTGGCGCCCACCCCGAACGCCCGACGCGCTGAAACCAGCCGCCTTGGACGAACCTCCGCCCACGGCATCGAGCGAGTTCATCAGGTAAGCCCGATAGCTGACAGACCCAATCTCCCCGAAGATCCCGGCTCCATTCTCACGCCAGGTCGTGGGAATGATCTGGCTCTCCGTGGCTGGTCGCTTTGCGCCTAGGAAGATCGGGGGCTCGTGCAGCTCGTTTATGAAACCCATCGGGCTCAGCAGGAGTCCGCCCCTCAGTCCGAAGCTCTCCGTGACGCGATAGTCTAGGTAGGCGAACTCGAGAGAGGCGGATCCCGCCTGGCCAGTCGAGGCATGCTCGATCTCGGAATTGAATAGGAAGCGGTTATCGAACTTGTAGCCGACATAGATGATCCCCCTCAGGGCGTCGACCCTGTCGGTTTTCCCCGAGGGGCTCCCGTCTTCCCGTGTGTCGGAGAAACTCTCGTAGACGATCTCGCCGTATCCGCCGATCGAAACGCCCTGCGTCACCTCATACACTTTGGAAGCCGCCGGCCCGAAGCCGAGGACACTGGTATCCGCCCGGGCCACGACGTCACTCCCCAGGCGCAGCTTTTCGATCTCCAGGGTCGGGGTCTCCACCCTTTGCTGCAGCTCCGCGAGGCTCGGGTTGTCGGCCTCCGTATTCTGAGCTGAGAGCTTGGACGGTGTCGCTGAGCCGGCGGTCCAGGCGGCGATCGGAACGGAAAGCCCCAGGAGTGTGCCAAGCCATCTACTACCGTCGCGCCGAATCGTCATGCTCCTTCCATCGACCTGGCGAACCCGGTCCGGGCACCCGCGGAGCCACCGTTCCGTTGCTTGATTCCAGCAGTGGCGAACCATGCCTTCCTCCGCCTGTCAGCAATTGAGAGAGAACACCTTAAGGTGAGCTGGGCCGGGCACTACCGCGGCCGTGTTGCCCCACATCCATCACCGTCCGTGATGCGTCCCAAAGTCCGCGCTCACCCGAATATAGTTGAGAGCGATTCTCATTCTCAATGACGTGGAATGTCTAACGTGCTGAATCGAAGCTGTCAAGACAAAGTCAGGGGGACGGTGTCCCAAGGCAGGTGGCGGTGGTGCAGAACATGTCTGACAGCAAGGCGACGATGGCTTTAATCCAGTCGTCGAATATAATGTAAGTTATTGTATTACAGTATATTATAGAATCTATAGGCTAATAGGAGTGGCCCGGTCTGCGGTGGCCCCGTTGTCCTCGGCAGGTCGTTGAGGTGGATTCCGGTTTGGCACGGGAGGCACCGAGACGGCTAGGAAGAGGTGGTGGTTCATGCCGGAACTCAAGGCACGGGTGGAGCGAGAGGCATTGCGGAAGACGGCAAGTGTGCAAGCGATCGCGGAACGCTACGAGCTTCATCCGAACGAGGTGAGCCTGTGGAAGCGGCAGGCGGTGGGGGGTCTAGGAGCCTACGCCGCAGGAATCTGCGGTCGTTATTTTGAGGGGTAGCGAATGCGAGGGGAAGGATTGGCGGTTGTCGGAGGGGGTTCAATGGTGTTACCGGCCGTGCAAAATTGGACAGATGTGGCCATCGAAAATGGTACACCTCGGGCGGGTGAGCGAGGATCGGCGGCGGTGGACCGGGGGGATCGTGAGGTTCGCCGGACCATTCTTTACTCTGGCGTCTCCATTCAGCATAGGAGGCGCGATGATCAGGAGAGAGAAGCGGGTGCTTCTGCGACACTACCTCGAGCAGGGTGTGCCGAAGGCGGCGATCGCTCGACACGTGGGAGTGAGCCGCGAGACGATATATCGTTGGATAGCGACGGGGCAGTTGGACCGGGATCTGGACGACGAGGCGCTGAGATACCGGCCGAGAGCTCCGGCGCCGTCGAAGCTCGATCCCTACAAGAGGATCATCGACGCCCGGCTGGCGGACTATCCGAGGCTGAGCGCCGTACGGCTGTTCAACGAAGTGCAGGCGGCGGGCTATCCGGGCGGCTACGGCCAGGTGAAGCGCTACGTGCGCAAGGTCCGGCCACGGGAGGCTGTGGAGCCGGTCCGGAGGTTCGAGACCCCTCCGGGCCACCAGGGCCAGGTGGACTTCGCGGACTTCCGGCTGCCGTGGGGCAAGCGGCATGCGCTGATCGTGGTGCTGGGCTACTCGCGGCTGATGTGGCTCAGCTTCTATGAGCGCCAGACGATGGGGGTCGTGATCCGGGGGCTGGAGGCGTCGTTCGCCTATTTCGGCGGCGTGCCGTCGGAGCTTCTGTTCGACCAGATGAAGGCCGTCATCACCGACGACAGGCGCCACGAGGGTGGCCGGCTGATCGAGAACCCGGAGTTCCTGCGCTTCAGCCACCACTGGGGCTTCCGGATCCGGGCATGCCGCCCGTACCGGGCCCAGACGAAGGGGAAGGTCGAGCGGCCGGTCCGCTATATCCGGGACAACTTCTTCTACGGCAACGACTTCATCTCCGATGACGACCTCAACGCACGGGCCCTCCTGTGGCTCGACGGCATGGCCAACGTTCGCGTTCACGGGACGTTGAAGGAGCGTGTGGCGGACCGGTTCGAACGGGAGCGGCCCTGCCTCAGTCCCCTGGCCTCTTGGCCCTACCGTCCCGTGGTGCCGCGGCCCGAGCCCCGGACGACCCGGACCCGGACACCCGCGACACCCCAGGTCGTGGAGGTTGAACGCCGGCCGCTGTCCGAGTATGCCGGGATCACGGGAGAGCTCTCATGAAGGCCCGGTCCCGGAGCGCGCGCATCGCGGCCCAACTAGCCGATCTGAAGATGCCGGGCGCCCTGGAAGCCCTCGACGAAGTGCTCGCAGGCGTGGACGGCGGCGGAACCACCGCGGCAGAGGCCATCGAGCGGGTCCTGGCCGCCCAGATCACGCTGCGCAACAGCCGGCGCCTCGCCACGGCCATGCGATCGAGCCGTCTTCCGGCGATCAAGACGCTCGCGGACTTCGACTTCAGCTTCCAGCCCTCGGTCAAGCGGGAGCAGATCGACTCGCTCCACGAGCTCGGCTTCCTCGAGCGCAAGGAGAACGTCGTCTTCCTCGGCCCGCCCGGCGTCGGCAAGACGCACCTGGCGATCAGTCTGGCCATCGCCGCGGCCGAGAGCGGGCGCAGGGTCTACTACGGAACGCTCACGGATCTCATCGACTCGCTCGAAGAGGCCCAGGCCGCCGGCCGGCTCAACCACCGGCTCAAGACCCTCACCCACCCCGCGCTCCTGATCGTGGACGAGATCGGCTACCTCCCAGTCACCCGCAGCGGCGCCATCCTGTTCTTCCAGCTCGTCAACCGGCGCTACGAGCACGCCTCGACGGTGCTGACCTCGAACAAGGGCTTCGAGCAGTGGGGAGAGATCCTGCACGACGAGGTCATGGCCGCCGCGCTGCTGGACCGGCTACTGCACCGCTGCCACATGGTCAACATCCGGGGCAACAGCTACCGGATGCGCCGCCATGCCGAGCTCTCCAGGGCCATCCACCCGACCGCCTCCCGGGCCGTCTCGGCGGAGCGCTCGGAACACGGAGGGACCCGGTGATGCGCGCCGACCAGATCCTTTCGGAACGCCCCGCTCCGGTCGCTCCGCTCCCTCCGTGGGGCGTTCCGAAAAGTGTCACATTTTCCATGGCCAGAAGTGTCATATTTTCGATGGCCATTGACAAATGGGCACGAGATTTCGACCGTACCAGCCGGACCAGATGCTGCTTCTGCCGCAGGATCTGCGGGAGTGGGTTCCGGAGGGTCACCTGGCGCACCATGTGAGTGACCTGGTGGACGCAGTGGACTTGAGCTCGTTCTACGCGCCGTACCGTGGGGACGGTCGTCGCAACTCGCCGTACGATCCGCGGATGATGGTGAAGGTGCTGATCTATGCGTATGCGACAGGCACGTTCTCGTCGCGCAAGACGGCGAAGAGGCTGGAGGAGGACATTGCGTTGCGGATGCTGGCGGCGGGGAACTTTCCGAAGCACCGGACGCTGTGCGAGTTCCGGCGCCGGCATCTCGACGACTTCCGGGCGGTGTTCGCGGAGGTGGTGCGCCTGGCCCGGACGCTGGGTCTGGCGGGGTTGGGGCGGGTGTCGGTGGACGGGACGAAGGTTCGGGCGAACGCGAGCAAGCGCAAGGCGATGAGCTACGGCCGGATGGTCAGGGAGGAGCGTCGGTTGCAAGCGGAGATCGGGGCGTTGCTGGCGGAGGCGGAAGCGGTCGACGAGGCGGAGGACGCCCGCCACGGCGAGGAGGCGCGGGGGGACGAGTTGCCGGAGGAGCTGAAGCGGCGGGAGGACCGGCTGGCGGCGATCCGGGTGGCCAAGGCGCTCCTGGAAGAGGAGCAGAGCGCGAAGGACGACGCGCGGGGCCGCGAGCCGGGACAGACGCGCAACCCCGAGGGCGGCCCGCCCTACAAGCGGGAGTACGGCGAGCCCGGGGAGAAGGCGCAGAGCAACTTCACGGATCCGGAGAGCCGGATCATGAAGACGAGCACGGAGGGGTTCCAGCAGTGCTACAACGCGCAGATGACAGTGGACGGGAAGAGCCAGCTGGTGGTCGGGGCCGAGGTGACGGACAACGCGAGCGACCAGGGCCAGCTGATCCCGATGCTCGACGCGGCAGCGGAAGTCTGCGGCGGGACGCCGGCGCAGGTGCTGGCGGATGCGGGCTACTGCAACGAACGGGACCTGGGCACACTGGAAGCGCGTGGCGTTGACGCGTATGTGGCAACGGGCCGGGAGGGCAAGACCGCCGCGCCCGAAGCCGAAACGGCAACGGCGCGCATGGCCGAGAAGCTCGCAGGCCCCGACGGCCGGAGGCGCTACGCCCGCCGGAAGTGGATGGCGGAGGCGCCCGTCGGCTGGGTCAAGGAGGCGATGGGGTTGCGACGGTTCAGCTTCCGGGGCCTCGAGAAGGTCCGGGCCGAATGGACCCTCGTGTGCCTGGCCCTGAACGTCAAGCGGCTGCACACCCTTCAGGCGGCATGAGCGCACGCCCGGGCACCCCGCAATCCGGGCGACAGGCCCCCGGCGCACCCTCGACCATCCCGAAAACGCCTGCCTCGTCGGGAATGTTTGCCGAAGCCGATACCCGGACGCCTCGTACCACCCGAAAACAACCAGTCCCCGCCGGATCCGGGCAGAACCCCCGCCCTTACGTCACGATCCGCGAACCCGAACACCCCCACAAGATCCCTTTCTGGGGCGCAAGCTCCTAGGGGAAGTATTCTCCGGGATCGCGGGCCGCAAGCTCCCTGAGGTGGATGAGGCAACGATCCGGGAACTGCATGCGAACACCGGGGAGCTGACGGTGGAGCGGGGTTTTTGCGCGGGCTCGGGCTCTGGGTCGGGTCGGGGGAGTGAGGCGACTGGGTGTCTTAGTTCCCGTTTCGTGATGGATGACGCAGCTCGCGTGACCTCGATGGTTGAGTGCCGGGTAAGAGGGCCGTCATGAAGCTCGCGTTCGTACCGACATCATAAGTCCGGACGCACAGTCGAACCGTGCCGAGCAGAAGTCGGGCCGGTTCTTGAGGTCCGCGACCAGGACGGGTACTTTTTCGCCGTGTCCCTCCGGCCAACTGGGCTGAGGCAAGAGGTCGTCGATGAAATAGATCCCCCCAACGTCGATCAAGGTCAATGCAAGATTCAGGTGTGAGTATTTTCCGGCCCACGTGTCGGCAAACACGAAATCGAATTTCTTTTGCGGTGGACGCGCCAGGTACTCGGCGGCGTCGGTCAGGTGGAAGGTGACACGAGGATCGTTCTCCAAGTGGCGGCGGGCCACGGATTGTACGTTCGGATCGTTGTCTACCGAATCCAATGTCGCATCATCGCTCATTCCGGCGAGTAGCCATGCGGTGGCCATACCCGTGCCGGTTCCCAGCTCAAGGAACCTGCCACAAGGCTTGAGCGCCGCCATGGCCCGGAGCACCTGACCCGTCGTGGGTCCGATCCCATGGTGAAGCCCATAGCCTCACCTTCCACGCGAAGCGCTTCCAGGCTCTTCGGCACTCCGGATGACATGTCTGCAGTCATTCTTGGCGCCTCCATGTGAATTCTGCCGAAATCTGCGCAGAGTGGCGATTCGGCGCCAGTCGCTATCGGCGTGGGCGGGGGAGTGAGTGTATGAATGTGTATGTCGTTAATGACACTTCACTTATCGATGAGCCGGCTGGGGATCGAACCCAGGACCTACGGATTAAAAGTCCGTTGCTCTACCAACTGAGCTACCGGCTCTAACGCCTGCATTCCAGAGTACGAATCTGGCCGGTACGCGTGTCCACTGTGACGGGGCGTACCCGATGTCTCTTGACGATAACGCCCGCATATAGACGGGTCGAGGCGATGGGACGATCCACGACCGCGCCGGACTTGCAACTCGATCCCGGTGCGGAGAGCTTCTTCCGGCACGGGGGCAGGCCGCCCCGCACGGCTCTCGGTCGCCGGTCGGGTATCTCGAGCTGCCTGTCGAGGCCGCCGTCTGCAGCGCCTCGTTCTGCTCCCGGCTAATCGATCTCGATCGTTTCCTCGGCCGACACGAAGAGAACGTCTCGTAAGGCAGGATACCGCTGGAACAGCTCCCCGCCCCAGCGTTCGAGACGCTCGGTGGTGAAGCCGAGGAGCACGAGGTCGGCGGCCCCGGAACGGGCCTCGACCAAGCGCTGGAAGTCGATGTGCTCGTCGGTAGGGATCACTGTGAGGTTCTTCTCGCTGATGAGAAGCCGCCCTTCGGAGATCATCGAGTGAAGCTCCTCGGATCGTTCCCGCACCTCACGCTCTGGATAGGCGGCAAAGATATCGATTTCCGCGCCGTGCCAGTCCCGGTGGCCAAGCAGGATGTAGGCCAAGAGGATCATCAGATTGGCGTTTTGGGCATCACTCCAGGTGAGCCACACATGGATCGTCCTTCGTCCCCCGAAGAAGTTGCCTCCGTGACGGAGCACCAGACGATTCATGCCGGGCACCCCCGACATGGAAAGGCCGGCCATGACCTCGCCCAGAACCTCCGGCGGATCATGGGTGCTCACCTCGAAGAGGATCGTGTTGTTTTCCATACCGGACACACCCGGCATCTGGAGGCTCTGTGCCAGCGCGGAGGCAAGCGATGGACTGATCATCGTGTCCACATAGATGGCCCCCTTCCGGTCCTCTATGCTCTCCACCAGCCGGTGCTGGACCTTCCGGCTCTCCTCGAAGGTGTCCGCCTCGAGGCGTCCGTGGATGTAGTGCAGGTAGGTTCCGAACCCGTAACGGTGACAGAGCCATTCCAGTATCTGGATTGGGGCGGCCCGATCGAAGGTCCGCCCCGTGATCATGATGACGCTCGGACGCCAGTCGTCCGGCGGAATGTTCTGGAGGCGGACCTGCAGGTAACGCGTGGCCTGTGTCATCACCCCGTGGAAGATTGCGGCCAGGTCGTCCACCCCTCCTCGACTTCGCCGGATGCCCATGTAGAGAAGGCCCATGACCACGATCGCGAGGATCGCGTACATGAGATCCATCTGCAGCATGAGGAGTAGGCACATGATCGCCCCGAACAGGCTGAGGTACCATTTCGATCGGAAGCTGGGCCGGTAGGAGGGCCGGGCGGCGAAGTGCTCGAGGAATGAGATCGCGCAGAGGGCTCCGTAGGTGACCATGAAGAACATGGACACGATTCTCGCCACGAGATCGACGTTGCCGAGTAGGACGAAGACGAGCGCGATGGCGGCCGTTACAAGCGTTGCGTTTCGAGGCTCATTGGCCTTGCCGGTGCCTTTGGCCAGGAGGCTGTTGAGTCCCTTGGCAGGAATGATGCGATCCGATCCCAGTGCCTGGAGGGTACGGGGAGCCACCAGGATGGAGCCGATCGCCGAAGAGAGCGTGGCTGCGGCGAGGCCGATCGGGATGATCGGGCCCCAGAGCGCGATGCGACTCATGATGAGCTGATCCTCAGCGAGTAGCCCCGCACTTGCGGAGCTGGCAAGCTTCACGACCAGAAGGAAGTAGACTGCCATTCCGACGAGGGTGGCGGAAATGATTCCCAGGGGGATGGATTTGCGGGGATTGGCGAGGTCCCCGGAGAGGCCGACTCCGGCCGTCATCCCAGTGAAGCCCGGGAATACGATGGCAAAGACGAGAATGAACGGGTCCGCGTCGGCTAGGCCGGAAACCAGCAACGGAGCGTCGGGTCGGATCTCCTCCGGTGGGGATCCCAGGAAGAACAGGACGAGGGAGACCATGAGGATCGCCGCCACCCCCCAGAGCGCCCGTACTCCGATCTCGGCCCCTCGAAACAACACGATGCCGACCAGGATCAGAGTAGCCGGCAGGGAGATCACCCGAGGCTCGAACCCCAGACCCCAAGTGTCCTGCAACCAGGCTCCCAGGGGGCGGAAAGCCTCTGCAAAGGCGATCAGGTAGAAGGCGACTGAGATCGCCTGCGATAGATAGAGGCTGAACCCGATGGCCCCGCCGATGGTAGTGCCGAACGAACGGGAAATGATGAAGTACTCGCCGCCGCCCTCAACCCTCCGGTTTGTGGAGATCTCCGCTATCGCGAGGGCCGTCGGTATGGTTACGGCGTGGCTGAGCAGGATGATGACGAAGGCCCCGAACAGGCCCAGGTGCCCCACCGCATAGCCGAACCGCAGGAACATGATGGCCCCGAGGATCGTGCTGACGCTGGTTAGGAAGACCGGCGCGGTTCCGAAACCGTGGCCGCGTGATGCTTCGTCCGGTGTGGCGCGCATGAGCCTGAGACCGAGGAGAGGGTCGGGACGGGCCGCGTGATATCGGCGGTACGGGGATCTTTCCCTGACCCAGTGAGGCACCGGCTCCGGCTACGGAGAGAAAGGCGCGACCACGGTAAGCAACAGATGTCGGCTGCCCGCAAGCGCTCCCAAGGGCAGGACGCAGTGCCGGTCGACTACCCCGCTCGAAAGAGAGCGGCTGCCGCATGCGAAGACAAGCGCGGTCCGCGGTGACAGGTTCCGGTTGCAGGAACATTATCGCTTCGCTCGGCGCCAGAGTTCGGAGCAGACTCAATGGCTCCGGGCGAGAAGGCCGAGTGATCGACACGTCAACGCGAGGACACTTCGGTCGATCGCAGCATGGGTCAGGTCGCCCCACCCGGTGGCACCAGGAAGATCGTAGTCCCAGCAGCTGCCCCGGCCGCATGAATGGCCCCGGTACGTAGGGCAGTTATGCACACGGAGGTGTGGATCCAGACACTTAATGCTTCGCGGCCGGCTGTGGACTCTGCTCGCTCCGAGCGGTGTCGCAAACCCTGGGAGGTCGCCGAAAAAGGTGCCTAGAGCATCCTCGCGGCCCGGGCCAAGCTCATGTGCACCTAGGCGCAGGAACAGGAGCATGTGCCGTACTCGCAACCC
Source organism: Longimicrobiales bacterium (assembly GCA_965218255.1). Taxonomy (GTDB): domain Bacteria; phylum Gemmatimonadota; class Gemmatimonadetes; order Longimicrobiales; family Gaopeijiaceae; genus JAAXGI01. The sequence goes on along the minus strand of CBDCKJ010000003.1, from coordinate 1,055,239 downwards.
AGGATATAGACTGGTGCCGATCATTAGGATCGTGAGCGTCCGCGTCGAAGCGTCCGAGCCATCGGTCCAGCGTGCGTGAGCGCATGATGAATCACGACGACCACCCGTCACAGAGTCTCCATGGCCTATCTGCTCGCCCTCAGTTCGGCAGTACTGTACGGCTCCGCCGATTTCCTTGGTGGCCTCGCCTCGCGCCGAGCGGATACCCTCGCCATCGTCGTAACGTCACAGGGCTGCGACCTGACGCTGCTGGTCCTTGGCTTGCCGTTGTTGCCCGAGGCCACACCTGCAGCGTGCGATCTGGTCTGGGGCGGCGCGGCCGGATTGGCCGGCGGCGTGGGGGTGACGCTGCTCTATCGGGCACTTGCCGTGGGGAGGATGGCGGTTGTGGCTCCGACGACGGCCGTGTGCGCTATATTGATTCCGGTCGCCACTGGCGTCTTGCTCGGCAAACGGCTCGCACCGCTGACGATACTCGGCGTCGCGCTGGCGATCGTGGCCATCGTGCTGCTCAGTCAGCAGGAAGCAGCGGCGGGTCCCGTGTCGGTGCGGGCCGGGGCGCTGCCACCTGGTGTCGGGCTCGCGCTCCAGTCGGGAGTGGCGATCGGCCTGTTCTTTCTTGCTTTGGCCGAAACCGACGCCCGGGCAGGTATGTGGCCCCTCGTGGCGGCGCGTGCTGTTTCCGTGACCCTGTTCGGCGTCATCGCGGTGGTCATCGCGCGGCCGTTGCGCATGTTGGCGCCCGTCGCCAGGATCGCCATCGTCGGTGGCGCCATCGACATGGGCGCCAACGTACTGTACCTGTTGGCCACCCGTTACGGGCCGCTCAGCGTCGCCGTCACCCTGTCATCGCTGTACCCCGCGAGTACCGTGATCCTCGCGCGAATCGTGCTTGGCGAGCGCCTCAATGGCTGGCAGGTCACCGGTGTGGCGTGCGCGGCCCTCGCGGTCGCGCTCATCGTCGGTCCGGGATAACAACGGTGAGTGCACGCGCGGCAACCGCGCCGTCCCCGACGAATTCAATCCAGTGACCGGAGGCATAGAAGAACTCGTATGTAGGCACGCCCGGGCTTAGACCCCGGAGTCTCCGACAATCTCTCGGTAGATTTCTTCGACGCGTGCGACCTCGTCCTCGGTCAACGCCGCGAATTCCCTTTTCCGGCCGCGGCCGGACAGTCTGCCTCCCTTCTGGTGCAGGAACCGGAACAACAGGTCGGACAGCCTCACCGGCATGTCGACCAGCAAATTCAGCTCCGCCCGAAACCGGTAATAGGTCCATAGGAATTCAGCCTCCTGCGAGAGGTCCCGTTCGACGGTCTGCTGTACGTATCCGTACAGGAACTCCGTTTGAGGCGTCGCATCGAAGAACCGGTAACAGTCGCCGGTATCGTTGAGTACTCGAACGTTGCCGTCTTCGGTCGGCTCCCAGTCCAAGACTGGCAGCAACCGCTCCGAATAGTCTTCGAGCGCAGTGCGATAGTCGTCGAGGCGTTCCAGAATGGCTGCCGATACGGGGAAGACGACGCCGGGCGGGTTGAAGCCGCGCCGGGCCAGGGCATGGTGTATCAGGTAACGGTGGAGCCGGCCGTTGCCGTCCTCAAACGGGTGGATATACACAAAGCTGAAGGCAAGAGCCGACGCTGCCAGCACGGGATCGAGCTGATGGGCCCTCTCCCGATCGAACACGATCATGCCTTCGACGAGTCCGGTCAGGTCCTCCGGCCGCGCGCTAGCATGGTCGGGGATCGGGTGCAGACGGACCGCCGCGCCGCGTTGACCTCGGTGCGTCTTCACCGCACCGGGGAGTTGAGGACGCTCTACCGGGAGGAAGGGCAATCCTGCTTCGGCGTAGATGCCCGAAGCGCCGCAGGAGTTCCGTGTAGATGCGGCGAACTCCGATGCCCAAGCAGGCGAACGAGCTGTGGGCAATCGCCTGGGCCTTCTCTCGGAACCACCGGCCGTCCCACACCGGCGTGGTGGACGCGATCCCGGGTCCGGCCGTATTCTTCACCACGAGGTGTCGTTCCTATCCCCCGAGGCCCTCACACGGGATCCGCTGTTGGTCGCCAGCGCAAAGGTACGATCAGGCCGTGCTTCGGATGTACGGCGCCCGACTCGTGGGTCCCGATGATGGACCCGAGTTCTACCAGTATGGTAGACCGGCTCCGGCAAGACGCCGGGCTTCCCATGCCGACTTGGGCGATCGCACTCTAGGAGCAGCCGAATGCCTTCGCAGCCGGTCGCAGCCGCAAGAACGCCGTCGTGCGCGTCGCTGCGGGAGGCGAAAGTGCTGATCATCCAGTGGCGGCGCAATTACAATACGGTCCGACCGCACAGCTCTTGGGCTATCGACCTTCCTCCCCTGAAGCTGTAAGGCTCGTCGAAGGGAGGCGCTCGGTCTAACACTCTAAGGTGGCACCGTTCTTGGGAGCGGAGTAGAGGTTAACTGACGACCCAAGCCGGTAATCCGATCGAGGCATCTCTTGGTGAGACCCATAACTGGAGGCAGCACGATGTCGACGCTCTCGGATGTATCAGGAAAGAAGCGGCCGGAAGGCCACGGGACTTCAATGACTTCGTCGCCCGTATGGGTCCGTGGGGGGATCGCTGGACTTCTCGGGGCGACGGTCCTCGCACTCTGGTTCCTCATCGTCGACTCCGCTCAGGGGGATCCGTTCCGCGTGCCTTTCCTTCTCGCGAGCGGCCTCTTCCGTGCCGAAGGCCTCGAAGCCAGCATCGGCCTGATTGTGCTCTACACTTTGGTTCATTACGCGGCGTTCGTGGCGATAGGGATCGCGGCGGCCTGGGCCTGTTCGTTCGTCGACTGGGCTCCCAGCACACTGCTGGGGGTCGCCCTAGGATTCGCACTGTTCGACGCCCTCGTTTTCCTGAGCGTTTCTATCACGGGAATCGACGTCATTCAGGAGCTGGGCTGGCTGGAGGTGCTGTCGGGCAACGTGTTGGCTGGTCTGACAGTGATGGGGTATTTGCACGTCAGTGGGACCGTCAAGCCGCTTCCCTGGTGGAATGTCCTCGCAAACCAGGCCATCGTCCGGGAGGGAGTCATTGCAGGGCTCCTCGCAGCTGTCACAATTTCCGGGTGGTTCCTCGTCATCGACCTGATTCAGGGGCGACCATTCTTCACTCCCGCCGCTCTGGGCTCTGCCCTCTTCCTGGGTGCATCGGGGATCGCCCAAGTAGAGCTGACGTCGTGGACGGTGGTTGGATACTCTCTCCTACATTTCGGTGCCTTCGTGATTGTTGGGTTCGTAGCGTCGGCAATCACAGGCCGCGTCGAGTCAATGCCACCCATTGTTCGAGGTGTGGTGCTTCTCCTTGTCGTCTTTGAGGCCTTCTCCGTCGGGTTCTTCGCGGTCGTCGCCGAGTTCGCGCTATCGTTCTGGTCCGTCGGGGCCGGCAACCTCTTAGCGGGCATCGTTATGGCGTACTACCTTTGGCGAAGGCACCCGGAACTCAAGAGTGCGCTGGCCGAGGGATGGGCTCACCCCGGTTCGGTGGTCGAGTGAATGCTGATGGGAAAGCGCAGATTGTCCCATCCAGGCATTGTGCGCGATCGAGAGGTTCTGAAGCTAACGCAGGTTATCGCGGCTCGGCCTCTATCGGTTCTTCGCCGTGGTACATGATGGTCGACGGGACGGGACCTGGCCTTCGCCCCTGCCCAGAAGGGATCCCCCGGCGCTCTTCTTCGCGGGTCCATGCGCAGAAGTCGATGGCAACCCTTGGCCCAGGGCCGAGCGCCACCTGCGCTTCGAGCTCCTTTGATCGCGTAGTGCCCAGACCCCGGCCAGACCGCTGTCAGGCCGATTGCCGAAATGAGATTGGCACGCGAACGAGGAGGCACTCCGGAGCCGCCGCCTTCAACTAGGATCGGGACACCATCTTCGCGTCTCCGACAGGTTATTCTGCGGAGTTCCGAGTTGGTCTTGTATAACCAAGTTGCCGCCGGGCATCGCTGGCCAGGGGAGGAACGTCATGTCAGAGAGATCCTTATCACGTCGCGCCTTCGTCAAGCGGGCCATTGCGGCCGGTGCGGCGCCAACCGGTCTTGCCATTCCGGCCGCGGGGTTCGCCTTGCAAGAAGGGAGAGTCCGGGCTCTCGATCACGTAGCGATTCCCATACTAAGAGTGGAGGAGATGGTCACGTTCTACCGAGCGCTCGGGTTTCAGGTGAACGAAACGGAACGGCGTGTCTCCGTCCACTTCGGCGATCAGAAGATCAATATGCACTACCCATCTAGTTGGCAGAACGCGACCCCAAATGGGCTTCGCGCCTCCGGGGCCGTACCCCCTTGCGGTGACTTCTGCTGGGTCTGGGAAGGGACGCGGGAGGAACTTCAAGCTGTCCTCGATCGGGCTGGGGCCGAGATCATCGCGGAGGGCGAACGGGACGGCGGGCGCTCTGGGGGTATGTCCGGACAGAGTGTGTATGTTCGCGATCCAGATGGTAACCTCCTCGAATTCATGCGCTACTTGTAGCCGGCTGGTGGTCCACGTGGCGACGGCGGTGCGGTAGACCGCGGCCGCACAGGGTCAACCACCTCGTGCGTGGGTACAGAAATCCGATCCGTGTGACACGCAGTCCGTGGAAGAAATGGGTAACTCCGTACACTCCGGGTGGGACGCTTGGTCGCCCGCGCTTCTCCACATAGGAATCCCCGCACACCTCTTCTGCGAACTCGTCGACACCGTGCTTCATGAAAAGCCTGTCCAATGCCCGGTAGAGCGTTGCTGAGTGCCTGGATCGAACTGGCCGCCACGAACAGCTCCTCCTGTCGGCCCTTGCGCCGCCTGCCCATCGCCATCAACCTCCGGCTGGATGAGATCCTTGTCCACCTGTAGTCTACCCCACCCATCCAGGCACTACAGGAAGGACTTTTTCCACGGGCTGGGAGGCCATACGCTTTCTCCATCAAGGCGACTTCTTGGAGGGACGCCTGATGGAACATGTGGCACCACTGCGCCTCATGCGCGGAGCTCTTCCAGCCGGCTCGCTCGACGGGTCAGGCCCGAAGACTCCCAGTTCGAAGCGGCCGTAGAAGGCTGGGTCAAGAGGCAGTGCCGCCCGGTCGATCCCGCCGCTCAGTAGTGTTGGTGTTCTCCGACGGTGCAGGAGTCTCCCGGCCCGTCGCGGTCCGTGCCGTGTCCAATGAAACCTCGATCCACCGTGCCCATGCCCGTCCTTCGCCGGATGATACCCACGCGCAACGACTTTAAGTCGCTGGCCAGCCTGGCCATGTCCTTCGCGGCGGTCCAGGTCGGAGTCATGCTGATGGGAGCTGTCGACATCGTCATGGTGGGGCACGTCTCGGCGAGGGACCTGGGGGCGGTGGCGCTCGGCAAACTCTACTTCTTCTTCACCTCGAGCGTCGGTCTCGGTACCCTCTGCGCACTCGATCCCGTGGTCTCTCTCAGGCGTTCTGGGCGAACGACGGGGTGGGGATCGCACGTGCCATCCAGCGCGGTTTCGTCATGGCGGCCGACTTCGCGATCTTCCAGCCGGCGAAGCATTCCTCACCCTTTTGCGACAGCCTCCGGAGGTGATCCTGATCGTCGCGGGATACGCGCTGGCCTCCATTTAGGGCGCCGCCCTTCTACGGCTTCATTGTAGTCAGGCGAAGCCTTGAAGCCATGGGCCGCGTGGCGCCCATCGTGGTCGTGATCCTCGTGGCCAACGTGGGGCACGTGCTCTTCGACCGGGTGCTGATCTTCGGCAACCGGGGGCTTTCAGCGTTGGGGGCAGTGGGCTCCGGGTGGGCCGCTACCCTCAGCCGGTTGGAGTCGACCGCATACGGCGGACTCCCTTCTCCTGAGAGAGCACGGTACCGCGGCAGGCGGCTGGGGGTCCAAGTCTGCGGGGAAGACGCGGCCTCCGGCCAGGCTCCCCCTGGCCCCTGCCGGCGCTTCAGTCGGCCGCGGAACTCCCTCCGGACGGGGCCAGAGGAGTTGTCTCCAGCGCCCGGGCGGTGGGTGACCCGAGGAAACGGGTCAGGCCCTCGAAGATCCCCCGTGCGGCTCGGGCCGGATCCCTGACGATCACTTCCCGGTCCCCCGGATTCGTCAGGAACCCGGTCTCGATGATCACGCCTACCGTCGTCGGGTGAATCGCGTGCCGGTACCGGTTGTACCGGAATGCGTAGTACCCCCGCATCCTCCGGGTAGCGATTGGGAGGTGGCGAATTCCCGTCGCCGCCCCGTAGGCGTTCGCCAACACCTCCGCGAGCTCCGAGGCCCGGCGCGTCGCATCCCTCCTCGGCGAGCCCACCCGGTAGCCGGCGACGGAGGAGTCGTTGTTCCCGTCCGCGTGGATCGCCACGAAGGCATCGGCCCGGTAGGCCTGGGGCACGGTTGCGGGCAAGATATCGACGGTGTAGCCCTCTTCCTCGAGGAGCGCTCCGGCGAGCCGGGCGATCTCGAGGTTCACCTCCCACTCGGTCTTGCCCCCGGCCGCCGTACCACCGTTGTTTCGAAGTCCGCGCAGTTCGTCCGGCGCTTCGTGTGCCTTCCAGTGCCCGGCCTGAAGCGCCACGCGTAGCGGCGGGGCCGGAAGGAGCACCGCCGTGGCTTCCTCCGCGGAGGCCCCGAGGACCCAGGGAGCGGAGCCCCCGTCCCCAAGCGACTCGGCCGACTGCCGCTCCGAGCGGGGAGCGGCGCTCGAGTCCGTGGTGAGCGGACGCGCGAGACCAAAGCCGACGACGACCAAGGCCGGCCCGACGACAGCGAGATATGCAAGCCGCTTCACGGCCCTGCCCCGAAGCGCCGGGGCGAGGTTCAGGTTTCTAGCTCGCGAGTCGCGATCGCCGCCTAACGGACGACGCCTCCGGGGAGGACATGCTTCACGAGCTGCCTCGGACCGACTTCGGCTCCGTAGACGTTTCCCTCATTGTCGACCGCCACCCCTTCGGCTGCGCTCGTTCCCGCGTTGTCCTGATCCGGCTCCGGGTCGGGGATAAAGGCGATGACGCGGAAGTCATCGATGCTGATGACCCGGATGCCGCGCTTGTAGCCCGGATTCCTCCCGTAGTTCGACTCCGAGTCGGCCACGTACAGCCGATCGAACTCGTCGATCGTGATCCCGCTCGCGCGCCCCACATGGTACACGTCGCGAATGAAATTGCCCTCCTGGTCGAAGACCTGCACCCGCCGATTGCTCCGGTCGCCCACGTAGAGGAGCCCCTCAGAGTCCATGGCGAGCGCGTGGGGGGTTCGGAACTGACCGGGCTCCGAGCCCGTCTCGCCCCACTCCAACATGTAGCTCCCGTCCGCGGAGAACTTGACGATCCGGTTGTTTCCGTTTGCCGGATGGCCGTCGCCCACGAAGATGCTCCCGTCGGGGGCGACGAGGACGTCATTCGGCTGGTCGAAGGTGTCCCGGGTCCGCCCGGCGACGCCCGGCCTACCGAGTGTCATCAGGAGCTCTCCGTCCGGGCTGAACTTCCCGGCGGTGTGGCCGTTCGTTCCAGCCTCGTTCCCGCGGGCGTCCGCGATCCAGACGTTCCCCGCCTGGTCCACGTCGATCCCGTGCGGCCATACGAACTGACCGGCGCCCCACTGCCTGAGGATGTTTCCGTCCTTGTCGAACTCGAAGACGATGTCCAGCTCCGAGGCCCCGGGAACGTCCACGTCGCAGCTGTTCGCTCCGCAGCGGTCGATGGCCCAGATCGTTGCACCGTCCGTCGAGGTCTCCACCGCGCTGGTCGAGCCCCAGCTCCGGCCATCCGGGAGAGGCGCGAAATCCTCTAGCGTCTGATACGGATTCGGGGCGTGGTTCTGGGCTTCTGCCGAGGAGGCGGTGAGCGCCGCGAAGGTAGCGGCAAAGACTGCGATGAGACGGACTCGGCTGGCACTGAACATCACTAGGTTCTCCCTCACGGCTGGATGGTCATCCACGATCAATCGCACACGGCCCCTAGCCCTTTAGGCTCAGAGGCGACCTCAGAGAGCAACCAAAATGTCGAGCCTTCGAGAAACCGGCAAGCGTGGGACGCCATCTCTCCCACGCGCCCGGTCCGTCTGGGACCGGCTCTGGACCCCGGTAGCCCGCCCCTGTATTGTTCGGGCCGAACTCTGCAGGGGAGGCCGGGTTCCGTCGCGCCTCCCTCCGACTTCGCCCCTGGACCCAGGGGAACTCGCAAGCTTCAAATGGAGGGCCTGGTCGTGCCGGATGCGGTATCCTCTCTCCCCGCCCCCCGCGCCTTCGGCCAGACGAGTCGCTCGGATGCGTGGTGGATCAAGCCGCTCGTCGTCTTCCTGGGCTTCTCGACGTTCGTGGTCTACAGCACGTGGGCCGCTTTCCAGGGGGAGTTTTACGAGTCGGGCTCGTACCTCTCCCCATTCTACTCGCCGGAGCTCTTTGGCGACTCTCCGCACGCCCTCTTCGGCCCGAGGCCGGGGTGGTGGCCCGGGTGGCTCCCCTTCTCCCCCGCCTTCCTGATCCTCTGGGCCCCGGTGGGTTTCCGGCTCACCTGCTACTATTACCGAGGGGCGTATTACAAGGCCTTCTGGGCGGATCCGCCCTCGTGCGCCGTGGGCGAGCCCCGGAGCGGGTACGTGGGCGAGCGCCGCCTTCCCCTCGTGCTACAGAACGTGCACCGCTACTTCCTGATCTTCGCTCTCGCGCTCCTCGTCTTCCTCTCCTACGACGCGTGGAAGGGGTTCTGGTTCGAGGTTCCGGCGTCGGGAGGGACTGCGTTCGGGGTGGGCGTCGGGAGCCTCGTCCTACTCGCGAACGTCATCCTTCTCAGCGGATACACGGTCGGCTGCCACTCCCTCCGGCATCTCGTCGGGGGTCGCCTGACGCAGATCTCGAAGCGGCCGGCTCACGCCGCCACTTACCGGTGTGTCTCTTGCCTGAACCGCAGGCACATGATGTGGGCGTGGCTCAGCCTCGTATGGGTAGGTTTCTCGGATCTCTACGTCCGGATGTGCGCGATGGGCGTCTGGACGGATCTGAGGATCTTCTGATGGTCGACTGCCGAACCCACGAGTACGACGTCCTCGTGATCGGCGCCGGGGGGGCGGGCCTGCGGGCGGCCGTCGAGGCGGCGAGCCTGGGCGTCCGGGTCGGGGTCGTCTCCAAGTCCCTCCTCGGGAAGGCGCATACGGTCATGGCGGAGGGTGGTGCCGCTGCCGCGATGGCGAACGTGGACGAGCGCGACGGGTGGCAGATTCACTTCGCCGATACGATGCGGGGCGGGCAGTACCTGAACAACTGGAAGATGGCCGAGATACACGCCAGGGAGGCCCCGGATCGGATCCGGGAGCTCGAGGCGTGGGGCGCCCTCTTCGATCGCACGGCGGATGGTCGGATCCTGCAGCGGAACTTCGGGGGACACGCCTACCCCCGCCTGGCCCACGTGGGGGACCGGACGGGTCTCGAGATGATCCGGACGCTCCAGGATCACGGGATCCACCAGGGGATCGACTTCCACATGGAGTGCACCGTCACGCGCCTCCTCACAGGGGCCGGACGCGTGGTCGGGGCCTTCGGCTACGAGCGTGAGAAGGGGCGCTTTCTCGTGCTTCGCGCGGGCGCGGTCGTGATGGCGGCGGGAGGGCTCGGGAAGGCTTTTCGCATCACGTCGAATTCGTGGGAGTACACAGGCGACGGGCACACGCTCGCGTACGATGTGGGCGCGGAGCTGATCGACATGGAGTTCGTCCAGTTCCATCCCACCGGGATGGTCTGGCCCCCCTCGGTGCGGGGGATCCTCGTGACGGAGGGCGTGCGGGGAGAGGGGGGCGTGCTTCGTAACAGCGAGGGGAAGCGCTTCATGTTCGAGGCGATTCCCGAGCTCTACCGGGGCCAGACGGCGGAGTCCGAGGAGGAGGGGTGGCGTTACTGCGCGGGGGACCCGGATGCGAAGCGTCCGCCCGAGCTCCTCACGAGGGACCATGTGGCGCGCCAGATCCTAAAGGAGGTCGGGGAGGGACGGGGGAGCCCCCACGGCGGCGTGTATCTCGATATCGCGTGGCTCCGGGAGAAGGTGCCGAACCACGCCGAGCACATCCGCCGGAAGCTTCCGGGGATGTATCACCAGTTCAAGGAGCTGGCGGGGCTCGATATCACGGAGACGCCGATGGAGGTGGGGCCGACGACCCACTACGCGATGGGCGGGGTCCGTGTCGACGCCGAGACGCAGATGTCCACCGTCGCGGGCCTCTACGCGGCGGGCGAGTGCGCGGCCGGGCTCCACGGGGCGAACCGGCTCGGGGGCAACTCGCTCTCCGACCTCCTCGTCTTCGGGAGGCGGGCCGGGGAGCACGCCACGGCGTTCTCGAAGGAGAATGGCACGGAGCGGTTCGACGAGGCGGAGGTAGAGGCGGCCGTAGCGGAAGCGCTCGCTCCCTTCGATCGGGACGGGGCCGGCTCGGAAAATCCCTATCAGATCCAGTACGACTTGCAGGATACGATGCAGCAGGGGGTCGGGATCATTCGGGACGGCGAGAAGCTCTCGTCCGCGATCGAGGCGATCGACCGGCTTCGGCAGCGCGCGGGGAAGGCCACTTCGCCCGGGAGCCGCGAGTACAACGGTGGCTGGCACACCGCGCTCGACCTGCACAGCCTCCTGACCTCTGCCGAGGCTGTGGCGCGGGCCGCGCACGCGAGGGAAGAGAGCCGGGGCGCGCACACCAGGGATGACTTCCCCGGGAAGGATCCCGCGTGGGGCGGGGTGAACCTCGTCGTGAGGAAGGGCGAGGGTGGAGAGATGCAGGTGGAGAGAGTACCGGTCCCGGAGTTACCCGAGGAGCTGGCCGCCACCATCAAGGAGATCGGCTGATGGCCGAGGCGACCTTCAGGATCTGGCGTGGCGATTCCCGTAGCGGCGCGCTCGAGGACTTCACGACCGAGGTGAGCGAGGGAATGGTTGTCCTCGACGCGGTGCACCAAATCCAGGCGGAGAAGGCGCCGGATCTCGCCGTGCGCTGGAACTGCAAGGCCGGAAAGTGCGGTTCGTGCTCGGCCGAGGTGAATGGTGTGCCCCGCCTGATGTGCATGACGAGGCTGAACTCCCTGCCTGAGGACCGGCCGGTGACGATCGAGCCGATGAAGGCCTTTCCCCCGATCAAGGACCTGGTGACGGACGTTTCCTGGAACTACGAGGTGAAGAAGGGGATCCGGCCCTTCAGGCCCCGCAAGCCGGATGCGGAGGACGGCACCTGGAGGATGGATCAGCAGGACGTGGACCGCGTGATGGAGTTCAGGAAGTGCATCGAGTGCTACCTCTGCCAGGACGTCTGCCACGTACTCCGGGAGCATCACAAGCACGAGGAGTTCATCGGGCCACGCTTCCTCGTCCATGCGGCTGCCCTGGAGATGCATCCCCTGGACGAAGAGACTCGCGCCGCCGAGCTCTGGAAGAATGGCGGGATCGGCTACTGCAACATTACGAAGTGCTGTACCAACGTGTGTCCTGAGCATATCACGATCACGGACAACGCTATCATTCCCCTGAAGGAGCGGGTCGTCGATCAGGTATTTGACCCGGTGTCACGAGCCTTCCGCGTTCTTACTGGCCGCAAGGGGAAGGCTTCCTAGCTGGCGGTGCCAGAGAGGATGTTCACTGATGTTTCGTCGAACAGGTTGGAGGTAGTAGAAGCCACCAACCGCCGTCTCAAGAATCGTGAGCACACGGTGTGGGAGGCGCCCGCCCGACGCTCGCCTGTCCTCTGTGCCAGCGGCCCCGGTCTTCGCGTCGTTACTTGTACCACTTCGGTGCAGTCGACGACGTAGTCCAGCGGATTCATCGAGCGATTCGATCGCACGCTGCTCGGCCAAGCATCCGAGGGTGAGAGGCCGTAGCACATGATATGAGCTTCAAGGCCGGTCTGAAGGACCGCTGATCACGACCATCTCCCGGGCCCGACGGGGTTGCGGCGTGCGTCCTGAGATGCCGATATGATGTTGTTGGAGCGATCCAACTGCGGCTGCTGTCGGATGACTGCGCGGGGATATTACGGATGGTACGTCCCCGGGGCAGGTCACGGTTCTCACGCTGGTGGCCGAGTCGGATCGCTCAGTTCGTTACGGGGAGAGCGTAAGAAATCGCCTACTGCCGAGAGATTGATACCATGAACGAGGCGTCGAGGTCGAAGATTGATCGAAGCGAAGGCGTTCTAACCCTCTCAATCATGCGCCACGTACTCATTGCCACCGCACTCTTGGGGGGCATCCCTCAGGACGGCTACGCTCAGGTGCCGAGCCCGCGTCCCATCCCGAATGGGGTTCTCGGAGGGGTTCCGATGACTCCCTCAGACAGTGTGGCCCGCACGATTGTCGAGCGCCTCGATCTGAACAACTACGAGCTGCTCGTCAACGGTCTCGCTCAGTTCGGGGACCGGGAGCAGGGGACCGAGCGCAACGCACGCGCGGTCGACTGGATCGAAGAGCAGCTCAGGGGTTGGGGCTACCCGGTGGAGCGGCTCCGCTACGAATACGAGGGACAACCACGCGAGCAGGTATACGCCACGAAGGTCGGTGTGACGGCGCCGCACGAAGTGTACATCCTCGGTGCGCACATGGACGGCAGGGGTGGAGGGCAGGCGGTCAACGACAACGCCTCCGGCACGGCTCTGGTCATGGAGATTGCGCGGGTGCTGGCCTCTCCTGATATCCAGACGGAGCGTTCGGTGCGCTTCGCCCTATGGAACAACGAGGAGACGGGTCTCAACGGCGCTCGCGCATACGTGGAGCAACGCGTGGGGATGCAGGGAGTGGAAGATCCACCCGGCTCCGGGAGATATCCGGAGCCGAGCTGGCTCGGGATGGTCCAGCACGACAAGGTGATGTTCGACCGCGGAAACCCCGTCCAGGACGAGCAGGCCTTGAACGCGGACGTCGATGTCGAGTTCCAACTCAATTCAGCCCGGATCCTGCGATGGGGGCCATTTGGGGCGGTGTTCTGGGGGGCGAGTGCGGAGTGGATGGAGAAGGGGCGCGGGAGCGGGAGGTATCAAGCTTTGGGGGTCACGGCAGTGCTGCAATGAGGAGACCTGAGGCGAACAGACGCCGAGTATCGGCGCGGCGAGTGGCCGCGGGAGACATGGGCCCCGGGATCGTGGGTGGGACCTGCATGGCGCGCGGCGCGGCCGCCAGACTCAGGCGGGCGCCGGGGGCGGGATGTCGTGGTTCAGTCCTCGCAGGGCCGTGAGGAGGCGGAGGCGGACGGGTTCGTCGCGAAGCAACTGGAGGTAGCTCTTGCGTCCATGGGTGGTCAGCTTCGCGGGAAGCCGGAGCAGCCAGAGGCGGAGTCGCTTCGGCTGCGCCGTCCGCCAGGAGCCCGAGAGGAAGTGTTGGCGCAGCGTATGCAAGGTCTGGTAGCCCACGACGGCGAGGCTCCACAGGAGGGCGTTGCCCCCGAGGTCGTCGACGGCGGTCTTGCCGGCCGAGAGTTGGGCGAGTTCCTCGATCCGCTGCTCGACGACGGCACCGCCGTTGTATCGGCGCCAGGCGGTCAGGGCGTGGATGCCGGGGATGTTGGTCAGCACGTCCGCCTGGTGGCCCACCTCGTAGGTGTCGAGCTCCAGCATTCCCTCCTCGGTCTCGACCGGCTTTCTGGTCTGGATCGTGAGGAGACGCGCATCCCAGAGCGAACCCGTCGCGCTCCACAGCTTCTCGCCCGCAAAGATGGCATCGCCCTTTTTCGAGTAGCGCCACGGGCCCCGGTGGCCGTCTAACCATCTGTGGCGAGGAACCTTAAGCAGGAAAGATACGCCCAGCTCCTCGAGCGCCCGCACTATCTTCTGGCTGAAGAAGCCCTTGTCGAGGCGCACCGTGATGTCGCCGACACCCGCGCTTGTCAGGCGTCCCACGAGTGCCTGCAGCCACTCGGTGGCCCCCTCGGCCGTGTGGGCGTTGCCCGCCCGCCAGCGCACCCCCAGGCAGTCGCCCGTCTCATTGACGAACGCCACGAGCGGGTGGTGGGAGCGACGGCCCCGCTTCTTCGGGTTGTAGCCCAGCTCCGCCCCGGCCTGCTTGTGTCCGTAGCGCACCACGACCGTCGAGTCCAGCGTCAGGGTCAGCTTCTTCGGGACGCCGCGGGCCCGAAGCGCCCAGCGCTGCCGGACCATCCTCCACAGCAGCTCGTCCAGGAGCGGGACCATGCGCTCACTGGCCCGCCGGAGCCATCTGCCGAACGTCGTGGGGTCCGGCACACGGATCCAGCCGAAGATCCGGCGCACACCCCGGCGCTCGAGGAGCGGCAGGTCATCGATCACCCCGCCGCCGTACAGCAGAAGCGCAATCCACACCTCGGTCATCAGGCCCGGCCGATAGGACCCCTTCTCCCTGTTCGCCTGACCGTCGATCCAGCCGGCCAGGCCGAACCGGTCGAACAGCTTTCGAACCAGCACCAGGCCGCCGCCGTCGGTGAGGTTCTGCGCGCTGTGCCGGACGCGTAGCGGCCGTCGCGAGCCCTGCACATGAGGCCGGCTTCCCGTATGATGATGGCGCACCTGGAGGGTGCCCTCCGTATCGAGGCATATATTAGTATAAACCCCTCAAATATAAGGCGTTGGGAAGTGTATATCCACCCCGGCATCGCAGGATCCGGGTTCAGAGATGTGGGAGGAGTCCTCACAGCTGGCCATCGCACTCATCAACGCGAACCGGATGTTCGCGACAAGTCATCCCGCCGCGATGAGCAATGCCATGAGCAACACCGACTCCACGCCGTTCATGAACCTCGTTGCGGCCGTAAGCATCCGGGAAAACCGCCGGCGCTACGAGATCGGGAGGGGTTCGGACCCACACTGGCACCGTCCCACGGATGTCCTGGATACATTCACCGATGCGGACTACCGGCTCGGCTTCAGCGCGATGGAGACTACGCTGGGCGCCACGGCGAGGCTTGCTGGCGCCCGGGTCATGTCGCTCCGCGCTCAAGGCCCGGGCACGCTTGCCAACCTGGACGCGGGGGTCACGCTGCAGCTCGCCCAGGTGATCCACCAGCGAGCGATCCCGCTCGACACCCACGTCGATATCAATCCGGACCACTTCACCCCGACCCCGCCGAATTACGTGTCCGGTCTCGACGATACGCAGGTGGATCTGCCCTCGATGGAGGCTGGAGGTCTGGATGCCGCATTCTTCTCGGTCTTCCAGGGGCAGCGGGACGACTTCACTCCGGCCGGCTACGTCCAAGCCTACAATACGGCGATGGACAAGGTGCTCGCGATTCGCCGCCTGACTTCCGAGTTGGCGCCCGATAGGATCCGCCTGGCCCTGACGGCCGCGGATGTTCGGCGGATTGCCGGTGAGGGGCGCCTGGTCGCGCTGCTGGGGATGGAGAACGGGTATGCGCTGGGCGAGGACATTCAGAACGTCGGACGGTTTGCGGAACTCGGTGTACGCTACCTCTCTCTTGCCCACAACGGCAACAACCAGTTGGCCGATTCCAATACGGGTGAGGCGGATGGTTACCGGTGGAACGGGGTCTCCCCGCTTGGACGGGAAGTCATCGCAGAGGCCAACCGGTGGGGGATCGTGCTCGACATTTCCCATCCCTCGAAAGAGGCGAACCTGCAGACCATGGAGCTCTCGAGGGCGCCGGTGATGGCGTCCCATTCATCCGCCCGGTCGCTGGCGAACCACAGCAGGAACCTGGATGACGAGCAACTCCTGGCGCTGAAGGAGAACGGCGGGGTCGTGCAGGTCGTCGCTTTTCCCTCGTACCTGCGGACTCCCTCGCCCGAGCGCCAGCGCGCGCTCCGGGAACTGCAGGAGGAGTTCGAGCTTCCCGGTGGTGGTGGCGCTCTGCGGAACGCCGTGGCGGAGCTCGATCCGGACCGTCGCTCCGAATACAGTCGGAGGTTAGCTGAAGTCGACGGCCGTTGGCCTCCTCCTCCACCTGCGACCGTAAGCGACTTGGTCGATCACATTGACTACGCCGTGGAGCTAATCGGCATCGATCACGTCGGGATCAGTTCCGACTTCGACGGAGGCGGAGGGGTTGGCGGGTGGAACGACGGCTCCGAGACCTTCAACGTCACCCTTGAACTCGTGGAGCGTGGCTACACCGAAGAGGAGATCCAGAAGATTTGGAGTGGAAACCTGCTCCGCGTGTTGGAGGCGGCTGAGCGGGTAGCGGCAGAGCTCCAGAGCAGGACTGTGAACTGAGGGACGATCTCTTGATCGGTGAGATCTTCTACACACTTCCCCAGGTGGTCGCGCGTCCGTTGCAGACCACCAGCGCGCGACCGCGCTGGTCCCGTAGCTCTGGCGAGGGCGGCTGTCCACCATCCGTTCTTGGGGTCTAGCAGTCCGTGGATAAAGTCGTCCCTGGAGGTTCCTTGTGGATGGGTTAAATTGGGGGGGCAGATGAACCTGAGCGAGTGGGGACGGCGATGGCGATAGGCAGACGGCCCGAGGCACGGCAGCACGAGATGTTCGTGGTGGCGAGCGAGATTCGCGCGGGGGGCAACCCGTTCTACCGGGCCTTGGACAGGCTTTTGCGCGAGAACGGATTCGATCGTTTTGCGGAAGATACGTGCCGGGAGTTCTATGCGGGCAAGCGGGGGCGGCCGGGTGTGCCTCCCGGGGTCTACTTCCGCATGCTGATGGTGGGGTATCTGGAGGGGATCGGTTCGGAGCGCGGCATTGCCTGGCGGTGTGCGGACTCGTTTTCGCTGCGCGAGTTTCTGGGATACGGGCTGTCGGAGAACCCGCCGGAGCATTCCACCCTGTCGAAGACTCGAAGGCGATTGAGCGTGGAGGCGCACGCGGCGGTCTTCGGTTTCGTGCTGGAGCGGCTGCGGACGTCGGGCCTGCTGCGCGGCAAGACGCTGGGCGTGGACGCGACGACGCTGGAGGCGAACGCGGCGATGCGGGCGATCGTGCGGCGCGAAGACGGGACGGACTACGAGGCGTGGCTGGAGCAGCTGGCGCGGGCGTCGGGGATCGAGACACCGACGCGCGAAGACCTGGCGAAGCTGGACCGGAAGCGTCCTGAGAAGGGCTCGAACAAGGACTGGGAGCATCCGCACGACTCTGAGGCGCGCATCACGAAGATGAAGGACGGCAGGACGCACCTGGCGCACAAGCTCGAGCAAGCGGTCGACATGGAGACCGGGGCCGTGGTCGGGCTGACGGTGCAGACGATGGACGGGGGAGATGTGGCGTCGCTGCCGGTGACGCTGGACGAGGCGGAGCGGCAGCTGGAAGTCGTGCAGGTAGAGCCCGAAGAAGTGGTGGCCGACAAAGGCTACCACTCGAACCAGACCATGACGGGCGTGAAGGAGCGAGGGTTGCGGAGCTACGTGAGCGAGCCCAGGCGCGGCCGGCGGAAGTGGAAGGGGAAGCGGGACGCGCAGAAGGCGACCTACGCCAACCGCCGACGGATCCGGGGCAACCGGGGCAAGCGGTTGCTGCGCCGGCGCGGGGAGAAGGTGGAGCGGGCGTTCGCGCACATGCTTGAGACCGGAGGGCTGCGTCGCGTCCACATACGGGGCCAGGAGGAGATTCGAAAACGGATGCTGGTCCACGCGGCGGCCTTCAACCTCGGCCTTCTCATGCGTAAGCGGTTCGGGGTTGGAACCCCCCGTGCGCTACAGGGCCTCGCTGCCGTACACGCTGCGCTCGCAACTCAGGTTACAACCCACGTATTGCGCTTTTCCCGCCGTATCCGGCGCCATTTCGCCCTTCCTGAGCCGAATGTCGCCTCCTCACGCCCGAAAACCCGCTTCCTGCACCACAACACCGCAAACCCGCGTCTGTTTTCTCTCCCAACCATCATCCGCCGAACACCCATTTCTTCCACGGCCTGCTAGTACCGGGCCATTGCCTTCTCGGCACATCAATTGGAACAGACACCGCCCAGGACACGTCAACGATCGCTCGGGAGGATGAGCCGGATCGAGCGTAGCGGGAAGATGTAGTTCCAGCCCCAATTCACGAGCACGAGCATCCGGTTCCGGAAGCCGATCAGCCAGGTGATATGAATCACAAGCCATAACACCCACGCGACCGGGCCCTTGAAGGTCCGCCCGAAGACATGGGCAACTGCGGCATTTCGACCGATCACTGCGAGCATTCCGAGGTCCTTGTATCTGAAGACGCTCGCTTCCTGTCCGGCGGCGCGGCCCAAGATGTTCTTTGCGGCTCGCCGGCCCTGCTGGATTGCCACCTGTGCGATCTGAGGCAGCGGCTGGCCATCCGCATCCTCAAGGTAAGCTAGGTCTCCCACAACATAGACGTCCGGATAGCCAACCACCTCGAGGGTCGGCTCTACGGGCACTCTGCCCGCGCGTCCGACGGGCAGTCCCCACTCGGCTACTCTAGGCTCACCCTGAACACCTGCGGTCCATATGACCGTTTCGGTGTTGACGCAATCACCGTTGGCGAGTCTCACGAAATCCGCTCCGACCTCTTCTGCGATCGCACCTGTGCGGACCTCGACGCTCCGACGCGCTAGGCGATCGCAGGCATACCGGGAGAGCGACTCTGGCATGCCCGCAAGAACGGTCTCCCCAGCCTCGAGCAGGATGATGGTTACGTCATCCGTGTCCACCCATCGGAAGTCTCGAGCGAGCGGTCCGTGAACCAGTTCCGACAGCGCGCCGGCATACTCCACACCGGTTGGACCACCTCCGACCACAGTGAAGGTCAGCAGCCGCGCACGGTCCTCAGGAGGGGCTGTCTTCGCCTTCTCGAACTGGGTGAGGACGCGGTGACGAAGCGGGATAGCGTCTCTCATCCAACGCAGAGGAAACGCGTGCTCGGCTGCCCCCTTCACTCCGAAGAAGGTCGGCTCGCTTCCCAAAGCGAGGACTGCGGCGTCGTACTGGACATCTCCGACAGTGGTGCAGACGGACTTGGTCTCCGTGTTGAGTCCGGTCATTTCCGCCATAAGGACGGTGATGTTATCGGCATCTCGAAAGATCGAGCGGACCGGGCGGGCGATGTCGGTCGGAACCAACTCGGCAGCCGCGACCTGGTAGAGAAGCGGGAAGAACGTGTGATAGTTGTTGCGGTCAATCAGCGTGACGTCTACGTTGCGCTTGGCCAGGGTACGCGCAGACCAGAGTCCGCCAAATCCGGCTCCGACAATCACGACGTGCGGGCGCTTTGGGCAGGTGCTGGGCATACCTACCTCCATGGGCGTCTTCAGGGAGGTCGATCTGTCGCAGATGCGCGTAGGAAAAGCACCGGGCCCTGATGCGCCAGCGTGTCGAAGACGTCATCGTCTTCGACACGGGCCTTCGGGCAGTTTCTCAAGTATCGTCGGATCACCTCGGTTCGTTCGCGTCGCATCTGACCAGGCGCGCTCCGACTCTTAGGGAGCACGCTAGCCTGCTTGCTTGTTGGTCTTGCCGGTCGCGGAGCCCACGGGTCAGGTCGGAGAGGCGTAGAACCCTAGGGGGCCGAACTCCTCGCAGCCTTTGCCGTCAACAACACGCCCACAAAAAGCAGCAGGGCGCCGGGCGGGACGAGCAGCACGCCCAAGCCGGGGTCGCCTCCCCGAACGAATATGCCTCCGAGAAAGAAACCTAGTGGGATGAGGACGAGCGCGCCGAGGAGACACCTCGACGCAAGGGTTCGGCTGGCCTCGCTCCAATCCGGCATCACCCGAATCGACAAAGCGAACAGGACGTTCAGGAGAGAAAAGAGGGCTCCGTGGGCATGGGCGAGCGTCCACATGAGGCGACGGGTGCTGCTTGAGACATCCAGGTAGAAGCCGACCTTGAACCCATGGAACGATTCCAAGATGAACCCTAGAGTGAGGAAGGTGAGAAGGGACCACCAGCCCACCTGGAGATGGAGCCGGGAGGTGTCCCGGTCACCTGAAGAGCCCTGCCGCGGGCCGCCGGCTCGGCCACTCATTCAATGATGCTCACGGGCCGGTGGTCGCGTTCGGCGAGGAAGCGGAGCCACTCGAGGACGTTGACCTCTCCATTCGGGTCAATCAGAAGATGCGCTGCCCTCCTCGCTGCGCCGCCGTTTCGGCGCCACCGCGCCATGACTTCGGCGGCCTTCTGCTCATGGACCTCAGGCGCGGCCGTGTAGTCATACCCGAAGTCCTGAAATCCAGGATAGGTCTGTATGGATCGATACGCGACCTGGCGGGTGACGGAATACGGATCCACCAGAAGTTGAGCCAGATAGGGAGTCATCCAGCCTTGCCCCGATGCCTCTCGAGCCGGACTCCAGCCCAGATGCCAGCCGAGGATCGTTCGTTGCACGGCGTCCCCTTTCAGAATCCAAAGGATCGCGGCGGAGACCGATCGATCATCCTTGCTCAGCTCCACCAGGGGCTGCCCGTACCATTCGTTCAGGTACTCATTGGTCCAATCCAGGGTTTCATCAAGATGGCAGAGGTTGCATGCGTTCGGTCGCCCGCTCTCAAGCGATACCCGAACGCTCGGACTGTCGATTCGGTGACTCCGCATCGCCGAGAAGAGGCCGTAGGTAGTGTGCGGCATATGGCAGTTCATGCACTCGCTGCCCGAGGATTCGCGAGCGTGGCGCGTGTGGTCCGAATTCTCGTCCAGGTAGTCCGCATGACAGCCCACGCAGGACCGGTCCCCGGCAAGCTCGGGATCCATCTGGGTGTCCGGGGATTCGTAGGAGTGCATGGAGTGGCACGACACGCAGGTCACCTCATCGGTGTGACCGGGCGACTCGAGCAGCCCGTTGTACTCTCGCCCAGCAACCCGAATGGTGCCGTCGCGCCAGAAACTACCTTCGAGCGCCAGAGGATCGGTTTCTAGCGTTTCCAGAAGGAGCGCGTCCTGGGGATCGTCGGTGTAGCGGAAGACGGACCTGTGCACGTCCAACTCATCCCCTGCTCGGAACTGGATACCTCGCGCTCGGAATGTGTCTTGGTCTCTCCATTTCCCGAAGCTATGACACTGGCCGCACGTTTCGAGGGAGCTGCGCGGTTCGAGTTTGGCGGGATTGATGATGGTGGGATCCGGAAGGTCTTGCCCCCGCAACTCCCGGAAGTACTGTAAGTATCGCCGTATCGGTGACTGATAGAAGCTCACGTGATCCTCGGCAGGACCATGGCAGGCCTCGCAAGCGATCCCGAGCTCCACCGCACGCGTGTCGAAACGGTCGTAGCTTTCGTTGGTTCCCGGCTCGGGGCCGACCGAATGGCATTGTGAGCACTTTGCGTTCCATACGACCGCAGGTTCTACGGAGGGACTGGGGGGACCGAGGAACGAATCCTTGTTGGGAACCCACCTCTCCTCTTCGATCAGCCAGATCCAGGGGAACTGAACCAGTGCGCCGTCGTCGGGTCTGAGAAAGGTGTCTTCCCCGTCGGGTCGACGTAGCCAGTAGTTCTGCAGGTGATGGGAGCCCGTGGCCATCACCACCCGCGCCTCGAAGCGCGGTGGGGTTTCGGGAACCTCGTCGTCGAACAGCTGCATGAACCACAATGGCCGATCGAACCAATAGGGATCGGGCGTATCGACCCAGAACTCATCGCCGCGGCGCTCCAGCCTCCACTGATGGCCACGGTCCTCGAGAACCAGGTCGTCGAAGGTTCCCAACACCGTGGACGGTGTCGCGACCTGGGTCATGGTCCTGTGGTAAGAGCGGTACCATGCGTCGTATTCAGCCGGATGACAGGCCCGACAGGCAACCGAGGTAATGAACTCTTCCCCGGCGCCTTGGTCGGGAATATCGTCGAGAAGTGCCACATCCGCGGTGGAGCTCCAAAGGAGCCCCGCGCCCACCGTGACACCGGCGCAAAGGACGAAGACGATCAGATACGTAAGACGCACGGCGGCCCACTCCAGGCAACTCGTAACAGTCAGAGCAAGATGGGAACATAGGGTGCGTTGCGCCAATCAACAGAGGCGCATGAGGGAGGTGACGGTGGAAGGGCAGGGGATCAAGAGAATCTGCCGAGCCACGAAGCAAGCCGTCCCATACTCCCCTGGGCTGCGAGACCTTGGCATGCCGTCACGTCATCCCAAGCTACGACATGAAGTTGGCGGACTTCTGACAGAGCAGGAGATCGAAGCGGTTAGCGGAAGGGCGGCGGGAGCTTTCTTGTGCGGCCCCGGTTATCGAACCTCGAGACACATCAGATCCTCGCCTACGGTCAGCGGTCCGCGGTATTTCTCACGCAGGATTTCTAGCTCCACTTGGAGGGTCTCGGGCGATGGGGTGCAAACGTGACTGATGACCAGATGGCCGATCCCGGCATCGGTTCCCAATTGCCCCCACACGCTGGGCCTCGCATGCAATGGTCCCGTAGATTCTTCCCGAGCACAGAAGTGAATCACGAGCAGCGGAACCTGTCAACACCACTGAGACACCCGGGGTTATAAATTAGTGAGTCGGCTGCGGTGTCGATTCCGCAGCTGGTGGATTGATCCAGACCTCTTGTGGGAGAGGCTGGGGCTTCGGCATCCCCCGTACGAAGCGGTCCGGGTGCTTGGACCATGCCTTGTGGAGAGTGCGCTCACGCTGGGCGAGCATCTCATCGGCCCGCCCGTGATGGACGTCGGCAGGGGCAAGCATGGCGATGCCCCCATGGCGGTGTTCGTTGTTGTACCACGGGAAGAAGGATCGGCAGAAGTCAGTGGCCGCGTGGATGTCCGGGAAGCGGCCAGGGAAGCCGGGGTGGTACTTGACGGTCTTGAAGTGCGCCTCCGAGAAGGGGTTGTCGTCACTGACCCGGGGTCGGCCGAGCGAGCGGGTGATGCCGAGATCAGCGAGGAGCTGGGCCGTACACTTGCTCGTCATCGGGCTCCCGCGGTCGGAGTGCAGGGTCAGCGTCTGGGGCTGGACACTCTGCTTGAGGCAGCTCTCCTGGATGAGCCGGCTGGCGAGCGCGGAGTTCTCGCGGTCGGCGACCATCCATCCGACCACGTACCGGCTGAAGATGTCGATGAGGACGTAGAGGTAGTAGTACGTCCACTTCTGGGGTCCGAGCAGCCGGGTGATGTCCCATGACCACGTCTGGTTCGGGGCGGTGGCCACGAGCTCGGGCTTCGTGTACTCGGGGTGGGTGAGCTGATCCCGCCGTTCACGCACGGGGTGGTCCTCGGCCAGGATCCGATACATGGTGCGCTCGGAGCAGAGGTACTGGCCCTCGTCGAGGAGGGTGGCCACGATCTCGGCGGGAGACCGGTCGACGAAGCGCGGGCAGGCGAGGGTCTGTCGCACCTGCTCGCGTTCGGATTCACAAAGAGCCCGGGCGGGCCGCTTGCTGGGCTGCTGGTGCCCGGGACCAGGCTTCTGACGCCGATAGAACGTCGCGCGCGCCACACCCAGCGCCCGGCACGCCGGCACGACGCCGACCTCGGGTGCGAGGGAGGCAGCGGCTGTCACGAGTTCTTCCCGCCCTCGAAGCTCAACCCCAGCAGCCCGGCAACTTTTCCCTGGACTTCCAGGATCGTTTCCGCCGTGGCCAGCTGCTTCTCGAGCCGGGCCACTTCGGCCTCGAGCTCATCCACCCGCTTCTGGAGGGGGTTGCGCCGGGCCGGCTTGCGGCCCCGTTTCCTCGGCGTCAGGCCCTTCAGAGAGCCCTCCCGCCGTGCCTTGCGCCAGGCCGTGAGATGAGAGCTGTAGAGCCCCTCGCGACGCAGGATCCGCCCGACCTCACCGGGCTGGGAGCATCGATCCGTCTCCTCCAGGATCCCGAGCTTGTATTCCCCCGTGAACTGTCGACGCGTCGGCTTGGCCACCACCTCCGGATCCGGTGCCGGGGGGCTCTCGACGGCCTTGGCCGTGGCGGGCTCGTCGCTACGCTCCTCGCCCCCCACGGCCGCAACACCCACACCCATGTCCATCATCCTCTCTCTCCCTGCTATCATCGCTCTCCACCTCCGCCCCCTTCAGTAAATCCAAAGGTAGCGGATGTCTCAGCGATATTGGCAGAGAGGGCAGGTCGACGTCCCGGATGAAGTCGCCGAACGCTGCATCGGAACCATTTTGGTCACTACTGAAGGCGACGCTCGCGTTACCCACCTCAACTCTGTAGCCCACGGTCGGAACATCAGGATGGGGCACCCCGACGCCCCTGACGCTGATATTGCCCTGCCTCCACACGTCAGTCGGCACGTCATCTGTCACGTCTACCGTCACAGCGTCCAGTTCAGTACGATCGCCCAGGATTTGGAATGCACCGTTCGGCCCGAACAGGCGATCCACAAACCCGTCTAGGCTCGGAAAGACCCCTTCTCCGCTCGGCCCGGATACTCGCATCCTTCCCCCACCCGGCCAGAGGAGCGCCGGGAACTCTGCGGAATGATCCGGATGAAAGTGACTGAGGGCCAGAAGTGCCAGGTCGGCCAGATCGGCGCTTGACTCGTGGAACTGGTCCTTGGTTCCACCACCGACGTCGACCATGATCCGGCTCGCGCCACCGATCCACACTAGGTAGCCGGTGGAGGCACGGCCTGAACTGGCGCCGGGTCCGCCGGATCCGAGAATCTGGAGATGGACCCCCATACCCGGGCAAACCGGGCCGGAGGGCTGCTGGCCCGCGAGGTCACCCGCAAGAATAAGGGCAGCCGTCACGAGGCCGCAGACTCTGACGATCAAACGGGGCATCTCCGGTTCTCCTTCAGAGATCTGTTGTCTTCCAAGCGGGTGACCTGGCCGGTCAGGGTACAGGAGAAAAGGGGATCTTTGTCCCACTCGGGTCGCAGACTCTCTTGCTCTCGCCCCCCAAGCTGGTCCCCTAGAAGTGGAGCTGACCCCCTTTTCGGTGGACAGTTAGAGACCAGGGCTTCCACTCCTCCCCCAGCCGTGTGGAGTGAGAAGCCGCTGCCGCGAAGCGGTCCAGCAAGAGACGGCTGCGGCGAGGGCCGCTGGCGGCCGTCCTGTCTTGCGGTCAACTGTCAGGTGGTCACTGTTCCAGCACACGCAGACCTTGGAGACCCGCCGATTTCCTCCATACCGGGTCAAGGGCTCCATACCAGTCCGATCCAAGGCAACCAATCCTGGCTATTGTTGTTCCAGGTGGCACTCAGGGAAACTGTCAGGTCGTCCTGAAAGGGCCACGAGTAGCTTACTCCGGGCAACTCGTTCCAGGGCTCGTCCAGGAAGTTCAGCACATAATAGCTTAGTTGCACGGATCCGATCGCAAGACGCATTCCCCCAAACTGGCCGTGAAAGACGCTTTCCGGGTTTTTCACGCCATCATTTTCCGTCTTCCAGTCCTCGGGTTCCTCCAGCAGCATGCCGGGCCAGTACAGAGCATCCAAGCGAACCCGTTCGCTCAGCGAAATGCTGGCATCGAGTCGCAGTCCCATTAAGGGTGCGGTCTGGAAATGACCCACCGCACCGGCGGCCACAAGGGTCACGTCCCCTTTCTCAAAATACTGTCCGTAGGCAAACCATGCCTGCTCGCTTTGAGCGGCGATCTCCGCAAAGCGTCCACTGCTCTTGCTGAATCTCGCAATGCCCGCGACTCCGCTGGTGATCGGGTCAGACCCAGAGCTCACGAGCAGCGTTTCAAGTTGATATCCATCCTGCGCTTCGGCGGACTCGGCCATAAGTGGCGCGATCGATATGACCAGAGACAGAACTATGTTCTTCACCTGCCCTCCTGATTGTGATAGAAGCGGAGCCCGGGCGATCTGTCGAGCCTGGACTTTGGCTCGCACTGTGCCGCTCCGCGTAGCGCCTCTACGGGGTAGGTCCGTCGGCGTGACGAGCCGACGGATGCGGCAAGCCCGCAGGCGACGTAGTGGCCCGGAAGCCGAGGATCGGCCCAACGGCCAGCCCGGTGCATTGCCACGGTCGAGGCGCCAGCCGACGCGTGTGGCTGCGCAGTTTCGATTTCGATGAGCCGTAACCTTGGGGCGTCAGGCGCGAGGCCTGCGAATCGTCACTCTCGTCGCTTCGGGTTCGGTCGTCAGCGGGATGCCTTCCGAGCCATTCTTCGACCAGATGACGCCGCTCTCCTGGTATGGAGGGAGGCCTCTCGCTCCCTATGAGACTCCACAGGTGCCCAACATTCGACCTCCTCCTGGGCCCTCTCCCAGATGGAGCGGACTCAGTATTCCTCAGATAGGTACCGCATTTCGTGTGTGTGTCAACGCCGGTTGCCGCCCCTGCGAGCTTGGCTCCCCTTGTGGTCAACTCTCGGACGACTACCGTTCTAGCATATTCGAACCGGAACGTCACCCGCCAGCTGACTGCCGCATCGTGCCCTCGCATACCGCCCTTGAGAGGATGCAGACGAAAGCCGGGGATGTCCAACCCCTCCGGCCCGATACTCCGGATACGAGTAGCCGGAACATGACTGGCGGGTTGGAATCTTGCTTGTCTAGATTCGCCAAGTCCAGACTGTTGCCCTCTTCGGACGGTCGTTCGAGGGGTAGCACGTAGAGAGCCGAGAGGGTTCCGATACGGTCCGCATGTACAAGAGTGTGCCCGATGGTTCAGACCCGCGTTCCGGCGCCCATGACGGGGCCATCCACATCCGACAGGCGCGGTTGGCTGACCTCGAGACGATTGTCGAATTCAATGCGCGGCTCGCAAAGGAGACCGAGGGCGTGCAGCTTGATCTCGATCGCCTGCGAGCGGGTGTGGAGCGGATGCTGCGAGACGACACGTCCGGCTTCTACTTGCTCGCCGAGACGGACGAAGGAGAGACTGCAGGACAAGTCGGTCTCACTTTTGAGTGGAGCGACTGGCGTAACGGTGTGTTCTGGTGGCTCCAGAGTGTCTATATCCGGCCGGAATACCGGAGGCAAGGCGTTCTCAGGGCACTCTACGGCCGAATCCTGGAGCTATCGGCCGACCGGAGCGTCTGCGGGATCCGGCTCTACGTGGAGCGCGAGAACCGCGTGGCGCAAGACGCCTACCGTCGCTTGGGACTTGATCCGGCCGTGTTCAAAATGTACGAGAAGGACTTCGTGATCGATCGGGGGCATTGCACGTAGCGGATAGCCAGCGCCGGATTGTCTTGGGCAACCCAGGGGCAAGAGCTTCTCTGGCGCCCCCGTTTTTCTGGACAGCAAATTGGTGCGGAGGCCGAGTCTATCTTTGGGATCTGCAAGGGACGACCCGCAGTCAGGGAATAACCGGAGAAACTAGCGGTGTCACGTCAGGAAGGCTTGTGGCCGCGGCCGGGTGCACGGACGATGGCCGGGGGTCGGCAGAGCCGGCGAAGCGCATCGGGAGAGGCGATGGGTAGCCTCCCCGCATCGCCGACGGACGCCGGTGTCCCCCCACTCGAGCGGGCGGCGGCGCCGCTGTCGCCCGCCCGCCGGGTGCTCGGCGAGGTGTTCGGGTTCGCGGGCTTCCGGCCGGGGCAGGAGGCGGTGATCGAGGCACTTCTGGCGGGGTATAACGCACTTGCCGTGATGCCGACGGGCTCCGGCAAGTCGCTGTGCTTCCAGATCCCGGCGCTGGTCATGGAGGGGCTAACGGTCGTGGTATCGCCCCTGGTCGCGCTGATGCAGGACCAGGTGGCGGCGCTGAGGCTCACGGGCGTGGCTGCGGACAGCATCAACTCCGGCAAGCGGCGGGCCGAGAACGTCGACGCCTGGCGGCGGGCCGCGGCTGGCGAGACGCGCCTCCTCTACATGGCCCCCGAACGGCTGATGACCGACCGCATGCTGTCGGCGCTGAAGCGGCTGCCGGTGACGCTGTTCGCCGTCGACGAGGCCCACTGCATCTCGCGGTGGGGTCCGTCGTTCCGGCCGGAATACGCCGAGCTGTCCCGGCTTCGGGAATTCTTCCCCGGGGTTCCCGTCGTCGCACTGACGGCGACTGCCGACGAGGTCACGCGCGACGACATCGTCGGAGGGCTGTTCGGCCGCGACGTCGAACAGTTCGTGCTCGGCTTCGACCGCCCCAACATCCGCCTGTCAGTCGATATGAAGCGGGACTGGAAACGGCAGCTCCGGAGCTTCATCGCCCGCCACCGCGGCGAGAGCGGCATCGTCTACTGCCTGTCGCGCCGGAAGACAGAGGAGACGGCCGCGCTGCTGGCGGCCGAAGGGGTCCGCGCGCTGGCCTACCACGCGGGCATGGAAGCTGCCGACCGGGAGGCGCACCAGAACCTGTTCATGACCGAGCCCGGTGTGGTCATCGTCGCCACGATCGCCTTCGGCATGGGGATCGACAAGGCGGACGTGCGCTACGTCTTTCACACCGATCTGCCGGGCAGCGTCGAGGCCTATTACCAGGAGATCGGCCGTGCGGGACGGGACGGCAGTCCGGCCGAAGCGCACATGGTGTATGGCCTGGCGGACATCCGGATGCGTCGGCAGTTCATCGAGGGCGAGGATGCGGCTGCCGAGCGCAAGCGCCGCGAGCACAAGCGGCTGGATGCGCTGCTCGGCTACTGTGAGGCACCGGCCTGCCGGCGGGTGGCACTGCTGGAGTACTTCGGGGAACGGATCGAGCCCTGCGGCAACTGCGATGTCTGCCTCGCTCCCGCGGAGCGAATCGACGGTACAGAGGACGCAAAGAAAATCCTGTCGGCGGTGCGCCGGTCCGGGGAGCGTTTCGGCGCGGCGCATCTGATCGACATCCTCCGGGGGAGGGAAACCGAGAAGATCGTGCGCTTCGGCCATCACCGCCTGCCGACCTTCGGGGTCGGGGCCGACCGGGGCAAGAACGAATGGCGCTCGCTCATCCGCCAAATGGTGGCGACGGGGTTCCTGCGGCTCGACATCGGGGGATACGGAGGGATCGGGATCGCGGACAAGGGCCGCGCACTCCTGTGCGGCGACGGCGCATTCCTGTACCGCGAGGACACGGTGCTGACCCCCATCCCGCCGACCGCCCGGCAAACGCGCACAGGACGCGGGGATCGGGGAGAACAACCCTTAGCCGATGACGAGGCGGCGCTGCTGGCGGCCCTCAAAGCGCTGCGTCTCGAGCTGGCGCGCGAACGCGGCGTGCCGGCCTATATCGTGTTTCCGGATCGCACGCTGATCGACATGGCGCGCCGGCGTCCCCGCACGGAGGAGGAGTTCGCGGAGGTCAACGGAGTCGGGGCGGCCAAGCTGAAGCAGTTCGCCGAGCCGTTCCTGGCCGCCATCGACATTGCCCTGTCTGACATCCCCTGATCTCGCCGTTCGCCGCGACCTCCAGGTTGCCGTCAATCCCCTTACGTGGCGGTCCCCCTGGCGTTGGTGCCGGGTTCGATTTCGGTCAACCGAAGGGGGCCGCTACCGCCATGCCGATCGAACAACCGGCTGAAGATCGGGTCCGAGGTGCAACTACGCCGAGGGACCTTCGCGTTTCGTTCTTGACGGCGGCGTTCGTCAAGCCGGGAAGAGTGATGGCGGATTCTCCCTGGCGGCCGGAGTCGACACCGTCGTACTTGGGAGTCCCGGTCGGTACCCCGGACCACGTCGGCTCCGGCTGTGCAGACCTGGCACACGCGGTCGCCTGGTGAGAAGGGGTATTGGGTATTCTGCGCTACGCTTCTCAATACTTCGGAAGGTGCCAGGCCGTCCTTCGAATAGCGAGCAGCGACAGCCCCACATACCCGGCTCTTTCCCAACGCGACCCGCAAGGCCTCCAGGCTCCCCGGACGCGGCCCCCGCACTCACGTTGGGGCATCCCGGATTTCAACATCTGCGGGATTTTTCAGGCCCTCGCCGAGATGCCTCTATTGCCGCAGTCGGTCCTCCGGGAGGGCCTTCGTCAAGCAAGCGGCGGCTCTCATATCCACCCCGGTCCGGCCACGAGAACTGAACTCTGATGCCCTCGGGGTCACGCCGGGATACATTGCCGCTGCCGACGCGGAGAACGTTGTCCAGGCCGGCCTCGCAGATTGCGCTCGCGACCTGCTGGGGCTCGAAATCCTCCACACCCACACAGAAGTGATCGATGTCGCCGCTGGGCTCGCGTTGGGGAACAATCAGGAACGAGAGTCCGTCGGCCAGGTCCAGCGCACAGGGCCGCCCAGGCACCTCCCGCTTCGGCGGCTTACGAGCCCGGCCGGCAGCGCTCCCAAAGCGAGAGCCTTGACGAATTCCCGTCGGCTGAGGGTTCCCCGTTCGTAGTCGTTGACAACGGCCCCAATGATCCGCTTCATACGATCTCCCTGAGGTAGACGGGCGGAGTGGGCAGCCTCGGTCGGCCAGCGGGGGCGTTCGGGGCTCCCGAACAGGTGTCACCATCTCCTTTGCCAGCGTCGGTTCCGTGCTTGTGCCCGTTCCCTTCGCGTAAGCCCGAAGTCGCAGCGGCAAGGCTATCACTTGCTCCGAGGTCTTAACGGTACCTGTTCGCACGGGGTCCATGAAGCGTCACTGTTGGGGGGCATCCACAGGCAGATCAGTAGTGACGATGGCGAACACACCCTCGTCGTCGCGCGCCGGGACAGAGCGGGTAATCATCCAGATCTCACCACCTCCCGCATCAAAGTAAGGGGCCGTCCAGATGCTCGCGTTCACCGCCAATGGCACCGTGAACCAATCTTGCGCCTCGATGTTGTAGGGTGGCGTCGCAAGGTCGAGGGTGTCGTATGCGTCGGCGGTGCGATAGAGGTAGGGGCTAGTGGTGACTGTGCCAGCCTCATCCAGTAGCGCGACGGCACTGCCGTAGAATGCAGGGTGGGCCTCCAAGTAGGCCCGTAAGCGCTGGGTGTACGCAGCGGGATCCGCCGGTCGCTCCGCCACCAGCTCTGCCACTAGGGTATCGAGGGCGGCAACCACCGCAGTCTGGAGGGCCTCCTGGGTGGGTGCACGGCTACGGCAGGATTGGGCGGCGAGGAGGGCAAGCAGCAGGAGAGGCAGGGCGATTGTAGAGCGCATGATTCCCGTGGTGATGGAGTTCGATGGTGAAGGCATGGGCGACGGCTCCCTGACCCCCGGGTTCGCTTCGGACGTAGAGCCGTACGCTCGCCTCATCGCCAGCCCTATTCGATCGCGGGACCGTTCACCGAACTTCCTCGGAACGGTCTCCCTTACGACCGAGGTTGAAGCGCAAACGCGCTTCGAGCGTCACCTGCCGCGTCTCGCAAACTACGAAGCCGGACGCCCCCTCGGCACGAAACCCATCGCTCGGCGCCAGGCAGCGAGCTGGCCGATGTGATTCGCCTCGTGCGCGGACGTCAGGTAGTCGACGAAGTCGCCGATCGTCGGGAACCGCTTGCGCATTTTCTCGCGCGGATGCTCTTTCGCTAGGAACGCGGGGTCGGCGTTCGCCACGGCCTCGGCGACGCGCGCGTGCTGCGCGGTCAACTCGCCGATGAGGCGGTCCTTCGAGGGATAGGCCGAGGCGTCGCCCCCGCGCGGTACCCCTCCCGCGGCCTTGAACAACTCCTTCCAATCCTCCGGAAAGGTCGACTCCAGCCCCAGCACCATGGCGGCAGCATTCGACACGGCCGCGAGGTGACCCAGTGTCCAGGTGGGATGGTTTACGAGGCCGTGCGGTTGCTGGACCATCTGCTCGTCGGTCAGGTCGCTGACTAGGTCCGTGACGTGAGCGAGGTTAGCCCGGTACGTGAAGAGCAGATGGCACATCGGTTCCTCCCGCACACGCTCGGCGGCGAGGGCGTAACTTCGTTCCATGTCTTTCCCCTTGGCGGTTGGGTTCAAGCTCACTGACGATAGTTAGGTGTGGACGTGAGCGCTCGCACGTTGAGTCGAGATCACATCCGTGCTTGGAGGTAGGCCCGAGTGCGAGTGAGGTGGTCGGCGATACGTTCGACTGCACCGCTGACGATCGCGAGCTCGCCGACGGCAATCGCGCTGTAGCTTGTCACCCACCCCTCCGAGTCTCGTGCGCCGGTACATCGACGTGGGCGCGCGACGCGTAGGCTTCGGTGAGGGTCTCATTGACGAACGCGACCGGCGATTCGGCTGCCTCGCTGAACAGCTCCGCCACTTCGGCCATCGTCAGCAGCTCGGGACCCGTGACGTCGATTCGGGCCGTTGGCCACTCGCCGTCGAGGAGCAGCGCAACCGCGACATCGGCGATGTCGGCGCGGCTTACCGGGGCAAAGCGGCCGGTACCAGCGGGCCCCCGGATGACGCCGTCGATGACCATGTCCGGCAGAATGTCCTGGTAGAGGCTGCTGCGCAGCGCGCTGAATCGCAGTCCGGCGGACTCGAAGTATTGCTCCGTGTGGCAATGATCACGGGTGAACGTGAACTCGGCGTTCGGCGCCGCGCCGAGGAACGAGGTGTAGACAACCCGCCTGATGCCTGCCTTCACGAAGCCGTCCACGGCCGCGCGGTCGTGGAAAACCCTATCCGCCGATTCAAACGCAGAAACAAAGAACACCGTCGAGATCCCCTGTAGCGCGGCGACCATCGCGGATGTGTCGAAATAGCCTGCCACCACCACCTCGGAGCGATCCAGCGGGGGCGCCCGGGAGCTATCACGGACGATCAGGCGCTGCGCCACGCCGTGGGTGGCCAACCGTGCCGCCACCATTCCACCGAGCGACCCCGTAGACCCGAAAACCGCAATCGTTGGGTTCTCCATCGCAGCTGATTCGCTGTGGGCAGGCCTCTGGCCCATGGTTACAGGGATTATCCAATGTAAGGGTCCATCTGGCGAAGAGGTGATCCGTCCCGTGGACGTCCCGTCGCGGACGGATGGATGCCCGCCCGCTCCCTTGTGGCTCGGCGGCCGCCTGGGGCAGGTTGATCTTCCCATGCCCACACGCCTCGAAACCGCGCACACCGAGTCACTTGCCGATGCGGCGAGCTTTTGGGCCCGAGCGGCCGAGGACGTTCATTGGCACCGACCTTGGGACCGTGTTCTCGACGAGTCCCGCGCCCCTTTCTACCGGTGGTTTACCGGGGGTCTGGTCAACACCTGCTACAACGCCCTCGACAGGCACGTGCTCTCCGGTCGGGGCGAGCAGCCCGCCCTGATCTACGACAGTCCGCTCACGGGCAGCGTCCGGAGCTACACCTACCGGGAGCTCCTCGAGGAGGTGGCGCGGTGCGCCGGGGTGCTCCGCACCCTCGGGGTCGAGAAGGGCGACCGCGTCGTCGTCTACATGCCCATGGTGCCCAAGGCGGTCGTCGCCATGCTCGCCTGCGCGCGAATCGGCGCCGTCCACACGGTCGTGTTCGGTGGGTTCGGGGCCGATGAGCTGGCGGCGCGCATCGACGCCGCGAGTCCGAAGGTGGTCCTCGCGGCCTCCTGCGGGATCGAGCCCGGCCGTGTCGTCCCGTACAAGCCGCTACTCGATCGGGCCATCGAGATCGCCGAGAACCGGCCGGTCCGGTGCGTGATTCTCCAGCGGTCTCGACTGCCGTGCTCGATGCTGGAGGGCCGGGATCTGGACTGGGAGGCGTCGATGTCCGGCGCCGAGCCCGCCGACTGCGTGCCCGTCGCCTCCACGGACCCGCTCTACATCCTCTATACCTCGGGGACGACCGGCAGGCCGAAGGGCGTGGTCCGCGACAACGGGGGCCACCTGGTGGCCCTCAAATGGAGTATGCGGGCGGTCTACGGGATGGAGGAGGGCGGCGTGTATTGGGCGGCCTCCGATGTGGGCTGGGTCGTGGGCCATTCGTACATTGTCTACGGGCCGCTCTTCCACGGCTGCACGACCGTTCTCTATGAAGGAAAGCCGGTCGGCACGCCCGATCCCGGAGCCTTCTGGCGGGTTATATCCGAGCACGGGGTGCATGTGCTGTTCACCGCCCCGACCGTCTTTCGGGCCCTCAAGCGGGAGGACCCCGAGGGCGAATACATCCGACCCTACGATCTTTCGCGGTTCCGCGCCTTGTTCCTCGCGGGCGAGCACTGCGATCCGGATACGCTCGACTGGGCCCGGCGGCGACTGGGCGTGCCCGTGATCGATCACTGGTGGCAGACGGAGACGGGCTGGGCGGTCGGAGCCAACTGCGTCGGCCTCGGCAATCTGCCGGTGAAGCCCGGGTCCTGCACGAAGCCGGTGCCCGGCTACGACGTGAGGATCCTACGGCCGGACGGCAGCCAGGCGGATGACAACGAGACCGGCGATATCTGCGTGCGGCTCCCCCTCCCGCCGGGATGCCTGTCGACCCTCTGGAACCAGGACGGCCGGTTCGTCGAGTCCTACCTCAGCGCCCACCCCGGCTACTACCTGACCGCGGACGCCGGATACATGGACGAGGACGGCTACCTCTTCGTCATGGGCCGAATCGACGACATCATCAATGTCGCCGGCCACCGCCTCTCCACAGGAGGGATGGAGGAGGTACTGGCATCCCATAACGATGTCGCCGAGTGCGCGGTCTTCGGGGCGAGCGACGCATTGAAGGGTGAGGTCCCAGTGGGCCTCGTGGTGTTGAAGAGCCGCGTCACACGGAGTGAGGCCGAGATCGTCGATGAGCTCGTGAAGATGGTACGGGAGCGTATTGGCCCGGTCGCCTCCTTCAAGGTGGCCGCCGTAGTACCCAGATTGCCCAAGACGCGTTCGGGGAAGATCCTTCGGGGCACGATTAAGAAGATCGCGGATGGAGTCAGATACGACGTGCCCGCCACGATCGACGACCCCGCAATTCTTGGGGAGATCGCCGAGTGTTTTGAGCGGCTGGGCTACCCAAGGGGCACCGAGACCCACACGGGTTAACGGGACATCAACTCCCTGATCTGACGCAGTGCTGCGTCCACCTTCATCTGGATGCCCATGCGACCGTATGCGACCGAGGCTTTCGTCGGGTCGCCGCGGACGCCGGCTCCGTCGAAGCCGCCGAATGGCGCCAGCTCTTCCGTGCGGATGTGCCTGGCGTTCACGTACAGCAGCTGCGAGGTGTCCATGATTCCCGCATGGCTGCCGATGTCCTCCGTCGCGTGTCCTTTCTCCTGTAGCCACTCACGGAAGCCGTGACCAGAGTAGTACTCACCGACGAAATGGACCCGCGCCTCCCGCTCTGGCCATTCCTCATTCAACATTGCCGCGACAGTCTCCATCCCTCTTTGGTTTCCACCACTGTCGCCGATGAAGATGACGTCAGTGAAACCGCCGGCCGCAAGGCTCCGCGCGGTATACTCAAGCAGCTTCATATAGTGGTCGTTCGGAAGTGTGATCGTTCCGGCACGCTGCCGGTTCCCCTCCGTCTCTTCGACCGTTCCCTCGGGCACATACGTTACGATCGGGGCGACGAGGGCGTTTCCGAGCGCTCGCGCGATCCGCTCAGCCGTCTCGGTCACGATGAATTTGTGTTTGCCCAACACCATGTGCGGGCCGTTCTGCTCGGTTCCTGCGGTCGCGACGATGACCATGGTCGTCCCGGCGTCGATCTTGTCGGCCACCTCCACCCACGTGAGCTCGTCCAAGAATACGGTGTTGGGGACCTGGCCGGAGGCGGGTGCCGCCAGGAGGAGTGTAGCGGCGAGAGAGAACGTGTTGGTCTTCATATGAGCCTCCGAAGTTGCAACTCGTGCCAGTAGGATCAGGCGTTTGAAGATACCCCGTCACAACCGGACCGACGAGAGGCGGGACAGGGAATCTCTTGCTGGCGTTGTGCACGGTGCCAGCGGGCTGTGCTGCCCCGGATCCCCTCGTCAACCCTGCGCGACCCCGATCCCTAGTGGTACGAGCCGTACCAGCGTAAATTACCCACTAGGACTCGCTAAGTCGTCACATTTCCGCATCCCCCCAGAAAACGCTCACAATCATGGGGATTCCAAGCATGATGCAGTACATCGTCTCGGTGATTTTCGGCGCGGGCCTCCTCATGGTCGCGCTGGCCCTAGATCCTAGCCCCGGGAACGCGTTTGGAGCGCCCGGAAGTGGTGCGACTCTCCAATTTCCGGCGGGCTCGCTGGAAGGGCCCTCGCGCGCCGATTCCGACGACGTCGTGCAGGAGTACTGCGTGGCATGCCACAATGACAGCATGCTCCGCGGGAATCTGTCGCTCGAACGCTTTACGCTGGACTCGGCGGGGGAGACCGGGGAGGTCGCCGAGATGATGATTCGGAAACTGCGCGCAGGGATGATGCCGCCCCCCGGTGCGCGGCGTCCGTCCGGCGACTCGCTGCTCGTGCTCGTGGAATCCCTGGAAGCGCACATGGACGAGGCTGTTGCTGCCGACCCAAACCCGGGCGGGCGAACGTTTCAGCGGCTCAACCGCGCCGAATACGAGCGTTCGATCTACGATCTGCTCGGCCTACATGTCGATGCGGAGGACTACCTTCCGCTTGACACCAAGAGCGCCAATTTCGACAACATTGCAGACGTGCAGATGGTTTCGCCGACGTTGCTTGCTTCGTACCTCAACGCAGCGGTGGCGATCAGTCGCCTGGCTGTCGGCGACGAAGAGGCGACCGCAAGCGAAGGGCAGTACCGGATTCCGCGCACGGTGTCTCAGATCGAACGCGTCGAGGGCGCGCCGTACGGCACCCGGGGCGGCACGTCGGTCGTACATAACTTCCCCGCCGACGGCGAGTACGTCTTCCGCGTGTCGTTCCACCATGAAACCACTGGCGCGGTCGTCGGAAACGGGCGTTCTGCTCTGCAGACCGCCGATGCGCCCGAAGTCGTCGAGATCTCGATCGACGGAGAGCCGGTGGCGCTGCTCGAAATGGACCGATGGATGCAAGTCTCCGACCCGACGGGCGTCGAGATGACCACCGAGCCCATTTTGGTGGAGTCGGGCGCCCACCGAGTGACCGCAGCCTTCATCAAGCGCACCGAAGGGCCTATACAAGACCTGATTTCGCCCCATGACTGGTCGCTTGCGAGCACGGCGATCGCGGGCACATACGGCGTGAATTCGCTACCACACCTGCGCGATCTGGTGATTCGAGGGCCGCTCACGACGGTTGGCGTTTCCGACACGCCCGTTCGGAGGAGGATCTTCACCTGCACGCCAGCCTCGCCGAACGAGGCACGGCCTTGCGCGGACGAGATCCTCTCGCGGCTGGGGGAGCAGGCTTTCCGCCGTCCGCTCAGCGA
This sequence comes from Longimicrobiales bacterium, assembly GCA_965218255.1. Taxonomy (GTDB): domain Bacteria; phylum Gemmatimonadota; class Gemmatimonadetes; order Longimicrobiales; family Gaopeijiaceae; genus JAAXGI01. The sequence continues at coordinate 1,018,442 of CBDCKJ010000003.1, read as the reverse complement.
AGGCGACCGGGCGTCGTTGATGTCTTTCTATGACGATGCGGCCGCAGATGGCGGTTTCGAGATCGGAGTCCGCACAGCCCTAGAGGCAATACTCGCTAGCCCCCGCTTCGTCTTCCGCTTCGAGCCCCCTGACGGAGATGTCGCCGCTGGGCACGCGTACCCTATCGACGGATTCGCGCTCGCGTCGCGCCTGTCCTACTTCCTGTGGGGCGGACCTCCGGACGCTTCGCTGCGGGACGCGGCTGCGGACGGGTCCCTCCTGCAGGATCGTGTCCTCGAAGCACAGGTCCTACGCATGCTCGCCGACGCAAAGGCGGAAGCGCTGGGGTCGCGCTTTGCCGGGCAGTGGCTGCGCCTCCAGGATCTCGACAGGATCGAGCCCGATGTGCGCTTGGAGCCGGATTTTCATCAGCAGCTTGCCGACGCGATGCGGCTTGAGACGGAACTCTTCTTCAACTACTTGGTTCGAGAGGACCGCAGCGTTCTCGACCTTTACACGGCAGACTACACGTTCGTCAACGAGCGTTTGGCGAAACACTACGGGATCCCCGGCGTGAACGGCGAGCAGTTCCGGCGTGTCACGTACTCCGACGACACGCGACGGGGCGTGCTGGGGCACGCCAGTATCCTCACGTTGACCTCGCACGCTGGGCGCACGTCTCCCGTGTTGCGGGGGAAGTGGGTGATGGAGGTGCTCCTCGGGACCCCGCCACCGCCACCTCCGCCGAGTGTTCCGGAACTCGAGGAGGTGGAGGCCGTTGCCGATGGCCGGATGCTCACGACACGCGAGCTCTTGGAGCAGCACCGGGCCAACCCGACGTGTAATTCCTGCCATCAGGTCATCGACCCAATCGGTCTCGCACTCGACAACTTTGGAGTCACGGGAAAGTGGCGGATCCGAGAGAGTGGCAACCCGCTGGATACCCGCGGAGAGCTGTACGACGGGACACCCATTGAGGGCCCGGGCGACCTCCGACGGGCGCTGTTGAGCCGTCCAGTCCCGCTCATCCGGACGTTCACGGAGAATCTCTTCGCATACGCGCTTGGGCGGCGGATCGAACACTTCGATCAACCTGCGGTCCGAGAGATCGCCAAGACCGCAGAGGCGGACGAGTACCGGATGTCTGCGTTTATCCTGGGCGTCGTGAAGAGCGATGCTTTCCGGATGCAGCGCACAGCCGCAGCCGAGCAGTAGGGCGCACAGGACCAGTATCCATGGACGCGAACGGAGACGGATAACATGCCAATCATTACAGGCAGACACATTCCTCGGCGCACCTTCCTTCGGGCCGCCGGAGCATCGGTCGCCTTGCCGTTCCTCGATGCGATGGAGCCCGCCGGACGGGTGTGGTCAAGGGCGCCGCGTGTTGATGACCCCACCCGACTCGTCGCCATTGAAATCGTTCACGGTGCGGCGGGTTCCAACGAATGGGGCGCCACGCAAAACCTGTGGTCACCGGCCGCGGCCGGACGAGATTTCGATCTCTCCCCAAGCGCGCTGCTACCGCTGGAGCCGTACCGGGACTACCTGACGATCATCAGCGATACCGATGTGTTGAACGCCGAAGCGGCAGAAGCCAAGGAAATAGGAGGCGATCACTTTCGGTCCAGCGCCGTCTACCTAACCCAGGCGCACCCGAAGCAGACCGAGAGCTCGGACGTCTTCGTCGGCACCTCGCTAGACCAGATCTACGCGCAGCGTATTGGCCAGGATACGCCGATCCAGTCCATGCAGCTTTGTATCGAGAACGTCGACCAAGCGGGTGGCTGCGCATACGGCTACGCATGCGTTTATACCGACACGATCAGTTGGGCTTCGCCCACCGAGCCGCTCCCGATGATTCGCGACCCCCGGGTCGCGTTCGATCAGCTCTTCGGGGCCGGCGGAAGCCCAGAGCAGCGCGCCGCACGCAGGCGAACCAGCCGTAGCATCCTCGACTGGATCACCGACGACTTGGCGACCCTCAAGCGGTCGCTGGGCCCCAATGACACGATGCGCCTCGATCGGTATCTAGCCAACGTCCGCGAGCTTGAGCGACGCATTCAGAATGTAGAGGACCAGAATCGGACGGGGGAAGCCCGCGAGTTGCCGGAGGCTCCGGCAGGTGTCCCGGATTCCTTCACCGAGCACGTGAAGCTGATGTTTGACCTGCAAGCGCTCGCATTCGCGTCGGACATGACGCGTGTGTTCTCGCTTAAGCTCGGGCGAGACGCCTCCTCGCGGGTCTATCCGGAAAGCGGGACGGAGGCTCCGTTCCACCCTGCATCGCACCACAGTGGCAACGAGGAACGGGTGCGCACCTTCTCTCAGATCAACAAGTATCACGTCGGCCATCTGCCGTACCTGATCGACCGGCTGAAGGAGATCGAGGAAGGCGATACGCACTTGCTGGACAAGACGATGATCCTTTATGGCTCCCCCATGGCCGATTCCAATCTCCACAACCACCGCCGCTGTCCGCTCATCGTGCTCGGCGGCGCGAATGGGCAACTCGAGGGGAACCTGCATGTGAAGGCCGCCGATGGAACACCGATGGCCAACGCGATGCTCACCCTGATGCACAAGCTGGGGCTCGAGGACCTCACCGAGTTCGGCGACAGCACCGGGGCGCTCACGCTCGCGGTATAGGGATGAGGAGCCGATGATGCATTACAAGTCCAAGGTTCTGGGGGTATCGCTCTGTGCGCTCGTGACGTGGGCCGCGAGCCCCCTGGATGCGCCCGACGCACCGGTCGCCGAGGCGGCGATGAGGGGGTACGCAGCCGAAGTCCGAACTCTGATCGAAGCGGGCGCGGACGTGAACGCAGCCCTCGGAGATGGCATGACCGCCCTGCACTGGTCTGCCGAGCGGGGAGACCCCGACATCACCGCTCTCCTGTTGTCGGCCGGTGGCCGGGTGGAGTCGACCACGCGCCTAGGTGCCTACCGTGCTCTGCATCTCGCAGCCAATGGTGGTCACGACTCGGTGGTTCGTGCCCTCCTAGAGGCTGGCGCCATCCCTGATCCGGGCACCACGACTGGCGCGGTCACGCCCCTCCACCTGGCAGCGGCGTCCGGAAGCGCCCTCTCCGTAGCCGTGTTGATCGAGCATGGTGCCGACGTGGATCGGCGCGAGACGGTATGGGGGCAAACGGCACTGATGTTCGCCGCGGCCAAAGGCCGGGTCCAGGCGGTCCGCGCGCTGCTGAAGGGTGGAGCCGACCCCGACTTGACGGCCGATGTGCTCGATATGCCGACGAGGGAGTCGAACGACAGGGAAGACATGGCTGCGCGGGACCGAATGAGGTCCTCAGCGCTGCAGGAGCCCCCGCAGCCACCGACCGCGACCGAGTCTCCCGAACAGGCCGCGGCGAGCGCGAGCCCCGGGGGCATTGAAGAGGACGAGGATCAGCTGGAGCGCGTGCCGCAACCGCTGTCGCAGGCGGATCTCGTGGGAGGGTACGGGGGACTGAGTGCGCTCCTGCTGGCGGTTCGCGAGGGTCATTCTGAAGCCGCAATTGCATTGCTCGAGGGCGGGAGCGACATCGATCGGGTGAGCGACGGCGATCACACGAGTCCGCTCCTGATGGCGGTGCTCAATGGCCACTTCGACCTTGCCATGGCGCTCTTCGATCGTGGTGCCGATCCTACGATCGCAAGCGACGCGGGAGCGACGCCGCTCTACGCGGCCGTGAACACCGAATGGATTCCGAAGTCCAGACACCCCCAGCCTACATACCGGTTGCAGCAGGACATCACCTACTTCGATCTCATGCGGGCATTCCTGGACGCGGGCGTAGACCCCAACGTTCAACTCGCGAAGAAGCTATGGTATACGACGTTCGGCAACGACTACTTGGGGGTCGACCGTACGGGAGCGACGCCGTTCTGGCGGGCGGCGTACGCTTTGGACATCGATGCCATGCGGCTTCTCGTATCCTACGGTGCCGATCCACACATCCCGACCATCAAGGTGCCGACAAGCCGCTACTCCGTGGGCCGGGGTGAGCCCGACGAGGATCCGTCGGGGCTGCCCCCCGTGCCCATCGGGGGCCCGGGTGTATGGCCCATCCATGCAGCGTCCGGTGCCGGGTATGGAGAGGGCTACGCGGCGAATATCCACCGTCACGTGCCGGACGGCTGGCTTCCCGCCGTGAAGTACCTGATCGAGGAGTTGGGTGCGGATGTGAACGCACGGGATCTGAACGGATACAACGCGGTCCACCACGCCGCGTCACGCGGCGACAATGAACTGATCTTGTTCTTGGTCGAACATGGAGCGGATGTGACCGGCGTGAGTCGGCGAGGTCAGACCACGGTGGACATGGCGAACAGTCCGGAGCAGCGCATCACTCCCTTCCCCAGCACGATCTCGTTGCTTGAAGGGCTCGGCGCTACGAACAATCACAACTGTGTGATCTGCTAGGGGATCACCTAGCCGAATGCCGGTCTACGAGTACCGCTGCGAGGCGTGTGGAACGGAGTTCGAAACCTTGGTTCTGAGAAAGACTGAGCCCGAGTGTCCATCCTGCGAGGGCCAGGATCTCGAACGCGTACTTTTCCTACCTACGGTCCACTCGTCGTCAACTCGGGCGATGAGCATGAGGTTAGCGACGAAGCGTGACAAAGCCCATGCGACGGAACGGATGATCGAACAGCAGAAATACGAGCGAGCTCATAACGACTAGGAGCTTGCGCCCCAGAAAGGGATCTTGTGGGGGTGTTCGGGTTCGCGGATCGTGACGTAAGGGCGGGGGTTCTGCCCGGATCCGGCGGGGACTGGTTGTTTTCGGGTGGTACGAGGCGTCCGGGTATCGGCTTCGGCAAACATTCCCGACGCGGCAGGCGTTTTCGGGATGGTCGAGGGTGCGCCGGGGGCCTGTCGCCCGGATTGCGGGGTGCCCGGGCGTGCGCTCATGCCGCCTGAAGGGTGTGCAGCCGCTTGACGTTCAGGGCCAGGCACACGAGGGTCCATTCGGCCCGGACCTTCTCGAGGCCCCGGAAGCTGAACCGTCGGAACCCCATCGCCTCCTTGACCCAGCCGACGGGCGCCTCCGCCATCCACTTCCGGCGGGCGTAGCGCCTCCGGCCGTCGGGGCCTGCGAGCTTCTCGGCCATGCGCGCCGTTGCCGTTTCGGCTTCGGCGTCGGGATCGGCGGGCGCGGCGGTCTTGCCCTCCCGGCCCGTTGCCACATACGCGTCAACGCCACGCGCTTCCAGTGTGCCCAGGTCCCGTTCGTTGCAGTAGCCCGCATCCGCCAGCACCTGCGCCGGCGTCCCGCCGCAGACTTCCGCTGCCGCGTCGAGCATCGGGATCAGCTGGCCCTGGTCGCTCGCGTTGTCCGTCACCTCGGCCCCGACCACCAGCTGGCTCTTCCCGTCCACCGTCATCTGCGCGTTGTAGCACTGCTGGAACCCCTCCGTGCTTGTCTTCATGATCCGGCTCTCCGGATCCGTGAAGTTGCTCTGCGCCTTCTCCCCGGGCTCGCCGTACTCCCGCTTGTAGGGCGGGCCGCCCTCAGGGTTGCGCGTCTGTCCCGGCTCGCGGCCCCGCGCGTCGTCCTTCGCGCTCTGCTCCTCTTCCAGGAGCGCCTTGGCCGCCCGGATCGCCGCCAGCCGGTCCTCCCGCCGCTTCAGCTCCTCCGGCAACTCGTCCCCGCGCGCCTGCTCGCCGTGGCGGGCGTCCTCCGCCTCGTCGACCGCTTCCGCCTCCGCCAGCAACGCCCCGATCTCCGCTTGCAACCGACGCTCCTCCCTGACCATCCGGCCGTAGCTCATCGCCTTGCGCTTGCTCGCGTTCGCCCGAACCTTCGTCCCGTCCACCGACACCCGCCCCAACCCCGCCAGACCCAGCGTCCGGGCCAGGCGCACCACCTCCGCGAACACCGCCCGGAAGTCGTCGAGATGCCGGCGCCGGAACTCGCACAGCGTCCGGTGCTTCGGAAAGTTCCCCGCCGCCAGCATCCGCAACGCAATGTCCTCCTCCAGCCTCTTCGCCGTCTTGCGCGACGAGAACGTGCCTGTCGCATACGCATAGATCAGCACCTTCACCATCATCCGCGGATCGTACGGCGAGTTGCGACGACCGTCCCCACGGTACGGCGCGTAGAACGAGCTCAAGTCCACTGCGTCCACCAGGTCGCTCACATGGTGCGCCAGGTGACCCTCCGGAACCCACTCCCGCAGATCCTGCGGCAGAAGCAGCATCTGGTCCGGCTGGTACGATCGAAATCTCGTGCCCATTGAACCCCCTCCGACAACCGCCAATCCTTCCCCTCCCATTCGCTACCCCTCAAAATAACGACCGCAGATTCCTGCGGCGCAGGCTCCTAGCTCGTGATGGGCCGTGGTCGAGCGCGACAACCCGGCACTGCAGGTCTTGCACAGGCACGAGGGCGGCACGGACTGACGTCGTGAAGCCGCAGGAGAAGGCGATGGTCCGACGCCGGAATGCGACGCATGACGTCTTGCCAGGACGCGAAAACTCAATCCCGTGTTCAGGATTCGACCCGCATGCCGGGTGCCCCTGGTGGCGTTCGCCGGAGCACTGGGGATAAATTTCGGAAGTCTCCTGCGGGATCGCCACCGGGCGGTCCGGGGGTTCGGGACGGGAGGGAGCGCGTGGACATGTCGGGGCTCCGACGCCGGTTTGGGACTCGAGGAGGAAGCATGCGCCCCCGCATGGGTGCCAGGGCGCTCATGGTGCTCCTCGTGAGCGGCGCGGTGGCGGCGGCGGTGGGGGGAGCGACGGCTGCGACCGACGGCCCATCGGCCCGGAGCCAACCGATACAGGGCGCGTTCACCGCCGCCGACGTGGAGGCGATGGTGGGATCCTACTGCCTCGTCTGCCACAGCGATGCCTTGAGGAGTGGAGGGCTCGCGCTGGACGGGGTGGACTTCCGCGACCCCGGTGCTCACGCGGAGCCCCTCGAGAAGATGATCGTGAAGCTCCGGGCCCGGATGATGCCTCCCGCCGGGAAACCGAGGCCGGCCTTTGCCGCCTACGACTCGGTGACGAGCTGGCTGGAGCGTGAACTGGACCGGGTCTGGGCCCACAGTCCGAATCCCGGCAGGCTGACGCCCCTACACCGGATGAACCGGCTCGAATACAACAACGCGGTCAACGATCTCCTCGGGATCGAGGTGGACGTCATCGCGCTCTTGCCGGGCGATCCCACGGCGGACGGAAGCTTCGACAACATGGCGGGGTCGCTTCCCTTCTCCACCGCCCACATGGAGCGCTACCTGTCGGTGGCCCGCCAGGTGACGCGGCTGGCCGTGGGGCTGCTGCCGACGAACCCCGAGGTCACGACGTACGAGATTCCCCTCCACGTGGTGCAGGATTGGCGGCAGGCGGAGGAATTGCCCTTTGGAACGAGAGGGGGGATAGGGGTCACGCATCCCTTTCCCGTGAGTGGCGAGTATCTCCTCCGCATCCGTCTTCGAACGAACTGGCAGGACTACATCATGGGAATGGGTTGGCCGCAGCAGCTCGAGGTGCGGCTCGACGGCAGGCTGCTCGAGCGGTTCACGATCGGGGGCGAGGCACCGGGAGATCCCGCACCCATGAGCTTCAGCGGGCCCGGTGAGCCGGGAAGCATCGAGTGGGAAGAGTACATGCTGACGGGGGACGAGCACCTGGAGCTCCGGGCCTCCGTCGAGGCTGGTCCTCACGTCGTGGGCGTGTCCTATGTACGCGAGCACCTGGAGCCGGAGGACATTCCGCAGCCCGTGCAGCGGGGAAGGCTGCTCGCCAACGACGAAGTGTACATGGACTATCAGCAGGTGCACTCGCTCGAGATCGGGGGTCCCTACGGGAGCACGGTGGTTGCGGACGATACGCCCAGCCGGGAACGGATCTTCAGCTGTCACCCGAGTGAGGGGGCTGAGGCACTAGCCTGCGCGAGGGAGATCCTGTCGCGCACGGCGCGGCGCGCCTACCGCCGGGGCGTCACGGAAGCGGAGATGGAGACCCTCCTCGGGTTCTACGATCGAGGCCGCCGCGAGGGCGGGAGCTTCGACGCGGGAATTCAGTTCGCCCTTGAGTTCCTGCTGAGCGATCCGGCCTTCCTGATTCGCATCTACGACGAGCCTGAGGGGCTGGCGCCGGGCGAGAGCTTCCGCCTCAGCGATCTCGAGATCGCGTCCCGCCTCTCCTTCTTCCTCTGGAGCACGATCCCCGACGAGGAGCTCCTCGCGGCGGCCGAGCGAGGCGAGCTCCGGGACGAGGTGGCGCTCGAAGCACAGGTTCGACGGATGCTCGCCGATCCAAGAGCGGTCGAGACGCTGGTTGAGGACTTCGCGGCGCAGTGGCTGAATTTGCGCCGGGTCGAAGAGGTGGAGGTGAATCCGGAGGCTTATCCCACCTTCGACGAGAGTCTCCTGGAGGCCTTTCGGCAAGAGACGGAGCTCTTCGTTGCCGGCACGCTTCGTTCGGATGCGAGCGTCCTGGAGCTTCTGGACGCCGACTACACCTATCTGAACGAGCGCCTGGCTCGGCACTATGGAGTGGAGGGGGTCTACGGGAGCCGTTTTCGAAGGGTGGAGCTCCCGAGGCTCGAAGAACGAGGCGGGCTCTTAGGGCAGGGAGCGCTCCTCGCCGTAACATCGTATCCGGGCCGCACCTCGCCGGTGCTCCGTGGGAAGTGGCTCCTGGACAACCTGCTCGGAACGCCTCCGCCACCGCCTCCCCCTGACGTCCCGGTTCTCCAGGAGGCGGGGGCGGGGGAGCTGCCGGCCTCGATTCGCGACCGACTGGCCGAGCATCGCGAGAATCCGGTCTGTGCGTCGTGCCACGTCGTGATCGATCCTCTCGGGTTCGCGCTCGAGAACTTCGACGTGATCGGCGGTTGGCGGACGTTCGACGAGGGAGGGCATCCGGTGGATGCTCGAGGCAGCTATCCGGGAGGGGGGGAGTTTGAGGGGTTCTCGGATCTGCGGGAATGGATGCTGGATCAGCCGGAGCGATTCGCCCACACGCTCACGGAGAAGCTCATGGCGTATGCGCTCAGCCGCGGGATTGAGTACTACGACCAGCCCTCGATCCGAGAGATCGTCAGGAACGCAGCGGCCGAGGACTATCGATGGTCGTCGGTCATCCTCGGGATCGTCCGGAGCTCGGCCTTCCGGATGAGCACGGCGGAAGCGACGGGGGCGCAGTAGGGCATGTCGGGGCCGGGCCATCGAGGTGCGGGTGCGGATGAGTCTGTCACACACGGACGGAGCAGCGATTCCGGAGGGGACGAGATGAAAGAGCGAACGGGAGAGGTAGCGATCGCGACGGGAACGGCCCTCTCGCGGCGGACCGTGCTTCGAGGGTTCGGTGCCGCGCTCGCTCTCCCGTACCTGGACGCCATGGCGCCCGCATTCTCCGTATTCGGCAAGCGCGCGCTGGCAGATCCGGTCCACCGGTTCCAGACCTTCTACGTGCCGAACGGGATGGCAATGCCGTACTGGACGCCGAGCTCCTTCGGCGCTGACTTCGGCCTGAGCCCGATCCTAGAGCCTCTCGCACCCTTCCAGGATCGGATGTTGGTCCTCTCCGGCCTGAGCGCGAACTGGAACATCGCGCACGCGGGTGCGTCGGGATCCTTCCTGACGGGCACCCCGCGCGGCGGCAGGAACGAGCTGGAGATCCTCGCCGATGTCTCCGTCGATCAGCTGCTCGCGAGAAGGATGGGCGAGGAGACGCAACTGGCCTCCCTCGAGCTATCGATGGATGCGCCGGCGAATGCGGGGGCGTGCACGGCGAACCTGAGCTGCGTGTACACGCATACGATTTCGTGGCGGAGCCCGACAGAGCCGATGCCGATGGAGTACAACCCGAGGGCCGTCTTCGAACGGCTCTTCGGGGACAGCGGGAGCACGGGACATGCCGCGCGGGAGGCTCGCCTCAGGCAGCAGGCGAGCATTCTAGACGCGGTGCTGGACAAGCTGCTGGGGCTCAGGATGGAGCTCGGATCCGAAGACCAGCAGCTTCTGGAGAGCTACACCGAGGCGATCCGAAACGTGGAGCGCCGCATTCAGAGGGCTGAGGAGCAGATCGATCTCGACCTCCCCGAGATGGCGCAGCCCGAGGGTGCACCGACCGTCTTCGAGGATCACCTGCAGCTGATGCAGGACCTGCAGGTCCTGGCGCTGCAGGCGGACTTGACCCGCGTCGTCACTTTTATGCTGAGCAAAGAGCAGAGCGCTCGCCCGTACCCGCAGATCGGCGTGCCCGATGCGCACCATCCGCTCTCGCATCACAACAACAATCCGCAGCTGGTCGAGAAGATGTCCAGGATCAACCGCTACCACGCGGGTCTGTTCGCGAAGTACTTGGCGAAGCTCGAGGCGATCCCGGACGGGGACGGCACGCTCCTGGACCACATGACGATCCTCTACGGGAGCGGGATCTCCAACAGCACGATTCACTCGGGGCGGAACCTTCCGGTCCTCCTCCTCGGCGGTGGCGCGGGTCGATGGAAGGGGGGCCAGCACCTGGCCTACGATGGCCAGCCCACGATGGCGAACCTGCTCGTGACCCTCATGGACAAGTTCGACATGCCGGTCGACCGCATCGGTGCGAGCACGGGCAGCCTGTCCATTGATGGGGTCTCCGGGATTTGAGGCCGGTCGGAGGGAGGTCGAGCGGGATGGCTGGACGGCAGGGCTGGATCGTGTTGGGGCCGATCCTCTTCTTCCTCGTTGGCGCCGCTCCACCCGACTTACCGCCGCTCATCGCGGCCGCGAAGGAGGCGGACTGGCCCGAGGTGCGAGCCCTGTTGGCGGGAGGTGCGGACCCGAATGCCCGGTATGGGGACGGCACCTCCGCTCTTCACTGGGCCAGCTACTGGGATCACCTCGAGGCCGCGCGGATTCTGATCGACGCCGGGGCGGATCCGAGCGCGGAGACGGATCTCGGGGTCACGCCCCTTTGGCCCGCAGCAGAGAACGGGAGCGCCTCGATGACGGCACTCCTCCTCGAGGCGGGTGCCGATCCGGGCTCCCGGCTGCTCTCGGGCGAGACGCTCGTGATGACCGCCGCGCGCTCGGGAGACCCGGAGGTGGTCCGGCGCTTGCTCGAAGGGGGCGCGGACCCGAATGGGAGGGCCACGCGTGGGCAGACGGCGCTCATGTGGGCGGCCAGCCAGGGGCACGCGGAGGTCGTCGAGCTCCTTCTTGAACACGGAGCTGATGTGCACGCGCGCACCGAGCTCCGGGCCCAGTACATGAAGACCGACAAGGGGCAGGAGAGTCACCCGGACTACCAGGTGTGGGTGAACCAGGGAGCGAATACCCCCCTAATGTTCGCGGTGAGATCCGGCCATCTCCGCGCGGCGGAGTTGCTGGTGGGAGCTGGGAGCGATGTGAACGCGGTCTCGGCGTTCGGAATCACCCCTACGATCATGGCCGTCCATGGGGGGAACTCGGAGCTGGTGGAACTCCTGCTCGACAGAGGGGGGGACCCGAATTCGATGGAGGCCGGGCACACGGCGCTGCATGTAGCCGTGCTTCGAGGCGATGTCGACGCGGTGAGCGTACTCCTGGCGCGGGGAGCGGATCCAAACGCCACCGTGCAGCGGCCATCGCCCACGCGCCGGCAGTCGCTCGACTATCACTTCCACGAGACGTTCGTCGGGGCGACTCCGATATGGCTCGCCGCTCGGATGACCCAGCCCGAGGCCATGCGGATCCTCCTCCGATACGGAGCGAACCCCCTCTTCGTGCATGATGTCAGCTATCCCACCGGGAACCGGGAGCGACACCAGGTTGAGACGGAAGGCGATGTCTCCGTGCTGATGGCGGCGGTGGGAATGGGCAATCGACGGTTGAGGAACGGATATGGACCGGATCGACGAGGTGACCCGTCCTCGCTTCCTGTCTATCAGCTTCCTCGTGACCGGCGTGAAGCCCTGGCGCTCGAAGCTGTCCAGGTGGCAGTCGAGGCGGGCGCCGACCTAGACGTGACGGATGCGTCCGGCCGGACCGCGCTGGACGCTGCTCGGGAGCTGGAATACGATTCGGTCGTGCGATATCTCGTGGCGGCCGAATCCGAGTTGCCCTTCTAGTCGGCGTTCTCCCCCGTCCGTGCACTCCTCCGCGGAGGCGGTCCCATGCATCACGAAGAAGGTCCAAGCCGTCCGGACGTCGCGACTCTCGATGATCAGGGCCGTCTGACGAGCCGGCGTTCTTTCCTCGTCCGGGTGCTGGCGACGGGTGGCGGTCTGGCCGCACTTAGTGCGAACGCTGGGGCCTGGGGCGTACCCTCGCTCTCCGGGGCCGAGCTCCCGCAGGACCTGCTTCCGCCCGGGAAGGATCCCGCCGACTTCATCCAGCACTCCTCGCTGACTTTCGAGACGAGGCGGGAGGCCTTCGGCACGAGCGGGATCGTGCCCTACGAACGCCTCTTCGTCAGAAACAATCTTCCCACCCCAGACGCCTCCTTCGTGGCGGACCGGGAGGGTTGGCCGCTCGCCGTCGAGGGGGTGAGAAACCCGCGCACCCTCTCCGTTCGTGAGCTCAAGACGCTCGGGGTCGAGACGATCGCAGTGGTCCTCCAGTGCTCGGGGAACGGCCGGACATTCTTCACGCACGGGGCGACCGGATCGCAGTGGGCGGTCGGCGCTGCGGGGTGCGTCATCTGGAGCGGCGTGCCAGTGCGGGCTGTGGCCGAGGCGCTCGGCGGCGTGAATCCGAGGGCCCGCCTCGTGACGGGCACGGGGGGCGAGGTGATTCCGGAGGGGCTCAGCCGGGACGACGTGCTAGTGGAGCGATCGATCCCGTTGGCGAAGGGGATGGAGGATGCGCTCCTCGCCTGGGAGATGAATGGCGAGCCCCTCCCTCTCGTCCACGGCGGACCCCTGCGGCTCGTCGTTCCCGGGTATTTCGGGATCAACCAGGTGAAGTACCTGCGGCGCCTCGCCTTCACTTCGGAGGAGAGCAGCGTCGCGATCATGCGTACCGGATACCGCTTTCGGCCGATCGGCGAGGACGGAGATCCGAGCCAGCCGAGCATGTGGGAGATGAGCGTCAAGTCCTGGATCAATCATCCGGCTGGAACCGAGGACCTCCGGGCGGGCTCGGTCGTCGTTCACGGGGTCGCCTTTGGTGGCACTCGAGCGGTTCGTCGCGTGGAGATCTCGGCAGATGGGGGCCGGAGCTGGCAAGAGGCGCGTCTCGTCGGGCCGGATCTCGGTCGGTATGCGTGGCGGCAGTTTGCGCTACCGCTGACGCTGCAGGCGGGAACGCATGTGCTTGCGAGCCGGGCCACCGATGATGCCGGGAACACGCAACCGGTGGAGCGCGTCGAGAACCACAGGGCCTACGGCAATACGAGCTGGCGTGATCATGCGGTAACGGTGACCGTGTCCTGAATCGGCAACCCGAGGGTCATCCCCGTCTCACCTCAGCCCTTTAAGCCGCTCGGGGAGGTGCGCCGCTCAGGGGCTGGGGGGTGTGCTTTCTGGCTCGGGCCGCGGCCTTGACGCTCGCCACCTCTGCGTGCCTACCGATGTGAGTCTGAGCGCCGCGGAGGGAGCCGACCCTTAGACTTTGGACGCACCGTGTTTCTGGAATCGGCTGAGCCGAGCCGTGCGCTGTGTCATACGCTCGCCGAGGCGGGCTCGACCGGTGCCAACGGCCCGGACCTGGACGCTCTCAAACCGGAGTTGTGGGCCATCGTCTCGGCTGTGAGAGATGGTGTCGGTGTCATGCCAGCCTAGGAGCCTGCGCCGCAGGAATCTGCGGTCGTTATTTTGAGGGGTAGCGAATGGGAGGGGAAGGATTGGCGGTTGTCGGAGGGGGTTCAATGGGCACGAGATTTCGATCGTACCAGCCGGACCAGATGCTGCTTCTGCCGCAGGATCTGCGGGAGTGGGTTCCGGAGGGTCACCTGGCGCACCATGTGAGCGACCTGGTGGACGCAGTGGACTTGAGCTCGTTCTACGCGCCGTACCGTGGGGACGGTCGTCGCAACTCGCCGTACGATCCGCGGATGATGGTGAAGGTGCTGATCTATGCGTATGCGACAGGCACGTTCTCGTCGCGCAAGACGGCGAAGAGGCTGGAGGAGGACATTGCGTTGCGGATGCTGGCGGCGGGGAACTTTCCGAAGCACCGGACGCTGTGCGAGTTCCGGCGCCGGCATCTCGACGACTTCCGGGCGGTGTTCGCGGAGGTGGTGCGCCTGGCCCGGACGCTGGGTCTGGCGGGGTTGGGGCGGGTGTCGGTGGACGGGACGAAGGTTCGGGCGAACGCGAGCAAGCGCAAGGCGATGAGCTACGGCCGGATGGTCAGGGAGGAGCGTCGGTTGCAAGCGGAGATCGGGGCGTTGCTGGCGGAGGCGGAAGCGGTCGACGAGGCGGAGGACGCCCGCCACGGCGAGCAGGCGCGCGGGGACGAGTTGCCGGAGGAGCTGAAGCGGCGGGAGGACCGGCTGGCGGCGATCCGGGCGGCCAAGGCGCTCCTGGAAGAGGAGCAGAGCGCGAAGGACGACGCGCGGGGCCGCGAGCCGGGACAGACGCGCAACCCTGAGGGCGGCCCGCCCTACAAGCGGGAGTACGGCGAGCCCGGGGAGAAGGCGCAGAGCAACTTCACGGATCCGGAGAGCCGGATCATGAAGACGAGCACGGAGGGGTTCCAGCAGTGCTACAACGCGCAGATGACGGTGGACGGGAAGAGCCAGCTGGTGGTCGGGGCCGAGGTGACGGACAACGCGAGCGACCAGGGCCAGCTGATCCCGATGCTCGACGCGGCAGCGGAAGTCTGCGGCGGGACGCCGGCGCAGGTGCTGGCGGATGCGGGCTACTGCAACGAACGGGACCTGGGCACACTGGAAGCGCGTGGCGTTGACGCGTATGTGGCAACGGGCCGGGAGGGCAAGACCGCCGCGCCCGCCGATCCCGACGCCGACGCCGAAACGGCAACGGCGCGCATGGCCGAGAAGCTCGCAGGCCCCGACGGCCGGAGGCGCTACGCCCGCCGGAAGTGGATGGCGGAGGCGCCCGTCGGCTGGGTCAAGGAGGCGATGGGGTTCCGACGGTTCAGCTTCCGGGGCCTCGAGAAGGTCCGGGCCGAATGGACCCTCGTGTGCCTGGCCCTGAACGTCAAGCGGCTGCACACCCTTCAGGCGGCATGAGCGCACGCCCGGGCACCCCGCAATCCGGGCGACAGGCCCCCGGCGCACCCTCGACCATCCCGAAAACGCCTGCCGCGTCCGGAATGTTTGCTGAAGCCGACACCCGGACGCCTCGTACCACCCGAAAACGCCCAGTCCCCGCCGGATCCGGGCAGAACCCCCGCCCTTACGTCACGATCCGCGAACCCGAACACCCCCACAAGATCCCTTTCTGGGGCGCAAGCTCCTAGGCGGAACATCTGACCGAGGAAGAGATCCAAGCCGTTACCCGCTACGTATTCGCGGCTACGAGAGGCCCCGATTGACCCGCGGCGCCGAGATTCCCACTAAGGCTCGTCGGGGTGCCAGCCGCACCTACGTGCAGCCTGTTGGCGAACATCCCTGCGCGAGGTACCGAGATCGGTAGTCGTCACACCGTGGCTCTCGAAAGGGACGCTCAGGCATGTCGAGCTACCCCCGGCTCCGAGGGGCGTATGGCCTGAGTGCGCTTCACGATGGCTGCACACGGACTTCCCGAAGGAACAGAAGAGGGGCCTGCCGTGAACCGCCACCTGAGCCAGCACGGGCTCAGCCATGATCCGAACCTGTAGGGTTTGACGCACACAATCTCCTGCCACGCTCCGCAGAGCTCCGAGCTCGGCGCTCACCGCATCGCGGGCGCGACTCTCTGACCAGTTCCAGCTCCTCCAATCGGCCGGCCGTTCAGGCCCCCACAGTCGCAGGAGCCGGTCCGTGACCGCGCAACGTCCCTCCTCCGGCAGCTCGCCGAGGCGGGCTACCACGACAGGCGCGGCGTCGCTTCCCAAGGAGCCGAGGTACTCTACGTCCAAGTCCGCTCCCAACTCCACGACCCGGTCGAGATTGCTTCGCGCGACGATCTCGGCGGGGTTCAGAATCTGGAGCCCCCCCACCAGGGCGAACGCTGTGGCCAGAGCTCCGAAGGCGAACGATTCTCTGCGGCCGCGAAGGACGGTGGCGCCGAACCAGAGGACGGTCAGCGTCAGCCAAACGAGCACGGCCGTCACGATATAGCGGAGCTCGGTCATGCCGTACGCAGCCTGATACGCGAGCATCCGTTGGATCGCGGAGGCCACGATGGCGAGCAGTAGAAGGAGGTGCAGGCCAGCTAGGCCGCCGAAGAGCGAGCGTGCCGTAGTGCTACGGTCTTTGAGCAGGCCGTCGGCGGCCAGAAGCCATGGCACCGAGAGGGTCACGGCCGCCACAAGCTGAAAGAAGCCCTCACGAGCGTAGGCCGCATAGGTCAGCCCAGACGTGACCTCGACCCAATCGGCGCCTCCGAAGAGGTCGCGGAACTGCACGGTCACGAACCCGAGGAACAGCAGGCTCACCAGACCGAGCGCAGTGGCCACCTCTGGGATCCTGAGGGACGGGCTGGCTCGTTTGAGCTCCCGAATCCCGTCGAGGCGGGTCCCGGACGTGAAGCCGACAAGGTACCCGCAGGTCAGCCAGGAGAGGATCGCCGCTACCAGTACGTGCGAGCCCAATTTATGGAGGTCGATCCTCACGATGTCTTCGACGATTCCTGCAAATACTGGGTCGGCCGAGATAAAGAGGGCTCCGAAAACGATCAGGGGGAGCCCGGCGAGCAGGAGGCCGCCGATCGCCGCTTGGGCCACCCTCCCCGCGGCCCTGCGGGACGTGTCGGTCCCGATCTGTTGCCGGTTGTCCCGGCTGAACAAGCGCAGGCCTCCAAATGCCGAGCGAAGCCCTGCTCCCACCACGGCTTCGAGCAGCTCCGTCACGGCTGCGTGGCGGACCCACGCGCGACCACCGTGGAGCGCGGGCAGGGCGAAGGCGGTGCAGGCGGCGAGAAAGGTGACCAGGCGGAGGAGCTCAGAGCCGCGCCACACGAGGGCGGCTCCGGTGAGGACGCCCACGGCCAACCATGTCGACGCCTCGCGACTCAGGGGGGAGCCACCGCTTCGCAACACGATCCGGACCGAAGCGACGAGCCCCAAGAACAAGAGGAGGAGGTTGAGCCCAAGGGCTCCGGGGGCTCGCAGCAGGTGGTCTCCGGCTATTCCCATCCCGACGCCGGCGGCGAGGACGGCGGATACCGGCAAGGATCGTTCACTCATGTGCTTGCCCTCCCTTCATATGCCGCGGGAGCGACCCGGGCTCGCCTCTCCGTGTTAGGGCGCCGAAGCGGCGATCGCGAGAGGTGAACTCCTGGACGGCGGACGCGAGCTCGGCTTCCCCGAAGTCGGGCCACAGGGTGTCCGTGAAGAGGAGCTCCGCATAGGCCGACTCCCAGAGAAGGAAGTCGCTCAGCCGCTTTTCACCTCCCGTGCGGACGAGCAGGTCCACGTTGCGCGTTCCGGGTGGCGCGTTGTGCGCCAGCGCGAGGGCGCGCCCGAAGGACTCACGAGACGGGGTCGCGGTCCCGGCCAGAAGTGCGGCAGCCTCAAGGACCGCGTCCCGAGCCGAGTAGTCGACCGCGAGGCGGAGGTGCAACGTGGACCCCGATCCCGTGTGGCCCTCGACAGCCTCGATCTGCCGCCTGAGCGTATCGGGCAAGCGATCCCGACGGCCGATGACGCTGAGCTTCACGTTGCTCTCGACCAGGAGGTCACGCTCTGAGCGGAGATGGGAATGGAGCAGACGCATGAGGTGGCCCACCTCTTCAGGTGGACGGCGCCAGTTGTTAGCCGAGAACGCGTATAGGGTCAGTGTCGTAATCCCCAGGTCGGGCGCTGCCTCGACCGTGCGGCGGACGGCCGCGGCTCCGGCCACGTGGCCCGCGTGCCGGGGTCGACCCCGCCTCCGAGCCCATCGGCCGTTGCCGTCCATGATGATCGCGACGTGGAACGTGTCACGGTCGGAGTCCGCTTCTGCGGCGACCTTCCGCGGCGAAGTCGAGGTCGGGGCGCTCATATCCAAAGTACTTGTATTCATAAAGCCCACCCCCAAGAGAAGGGCCGGTGCCTCAGGACAGAGACGCACCGGCCCGAAAACCTTACTCCCGAATCCTTACGATCAACGCTTCCATGTGATCGAGGTACCTCTCCAGCGCCTCTCGGCCCGCAGGTGTCAGTCTATACTCGGTCTTGGGAAGCCTTCGCTCGAAGGACTTGTTCACCTCCAGATACCCTCCCTCTTCCAGCCGCCGGGCGTGCACGCTCAGATTGCCGTCCGACGTTTCGATCCGCTTCTTGAGCTCGTTGAACGTGAGAGAGGCTTCTACGGCCAGCGCACTGACAATGCCGAGGCGAACCCGCCCGTGGATGAGCCGGTCGAGTTGCACCGGATTGGTGTGGCGTGCTCGGACCGTGCTACTCACAGATCCCCGAACCGGTGGCGGGGGCGTAGGGGCCTTCCTCGGGGCCCGAGCACCCTCAGCCACCATACCTCCTCGCAATGCTTAGCCCGAACAGGATGTGTAGTCCCCCGAATCCGCCTGCCAAGGCGAGGTTCGCGACGGCAGGATTCGCGAACAGGGTGAACGTTCCCAGAACCATGAAGCACACCCCCATGACGGGGATCACCTGGACGGAGAAGGTCCCGGCTGTAACCACGGCGACACCGTACATAAGCAGCCACGTACCGGGTATGAGCCCGTGGGCTCCCCCGAGCCAGAGTGCTGCCGTCAACACAGCTCCGGCCACGGCCGGAGGAAGAAAGCTCAGAAAGAACTTCCGGCCCGCCCTCGAGAGAACGGGCAGGTTGGTACGCCTCGCCTTCCGGTGCATGGCCCACCCGCCGACCGTGATGGCGACCCCGGCTGCGATCGTCCACACCAGAAGCCACCCTTGAGGTGTGGACCGATCTGCAGCCAGCGTGGCAGCGAGCAGTGCCATGATCCCCATCCCGACACCGCCCCATCCTGGGACCGCGGTAAAGGCGTGGCCCCGCTCCATTGTGCGCCGAATGAAGCGCAGATTCTCCATCGCGCGGTCGCCGAGTGCGATCGGCTCCCGGCTCTGATTCGGCTGCGAGAGTCGCATCATGGTGCATGCAATGTAACTTTCCGGTTGGCCCTGTCAAGTACTTTATCGGGAAAAGTTATCCATAACGGCTGAAGGGAGCATCCTGCAATCCCGCACCGACCAGTTCGGACGCGGTGGTGCCGTGGGTTCGGTCTGCGCTGCTCACTCCGCCGCGCGGTCGGAGCGGGCTTGCAGTTGTGGCGGTCTTAACCAATGAACGCACCATTTTGGCAGTCGTAGTGGAGTTGCCCCCGCTATGACGGACACCTTTCCATTTGGGTCGACCAGGGAGGTGAGCGATGGCGGGCAGAGGAGGAGGGCGGTATCCGCCCGAGTACAAGGTGCAGATCGTCGAACTCGTGAGGGCGGGGCGTAGCCCGGGATCGCTGGCGCGAGAGTTCGAGCCCTCGGAGCAGACGATCCGCAACTGGGTGAAGCAGGCGGACCTCGACGAAGGGCGCCGCAGCGACGGACTGACGACCGAGGCGCGCATGGAGCTGCTGCGCCTGAAGCGGGAGAACAAGCGGCTGCGCGAGGAGCGGGACATCCTAAAGCGAGCCGCGGCCTGGTTTGCGAAGGAGAGCGGATCGATCCCCAGCGGGAGTATGCGTTCATGAAGGCCCACCAGGTCGCGTTCACGCTTGCCGCCATGAGCCGGGTGCTGGGTCTCTCCACCAGCGGCTACCACGACTGGCTGCATCGCCGTCGCTCGGAGCGGGCACGTCGTGATGACGAGCTCAAGGTCCGGATCAAGGCGATCTGGCGAGAGAGCGACGAGACGTACGGCAGTCCCCGGATCCACGCGGCGCTGCGGGCCGAAGGCGAGCGGGTGGGTCGCAAGCGGGTCTCACGCCTGATGAAGGCGCTGGGCGTCGAGGGCGTCACGCGCAGGTGCTTCAGGACGGGCACGACGAAGAGGGACACCCGGGCCCGGCCTGCGCCGGACCTGGTGAAGCGGGACTTCTCGGCCGACGGCCCCGACCGGCTGTGGGTCGCCGACATCACGTACGTGCCCACGTGGGCTGGCTGGCTGTATCTGTCGGTGGTGCTCGACGCCTGGAGCCGCCGCGTCGTCGGTTGGGCGATGGCGCCGCACATGCAGGCCGAACTGGTCGAGGGCGCACTGCCGATGGCGATCTCGCGACGACAGCCGAACGGCTGGGTGGTTCATCACTCCGACAGTGAGTATTTGAGAGCCGGTTCCCTTCGGTGGTCTGACCCAAACACCGATGGACGCTCTTAGAGGTCTATGCAGGGGCGGCCGCGGCCGCCCCTGGGTGGCTTGACCCGCACTCCGACCGACCAGAGCTGTCATTCCCTGGACTCGTCGGCCACCCAGGGGCAACCGGTTGAGGCTCCGACCTCGACCGACATCGTGACCTAATGAGAGCCTGGCCCACGCTCATGGCCCCGTACTCACTGCGCCACCGGCAATTACGGTTGCTCGCCCGCCTCGGCTTGAAGTCTCCTGAGGCCACGACCGAACCGGATATGCACCCGCACCAGCAGGAAGACCGCCACGGCTCCCAATCCGGCGACCAGGCCCCACCAGAGGCCTAGGGGGCCGAATCCGGCCCGGAAGCCCAGGTACAGGCTGATGGGCAGGCCGATCAGCCAGAACCCCGCGAGCTGCGCCGCCATGGGCGCAAGGGTGTCACCGACCCCCCGGAGCACTCCGGAGGCCACGGTTTGCACGCCGTCGAAGATCTGGAAGATCCCGGCCACCGGGATGAGCGTTGACGCGAGACCTGCCACCACCGGGTCCGTGCTGTAGATGCGCGCCAACGCTTCCGGGACGCTCAGGAAGGTGACCCCGAAGAGCGTCATCATACCACCCACGAAGAGGAGGCTCGCAGCGGCCGAGCGCCGAGCCTGAGCGGAATCTCCGGCCCCGACCGCCTGCCCCACCAAGACCGTCGACGCCTGCGTAACCCCCAGAGCCGCCATGAAGGTGAGGCTCGCGAGGTTGATGGCCACCTGGTGGCTGGCCATCGGGATCGTGCCCAACCAGCCCATGGCGATCCCGATCATGCCGAACACGCCGAACTCCAAGGAGAACTGGACACCGATCGGTGCACCGAGTCGGAACATCCTGAGCAGCGGAGCCGCCGCCATAGCTTGGGGGTGCAGCGGCCACAGATAGGACCGCAGGCCGGGCCAGGCCACGACCAACAGCGCCAAGACCATGACCCACCGGCTAAGGGTGGTGGCCCACCCGGAGCCCACGGCCCCCAATGCGGGGAGCCCCAGGTTGCCGAAGATCAGCACCCAGTTGAAGAACACGTTCCCCACGTTGGCCAAGAGGATCACGACCACGATAGGCGCCACTCGGCCCATGGCCTGAAGGCTTTGCCTGAGAACAGTGAAGCCGTAGAAGGGCAATACCCCCGGGATGGAGACCAGCGCGTATTTCGCGGCGATCGGGATCACGTCCAGAGGCTGTCGCAGCAAGGTCAGGAATGGTACGCCGGCTGTCAGAAGGACCGACGAGAAGATCGAGAGGCCGGCCGCCATTGCGAAGCCGCGCTGGATGGCCCGTGCGATCCCCGCCCGGTCGTTCGCCCCGAAGGCTTGAGAGACCAGGGGGTCGAGTGCGAAGAGGGTACCGAGACCGAAGCTCGCCGCGAAGAAGAAGTAGAGGTTGCCGAGTGCCACCGCCGCCAGGTCCGCGGCCGAGACGTGCCCGACCATGACGGTGTCGACCGCTCCCATCAGCATAGCTCCGACCTGAACCACCGCGACGGGGATGGCCAGGCTGATGAGCGACTTGAAGTCGCTACGCGCGGGTATCATCTGGCGAAGGACGTGCATGCGCACGGTGGATCGAGGTTTCACTGGACAAGGAAAGTACAGCGCCGGCCCGAGAGGCTCCGATGCAACCGGAGAACGATAACACGTCCGCGTGCGGGATTCGCCCCGCGGCACTCCCTGGTGACTCAGCCTTGGGAGTCTTTGGGCCTGACCCATCGAGCGAGCTGGCTGGAAGAGCCCCGCGCATGAGGCGCGGTGGTGGCACATGTCCCATCGGGCGTGCCCGCGAGAAGTCGCCGTGATGGAGACAGCGTATGCCCTATGGGCTAAAGGACGGACCGGGCGCGGTTTGACCCAACCAGATTAGGCATCGGACTTCGACCCGGTCTGGGGAAAGGCACGCACGCGGCTACAGCGGCGCGGATGCGATGGAATAGGATGCAACGCCTCGACGAAGACCGCACTGAAGCTCCTGACCTTCGGACTCGAGGTCTGCGAGCTGATCGGCGGGTTCGACTGGAGGAAGCGCGACGGGTATGCCACCGCGCGCGAGAACCGGCAACCCAGGGCCTGGTCAGTTTGTGGCTGTTGAAGGGTCACACTTGCTACCCTGAGGCGCCATCCGGCTCCTAGCTCCGGTGCCGTGCGCCAGCGTGGGGTGCCTGCGTCAACCCCGGCTTCGTGACGAGGCGGGGACGGCGCCGTATGTTTGCCCGTGTTCGACGTTCCGAACACGAGCCTGACTTCACATGCGTGGGAGACGATGATGAACATTCGATCCGCCACCGGTCCCCTAGTCCTTGCACTGACGCTTGGCGCCCTCCTTCCGACCGGCGCTCTCACTCAGCAGAACTTCGATGACGTCCAGATCATCGCACACCCCGTCACCGGGGGCATCTACTACCTCGAGGGCCGGGGCGGGAACATCGTGATCACCGTCGGCGAGGACGGGATCGTGATGGTGGACGATCAGTTCGCCCCGCTCACGGACCGGATCCTCGCCGCCATCGGCGAGATCTCGGATGCGGACATCCGCTTCGTGATCAATACCCACGTGCACGGGGACCACACGGGCGGAAACGAGAATCTGGGCCGGATGGGGCTCCTGATCTTGGCGAGAGACGAGGTCCGGGTGAGGCTCGCCGAGCAGTCGCCGGAGGACGCGCTCCCGGTCCTCACCTACAGTGACGCGATCACGATCCACCTGAACGGCGCCGAGGTGTACGTGGGTCCGCTGGCACCGGGTCACACCGATGGGGACAGCTACATTCACTTCCGGGACACTGATGTCATCGCCGTGGGAGACGTGTTTCGGACCGTTGCCTTCCCCGTGATCGATCTGGCGAACGGGGGAACGCTCGACGGGACGGTCGCTGCCCTGGCGACGCTCGCAGGGCTCGGGGGGCCGAATACCCGCTATATCCCCGGTCACGGGGTCGTATCGAGCCGCGAGGACGTCGTGGAATTTCGGGACATGGTCATGACGGTGAAGGACCGGGTCTCCGCGCTGGTGGCGGGCGGCGCGAGCTTCGACGAGGTCATGGAGGCGAGGCCGACGAGGGAGTTCGAGGCGAAGTGGGGAGATCCGGAGCGGTTCCTGACGGCCGTGTACGAGGAGCTGAGCGGGGGGATGTAGGGGAAGCCGGCAGGCTTCCGGTCGCTTTGCCGGAGAGCTCTATCGGCGAAGGAACGGAAACACTTACGATCGGGGGTAGGCTTGTGAGAAGCCAGACGGGATGGACGGGCCCTTCCGGACTCGGCCAGCGGATCCGAAGGCTCGACCCGGCGACCTTCTCCCTCCTCGCCCTCGGATTCGCCGGTGCCTTCCCCCTCTCGGGGCAGGATGCGGGGCGCCTCCCCGAGGCGCCGCCCGCGCTCAACGCCCGGCTGTACGAGATCGCGGCCGCGGCCTCTCCCGCGCGAGTCGAGGCGGACATCCGGACTCTCGCTGGGTTCGGGACGCGCAATTCCTTCTCCGATACCCTCTCCGATACGCGGGGGATCGGGGCAGCGCGGCGCTGGATCAAGGCGGAGTTCGACGAGATCAGTCGGGCGTGCGGGGGGTGTCTCGAGGTATCCTACCAGCGCAATCGCATACTCGCGGGGAGAGCGCCCGGATCCCGCGGGACGTGGACATCGTGAACGTCCTCGCGGTCCTCCGGGGGAGCGTCCATCCGAACCGCTACGTCATCATGTCCGGGGACATCGACTCCCGGCCCTCGGATACAACGGACGGAGAGTCGGATTCCCCGGGCGCGAACGACAACGCATCCGGGATGGCGGGCACGATCGAGGCGGCTCGCATCCTCTCGGAGCACCGCTTCCCGACGAGCGTCGTCTTCGTCGGTCTCTCGGGCGAGGAGCAGGGGCTCTGGGGTGGCCAGCACATGGCGGAGATCGCGCGGGCGGAGGGATGGGAGATCGATGCGGTTCTAAACAACGACATGATCGGCAACATCGAAGGGATCGATGGCGTGATCGACAACTCGACGTTTCGCGTCTTCTCCGAGCCCACGCCGCTCTCCGAGTACCAGTCCGACTCGTGGAGCTACCGGACGAACGGGGGCGAGGTGGACGGCCCCTCGCGGCAGATCGCCCGATTCGTCGACCGGATCGCCGATCTCTACTTCCCGAACCTCGACGCGATGATGATCTACCGGCTCGACCGCTTCGGTCGCGGCGGACACCATCGTCCCTTCAATGACGAGGGCTTCCCCGCCGTCCGCATCATGGAGACGCACGAGCAGTACGAGCGCCAGCACCAGGATGTTCGCGTAGAGAAAGGGATCGAGTACGGGGACGTGATCGAGGGCGTGGACTTCCAATTCGCCGCGACGATGAGCTCCCTGAATGCGACCGTGCTCGCCGAGCTCGCCTGGGCGCCCCCCGCCCCGGAGAATGTGAGGATCGGCGGCGCCGTGGGTCCGAGCACGACACTCGCGTGGGACCCGGTCGACGATCCCAACCTGGCTGACTACAAGGTGTATTGGCGGTGGACGACGGACGCCCAGTGGCGTTGGGCGCGCTGGGTCGGGGACGTCACGACGTTCACGCTCACCGATCTCGTCATCGACAACTACCTATTCGGGGTCGCGGCGGTCGCCCGGGACGGAAACGAGAGCGTCGTCTCCTTCCCCACCTCAATCCTCCCCAGATGAGCCTTCGGCCCGAATTCCCGGTGAGCTGATGCCGGGAGGAGCCCCCGGCAGGGGGCGGCTCCCCCCGTCCCCCTAGGTGAGGGCGCCCGGCCCGCGCCCGGTCACGAGCGGTCCGCTTCGCACGAGGGAGAGGACGGTCACCCCGAGGGGTAGCTCGTCTAGAAAGGCGTCGATCTCCCTCTCGTTGCCGGTCACCTCGACGGTGACGTGCTCCGAGTCCTGCTCGAGGAGGTGGACGCCCCTTTCTGCCATGAAGGTTTCGAAGAGCGCGGTCGCGGCCGGATCCACCGAGACCTTGAAGATCCCGAGCTCCCTCTCGATGTGATCCGTGTCCGTCCGGTCGGCGACCGCGACCACGTCGATCAGCTTCGCGAGCTGCTTGTTGATCTGGGCGATCACATCCTCAGTGCCCTCGGTGACGAGAGTGAGGCGAGAGACAGATTCGTCCTCGGTCGGGGCCACATTCAGCGATTCGATATTGAAGCCGCGGGTCGCGAACATAGAGGCGACTCGCGCGAGCGCGCCGCTCTCGTTCTGAAGGAGGATGGAGATGACGTGTCGCATGGTTCGGGGGTGACTCGTGCAGATGACGTGGGGGTGACGGGGGCCGCCCCGCTCTCCTAGGTTGCGCTCAACTTGCGAGACGACAGTATTGCAAATACCCGCGCGGTAGCAATCCTGCACATCACGGGCCGAGGTCGCCGGCACGCGGATCCGCGCAGCATGGAGTCCCATCAGGAGATGACCGTGTCCAGCCCCGCTTCCACGATCGCCAGAACGGTCGAACGCCACCCGCTCTCCGGAACGACGATGACCGGGGCGGAGATGGTCGTACAGGTCCTGGCCGACGAGGGAGCCGACGTGATCTTCGGCTACTCGGGTGGCGCGATCCTCCCGACGTACGACGCGATCTTCCGCTACAACGAGGAGCATCGGTCCGCTTCGGGGGAGGAGCCGATTCCCCTCGTTGTTCCTGCGAACGAGCAGGGGGCGGGCTTCATGGCGGCCGGCTACGCACGTGCCTCCGGGAAGGTCGGCGTCGTGGTGGTGACCTCGGGCCCCGGGGCCACGAACACCGTCACGCCGGTGAGGGACAGCATGGCGGACTCGGTGCCGCTCGTCGTCATCACCGGCCAGGTCCCGACCTCCGCGATCGGGACCGACGCCTTCCAGGAGGCGCCCGTCTCCGCCGTGATGGGCCCCGGCATTGCCAAGCACGTCTTCCTCGTCACCGAGCCGCGCCGGCTCGAGTCCACGATGCGGACCGCCTTCGAGATCGCGCGGACCGGGCGGCCCGGCCCTGTCGTCGTCGATATCCCGAAGGACATCCAGAACTGGGAGGGGGTCTTTGCGGGGAGCGGACGGCTCCCGATCACCGGCTACCGCCGCCGACTGCGGGTCGTCGGCCGCAACCAGCTTGATGACGGGAAGGCGCGCGAGTTCTTCGAGATCCTCGGCCGCAGCCGCCGGCCCCTCATCTATGCGGGGGGCGGGGTCATCAACGCCGGTGCCGCGGAGGCGCTCCGGGAGCTCGCGACGACGTTCCGGATCCCGACGGTTACCACGCTGATGGGGATCGGAACGATGGACACAACGCACCCGCTCTCCCTCGGGATGCTCGGGATGCACGGCGGCGCCTTCTCGAACTACGCGGTCGAGGACTGCGACTTCCTCATCGCTGTGGGCTCGCGCTTCGACGACCGGGTTGCAGGGGTCCCAGACCGCTTTGCCCGAAAGGCGCACCGCATCGCGCACTTCGACGTGGACCCGTCGGAGATCGACAAGGTAAAGCGCGTCGACTGGCATCACGTCGGGGACCTCTCCTCGGCGCTCCAGGCGCTAACGGCGTACGGCCGGGCGCGCCGCTTCGCGGGGGACTTCTCCGCCTGGCTCGAGGAGGTGGCGCAACTCAGGGCGATGTACGGCTTCAACTACGACCGGCGGAGTCCCCTGATCCAGCCCCAGGATGTGGTCGACGCGATCAACCGCCGCACCTCGGGGGAGGCCATCATCAGCACGGGCGTAGGGCAGCACCAGATGTGGGCCGCCCAGTACTTCGACTTCCGCTCCCCGCGGCTATGGCTCACATCCGGCTCGATGGGAACGATGGGCTTCGGGCTCCCGGCAGCGATCGGGGCGCAGTTTGCAAGACCGGACCGGCTCGTGATCGACTTCGACGGGGACGGGAGCGTCCGGATGAACATCGGGGAACTCGAGACGGTCACGACCTACGATCTCCCCCTAAAGATCGTGGTCCTGAACAACTACGGCGACGGGATGGTGAAGCAGTGGCAGAAGCTCTTCTTCAAGGGTCGGCTCTCTGCGAGCGACAAGTCCCTGCACAAGAAGGACTTCGTGAAGACCGCCGAGGCGGATGGCTTCCAGTGGGCCAGGCAGCTGAACCGGAAGGAGGATATCGAGCCGATGATCCGGGAGTTCATCGGCTTCGAGGGTCCGGCCTTCCTCGAAGCGATCATCGACCCGGATGCGGGCGTCTATCCGATGGTCGGACCCGGACAGGCGTACGAGGACATGATCACCGGCGACTTCATCCGGAGCCGGGAGAAGGCCGAGCCGGCCCGTGACCCCGACACATCCGGCATGTTCTGAGATCGGCGGACTCGGCCTCAGGGCCCGGTTCGCTGCGCCGTCACCCCAGTGGACATCCTCCTAAACGGTACTGATCCTCGGCGCTGCAGTCCTCGCCCTGGGGACCGGTCTGCTTCGCCGCGACTTGGCGGCGGGGATGCTCGCGCTGGGGCGAGCGCTTGAGCCCGGATCCTGCGATGGGGGCCATTTGGGGCGGTGTTCTGGGGGGCGAGTGCGGAGTGGATGGAGAAGGGGCGCGGGAGCGGGAGGTATCAAGCTTTGGGGGTCACGGCAGTGCTGCAATGAGGAGACCTGAGGCGAACAGACGCCGAGTATCGGCGCGACGAGTGGCCGCGGGAGACATGGGCCCCGGGATCGTGGGTGGGACCTGCATGGCGCGCGTCGCGGCCGCCAGACTCAGGCGGGCGCCGGGGGCGGGATGTCGTGGTTCAGTCCCCGCAGGGCCGTGAGGAGGCGGAGGCGGACGGGTTCGTCGCGAAGCAACTGGAGGTAGCTCTTGCGTCCATGGGTGGTCAGCTTCGCGGGAAGCCGGAGCAGCCAGAGGCGGAGTCGCTTCGGCTGCGCCGTCCGCCAGGAGCCCGAGAGGAAGTGTTGGCGCAGCGTATGCAAGGTCTGGTAGCCCACGACGGCGAGGCTCCACAGGAGGGCGTTGCCCCCGAGGTCGTCGACGGCGGTCTTACCGGCCGAGAGTTGGGCGAGTTCCTCGATCCGCTGCTCGACGACGGCACCGCCGTTGTATCGGCGCCAGGCGGTCAGGGCGTGGATGCCCTGGATGTTGGTCAGCACGTCCGCCTGGTGGCCCACCTCGTAGGTGTCGAGCTCCAGCATTCCCTCCTCGGTCTCGACCGGCTTTCTGGTCTGGATCGTGAGGAGACGCGCATCCCAGAGCGAACCCGTCGCGCTCCACAGCTTCTCGCCCGCAAAGATGGCATCGCCCTTTTTCGAGTAGCGCCACGGGCCCCGGTGGCCGTCTAACCATCTGTGGCGAGGAACCTTAAGCAGGAAAGATACGCCCAGCTCCTCGAGCGCCCGCACGATCTTCTGGCTGAAGAAGCCCTTGTCGAGGCGCACCGTGATGTCGCCGACACCCGCGCTTGTCAGGCGTCCCACGAGTGCCTGCAGCCACTCGGTGGCCCCCTCGGCCGTGTGGGCGTTGCCCGCCCGCCAGCGCACCCCCAGGCAGTCGCCCGTCTCATTGACGAACGCCACGAGCGGGTGGTGGGAGCGACGGCCCCGCTTCTTCGGGTTGTAGCCCAGCTCCGCCCCGGCCTGCTTGTGTCCGTAGCGCACCACGACCGTCGAGTCCAGCGTCAGGGTCAGCTTCTTCGGGACGCCGCAGGCCCGAAGCGCCCAGCGCTGCCGGACCATCCTCCACAGCAGCTCGTCCAGGAGCGGGACCATGCGCTCACTGGCCCGCCGGAGCCATCTGCCGAACGTCGTGGGGTCCGGCACACGGATCCAGCCGAAGATCCGGCGCACACCCCGGCGCTCGAGGAGCGGCAGGTCATCGATCACCCCGCCGCCGTAGAGCAGAAGCGCAATCCACACCTCGGTCATCAGGCCCGGCCGATAGGACCCCTTCTCCCTGTTCGCCTGACCGTCGATCCAGCCGGCCAGGCCGAACCGGTCGAACAGCTTTCGAACCAGCACCAGGCCGCCGCCGTCGGTGAGGTTCTGCGCGCTGTGCCGGACGCGTAGCGGCCGTCGCGAGCCCTGCACATGAGGCCGGCTTCCCGTATGATGATGGCGCACCTGGAGGGTGCCCTCCGTATCGAGGCATATGTTAGTATAAACCCCTCAAATATAAGGCGTTAGGAAGTGTATATCCACCCCGGCATCGCAGGATCCGGGTTGAGTTCACCGGCACCGTGGATCTCGTGGCCGCCGCCCTACTCGGGTTCCTGGCGGATCTCGGGCCGCACGCGGTCCTCGCCGGTCTGTTCTATCGGCAGCGGTGCTCGGCCAGGTCGTTTCGGGTTCAGCCGCGGTCGCGCTCCTCGCACCGGTGGCGGCGTCGGCGGGGAGCGTCCTCTGCGTGTCCGCCTACCCGTTCGTAATGGCCGTCGGAATCGCCGGAACCTCCGTCGCCTCGCCGGTCCCGGCCCCGGCCTACGCCCTCGTCATCGCGCCGGCGGGGTACCGGATGCACGACTACCTGCGGTTCGGAGTACCCGTCACCCTGGTGGTTCTCATACTCACGGTGCCGGTGGCTCCCCTCTGGCTTCCCTTCTCGTAGCGAGCGCGGCTTGCACGTCCGGATGATCGGGACAGCGGAGGTCGGTCCGGCGTGTGGGCGCGGGAGTCGACCGGTGCCGCGGGGGCACACGGCCCCCTGGCCGCTCGGTCGACGTAGGCGGGCCTGGGTGGGAGGGTGAGCATGCGGCACCTTTCGGAGGGGACGCTTCAGTCGTACCTGGCCGGGGAGATTCGGCCGTCCGCCCGGGTCGTCGTGGAGAGCCACCTCACGGGATGTCGGGAGTGCAGGCAGGTAGTGGCGAGGGTTCTCGAGGCGGAGGAGCCGGGGCGGACGGGTCGGGTCGGACCGGAGCCTTCCGTGTTCCTCGGAGATGCCGTGCGGTGGGAGATCGCCCGGGCGCGGGGGGCGCGGCGAAGTAACGCCCGTCGGCGAAGGCTCGCCGCGGTAGCGTTGGCCGCCCTCCTCGCAGGAGCGGTCTCGGCGCTCGCCATGCCGGGCTCGCCGATCCGGGGACTGGTCGCGCGCCTCTTCTTCTGGCTCGGGGAGATCGCCCGGGCGAGCGGCAGGTGAATCAGCGCGTTCGGTGGCTGGCCGGGACGACGGTTGGGGGGAGGCTCCCGGGCTTCCCAAACGGGAGTTCCACGACGCACATACTCGACGCGCAGGAGGGTCGGGCCTCGCCGTCCATGGGGCGGCGGCCCCCGGGCGCCGTACGCGGTGTGGCCTCAACGACCCTCCAGCTCGCAACCCCGCCGGGCGTTCCCAGTCCTCGCTCCTGCCTCTCCGTCATGCTTCCGAGCGAGGAGGTCTGCCGCCCGCTATCGCGATCCGGGGTCGGGACAAGACACTCCACGCCTTCCCGCGAGGAGTTGCCCCCCGCCGTGCATCCGGGCTGCGAAAGACCGGAGTAGCCCCGTAGCGTCCTTCAAGAGCCGTCCGGTCCGGCCGTCCGTCCGGTTTGCCGCGCGCGATTTTCGACCGGCCCTCGCAACGTCGTGTACGGAACGCCTCTCTGCCACCGTCGCCTAGCCACCGGGTCCACCGTCCCCGGCGGCCTCGCCCCTGACGCGGGTGCTCCGCTACCTTAGCCGGCGACGACGAACCGAGCGGAGGCGTACCAGATGAATCTCACCCGATTCGCTCGTAGACGGACCGCGTGGCTCTGCCGTCCCCGCTGGCCGGCCCTGGGTCTCTGCCTCTTCATCTGGCCCGCCCCCGGAGCGGCTCAGCTGCCGGGAGACGACATGCACATGGAGGTGGCTTTCCGGGTACTCGCCGAAACCCCCCTGATCGACGGACACAACGACCTGGCGTGGAGGATCCGGACCCGCGAGGAGGCGCCGGGAGACGTGGCCGCATACGGGCTCGAGGGGGCGACAGGGGGCCATACGGACATCCCCAGGCTTCGCCGGGGCAGGGTTGGAGCCCAGTTTTGGTCGGTGTACGTCCCCGTCAGCTCGATCGAGCGGGGCGACGCGGCCCGGCTGCAGCTCGAGCAGATCGATATTGCGCTTCGGATCATTCGCGAACACCCGGACGACCTTGAGTTGGCGAGGAGCGCGAGCGATGTGGAGCGGATCTTTCTGGAAGGAAGGGTCGCGTCCCTCCTCGGGATCGAGGGAGGCCATGTGATCGAGAACTCCCTCGGGGTGCTTTGGGCATTCTACGAGCTCGGCGCCCGCTACATGACCCTCACTCACAGCACCAGCATCGATTGGGCGGACTCCTCGGCCGGCCCCGTGATCAGCGGGGGATTGAGCGATTTCGGGCGCGAGGTCGTCGGTGAGATGAATCGCCTGGGGATGCTCGTGGATCTCTCCCACGTCTCGCCGGCCACGATGGCGGACGCGCTCGACGTCACCAAGGCACCAGTGATCTTCTCGCACTCCTCGGCCCGGGCGCTGACCGACCACCATCGCAACGTCCCCGACCCGATCCTCCGCCGGCTCCCCGACAATGGCGGTGTCGTCATGATCGCCTTCTACCCGCCCTTCGTCGAGCAGGGTGGCCCGGCGACGCTCTCGGACGTCGCAGACCACATCGAGTACGTGCGCGATCTGGTCGGAGCCGATCACGTGGGCCTCGGGAGCGACTTCGACGGGATACCGGTCGTAGTGGAGGGACTCGAGGATGTGTCGAGCTTCCCCGTGCTCATCGCGGAGCTCTCTCGCCGCGGATGGACGGAGGCGGAGCTCAGGAAGGTGGCGGGGGAGAACGTGCTCCGCGTGATGCGGGAGGCCGAGGCGGTGGCCCGCCTGCTGGAGCGCTAGCCAGCAACCTCGAAGACCCCTTTGAGGGCGGCGAGAAAGTCGAGGTTGCTTCGGCCCCGGCGCCACGGACGTTCGCCCGTGTCCTCCCCGGAGTGAGTGAAGAGTCCCGTGAGTCGGGTCGATAGGCTCACGCCCTTCGAATCGAGCCACTCGGCGGTTCGCAGCGTCTCGCTGAAGGGGATCACCTGGTCGGCGCGGGCGTGCAGCAGGCGGGCCGGGAGGGGAAGGCGCTCGATCTGGCGGAGGGGCTCGATCAGCGGGATCGAGCTTCGGGCGGCCGGGGCGAGCTCCGCCACGATCGCTTCCGAGGCGTGGCGGTCGGGCTCCTCGGCAGCGGGCGGTGCGAAGAGGTCGAAGAGAGAGCGATCCGCCGGAGGAAGCCCCCGGCGGATCTCCACCTTGAACGGATCGGACGATGCGTTCCACGCCTCGAACTGCCGCTCCCCCGCCCGGGTCGCGAGGCGGCGAAGCGCCGGGGCGACGACGTTCCGGGCGTCGAGCCCAGGGGCGTGGGAGAGGCAGTTCGCCCCGATGACCCAACGGGCGTAGGGGTCGGGGGGCTGGCGGTAGGCGACGCCCTCCCACTCGTGCTCGCCGGTGAATGAGAAGCGGAAGGTCCTCTCGATATCGGCGTACCCGCCCCAACCGACGACGCCCCGTAACTTGGCGGCGACGGCGCGGTCCGAGGCGGCGATGAGGGCTTGCGGCGCGCCGAAGGAGATCCCCATCAGGATGACCCCGCCGGGTGCGATCCCCGGCTGGCCCTGCAGCCAGTCCACCGCTCCCCGAACGATCGCCTGCGCCCGGCCCGGAGCGAAGTCGAGCTCGGTCCACTCCCGGATCTCGGGAACGAGAACCGTTCCGCCCGCCGCCGCGAGCGCCCGCGTGAACCGCTTGAGTTCGGGGTGCACGCGGCCGAGCGGGGTCATCCCGTGGAGGACGACCCACCCCCGGGCCCGGGATCCCTTGGCCCTTACGACGGTACCCGTAGTGGAGCGTCCGTCCGCAAGGGGAATCGAGACCTCCGATTCGGCGAGCGCTGCCGGCGGTGAGCGCCACGCGAGGGCGAAGCGAAGCGCGCTCCGGTAGGAGGAGAATCGAGTGTCTTTCATCTATCGCTCCATCGGGGGCACCAGAGGCTGTGCAGGCGTCGGCGCCGTGCGATCCCTACCCACGCCCCGACACCCTCCGCGCCTGCCCGCGGGTTCCAGCGAAGCGTGACCGAGTCCAGACCGCCGTACCTGTCGGCCGCGGCCGCCGCCCTCGCGGCCTTCGCCCTCTACGCCGTCACCCTCGCCCCGACCACGTCCTTCTGGGATGCCAGCGAGTATATCGCCACCGCGCATATACTGGGACTCCCGCACCCGCCCGGAAACCCGCTCTTCGTCGTCCTCGGGAAAGTATGGACGCTCCTCCTCGCGCCGACCGGGCTCTCGATCGCCGTGCGGATGAACCTGATGGCGGCACTCAGCACTGCGGCCGCGACCGGGTTCTGCTTCCTCGTGACCTGCAGGCTCCTCGAGAAGTGGGTGGCGGCCGCGATGGCGGAGGATTCCGCCGGGGAGGGGGGGAACGCCTCTGCGGGCGGGATCGCCCCTCGGCTCCCCCTCGTCGGGGCGTGGGCCGGGGCGATCTTGGGCTCGACGGCCTTCACCGTCTGGAGCCAGTCCACGGTGAACGAGAAGGTCTACACGCCGAGCGTCCTCATCATCGCGATCGTCTCCTGGCTCATCGTGCGGTGGCTCGACCGGAGGGAGGAGCCCGGGAGCGCCTGGCTCCTCGTCCTCGCGGTATATCTGATGATCCTGGGATCGACGATCCACCTGATGTCGCTCCTCCCGGGGCCCGCCCTCCTCGTCGCGGTCCTCGCTACGAGGCCGCGTCTCCTTCTGGATTCCCCCTTCGTCGCGCGTGCCTCTCTCGCGGTCCTGGTCGGCCTCGCCTTCAACTTCGTGCTCCCGCTCCGCTCCGCCGATCAGCCCGTGATCAACGAGGGCGAGCCGACGTGCGACTCCGCGGCAGGGGCCGTGCTGGCGGTCTACTCGCTCGGCCGGCTGGGATGCCCGGAGCTCGCGGCGAACCTGACACGGGAGCAGTACGGCAAGCCCTCGATCTTGGCCGACCCGACCTCCGACCCCCTTTCCCCCGAGCCCCGCGGCGTCGGGATCCTCGCCCACCAGTTTGCCAACTACTTCCAGTACTTCGACTGGCAGTGGGGACGGGGGCTCGCCGACTCGGAGCTCCCCGGCAACGCCCGCCTCCCCTTCACCCTCGTCTTCCTCGGGCTAGGGATCTGGGGGCTCCTCCTAGCGCGGCATGCGGGGCGCGGATACCTGATCTATCTCGGCGGTCTCACCCTCACCCTCACGCTCGCCCTCGTCTTCTACCTGAACTTCCGCTACGGCTATTCGCTGGATCCGGGGCTTCCCCCCGGCGTCTCGCGCGAGGTCCGGGAGCGAGACTACTTCTTCATCGCCTCCTTCCACCTCTGGGGGTTTCTGGCGGGTGCGGGTCTCGTCGCCGCATGGCACTGGGCGGCCGGGGGGAGCTTCTCCCGGCGTGGCCTTGCCGCCGCCTCCCCCGTACTGCTGCTCGCCCTCGTCCCCCTCGTCTCCAACTGGCCGTGGGCGAGCCGAAGCGGGGACTACGCGGCCCGGGACTGGGCCTACAACCTCCTCCAGAGCGTGGAGCCCTACGGGATCGTCTTCACGAACGGGGACAACGACACCTTCCCCCTCTGGTACCTCCAGGAGGTCGAGGGCGTCCGCCAGGACGTCACCGTCATCGTGGGGCAGTACCTGATGACGCAGTGGTATCCCCGCCAGCTCAAGTACCATACGGATCCCGCCCGCCAGAGGCCCTTCACGGATCCGGTCGCGGCGAGCGTGTACGGGGAGCCCTCCGCCCCCCCGACGCGGCCGATCACGACGCTCTCGGACGAGGAGATGGATGCCGTGGGCTTCGCGGTCCTCCCGGAGGACTACACGATCAATGTCGGAGCCCAGCCGGTCCGCTATCCCGAGGGGTTCCAGTTCACGCGCACGGACCAGCTGGCGCTCGCGATCGTCCAGGATGCCATCGCTGAACGCCCGATCCACTTCGCGAGCACGGGGACGCTCGCTCGCGCAACCGGACTCGACGCCTACGTCGTCCGCCAGGGGATCACGGGGAAGCTCCGCCTCGAGGCGCTGGAGGAAGCGCCCGGCGTCGTCCGGGTGTCGGACGCGATCGGCGGTGAATGGATCGATCTCGCCCGCTCGATCGAGCTGGCCGAGGAAGTCTTCACCTACCGGGGGCTGGTCGATCGCCCGATCTGGGAGGACCGGTCGACACTCAACATCCCGTGGCACTTCTACTTCCTCTACCTGCAGATGGCCGACGCCGTATCCCTGACGAGGGAGGGAGAGGAGCTGACTTCCGCGGAAGAAGAGCGGATGGAGCGGTTTCTCGACCGGGCCGATCGGTTTCTCATCACCGCGGAGGGGGGCACGGAGGTCGCCGTCCCGACGGCCGGGTCATAGCCCGGGCGCTCCCGTCCGGGTGTCGGGAAGCGCTCTCCCGGGGGCAGCGTCCACCCGATTCCAGGTGTTGTGTTCGTTTTCTGTGGTCCGTATACTTTGGCGTGCTGGCCGTCCGGCTTCGCGTCCCTCCATGTTTCGTGCTCAGCTTGGACCCGGATGGGCCGTCGCTGTTGGGAGCATGTGGCGGGGGCCAGCTTGGTTGTGCCTAGAACCGGTCAGGGGGGGAGACGATGAGACGAGTGACGCTGGCGCTGGCCGTGGGAACCGCGCTCTCAATCGCTCAGGGGCTCCAGGCCCAGGAGCAGTGGTCCGTCGAGCTCGGAGGCGTGAGTCGCTACACGATCTACGACGAGGACATCGGGGTCGAGAGCGGCATCGGGATCGGAGGGGTGCGGGTCGGCCTCTTCGTCGCCGACAACCTCTCGATCGAGGGCGAGGTCAGCTACGGGGAACCGGACCTCACGGATCAGCCGGGGTGGCAGGGACGGACGTACATCAGCCATCTCCTCTATCAGGGCCGCCTTCTCTACACGCACTGGCTGAATGAGAATGCGGGCCTCCTGATCGGTGCCGGTCTCCAGAACGACGCCTATTCGAGGGCTCGGAACGTGGCGGCTCGCGGGTGGGGTGGCGCCGGCCTCGTCGGGATCCGCTACCGCTTCAACGACCTCGTCTCCGGTCGTATCGAGGGGACGGGCCAGTTTGTCTCGGAGGACCCGGATACGCATGTGGCCCCAAGGCCGGCGACCTTCAATCTGGGCCTTCAGGCAGGGGTGAGCCTCATCATCGGCGGGCGCGAGGTGGAGCGGATCGTGGAGCTCCCCGCACCCCCGCCGGACACCGTCGTCGTCACCCGGGAAGTGGTGCCCCCGATGCCGCAGGGCACGGCCACGGAGATCTGCATCGCTACCGGGGAGAACATCACCGTCTACCTGACGCCGCAGGGAGACACGCTCGTCGGGCCGAACCGGGTCGCGATCGGCTCGCTTGGCGCGGGCGTGTCCTTCGCGGGTGAGTATGCCGGCGGGCACGCGTGGTTCGAGGCCGATGAACCCGTCGAGTTCGACGGGCGGGAGTACGTCCAGTCGGGTGGCGAGGTCGGACTCGATTGTCCTGACATCATGCGGGTGGGCGCCTACGACGGGGTTCCGCTCTTTGCGGAGGTCGGCGCGTCAAGCCCCTACGAGACGCTCTACGTCCCGGTCCGCCCGGGGGTCTGGCAGGCGTATCAGACGGATCTGGCAGCCGTGAGGGCGTAGCCTCGAGTGGGGAAAGCGAGCCACGGGCCCGCCGCCGCCCCACGGGGTGGTGCCGGGCCCGTGGCGTTCCGCAAGGGGGGAGCGGCGCTCGGTTCCGGGTAGGGGTACCCCGGGGAGCCGGGACGTCCGACGGTCGCCGGATCGTGCGATACCTTATCGCGGGGAACTGGATCGAGGCGCTCCTGGTGGAGCTGGCTCCAGCCTTCCACAGGGGGGTGAGCCGAGGAAGAGGCCGGGTTCCGTAATCTTCCGGTGCGACGCCCCGGGGGGGAGCCGTCACTTCGACGAGCCAGTGCCAGCGTGCGGATTCGTCCCGCCCCACCCTTCCTCAGTAGTCGGCGAGCTCCCGGACCGCGCGCAGGACGTCGCGCACCTGAGGGAGGATCGCCTCTTCGAGCTGGGGAGCGTAGGCGACCCACACGTCGAGCGCCGCGACGCGCCTTACCGGAGCGTCCAGCCAGGGGAAGAGTTCGTCCGCGATCCTGGAGACGACCTCGGCGCCCATCCCGAACGAGAGTGCGTCCTCGTGCGCTACGATCACCCGGTTCGTCTTCCGCACCGACTCGCCGACGCGGTCCATGTCGAGGGGGCTGATCGAGCGAAGGTCGATCACCTCCACGTCGATCTCGTCCGCCTCCCACGCGATCCTCGCGGCATCGAGTGAGCGCTTCACGAGCGCCCCACAGGTCACGACCGTCACGTCCGTCCCGGGACGTACCACCTTCGCCTTCCCGAAGGGGATCATGAAATCGGTGCCCGGATAGCGACCCCTGTTGTGCACCTGCCGGTAGAGGTGCTTGTGCTCGAGGAAGAGTACCGGATCGTCGCAGCGGATCGCGGTGCGCAGCAGCCCGTTCGCATCGCGAGCCGTCGACGGGAGGATCACCCGCACGCCCGGCGTATGAGCGAAGATGCTCGCGCCCGTCTGCGAGTGGTAAATCGAGCCCCCCTTCAGATACCCCCCGTAAGGGAGGCGGATGACCATGGGAGCCGACCACGCCCCGCCCGACCGGTAGCGAAGGGTGGCCACCTCGTTACGGATCTGGTGCATCGCCGGCCAGACGTAGTCGAAGAACTGGATCTCGACGACGGGCTTGAGTCCGCGGACGGCCATCCCGTAGGCGCGGCCTACGATGTTCGCCTCGGCGAGGGGGGCGTTGAAGACCCGTTCACCCCCGAAAGTGCGCTGTAGCCCGTGCGTCACCTTGAAGACGCCGCCCTTCCCCGGGACCTCATCGAGCACCTCCTCGCGCGACGCGTCCGCCACGTCCTGGCCGAAGCAGACGATCCTCGGATCCCTCTCCATCTCGTCCCTGAGGCAGGCATTAAGGAGGTCCACCATCGTCTGATCGGCCTCCCCGGCCTCCCGGCGCTCCTCCGCCTCCGTGTCGAAGTGGCCCAAGGTCGGGTCCACCTCCTCCGAATACAGCCAGCGGAGCGCCGTTTCCGGCTGCGGCTGCGGGCGTTCGACGGCCCGGTCCGCATCCCGGGACACCTCCTGGGCGAGCGTCTCCGTCAGCTGGTCTAGTTCCTCCTCGTCGGAGAACCCCGCCTCGATGATGAGCGTCCGCGCCCTCAGGATCGGATCGCGCGTCTCCCGCTCCACGCGCTCGAGCGCAGGACAATAGAGCCGATCGTCATCCGATTCCGAGTGCGACCTGAGGCGCACCGTATGCGCGTGCAGGAGTGCGGGCCCCTGCCCGGAACGGGCGTAATCGATGGCCGTCCGGCTGACGTCCCAAGCGTCGATCACATCCGTCCCGTCGCACCGGAAGATCTCCAGGTTCGGGAAGCCTTCGACGAGGTTGGAGATGCTCCCGCCCGGCGTCTGCACCTCGACCGGAACCGAGATCGCGTACTCGTTGTCCTCGATGACGAAGACGACGGGAAGGCGCAGGTTGCACGCCGTGTTCAGCGCCTCCCAGAACTCCCCCTCTGACGTCGTGCCATCCCCCCCGCATACGATCACCACCTCGTCGTCGTCGAACGCCTCGACCCGCTTCCTCATCTCGGGGAGACGCTTCGCCCGGTACCCGGCCTCCGCCGAGCCTACCGCCTGCAGGTACTGCGTGCCGGTCGGCGAGGAGACGCTGACCATGCGGAGGGCCGGGTCGCTGAAGTGGATGGGCATCTGACGTCCCGCCGAGGCGCGGTCCTCGGCCGCTCCCGCGCCCTGCAGGAAGTGTTCGTAGGGCGTCTGGCCCATTGCGACCGCGAAGGGGCGGTCGCGGTAATAGAGGTAGATCCAGTCGGATCCGGGGCGGAGGTGCCGGGTGATCGCCACCTGGATGGCCTCATGGCCAGCCGCGGAGAGCTGAAAGAAGATCTTGCTTTGCCGCTTCAGGCTCACCTCCCGCTCGTCGATGAGCCGAGACAGGAGCATGAGCCGGTACATCTCGAGGAGCTCGCTGGGCTCGAGTCCGCGGAGGTCTCGAATCGGGGTGGTCTTGGGTTGCGGCATCCTGAGGGTGGCTTGCGCTCCGGTTCGGTGGGTGGTGCTCGCGCCCCCGATGCAGGGGGCAGGCGCGATCGAGTGCTCCCGATCTCGCGCCTAGGAAGCGAGGCCCAACAAGTATACGGCGGGCGGGGGATCGGGCAAACCCGGGGCGCGCAGGCGCTCTCCCGCGCATTCCGGGATCCCGTTACCGGCCCGGGCGCATCCGGAGGAGCTGGTCTCGGAGCGTGTCCAGGTCCGTGGCCGGAAGCTCGCACGCGAACCCCTGGCAGACGAAGGCGGCGGCGCGACCGTCGACGAGGCCTCGCCCTTCGAGGAGCGGGGTGGCCGGCACGGACCTGTCCGCCTCCGCCGGCTCATCCGGGTCGGCGCCGGTGACGACCCGGGTCGGGAGGTAGGGCCGGTGGATCTCGCCGAGGAGCGTCTGCGCCGCCGGATCGCCCCGCCGGGCGATCAGTGCGATCTCGACGGGCCGGGCGACGAGGCGGCCCGCAACGGAGAGGAGCCGCCCGAAGGCGGAGGGAATCTTCTCCATCGCGCGCGCCTCCCGCGCGACGATCTCCTCCGCGGCGCGGACCCGCTCCACGTCTCCGAGGAGCCGCCCGAGCCGCATCCGGAGCTCGGCGGCGAGCGCCGTCCCAGAGGGGACGGGGTTGTCGGTGACCTCGCGTGGCCGGATAATGAGCGCCTCCCCATCCGAGGGGGCGTCGTGGAGGAGGCCGCTCGCCTCGTCCCGGAAACGCGCCTCGACTTCCAGGTCGAGGCGAATCGCCGCCTCGAGCCAGCGCGCCTCCAGCGTCGCCTCGTGAAGGGTGAGAAGTGCATTGCCGAGTCCGGCGACGTCGTCGAGAAATCCCGGGATCTCCGCCTTCCCCCTGGAGACCTGGTGGCGGAGCGTCCCCTCCGCGCCGAGGGTGGCGAGGAGCCACCCCGCTCCCCGGGCCGCCTCGTCCACGTACCTTTGCTCACCAAGCGCCGCGCCCGCCTCTGCGAGGGCGCGGATCGCGAGCCCGTTCCACGAGGCCAGGAGCTTCTCGTCCCGGAAGGGTGCCACCCGCTCTCGCCTCGCCTGCCTCAGGACGGCTCTCGAGGCCCGGAGCCGCTCCTCGAGATCCTCGCGGGCGATCCCCTCGCTACCGGCCACCGCATCCAGGTCGTGGGGGAGGTGGAGGATGTTTCGCCCCTCGAAATTCCCTTCCTCCGAGACGTCGTAGCACCGGGAGAAGAGGCGGGCCTCCGCCTCGGGGAGGAGCGCCTCAACCTCCTCGGGTGTCCAGAGGTAGAAGCTCCCCTCCTCGCCTTCCGAGTCCGCGTCCCTCGCCGTGTAGAACCCTCCCTCGGGGGAGCGGAAGTCGTCCAAGAGATCCTCCAGGATCTCGCGGCACACCTCCTCGAGCCACGCCTCGCCCGTGAGCTGGTGGGCCCTGAGGTAGACCTGGGCCAAGAGCGCGTTGTCGTAGAGCATTTTCTCGAAGTGGGGCACGAGCCACCGCTCATCGACCGCGTAGCGGTGGAAGCCGCCCCCGAGCTGATCCCGGATCCCCCCCCTCGCCATGCTCGTGAGCGTCAGGAGCGCCGCGTCGAGCGCCTCGCTCCCGCCGGAGAGAGCGTAGCTGTCGAGGAGGAAGCCGAGGACCTCCGGCTGCGGGAACTTGGGTGCCCGCCCGATCCCTCCGTGCACCGGATCGAGGAGGTGAAGGAGCCTCCGGAGGACCCGACCGGGAAGGGCGGGATCGAGCGGCTCCCCGCCCGGTGGCGTTTCCCCGTCCGGACTCGCGTTCGCCCGGAGGAGGAGTTCCCGGATCCGCTCCCCCGCCTCGAGGATGTCTCCCCGCCGACCTCTCCACGCCGCCTGGGCGCCCCCGAGGACCTGCCGGAAGGAGGGCATCCCGTGTCTCGGCTCGGGCGGGTAGTATGTTCCGCCGAAGAAGGGCACCCCCTCCGGGGTCAGGAAGACGGTGAGAGGCCACCCGCCATGGCCCGTCAGCGCCTGGACGGCACGCATGTAGATCGCATCCAGGTCGGGGCGCTCCTCGCGGTCCACCTTCACGCTCACGAAGGCCTCGTTCATGAGCCGTGCGGTCTCCGGGTCGTCGAAGGACTCGCGCTCCATGACGTGGCACCAGTGGCAGGCGGAGTAGCCGATCGAGAGGAGGATCGGGCAGTCCCGCTCGCTCGCGCGCCGCAGGGCGGCCTCCCCCCACGGATACCAGTCGACGGGGTTCGCCTGGTGCTGGCGGAGGTACGGGCTCGAGGCGCCGGCCAGCCGGTTCACCGGCCTGCACGCCCCCCGGCGCAATTCGGGTGTGCCACTACGAAGGGGAACCCTCGGGCGCGCCTTCCGCCGCGGGGTTGTCAGCCTCCTGCTCGAGGAGCTCGGCCTCTTCGAAGATCCGGACGTCGCGCTCCCCGTCGAGCCTCACGGCGTAGCGGGTGGGTGTCCAGCGGTCGCGGTAGACGACCGTCCCGCTCCGGCCCAGGAGCCCGGAGTCGAGGGGCAAGGCCGCCCGTGTGACGGTGATGCGCGTTCCCTCGCGGTAGCGCTGTATCCTGACCATGGGACGGGAACCGGGGGCGGAGGGGTGAAGGCTCGAGTCAGGCGGCCGAGGCGGGTGATCCGCACGGCCCGAATCTGGTCGTGGTCCGGGCAGACGGAGCCGACGAGCGCGGTCTGGTGCCTCATGAGGCGGCGGGCCCTGAAGAGACTTCTGACGGGAGGGGTCACGGTGCTAACTTCTCCGCCGGGAGCTGCCCGTGCAAGGGCGACCGGGTCCGGGGAGGTCGGTTTCGTTCTCCCCGCTGCCGCGGAGGTCGGGATGGGACTTAGGCGCTCGATGGTCCGCCTGATCCTCCGCCGTCCCTGGCTCCTCCCCGACGCGGTCGGGCTCGCCTGGGCGAGCCGCGCGCGGGGGTGGTACCGCCGCCCCCCCTTCCTCCCCCTCCCCCCGGACGGCTATCTCAGGTGGCGGATGGAGACGGCGTACGGGGACCCGGACGCCGAGCCGACCGCCGACGAGCTGGCGCGGTTTCTCAGGTGGGCGAGCCGGATGCGGCGGCGGCGCTGATCCCCCGTGGCGTGCGCGTGCGCGGCGGTCGCGGGGGGAGGCCCATGATCCGGATCGGCCTCACAGGCAATATCGGATCGGGCAAGTCTACGGTCGCGGGGATCTGGGCCGGGGCGGGGATCCCCGTCGTGAGCGCCGATGAGCTGGCCCGCGAGGCGGTCAGCCGAGGGGGGGAGGTGAACGCCCGGCTCCGGGAGATCTTCGGGCCGGAGCCCTTCCACCCGGACGGCTCCGTCGACCGGGCCGCGATGCGGAGGCTGATCCTCGGGGACCCGCTGGCGAAGAGGCGGCTCGAGGAGGTCCTCCACCCGAGGATCCGGGCGCTCCGGGAAGCGTGGGTGGAAGAGGAGCGGGCCCGGGGCAGCGCGGCCGTCGCGAGCGAGGTGCCTCTCCTCTTCGAGGCCGGACTCGAGAACGAGTTCGACGTCGTCGTGGTTGTCCACGCTCCCGAGCGGGTGCGGGAGCGCCGCCTCGTGGAGCGGCGCGGGCTGCCTCGCGGGGAAGCGAGGCGGATGATGGCCCAGGGGGGCGACGCCGAGGCCAAGCTGGAGAGGACGGAACACGTGATCATGAATGACGGGGGGCTGGACGAGCTCCAGGCGGCGGCACTCGATCTCCTCCGTCGGCTCGGGGCGCTCTCCCGGGAGGAGAGTCCGGGTGAGTGAGTGGATGCGGATGGATCTGCACATCCACACGTGGGGCTCGTGGGACTCCCTCTCGGACCCGGAGGCCGTCCTCGCGACGGCCTGCTGCCGGGGGATCGACCGGATCGCGATCACCGACCACAACCACCTCAGCGTGGCCCGGGAGATGGCCCGGAGGCATCCCGGGAGGGTGATCGCGGGCGAGGAGGTGAAGACCGGGGAGGGGGTGGATGTGATCGGCCTGTACCTGACCGAGGAGATCCCGAAGGGGACGCCGGCGGAGGAGACGTGCCGGTGGATCCGGGCGCAGGGGGGCATCGTCTACCTCCCGCATCCCTACGCTCCGGGGAAGGGGGGTTCCGGCCGTCTCGCCGAGGCGCTCGCACCCCACATCGATGTGGTGGAGGTGTTCAATGCACGGCTTCGCTCGGAGAGTAGGAACGCCTCCGCGCTCGAGCTCGCGAGGCGTCGCGGGCTCCTCCGGGGCTCGGGCTCCGATGCACACTCCATCGGAGAGGTCGGGGGCGCGTGGGTCCGCCTCCCTCGGCACCCGAACGAGCCGGGGGCCCTCCTCGGAGCGCTCCGGCGCGCCACGATCCACGGGAGGCGGGCGGGCTCGCACGTCTTTCTCCGCTCGAACTGGGCCAAGCTCAGCAAGAGGTGGGGAGCGGGGAGGCGCGTTCCATGAGGGGGGAAGGGATCCCGGCGTCCCGCCGCGAGGGGGTGGCCGCCGCGTGGAGGCGTCTCTCCGAGGCTCGCTACGTGATCCTGACCACGCACATCAGCCCGGACGGGGACGGGATCGGCTCCGAGGCGGCGCTCCTGGCGCTCGTGGAGGCGTCCGGCGGGCGGGCGGCGA
Organism: Longimicrobiales bacterium; assembly: GCA_965218255.1. Classification (GTDB taxonomy): domain Bacteria; phylum Gemmatimonadota; class Gemmatimonadetes; order Longimicrobiales; family Gaopeijiaceae; genus JAAXGI01. The sequence goes on along the minus strand of CBDCKJ010000003.1, from coordinate 974,605 downwards.
TCATGAACCCGCACGCGACCCCGCCGCACCTCGACTTCCTGATGCCGGATGCCTCGAGGGTGCTCGAACCGGGTGGCGGGGAGGCGAGGGTGCGGTGCCGCGACGCGGATCTCCTCCTCGTCGTGGACACGGGCGAGAGGTCGAGGATCGGGCGGGTCGAGAAGCTCGCCGCGCACCTTCCCGTCCTCGTGATCGACCACCACCCCGTGGGGCGGGACAGCTTCCAGGGCCAGCTCCTCACGGACATCGCGGCCGCGGCGACGGGGGAGATCGTCTTCGATCTCCTTGCCTACGCCGGGGGGCCGTGGAGCCCCGCGGTCGTCGACGGCCTCTACGTCGCGCTGATGACGGATACCGGATCCTTTCGCTTCTCGAACACGAGCCCGCGTGTCCACAGGATCGCTGCCGAGTTGATCGAACGGGGCGCCTCTCCGGAGCGGCTCCACCAGAATGTCTACGGTAAGGTGCCGCTCCGCCGTATCCGCCTCCTCGAAGCCGTCATCCCCACCCTCGAGCTCTCCCCGGACGGCAGCGTCGCTTGGATGACGGTCCCGGGAGACGCTTTTCGCAAGCTCGGGTGTACGACGGACGACTTGGAGGGGCTCGTGGATTATCCCCGGGAACTCGAGGGTGTCGAGGTGGCGCTCCTCTTCCGAGAGCTCGATGGAGGGAGGGTCAAGGTCTCCCTCCGCTCGACCGGGGGAGTGGACGTGAATCGGGTGGCGTGCGCGCTCGGAGGCGGCGGGCATGTGAAGGCCTCCGGTGTGCTGATCTCGGGCGAGGTCGACGCCGTGCGGGACCGGGTGGTTGCGCTGACGGTGGAGGCCGTTCGTGGCTCGGCGATGCCCCCCCGGGAGGGCCGGGCCGGAATGGTGAGCGAGAGGAAGGCGTAGCGTCATGACGGAGCGAGACATCGGGGTGCCCGGGGCGCTCGCGGAGGCGCTAGGGGTCCTTCGGCAGCGGATACCCCCCGACCGGCTGGACCGGGTGTGGATCTTCCCCCCCCTCGTCGACGGGCGCACCGAGAGCGGGGTCGTGGCGGCCGGCTGCTTCGGGGATGGCGATCGACGCCTCCTCGTCACGGTCTCGTACCGCGCCCGCGAGACGGGGCGGGGAGTGAGCTTCGTCCCCTCCTTCGAGGAGCAAGGGACGGCTCCGGCAAAGAGTCTCCCGAGGGTCATGGCGGGGGTGGTTCGCCGTCACGGGGAGGCCTTCGCCCCCCCCCGCTCGGCGGTTCTCGGGGGCGACGCCGAGGCGTTTGACAGGTTGATCGGGGAGTGGACCCCGGACGATCTCCCGCACCGCACCGGGGCGGCGGACTTCGGCCTCCCCGGGCGGCTGGCCGGTGGGGAGGCCAGGCGATGAACAAGCCGGCTCCCGCCACCGTATCGCCCTTCATCCGCCTCTTCGGGCGCTACCTCCGCGAGCAGAAGCTCCCGGTGACACAGCAGCGCGAGGCCATCGCCGAGGTCGTCTTCTCTTCCGAGGCCCACCTCTCGGTCGAGGAGATCGAGGAGCGCCTTCGGGCGGCGGGCGGGCGAATCGGGAAGGCGACGATCTACCGGACGCTCGACCTCCTCGTCAAGAGCGAGCTCGTCGAGGAGCACGACTTCAACGAGGGGTTCAAGCGCTACGAGCACCGGCTCTCCCGCCGGCCCGAGCACGAACACCTCATATGCCTCGAGTGCGGCCGGGTGACGGAGTTCAAGAGTAGGGAGGTCCGCCAGATCAAGGACCGGATCGCGACGGAACGGGGGTTTCGTCCCGTTCGGCACCGTCTCGAGATCTACGGGCTCTGCGCGGCCTGCCAGGACGCCGGCGCCGTCGTCCGGCGTGACGGCCTGACCTGCCCGATCGACAGCGTCTGACGGTGCCCGCGACGCAGGGCGCAGAGCCCTCCCCGACGCCGCGCCGCGCGCCGCCCCCCGCACGCCGCTTCCCCCTCGGACCGGTCCCCGAAGACAGCGCGTTCCCCGAACGGGCGATGAGCCGGGCCACGGCCTCGTCGAAGATCGTGGGCAATGCCATCGCGCTCCAGTTCGACGGCCCCGCCGCATTTGAGAGCTGGACCTCGGCGATCGAAGGGGCGGAGTCGTTCGTTCATTTCGAGAACTACATCCTGCGCGACGATCCCGTGGGACGCCGCTTCCGGGACGCGCTGACGGAGCGTGCGCGCACGGGCGTCGAGGTGCGGGTCCTCTACGACTGGATGGGTTGCTGGGCGACGCCCCGGAGCTATTGGAGGCCCTTCCGGGAGGCAGGCATCGAGGTTCGGGCCTTCAACCCTCCATCGCTCGGCGATCCCCTGGGCCTCCTCCAGCGCGATCACCGGAAGCTCGTCGTGGTGGACGGCCGGACCGCCTTTCTCGGCGGCTTCTGCGTCGGAGAGGAGTGGGCGGGGACGCCGACGACGGCCCCGTGGCGCGACACCGGGGTCGAGGTCCGAGGCCCTGCGGCCGCGGTTGCGGCACAGACCTTCGAGCGGATCTGGGAGGAGCGGGGCGGACCCGTGCCCGAAGGGGCCCGCTCCGACCCCGCAGCCATACCGGTCGCTGGCTCGTCGGCCGCTTGGCTCATCGAGGGCGTTCCGCAGCGTTCGCGCGTATACCGGGCCACGCAGCTCATGGCCTCCGTCGCGGAGACCCGCCTCTGGATCACCGATCCCTACTTCCTCGCGCCGCGTCCCGTCTCAGCCGCGCTCATGGCGGCGGCGAGGGACGGGGTTGATGTCCGGGTCCTGGTCCCGGCCCACAACAACTGGCCGTGGATGGGGAGCCTCTCGCGCGGCGGCTACCGCAGCCTCCTCGAGGCGGGCGTGCGGATCTTCGAGTGGGAGGGGGGGATGATCCACGCGAAGACCTCGGTCGTCGACGGGCGCTGGTGCCGGATCGGTTCGTCGAACCTGAACACGGCGTCGCTTCTCGGAAACTGGGAGCTCGATCTCGGCGTCCTCGACGCCGACCTGGCCGCGCAGGTGGAGGCCCTATTCCTCGCGGATCTGGCCTCGTCGGTCGAGATCATCCTCCCCGGGCGGAGTCGGGGGGCGCGGGCCGTCCCCGGTGTGGCCACTGCCTCTCTCGAGCGGGAGTCGAGGTCTGACGACGAGCGGCGGGACCGGAGCTGGAGGCGGGCGGGCGGGCAGGCACTGACGATCGCCGACTTTGCCCGGGCCGGCTCGGCGTTCGGCGACGCGATCGCGGGGCAGCGCGTCGTGGGTCGGGAGGACCGCGTCGCGCTCTGGACGGTGGCCCTCCTCCTTCTCGCCATCGCGTCCCTCGGGATCTTCGTCCCGAAGCTCGTCGGGTGGGGGGTCGCCCTCGGGGCCGGGTGGGTCGGGCTCGTCCTCGCCGTCCGGAGCGGGATCCAGGCTTGGCGCGCGCGGCGGGGGCCTGCCGATGCCGAGCGCGTTCACGAGCCCGCCGGCCGAGAGCGATGATCGAGTCCGTCGGCATCGTGATCGCCTTCAGCGCGGGGGTCCTCTCCTTCCTTTCCCCCTGCGTCCTCCCCCTCGCGCCCTCCTACCTCTCCTTCGTGACCGGAATGAGCCTCGAGGAGCTCGAGGAGGGGACGGACCGCGGCCGGACGCTACGCTTCGCGTTCCTGTTCGTCGGGGGATTCTCGTTGATCTTCCTCCTCCTCGGGGCCTCCGCCTCCTTCCTGGGCCAGCTCTTTCGCCTCTACGAGCTCTGGATTGCGCGGATCGGGGGGATCGTGATCCTCCTCCTCGGACTCCACCTCGCCGGGATCCTCCGGATCGCGCCGCTGTTTCGCGAACTCCGGATCCACATTTCCGACCGGCCCTCCGGACACCTCGGCGCAATCGGCGTCGGGATGGCCTTCGGGGCGGGGTGGACCCCCTGCATCGGTCCGGTTCTCGGCGCGATCCTGACCTTCGCGAGTGCCCAGGAGACCTTCTGGTCGGGCGTGGGGCTTCTCGCCGTCTACTCGGCCGGGCTCGCCGTCCCCTTCCTCCTGATGGCGCTCGCCGTGGACCGCTTCCTCGTCGCCTTCAGGAGGTTCCACCGTGTGCTCCCCCTCCTCCAGAGGGCGTCCGGGCTCCTCCTTGTCGCCCTCGGGATCCTCCTCGTGACGGGGAGCTTCACGGCGCTCACGAGCTGGCTCGTCCCCCTCACGCCGGACTTCCTCCTCGAACGGATCTGACGCCGGCCACCCCCCCAGCTCCGTTCCGGCGCGCCTCACCGGCTGAGAGCAGTGCCCGCCGCGCCGACGAGCACGCCCTCTTCCGCGAGCGACTGTTCGAGGATCTGCCGCTCGAGGAGAGCCCGGTAGATCCCGCCTCTCGCGAGGAGATCGTCGTGGGTCCCCTCCTCGACGATCTCCCCGGCGTCCATGACAAGGATCCGGTCCGCCCGCATGACGGCCGTCACCCGGTGGGAGATGAGAAGTGAGGTCCGGCCCTGGAGCGAGTCCCGCAGGCGGGTGAGGATCCGGGACTCGGTCTCGGTGTCGACGGCGCTCAGCGCGTCGTCGAGGATGAGGACGGCCGGATCGCGCGCGAGGGCGCGCGCGAGAGCGGCCCGTTGCTTCTGTCCGCCGGAGAGGTTGATCCCCCTCTCGCCGAGCCGCGTCCCGTAACCGCGGGGCAACTCGGCGACGCTCTCGTGGAGCTGCGCGGTCTCGGCGGCTTCCAGAACCCTGGGGTCCGGACTCTTTCCGGTGCCGCCGCCCGCCGCCCCGTCGAGTCCCATGCCCAGGTTCGAGGCGATCGTCTCGGAGAAGAGGAAGGTGTCCTGCGGGACCATCCCGATCGTCTGCCTGAGCCGTTCGGGGTCGTACTCCCGGAGCGGGATCCCGTCGAACAGGATCTGGCCGCGCGTCGGATCGTAGATCCGGGGAACGAGCGAGACGAGCGTGCTCTTGCCCGAACCCGTGGGGCCGACGATTGCGACGGCCTCTCCCGCCCGGATCGAGAAGGAGAGGCCGCGAAGGATCTCCCTGTCGGTGTCCGGATACCGGAACCATATGTCGCGAAACTCGATTCGCCCCTGGGGCGCACGCGGTGGACGGCCGAGCCCCGGTTTCACCGCCGGCCCGGAGCGGAGGATTTTGTTGATCCGGCCCATCGAGGCCTCGCCCCGCTGAAAGAGGTTCACGACCCACCCGAGCGCGATCATCGGCCAGGCGAGGAGGTTCAGCCAGAAGATGAAGGCGACGAGGTCCCCGACCGAAATCGCGTCGGCCATGACCTGTCCCCCCCCGTTCCAGACGACGAGCGTCATCGCGGCGCCCGTGAGGAGCCCGAGGACGGGATGGAAGAGCCCCTGCACCTTCACGAGGAAGATGTTCCTGTCCATGTACTCCCGGTTGATCGCGTCGAAGCGGCGCGCCTGATCCTCCTCCTGCACGTAGGCCCTGACCACGCGGACCCCCGTCAGGTTCTCCTGCACTTGGGTGGACATCGTTGAGAACTGCTCCTGGATCCGCTCGAAGCGCCGGTGGATGATCCTCCCGAACCCGAGCACGGCCGGGGGAAGAAGGAGCATCGGGATGAGGACGAGAGCGGTGAGGCGGGGCGAGGTGAGCACCATCAGCGTCAACGTGAAGGCTGACATCACGGTCGTGTTCACCGAGTACATCACGGCGGGTCCGACGGCCTGGCGGACGGCGAGCGTGTCATTCGTGGCGCGGCTCATGATGTCGCCCGTCCGTTCGCGACCGTAGAAGACGGCGTCCAGCCTGAGGAGGTGGCGGAAGAAGTCCGCTCTCAGGTCACACTCCACCCGGCGGCTGATCCCGTTCAGGAGCTGACGCATCCCGAAGCGGGCCGCCCCTCCGGCGATGGCGAAGCCCACCACCAGTCCCGCGTACGCCAGGATCCGACCCCGGGCGACCCCCGGGGACTCGAGCGCGTCGATCGCGAGGCGAAGGATCCAGGGACCCGCTACCGAGAAGGCGTTCGAGATCACGACGAGGACGATCCCGGCCGCGAGGTCGCGCCGGTAGGGCAGAAAGTACGGGAGGACGGTCCTGAGGTGCGTCAATCGAGCGGCGTGCGGTGGCGTGGAGCGCGGACGCCCCGTCGGGGGAGGGGTGGGTGAGAGAGAGTATAGTGTGCCTGCCCGGAGGATTGTTCCGTGGGAGTGCCGTCCGCCCCCAAGGGGCGCTCCCCCCCTCCCGCGACGCGTGCGTGTCCCCCTCCGTTGTTTCTCACCGGAACTTGAGATCGCACGTTCCGAAGCCCGGGAGTGTGAGCGCTTCGGATCGGGAGAGGAATCCGTCCACGAAGTGCTTGAGCAGGCGCGACTCTTCGAGTGCCCGGCGGTCGCGGGGAAGATGATCCACGAGCGGCCGGCTGATGAGTGCGATGAACTTGGTCTGCGCCCGGGAGGCCGTCACGTTGAAGCGGTTCAGCGAGAACATGAACTCTTCCTCCGCGGCGATCTGGTCCGCGTCCCCGAGTCCGAAGCTGGCGAGCATCAGCAACTTCTCCTGCCCCTGGAATCGTTCCACGGTATCGACGCTGTCGAACACGGCATTCCGATCGACGTCCCCGGGGAGCACCGCGGCGAGCGTATCGTAGACGGCCGCCTGCTGGGCGCGGTGCGGAGTGACGATCCCGATCCCCCGTCGGAAGAAGTCTTCCGGCGTGTAGGGCAGACCTGCCTCGCTCTCCGGGTCGCGGAGGCCGGCCTCGAAGAGGGCGAGGACGAGTCCGGCCGCGAGGTTCGCCTCGCCGTCATTCCGCTGGCTGCTGAAGCGGTCGTCGTGGACCACCGCCACGAGCGGGTCCTCCGGGGCGAGGATCCGGGCGAAGGCGGGAGAGAAAGGAAGCTCCGAGGGCCACCCCGGAGGCTTCTCCGTCGCGACCGGCCTGGCCGTGCGTATCCGGAGCGTCGCATTCTTTCCGGCCGCCTCGAGGTCCTCGCCGTACCCGGCCTCCCGGACGAACTTGACGATTTCGTGACTCGAGCGGAAGCTCCGGTTGAGCATCACGGGCTCGACCGCGAATCGGGCCCCCTGATGACGCCGGTAGTGGCGAAAGAAGTCGTAAATCGATCCGACCAGGTGGTCGAGGCCGTCCGGGGGCTCGATCGGGTGAATCGGCGACATCTGCTTGTCGTCGCCCACACCGACGACGCGCCCGCCGCGTGCGAGCTTGCTGAACGCGACGATCGCGTGCGCCACGTCAAGCTGGGACGCCTCGTCGATCAGCATCACGTCGAAGAGCTCGCGGCAGCGAACTGGCTCACCCAGCTTGTAGAGCTGATGGACCGTACCCGCCACGACCGTGACCCCGGCTCCTCGGAAGAGGCGATCCTGCAGCGCCAAGCGCCTGGGGTGGGACTTCCCGTACATCGGGGTCACGAACTTGGCGAGGCGCGGGTCGAGCCCATGGACGATCCCGCTCGCGCTGAGGCGGCTCAGGTGCACATCGGCCGCGATCCCCGCCTTCTCGAATAGACCCGGGAGACGACGGGCGACGTTGTCGATCGCAACCCATGTGAAGGCGGTGACCGCAACGCGGAGCGGCCTGCCGTTACGGACCGCCTCTCCGGCGAGCGCGGTGACATACGCCTGGGCGGTCCGGCTCTTTCCCGTACCCGGCGGCCCCCACCAGAGCGCGAGACGGCGGGTGGTCGCCTGCGTGACGGCCTCCCGCTGGCGCTCCGTGAGCTCGGGCATCACCTCGTCCGCGATCGCGAGCACGGGATCCGGCGGTACGCCGCAATCACGTGCAGCCATCCCGTGTGCGTTCCAGATGAACTCCGCCGCCGCCGTTGGCCCGTGGACGCTCCGGCGCGTGACCCCGCCGATCCGGGCGACGGCCCGGTCCGGAAAGAGCGGGCGCTCCTCGGCGAGGGGAGGGTTCCGGATCCCGGTGTGGTCCTCGAGCGTCCGCCGGAGCTTTCTGGAGAATACGTCCAGCGGGAGGGGATCCAGGATCCCGAAGCGGCGGGAGGGGCCGTCGAGATCCATCTGCAGGCGGCCTGTGCGGATAAGCCCGGTCAGGATGGCGCTCGTCTCCACCGCCAGGAGCCGGCTCCTCCGGTCGACCTTGAGGATCGTGACTTTGAGCGTCTCCCGAAGCCTCGCACTCCGCTCCCACGGCTTGACGGGGAGGACGTTGCCGAGATCGGGATCCCTCCGGATGAGCTGCGAGACGGTCAACTCTTGGAGCGCCGGCAGGTCGGCTTCCGGGAGGAACGACCAGGTATACTCTCCTTCCTTGAAACGCGCCTCTCGGGATCGCGCGGAGAGCCGGAAGAGGAGGACATTCTCGTCCCCCGCCCGACCGGAGAGGCCGAGCGCCTCGAGCCCCACTCTCCGGGCCCGCCCCTTGAGGACCGCCTCCACCCGTGCGGAGTGGTAGCGGGCCTCGCGTTCGTGAGGCGGCATCGCCATCAGAAGCTCGATCTCGAGCTCGGCGGCGGCGGCCATCAGGCGGGTATGCTGATAGAGGATCTGTGCGTCGTTCGCGACCCCGCGCAGGCGCGCTGCCGGCTGGAAGACGTCCCGGACCCCGGGGGCGTCGGAGGTGAGGTGGTCCCTCAGGGTCTGGGTCAGCCTCTCCGCGATGTAGATGAGGGCGTGGAGCTTCCGCCGAACCGTCCGCTTCACCTCCTCCCGGTGCCCCTCGAAGTCGAGGTCCGGATATGGCGAGGTGTGGTTCCAGATCTCGTGACCGCGTTCCGAGGGAATCTGGTCGTACAGCGGATCGCGGTAGAGCCGCTTCACGTGGAAGCCCCACTCCTCCCCGTTCGCAAACCTCCGGATCTCGGGGTCGAGCGCCGTCGCGAGATCGATGAGGCCGTAGTGATGCGGGATCGGGGCCGCGACGAGGCTGTTCGCCACCTCGGAGAGGATCGTGACAGGCGACGACCGGGTGATGAACTCGGGTTCCTGGAGGAGGTTCCTGGCGGGAAACACCCACGCGATCGGGTTCAGAGCCTCCTCGCCGGGGAGATCCCCGAGGAGATCGAGATGCCGCCCAAAGACGCGGCACAGGTGATGGTACGTCAGCGGATCCCAGAGGAAGAACTGTATCCCGACGTCGTCCCGGCTCGCGTCCCCGTGAGTGCGGTAGCCGCGGAGGAGATCGTCCTGCGCGCGCCGGATGTCCTCGCTCAGCTGCCGAAGCCACGACCGGAGCTTCTCGCCCTCGGCGCTCCACGTCCGTTTGAGGACGAGGGCGGGGTGTTCGATCGTGGTCCGGGTGCGCCGGTAGCGCGGTCCCTCCGGGCCCCTCGGCCACGACTCGACCGGAACCCCGTAGTCGAGCCGGTAGCCGAACGCGAAGGTCAGCTCGCTCCCGACATCGAAGTCGGCGGAGATCGCCACGCGGATGTCGGCGAAGCGCGGGAGGGCGTTGGAGGTGCCTGCCCGGTCCGGCACGTTCGTGACCCCCTGGCTCTTCAGGGCGACGGCGCGTGCGCTGACGAGCGTCTTCTTCGCCCGAAGCGTCTGGTGGTGCTCGAGGACCGGGCTTCCCTTCGGGAGCGCGGCGATCTGGCCGATGTCGTGCACCGCTGCCTCGCGGAGCTTCCCGCATGCACCCTCCGTCAGCCCGGCCACCCGGGAGAGGTGCTGACTCACCTCCGCCATCGGCCAGCAGTACCGCTCGTCCGGCGGGTTGCCGCTCCTTTGCTCCTTACCTCCGCCCCTGTTTCCGTGATGCGCCCAGCGGTGTCCCAGGTAGTCGCACCCGACACACCGGCGGTCGACGTGCCAATCGAGCGCCCGCCACTCCGGCTCGGCGAGTACTGCCCGGAGGTCGAGGCGAAAGAAGCGCTGGATGCGGCCGAGTACGACCTCGGGCGGCATCGCTTCGAGGTCTTGGTCGAGAGCCTCGAGAGAGCGGTCGAGCTCGAGGTGGGCCCCCTCTCCCGATCGGTCTTCCATGAGGAGTCGCCCGAGGCTCGACCCCTCATGCGCCCCGGGCCAGATCGCGGCCCCGGCGAGGACGACGAAACGGTCGCTTAGCCCCGTATCCTCGAGCCAGCCGGCGAGCGCCATCCCGTAATACGCGAGTTCGGAGAAGTGGGAGGGCGAGGGTTGCTCCGCGGTCTTGATGTCGATGATCCGAAGCCCGAACCGCTCGTCCTCGGGGCCCGACCGGATCAGGGCGCCGGAGGGAGTAATGATCCGGTGGCTCTCCGCGCCTCCCTGGGGGTGTACTTGGAGGATGTCCGGCCGGAGCGCCTCGAACGCGAGCATGGCGCCGCCCGCCACTCCCTCGCCCCTCTCGAGCGGGGCGAGGTCATGCGCGCTCCGGAAGCTCCCTGTGATCCCGTATTCGGCCTCGAGCACGAAGTCGTGGGGCTTCAGGGCGTCGATGACGTCCTTGAGCGCGATTGGCGGCGGCGAGAGATCCTCCCCCGGCTGGTCGGCCGCGAGTTCGCCGCGGACGACTCGTTGCCCGAATACCTTCTCGAGCTCCCTGAACTTCTCGCGGTGATACTCCCGGCCCTGCCGCGTCAGGAGAGCCAGGCCCGGGCGGCCGACATCCTTCTCCGGCGCGTCGGCGAGGCGCCGACTCTCGGCGCCGCCGTAGAGATCGAGGCGGAGTCGGCGCCGGCACCCCGTGCGGATGAACTGACCGATCGCCCGCTTGCTCAGCCGGTACAGGTGCGGCCTCCTGGTGTGGGTCCGAGCGGGTCCTCCCCGTATCCCCCAGGCGGGCGGGAAGGGGAGCTGGGCCTTGGGTCAGGCTCCACGAGATCCGTGACGAGCGTCGGTCCGCGGGAGAGGGCCGGGAGCGGGCCCGGCGCCAGGGCGGTTGCGCGCGAGGAGCAAAGAGGGGCGGGTACCTCCCCGGCTCCCGGGTCCCCGGCGCTCTGCCCCCGCGGCCGCTGCATCAGTAGCCTGCAGCAAGCCCCCCTCGCCTCGGGTCCGCGTAGCCTGCCAGGGCGCCGCCCGGGAGGACGAGGATCGCCTTCACGTCCCCCGAGTGGCCGCGTCGCTCCTCCACCTCATGGCCCATTGCGCGAAGCGAGTCCACGACGGGAGCCGAGAGTCCGCCCCGCTCGTACTGGATCCTGTCCGGGAGGTGCTGGTGGTGAACCCTCGGCGCGTTCACCGCCTCGGGAAGGCTCATCCCGAAGTCCACCACGTTCGAGATGACTTGGAAGACCGTCGTGATGATCGTGCTCCCGCCCGGCGTGCCCACGACCATGAGCAGGTTGCCCTCCGGGTCCTCGACCACGGTCGGGGTCATCGCCGAGAGCATCCGCTTACCCGGCTCGATCGCGTTCCTCTCTCCCTGGACGAGGCCGTAGAGATTGGGAGAGCCGGGTTTCGCGGCGAAGTCGTCCATCTCGTTGTTGAGGAGGAATCCCGCGCCGTCCACCGTCACCCGGCTCCCGTAGAGGGAGTTCAGGGTGGTCGTCAGCGAGACGGCGTTGCCCTCCGGATCGACGACGGAGAGGTGTGTCGTCTCCGCTCCCTCGGAGACGACACCCCCGGGCCCGACCCGGGAGGAGGGCGTGGCCACTGCGGGGGAGATGTCCGACCCGCGCTCCCTCGCGTACGCCTCCGAGACGAACCGCTCGAGCGGGAGCTCCACGTAGTCCGGGTCAGCCAGGTACTCGTTCCGGTCCGAGTACGCCCGCCTCAACGTCTCGGCGACGAGGTGGACCATCGGCGCCGAGTGGAAGCCGAGGTCGGAGAGCTCGTAGCGCTCGAGGATGTTCCCGATGAGCGCAAGCGTAGGGCCCCCGGAGGATGGGGGCGGCATCGAGTGGAGGGTGTATCCCCGGTAGTCCACGCGGACCGGCTCCCTCCAGCGGGCCGTGTACGAGGCGAGGTCCTCGGAGGTGATGATGCCTCCGCCCCGGCGCATCTCCCGCACGATGAGCCTCGCCGTCTCGCCCCGGTAGAAGCCGTCCGGTCCGCGGCTCCGAATGCGTGCGAGCGCCTTCATGAGATCGGCCTGGCGGAAGATCTCTCCCTCCGCGGGCGTCTCGCCGCCCGGGAGGAAGGCTTCCCGGCTCGCCGGGAACCCCGAGAGGCTCGAGGCGGCCCGCCCGAGGGAGCGGGCGAGCCCGCCTCCCACCACGAACCCGCTCGCGAACTCGATGGCAGGCGCGACGAGCTCCCCCCATTCCACGGTTCCGAAGCGCCGGTGGGCCTCCCAGAGCCCCATCACGGTGCCGGGCACCCCGGCGGCGAGGTGTCCGCGGCGCGAGGCGTTCGTCAGCTCGCCCCGCTCGTCCAGGTACATCTCCCTCGTGGCCGCGAGGGGAGCCCGCTCGCGGTAGTCGAGGGCGTAGGCGGATCCGTCCGCGAGGCGGATGACCATGAAGCCCCCGCCCCCGAGGTTTCCGGCCTCCGGGTTCACGACGGCGAGCGCGAAAGAGGAGGCGATCACGGCATCGATCGCATTCCCCCCGCGTCTCAGGACCTCGACGCCGACCCGGGTGGCGTGGGCGTCCACCGAGGAGACCATCGCCGAGTCCGCGAGCACCGCGCTTGCCCGCGGGGAGAAGGGCCACGCCCCGGGGAATTCGGCGTCGGTGTCCGGAAGGCGCTCGCACGCGGCGGCGCTTGCGAGGAGGAGGGTGAGGTAGCCGGCGAGTCGCCTTCGCGAGGGAGTGCAGACGCTCCGGGGGCCGGCGCCGTGCATCGCTCCTAGCCCTGCAGCAGGCGCATGATGTGAGCGGCCGACTCCGCGAGGATCGCGGCCCCGAGGGGGAGGACACCCTCGTCCACCTCGAAGTCGGAGCGGTGATGGGCTCGGGGCTCCGGCAAGCCGGCACCGAGCCAGAAGAAGGCGCCCGGTGCGGAGTTTGCGAAGAAGGCGAAGTCCTCGGCCTCTAGATTCGGACCCCCCTCGACAAGCCCTTCGTCGATGATGCCGCCCACCGCCTCCCTGACCCACGACGTGATGCGCGAGTCGTTCACGACGGGCGGATAGCCCGCGAGGAAGCGCACCTCGCTCTTGGCGCCCATCGACTCGAGGGAAGCGAAGGCTTGCCGCACGCCCTCCTGGATCCGAAGGCGAACCTGAGCGTCGAAGTAGCGCAGCGTGCCCCGAATGACGACCTCGTCGGCGATGATGTTCGGCGCGCTCCCGCCCTGAATGCTCCCGAAGGTGATGACGCCCTGGTCGTTCGGCGAGAGGCGCCGGGAGACGATCTGCTGGGCGGTGACCACCCCGAGGCACGCGAGAGCGAGCGCGTCCACCCCGTCCTGGGGCCGGCCGGCGTGCGCGCTCCTTCCGCGCACGCTGATCCGGATCTCGTCCGAGCCGGCGAAGAAGGGCCCTTCCTTCAGGTATACGCACCGCGTGGGGAGATGGGCCCCGACGTGGAGTCCTATGACGGCGTCCACGCCCTCCATCGCACCCTCCTCGACCATTCGCATCGCGCCGCTCTTCCCCTCCGAGTCCGCTCTCTCCTCGGAGGGCTGGAACAGCAGGCGCACCGAGCCCGCGGGAAGGCTTCCCGAGGCATCCATTTCCGAGAGGAGCTTCGCGACCCCGATCAGCCCGGCGGTATGGCAGTCGTGCCCGCAGGCGTGCATGACGCCCGCCACGCGGGAGGCGTACGGAGCGTCGTTCGTCTCCTGGATCGGGAGCGCGTCCATGTCCGCGCGGATGGCGACCGTTGGCCCCGGGCCATTCGTCAGCTCCGCAACCACGCCGGTCTTCGCGATGCCCGTCCGGACGGAGAACCCGGCCTCGGCGGCTTCGCGCGCCGCGAGCGCGGCTGTCCGGTGCTCCTGGAAGCTGAGCTCCGGGTATTGGTGGAGTTCCCTTCGGATCTCGATGAGGCGAGGCCCGAGTTGGTTCGCGCGATCTAGTAGATCCATCCTAGTAGATCCATCGAGGAGGGGGCAGAAAGGGGCGTGGAGGAGCGCAGGGGCCGTCCCGGAGCCTTCGTTGCCGCCGCCCGCGGCACTCCGTTAGCTTGCCTAGGCGACTGGTCCGTGCTTGAGGCCGCCTGCCGAAGATACTAGTGGAACAGGGGCTCCGACACCCGTGGCGAGCGAGGGAAGGGGGGGCTGCGGCGCTCTCCCGTGGGGCGTTGCGGTGTTCGACGCTCCGGTCCAGGCGGCGCGGCTTCTGGAATCGAGGGAGGAGTTGGCTCGTTGGAGGGACTCTTCGGGGGGCTCATGTCGGGCACCTCTCTCGACGGGGTGGATGCGGTCCTCCTCTCGGTCAGGGGGAGCGATCCGGCCAAAGTCGAGTGGGAGGTCACCGGATTCCTCTCCCGGCCCTATGAGCCCGGGGTGCGGAGACGGCTCCGGGAGGCGATCGACTCGGGGCGCGCGCGGGATCTCGCATGGTGCCATTCGGAGCTCGCCCGCGCCTCCGCGAGTACGCTCCGTGCCCTTCTTCGCGAGGCCTCCGACGACGGGAGAGCGCTCGCCGCCGCCGGGTTCCACGGACAGACGTTCTGGCACGAGCCCCCCGGGGCGGAGGGCCGGGGCGTGACGTTGCAGCTTGGGGACGCGGCTGCCTTCGCCGAGGACCTGGGGTGTCCCGTCGTTGCCGACTTTCGGAGCGCGGACATGGCGGCAGGTGGCCAGGGGGCTCCCCTGGTGCCATGGCCGGACTGGGTCCTCCTCCGGCGCCCCGGTGTGGGCCGTGCGCTTCAGAACCTCGGGGGCATGGGCAACGTCACCTGGCTCCCCGCCGAGGGGGGGGCGGAGGGGGTCCGGGGCTTCGATACGGGTCCCGGCGTCGCCCTGATTGACCGGGCGGCGGAGCTCGCCTCCGCCGGGGGCGAGTCGATGGACCGGGACGGGCGGCGCGCGGCGGAGGGAAGGGTCTCGGAGCCGCTCCTCGAGGAACTCTTCTCCGACGAGTTCTTCGACGAGCCTCCACCCAAGTCGACGGGTCGCGAACGTTTCGGAGATGCGCGGTTGAGAGAGATCGTGGCGAGCTCCCCTCCCGAGTCGGACGACGGGTGGAACGATCTTCTGGCGACGCTCACCGAGCTCACGGCGCGCTCCGTCACCCTCTCCTACGAGCGCTTTCTCCCGACGGCGGCGGTGGATGAGGTCGTCCTCACCGGGGGCGGCGCCCGAAATCCCACCCTCGTTGCGGCGCTCCGGCGACACCTGGCTCCGCTCCCCGTGAGAACCGGGTCCCGCGCGCTCGGCCTCGACCCGGACGCGAGGGAGGCGGCCGCCTTCGCGCTCCTCGCCTGGGCGCACCTGAACGGGATCCCGGGAAACGTACCGGCCGTCACCGGCGCGCGGGGTCCGAGGGTGCTGGGTGCCCTGTATCCGGGTCAGGAGAACCGTGCCGGCTGAGCGCCGCGCGCTCGCGCTCTTCGGCGGGCTGCTCGCGCTGGCGACGGCCGTGAGCCTCGCGGCCGTCGCGACGCCGGCGCCCCACAACGGGGGCGACAACGCCGGCTACCTCTCGCTGGCCCACGCGCTGGTCTCGGGGGAAGGATACACCGAGCTGTGGGAGCCCGAAGCGCCTCCGCACACCAAGTATCCGCCGGTGTTTCCGCTCCTCCTTGGTGCCGGAATCCTCGCCGGCGCCTCGAGCTGGATGGCGTTCAAGCTGCTCATGGCGATGACGCTCTCGATCGCGGTGCTGCTCGTCTTTGCCTGGGCCTCGGGGCGGGTGGGTCCGATGGGCGGGGCGGCCGTGGCGATCTTGACACTTGTCTCGAGCGGGTGGCTGGAGGCGAGTCGCTGGGTGCTCTCCGAACCTCCATTTCTCGTCTTCACATTCCTTGCGCTCTGGGCGATCGAGCGCTCGGCTTCCCCCGAGGCCGGGGAAGGGCGCCACTGGGTCTGGATCGCCGGCCTCGGGGCGATACTGGCGTTCTTCACCCGCTCTGCCGGACTCCCCCTCGTGCTCGCTCTCGGCGCCAGCCTCCTCCTTGCTCGCCGCCGCCGGGCGGCGACCGTCTTCGCCGCCTGCCTCGCGGTCCCGGGCGTGCTCTGGTTGCTCCGGGCGCGAAGCGGGGGCACGGGGGCGTATCAGTCCGAGTTCTGGATGGCGGATCCGTATCAACCCGACCTGGGGACCATTGGCTTGCTCGACCTTCCCGTGCGGGCCTGGGCCAATCTTCGCCTCTATGTGGGGAGCGTACTCCCGGGCGAGTGGTGGCCGGGTGCCGGGGCGGGGCTCTCTATCCTCTTCGGAACCGCGCTTATCGGGCTCGCGGGATGGGGCTGGTTCGCGACTTTGCGGAGGCGTCCCGGGACCGCCGAGCTGTTCGTCCCGCTTTACCTGGGGCTGATCCTGGTCTGGCCCGAGGTCTGGTCGGGCGACCGCTTCATCCTCCCCCTCTATCCGCTCGTCCTTCTATACGCCGGCGAGGCGATCGCGCGGAGCGCGAGAAGGCTGGGAGCGGCCGGCGGGGCCGCGGTCCTCTCCGCGGCCTTTCTCCTCCTCCTCCTCCCCGCACTCCCCGGTTGGCTGAGCCTGACCCGGAGCGCGGCGCAGTGCCGGAGGATTGCCGAAGGCGGCGACCCGATCCAGTGCCACGGATCCGGGTTCCGGGAGTTCCGCGATGCGGCGGTGTGGTCCGGCGCCAACCTGCCGGAGGGGACGGTCGTCCTCACGCGGAAGCCGCGACTCTTCTATCTCTTCGGCGGGCCGGCCGGCAGGACCTTCCCCTTCACGCAGGATCCGGACCGGTTTCTGGCGGCGGCGGACAGTGCCGGCGCCGACTACCTCCTCCTGGACGAGGTGGATCTGGTCGGACTCTTCTACATCCCCCGAGTCATCGCAGCCGAGCCCGGTGCGTTCTGCTACGTCGTGACGTGGGGGAGGCGGGGTGACCGGGAGTTCGGCACGGTGCTCCTCCGAATCCTGGCTCCGGAGGAACGGCTCCCGGGGGTGAGCGCCGACAGGCTCCTTGCGTGTCCGGCCGAGGATCTGGCCGGGCCCGCTAACGTGCGTCAACCGGACGCGAGACTGATCCTCCGGCTGCGGGGCGGGGACTGAGAAAGCCCCCCCGCGGCGTCCTGTGCCGCCGCTCGCGTCAGTCCGGTCCGTTCCCGTAGATGAGACCCAGGAGGACGCCCTCCAGGAGGAAGAACCGGAAGGGATCGTCTCGAACGCTTCCTACATCCAGCAGGGCGGAGATCACGGGAACGCGCCGGACGGGAGAGAACTCCTGCATGCGGGCGAAGAGCCCACCGAGGGGGGCGGTGAGGTAGTCTGCCGTGCCGACGAGGGCTCCCCGCAGGGGAGGAGGTCCGGGGAGACAGGGATCCAGGAGCGCCGCGTAGATGAGCCCGCGCCCGGCTCCTGCGAGAAGCTCATCGGCGAGGTCTCCCGGGTCTCCTTCCGCTCCCAACCTCTCCATCGTGCCCGGCTCGGCTCCGTCCTGGGCAGGGTGTTCCGTCCTTGGGGCGGTCAACAGGCGAAGGATCAGGAGCGCTCCGGCCGCGCTGGCGCCTGCCACCGCCCCTCTCGCCAGGCTCCGAGATTTCGTGGACTTGAGGCGACTCGCCGAGCGGTGGACGAGTGAGAGTGTGAGCGCGGCGAGCGTGCCGATCAACAGACTCGTCGCGGCCTTCCCGGAGAGGCCGGCTCCCGGCTCCGCGTGGGCGTTCCTGAATTGCATGGGGACGGTATCGGTCTGCCGTGCGCGTTCGGGAGCCCTGCCGGAGAGGAAGGCCCTGAGGCCACGGCTGAAACCTTCCCCGAACGAGTTCCCGGTGTTGCCCATGCACCTCTCCCCTAGGTCCGTGACACTCTGATAATCGCCCCGTGGAGTGCGGCCTCGAAAGGGGTTGGCCGGTACCGCGGGGGGGTATGGACCGATGGGACGCCCCGGCGTCCCGGAGCTCGGATCTACTCTCCACCGGAATCAGGCACGCCGCCGCAACACCTGGAGACCACGCGGGACGGAAGGCTGTCGGGAAATGTAAAACCTGGAGATACAAAGCGTTACATGGGATCCGCGTAGACGCTTCGCGCTTCGGCTCGCAGGTGGCATGTTGGACGTCACTGGGACGAAAGGATAGAATCACCACCGTGACACGGCGGGGTTCGCCGACGCGGCGTCAGACACCGCCAGACGATCCAACGGCTCGCTCGACCCACCCTACGGAGTGCCCCCCGATGCCGACCAGAGAGGAACGATCGAACGTCCGAGGTGCTCCCGCTCTTGACGTATTGCCGCCGGACGATCTTCCTCCGGCTCCCATGACCGCGAACGCCCGCCTCGTCCTGGCCAGGCGGTATCTCAGGAAGGACGAGGACGGCAATCCGGTCGAGGAACCGGAGACCATGTTCTGGCGCGTGGCTCGAGTCGTCGCGGAGGAAGACCGGGCGCACGGCGCGTCGGAGTCTGCGGTCGAGGACCTCGCTCGGCAGTTCTACGAGCTGATGACGACGGGGCAGTTCGAGCCCAACTCACCCACGCTCATGAATGCCGGCCGGCCGCTCGGGCAGCTGTCGGCCTGCTTCGTGCTTCCCGTCGACGATGCGCTCTCGAACGACAGGCAGAGCGGGATCTACGATACGCTGAAGGCCATGGCGCTCGTGCATCAGTCCGGCGGCGGGACGGGATTCTCCTTCTCCCGCATCCGGCCGACGGGAGACACGGTGCGCTCCACGATGGGCGTCGCCTCGGGCCCCGTCTCGTTCATGCGCCTGTACGACGCTTCGACCGAGGTCGTGAAGCAGGGCGGCACGCGGCGAGGCGCCAACATGGGGATCCTCCGGGTGGACCACCCGGACATTCGGGCGTTCATCACCTGCAAGGATGACACCTCGCAGATCACGAACTTCAACATCTCCGTCGCCATTACCGACGCCTTCATGGAGGCGGTCGAGTCCGGTTCGGAGTATCAGCTGGTGAGCCCGCGCACGGGTGAGGGCGTGGGGAGCGACAGCGCCCGGGAGATCTTTGACCTCATCGTGGACGGTGCGTGGAAGACGGGCGAGCCCGGCGTCTTCTTCGTGGACCGGGCGAACGCCTACAACCCCGTGCCCGCGCTCGGGGACTACGAGGCGACGAACCCGTGCGGGGAGCAGCCACTGCTGGCATACGACGTCTGCAATCTCGGCAGCGTCAACGTCGGCGCCTTCGTCAGGCACGACCTGGCGCCGGACGCCCGCCCGGAGGAGAGAGTCGACTGGGAGGGCCTCCGCCGCGTCGTGCACCTCTCGGTCCACTTCCTCGACAACGTCATCGATGCAAATCGCTATCCGCTGGCCGCGATCACGGATTTGGCCCAGGCGATCCGCCGGATCGGGCTCGGCATCATGGGCTGGGCGGATCTCCTCGTCCGCGTGGGCGTTCCCTACGACTCGGAGGAGGGCGTCCGTCTGGGCCGCCGGCTGATGGAGTTCGTGAACGAGGAGTCGCGGGTCGCCTCCGAGGGTCTGGCGGTTACCCGCGGTGTGTTTCCGGCGTGGGAAGCCTCGATCTGGGGTCCGGCCGAGAGCTGTGCACGCAGGCCCGACGGGAGCCGGATCCGGCCGGAGCGGCGGCTCCGGAACTGCAACCTTACGACTGTCGCACCCACGGGCACGATCTCGATCTTCGCCGGCTGTTCCGGGGGGATCGAGCCGCTCTTCGCGGTGGCTTTCATGCGCAATCAGGCCGGCGCGATGATGCCGGACGTGAACGAGGACTTCGTGTGCATCGCCCGGGAAGGGGGCTGGCACTCCGAGGCGTTGATGGAGCGGATCGCCTCGGACGGGCATATCCACTTCGACGAGGTTCCGCAGGAGGTGCAGCGGGTCTTCGTGACGTCGCACGACATCTCTCCCGAGTGGCACGTGCGGATGCAGGCGGCGTTTCAGGAGCACACGGACAGCGCGATCTCGAAAACCACGAACTTCGCGAACGAGGCGAGCCAGGATGACGTGCGGGAGATCTACGATCTGGCGTACCGCCTCGGATGCAAGGGTGTGACGGTCTATAGGGATGGTTCCCGGCCCCTGCAGGTGCTCTCGACCGGGAAGACCGGACAGAAGGATGGAGCTTCGGAACTCGAGCGGCGGGCGTTCGAACAGCAGCTAGCGGATGCCAGGGAAGAGGTCCACCGGCTTCGGGTCGAGCAGGAAGAGCTCCGGGCCCGGCTGGAGGAGCAGGACCAGAACGCCCGGGCCCGGAGGCACAAGAGGAAACGGCCGCCCATCCTGAAGGGCCGCACGATAAAGATGCACTCGCCGCTCGGCGACTTGTACGTGACGATCAACGAAGACGAGGACGGCCGCCCGTTCGAGGTCTTCACGACGGTGGGCAAGGCGGGAGGGGCCGCGATGGCGGACGCCGAAGCGCTCGGCCGCCTTGCGTCGCTCGGACTCCGGTCCGGGATCCCGATCACGGCCGTGCGAGATCAGTTGCGGGGCATCTCGTGCGACCGGGCGGTAGGCGTCGGGCAAAACAAGGTCCTGTCGGCGCCCGACGCCGTGGCTCAGGCGATCGAGCGCTACCTGGCCGAGCGGGAAGGGGTCCAGCAGGAGCTGCCGATCTCCGCGCCCGCCGGGTTCGGCGGCACCGGCACCCAGGCGCAGGACCACCGCTACCCGGTGCAGGTAGACCAATCGTTCCTGGGATCGTGCCCCGATTGCGGGACCGGGCAGCTCGCCTACGAGGAGGGCTGCGTGAAATGTCACATCTGCGGGTACAGCGAGTGCGGCTGAGCGGGTCTCGCCCCGCACGTGCGACGGACACGGCCGGGTTCACCGGCGGTACGCCAGTCACGGGCCAGTCTGTTGCGTGACCCCCTTGCCTGCACGCCGTGGAAGCCGATCGTCCTTCCCCCCTGGGCACCGGCGTCGATGGCCACCAATGCATCCTGCCCTTTCTACGGTCGAGAAGGGAACCTTGAGGGGCCCCTGCGCGGCGGACGGACGGTCTCGTGCACCGCCCTCACCGGGGGCCTCTAGCCGTGGAACCCCGGGAGCATCCGCCGAGCCGGGGAGGCCTCTCGCGCAGGGAGTCCGGAACCGTCCGATGAGCGGTGCCATCGTCCACGGCCAACCCTCCGGCGCCGTCCACGAGTCGGGTACGGGCAGCCGGGCCGGAGGCTCCGATTCCCTGCGGGAGTTCACGGCGGTCCACGAGCGATCATCGGGAACACGATGCGCCGAGGGTTCGCCCCCGGGTGGCAGACCGACGAATCCGTGTAGGGGCTAGAACCCGCTCACGACAACGCTGAGGTGCGGGGAGGCGGCGCCGGCCCCCTCGTAGTATGCGGTGGCCCGCAGCGCCGATCCGCGCTCCAGCGATACGATCTCGTCCAGGAGATAGGGCGTCGGCCACTCGAGCGGGATGTCCTGTGCAAGAAGCAGGATCTCCGTCCTGCCGTCCGGCAGCCGCGCGGACACCTCGATCGATCGAACGCCGCGCTCGACACTCGGAAGGAGAGAGAGCACGCGGATCGGCCCATCGAGCTCCACCTCTGCGTGGATCCGCGTGAGGCCGCCGGAGGCCGGCGTCCCGCCGGTCGCTTCCAGCAGAATCTCGGCCGCAGGGGCCGCCGTGGCCGCGGCCTCGTCTCCGAAATAGAGGCCCACCGATCCCAGCCCCACGGTCGCCTCGCCGCTCGGTTCGTAGAGGACCTCCGCCACTAGGCGGTCGCCCGCGCGGAGGCTGTGCGCGACGGACGGGGGAAGCCGGGCGCCGGGGTGCCAGGGTGTCCAGCTTCCGAGCCAACGGCTGGTCCGCTCCAGGAAGAAGCTCACCGCCCGCACGGACTCACGGCTTCCCGGCCGATATTCGAGGCCCGCCAGCCCCCGGTCCGCGGTGAGACCCGGATCCAGGACGACGCGCTCGAGACGACTCTCCCCATCTCCTGTGGGATCGCCCGAAGGGGCGACCTGCGGGAGGCCCAGAACGAGTTCGGGCGCTCCAAGCTCCCAATCCTCCGCGATGGAATCGGGCGTTGCCGAAGTGCTCTCCACGGCGGGATCCGCCACGTTGAGAAAGACCTCTCCTGCGTTTCGAGGGCCTAGGCCCTCGACCCAAGAGACGAGGAACTGTGTCTCCCGCGGGGTCAGCGCATTGTCATTCGCGAACTCCCCATAGCCGGCTACAGCCGCCCACGGCGGCATTCGCCGAGAGAGAACGGAGGAGAGGACGGCCTCCCGCGCCAGCCAGACCTCTTCGTAGCGGACCAGCGGTGTCGCCAGTCGCCCGGGCGCGTGACAGTCCACGCAGTGTCGACGCAGGATGCCGACGATCTCCCGCTCGAAGACGACGGTGTTCGTCGTCGTGACGTGGGTCAGCCCGCTGCTTGGCCAGAGGGCCCATCCGAGTCCGGCCCCTGCGAGCAGTCCCCGCAGGAGCGCCCGTTTCCACCAGGGCCCGTCTAGCCTCGAGGCTCGTCGCTCGAAGGGTCTCAACGCGGGTCCTCGACCTGGAAGGTGTGGGCAAAGGTGTAGATTTCGTCGTTCCACTGAAACTGGGCCCAGGCGCGGTAGAGCCCGGACCGCGGCATGAGCCCTTCGAAGGTGATCTCCGGACCGCCGGTCAGCTCCGAGCGATCCGCGTCCATCGGGAGCATCAGGGCGAGCGGTCCCGTCTCGTCGTCCGAGTTCAGCAGATCGATCGGGTGCGAGTGCACGTAGTCGCGTAGATCCTCGCTCATGATCATCAGGTGGCCGAAGGATCCGAGGTAGGGTTGAAGATCCGTCACGGGACGTCCGGAATCGCCCTCGGCCAGCTGGAACTCCAGGTGGCCGTAGAGCCCGGCCACGAAGGTCTCGGGGCTCTGCGTCACTGTGGCGCGAAGGTCCCGGACAGCGCGCGTCCGCTCCGTGTCGACCGCGAGTCTCGCCCAGTCCGAGGCCCAGTCCCCGGCGTAACCGGCCGTGACGAGTGGACGGGCAAGGAATTGGCTCGAACCGCCATGCGGGACGAAGTCCGAGAGAATCTTGTAGTAGCCCTCTTCGGGGAGCGTGACCTCGGTCCGCCAGGAGCCGTCGGGGTCCTGATCCGGATGCAGGTGCTCGAAATGCTCCATGTCCTGGCTGATCACGAACAGGTGGTAGCGGCGGTCGTGCACCGTCAGGAAGTCCCGAATCGGCTCCCCGGTTCCCGGATGGAAGACTCGAAAGCGCAGGGTGGCAGGCTCGCCGGCACGGATCGCTGAAGGATCCGTCTCGAACTCCAGATCGTAGTCCCGCGGGTCGTAGGGGTTGGCCTCGACCAGCGTCATCCCGTCCCGGGGGCAGCTGCCCGGCCGGGTGGACGTGTAGTCCGGGTGGATGGGACACACGTACGCCACCTCTTCGCCGGGGTCCAGCACGGGTGGACCCAGGGGCGGCTCATCCGGGAGCAGAGTGTCGCCATTCCGGACAACGGCCAGCGAGGCGCTCATCGCCAGGAGGAGGACCAAAGCGGCCCCCGCGATCCATCGCGCCCTCATGCTTGCCCTCTCGTCCGCCTATCGGTGCGGGCTCGTCGCGTTCCCCTCATAGATGCCCGGGCCCGGCAGCTCGTCCGCGCGCGGGCCGGTGTAGCGAGCCACGCGCAGGCCCGTGTCGCTATCGGTCCAATAGATGAGTCCGTCCTTGAAGACCGGGTAGCTGCGTGTCACGCCGTGCGGAAGGGTCAGGGCGTGGCCGACTTCGCGCGGGTTGTACGGATTCGAGATATCGATGGCCCGGAGGCCATGCCCATACCAAGAGGTAAAGACCAAGTTGCGAAAGACGGTGGGGTTGTGGTTCTGCTGGGGCACATTGCGCCGCGGCTCACCGTTGGGCTCGGTATTGGCCTGGGAAAGGCACTCCTCCACCCGGTTGTCCGGAATGGCGAAGGCGCCCACCAGGACCGGGGTCGTCTCGGACTCGACCGAGGCGATGCGCGCGTGCATGAGGGGACACCCGGAGTTTTCGTCGCTCAGCCATACGTAGGCGGGTCGCCCGGAGCTGTTGCCTCGGACCAGAGCGGGCCGGTCCGGGACGAAGACCGCGCTGTGGATCCCCGTGGGGAGAGAGTTGAAGGGCGGATGGACGTCCAGCCGAGACCGCGTCAGCAGGACGAGGTAGCGAGCGGCCTTGGCAGCATCCGGAGCGTCGGACGCGAGATACGCCGCGAGGCCCGGATCGTCGCTGATCACCAGATGCAGGCAGTCGCTCGCGATCTCCGCGAGCCGCGAAACAGAGAGCGCGCCGCCGTCCGACACGACCGTGGAGCGGCTCCCGCAGTCGGCCGTTCCCGCGGCCAGGTCGGCGTTTCGGTTGCGTGTGACGCCCGAGGAGTTCAGGACGTAGAAGCCGGCGTTCCCGCCGGCTACATAGGTGCGCCCTCCGTCGTCCGACACGGAGAGCGAGTGAAGCATGTTGTTCTGGTGCTCCTGGTAGTTCCCCGGCCGTCCGGAACGGTTCTGCGAGTCGCTGAAGTCGGCGAATCGGCCGTCGGCGAAGAGGCCCGTCTCGTCGGGTAGCTCGTTGATCGGCGGGCCGCCCACTTCCTGCAGGCTGAATCCCGCCAGGAACTGCGGTCGGGGGAGCACCTCGCCCGTGTCCTCGTCGGTCACGGCGAGCACGATCGCGTCCGGGATGCGCAGCCCCGGCGCGTTGGGATCCGGTAGCCCACCGCCGCTGAACATCGATACGTAGACGAGGATGCGGTTCGAATTGTCCGGATCGTGCCAGAGAAAGAATTCGTGCGTCGGTCCTCCGAAATCGTAGGCTTCGCTCTGGCTCACCGGCAGACAGCTCTGCCCGTCGATTTCGTAGCTCTCGAGCAAGCCCTCTGTCCGCGTCCCGGCGTTCCTGACGAGGATCTGCCGGTCCGGTCCGCCGGACGTGGTGTAGACGATCGAGCGGAGCTCACGGTCGTCGAACCCCTCGTTGCCGATCACCTCCGCGGGAATCTCGCCCACCTGGATCGGGGGACTCGCTTCCGGGTCCGGTTGGATCCGGAAGATGTTGATGGCATGGGTCGCCCCCGGTCCGTTCCGGTGGCCGACGTACAGGCATTGTCCCGCGATGCCGAGCCCCCGCGCGTCGCCAGCCCCATCCAGATCACCCCTCCGCCAAGCGCCGGTGCCGGGGTCCTTTTCCGAAGGGATCGTGAGGACCCAGTGGATCCTCTCGAAGTTCCGGAAGAGGCGGAGCCGCTCCTCCAGAGCCGCGAAGCCCTGCCGCGCCTCGTCCTCCGACGAGAAGGCGTCCAGCTCCCCCTCGGCGTTCACGCGCACAGAGGGCATCTGCCCGATTGGCGTGTCGAAGGTGCTCGGCTGACATCCAGCCGGATCGTCGGAGTAGTCCATGCATCCCGTGGCGGCCCCGGATCCCGATCCCGCCCGCCCCGCAACGTCTCCCGGAACGCCGTCGCCGGTTCCGCAGCCGCCCAGGAGGATGCCCAACCAGCCGAAGCTCGACAGCACCCTGACCCATCCCCGAGGCGGCAGGATCGGGCTTCTCGTGCTAGGGGCGATCGGTGTGTGCATGGGGACTCTCCCGGAAGGCCCGGTGAACCGCTGTTCCCTACGGTAGCCGGATCTTAGGCAGGCGCCGGGGGTCGCGGCAAGCGAGTGGATCGGAGCCGCTTGCACGGTGATCCGATCCGACTTCGGGACCGTGGTCGTGTCTCTCCCGTGCGCACCGGAAGACGCATCTCACGCCCTGCCGGAGGGGAGCCGTAGGAGTTTCTCCACGCGGCGGCGGACGCGTGGTCCCAAGGGCTCCGGCCTCACTACTCCGGCACGACTCCGCTGATCGTCCCGTCCGGCTCGACAATGTAGATCGGGCCCTCGAGCACGTCGCCGCCGATCGGTATGGCTTCCGGCCCCGGCGCGCGCGCCGGGGGCGTGGTAGCCACCTCGAACGTGTTCGCGCCGTCGAGGACGACCTCATACCCCAAGTCCGCCAGAGAGGCCAGGGTGACCCTGCTCAGCGGGTTGTAGCCCCTCGTCAAGGATCCGGTCATCAGCTCGTTGAGGAAGACCGAGCTCCGCCAGTGGGTGTCCCTCGTTCCGGGGCCTCCCGACTCGTTCTCAACCGGGACCTTCGCTCCTCCCGTGTAGGCTGTGCCGCCGATCTCATCGAAGGCGGCAATGGCGGCTGCGCCTCGGAAGTGCGTGTCGGCGCCCCGGTTCACCGGAAGCGACGGGTTCACAAGGAGGCCTCTCTCCACCCACAAACTCCCGAACCCCAGGGCGTGGGCGAGCTCGTGCAGGATGAGATCCACGAGGCGCCCGCCTGCCTCGAGCCTCTCGATGTCGGCTGCGTCGAGCTCCACCCGAGATACGACGGGGGGGCGATCGGACGACCGCCGTGCACAGACGCGCGCCTGACCAAGGATTCCCGTGGCTCCGTCGATCTCCTGGAGGCGGACGAAGACCAGGAGATCGTCCACGATCTGGTCGACCGCCGGTGAGTCCGCACCGCACCTGCCGCGGTCAAGCTGCACCTGCCACGGCTCCGCCTTTCCGGGGATGACCTCCGACCAGCGCCGGACGGCGCTCTCGAACGCCTGCCGCTGCGAGGGGGTGGGCGTGTCGAGGAAGTGGAGCTCGATCGAGAAGCCCCCGGTCCCGTTGCTGCCGGTCGCGGTCGCACGGAAGATGCTCGGGGCGCCCGTCGAAGTGGCGGCCGTCACGGACTGTTCGCCGAACGAAGTGCCGAGGGTCCATTCTGTGGAAGCGTGCCCCGCGGCGTCGGTCGCCGCCCGAGCCGGAGCCACCGATCCGCTTTCCATAGCGGGTGTGAATGTGACGGTCTCGCCCGAGACGGGATTGCCGTACGCGTCCGTAACGCGGACGACGAGACGCTCCGGGAGAAGCGTCTCAAGGGTGCCCGTCTGCCCGTTTCCCGAGATCGTTTCCACTAAGGAGGCTGGGCCCGGCACGGCCGTGGCAGTCACCGTCTCGGCTGGTAGCCCAGGGACCTGAGCCTGGAGACTCTGGAGGCCCGGCGACGGCCCGAGGATCCAGCCCCCGAGCACGGCCACCCCGTCCGGATCCGTCCGGACGAGGAGCTCGCTCGCGGGCTCGGCCTGGGCGACCGCCTGGAGCATCCCGCCGCCGGACGTGACGGAGAACTTCACGTCGAGCGACGGGATCGGGGCTGCCCCGGGTCCGAGGACCCGAACGGAGATCGGGTCGGGGAGCGCCGCCCCGACCGGACCCGTCTGTCCGTTTCCTCCCGGTACCGTGAGCTGTTCCGGAATGGCCGTCGCGGTCGCAGAGAGCATCGTGGGAGGCAGAGATCCGACGCGGACCGAGAGGCGCTGTGCACCGAGAGGATCCCCCAGGCTCCACTCGGCGGAGGCTTGCCCGGCTGGATCCGTGGGCACACGGGAGGGCCGCATGGAACCCCCTCCCTCGACCACGGCAAACTGCACCTCAACACCCTCTACCGCATTCAGAAAGCGGTCCTCCACCCGTACCTCGACGGGCTCGGACAGGGTGGAGCCACGCGGGGCTGCCTGGTCGTCGCCCGACAGGACGACGATCCGGTCCGGAGGTCCCGACACCGCGTTCGCCTCGAATCCCACGCCCACCCCAACCCGAAAAGCGAGGGAGCTTCGAACCCGCTGTGCCTCGCCAGCCACGGGCCCGAGCGTCCACACTACGGAGGCGCGGCCCTGCGAGTCTGTTTCCACCTGCACCGGGGCCACCGCCCCGCCCCCTTCCAGCACGCGAAAATCGACGGGTGTCCCCACGGCTGGACTCCCCAATCGGTCGAAGGCCCGGACCTCGAGGGGTTGCCGCAACGGCTCTCCCGCCGGCCCGACCTGAAGGTCCCCCGAGACCTTCTCCAACGCCGTGGCGAGCTGCATCACGGTCACGGTGATGGTGGAAGAAGCGGTTCCGGCGGTGGCCGTGATCATAGCCACTCCGTTCCCGACAGCAGTGAGCTGGCCGGCGGCGGTGACAGAGACCACGGAAGGATTCGACGAGCTCCAGCTCACCGTGACGTCGAGCAGGATCCGGTTATTCTGATCCCGCACCTCGGCGACGAGCATCTCCCGCTCCCCCACCGCGTCGAAGGTGACGCCCGAGCGCGATATGGCGATGATCCTGGGCCCGGGCTCGTCGCCGGTGAAGAGCTGGCAACCCGGAACGGCACCCGCGGCCCAGAGGAGTGCTGCGATTCTGGCGAAGCGGCAGGGCAGAGGGCTCACGGCGGACACCTGTCTAGACTTTCCCAGATTCGGGTGCGGCGAGGGTAGACCGGCCAAATCACGTTGGGTATGTTGGCACGAAGCTGGCATTGGCGCGATGGGTGGCGGTCTCCACGCGCGCCGACTTGCGAGCGCTACCTCCGGCGCGGCTCCCCCAGCCGAACCCCGCCACTGGGGGAGCGTCACCGAGTACTGTCCCGGGCCTTGCGGGGAGCGCCCGGGCGTGAGGAACCGTATGAGCGCCGAACGTCGTTCGAGGCCTGCTACAAGGATCTCGTGTCTCCTCACCGGACTGACCGTCGCGGGGCTCTTGCCTGGCTCCGCGCTCTTGGCACAGCAGGCGGGGAGTGTGGCCGGAACCGTGACGGACATTGCGAGCCTGCGGCCGGTGGCGGAAGTCCGGGTCTTCATCGCCGGAACCAATTTTCGGGCCTTTACGGACGCGGAGGGCGGGTATCTCCTGAGCGGGCTTCCCATCGGGGAAGTCGAGGTGAGCGTTGAGAGGTTGGGGTACGCACCGGCCGCCGGGACAGTGCAGCTAATGGCCGGAGCGACGGCAACCCTGGACTTCGACCTGGAGGTCTCGGCCGTGTCCCTCGACGAGCTCGTGGTCACGGCTACAGGTCTGCAGCGCCGCCGCGAGCTCGGAAACGCCGCCGTTGCCATCCAGGTGGACGACGAGCTGGAGCGCGCGGCTCCCGTCACCCTCACGAACCTGCTCCAGGGCCGTGCCGCCGGCGTACAAGTGCTGCAGAGCTCCGGTACGGTGGGAGCCGGCTCTGCGGTGAAGATTCGTGGGAGCGGCTCCATCAGCCTGAGCAACACGCCGCTGATCTACATCGACGGTTCGCGAGTATCGAACAGCGTCAATTCCGGCCCCGCCGTGGGCGGCCAGACAACGAGCCGCCTGAACGACCTGAGCCTCGAGGACATCGAGTCCGTGGAGATCGTGAAGGGGCCCTCCGCGGCCACCCTGTACGGTGCCGAGGCGGCCGCAGGCGTGATCCGGATCACCACGAAGAGGGGTCGATCGGGCCTCGCGGAGTGGACCTACCGGTCCGAGTGGGGCGCCCGCTGGGACACCACCGACTGGCCGGCGACAGTCTGGAATCCGCGCTCGTTCTTCGAGGAGGTCTACGACGTATCGGAGCTCTTCCCACGTGGAGAGGTCCCGAGCGGGGTCCACTTCGCCGCGATCCCGGATACCCTCTACTCGATCAACCTGCTCGGGGAGGGAGTCGCTGGCGAGACCGTGTACGGAACGCCCTGGCGCACCGGAGTGGAGCAGACCTACGGCGCCTCGCTACGGGGCGGGCTCGACAACGTGACGTACTTCCTGTCGGGGGAGTTCACGGACCAGGAGGGCACCCTCTCGACCAACGAGAACGTGCAGCGGAGCCTTCGCGCCAACTTGGATCTGATCCCGTCGGAGAGGGTCACCCTCGGGCTCTCGGCGGGCTACGCGAACAGCCAGGTGTTTATGCCCGAGAACGACAACAGCGGCTTCGGATTCATCGGCGTGGGAATGCTCGGATACCCTTGGGCGGCGCCGGTGCGGAGAACGGACCTCACGATCGGCGGCGAGTGGGAGACGTGTCCGCTCGCGTACGAGATACACCGGGCGCTTGCGGCCGCGGGCTTCGCTTCGAGCCTGGACTCGGTGACAGAAGACGAGTGCGCGGAGAACCCCTTCTTCGGCGAGCGCACCTTCGAGGATGTCGAGACACTCGTCAGCTCCCAGCACGTCGAGCGCATGACCGGGAGCGCGACGGTGGACTACACTCCCTTCAATTTCGTGTCGGCGAGAGGGACTCTGGGCTACGACCAGTTCTCGGACCAGACGGGTTTCCTGGTTCCCGTGGACCCCGATCTCCCATTCAACGACGCTTCCCGCGGGCTTCGGAGCATCGGCCACAGCCTGAATCGGCTGCTGACGCTCGAGGGGAATGTGAACGCGACCTTCGATCTGACTCCGGAGTTGCGATCGACCACCTCCGTGGGCGCGCAGTTCTTTCGGCAGAAGTTCGAGTCCGCTGGTGCCAGCGGAACGACGCTTCCACCCGGTGCAACCACGGCTTCCAGCGCCGTCCGAACCGAGGGGTTCGAGTCCGTGGGTGAGACGCGGACGCTCGGCCTCTACATTCAGGAGCAGATCGAGTATCGCGACCGGCTCTTCTTCACGCCGGCACTCCGGTTCGACGACAGCAGCGCCTTCGGAGAGCACTTGGGGAGGGAGGCCTATCCCAGGTTCATGGCGTCGTACGTGCTGAGCGAGGAGGAGTGGTTCGACAACGTAGTGCCGGGTGACTTCGTGGAGTCCCTCCGCGCACGCGTCGCGTGGGGAGAATCGGGTAAGCAGCCCGCGAGCTTCGCGGCGCTCAAGCTCCTGGGCCCGCGCCGGGTGACGCTCAGGGGGAGAACGTCTCGGGCCTCTCCCTCGTGGGTCCGGGAAACCCGGAGCTCCGGGCGGAGCGGGGGCAGGAGCTGGAACTTGGATTCGAGGCGGACCTGCTGGACGGCCGGATCGGAGTGGAGTTCACCTGGTTCAACCAGACGACGAACGACGCGATCGTCGCCAGGACGCTCGCTCCTTCCACCGGCTATGCGGTCCCGGTGTTTACG
Source organism: Longimicrobiales bacterium (assembly GCA_965218255.1). Lineage (GTDB taxonomy): Bacteria > Gemmatimonadota > Gemmatimonadetes > Longimicrobiales > Gaopeijiaceae > JAAXGI01. Next base: position 944,006 of record CBDCKJ010000003.1, on the reverse strand, counting down.
AACATCGGCGAGATCCAGAACGGCGGTGTGGAGCTGGGGCTGACCGCTCTGGTGGTGAACAGCGAGAATCTGCGCTGGGACTGGCAACTCAACGCCTCGCACATCACGGGCGAGATCACGGATCTCGACGAGCACATCATCTACGGGTTGGGGGGAGACAGCCAGCGCCACGAGGAGGGGTACCCTTACGGGTCCTATTTCAGCAAGAGCTACTCCATCGACTCGAACGGGAGTGTCATGGCTTCGGATACGGCGGTCTTCGTGGGTCAGCCAACTCCGGAGCTGGAGGGGTCGCTCTCCACCTCCCTCGATCTCTTCGGCTGGGTGACGCTCTACGCCGACCTGGGATTCGCCGCCGGCTATCAGCAGTTCAACAGCACCGAACAGTTCCGTTGCGGCTTTCTCGGAGGCGGAACCTACGGCGGGGTTTGTCCGGAGCTCTTCGAGGTGGATGCCGATGGCGAGCAGCCCACCGAGGCGAGGATCAAGGCCCAGGCGGCGCAGGACGACGAGTACGCCCCCTGGATCGAGGATGGGGATTTCGCGCGCCTCCGGAGCGTATCGGCGCGCTTCCAGCTGCCCCGGGGGTGGCTTGACCAGGTCGGGGCGAGCCGCGGGAGCTTCAGCGTGACCGGCGAGAACCTCTTCCTCCTCACGAACTATTCCGGCCTCGACCCCGAGATCAACTTCGCCGGTGGCTCGCAGAGCCTTCGGGCAGAATTCTTGACGCTGCCCCCCCCGAAGCGCGTCACCGGACGCCTCTCCATCTCCTTCTGAAGCCGACGATGATGAAGCCTATGGTTCGAGGGCGTCCACCCGGTCCCGTCACGGGAGGGCGAAAGGTCCTGCGAGGCCGGGCTGCGCTGCCGCTCCTCCTGGGGCTCCTCGCCTTGACCGGTTGTGACGGAATCCTGGATGTCGACGAAGCGGGCATCATCGTCTTCGAGGATGTGGAGGCGGAGGGGCCCACGGCCATCCTCGCCATCGTCGCGGGCGTGGTCGGCAACTATCAGGAGCTGGTCGACAACATCATACGCTATGCGGCGCTCCTGACGGATGAGATGATCCTGGCCGGCACCTTCGAGGACCGGCTGCAGGTGGACCGCCGCCGCATCCTGGTCAACAACGATGCACTCACGGACGCCGTGTACGCTCCCCTTCACCGGGCCCGCATGCAGGCGGACACCACCGTGTTCCTCCTCCAGGAACGGCTCGGGGATCCGCTCTACGTCGACGTCGAAGAGGAACTCCGGGAAGGGATCGCGCTCGGCAAGCTCTACGGCGGCTACACGAGGCTCTGGCTCGGAGAGCTGTACTGCTGGAGCATCCTCACGGGAATGTTCCCGGAGAACCGGCCGCTCCTCCCGGACGAGCGGATCGTTCAGGCGCTCCGGTTTCTCCAGGAGGCCGAGACGCTCGGGGCGATCGGCGGGATGGAGGAGATCCGTCTGGCGGCGATTGTGGGGCAGGCACGCGCGAACCTATGGATCGGCAACTATTCGCAGGCAAGTACGCTGGCGGGCGATGTGCCTCGCGACTTCGTGTTCGACGCCGAGTACTCGCAGAACGACCCCGTCCAGTTCAACGAGATGTATATGTTCACTTGGGGGGACATGCAGCAGATACGCTGGACGGTGGGGGACGGGACCTCGCCGACCCGAGGGAGCGAGCGGTGGGAGCACCTGGACCTGTTTCTGGCGCTGCACCTCCTCCGAAGCGAGCCCGAGGGGTTCTCCGCATTCAGTTCCTCCATTCCTGTTACGCTCCAGACTCTCTACAGCCGGGCCGACACCGGGGTACTCGTCGCCTCCGGCGCCGAGGCGATACTAATCCGGGTCGAGGCGGCCGTGCGGGCTGGCCAGACCGCGGCGGCGGAGCAGCTCCTGAACGACCTGCGCTCCGACTACAGCCTGCGCGCGACGATCCTGCGGGACGTGGACCCACCGGACGCCGAGAACGAGCTCCAGCCCCTCGCGCTCTCGGGGGACCTGGTGTCCGATCTCAGAACAGTCGCAGCGGAGCGTGCGCGAGAGCTCTGGCTGACGGGCGACCGCATGACAACTTCCCGGCGCCTCCGGCGCGACCCGCGGTCGGCGATCAACCTCTTCCCGCGGGTGAAGACGGGGGTCTCGAGTGGCGACGACATCGCCTTTCCCATGGTGCAGCTCGAGCTAGACAACAACCCGAACCTCAGCGCGGCTGACGCGTGCCCTGTCGGTCAAGCGCCCGGTTCGTGGCGATAGGCTCGCTCCCGGCTGTACGGGCCGGAGATCCGCTGTAGTACAACAGGCGGCTGGGCGGAGGGCTTTCCTCGATCGTCTCTCGTAGCGGTCGGTGTCTCCCGGCGGATCAGGGGTGCCTCTCTATTCGAGGCCGGGCATGTTGCTCCGTGACAGCCAGACGAGGACGGGAACGCCGGGCACCCGTGGTTCAGCTTGTCGGCAAGTGGCGCTCGACCTCATGTTGCCCGGCGGAACGCCATCGCCAACCAGAGGAGGGGCCATGATCGCGCGCGGCCATGGGAAGTGGGTCCTAGCAGTGTCCTTGGTAAGCCTGTCTGTGCCCTCGGTGGCTCTCCAGGCCCAATATCCTCCCATCACTTCGATGGCGGAGTTCGAAGAGGCGATGGAGACGCTTTCGAACTGGGGACGTTGGGGTCCCGATGACGAGCTGGGCGCCGCCAATCTCATTACGCCGGAGAAGCGCCGGAGGGCCGCCGCACTCGTGAGCGAGGGGATCAGTGTGTCCCTTGCCCACGATGTCGTGCAGGTGCCCTCGGACGACGCGACCACTGTCCTCGACCGCGAAGTCCTCCGTGTGAGCGAGACTGGAGCCTCCGACAGGTACCAGTACACAGGGAGCTACCACGGCACGATCCACAGCCACCTGGATGCGGTGGACTGCCACATCATGCACGAGGGGATGGGCTACAACGGCGTCTCGATGGAGGAGATCCAGGCTGCCGGCGGCTGCCCCCGGGGGAGCATCAATGCGCTCAAGGACGGGATCGTGACCCGCGGGATCCTCTTCGATGCGACGCTCCTCCCCGGGTTTGCCACTGCGGAGGGATGGCTCGAACCGGGGACGGCGGTGCGAGCCGCCGATCTGGAGGCGCTCGAGGAGATCCAGGGCGTCCGGGTAGAGCCCGGAGACGTGATCCTGCTCCACACGGGCCGATGGCAGCGGCGAGCCGTGACGGGCCCGTGGCCGACCTCGGACGGGGTGGCCGGATATCACGCGGACGTGGCGCACTTCCTGAAGGAGCGGGGGGTCTCCTTCATCGGCCACGACATGTGGAATGACGTCTTCCCTCACGAATTCTCCGACGACCTTGCGCTCCCCCTGCACAGACTCGCCCTCGTCTCCCTCGGAGTGGGGATATTCGACAACCTGGACTTCGAGAGGGTCGCCGAGGCGGCCCGGCGCCTGAATCGATACGAGTTCCTCTTCACCGCGGCACCGCTCAGGATCGAGCACGGAATGGGCTCTCCCCTGAATCCTATCGCGACCTTCTGACGGCGTGCGCTCCACTGGAGATCCCCGGTCGCGCGAGTGCTCAGCGCGGGTGCCCCGGCGGCGGGTGGGGCCGGGTGCGGCTCCGACGTGGGGGGACGTGAGTGCGTAAGTGTCTCCGGGTCCTCGGGGCCGCCCTCGCGGCGCTCGGCTTCTCATGTTCGTCCGGTCTGGCGAGGGAAGGACGAGCGCTGGGTCCCCAGGACCCCGACTTCGAGCTTCTTCGCCGGGAGATGGTGGCGGCCCAGATAGAGGCGCGCGGCGTGTCGGATCCGCGCGTCCTAGAGGCGATGCGCTCCGTTCCCCGCCACGAGTATGTGCCGGAGCGGTACCGGGCGATGGCCTACGGGGACTCGCCGCTGCCGATCGGGCTCGGGCAGACGATCTCGCAGCCTTACATCGTCGCCCTGATGACGGAACTCGTCCGCCCCGGTCCCGGGGACCGGATCCTGGAGGTGGGGACAGGATCGGGGTACCAAGCCGCCGTGCTCGCCGCTCTTGGCGCGGAGGTGTTCAGCATCGAGCTGGTGGAGGAGCTCGCAAGTTCGGCGGCGGAGAGGCTCGGCGAACTCGTGGTTGAGAATGTCACGGTCCGCCGGGGGGACGGATACCTGGGCTGGCCGGAGCAGGCGCCGTTCGACGGGATCCTCGTCACGGCGGCGGCCGGTCACATTCCGGACCCGCTCACCGAGCAGCTTCGCCCGGGGGGCCGCATGGTCATCCCCGTCGGGGACACCCTCTCCGTTCAGACGTTGAGGGTGGTCGAGAAGTCAGCGGGAGGCGAGGTGGATGTCACCGACATTGCCTCGGTCCGCTTCGTCCCGCTTCGCCGTGACCCTTGAGGCACGTACCGACGGGCGGGCCGGACCCCGCTGGCCCGATCTGCCCGTGCTCCGCCGGGAGGTACTGGCGCCGCTCCGGGTCCGGGCCTGGGTGGGTCCCGACGATCCCCGGCCGGCGGCCGTCCCGCGTCAATCCGCGGCGAAGCAGTAGAAGAGCCCGTTGCCTCCGGTGGCGATGAGGTCCTCCTGACTGCAGCTTCGGCTCAGGTGCACGGAGTTCCAGGAGCTGTTCGCCCCGCCGAGTCGGTCGTGGTGTCCGACCATCGTCCGTCCATCGGAGTTGCTCGTCCAGTTGTTGCACGTCGTCGTGTCCGGGGAACCGAGAAGTGCATACCCCATTGAATCGGAGCCCGTAAGGATGTCGTGCTGGTTGGGCTGGTCCCCGACGCCATTCACCTCCTCGCCGTTCTCATCCACGGCCGTCGGCTTGCGGATGTTGTTCCGGTCCCTCTGAATGTCGCCGTGGAGGTCCGCTACGTTCGCCGCGATGATCTGACCGTTCGCGTTGTACCAGGGCCCCTCGCCGATCCGGTCGCGTGCATTCACGCCCGGCTGTCCTCCCGCTGGGAGGGTGCTCAGGTACGCCCTCCACGTTCGGTTCCCGGCGCCGGCCGCCTGTGCGAGCGTCTCGCAGTATTGATCGGCCCCCTCGAGTCCTCCCAGGTTCGCTCCGTCCCCGGGGCCCACGCTCGTGATGAAGAAGCCCACCGGCTCCTGAGACTGTGCGCTCAGGACGCTCGGCATCAGCAAAGTCACGGCCATCACAAGCCCGCCCACCGCTCCAATCCACGCTTTCATTCTGCTTCTCCCTTGCCCTCACGCCTCGACTCATGGCGGATCCGACGGCGTGTCGAATCCGCAGTCACGTTCGTGCATGATATCGCGGCCGTACCCTCCCTCACAACCCTGACTGCGCCCGCTCATCGCGACGCCGCCGGGCGGGGCGCCCCCCTTGCCACAACCCCTCTTCCCCGTAGAGCATTCGGGAGAATCGAGCCAACGGGACCGGGAGAAGGAGAGCGCGTCACCCCGACTGCGGCCCGAATGCTCCCCACAACGGCGCTCCCGCCTAGCGAGCCCCGCCCCGCTCCCGATCACCCCCCGCGCAACGCCTTGTCCCTACCGGCGATCGTCATCGACACGAATGTCTTCATCGCGGCGGCCTTCAATCCCGCGAGCGACTCGGCACGGATCGTCGAGGCGACTGCCAGCGGAAAGGCGAACCTGATCTGGGACGAGCCGACCCGGCGTGAGACGGAGGCTTTGATGCGCCGGATCCCGAGGGTCTCCTGGGAAGCGATTCGGCACCTCTTTCGCGAGGAGAACCGTTGGCCCATCGAGGTCGACCCCGGCCGCTTCCGGTCCATTCCTGACCCGGACGACCGGAAGTTCGCGGCGCTGGCATGGTCGAGCGGCGCGACGCTGGTCACTCTGGATCGGCACCTCCTCGGAGCGGAGCTTGGCGAGATGTGCCGGGTCGTAAGGCCGGGCGAGCTCGCGGGAGCGCTTCGGAGTCCGGGCGCCGGGAACGGTCCGGCGTAGGGGTCGTGGGCTCAGGGGGCGAAGGCGCCGCCGCTTCCAAGGAGATGCTCGATCTCTTGCTCCGCGTACCCGGCCTCGCCCAGGACCGCGCGCGTATGCTCGCCGAGGAGGGGGGCTCCGGATCTCCCGGGCCCCGACGGGGACCCTGACATCTTGAGGGGGCTCCCGATAGACCGCACGGGACCGATGCGCGCGTGCTCCACGCTCACGACCATCGCGCGCGCCCGCGTCTGCGGGTGCTCGAGCATCTCGCCCACCGAGGCGACGGGGCCCGCCGGCACCCCCGCCTCCTCTAGAGCGTCCAGGCACTCCTGGCTGGTCCGGCTCGAGAAGTAGGGCGAGAGCACCTCCACCAGTTCGCCGAGGTGGTGCATGCGGGCCTCGTTCGTCTCGAAGCGCGGGTCGGACGCGAGCTCGGTGGCCGAGAGAGCTTCGGTCAGCCGGGTCCACGTCGCCTGGTTGGAGGCACCGACGTTGATCCACCCGTCCGAGGTCTCGAAGCTCTGGTATGGCGCGGTCAGCGGGTGAGCGCTGCCGAGAGCGCCGGGCGACACGCCGGTCGCGAGGGCAATCGCGCTCTGCCAGTAGCTCTGCGTGATCCCGGCCTCGAAGAGCGAGGTGTCCACCCTCTGGCCCGCCCCGGTCCGTTCTCTCGCGAGGAGGGCCGAGGCCACGCCGAAGGCTCCGAGAATCCCGGCGGTGATGTCCGTTACCGGTGCCCCCACCTTCACGGGAGCCCGCCCGGGACCCTCCCCCGTCACGCTCATGAGCCCCGAGTATCCTTGCGCGATCAGGTCGAAGCCTCCCTGTCCCGACAGCGGCCCCGTGCGTCCGAATCCGGTGATCTGGCAGTAGACGAGGCGCGGATTCGACCGCCGGAGCTCCTCCCACCCGAGCCCGATCCGCTCCATGGTGCCGACGCGGAAGTTCTCGATCACGACGTCGGCTCCCTCGATCAGCCGCCCGACGGCGCTTCGGCCGGCCACGGAGCGGAAGTCGAGGGCAATCCCCCGCTTTCCCCGGTTCAGCATCATGAAGGCGGCGGATTCGCCCTCGATGCCGGGGGGGAGGAAGGAGCGCGTCCCATCCCCCTTCGGGAGCCGCTCCACCTTGATCACGTCGGCACCCAGGTCCGAGAGCATGAGGCCACACACCGGTCCGGCCATGATGTGCGCCAGCTCGATGACCCGGACTCCTTCGAGCGCACCGTTCATCCGGCCGGTCCCATCCGCTCATGCCCCCCGAAAGCGAGGCGCACGCTTCTCGAGGAAGGCGCTTCGGCCCTCGCGGTAGTCCCATGTCTCGAATGCCTCGTGCACCTCCGCACGCTCTTCAGGAGGGATCGCCCCGCCCTCGAGTAGGCGGCGGATGAACTTCTTGTGCCATCGGTTTACGAGGGGAGCGCTGGTCACGATGCGGTCCACGAGCGCGCTCGCCTCCTCCACGACGGACCCGTCCGGCCAGACACGTTGCACGAGCCCGATCGCGAGGGCACGCTCGGCGTCGATCAGCTCACCCGTGAGGAGGATCTCGAGGAGAGGGCCCGGGCCGAGGAGCATCAGGAGCGGACGGAGCTCGTCGTAGGACATCGTGAGGCCGAGCCGGTTGATCGGAGCGCCAAACCGGCTCGACTCTCCGCAGACCCGCAGGTCGCAGCAGGCGGCGATCTCGAGCCCGCCCCCCACACAGATGCCCTCGATAATCGCCACGGTCGGGTGCCGGCAGGCCGACACCGTTCCCATGGCGGACGCGATGGCCTCTGAGTACCGCCGGACATCCTCCGGCGTTTCTCGCTGCTCGCCGAATGAGCCTATGTCCGATCCGGCGGAGAAAGCCCTTCCCCCGGCACCCCGGATGGCGACCGCTACAACCGCGTCGTCGGCCGAGAGCTCCTGGAACGCCCGGGCCAAGGCGAGCCATCCGTCCCTTTCCAGTACATTGTGGTGCCTGGGCCGGTCGAGCCATACCGTCGCGACCGGAGTGCGCCGCTCAATCCGCACGGTCCGAGCGTCGAAGGGACTCACGAAACCTCCTCCTGAGTAAGGGTAAGGGAGAACCCAACGGCACAAGATGTCCGGTGGGTCTAGCCCCTGCAAGGAAGGTGGCGGGCCTCCGGGTGGGCGGTGGCCAGACCGCCCCTCCGCCCAGGTTTGATCGCGGTATCCGAATGACCGCACCTCGGCCTGCAGGCCACCTTCCCCGGTCCCCTGGGGCAGCGCTATCCCCGGGGGACCGGGGGCCGTACTCTGATGTCGCGAGTCACCTGCACCCCTGTCGGAATGACCCGAGCTCGATTACATGTACGGTCGGTGGAGCTGTCAGGGCATGCCTGCTCGGCGACCGGTGGTCCTCCTGCCGGTGCGGGCAGATCGACAGCGCCGTGCCTGACACGCCACCAATCCTGAGGTCTTCCGTGAAACGCCGCTGACAGGAGCGGGCTAATGATACAAGAGAGCCGACAACTGAGGGTTTCTTGCCGCACGGCCGCCGCCGTGGCGATTCTCGGCGGTGTACTCCTCCCCTTGGCCTCGCTGGGTCAGCAGGCATCCTACACGGATCCGCAGGCAGTCGAGGGAATGTCCGCCTACCAGGAGGCCTGCGCCGCCTGCCACGGCGCGGACCTGCAGGGCGGCACCGCCCCGCAGCTTGCGGGAACGAACTTCCGCAACAGCTGGGGCGCGCGACCGGTCTCATCCGTCCTGCAGTACCTACGCTCCACGATGCCTCCCGGAGCGGAAGGATCGCTGTCGGACGAAGCATACGCGGCCATCGCCGCCTACGTCATGAGAGAGAACCAGGTCGAACCGGGCGCGACGCCCTTGAGTCTCTCCTCCGAGGGGGGATTCGCCCTGGCGGAGGGGGCCGTATTGGTCACGGACGGGGTCCCGCCCCTTCCCGGGATCACGGGGTCGATCCCCTCGCCGGAGGGTCGAAACGCGGTTCCTGACTATGGCGCGCTGTCGGAAACGGTCACGGGCGCCACACGGACGTTTCGAGCGATTGAGAGCTTGACGCCGGTCTCCGACGCCGAGCTCGGAAACCCACCGGCGGGCGAATGGCTGAACCCGCGGGGGAATCTGGGCTCGTGGGGCTACAGCCCCCTGAGTCAGATCAACACCGAGAATGTCCATCGCCTCGATCTGGTCTGGGTCTGGGGGATGGAGGACGGCACGCGGAGTCAACCCGCACCCCTGATTCGGGATGGCGTCATGTTCCTGCCGAATTGGGGGAACACGATTCAGGCGCTCGACGCTGCGACCGGTGATCTCCTCTGGGAGTACCGGCGGACATTTCCGGAGGGCATGTCCGGGGGCCGCGGCCGGGTCCGGACGCTCGCCATCTGGGAGGACATGATCTATGTGTCCACCAACGATGCTCAGCTGATCGCCCTGGATGCTCGCACCGGCGTTCTCCGGTGGGAGACGAAGCTGGCCGAGCCGAACCTCGGCTTCGAGAACACGAGCGGCCCAATCGTCGTCAACGGCAAGGTGATCAACGGGATCAACGGGTGCACCCGTCTGATCCCCGAGAGCTGCTTCATTACCGCCCACGATGCCAGGACGGGCGAGGAGCTGTGGCGGACCTTCACCATCGCGCGTCCGGGAGAGCCCGGGGGGGACACCTGGGGTGGGCTTCCTTGGGAGCTCCGGGGCGGCGGCGACGTCTGGAACACGGGAAGTTACGATCCGGAGTTGGGGCTCGTCTACTTCGGCGCTTCGCAGATGAAGCCTCGAGCACCCGTGAGCCGAGGGACGGTCCGGACGGAGGCGGACTCCATCCTCTACAGCAGCTCCACGCTCGCCTTGGATGAGAACACCGGACGGATCGTATGGTACCGGCAATACGTTCCGGACGAATCCCTCGATATGGACGAGGCGATGGAGCAGGTGTTAATGGATATCGACAACCAGCCCGTCCTCTTCCAGATCGGAAAGCATGGGATCCTCTGGAAGCTCGACCGTCGCGACGGTCGCTTCCTGGGCCTGAAAGAGACGGTCTTCCAGAACATTCTGGAGCTCGACTACGAGACTGGCAGGGTCTCTTATCGGCCCGACATCCGCGACGCCAGAGTCGGTGAGTGGGTTTCGGTCTGTCCCTCGACCGCCGGGGGGAAGAATTGGCATGCGACCAGCTACCATCCGGGATCCGGCCTGATCGTCATTCCGCTGAGTCAGACCTGCATGGACAGCATGGCGAGCGAGGTCGAGATGGTGTTCGGTGGAGGGGGCACGGGCCAGAGTCGGATGTGGATGGAGATGCCGGGGACGAACGGTAACCTCGGAAAGCTTGCCGCCTACGACGTGCGGACCCTGGAGGAGGTCTGGAGCGTGGAGCAGCGGGCTCCATTCCTGACCTCGATCCTGACGACGGCCGGCGGGCTTGCCTTTGCGGGCGACTACGACCGGCGCGTTCGAGCGTACGACATCACCACGGGTGAGACGCTGTGGGAGAGCCGCCTTGGCACTGCGGTTCAGGGCTTTCCCACCACCTACGAGGTCGACGGCGTCCAGTACCTCGCCGTGCCCACCGGCGTGATCGGCGGGAGCCCGTGGCGGGTGTCGACCTTCCTGGCTCCGGAGATTCGAATCCCGCCCGGCAACAGACACAACGCACTCTATGTCTTCCGGCTCGGAGAGCCGTGAAGCCGAGTGCAACTTCCGGAAAGGGGGATCGACGCTCGTCCCGTCGACCTCCGGCCCACTCGTGACTTGGGGAGTCCGGCCCGGTAAGGACTCGAGATCTCGCCCCCGCTACCGGTCGCTCACGGAGGCGGCCGCGCCCTTCACCTGCGTGCGCGCCGCCAGAACGCCCGGCTGCCCAGCCGTCAGGTCGTTCCGCACGACGACCCCGCCCCTCATGACAAAGCCGACATTCATCATCTCAGCGACGTCCTGAAGCGGGTCCCCGGGCACGGCGATGACGTCTGCGAGCTTGCCTTCCTCGATGCTGCCGAGCCTCACGGCCCAGTTATAGTTTAGATCGTTGGCTGCGACCATGAAGGCGGTGTTCAGTGCCTCCGCCGGCGTCATCCCCTCTTCCACGAAGGTAACTACTCACCCTCCTGGGGCGGGGACGTAGTCGGTTACGTGTCCGGCGAGGGCGATGTGGATTGCCTGGAACGGGTTGTAGCCGGAGTAGGCCATGGACTGGAGATAGCTGGAGATTCTGCAGTATACCTTGGCGAAGGCGGCGTTTCGGAAGCAGCCCGACACCTTCTGCTTGACCTTGGCCATGCGGAGGTCCCGCTCGGCCCGGTTGTTGGTGAAGGCGACCGCGGGGTCGTGGGCGAAGCGGAGGATGTCGGTTTCGTGGGTTTTGAGCCGTTGCCAGAGGGTGACGGAAGCGGGCTTGGCGACGGGGCCCCTCTGACCCTTTGTGCGGGGTGGGACGGGCGGGAGTTCATTTTGGGTTTTGGCCTGGGTGAGGATGGTGCGGTACTGCTGGCGCAACACCCGCAACTCCCTGTCGGTCAGTATGCACTCGTCGCTCTTGGCGACCCGCCTGGCATTGTCGCGCAGCAGCTTCTTCATGCGCCGGGCCCATCTGGGGTTGACGGCATCGATAATGAATGTGATGTCGCGCAGGAGATGCGCACCGCAGAGCCCGTGGGAGCAGTGGTCGTAGCTCAGGTACGACGGGTAGCAATCATGGATGATCACGTTTCTGTACCTGGGGATGAGGCCGATATCGTCTATCGCCTCACGCCCGCGTTTTCGGTGCAGGAACTTGAGGGTGATCTCACCGGCCGAGTAGACGTGGATCCAGGGCTTTTTCTTCTCCACCCGCAGCGAGGTCTCATCGACGTGCATGGCGGGCATGGCGAGCAGGTATTGCCGGGCACGGGTCTCCCACCCCGCGAGAGCGTCATGGACTCGTGTAAGGAAGCCGAGGAGGGTGGCTTCGGAGAGCTTCTCGCCGATCATGGCGGACAGGCTCCGGGCGGTGCGCCGGAGCGGGACCATCTGCATGAGCTGGTGGACCGCGAAGATCCGGATGCCGACGCCGTACTGACGCGGACCGTGGAGGTCGTCGGGGAAGGGGGCGCGGGTCTCGCCGTGGCAGTGCGGGCAGTGCTTGATCTCGGCGTCGTGGTGCTCGACGACCTTCTCGAAGACGACGTCGATGCGGGTGCGCCGCTCGTGGTCGGTGGCCTCGGTGCCGGTCAGCTTCTCGCCGCAGTGCCCGCAGGCATGGGCCTCGTGCACATGGTGCTCTTCGCGGGTGCGGGTGCTCCCGGGGCTTTCTGAGACCTCCTCCCGTTTCTCGCGGTTGCGGCTACGGCTGGTCGGATCCCCGTCGCCGTCGGTCTGCGAGGGCGGGATGGAGGAGTTGCGGCTGGACTTGGGCGTCAGCTTTTCGAGCAGGACCGTCGCGATCAGCTCGAGCAACGCGTTCTGATCGGTGACCAGGGCCCTGTATTCGGCCAGCTCCGGCTCGGGTGCCTCATGCAGCGCTGCACTGCGCGCCTTCAGCTCTTCGAGCGCGTCGCGCAGCGATGTCCGGTTCACCGTGGCCATGAGTGGAGCTACCCCTCGGCCTCGACCGCCATGATCGCCGCCAGCACGGCGACGCGCTCGGAGCGTGGCATCCCGGCGTAGCGGCGAGCCCAGTTGGCCGCCTTGCGTTTGACCTGTTGGCGATGCGTGCGATTGCGTCCGGCGAGGCTCGCCCAATGCACCCGGTCGGGCTCGAAGTTGAACCAGATCTGCTCGGTGACCACGCACGCCTGGTTGTTGACCTGCACCGAGATCGACCGCCAGTCGGCCAGGCGCTCGTCATAGAGCGTCGAGGGGTAGCCGGAGAGCATGACCCGGCAGGGCAGCCCCTTGAGCAGATCGAGCAGGGCAACGTGGTCGGACCGCTCGTATTCGTAGCGGTAGCGTCTGGGCCCGCGACGGACTTCGTGCAGGTACGGCGGGTCTGCGTAGACCAGCTCCCGGCCCCGGAAGGGGAACCCGGCCAGGAAACGATGCGCACACCCGTGGACCAGCTCGACCGGGTAGTCGCAGCGGAAGCTCTCGATCACCCGGGCATCCGGATCGATGCCGATGTTCCTGAGGGCGGGCGGCTTGCGCTGCATGATCGCACCCCCGCCCAAGTGCGACTCGATATAGACGTCATGCGGAGGCATCATCGATATCAACGGCTGCCACAGCCCCGCCGTCGCCTTCGACCCGAAGTACCCAACCCGCCGCCGTCCGCTCCTGACCATGGGACGAGCGTAGCGCCGATAGCCTGCGATGTCAACAGCGGGGGGCAGACCGGCACCCCGATATTCCTACATCAACCAGCGTGTGCGTAGGAGAGGGGGTGAGTAGTTACCCACGAAGATGGGAAACATGTTCGCTCCCTCTCCAATGACGCCGCTCGTCCCATCCGGCCTCCGATTGGTTTCGCGGTCGGTCCAGGTGCCGCCCTGAGTGGCGCTGGCGAAGGGAAGAGGCACGCCGAGCGCATGCAGGGCTCTGAAGACGGCTCGGGTGCTGACATTGCGTCGGCCGGTCCAGGCGTCATTCCGAGAGAGCTGCACCTGAGGTTCCCCGTTCGGCCATCTCCTGTATCAGCTCGGGGTCATGGTCCGCATCCATCATGTGCATGGGCACGTCGAAGGGCGCCTCGACACATCCCCACGCCGCCTCCCCGATTCCGTAGGTGTGGCAGGTGGTCACGAGGCCCAGTCGGCGCCCTTCATCGGCGATCGCCCGGAACTCCTCGTTCGTCAGCGCGGGTAGGCCGGCCATCGCGTCCGTATCGGGCAGATACCGCGTGTCACCCGGGTAGTGCTCGAACATGTCCCCACGCGGGGCGACGTTGTCCCAGGTGCTGTAGACCTTGACCCAATCAGCGCCCATGATCTTCAACAGTCGCACGGCGTGGCGCGCCGACTCGGGGCCTCGAATCTCCAGCCTGTCCCCCGGCAGCTCTAGGTTGTTGTAGCCAAGGGGAAGCTCCACCGGAATCCCGCCTCGGGGATTCACGACCGGGCCCGTCACCTGCATCCGCGGCCCGAGAAGCCGGCCGTTCATGATCGCGTCACGGAGCTCGCTCGTGGTCCAAGGCAGGTTTTCCCTGGATCCCTGGTCCACCAACGTTGTGAACCCAGCATGAAGCGCCATCTCGGAAGACTGCACGCCGGCGATCCACTGATTCGCGGGGGTGCCGAAGCCCATCATATGGACGTGGGTGTCGATCATGCCGGGAAGCACGGTCGCGTCGCTCAGGTCGATCACCTCGGCATTCGCCGGGATCGCGACGCCGGGGCCGACCGCCGCGATGTCTTGGCCTCGTATCAGGATGACCTGGTCTTCCGCGTAGGTCTCCCCCGTACCGTCGAAGAGTCGGCCAGCCCGGATTGCGATCACCTGATCGGCGGGCGCGAAGTATGGGTGCTCCCCGTCTCCCGGCTCGGCCCACGGTCCCCTTGTCCATTGAGATCCACCGCGGTGGCGAGGGTGACGGCGAAGCACGCGAGACACGGTGCGAGTCGCTTGTTCCACATGGCTTCCCTCCGAAGGGCAGGGGGTCATCGTGAGGTAGAGGTCGGTCGGGCGGCTCGCGCACGGTTCTCAGCCCGCCGGGGGCGGAGAACCCGGCCTGACGCCCGCGGCCGGTGGTGAAGATGCTTCCTCTATGGTACGGGGAGGCAAGAAAACCGACCGTGACGGCCCAGGATCCGCTACGGGCCGGGGAGTCTGTGGTACACGTGCCCGGGTAGCGACCGTGACCCGTGCCGGGGTGCCGAGGAACTGTGGCGAGACGCACAGCGGCCGGTGTGGTGCCTGCCGGGCATGGGCTGTCCGGTAAGGGAGGGGATGATGTCGACTGACATGAGTCCCTTCGAGACTGGGGCGTTCTGTCGGCGGCGACCCCTCCGCGGATCCGGCGGAGTGACGAATTTGCGACTGTGCCCGGCCTGCCGGACACGCTGCCGACATCTGGGAGCGTGCGACCGGGAGGTAATCCCGCAGGGTTCGGATCCCTTCTGCGCTGGCGGATCCTCGGCGTCCTCGGCGGGGGACGCGACTCGCGGCCTGCGGGCCGCCCTGTACCCGCCGTGGAGGTGCGCCGCCGGTTTGGCATGACGGACTCGTACTTCTCAGGCGTCATCTTCCGGGCGTTGACGCATCCCGTGTGCTCGGGATCGATCCTGCAGAACGGTGCGGGCGTTCGGGTCTCGTTGCCGTGGTCACCGACGCGAGAGGGGTCTTCGCCCGCACGGTGCGGGGCACGCAGGGGGGGCTGGGCGGCCAGCGCGCCGGCCGTCCGCTGGCCCCCTCCCGCGACGCCCGTGACGGCCGCCGCCCGGTCTGCTTGTCCGCCCGTTCTTCTCGTTGCAGGTTGAGAAGACTTCAGCAGGGAACGAAGAGAAGACGGAGCCCGCACATGGACCGATCCAAGCTGACCCGACGAGCATGGCTCACGACAGCCTCCGGCGTGATTGCCGCGGGGCTGCTTCGCACCCAGGCGGATGCGTTGAAGCTCGTGCCTCACCAGGTGGCCACGAGTTCGTCCGATCCGAGCGAGGTACCGGGTCGTCCGACCTCCGAGGTGGGGGCGAGAGCGCCCGGTGAAGATCTCCGCCGGCTCGCCCGCAACCAGGAGCTCTCGAGCTCGTCGCGCACTCCGCTCCAGGACTTGAACGGGATCATCACGCCGGCCGACCTGCACTTCGAGCGGCACCACGCCGGGGTCCCGGCCATCATCTCCGAGGAGCACGAGCTCCTCGTCCATGGGATGGTGGACCAACCGATGGTCTTCCGGACCTCCGAGCTGAAGCGCTATCCCTGCGTGTCCCAGATCTACTTCCTCGAGTGTTCCGGAAATGGCGGGGGGGCGTACAGCCGTGAGCGCATGCCGACGGAGATTACGGTGCAGGCGCTCGACGGGCTCCTCAGCACGAGCGAGTGGACCGGGGTGCCGCTCGCGTGGATCCTGCGGGAGGTCGGGGTGCGCCCCGGGGCGAGTTGGCTCCTCGCCGAGGGCGGGGACGCGGCTCTCATGTCCCGGAGCGTCCCGATCGAGAAGGCCATGGACGACGCGCTCCTGGCCTATGGGCAGAACGGGGAGGCGATCCGGCCGGAGCAGGGGTATCCGCTGCGCCTCTTCCTCCCGGGGTGGGAGGGGAATATCAGCGTCAAGTGGCTTCGCCGGATCGAGGTGACGGACCGGCCGACGATGACGCGGGACGAGACCTCGAAGTACACCGATCCGCTTCGGGGCGGGACCGCCCGTCAGTTCAGCTTCGTGATGGATGCGAAGTCCGTCATCACCTTCCCCTCCTACCCGTTCGTTCTCCCGGACCGCGGGTGGTGGGAGATCAAGGGCTTGGCGTGGACGGGACGGGGCCGGGTCGCTCGCGTGGAGGTCAGCACGGATGGAGGCAGCAGCTGGGTGGACGCCGAGCTCCAGCGGCCCGTGCTCCCGAAGTCGACAGTCCGGTTCCGGCACCTCTGGGAGTGGGACGGGCGCGAGGCGATGATCCTGAGCCGGGCCACGGACGAGACGGGTTACTTGCAGCCCACCGTTCAGCAGCTCTGGGACGCGCGCGGAGAGCAGACCTCGTATCACCAGAACAATCAGCGCGCTTGGAAGGTCGCCTCCACGGGAGAAGTCACCTTCGGTCTCGGAGATCTGGTGTGAGAACGGTCGCCGCCGCCGGGCTCTCCCTCGTTCTCGCTTCCTGCGACATCGCCGACACCCGGAGTGAGGCGCCGCCGGCTCCCGAGCCGACGGAAGGATCGGCGTACACGCTTCCCGCGGGGGCGCCGGACCGCTTCTCGTTGGGCTTGGAGGCGTCTGAGGCGCGCGTCGCTCTCTGGGACATCGACGTGAAGCCGGACGGGGAGGGGCTCCCCGCGGGGAGCGGGACGGTGGCGGGGGGCGAGGCGGTGTACGCCACCCACTGTGTCGCGTGCCACGGGCCGACCGCGACAGAGGGTCCATACGATGTCCTGGTGGGTCCGGCACCCTGGGAGGAGTGGCCGGGTGCCCCCCGGACGGTCGGTGGCTACTGGCCGTACGCGACGACGCTCTTCGACTACGTCAGGAGGGCGATGCCCCAGCTTGCCCCGGGAACGCTCACCGCGGACGAGACGTACGCGGTCGTTGCCTACATCCTGCATCTGAACGGGATTGTGGCGGAGGATGCAGTGATGGATGCCGAGGCCCTCCCGGCGGTCGTGATGCCGGCCGGGGACCGCTTTGTCGCCGACGATCGGCGGGGCGGTCCCGAGGTTCGCTAGGCAAGCGTCCCGCCGAACGCCTGCGGCACGGTTCGGGGCGTCGGCTCTGAGTCCTCGCCGGCGGGCTCGACTACGACCCGTCTCCGCCCGCGCTTCACGATGTAGCCTTCCGGGTGAATCCGGAGCTTTCCCTCGCGAACGAGGGCCCAAGGGCCTCTGCGATCGCGTCGGCGTTCCGGTCCGTCTCTTCCGAGGCCGCCTGCTCCGAGAGCCAGTCGGCGAAAGCTCCTCTGCGATGGGGTGTTGGCGCTAAGTGATGGAATTTGGTGACGGCAAGGGTTCTAGGGACTCAGCACGGATGCGGAGTGTCGGGAAATATGCGTTGTCGGTCGGCTTGATTGCCGTCTCGGCGAGAGTGTCGGCAACCATCCCCGGCACCTCGGTGCCTCAGAGCGCGCAGACGCTAGGTGTAGTCTTGGTCGGAGCCTTCCTTGGCGCTCGCGCCGAGGCCTTTGCGTTGGTGCTCTATCTATTGGCTGGCGGAGTCGGCGTGCCGGTCTTTGCCGATGGCGCATCCGGCTGGCCACATCTCGCGGGACCTACGGGTGGCTATCTGGTCGGGTTCGTACTTGCTGCGGGGATCGTGGGCTGGTTCGCGGACGACGGGCACCTAACCGGTTCGAGGGAGGCCTTGGTCGTGATGATCCTGGGTCATGTCGTTATCCTGACTCTGGGCTGGCTCCGGCTCGCGTGGTCGCTTGGACCCTCGGAGGCGTTCGCTACCGGGGTCGCTCCGTTCCTCTTGGGCGGCCTCGCCAAGTCGATCCTCGCGGGCGTCCTAGTCGGTGCGGCACCGCGGCAGATTCGAGACCCCGGCTCGACCCAGACGAAGTGACGCCTCCGATATGCCACTGGCGGGAGAAGTGTCGGGACACTGAGACGCGAGATGAAGCGGTGGGTTACATGCCCTGATGACGGCCGCGTCACGGCTCCCTCCGGGACGCTCGAACGAGTTTCAACTCAAATCCCCGTGTAAGGACGTACGCCACCAGGGCCACCACGAAGACCAGAAGGAACATCCAGGCTATGCCCTGAAGCGTCTCGATGACGGTCCGATAGACCTCCAGCGTCCACCGCTCTGATGTGAGGACCAGAATCTCCTCATCCTCCTGAGGTGCCGAGATATACCGTTCCAGCTGCGAGATGCGAACACCTCCCGAGATGCCGACAACGTAGGCCGCGAACGTAATGTAGCGGTGCCATGCCTCGCTCAATTCCTCTGCCACGATCCGACGGAGTATGGAAGCTATAGGACGGTCAAAGAGCCGCACCACACCAAACGACACTGCCAAAGCGATGAGGAAAGTGGTAACCAGCAGTGTGAAGAACATTTGTACCTGAAACCTTGTAGCGAGGGCTCCGGATCCGGGCTCCCCGCACTCCGAGTGTACACCGGATGCCTGCTCCTCGACCTGGTGCGCTCAGACCGACCCAGGGCTGGTGGCACCGCTCCACGGCCACTAGCCCTCTCTGCCAATATCGCTGAGACATCCGCTACCTTTGGATTTACTGAAGGGGGCGGAGGTGGAGAGCGATGATAGCAGGGAGAGAGAGGATGATGGACATGGGTGTGGGTGTTGCGGCCGTGGGGGGCGAGGAGCGTAGCGACGAGCCCGCCACGGCCAAGGCCGTCGAGAGCCCCCCGGCACCGGATCCGGAGGTGGTGGCCAAGCCGACGCGTCGACAGTTCACGGGGGAATACAAGCTCGGGATCCTGGAGGAGACGGATCGATGCTCCCAGCCCGGTGAGGTCGGGCGGATCCTGCGTCGCGAGGGGCTCTACAGCTCTCATCTCACGGCCTGGCGCAAGGCACGGCGGGAGGGCTCTCTGAAGGGCCTGACGCCGAGGAAACGGGGCCGCAAGCCGGCCCGGCGCAACCCCCTCCAGAAGCGGGTGGATGAGCTCGAGGCCGAAGTGGCCCGGCTCGAGAAGCAGCTGGCCACGGCGGAAACGATCCTGGAAGTCCAGGGAAAAGTTGCCGGGCTGCTGGGGTTGAGCTTCGAGGGCGGGAAGAACTCGTGACAGCCGCTGCCTCCCTCGCACCCGAGGTCGGCGTCGTGCCGGCGTGCCGGGCGCTGGGTGTGGCGCGCGCGACGTTCTATCGGCGTCAGAAGCCTGGTCCCGGGCACCAGCAGCCCAGCAAGCGGCCCGCCCGGGCTCTTTGTGAATCCGAACGCGAGCAGGTGCGACAGACCCTCGCCTGCCCGCGCTTCGTCGACCGGTCTCCCGCCGAGATCGTGGCCACCCTCCTCGACGAGGGCCAGTACCTCTGCTCCGAGCGCACCATGTATCGGATCCTGGCCGAGGACCACCCCGTGCGTGAACGGCGGGATCAGCTCACCCACCCCGAGTACACGAAGCCCGAGCTCGTGGCCACCGCCCCGAACCAGACGTGGTCATGGGACATCACCCGGCTGCTCGGACCCCAGAAGTGGACGTACTACTACCTCTACGTCCTCATCGACATCTTCAGCCGGTACGTGGTCGGATGGATGGTCGCCGACCGCGAGAACTCCGCGCTCGCCAGCCGGCTCATCCAGGAGAGCTGCCTCAAGCAGAGTGTCCAGCCCCAGACGCTGACCCTGCACTCCGACCGCGGGAGCCCGATGACGAGCAAGTGTACGGCCCAGCTCCTCGCTGATCTCGGCATCACCCGCTCGCTCGGCCGACCCCGGGTCAGTGACGACAACCCCTTCTCGGAGGCGCACTTCAAGACCGTCAAGTACCACCCCGGCTTCCCTGGCCGCTTCCCGGACATCCACGCGGCCACTGACTTCTGCCGATCCTTCTTCCCGTGGTACAACAACGAACACCGCCATGGGGGCATCGCCATGCTTGCCCCTGCCGACGTCCATCACGGCCGGGCCGATGAGATGCTCGCCCAGCGTGAGCGCACTCTCCACAAGGCATGGTCCAAGCACCCGGACCGCTTCGTACGGGGGATGCCGAAGCCCCAGCCTCTCCCACAAGAGGTCTGGATCAATCCACCAGCTGCGGAATCGACACCGCAGCCTGCTCACTAATTGATGACCCCGGGTGTCTCAGTGGTGTTGACAGGTTCCGTAGGGGGTCCGATGCTCACAGCGTCTCGGAAGGTCAGTTGGTCAACAATTCGTAAATCCTCCGAATCGCTCTGGGATCAACGCCCGGGCCTTGAATCTGTCCGTAGTTACCGGTGTGATTCGTCATGTCGATCAGCTCGGCGGCTTGCTCCGCACTCACACCACGGCCATGCATTTCTGTCGCCTTCTCCCACAGATCAGTCAGGTAAGCCTGAAAATCAGAAATGCGATCCTTACTTCGCACGGGGTCCCCGTGGCCTGGTAACAAGACGTCGAAGTCCAGAGTCTTGAGCGCCTCCAACGCAGCCGACCACTCGTCCACATGACCGTCCCCCATATAGGACAATCCAGGTCCCATCATGTCGCCTGTAAACACGACGCGCTCCTGAGGCAGATAGACCACGACATCACCGCCCGTGTGCGCCCTTCCGAGGTGTAACAGTCGAATTTCACGGCTTCCGCGTTCGGTCAATTGAAAGAGGGTCATTTCCCTTTCCAGCGTGATATTCGGAGGTGTCGGGACTACGGACCCGATGGCGTTCATGTAGTCTCGCTGCACCCGATGGCGTTCCTGCAGAGCTGCCTTGCGAGTCGGGTCGGTCTCTGCCGCAGCCTCTCGCTCCAAGGTAGCGACCAGGGTGGGCACGCCGTCGGAAAAACTCCTGAATGTTGTTTCTTCCAGCACATTCCCCATCTCACCGCTCAGCTTGGCCCGCGTGAAACGATGGCCAATGATCTCCACACCGTCGGCAAACGCCTGATTGCCATGAGCGTGATCGAAGTGGTAGTGCGTGTTGACCAGATAGCGCACGGGCTTGTCGGTGATAGCGGGAAGCGAAGCAAGTAAGGCTTCGGCGGCAGCTGGTGTCACATGAGAATCCACAACCAGGACGTCAAATGCTCCAACCAGCACCATCACGTTGCTCATGGTGAACACCGTTCCGGTTCCCACCACATGCCACACGTCTTCGGCGATTTCTGTGAAGCGATGGCTGTCGGATTCGATCACTCTGCTCTGGGCCATAGCCATCCCAGGCAGCAAGATCATCGTCGAGAATATCAGGCAGATCGATGCAGCGACCCCTCTGAGGACTTTCATAGATTGGATCCTGTGTTGGGTTTCTGGCGGTAGCGGTCTTCGAGGGCAGCGTTCAGGCGGATGATCGGGTCGGTCATGAGAAAGAAGTCACATCAATTCCCCGGAGAAATTCCCGGGGGAGCCGTCACCGAGCGTCAGGCGTGACAAAGGTTGCGAATCCGAATAGTCATATTGTCCTGAGTCCTCGGCGCTTCGTGGCCTGGGAATGAACTGGTCGATGAGAACCGGATTGCCGTCCGGGTCGAGAGGGGAGATCGACGCGGGTCCGGTGCCCTCGGGGTTATGGTCGTCCATGACCTCGATCCCGACATCGGCCAGACGGTTCCTGAGGTCTCGGATGTCGGTAGAGTCTCCGAGGTGCTCGGTGTCCTGACCCGATCCGGGATTCAAGGTGAGGTTGTTCTTCTCGACCATCTGCCCGTTCACCATGATGAGGTAGTGCTCGCCATCACCTCGGGTTTGTTCGAACCTGGGTTTCTGGTAGAACGGCCGCGACGTGCCCAGGTCCGCGACCGCGAGACTCATTGCAAACGCTCCGAGTTCCATAGCTTCACCACCCATGTGTTCCCTCTGTGTGCTCGTTTCTGGCTTCTCTGCGCACCAAGGGGGTCGCCGGACCCAGCTCCGTTTCGTACTCTCTCAAGACATCATGGCCTTCCGCGATGCCCGTTTCCCCAGCAGTCCATCGCGATCCTGCGGTAGCCAGCGCCGGTCAGTGCGGCGTTGGCGCCCGGGGATTCCCGCTGTCACTCATGCGAGCCGGTGAACGCAGGTGACGTGCCTTGCTGCTGACGATCAGCAGCGAATCCCGGGTGTGCACCCGGGGGAAAGCGACGACGACTCATACGCAAGGATACCGCGGGACCCGGGAGCGAGTCCACCACGCCGGTGTGGGAGATCCTGGAGGGTCGGGGGCGGGAGAGGGCCAAAGGGTAGATCCAAACAAATTCCGGGGGAGGAAGCCAAGGGAGTTCCCGGACCAGCAGAAGTCAGAGTGGAAGGCAGAGCTGGCTTGGCCACGTCCCGTCCGTCCCGTCGCCGCGTGCGATGACTGAAGCTGGATGACCTGAGATCCGGAGCCTGTGCATCCCCAGCCCGTGCATCCTCGCCCGCGTCGCCCGCCGACGCTTCCTGAGCCTTGGCGTCGGTCTTGGCGTGGCCGGCCATTTCCGTACTATAAGTCGGTGTGTGCCGCTCAGGTCCGCGGAGGCGACGTGAGCGGTCGATCGGAGCCCTCTTGAAGGGGTACACACGCGCACCACCTGGAGTGGCGCGGAGCTGTCGACTTTTTCTCGTTCGTCGGCCGGTTTCCTATCTCGGTCCGGAGAGTCCAAATGAAGATCTCGAGCCATGTCGCGGTCGTCCTGCTCGTACTGGCTCACCCCGCATCTGCCCAGATCATGGAGATGAATGGCAGCTGGGAGCTGAGTCCCGAGAAGTCTATCGGCCCGAGCCCCGTCCAGGAGACACTCGTCTTCGAGATCACCCAGGGCGTACAGACCTACACGATGACGTCCGTCAACGCAGAAGGGGGCCGGGGACTGAACGAGTGGTCCATCCCTTACGACGGGAAGGATCATGCGACGGTGGCTGGGGACGGGAGCACGGCGTCGATTCGACGACTCGGCGAGAAGACGGAATTCGTCGTGAACAAGCGGAACGGCGAGATCACCTCGACCTACACGCGGGTCCTCGCCGATGACGACCGGACGATCATGTCGATCGGTCGAAATGCCGACGGCGAGATCCTCTGGGTTCGCGTCTTCGAGAAGCTGTAGCCGAACCCTCCCGTGCGAGGTGCGACGACGCCCTTCGCACAGGGTGCGAGGGGTGGGGCCCGCAGTCGGGGCAGCCGACGGGGCTCGTGCGTCCTGCGCGAACCCGTCAGCCTCTCGTCTGCCAGGGGCCGTGTCCGGCCTCTCCCCCTCGGCGGTCCGCCCCGCTTGACGGGTGTCGCCGCCAGATCTACGGTGCGAGGGTCGGCCGAGTCAGCTTGAGCCGGAGGCAGCGCGATGCAAGTCCCCACGCCCCCTACCTCGCCCAGTGACGAGGAACTGGATGCCTACATCCTCACGCGCTACGCCCTCCTCGAGATCGACATCTCGGTTCTCCCCGAGTCTGATCCCGATGCTCCGATGGACCAGTCCCGCCTCTTGGAGAACGCGAGGTCGATCCTCCGCCAGGAGGTGATCGCGGCCAACTTCGAGATCGACCCTCAGTTCCATCTCCCGGTTCCCCACCCGGCCCCCTTCGCCTCCTGGACGGGCGAGGTATCCGGGTGAAGCTGATCGATACGCCGTCCGGGCCCCCGCAGGACGAGAAGGTATCACGCCGTTGGTTCCTCCGCCGGATGGCGTGGGTGTCGTCGGCGGCGGGAGCGGGCGGGGTCCTCTCGAGGGTCCCGCTCCTGGCCGACGCCCGGGCCGAGCTTCCGAGGCCGCTCCGGCTGACGCCCGATGTATTCCTTGCGGAGCCGCCCCGGCAGGTGGACGATCCGACAGCTCTCACGATCTCCGAGTCGATAACGTTGATCCGGTCGGGCGCGCTGGCCCCCGCCGATCTGGTCCGTGCCTACCTGGACCGGATCGAGGCCCTAGACGGGGTCTACCAGGCGTATGCGGACCGGCTGACTCCCGAAACGCTCCTCAGGCAGCTGCACGGGACGCCGGCGGACGAGCGTCGGGCGCCGCTCCGGGGGATGTGTCTCGTCGTGAAGGACAACTTCTACACCTCCGATCTTCTGACAGAGGGAGGGTCGCTCGTCTTCGAGGGCTTTCAGCCCGACTACGAGTCGACGGCGGTGACGCTCATGCGCTCCGCCGGTGGACTGATTGCGGGGAAGGGGCAGATGGGAAACCTCGCCGGGGGGCGCGCGCGCCGCTACGGGACGCTCACCCCGACGACGCGCAACGCCTGGAGTCCGGACGACGAGCGCTACAGCCCGGGAGGTTCATCGTCGGGCTCCGCGACGGCCGTGGCCGCGAGGTTGGCCGCGGGCGGGCTCGGCACCCAGACGGGGGGGTCGGTGACGGGGCCCGGCAACGCCCAAGGGCTCACCTGCGTGAAGCCGACCTTCGGGCGAGTGTCCCTTCACGGGGTGATCCCTCTCAGCTATACCCGCGACCACGTGGGCGTGATGGCCCGCGATGCGAAGGACGCCGCGATCCTCCTACAGGTCGTGGCCGGACCCGACCCGAACGACCCGAGGACGCTCGGCCTCCCGGATTCCCCCGATTATTTTCGAGCCGCGACCCCGTTTCCCGGCGAACGGCCCCGGGTCCGGTGGCCGACCCGGATCGGCCTCTGGCCCGGGTACCTTGCGAGCGAGAACGAGCGGGTGAATGAGCTTCGAGGAGACTTCGTACGCGAGCTCGAGGGGAATGACTCGGTTGAGATCGTCGAGGAGGTAAGGCTCCCCGACGAGTGGGAGGAGCTGACGGCGGAGCCGCTCGGCGGATCGCACGGGGATCCCACGGCGTTCTTCATCGAGCACCTTCGCCGCGACGTGCGGGACTTCGGGGATCGCCTCCCCCGTTTCCTGAACGGGATGCTCCAGAGCGCGGATACCTACGTGAAGGTGCAGCAGGCGCGAAATCTCCTCCTCGAGCGGATCGTGTCGCAGCTCTTCGGCCAGTGCGACGTGGTCCTGACCACGGAAACCGGGCCCTTCGACGGGACGGGGCTCCCGCTCATGTGCATGCCTGTCGGCCTCGATGACGACGCCGAGACCGGCAGCCGCGTGCCGCGCGGGGTGGTGATGGCCGCGCCGCCCTTCGGGGAAGAGCGCCTTTTTGCCGTGGCGGCTGCCTACCAGGCCGTCACGGAATTCCACCGGATGCGGCCGGACGATCCGGCGTGAGGCTGGCGCAGGGGAGGCGGCGACTCGGGCATGCGTTCGAAGGTCGGTGGGCGGCTCGGGACCGTCGGTGCGGGGCGAGTGCACGGCGAGCTGAAATGACGCGAGGAGGATCAGGTGATGACTCGGAGAGGGGAGACCAAACCATGATGCAGGAGTCAATGCTGCGAGCGTACAGGCGGCGTGCCGACTTTCGGGTGGCCGTCCTCCTTGTCGGCGTGGCCGCCGCGCCGGGCCTTCGGGCCCAGGACGGTGTGCCCACCTACACCCGGGACATCGCGCCGATCATGCACGAAGTCTGCATGCGGTGCCACGTCGAGGGGGGACTCGGGCCGATGCCATTTGCCACCTATGAGGAGATCGTCCCCTGGGCGCCGATGATCAGGGACGAGGTGGCCGTACGCCACATGCCGCCGTGGGGCGTGGATCCGACCGTCGGCGTTCAGGCGTACAAGAACGACATATCGCTGAGCGAGGAGGAGATCTCGACGGTCGTCCGTTGGGTCGATGCGGGCGCACCCGAGGGGGACCCGGCCGACCTCCCGCGCCTGCCGGACGGGCGCTGGGACTGGACGCAGGGGTGGGAACTCGAAGAGCTCCTTGGCCCTCCGGACATGGTGCTCTCCACGGGCCCGATTCCCCTCCCTGCCGAGGGGCAGGACCAGTGGCCGAATGTCACGCTGGAGTGGCCTTCTCTCGAGGCGCCCCGATACCTCCGGGGCGCGGAGATCCGCAACACCCGGAAGGGGCGCCGGGCTCTCCACCACAACAACGTCTCGCTCCGTCTGGAGGACGGCGCCTCGGGCCGAATCGTCGGGGCCGGCGCGGGAAAGAGTTGGGACCTCTTCCCCGAGGACACAGGCATCCTCCTCAGCGCGGGGCCGGGGAGCCTCAGCTGGGGTCTCCACTACGCGCTGATTGGGGAGGCGTTCGTCGACGAGGTCGAGGTCGCGCTCTGGCTCCACCCCGAGGACAGGCCGCCGCTCTACGCCTCGAGCAGCGAGTTCCATCAGCTGATCGACCAGATGACGCCGGGCGAGCCCCGGGCGAGGGACATCCTCGTGCCGCCCCACGGCACCCAGACGCTGACGCGGGTCGTCGTCCTCGATGAGCCGATCATGATCAACAGCGTCCGCCCGCACATGCACTTGCAGGGTGTGGCCCAGTCGGTGGAGGTGATCTGGCCGGATAGGGTCGGGGACCACATGGGCCATCCGGGGAGCCCGAGCGAGGTGCTCACCTCGGTCAACACCTACGACCACAACTGGCAGATCTCCTACAGCTACGAGGACAACGCACGCCCCCTCCTACCTAAGGGTGCGGCTCTCCTCTTCCGGACCCACCTCGACAACACGGCGAACAATCCGCTCTCCGTCGACCCCGACCAGTGGGTCGCCTTCGGAGGGCGGAGCGTGGACGCGATGTCGCACATGCATATGGCGGTGACATACCTGACGGAGGCGGACTACGAGACGATCCTGAGCAAGCGGGTCCGGCTCGCGGAAGACCAGCTCTCGCGCCCCGCAGAGGAGCGTGTGAGCGTGTGGCTCCCCGAAGGCGCGAGGGGGAGCCTCGAGGGGTTCGCGGGTCGGTGAGCGGTTCGGCTGCGTCAGGCGTGCGGGGCGTCGGCGAGGTGAGGTGGCGGCTAGGCCCGTCCGTTCGCGTGGCACTCGGACTCGCACTCCTCGGGGGACATCCGATCCCGCTCGACGGTCAGCACCGCGTCCCCGGGTGGGAGAGGGTCGCACCGGCAGGGGGGCACCAGAATGATCTTCAGCTCCTTCGCCCCCGGGGCGGGCCCGTCGTGCCGATCTTCGAGGGGTGGTACACGAATCCGGACGGGACCCACCAGCTCTGCTTCGGATACTTCAACGTGAACACGGAGGAGGTGCTCGAGATCCCGATCGGACGGGACAACCGCGTAGCGCCCGAGGAGTTCAACGGGCTGCAGCCGACCCACTTCCTACCTGTGCCACCGGGCGGTCGCCGGCACTACTGCATTTTCAGCGCGACGGTCCCAGCGGACTGGGGGGATCGCGATCTCGTCTGGGAGCTGAGCGACCCGCGTGCCCACGGCATGGGAACGCCGTACGCCTCGCCGGGCCGGATCACCTTCGAGGCCTACCACTTGGAGGAGCCGCTTCAGCCATCGCGGGAGAACGCGGCGCCCCGGGTGAAGATGGATCCCGAGGGACCGGAGGCCGCGGGGCGGACCCCGCTTGCGGCCGGTTCCTACGAGGCAACGGTGAATGTGCCGCTCCCCCTGACCGCCTGGGTCCGGCGGGACAACCCCTTCGATCCGGAGGACCGAACGGGGATGACGCTCCGCTGGTACAGGTACCAGGGGCCGGGCGAGGTTCGGTTCGAGGTCGGCGAGGAGCGGCGCGTGACCGCCGGGGGGCGGATGGTGGTTGACTCGGAGACGTGGACGGATGGGCCGGATGCATGGGGGGAGGTGAGGACCGACGTCATCTTCGAGGACCCCGGCGAACACCGGCTCCTCCTCCAGGTGTACAATGATAACGGCGGCCGGATTCAGCCGAGCGACTTCGAGTTCTTCTGCTGCTGGACGAACGTGATCGTGGACGTCCGGGTCAGCCCGTAGTAGCGCTCCCCGACTTCTCTCCGTCCCGTCCGCGGTCTTGCGCCAGCTCGGCTTTCTCCGACGTCCCAAAGTCACCCAAAGAGGTGGCGGTACGCTCACACAGGAGAGGCCCTATCGGGCAGAGGGGTCTCGGCTCTCAAGGGTTCTGAGCGGCCGGGTACTCAGATCTGGGGCTCAAGCCGCACTTCTATGCGGGCCATCCACCATCGGAGATCGCTCGCCAGCGCCTCGAGCGCTACGCCAGGCACCAGGTGGTGGTGATAACAACCCCGTGAGCCCGACGCCTGCGGTCACGAGGTCTCCGCTCATGTTTCCTGTCTTTTTCCGATCCCGGTCGCCGGCGGTGGCCCTGCGCTCGAGTCCGAACCGGGGCCGCAGACCGCTCGATCTCCACCGTCAGGCCGGGGGTGTCGGCGATGTTGGCATCCTTCACGGACATCGTCGGACCGGACAGCCCCGGGGGACATCCCACAGAACCGGGCATCTCGGTCTCTTCCTCCCGGTTGTGCCCGGGCCGCGACAGACATCATCGGCCGACTTGGCCACCCCCGGCCCGCATCCTCGTCCAGGCCCAGGGCACGAGGAAGGCCAGCGCGGCCAGCACCCAGAGGAGGATCGCGAGCCCGCTTGAGAACATGACCCCCCAGTCGCCCCCGCTCAGTGCGAGCGCCCTTCGCAGGTTCCTCTCCATGAGGGGTCCGAGCACGAGCCCCAGGATCACTGGGGCCAGCGGGAAGCGAGCCTTCCGCATCCCGAAGCCAACGATGCCGAACCCGGTCATCAGGAGGAAGTCGAAGGCGCTCTGGTTCACGGCGTACACGGCGACGAAGGAGAGTCCGGCCACCCCCGGCATCAGGATCCAGCGGGGGAGCCGTAGCACCTTCACGAAGAGGCCGACCAGCGGGAGGTTGAGGAGGAGGAGAAAAACATTGCCGAGGTACATCGAGGCGACGAGGCCCCAGAAGACCGCCGGGTTCCGCTCGATGAAGAGGGGCCCGGGGACGAGCCCGAGCCCGAGGAGCGCCCCGAGGAGGACGGCCGTCGTCCCGCTCCCGGGGATCCCGAGGGTGAGGAGCGGGATCATCGCTCCCGTGGTCGCCGCGTTGTTTGCGGCCTCCGGAGCCGCGAGGCCCCGAACGTCTCCCCTCCCGAAGCGGCCACCGGACCCTGCCGCCTTCTCCTCCACGCTGTATGCGAGAAAGGAGGCGATCGTCCCGCCGGCTCCCGGGAGCACCCCGACGAAGAACCCGATCACGCTTCCCCGGATCATCGTCCACAGCGAGGCGGACAGGTCGCGGAGCCGCAGGGCGACCCGGCCGTACCTCGCCGAGGCGTGACCGGCCCACTCCGTCTGCTCGAGCACGAGGAAAACCTCGCTTACCGTGAACAGTTCGATCGTGACGACGACGAAGTCGATCCCGTCGAAGAGGCGAAGCTGCCCGAAGGTATACCGGGGCACCGCGCTGTTCGGATCCATCCCCACGGTTGCGAGAAGAAGCCCGAATCCAGTGGACGCGACCGCCCGGCTCACGCTCTCCCCGGAGACGCTGGAGAGCGCGGAGAAGCCGAACACCATCAGGGCGAAGTACTCGGCTGGACCGAACTGAATCGCCCACGCCGAGAGACGGGGGGCGAGGAGGACGAGGCCGATGATCGAGAGCGTGCCCCCGACGAAGGAGGCAACGGCCGAGACCGCCAGCGCTTCGCCCCCCCGTCCCTCCTTCGTCATCGCGTGTCCGTCGATCGCGGTGACGACGGCTGACGCCGTTCCCGGGACGTTCAGGAGGATCGTGCTGATCGCATTCCCGTACTGGGAACCGTAGTAGATTCCGGCGAGGAGGATCAACGCGCTCTCGGGAGGAAGCCCGACCGCGAAGAGGAGGGGGATCAGCATCGCGTTGATCGGACCGATCCCCGGGAGCATCCCGACCGTGGTTCCGACGAGGACGCCGCCGAAGGCGAGCCCGACGTTGACCGGCCGGAGTGCGACGGCGAAGCCGGCGAGCAGGCTCCCGAAGGCTTCCATCACCCTCCGCGTTCCAGGAGGCCGAGCGGGAGCGGGAGGCCGAGCCCGTAGACGAAGAGCCCGAAGAGGAGGAGCGCGAAGGCCGCGCCCGCGAGTGCGCCGGCGGCAGGGCGTCCTCCGAAGAGGAGGGCGAGGATCGTGAATTCAAGCGTGGTGGCGACGACGAAACCCAGGGGTGCCAGGAGCGCAGCGTAGAGGACGAACGACCCCGAGGCGGCGAGGATGCGCCGCCCGCCCGCTGGATCGAGCCCCGCCCCCTCTTCTTCCCCGGGCATCCAGAGGGAGGCGGCTCCGAAGAGGAGGAGGGTGGCGCCGACGAGGGGAAAGGTGGCGGGTCCGAGCGGATCGGCCGGGAAGGAGACGCGGAACGTGGCCGCCTCGAGCGTCAATCCAACCCCGGTCGCCTCGTCGAGGAGAGGATCCTTACCGCGTGGCGGGCGGTAACCGTAACCGGACCCGTTGCCCAGGGTGGAGCGATCCCTTCCGGCGTGTTGCAGGCAGCCCTAGACGTGGAGTGCTCGCCATGGTAAGACGCTGGTTCTACGGCGGAGCCGCCACTGCGGTCCTGCTTATCGGGGCCAGTGCCCTCCTGTGGCTGCCCGCCCTCTGGGCACTCGTCGTCGTGGGGCCGCTCATCGCACTCGGCCTTCGGGACTCTCTCCAGCGAAGCAGGACAATCCTCCGGAACTTCCCCGTCATCGGACATCTCCGCTACCTCTTCGAGGAGATCCGCCCGGAGATCCAGCAGTACTTCATCGAGTCGAACATCGATCCCTTTCCCATCGAGCGGGAGATGCGATCAATCATATACCAGCGTGCGAAGGGGGAGCTGGAGACCCAGCCCTTCGGGACCCAGAGGGACGTCTACAGGGTGGGGTACGAATGGGCCGCCCATTCGCTCGAGTGCGTTGAGCCGATGGAGGAGGCGCCGCGGGTGATCATCGGCGGGCCCGATTGCTCCCAGCCTTACTCCGCCTCGATGCTGAATATCAGCGCGATGAGCTTCGGCGCTCTCTCCCCGACGGCCATCCGGGCGCTGAGCGGCGGAGCCCGCCGCGGCGGGTTCGCCCAGAACACCGGGGAGGGCGGGGTCTCGAGGCACCATGTCGAGGGCGGGGGCGACCTCATCTGGCAGATCGGGACCGGTTACTTTGGGTGCCGGACCCCGGGTGGGAGCTTCGACCCCGGGCTGTTCCGGGAGACCGCCTCGACGCCCCGGGTCCGGATGATCGAGATCAAGCTGTCGCAGGGTGCGAAGCCGGGCCATGGTGGAGTACTCCCGGGCCCCAAGGTCTCCCCGGAGATCGCCGACGCGAGGGGCGTTCCGGCCTATCAGACGGTTCGCTCCCCCCCCAGACACTCCGTTTTCGACGACTCGGCCGGGCTACTTCGCTTCGTCGCCCGGTTGCGGGAGCTCTCCGGCGGGAAGCCAGTCGGATTCAAGCTGAGCGTCGGTCGCCGCTCGGAGATGCTCTCCGTCGTCAAGGCGATGACGGTCACCGGGATCACGCCCGACTTCATGACCATCGACGGGGGCGAAGGCGGTACCGGCGCGGCCCCGCTCGAGTTCTCGAACTGGCTCGGGATGCCGGCTCGGGAGGCGTGGCTGCTTGCCCACAACGCGCTCGTGGGTGCCGGTCTTCGGGGCCGAGTCCGCGTCTTCGCGGCCGGGAAGATCATCACCGGATTCGACATGATCCGCGCGCTCGCGCTCGGGGCCGACGGTTGCATGTCGGCCCGCGCCATGATGCTAGCGCTCGGATGCATCCAGGCGCTTCGCTGCAATGCGAACGTCTGCCCGACCGGGGTCGCGACCCAGAATCCCGCCCTCTTCAAGGGGCTCGACGTTCCGGACAAGGCCGTGCGGGTCTACCGCTACCATCACGCCACGATCCGGAGCCTTCTCGAGCTCCTCGGCGCGATGGGGCTCAGCGGGCCCCACGAGATCACGCCCGGGCTCGTCTTCAGGCGCGTGGGCGACCTGAAGGTGAAGACGCTCGAGGAGATCTACGACTTCCTCCTCCCCGGCCAGCTGCTGGCGGGAGCGATCTGCCCGCAGAGTGGGAGAGGGAGTGGAATGCGGCGTGAGGAGAGCCTCGGGGCCCCGCTCTCAGACCCTGAGGAGGGAGCGCACCTCTCCGAGCCCGGCACGGCCTCCGAGGGCATCGATCTCGAGCACGAATCCGTAGCCGACGACCTGCCCCCCGAGCTCTTCGACCAGGTGCCCGGCCGCCCGGGCCGTTCCCCCCGTGGCGAGGACGTCGTCGATGATCAGGAACGCCTCGCCGTCCCGGTGCACGGCGTCCCGGTGGATCTCGATCTCCGCCGCCCCGTACTCGAGCTCGAAGCTCGCCCCCAGCGTCTTCGCGGGGAGCTTGCCCGCCTTCCTCACCGGAACGAAGCCGGCGTTGAGCCGGGAGGCGACGGTGGGCGCGAAGATGAAGCCGCGGGCCTCGATCCCGACCACCTTGTCGACCGTGAGGTCGTCGAACGCGGCTGAGAGGCCGTCGAGCACCATCCGCAGGTGCGGGGGGCTCTTGAGGAGCGTCGTGATATCGTAGAAGTCGATCCCCGCTTCCGGGTGGTCCGGGATCACCCGGATGGCGTCCTGAAGCCCGGGATCATTCATTCGACGGGTCGGCGCGCAGGGAACATTCGAGGGGATCGGGAAGGGGCCCGGGGCGCGCCGGCGGGAGGGGAGCGTCCGCGGCGCACTCCAAGCGGGCGCGCCGGGGGGAAGGGAGCAGCGCACTCCCCCCCCGGCGCCGCTCACCGGCGCGAGCGGACGAACGCGCCTCCCTGGGACACGACGGCGCCGTACACGGTCCCCGCGGCGTCAACCGCGACGCCTTCCGGGTTCGAGCCGTTCGGGTAGGCCTCGACCGTCCCGTGGATCAGGTAGTCGACGATCCCCGTCCGGAGGCTCCCCACGCGGATCCCGGTGATCCACCCGGGATTCTGCGAGTTGGCGAAGAGCGACTCGGAGTCGGCGACGTAGATCGTGTCGTCGTCGTCAATGTAGATTCCGCTCGGGCGCCCGAACTGGCGGAGCTCTCCGATGTAGGTTCCGTCGAGCTCGAAGATCTGGAGCCGGTTGTTTCCCCGGTCCCCGACGATGAGGCGGTTCATCGAGTCGATGTCGACGGCGTGAGGCGTCCGCATCTCCCCCGGGGCGGAGCCGAGGCGCCCCCATGAGGCGATGAAGTTCCCGTCCCGATCGAACTTTGCGATCCGGGCCACCGTATCCGGGCCGGAGGACAGCCCCTGGCCGCTATGGCCGTCGCCGACGTAGATGTTCCCGTCCGCGTCGGTGACGACGTCGCACGGGGTGTTGAGCAGCGGCCCCCTCCCGTCCCCGGGGGAGCCGGACCGACCGAGCGTGAGGAGCACTTCCCCCTCGGGGCTGAGCTTGATCACGACGTGCCCCATCCCCGCGGTCGCCGGGTTGTCCGGGTTCGGACCCTGGGCGTCGGTCACCCAGACGTTCCCGTCCCGGTCCACATGGATCCCGTGGGGGAAGAGGAACAGCCCGCCGCCGATCGCGGCCACGACGTTGCCGTCCGGGTCGATCTTGAGGATCGGATCGAGAGCCGAGCCGGCGCACGAGTTCCCCCCGCACCGGTCGATCGCCCAGATATGACGGCCGTCCGGATCGATGTCCACCCCGGCCGTCGATCCCCATTCACGCCCGTTCGGGAGGTCGACCCAGTTGTCCTCGCTGCCGTAGGGGTCCGGGACACCGTTCATCGGATACATGTTCGGGAGCCGGTCGAGGAACTGCGCCTGTCCGGCCGCACCGGTTGTGATGCCCAAGGCCAGGGCGGCTGCCAACGGGAGCGCCGTCCAGGGTGTCGAATGCCTCATCTTTCCTCCTCCTCGCGTTGCCGGGCCGGCGCCATAGCCGACCCATTCGATTTCGAACTCCATCCGCCCACGCCCGGCTCCCCCGTGGCAGAAGACCCGCCAAGGAGCGGGGCCGGGCGGCCTCAGTAGGCGAGGGCGTACGCCTCGCGCCTTGGGTCGGCGGCCGCCGAGAGCGTCCCGGACCCGGGTTCCACGTAGATCATCTGCGCTCCCCCGAAGGTCGCCGTCCACCCCTCGATCACCTCGAGGTCGTGACCGACTGCCTCGAGTCCGGCCAGCACCTCGGGTGCGATCCGGTCCTCGATCGCGAGCGAGCGTCCCCCGCTCGACCGGAAGCGCGGTGCCTCGATCGCCTCTTGGGGAGTCATCCCGAAGAGGAGGAGGTTGTGGACGATCTGAAGGAGCGTCTGCGTCTGGCTGTCTCCCCCCGGTGTGCCCATCGTGAGTGCGAACGCCCCGTCGTCGTCGAGCGCCATCATCGGCGTGAGCGTGTGATAGGGACGCTTCGCCGGCGCCACCCGGTTCGGGTGCCCCTCGACGAGTGAGTGGCCCGAGCCCCGGTTGTGAAAGACGACTCCGGTATCGGGATCGAGCAGGCCCGAGCCGAAGCCGGCGAAGAGGCTCTGGATCCAGCTCACGGCGTTGCCGTACTGATCGACCGCGGTCAGGAACACGGTGTCGCCCCCGTCATTCAGCTCGGCGCTGACCTCTCCGATCGCCTCTCCGATCCCTGCCCGGACCGTCTCGGCGGCGCGGTCGGGATCGACCGCTTTCGCGCGCTCTCTAAGGTACGCGTTGTCGAGAAGGCGCTCGATCGGGATCTCCGCCTGCTCCGGGTCCGCGACCCATCGGTCCCGGTCGGCAAATGCGAGCTTCTTCAGCTCGATCATCGTGTGCAGGTACGCCGTCGTGTTGTGGCCGAGCGACCGGATGGGGTGCGCCTCGGCCAGACCCATGTAGGAGAGCTGGGCGAGCCCCTGGCTGTTCGGGGGCATGACGAGGAATGTGAGGCCGAGGTAGTCGGCCCGCAGCGGCTCGACCCAGGTGGAGTGATGAGTCCGGAAGTCCTCGGCGCGGAGGTGGCCCCCTTCGGATTCGATGAAGCGGGCGAGCCGTTGCGCGAGCGCGCCCCCGTAGTACGACTCCTTCCCGCTCCGCGCGATCTCCCGGAGCGTCGCTCCGAGCGCCCCGTTCTTGAGAAGCGATCCCGCGGGCGGGGCCGATCCCCCCGGCAGGAAGAGGGCGCGCGCCGCCTCGGTCAGCCGCCCGCCTTGCGATTCGAAGTCGTACGCCAGGCGTTTCGAGACGGGGAAGCCCTCGCTCGCGAGGCGGATCCCCGGTTCGAGGAGCTCGGCGAAGGGGAGGGTGCCGAAACGCTCGTGGGCGTCGACCCAGGCGGCCACCGCACCCGGCACCGTCACCGAGAGGGCGCCCGCTCCCGGGACCCGCTCGACCCCTTGTTCGAGGAAGAACTCCGGGGTCGCGAGACGCCCTGTCCGCCCGCTCCCGTTGATCGCGCTGATCTCCCCCGTGGCCCCGTCGTAGAAGATCGCGAATGCGTCCCCTCCGACGCCGTTCATGTGGGGCCGGACGACGGCCAGGACCCCGGCCATCGCGATGATCGCGTCCGTCGCCGTCCCGCCCCTCTGGAGCACGGCGATCCCGGCCTGCGCGGCGAGGGGGTGGCCGGCCGAGACGGCCCCGGTCGTCCCCCTCACGTCCGGACGGTTCTGCGGCGCGTATACGGTCGTCCGCATGCCCCGGTCGTCCTGGAGCGCCGAGGCTCCCTCCGGGGCTGCGGCTGCCGAGAGCACGACTGCGGACGCCGCGGCCAGCGAGGGAAGAATCGAGCCTTTCATGGACGCTCCTCCTCAGTTCAGGTCGGGGTGCACGTAACCGGCCGGGAGGTGCTGGTCCGGATCCACCCGGACGCTCAAGTACGTCACGTGATCCGGGATCGAGGTCCAGGCGTGAAAGACTCCGGCGGGAATGATCACGAGGTCGCCGACCTCGATCAGCCTCGACTCCCCGCCGCGGACCTCCGCCTGATAGGAGGGACCGATCGCTACGCTCCCCGCGGACAGCTCCCCGCGCTCGACGATCTCTCCCCCGGTCACGAGCGTCCCGCTCCCCGAGAGCATCACGTACACCTCCGTCACGTAGGCGTGGATGAGCCCGGTGAGCGCGCCGTCCGAGTCGTTGTCGCTCGTCCTATGCAGGATCCCGACGCCGACGTTGTCGCCCCCGACGTCAGCGATCCTCATCTGCTGGTCGATGGAGACGCCGATCATGTTCTCGAGGAGAACGTGAACCTCTTCGCTCAGGATGTCCGTGGCGGACGTGGGCGCCTCCTGCGCGACCGTCGCGCACGGCAGCGCCAAGAGGAGGAACCCGGTGAGGAGGCCAAGGATTCTGCGCATGTCGACACCTGCGTCGGGGCGTTCGGGCCGAGGGTGCACGCGGGAAGAGTAGCGTACAGTATGGCTCCGGCCAGGGTGGAACAAGCACCGATGGGGCAGGCGGGGCAGGCCCCGCCGTCACGGGAGCGCCCGGAGTAGCGAGAGGACGCTTGCCACCGTGACTGCGAGGCCCAGCGCTTCCACGACCCCGGCTTGCCCCCGCTCCCTCCCTCCCCGGATCGAGCGCTCCGAGCCGGCGGCCGTTCCCCGCGCGGGGCTCGCCTCCAACCCGTGCCGGAGGGCGAGGCGGCAGGAGAGCCCCCCCACGGCAGAGGGCCACGCCGCGGCAATCAGTACGACGGGGAGGCGGCCGACACCCGGGAGCGTCAGGAGGTGGACGAGGAGTCCCCCGATGACCGCCCCGGCCGCGGTCGGGAGCCCGGATCCCCGCCGGCCCCCGGCCCCGAGGTAGTGAATGATCGCCGCGTGGAAGAGCCAGGCCGCCCCGCCCCCGGCGGCGCCCCCCCAGGTCGCGAGTGGGAGCTGGCCGCGTTCTGGGAGGAGCCAGGCCGCCACGGCGACGCTCCCCGCGCTCGCGAGGTAGATCGCTCCCGTTGCCGTGGCGAGGCCCAGCGCGCGGTGCGGCTCGAGGCCGAGCGCCCCGCCGATCGCGAGCCCGACGAGGAGCCCCGGCGCCCACCAAGCGTAGAGAAGGGGCGTGGACCCGGAAGCGGGTCCGGCGCCGGGGAGGAGTCCGCTGTCGAGGAAGATCCAGAGTGCGCCGCCGCCCGCGCCGGCGAGGCCGAGCGCGATCGTGCAGAGCGGGAGAGGCCCCCTTATCGGCCCGTCCCCAGATTCGAGGAGAGAAAGCGGAAGATCTCGCCGCCGTCCTCCTCTAGATAGGCGCCGAGGTCGTGGCCGATCCCCGGCAGCTCGGCGTAGTCGACCGCGAGACTCTGGTGCGTGAGGTGGGCTGCGAATCGTCGGCTCGCCGCCACCCACGAATCCTCGGAGCCCACGAGCAGCTTCACGTTCATCGCGCGCAGGCGTGGCACCGCGTCGATCGCATTCGGGAACGGGTCGTGGCTGCGCGCCAGCTCGGTGTCGACGACGAAGTTCCGCTCCATGAGCTCTTGGTAGCCGACGATGACGCCGGCGACGGAGAGGACGGTCGAGAAGCTCCGCGGGTGGCGGATCGCGAGGCGAATCGCCCCTCCTCCCCCCATCGAGAACCCACCGATCCCCCGTCCCCCGGGCTCGGTGCTCACGCTGTAGTTCGCCTCGACGTGCGGGATCAGCTCGTCGATCACCACCGATTCGCCCATGACGCCGGTCGC
Source organism: Longimicrobiales bacterium (assembly GCA_965218255.1). Taxonomy (GTDB): domain Bacteria; phylum Gemmatimonadota; class Gemmatimonadetes; order Longimicrobiales; family Gaopeijiaceae; genus JAAXGI01. The sequence goes on along the minus strand of CBDCKJ010000003.1, from coordinate 906,617 downwards.
CGGGTTGTCGATGTAGCCGCTCGCGACCCCGCCATTCGCCATCACGAGGACGATCGGGCCGGCTGAACCGCTGGCGATGGCGCGGTGGAGTGCTGCCGCGGGCCGGACGTCGCCCTCGCTCCCGCGCTGGCCGTGGAGCCAGTAGACGACCGGGTACGGCGCCCCCTCCCGCTCAGGGTAGCCCGGTGGGAGGTAGATCGAGTAGCCGACCTCGCGCCCCATCGAGCGGCTCTCGAAGGTGCGGTGCTCGACCCCCGGTGAGGCGGAGGGCGGAGGGTCCACCCACCGGATGTCATCCACCCGGACGGGTTCGCTCCCCGTCGTCTGCCCCAGGGCGGGGGAGGCCGGTATCAGGAGGAGGGGGAGGGCGGCCGCTGCTGGCGTCAGGATCTTCATGGTACCTCGGACGCTACCCGGGGAGGAGAGTCCCCGCAAGGCGGCCACACCGTCGCCTACGCTTCGGCGAGCACCTGCTCGAGCGCCCTTGGGGGCCCGAGCACCGTTAGCGTGTCCCCGGGACGGATGGAGGACGCACCGGTGGGGAGGAGGAGCAGCTCCCCGTCCCTGCGCTGGATGGCAACGATCATCACCCCCCGCGAGCGGAAGCTCGAGTCGGCGAGCGTCCGGTTGCAGTGCAGGGAGTCGGCGGCGACGGCCATCCGCATCACGTCCACCTTCGCCTCGCCCGTGCGAAGCACCTCGGTGAAGTCGACGAGATCCGGGTTCGTCAGGAGGTGGGCCATCTTTAGTCGCGCCGATCCGGTGCAGGCTCACGATCTGGTTCGCCCCCGCCCTCTCGAGCTTGTCGATGCTCTCGTCGTCCGTGGCGCGCGCGAGGATGTTCAGCTCCGGGCTGAGAAGGCGTGCGGAGAGGACCACGAAGAGGTTGTCCGCGTCGCTGCTCAGCACGGCCGCGAGCCCCTTGGCCCGTTCGATGCGGAGCGTCCGGAGGGTGGCGTCGTCCGTCGCGTTGCCAACGAGGCATGGCCACCCTCGCGCCTGCGCCACGGCGAGTGCAACGGGGTCCCGGTCCACGACCACGAACTTCTCCCCCCGCTCCGCGAGGAGCGCTCCGAGCTTCGCGCCGGTGCGCCCGCACCCGCAGATGATATGATGGTCCGTGAGGGACCGAAGCGTAGCGTTCATCAGCCTCCACCCGAGCCTCTGCCGCAGCTCGCCGCGAATCACGATCTCGCCCACATGGGTGACGCCGTATAGGAAGGCCCCGAGTCCGAGGACGAGGTAGACGATGATCAGCACCCTCCCGGGGGTGCTGAGTGGACGAATCTCCTCGAATCCCACGGTCGTGAGGGTGATGACGGCCATGTAGAGGGCGTCGAAGAAGCTCCACCCCTCGACCAGGACAAGTCCGAGCGCCCCCGCCACCGGGAGGGCGAGGAGGACGAGCAGGAGGAAGAAGAGCCGCGCGACGGGCGTCACTTCCGCTCAGGGCGCGAGGCGACCGGCGGCCGCCTCCACATCGCGGGGGAAGACGATCCCGGGGTCCTCGCCGGGCGTCCCCTCCGCCCTGTGCCCGTACTCGACGGACCGGAGGAGGTCCTGGATCAGGTTCCGGCCGGCGGGGCGCCCGCCGTCAGCGCGGACGATCGTCCGCGGCGCGTGGCGCGTGCGGGTCCGAAGGAGCATCTCGCCGTGCGCCCGCGTGTACGCCCGCCCCCGGGGGACGCTAGCGGGCTACGGTGAAGGGAGCCGTCGCGAGCTGGTCGTCCCACCAAACGGTGAAGTTCCCGCCCTCCTGCGTCATGTCCGTGAAGGTGATGATCAGCTGGTCGGCCGACTTCGCCGCCGTCTCGACGGACATCGTCGTCCTCAGGACGTCCCGGTCCGGCGTGTACTCGTACGAGCCCCAAAGGGCGTCGGCGTTCACCTCGCCGAACGACTCCTTGACCCCCCAGGTCGAGAAGATGAGCGTCCACTGCATCTCGTCGAGCTCGGCGAACACGGAGTAGTCCCCGGCCGGGAGGCGATCCGCGCCGAACATCAGGTCGATCTCCGTCATGAACCGGGTGGACTGATTCGCGCCCACTCGCCAGAGGGGAGCGCCGAGGAGGAAGCCGTCCCCGTAGGTGTCCCCGGACCCGAACATGTTCTCGCGGCCGCGCAGGATGGGGCGGCCGTAGTCCACAACGATCCACGAGCCGTTCCCGTAGGCACCCTCGCTGTTGAACGCGCCGCCTACTTGCGTCGCTGCCGAGCCCCGGGGGCTCGCCACCCCAGGCGGATCAATCCGGCTCCCCTGCCCGGCGAGCCCTGGCGGGAGGAAGAGGGCGAGGAGAACAAGCGCGCGGAGCCGGCAGAGTCGGAGCACGAATCGGTAGAGCAGCTGCCGGAGGATACGCCGTAAGAGCTGAAGGAGGAGATGCATGAATGCCTGACCACTCGCTTGCGTCGTGGATTGTCCGGGCTCGAAGCCGGGGCGCGCCAACCTGCCGCGCCTACCGATCTTATCCGACCCCGATCGGATTGCAAAGCCGTGCCCGCACCCTTCTGCCTCCCGAGGGACCGGGCCGAGCACCTCTCGCAAATGAAGAGCCGCGCCGGCCGGCCCCTCCCCGGCCGCTTGGCTCCGGTGCCCCGGGAGCGCATATTGGGGCTTCGAGCCATGTCGCCGCCTACCACCCCCCCAGAGCTCCTCGCCGAGTGCCGTCGGGTTCTCGCCGAGGTTGTTGGCCGCACCCTTCTGCCTCCGGCCGGGACCCCGCGTCCACCTCTCCCGCCCGAGCGGCTGGACCACTTGGCCGGGGAGCTCGAGAGCCTCTACTGGAACGATCTCGAGTGGGAGAACGTCACGGAGGAGGAGCGGATGGAGGGGGGCTCCCTCCCGGAGCTAACCTTTCCGGGCGTGCTCGCCCTCACCCGGGGACTCCTGCTCACTGAGGTCGCGGCGGACGCCCTCGCAGCCGCGGAGCCGAGGCCGGAGGTCGTCGACGCTTTCGTTCACTTCCTCGCCGCGCGCGTCCTTTCGCTCCGCGAGACGGCGGGCGGGTCGCCGAGCGAGGAGGCGGACCGGGCGGCGCTGGAGCTCAGGATGACGGAGGGACTCCTGGACCGCGTCCTCGTCGAGTATCACGGTCTCGCACCGGAGGACGTGGTTACGTTGGAGGACGTGTGACCCCGGTGCGGAGGAGGGCGTGACCCCCCGCCTCCGCCCCGGCCACCCGTACATGGCGGGCGCCCCCCTCCTCTTCGCCCACCGGGGCGGGGCGAAGCTCGCCCCCGAGAACACGATGGAGGCGTTCCGCACCGCGGTGGAGCGTTGGGAGGTGGACGTCCTCGAGATGGACGTCCACGCCACCTCGGATGGCGAGCTCGTGGTGATCCACGACGGGACGGTGGACCGTACGACGGACGGGGAGGGCGCGGTGCGCGACCTCACCCTGCGGAAGCTTGAGGTGCTCGATGCTGGGTACCGGTTCGTGGACCTCGAAGGGGCGCGTTCCTTCCGGGGGCGGGGCATCGTGATTCCCCGCTTCCTCGACGTGCTCGAGGCCTTTCCGGGTGTCCGGATGAACGTGGACGCGAAGGGGGAGGGGACGACGGCGCGTCTCATCGAGGCGGTCCGGGGGGCCGGGGCGACCGAGCGCGTCCTCCTCGCCTCGGTCGGGGAGGCCGGCCGTGCCGACCGCCACGGTTACCGGGGGCCGACCTCCGCGAGCCGGCGCCAGATCCGGCTCTTCCACTACCTGCACAGGCTCCCCGGGGGCGGCCCCTATACCCCCCGGACGGACGCGCTCCAGATTCCCTGGCGCTGGGAGGGGCGTCAGGTGACGACCCCCCGCCTCCTGCATGAGGCCTGGCGCCGGAACCTCCCCGTGCACGTGTGGACGGTCAACGACCCGGAGGTGATGCGCACGCTCCTGGCCTGGGGGGTCGACGGGATCCAGACGGACCGACCCGATCTGCTGGCCGAGGTGCTCTCGAGGGAGACCGGGAGGGCGCGCCCCCCGGGCCTCGGGGACGGGTGAGGGCTCCGGACCCGGGCGTCCCCCTCGCCGTTCGCTTCCGGCACCACTGGGAGGGGCGGCGCTGGACGAGGCCCGGCGACCGCGTCGCCGTCGCCTGCTCGGGCGGGCTCGACTCCGTTGTCCTCGTCCACCTCCTCCGCTTCGCCCTCCCGGCACCCGGCGTGAGGCTGCGCATTGCCCATTTCGACCACCGTATGCGGGCGGAAAGCGTCGGCGATGCGGATTGGGTGCGCGGGCTCGCCCGCGCATGGGCGCTCCCCCTGCACGCGGAGCGGGCGAGGGAGGTCCCGGCGACGGAAGAGGAGGCTCGCGGGCTTCGTTACGGCTTTTTCGAGGGGCTGCTCGGTGCCGGCCAGGTGGAGTGGATCCTCACCGCCCACCACGCGGACGACCAGGTGGAGACGGTGCTCTTTCGCATCCTCCGGGGGACCGGGCCCAGGGGGCTCGCGGGGATCCCCGAGGTGCGAGAACCGGGGATCGTCCGCCCCCTCCTCCCCTTCGGGAGGCCCGAGCTCGAGGCGTACGCCGCCAGCAACCGGATCCGGCCCCGGGTGGACCCGACGAACGCCCTCGTCCGGCTCTCGAGAAACCGGATCCGCCGGAGGCTCCTCCCCCAGCTCGAGGCGGTCCATCCGGGCGCCCGGCGGGGTCTCCTCCGGATCGCCCGGAACGCCGCGAGGGAACGGGAGGTCCTCGATCACCTCCTCGACCTCGAGCTCGAGGGGCTCGGGGCCTCCTCGTCGGGCCGGGAGGTCACGTTCGACCGCTCCGCCCTCCTTCGCCACCCTCCGCCGGTTCGGGCGGCGCTCGTCCGGCGTTTTGCCGAGATGCTCGACCGGAGCCTCTCGGAGGCTGGAACCGCTTCTGCCGTCGAGTTTATCACGAGCAAGGCGAGCGGCGCCCGTATCGATCTCGCCGGCTCGATCCGCCTCGAGCGGGAGTTCGACCGGATCCGGATCTACCGCTCCGGGCCGGGCACACCGCCGGACCCCGCCTCCCAGGGTGGGGAGGCGCTTGTGATCGAAGCCCCCTCGACGGGCGCCGGGGAGATCGATCTCTCGGGCGCCCGTCTCGAGCTCCGGTGGGGGGCGAGCCCCTTTCCGCCCTCCGTGCGCCGGGGCAGAGAGCTCGCCCCCCCCCCGGCGGGGGCGTGGGAGTGGGCATCCTTCGACCCCGGGGAGCTCGCCTTCCCCCTTCGTGTGCGCGGGTGGATGCCCGGCGACCGGATCCGGGTCCGGGGCCGGTCGAGGAAGCTCGCGAAGCTCTTTCGGGAGGCCCGCGTCCCGAGGCGGGAGCGGGCGAGACGTCCGGTCCTCGTGGATTGCCGGGGGCACGTCCTCTGGCTCCCGGGCCGGGCGGCGGGCGCCGGGGAGCGGGAGGACCCGGGAAGCGTCCGCTGGCGGCTCGGGGTCCGGAGGGTCGGGGGCAGCCGAAGGGCCTGACCCCAGGGTTCTTGTGCGGGGAGACAACCGAGGAGAGCTTCCTCTTCATGGCCAGGCGTCAAGACATGCGGCAACCGGAGAAGAAGGATACGCGGTGGGACCGTCTCTCCCGGACGGCTTCCTTCTGGATCCTCGTCATCCTGATTCCCCTCCTCTTCCTCAACTTCTTCCGCACCCAGCAGCCGTCCCGCTACGAGTTCTCCTACTCGGAATTCCGGGCCGAGCTCGCGCGCGGGAACATCGAGTCGGTCACCGTCATCCAGGGAGTGCTGATCGAGGGGGAGTTCTCGAGCGCCATCACCTTCAACGGTCAGGAGTACACCGTCTTCGAGACGAGCCTCCCCGGGGAGATCACCGAGGGGCTCCTCGCGGACCTGGAGGCCCGCGCCGTGGACGTGCGTGCGGAGCCGGAGCGCACGCCCTGGTGGAGCTTCCTCGTCTCGGCGCTCCCCTGGGTCATCCTGATCCTCTTCTGGTTCTGGCTCCTGCGGACGATGCAGGGGGGCGGCAACCGGGCCTTCCAGTTCGGGAGGTCGAAGGCGAAGCTCATCTCGCCCGACACCCCGAAGGTGACCTTCCAGGACGTCGCGGGGGCCGAGGAAGCGAAGCACGAGCTCGAGGAGATCATCGAGTTCCTGAAGGACCCCCAGCGCTTCGCCCGCCTCGGCGGGCGACTCCCGCAGGGTGTGCTCCTCGTGGGCCCGCCCGGGACGGGCAAGACGCTCATGGCGAAGGCGGTGGCGGGCGAGGCGGAGCGGCCCTTCTTCCAGATGTCTGGCTCCGACTTCGTCGAGATGTTCGTAGGGGTCGGGGCCTCACGCGTCCGGGACCTCTTCGAGCAGGGGAAGGCCCACGCGCCGTGCATCATCTTCATCGACGAGATCGACGCCGTGGGGCGCCACCGCGGTGCGGGGCTAGGTGGCGGGCACGACGAACGGGAGCAGACCCTCAATCAGCTCCTCGTGGAGATGGACGGCTTCGAGACGAACGAGGGCGTGATCCTGCTCGCGGCGACGAACCGGCCCGACGTCCTCGATCCGGCGCTCCTGAGGCCCGGGCGCTTCGACCGGCAGGTCGTCGTGGATTCCCCCGATGTGAGGGGCCGCGAGCAGATCCTCACCGTGCACGCGAAGAAGCTTCCCCTCGAGGAGGACGTGGAGCTGTCGACGGTTGCGAAGGGCTCCCCCGGGCTCTCGGGAGCCGATCTCGCGAACATCTGCAACGAGGCCGCGCTTCTCGCCGCCCGGCGAGGGGTCGAAAGGGTCGCGATGCGGGACTTCGAGATGGCGAAGGACAAGGTCATGCTCGGGACGGAGCGCCGGAGCATGGTCCTCACCGAGAAGGAGCGCAAGCTCACCGCCTACCACGAGGCGGGCCACGCCGTCCTCGGGCTCCGCATCCCCGGCCTCGACCCGATCCACAAGGTCACGATCGTTCCGAGGGGACGCGCGCTCGGACTCACGGCCTCGCTCCCCGAGGAGGACCGTCACTCGTACACGAAGGAGTGGCTCGAGGGTCAGCTGAGCATGCTCTTCGGCGGCCGGGTGGCGGAGGAGATGGTCTTCGGCCCTGAGAAGGTCACGACCGGGGCCGGCAACGACATCGAGAGGGCCACGCAGATGGCGAGGCGGATGGTCACCCGCTTCGGAATGTCGGATATCGTCGGGCTCATGGCCGTCGGTGACTCCGATCACGAGGTCTTCCTCGGGAGGGAGATCACCCAGAAGCGCGACATCTCCGAGCACACGGCGCAGCTCGTGGACCAGGAGGTCAAGCGCACGCTCGACGAGGCCCACCAGAGGGCGAGAGAGGTCCTCGAGAGGGAGCGGGAGCTCCTCGACGCCCTCGCGAGGGCGCTCCTCGAGAGAGAGACGCTCGAGCGCGACGAGGTGGAGCTCCTCGCCCAGGGGAAGGTCCTCCCGCCCATGCGGGAGGCCGCGCCGGTGCGTGCGGGCCCGGGGGAGGTGGATGGAGCCGCGGGTACGGAGGCGAGCGCCGGGGGCGGGGCGGACGCTCGCGGGATCGGGGAGGCCGGCGAGATGGAAGGGGAGGCCGGCGAGGCCGGCCCGCACTCGGCCGACGAGGTAGCCGTCGACCAAGAGCCGGTCTCGACGCCCGCCGCGCGTCTCGCCGGGAAGGAGCCGGATCCGGACCCCTCCCGGGGATGAGGGAGCCATCGCCCGCCGCCCCCCTGTGTCCCGCCCCGGTCTGGGAGATCGCCGGGGGGTCCCTCCCGCTCGAGGCGCCCGTCGTCGCGGGGATCCTCAACGTGACGCCGGACTCCTTCTCCGACGGGGGCGAGACGACAACCGTCGAGGCCGCCATGCGGCGGGGCGAGGAAATGGTCCGGGCAGGGGCGGCCCTCCTCGACGTCGGGGGTGAGTCCACGCGCCCGGGCGCGTCCGCGGTCCCCGTCGAGGAGGAGCTTCGGCGGGTTGTCCCGGTCGTCGAGGCGCTGGCCCGCCGCCTTACGGTCCCCATCTCCGTCGATACCCGCAAGTCCCAGGTCGCACGCGTCGCGCTCGGCGCCGGTGCGAGCATCGTGAATGATGTCTCCGGGCTCTCCTTCGATCCCGCGCTCGCCGCTGTCGTCGCGGACTCGGGGGTGGGGGTCGTCCTCATGCACATGCGGGGCACGCCCGGGGAGATGCGGAGCCGGGCCCGCTACTCGGACCTCGCCGGCGAAGTCCGCCTCGAGCTCGAGCGCTCCGTGGCCCGCGCGCGGGACGCCGGAATCCGGCCCGCCTCGATCGTCCTCGATCCGGGCCTCGGCTTCGCCAAGTCGGCTGCGCAGAGCGTCGAGCTCCTCGGTGAACTCCCCCGCCTCCTCGAGGCCGGCTTTCCCATGATGGTGGGCCCGAGCCGAAAGAGCTTCCTCGGGGCGCTCCTCGGGGTCCCGCCGCAGGCGAGGGCCGTCGGCACGGCCGCAGCGTGCGTGATCGCCTACCAGGGCGGCGCCCGGCTCTTCCGGGTCCACGATGTCCTCCCCGCGGTCGAGGCGCTCGCCGTCGCCCACGCCGTTGCGCGGGCGGGCACCGGGACGGGGGGGAGCCAGTGAGCGCCCTCTGGGAGCAGTTCCAGCTCATGCGGCCAGGGTGGGGCGATCTCGTGGAGATCGCAATCGTCGCCGCCCTCGTCTACCGGCTCCTCCTCCTCCTGCAGCGCACCCGGGCGATGCAAATGCTCCTCGGCGTGGGCTTCCTCGCCGTCGTCTACTTCCTCGCCGTGTTCCTCAACTTCTCCCTCATCTCGACGATCCTCGAGACGCTCTTCCAGTTCGGGGCGATCGCTCTCCTCGTCGTCTTCCAGCCCGAGCTGCGCGCAACGCTCGCTCGACTCGGGGCGACCAGGATGTTCGGGTTCTTCGCGAAGCTCGAGGGGCGGCGCATCATCGACGAGCTGGTCGAGGCGGCCGAGCTCCTGGCGAGGCGCAGGTTCGGCGCGATCATCGCGCTCAAGAACGATGTCGGGCTCGATGACTACGCCGGGACGGGCAACGCGGTCGAAGCGCGCGTCTCGAAGGAGATGCTCATGACGATATTCACGCCGCAATCGCCGCTCCACGACGGTGCGGTGATCATCGAGGGGGACAGGATCAAGACGGCCGGCGCGATCCTGCCACTGACCCTCACGCCCCTCCACGACAAGTCGATGGGGACGCGCCATCGGGCGGCGCTGGGGCTGTCGGAGGAGTCGGATGCGATCGTCATCGTCGTGAGCGAGGAGACGGCCCGCGTGTCGGTCGCGCACCGGGGCCGTCTCGAGATCGGGGTCGAGTCCGGGCGGCTCCGGGAGCTCCTGGAGGAAACGCTGGTCGGGCCGCACGCGGGGCCGGAAGTCGGGCCGCACGCGCCCGGCGCTCGCTCCCCGGGAGCTGCGTTGACAGGGGAGGGAGCCGCTCCCTAGATTTTCCCGGCGAATCCGTCATGGTGTCCATGCCCGGGTCCCGGGGACGCGGGCCGGAGACAGTTTAGGGGGGGTGCAAGCTTGAACGTATCTTACAATCTGATGACGCTCTTCGCGGACGGGGGGCCGATGATGTACGCCCTCGTCCTCTGCTCCCTCGTCGCCGTGGGCGTCATCATCGCGAAGGCGTGGGCCCTGACGATCGCGCACAAGGGCACGGACCGCATCCTGGAAGAAGTGCAGGAGCTGACCCGCGCCGGGGAGATCGACGAGGCGATCCGGCGGTGCACCGAGACCCCCGGGCCCACGGCCGCGATCCTCCTCGTGGGCCTGAGGCGGCTGAGGGACGGAGAGTACGACGAGGGCGACCTTTCGCAGGCGATCGACACGACGGGCACGATCGAGCTCGGCTTCCTGGAGCGCGGCCTCGTGATCCTCGCCACCGTGGCCAACGTCGCGCCCCTGATGGGATTCCTCGGCACCGTGGCTGGCATGATCATGGCCTTCGCCTCGATCGAGACGGCAGGCGATGTCGATCCGACGCTCGTCGCCGGCGGGATCAAGGTCGCACTCCTCACGACCGCGACCGGGCTGCTCATAGCGATTCCGACGAATATCGGTTACAACTTCTTCGTGACCCGGATCGATCGGCTCATCGTCGACATGGAGCAGGGCACGCAGCAGATCCTGAACCTGGTCTGGGATCTCGAGAAGGAAGGGAAGGTTCAGAAGGTGAGCAGCGGGACGGCCTGACAGGGAACTCGGCCCCGGGTCGGCCCGAAGTGTCACAGTACAGCTGAAGGAGAGTGCTTCCGTGGCTATCATGAACAAGAAGTCGAAGGTGAGCGACGAGATCCCCAGTGCGTCCATGGCGGACATCGCCTTCCTTCTCCTGATCTTTTTCCTGGTCACGACCGTCTTCCCGAGAGACTCGGGCCTCCGGGTCGTCCTCCCCGAGGAGGCGGAGGAGGTCGAGGTCTCGCAGCGAAACGTCCTCCACCTTCAGGTACAGCCGAGCGGCGTCGTCGTGGTGCGCTACGGGGACTCCGAGGATGAGCAGCAGATGCCCGCGTCACAGGTCGAGAGCGTGTGGCGGCAGAACGTGGCCGAGAATCCCAACCTGATCGCGGCGGTGAAGACGCACCCCGACGCGGCCCACGAGCACATGATCGCCGTACTCGACGCCCTGCAGCTCGCGGGCGCGGAACGCATCTCGCTCCAGCTACTAGAGGAGACCTGAGCCATGGGACTGAAAGGCGCCGGTTTCGAGAGGAAGTCCAAGGCGTCGGGCGAGATCCCGTCCTCGTCACTTGCCGACATTGCCTTCCTTCTCCTCATCTTCTTCATGGTCACGACGGTATTCAGGACCGAGCGCGAGCGCCCGATCGACTGGCCCGACGCCGTCGCGACGGAGCAGATAGATGAGAAGCGCGACAACGTCCTGTACGTCTGGCTCGAACGTAACGGCGACGTCTGGATCAATGACCGCCTCGTCCCGATGCAGGACGTGGCCGCGGTCGTCGGTCCGGCGTGGGTCGAGTCGGGGCAGCGTCTCATCATCTCACTCAGGGCCGACTCGCAGGTGCCCTACCGGTTCGTCGACCTCGTTCAGGAGCAGCTTAAGCGTTCCGGCGCCGTTTATGTGGTATTCGCCACCGAACTCGAGCGCCGCATGACAGCGGAGAGGAGATAATGTCCGACGATCTCAACACGGCAGAGGCCGCAACGGTTGCAGACGACATCTTCGAGACCGCCAACGACCGGTTCAAGCAGTCGTTCGGCTCCCTCTTGTGGGGCTCAATGATCCTGGCGACGGGCGTCCACTTCGGGATCATGGCCTACTGGCCGGAGCTCGAGGCGGAGGACGTCTCCTTCACGATGGAGGAGCTCGAGGCCATCGAACTCCCGCCGGAGATCGAGATCCCGCCGCCGCCGGACGCGATCGCCCGTCCCGCGAACCCCGTGGTCACGAGCGCCGCGATCGACACGAATGTGACGATCGCCCCGACGACCTTCGAGCAGAACCCGATCGAGGAGCTCCCGCCCCCTCCGACGGAGGCCGTGGAGATCGACGTGTCGGCGCAGCCGACCTTCACCCCGTACGAGGTGGCCCCCGAGATCACGAACCGTCCCGCGGTGCAGTCCGCACTCGTTCGCGAGTACCCGGCGGTGCTCCGGGACGCCGGCGTCGGCGGCACGGTCCTCATGCACTTCTTCATCAACTCCACGGGCTCTCTCGAGAACGTGCTCGTCGCCGAGTCCTCCGGTTTTGAGCAGCTCGATCAGGCGGCGATGCGGGTGGCTGAGGTCTTCCAGTTCAGCCCCGCGCTGAACCGTGACGAGCGGGTAGCGGTTTGGATCCAGGTTCCGATTACCTTCACGACGAACTGACGCTCCCGGCGCCCTCTGGCGAGAAGCCCCACCGGCCGACCGGGCCGGTGGGGCTCCGTCGTATGGGGCCGGGGCGTGCCGACCCGGTTCCGGAACCACTGTAGGATCGCCCTCGATGTACCGGGCGTTGCTCGCCGATACCCTCCCCGAGCTCCGGGGGAGGATCGAGGAGGCGGCGGGGCGGGCGGGTCGAGACGCCGGGGAGGTCCGGATCGTGGCCGTCACGAAGGGCCACCCCTTTCCGGCCGTCGAGGCCGCGATCGAGGCGGGGCTCGATACACTCGGCGAGAACCGGGTGCCGGAGCTCGAGGAGAAGGCGGGTCTCGTCGAACGGGGGACGGTCGAGTGGCATATGATCGGTCGGCTCCAGCGGCGGATGGCCCCGAGGGTCCGGGGGCTCGCCTCTCTCGTGCACTCGCTCGATTCGCTCCGGCTCGCCGACCGTCTCGAGCGGACCTCGTTGCCCGGTGCTCCGGTGCTCCCGGTGCTCGTGCAGGTGAATGTCTCCGGGGAGGAGACGAAGAGCGGGTTCGCCCCGGCCGAGGTCCCGGGGGCGCTCGAGCGTCTCCTCGGCCTTCCGTCGCTCGCGGTCCGGGGGCTCATGACGATGGCCCCGCTCACGACGGATGAGGCGATCCTCCGGGCAACCTTCCGGGGGCTGCGGCGGGTACAGGAGGAGGCGGCTGCCCGGATTCCGGCGTACCCGGGGAGAGAGCTTTCGATGGGGATGTCGAACGACTACGAGTGGGCCGTAGAGGAGGGAAGCACGATGGTGCGCGTCGGCTCGGCGATCTTCGGGAGGAGACCATGACCGTGGCTACGAAATCGTTCAGCACGTCGGGTGAGGCCCCCAACGGCCCGGCAGCCCCGGATTCCTCAGTCCCGGGGGTACCCGGTGAGGGACGGGTCCGGTGACGGGCGCCGCGCCGGCGGGGCCGACCGAGGCCTTTCGCGCTGCTGTGGGCGTGATCCGTGAGCGCACGGCGGTCGACCCGAGAGTCGCGGTCGTGCTGGGCACGGGGCTCGGCGGGGTCGGGGAGGCGATGGAGGTGGAGGCCGCGATCCCTTACGAGGAAATCCCGGGCTTCCCCCTCTCGACCGTGGAGTCCCATAGCGGACGCCTCCTCGCGGGAGAGCTCGAGGGGGTGCCCGCCGTGGCGATGCAGGGCCGCTTTCATCGCTACGAGGGCTACTCGCTCCAGGAGGTGACGTTTCCTGTCCGGGTCATGAAGATGATGGGTGCCGGTACCCTCGTCGTATCCGCCGCGTGCGGCGGGCTCGATCCGCTCCTCGCGCTCGGCGATCTGGTCCTCCTCGACGACCATATCAACCTGATGGGGGAGACGCCTCTCGTGGGACCGAACCTGGACGAGCTCGGCCCCAGGTTTCCGGACATGTCGGAGCCCTACGACAGGGGGCTTCAGGAGATGGCGCTCCGGGCCGCGACGGAGGGGGGCATCCGTCTGAAGCGCGGTGTGTACGCCGCCGTGGTGGGGCCGAACCTGGAGACCCGGGCCGAGTACAGGATGCTCAGGACGATCGGGGCGCACGTCGTCGGGATGTCCACCGTCCCCGAAGTCATCGTAGCCCAGCACATGGGGATGCGCGTCCTCGGACTCAGCATCGTCACGGATCTCTGCTTTCCCGATGCTCTCGAGGTCGCGGACGTCGATACCATCATCCGCACCGCCGCCGAGGCGGAACCGCACCTTACCGCTCTCATCCGCGGCGTGGTGGGCCAGCTCTAGGACCGGCTCGCCGTTCGCATGACCTACCCCGACCTCCCTCCGTCGCTCCTCGATCTCGAGGAGGAGGTTCTTCGCCGCTGGCGAGAGGAGGATCTCTTCCGCGAGACACTCCGCGCGACGGAGGCGGGCGAGCCCTTCGTCTTCTATGAGGGACCCCCGACGGCGAACGGGAGGCCGGGGCTCCATCACATCATCTCCCGTACGATCAAGGACATCGTCTGTCGCCACCGGACGATGAAGGGCCACCACGTGACCCGGATCGCGGGATGGGACACGCACGGGCTTCCCGTCGAGATCGAGGCGGAGCAGAAGCTCGGGATCTCCGGGAAGCCGGAGATCGAGGCGTTCGGGATCGCCCGCTTCAATGAGGTCTGCCGCGACTCCGTCTTCACCTACAAGGAGGAGTGGGAACGCTTCTCCGAGAGGATCGGCTACTGGCTCGACTACTCCCAACCGTACGTGACCTTTCACACCGAGTTCATCGAGTCGGTATGGTGGATCCTCAAGGAACTGGCCCGCCGCGGTCTCCTCTACCGCGGGCACAAGTCGGTGCCCTACTGCCCCAGGTGCGGGACGGCCCTTTCGTCCCACGAGGTGGCGCAGGGCTACGCGGAGGTCGAGGATCCCTCCCTCTACTTCTTCTGCGACCTCGTCGATGCAGGCGGCGCTCCCGATCCCCGCAGGCGCTCCTTCCTCGTCTGGACGACGACGCCGTGGACCGTTCCCTCGAACACCGCGCTCGCCGTCCGGGAGGAGCTGGAATACGCCGAGGTCGAGTGGGAGGGGCGGCGCCTCATCCTCGCCACGGAGAGGGTCGAGGCCGTACTCGGCGAGGGTGTGCGGGCCCGGAGGAGCTACCGGGGAGCCGATCTCGTGGGCATCCGATACCTGCGCCCTCTCGATCTCGTCGCCGTGGGGGAGGAGGAGCTGGAGAGGGGGTGGCGGGTGGTCGCCGAGGACTTCGTATCCGCCACGGAAGGGACCGGGATCGTGCACCTCGCGCCTGCCTTCGGGGCCGACGACTACGGGGCGGGAGTGCGCCACGGCTTCCCCCTCCTTCTCCCCGTGGATGATCGCGGGCACTTCCAGCCGGACGTCCCCCTCGTGGGAGGGATCTTCGTCAAGGAGGCCGATCCCATCCTCCTCGAGCGGCTGGCCGAGGAGGGGGCCCTCCTTCGGAGCGAGTCGTACACGCACGCGTATCCGCACTGCTGGCGGTGTCGGTCGCCCCTCATCTACATGGCGCGCGACTCGTGGTTCGCCGCCACCTCGACGCTCCGCGAGGACCTCCTGAGGAACAACGCTACCGTCTCATGGCATCCGCCGGAGGTGGGGGAGCGGCGGTTCGGGGACTGGCTCGCGAACAATGTGGACTGGGCTCTCTCGCGGGACCGCTTCTGGGGGACGCCGCTCCCCGTGTGGGTCTGCTCCCGCGATCCGGACCACGTCGAGTGGATCGGCTCGATGGAGGAGCTCGCCGGACGGGCCGGCCGGCTCGGCGAGGACTTCGATCCGCACCGCCCCTACGTCGACGAGTTGAGGTGGAGTTGCGCCGAGTGTGACGGGGAGATGCGTCGCCATCCCTCCGTCCTCGACGTCTGGTTCGATTCCGGCGCGATGCCGTAC
This sequence comes from Longimicrobiales bacterium, assembly GCA_965218255.1. GTDB lineage: Bacteria > Gemmatimonadota > Gemmatimonadetes > Longimicrobiales > Gaopeijiaceae > JAAXGI01. The sequence goes on along the minus strand of CBDCKJ010000003.1, from coordinate 891,518 downwards.
GCGCAGTGGCACTGGCCTCATGAGAACGACCAGGCCTTCCGCGAGCACTTTCCGGCGGACTTCATCTGCGAGGCGCTGGATCAGACCCGTGGATGGTTCTACTCGCTGATCACGATCAGCACGATGCTCGGGCGCGGCTCCTCCTTCAGGAACGTGATCGTAAACGACATGATCCTGGATGCGGAGGGCCAGAAGATGTCCAAGTCCAAGGGGAACATGGTCGATCCCTGGGATGCGATCGGGGAGTTCGGAAGCGATCCGCTCCGCTGGTACCTGATCACCGCGTCGCACCCCTGGACAGCGAAGTGCTACGATCCCCAGGGCGTGCGGGAGGCGGCGCGCCGCTTCTTCGACACCGCGATGAATACCTACCGGTTCTTTGTTCTCTACGCGAACGTAGAGGCGTGGGCGCCCGGAGACAGCGACACGGAGCCCGCGGGGCGCACCATCCTCGATCGCTGGCTCCTCTCCCGCCTCTACCGTACCGTCGAACGAGTCGGGCGTGAGCTCGAGCGGTACGAGCTCACGCCAGCGTACCGCGCGGTCGCTGATTTTGTGAACGAGGACCTCTCGAACTGGTACGTCCGCCGCTCCCGCCCCCGCTTCTGGGGGAACACCGATCCCGAGGACGCGCGGGCGGCCTTCCGGACCCTCTGGGACGCTCTCGTCGTCCTCTCCCGGCTGACGGCGCCGATCACGCCGCTGTTCTCCGACTGGATCCACAGGGGCCTGACCGGCGGGGCGTCCGTGCACCTCGCCAGCTTCCCCTCGCCCAAGGGGGCGATCCTCAACGATGCGCTCGAGCGGGAAATGGCGTCCGTGCGCATCCTCGTGACCCTCGGACGAGCGGCCCGGGAGGAGGTACGGCTCCGCGTGCGCCAGCCGCTTCGAAGGTTGTACGCCCTCCACCCGGCGGGCCTCTCCCTCAGGCCCGAGCTCCTCGAGCTCCTGAAGGATGAGCTGAACGTGAAGGAGATCGTACTCACGGACTCTTCCGAGGCGCTCGTGGAGCTTCGAGCCCGGCCCAATTTCCGGGCCCTGGGTCCGCGTTTCCAGAGGGAGAGCGGGGCGGCCGCCGAGGCGCTCCGGGCGCTCGACCAAGCGGCGCTCCGGGCGTTCGGGCGGGGGGAGCCCATCTCCATCGCCGTGAGTGGAGAGAGCGTCCCCGTCGAGGCTGACTGGCTCGAGGTGACAGAGGCCGCGGCCGGAGATCTCGTGGTCAGGTCCGATGAAGGACACCTCGTCGCACTCGACCCGGCGCTCGACGACGAGCTGGTTGCGGAAGGGGTGGCGCGCGAGCTCGTCAACCGGATCCAGCGGCTTCGCCGGGATGCGGGGCTCGAGATCACGGATCGGATCCATCTCGGCATCGCGGGTCCGCCTCCCGTGCAGGAGGCGGTGGCGCGGTTCGGGGAGTTCATCGCCCGCGAGACGCTCGCGCTCGAGGTTTCGATCGTGGACGAGTCCGCCGCCGGCCACGATGCGTCAAGGGTCGACGAGATCGACGGAGCCCGGGTTCGGGTGGCGATCCGCCGTGCGCAATGATGGAGCGCGGCCGGCGGTGCATCGTCGTGGATGGGGAGAGTGCGGGATCACGGCTCGATTCGTGGGTCGCCGCTCGACTCGCGCTCTCCCGCTCCCGCTCCGTCCGTCTCATTGAGGAGGGACGTGTCCTCGTAAACGGGGTGTCCCGCCGGAAGTCGGAGCCGGTGTCCGAGGGGGACCGGATCGAGGTGGAGTTGCCGGAGCCTCGGGCGCCAACGCTCGAGGCCGAGCCGATCCCGCTCGAGATCGTCTACGAGGACGAGTACCTCCTTGTCGTCGACAAGGTCGCCGGGATGGTCGTTCACCCGGCGCCCGGTCACCGCTCCGGCACGATGGTGAACGCCCTCCTTCATCACGTCAGGGCGCTCCCGGCATCCGGGGGGGCGCTCCGGCCGGGAATCGTCCACCGGTTGGATCGGTACACGTCGGGGCTTCTCGTCGTCGCGAAGCACGAGACGACGCACCGGGAACTCTCCGAAGCGCTGAAGGCGCGCCGGATCCGACGGGTGTACCTCGCGGCGTCGTGGGGCCACCTCACGAGGCGCCACCTCAGGGTTGACGAGCCGATAGGCAGGGACCCGCGGGACCGGAAGAAGATGGCCGTGCGGGAATCGGGGCGCCGGGCGGTTACGCGGATCCGGGTACGGGAGTCATGGAGGGCGGCTGAGCTCCTCGATGTTGCGCTCGAAACGGGTCGCACGCACCAGATTCGCGTGCATCTTGCCCATATTGGCCACCCCGTTGTCGGGGACGCCGACTACGGTGCCGGCCGGGAGCGCGGGGTGGGTGGACCGCGCCGCGCCTGGGCAAGGGAGCTGGCGGAGCGGTGCCCCCGCCAGTTCCTCCACGCCGCGAGGCTCCGGTTCGACCACCCGGTGACCGGTGAGCCGATGGGGTTCCATTCTCGCCTCCCGCCCGATCTTGCGACCGTGGCCGCTTGGGCGCGCGGGGAGGAGGCGAACGGGGACGGAGAACCGGCGGACCTGTAGGGGACGAGTTCCCGGTAGCGTCTCGCGGATAGCGCCCGAGATTCAGCGCGCCTTCCGGGAGCGGGGCCGCTGCGGGTGCCGCCGGAGCGTGCCGGTGGCGCCGTGAGCGCTCCCGGCAGTGGAGGATTCACGCCAGGTTCAGCCCCCTCGTCCTCGAGCAGCGCGGGACGCGTTCACTGGAGCCCGCAACGCGTTCGCGAGCGGCGACCGGCCATCGGACTCGACGCGCGGGCAGTCCCACCGGCAACAGGTGACGATCTCGACTTCGGGCGGTTTCCTTGGTCCGCGCGTAGACGCCATGCACTGCCGCCGAGCCATGGACACACACCGCATCTGTTCTGCGGCCCGGCGTCCGTCGGGACGGGGCTCGCTGCGCTGTGTGAGCGACGACTCGGGCCGGAGTGACACCGCGTAGCGTGAACAGCGCACTGTGCTTCCGGTCGTCGTTCCGGCGCCGATCGTCCGGGGCCGCCGCGACCGCGGCCCGGTAGCTCCCCCCGGTAGAGACGATGGCCTGAACCCGGTTCGAGAGCCACTCCGACAACCGTCCCTCGATGGCACGTGTCAGCGTCGCGACATTTCTGGATGTCGGTCGCGGCGTTCCCGAACCCGAGGTCCTCGAAGCAGCGGATCAGGTCGTCCTGGCCGATCACCTTCCGGCCGCCGACGTTGAGGCCGCGCGGTAGCGCCGGGAATCGCGGTCTGGTTCTCGGCATCCGGACAGCCGTTTGCTACTGCCTCCCGCACCTGCACCGGCGCGCGACGGTCTCGTCACCGCCACGTCGCCGGGACCGACAGTCGCACCAACGGTCGCGCTGCCCGACGAATCGCGAGTTGCGGCACGTCACGGCCGGTCGGTTCACGGCCGGCCTCGCCGAGATGCGTGCCAAGATCGCCGACTTCCGCACTGAGATCGCGAACCTCGAAACCAACCTCATCCGCAGGATGGCCCGGACCGTGATCGCGGCCGGCACGCCGCACGACCCACGGAACCCTGCCGGCAACGCACCTCACCTCGACTCTGCCGGAACGCAGGCGGGGGAACGCGCGGTGGGACCGTCGGCCAGCGGGCACATCTCGTCAGATCCCGTGGTCCGGCTGCAATCCGCGCCCGTTTCGGGAGAGCCATCAGCACCCTCGAGCCAGCCCGTTGGACAGATGGAGACTCACGGCCGTCCAGACTCGTCGCTCCGCGCCCGCTCGCCCAGACCGGCTCTTGTGGTTGGTCGACGACCCGTGCAGAATGCACCTCTGGAAGCGGTCGTCCACTGCGACAAGCCCCTGAGCCGACCTGCTCCGGCCAGTAAACGGGCGATGGTCGAAAGGGGGAGACAACCGATGCCGCGCCCGTCCTGCCGGCCGCCACTAGCCTCGGGCTCTGCATCGTGTTCCGTACCATGACCACCATGAAAAACTCGTATGACGCCATCGTGATCGGCGCCGGTCAGGCGGGGCCCAGCCTTGCCGCCGCGCTTGCGCGTGCCGGTATGCAGGTGGCGGTCGTGGAGCGACACCGATTCGGCGGGACCTGCGTCAACGTGGGCTGCATTCCAACGAAGGCGTTGGTGGCGAGTGCCCGTGCCGCGCACGTCGCGCGACGCGCCGACGACTTCGGCGTCGTCGTCGGCAGCGACGTGTCGGTTGACATGACGAAGGTCAAGGCCCGAAAGGATGCCATCGTGCGCCGCTCGCGCGAGGGCGTCGAGTCGTGGCTCCGAGCACTTGACAACGCGACCGTGTATTCGGGTCATGCGCGCTTCGAGGGGCCGCACACCATACGGGTAGAGGAGCAGATCCTCGAGGCCGAGCGCATTTTCATCAACGTCGGCGCGCGCGCTCACGTCCCGTCGATCCCGGGACTCGACCGTGTCCACTACCGGACCAACTCGGGCATGATGGCGGTCGACTTTCTGCCAGATCACCTCGTCATCATCGGGGGCGGCTACATCGGTCTCGAGTTCGCCCAGATGTACCGCCGATTCGGCAGCAGAGTGACACTGATCGAAATGGGCGACCGACTGCTTCGGCGCGAGTCGGCGGACGTGTCGTCGACAGTCAGGGAGATTCTCGAATCGGAGGGTGTCGAGGTCCGCGTCAACGCCGAATGTGTGAGCGTCGACACACTCGGTGACCAGACTGTCGCCAGCGTCACGTGCAACGACGGCCCGCCCGATGTGGCCGGGTCGATGCTCTTGCTGGCCCTGGGACGCCGTCCCAACACCGATGACCTCGGCCTCGACGCTGCCGGCGTCGAGGCCGACGATCGAGGTCACATCCAAGTCGACGACACGCTTGAGACGAGTGTCCCCGGTGTGTGGGCCCTCGGTGAGTGCAACGGCCGTGGTGCATTTACCCACACGGCCTACAACGACTACGAGATCGTAGCCGCGAACCTGCTGCACGGCGACCACCGACTCGTGTCTGACAGGCTCGATTGCTACGGTCTGTTCATCGATCCGCCGCTCGGCCGCGTCGGGATGACGGAGACACAGGTGCGGGAGTCGGGTCGTCCGGCGTTGATGGGGAAACGGCCGATGACGAGGGTCGGTCGCGCGGTCGAGCGCGGCGAGACGCGGGGTTTCATGAAGGTGCTCGTCGACGCCGCAACCAACCAGATCCTCGGTGCCGCCATTCTAGGCGTTGGCGGCGACGAAGCCGTGCACACCATCCTCGACGTCATGTACGCGAAGGTGCCGTACACCGTGCTTCAACGCGCGGTGCACATTCACCCGACCGTCTCCGAGCTCATTCCGACCGTGCTGGGCGACCTCAAGCCCCTGGTGTGATGACCCGGTGTCGGCTGGCACCGCGCGCCTGACCGCGACGGAGACCAGAACAATGCCACGATGGACGTTCGAACCGGGACACACCGCTTCGGGACCGCCGGGGACCTCTGGCGGGAATGCCGGCGGTGCAAAGTGGAACAGGATCGAGGACCGTGCCATTGTCTCGTGACTGCGAGGAGACGATCCGGACGCGGGTCGGGCGCGACCTCGGCTTTCGCGAGGCACTTCTCGAGGAAGCGGTGGAGTGCCTGCTTGTCGGCGATGCGGAGACCGGCGAGTCGGTGCCAACGTGATCCAGGCATATCAGGCGTCAGTGACTAATAGCAATCGCATGGCCATTGGGTGAACAGGCCTCCGGCCTCCGGGGAGATTCCGGGAGCCATCTCCCCACCAGAAACGCTCAGGCTCGATGACCGTCCCGGTACGGGATCGGGCGGTCGGCAACCAGTTTGTCAATGCCGGCGCCCACCGATACGACTGGATCTCCGGATCGAAGATGCGGCTTCTTCTGTATTCGGATCGGATGGAGAGATATCGTCCGGGCGCCTGGCCGAACACGTTGTCAATCGGTACGACGGCATGTCGCGTCGTCACCTGCAGCCAACTCCCGGTGAGCTTTCATTCGCGGACGAAGAGCGGAAGGCCGGGGCGCGCTCGCGTCGAGTCACGCGGCAGGAGTGTCCGGAGAACCTTGAATGGGAGCGATCCCCACGCCAGGCGTTGTCCGCTCTATGAGTTCGTCGGCGATGAGATCCGCGTGCCGGCCTGGGCCGGGCCCTCTTTGGACGAGGCTCAGGCGTCACTCGGAGAGGAATGAGCCGAGTGGGTCGCACCGAATCCTGATGCCCACGCTGCGCTTCTCCGGACGAGGGGGGCGGGTCCTTCTCCTCCTCGTCCTGGCGCTCTGCGCTCCGTTTGCCCTGGCGCCGGCGGATCAGGTGGAGCCGGAGTTCTCCGAAGAGTTGCCGCCGGATCTCCCCCGCCGGAACGAGGCCAGGATGATCACCCCTGCCACGGGTACGCTGGTGGGCCGGGTCCATGCGGTGTACTGGAGGGATGGGGAAGCCTCGGCACGTCGAGCCATCGAGCTGCTCGGCTCGCTTCCGGCGCTTCCTGGCCTCCCTCCGGGGTTTCCGAGCCGGGCCTACATTTACCTTGCTCCCGATTCGGAAACCTGGGATGCCCTTACGGGCGGGCGGGCGCCGGAGTGGAGCGCCGGGGTCGCGATTCCCCGCCTCGACAGGGTCGTGATCCCCCTCTTCGAGGCGCCCGTGGGCGGGATCCGTGACCGGGACCGAACGGTCCTCCACGAGTGGGCCCACCTGGGCCTCCACGAGTACCTGGCAGACCTCCGGGTCCCGCGGTGGTTCGACGAGGGGTACGCCCAGCGGGCTTCGGGCGGGTGGCGGGTCACCGAGGCGTGGCGCCTCCGCATCGGACTCGCGGGGGGCGGCGCGCCGCCCCTCGACTCAGTCTCCCTCGATTGGCCACGGGGGAGGGCCGAGGCCGGGCTCGCCTACCTTCTCGCCGGCTCCGCGGTCGAGTATCTTGCCAACGCTTCCGGTGAAAGAGGGCTCCCGGTCTTCCTCTCGCGGTGGAGGGAGGCGGGCGATTTCGAAGAGGCGTTTCGCCGGACCTTCGGCTACTCCACGGGGAGCTTCGAGACCCGCTGGGCGGAGCACGTCCGGCGGCGCTACAGCTGGGTCCTCGTCGCCTGGGAGAGTGCGGTCTTCTGGAGCTTCGCCGCGCTCGCGCTCCTCTTCCTCTCCCGGGCGAGGTCACGTCGCAGGACGCTCGGGCTCGCGAGGCTCAGAGCCACGGAGCCTCCGCCCCAGCCGGCCTACTGGAAGAGCCCGGGAACGCCTCCCCCGTCGGTGGTTCGACCGGACCGGGCGGGGGGCGAGGCCGAGGTTGACTCGACATCTGGCCCCCTGTAGCATTTTGGACCATGGGTCGACAGAGGAGAGAGCGGGGGCGGGGGAGACAGCGCACCGCGCGGGTCCCGAGGAGGGCCGGGAACCCCGGGGTCGAGTCCGGCCTCCGCTTCACTCGGAGGACGGCCATCTACGGCGTGGTCGGCGTGGTCTTCGCCGCTTCGGGATTCCTCCTTCTCGCGCAGGGCTCGATCACTCTCGCACCGGTCCTCCTCCTGATCGGTTTCCTCGGCTTCTTTCCCCTCGCTCTTGTCAAGTAACTCGTCGAGAGAGCGATTTCCGGACCCCCCGCCCGACGACCGGCCTGAGTCCCGCCCCTGATGGAAACAGCACCTTCCCTCGCCCCGGTCCTCCTCGGGCTCTTCGCCGGAGCCGCGGGCGTCGTGTACGCCGGGGTGGTACTCGCGAGGAGCGCCGACGTCATCGCCACAAGGACCGGGCTCGGCGGCCTCTGGCTCGGGATGGTTCTCCTCGCATTCGCAACCTCGCTCCCCGAGCTGGTCACGGCTGGAACGGCGGCCTGGATCGGCGCGCCCGACCTGGCCGCCGGAGATCTCTTCGGGAGCAACATGGCGAACATGCTGATCCTCGCCGTCCTGAACCTCCTCCCCGGGACCCAGGTCTTCCGGCGAGCAAGTCTCGACCAGGCGCTCAGCGCCGCCTTCGCGATATCGCTGACTGCGATCGCCGCGGGGTTCGTCCTCCTCGCGACGCCCCTTTCCTTCGGGCTCTTCGGGCCGGGCTCGCTCCTCCTGCTTGTTGCCTACCTCGCAGGCAGCCGCGCGATCCTGAAGCATACGCTGGCGGCGGAAGCCGCGGGGGGAGCGGGCGGAGCAAGCCTATCTCCCCACCCCACCGCTGACACGGCCGGGAGCATGCGGAAGGCCGTCTGGATGTTCCTCCTCGGAACGGTCCTCGTGACGGCGACGGCTCCGATCTTCGCCGTGTCCGCGGAGGGCGCGGTTGAACTCACCGGACTCACGGAGAGCTTTGTCGGTGTCATCGTGCTAGGGGTTGCAACCTCGCTTCCCGAGGTGGTGACCTCGCTCGCTGCGCTTCGGATCGGGGCGCACGATCTCGCGGTCGGGAACCTCTTCGGTTCGAACGCGATCAACATGGTGATGTTCGCTCCCCTCGACCTCGTGACACCGAACCCGATCCTCGCCGCCGTGGACCCGGTACACGCCTTTGCGGGATTCGCCTCCATCGTGATGATGGCGCTGGCGCTCGGCGCGATCGGACTTCGGAACCGGCGGAAGCTCACTCTCCTCGAGCCGGGTAGCGGGCTGATCATCCTCACGTACATCGTCTCCGTCGCGATGGTGATGAGGTGGGGTAGGTGAATCGCGATCACTCTCTCCCGGTGGGGGTAGGCCCGGCCTGACCGGAGCGCTCCGGCCGCGCCGTGACCCCCGTCCGTCGGCGGGAGTCCCCGGTTATCCGGCCGTGAGTTCGTCCCTGCCCGGAGAGAGCGGGGGAGGAAGAGGGAGCGCCTCCTCCCGGCCTCGGTCTTTGGCCGCGACCTCCAACAGGCGTTATCATGGGTGCGGAACGCAGGGGCGTCCCCAAGGGACGCGGAATGATCCGATTCAAGGAGGTTTCGATGCCGCTTACTCGTCGTGGATTCGTGAGAACAATGGGGTTCGGCACGGCGGGTGTGCTCTCGAGCTCGATCATCGTCGGCCGGGGGCGTGAGGCTGCGGCATTCGAGCCCGCGGCTAGGCAGGAGCCGTACGATGACGGTCAGCTTCGGCTCAGCTCGAACGAGAACGCTAGGGGCCCCGGGTCGAGCGTGTATCGTGCGATCGAGGAGGCGATGTCCCCGCGGATGGGCCGAGGCTACCCGCCGGACTACACGAACGACCTCGTGGGCGCGATCGCGGCGAACTACGGCGTAGACCCCAGCAGCGTGATCGTCGGCACCGGTTCGGGACCGATCCTGACCGCGGCGACACGCGCCTTCACGACGCCCGAACGGCACCTGGTCACCGCGGGACCCTCCTACGGCAACCCCGAGAGCGCGGCTCGCGCGACGGGTGTGCCGGCCGAGGTGATCCCCCTCGACAGCGCGCTCCGGCTCGACATCGAGGCGATGGCGGACGCGGCGATGGGTGCCGGGATGGTCTTCTTCTGCAACCCGAACAACCCGACCGGCACGGCGCACCCGGCAGGCGCGGTCGAGGCGTTCGTGCGCCGGGTGAAGAGCGCCTCCCCGGAGACGCGGATCCTGCTCGACGAGGCCTATATCGACTACACCTCGGATCCCACGGTCCAGACGGCCGCGCCCCTCACCGAGGAATATCCCGGCGTCTTCATCACCCGCTCCTTCTCGAAGGCGCACGGGATGGCGGGGCTCAGGGTCGGATACGCGGTGGGGCAGGCGGAGACGGTTTCGGAGATCAGGTCGGCCTGGCACCTCGGCAGCATGAATACCCTCTCGGCGGCCGCCGCGATCGCATCGATCCAGGACAAGGCGCACATCGACGAGGAGCGGCGAGAAAATGCCCGGGTCCGGGAGTTCACCCTCCAGGCCTTCCGCGAGATGGGGATCGACGCGCAGGACTCGCACGCGAACTTCGTCTTCCTCCCGCTCGGGATGACGGCCCGCGAGTTCCGCGAGAGGTGCCTCGAGCTAGGTGTTCGCGTGGGGCGCGACTTCCCCCCGATGCAGGATACCCATTCGAGGATCTCGCTCGGCACGATGGAGGAGATGGAGGCCGCGGTTCGCGTCTTTCGCCAGGTCCTGAACGGGTGAGCGCAGGGGGCGGGGATCCTCCGGGGCCACCCGGTCCCGGAGGGATTTCATCAGGCGCGCGCTCCTCGTCGGGGGTACGCTCGGGGCGCGGGGCGCACTAGCACTCGTCGACGCGGGCGCTCTCCCCCGGCGGCTCGACGAGATGGTCGCGTTCTATCGCGCACTCGGGATGACGGTGCGGGAGCGGGGCACGGGGTACTCGATACACTTCGGCCACCAGAAGATCAACCTGCACGTGCCATCGCGGTGGGAGGAGGGCTCCTTCACCCTTCGAGCCCCGGCCGCCGTCCCGCCGTGCGGCGACTTCTGCTGGGTCTTCGACGGTACCAGGGATGAGCTCCTCGGGATGCTCGAGCGTGCGGGCGCTCGGATCGAAGCGGAGGGGGAACGCGACGGGGGGCGGGACACGGGGTGCTTCCGGGGCCAGAGCATCTACACCCGGGACCCGGACGGGAAGCTCCTCGAGTTCATTCGCTACCCCTGAACGACCGGGCCGGGGGCGCCACGCTACCCACCCCGGCCACCTATCGCGGAGAAGCGATCCCGGACCCGCTACGAGAGGCCGACGAGAGCCTCGGCCATATTGTCGAGCGCCCGCTCGATCAGGCTACGGGGCGATGCGATATTCATCCGCATGTGGTCGGTCCCGCCCGTCCCGAACGGGTGCCCGGGGTTCAGGAAGACGCGGGCGTTCTCTGCGAACCATCGCTGAACGACCTGTTCCGGGTACACCACCTGGCTCCCCATCCGGGTCTCGTCTGCAGCGGTATCCTTCGCCCCGATTCGCTCGGCGACCTGACTCACGTCCAGCCACGCAAGGTAGGTTCCCTCCGCCTTCCGGTAGCGGAGAAGGGGGGTGTTCTCCCGGATGTGGGACTCGGTGAGATCGTGGTTCGCATCGATGTAGGGGAGGAGCTGGTCCAGCCAGTCGTCCCCGTCCGTGAGCGCGGCGAGATTCGCTACCATCCCGAGTGTCGAGAGGTCCGCCCGGGTGAAGGAGCGGATGCGGGCCAGGAGATCCGGATTCGTTGAGAAGTACCAAGCCGCCTTCATCGCCGCGAGGCTGAAGCTCTTGCTTGCCGCCTTGAAGGTGATGCTGTTGTCCACGATCTCCCGGTTCGGGAGGCTCGCAAACGGTGTGTAGGTGTTGCCCTTGGTCACGAAGTCACAGTGTATCTCGTCGGCGAAGACGATCACCTTGTGCTCCAGGCAGATCTCGCCCAGGCGAGTCATGACTTCGGGTGACCAGCAGTTGCCCGTGGGGTTTTGCGGGTTGCACAAGATGAAGATGTTCGCCCGCTCGGCCCGCCTCTCGAAGTCGTCGAAGTCCACCGAGTAGCGGCCGTCGACGAGGTGCATGGGGCTGTCCTCGGCGACGGTCCGCGTGAACCTGAGGTCGCTGTAGAAGCCGCTGTAGACGGGGGCCGTGAGGAGGACTCTCGAGCCCGGGGGCGCGAAGGCGTGGAGTCCCGCGATCAGACCGGGGTGGACACCGGTCGTGAGCTCGACCGTCTCCGGATCGATCTCGAGCCCGTAGCGCCGTCGGTTCCAGTCCGCGATCGCCTGCACATACGTCTCGGGGCGCCTGAGGTATCCCCAGTTCTCGTGGGCGCACCGCTCGGCGAGCGCGTCGGTGATGCACGGCGCGGCCCGAAAGTCCATGTCCGCGATCCCCATCCCCACCTCGATCTGCTCCCCGTACGTCGCGACGGCCCCGTCCCACTTCGTGCTGTCCGTACCGAGCCGGTCGTAGATCTCGTCGAAGTTGTAACCCTGCGGAAGCAGACGGCCGGAGAGGTCCTTGTCGCCTCGCAGGGGGGCTTCGCTCGCCGCGAGTCCGCGCGCGCCGACTGCGCCGAGGAAGGCGGTGGTTCCGGCTCGCCTGAGGAATGATCTACGATCGAGCGCACGAGTCGATGACATCGTCAAGGCCTCCTTGGGGCTTGAGAGGTGTCCCCGCCCGCGGGGACCCAGGGCCAGCGTCGCTTCTCCAAGATCCTAATCGGTCGGGCTTCACGCAACGACGCTGGGGACGGAGCCCTTCCGGGCGCTCCCGGGTATGCCGAGCGGACGGGGCGGAGTCCCCCCGGCGAGGTGGCCTCTCGGGCACGCGCGGAGCGCGCGGGGTTCTAAGGGGCAGACGAGAAACAGAGGAGGCCGGATCGTGAACGGGAGTACGAAGAGATCGGACATCGAAACGAGGACTGCTCTGGACGGCGGCGGGCCTTGGAGACGCGCCGGCGCGGCCGTTTCACTCCTCTCTTCGGGCGTTCTCGCCCTCCCGCTGGCTGGAGTGGCCCAGAACGCTGCCTCCGGAGGGCCCGCCCCCGATCCACGCGTCGGGCTCGCTCCGGGGTGGACGGATGCGGGGGAGGCGGCGCTCAACATCTCGCTCGTCAGTCACCGCGATCGCCCGCCCGGCTTCTTCGATCCCGAGAACCCAGGGAACATCCGGTACGCGAATACCGACATCGCATTCCGGGGGGAGTACGCGTTCGTCGGAAGCTTTCATGGGTTTAACGCCTACAACATCGCGGACCCCGTGAACCCCGAGCTCGCCACTTCGGTCGTCTGCCCGGGAGGACAGGGCGACCTGAGCGTCTACGGCGACCTCCTGTTCATGTCCGTCGAGGAGACCCGCAGCCGCCTCGACTGCGGCGCCCCTTCACCGGATGAGGTGGAGGCCGATGTGGATCCGGAGCGGTTCCGGGGGATCCGCATCTTCGACATCAGCGATATGGCGACCCCCCGTCAGGTGGCCGCTGTCCAGACGTGCCGGGGCTCCCACACTCACACGATCGTCCGGGATCCCGGGGACAGCGAGAACGTCTACGTCTACGTCTCGGGCACGGGATCCGTTCGATCGGGCGGCGAGCTTGAGGGGTGCCTCGACATTCCCTCTCCGGAGGAGCCGGAGACGTCGTTCTGGCGCATCTCCGTCGTTCAGGTCCCGCTGGGTGCCCCGGAGGAGGCGCGGGTCGTGAGCGAGCCCCGGGTCTTCGCGGACCCGGAGACCGGCTCCATCGCGGGCCTCTGGCAGGGGGGGGATCACGGGCCGGGGACGCAGGAGACCGGGCGTACCACTTCCTGCCACGATATCACGGCCTTCCCCGAGATTGGTCTCGCGGCGGGCGCGTGTCAGGGCAACGGAGTTCTCTTCGACATCGAGGACCCTGCGAATCCCGTGCGCATCGCGGAGGTCGTAGACCCGAACTTCGCCTACTGGCACTCCGCCACCTTCAATAACGACGGATCGAAGGTGATCTTCACGGACGAGTGGGGAGGGGGGCGCGCCCCCCGCTGTCTGGCGTCCGATCCCCCGGCGTGGGGCGCGGATGCGGTCTTCGATGTCGTCGGGCGCGAGCTTCGTTTCCGGAGCTACTACAAGCTCCCGGCCCCCCAGACCGAGCTCGAGAACTGCGTGGCCCACAACGGCTCGCTGATCCCCGTTCCGGGTCGCGATATCAAGGTCCAGGCGTGGTATCAGGGCGGGCTCTCCGTCTTCGACTTCACCGACTCGGAGGACCCCTACGAGATCGCATACTTCGATCGGGGACCGATCCACGAGACCGAGCCGCACCTCGCGGGGTACTGGTCCACCTATTGGTACAACGGCCACGTCTACGGCTCGGCGATTGGTCGAGGCCTTGACGTCTTCGAGCTCGTGCCGAGCGAGCATCTCACCCAGAACGAGATCGATGCGGCAAATCTCGTCCGCTACGAGACTTTCAACGCCCAGGAACAGCCGAGAGCGACGTGGCCCCCGGCCTTTGTTGTCGCCCGCGCCTACCTTGATCAGCTCGCCCGGAGCGAGGGACTCCCTCCCTCCCGGATCGGGGATATCTCCCGGGCGCTCGACGAGGCGGAGGGAATGGCCGAGGGGCCCCTGCGCCGCGCTGCGCTGGCCGAGCTCGCGGTCGTGCTCTGGGACGACGCGGGGCGAGTCTCGAGAGGAGAGGAGAGCGGGGACGAGGCACGCATCCAGGCGCTCGCCGGTGCGGTCCTCGAGTTAGCGGCCGTCGGGCGCTGACGTGGGTCGTGACGGGGTGCGGGGCGGGTCTCCGCGGTTCCCCGGCGCGCCCCGGGTAACAGATGGCCGTTACCCTGCTCGGGCATATCGCCCTCCTCACTGGGCGTGGCCCTTGTCGTGGCATGGGCCCCGCACCGGATCCGGCTCCCCGGATCGCAGGGTTTATCCTGACTGGTCTCCGCAGCGGACCCGAGTAGCTCGGCCTCTGTCGTGCCGTCGAGGAGGTGGAGCCCCTCGGCCGAGGTAGGGGTGATCCTCCTCATCTCCACGTTCCGGCTCGAGTTCTCGCTCACGAACCCGATCCGAATCCGCCGGACTGTGCTCCTCGGGGGAACGCTCTAGGTCCTCGGCGTCCTCCTCTTGGTGACGCGAGCGGCGGCCCCACCCGGACCCCCGATTCGCGAGGCGGTCCTCCTCGGCCTTCTCATTCCGCTGATCAGTACGGCGATCGTGCCCCGGTTCCTGCAGGAGCGGGCCGAGATCGATGCGCCGCGCGGGATTACGAGTCTTGTGGCCCTGATCTATCAGGATCTCCCTATCGTTCCAATGGTGATCCTGATCCTCCTCCTCGCGGGTGACGGGCGGGGGATCGCATCGTCGCGAACCCGGACGGGTCACCGCAGGAGGAGGTGGGCGACCTGCTCTTCCTCCTCGGCCTCGTGGAGGCGATCGTCGCCGCCCAGGTGATGTTCCGAGCCCGCTTTGAGGGAGAGGGCTCGTAGGAGCCCCGGAGGCGTGTTGGCGGCGCGGTGGGTGAGGCCCATACTTGGGTGACGTTTGTGTACTCTCTCTTCCCGAAGGGCGTGGTCGTCGCATGATCATTCGTGGTTCGATACTGGCTGGCCGGATCCGGCTCGGGGTCGCCGCCCTCGCTCTCCTTGGGGCGCTCCCGATCCCGGCCGGCGCCCAGGTGCCGATCGCGGATATCCCGCTCGAGGGCCCTCCTCCCCCGCCCGCCCCGGAGGTCGTGAACCGGGACGGGGAGGGACGGGTTACACTCCGCGCGGTTCGCCTGACGGTTCCGCTCACTATCGACGGCGTGCTCGATGAGGACTTCTACCGGGACACGCCATCCGTCTCGGACTTCGTACAGAGCCTTCCCCAGGAGGGCGCCACGCCCACGGAGCGAACGGAGGCGTGGGTCGGCTTCGATGATGTGAACGTCTACGTCTCGGCCAGGGTGTGGGACTCGGCCCCGGAGGAGTCGTGGGTTGCAAACGAGATGCGGCGCGACTCGCCCTCGCTCGAGCTGAACGACCAGTTCGGCGTCTTTCTCGACACGTACTACGACCGTCGCAACGGGGTGGGGTTCTTCGTGAACCCCCTTGGCGGCTTCACCGATCTACAGATCATGAACGAGGGGGATGCCAACACCGACTGGAACCCCGTCGCCGAGATCCGGACGGGGCGTTTCGGCGGTGGGTGGAGCGTTGAGATGGCGATCCCCTTCCGCTCGCTCCGCTATCAGTCGGGTAGGGGTCAGGTCTGGGGGATCCAGATGAGGCGCTCCATTGTTCGAAACAACGAGTGGAACCACCTGACCTTCCTCCCCTTTGCCGTCGTCGGGAATGGCTTGCGCGGTGCGATGCGTGTCTCGAGCTATGGGACGCTCGTCGGCATCGAACCCCCCCCCCCGAGCCGAAATCTAGAGGTCAAGCCGTACGCGATCTCGGGGATACGGACGGACCGGGGTGCGGAGCCGGAAGTCTCGAATGACACCCACGCCGATGTCGGCCTAGACATCAAGTACGGGGTCACCGAGAACCTGACGGCGGATCTCACCCTGAACACCGATTTCGCCCAAGTGGAGGTGGACGAGCAGCAGGCGAACCTGACCCGCTTCAACCTCTTCTTCCCGGAAAAGCGGGAGTTCTTCCTCGAGGGTCAGGGAATCTTCGAGTTCGGCAACGGTGGTCGGGGGGAGGGGAGCCCCGGCGGGGGCGGACCCCCCGGGAGTTCGAGCGTGAGCAGCTCGGGCCGGGGCCGGGGGGGGCGGAGCGTTCACGCCCCGACGCTCTTCTACAGCCGCCGGATCGGGCTCCAGGACGGGGCGCCCGTCCCGATCCTCGGGGGAGGCCGGGTCACGGGGAAGGTCGGGGACTTCGACGTCGGAGCGGTGGGGATCCGGACTGGCGAGGAGGGGAGCGTGGGGGCGGATCCCACTACTTTCAGCGTGCTCCGGCTCCGCCGCGACGTCCTCGCTCGAAGCAGCGTTGGCGTCCTGTTCGGGGACCGCTCCACCTCGGTTACGTCCGGCACCGGTCGGAATCGTGCGTATGGGGCCGATGCCAACTTCGCCTTCCTCGAGAATCTCCAGATCTTCGGTTACTACGCGAGGACGCGGACGGACGGGCTTCGGGGGAAGGACGACAGCTACCGAACCCGGATCGGGTGGCGCGGGGACGAGTGGAGCGCATCGGTCGACCACACCGTGGTTGGCGAGGACTTCAACCCCGAGATCGGGTTCCTGAGAAGGCGGGGATTCCGGGAGACGAACCTGTTCGGGCGGGCGAGCCCGAGGCTCGCCTCCGTGCCCTCGATCCGCCGCCTCACCCTGGCCGGTCGCGTCAGTTACCTGGAGAACGAGCGATTTGGCTCCGTCGAGACCCGCCTGCAGGGCACCCGGGTCGAGGTGGAGTTCGAAAGCGGCGACTGGATGACGATCAATCTCACGGACGTCTTCGAAC
Organism: Longimicrobiales bacterium; assembly: GCA_965218255.1. Lineage (GTDB taxonomy): Bacteria > Gemmatimonadota > Gemmatimonadetes > Longimicrobiales > Gaopeijiaceae > JAAXGI01. Next base: position 874,792 of record CBDCKJ010000003.1, on the reverse strand, counting down.
GGCTGAGCGGCGATACGCGCATCTCCGGTGCGCTGATCCCGGCGGGTACCTATCCCTTCAGGGACGCCGAGGTGAGCTACTACCTGGGGCCGCACCGCCGGGTCTCGGGGAATGTCTCGCTGACTCGGGGAAGCTTCTACTCCGGAGCCATCACATCGCTTGGGCTCGCCCGCGGCCGAGTCGAGATCTTGCCCCAGCTCTCCCTCGAGCCGAGCATCGAACTCAACTGGATCGATCTGGCCGAGCTTCAGGAGTATGAGGGGCAGTTCGACCAGCACATCCTCCGGACGAGGGTGACGTACAGCCTGGGCCCGAGGTCCTTCGTCAGCGGTCTCGTTCAGTTCAACACGGCGAGCGACACCTTCAGCGCCAACGTCCGCCTCCGGTGGGAGTGGGCGCCGGGGAGCGAACTCTTCATCGTCTACACCGAGGACCGGGACGCTGACGCGCTAGACCGGTGGTCCGAGCTATCCGCTCGTGCCCTCGTGATAAAGGTGAACCGGCTCCTCCGGCTCTGAGGACCCCCGAGAGCGGGAGGAGGGCCGCGACGAGCGACGCCCCGCGAGGTCCTCGGCCTCCCCTTCTATCCCCCGCTTCCCCTGACGAGCTGGGGCGGGATCGGGGTGTGTCCGGGGATGGGGTCCGAGACGACCCGGTTCCTGAGCACACCCAGGTTCCCGATGACGATCTCGATCAGCTGGCCTTCCGCGAACGTCATCGAGGGCTGCGGAACCCCCGTCGCGATTACGTCTCCCGGGAGCAGCGTCATCCGCTCGCTGAGGTAGGCGATCGTCTCCTCGACGGTGAAGGTGAGAAAGGAGGTGTTCCCGTTCGGGATCGGCCACTCGTGTTCTTCCCCGTTCACGACGCCGACGACGCTCACGTTGTTCGGATTCGGGACATCTGCCTTGAGCGTGAGATACGGCCCGGTCGGAGTGAAGGTATCGAGAGACTTGCTCATCGAGCCCCCCTGCTGGCTGTGCTCCCCCTGGGGGAGGTCCCGGGAGCTCACGTCGTTGATCATCGTGTAGCCGACGACGTAGTCGAGCGCCTCGGAGGCGGAGACGGCTCTTGCCTCCCTCCCGATCACGAGGGCGAACTCGGGCTCGTGGACGCCGGTCGTAAGGAGTCCCCAGAGGTTGATGTCCGTCTCGTGTCCGGTGAGGGAGGCCGGCGACTTGAAGAAGAAGCTCGGATACTCCGCGGCATCGAAGTTGCCCGGGGTGCCGTCCGCCTGACGCCGCTGGTAGGCCCCCGCTAGGGAGAGGACCTTGGAGGGGTTCCCGACCGGGGGGAGGTAGCGGATCCCCGAGGGTGGATGGAAGACGCGATGCTCGCCGCCGGGCTCGGCAAAGTCACCCGAGGCTCGAAGCTGGGCGACCGAGTCGTATAGGGAGCGCACGGCCTCGATCGGGGCCTCGCCTGCCTCGATGAGCGACTTCATGTCGATCGGGATCGGGGGAAGCGATCCCGCCGCCATCGCATCAGTCCGGTAGAGGTAGAGGATCGCGTTGTGCACGTCGACGATCTCCTGGTCACCGTCTCCCCGGGTCGCTCCGAGGCGTGGACCGCTGTCGCCCGTCTCGAATGTGAGGAGCCTGAAGATTCCCTCGGGTCCCTGGCCGGCCGCCTCTCCCCCCGGGAGGCAGGCGAGGATGAGGGTCCCGAGGAGAGCCGCGGAGCTCCCCGCCCTCACCGCACTCCAACGTGTCTTCGATTCCATTGTACGGTCTCCTCGGAGGAGAATTCGGGCGGAGCGCCAGTCAGACGGCCCCCGGTTCTGTCAGTTCCTGGCTCAGCGCTTCCCGGTCCACCTCGGCTCCCCTGAGGTAGACCCGGGAGATCCGCCGCGTATTCGTAACGTCTTCGAGAGGGTTCGCGTCAAGCACGACGAAATCCGCGCTCTTCCCCGCCTCGACCGTTCCGCTGTCGGCGAGGCCCATGAAGTCTGCGGCGGTCCGGGTCGCGGCGACGATGACTTCCTCCGGCGACATCCCCGCTCTCACCATGTCCTCCATCTCGAGGTGCACGGCCCACGGGGCGCTGCCGTCCGTGCCGAAGGCGATGGCCACGCCTGCCTCGGCCACGCGGACGAGGTTCCGCGCCTGTATCCCGAAGGGCTCGCTCGCCTCGGGTCGGTCGGTTGCGGCAGCCTGGAGCTCGGCGAGCCGGGAGGGTGGCACCGTGCCGCTGAGCCAGCCCAGATCACGTGCGACGCCCGGATCGGGGAGGTTCGGCACGTACACCAGGATCGGTGGTGCGAGAGCGAGGAACTCCTCGTCCACGTCCTGGTCGCGCACCCCGTGTGCGAAGGCGTCGATGCCTGCACGAAGGAGACCCTTGGCATCCTCTAGATTGAAGATGTGCGCCGTGACCTGGAGCCCGTGGCGGTGGGCTTCATCAATGACCGCAGCGTACATCTCGGGGGTGAGCTTCTCGTACTGCCCGTTCCGGTCGTCGACCCAGATCTTCACGATGTCCACCTCGAGGTCGGCGAGCTCCCGAACGGCGGCCCGGCCCTCCTCTGCTGTCTCTATCCAGAAGGGCACCTCGCTCCGCCCCGGCTCCGGCCGGGTGATCCCCTGTCCCGCCGTGAGGAAGCGGGCCGCGCCGGGGATAACCTCGTCACGGACTTGGAAGGGGACGTCACCCGTGTCCTGACCCAGGCTGGCAACGGCGCCGGCTCCGTAGTAGGCGTTGTGGCGAAGCATCTCGACCAGCGCGGCCCGTTCGGAGGGGAGGTGCATATGAGCGTTGATAAAGGCCGGTACGACGGTCTTTCCGGTGAGGTCGACCCGACTCGCACCCTCGGGGATTTCGACCTCCCCCATCCGGCCGACTGCCGTGAAGCGCCCCTCCTCGACGACGAAGACCGCATCCTCCGTGGCGGGAGCCCCTGTCCCCGTGATGAGGCGAGCTCCCTCGAATACCGTGACCGCGGAGGCGTCCACCGGGGGTGCGCTCTCCCCGCCCGAGCACGCAGCGGTCGATACGAGCGTTAGCAGGAGTGCACCGACCGCGAGGCCGATCGGGTTGCTTCCGGGTCTCACCTTACGCATTAGCGTCTCCAGTTGTCGGGCGGCACGCGGGTCCACGAACGTGGGCTCGCCGCCTCGGAAGATGCGCCTGCCTGCGGGCCCGAGCAAGAAGATGTGAGGCTCGCGGCGGCTCTATTCAACGGCTAGCTTCCGGGGCGCAGTAGCTTTCACGGCGATACCGGGCGTGGCCACCGCAGCGCCGCTCGCGTCGCCTTCCCCGGGCCGCGTATGAAAACTCTCGGGAGGGGATCATCCCTTGCGGTTGCTTGGGCCGTGTGCGGATCCACGGCCCCACTCCTCGCGCAGCCCTCCGGCCCGCCCGAGATCACCGAAAGCCTGTTCGGGCTCGAGAGCGGCGCCGAGATGCGCTACGCGATCTCCCTGCCCGCCGCGTATGCGGAGTCATCCGAGACGCCGAGGCCGCTCATCCTCGCGCTCCATCCCGGCGGCCGTTCCGTCTACTACGGAAGCTGGTTCATGCAGGCGATCGTCGAGCCGGCCCTCCGGGAGTGGGGGGCTGTGATCGTGGCGCCGGACGTCCCGGGCAGAAACTGGTCGGTCCCCGACTCGGAGAGGGCCGTTCTCGCCCTCCTTGGGGACGTGATCTCCCGTCACGCGATCGATCCGAGCCGCGTCCTCGTCACCGGGTTCAGCATGGGCGGGGCGGGGACCTGGTACCTCGCGACCCGAAACCCCGATCTCTTCACCGGCGCGATCGCCGTAGCGGCGAGGCCCACGGAGAACGCGCTCGACCGCCTCGAAAGCGTGCCACTCCACCTCATTCACAGCCCGGACGACGAGGTGGTGCCGTACGAACCCGTCGAGGAGGTCGCACTCGAGCTCACGGAACGCGGCTACCCGGTTCAGCTCCTTCGCCTCCCCGGCGCGACGCATTACGACATGGGTGCTTACATCGGGCCCATTCGTGCGGGCGGCGAGTGGATACGGGAGCGGTGGGAGGAAGAGGCGGTAAGCCTCGAGGGCGTCCCGTAGCTTCCTACTCCGTCCAGTCCCGCGGGCGGAGGAAGAGCAGGCGGTTCGACTCGGACATGTCGGGCTCGTAGCGGTACCCTTCGACGGCGAAGTCCGTGAGCCCCTGTGGGGTCTCGACCCGGTTCTCGATGATGAAGCGGGCCATCAGGCCCCGGGCCCGCTTCGCCGAGAAGCTGATGGTTCTCGGCCTCCCGTCCCGGAGCTCCTGGAAGAGCGCGGTGACGACCGGCAGCTGGAGGGCGGCCGGGCGCACGCTCCTGAAGTACTCGTTCGAGGCCAGGTTCAGGAGGACCGGCGCACCGCCATTCCTCGACTCGTCGTTCAGCGCTTTCGCTATGCGGTCCCCCCAGAACTCGTAGAGATCCCTCCCTCTCTCGGTCGCCAGCCGAGTTCCCATCTCGAGGCGATAGGGCTGGATCAGATCGAGGGGGCGGAGTACGCCGTAGAGGCCCGAGAGGATCCGGATCCGGTCCTGCGCCCACTCCAGCTCCTCCCTCGAGAGGCTCGCGGCAGCGAGGCCCCGGTAGACGTCCCCGCCGAAGGCGAGGCCGCAAGGCTTCGCGTTGGCCGACGCGTGGGGGAGACTCATCTCCTGGAAGCGCCGATAATTGAGTTCGGCGAGGGAGTCGCTGAGCTTCATGAGCTCCTTCAGAGTCTCGGTGCTCAGCTCCCGGCAACGGGCTAGCAGGACTTCCACGTCCTCCCCGAGACGAGGCACGGACGTGGGAACGCCTTCGGGCGAAACATCGAGGTCGAAGGTCTTGGCTGGAGAGAGTACGGTCAGCACGCTGGTTCCTCCTTGTCCCGGTCTGGATCGGCAGAATCCCCGGGTCGAATCTATCGTCTGCCGGGCTACGTGATCCACCGGGGTGTGCTGGCCTCTCGATGACGGCATCCGTCCGCGCGATGTGGCGGAGACGCCGGGCGGGGCCGTGACCGTCGATCGCGGCAGGTGGGCCCCCGTCCGCACGTGCGGTAGGGGAGAGGTCGCTTTATCCTCGGTGCAGCCGGGAGGTCTCTCGGACGCGGAGGACCGGCGGCGGGGTCGATCCACCAGCCGTGGCTGCGACCTTGCAACCTGCTCGCGGGTTGCCGACCTCCAGTGTCTCAGTATCGTTGACAGGGCCCGGGGCGAACACTCGCACCGGTTCCATGTCGAGTCCTAACTTCCGATGGAGATTGCCCGATGAACACCGTCGCTGAGGTCATGGCGGAGCTCGAGGCCAAGGGAGATCCGCGCCGAATCCGGGCATTCGCGCCGCACGGAGCACCGGAGGACCTCCTTGGCGTCAGCGTGGCCGACATGAAGGTCATCGCCAGGAAGATCAAGGGCAGGCACGAACTCGCATGTGAGCTGTATGCGTGCGGCAATCCCGACGCGATGTACCTGGCGGGTCTCGTGGCCGATGGGGCGCGGATGAGCCGGGAGCAGCTCGATGAGTGGGCTCGAGGCGCGACGTGGCAGATGATCTCCGAATACACGGTGCCCGGCATCGCGACGAGGAGCGGGCACGCCCGCGAGCTCGCGAGGCGGTGGATCGATTCCGGCAACGAGGCGGTCACTTCGTCCGGATGGAACACCTACGCCGGCATCGTCGCCGTGACGCCGGACGAGGAGCTGGATCTGGCGGAGATCGGGGCGCTCCTCGAGAGGATCGAGACCGGTATCGCGGCGGCACCGAACCGTGTCCGCTACACGATGAACGGGTTCGTGATCTCGGTCGGCGCCTACGTCCTCCCGCTGGGCGAGCGCGCGAAGGAAGCGGCTCGGAAGCTGGGGAAGGTGGAGGTCGACATGAACGGCACCTCGTGCAAGGTGCCCCTGGCGACGGAGTACATCGAGAAGATCGAGAAAGCCGGGAGGGCGGGGCGAAAGCGGAGGCTTGCGAGATAGGCGACCGGCCCGGCGCATCGGCAAGCCTGGACTCCCGGGGCAGGGAAGGACGATCGTCCGGGTACAGCGGGATCCCGACGACTTCCCGCGGGACCCGGACCCGGGGCTCGCGACGCGCGAGGAGCCCGCGTTCCGGCTTCCGCCCCGCGGCCTGTGGGGGCGGACGGGAGACCTGCCCCTCGACTCCCGGTCCCGGTGACGGCACCAGAGGCGCTTCGCCCGCGCCGAGCGCCGCCACTTGCCCTGCGCGCATCACTCTGGCCCTATTATCGGCCCATGAACGACCAGAAGGCTCGATTCGATCGGCTCGCTCTCTGGCGCCTGTGCACCACACCCCAGGGAACGCACGATGGGTGATCGCGCCGTAATGCTCGCGATCGGAGATGTGCACCTCGGCACAAGCCCTTCAGGGGTACCGGGTGCCGTCGCGTCCTGGGGCGTGGATCCCGACGGTCTGACGCCGGCGGCTGCGCTCGGGCTTGCCGTGGATTTCGCAATCGAAGAGCGGGTCGACGCAGTCCTCTTCGCGGGCGACGTGGTCGAGAGCACGAACGCCAGATTCGAGGCGATGCCGCCGCTCGAGAACGGGATCCGTCGGCTCTTCGAGGCGGGGATCCAGGTCATCGCTGTTGCCGGCAACCACGACGTCGATGCGCTCCCGAGGCTCGCGTCCCTCGTCAAGGGGTTCACCCTGCTCGGAGCCGGCGGCAGGTGGGCGTCACGCGCCGTGACGAGGAGGGGGGAGCCCGTCGCCGAGATCGTCGGATGGTCCTTTGGCGAGCGGCGCGTCCGGGAGAGCCCGGTGGCGTCGCTGCTCGCGGATCCGCCTGCCCGCCTCTCCGCCGCCGTCCCCCGCATCGGCCTGCTGCACGCCGACCTGGATGCGTCCGGCGGGTCGTACGCACCCGTCCGGCAAGTCGAGCTGAACGACACCGGCTACGATGCCTGGCTCCTCGGCCACATCCACAAGCCCTCGATCGAATGGCTCTCCGCACCCGGCGGCGGCCCGCCCTCGGGTTATCTGGGCTCGCTCGTCGGACTCGATCCCTCGGAGACGGGCCCGCACGGCCCGTGGATTGTGCGGGTGCGCGATGACAGCGGAGTCGAGATCGAGCAGGTCGTGCTCGCCCCGCTCCGGTGGGAGAACATATCGATTCCCGTGGACGGGCTCGAAGATGCCGAAGACGTGGGCGACCGCCTCCTCGCGGAGGCGGAGAAGGCCGTGCGGCGAATCGGCCGGCCGGGGCCGCTGCCCCGCGCGCTTGGGTTGCGTGCGCGCTTGACGGGCACGAGCCCGTGCCATGAGGGAATCAGGAAGGAGATCGGCACCGGAGCGTGGAAGGGGCTCGGGCGCTCCGTGGAGGGGACGGCGGTCTTCTACAACAAGATCGTCGCCGCCATTATCCCCTGGCTCGAGCTTCCGGAGATCGCGAAGGGGGACGATCCGGCCGCCCTCCTCGCCCGCCGCCTGATCCGGCTCCAGGAGGGGGGGGAGGCATCGCGGGCGATCCTCGGAGAGGCCCGCGCGGCACTCGCCCCTACGGTCAACGATGGGATCTGGGCTCCCGCGAGCGATCACCGGAGCCACGTCGATCCGCTCTCGGACGATGCCCTGCGGGACGTCCTCGTGCGGTCCGGGATGGAGGCACTGACCGCCATGCTGTCCCGGGCCGATCCGGGAGCCCCGTCGTGAGGCTCAGGCGGCTCAGGATCGAGCGGCTCCCGGGCATCGGCGAGCCGTATGGGATCGAGGTGGCGGGGCCCGGGGTTCACGTGGTCTTCGGACCGAATGCGATCGGCAAGTCGAGCATCTGCCGCGCGGTCGAGGCGCTGTACTGGAGCGACATCGGCCCGGGCGAACGGACGTATGTCACCGGCGAGTTCGAGATCGACGGGGAGTCGTGGCGGGCGGAGCGCGATGGGCCGCGCGTGCGCTGGCGCTACGAGGGCGAGGACCGGATGCTGCCGGGAATCCCGGGATCCCACCACCGCCGCTCTTTCTTTCTCCGGCTCAGGGATCTCCTCGATCCGTCCCGGGACGGCACGCAGGACATCGCCTCGGAGATTCGGCGCCAGATGTGGGGCGGGTTCGATCTCGCCGGAATCGTGGAGGAACTCTTCTCCGGGGTAACCCGGCACGCTGCACGCCGACAGCGGAATGCGTTCGCCGATGCGATGCGGGCGGTACAGAAGGCGGAGACGAGGCAGGACGGGCTCAAGCGCCGCGCGGCGAAGCGCCAGGCGCTAGAGGCGGCGCTCGAAGGGGCCTCCTCGTCGGTCAGCCGACGGTCGGCCGTGGCGCGGGCGGTCGAACTGGCTGCCCGCGCGGAAGAGCACGCCGGGCTCGTCCGGCGGCTCGAGGCCATGCCGGCTGTCCTGCCCCGGCTGTCCGGCGAGGAGCTGGAGCAGGTCGAGCGGCTCCAGGATCAGATCGACGGGTGGAGCGAGCGGGACCGGCGCCTCGAAGGCAAACTGGACGCCGCGCGCGCGAAGAGGCGTGACGCCCGCCTTCCGGCGCCGATCGAGAGCGCCGACCTCGCGGTCTGGCGGGAGCGGGCGGATGAGCTTGGCCGGCGCGAGCTTGCGCTGACGAACGCCCGGACGGAGCTCGGTGAGCGGCTGGAGGAGCTCAGGACCGCGCTCGGATCGCTCGGCGGGAGCGATCTGGAGAAGGCCGCCTTCACCCTCGACGAGCATGCCCGGCTCTTCGAGTTCCTGCGCGAGGCAGAGGACCACCGGGCCGGCCAGCGCGCAATCGAGCTGAGGATCAAGCTCCTGGAGAAGGTCGACGATGAGGAGCGTGCCAGCTCCGAAGGGATCCGGCCCGAAGATCTGCGAAGTGCCGTCGAGACGCTGCGCCGGTGGCTTCGCTCTCCCGCGCCCGGGGAGCACGGGGCCGGAGCACGGGCGCGTCGCATGTGGCTCCTCTCTGCCTTGGCCGTGATGCTGGCCGGGGCCGGACTGGCCTGGATCGCGGATCCGCGCGCCGGACTCCTCCTCCTCGCGGCCGGTGCCGGGCTCATCGCTCCGGTTCTCCTCATGGGCCGCGCGCGCCGGGATGGGGCCGCGCGCGCCGAGGCCGAGGCGGCATTCGCGCGGCTGGGGATCCCGCCGCCGGACGCGTGGGACGTGCCGTCCACTGAGGCACGGCTGCGGACCCTCGAGGAGGCTGTGGCCCGTGTGAAGAGGGAGGAGCTCCGGGCGGTGGACCAGCAGGGCCTGAAGAGCGATCTGAGCGCGCTCGCCGAGAAGGCAGCCGTGCTTGACGGCACGCGGAAGAGGCTCCTCGAGGATCTCGGCCTTGCCGCAATGAGCCCCGATGCGGAGCTCGTCGATACCGCGCGGGCTCTCGATCGGCTGCGGGGTGCCCGCATCGCCCACGAACGTGCCGCGGGCCGGGTGAAGGATTTCGAGGGCACGTACTCCGGTCTTCTCGCCGATCTGGCTGCGTTCCTGCGGGAGCACGGCGAACGGGAGCCGGAGGACGCCTCCTCGGCGAAAGCGTATCTCGGCCGCCTCGCGGACCGGAACGCGCAGCTGGAGGCGGCAATCTCCCGCGAGCGGCAGGCGGCTTCCGAGCGGAAATCGCTCGCCGCCGACCGGAAAGCGGCCCGCAGGTCGACGCGGCAGATCTACGAGAAGGCCTCTCTCGATGACGGCGACCTGCCGGTCCTGAGGGACCTCGTGAGCCAGCTGGAGGACTTCCGCACGCTGCACAGGACGGTCTTTGGGCTCGAGAGCCAGAACAAAGGCGATCGGGAGGCGCTCGAGGAGGCCGGCGAGTTGGGGCTGGCGGAGCTCGACGAGGCCAGTCTGCGCCGCCTGGAAGAGGTTCTCTTGGCCGACGCCGAGCGGGCCGAGAAGCTCCGGAAAAAACTCGCCGGGATCGATGCGGAGGTGAAGGAAGCCAGGCGCGCCGGCAGCCTCCAGGATCTGATCGCCCGCCAGGAGGAAGCCCGTGCGGAGCTCCGTGAGCGCCGGGACGAGGTGATCTTCGCCGAAGCCGGGAGGTTGTTGATCAACACGGTGGAGCGGGAGTACGAGCAGACCCAGATGCCGCGCGTATTCGAGCGCGCGCGCGCCCACATTCTCCACGTTCACGCACCACGGCTATGAGCTTCGCCTCGGCCGGGACAGCAAGTCGCCCCGCCTGTTCGCGACCGATCTGCGGAGCGGCGGGCACCGCGAGCTGGACGAGCTCTCCGACGGGACGCGCGCACAGTTGCTCCTAGCTGCCCGGGTGGCGTTCGCGGAGGAGGTGGAAGGCGGGCTCACACTCCCCCTCTTCCTCGATGAAGCGCTCGACCAGAGCGATCCGGCGCGATTCGGGGCGATTGCCGGCAGCCTCGGGCGGATCGCGGAGGACCAGGGGCGCCAGGTCTTCTACCTGACGAGCGACCCGCTCGACCGGGAGCGCATTCGCAGGGCGCTCGCCAAAGCGGAGTGCGCCGGCGCCGAGGAGATCGATCTCGGTGCGGTCCGCGGGCGGGGCACGTCCGACATGGAGCCGGACCTGCAGGTTCCCCCGAGGCCGGGCGTTCCCGCGCCCGTCGGGGTGACGGCCGCGGAATACGGGAATCTTCTGGGTGTTCCCCCGCTCGCGCCGGGGCTCGGGCACTCGCGGCAGCACTTCTTCCACCTCCTGTCCGACGACTTGGCGCTCCTCCATACCCTCCTCGAGGATCGCATCGAACGGGTGGGGCAGTGGGAGACGGTTGAAGGTTCGCCCCTCGCGGCCCGGATCGCGTCGCGCTCGAGGACAGCGGAGCAGATCGGCGCCCGGGTGCGCCTGCTCGAGGTGTTCTGCGGGGTGTGGAGTCAGGGGAGAGGCCGGCCCGTCGGCCGCGATGCGTTGGCGGCAAGCGGAGCAGTGAGCGGACGGTACCTCGACGGCGCGGTCGAGGTCGTCCGTGAGCTCCAGGGCGATCCGGTTCGCCTTCTCGCGGCGCTCCGCGGGAAGGGGGATGCACGTCTGAAGGGGTTCCGGCAGAGGAAGGCGGATACCCTGGAAGAGTATCTTCGCGACGGCGGGTATATCGACGACAGGGCCGTGCTCGAAGACGGCGACGTAAGGCTTCGGGCGCTGGCGAGTCCCCCGGCGAACGAGCTGCCGGACGGGGTCGCGGGGGACCTGCTGGACCGCTGGCTGGCGTGGGCGGTGGGGCTGGCCGGCCGCGGTCCGTGAGGCGGCGGCGCGGGTTGGTCCGGCCGGGGTTGCCGCGTCGGGTGACGGCCGCGGATTCGCTGCCGGCAGTCGACCGGGGACGGATCTGCTCCTCCGGACGCTCCCCGGGGTGATCCGGGAGCGGCGCCCGGCGAAGCAGATAACAGCTTCGACCGGTCGGCAGACCGGAATGGAAGTGTCCGGGGACAGGGCCCGTCCGGTCCTCGCGGTCCGGGCGCGCTTGTCCTATAATGACGGGTTGCCGTCTCGACATGCGAACCCGCACCATCCCGGAAATCTTGTTCGAGCAGAGGAGGGAAGATGACAAGACCTGTACTGGGCCGCCGAACGTGGCCATCCCGCGTGATCGGGGCCGTGGTAGTGCTCCTGTTGAATCTGGGGATGGCGAGTCCCGGTGCCGCGCAGCTTCAGGGCCTCGAGGGGGGAGAGTGGCGCTACCTGGGAGGTGATGCCGGGCATACCCGTTCCGCACCCCAGTTGGATCAGATCAACGCTTCGAACTTCGAGGATCTGGAGGTCGCCTGGACCTTCCGGGGGGACAACTTCGGACCGTACATCGAGTATACGGCCCGATCCACGCCCACGTACGCCGACGGGATGCTCTACACCGTGCTGAGCGGGCGCCGGCAGGTCGTAGCGATCGACCCCGCGACGGGCGAGCTGCTCTGGACCTTCCGCGAGCCCCAGACGATGAGATTCCGGCGTTCGCCCAGAGCGGACTTCGGGAAAGGCGTCGCGTATGCCGAGGTCGACGGACGCGGCGTCGTCTTCATCACCTCGGCGGCCTACTTCCTGTGGGCGCTCGACGCGAAGACGGGGCGGCCGCTCGAGAACTGGGGGGCACCCGCCGGCGTCGAGGGCTTCTCCGAGACCGGGGTCGTCGACCTGATTCCGACGCTCGTCGGGGACTGGGGCCCCTGGGAGGACTTCGTTGCTTCGGGTGGCACGTACGACCCTGACCACGGGATCCCCCAGGAGCTCGGCATGGTCACGAGCTCCTCGCCCCCGATCGTGGTCAACGGAGTGGTGGTTGTCCTCGTCGGCCACGAACCGAGCTACGATCAGACCCGGATCGAGAACGTCCCCGGTGACATCCAGGGCTTCGATGCCCAGACGGGAGAGTTTCTCTGGAAGTTCCACGTGATCCCGAGACCGGGAGAGGTGGGTCACGAGACGTGGGAGAATGATGCCTGGCAGTGGTCGGGTGACATGTCTAGCTGGGCGCCTGCCGCTGCGGATCCCGAGCTCGGGCTCGTGTACCTGGTGACGAACGCCTCGACCGTTCAGTCGTACGCGGGACACCGGCCGGGAGCCAACCTCTTTGGAGGTAGCCTCCTCGCGCTGGACGTAGCGACCGGGCAGCGTCGGTGGCACTTCCAGATCCACCGGAGTGACCAGTGGAACTATGACATTCCCACGGCTCCGATCCTGCTGGACCTGACCGTCGACGGCGTCGAGATCCCCGCCGTGATCCAGAATACGAAGCAGGGACTCGTCTTTGCACTCAACCGGGCGACGGGGGAGCCGATCTGGCCCATCGAGGAGCGCCCTGTGATGCAGACGCAGGTGCCCGGCAACTACACCTCGCCCACGCAGCCGTATCCCACCCGCCCGGAGCCGCTTGACCGGATCGTCCTGAACGGGATCACCGAGGAGTTCCTGCTCGACTACACGCCCGAGCTCAGGGAAGAGGCGCTCGAGATCCTAGCTGATTTCGAGCTCGGAGGACTTTACGTCCCCCCGCTGCCCATCGAGCACGGGAATGACTACGTGAACGTCGTCGGGTGCATGGGCGGGCTCAACATCTATCACCCGGCCATTGCAGACGCGTCCACGGGGATCATGTACGCGTCCCACAACAGGCAGTGCAGCGCACCGCGGTTCATGGTGCCGACGAACGGCATCGATGAACCCCGGGGACTCCCCGGGATGAGCGCTGAGAGCTGGAGGGGACGGGAGCGCCATACGCCGACCACGGGCACCACTATCGCAGCGTGGGCCCCGGGCGGGATTCCCGTCTCCCTCCCGCTGATCGACGGCCTCCCGGTCTACAAGCCGCTCTACCAGGCGCTCGCCGCCTACGACATGAACACAGGGGAGCAGCTCTGGAATATTCCGATCGGAGAGACCCCGGAGCGGATTCGAAACCACCCGCTCCTTCAGGGGGTTGAGATTCAGCCCACCGGCGGGACGGGCAATTCCATCCAGATGGTCGTGGGTGACTTGCTCTTGCAGGCGACGGAAGACCTGCGCGGGGACACTGAACTGAGCGAGAACGGGATGCCCGTCCTGAATGCAAGGGACAAGCTGACCGGGGAGGTCGTCGCGAGTGTCGAGATTCCCGTCCCGGCCCAGTACGGGATGATGACGTACATGCATGAGGGGAAGCAGTACATCGTGCTCCAGTCCGGGAGCGCGCGGCGCGGGGAGCCCGGGCAACTCCAGGCGTTGACGCTCCCCTGACGATCGCGGGGTCGCGGGCTGCATAGTTGGGGTGGGGTTCGCGCTGGAGGGCCACCAGCGGCGCGAACCCCGACGCTCTGCAGAGACCGGCGGAGGTCCCGGAGCAAGGCTGAAGTCCTTTCGCGCCGGAGCGTTCGCGGCGGGGACGTGTGCGGGATCAGGGGTAGCGGGCGGCGCAGGTGCCCGTCGATTCTCCGCTGCGGCTCGGCGTTTCCCTCTCGACCGGCGCAGCTTGAGTCGCGGCGGGCCTCCCTTATCACAGGAGCAGCCATGCAGGATCGAGCGAGATCATACCGGGGAGGGCGCCCCCCCTTCGTGCGTCATACCGGGATCGCGGTGCCGTTCATGCGCCGCGACGTGGAGGTCGAGTTCATCGCTCCGCTGGGTCCGGATCTGCACATCCTGCACATCGACCCCAACATGCGGGCCGTCACCCCCCACACCCACGAGAATGCATCGCCTGTGGGGCACGCCTTTGAGGGTCTGCGCTACCGGACTGACGGTTCGGAAAACCCGGGCTTCATTCTGAACCAGGAGCCGTACCGGGAAGCCTCCATCCTGCTTGCCGGCGAGAACTTCGGGAGCGGGACCGTACAGGCCTTTGCAGTCGTGCGCCTCCTCGCGTGTGGGATGCGGGTCGTCATCGCCCCCAGCTTCGGTCCGGTGTTCTACGACGATTGCTTCGACTACGGCCTCCTCCCTGTAACGCTCCCACGGGAGACGGTCGACGCGACAGCCGAACGCGTCGCGGCGCGTCCCGACGTGCCGATGACCGTCGACCTCGAGAGGTTGGTAATCGAGCGGCCCGATATGGGAACGATCTCGTTCGAGATCGATCCCCGGCTTCGGAACCGACTCCTCCTGGGGTCCGAGGAGATGGAATTGCAGGAGAGGCTGCAGTATGAGGACGCCGCAGAGGCGATGCGGGACGCGGACCGGTTGCGGCGGCCCTGGCTCTACGATGACGATGCTCCCTGACGCGCGGGCGGGGCGTGAACGCGGGGACTCGTCGCGCTCGATGAAGGCTACCGGACTGCGCACGTCATCTCAGCTCCGTCCCATGCGATCCCGATTCGTCCGGCGCGGGCGTCTCCTTCTCGTTCTCTTTCTTCCGACGTGTGGAGCAGAGGCACCCGAGGGGTCGTCGATCCCGTTCACCCCGGTCGCCGACACGCAGCAGCTCATGGCCACGATCCTCGAACCGGCCTCCGAGGTGTACTGGGACGCCGTCGGATGGATCGTGGACTCGACGGGCACGACGGAGATCCGGCCGAGAACACCGGAGGAGTGGGAGGCTGTGCGCAACGCGGCCTTTGTGATCGCCGAGTCCGGAAACCTGCTCATGATGGAGGGCCGAGCTCCCGACGCCGGGGCCTGGATGGGGATGGCGCAGGCGATGACCGAGATGGCGACTCGTGCCATCGCAGTCGCTGAGGCGCGGGATGTGCAGGGGGTCTTCGACGTGGGGGCCGAGGTCTACTTCACCTGCACGAACTGTCACGCCGTGTACGCGGTCGAGACGCTGAACCCCGCGGACCGGGTCGACTGACGCACGAGGGGCGGACGCCGATGCGAAGTCTTCTCGAGTGGCTGGGCGCGACGCCTTGGAGTATTGCGCTACTCGAATCCTTCTGGGTCTGGCCGCTTCTCGAGTCCACGCATGTCATGGCGCTCGGCCTCTTTGCGGGGACCGCATGGATGATGGATCTGCGGCTCGTCGGGGTAAGCTTCACGGCGGTGCCTATCTCGGAATTCAGGCACAGGATGCTGCCGTGGACGCGCGCGGGCTTTGCGGTGATGGCGGCAACCGGCCTCCTCCTCCTCTATTCGAACCCGGTTCGCTACTACCAGAACATCTTCTTCCGGGTAAAGGTGATCCTCCTGATCGTGGCCGCAATCAACGTGTGGTGGTTCCATGCGAGAACGTACCGGCGTGTGACGGAATGGGACCGGGACGGGCGTCCACCCAGGCCCGTGCGTATGGCCGGCGCGGTATCGCTCCTCGTCTGGGCGCTCGTTGTACTCAGCGGGCGTCTCATCGCGTACAACTGGTTCGACTGTGACATCCAGCCGCAGCCCGACTTCGTAAACTGGGCCTCCGGTTGCGTCCTTCAGGCGGAGTAGGAGGGGGACCTTGCTTCTCCCGATGTTCGAGTGGTTCGAGGCGACCGTGCTCGGTACCGCCGTTCGGCAGTCGCTCTGGGCCTTTCCGGTGATCGAGGCCGTTCATCTGCTCGGGCTCTGTCTACTTGGCGGATCTGTCCTGATCGTGGACCTGAGGCTCCTCGGCGTGGGTCTTGCCCGCGAGAGGATTGCGGAGCTCGCCGCGCGGGCACGCCCGTGGCTCATGGGGGGGATCGCCCTGATGGTTCTGACTGGGATCCCGCTGTTCCTGTCAGAGGCGATCAAGTGCTACTACAACACCTCCTTCTGGGTGAAGATGGCGACGCTTCCGTTCGCGCTGGGCTTCACCTTCGGGGTGAAGGGGCGCGCAGTAGCGGACAGGACGCTTGAAACCTCCGCTCGCAGCCGTACCCTTGGCACACTCTCGCTCGTTCTATGGTTCACGGTCGCTGCGGCCGGGCGCTGGATCGGATTCTCCTGAGTCCCAGCCGAGACACAGATTCCGTTCTTGTTGCACCGAGGTCAGCTTAGCTCAGGGTCCCGGCATCCCATCACAATTCGGCGGTGTTGAACTGGTCCCGATTTCCTGGACAGGAGCGCGGCCCAATCATCCTGCAGTGTCGAAGATCGTCCGGAATCCGCTGAGGACCGATCCGTTCGGGAACATCGTCACCGTCGCTGTCTTGGTCCCCGTCGACACGCTTCTAAACCATCCCAGCCACGTCCCCCCAGCGACGGGCCAGACACACGGGTCGGAATGGTCGGGCCGCCGTAGCTGCAAGTGCTGGCCATCACGGCCAACAGAACGGCGCCCAGCAACCGGGGCCGCGCCCTAGGCCGACCGAACGAGCGCTCCCGCGAGTCGCTCTGTGTGACGTGGGCATTTCCGAGGTATCATGGTGGAGACACGCGCCGGAGTCTGCCTGACGAAGCCACGCCGGATCGGGGTGACGTCGGCTCGCATCCTACCCGTGTCCCGCGCTGGCCCGGGCCGGCGGCTGGAGTAAAGAGGCAACCACAGGAGAACGAGGAGGTGGCATCAACACAGCTTGAAGACTCCAGGTGCGCAACACCGGATGTCTCCCAACTGCATAGATGTGGGGGTCTCTTTGCAGACCGCGAGTCAAGTTCGGTCCAGCACGAAAAAGAAGCGAGCCCCACGCGCCAAGACGTGGAGCCCGGAGACCGGAAGGGGAGAAGTGGCAGGGCGTGGCGGTCGAGAATCGTCCACGGCCTAAGTTCGGCAATCCTCAGCAGCGCGTTCGGCCCTGCGCCAGCGACCGGCGCTCCGCCCCGTCTCCTGGCGCGCCCGTCCCGGAGGATCCCATGAAGAACTTGCGACCGTCCGTGAAGGTCACATCCCTGCCGTTTGCACGCGTGAGCGCGTGGTTCTTTGCCTGGAAACCGTCCACGATCAGCACCTCGCCGATCTGGAGGCACTCGCGTCTCAGACCTCGCCGGAGGAGTACGTTCGGGGTGCCGCCCTCAACCATCCAGACGTCCGAAGTGCCGTCCGCGTTGTCCACCTCGATATGGATCCAGGAATGAGGGTTCACCCACTCCACCCTGACGACGCGCCCCTCGAGGCGGATTGGTGCGTCCGCATCGAACTCTGCGCCAAAGGCGTGATGGGCCACCACGGGCACTGCGTACCCGAGAGCGGCAAATGCGCTGAGCGCCACGGCCCCGTAGATCAGTTTCTTTCCCATTCTCATGAGTAACCGGAAATCCTTCCGGGCTCTCCTTCATACTCTAGGGAGGAAGCCCGCGTGAAGGTGAAAGGAGGCGAGACATGGGAGCAAGTGCACTGGTCCAGATCCCGGCGATTCCAGAGGGCATACCCCGAAGCGACATAGAAGATGCGGCCATCATCTTCGGGGCTCTCGCTCCCTCGACCCGCAAGAGCTATGAGTGTCATATCCGGCGGTTTTCCAAGGCTGGCTATAGGCTTACGGGGAGGGATCTGGCTCGCTGGATCGGAGATCTCAGGGAGGAGGGGAAGGCTCCCAGCACGATCAGGACCGCAGCAGGGGCGGTCAGGAAGTTCGCGGACGCTCTGGATCGGGCCTTCTCCCCGAGGGAGATCATGCTGATTCAGGCCGCGCTCAAGACCGCTTGCCGGGAGAATCGGGATAAGGCTAGGGGTTCGGTGGACGGGGCTGGTTGGGAGATGGCCGACCGCTCGGCGAATCTGGCCTCCCTCTCCGGAGACTGGAGGGGATTCAGGGATGCGGCCATCATCCGGATCGCTTCTGACGGGATGCTCCGGGTCTCTGAAATCGCGGCTATCGACATCGAGCACATCCGGGAGATCGGGGAGGGCATGGGGAGGCTCCTGCTCCCCTTCAGCAAGACAGATCAGGAAGGGAAAGGGGCTCACGTCTTCCTCGGGCCGGAGACCATGGATGCGATCCGGGACTGGCTCAAGGTCTCGGGGATCAGGGACGGCGCTCTCTTCCTCGTAGAGCGAGGACCGGCGAAGGGTAGGCGTATTCGCCCGCAATCGGTTCACTTCATGATCCAGAAGCGGCTTAAAGCGGCTGGAGCGGAGGGGAGAATGGGCGGGCATTCCTTCCGGAGAGGATCGGCGGCCTCGCTGGTCAAGGCGGGGGCTTCACTCATGGAGGTTCAGGAAGCGGGGCGCTGGCTCGATCCCCGATGCGTCAAGACCTATGTGGCGGGTCAGCTTGGAGAGCGGGGAGTGCTTGCGAAATACCGCTACGGGAAGGATTGAGCGGGGGACTACTTGAAACCGTGGAGGATGATCCCCCATACTCTACTCCGGAGCCGGAGATCTGCTGATCCCTATTCGTGGATGCGCTTCGGTTCGATCCCTCTGGTAGCAGGGGTGCCTACCAGGGGGATCTTTGTTGTAGGTCTTTCGGAGGGGAGGGAGAGGGGATTATGATCATCGAGTTGGAAGGATTTCGATTCGGCAAAGCACCCCTGTAGGACAGGGATCGAAATTCTCGATAGTCATCGGTACTGGGCCTTCCGCTACCGAGGCGGCCTCGGGGAGACGCAAGGTGGGGAGAGGAAAGTCCCCGCGCCTGATTCGGGCCCGGCTCGGTCAGATTCCCTTCAGGTAAGCGACTGCAATTCCGCTCACCTTAAGGGGCGAACCTTACCCAACTGGTCAGAAGGGATAAGGGACTAGAGAATGACTAGAGAATGACTCGAGTGACTCGACTGAGAGATTCCCCAGGACTCTCCCGAGATTCGACTACGGGGGAGACGTCTCACAATGAGGAAATCGACTAAGTGCTCGATTTGCGAGAAGCTCCCGAGTGAGCAATTCGTCCCCATCCCCCATCGGGTAGTCGGACTCCCGAAATCCGAACTCAATGTCTACGCCGCGATCCGCTCCTTCAGGAATGGACAGACCGGGAAATGCTATCCAGGTATGAAGACCATCGTGAATCGCTCTGGAAGATCCCTGAACACTGTTCAAGCGGCGAAGAGAGCCCTATGGGATCGGGGACTCCTTCGATGGGAGGTAAGGGGACGGATGCACCTGTATTGGTTTCCCGAGCCGGGGGATCCTCTTGATTAGTTAGGCCACAAATTTTTGTCCCCTAACTAATCAAAAGCCTCTAGCGAATCGATAGACCGCTCCCACGGGAACATCTCCCCGGCGACCTTCTCCAGAATTGTACGACCCGTGGCTCGGAGCTTCTTCCGCTCCTCCACTCGCCGCAGGATGTCAGCGCGCTCCTCTTCGGAGAGCGACTCCAGGTATTGCTGCTTCCATGCCCTCCGTGCTTCCGCTTCCGCTTTCTGAGCTTCCCGCTCCTCCTGAGCTCTCTGCTCCATTCGGGCGGCGACTTCCTTCAACGATTCCGGGAGCGGCTTCTTTTCCCGCTTGAACCAGTGCGCCGCTGTTTCGTCGGTGATCCCGACCCTTTCCATCTCATTCCCTGCCAGCGTCCTCGATACGCGGATCCATCCTTGGCTGCGATCCAGACGTACCGACTCGATCCACTTCCTTCGTCTCATTGACATCTCCTCCCTCCCTCGATGATCCCGACAAGCGACCGGGGAAGCTATCACTCTCGACAATCCCGATCCAGTACCTAGCCGAACCTCAAGTCATGCCGGTAGAGATTCAGGGGAGGGGTTGGATATGGGTGCCAGATGCACCAAATGCACGAGACGCCATAAGGGATGCGGGACGACCTGCCTTTCCTGTCTCGAGTCCTATTGCTGGTCGTGCTGGGATGTGGAAGTAGACGGGAGAGCGGTGACCTGTGAGGAATGCAGGACCGAGGCGAGGAATCGAACCGTCAAGGGGAGGGAGATATGGGGGAAGCGAGCGGGACCGCAGTACGACAGACTGAGCGGGACGATCGCGTGAGGGCCATTTGTCCGAAGGGGAGGCATCCCTTCGACTACTTGGCCAAGGGACACGCTTACCTGTACTCCGGACTCCAACTGCTTGAGGAGCGGGACGATCTGGAGGATGCAGAGATCGAGGGGATCCGGAAGCTGCTCAAGCCCTATCAGAACGCGTTGGAGAAGTATAGCGCGATGCTCTCTGGAGGGAGCGATGGAGAGCCGTAAACGCCTTACCCGTCCTCCCGGTCAGGGGATCGGCGAATCGCCCGGAGAGCGGCGATCAGAGCGATTCTCGCGGATCCTCTTCGATGACCATCGGGCACATCCCCGGCAGCCTTTCGATTGGGAGTCCTGGCGGCGTGGGTTGATAGCATCGCCGGCAGTCAAGAACGGCCAGGGGATCGAAGGGGGTACCCATCGTAGAAAGGGACAGTGACGGGAATTAGCATGGATTTGCGTCCGTTCCAGAGGAAGTTCTTGAGGGGGGCGACCGCTCGGGGGATCACCGAGGCGGCCCTATCGATCCCCCGAGGGAACGGGAAGTCCTGGCTGGCCGGGTACCTGATCTCCCGGATCATGGATCCCGCGGACAAGCTATTCCGGAGAAGGACCGAGAGCGTCCTTCTCGCGGGATCTCTGGAACAGGCCCGGATCCCCTTCCGGTTCGCTCGAAATGTGCTGGAGCAGAAGGGAGGATTTCGCTTCGCGGACTCGATGACCCGAATCGAGATCACCCATGTCCCTTCCCAGACAAAGCTCCGGGTGATCTCCTCCAAGGCGAAGACTGCTTTCGGGTTGGTGAACTGCCCTTGGGTCATCGCGGATGAGCCGGGGGCATGGGAGACCGTGGGCGGCCAACTCATGCACGATGCCCTCACGACCAGCCTCGGGAAGCCGGGATCCCCTCTCCGGATCCTCTATGTCGGGACCCTCGCCCCGGCGACGGGGGGATGGTGGCATGATCTGATCGAGGAGGGATCGGGGGATGAGGTCTATGTCCAAGCTCTCCGGGGGAATCCCGAGAGATGGGACCAATGGCCCGAGATCCGGAGATGCAATCCCCTGTCGAACATCTCCTCCAGGTTCCGGAAGCGGCTCCTCCGGGAGAGGGATAAGGCCCGGAACGATAGCCGACTGAAAGCGCGGTTCCTGTCCTATCGATTGAATCTCCCCTCCGCCGATGAGAGTCAGGTCGTGTTGACTGTGGAGGATTGGAAGCGGGCTTGCGCCCGAGAGGTCCCGGAGAGGAGCGGGAAGCCCATCGTCGGGATCGATCTCGGGGGAGGGAGGGCATGGAGCGCGGCATCCGCGATCTGGCAGAACGGGAGGGCCGAGTGCTTGGCTGTCGCTCCGGGGATCCCCTCGCTGACCGAGCAGGAGGATCGGGATCGGGTCCCGAGTGGGACATATCAGCGGATAGAGAACCTCGGGATCGCCGAGGGGAAGCAAGTCCCGCCTGTAGGGTTGATCGTCCGGGAGATCTACGAGCGATGGGGGAGACCTGCCCGGATTGTCTGTGATCGATTCCGGCTCCCGGAGCTACAGGACGAGATCGGGAGGATGGGTCCCTTCATCGAGTCGAGGATTACCCGTTGGAGCGAGGCATCAGAGGACATCCGCGCTCTCCGGAAGATGGCCAAGGATGGACCCCTCTCGATTCCCCCGGACTCGAGATCCATCCTGCAAGCCTCCTTCTCCGTCGCGATGGTTAAGAATGATGATCAGGGATCGGTTCGCCTCGTGAAGCAGGGGACTCATAACACGGCAAGGGATGATGCGACCGCTTCTCTCCTGCTGGCCGCAGGTGCATGGGAGCGGGCTTCTCGGGGATCCCCCTCGGGGGCGGTCATCGAGTCATCGATCATCGGATGAGGAGGCGTCCCGATCTCTCCGGGAATCGCTGGGATCGGATCCGGAGGAGGATCCTGCATCGGGATGGGTGGAGGTGTCGGGAGTGCGGGAGGCCGGGGAGGTTGGAGGTCCATCACAAGATCTCCCCCCTGATCCGCCCCGATCTCGCCCACGAGCCGGGGAATCTCCTCACCCTCTGTCGGGATTGTCATCTCTCCCGGCATGAGAGGAGGGAGATCCATCCCGAAGTCCTGGCGTGGAGGGAGCTGATTAAACGTCATCCGCGTTGATAGGTGGAAAGTTCTTTGGGTATCATGAGATAGACACGCGCAAATCACCCCCGTCTTGGGAGAAGGGGAATGCTACAGAGTCAGAAGCTGGAGATCCGGAGCGTCGAGATCCGGGCGAGGCTCGCAGAGCTTGCCGGGACAGACGCGCTCTCGGAGGAGGAGAGCGCCGAACTCAAGAGCAAGACCGCCGAGATCCGGCAGGTCGAATCCCAGAGGGTTGCCGCCCTTGAGATCGAAGCTCTGGAGGACGCACAGGAGAAGAGCACGAACGGGACCAGCCCGAATCCGGAGGAGAGGGAGCGGCAGGATCTTCTCGGGAAGGCCCGCCTCGGGAATGCTCTCCGAGCCGTGATCGAAGGGAGGCCGCTTCAGGGAGCCGAGGCGGAGCTGAGAAGCGCTTACGGACTCCTCGGGGACCATGATGTCCCGCTAGAGATGTTCGAGCCCAGGGGCGAAGAGAGGGCCGAGACTCCCGCCCCCGGAACGACGCCGATCAATCAGCGTCCCGTGCAGCCCTTCCTCTACCAGATGGGAGTGGCCGGATATCTCGGGATCGATCTCCATCAGGTCGGGACCGGGACGCCGAGCTTCCCCGTCCTCACGACAGGGACATCGGTAGCGATGAAGGCCAAGGGAGCCGCCGCCGATGAGGGAGCCGGGGCCTTCACGGTGGTCACGAGCAGCCCGAAGAGGATCACGGGATCCTTCCGAGTGCGCGCCGAGGACATGGCAGTCTTCCCCCAGCTTGAGGATTCCCTGCGTAGGGATCTCCCCCAGAGCCTCGCGAATCAGGTGGAGGAGCAGCTTCTGAATGGGGATGGTCAAGCCCCGAACATCAACGGACTCCTGAAACGCCTCACGGATCCGGATGCCGAGGCCGCCAAGAACACCGCCGCAACCTATGTGAGCAAGATCGTGGGTGCTCTGGATGGACTCCACGGATACACCCTGAAGGATCTTCGGACGCTCGCAGGGAAGGAGACCTACCAAGCGATGGCCGGGGCGTTCTTCGTGAATACGGCAGTCTCGGCAGTCTCCTATCTCGACTCGGCGACGGGTGGGGTGAGGATGACGGATCGGATCGCGGATGTCGCCGCCGCTGTCCAAGCCGGGATCGTCCGGGTCGGGATGCGGCCTTGGTCCGCTGTCGCCGCAGTCTGGGGGGGAGTCTCCCTGATCCGGGATATCTACTCGGATGCCGGGAAGGGAGAGGTCATCGTGACGGCCATGAAGCTGATCTCCGATGTCCATGTCCTCCGCTCTGGGGCCTTCGCTCAAGTCAGCTTCAAGCCGTGAGCATAGAGATCGAACGAGCCCTCCGTCCTCTGGAATTGAGGGCGGAGGGGCGTCGGTTGGAGGGGATCGCCCTCCGATACGGGGACGTCTCCCCTACCCATCGGGAGCGATTCGAGCCGGGGGCGTTCGATCTCTCGGGAGGCCCTACCCGCTGGCTTGACTACCGGCATGATCGGACTCGAGTCCTCGCGCATACCGAGGGAGGGGGTCTCTCTCTCCGGGATACCGAGGAAGCCCTGATCCTCTCCGCCGATCTCCCGAGGCTCCCTCTGGCGGATCGAGCCCTTGAGGAGATCCGATCAGGATCCCTCTCGGGACTGAGCATCGAGTTCCATGTGAGGGAGGAATCCAGAGACGGGGAGATCCGCGTGGTGGAGAAGGCGGATCTCGCGGGGATCGGCCTCGTGGAATCCCCTTCCTATCCCGCCTCCCGGATCGAAACGAGACAGGCCGGGGTGGTCTCAACCCTGATCCCGTATGGCAAGAATCTCGCGTGCGAATGCTGCGGGAGGAAAGCTCCCGAGAAGCAGGTACAGACCGTGGAGTTCCTTCCCGATTCTCTGGTCATCCCCGAGGAAGGACTCGACGCGATCTGGAAGAGTTTCGCCGCCCCGCTCGCTTCGCTCCGGAAGGGTACGCTCCGGATTGACGACGATGAGCTTGGACTCCGCGTCGAGATCGATCTCCCGGATACTACCTGGGGGAGGGATATCGCCGCCCTCTCCGATGCCTCCCCGATCTATGTCCGCCCGATGTTCGATCCGGACGAGATCGAATCCAGCTACAAGGCCGGATACGAGGGGGCAGATCGGATCCTCCAGCTTCGGAAGGTCCCCGTCAGAGCACTCCTCGTCGGGGGGACTCCCAACAGCAAGGGATGGCCCGAGGCCGAGATTACTCCCAACCCCGAGGGGAGGAGATCCCAGCGGGAGAGGAGGTACGCATGGCTCTGAGCCCTTGGCCCACGGAAGCGGCGAAACTGGCTACCGCACTCGATGCCCTCGGCGCCCAAGGGATCGCCGGGGAGGAGAAGCGACTGACGCAGATCGCCTCCATGGTCTCGGCCCGCGTCGAGAAGGAAGCCCCCGAAGCCCCCGAAAGCGCGAAGGACGAGGCGGTCGTCCGGGGAGTCGGATATCTGCTGGAGGCCGGATCAGGGGCAATCCGGATGAAGGAGGTCGATGTCCTCAAGACGGAGCACGCCCCGTCCCATTCCCGATGGTGGTATAACTCGGGAGCCGCTTCGATCCTCTCCCCATGGTACGCACCGAGAGGAGGGATCATCGGATGAGGTGGAAGTTCTGGGAGAAGCGGGGAGGGTATACCGATGCGGTGATCTCCGCCCTGATCCAAGCCGCCGAGGGAACGGCCAAGGGTGCCCATTCGACAGCCGCCCTCGAGTCCGCCGCAGGTCTCTATCAGGCCGCGTTCTCCTCGGCCAAGATCGAGCCCGAGCAGGAAGCACTCGGCCCCTCCCTCCTCGGGGAAGCCGCCCGGAGACTGATCCGGTACGGGGAAGCCTGCTATCTGATCGATGTCAAGGCCGGGAAGGTCTATCTCCGGGATGTCGCCTCGTGGAATATCGGGGGAGGTCCGGAGGCCGAGTCATGGGTCTATGAGTGCGAGCTAGCCGGTCCCACGAAATCCAAGAGCATCAAGCGCCCCGCCGAGGGGGTGATCCATCTCCGGTATGCCTCGGATCCCCTTCGCCCTTGGGAGGGGCTAGGACCGCTCCAACTCGCCTCGGCCACCGGAACCCTCTCGGGGGTGATCGAGCAAAGGCTAGGCGAGGAATCCGGGGCTCCCAGCGCAATCGTCCTCCCGCTCCCCTCCGATGGGGGGAATGTCGATCAGCTCAAGGATGATATCGCCAAGGCCAAGGGGAGACCCGTCACGGTCAAGACGACAGCGGGAGGATGGGGAGAGGGTCCCGGATCCGCCCCGCAGAGGGATTGGCAACAGAGCCGGATCGGAGCCGATCCCCCGGAAGCCCTGATCGATCTCCGGAGGGAATCCATCCTCTCGGTGATGTCCGCGTGTCAGGTCCCCATCTCCCTGATCACCGATGCCGATGGAACGAGCCAGAGGGAGGCGTGGCGGAGATTCGTCATGGGTGCGGTCGAGCCCCTTTCCCGGCGGATGGGTGAGGAGTTCAGCCGCAAGCTGGATCTCCCGAGCATCGATTTCCGCTTCCGTTCGCTCTGGGCGTCGGATCTGATCGGGAGGACGCAGGCGTTCCAGAGGTTGGTACAATCCGGAATGGGGATCCCCGAGGCGACAGCCGCATCCGGGATCATGGCCGAATGAGCGACGAATTAGACCAGAGGCCCCCGTTCAAGCCCGCGAGGATCCGGATCCTCGGTGCTCTCAAGAAGGAGCGGCAGCTACGGAGGGCCGCCGAGAGGGAAGCCCGAGATCTTCGCAGAGAGGTCCAAGCCCTGAAGCAGAAGCACGGGGAGCGTCTTGATTAGTTAGGGAGCTAAATCTGCGCCGTGTGGAAGCGGTAGCGGTTTCCGAGATCTTTGGCCGAATGAGAAGCGGAAAGGGCGCTAGGGGCTTCGAGAGGGGGAATCCTCCTCCTCCTTGGGTCCGGGATCAAGCGAGCTCTAGAGCGGCGATATGCGCCGCGCGATCCCGCCCTGCTAGGCACTATCCGGTTTCCGAGCTAGGAACTCGGACACCAACAGGATCTGCACGCCCAATTGTTCTTGGAGTGCCTCCCTTTTCCCGTGGCGTACGTAAGCCCGTTCGTCATCGGAAACAAAGAGGTCGGCTCCACTTCGGACATGGGCTTCAAGAATCATCGCGTCACGGAGTTGATGTTTCTGATTCTCTGTCAGCGCGGCGCGGTTCTTCGGGAAACCTCCACTCGCAATGATGTCCAGGGCAGTCTCCTCAACCCGTTTGGTGTCGGGTCCTCCCTAGACCGCTTGATCCCACTTGCTTTCGTCCCAGTGGGCCACTTCGGGCACTTTCCGTATCTCCCCCACGGACACCTGGAAGCTCGTGCCTTCGACCTCTCGGGCGGTTACGGTTACTACCTGTACTTCATAGCCCAAGAGGGCGGCGTGATTCTTCACGCTCGGCTCGACCGCGCTAGTGTCCAGCGTGACTTTCAATGGTTGTTGGATCATGGCATTTCTAGTATAACCCAGCAGGGCTATAAGCTAAACTTCCCCAACACCGAAGCGCCCCCGGACCGCGAGAATCCGGAGGCGCTCTAGGGACGGAGGCACGTAGTGGATGAACTGGCACTCACCGTCTGGGAATTCCTGACGACAAGGCCAAGCCCGGAACTCTCCCGATGGTTCCTAGTCGTCATCGGACTCATCGCCGTCGCCATCATTGGCAACATCTTGGGTGAGATTAGGGATAGCGTCCGAGACGCACAGGTAGACATCTCGATAATCAAAGACTACCTGGCCGACACCCATACGCCGCGCGAAGAGAACGAATACCTCAAGTGGCTTGCTGAACAAGAGAGGCGACTGGCGGACAACGACGAATCTGACTAGCCATTGGTCGCCGCGCGGGAACGGTCGAGATTCTCCGACACGCTATCGGGCAAGGACGGGTCGGTAGAAGCTGCTCGAATAGCAGAGAAAGGCCCGCCAGCCGAAGCCGGGGAGCCTTTCTCCCGATGGGGAAGGGGAGCCTACTCTACTAGCTTGGGTCCCGTCCCCCACTTCTCCAACATCTCCTTCCCCTTCTCTCCGGGCTTCCCGTCCTTGGTCAGAGCCCCGGAAGCCTTCATCCGCCCCCGGTAGGTCCCGATCGTCCCGAAGCCCCCCGCTCCCCGGTAGTCCGGCCAGCGGATCGTGATCGCTTTCCAGGTCGAGTAGGGATCGATCCCGAGGAGCAGCCCCGCCTGAACGAAAGCAGCGGGAGTCTTGCACTCCCATTCGGGTCCCTCCCACGGATCCGCATCCGCGATCATCTGCTCCCGAACTTCCTTCTTGGTCGGGGTCCGAGTCGGCTTCTCCTTCCCCTTCTGGATCTCGGCCTCGACAGCCTTGTCGTCCAACCACCGCCTTTTGATGATCGCCTCGACGATGTCCGCTTTCTTGTTCCGGATGCTGATCCCCATGCCGAGCCCGTTCCCCATCTCTACCAGATCCTTCTTGACCAACCCCTCCAGATCCTTCCCCAACCTCTCCCGATCTACTGCCGTGATTTCCATGATCCCGTCTCCTGTCTGATCTCCCTCGGGGGAGCCCGATTGGCCCCGCCTCGCCAGAAGGATACGGACGGGCTCGCGCGTAAGACTAGACGCATCAGTCATTTGGTCCGCTTTGGGGAATCGGAAGGGTTCGGGCTCGGGGAGGTAGTCGAAGGCCCGAAGCTTATCCCTGATCCCCCATCGAACGAGTTCCGAGATAGCCATCCCCTCCCGCTCGGAGACCAAGCGAAGATGCTCGTGCATGGAGGGACTGATCTTGATGTACAGGTTCATGCTGAAGGTCTCCCGAGCCATGGGTCGCTCCTTCCCCGAGGGTCGATGGTCCGATCGTCGGATCCATTCCCTCTAGAGTATGGAGGAGACCCCTTGAAGGTTTTGGGATAGATTTTGGAGGGGATCCGGCAGGCTACGGGATACCCACTTGATTTTTCTCAAGTGAGTTCCCATGATGTTTACCTTTCGGATTGAGATTCTACCTCTGTTCGGCTCTTTCCCCCGCCCCGAGGCCTTCCTGGTAACGCGCGCCACTCAGCACGTTCGACAAGGAGTAATTGCCCTCGTGGCACGCGTACTCGAAAACCTTGTCGCTCATTGCCTTCATCGATACCTGGCCGCCCCAGGGCTCTGAGTACACCGCGGGATCATCAGTCGTGAACTCGTAGAGAATCGTCTCCTCGTCGATCCGCGTGAAGCGCTCTTCCACCCTCAGATTGTCCGACGGATAGCCGCGGTAGCGCTGAAGTGGATGGAAGTTCGTCGTCTCCACGACCAGTGCGTCACCTTCCCATCGACCCCACGAGTCGCCCATCCAGGGCCGGACGTGCGGCGGGAGCCGGGGACCCTCGCCGATTCGGATGACCCTGGTATCGTGCACCATTTCGGCCATGATCATCACGTGATCTGGCGTCTGTACGATCGTGTAGTTGTTGTTGTACCAGTAGTTGGGAAGCATCGGAGGCCCCGCGCTGCTTCCAAAGGACATGAGGCAACGCTCAGCGAGCGGGCGAAGCTCCGGATGGTCGAACGGCCCGAATCGGTCCCGGAAGGCCCGATCGTCTCTCACCGAACGGCGTGCAGCATCCGTGACCTCGGGAACTCGACCATCGGCCGGGAAGGTGATGAGCGAGGACCTGAGTTCTCCATTGATCCTAGCGATCTGTTCACCGGGGTCCCTGTAGACTTCATTGTAACAGCCGGTAGCTGAGTCGATACAGACGGTGAACGTTCCCCCCGCTTCCGGGGGTGGCCGGTCGGGGTCGCTCGCCTCGGCACGCTCTGCGACGATTTCCGCCTGGCCCTGCTCGATTGCTGCCGCCTCCTCTTCGGTGAGTACCGGGCCCTGTTCCGGAGGGCGCTGGAGCGGTGTCAGCGTGGCATTCGTCCAGTTGCCCTGCAGGTCGGGAGCGCCGTCGGGTGTGCGCGCGCCGACCCATCCCTTCGCGCCAGCGCCGGACTGAGCCACTGCGGGGGAGGCAGACCCCAGGAGGCCCGCGGCGAGTCCTGCCAGAACGAGGAATGAAGAGAGCTGCCCGTTCATCTGGCGTCCTCTTCACCCACAGGCGCCTTCCGGTATTCCCCGTACAGGAGTTCCTCCACGAATTCCACGCACTTGAAGACTCCGATTCTGGCGTCCGGGTTGATGTCGCGGTAGAGCGTGAGGCGAATCGTCCACGGGCGGCTGAACGTGTCCGGATCCTCCATCGTCGCCTCGTACTCCATGTGGTCGGGACCGAGCATCGTGTAGCGCTCGGTCACCCTGAGCTGCCAGCTCGCGTGATTGCCGGACCGGTCGAACCAGCTTTGCCCATTCTGGCCCGTCACCTCGACCACGAAGGTATCGCCGTCCCACCGGCCGACCGACTGGCCCATCCATGAGTCGACCTGCGGAGGGCCGGGATCTTCCAGGTAGATGTTCCGGTCCGCGCCGGCATACTCGTATGTAATGAAGAAGTGGCTCTCGCTGTGGAAGATCTGGAACGGGTAGGGCATGTAGGTGGCTCGAGGAACGCCCGGGAGATAGCACTTGATCTCGGGGTCGCGTTCGAGCCAGTTCTCGCGATTCTCGTCCCTCCGGGCGCGAGCCTCCGGGAGATAAGGAATCTCGTCGCCCACGACGATGCCCATACCGGGTGGTACCGAACCCACCGCCCCGAGTGCGACGACCTCATCGGCCGGGACGGGTACGACCGGGCCCGGCTTCATCGCAAGGGCGGCCTTAGCCTGGTGAGGCTCGATGTCCCAGTGAGCGTTGCCGAGGGCCTGCCAGACCCCGTTAAGATCGGGTCTGCCCGAGGCCGTCCTCGGGATCTCCCCGCCCTGGGCCGAGCCAGCGAGCGGTGACAGGATGCCGAGGAGGAAGGCCGCGATCAGCGAACCACCGGTTACCCAACGTCGCGGTCCGGCAAGCGTATGCATCGCGAAGGACCCCCGATTGTCATGTGATGAAGCTTCCGCTCCAAATATGTGCCACTTCCTTCGGGCAGGCCAGCGCACATGCAGGCTCGGTTGGCGGCGGGTGTGCATCGCCGTGCCCACGCGTCACTCCCTTCCCGCAGTGGCCGTGCCGGGAGCCAGGCCGTGATCGGTGAGGAAACCCTCGATCGTCTCGAAGATCGCGAGCGTCTCTTCCCGGTTGAACCCGCCGTGCCCTCCCCCGGGGACGGTATGAAGCACATTCGGTACGCCCGCACCAGCCAGATTCTCATGCAATGAGACGGCGTGGGCATAGGGTACCGTCGGGTCCGCATCGCCATGAATCGTGAGGGTCGGCGGGAGCCCGGAGCGGACATACGTCATCGGGGAGACCCGGTCAGCGATCTCATGGCGGTTCTCGAGGCTGCCCATCCATTCGACTGCGTAGCTTCTCACGTTGGGGCCATCGAGGAGGTCGCCGACGTCCGTGATCCCGTACCAGTTGATGATCGCCGCGACTTCGAGCGCCTCCGGTCCGGGGCACTCGCGGTCCAGCCCGGCCGACGGGGGAATCATCCCCGTGGTGAGCGCGAGGTGGCCGCCCGCGGAGTTTCCGGTCGTAACGATACGGGAGGTATCCAAGTTGTACTGTTCGGCGTTTCGGACGAGCCAGCGGAGCGCGCAGAGTCCGTCCTCGACCGCAGCCGGGGCGCGAGCCACCGCACCCAGCCGGTACTCCACGTTCGCGACCGCCCACCCCATTTCGAGATAGGGCAGGATACGGAGCACGTTGCCCTCTTTCGTCCCTCCGACCCAGCCCCCGCCGTGGATATAGACGAGCACGGGCGTAGCCTCGTCGGCCGCTCTCGGAAGATACAGATCCAGCGTGTTCTCGTGGTTGCTTGCCACGTGATACGTGAGGTTCGGAAGGACCCGGTACTCGTTCGAGACGTGAGCGAGGAACGAGGTCGTCTCTCCCAGCTGGCCGCTCGCGGGGAGCGGTGCCCCAAAGACGAGTCCTGTAGCCAGAATCCGGAGGAGGGGGGTATGTCGCCAGGTCATTTCAACTCTCCTTGCCGTAGAATCCGTTCGATGCAACCGGCGACATCCTCACGCCGATCACAGGGCTTGAACCCCGGACTGATACACTCTGAGCCATACTGCCTCATCATGACCGCGTTGTCTAATCCGAGGAGCGCATCACCTGCTGAACCCACCCCTGTGGCGCCCTCGGAGAAGACTACGAGACGGGTGTCGCTACCGGTGAGTCTCGCACCTGCACCAGCTCGGCCTCCCCGCCACAGTGACCGTGCATGCCCCTGTGTCGGATCCGTAGTGCACGAAGCAGAACCTACCGCTGCGGCTCCTCTGCTCCGCCTTCGCCTCCATCCCTTCCATGCTTTGCGGCGCGCGCTCTACGGCACGCGCTTGGCCCGCGCCACCGCAGGAACACTCCGGCTCAAGCTTCTCAAGATCGGTGCCCCCCTCACTGTGTCCGTGCGACGGCTGAAGGTGGCCATGGGCTCTGCACGCCCTTCCGCTGCCGCCTTCGCCCGGGTCCACGCGCGACTACCGGGCTGACCTCGCACCCACTCCGGACCCCTTCTCAAGCCGCCTTCCGGGGACCGGTGCAGCGATGACGGGCGTGAAGGAGCGGGAGTTGCGCAGCTATGTGAGCGAGCCCAACCGGGGGCGCCGGAAATGGAAGAACAACCGGGACGCGCAGAAGCCGACCTACGACAACCGCCGCCGGATCCGGGGCCACCGGGGGAAGCGACTGCTGCGCCAGAGGGGCGAGAAGCTGGAGCGGGGATTCGCACACATGCTGGGCAGCGGAGGACTCCGCCGCGTCCACACACGGGGCCAGGAGGAGATTCGAAAACGGATGCTGATCCACGCGGCAGCCTTCAACCTCGGCCTCCTCATGCGCAAGCGGTTCGGGGTTGGAACCCCCCGTGCGTTACAGGGCCTCGCTACCTGGGCTCGCAACTCAGCTTACAATCCATGTCTTGCGCTTTTTCCGCCGTATTCGGCGCCATTTTTCCTTCCTTGGGCCGAATATCGGCTCTTCAGGCCCCCAACCCCGCTTCTTGCACAACAATGCCGCGCCCGGGCGTCTGTCTTCTCTCCCAGCCATCATCCGCTGGGAAGCCATTTCTTGCACGGACTGCTAGGTGGCGCTGGAGACGGCTCCCCGGAGGCGGTCCTGAACGTCGATCAGACTGTGTTCGTGCTTATCGGCGAGTACCATAGGAACCACGGTCGCGTTTCCGCAGCTCGACCCACGCATCAAGAAGGTCGCTACCACTGCGGCTAAGTGAGGAGCAGACTACTGTTCCGGTGTGCCGAACTCGGCGGTGCCCAGCTCCATCAGAGGTGCCACGCCCTCCGGGTCGAGACGTACCACGACGTAGGCCGTGAATTCTTCAGCCATGTCCCACTTGTGTGGGGTTCCCGCCGGAATGATGAGCATATCTCCCTTCTTGATGCTGATGTCCTCAGATCCGACGGCGGTCGTGCCTCTACTGCCCTGCCCATTGCCTCGACTGTAGGGTCTCCGGGTCCAGTCGGTGATCGCGCCTCCGACCTTCATGCGCCCCCTGCCCTCGACAACATAGTACACCTCCGCCACGTCGTCGTGAACCGCGTAGTTCGGATTCTCCTGTCCCTCATATCGGACAACCAAGCTGACTCCGACCTGATAATCGGCGGACCCTCCTCCCATCTCGACCATGTTCATCGGTACATCGGTCAACTCCGCTGCGACCATGTCCTGCTTGTGTTCCTCGATTTGTTCCGCCCTTATCAAGGTGGCTGGAAGATCGTAGCGGTGGCCGGGCAGCACCAACGGAGACGGGTCTATCGGCCTCTCCTGTGCCTGCGCCGCCGAAAAAGCGCTCGATCCAAGCGCCAGCATTGTCACCTGAGTCAACCCGAGCGTGATCTGTTTCCACGGCATTCCGTTCATAATGGTTCCGTTGGTGAGGGTAGGGAGTGGCGACGATCACAGCAGTATATGGCGACTGTGTGACTCGTGCGACTCCGAGCAGCATTGGCGACTCGCTCGAGGCCTCGGGTCGGGCCGAGAATTGGTGTACGTCGGCTGGGCCCGCGCCGAAGCAGACTCTGGCCCGGCCATCGATCGAGAAGCGTGTGCGTCGGCGCACAGCTACGAGTCGCCGAGGCGCGCACCACCCAAGCTCGGACAGAGGAGGCGGCTCGCGTCATCGAGGTGCTGTTGGGGACTTCGGACAACGGTCCGATACCGCCCTTGGTCGGATCGCACGGCGACGAGTTGGCAGCTAATCGTTGGATACGGGAATCGCCACCCCTCGGATACCGCGCGGCGGAACGCCGGCCGCCAGGGAGGGGGACTCGAGACGAGGGTCAGGAGGCAGACCCTTCCATGCTTCGTTGGTTCGCGACGACTTCATGGTAGATTTGGAGCGGAGCGCCGCTTTGCGCCCCATCCCACGTGCGAGCTTCCGTCTTACGGGTCCGGCAGGCAATACGTCTCCGGGGCGGCTCGTCACCCAAGTAGGGTCGGGACGCGCTCCCCGAAGGCAACCGGGTCGCTGGCAGGCAAGACGACCGTGGCCTCGCCCGTATCGACGAGGTCGCGACCCCTCCCCGTTCGACTGGGATGATCGGCAGTCCGCTCGCCATCGCCTCGCTAACGATGTTCCCGAAGTTCTCGGTGTCCGAGGAAAGGACGGACGCATCCGCCGAGGCCTCGGCTCGCGCAAGGGACTCGCCAACAAGGTATCCGGCGAGGAAGCGATCCTCGCCCGCCCACTCGCGCAGTTTCTGTCCGGATGGACTCTCCCGCCGAATACGAGGCAGATCGAGGGCCCCACGCTCTGGACCACGTCCAGCCGCTTTGCCAGCGCGAGACGGGTCACGTAGATCAGGATCCCATTGGCTCCGGGTGCCGTGGATGCCCTCCACTCGGGGCTACGGAATCGGGGCAATAAGAGCGCCAGGTCCACTCCCCGAGACCAGAGCCGCAGTGGCGTTCGGAGTCCTCGCGAACGGAGGAGATCGATCGTGTCCGTGTTGGGGCAGAAGGTGCCTAGCGCCCGATCTCGAAACCGTCGTAGGAGCAACCACGCGATCCCGTCCAGGGACCTCAGACCGTACCCGTTCAGGTAGGCCGGAAGGTTCGTGTGGAAGGAGGCGATGAGAGGCACGTCGTATTCGATTGCCCATCTCCTGGCGGACCATCCGACGGGTCTCTCGTCCGCGTAGCGGACGCTCTCCGGATTGACTCCCTCGATCAATGCGCGGGTTCTCCGGTTCATCGAGCGGGCGATGCGAAGCTTTGGGTACAGCGGGTAGGGGATCGAGGGGAGCTAGATGTGGAGCGCCACGTTCTCTGCCCCCGCTCCATCGAGGCCCGGGATCACCACGGCGATCTCATGGCCGGGGGCCAAAGCGTGCGTGACCAGGCGGGCGAGCGTTCTCGCGATGCCATTGATCATGGGAAGTATCCGTCACGTACGTATCCGTAAAGAGTGCGATTCGTATCTACTCGCCTCCGCGGGTGCATCTCAGCCGACTTGGGACTTGGCGAGGTATCCTGTGAGGAGCGGGCTCCCTCCAGCCGTCGGACCCGACGCCTCGTTCCCTCTCAGGCGGCGGAATATCTCCTGTCTCCGAAGCACCCCCCCGTGATTGACTGCGGCCGTCTCGATCTGGCCCGTATCCAGATTCCGGTTCTCGAGTATCTCGAGCTTCGAGGCGGTGAGCTCGAGGAATCTTCGCGGAAAGGACTCGAGTTCCGCGACCGTGCGTGCGAGGAGCCACGGTGGGGGAGGGACGGGGGTGAGGTACGCGAGGGCGAGGGACCCCCTCCCTCCATTCGGCGTGTCGATCCTTGCGTCCGTCTACGCCGCGACGGCCCTCCTCAGGAGCCGGAGGGTGACCTGCACTTCGGCGTTGGCCGCCATCGTGCGGCCCATCGCGTGAATCGAGCGGAGGGCCCGTCTGGCCATTCGGACGGTAGCTAAGGTGCGAATCCAGGAAGAGACGGCGGGGGATGGCCACCTGATAGCACCGTTCGTAGCTCCGGAAGAGGAACCGGATCGAGTGCTCGGTGAGCGCCGGTCGAAGCATCGCCCGTGCGATGTGGGGGTTGCGCCAGGAGACCGCGGCGTCGAGCCCCGTCTCGACCTCCACGTGTCCGATGGGGTCGTCATTTTCCGAGATGAACTGCGTGGGGTCTCCGGTTCGGAGTCCTCCGAGAGCCAGACCGATGTGCCGGTGAAGTCGCCCGTCTGCTAAGGACGTGCGTGACCCATCCCCACGCGAAGGCACGCTCGAGCGGGGTGGCCGTGGTGGATACGAGCGTCCGGGCGGGGTCGGCGCTCCTTAACGTGTGTGCAACGTCCGAAAGGCGTCGATGTCCCCCCGGGAAGTACCCGAGGTCCGGCCCGAGGGACCCCTGAAAGAAGGCGTTTCGGAGGGTAGGGGATTCCGTCCGAAACGGCGCGGGCCGGAAGTCGGTCTGCAGCGCGTCTACGACGAGGTCGGCCAGAAGGAGGTACAGCGTCACGCTCAGCAGACGCGTTCCGTGCGGATGCGAGTCACGAATCCGTGCACGGGAAACTCGCTTAGCTGATGGAACGATCCGATGACGGAGCTGAATCAGGGGTGTAGCGCGGTTGCACCCGAACCGGATCAACGCAACGGGCTTCCGACCTCGGTCACGTGTGGTCTCTCGACCCAACAGGATGTGGCCGATGGCTCGACTGGAAGAGGAGGGAGCGGTATCCGGGAGTAAAGGGGACCCCTGGGTTCAGTAGACGATAGATTCGGGTCCTTCCTCTCTCTTCGATCGACTTTGCGGGCCTGGGGATGACAAGCGTGTCGGAGCAGTCGAGCCGCGAAATCCTCGACTCTCGCGTCGAGATAGGTGCGAACACCGCCTCCGAGCGGGAGACAGAACTCTGTATTGTCGAGGACCGTCAGTTCGGGGCGACGTTCTGTGGGCGGCGCGAGGATCGGGCCTAGGGGCCGAGGATCGCATGCCGCAAAGTTGGGGATGCTCTGTACCGTCGTGGGAGCGCCCTCACATCCGGGTCGTAACCGGGACTCGCCGGATCGCGGCCGATGCGTGTCACCGGGTGCACTAGTACTGGATCCCCATGCCGCGGCGAAGAAGCTGCATCCCTGTTCAGACGAGATCGGACACATCCGATCCAACATCTGAGCGGGACCGTTTACCGCATGGGTGCCGCGGTCACCGGCCACTCGGGCTTCACGTATCGCGCAGTTCGCACCTGTCGGCTGTGGCCCGGGGTTGTTCCCCCATGCCTTCTCGCACACTTTGGGAGTTCGAAGTCGTGTGGAAATCTGAGTAAGTTGTCTCCCAAAGGCGACTTGGGCGCTTAGCTCAGTTGGTTTAGAGTGCCTGCCTTACAATTGGGTTATTGGTGGTACAGAGCGCTCCGATACCGTCCTTGGAACTTTCCGTAACATATTGGTGTAAAGGTATTTACATGGATAATGCGTCCGTGAGTGTCCATTGCAGTCCTGTGTCATACAGCGCATTGTGGACCCCAGATTGGACCCCAGATTGGATCCTAAATTGGATGGATTTCACACGGGCTAAGAGGAGGGCTCATCGTGCCGAGAATAAAGCTGAGCGCGCGTGGGATCATGGCGTTGAGAACGGATAGGGCTCGGGAAGAATTCTGGGATACGGTGACGCCCGGGCTCATCCTGCGGGTAAGCGGCGCGAGCGGCGCGAAAACGTGGGCCGTCAGGTACCGGATCAACAGTGCGCGCCGCCGTCAGAAGTTGGGCAACTACCCGAGGCTGAGCCTAGCCCAAGCGCGAGCGGCTGCGCGTGAGGTGTTGAGGCAAGCCGACGCGGGAGAGGATCCGGCGCAGGAGCGTGCCGACCGCAAGGCGGGCCGGTACACGTTCAAAGAGCTGGCTGCCGAGGTTCTGGAGGCGCGGGCGATGCGGACCCGAGAATCGACCCGGCGGGAACGAGCGCGGCTCGTCGGCAAGGAACTTCTGCCCGTGTGGGGTCACCGGTCGGTGGCAGACATCACGCGTCGGGAGGTGGTCCACCTAGTGGAAGGCATCGCCAAGCGAGGGGCTCCGGTTGTTGCGAATCACACGTTGAGCTTGATCCGGCTGATATTCACCCCGGATCCTGCGTGCGCCGTGGAAAGGCGCACCTTCCTTGCGGGTGCGAACCCCGCCCGGCAACTGTCGCTCCAGCCGGTAGCAGCCAGAGCGGTTTATGGAGGTGACGACATGGACTGAAGCTCTCTGGGAAAGGGCCTCGCCCGATACGCGACTTCCTAAACGCGCACGAAGGTGGAAACGCCGGACAGGGACAAGGGAGGAGCTAAATCGGCAGGAGGCTTAACGACCATGCGGGCCGAAACGCGAGTGAACGCTGAGCAGGCCCCGAAACGGGTGTTGCGGAAGCCGACCCTCCGCAGGTAAGGGGAAGGCCGCCGACTGGCCGGGAAGAGAGCGACACGAGCACTGGCCGGTTTCCGCCGGGGTATTGGCGTCGGCACGCATGGAAGATGGAAGGTGTGGCAACACGGGAAGCCATGTCGGTGCCGTGCGCGCGGCAACCGGGACCCCGCGAGGGGCAGGCTGGGCCGGCATGGTGGCGGATGGGCCCGTATTACTGAGGACGCGGGGTAATGCCCGTCGAGGGAAGGGGCCCTGAGTTGGGAGCGGTGCGGAAAGGAGGCAGGGACTTGACCACTGACGGGAGTCTAAGAGGGTCGGCGGGAAGTGTTCGGAAACTCCAGAACGTGCTAAACGCGAAAGCGAAGGAAGAACCTGACAGGCGTTTTCACGCCCTCGTCGACAAGGTATGGAGGCAGGATTTCCTCCTGGAGGCGTGGGTAATGGTCCGGCGCAACGGCGGAGCGGCAGGAGTGGATGGTGTGACGGTCGCGGATGTCGAGGCGTACGGAGTGGAGCGTTGGGTAGGGGAACTGTCGCGGGACCTGAGGGATGGCGCCTACGAGCCGAGTCCGGTGCGCCAGGTGCTCATCCCGAAGAAACAGCCGGGGAAGTTCCGTCCCCTGGGCATACCGTGCCTGAGGGATCGGGTTGCGCAGACGTCGGCGATGCTGGTGCTGGGGCCGATATTCGAGGCGGACCTGCAGCCGGAGCAGTATGCGTACCGGCCGGGACGAAGCGCGAAGGACGCGGTGCAGCGGATCCACAGGTTGCTGCACCAGGGACGCAACGAAGTGGTCGATGCGGACCTCTCCAACTACTTCGGTGAGATACCGCATGGCGAGTTGATGAAGAGCATAGCGCGGCGCGTGAGCGACGGGCGGATGCTTGGACTCATCAAGGCGTGGCTGGAAATGCCGGTGATAGAGGAGGACGGCAAGGGCGGCACTCGCCGCACGAACCGGGCGCGGAAGGAGAGAAAGGGGACTCCGCAAGGGGCTCCGATCTCACCGCTGCTGAGCAGCATCTACATGCGGCGGTTCATCCTTGGCTGGAAGGTGCTGGGCTATGCCCGGTGCTTCGGTGCGGAGATCGTGAATTATGCCGACGACTTCTGTGTGCTCGGGAAGGCCAAGGCGGCGGAGATGCTGGCGGCGGTCAACCGGCTCATGGACAGGCTGAAGCTACCGGTCAACGCACAGAAGACCCGATGCCTCCGGTGTCCCGAGGAGCCGCTTGAGTTCCTTGGGTACCGCATCGGCTGGAACTATCGTCTCACGGACGGGAGCCGGTACATCGGCACACGACCGAGCAAGGCGAGCGTTCAGAGCATCTGCCGCCGGATCAGCGAGCAGACGGACCGCAGACGCGGATGGCTGGAAGCCGAGGAAGTGACAGGGCGCCTGAACCGGATGATCTCGGGGTGGGCAAACTACTTCGATCTCGGGCAGGTCGATTCGGCCTACAAAGCTGTGGACCAGCAGGCAACCCGGCGGCTACGACAGTGGTTCTGGCGGAAGCACAAGGTGCGGGTGGGGAGATACGTGCGCTTCTCCAACAAGTGGCTGTGGGAGCAATGCGGCCTCACGTGCCTCGCGACGAGGACCAGATACCTTCCGAGGGCGAAGGCGTGATCCCAACTGAGAGCCCGGTGCGGGAAAGCCGCACGCCGGGTTCGACGAGCGGGGGGTGGAAACGGACCTATGGGAGCCGGAATTGACGCCGACGCGAAAGCGCGCGGACCAGTGCACCGGACCCTAAGGGCACCGCGCCACCTCCCGACTCTACGATGCCGGGGTGGATATACACTTCCTAACGCCTTATATTTGAGGGGTTTATACTAACATATGCCTCGATACGGAGGGCACCCTCCAGGTGCGCCATCATCATACGGGAAGCCGGCCTCATGTGCAGGGCTCGCGACGGCCGCTACGCGTCCGGCACAGCGCGCAGAACCTCACCGACGGCGGCGGCCTGGTGCTGGTTCGAAAGCTGTTCGACCGGTTCGGCCTGGCCGGCTGGATCGACGGTCAGGCGAACAGGGAGAAGGGGTCCTACCGGCCGGGCCTGATGACGGAGGTGTGGATTGCGCTTCTGCTGTACGGCGGCGGGGTGATCGATGACCTGCCGCTCCTCGAGCGCCGGGGTGTGCGCCGGATCTTCGGCTGGATCCGTGTGCCGGACCCCACGACGTTCGGCAGATGGCTCCGGCGGGCCAGTGAGCGCATGGTCCCGCTCCTGGACGAGCTGCTGTGGAGGATGGTCCGGCAGCGCTGGGCGCTTCGGGCCCGCGGCGTCCCGAAGAAGCTGACCCTGACGCTGGACTCGACGGTCGTGGTGCGCTACGGACACAAGCAGGCCGGGGCGGAGCTGGGCTACAACCCGAAGAAGCGGGGCCGTCGCTCCCACCACCCGCTCGTGGCTTTCGTCAATGAGACGGGCGACTGCCTGGGGGTGCGCTGGCGGGCGGGCAACGCCCACACGGCCGAGGGGGCCACCGAGTGGCTGCAGGCACTCGTGGGACGCCTGACAAGCGCGGGTGTCGGCGACATCACGGTGCGCCTCGACAAGGGCTTCTTCAGCCAGAAGATCGTGCGGGCGCTCGAGGAGCTGGGCGTATCTTTCCTGCTTAAGGTTCCTCGCCACAGATGGTTAGACGGCCACCGGGGCCCGTGGCGCTACTCGAAAAAGGGCGATGCCATCTTTGCGGGCGAGAAGCTGTGGAGCGCGACGGGTTCGCTCTGGGATGCGTGTCTCCTCACGATCCAGACCAGAAAGCCGGTCGAGACCGAGGAGGGAATGCTGGAGCTCGACACCTACGAGGTGGGCCACCAGGCGGACGTGCTGACCAACATCCAGGGCATCCACGCCCTGACCGCCTGGCGCCGATACAACGGCGGTGCCGTCGTCGAGCAGCGGATCGAGGAACTCGCCCAGCTCTCGGCCGGCAAGACCGCCGTCGACGACCTCGGGGGCAACGCCCTCCTGTGGAGCCTCGCCGTCGTGGGCTACCAGACCTTGCATACGCTGCGCCAACACTTCCTCTCGGGCTCCTGGCGGACGGCGCAGCCGAAGCGGCTCCGCCTCTGGCTGCTCCGGCTTCCCGCGAAGCTGACCACCCATGGACGCAAGAGCTACCTCCAGTTGCTTCGCGACGAACCCGTCCGCCTCCGCCTCCTCACGGCCCTGCGGGGACTGAACCACGACATCCCGCCCCCGGCGCCCGCCTGAGTCTGGCGGCCGCGCCGCGCGCCATGCAGGTCCCACCCACGATCCCGGGCCCCATGTCTCCCGCGGCCACTCGTCGCGCCGATACTCGGCGTCTGTTCGCCTCAGGTCTCCTCATTGCAGCACTGCCGTGACCCCCAAAGCTTGATACCTCCCGCTCCCGCGCCCCTGCTCCATCCACTCCGCACTCGCCCCGCAGAACACCGCCCCAAATGGCCCCCATCGCAGGATCCGGGTTCAATGATGGGCTGCGCCGAGGCTTCCCGACTCTGGACGCGAATCCCGTGCATCTGGTCGAGCCCCCGGGCGAGGAAAAGGGACGGGATCGGTACCTGACTCGCGAGGAGATCAGCGCTGTCTGGCAGGCGACGGAGGATGAGACTCGGGAAACGCGCGGTGCCTTCCGGCTGGCCCTCCTGACGGGCCAGCGAATCGGTTCGGTGTGCGCGATGCGGTGGGATGGACTGACGGCCGAGCATTGGACGATTCCGCCGGAACACTTCAAGGGGAAGCGGACCCATCTTGTTCCGCTCTCGATCCAAGCGGTTGGAGTCATCGAGGAGCTGAGGGAGACTGCCCATTCGGCTACATGGGTTTTCCCGTCGCGGGCAAACACGATGAGACCCCATCTGACAAATCTGTGCGGGTCGCTCTCGAGGGTCCGCAAGAAGACGAATATCCCTAGGAGCCTGCGCCGCAGGAATCTGCGGTCGTTATCTTGAGGGGTAGCGAATGGGAGGGGAAGGATTGGCGGTTGTCGGAGGGGGGTCAATGGGCACGAGATTTCGACCGTACCAGCCGGACCAGATGCTGCTTCTGCCGCAGGATCTGCGGGAGTGGGTTCCGGAGGGTCACCTGGCGCACCATGTGAGTGACCTGGTGGACGCAGTGGACTTGAGCTCGTTCTACGCGCCGTACCGTGGGGACGGTCGTCGCAACTCGCCGTACGATCCGCGGATGATGGTGAAGGTGCTGATCTATGCGTATGCGACAGGCACGTTCTCGTCGCGCAAGACGGCGAAGAGGCTGGAGGAGGACATTGCGTTGCGGATGCTGGCGGCGGGGAACTTTCCGAAGCACCGGACGCTGTGCGAGTTCCGGCGCCGGCATCTCGACGACTTCCGGGCGGTGTTCGCGGAGGTGGTGCGCCTGGCCCGGACGCTGGGTCTGGCGGGGTTGGGGCGGGTGTCGGTGGACGGGACGAAGGTTCGGGCGAACGCGAGCAAGCGCAAGGCGATGAGCTACGGCCGGATGGTCAGGGAGGAGCGTCGGTTGCAAGCGGAGATCGGGGCGTTGCTGGCGGAGGCGGAAGCGGTCGACGAGGCGGAGGACGCCCGCCACGGCGAGCAGGCGCGGGGGGACGAGTTGCCGGAGGAGCTGAAGCGGCGGGAGGACCGGCTGGCGGCGATCCGGGCGGCCAAGGTGCTCCTGGAAGAGGAGCAGAGCGCGAAGGACGACGCGCGGGGCCGCGAGCCGGGACAGACGCGCAACCCTGAGGGCGGCCCGCCCTACAAGCGGGAGTACGGCGAGCCCGGGGAGAAGGCGCAGAGCAACTTCACGGATCCGGAGAGCCGGATCATGAAGACAAGCACGGAGGGGTTCCAGCAGTGCTACAACGCGCAGATGACGGTGGACGGGAAGAGCCAGCTGGTGGTCGGGGCCGAGGTGACGGACAACGCGAGCGACCAGGGCCAGCTGATCCCGATGCTCGACGCGGCAGCGGAAGTCTGCGGCGGGACGCCGGCGCAGGTGCTGGCGGATGCGGGCTACTGCAACGAACGGGACCTGGGCACACTGGAAGCGCGTGGCGTTGACGCGTATGTGGCAACGGGCCGGGAGGGCAAGGCCGCCGCGCCCGCCGATCCCGAAGCCGAAACGGCGACGGCGCGCATGGCCGAGAAGCTCGCAGGCCCCGACGGCCGGAGGCGCTACGCCCGCCGGAAGTGGATGGCGGAGGCGCCCGTCGGCTGGGTCAAGGAGGCGATGGGGTTCCGACGGTTCAGCTTCCGGGGCCTCGAGAAGGTCCGGGCCGAATGGACCCTCGTGTGCCTGGCCCTGAACGTCAAGCGGCTGCACACCCTTCAGGCGGCATGAGCGCACGCACGGACACCCCGCAATCCGGGCGACAGGCCCCCGGCGCACCCTCGACCGTCCCGAAAACGCCTGCCGTGTCGGGAATGTTTGCCGAAGCCGACACCCGGACGCCTCGTACCACCCGAAAACGCCCAGTCCCTGCCGGATCCGGGCAGAACCCCTGCCCTCATGTCACGATCTGCGAACCCGAACACCCCCACAAGATCCCTTTCTGGGGCGCAAGCTCCTAGCTGGACCGTCCACGATTTTCGCACCACTTTCCGGACCCACGCCGTCCGAGCCAGAGAGGACGGTGGTCTCGCGACCCCGGGACCTGTCGCAGACGCTGTACTCGGCCATAAGGAAGCGACGCTTGGATTCGCGAGGTACACAGGGGACCGGGACCGCTACCTCCTATTTGAGAAGCGAGACGCTCTGCAGAAGTGGGGTGCGTTCATCATGGAAGCGGTGGAGGCGGAGAGGTGAAGAGAGAGCCCCCTCCACTCTCGGGTCCCGCATACTGTCGAAATTGGCCTCGGTGGGTGAGGCGACGTTAGGAAGCCACACTTGGCTCGTAACGTGACTCCTCTTTCCTGGAGTGAGGATCTTGTCCGAAATGAACATGCCGCCTACGACCACGGACAGCGTCCGTGAGTGGGCATACCACCGGCTTGTAGGAATCGAGAAGATGGTTCGGGCGGATGCGCTCACGCTCATCTCACCCATGACTTTCAACCTCGAACATCGAGTGAAGATCGCTGTGGAGGCGCGCGAAGACCGTCGTCGTGGTTTGGTTGTGATCCTTGATACGGCCGGAGGTATCGTGGAGGTCGTGGAGAGGATCGTGCGCGTGCTTCGCCATCACTACGCGGAGGTCCGGTTCCTAGTGCCGGACCGGGCAATGTCGGCCGGGACCGTGCTGGCGATGTCGGGGGATGACATCCTGATGGACTATCATTCGTGCCTTGGCCCCATCGATCCTCAGATCGAGCGAGAAGATCGGCTGGTTCCAGCGCTCTCGTACCTCATCCCAGTACGACGCGCTAATCGAGAAGAGCCTTACTGGGCAGCTATCCACAGCTGAGCTCGTGCTCTTGCAGAAGCTCGATCTCGCTGAATTGCATCAGTTCGAGCTTGCTCGAGACCTCTCGATCGACCTGTTGAGACGTTGGTTGGCCAACTACAAGTTCAAGGATTGGTCCAAGACTGA
Source organism: Longimicrobiales bacterium (assembly GCA_965218255.1). Classification (GTDB taxonomy): domain Bacteria; phylum Gemmatimonadota; class Gemmatimonadetes; order Longimicrobiales; family Gaopeijiaceae; genus JAAXGI01. The sequence continues at coordinate 830,780 of CBDCKJ010000003.1, read as the reverse complement.
GACTCGAGGTGAGCCGGTTACTCAGGCTATGAAGGAGGAGCGTGCTGACTGGATCGCCCGTCGACTCAATGACCACCAGCGCTGGTTGACGCACGGGCGCGGGATTAACATGCAGACGTTGCAGGACGAGCTGAAGCTCAAGATCCAGGACTTTGGAGCCGACCCTCCGCTACGACAAGCCGTTTGGGACTACTTCTGGTTCCTTCGGGATCATATGGCTAGAAGCGGGATAACATCGTTCGTGCACACTCCCGACTTCTTCTAGGAGGGCCCGTGCTAGAGAAGGACCGTGTGGCCGAGATCCTTGATGCCAATCCCAAGATCGACCCAACAGCGGTCGACAGAGGCCGTGAGGCCGCGAAGAGGCTCGCAGAGGTTGGCATCCAGATCGGCGACTACAAATTGGAGCCCGCGCTGGGCGGGGCGATTCTAAAGAATTCCCAGCCGGCTGCGGAAGTGGGACGCATCTCACAATCGGGCTATCGCTCCCCCACCTGAGGCGGTCCCGTTTATTCCGGTCTTCTAACGACGCCAGGCGCGGGCCGTCTTCACCGTGTACGGGAGGATATTGGCAGCCGCGAGTCAGTTCCCGGCCAGCCCCCGCACCGCATCGGCCAACGTTATCACCTCGGCGGGGTCACGCACAATCTCTGGGTGATCGCGCGCCACAAGTTGAAGTTGAAACCGGCTTGAACCCGCACCCGACCGCCCCCGGTAGCCCGGTTCAAGCGAACCGGCTGGGTGCGCTGTCCCCGGCACCCAGGAATCCGGCGGAAAACCCCTCCCCGCCCGCCCGTTTATACCTCAAAACCGCCCCTTTTCCCGGAGAAACACCGAATCGCCTGCCCATGGCCTGCCCCACAGGCCTCTCCGAGGGGAGAAAACGGACAAGAACTAGCTATGATCACACAACGCCGCGCGGCTTCACGGTCGTTTCCTTTCGACCTTACCTCTATGTGCTCCTCCCGTTTGCCGCTGGCTGGGTCCTCGTAGGCCTCTGGGTGTTACAGATCGCCCGACGAGTGAACCAACTCTATCGGGAAGATGGCGGAGGAGCGAAGCGTGTCGGACGGCGGTTGGCGATGGCCCCTGTCCTCTCTCATTGCGAACTATCAGATGAGTTTCGTCTCAGATCACTCCGCGTCGCCACAGCCCGCGGCGATCTGCTCTCGGATCCACGCATCCACTTCCGCCGCGATCCAGCCGATGGCGCGCGCGCCCAGCCGGACCGGATTGGGGAAGCTCCCATCGGCCGCTCGCACATAGATCGTGCTCCGCGATAACCCGGTGCGGGCCTGCACTCGAGGTAACCGCAGGAGGCGGGCGGGCGCATTCATTTCCTGCTCGATCGCTCTCGTCATCGGTCTGCCTCCGTTCTGTTCGGGAAAGAATTCCGGGGCGCGTTGCCCCGGGAGGAACGGGGGCCACATGGGCCCGGCTGCAGGCTTCGATGAACACCGGGACCTGGTGGGCCATCGCCAGCCTCGGGGGAGCGGCCAGGACGTAGCTGATGCAGGATTGGGCCGACTACCTGGACCGATGTGCAGAGTCATCTAGTCATGTCCATAAATGACTGTGATATAAACGCTTAAGAACATAGTCCAGCATGTCACTCCGCTCGCGACATCCATTGATATTCGCTCGCATCCCCTATATGATGTGGGGATGGTTACCGTAACGAACAAGGCCACTCCGCCCCGGAAAACCAAGCCCAAGGGCCGCCTTCGTGCGCACCGCCCCGCCGGGAAGACACGCGGACGGCAACGGGCTCTACCTCGTCGCCCAGCCGAGCGGAACACGAAGCTGGATTCAACGCCTGGTCATCCGGGGCCGGCGCCGCGAGCTCGGCCTCGGCGCGTTCGTCAGCCTCGTTGTCCGCGTCCTTGGCCGCAGGTGACAAACGGGCCTGCAAGCCCATAACTTATCATCGCGCTATTCTGACGCATCCGCGCCCCATTCCTGACGTGAGGCTAGGGCATACGCCAACCCGACACCTTCCTCGTGTCCCCCCAATTCCCTAACATACGATCTGTCACGGTGAAGAGCTTCCAGGCAGCTCTTAACTCAGCGTTCCTCAATGAATAAACAGCCAGCCGCCGTCGACTACGAGTACATCCGCCACGGCACGGCGAACGTCTTCCTGTTCGTAGCGTTTTGGCTTCCCAGACTGGGCCTGAATTCGGGACCTGCGCTTCCCCGATCAGTTGCCGGGGCGTTTCATCGAAACAGACCACCGGTCGCCGCGGGTCCGGCGTCTCGGTGTACAGATCGAGCATGTCTTCCATGCGCGCCACGTACTCAGCGGTCACCGTTGGAATGCACCACATCTTCTCCCGCTACGGCTTCAGCTTCATCTCCGCCAGTCGGCGCCCCACCTTGGCACGCGACACGGTCTCGTGCGTGGTGAGGCGGACCAGTTCGCCCGCCGATCCAGCGTCCAGCGGGTCGTGGCGCTGGAACGGCGCGGGCTGAACAGTCGGGTCCCACGGCAACCCCGGACGACCCGGTTGTTGTTGTTGCCAGACGAACTACCCTCCGTTGCAACCGATCAAAATCACTGCGACAGGGGACTAGGTCGTCTTGTTCCTTTACGCCGGTGCGGCCAGCGCTGGCTCCTAACACGTCCACGCGCCGAGACGGCGCGTGGACTGGAGGATTTTCATGTCCGCGACTGTAATCACGCTGCTCGTACTGGCGCTTGGGGGCGTCGCCCTCGTCGCGTTCGTGACGGGCATCTACAACAAGCTCGTGACGTACCTGAACCGGTACAAGAACGCATTCGCCCAGATCGAAGTCCAGCTCAAGCGGCGTCACGATCTGATCCCCAACATGGTCGAGATCGCCAAGGGCTACATGAAGCACGAGCGCGAGACGCTCGAAGCCGTGACCCAGGCGAGGAACCAAGCCGCCGGTGGTCTCCAGAAGGCGGCGCAGGATCCCGGGAACGCCGAAGCCATCACCGGATTGGCGGCGGCCGAAGGCGTGCTCAGCGGCACTGTCGGGCGCCTGTTCGCGCTCGCGGAGAGCTACCCCGATTTGAAGGCCAACCAGAACATGATGCAGCTCAGCGAGGAGCTGCGATCGACAGAAAACAAAGTGGCGTTCGCGCGGCAGGCCTTCAACGATAGCGTGACCCAGTACAACACCTACAAGCAGACGTTCCCGACGGCGGTGTTCGCCGGGATGTTCGGCCACGGGAACGACGCGGCGATGCTCGAATTCGACAGCCAGCAGATCGCAGCGGCGCCGCAAGTTTCGTTCTAGGGCGCATGGCCACCGACTTCTTCGAGCGCCAGGACGTCGCCCGGCGCAATACGACCCGGCTGGTGATCCTGTTCGTGCTGGCCGTGCTGGCGTTGATCGTGTCGATCGATCTCCTCCTCGCGGCCACGATGGGATACCTCGGCCGGAACCCGGAGACCGGGGCTGTCGACTGGACCCTGGCCGCCGACCCACGGGTGCTCAGCCTGGCGATTTTTGGCACGCTCATCGTGGCGGGCGGGGGCACGCTCATCAAGATCGCGCAGTTGCGGGGCGGCGGTCAGGTCGTCGCGGAACAGCTCGGTGGTCGGCTCCTCAACCCGGACAGCGCCGTCCCGTCCGAACAGCAGCTCCTGAACGTCGTCCAGGAAATGGCAATCGCGTCCGGCGCGCCGACACCGCCAGTCTATCTTCTTGACCACGAGGCGGGGATCAACGCCTTCGCCGCCGGGTTCACACCCAGCGATGCCGTGATTGGCGTCACGCGCGGGGCCGTCGAAGGGATGACGCGCGACGAGTTGCAGGGCGTGATCGCACACGAGTTCAGCCACATTCTGAACGGCGACATGCGGCTCAATATCCGCTTGATCGGCCTCCTACACGGCATCCTGATCATTGGCATCCTGGGCTACTTCGTCCTGCGCATGGCGGCGTTCTCGGGGGCCGGGCGGAGAAGTTCCCGACAGGAGGGCTCCCCGCTTCCATTGATGGCGCTCGGAGCTGGATTGATGGCGGTCGGCCTGTTCGGGACGCTCTTTGGCAACCTGATCAAGGCGGCGGTCAGCCGCCAACGCGAGTTCCTCGCGGACGCATCGGCGGTGCAGTTCACGCGTCAACCCTCGGGGATCGCCGGTGCACTGAAGCGGATCGGCGGGGTGACGGCCGGCTCGGGCATCCAGAGCCCGAACGCGCCGGAGGCGAGCCACATGTTCTTCGGCCGCGCCACGAGCGGCCTTAGCGGGCTCTTCTCAACCCACCCGCCGCTCGCCGAGCGGATTCGCCGGATAGACCCGTCCTGGGATGGCACGCTGCCCGAGGGCCCCCCGGCCCGTAGCGCTCGGCCCTCGGTCGCTGGTGCCGCCGCGTTTGCGGGTGCTGCTGTGTCTGCTGGCTCCACTGCGTCTGCCGGGGTCCCAACCGTCGACCAGGTTGGCCAGCCCGCGGGTGAGGCCCATCTCCAGTACGCCGCGCGGCTCGTCAAGAGCCTGCCGGCGCAGCTCGTCAGCGCCGCTCACGAACCGTATGGCGCGCGCGCCCTCGTCTACGCGCTGTTGCTCAACCATGAGGCCGCGCCCCGACAGCGCCAGCTCGCTCACCTGAAGGAGGCGGCCGACCCAGGGGTGTACGAGGAAACACTCCGGCTGATGCCGCTCGTCGAGCAACTCGACATGCGGGTGCGCCTGCCACTGCTCGATATCTCGCTGCCGGCGCTGCGCAGCCTGGTGCCGGCGCAGTACGACCTCTTCAAGCAGAACGTTGCCGTGCTCGTCCAGGCCGACAACGAGATCGACATGTTCGAGTGGTCGCTGCACCGGATTCTGCTGCACGAACTCGAGGCGCACTTCGTGAAGCGGAGTCCGCCGCGCGTCCGCTACCGCACTCTTGCCTCGGTTCGGGCGCACAGCGAGCTGCTGCTCTCGGTGCTCGCCTACGCCGGGCACCGGGACCTGGAGTCGGCCCGACACGGGTTCGAGCAGGCGAAGCGCATTCTGGGACTGCCGGACGCGTACCTTCGTCCAGTGGACGACCTGAAGTTCACAGCGCTCGACGCCGCGCTCGCGGCGCTCGAGGAGACAGCGCCCAAGGTCAAACGCCAGCTGCTACGGGCGGCCGTCACCTGCATCGCCGCTGACCGCACGGTGACCGCCACGGAGGCGGAGTTACTCAGAGCGATGTCGGCGTCGCTAGGTTGCCCGATGCCGCCGTTTATCCAGTCAGGTCTCTAGTGCAGATTGGACGCCCAGGCATTTGATCTCTCAATCGATCCGGCCAACTTGAGATCGGCCACAACACCGAACTCTCGAGGGCCATCCACCCGACCGCCGCGCGGCCCCAGCGAGAAAAGGTCCCGATGATGGGATCTCTTCCGAGCCTCCCGGGACGCCCTGCTCCGGTCGCTACGCTCCCTCCGCATAGCGTCCCGGAAAATGTTTCGTTTTCCATGGCCATTGACACGGGCGCGGCTAACGCGGCGCTGCTTACATCCAGTTGCTGGCGATCTGAAGCCCAAAGCCGAGAATGAGCAGGGCGAGTGCCACCCAGGACATCCTGTCGTAGAGCTTGCTTTTGCGCACCTCCCCCTCGTCCACTCCCCAAGTCAAGTAGCCTGCTCCGGTACGCGTCACGCCTGGTGGCAATCCGAAGCGGAACAGCAGGACGACGCCGACAATATCGAGCAGCAGTCCAATCGAGTTGACAACCGCACTGCACATCATGGTGTTCATTCTCTCACTCGTCGTGTCAGCGACCTCGGGGATCCGTGCCTCATCCGCGCCCAGCTCGCCCCTATTTCCGGATCGATCGCTGACAGGCGAATTGGTTCGTCCGGGCCCTGCTCGAGCGAGAGGCTCACCGCCGAGGACATTGGAGCGGCGGAAGGTCTGCCGGATCTTCGGACGCGGGATCTGCCGGGCGCTCGCCGCCGAGCACATCCGCCACTGCCGAGCCGATCGGGGAGTGCACATTAGATAAGTGTGCGTGTGTGCGCCGGGAGGCGGTTCCCCGGCGAACATGCATTCCTTCCTATGTCGTTGGAGGTCTTGCATTTGCGGGCGGGCCGCATGCGCGGCCGCCCGGCCCCGACGGTGTCGGGGCAAAACGGGAGTATCCATGTCAAGTGGATGCCCGCACTCGCGGCAGATACCTGCCTAGCGGCGTTCCTCGCGACGCCTCCGCTGCCCTGCCCGCTTGTACTTGACTCGATCAACCGTGACCGCTCCTCGCCTGGCAAGGTGTGGGGAAGACCGGGCAGGAGGATTCTCTGGGTGCATGCGCCGTCCAGATGAGGTCCTGCTGCACGAGGGTGTTGGCGAGGACGAGGAGCTCCCGCATCACCGCCGTAAGGGCAACCTTCGGCGGTTTCCCCTTGGCCACGAGAGCCTCGTACTTCCGTTTGAGGTCGGGATTGTGCCGGACCGCGACCACTGCGGGCATGTAGAGCAGTCGGCGCACCTGGTGCCTGCCACCCTGGATGAAGCCGCGTCCCTTCCAGTATCCGGGCTCCCGGGTCACCGGGGCGAGTCCGGCGAGGCTGGCGGCACGGGCCCCGGTGAGAGTGCCGAGTTCCGGCATATGAACGATCAGTCCCGCGGCGGTGATGTCCGAGATGCCGGGGATGGAGGTCAGGATCTCGGACTGGCGCTCCAGAGCTTCCTCTGCCCGGAGCCGTTTCCGGATCTCGGCGTCGATGCGCTTCAACTGGCGCTCGATCTGCTTCAGCCGTTGCTTGTTGAGCTGCTTGGCCACGGGGGTGCGCAAGTGCTTGCCGCGGTTGGTGATGGCGACCCGATCCCCGACCAGCGCATCGCGGACCAGCTGGAGTTCGGCAAGGTCGCGCTGCCCTTCGGACTTCCCTTGAGTCGGACGCAGATCCTCGATGGCCGCCGCCATGGTGGCCAGCATCCGGGCGTCCACGGCATCGGTCTTGGCGCGCTGGCCGAGGGAGCGAACGACCGGACCTGGAAGGGGTTGATCGCGTAGAGGGGGAGTCCGGCCTTCAGGAGCGTATCCTCGAAGTCGCGGTGGAAGGGTCCGGGTTCCGGTGTCATTCGTCTTCCCTTGTTTCTGGACTGGGACTGATGGAATGGGGAAGAGTCCCGGGGCGCGTCGCCTCGGGAGGAAACAGGGTCCGCATGGGCCCGGTTGTAGGCACGTCCATGACGGCCATGATCCGGTCGGCGGTCGCCAGCGTCGGCGAGCGGCCACGGCGTAGCTGCCGCATCAAGTTCGCAGGAAGTTTAGGGGGCGACTCCAGGGAGCCCTCGGGGCATCCTTGGGTTCGCGCTCTGGGCGGAGCCACCTTGGGCACGCTCGGGGGCCTGGCCGTCGCCTTGGGAACTTCAGGGGATTTCTCGCCCCTAAACGAGGAGCGGCCTCGGGACTGCCGTGGAACCGGCACCTTCGTGGCAACACTGACAGGACTCGCTCTCCTGGCGGCCGGGGGAGCCCTCGGTGCGAACCTCTTTGGAAGGACCGAGTGGAGCCGCGGCAGGATGTCCCTGACGACGTTTGCGGCTGCTGTGCCGATGGTCATGGGCTACCTCCTCGCTGTTCAGGGAGATCGAGTAGACCTGACGGGCCAAAGAATCCTCGGAGGAGCACTCGTGGTCACAGGTGTGCCGATCGTGAGCACCCTGGTGGACCGAGTCTTCCGCACTCGCCGCGACATCCGAAGCGATCCGCGCTAACATCCTCTCGCTTGGGCACACCGCTCACGTTGGCCTACGCGATCATGTCGTCGACCTTGCGGCTGCAGCGCTGGTGGGCGGCTTATCACTTCGCGGGGCGAATCAGAGTCGGGAGTTGTGGTGCAGGCGCCGAACCCGAACCGCTTCCGCAGCCACGGGAGCGAAAGTCAACGCCTGCGACGTCTCCGCGGGAGGAGACCGCACGCGCCGCGCAACCAGGAGCGGGTGACGCTCGCGCATCTCACCGCACTTACACTCCTCGATGAACGGTGGCTTCAATCCGGTGGAGCAGTTACCCTGATGGTCCGAATAGGGTGGTCCTCGCGCTTTCCAAGCCCCAATGGGCGACGGCCGTCGGCACGCCGCTCTTCGGGCTTCCGTCTCCGGGAGTCTACGATGCTCGGAAGAATTCATTTGATATCTCTGGCGGGCGTGATCCTTATGGGATCGATTGGCGCCGTGCAGAGTAAATCGTCGGCTGGCGAAGTCCCGCAAGTTGCGGCCCTGAGCTACGGCAATCCGACAACCCCGGATTCGACGGCCGCCGTCGCGCAGGCGGTGGACGGGGTTACCCGCTTCGAGATTCTGGAGGTTGAATCTCCGACGTTCGAAGGACGAGTGTTCGGAGACGTGGGTCAATACGAAAAGATCTATGCAGTGGCACATGCGTTGGTGGATCCAAAAGACCCACGGAACGCCCGGATCACGGATATCGAGTTTGCGCCGCTCGATGCCGATGGAATGGTCGAGATCTCCTCTGACGTGCACATCATCAAGCCTGTCGACATGAGTAGGGGGAACCGGAGGATCTTCTATGGCCTGAACAACCGGGGCAATAAGGGGACCGGCGTCAGGGGCAACAACCCGACGGCCGCCAACGACGCAGATTCGACGTTCATGAATCGGGGCTTTACGCTCGTCTGGTCGGGATGGGAGGACGAGAGTTTCCGGCCGCCTGGGAACCATCGAGTACTCGCCAGGTTGCCCGTGGCTCGGAATCCCGACGGTAGTTCGATCACCGGCGAGGCAATCTACGAAGTCTCTTTCGACATCGAGCCTGGGAACGAATTCGGCTTGATCTCGGCCGGTGGAGGGGCAGGGCGGGACATGAAGCACCCGCCGGCCAGCCTCGACCCCACCCAAGCAAGAATGCTCGTGAGGAACAACTCACGGTTCGTGGGAGGTCCATTGGCCGAGCGCGTCGAGGTGCCGCACGGCGTGTGGTCATGGGTGAACGAGACCACGGTGCGGATTGATCGATCGCACGAATTCCTCGCTCCGTACGATGCGGGGGCTGCGTTCGAGTTCATCTATCTGGCGAAGGATCCGCTGATACTCGGCCTGGGCTTCGCAGCGGTTCGTGATGTGGTTTCCTTCCTCCGCCACGATTCATCGTCAGCCAACCCGCTCCGGGGTGGGATCGATTATGCGTACGCGCATGGCCGGTCGCAGAGCGGCCGATGGCTCCGGACTTTCATCTACTACGGCTTCAACGAGGACATGGGGGCCGGGAAAGTGTTCGAGGGCATTATGCCAGTCGTGGCCGGAGCCCATCGAATCGCCTTGGACGAGCGATGGGGAGATCCGGACGCCACCGGTCGGAGCTACATGAGGGATACGGGGGGCAAGATGGAGTTCCCCTTCACCTACGAGGTCCGTGAAGACCCGGTCAACGGGGAAAGGGACGGCCTCTTCCGGCACTGTCAGGAATCCGGAACCTGCCCGCACGTGATGCAGGTGGATCACGGGGCGGAAGCGTGGCTCAAGGCCTTGAACCTGCTGACCCAGGACGGAGCCGGCAACGACATCGAACTGCCCGAGAACGTCCGCGTCTACTACATGTCTAGCACCCCGCACAGCAGTGGGCCTGACGCTCCCCACGCCGGTGGGCGCGGCTACCGCTGTCAACTGCCTTCGAACCCAGCGTACAGCGGGGCTTTCGAGCGGGCGTTGATCATCGCCCTCGACGAATGGGCATCCCGGGGTGTCGACCCACCGCCTAGTGAGTATGCCAGGGTCAACGATGGAACCCTGGCGCCGCCTCTTCCCAAGTCGGCCATGGGGTTTCCCGATATCCCGGGGGTGAACTACACCGGATGGCATATCCCGCTGGCGATGCGGGACAAGTCCCGGCTACCGCACCGTTGGATTCCGGGAACGGAGTATGTGGTCATGGTGCCGAGGACGGACGAGGACGGTAACGACATCGCCGGAATCCGTCCCGTGGAGGTGGAGGTGCCGCTTGCCACATACACGGGATGGGATCTCCGCGTGGCACCGTTTGCTGAGAACGAGGATTGCGAAGGCGGTGGACAGTTCATCCCGTTCCCCACCACCCGCGCCGAACGGATGGAGTCCGGTGATCCGCGGCTGTCGATCGAGGAGCGCTATGAGAGCTTCGCCGACTACCGCGACGAGGTGGCACGGTACGTTGACCGGTTGGTGGCGAGGCGCCTGGTCCTGCCTGAGGATGAGCCAACGCTTAAGGCTCGCTTGGCCACTCAGTGGGTGCGCTTCCCCGCGCCGTGAAGAGGTCGGGTCAATAAGTGTGTAAACGTGTCAGGCGGCAGCCTTCCGCTGTTGAGTTGAGACGGGCTTTCCGTCTTCGAACGTTCTTCCTTCAAATACATCGCTGAGCAGGTGGGGGGCATCCAGCCTGCGGAAGCGCTTCTCGGCCACCGTCAGGAGCTTCCAGATCAGGGCCGTGGCGCTCTCGACCTTCTTGAACCGCTTCGCCGCGCTGGTCCTGAGCCGTACCGCGGCGAACGGGCTCTCGACCACGTTCGTCGTGCGCAGATGCTTCCAGTGTGCCTCGGGAAAGTCGTAGAAGCTGACCATCCGATCCCAGTCGTCCTCGAGCACGTCCACCGCTTTCGGATACCACGGCCTGTAGCGCTTCTCGAACGCCTCACGAGCCTTCACGGCCTCGGCCCGGCTCGGTGCATAGACCACAACCCTGAGAAGATCCTTCGCCTCGCTCTGCTCGCGCTGAGGGAGTCGGTCCAGCACGTTCCTCATCTTGTGGTTCCAGCACCGCTGCTCACCGGCCTCAGGCCATACCTGCCTCACCGCCCCCCAGATCGCCGCGTTGCCGTCCGCCATCAGAAGCTTCGGCGCCTCGATGCCGCGTGCCTTCAGCTCCCGTAACACCTCAGACCACGACTCGACCGACTCTCGGTAGCCCGGTCTCACGGCCAACACCTCTTTCGTCCCGTCTCGCATCGCGCCCAGCACCACCAGCAGCGCTGCCTTGTCCCGCTCCAGCCCAGCCTTCACGTAGATCCCGTCCGCCCACACGTAGACGACCTCTCGATCGGCCAGCGAACGCTTCGACCAAGCCTCGAACTCCGCTGCCCATCCCGCCCGCAGCCGCCGGATCGATGACTTCGATAACGGTGCCCCCTCCCCCAGCAGTCCCCGCATCGCCAGCTCGAAGTCTCCCTCAGCCAGCCCGTGCAGATACAGCTCCGGCAAAAGAGCACCCACCTCCTTCGTCCGCCTCGCGAACAACGGCAGCACTCGGCTCTCGAATCGCTCCTCGACGCCGCGAACCCGAGGACGCCGGAGCGTGATCGTTCCTGAGCTCATCGCCAGCCGCCGCGGCTTGCCGTATCCGTTGCGGTAGCCCTCCGGCCTATCGATCCCCGCCCGCCGCTCCGACTTCTCCCAACCGAGCAGCTCCGTGACCTCCTCCTCCAGGATGCCCTGGATGAACTCCTGCGCCTTCTCCCGTACCATCCCCTCCAGCACCTCCCACATCGGCCTGCTGGACGCACACTCCCGTCCCGCCATATCCTCTCTCATGAGGCGACGTTCCTTTCCCCGGGCTGTCACCCGGGCTCGCTGGTTTAATCCTCAGCCGAAAGGTACGTCGCCTCTCTTTTTACACACCATTTGATCCTACCTCGCTTGCCTGCTGTTTCCGACTCATGCCGTCCAGGGATTCCGGTTGATGGCGTCCACCGATCCCGTGGGATGCCGTACGGTGAGCTCGGCATCGGTAAAGGGGGTCTCGGGTCCGCGCTTTCCCGGCGGGACCGGATCATCGCTTCGATTGCGCTGAGCATAGCGGGTCGAGCGAGGGAACTTCCACGCCGCACAGACGCAAGCCAGACCGTAGTGCTTGCCAATGGAGGGCAAGCTGGTCCGGCTCATTTCCTCGGCCTCCTTCGGACAAAGGGTTTCTCTTCCTCCAGCTGCCGGCTCTGTTCACGCAGGAGCTCGTTGTCCATGATCGGGTGCGTCACGGCGGCCTTGAGCGTCTCCGCCTCCCGGTCGACGGCACTCCCGGTCCGAGTCTTCCGCCCGGCCTCACCTCCCGTGAGGAACGCCTCCCGCCAACTGGTGAGCGTCGCGGCCGTGACCCCGCACTTGCGGCTCATCTCCTCCGGTTCGGGGCTCCACGAAGCAGCTCCAGGACTTCCGCAACCTCCCGCCGCGCGGTCCACCGCCCCTTGCCGCCGCAGGCCGGAGTTGTCGGCGCTCCCCTCGCCCTCCGGGCTCGCAACGCGCTGACAACTCCCACCTCTCTTCCTCCAGACATTCTCCTCTCGTCCTTTCCGCAAGAGCCTGCTGTAGACAGTCCAAAGAACTCGTAGGGCGGGGGAGGCGGCTCGGCGGGTGCAACCCTGAGGATCCGTCGACGAACCGGATCCATGTCCGCGTCACCGTATCTCGCTTCCGTCGACCTCACGTCTGATGAGGCTGTCCCGGTTCAGTGGCCAAGTGCATGAGCTACAGGCCCGGCTCACGGGCCGGGTATAGTGCCCCCGATTTGACGGGCACCTTTTTGTTTGGGCAACCAGGGAGGTGTGCCATGTCGGGAACGGGAGGACAGCGGTACGCGCCCGAGTTTCGGGCGGAGATGATCGGGCTGGTGAGGGCTGGACGGAGTCCGGAGTCGCTCGGGCGTGAGTTCGAGCCATCGGCACAGACGATTCGCAACTGGGTCAGGCAGGCGGACTTGGACGAGGGTCTGCGCAGCGACGGTTTGACGACGAAGGCGCGCAGGGAGCTGAGGGAGCTGAAGCGGGAGAACAAGCGGCTGCGGATGGAGCGGGACATCCTAAAAAAAGCCGCGGCCTGTTTCGTGTTACCGGCCGTACAAAATTGGACAGATGTGGCCATCGAAAATGGTACACCTCGGGCGGGTGAGCGAGGATCGGCGGCGGTGGACCGGGGGGATCGTGAGGTTCGCCGGACCATTCTTTACTCTGGCGTCTCCATTCAGCATAGGAGGCGCGATGATCAGGAGAGAGAAGCGGGTGCTTCTGCGACACTACCTCGAGCAGGGTGTGCCGAAGGCGGCGATCGCTCGACACGTGGGAGTGAGCCGCGAGACGATATATCGTTGGATAGCGACGGGGCAGTTGGACCGGGATCTGGACGACGAGGCGCTGAGATACCGGCCGAGAGCTCCGGCGCCGTCGAAGCTCGATCCCTACAAGAGGATCATCGACGCCCGGCTGGCGGACTATCCGAGGCTGAGCGCCGTACGGCTGTTCAACGAAGTGCAGGCGGCGGGCTATCCGGGCGGCTACGGCCAGGTGAAGCGCTACGTGCGCAAGGTCCGGCCACGGGAGGCTGTGGAGCCGGTCCGGAGGTTCGAGACCCCTCCGGGCCACCAGGGCCAGGTGGACTTCGCGGACTTCCGGCTGCCGTGGGGCAAGCGGCATGCGCTGATCGTGGTGCTGGGCTACTCGCGGCTGATGTGGCTCAGCTTCTATGAGCGCCAGACGATGGGGGTCGTGATCCGGGGGCTGGAGGCGTCGTTCGCCTATTTCGGCGGCGTGCCGTCGGAGCTTCTGTTCGACCAGATGAAGGCCGTCATCACCGACGACAGGCGCCACGAGGGTGGCCGGCTGATCGAGAACCCGGAGTTCCTGCGCTTCAGCCACCACTGGGGCTTCCGGATCCGGGCATGCCGCCCGTACCGGGCCCAGACGAAGGGGAAGGTCGAGCGGCCGGTCCGCTATATCCGGGACAACTTCTTCTACGGCAACGACTTCCTCTCCGATGACGACCTCAACGCACGGGCCCTCCTGTGGCTCGACGGCATGGCCAACGTTCGCGTTCACGGGACGTTGAAGGAGCGTGTGGCGGACCGGTTCGAACGGGAGCGGCCCTGCCTCAGTCCCCTGGCCTCTTGGCCCTACCGTCCCGTGGTGCCGCGGCCCGAGCCCCGGACGACCCGGACCCGGACACCCGCGACACCCCAGGTCGTGGAGGTTGAACGCCGGCCGCTGTCCGAGTATGCCGGGATCACGGGAGAGCTCTCATGAAGGCCCGGTCCCGGAGCGCGCGCATCGCGGCCCAACTAGCCGACCTGAAGATGCCGGGCGCCCTGGAAGCCCTCGACGAAGTGCTCGCAGGCGTGGACGGCGGCGGAACCACCGCGGCAGAGGCCATCGAGCGGGTCCTGGCCGCCCAGATCACGCTGCGCAACAGCCGGCGCCTCGCCACGGCCATGCGATCGAGCCGTCTTCCGGCGATCAAGACGCTCGCGGACTTCGACTTCAGCTTCCAGCCCTCGGTCAAGCGGGAGCAGATCGACTCGCTCCACGAGCTCGGCTTCCTCGAGCGCAAGGAGAACGTCGTCTTCCTCGGCCCGCCCGGCGTCGGCAAGACGCACCTGGCGATCAGTCTGGCCATCGCCGCGGCCGAGAGCGGGCGCAGGGTCTACTACGGAACGCTCACGGATCTCATCGACTCGCTCGAAGAGGCCCAGGCCGCCGGCCGGCTCAACCACCGGCTCAAGACCCTCACCCACCCCGCGCTCCTGATCGTGGACGAGATCGGCTACCTCCCAGTCACCCGCAGCGGCGCCATCCTGTTCTTCCAGCTCGTCAACCGGCGCTACGAGCACGCCTCGACGGTGCTGACCTCGAACAAGGGCTTCGAGCAGTGGGGAGAGATCCTGCACGACGAGGTCATGGCCGCCGCGCTGCTGGACCGGCTACTGCACCGCTGCCACATGGTCAACATCCGGGGCAACAGCTACCGGATGCGCCGCCATGCCGAGCTCTCCAGGGCCATCCACCCGACCGCCTCCCGGGCCGTCTCGGCGGAGCGCTCGGAACACGGAGGGACCCGGTGATGCGCGCCGACCAGATCCTTTCGGAACGCCCCGCTCCGGTCGCTCCGCTCCCTCCGTGGGGCGTTCCGAAAAGTGTCACATTTTCCATGGCCAGAAGTGTCATATTTTCCATGGCCATTGACATTTCGCGAGGGAGAGCGGGTCGATCGCCAAGAAGGGTATGCGTTCATGAAGGCGAACCGGGCCATTTTTCCGCTTGCAGCCATGTGCCGGGTGCTGGGACTCTCCACCAGCGGGTACAGCGATTGGCTGCGGCGTGGGCCTTCGGTGAGGGAGCGGCGGGAGGCGGAGCTCCGCCGCGGGATCGGGCGGATCTGGCGAGAGAGCGAGAAGATCTACGGTTGCCCGCGGATCCATGCGGCGTTGCGGGACGAGGGCGAGCGGGTGAGCCGCAAGCGGGTGGCGCGCCTGATGCGGAAGATGGGGATCGAGGGCGTGACGCGCAGGCGCTTCAAGGGCTCGACGACGAAGAGGGAGGCCGGCGCGAAGCCCGCTCCGGACCTCGTCAACCGGGATTTCTCGGCCGATGGGACGGACCGGTTCTGGGTCGCCGACATCACGTACGTGCCCACTTCGGCCGGCTGGCTCTACCTCGCGGTCGTGATGGACGTCTGGAGCCGTCGGGTCGTGGGTTGGTCGATGGCGAGGCAGATGCCGGCCCGGCTGGTCAGGGACGCGCTGACGATGGCGGTCACGCGCCGCCAGCCGAAGCACGGGCTGGTCCATCACTCGGACAGGGGTTCGCAGTACACCTCGACCGCTTTCGGAGAGCTCTGCCGCAACGCTGGGATCCGGCCATCGATGGGCTCGGTCGGAGACGCCCTGGACAACGCGCTATGCGAGAGCTTCTTCGCGACCCTCGAGACGGAGCTGATCGACCGCCGCAGCTTCACGACGCAGGCTGAGGCGCGGCGTGAGGTCTTCGGCTTTATCGAGGGGTTCTACAACACACGCAGGCTCCACTCTGCGCTCGGTTATGTCTCGCCGGCAGACTTCGAGGAACTCGACCATGCGGCCTGAGGTGGTCTCGCAGGGCGGGGAAAGGGCGGAGGCTACCTGGCTCCGCCCGCTCCCCGTATCACCGGGGTCCCACGCCGCTACACCACACCCCAGAAGGAGGAAGGAAAACAAGAAAACGGAGACCAAGAACCCAAGAAGTTGACCATCCGTCAAATCGGGGCTTATGTTGCGTACCGGATTATGTTGCGGACAGTTCGGATTGTCCTGCTGAGCGTGACAGGGTAGCATATGTCGGCAACATAATTTTTCGACACACGGTCGTTGGCCATGATGGTGTCTCCATCTTCGAGGAGGCACCATCATGTTCGAGGACCTGTTCATCGACCGTGGCACCGTAGCGCGCTACCGCTCCGCGCCGCTGCTGGACGAACGGCTGAGCTACCTGGCGCATTGTGAGCAGGCGGGATTTCGGCCGGCCACATTGCGCAGCATCGCGGCCGATCAGACCAGACTGGTTCGCCGTCTTGGCTTGCGTGAAGCGGAGCCCGTCAGCGTGTCGCGGATCGAGTCGGCGACCGATGGCCCAACGAGCCGCCCCATGCGTCCGGCGGCGCGCCGGTACTTCATCGGCCATGCGGTACGATGGCTACGCTTCGTCGGCTTGCTCGAAGAACCCTGCAAGGTGCGACACTCCCACGCCGAGGAGGTTGCGGCCTTCCGGGCGTGGATGTGCAAGGATCGCGGGTGGTCCGGATCGACGATCAGCAGTTGCTGCAGCACGGTCGACTGCTTCTTCGACTGGCTTGACGAATGGGGCATTCTGCTCAGGTCCGTCGGATTCGCCGACATCGATCGGGCTGTGGCGCGGTGGCACACCCGCGGCTGCAGCCGACCGACGATCCGCGGTTACGCCCAGCGTCTTCGCACCTTCCTCCGATTCGCCGAACACCGGGGCTGGTGCGCACCGGGACTGGCGGACGGGATCATGCCGCCACGTTTCCATCCCGGTGAAGCAGTCCCGAAGGGCCTGAACCGGGACGAGGTACTGCGGCTTCTCAAGACCTCGGAAGGCGATCGGCCGACCGACGTGCGCGACCGGGCCATCCTGATGGTGCTGATCGCCTATGGCTTGCGCTCCGCCGAAGTCACCAGGCTGCAGCTCGGCGATCTGGATCTGGCCGGGGAGATGCTGCGGGTACGTCGCCCCAAGCCGGGACGGACGCATCACTATCCGCTGTCGCGCGGCGTCGGGCAGGCGATCGTGCGTTATATCACCGAGGTTCGTCCCCGACGACCGGAGCGGGCGCTCTTCCTTACACTGACAGCTCCGATCCGTCCGCTGGGCCGGGGTGTGATATACGGGGTCGTCAGGACACGCCTGGATCGTATCGGCGTCACCGGGAAGCGTCATGGCCCGCACGCGTTGCGCCATGCTGCCGCACAGTACCTTCTCGACCACGGCCTCTCGTTCAAGGAGATCGGCGACTACCTCGGCCACCGCAGTATCTCCTCCACTGCGGTATACGCCAAGGTGCAACTCAGGGCGCTCCGCGAGGTCGCCGACATCGACCTGGAGGGTCTCGTATGATTCTCCGGGATGCGGTCAACGCCTATATCACCTGGCGCCGGGCACACGGCGCGAAGTTCGACGGCAGTGCATGCCTCTTGTACCGGTTCCGCGACCACGTCGGTGGGGACATCGGATGCGACGCCGTCGCCAGAGAAGACGTTCTCGACTTTCTGGCCGGTAACGGTCCGCTCACCCCGTACCGTTCCTACAAGTACGGTGCGCTGGCCGGCTTCTACCGCTACGCCATCAGCCGCGGGCATGTCGTCCGATCACCCCTTCCGGCACGCGAGGATGAGCCGAGGAGACCGCGGACGGCACCGCCTTACGTCTATTCCCGTAAAGAGTTGCGATGCCTGTTCGGCGCGATCGATGTCACCCGACAGCGCTCCGTCCAGCTCGACGCCGATACCCTGCGGACGCTGCTGTTGCTTCTCTACGGCGCAGAGTTGCGGTTAGGCGAGGCACAGCGCCTGACCATCCGTGATGTCGACCTGACCGATGCGCTCCTGACCATACGCGACACGAAGTTCTTCAAAACCCGCCTCGTTCCTCTCGCCTCGCAACTCGCCGATGCGCTGAGGGCCTACGCCGCCAAGCGCCAGCAACAGCCCTTGCCCAAGGGCATCGCCTCGACCTTCCTCGCCAACCGTGACGGCACGCCACTGGTCCAGGCCACCGTCCGGGACGCCTTCGCCAACTTGCTCAAGGTCGCAGGCATCGGGGCCGCCAACGATGGACGACGCGGTCCCTGCCTTCATTCCTTCCGCCACGCCGCAGCTGTCCACCGGCTCGAGTCCTGGTACCGGCGAGACGCCGATGTTCAGCGGTTGCTGCCTGTGCTCTCCACCTGGCTCGGCCATGCCAACCTCAACAGCACCCAAGTCTATCTGTCGATGACGCCCCAACTGCTACAGGAGGCTTCGGTCCGCTTCGACGCCTATGTCAACGGAGGAGAAGACCATGAGTAAGACCCGCACGCTCGGCCCCTGGCTGCGCCGCTTCCTCGCCGAACACATCGTCACCGAGCGCAACCTCGCCCGCAACACGCAGAAGAGCTACCGCGACACCTTCGCCCTCCTCCTCCCCTTCGTCAGCGCCAAGATCCGCAAGGCCGTCGATCGGATTGCAGTTCAGGACCTCACGGCCCGGCGCGTACGGCAGTTCCTCGACCACCTCGAAGACGACCGTGGCTGCTCCGTGCAGACCCGCAACCAACGGCTCTCGGCGATCCGCGCCTTCGCGCGCTTCGTCGCCAGCCGCGACCCCAGCCATCTCGAATGGAGCGGCAGCATCCGTGCGATCGCCTCGAAAAAAGCCATGCCGCAGCCCATCGGCTGGCTCACCAAGACCGAGATGAACGACCTGCTCGAGGTTCCGGACACCCAGACGCCGAGAGGCCGGATCGAACACGCCCTCCTCCTCTTCCTCTACAACACCGGCGCACGTGTCTCCGAAGCAACCGCACTCGTCGCAGGGGACCTGCAAGTCGGTCGAGGCAAGGGCGAGCACGCGCTCGTCCACATCCTCGGCAAGGGTGGCAGGCACCGACAGTGTCCACTCTGGCCGCGGACCGAAGATGCACTCGCCCAGCTCGTGCGCGGACGGGCCGATGACGACGCCGTCTTCCTCAGTCGGCTACGAAGGCCCTACACACGGTTCGGGGTCTATCGGCTCGTCCAGCGTACCTCAGCCCACGTGCCGTCGCTCGCCAAGAGGAATATCACACCGCACACGATCCGTCACACAAGCGCCTGCCACCTCCTCCAGTCCGGCGTCGATCTGAATACGATCCGCGCCTGGCTCGGCCATGTCAGCCTCGACACCACCAACATCTATGCCGAGATCGATCTCGAGATGAAGGCCAAGGCCATGGCACTCTGCGATGCCGCCCAGCCCGGACCCCATCGCCCGTGGAAGGCCGACAAGCCGCTGCTGGCATTCCTGAGCACACTCTGACTGAACGAGATTATGTTGCCGAAATATGCTGCCCTGTCACGCCCAGCAGGACAATCCGAACTGTCCACAACATAATCCGGTACGCAACATAAACTGCGTTATGTTGCAGTACACATAACGGGGCAACTTCACATGCTCAAGTGTTCCGTGAACGTCAACCGAGAGTTTAGTGCGGGAGAGGAGTCACTGCTCGGGTGTACAAGTACGGTATTCACCTGACATCCGGCCTCGCCGAGGTCAGTTCTGGCGGTCTTTTTCCGGGTCGGGGACTTCTTGGGGATCCCGGCCTTGAAATGAACGGCTCGAGCCCGATCGAGGTCAACCGCCACTCGATCCTGACGCGCTGACACCATGTCTTCGTGATGCGGCCCGTCGCCGTCCGGTGGACCCGGAGACTCAAGCCCCGACCGCCGCGCCCGTCCCCGTAGACGCGAATCGCTCCGGCAGCGCGCGCTCGGTGTGCTCGGTGCATGAGAGGATTCCGAGGCAGGTCAGGGTGTCGCGCTCGATCTCCGCGTCCGGCTCCACGGGCACGAACCGCATGAACACGCGGTCGAAGACGCGGGCGCAGAAGACGTGGCCGGTGCGGGATCCGCCCACGAATCCCGAGCCGACCCCCCACGCCAAGTCTCGGATCCGGTCCCCCCAGCGCTCGATCCCCTTTCGTAGCTCCTGCCGGTACTCGTCGCCGCTGCGGGCGTGTACGCCCTCGCCTCCACGCTCGAAGAGGGACGAGTCGCCTCTTCGGAGCGCATCGATCTGCTTCCGGTCGTCCGCGAAGACCTGTTGCGTCTGCTCCATGCCGGGTATCGGGGGCTGTTCGACTCCGATGGAGGCGGCGGCTTGGGCCAGCTTCCGACGGATCCGCTCTTCGAGGGCCAGAAGGGCTTCGAGTTGGCGGTCGGGAAACACGCAGGTGAGGAACACCTTCTCGTGGGGACAGCCAATGCGGTCGATGCGCCCGTGCCGCTGTACGAGCCGCATCGGGTTCCAGGGCAGGTCGTAGTTGATGATCCGTCCGCACTGCTGGAGGTTCATCCCCTCGGCCAGCACGTCGGTCGTCACGAGGATGTCATACCTGTCCTCGGAACGCGACGGCGGGGCCTCCGTGGACTCGGGTGTGAAGCCGAACACCGCGTCGATGCGGGTGGTCCCGTCGAACGAGTCGGTTCCCCTGACGACGGCGATGCGGCCCGTGTAGCGTGCGAGTCGCCGATCCGTTGCCACGACCTCCCGCAATCGCTCGGCGATCCATTCAACGGTGTCGCCGAAGTAGGAGAACACGAGCACCTTGCCGCGGTTGCGGATGTCGCGCTCCGAGATGCCCTTCCGCTCGGCCTCCGCCACGACGCGTGCGAGTTCCCCGGCGAGAGGGATGGCCCGTGGGAAAGCGGATCGACATAGGCGTCGGGGTCGAGCTTGATGCGGTAGCGTGGCTGGGATGTGTTGCGTTGGTTCTTGTAGTCCACGGTCAAGCCAGCATTAGACGCTCACCCTTGGGTTCCGGGACGGGCCGTCCCAACTCCTGTGCCCTTTCGATCCAGAACTGCATCGCGTCCTTGATGTTCCGCAACGCAGATTCTTGATCGTCTCCGTGCGCCGTGCACCCAGGCAGCTCGGGCGCCTCGGCGACGAACACCTCATCTTCGTTGCTCCAGTAGAGGATGATCTCGTACTTGTGCATTACTCGTCTCCTCCCAGCTTGTATTTCAAGATCAACTGTCGAACCTGCCTCACCTGATACGGCTTGGCATGTCCGCCACGGCTCTGCAGATTGACGATTTCCACGATCCCTTCCTTGTCGAAGAGGTGGTGGCTGCCCCGGATTCGTTCCTCGAATCCAAGATACCGCAGCAGACCCCGCAGGTCGGCGAAGCGGATGTTTGCGTCCGACCGTCCGCAGAGTATGGTCCGTACCAGCCGCTCGTGCCGACCCATGGGCTATTTAGCCTGACGTGAAACAGGGCGACCGGGCAGACCGCAGTGGTCTTGGCGTGGCCCATAACCCGCTTCGGAAGGACTCTTCACGGCTCCTCTCTCTGCGTCGGTAGTCGCCGCGGTCAATATAGCGCCTCCGTCGTCGGCGCGACGGTCGAGCGTGAGCGGGTCACTCCTCGCCGTAGAACCGGGCGACCGCTCCGTCCCCGGCCAGTTCGGCGCGGGCGTAGCTAGGTGTCAATGGCCATTGACAGTTGCAGATAGACCGCGTCTCGAACGCCCCGGTGCCCGGAGTCTCGACAGCCTGGAGTGGCTCTCCGGGGCCCGCTCGAATCTCCTCTGCCAGAGCTGTCGAACAACCCGTCTTCATAACTTACTGCTAATAAGCAACTTAAGGACATAGTTCTATTTCCTAAGTTTTGACTTTCTTGCCAATACTCTTGCACCGTCAGTGGCATGGAGACGCTGACGAAGCTGTTCGAAACGCGACTGGATGCATTTCTCGAGCGCACGGGTCCGGGACCATCGACGTTCGGCTTGCAGGCGACGGGCGACCCGAACTCGATCCGTCAGCTGCGCCTGGGCCGCTCACCGACGCTGGCGACGGGCGACCGGATCCTGGCCTTCATGGACGCCTGCACCGAAGCCCATGAGGGCCCGGTGTCCATCCCCTGGCTGTTGTTCGAGCCCCTCTCATTCCTGTTCTGGGGGTGGTTCCGGACCCTCATGGTCTACACTCTCTACGGCGTCGTCGCCGGCACGGTGTTGCGTGTGTTCATGGGTGTGGGCATGGGCTACGTCACCACCTACACCGGTGCCCTGACGGGCACCGGCTCCTCCGACCCGGCCGATCTCGGGCTCTGGGTCGTCCTCCTCCTCCCGCTCGTCGTCTCCGGCCTCATGGCTGGCCTCAAGGTGGGCGAGCTCGCCCCTACGCTCGTCTCTGGATCCGGGTCCGGCGGGTCCGGCCTGATGGCCCTCGTGATCCGCAGCGGAGGGCGTTTCGCCGCCCCGTCCCCCGCCCGTCCCCCGGTCCCCGGAGGCCGAAGGTGACGTCCATGAAACGAGAACGCGACGCCGGCCGCGAGTACGCGGAGATCTGGGGCGAGACCGTCGAGGCGAACCGGAAGCTCCGGACGCTCGCTGTGATCCTCGGAGGAGCGTGCCTCGCCCTCGGCGTGCTCCTCCTCGTAGCGACCGTCGATCCGCCTCGGCCGATCGTGGTTCGGGTCGACGAGGTCGGCCGCGCCGACGCCGTGGCCTACGAGGCCGCCACCGCCCAGGCGGATCCGCTGGATCCCACTCGACGAGGTCGGCCGCGCCGACGCCGTGGCCTACGAGGCCGCCACCGCCCAGGCGGATCCGCTGGATCCCACCACGAAGTACTTCCTGAACCGGTTCATCGCCGACTTCTACTCACGGCGGCACGCCACGGTCGAGGAGCACTGGACCCGGAGCCTCCGGTTCCTCTCGACGGAGCTGGCGAACGCCGCGTTCGCGAGGGACGGCGCCGAGGTCGCCGCCATGTCCGCCGGTACTGCCGACACCGATCTCCAGGTCGATTAGGTCGTGCTCCGCATCCAACCCGCTCCCGAGGCGCCCCACGGCGCGACCGCCGACTTCGACCTCGTGCACTTCCGGGACGGACAGGAGACCCTGAGGGAGCGCTGGTCGCTCACGCTCGGTTCACCTTCCTCGACGCGATCCCCTCCGAGCTCGTCGTCTACAACCCGATGGGCCTTCTGATCACCTACCTCCAGGCAGACCGCGCGCTCGTCACGGAGGCGCCCGGATGATCGCCCACCTCGCAGGCCGCGAGATGGCGCTCGGGCCGTTCGGCTGGACGGGACGGAAGGCCGAGTGGATCGCCCTGGCGTGTCTCCACAGCGGCGTGTTCACCCGCGCGCAGGCGACGCGGTTCCTGGACACGCATCACGAACGGGCGCGCCGCCTCGTCCGCGCTCTGATCGCGCAGGGCCTCGCCGCCGAGGACACCATGCCCCGAATCCGGGCAATCGGCCGCGTGTGCCGAATCTTCAGCCGGCGACTCTACGGCACGCTAGGCGCCGAGGACATCCGACACCGCCGGGTCGCCTCTCCAACCGTGCTCATGCGCCGCCTGCTCTCGCTCGACTACGTGCTCGAGCATCCCGACCTGCCATGGCTCCCCACCGAGCCCGAGAAGGTCGGCGCGTTCGAGGCGCTCGGCATCGAGCGTTGCCTCCTGCCCTCACGGCTCTACCGCGGAGCCGCCGGCAGCACCAGGCGATACTTCCCGCTCAAACTGCCCGTCGCGCTGGGCGCGCGGCGCGCCGTGTTCGTCTACGTCGATCCCGGCCACGACACCGCGACGGCCCTCCGCTCGTGGGGCGCGGGGCACCGCGGCCTCTGGCAGGCCCTCGCCGAGCGCGACTGGTCCGTCGAGGTCGTCGCCGTCGTCCGCACCGAAGAGGAGCTCAACCGGGCCCAGGCGATCCTCCACGGCTGGGCCAGACCCTTCGGCCCCGCCAGACCCGACGCTGAGATCCGTGAAGAAGTCGCCCGCATCGAGCGGGCGATCCTCAAGGGCGCGGTCCAGATCCTCGACGAGTTCGGAGGCCTGCAGGCCGCACTGAAGCGGAGCGTTGCGCTGACGAAGCAGATACGAGGGCAGTCCGGCCAGGGATCGATCGACTGCGGCAGCACCTGGCAAACGGTGCGCCTCTCCGGGGCGCAATTCCGATGATGTGCCTGCGTATCATGCCACGACCGGAACGTGAAAACGACACAGAGGGCGAATGCGCACTTCGGCCCTCCGGAGATGCGCACGCGTGCAACGGCATAAGCCGCCACGCGGCAGTGTCTTACGCCTACGCAGCCCGTCCGGCTGTGGTCGGACGAGCCGCGGAGTCGGCAACGGGAGTATCCATGTCAAGTGGATGCCCTGTTGGCGGGTTCTAGGCAGTCGCGGCATAGACTTGCCTTGCGGCGTTATTCGCGCTGTCGCCGTTGCCATGTCGCATTTGCCCGGGTCGATCAGCCTTCGGAGCCGGATGCGCCCGTCCGCGGTGGAGCGCATGGCGCTCATGCGCCCGCTCGGGGTGCATTCGCCGTCCAGATGCGGTCCTGCTGCACCAGCGTGTTGGCGAGGACGAGGAGCTTCCGCATCACGGCCGTCAGGGCGACCTTCGGCGGTCCCCCCTTTTCCACAAGTGCCTCGTACTTGCGCTTGAGGTCGGGATTGTGCTGGACCGCGACCAGCGCGGGCATGTAGAGCAGCCGGCGCAACCGGTGCCTGCCGCCCTGGATGAAGCCGCGTCCCTTCCAGTATCCGGACTCCCGGGTGATCGGGGCGAGTCCGGCGAGGCTGGCGGCACGGGCGCCGGTGAGCGTGCCCAGCTCCGGCATGTGGACGATCAGTCCCGCGGCGGTGATGTCCGAGATGCCGGGGATGGAGGTCAGGATCTCGGCCCGGCGCTCCAGGGCCTCTTCCTCTTGGAGCCGTTGCCGGATCTCGGCGTCGATGACCTTCAGCTGGCGTTCGATCTGCCTCAGCCTCTGCCTGTGGAGGCGCTTGCCCACGGGAGTGCGCAAGTGCCTGCCGCGGTTGGTGGTGGCGATGCGATCCTTGAGCAGCGCGTCGCGGATCTGCTGGAGTTCGGCGAGATCGCGCTGCCCCGCCGATCTCGCTTGAGCCGGGCGCAGATCCTCGACGGCGGCCGCCATGGTGGCCAGCATCCGGGCGTCCACGGCATCGGTCTTGGCGCGTCGGCCCAGCGAGCGGGCGAAAGACCGGACCTGGAAGGGGTTGATCGCGTAGAGGGGGAGTCCGGCCTTCAGGAGGGTATCCTCGAGGTCGCGGTGGAAGGGTCCGGTGGGTTCGTACGCGATCCGGTCGACCTCGGGGCCGATCCACGCGATCAGCTTCCGGAAGCCGGCCGCGTCGTTCGAGAGCCGGGATGCTCTCCCCTCGGGCGCGGCGAAGACGTCCAGCCAGTCCTTGGAGATGTCGATCCCGATGGTGCGGAGGATGCTCATCTGTTCTTCCCTTTTCCTGTGCTTGTCATGCGAGCCTCGATGCTCATGTATCCATTCAGGACGTAGGGAAGGACGGTGGCGACCATACTCCCGTGCGGCCCCTCACGGCCAAGCGACCAGCGGCCCGACCACCGTCCCTGTTCGGTGCCCGCTCCGGATCGCTACGCTCGCCTCCGCGGGCACCGAACAGCCCGGGCCTTCCCCGTGACCCGAACCTGCAGATCAAACAGACATACCTAAGAATGCAATAGACAAGCGACCCCCCAGTCCGAAGGCCTGGTGCGGGCGCGGGACCATGTGTGTTTTCACACCCCTGTCCCCACCCCTTTGGGGTCGCTCCGAGCCATCAATCCCTGCGGGAAGGCGGTTTGAGCGCCGCTTCGCGGCGGCGGACCACGCGCTCGCCGACCGCTCCTCCGTCGCACTGGCGCGTGTCTTGCGGAAGGCTGGGTCGCTCCAACACCCCGTCGTCTTCCCTTGAATCGGCTGCTGCTTTCCGGAGGAGATCACGCGAAATGCTGTGCGGCCCACGACAAGCGACCAAGGCGGCGCGCCCACCGGAGGGGCCGTGACGCATCTCCCCGATCTCGATCCCCCGTATCGGCGAATGCCGTTGAAGAATGTCTGGAGCGTTGAGCATCGGGCTGCCTTCCCGGACATCGGTGCGCGTGACTGGCGAGCGCCCCTCGTCGGCGCGACCTTTCGAGTTAGCAGGTCGTGCAGTCCATCTTCGAAAGGAATCGAATGATGGCACGCACGAAACGAAGTCGTCGGCACTACAGCGCCGGCGAATGGGGCCGGAACCGGGTCCGGGTCTTTCCCGATCCACGGACCGGTGTCATACAGGTCGAGTGGCGCGAGCACGGTCGCAGGCTGACCCGGTCGCTGGGGCACCGCGACTGGGCCCAAGCGAAAAAGCAGGCGGACAAGGTCGCCGCAGGCATCGTCGACCCGGGGCTCCACGGCGGAGCCGAAGCCGAGCCTGAGCCGCTCACCCTGGAGACGCTTTTTGACATCTACGGTGAAGAGGTGACGCCCACCAAGAGTGCGCGGTCCCAGAGGTATGACCGGGCCGCGATGGAGATGTTTCTCAACTTCTTCGGACAGCACCGGAAGCCTACGACGCTTTCCCAGCGTGACTGGGACCGGTTCATTCGCGAGCGGCGTGCGGGCAGAGTTGGGCGGAGCGGCAAGCCGGTGTCTGATCGCGCGGTCGAATACGACCTGAAGTTCCTGCGCGCGATCCTCAACTGGGGCGCGAAAGCGCGGGACGAGGAGGGAAGGCTGCTCGTCGAATCCAACCCCCTCAAGGGTCTCAAGCTGCCGAAGGAGAAGAACCCCGCCCGTGTGGTCGTGTCTCAAGAGGAGTACGAGGCACTGCTCGAAGCGTCGCGGCTGATGGACTGGCGCTTCCGTGTGGCTCTGGTGCTTGCCCACGAAACAGGGCACCGCATTGGCGCCGTCCGCCAGCTTCGGTGGTTGGACATCGATATGGGGGGGAAGACCATCCGGTGGCGCGCCGAGCACGAGAAGACCGGCTACGAGCATCGGACCCCGATCACGTTGAAAGCACTCGCCGTCTTGGAGGAGGCGCGGGGAAGGAATCCAAGGGCCGGAAACTCTCCCGTGTTGCCGTCGCCGAAGGACTCCTCGAAGAGCGTGGATCGGTCCTGGGTGCGTGTCGCGTGGAAAAAAGCGGAGACGCTTGCGGGGCTAGAGCCCAAGCGCGGTCGCGGCTGGCATTCGCTGAGGCGGAAGTTCGCTTCGGATCTGATGCACCATCCGCTGAAGGTGGTCTGTGAGCTCGGAGGCTGGAAGACGGCTCACACGGTCCTTCAGTGCTATCAGCGAGCCGACGAGGACCAGCTCAGGAGTGCTCTCGACGACCGGCGTACGACCGGGGGTTCCAATAGCGAACACAAATAGCGAACATCGGTCCACCCAATTCGTGTAACTTCAAGCGGGGCGCTTAGCTCAGTTGGTTCAGAGCGCCTGCCTTACAAGCAGGAGGTCGCTGGTTCGAATCCAGCAGCGCCCATTGAACTTACGGAATCTGACGGGTCGGATTCCCGCTGTTTGTTCCCGCTAATTGGGCTCAGGAGCGGGTCCTCCGCCGGTGCTCGAGGGCCTTCCGAAGTTGGTCTTCGTCGGCCCGTTGGTAGCACTGCAGGACCGTCTGGGCCGTCTTCCATCCGCCGAGTTCGCACAGTACTTTGAGCGGTTGGTCCATGAGGTCCGAGGCGAACTTTCGCCTCAGGGAGTGCCAGCCGCGGCCATGCTTCGGCTCCAGTCCGGCGAGCTCTTGGGCCTTCTCCCACCAGTCGCGTGCCAACCAGCGGCTAGCGCATTTTGATGGGTTCTTCGGCGCGGGCAGCAGAGGCGCATCCCCGATCCCGGGGTTGTTCCTCCGTGCCTCTTCCAAGACAGCGAGCGCCTCGGTGGTCACCGGAGTCCGGTGCTCGTACCCGGTCTTCTCATGTTCCCCACGCCACCGGATGACTCCACCTTCCAAATCAACATCCGACCATCGAAGCTGCCGGATAGCACCGATGCGGTGTCCCGTCTCGTGCGCAATCACCAGAGCCACGCGAAAGCGCCAGTCCATCGCCAACGACACTTGCAACAGGGCCTCGTACTCCGGCTCGGTGAGCAGTACCCGGGTCGGGTTCTTCTCCTTGGGCGTCTTCAGGCCTCTCAAGGGATTCGATTCCAAGAGAAGACCCTGCTCGTCTCTCGATTTCGCAGCCCAGTTGAAGACCGCGAGCAGGAACTTCAAGTCCCGTTCGATCGTGCGGTCGGATACCGGCTGGCCGCTCGGGCCCACCTTGCCCGACCTCCGCTCCCAGATGAATCGATCCCAGTCCCTCTGGGAGAGCGTGTCGGGTCTTCGGTCCCTGCCGAAGAACTCGAGGAACATCTTCATCGCGACCCTATCGTGCCTCCGGGATCGCTCACCCTTCGTGGGTGTCACTTCATCACCGTAGATGTCAAAAAGCGCCTGCAGGGTGAGCGGCGTGGGCTCGGCCTGCGCCTTGTCCTGGAGTTCCGACGGCGTGCGGCCGGCGGCGACTTCGTCCGCCTGCCTCTTGGCCCGGGCCCAGTTCCGGTGCCCGAGCGACCTGCTCAGCCTACGCCCGTCCTCTCGCCACTCGATCTGGATGAGGCCGGTCTTGGGATCGGGAAAGACCCTCACCCGGTTCCGGCCCCATTCGCCGGCGCTGTAACTCCGCCAGCTTCGTTTCGTGCGTGCCATCATTCGATTCCTTTTTCGATGATGGACTGCACGATCTGCCTGTTGGAAAGCTCGCGGGGGCGGGGCCTCTCCGCCAGTCCCGCACAAGGCCCCGAAGGGCTACAGCGCCGTGCCGGAGATCGACGTGCGCGCGTCGTCGGGTCCGGGGACTGGGAACGACGAGCCCGAGCGGACCAAGGACATGTGGCTGTTCGCCGATCCCCTCGTCCGCCATGAGTTTCGTGCCAGACCGGAGAACCTGCGAATGATCGCCGTCAACGGGGACTCGGCGGAGCCGCTGCTCTCAAACGGCGACCGTATCCTCATCGACGTGGGCCGCCCGGTGCCCGTCGCGCCCGGCGCATCTTCGTGATCTGGGACGGCTTGGGGCTCGTCGCCAAGCGGATCGAGCACGTGCCCCACTCCGAGCCGCCGAGGGTCGTGCTCAAGTCCCTCAACCCCGAGTACGACAGCTACAAACGCCTCGCCGAGGAGATCCGCGTCGTCGGCTGCGCCGTTTGGGTCTCAAGAAGGTTGTAGCGGTTGCCCTGGCGGTTTGGAACCCTAGCGGCCGGGCTCCGTTTCCAAGACACGTGTCGAGCCTGTCGAGCATCTCGCTGCGATTGCTGCGGGAAGGGCGGCGCTATATTGGTGGGCCGATTCCCCGACGCGAGGCAAGGAAGCCATGAAGAGCCGACCCGAATGGATCATGGAGCACGCCGAGCCTGGATCGGGAGGCCGCGCAGGTCGCCCCGACCAGCTCATGACGCCCGGTCACCGCTGGTAACGAAAGCGCCGAACGCAAAAATGTCTGAGAATTCCCTTGCAGGACAGGTCGGAAGGCAACTGTCTCTCTCTGGCCAGTTTGACGCCCCTGTGGTCCTCGAAGATGCAAGGCCTCTTGGCGCGAATGGGGCTTCGGGATTTGAGTGCCGAGTTCGGTTGGCTGACGGTACGCTTGAGGAAACCGTCATCTCTCCCGAGGAAGTCGCGGCGATTCTCGAGACGGAAGGGGGGCAAACGAACGAGGCGCCTCGGCCGGTGGACGCGAACCGGCTTCGACTTCTCGTCGAATCGACCCGCATCCGCCTCGCCTACACCTACGATCGTCAGTTCGCGGTCAGCCTGTCCGGCATCAGAACCCTGCCGCACCAGATCGAAGCAGTTTACCTGAAGATGCTGCCGCAGCCGCGTCTGCGATTCCTACTCGCCGACGACCCCGGCGCGGGCAAGACGATCATGGCCGGCCTACTCATCAAGGAGCTTAAGTTGCGGGAGGCGATCGACCGCTGCCTCATTCTTGTCCCCGCACCCCTGACCATACAGTGGCAGGACGAGTTGCTGCGCTTCTTCAACGAACCGTTTCAGATCGTCCACTCCGCGAACGACGAGCAGCAGCTTCTGAATCTCTGGGAGCGGGAGACCCAGATTATCTCCTCCATCGACTACGCCAAACAGGATGATGTCCGCGAGCGCGTTTGGCAGCAACGGTGGGATCTCATCATCATCGACGAAGCCCACAAATGCAGCGCATATACGAAACGCTCATCGAGGCGCGAAGACGGAATCGAGCGCACGAAACGGTACCAGCTCGCCGAGCGTCTATCCGAACAGTGCGACAGCCTGTTGCTTCTAACAGCCACCCCGCATCACGGCGACGACGACCGTTTCGCGCATTTCATCCGCCTGCTCGACCGCGATCTGTTCCCCGAACCGCACCGTTTTGGTGAAGCGGCCAGCCAAATCCGCCGCGACATCCTGAAGCTCGGAGAGGATTGCCCCTGGTCGCTCCGCCGACTGAAGGAAGATCTAAGGGATATGAGCGGCCGCCGACTGTTCCCCGACCGTCACGTTCAGACGGTCAGCTTCGACCTCGGGCCGGAGGAGTACACCATCTACAAGGCGGTGACGGCCTACATCAACGAGTTCCTGCCGCAGGCGACGGGGCGCCGCAAGAACAGCGTGGCGCTGGCGCGCACAGTGTTCCAGCGTCGCCTTGCGAGCTCAATGCACGCGATCCACGAATCGCTCCGCCGCCGCCGGAAGAAGCTCGCCGACCTACTCCGCGAACTCGAGGGGCTTTCTCCCGCCCAGAGGGCGCGCCGCCTTGCGCAACTGCAAGGCCTGCTGTCGGACGCTGAGCAGGACGAAGACGACCTGGATGAAGCCGCCCGCGACGTGCTCGTCGACGAGGCGACCACGGCAGCCGAGTTGGACCAGCTAAGGACAGAGCTTGCCGAACTTGGGGATCTGGTTGCCCGGGTCGGGCGGGTCCGGGAAAGCGGGCGCGATTCCAAATTGGTCGCCTTGCGGGAGTGCCTGCAACGGTCGGAGTTCGACGAACTCAAGGATGGACGCGGCAAGCTGCTTCTCTTCACCGAACACCGCGACACGCTCAACTACCTGCGCGAGCATCTCGAGGCGTGGGGCTATTCGACCTGCCAGATACACGGTGGCATGAACCCGCGCGAGCGCAAGCGAGCCCAGGAGGACTTCCGGACGACCTGCCAGATATGCGTGGCCACGGAGGCGGCCGGCGAAGGCATCAACCTCCAGTTCTGCCATCTGATGATCAACTACGATCTGCCCTGGAATCCGACCCGTCTCGAACAGCGCCTTGGCCGCATACACCGCATCGGACAGACACGCGACGTGTACGCCTTCAATTTCGTGGCGACATCCTCGAAAGATGGTCAGCCGGTTATCGAGGGCCGGATTCTCGAACGGCTGCTGAACAAGTTGGACCGGATGCGGGATGCCCTCGGGGACCGGGTGTTCGACGTGGTCGGCGAAGTGCTTTCGCTCAACAAGGTCAACCTGCCGGACATGCTCCGCGAAGTAGCCTACGAGCCGAGACGGCTGGACGACTATCTGGACATGATCGACCGCATCGATCCCGATCTCCTCGGCCGCTACGAGGAGGCGACCGGCATCGCGCTGGCGCGAGGGCACGTGGACTTCTCGGCTTTCGCCCAAGCCAATCTGGAGGCCGAGGAACGACGGCTCATGCCGCGCTACGTCGAGTCCCACCTCGTGAGCGCCGCGAGGGCAGTGGGTCTGCGCATTGAGGCAAGGGCGGACGGGCTGTGGCGGATCGAGCACGTGCGAGCCGATCTTCGTTCCGAGCGCCTCGCCGCCGTGCGCCGCCTCGGCGCCCCGGACGCGAGCTACCGCAAACTGACCTTCTACAAGGAGCACCTGGAAGAGGATCAACACCTCGATGCAGTGCTGCTCGGTCCCGGCCATGCCCTGTACGCCGCAATTGACGAGAAGCTGAGCGAGATCCTTGACGATGTCGCAGGCCGAACCGCCGTCTATGTGGACGCGATGACCACGGCACCGTACCGGCTGCACTTCTACGAGATCACGGTCCGCGGCCAAACGACCAGGGGCGAGGCGACGACCGTCCATGCCGAGCTTGTGGCCATCCGCGAGGAAGTCGCCGAGGGCGTACCTGCCGCCGAGCGGTTTGGGCTGGTTCCGGCCGATGTCCTGATCGACCTTCCGGAACATCCGCAGCAGCCCGAAACGCTTTCCGAAATCGACCACGGGCCTGTAAGCGACTACATCAAGACGACGGTTCAGATGGAGCGCTGCATGTCTGCGCGGGGCGAACGTGGCCGCTACGCGGATGTCGCCCGCGACTATCTGATGAGGTCTTTTGACGCTCGGGTGAGAGCCGCCCAAGACCGTGTAATGCGGCTGAAGAGCCGGGAGCCGAACGAACCCGAGGTTGCACTGGCGCGGCAGCGGGCGGAACAGGACCTGTCCGACCTGGAGCGCACCCGGCGGGAACGCATCGCCGGGCTCGATCGGCTTCGTGTAGCGCGCCACGGTCCGGCGCGCCACGTAGTCAGTTGCCTGGTGCTGCCGCCGGACACGGCAGTCGGCAGCTTTCCCGAGCTGGCTGAGGAGCAAGATGCGGGATTGAAGCGCCGGGTCGAACTAGCCGCCGAGGACATCGTCGTCGCGTACGAAGAGGCCCGAGACCGCGATTGCGAGCGGGTTGGCCATCTCAAGATCGGTTTCGACATCCGCAGCCTGGAGGCTCCCGACCGTCAGACCGGTTACCGTGACCCGGTGGCCGGCGTGCGGCGTATCGAGGTCAAGGGCCGCAGAGCCGGGCGGCCGGTCAGGCTCACGACGAACGAGTGGTACAAGGCGCAGCAACTCGGTGACACCTATTGGCTGTACGTGGTGTGGGATCCGCTCGAAAACCCGGATGCCATGCCTGTCATGATCCAGAACCCCGCCAAGCACTTGGACTACGCGAAGAAGGAGGTCGTGGCGGCCCGCTACTACGACGTTCCGGCGAAAGCGGTCGAGCAAACGGCACAAAGCCAGCAGGAGGGTTCCGGATGACGATTGAGGACCGCCGCCTGATCGAGGACTACCTGCCGCTTGATGCGCTGAACGCCATCGCGTCCAAGGAGAAGCTACACCCGCGGCGCTATGTGGAACTGGTCCACTACTGGCCAGCCCGCCGTCCGATCACCGCGTGTCGGGCCGCCGTCTACGCGGCGTTGGCACCGGCACCCCGCACCGATGTCGAACGAGAAGAAGCCGCATCCTTCGTCGCCAGACTCGCGGCGTACCAGCCCAATCCCGCCACAGTCTCGGATGCGCGCGAGCGGATCAGGGAACTGCACGGCGGGCGAGCGCCCAAGGTCCTGGACTTGTTTGCCGGCGGCGGGGCGATTCCGCTGGAAGCCGCCCGTCTAGGCTGCGAAAGCCATGCCATCGACTACAACCCGGTCGCGCACCTTATCGAGCTGTGTACGCTGGTCTACCCGCAGACCTTCGGCTCAAGTCTGGCCGACGACTTCGTCCGCTGGGGCGAGGTGATCCTGGAACGGATCCACGACGAGATCGGCGATCTCTACCCGCGCATCGAGTTGTCGCAAACCGACGAGCTGGCCAAGCAGGGTTCTCTCTTTGGGGCCCTCGCCCCGGCTTCCGGCGGGCATGCCGATCCTGTCTCGCACATCTGGGCGCGCACCGTGCCCTGCCGTCGGCCCGGCTGCCGGGCGCCGGTTCCTCTTGTACGCCAGTCATGGCTGCGAAAGAAGGCCGGCGCCATCGCCGCCGTGCCAAGAATCGAGGATGGCGACCGCCTGTGCTGGGACATCGTCACCGGCTCCTCCGCCAAAGCCGTGTCGCAGCATACCGAACAAACCGGTTCGGGGCAGGCCGTCTGCGTCGTCTGTAACACACCGGCACCCGCCGACCATGTCAAGGAAATGGCGGTCGACGGACGCATGGGAGAGTCTCTTGCCGCGGTCGTGGCAGCACTTCCGCCCAAGCCCAAGCGCAAGAAACGGCAGAAGGTCTATCTGCCGCCGGATGCCACCATCGCGCCATCTCCTGGCACAGTCGAACAGCGTTTGGCAACGCTTGAGGCGGAACTCGGATTCACATGTCCCGACGAAACTCTCCAAGGGAAACTGCGCGATCAGTTGCCCGCCTACGGCGTGGAACACTACCGGGAGCTTTTCACAACCCGACAGCTACTCGTCCTGCTCACCCTCATCAGGCAGATTCGCCGCGCGCATGGCGAGATGGTTGCCGACGGCATGCCGGACGACAGAGCCAGAGCGTTGGTGACGTTCTTCGCAATGGCGTTCGGTCGTTTCGTGATCGCTTTCAACAAGTTTTCGCGATGGGAACCCTCCGTTCAAAGAACAAAAGGAGCCATCGGTGACCGTCAAGCCCTCAAGATGGTCTACGACTATTCGGAGATTAATGCTCTTGCTCGAACGGAGGGGTGTCTTCCCTTCGCACTCGACCGCGAGGCCTTTTGCATTCGAGCACTCTCGAGGATCGGAACTCCATCCATCGTCCGGCGCGGCAACGCTGAGAAGCTCTTTTACGACGACCAGACCTTCGACGCCGTCATCACCGACCCGCCCTATTACAGCAGCATCTATTACGCCGACCTCTCGGCCTTCTTCTATGTCTGGCTGAAGCGCATCCTCGGCGATCTCTACCCGGAACATTTCGCGCTTTCCACGCCGCCGAAGCGGCGGGAGGCCGTGGCGCAACCGAGCGAGCACGGCGGCGATGCGAACAAGGCAAAGGAGCACTACGAGCGCCTGATGCGCAACTCCTTGGCGGAGGCGCGGCGTGTGCTGAAGCCGGGTGCGCCTCTGGTCTGCGTCTACGCTCACCGGACCACCGAAGGTTGGGCAACCTTGATCCGTGCGCTCGTCGGCGCGGGGATGACCGTTACCGAGGCGTGGCCGATTCAAACGGAGTCGCGCGGCCGGGTCAACGCGCTCGGAGCCGCAGCGCTTTCCGACAGCATCTTCTTCGTGGCACGCCGACGCGAGCAATCCGTCGTCGGGCAGTACGAATCGCAGGTCGCGCCTCGACTCAACGAAATCGCACGAGAGCGGGTGAAGACCCTGTGGAACGGCGGCCAGGGAATCGGTGGTGCCGACCTGCTGATGGCCGCCGTTGGTGCCGGGCTACGCGCCTACACCGAGTTTTCCAGAGTCGACTACGCAAACGGCGAGCCGGTTTCCGCCGAGCAATACCTTCGCGATGTCGAAGGCGTCGTGCTGGACGTAATGCTCGACGAGATCTTCGGTCTGCGCGGTGCCGCGGTCGCCGCGGTCGATTCGATCAGCCGGTTCTACATCCTGTGGCGCTTCACCTACCGCGAATCCGCCATCGAGGCCGGCGACGCTTACGTGTTCTGCTATCCGCAAGGTATCGAGATCGATGGCCCGAGGGGACTTGCGGGGAGCGCCCCGAGACTCGTCGAGAAGTCCGGCAGCAAGTTCCGCGTGCGCAACTACTCCGAGAGGGGCGACGACGAGACGCTCGGCCTCCCAGAGAACGGCAAGGCTGCCCCTCTTGTCGACACTCTGCATCGACTGCTCTACCTGCTCGACGAACATCCGGGCGCGGTTCAGGAGTATCTCAAAGCGGCCCGCCCGAACGGAGAACAGCTTCGACTGGTGACGCAGGCCTTGTCGGCCCCGGTTCTTGGCCGGAGGCAAGCGCTGAACGCATCGCCGACGCCGGAACTCGGTGCCCTCACGCGGCTGAATGCCAACTGGCAGAGCATCGTCGAGGGGGCCGCGTATGCGCACGACGAGGACTCGCTGGTCACCGGCACCCTGGACCTGTTTAGCGGAGACAGCCCCTGATGAGTACCCATACCCGCCCTTGGCTAGAGTGCGTGAAGCTGCATCCCGATGTGGTTTCCGACGACTTTTCCGAGGACATCTTCGCGCTCGACCTCGGCACACTCTCCGACTACCTGATGGGTAAGGAGTCGGGGCAGCCGGAGACCGAGCTCCGGCGCGTCCCGGCGGTATACCGCGACGCCGACAGTTTCTTCGCCGCGTCCTACCTCACCGGGGGTCTCAAGTCGCTGCTCGAAGATGTGCTCGGGCGTCTTGCCGGAGTGGCCGGCAATCGGGTGCTTCGGCTTCAGACGCCGTTTGGGGGCGGCAAGTCGCACACGCTGGCCGCCTTGCTGCACGCCGCCCGTTCCCGCGCGGCGCTCGACGCACTGCCGGAGGCGGCCGGACTCCCTCGACCGGACGGTGTGCGCGTCGCGGTGGTCGATGGGCAGTTCTTCGACCCAACGAACGGCAAGCAAACTCCGGATGCGGACATCACCGCGAGGACCGTTTGGGGCTGGATCGCCTGGGGACTCGGAGGCCGGAAGGGCTACGACCTGGTGCGTGCACAAGACCAGGCCCGGGTCGCGCCGGGCGGCGATGCGCTCGTTGAATTGCTCAGGGGCGGTCCAAGCCTGATCCTTCTCGACGAACTGTTGCAATACCTCATCAGCGCCGGTGGGATTCGCGTCGAAAAGACCACGCTGCGGGACGAGACGCTGTCGTTCCTTCAGCGGCTGACGGCGGCGGTCGGGAGCGTGGATGACGCGGCGCTCGTCTACTCCCTTCAGTCGAGCAAGCGCGAGTCTCTCGAATACACCGGCCTGCTCCGGACCGTGGAGCATCTGGCCGCCCGCAAGGACCAGCGCCGCGAACCAGTAGAAGGCAACGAGATTCTCAACGTCATCCAACGGCGGCTGCTCACCGGGACACCCGATGCGGGTGCCGTGGCCGCATCGGCGGACGCCTACGGCCAGGTGTTCACACAGATGCGGCGCGCCTATGCGCACGGCGAGCCGGGTCGCCAACAAGCCGAGGAAGAGGGCATGGCGCTGCGCGAGCGGATTAAGGCGTCCTATCCCTTTCACCCCGCTCTGATCGACCTGATGCGTGAGCGCTGGGCCGCCATCCCGGATTTTCAGCGCACCCGCGGTGCCCTGCGCTTCCTCGCCTCGTGCCTCCGCGCTGCCCACCGCGCCGGGGCCTCGCGGCCCTTGCTCGGTCCCGGAGATGTTCCGATCCAAGACAACGACGTCCGCCTCGCCTTCTTCAAGGAAGTGGGGCAGCGCGAGGACTTCCAAGCCTGCTTGGAGCACGACTTCGTCGGCGCGAACGCGCGCACGCGACGCATCGACGACCGGCGCGAACGCGAAGTGACTGCCGAGTCCGGCAAGCAACCAGCCAGCCGTCTCGCCACCACGATGCTGCTGTATTCTTTCGGCGGATTGGCGCGTGGAGGAGGTGACCATAGCGACCTGCTTCCGCCTGGCATCGGCGAGCCAGACCTGTTAGGCGCTACCCTCGGGCCGGATCTCGACACCACCACCATCCAGGCATGCCTGAAGGAACTCAAGGAGCAGTGTCTGTACCTGCACTTCGACGGCGTGCGCTACTGCTTCAAGAAGGATCCCAACGTCACGCTGCTGGTCGAACAGGAGGCTGAGGTCATCGCTCGTCACGAGAGCCGCGTTCAAGCCCGCATCCGGCAGATGATCGAAAAGCGGCTTGCCGGACAGCAGGCCATCGTATGGCCCCGGAAACCAGGCGACATACCGGACGGCGAGCCGCAATTCCTGATCGCCTATTTGCCCCTCGAGTTCGCGGGCAAACCGGCAGCTGAGCAGCGAAGCGACGCGATCGCCCTTTGCGAGCAATCCGGCAACCGGCCGCGGGCATACCGCAACGGATTGGGACTTGCCGTTCCAGCTGCCGGTCAGGTGGAGACACTGGGGCGCGGAGTGCGCTATCTGCTTGCGGTTGAGCGCGTTCAGCAGAAATGGCGCGAGCACAATCTCACAAGCGGCCAAAAGGGGCAACTCAGGGAGCGCAAGGCTACGGAAAGGGCGGCAGTCGAATCCGCCCTGCTCAAGCTCTACGGCGAGGTTTGGCTGCCCGAGTCCGGCGATGGCATGCTGACGCTCGAAACGATCAGTTTGGGCGGACGCCCGCTTCAGACGACCCTTGACGAGAAGAAGCGCGCGCTCATCCATCAGCGCTTGGAGGAGTTGCTGACGACTGTCCACCGGCGCGTGTTCGGCACCGTGGCACCCGGGAAGATCGTCGAGTTGTTCAAGCTCGGCGACGAAGGAACAAGCCAGACCGGCGTCGCGACCGACAGAGTGCGGGCTGGGTTCTATGAATTCCTGGGATTCCCGCGCTTACTTTCTTCCCAAGCCGTGCGCAAGGCCATCGCTCGGGGCGTGGAAACGGGCCTGTTCGGTTATGCCATTGGTCGCCCCGGACTCGGCGAGGACGGGCGCTACCAGATTGACCGCCAGCGCGTGTCATTCGAGCGTAGCGTTGCTGACGACGAAATCGACTTGGACTCGGGCTTTCTCATTGCGCCAGCCGCATTGCCTGCGAAGCTGACCCCACCCGGTGATTCGGCCGGGGACAGCGAGACGGGTGACGATACGTCGGCGCTAGCGGGTGGCCAAGACGAAGCCGGTGACGGCGATGTCGCGGGTCATGATACACTGCCGCTTGGCGCGCAGAGCGGCCGCGAGATCGCGGTCTCCTTCACCGCCGATGCAAGCAAGCTGTACGCGGCATGGAATGCTCTCGCCAATCTCGCAGATGTGGCCGGGCAGGTTTCGATCAGCGCCAGCGCGACCGCCGCGATCGGCTACGACAGAGCCAAGCTCGAGAATGGCGTCCTGGAGCCGCTCCGGGAGCTCGGGCTGATCGAGGAGGACGACGGGTGAAGCAATTCACGGTCGTTTCGAACAGGCCTTCAAGCCTCTCAACGCACTGTTGTAGATGGGAGCGGATGGTTGAGGCGTAACACGGAGCGAGGCCCGCGTTGGAGATTCGTCTATGGCGCTTGAGGGGATCTTGGCCCTGGCCGCCGGACGTGAATCCGAGACGCTGGAGTTCAAGCGTACGACGGGAACGCGTCGTGAGGCAGCGGCCACTGTGTGCGCCATGCTCAATCATCGCGGGGGGCACGTGCTGTTCGGTGTGACGCAGGAAGGAGATGCCGTCGGCCAGCAGGTGAGCGACCGCACGATGGAGGAGGTGAGCGCCGAGATTCAGAGGATCGATCCGCCAGCGTTTCCGGAGATCGGGCGGGTCCGTGTCGCTGGAAAGCTCGAGGTCATTGCGGTCAGCGTGGAACAAGGGTCCGCGCGGCCCTACCAGTACCGGGGTACCGCCTATCGCCGGGTCGGCAACACGACGATGACCATGTCTGCCGAGGAGTACAACCGGATGCTCTTCGAGCGGATGCACAGCGAGCAGCGCTGGGAGAACCAAGCCGCGACAGGATGGACGGTCGAGGACCTGGATGTCGCCGAGGTCCGCAACACTGTGGCCGAGGCGGTGCGAATCGGTCGGCTGAACGAGCCCGGCAGCCGGGAACCGGAGGACTTGCTCCGCGGGCTCGGACTGCTCCGCGACGGCGTCCTGTTCCGTGCGGCGGCGGTGTTGTTCGGTCACTCAGAGCGCCTCGAATTCGAGTTGCCGCAGTGCCTGCTTCGCGTGGCTCGTTTCCGGGGTATCGACCGAAGCGAATTCCTGGACAACCGGCAGTTCAATGGCAACGCGTTCGTGCTGCTCTCACATGTCGAACGCTTTCTGCGCGACACGCTTCCCATTGCGAGCCGGTTCGAATCGGGCCGCATTCGGCGTATCGACGAGCCGCTCTACCCGCCTCTCGCGACACGAGAAGCGGTGGCGAACGCCCTGTGCCACCGGGATTATGCACTAGGCGGAGGTTCGGTTGGGCTCGCGGTGTACGACGACCGCCTCGAGGTCACGTCGACCGGTCCGTTGCATTTCGGACTGACTCCGGCCGCGCTGTTCGGGCCGCACGAGTCGAGACCGTGGAACCCGCTGATTGCCCGCACGTTCTACCGGCGCGGCATTATCGAGGAGTGGGGCAGGGGAACGCTCAAGATGGCAGAGCTGGCGACTTCCGCTGGATTGCCACGGCCAGAGATCGAGGAACGCGGCGACTGCGTGACCGTGTGCTTCCGGCATGGACAGGTCGTGCCGTCGCGGCGCAGCGGATACGACCTGATCGAACGGCAAGAAGCGATTCTCGCCTTGTTGGATCGAGCGGACGACGGCTTGGCATTGCGTGAGATACGTGCCCAGTTGGCGCTACACGCCAGCGAACGCCAGGTGAAAAGGGCCTTGGCAGCGTTGAGGAACCGCGGGCTGGCAGTGTCCACGGGTCGCGGTCCAGCGGCGCGGTGGAGACGTGCGTCCGAGTCTGTCGAGGATGAATGAGACCCCTTGATACGCCTCCGGGGTCTTATTGGAGTCTATTAGGGGTCCTATTGGGGTCTTACTCGTCGTTCGACCCCGGCACACCGCAAGCTCAAGGGGTGGAAGACCTACTTCTACGGAGGCGAAGATTGCCGATCTATGCGCTTCTCGCCTATCAGAATCCCACAAGACCGACTTGAGCCCGGGGGCCTGACCGCGAGGTCCCGGGAAGCTGGGAGCAGGACAACTGATGTACAAGTACGAGATCATGGCCACGAGAAGCCGGCCGCGGGCCGCCCGCCTCGCGTAATCGCTCACCCTGCTGTTGGCGATGCCGACCGACGCGGCGAACGGATACATGCAGGCCGACGTCTTCCCTGAGCCGACCGCGCCGACGATCAGGACGCCGGTGTAGAGCCCCGTCTCGGGGATGACGAGCCACGAGGGTCGCTCGATCTCGCGGGGAACGATCGGATGGTGCAGCTCACCGACCACGACGGAAGGGGCCGGATCGGCGGGCGACGCGGACCACGGAGGCAGCTGGCCCTTGCCGCCGCCCTTCGCCCGCGGCTGGAGCCAGACTCTCCAGACCGAGAGGGCGAGGCTGCCGGCGAGCAGGACGGCGACTCCGGGCGCCGCGTAGTACCAGACTTGGGTCGCCGTGTGGAACACCGGGTCGTGGTAGGCGATGCGGTCGAGCACGGGGTTTCCGCCAAGCGCTCGGGGAACGGCGGTGGCCTCGTCGAAGTGTCCACCTTCCCGTAGGGATCCATGGACGGGAGCGACCCCGCCGGGGCCAGGGCGTGTGAAAACACGCACGGCCCCACGCCACTACCAGGGCGTCCGCGGGTGGGGTCGCTCCCATCACCGACTCTGCGGCCCGTCTGGCCACGCCCGGACGGGTTGCGGAGGCGCAAGACGTGGCCGCGTCCCGGCTTACGCCGTAGCGACCGTGCGCATCTCGAGAGGGCCGAAGTGCGCATCCGCCCTCTGCGTCGTTTGCGCAGTCCAGTGCGACCCTAACTCGTGCGCCGCTCATTGGTAGCGCACTCCCGCGAGACGCATCGTCCGCCAGGTGCTGGCGCACCGCATCAGCCCCGGTGCAGGCTGTCGGCGCACCTGCTTCTCGAGCGTGACGCTGCGCTTCATGGCGGCCTGAAGTCCTCCGCACTCTTCGAGGACTGCCACCGCGCCTTGAAGGATCGCCCGCTCGATGCGGGCGACTTCTTCCCGGATCTCAGCGTCGGGTCTGGCGGGGCCGGATGGTTTGGCCCAGCCGTCAAGGACTGCCTCGGCCCGGCCGAGCTCCTCGTCGGTGCGTACGATGGCGACAACCTCGACGGAGCGGACCTGGCGTAGCTGACGGATCAAGTTCGGGTTGCCCGTCGCCTGCAGGCCGAACGTCGACGGCCTCAGACCCGTGCGCTCGAGAAACGCGCCCAATCGCGCTTCGAACAGCTTCGTCAGCGTCTCCATGCCACTAACGCTGAAAGAGTTTTGGCAAGAAAGTCAAACTTAAGGAAATAGAATTATTTCCTTAAGTTGCTTATTGACACTGAGTTACGAAGACGGGTCGTCCGACGCTTCTGGCAACAGGGCCTCGAGCGGGTCCCGAACAACGACTCCCGGGCATGGAGAGCGTCCATCGGAATCGAGTGAATTTCGGTCTGTCTGAAGCACATCTTCCACTGCGGAGGGCCCCGAATCCGCTGGCCGAGCACGATGGGATCGCGCCTCGGAAGTGGTACGACTGGAGCCGTATGCTGCCAGCTACGCTGAGGAGGGTATAGCGTGGTAACCGGAATCGATGTCTGTGCGGGGACAGGTTCGGGGGTTGCCCGCAGCGCGTAGAGGCCTGGCGCGCCAACCATACCCGGGCCACCAGCAGCGTCTGGTTGTCAGGGCACTCATCGGTCCGGCCTCTTTGCGTCGCCCCGGTTGGGTGCGATCTGTTGGCGGACCCGCGCATCCACGTCCGCCTCGAGCCAGCCGACAACACACATCGGCTTGGGGAAGCTCCCTGCGGTCACCCGCAGGTAGATCGTTCCCGGCGACTGCCCAGTGCGGGCCTCGACGCCCGCGAGCGGAAGGATGAGGACGGGCACCTCAGTTTCCGGTTCGATCGCTTTGGTTGCTGCTCTGTCTCTCCTGCCTCTCAAGGAAGCAGGCTCTAGCCGGCGGCTCCCGGATGAAGCGGGATCCGCATGGTCCTGGTCGTAGGAGTGGATGAAGGCCAGGACCCGGTCGGCCAGCTTGAGCGTGGGTGAGCGGCCACGGCGTAGCTGCCGCATCAGGTTCGGATCGCCCGCGGCCTGCAGACCGAACATCGACGGCTTCAGGCCCGTGTGCTCCAGGAACCCGGTCACTCGCGATTCGAAGTGCTTCGTCAGCGTCTCCAGGGCAGTCGGGGTTAAGACCCGGCATTTTAGGACCCGCTCATCTACTGCGGCGCGCGGCCGAGCACGACTGGACGCCGCCTCGGAGGCTGCTTCCAAGTGAGTCGGCCGGCCAGCGGGTCGCGGCGAGAGGCTACAGCGCGGTGCATGACATCGATATCAAAAGGGCGGCCCGTTCCGGGAGACCGCGACGGGCCGCTGACGCCGCAGGGAAGCCAGAGAGGTGTTCGACCGCACGATCGACGATCGAGTCACCGGCGTCCCACGCCAGCAGGCCGCCCGATCGGAGCCGCCGGCTACGCGACGCGGTGCTGGAAGCGACGGCCGCGTGTGTCCCCGGGACCGCGGCCGATTGACCGGTGGTCCGGCCGCACCGCACTCAGAGACTGCATGTTCGTCTGCGTCTACCAGGTCGCCGTGACTCGGGCGTGCAGGCTGTGGTCCGGGTTTCCCTGGCCCAGCAGGCTTTCCCGTCGCTGGGCATTGAGGCCGAACTCGAAGTTCATGGCACCGCCCTGCACGACGGCCAGGCTGTAGCCCAGCCGGTAGTCGCGCCCATGCTCGGAGGTCGTGACACCGAACCTCGGGGTCCCCACGAGGCGGCTCCCTACGGGCAGGGCGTAACCGAGTTCGGCGTCGAGCCGGTTGCCGGGCCCCGGGGCCTCCTGCACCGAGCCCCTCCATCGTCTGCCGGCCCCAGAGCGCCTCGGCACCGCTCCTCGCTTGCCTGCCCCACGAGGGCGCCACCCGCGCCGTGAAGCCCAGCGGCGTCTGTGGCGCCGGATCGTAGCTGAACGACACCGACACGCCCCGTTCCCGGAACCCTTCGTCCTGGTGCATTAGCAGCGTCCGCATCCGCATGTCGACCGAGAGCCCGGTCCACGGATCCGATGCGATCAGGCTCGCGGCGATGTCCGCGCGCGCTCCCGTCTCCGCGTCCCCGCCGTCGCTCCTGAGCCCGAGCTCCAGGCTGGGCTCGAGCCCGATCCCGCACCCGAACACGTAGCCCCTCGAGACCTCGAGCGCCGTCCGCATCCGCGTCACCACCGCCTCGGTCCCGGCCATCCGTCCCGCCGGGCCCTCCACGGCCTCGCTCCCCGTGCCGACCCACAGCGCATCCGCCTTGAACGCGAGCCCGAACCATCCGAGGCATGTGCATGCCGCTACATTCACGCAAGTGCGCTAGACTGCGTCCCTGCCGGCGGTGGACGTCTCCACGGCTGATGCGTGTGAGCTGATTGACCGGCTCCAACAAGAATGGGCCCGATCTACAGATTTCATGATTGAGATCTTCGCAGCTGATTCAGCGGGCGATATCTGGCTCGATGGCTTGCCACTGGAGGCAAAAGCCAGAACCCGCCACGACGAATGGTTCGCACTAGTGAACATGCTCGGCACCGATGCCCGACACGACCAACGACTGATGTACATGGCCCGATGATGCCATGCCCGCTGGGCCAAGGCACGACCCGGCGACGGCGGGGTAGGGCCGCGTACTTGAATGGGCTTTCGCAGTCATGACACACAGGAGAGCTTGGACATGGCTGAACCTAATAGACAGACGACCAA
Source organism: Longimicrobiales bacterium (assembly GCA_965218255.1). Lineage (GTDB taxonomy): Bacteria > Gemmatimonadota > Gemmatimonadetes > Longimicrobiales > Gaopeijiaceae > JAAXGI01. Next base: position 786,815 of record CBDCKJ010000003.1, on the reverse strand, counting down.
ATCTGCGCGTCGACTCTGACCTTCTTTTGGGGGCCGCCATCTCCACTGCAGAATATATGGCCTTGCACGAAGACACAGCAGCGCTCAACCGGATCACGATTCAAACGGTTGGAAGTTTTCTCGGGTTACGACTACCTCCACACGGGCACGTTCGCTGTCCGCTACCCGATCACGATGACAGTACCCCCTCCTTCCAAATTAAGAAACCGGGGAACCGCTGGAAATGTTATGGATGCCAACGATACGGGGGTCCAATCGACTTTGTAAGGAATTATCATTGTATGCCATTTCTCGAGGCGAAACGATGGCTCGCGGATCATGTGAGAGTAGGCAGGACTCCATTACGGGCGAGAGGGCGCCATGCTACACCCAACCCGATTGCCCCGTCATCTCTAGAAGCTGTCGAGGAATTTGTTGAGTCTCCCCCGGATCACGAGTTGTACGATACCCTGCTCCAGCGCACACCTTTGCAGCCAAGCGGAATGCAATATCTATTGAGGAGAGGTCTTTCGACAGACACCATTTCTCGATTCCGCATCGGCCAGTTGTCGGATTGGGCTGACCTTCTCACAGATATAATCGATATCTATGGTTATCAGCGGGTCAGAACGGCAGGTTTGCTCACCAAGTCCTCGACTATCTACAATAGGAGATTTATCTTTCCCCGACAAAGTATCTTGTTCCCATTTTATGAGTGTAACCACGTCGTATACTTCCAAGCACGTTGTATATCTGGGTCTCCGGGTGAAGGGAAATGGCGCAACCTGAACCATCGACAGCGTCGTATCTATAACTGTGACGCCATGTTCAAAAGCCAAGGTCGGCCGATTGCCGTATGCGAGGGCGCGATTGATAGTTTATCTGCTATCGAGCTTGGGTATGATGCTGTCGGTTTGATGGGCGTCAACATGGGGTTCACGAAGGACCAGATCGTCCAATTACGCGGAAGACAGGTCCATATTCTTCTAGATTGGGACTCGGCAGGAGACTCCCGCTCTATTGAACTTCAGAAGGAATTGCGTAGGTATGGTATTGCGTCCACACGCAAGAGATGTCCTTCGCCGGGCGTGAACGACGTTAACGATTATCTAGTGATGTTGAGGACGCAAGCATGACGGCCTACGATCGTCTCATGCTTCCGGAGAACCTCAATTATGCTTGGAATAAGGCTAAGAGACTATATTGGACGTTTGACGGCTACACTGACAATGCCGAAATTTCTGAGTTCGAGCTTAACTTAGAGCAGCGTTTAATCACAATTCGCAAGCGATTTGAAAAAGGATTCTGGCGACCGAGAAAGCTGCGTCCACTGCCACGTCCAAAAAAACTTGTGAACAACGTTCCCAGCGACCGTCAATACTATCACGTTGCGGTTGACGATCAAGTTGCTTGGATTGCCGTCGCAAATGTACTTGGACCCGAATTGGACCAGCGCATGCCGCCGTGGAGTTACGGTAATCGCATTTATCGCCCAGCTTGGTATGAAGAAAGTGAAGGCCAAAAGTCGACTTTGGAAATTGGACCGTACAGACATGCAAGCGGTTATCTTTATCGAAAATTTCAACATAGTTGGCCACTCTTCCGAAGGCATGTCGCACTAACGGCCCGCACAATGGCTCGGACTTTACCTCCTGACCTAGAAGATCTAGATGAGGCAGACCGGTTGGCCGCTATTTCGGCCAACAAAGCAGGGTTGCTATATTTGCGAAAGAGTTTCTGGCGTCCCCAAAGCAGAAGCTTTTCAAGGACCACCCTCTATCATGCTTCAATTGACTTACGCCACTTCTATCCGAGCTTGCAAGCGGAAGCGGTGCTGCGCGGCTTATCTTGCTCGGATAGCATTGATGCGCGCTTCCGAAATCTACTTATCGGAATGCTGAAGTTTAGTATCGATCGGTCGAAGATGCCGCCGGATACTATGAAACGGGTCGATCCAAAATATGACGGACTGCGAGTCCGGGGCATTCCCACTGGCCTTTTCGTAGCAGGTTTCCTTGCGAATGCAGCAATGCTGCCGGTGGATCGCATCGTTAACAGTCGCGTCAATGATCAGCGGTCCCTGGCACATTTTCGCTACGTCGATGACCACATATTCCTTGCATACGACTTCGACGAACTTTGTGAGTGGATATATTTCTACCATAATCTGCTGTCGGAGTGTGATACAGGCGTGCACATAAATCCCGAAAAATACAATCCTATCTCCCTCGCCAAATGGATGCAGATTCGGCCGACAACGTTCACGGCAACCAAACAGCCGACAGGGCAAATACAGAATTCCGAAGATGAGGTCCGAGAGGCGGCCGTTCGGAACACTGAGATTGATGGAGCAAATCCTACCCCACTACTCACGAAGACCCTTGGACAGATTTCAGCATTAGCCACGGCGAATGTGGATATAATGGACGATGAAGATCTCGAAGAACGATTAAGACAGCTTGAATGGCTGTTGTTGGCCAATATACCCGAACGGGAGATACGACCGGATACACGCGCCGCTTTCGCGGCCGGTCAGATAGCAAGTCTCGCACCGATCCTCGTTCGGGAGGCCGATGGTCTTGTCGAGGCAGCACGATCTCTAGAGGGACTTAAGGCTCGAGCACCCAATGCAGAAATCGTATCCGACGCGGAGATTCGCGAGCACGCGGCATCGGTGGAGCGGAAGGATAGTGAACTGGCGTTGTTGGTGGCCGAGCAGCGGGATGGAGAACAACAACTACTGCGCCATTGCTTTGAACTCCTCCTTCGGGCGTTTCGGGAATATCCGGGAAAGCCGCGCCTGTTCTTCAGAATACACGAATACTGCCGTATTACGGGCTTTAGGGGACTGCAAGACATCGGAATATGGATAACAGAGATGCGAGCGAATGGCTACAACGTATGGGCTGACTATTATGCGGGGTTATCGCTCCAAATTCTCGCACGGGGAATGCTCCTCGCAACCAGGTCATGGCTGGCTGAAGATGTACTTAGGTCGGATAGGGAAGCTGCTCAGAATCATCTTGAAGACATTTGCCGTATCGATCGCCAAGCGTTCCTACTGCAGCAGGAGAACGAAGCTTGGTATCACGCCGTTGGCCGAACGGAGTTTGCCATTGCATTGCTAGTAGTCGCGGAGATTGTCCGTGATACGTCCACTAATTCCGGCCTGACCGCAGGCCTTGAGGATTTAGCCGGCCAATATGCGAATATTTCATTTGACCATTCCGAGGACACATGGGAGCGTGAGACCGCCCATCGACCGGGTGTGTGGGCACATCTATCTGAGTCTATCCTAAGCATCGATGACAACCCGACAGCCTCGTGGAAGCAGTTTGAGTCACGTTTTTCCTTCTCGCACCTCACCGAAATTCAAGCCACACGCCGTTATCCCGAGTTTCTGTCTGACGAAGTCTGGTACGAACTGCTCCACTCGAAAAAACCGTTACCGGAAACGGATTCGGGCTGGCTACGTGAAGCCATGTATGGTAATAACCACCGTGTGAACGCAGCTCATTCGTCCCGAGGGGTAGCATTGACACGCGCTGCAAGATCGCTACGCAATCCGACTAGTGGCTATATCACGCTTGCAGAATGGACTCGAGAAATATCTCAGACACTCAGCCCTTTCGATCCGCGACGAAGCGAGTGGACCGCACTTGAAATCGTCCGCCAACTTGTTTCGCCGATTGTACATGACTTGAGTATTCATGAAACCCGCTTGGATCGTCTCCATCCCAACAATGTGTTGGTACCAGAGACGTGGATGAAGACATTTCGTGCTGATCGTGACCGTGCAGGTGTGAGTTGGGAAACATGGCGAGCGTTCGCAGGAGAGGCACCGAGCACAGCGATCATGCTGCGCGAGCCGGCAACTTCGGTTATGGATTACCGTTACTTCACCGAAACCCATAAGGGTGGCCGTCGAAATGAATGGGACCGGCGCCTTGTCGGTGTCGGACGCTTACTCTTGGGCCTGTTGCGACTTAAGCATGATGCGCCAAGGATATGGAACATCCGCGGCAACGAGCAGGTTTTTTCGTTGCCGAGGACACACTGGTTTCGTTCACTTGCAATATCGTCGTCTACCCTTCTGCTGATTGAAGGCTGCCTTGGAACACGCAGCGCAGAGACACGATCGATTGCTCTGATTCCGGGACTGTTCGGCTGGGTCGAAGGCGTTGCACCCAACGACGCAAACTTCGACCCGCCTTTGTTGCTTGGTACAAATGAACTTTTGGCCGCCATAAAGCATTCTCAAAACGTCCTCATCGAAAATCAGTTGGCGGTAGCGATGAATCAACCGCGGCAAATAATCCCTTTTCGGTTAAGTGACTTCGCTACAGGTTCCGAGACAGACCGAGAGGCGGATGGTTATGCTGAATGACACTCTGCATGTCGGTGTTATTCAGACTTCCCTCGACGCCGAAGCGGCATGGGTTGATGACATGTCAGGTAATTGGAAACAATGTGTGCAAATGTCTTCTCATGAGGAGAGACGAGCCAAGAAGGAGATTCGACACTATCTCGCATCGCTGAAAGGCGGGGCACGCCAACCAGATGTTGTGCTATTCCCGGAGCTTTCTGTACCGATCGGTTACCAACGCCAACTCAAAATGGCGGCCGAAAGGCTGGAGTCAGTCGTCATAGCGGGACTCGACTATCGTATTGCATCGGGGCAGCCAAGGCCCGCCGTGTCGAACGAAGCTGTCGTGATCGTACCGAAGAAGTTAAGGGGAAAGAAGATTGCGCTTCGTACGGAGATTCGATGTGTCGGGAAGACCTATCCCGCACCCGATGAGAAACGAAAGCTTCTTAAGATCAGCGGCGGCGGGGTAGAGTTTCGAACAGATCCAGCGGTCTGGATCTTTGAAAGTGCAAACCTGGGGAATTTCGCTGTTGCAGTCTGTTACGACTTTATGGACGTAGATCGAATCGTTATGTATCGAAATAGAATACAGACATTATTTGTTCTAGCATACAATAGAGACATAACGTCTTTCGATCATTTATCTGAGGCTATCGGACGGATGCTGTGTTGCAATGTTGTGGTATCGAATTGCGGGAAATACGGCGGCTCTCATGCCGTGAGCCCGTTCTACAAACCATACGAACGTACGATCTATCGTCATTCTGGAAAAGCCCTGCCCAATGCACAGATTATCGAACTTCCTCTTGCAGAGCTTCTCGCTCATCAGAAGAACGGTGACAACAGGAAATTTAAAAGCCTACCGCCTGGCTTTTCAGAACATATCGCGCTGAAACAGACCAATGCGAAAATTTAGCGTCGCCGAGACCAGCGGAAGAGCGTTCTCCGAACCTGTCAACATTGTTGGGACACCAGAGGTCATAATCTAGTGAGCGGGCTTGGGTATCGAGGCCGCATCTGGTGTATTGATCGTACCGTCCCGTGAGAGGCTGGGGTTTGGGCATCCCCCGTGCGAAGCATTCCGGGTGTACGGACCATGCCTTGTGGAGAGTGCGGTCACGCTGGGCGAGCATCTCGTCGGCCCGACCGTGATGGACGTCGACTGTGGCAAGCACTGCGATGTGTCGTTGTCGGTGGTCGTGGCTGTACGACGGGAAGAGGGATCGGCAGAAGTCGATCGTCTGGTGGATATCGGGGAAGCGGTGTGGGGAGGCGGGGTGGTACGTGACGGTGTAGAAGCGCGCCTCCGAAAATTCCCGCCATTCTACGCCATTTTCCCGCTGTTTCAGTACGGCGGAACCAGATGTGGTCCAACGGCAAGAGTGGCAGATCATGCAGTCCCAGTTATACTTAGAAGATTTCTCGCCGTGAATCACGTCATGTATACTGCGCCTTACAAGCAGGAGGTCGCTGGTTCGAATCCAGCAGCGCCCATTGAACGTACAGGAATTGGCGATCTGCTGTCCCCCAATTGGGCTCAGGAGTGAGCCCTCCACTGGTACTCCAGAGAATTCCTGAGTCTCCCTCGTCGGCCTGCTGGTAGTCTTGGAATACCGTTTGGGCTGTCTTCCAGACACCCAGTTCGCAGACCACCTTCATCGGCTTGCCCATGAGGCCCGAGGCGAACTTCCGCCGCAGGGAACTGCTAGCCTCTGCCGTCCGTCGGCTCCAGCCCTGCGAGCTCTTAAGCCTTCTTCCAGCTGTCATGACCCAGCGAGCCGCCGACGCTCGTCGACGGGTCTTTCGGCGCGGGTAGCATTAGGAGCGTCTCCGATCCCCGGGTTCCTCCTTCGCGCTTGGTCCCAGACCGCCAGCGCCTCGGCGGTCACCGGACTAGGTCGACCTCCGACCATTCAAGTTGGCGGATGGCGCCGATATGGACTCCCCTCTCGTCCGCGAGCAACTAGAGCAACGTGAAAGCACCGGTGCAGCTCCAGAGGCGGGCGGAGCGTCGGGGCACCGGAACCTCAGATCTCGGAGACATACATCATCATCAGCGGCTGCTAAGGTCCGGTTCCGCACGGCCGGCACCCACCGAGGTGTAACCGGCTAGCGATCGCTACAGATCCTGACTTCCCAGGGCGGTCGGCCGACCGTCTCGGTCAACGCTGTACCAACACTCCGTTGATTCCCACCGACCCTGGCCGAACCCTACTGCCCGGACCTGCTCTTCGGTGCAAACCTCAATGCGGGTGCGGTCGCTGGCGGGGTCGCGTCCCTCTCCCTAGTGTGCTTGCTGGCGTAGCAGACCCGGTCGTGCGCATGGACCGTGCCGTCGTTTCGACCGGACCGCCGACCGTTTCCACCAATAGGAGGTCCTCATGGAAGCGATCATCGCCCGTTTGCTGGACGGATTCGAACAGGGGAAGATCAGTCGCAGGAAGCTCATCCAAAGCCTCGCGTTCGCAGCCGCTGGGGGGCACGTTCTTCGCACTCCGACGCAGGCAACGGCCGAGCCGAACGCCGAGGGCGCTACGTTGCCGCCGACCACGTCGATTGATCACATCTCGTACAGCGTCTCGGACTACGTCAGAAGCCGCGATTTTTATTCGGAGCTCCTTGGCTGGGAGGTTACAGGCGACGATCCCGAGCGTGGCGAGGCGCGACTCCACATGAACGACGTGGGCGACATCATTATCCGAAATAGCCGCACGCCGACGGATCCGAGCACCACGGGTGTAGTGGGTCACATCTGCTGGGGGATCGACACCTATGACACCGACGCGGTCCGAGAGGAGCTAGAGGGCCGAGGCTTGAACCCCCGTAGAGATCAGGGTGGACGCTACGACCCGATCGACAGCTATCACGTGTTGGACCCCGACGGGTGGGACGTGCAGCTGAGCATCAACCTGCGTGATTAGCCGCCAGCCCTGCGGCTCGGCGAATCTGAGAGGCCCTATGAAACCCTATGACTTGGCTACCTTCCCGGGTATCAGCGCGTTGGTCTTGCTTCTGGTCGGGCCGGGGGTGCACGCACAGTGTGGCGCACCGGGTGAAGGCTCTGAGATGGTTATGGGCAGAGTCTTCGACGACCTCAATCAAGACGGTCAGCAGGGCCCCGGGGAATCTGGCGTCGCGGGCGTGAGCGTCAGCAATGGCTGTGAGGTCGTCGTCACCGACTCGGACGGCCTGTACCAAGTGGGTCTGGCGTCGGGACAGATCCTATTCGTCTCTCAGCCAACCGGGTACGTGGTGCCTGTCGACGAGAACAATCTGCCGTTGTTCTTCTATCGTCACTACCCTGATGGCACGCCCACCGCGATAGCAGGCGCTCTAGTTGAATGGCAGTGGCCGGTCATAGAACCCACGGGGCCGCTTCCTGAGAGCATCGATTTTCCCATTCACAGACTCAGTTCGGAGGAGACTCGGTTTACGGCTCACGCCTTTGCGGATCCCCAAGCTCGTAGTGATCTGGGCGAGGATATGCTGCGTGAGGATCTGGTGAATACGCTCCTGGGCAATCCTTACCAGGCAGAGTTCTCGATCACGGTGGGTGACGTCGTCTTCGACAATCTAGGGCTATACGATCGCCACAAAGAGATGATGGGTCTGATTGGGATACCGCAGTGGAATCTGCCCGGCAACCATGACATGAATTTTGAATCCCCGAACGCTCACTACGCGAACGAAACCTACAAGAAGCACTTCGGCCCGACCTACTATTCGTTCAACTATGGAAACGCCCATGTTGTCGCCCTGAACAACGTTGAATACGCGGGCGCAGGACAGACCCGTTTCGAGAACGGGATTTACCGTGGGTTTATTTCCGACGATCAGATGTTCTGGCTCGAGCGAGACCTCGCCAACGTCCCTGAAGACAAATTGATCGTTATTGCCACCCACATCTCATTGATAAGTCAAGCTTCCGACAGCGATCCGTCTCATGACGTGACGGGCCCCTACACCGAGAACTTCGACCAACTGTTGGAATTGCTTCGTCCGTTCCACAACGTCTATGGCCTTGCTGGACACGATACGAGCAACAGTTGGAAGGTGGAGATCAACCATGAGCATGGCTGGACGGGTCAACCGTGGATAGCTCATACCCTGGCCGAAGTCCGTGGGAGTGGCTGGACCCGTGGCCCGAGAGATTTGCGTGGCGTGGCAGACGCGATGATGGAGGATGGCAACCCCAACGGTTTCTACCTGTTGAAGTTTGACGACGTGACGTTGATCCCGGAGTTCATTCCCTTTCCCTACGGGAGAGACGCGGCTCAGCGGCTGCGTACAGTGCTCGATCCAGAACTCGCAGGTCCGACGGATGGCGGTATCAATCGAGGCGTGCTGCAGCCAGATACGAAAGTGGTCGTCAACCTCTTCGACGGGGGCGAACGCGACATCCTAAGACTGTCCCTGGACGGTGGCGCACTAACGCCGATGCGCTATGTGGTGCGAACCGACCCGTTCATGGAAGCATCCTTCAGGCGGTTTGCCGGTACCGACGAGGCTTTTGTACGGCCGGCAACCTCAGCACACATCTGGGAATTCGATCTACCGGAAGGCCTCGCACCCGGAATCCATAGCGTAGTGGTCGAAAGCGAGGATGAATTCGGCCAGAAACAACGCGGTGTTCTTTCGTTCGAGGTAACGGCCGTGGCGCGCTAGGTGTCGGTGCTGAAGAGGGTTTTGGCTGAGGTGCCGTCGAACAGGCTGGCGGTGACAAAAGTGACCGACCAGTCCGACGGAGACCCTCAGTGAGGGTGCACGAGATCGCGCAGCTAACACCCGCGGGGCGAGGAGATCTGGTAAGGCAGGTGCTGTTTGAGAAGCAATCGGTGAGCGAAGTCAGTCGAGCCATCGGCGGAAGCGAAGGCACGGTTCGCAGCGAAGCGCTATGTGGTGGAGGGAGACGTGATCGACCCTCCGTCGAACCCGGCGGTCACCTTCCGCCTATGGCAGCCTTGAAATGCGAAAGAAAGCGGCGTACACTGCGTCGGCATCGGTCCTCCGGTGTGGATACTGTCAAGTTCTTATTCCACATAGACTTGACAGCGACCGGAGGCTGGTGCCTCCCTATTGTTCGATCTGAGAAATCCGGACAAAAAGTTCACTCGTAGGCGGGGTGCGCGACAATAGCAAGCGGTGCCACCAGCGAGCCACTCGATTTCTCGCACATGGGCTCGCAGTTGCGTACGTTTAAGAGGGATTGATCGCCTTCGTGACAGGCGCCGGGGAATGCACCTGGTGAGGTCCAGATTCAACAAGGTGGGGAAATGAAACCACACTACATCGCTTTCCTGCTTATTGCGTTCTGTACGACTGCGTTCTGTACGACGGCGTCGGCCCAGGGTGTGGTGTCGACCGCGGCGGCGCAATCTCCGACCAGCGACGACGGGACGTGGGAAGTCCCCAGGACACCGGACGGCCGTCCGGATCTTCAGGGGAACTGGACGAACTCGACCCTCACTCCGTTTGAGCGCCAGGAAGGTATGGGACCGCTGTACACATGGGAGCAGGTCGAGGAAATCGAGCGAGGGTCAGAGGGGTGTCCCCCGGACCCGGGGACGGTCGAGTGCGGAAGGCCGGACAACCGCCGGGATGAGTCTCTGAGTGATGAGCTCCGACTGAGCGGCGCCGAGTACAACGAGGTTTATTGGGAGAGGGGCACGCGGGTAGCCGTGGTCGATGGCGAGCCCAGAACGTCTCTCGTCACCCATCCTGCGAACGGTCGCATTCCGGCCCGCACGCCCGAGGCGCAGCGGCTGATCCGGGAGCGCGAGGAGCTTAGAGGCCAATTTGGCCGATACGACCACGTGGAGCTGAGACCCTACGCCGAACGCTGCATACTGGTCGGTTCCCCCGCCGGACCCCCCATGGTCCCCGTCGGGGCGTACAACTCCAACTACATCATCGTGCAGACGGCCGATCATCTGGTGATCATGTCGGAGATGATCCACGATGCGCGGATCATCCGGATTGGTGAGCCCAACCCGATGCCCAAGAGTGTCCGCCCGTACTTTGGGAACTCCCGGGGCCGGTGGGAGGGCGACGCACTCGTGGTCGAGACCACGAACATCAGCCCACGGCAGCCGATCCGGGGGGTTCCCGTGTCGGAGGACGCGAGGGTGATCGAACGCTTCACCCGGGTCGACGAAGAGACGATCCTCTACGAGTTCACGGTGGACGATCCGAGAAGGTTCACCGAACCCTGGGGTGGAGAGATCCCGATGACCAGGTTGAACGCCCGGCTCTACGAGTACGCCTGCCACGAGGGCAATTACGGCTTGGCCGGCGTTCTGAGCGGTGCGCGCTACCAGGAAAGAATGGAAGCGCAGGGAGGGAGGTGATCGTGGGCGTGATTGAGCGGGACGTCATCCGACTCGCGACACTCCCGCTATGGGTGGCCTTGAGCCTGGGGCCGGGGCTGACGCTACAGGCACAGCAGGAGCCTGCCCGTGACGAGGATTCCGTCCAAACCCTCGTGGGCCGTCTGGACCTCAAACGTTACTCGTCCACGATCGAGGGTTTGAGCCGGTTCGGTGACCGTAGGCAGGGAACGCGACGCAACCGCGACGCCGTGGATTGGATCGAAGCCCAGCTACAGGCTTACGGCTGCACGAACACCGAACGGCTCACATACACGTACCCGCCTGAGCCACGGCCTCAACCCACTCGGCCGCCGAGCGCCCCCTCGAGTCGCCCGACGACCCCTGCCGACGGATCCGACGGCTTCAAGGGGTCGGGTCCGGGTGGAAGCACGATCTTCGGAAGAGGGCGCCGCCCCAGCGTGAACCGCGATCTGATGGCACAGCCTGACGAGCGGATCCGAGCGCTGAACGAAGAGGAGCCGGTAGACGGGGCAAGAGAGGAGGTCTATTGCACGAAGATCGGGACGAGCCGACCCGACGAGATGTACATCGTCGGTGCCCACATGGACGGACACGGCGTAAACCAGGCCACCAACGACAACGGGTCGGGCACGGCACTGGTGATGGAACTGGCTCGCATCCTCAGCGCGCCGGATGTTCGGACCGAGCGCTCGATTCGATTCGCTCTCTGGAACAATGAGGAAACGGGGCTCGGCGGGTCACGAGCCTACGTCACGCAGAGGGAGGCGCTGCAAGGCATCGAGGAACCGGCAGGGTCGGGCATCTACCCGGAGCCGGTGTGGCTCGGCATGGTTCAGCACGACATGATGCTGTTCGATCACGGGGCACCGGGCCCCGACGGCAGGGTGAGTCGCGACCAGCGACGGGAGGCGGACGTGAACATCGAGTTCCGGTCCAACTCCGCGATGGCGAGCGAATCGATGGACCTTGCCTTCTTCTTCAAGGCCGCCAACGAGGCATACGCGACGGACTATCCGGCTCAGGTTGGCCCGCACATGACGAACACGGACTCGACCCCGTTCATGGATCTCGTGCCATCGATCAGCCTCCGTGAGAGTGAGCGCGGCTCGGAGATCGGTGGTGGCTGGGACCCGCACGGGCATACGCCCACCGATGTCTTCACGACGTACTCGATCGACGACTTCCGGCTCGGCTTGAATGCTGCCCAGACCACGCTCGCGGCGATCGCGCAACTCGCGGGAGCGGCCGTCGAACGATAGCGGGAGTCGGACACCGTACACCCATTCCCAAGGAGCACAGATGCGTTCCCTTCTACTCGCCGCTGTCGGCCTCCTCACGGCAGGATCTGCGCAAGCGTCAGCGCGGCAATTAGTCGTTCGCCAAGAGGCCCCGACCGACAGGGCGGCGGACTTCTCGCTCTCCGAGCTTCAAGCAAACTTTCGGGAGATGGACGCGGGTGGGCTCTCCACGCTCCGTCTTCTAGAAGGCGGAACCTACAACGTAAACATTCGTCGCCTCCGAGGCGGGGAAACGGCCCTCATACACCCGGTAACAGCAGACGTCTGGATAGTGCGAGAGGGATCCGGGACTTTGGTGACCGGAGGGACTCTCATCGATGAGAATGGCGCGGCGGCAGCGGGACAACGTGGGGCTGCGATTCGCGGAGGTGTGACTCGTGTGATCAGGCCCGGAGATGTTGTGTTTATCCCGGCCGGGGTGCCCCACGGGATCCGTGACTCTGACGGGATCACCTGGCTCAACATCCGTTTCGACACCAGGTAGCTCGACGTCCGTTTGGTCTACGGTGCCTGGAGGGGCGTGCTCGGGCCGAAGCTCGCCGCGTTGAACCGCCTTAGCAGTGTCATCTCGGCGAAGTTATCCGCCGTGATCTCGTCCGCCGGCGTGTAGCCCGAGTTTGACAGTTACTCGTACATCGGGAGGCACATTGAAAACCTAAGGTGTTTCAGGGCAATGACTTACGGCGTCTGGGCCTAGATATTTTGCCGGAATACATAGATACATGGCTCATGCCTACAGGCATTGACAACAAATGCATGTGTCCATATCATTGGATACATGTACCTGCGGAGGACCACCCAGAAGCGAGTCGACGGCTCGAAGCTCGCCCACCTCCAGATCGCCGAGAACGTCTGGGATCCGGTCAAGAAGCGCTCCCGCGTACGCATCCTCTACAACTGCGGCCGTGCCGACGACGAGAAGGCGGTCGAGCGCCTCCGGAGGCTCGCGAAGAGCATCCTGAAGCGCTGCAGCCCCGAGGAGCTGGTTGGGGCCGACGGGGCCATGCGCGTGGTTGATACCTGGCCCTACGGCGATGTCTACGTGCTGGAGCATCTGTGGCGCAGGACCGGGCTGGCGGAACTGATTGAAGAGTTCGCCGGGGATCACAAGTTCGGGTTCTCCGTCGAGCGGGCGCTGTTTGCGATGGTGGCCCACCGGGCGTTGGCGCCGGCGTCCACGTTGCACTGCTGGGAGAGATGGTTGGCCGAGGAGGTTCGTATCGAGGGGTGCGAAGCTCTCGAGCTGCAGCACCTCTACCGGGCGATGGATTTCCTGGTGGAACACGGGGAGGCGCTGGAGAAGGGTCTCTACTACCGGATGGCGGATCTGTTCAACCTGGACGTGGAGCTGATCTTCTACGACACGACCTCCGTCCACTTCGAGATGGATGACGAGGACACGGCGGCGGAGGGGGTGGCCAGGCGACGGGGTCACTCGAAGAACGGCCGCGGGGATGCTCCGCAGGTGGTGGTGGGTCTTGCGGTTACGCGGGAGGGTTTCCCGGTGCGCCACTGGGTGTTTTCGGGCAACACGGTGGACGTGAGCACGGTGGCGAGGGTGAAGAGGGATCTGGGGGGCTGGAATCTGAACCGGTGCGTGTTCGTGGGTGACGCCGGGATGGTCTCGAAGGAGAACCTGGGGGCGCTGGCGCGGGCCGGGGGACGCTACATCGTCTGCATGCCGGTGCATCCCGGCGGAAAGATCGACACCGAGGTACTCAGTCGTCGCGGGCGCTACCGCGAGGCGGGACCGAATCTGCGGGTCAAGGAAGTCGTCGTTGGCGACGGCGAGCGGCGAGAGCGTTACGCCGTGTGCCACAACCCTCGGGAGGCCGAGCGCAAACGCCGGCATCGCGCGAAGGTACTGGCGGAGCTGGAAGCGAAGCTGGCGGCGTTAGCCCCGCAGGAAGAGGACGGACACGGCAAGCAGGTGTGCAGACTGCGCGCCAGCCGCCGTTACGGACGCTACCTGCGCCTGACACGCACCGGGGGACTCAAGATCGCTCGGGCCAAGGTGAAGGCCGCCGAGCGGCTGGACGGGAAGTTCGTCGTGCACACGAACGACGACACGCTGAACGCCGAAGACATGGCGCTTGGCTACCGACAACAGCAGAGGGTCGAGCAGGCGTGGCGGCAGATGAAGAGCGGCCTCGGACTCCGCCCGGTCTATCACCGTACCGAGCGCCGCATCCGGGCTCACATCGCGCTGACGGTCCTCGGGCTCCTGCTCGAGCGGATGGCCGAGCATGCCATCGAGGACACCTGGCGCAACATCCACCGCGATCTCAGCGGCATCAAACTTGTTCAATTGTTGGGCCCGAACGGGACGCTGTGGCAGGTGACCGAGCCTCGCCCAAGCGCCGCCAAGCGCCTGAAATCACTGCAGATAGCATCCCCGCCGGCCATCCTGAAGCTGGACTGAACCCCCCAAAACTCATAGTTACATGGGGCACTCTGCCGGAGTGCCCGTAAGTCACAGTAACGCATAGCGTTACCGAAAATCATGTATCCATCAACTGTCAAACTCGGGTGTAGCGCATGTGCTCCGCGTTACCGCCGAGGTACGTACAGAGTACGTTCTCGGTCCCCGGGCTCCGCGTGCGTGCAGTCAGTGGTGCGAGAGCCACCGCGCAGAGCGCAAGCGTAAGGTAGGGAACCAGTTGCGGGCGAGGCCATCCCTCGTAGCTCGTCATGGTCGGTCCTCGCCCTCGGGTTCTACGTGCTCGACTAGGGCCACGACCTCGATACAAATGCGGATGCTACCGGGCACCGGGGGAGGCGACAGGAAGCCAGCGAAGCTGTTTTCGATCCCGGCGGGTCGACGCTTCCGGGGCGAAGCGCCGACCCATGCTACGGGAGTAGCGCTAGCTGCCGCCGGTACCCCTGGTGACAAGTTTCTGGACGCGCCAGTTGATAAGCTCTCCCACCCAGATCTCGTCCTCGGACGGGCATGCGATGGCATGAATCCACCCGAACTCGCCGAGGTTACGACCAGGTTGCCCATAGACTCCGAGTACCTTGCCCTCCAAAGACACCTTGTAGATCCGGCTCGGGTACAGATCGCCGACGAAGAGGACCGAATTTGGGCCCGGCGTTATACTATAGGGCGTCGGGAGCCCCAGGCGCCTGAGAGCCGGTCGTACCGTTTGGATTCTCGCGGCCGTACGGGATCTTGCCGCGCGAGGTGTCGACCGGCACGTCGATGGTGAACTCGCGGATGTAGTTGCCATCCGTGTCGAAGACCTGGATCCGGCGGTTGCCGCGGTCCGCGACGAAGATTTCGTCGTCCGGGGAGACTGCGATGCCGTGCGGAGTGTCGAACTGGCCGGGACCACTGCCCAGCGACCCCCAGCTCGCGACCCACTCGCCTCGGGCGTTCACCTTGCCAACCCTCGAGTTTATGTAGCCATCGCTGAAGTACGAGTTGCCCTGCGAGTCCCATGCGACGTCGGTGGGCTGGTTGAACACGTTGTCCCGATGCACTGGGACCGGATTGCGCGGGCTGTTGTCCTCAGGAACTTCCAGGTCTACCCCAGCGCGTTCGAGGTAATTCGCCAGCGTCGCGGCATAATCGGGCGGCCCGGTGAAGTGGGACGCCTCCTGAACGCGGCCGAAGACCCAATCCACGCGACCCTCAGGGGTCATCCTGAGGATCACATCCGATCCCTTGTCAACGATCCAGATGTTGTCCTGGGGATCGATGCGAACCGCGTGCGCGTAGGACCAGGCGTAGAGGTTTTTGCCGATTTCTCGCATGAACTTGCCGTTGGCGTCAAACTCAAGGAGCTGGGACGCTCTCGCCATGTACGATGGACCCACCGAATTGCCGCGTGAGAACACGAAAAGGTGGCCGTACGAATTCACTGCGAGCCCGGCTATCTCACCGAAGTGGATGTCGTCAGGAAGAGACAGCGGATTGGGCACCGACTCGAATGGAAGTTCCGGAACCATCTGCGCGAGCGCCGGAGTCACCGGCAGACTGAGCGTTACGGCAGCAATAAGAACACGTCTCACCGAACACCTCCCAGGGAACTCTAAGGATGACGCCCACTCGAGGGGCGACTGGCCGCATCGTACCCGTCATCCCCGCGGGCGGCAAGGGAAAAACCGATCTGCTGGATGAACCCCGACTCAGTCAAATGGCTGAGGGATTAGGGGCGGAGAGCGATCTGGAAGATCGCTCGAGTTAGCCGCATCCCAGCGCGAAGCGGGTTTCGGGGGAGTTGGTGCGGGGCATTGAGCGACTGAGGCGGAGGAGGTAATCGTGCCTACGAATCACCGAGGAGTTGAAGCTGACTCTTTCGAGTGTCAGCCTGTGATTGGGACGACTGGTCGTTGACCGGCTTGGGAACCTGGAGCCGAAGCCAGCGGTCGTTCGCTACGAGAAAAAGCGACCAGGTGAGCTCTTGCACCTGGACACGACGAAACCGGGGCGGATCCAGGGCGTTGGGCATCGGATCACGGGGAACCGACGAGGGAGCGGTCACGGACTGGGGTGGGAGTTCTTGCACGTGTGCATCGGCGATGCGACTCGCGAGGCCTACCTACGCCGAAGGCGTTCCGGACGAGCACCGCCACAGGCTTCGTCAAGCGGAACGGGCCAATCAGGTTCGTGGCCAATGCCGTCTCGAGGTCCTCGCAGGCGGTGTCGGCCAGTAGAGCTCTAGGGGGAACCGGTCCTCGACCCGATGCATTGTTTGTGAGCAGGTCGAGTCCGCCGAGTGCCGCGGTGGTGCGCATGGAGATGGGGTGCGTCGCATCCTTCCGCGACACGTTGCCCGCGATACCGGCAGAGAGGGCGCGTACTGTAGGGCCGCTACCTCTACGCGGCTGGACTGCCGCGCGACAAACGCCATGTCGGCGTCGTGGTCGTAGAGGTACTCGACGGGAGCTAGGCCAAATCCTGAGGTTCACCCGGCGATGGCGACCCTGAGGCCGCGCAACGACGTTTGATATGTCAACATGGGTCCTCCAGTTGAAGCAGGAATGCTCTTGGCAGCTCGACGCTGCACTCCCCCGACTGTGCCCAACCTACGAGTTCAAGTGAGCTTGATGTCGACTCCAGAAGAAAAGTGGGCAGGTCGCGTGTCCGACTTCATCACGATCGGGGAGGCGTCCCGCCGCGGTGGGGTCGCGGCGTCCGCGCTACGCTACTACGAAGATTGAGGACTAACTCTTATCCGAGCGAGCAGGCTCGGGTCACCGGCGCTACTCCGAGCCGCACTCAGACGGATCGCATTCATTATTTTCGCGCAGCGCGTAGGGCTCACGCTCGATGAGATCGGAGTTGAGTTGGGGAAGGTTCCGTCCGAGCGGGTGCCGACTGGCCGCCGCTGGGCACGTCTATCGGAACAATGGACGTCCAGAATCAACGAGTGACTTGTCGAGCTGGAGCGCATCAGGGTTGGCCTCGGCGAATGCATCGGATGTGGTTGCCTAACGCTCGACGCTCGCCGCCTCGCGAGTCCGTCGGACCGGGCGGCTAAGCAGGGCCGGGACGACAGTTCTGGATCCATGACTCTCCACCGTCCTGAGACTCTTTCTCGGGTTCCTACTTCGGATAGTCTCCCCCCGGATCGTCGCTCACAGATTGAACCAATAATTCACCTTCACGAGGAAGATATTGTCCGGGCGAATCCGAAACAGCTCTTCCGAATCCCTGCCTAGATCGAAATCGCCGATCCCTCCAAGCCCCGACCCGCCGCCGCCGGATCGACGGATTCGGCCGGTCCGACTCTGCTGCCAGACGAGGAAGAGCGTGGAGCCAGGACGCCATTCCCAGCGCAGAACCGCGTTCCCGAGCAGACTGCGGAAGTTGAAGTCGAGATCCTCAACCGTGAACGCGCCGGCCGGCCCCCCGGCATCCGGATCGATTTCCACGCTACCATCTTGGTGTTCTGCCTTACCCACGTCCTCACCATACGTCAGAAAGTCGAAGGTCCCTCGTGCGCGGAGCTCCTTGGGGCTCGCATACGCTCCGCTCGAGAGGAACGGTTGCGCATACATCTCAAGGGAAAGCGTCGGTGTGAACGTGACATTCAAACGCGTATCGAGAAAAACTGTCGTTTGATCAAGGCCAGCGAAGATGTACCGGTTACCGAAGGTGTGGTCCGCGATGGGATCGGCGACGGAGGTGATGTACTGCGCGGTCGTGTGACGACGAGTCAGCCCGGGTCCGATGCTGACCTCCCAGCGCTCTCCATCCCGGTAGTCGATGCTCAGGTCGATTGTGTTTCGCCACGAATCGCCCTCGTCGAATGCCCCCTGGTAACTCGCCGAGCCGCTCAACCGCCCAGTCTGGTCCGATTCTACGTTGAAGTTCGCGTAATAACCCTGGGGAGTTCGGGTCAGCGGTCCACCTCGGGTCAGCTCGTCATCGTCGGTCGCGGGATTGAAGCCGAACCTCCAGCCCCCACCCCAATAATTGAGGAGCTGCCAGAAACCGAAGAAGTTGAATTCCGCGAAGAGGGGATCGCCTGCCGTGTTCCAGATCGCGTCCGGTCCCCCCCGGATTTCCCAGCTCCGGAAGACACGGCCCGGAACCGTCCGCTGGAACCTCAGGGTGGTGTCGAGGATGAAGCGGTCGGCCCGCGATTGAAAACCGATATCGTTGACCTCGTACCCCGGGCTGACGGCTGCCGTTGTCACCCTCACCTGGAACGCACCTGCCTGCTTCTCCACGCCGGCCATCGCGTAATACCCGGCCATCGAGGTGGCGTCCGGATCCAGATCGATGTGCCCTGCGTCCTGGCGGCCGAAGTAGCGTGCAGAAGAGCGCTGTGTGCGAAGGAGGGCTTCCCGTGTCCCTTCCACACGGCTGGAAGCCAACGCCGCGCTGAATCGCCAGCTGCGCTCCGCCCACTCGTGGATCAGGTCGAGGCCTGCGGAATAGGAGGATGCGTGGAGTTCGTCCCCTATCGGGTCAGCTTCGCCGAGCCTTCGATTCACCGCGCTCGCGATGCCCCCGAAGCTCGTCCTCCCTCCACGAATGTCCTTGCGAAGCCTGCCGACGAAGAAGTTGGTCGCCGGCTCGACCACTGAGACTCCTCGGGTGCCCGACGACTCCGTCCAAACTCCCGTCTCCCTCTCCGTCACTGCTTCCAGGACCCCGACGGACCAGCCGTTCTGGGTACGACCTGTGAGCTTCACCGCCCCGAGAATGGTTGTGGCCACGGGTGTGTCGGAGAATACGGCGGCGGATGGCAGGTCACCGTGTGGGGACCCTCCGATTCGCCGGGAGTAGAGGAGATCGGGCGTGCCCCCGACATTCCCGCCCGGTCCCCCTCTTCCGAAGGAGAAGATGTCGGCGCCCTCGACGAAGAATGGGCGCCTCTCCTGAAACCGCGTCTCGAAGTCAGTCAGGTTGATCACTGCGGGATCGACCTCCACCTGCCCGAAATCCGGGTTCACCGTGCCGTTGAGCGTGAGGTTCGAGGTGAGCCCGTACGCGAGGTCCACCCCTGCGTTGCCGAAGTAGTCCGACCCGGTTCGGTAAGGGTTGCCGAGGTTCGCATCCGCACCTGGTTCTTCGCGGACGAACTCCGCCTGACCTGCTACGTAGGGCAGAAGTTCGAGACGTCGACCGGAATCGATCCCACGGATGCCCTCAAGATGCCCGTAACGGGGTACGCCGCCCTGCTCCAGCTTGGGTGTGAAGGCGAATACCAGGTTCTCCTGCCGCCGCCGGATGATTCGCTCGAGCTGTATCCCCCACTCCTGAACATCGGCCCTGCTGAAACGAAGCTGGCTGAAGGGAATTCGCATCTCGACGGACCAACCCACATCGGTCAGCGCCGTAGTTGCCGACCAGACCGGGTCCCATGAGGTATCGCCGCTGAAGCTGGCGTTCCGGATGATCATGTCCCGCTTCTGGCCCGAAGGGTTCACCGAGAAGCTGTAGGCTGTTCCGTGATCGTGATAGCTGTCCAGGGACACGATGAAATAGTCCGCGTCCGGCACCAGGGTGTCGCGGCGGGCGAGACGGGACGAGGCGCCATCCGCATCGTCGAGCGTGGCTCCGATGTATAGTGCCTCGTCGTCGTAGAGGATGCGGACATCGCTCCTCAGGGAAGGGGGCGCCCCCTCGTCCGGATCCAGCTGAGTGAACTGCGTGATCGCCGGGGCCTGGAACCAGGCCGCCTCATCGACGCGCCCGTCCAGGGAGACAGGCCCGGCGATCCGCACCGCGGACGCACGGGGCGCATCCAGCGCATGAGCCACCTCCTCCGCAACCATGGCCGCCGGCGTGGAAACGGGCGGCGTCAACTCCTGTGGCCACACCGGGCAAGCGTGCAGGAAGGAGAGACTCGCAAAGAGGCAGACGACGGGCCGAACAGGCGCGGATTCTTGAATCATACCCTTCTATGGTAGCCTCATTGTGCGCTGACGACCTCGGGAAGCCCTCCCCGGGCCAGCGCGATGTCACCCGATAAGTACTGCTGTACCACCTGCCGCCTTAGCCCCAGACTGTAGCCGCGATACCGAGCCGCCGTCCCTCCTCCTGGCCACGCAAGCGTACTGGCAACATCCGACCGTCAAAGTGTCTAACAGTATGGGGTTGAGTCCACTAGGGAGTGCAATTCTGGACGCCCGCTCACAGTCACCGCCATTCAGCTTGCGTGATGGATCAGACGTCGTTACGTCCCACCGATCGCTGTCCCAGCGGGCAGTGGCATCGGGAGAGCGCCGCAAAGTAAGTAAGGAGAGCCCATGGAACAGTCTGGCGCGCTGCAAGGAGCGGCCGGCCGCGAACCGACACTCCAGCGCAGCGTAGGGTTGTGGCAGATGACGCTCTACGGGGCGGGCAGCATGCTTGGCGCCGGGATCTACGGCCTGCTGGGACAGGTTGCGGCCGAGATGGGTTCCGCGATCTGGCTGGCCTTCGCGCTGTCCATGGTCGGGGCGGGGCTGACGGGGCTGTCCTACGCCTCGCTCGGGTCGCGCTACCCGCGCGCAGGCGGCGCCGCCTTCATCACCCACCGGGCCTATCGCCGCACCCTGTTGACCCATGTGGTAGGCCTCAGCGTAGCTTGCTCGGGTTTTACTTCGATTGCTGCGGGCGCACGCGTCGTGGGTGAGAATCTGCAGGCCCTGCCCGCTCTCGAGGGCCTGCCGACCGGGATGCTGGCCTTCATCTATCTCGTCTTCGTCGGCGCCCTCGTGTATCGAGGCATCCGGGAATCCATGTGGGCGAATGTCGTCTTCACGTTGGTGGAAGCGGCGGGCCTGCTGTTCGTGATCGCGGTCTGCCTGCGTTTCTGGGGTTCGGCGAACTTGTTGGAGTTTCCATCCCTTCCGGAGACCGAAGCCGGCCTTCCCCTTGTATTTCTGGTGCAGGGAGTCGTGCTCACCTTCTACTCCTTCCTCGGATTTGAAGACGCGCTCAACGTTGCCGAGGAATTGAAGAATCCGCGGCGCGACATGCCGTTGGGTCTGGTGTCGGCCCTGGCGCTGACCGTTCTCATCTATATGTGCGTGTCGATCAGCGCGGTCTCGGTGGTGCCGTGGCAGGAATTGGCGGAGGCCAATGCGCCGCTGGTCGAAGTTGTGGCGCGCGCGGCGCCCTGGTTCCCGGCCTGGATGTTTATCGCGATTACCATCTTCGCGGTGGCCAATACTGGGTTGATCAACTATGTGACCGCCTCACGCCTCCTGTATGGCATGGCGCGCGATGGGCAGCTGCCGCGGGCCCTCTCGAGAATTCATCCGGTGCGCCGGACGCCCCATGTCGCTGTGGCGCTCATCTTTGGGGTGATCGTGCTCTTGATCCTGTCGGGCGACATTTCGCAGTTGGCTTCGGCTACGGTGCTGCTGCTCCTCCTGGTGTTCTCGGTCGTCAACAGCGCGCTTGTCATCCTGAAACTCAGGCCCGGTGAACCCGAGGGTGCCTTCGAGCTGCCGATCGCCGTACCCGCGCTCGGCGCGGTTGTGTGCTTCGCGATGTTCGTGGCCCGGGTCGGGGCCGGCGACTGGCGCGCGCCGGCGATTGCGGGCGTTCTGCTCGTGGCTGTCCTCGCGCTCCATTTCTTCCTCCGTCCACGGCTTTCCGTGAGTGCCGAATAGAGCGCACGGTGGTGCCGGGCTGAGGTGTTGGGCAGCGAGCGCACTCGTCGGAGGGACATTGAAGAGGGCTCGCTGCGGCCGCTCGTCCTAGGCAGGCCGTCCTGCAAGCAGTTCGGCGCACGGACGCGCGGGGGGTCGGTTCAGCGACTCGGCCGGCGATGCGCCCCTCTTCCGGTGTCACCCCTGGCGGTGAACCCGAAGAGCCAGGTCCCGCAGTGCCTGGATCTGGCGGCCACCATCGTCCTCAATGACGGAGTTGTCCACCCGGAATCGCCTCGCGCTCGAGCGAACGAAGCTCGATCGACCCGGCCGCGCAGGATCGTCCCTCGAATCCGCGGCAGGCGAACCCGGCCAAGGGCTCGTCAGGCGTGGGCGGGGGGGGGGGGGGGCACGTGCCGCCGGAGACGCCGGACGCCGGTGCGAGGGGCGGGCTCCCCGCCTCCTGATGCCTCTGGCTGGCCCTACGTGGGTCGCCTCGGAGATTCCCTCGGGAGGTCGCCGGCGATCAGGCCCGCGGCCTTCAGTTCCTCGATGAACCCGAACATCCGCCGTTCCGCGATGCGGTCAGGGTAGAGGATTCCGTCCAGGTGGTCGCACTCGTGCTGAACGACGCGCGCGTGGAACCCCTCCGCCTCGCCCTCGACCTCGCGGCCGTCCGCGTCCAGCCCCCGGTAGCGGATCCGCTCGTATCGAGGGACCAGACCCCGCATCCCCGGCAGGCTCAGACAACCCTCCCAGTCCGAATGCATGGCTCCGCCAGCAGGTGCGATCACGGGGTTCGCGAGGACGGTCCGGGGAATGGGCGAGGCGTCCGGATAGCGGGGGTTCCCGTCGATTCCGAAGACGATGACACGGAGCGGCACGCCGATCTGAGGCGCGGCGAGTCCCACCCCGTCGTAGGCCTGCATCGTATCGAGCATGTCCTCGATCAGGGCCGGGAGGGTGTCGTCGTCGAGCCGCGCCACCTCGTTCGCCCGGCGCCTCAGCTGCGGATGGCCCATCCGCAGGACTTCGCGTACCGTCATCGACCCGATGCCTCCCTCGCGCGCTACCCGGCGAACCCGCTGCCCAGCCGGTGGACATCCAGCTGGCGGCTCAGCTTGATCGAGAGCGTTCGCTCGAGAAGCCCGTTGTACAGCCCGGCGAGCCGCTCGCTCTGGCGCTCGTTGTAGACGACGAACAGCCCTGTTCCCGCCGAGTCGATCCACCCGCAACGGAAGTTCCCGGACCAGACCTCGGTCTGATTGCTGTACTGCACGAGGGACTGGACATAGAGGTTGGGGCTGAAGGCGTAGCCCACGCGCGCACTCGCCAGCGTCGCGTCGAAGTCTCCGCCGGGGCCGGGCAGCCGGATCCGGTTGTGCTCGAGGCCGAGATCGCCCGAGAGCGAGCCCCCGAACTGAAAGGAGAGCTGGCTGCTCACACCCCGCTGGCGTCCCGAGAAGAAGTGCCCGATCGCGAACGTCGTATTCCATGTGACGGGCGCCTGCGTGCTCGTCTGTACCCGCGGGTTGAAGAACCAGCCGGAGTATTCTCCCGGAGGGATCTCGACGTAGGTCCGCTCGCCCTCCTCGTTGACCCCGGTCGCGAGCCGGAGCGGCTCGGTGAGCCCGTCGAAGATCCAGTCCGTGGCCGGGCTCACGAGAGCGCCGTTCTCCCAGACGATGTGAGAGTCGACGTGCCACGACGAGGTCTCCCTGATCCCGCTCTCCAGCCCGTAGGAGACGCCGTAGTCGGTGTGCGGGCGCAGTTCCCGGAGCCAAGCGATCCCCGGCACACGGATGTAGCGCCAGAGGGAGCCGCCGACCTCCTGGTAGTCGGATCTCCGGAGGAACCCGACTTCGGGGTTGAAGTTCTCCCCGATCCGGTCATAGGAGCCCGTGACCCGCCAGTCGGCGTTCCGGTAGTCCGAGGTGAGGATCACGGCCTCCCGGGCGTCGGAGGCGAGCGACTCACCCCCTGCGCTCCGGCTCGTCGCGCCGATGACGCCGGTGAAGTTGAAGAATTCCCCGACGCCGAGTTTCGTGTCCAGCGCGAAGGTGCGCCCGAAGTCCCCGGTAAGCCCGGCGGCCGAGCGCTCGGTGACCATGACGCCCACGGCGGAGCGATTCGGGAGCTCCCGGGCGAGCCGGGCCACCGTGTAGTCGTTCCCGGTCTGGTCCTCCTCGAGCCCGCCCGTCCGCATGCGCAGGAGGCCTACGTCGAAGGCGCCCGCCCGCCCGCTCAGGCGGCCGCCCCAGCCGATCGGGACGGGACGGCCGCCCTCCCCGATCCCGATGCGTCGGCTGAAGAACATCTGTGCGGAGCGGTTGCTCCCGACGGCGAAGCGTCCGGCGTTCTCCAGGAAGAAGGGGCGCTTCTCCGGGAAGAAGAGGCTGAAGCGGGTGAGATCCACCTGCTCGTTGTCGACCTCCACCTGTGCGAAGTCGGTGTTGACGGTCAGGTCGAGGGAGAGGGAGGGGGTGATCCCGATCTTCGCGTCCGCTCCGAACTCGGTCGGGTGATCGAACTCGGGATGGATCTCCGGAACCTTGCGCGCCGAGGCGAGAGCGTACGGCGTGAGCGTGAGCTGGCGCTGCGCGGGCACCTGCATCTCGTCGAGCACCCCGGCATACGAGAGCCGGTAGAGGTTGTACTGACGCGGGACTGGAGCCCAGTACACCTGCTCGTTCTTCCGCCCGATGTAGCGGCCGAAGTTGACGCCCCACTCCTGCATCTCTCCCGGTCCGTAGCGAAGCGTCGAGAAGGGGATCCGGAGGAGCGCGTACCACCCTGCTTCGTCGCGCTCTGTCGAGACCGACCAGTTTCCGTCCCAGTTCAGGTTGAAGCCGCCCTGCGCTCCGCCCTGGAACCTCCGCCCGCCCCCGCCCCCTCCGCCGGCACGCCCCTCGTCGACGACCTGCCCGTCATGCTGGATCCCGCCGGGATTCGTGGCGAAGACGAAGCCGTTCTCGCGGTCGTGGAAGGTGTCGAAGATCACGAGGAAGGCATCGAATCGGGTGAGCGCCGCATCCCGCCGCTGCTCCCCGACGCTGATCTCCTCCGCATCGGAGTCGTACATCCAGGCGCCGACGTAGATCGCCTCGTCATCGTAGACGACCCGGACCTCCGTACGTTCGGTTGACCGGGATCCCTCGAGCGGCTCGGCTTGGATGAAGGCCGAGGCCGGGAGGGCGCCGGGCCACGCCGCCGGATCGCGCCAGGCGGAAGGTCCCGGCCCGACCGGGACCCGGGTCGCCGAGAGGCGCGGGGCCATGCCCGGCTCCGGGCTCGTTCCCGGCTCCGACTGCGCGGCGAGCCCGGGTGCGAAGACCGCCCACGCGCAGATCCCGAAGGCTGAGGGCCCGAGGCGCCTCGCCACGGATGAGCAGTGCCGGCGCCCATCCCGCGCGTCCCGTCCACCTCCCATGTCCATACCTCCCTCAGCGTGCATGCCCGCGACCGCGCGATCGTCAGCCGCGCGGGACCGGTGGCCGCGCCGAGGCGGGGGGCGCTCGCCGGCCTCCGACCGCGTTACATTGCTCACCGGTGAAATGTAATCACGCACACCGGGAGGTCACCCCCCTCGCCTCGCCCCGGGAGCGCCAGGCTCGATGAACGGCTGCCGGCCGCTGGCGCGACCGCGATGGAGGCCCAACCCCCGCCTCACTTCAATGGCTCATTCCGTACGCGGTCACCTCGGCATCGAGATCGATCTCTACGACGAGACGATACGCCGGTTCATCCCCGGCTACGAGGAGGGACTCGGCCGGGCGGCCCGTGAGGTCGCCGCGGTCCGTCCTCGCCTGGTGCTCGACCTGGGCGCGGGAACGGGGGCGCTGTCGGGAGCCATCCTGGACGAGGAGCGCGTGGGCGCCGTGCTCGCCATCGACATCGACGCCGACATGCTGGGTCAGGCACGGGTCCGGCTCGAGCCGTTCGGGCGTCGTGCGCGCTTCGAGCTTCGATCCTTCGACGATCCGCTCCGGGCGTGTGACGCCGTCGCGGCCTCCCTCTCCCTCCATCACATCCGCACGATGGAACGGAAGTCTGCCCTCTACAGGCGGATCTTCAGGGCGCTCCGTCCCGGCGGGATCTTCGTCAACGCCGACGTGACCATGAGCGCGCACCCGGCCGAGGGGCGGGCGTGCTACCGCGCGTGGGCCACCCACCTGGTCTCGTGCGGGATCGATGAACGGCGCGCTTACGAGCATTTCGAGGAGTGGGCAGCTGAGGACACCTACTTCCCCGCAGGTGACGAGGTGCTCGCGATGCGCGCGGCGGGGTTCCGTGCCGAGTGCGCGTGGCGGGACCCTCCATTCACCCTCCTCACAGGCCGGAAGCCGTAGGGACCCGGGGAGCCCGCGCCTCTCCGGTCCTTGACCCTCCCTCTCGCTCGCGGTAGAGTTCGCGGCTGACTTGGGCAGCCGCGGTGCCGCGCGCCGCCGGATCACTACACCCGGCCCGGGGGAGAAACGTTGAACAGTACCACCGCGATGTGTAGCTGTCGGGCCCCCCTCTCGAGGGGCGGGTCATGGAGGCGCTACGCTTAACGCAATGTGTCGCGCTGGATCCACGGCCCCGGCCTCTCGGAGAGGCCGGGGCCGTTTTGATTCTCGTGACGGAGCCGGTGCGATCACCGACCGCGGTACCCTGTGACCCGGGAGGTCGAGCGAATGGACATGGGACCTGGACTGAAGGAGGCCTCTCCGGCCCCGGGGCTCGACGAGGCCCGGGCGGCCGAGCTGAACGACCGGTTCGAGAGGGCGGAGCCTCCGGAGATTCTCCGCTGGGCACACGGCGCCTTCCCGGAGGGGCGGCTCATCCTCTCCTCGACCTTCGGGGTGGGGGGGATGGCGCTGATCCACATCCTCTCCGACGTCGGGATCAGGCTGCCCGTCGTCTTCATCGACACGCTCTACCACTTTCCCGAGACGGTCGAGCACGCCGACGCTGTCCGGGACCGGTACGGCTTCGAGCTCCGCACCTACCGGCCGGCCCCGTCGAGGAAGGTCTTCGAGGCCGAGCACGGAAGCTCCCTCTGGAAGCGGGACGAGGAGGCCTTCCACCAGCTGACGAAGGTGGTCCCGATGAGGGAGGCGCTCCACGGGGTCCTCGGCTGGGTCACGGGGCGTCGCCGCGATCAGTCCCCGACGCGGGCCGCGATGCCGCACATCGAGCTCGCGAGCCAGGTGAAGATCAACCCCCTTGCCCGCTGGAGCAGGGAAGACGTCTGGAGCTTCATCCGCTCCGAGAACGTTCCCTACCACCCGCTCCACGACTTGGGGTATGCGAGTATCGGGGATGCACCCCTCACGACCCCGATCCGCCCCGGCGAACATGAACGTGCGGGGCGTTGGCGGGGTAGTGTGCGATTCGAGTGCGGACTTCACGGAATCTGACCACCCGACTAGAGCTGGACGCGGACTCATGGGAGCGAAGGCAGATAGCTGGAAGGACCTCCTGGGCGACCGGATCCCGGAGGGGATGGCGGAGGAGATCGACGTCTACGAGAACCAGCTCGAGCTGAGGAAGCAGGAGAAGCTCGAGGAGAAGGTGTTCGCCGAGCTCAGGCTCCGCAGGGGCGCGTACGGCCAGCGCTACGACAACGGCCAGCGTTACGACGGCATCGAGACGCAGGAGATTTCCTTTCCCCGAAGGGGGCTGACCAAGGGTCCCGAGACGGAGTTCGACGCCCCCGGGATGCAGCGGATCAAGATCCCCTTCGGGAAGCTCTCGGCCGAGCAGCTGGAAGTCCTCGCCGACTGCGCCGAGGAGTACTCGAACGGGGTGCTCCACATCACGACGCGCCAGGACGTGCAGCTCCACTTCATCGACATCGAGGACACCCCGGACATGCACAGGCGGCTCGCCGCCGTGGGGATCACGACCCGAGAGGCCTGCGGAAACTCGGTCCGCAATGTAACGGGGTGCCCGAAGGCGGGGATCTGCCGGGACGAGAGCTTCGATATCTCGCCCTATGCGCGGGCCGAGACGTGGTTCCTCCTCGGGCACCGCGACGTGCAGGACTTCGGGCGGAAGTTCAAGATCGCTTACTCGGGGTGCGGGGCGGACGGATGCGCTCGCGTGATGATGCACGACCTGGGATTCGTGGCCGCGGTGCGCGAGGTGGACGGGGTCGAGGAGCGCGGCTTCCGGGTCGTTGTGGGGGGCGGTCTCGGGGCCGTCCCGCATGTGGCGAAGGAGCTCTACGACTTCATGCCCGAGGCCCAGATGCTCCCCGTCTCGCAGGCGATCGCACGGGTGTATGCGAGGCTCGGAGAGAAGCGGAACCGCAACAAGGCGCGGATCAAGTTTCTCGTCGCGAAGCTCGGTATCGAGGAGTTCCAGCGCCTCGTCGACGAGGAGCTGGGGGTGATGGAGGCGGACCCGCGCTGGTCGGACTGGCTTGAGGACGCCCACCTCCCGGTGATCGAGGGGCAATCGGAGCCCGCGACCGGGGGTGACGCGGAGCCGGAGCCGGGGTTCGAGGCGTGGTCGCGATCGAACGTCTACGAGCAGCGCCAGGAGGGGTTCGTGGCGGTGACGGTGAACCTGCCCCTCGGGGACATCACCTCCCGTCAGTCGCGGTGCCTCGCCGACATCATGCGCAGGTACGCGCCGGACGCGCTTCGCACCACCGTCGATCAGAACTTCTTCCTCCGCTGGATCCACCACCAGGACCTCGGCGCGCTCTACGGCGAGCTCCGTGACGCCAAGCTCGCCCTCCCCGGGGCGGCCACGATCTCGGACGTGACGGCGTGCCCCGGGACGGATACGTGCAAGCTCGGGATCGCAAGCTCGCGGGGCCTCGGCGCGGAGCTCAGGGAGCACTTCGAGGACCGGGGGCTGCACCTCGATCCCGTCCTCCGGGATGTCCACGTGAAGGTGAGCGGATGCCCGAACTCGTGCGGGATGCACCATATCGCCGACATCGGGTTCTACGGATCGAGCCGGAACGTGGGCTCGTTCAAGGTGCCGCACTTCCTCCTCCTCCTCGGGGGCTCGCTCGAGGAGAATGCGGGCAGCTACGGACTCGCGATCGGCGCCGTCCCCTCGAAGCGGGTGCCCGAGGCGGTGGACCGGCTCCTCGACCTCTACCTCGATGAACGCGCGCCGGCCGAGAGCTTCCGGAGCTGGGTCATGAGGGTGGGCAAGAAGGAGATCAAGGCGCGCATCAAGGATCTCCTCGCCGTCCCGTCCTACGAGGACGACCCGAGCTACTACATCGACTGGCATGACGCCCGCGAGTACTCGATCGGCGACATCGGGGTGGGGGAGTGCGCCGGTGAGGTCGTGACTCTCACGCAGTTCAGCCTGGCGAACGCGGAGAGCCGGGCCTTCGACGCCTCGGTGATCGTGGACGATCCCGGGGCCACGGAGGAGGAGGCGCGCGCGACGGCCGGGATGGCGTACGAGGCGATGGTGATGGCGGCTCAGGGACTCCTCAAGCACGACGATCCGGACGTGCGGGGCGACCCCGCGGTGGTCTATGCCCGCTTCGAGAGGGAGTTCGTCGATACCGAGCGCTTCTTCGAACGCTTCGTCGGTGCGAGGGAGTGGGGCTACTACCAGAGCGCGCACGGGGAAGGGGGCCTAGCGGCAGACCGGGCTCACGCGCGCCGCAGTGTCGAGGAGGCGCAGCTGTTCATCGAGGCGGCGCACGCCTGCTACACCCGGCTCCTCGAGGCCCAGGCCTCGGCGAGCGGGAAGGGCGCACGGGTGGCGCGGTGAGCGGGGGCGCGATCGCCGGGCTCTACCGGATCTGTGTGAAGTGCTACGCCTCGGAGTACACCGTCGAGAACGACGCCGAGCTCTTCGTGCCGATCTTCCACGAGTGGATCCGGGAGCGGGCCCTCGATCTGGTGATGCTCGACGTCGCCGACTACGCCCACGCGCCGGACAGTCCCGGGATCGTGCTTGTGTGCCACGAGGCGAGCTTCGCCCTCGACCGCTCCGACGGTCGCCTCGGCCTCCTCGGCCAGCGGCGTCTCCCCTTCGACGGGAGCGCCCCGGAGGGGATCGCCGAGACGCTCCGGCAGACGCTCGACGTCGCGGCCCGGCTCGAGGAGGATCCGAGGGTCAGGGGCAAGCTCAGCTTCGACTCCACCCGGCTTCGTATCGAGGCGAATGACCGGCTCCTGGCACCGAACTCGCGCGACGGATACCGGGACTTCGCCCCCCTCGTCCGGGAGGCGATCGCGTCGGCCTTCGGCGATACGGAGCCCGCACTCGAGAGGATCGACAACGATCCCCGGGACCGCCTCGCCGTCTTCGCCCGCCTCGACGCGGTCCCGGGGAGCACGGGGCGAGGCTGACGCACGCGAGATAAGGGTGCACCTTCACGATCGAGCCTGCGCGCCGGCGACCCGCGGCGCGCTACGGAGAGTCCGAGATGAGCGATAACGGAGAGCGGCCCGGGCCGGGGGTCGGCGAGGCGCCCTCCTGGGCTGTTCCCGCCGGCGTCCTCCCGCACCTCAACCGGGAGGAGATCGAGCGCTACTCCCGACACCTGATCATGCCCGAGGTCGGGATGACGGGTCAGCGGAAGTTGAAGGATGCGAGCGTCCTCATGGTCGGGGCTGGCGGGCTCGGCTCCCCCCTCGGGCTCTACCTGGCGGCGGCCGGGATCGGCCGGATCGGGATCGTGGACTTCGACGTGGTCGACCACACGAACCTCCACCGGCAGGTGCTCCACGGAACGAAGGACGTGGGGCGCCCCAAGCTCGAGTCGGCGCGCGACCGGATTGCCGACGTGAATCCGAACGTCGAGGTGGAGAGCCATCAGCTCCGCCTCACGAGCGACAATGCGATGGAGGTGATCGAGGCCTACGACGTCGTCGTCGACGGGACGGACAACTTCCCGACCCGCTACCTGACGAATGACGCCTGCGTGATCCTCGGCAAGCCCAACGTCTACGGGTCCATCTTCCGCTTCGAGGGCCAGGTCTCGATCTTCGATGCGAGGCACGGGCCGTGCTACCGCTGCCTCTTCCGGCAGCCGCCCCCTCCGGGGATGGTCCCGAGCTGCGCCGAGGGGGGGGTGCTCGGCGTCCTGCCCGGGATCATCGGGACGCTGCAGGCACTGGAGACGATCAAGCTCGTCATCGGCCAGGGGGACCCGCTTATCGGCCGCCTCCTCCTCTTCGATGCCCTCGCCATGGAGTGGCGGATCCTCAGGCTTCGCAAGAACCCCGAGTGCCCGGTCTGCGGCCCCGAGCCCACGGTGACGGAGCTCATCGACTACCTCGAATTCTGCGGCGTCTCGGGGTATGAGGAGGGGGCGGAGGCGGCTGGGGGTGCACACGAGATCCCGACGATCTCCCCGGGCCAGCTGAACGAGAGGCTCAAGCAGGGGGACCGGCTCCGCATCGTGGACGTGCGCCAGGAGCATGAGTGGGAGATCGTGAACCTGGGGGACCGGGGGGCCACCCTGATCCCGCTCGATTCTCTCCTCGACCGCATCTCCGAGCTGGATTCCGCGGAGGAGATCGTGCTGCACTGCCAGGGGGGCACGCGAAGCGCGAAGGCGCTTCGCCAGCTTCGGGAGGCGGGCTTCAGGAAGCTCTGGAACCTCGAGGGCGGGATCCTGGCCTGGCAGAAAGAGGTGGACCCGAGCCTCCCGAGATACTAGCCCCGCGGCCCGGGGCCGGAATACCGATCATTTTCCTGCCGAGGGGGGCGAATCTCCCGCCCCGGCGCTTAGGGACCGACTGAAGGAGGTCTGGAGGAGATGGGAGGCGCGATCGGCAGGCTGGTTCGGCGGGGGGTGGATATCCGGGAAGGCGAGGTCCAGGCCGTCGGCTGGTCGTTCGCCTACTTCTTTCTCGTCCTCGCATCCTACTTCGTCATCCGCCCGATCCGGGACCAGATGGGGGTTGCGAGCGGGGCCGAGAACCTCGCCTGGCTCTTCAGCGGCACCCTCGTCGGGATGCTCCTCCTCCACCCGATCTTTTCGGCGCTCGTCACCCGCTATCCGAGGCGCGTCTTCATCACCTGGATCTACCGCGTCTTCATCGGGATGCTCGTCGCCTTCTACCTCCTATTCACGGCGGCCGACGCGACGCAGAGCATATGGATCGGCCGGGCCTTCTTCATCTGGACGAGCGTCTTCAATCTCTTCGTGGTCTCGGTCTTCTGGTCCTTCATGACCGACACCTATCACCCCTCGCAGGGAAAGCGCCTCTTCGGGTTCATCGCCGTGGGCGGAACGGTGGGCGCACTGCTCGGTTCCTCGATCACCGCCACTCTCGTGGGGATCCTGGGTCCGATGAACCTCCTCCTCGTCTCCGCGGTCCTCCTCGAGCTCGCAGGGCGCTCCGCCCGCGCCTTCGAGCGGCACGAGGCGAAGCTGGCCCAGGCCGTCACCGGGGAGTCGGGGCCGGAGAGCGGGTCCACTACGGTGGAGAAGCAGGAGGAGGTGATCGGCGGTGGCCTCCTCGAGGGAGTCCACCATGTGGCCCGCTCGCCGTATCTCCTCGGCCTGGCCGCGCTCATCCTGATGTTCGCCGTCGTCTCGACCTTTCTCTACTTCCACCTGATCGCGATCATCGAGGTGGCGATGGCGGGCGACGACGAGGGCCAGACCCGCCTCTTTGCGGTGATGGAGGTCGCGGTCCAGTCGCTGACGCTCATCACACAGCTCTTCCTGACCGGGCGGATCCTCAGGTGGCTCGGCCTCGGCCTCTCGCTCGCGGTCCTTCCCATCGTGAGCATCGTCGGATTCGGGATCCTGGCCATCGCCCCGGTCCTCCTCGTCGTCGTTCTCTTCCAGGTCCTCAGGCGCGCGGCCAACTTCGCGATCCAGCGCCCTGCCCGGGAGGTCCTCTACACCGTGGTCCCGCGGACCGACAAGTACAAGGCGAAGAACTTCAACGACACCTTCGTCTACCGTGCCGCCGACCAGCTCGGTGCCTGGTCGTACACGGCGATGGGATGGCTCGGTCTCGGTCTCTCGGCGCTCGCCCTCACGATGCTCCCGATGTCGGCCGCCTGGCTCCTGCTTGCTCTCTGGCTCGGGAGGAGGTACCGGGGCTACGGCCGGGAGGCCTGAGGGCGGTTCCCCCCCGGCGATGGGAGGCCCTCCCGCTCCGGCCAGAGACCCCCGGGCGGGCCGCCGTTCCCGCGAGGGCGCCCGGTTCCATGGAGAGGGGGCGAACTCGCCGGGCTACTTCGGGCCCGGTGCCAGGATGGAAAACAGCAGGCTCACGAGGGATATGAGGAGGCTTCCCGCGAGCGCCGACCAGAATCCGGCGATGGATAGCGAGGTCGCGAAAAGGTCGGTCAGCATGAGTACGAGCGCGTTCGCCACTAGGGTGAAGAGCCCCAGGGTCAGGACGATGAGGGGGAGGGATAGGAGGATGATCAGCGGGCGGATCAGCGCATTCACGAGCCCGAATACGGCCGCGACGGTCAGGACGCGGGTGAAGTCGCCCTCGAGCTCGATCCCGGGGACGAGGCGGGCAGCCGCCCAGAGCGCGACGGCGTTCACGAAGAGTCGTATGATCAGGTTCTGCACCGGTTGCTCGCGTTGACGGGCGCTTCGTGGGGGAGGTGAACGGGCGGGCGGTTGGGGACCCACCCGCCGACCCGCCCCGAGGATACCCGGGGAATCTACAAGGGGAGGCCGACCCGGTCGAAGGCCTCCGAGCCGTGCGCGAGTTTCTCGGATGGAGCGCACCCCTCCTTCACTCCGTTGCCGACCGCCTCCTCGGGGCGGCCGACGAATGGGGTGCGTGGGGGGGCGTGGGGGGACGGGGCGTGCTCGATCTATCGAGGCTCCTCGTGGTGCTTTCCGGTGCGCGTGCGGGCCGCCGCCTGAAGGAGCTCCTCGTCGATCGCGCGGAGGAGGCCGGGTGCGGCCTCTGTCCCCCGCAGATCATCACGGCCGGTCAGCTCCCGGAGAGGCTCTACGCCGTCAGGCGTGCGCCTCCGCCTCCGGCCCTCGTGCATCTGGCCTGGCGGGAGGCGCTCGAGGGACTCGAGCGGGCGAGCCTCCTCGAACTCCTCGAGTGGCCGGAGGACCCCGGCGCCACGGCTCCCCGCGCGGCGGCAGCGCTTGCGGGCACGGTCGAGCGCCTCTACCGGGAAGTCTCCGCCGCGGGATGCGGCTTCCGGGAGGTTGCCGGGCGCTCCCGCGAGCTCGCCCACAGCGACGGCCGGCGCTGGCTGCTGCTCGCCCAGGCGGAGGTGCGCTACCATGCACGCCTCGCCAGCCACGACCTCGAGGACCTCTCGAGGTCCCGCCGCTCGGCGCTCGCGGCAGGCAGGATCACCCTCGGGAAGAGGGAGCTCTGGGTCGCGTGCGTTCCGGATCTTGCCCCGATCGTCCGGGCCTTCCTGACGAGGCTCGCCTCGGGTGGCTGGGCGGGAGCGCTCCGGATCCTGGTTGGAGCTCCGGCCGAGCTCGCATACGGCTTCGATGCGCTCGGGTGCGTGGTTCCGGGCGCGTGGGAGGAGGTGCGGGCCGGGATCCCGGACGAATCGATTCGCGTCGCGTCGAGGCCCGGCGCGCAGGCGGACGCCGTGATCCGGCGCCTCTCCGAGCTTCCCGGGCCACCGTCTGCCGAGGAAATCACGATCGGCGTTCCCGACGAAGGGGTGATCCCCTACCTCGCCGGACGTCTCTTCGGGCACGGGATCCACACCCGGTACTCCGGGGGACGGCCCCTCGCCGGCACGGGCACCTTCCGCCTCCTGGCGGATCTCGCGAGCTACATTGAGGAGCCCACCGTCGACGCCTTCGGGAGCCTCCTCCGCTACCCCGTCATCGCCGAGGAACTCGCTCGGCGCATGGGCGCCCGTGCGGCTCCCTGGGCCGCGACTGTCGACCGCTATCAGACGCTCCACCTCCAGGCCCGGATCGGCCGCGAGGACGCCCTCCCGGCGGGGGGCGAGTGGGGCGCCCGCCCCCTGCAACCGTCCGTCGAGGGGCTGAGGGACGCGCTCTGGGATCTCCTTGCCGATTGGACGGGCAGGCGGACGCTCGGCCAGTGGGTGCCCCACATGGCCGAGCTGATCCGGACGCTCCTCGTCCGCCACTCGAGTGCCGTGGGGCTCTCGTCCGCCGAGGAGGGGGAGCTCGAGGCGTTCGCCGGGGAGGCCGGCCGCGTGCTCGGGGAGTTCGAGGTGCTCCCGGCTGGCCTCGATGCCCCGGTCGGCGGGGGGGAGGCTCTCAGCTTCCTTCTCGACCGGCTCTCGGGCCAGACCGTGCCACCCACCGAGGGGAAAGACGCGATCGAGCTCCTCGGGTGGCTCGAGCTCGCCCTCGACGACGCCCCCCACATGATCGTCTGCGGAGTGAACGAGCCCCACCTTCCCGAATCGGCGCCCCTCGATCCATTCCTCCCTCCCTCCCTCCGGCGGGCCCTCGGTCTCCCCGACGACCGGGGGCGCTTCGCCCGCGACCTCCTCTACCTTCGAACGATCCGGGAGACGCGCGCGGGCGTGACGCTCATCGCCGGCAGGTGGGATGCCAGGGGGAACCCGCTTCGCCCCTCGCGCCTGCTTTTTGCTGAGGACGAGGCGACAGTCATCGAACGTGTCCGGCGCTGCTTCGGTGAACGGACCCCGGAGGCGGAGAGCCCGGATCCGAAGGGGAGCGCTCCCGGGGGCGGGGCGGGCGACGGCGACGGGTTCCCGCTTCCGCCGCAGCGGCTCATCTCGGCAGCGGGCCTGCCGGCGCGGATCCCCGTGACCGCCTTCAGGTCGTACCTGAGCGATCCGTACCGCTACGCACTCGAGAGCGTCCTCCGGCTCGAGCGGGTCGATGACCAGGCCCGGGAACTCGACCCGCTCGGCTTCGGGACGCTCGCCCACACGGTTCTTGGCCGGTTCGCGGGGCACGACGTGGCCACTTCCTCCTCGTGCGCGGAAATCGAGGCGGCGCTCGACGAGATCCTGGACCTCGAGGTCGCGGCGCGGTTCGGCAGCCGCCGGCTCCCCGCCCTCTCTCGTCAGATCCGACACCTTCGAGACCGCCTCCGCGCCTTCGCGAGGTGGCAGGCGGGGTGGGTGGCGAAGGGGTGGCGGATCCGCCGGGCGGAGGTGGCCCCCAGGGGGGACGGTGCCTCTCTCCTCCTCGACGGACGATCGGTCATGCTCGCCGGGACGCTCGACCGGGTCGACCACAACGAGCAGACGGACGAGTGGTGCGTCCTCGACTACAAGACCGGGGAAGTCTCTCGCGAGCCCGAGAAGATGCATCGGAAGGGCAGTCCTCCCGAGTGGACGGACCTTCAGCTCCCCCTCTACCGCTTCCTCGCGGGTGGGCTTGAGGGAGACGGGGGCGGACCCCTGATCCCCCCGGAAGCCCTCCGGCACCTCCACGTCGGCTACGTCGTGATCCCGCGCGATCTGAGGGTTCGTGAGCTCTTCGCCGATTGGGACGACGCCGACTTCGTCGATGCGGAGCGCAGGGCGGGCGAGCTGATGAGGGAGATCCTCGACAACCGCTTCGAGTACGATCCGGAGCGCTGGACGGCGCGGGCCGACGATCCGCTGGCCGCCGTCGTCGGGGGACGCGTGCTCACCGTCCCGGGCGGCCCGGCGGCGGAGGAAGGAGGATGAACGGGCCCGCGGCCCTCCCGCCGGGGCTGTGCCGGCCGGAGCTCCTCCTTGCCTCGGCCGGGTCGGGGAAGACGTACCGGCTCTCCTCCCGCCTCCTCGCGCTCCTGGCCGCCGGGATCGAGCCGGAAGAGATCCTCGCCTCGACCTTCACGCGGAAGGCCGCCGGCGAGATCCTGGACCGCATCCTCGTCCGGCTCGCGGCTGCGGCCGGCGACGAGGGGGCCGCAGCCGAGCTCGCCGGCTCGGTCCCCCCGGGGCTCCCGGCGGCGAGCCTCACCCCCGAGGCCTGCTCCCTCCTCCTCTCCCGCACGGTGGCGCGCCTCGACCGGCTGCGGGTTCTCACGATCGACGCCCTCTTCCACCGGATCAGCCGCGTCTTCGCATCGAGAGTCGGGTTCCCCCACGGGTGGAAGCTCGCGGGCGAGGCGGAGCCCGTCTGGCTGCGGTCGCGCGCGGTGGAGGCCACCCTCCGCGGGATGGATCCGAAGGTGGCCCGCGAGGTGGCCCGGGGCGTAGGCCGTGGAGAGGCGGACCGTCCGATCCACGAGCTCCTCGTCGAGGGCGTGACCCAGCTCTACGAGATCTTCCGGTACATCGATCCCGCGGCGCCGGAGCCCTGGGGGATCCCGGGGCAGAGCGCCGTCCCCGATCCGGAGAGGATCGAGGCGCTCCTCGGCCGCCTCGGGGCCGCGGCGCTCCCGACGAAAAGGAACGGGGCGCCGGATGACCGGTGGGAGAAGGCGAGGGCGAGTGCGGCGCGGCAGGTGCGCTCGGCGGAGTGGGAGACGTTTCTCTCCGCCGGGCTTCCGGCTGCGATCGTGGCGAAGGGGGGGAGGTACTACGGGCGGGACGTGCCGGACGGGCTCCGTCGGATCCTCGACGAGCTGATCGAGGTGGCGACGCAGGCGATCCGCCTCAGGCTGAACCGCCGGCTTCGCGCGTTCGGCCTCTTCCTTCCCGCGTACCACCGGCAGCTCGAGCGGATCCGGCGCGAGACGGGCCTCTACCACTTCGACGACCTGACGTACGCGGCGGCGACCCTCGGCCCGCGGACGGATCCGGGGGAGATCGCCTACCGTCTCGACCAGCGCATGCGGCACGTCCTTCTCGACGAGTTCCAGGACACCTCGCACGCGCAGTGGGCGGCGCTCGAACCCCTTCTCGAGGGCTTCCGCTCGGGCGATGGGTCCGGCGGGCTCCTCTTCGTCGTCGCCGACCCGAAGCAGTCGATCTACGGGTGGCGGGGGGGCGAGCCTCGGCTCGTGGACCGGCTGCAGAAGGTATACGGGTTCGAACCGGAGCAGATGTCGGCGAGCTACCGCTCCTCCCCGGTGGTGCTCGATCTCGTGAATCGCGTCTTCGGGGAGATCCGAAGCAACCCCGCGCTGGCGGGTGAGGACGAGACGGTGGACCGGTGGGCCTCGGCGTTCCAGGAGCACACCGCTGTCCGGGACTTCCCCGGCTTCGTCCGGCTCGAGGCGGGACCTCCGGACGCGGACGCGGGAGGGAAGGCCTTCCGGCCCGCGCTCCTCCGGCACGCCGCCGGGCGGGTGGCCGAACTTCACCGTGCGGCCCCCGGGGCGTCGATCGGGGTCCTCACCCGGACGAACCGGAGCGCTGCCTACCTCTTCGCGCTACTGCGCCGCGAGGGGCTCGACGTGAGCGCGGAGGGCGGGGTTCCCGTGGCGGACTCGGCACCGGTGCTCGCGATCCTCGCCATGCTGAGATTCACGGATCACCCGGCCGATACGATTTCCCGGTACCTCGTCGGCAACACGCCGGTCCGGGAGCTCTACGGCGGATTCGAGGTGGGCTTCGACGACGAGGCCCGGATTGAGCGGGCGCGAACGGCGCTCCGACGCCGCCTCCTCGGCAAGGGGTACGGGCGCGTCATTGCGGAGTGGGCGGCGGCGCTCGCCGGGACAGTCGGGGAGCGGGACCGCCGGAGGCTGAGGCAGCTCGTGGAGCTCGCGCATCTGTGGGACGAGCGGCCGAGCGCGCGACCGACGGACTTCGTCCGGGTCGTCGAGGAGGCTCGCATGGAGGATCCCGCGAGCGCGATGGTCCGCGTCATGACGATCCACAAGGCGAAGGGACTCGAGTTCGATGCCGTTGTCCTCGCCGACCTCCG
Organism: Longimicrobiales bacterium; assembly: GCA_965218255.1. GTDB lineage: Bacteria > Gemmatimonadota > Gemmatimonadetes > Longimicrobiales > Gaopeijiaceae > JAAXGI01. The sequence goes on along the minus strand of CBDCKJ010000003.1, from coordinate 748,079 downwards.
CCACGCGATCGCGAGCGGGCGGGGCCCAAGCTTCCTGGCCTGCCGCGAAGAGGGGTTCGGTCCGGTGCTCCGCGTGGTCCCCCGCGTCCCGAGGAAGATCCTTCCCCTCTTTCCCGAAGTGGCCCGGGCGGTGGCCGAGGCCCGGGAAATCGAGGTGAGAGACGGGCTGAGCACCCTCTACGTGGCGATGACCCGGGCCCGCCGCGCCCTCTACCTCTACGTGAGCCCGGACGCGGAAAGGCCGTCGAGGGCGAAGAGCCACGAGAGGGTCCTTCGGGAGGCGCTCGCGCCGGGGAGCCGGGCGAGCCCCGGGGAGGTGCTCTTCTCGTCGGGGAGTGAGGCGTGGTGGGAGCCGGAGGCCGGCGAGGTCGGGGCCGGGGCGGGGAGGGCCCCGGCGGGGGAGGCTGCGGGGCGCCTCCGCCTCGCGCCCTCGCCCGGGCGCCGGATGGTCCCGCACCGGAGGGCCTCGGAGGCTGCGGTGGAGTTTGTGCCCAAGCTCGAGCAGCTCCTTCGCCCCGGGTCCGGGGGCGTGGACGCGGAATCAGCCGCACTCGTTCGCGCCTGGTTCGGGGCCGTCGAGTGGATCGAGGACGGAGTGCCGGACGACTCCGCACTCCTCGCCATCGCTTCCAGCTCCCGCCTCGGCGCCGCGCGCCTCCACGCCCTCCTCGAGAGCTTCAGGGGGTGGCTTGCCGGCGACCCGGTCCGCCGGCTCCTCTCGCGTGCGTCCTTCCCGCCGGGAACGCGGGTGGAGCGGGGGCTCGCCTTCCTCGTCCGGGACAAAGGCGAGGTCCTCGAGGGGCGGGCCGACCGGGTCGTCCACATCCCGGACGGGCCGCCCGCCCGCCTCGTCGTGATCGCCTGGAGGCCCGACCGGCTCGATCCGGGGGACGAGGCGTCCGTCGAGGCAGCGGTACGGCGCCACCGGCCGGGCCTCGAGGCGGAGATGCGGGCCCTGTCGGTCCGGGCGGGGATCCCGGGCGGGCGGACCGAGGGGCGCCTGGTCTTCGTGTCGGCCGCGGCCGTCCGGCGCGTCGCTCCCCTAGCCTGAGCGCGGGCCCCAGGGGGCGGGGACCGGGTCCCCCCGGCGCGCCGGTGCTACGCCGGAGCGCTGGAACGCTCCTCATCCGCCCCCGCCCGTCATCCGCCGGACCTCCGTCAGTCCGTCCGGCGTCCACTCGGGACGCTCGTCGCGGTTCCCGATCTCGAGGACGGCGTGGGCGGTGAGGCGGGCCACGCGCGAGATCTTCCCGGTGCTCACGAAGTCGAGTTCGTCGCAGGGACGGTGGTAGCACTCGTGGAATCCGGCGAAGAGGAAGAGGGAGGGGATCTCCTCGCGCATGAAGTTGAACTGGTCGGATCGGAAGAAGAGCGCCTCTTGCGGCCACATGTCGGGGACCGTCGTGAGACCGAGTTCGGGCCGCTCGCGGTTCACCTCCATCAGGAGGGGCCCGAGGGAGGAGTACTCCCTGCCGAGCACTGCGATCGTGTCGGGGTGGGTGCCCCCGCCGACCATGTCCATGTTGATGTTCGCGACGATGTTGCCGATGGGGCGCGTCGGATGGTCGACCCACCACTCCGAGCCGAGAAGTCCCTTCTCCTCCCCGCTGACGTGGAGGAAGAGGACGGAGCGCCTGGGGCGGAGCTCGGGGGGAAGGCTCCCTAGCGCACGGCCCACCTCGAGGAGCGCGGTCGTTCCGGAGCCGTTGTCGTCGGCCCCGTTGTAGATCGAGTCCCCATCCACCGCCCGGCCGACCCCGACGTGATCGAAGTGGGCGCTGAGGACGATGTACTCGGCTCGAAGCGCCGGGTCCCGGCCGGGGAGCTCCGCGACGACGTTCGGCGGATCCCCGAGGCTCACGATGTTGAGGGGGAGCGTGGCGTCCAGCGTTGTCTCGGGGACGGGCGTGAGGCTCCCGGGCTCGGCCGGGTTCTCCGAATCCGCGCTCCACGGCCGCACCCCTTCGGGGATCACCTCCTCGAGAGCCCGCCGCCTCACGAAGACGCGCGGGAGGAAGGCGTCGCCCCCGAGCCGCCACCTCGGCTGCGCGAGGCCCGCCCCGAGCTGGCCGACCACCGAGGAGGGGAAGCCGGCATCTAGGATATGGACGATCGCCGAGGCTCCGGCCTCGCGCGCGTACGCCGCTTGGCGGACGGAGGCGGACCAGAGGGCGGGATCCCAGCCGCCCGGGAGGTCGAATACGGCGACGGCCCCGGCGAGCAAGCCCGGTTCGGCGGCAGCCGGGAGCTCCACATTCACGAAGGTGAGTGGGCCGTCGACCCGCTCCTCGGAGCCTCCGTCGAAGAAGACGTCCCGGCCGACCCTGGGCTCTGTTGTCCCCCCCGGGCCGTGGAAGCGCACGCTAGCACTGGCGGGATCCGGACCCATGAGCCCCAGAGGATAGCGCTGCATGAAGCTCCCGTCCGGGCGGCCGGCGGGCTCGAGCCCGTAGCTCCCGTGGAGCTCGGCGATGTATCTCGCCGCTGTCTCGAGACCCTCGCTCGGCGTATCCCGGCCCCTGAGCTGGTCGTGGGCGAGGACGGCGAGGTGGGCCCGGACCGACGCCTCTGTGATCGACTCGATGGCGGAGTCGAGATCGGTTGCCGTCGCCTGCGGGGCGGCCGCACCCGGCGAAATCGCGAGCCAGCCGAGCACCCAAGCTCCGGCAGGGGTGAGGATCCTCCGCGTTCCACGTCGGGTTGTTCGAGGCCTTGTCATTCGTCGCTCTCCGGTTGGTGGACAGCGGGCTCCGGGTGGGAGCCTCCCGCTCCCGGACCCCTCACTACACCCGCTCCCCCCCAAGGCTCCTCACGCTGGGCGCTGCTTCCCGCGGAGCCGGACGCTCCCCGGCCGGACCCTTCGCCCACGCGCCGGGTTCAGGATGGGGCTCGGCGGCCGGCTGGCTGGCTGCGGAACGAACACGAGTGGACGAGGTGAATGCGGTGACGGAACGGATCAAGGTGGGCGGGATGAGCTGCCAACAATGCGTGGCGCACGTAAGGCAGGCTCTCGAAGGGGTCGAGGGACTCGCGATCGAGTCGGTGGAGATCGGCGAGGCCGTCGTCTCCGTCCTTCCCGGGGGAACGCCCCGGGAGACGGCTGTGGAGGCGATCCAGGCGGCCGGCTACACCGCGAGCTAGCCACCGGGCCCGTGCATGGGGTGGTCCTATTGCCGCCTGGCCGGGAGGAAGCGGTCCCACGCGCCAGCGCCCCCGGTCGGTCCCGCCCCGCCTGAGAGGGCAGGGGTGGCGAACAGCGTCGCCCTCCCCTGGTGGGTGCTTCTCGCTGCGCTCCATATCCTCCCACACCGGCTCCTCTCCGCGTCGGCCGGGTGGGCGTCCCGCCGCGTGCTCCCCGGGGCGCTTCAGGCCAGGATGAACCGCGCCTTCGCCCGGCACTTCTCGATCGACGCGGGCGAGGCGGAGAGGCCGCCCGAGGCGTATCCCACCCTCTCGGCCCTTTTCAGCCGGCGTCTTCGGGATGGGGCCCGCAGCTGGGAGGGAGGGGCGGGGTCGGTCGCCTCTCCGGCGGACGGGATCCTGCAGGGGTTCGGTCCGCTGGCGGAGGGGACGGCGCTGCAGGCGAAGGGGCTCTCCTACGCCGTCGCCGAACTCCTCGGAGACGAGGCCGAGGCCAAGCGCTTCCGGAGCGGCGCCTTTCTCACCGTCTACCTGAGTCCGAGCCACTACCACCGGGTCCACGGGCCGTGTCCGGCCCGGCTCCGCCGTGCGCGAAGGATCCGGGGTCGTCTCTTCCCCGTGAATCCCGGGATCGCCGGGCGACTCCCGGACCTCTATGTCGGAAACGAGCGGGTCGTCGCCCTCCTCGAGTCGGAGGGGGCCCACCTGGCCGTCGTCGCCGTCGGCGCGCTGAATGTGGGGAGCATCCGGGCGGACTTCGATCCCGCCCTGAACGCCCCGCCCCGAGGGGCGGGGGTGCAGAGCTACCGCCCCCCGATCTCCCTCGAGGCCGGAGCCCCGCTCATGACGTTCCGCCTGGGCTCGACGGTCGTCCTCCTCGTGAGCCCGAAGGATGGCTACACGCCCCGGTTCCGGAGAGGGCTGGGGCAGGGGATGGAACTCCGTGCGGGAGCCCCGGTCCTGGAACTTTCCCCCCGGGTGCCCCCCCCGGCGAACGCTCCCGCCCGACCGCCGCGCGAATCCGGAATTCCCTGACCCGGGCGTCCGCCTGGCCGCCGAGCCGGGGCGGAGCGCGCAGAGGGGCGGCGCCGGGTTAGTTGGCCGGGCAGCTCGAGCGCTCGGGGATACGGTTCATGCAGGCGATCGACTCTGCCATCCCCGAGGTGTTTCCCCCGCACGTGCTCGAGTGCGCGGCGGCGAGCGCCTCCACCTCGGACTCACCCCGTCCGAGGCGGCAGACCTCCTCGCCGTCGAACACCAGGCAGACCTCGCACTCCACCTCGGCGCCCTGCAGCGTGCCCCACACGACCACGCCGATGAACGCGAGGATCGCCACGACGATCGCACCGACGACTGATGCTTTCATTCCGACTCTCCGGTCCCCAGAGCGACGCTCTGCGTTTTCCTTAACTTCCGGACTTCATTACCTTCATGGGCCGTCAGGTTCCGGCTCCACCCCGAAGCGGGTCTCCCGGCCGAGCACGAGCGAGGAGAATTGTGTGGCGAGTGATGCGATAGAGGTCGAGGGGACCGTTACCGAGGTCCTGCCGAACGCCAACTTTCGCGTGGAGCTGGAAAACGGCCACAAGATCCTCGCCTATCTCTCCGGAAAGATGAGGAAGTTCTACATTCGGGTGCTTGAGGGGGACCGCGTGAAGGTCGAGATGTCGCCCTACGACCTGAGCCGGGGCCGGATCACCTACCGCTACAAGTAGCACCCGTCCTGCCGAACGATTCGGATCGTCGCACGCACCCCGGAGGTCGCGAAGTGTCCCTGGACGCCCAGGCGAGAGCCGAGCCGGATCTCGGCGTCGCTCACGAAGAGCCCCACAACGACATCGTCTACCCGGCGGCAATCCCTTTTGCCCTCGCCCACCTGACGGCGCTCGGCGTCTTCTGGACCGGGTTCACCACCACTTCCGTCGTACTCTGTATCTCCCTCTACCTCATCCGGATGTGGGGGCTCACGGCCGGGTTTCACCGCTACTTCTCCCACCGGACGTACAAGACGAGCCGGCCGTTCCAGTTTTTCTTGGCCTTTCTCGCCCAGACGTCGGCGCAGCGCGGGGTGATCTGGTGGTCCGCGATCCATCGCCACCATCACCGCCACTCCGACACCGCGCTCGACGTCCACTCTCCGAGGCACACGGGGTTCTGGTTCTCGCACGTGGGATGGATTTTCGCGAAGCAGAAGGCCGAGGTGGACTACTCGACCGTGACGGACCTGATGAAGTACCCGGAGCTCCGGCTTCTCGACGCTCGGCCGTACTTCCCGGCCTTCCTCCTTGCCGTGGGGTGCTACCTGATCGATGGGGCGCCGGGTCTGTTCGTGGGGTTCTTCCTGAGCACCGTCATCCTGTACCACTGCACGTTCGCGATCAACTCGGTCGCGCACGTCGTCGGGAGGCAGCGCTACATCACCGCTGACGACTCGAAGAACAACTGGTGGCTCGCTCTCATCACCCTCGGCGAGGGCTGGCACAACAATCACCACCACTACCAGAGCTCTACGCGCCAGGGGTTCTACTGGTGGGAGATTGACATCTCGTACTACGTCCTGAAGGCGTTCTCATGGACGGGCCTCGTCTGGGACCTTCGGGCTCCGCCCGAGTCCGTGCTGGCCGGGGAGGGCCGGCTCGGCCGGAAGGTCATCGAGAAGCTGGCGACGGAGGTGGCGGACACGGTCTCGGACGAGGTCCTCGCGAGGGAGCTCCGGGCGGTGTGGCACAAGCGGCCAGGGCTCGACGAACTGAGGGAGCGGTGGGAGCGGGCGCGGGATGGGGCGGCCGAACAGCTCCAGCGCAGGCGCGGGGAGGTCAAGTCCTACCTGCGAGAGCTTCACCTGCCGGAGCTCCCTTCCGTCGAGGAGCTCAGGGCGCGGATCGCGGAGCAGTACGCGGACTCGCCCTCCCTGGACGAGATCGCGGAGCGGGCGAGGGAGCTCATCCTCGACAGGGTCTTCCTCCAGCTCGGGCCCGAGCCCCTCCCGGGGCCGGCCTAGCGCCGATCGCTCCGCCTCGGAGCCTAGAGGGCGACATCATCCTGAACGAATCGCCGGCCGGCACCCGGACCAGGGCGCCGGCCGGCCTGCGATAGACCCACGAACGGAGGCTCGGTCAGATGGCGGCCATTCAGGGGATCGTCGACACGCTGGAGTTCATGGTCTTCGAGTTCGGCATCCCGGCCGGAACGGAGACGATCCCCCTCGTCGTGATCATCCTGATCGGTGCCGGGTTCTACTTCACGATCCGTCTCGGGCTGGTCCAGATCCGGCGGTTCGGTCACGGGCTCGCCATCGCGACCGGGCGCTACGACGACCCGAACGAGCCAGGGGACGTCTCGCATTTCCAGGCGCTCTCGACGGCGCTCTCGGCGACGGTCGGCGTCGGCAACATCGCGGGCGTCGCCGTGGCGCTCCACTGGGGCGGCCCGGGCGCGCTCTTCTGGATGTGGGTGACGGGCTTCATCGGGATGGCGACGAAGTATGCCGAAGTCACGGCATCGATGGAGTACCGCGAGGTCCGCGAACGGGACGAGGGAGAGCCGAGCTGGAAGGGTACGGTCTCGGGGGGTCCCATGTACTACATGGAGCTCGGTCTCGGCCGGGTGTGGAAGCCGATGGCCGTCTTCTTCGCCGTCTGCCTCGGGCTGAGCTCTTTCTTGTCGGGTAACGGCGTACAGGCGAACACGATCGCCGACGTGATGCAGACGCAGTTCGGGGTACCCCTGTGGGTGACCGGGCTCGCGGGGGCGCTCATCGTGGGGTCGGTGATCATCGGCGGAATCACGCGGATCGGCCGAGTGGCGGGGATCCTCGCGCCCGCCATGGCGTCCGTCTACGTCGCGGGCGCGCTCGTCATCATCATCCTGAACTTCGACCTCCTCCTTCCCTCCCTCGCGCTCATCGTGACGGAGGCGTTCAACCCGACCGCGGGGATCGCGGGGACGGGCGTCGGCGTCTTCCTCGTGACCGCGCTCTGGGGAGTGCGCCGAGGCCTCTTCTCGAATGAGGCGGGGCTCGGATCGGCCCCGATCGCGCACGCAGCCGCGCAGACGGACGAGCCGGTCTCCGAGGGCGTAGTCGCGCTCCTCGGGCCTTTCATCGATACGATCGTTATCTGCACGATGACGGCGCTCGTCATCATCATGACCGGTTCATGGGACGCTCGGTTCCGGACGGAGATCGACCTCGCGGGCGGGGACGTGGGATTTGTCGAGGAGCAGGCCGACGGGCAGGTCACCGTCTTCGCAGGGGCGCCGGCGGAGATCCGGGTCGCGGACGGCGTCCCCGTCGAGGCCGGGGCCGGGGTCCCGAAGCTCGCGTGGCACCAGGTCGCCGTGGATACGTTCTACGTGGATCCCGGCCTCTCGGACCCGTTCACCGGGGTGATCTATCCGGAACGCGACGAGGCCGTCGCAGAGGGGGGCGCCGCATACGCGACGCTCTTCGGAAACGCCGTGCAGAATGGGGCACCCCTCACGATGCTCGCCTTCCAGGAGGGACTCCCGGGGGAGTGGGGTCACTACATTGTGGTGCTGACCGTCCTCCTCTTCGCGATCTCGACCGCGATCGCCTGGAGCTACTACGGCGACCGGTGTGCGATGTACCTCTTCGGGGACCGGGCGATCCTCCCCTACAAGATGATCTTCGTCGTCATGCACTTCCTGGGCGCGGTGGCACCCCTGACGGTCGCGTGGGTGCTGGCCGACGTGGTCCTCTTCGTGGCCGCCGCCCCGAATCTGATCGCCATGGTGCTCCTCACCGGGAAGGTCAAGGAGATGACGGACTCCTACTTCGCGCGCCGGCCCTGGATCGAGAATGCCGAGGTCCGCCGCCGGCTGATGGAGGAGCGGCGGCGGGCCCGCGAACTCCGGGACCGGTGAGGGGGCGGTGGCGGCCTGACAGGCCCTCCCTCCCGGGGAGCTCCGAGGGCGCGGAGATGCGCGGCACCGGCGCGAACCCCGTTTCCCGGAGCAAGCCGGGACGACGCACACCGCCGGTCCGGCTGCCGCTCGCCTGCGACCGGTCGCCGCGAAGGTGCTGCAGTGAGTCCCGGGGTGGAACGGTCGTCCCAGTCCGGGGTCTTCGCACCGGACTCTGGTCGCCCTGCGCGACGGCCACTCACTACTATACCGACGGAGGAGGTCTCTTCGATGGTCTATCCGCACGCCCTCCCGGAATTGGGCTACGCTTACGATGCGCTCGAGCCGCACATCGATGCACGCACGATGGAGATCCACCATTCAAAGCATCACAATGCGTACACGGCGAACCTGAACAAGGCGCTCGAGGGTCATTCCGAGCTCCACGTGCACTCGGCCGAGCAGCTCCTCAGAGGCCTCGCGGCCCTCCCGGTCGCCGTGCGGACGGCGGTCCGGAACAACGGCGGGGGGTTCCACAATCACTCCCTCTTCTGGAAGATCCTCGCGCCCGGCGGGAGCGATGCCCCGACCGGTGCGCTTGCCTCGGCGATCGACGAGACATTCGGCGGGGTCGAGGCCGTCAGGCAGGCGGTAAGCGCAGCCGGAGCGACCCGCTTCGGGTCGGGTTGGGGGTGGCTCTCGGTGGACGCCTTCGGGAATCTGGTCGTGACCTCCACCGCGAATCAGGACTCGCCCCTGTCGAGTGGATCGACCCCGATCCTGGGCGTCGACGTTTGGGAGCACGCGTACTACCTCAACTACCAGAACCGGCGCCCCGACTACCTCGCGGCCTTCTGGAACGTGGTGAACTGGGACGTCGTCGCGGCGAATTACGATTCCGCGGCGGGTGGCTGGATCGCGAGCGTCTGAGCCCTCCACGGGCCCCGGCCGGGCTTGACCGGCCGGGGTTGCCCGTGTTCCCTTGCGTCGTGGCAGGGGTCGGAGTCCGTGCGGGTATCGAGCTCCAGGGTGGATGGGGGGTGGTGCGGTGGGCGGTCTGGGCAAGGGCGCAGGGGGTCGCGGGGTTCGAGCACAACTCACGCAAGGCGGGGTGAGGGCCCTCACGGTCGGGGCCCTGGGAGCGGTGATCCTCGCCACCGCAGGAGGTGTCCAGGGGCAGAGCCTCAGTGGATCCGCCGCCTCGCTCGATCGCCAGAACATGCAGGCCCGGACCCACGATTTCACCTACCTCGCCACGCCCGGCGATGTCCACCGGTTCGTGGATGCAAACTACTTGGTGCAGGTCGGTCCGAACCCGGACTTCGAGCTCCACGACGTCTCCTACCCCTACGCCCGTCCGGAGGCCCGGCTCTTCATCGAGAGGCTCGCGGCCCAGTACCGGACCGCGTGCGGTGAGAAGCTCGTCGTCACGAGCCTGACCCGGCCTCTCTCCGACCAGCCATCAAATGCCTCCGATCGGTCCGTCCATCCCACGGGGATGGCGATCGACTTTCGTCGAAGCAACCGGACCGCGTGCCGAAGCTGGCTCGAGTCCACGGCGCTGGCGCTCGAGGGGCAGGGGGTGCTCGAGGTGACGCGGGAGCGTCGCCCTCCCCACTACCACCTGGTGATCTATCCGAGTCAGTATCGGTCCTACGTGACCCGGATTACCGGGGGCAGCGTAAGGTTTGCGGACGCCCCCGAAGCCGACCCCGCCCTCGTGGAGGAGTGGGTCACGCACGTGGTCCGGCGTGGGGAGAGCCTGAGCCGAATCGCGAGCGACTACGGGGCGGGCGTGAGCCGGATCCGGGCCGAGAACGGCATCCGGGGCGACCGGATCCTCGTGGGACAGCGCCTCCGGGTCCCCGTCTACCGGCCGGCTCTGCCGGAGACGTCCGTGGCGAGTCGGGCGCCCGATCCCGATCCGGCTCCGCCGGAGGTGCCCGTCACGAGTCAGGCGCCCGACCCGCCGACGGATGCTTCGGAGACGGTGGCCGTCGTCGACCGCGAGGCTTCGCCCGAGGAGTCGCCGCCCGATCCTCCGGTCGACGAGGGCGTGCGTACGCACCGGGTCCGTTCGGGGGAGTCCCTCTGGACGATCGCAAGGGATCACGGGATCGACGAGATGTCGCTCAGGCGCGCGAATGCAATCTCGGGAAGTCGCATCTTCCCCGGCCAGGAGCTCTCGATTCCATCGGGTGCGGGAGGGGGCTCGCTCGCGTCCTTCGAGCACACCGTCCGTTCGGGGGAGTCCCTCTGGACGATCGCGAGGACGTATCGGGTCAGCGTGGCGGAGCTTCGCGCCGCGAACGGCCTGAGCGGGAGTCGGATCCTGATCGGCCAGAGGCTGACGATCCCCGGGGCGGAGGGCGGCGGCACGATAATGCGCTATACCGTCCGTTCGGGGGAGTCCCTCTGGACGATCGCGAACCGGTACGGAACGACCGTCGAGACGCTCCGGCGCACGAACGGGATCCGTTCGAGTCGCATCTTTCCGGGCCAGACGCTGAATGTCCCTTCGGGTGGCTGACGGTGCGGGGCTGGCTTGGCACCGGGGCCTGACGGCTCGGTGCTCGCTACTTGCGTCCCCCCGCACCTGATGTGTCCCTCCCCTGAGGGGTGGCGGCGGGTAGCCCCCCCAGGCAGGTGGAGCGGGAAGGGTCCGCGCCCGCGGGCTCCGGTTCCCGGATCTTGAGCGCTCGGTTCCGTGGGACGGGTCCACGGGGCTTCGGCCAGCATTGACGACGGTGGGGCCGGAGAGCGCCATCGCCCTCCTCCGGGTACCCGGGTGAGCGCCCGACACCTCCGCCCGATGGAGGATCCGGGTCTCCCGTGGGACCGTGTCCGACTCTCCGTCGTCATCCCGGTCTTCAATGAGGCGGCGACGATTCGGCGGGCGGTGGAGCGAGTGCGCCAGCTCCCCCTGGCTCTCGAGGTGATCGCGGTCGACGACGGCTCGACCGACGGGACCTCCGACCTCCTCCTCGAACTCGAGCGGGACGGCCTCCTCGACCGTCTCCTCTTTCACGTCCAGAACCGGGGGAAGGGCGCGGCCCTTCGCGCGGGGTTCCGGGAAGCGACGGGTGACGTCGTCGTGATCCAGGACGCCGACCTCGAGTATGATCCGCGCGAACTCCCCGCACTCCTTGAGCCGATCCTCGGAGGGTGGGCGGATGCGGTCTACGGTTCCCGCTTCCTCGGTGGGCCTCGCCGCGTGCACCTCTTCTGGCACGCCGTCGGGAACCGGGCACTGACGCTCCTCTCGAACGTCTTCACGAATCTGAACCTGAGCGACATGGAGACGTGCTACAAGATGATCCGCCGGGATCTCCTGGAGACGCTCCCGCTTACCCGGGAGCGCTTCGGGATCGAGCCCGAAATCACGGCGAGGCTCGCTCAGGCAGGGGCGAGGGTCTACGAGGTTCCGATCAGCTATCGTGGCCGCTCGTACGCGGAAGGAAAGAAGATCCAGTGGTGGGACGGCGCCGTCGCCGTGTGGCACATCCTGAGGTCCCACCTTCTCCCGCCCGGCGCCCCCCTGTGGGAGCCGCCTCAGCGGGATCCGTGGACGGAGGATTCGCCGTAGAAACCATGGAGGGGCCGGATCCTGCCGGATACCGAGGATCAGCGCCCCCGGTTCGCCGGAGTCGCATGCGACCGGAGAAGTCGCGCGGGAACAGGAGACCGGCTCGGTGAACGATCTGAGGTGCAGGTGGGGATGGATGTTCACGGCGAACTTTGAGGGACTTCTCTCCTCGGCTCAACTGACCAGTCGGAACGGGATCCGCTCCCGCGGGATCGAGTCCGCCCCATCCTTCGCAGGGGAGCCAGAAGGAACCGTCGTCTTGGGTGGCTTCCTTGCTGTCATCGACGGAAACCGGGGGGATGGCCCCGGACCCGGTCGTACTCGGCACCGAATGGGTCAGCCCCCCGGTCACGCATCTGCCTCTTCCCGGGTGGGGTGAGGCACCCCGTTACCGGGGGTCCGTCCGACGGTTTCACCTCAGGTGCCCGGGTTCCGTACAGGCTCGGCAGGGCAGCTGACAGGGAAGGGGTCCCCGGCTTCCAGGCCGCCAGACAGGAGTCTTGAGCGCCCTTCCGAATCCAGCCAGCGAAAGGTTCGCAATGCGGGATCGTTATGTTGGCGATATAGGGGACTTCGCGAAGTACGGACTGCTTCGGGCGCTCGGCGAAGGGAAACGCTTGGGTATCGCCCGGTACCTGTGCGCGGATCCCGAAGGGGCTGGCACGGGCGATGGCCGCTACCCCCGATTACCTTCAGGAGCTCGAGGCCTGGCGCCATCGCGATTGCGAACTGTTCGATACGGTGAAGAAGCTGACCGCCGAGGATAGACGGTCGGTCGGAGAGATACAGAATTCGGGCATTCTGGGAAGCGCCGATTTCGCTGACGAACCCGTGGATGCCTCCAGAGCCGCAGATCGCGATCGCTGGCGCAAGGAATGGTTCGAGCGAGTCCGGAACCGGCCTTCCGACTGCGATCTCGTGTTCGCCGATCCCGACGACGGTCTCCCGGAGTGCCTCGCGCGCCGGCGTCAGCTGCGTGCGAGCATCTTTTCCCGTGAGAGGTGGGGACGCGGCCGCGGAGCTACGGTCTCACGCCCCGGGGCGGATCGTGTGGAACGCCGATCTCCGAGCGACTCACTGGAACATTCTCGGCCCACTCACCGCGCGACTGGCCGACGGCACCTCGATCCGGACGTGCAGACGGAGCCTCGCGTCACTCGGACCACGACGTCCGCCGCGTGGCCGTCCGGGGCAACCTACAGCCGTCCGCGACGTCACTCATCCGACGAGATGCTCCCCGTGCGAACGTTACGGGTCTGGACAGGGTTCCGGCGGGCTTCCACCTTCTTACCTTGCCGAGACCCGGGCCGTGTCCGCACGGCAGCAACTCCTGGCTCACACCCGGCCCGAGCCGGGTTTTTTCGTTGCACCCGAAGGAGCGTCTGATGGCGCCCATCTCGTTTCGAACGGCGGGGGAGTCGCACGGTCGCGGCCTGACCGCGCTCCTCGAGGGGATCCCAGCCGGTCTCTCCCTCGACATGGAGCGTGACGTCGATCCCGAACTCGCGCGGCGCCAGGGGGGCTACGGTCGCGGCCGGCGGATGCAGATCGAGTCGGACCGGGCCGAGATCGTCTCTGGCGTTCGTCTCGGCGAGACCCTCGGCTCCCCGATCTCGATGCTCATCTGGAACCGGGACTGGGAGAACTGGACGGTCGCGATGAGCCCGAAGGCGCCGGCCCCAGGGCGGAACCCGAAGGCGCTCCGGGCGATGTACCTACCCCGGCCCGGCCACGCGGACCTCGTGGGTGTCCTCAAGTACGGCCGCCGGGACACCAGGGACATCCTCGAGCGCGCGAGCGCGAGGGAGACGGCGGCGCGGGTGGCGTGCGCCGCCGTCGCGAAGCGTCTCCTCTCCGAGTTCGGGATTCGGGTGGGGAGCCACGTCCGCTCGATCGGGGACGTGGAGGCGACGCTTCCCGAGGCGCTACCCGACGAGCTCAACCGCACGGCGGACGCCTCCCCGGTACGAACGCTCGATGAAGAGGCCGGAAGGCGGATGATGGAGGCGATCGACCGGGCGAAGGAGGAGGGAGACACGCTCGGCGGAGTCTTCGAAGTCGTCGTCACTGGCGTGCCCGTCGGTCTGGGCAGCTACGTCTCGTGGGACCGGAAGCTTGACGGGAGGCTCGCGCACGCCGTGATGTCGATCCATGCGATCAAGGGCGTCGAGATCGGGCTCGGGTTCGAGGGCGCGCTGCGGAGGGGCTCCAGGGTGCATGACCCGATCGTCCGGGACGAGGCCGTGGCGCATTCGGGTGGCTTCATCCGCTCCTCGAACGGGGCCGGCGGCCTCGAGGGCGGAGTCACTACGGGAGAGCCCCTCGTCGTGCGGGGTGCGATGAAGCCGATCTCGACGCTGATGAAGAACCGGCTTCCCTCGGTAGATCTGCGGGACGGGAGCGCGCAGGTCGGTGCGACGGAGAGGAGCGACGTCTGCGCCGTCCCCGCGGCGGCGATCGTCGGGGAGGCGATGGTTGCCCTCACCGTGGCGGACGCCTTCCTCGAGAAGTTCGGGGGCGACTCCGTTGCCGAGCTCCGCCGGAACTTCGATGGCTACCTCGCGTACCTTTCGGAACGCGGTTGGGGTGAACGCTGAGGGCGTGCCGGGAGGCGGGCCGACTCGGCGGGAGGGCGCTCTTCCCTGTCGCCGGATCCTCGTCATAGGCTTCATGGGAAGCGGGAAGAGCACGGTGGGACGCCTGCTTGCGAGGCGGATCGGATGGTCGTTCATGGATGTGGACCGGCTCATCGAGGAGGAGGAAGGGCGGGGGATCCCGCGGATCTTCCGGGAGAACGGGGAGGAGGGGTTTCGAAGGATCGAGCACCGGATCGCGGGTCGGCTCCTCCTCGAAGACGATGTCGTTGTCGCGCCCGGCGGGGGTTGGCCGTGTCGGCCGGGCAGGATTGAAGAGGTCCCGGGGGGCACGCTCAGCATCTGGCTCCGCGTCTCGCCCGAGGCGGCCCTCGCGCGAGTTCGGGGCCAGCGGGGAGGGCGCCCCCTCCTGGATGTAGATGATCCGCTGTCCCGGATCCGCGCGCTCATCGCCGAGCGTGAGCCGTACTACCGGCGTGCAGACTGGTGGATGGCAACGGACCTCCACTCGCCGCTCGAGACCGTCGAACGGGTAGCCGAGCGCCTCAACAGGACAAGGAGACCCGGGGGCTGAGTCCCCTGATCGTCCTGACAACCGGATCTAGGAGTCAATGCCGAAGGGGAACGGGAATCATCGCGAGCGCAGCCTCGTCGTCGTCGAGTCGCCGGCCAAGGCGAGGACCATCGGCCGCTACCTGGGCCGCGGATACGAGGTGGCCGCTTCGATGGGGCACGTCCGGGACCTTCCGAAGAAGGAGCTCGGCGTGGACGTGGACCAGGGCTTCGAGCCGCGCTACGTCACGATCCGCGGGAAGGGGAAGGTGCTCGCCGAGATCAAGCGCAAGGCGAAGGGGGCCGATGCGGTGATCCTTGCGACCGACCCCGACCGGGAGGGCGAGGCGATCGCCTACCACGTGGCGACGTACCTCGGGCTCGGGAAGGATCCGGACCGCTTCCGGCGCGTCGAGTTCCGGGAAGTCACCCGCCCGGCGATCTCGCAGGCACTCGAGACCCCGGGCTCGCTCGACATGAGGAAGTTCGAGGCCCAGCAGGCGCGAAGGATCCTGGATCGGCTCGTCGGATACCAGGTCTCGCCCTTCCTCTGGAAGCCGATCCGTCCCGGGCTCTCGGCTGGTCGCGTCCAGACGGTGGCCCTTCGCCTCGTATGCGAGAGGGAGGACGAGATCCTCGCGTTCCAGGCGGAGGAGTACTGGTCGATCACGGCCCACCTGGACAAGGAGGGTCAGCGCTTCGAGGCGAAGCTGCATGCGATCGCGGGCAAGAAGCACCGGCTCGCGAGTGAGTCCGAGGCCGACGCGGTCCTCACGGATGTGGCGGGGCTCCCCTTCCGCGCGAGCGAGGTCAGGCGGAAGGAGCGGCGCAAGAGCCCGCCGCCCCCCTTCACGACGTCGACGCTCCAGCAGGAGGCGGCGAAGCTGCTCCGATACTCCGCGAGGCGGACGATGGCCTCGGCGCAGCGGCTCTACGAGGGCAAGGAGATCGGGAGCCGGGGCGCCGTCGGACTCATTACATACATGAGGACGGATTCGACGCGGGTAGCGCGCGAGGCCGTCGAGGGCGCGAGGGCGTGGGTCGGTTCCGAGTTCGGGGAGCGCTACCTGCCGAAGAGCCCCAGGCTCTGGCAGGGGAAGCAGCAGAAGGGCGCCCAGGAGGCGCATGAGGCGATCCGTCCCACGGATCCATCCCTCCGGCCCGCCGAGTTGCGACGTCATCTGGGCCAGGAGGAAGCGGCGCTCTACGAGCTCATCTGGCTCCGTTTCGTGGCGAGCCAGATGCAGCCCACGGTCTACGATACGACGACGGCCGACTTCGACCTCACCGGGGCGAGCGGCAAGGCCTACCGCTTCCGGGCCACGGGATCGGTCGTCAAGTTCGACGGCTTCACCCGCCTCTACCGGGAGGCGACGGAGAGGGGTGACAGGAAGACCCTCGCCGATCTCAAGCCCCTCCCGGAACTCGCCACTGGAGACACGGTGCCGCTCGATCGGTTCGAGCCCGCGCAGCACTTCACCCAGCCGCCTCCCAGGTTCTCCGAGGCGAGCCTCGTCAGGGAGCTCGAGAAGCAGGGGATCGGCCGGCCGTCGACGTATGCGCAGATTCTGTCGACGATCCGGGACCGGGAATACGTCGAGATGGACAAGCGCCGCTTCGTGCCCACTCCGCTCGGGGACACGGTGGCCAAGCTCCTCGTCCGGGCATTCCCCGACATCTTCGATCCCGGGTTCACCTCTCGCCTTGAGGACGACCTCGACCGGGTCGAGCTGGGCGACGTGAAGTGGCGGGAGCTGCTCGGAGATTTCTACCCGGGTCTCCGGGAGCAGCTGGAGCAGGCGGAGGCGAGCTCGGCGGAGATCGTACGAGAGATGCTGAAGGCCGAAGGGGAGACGTGCGAGAAGTGCGGGAGCCCGATGCAGGTGAAGTGGAACCGGCGCGGGCGCTTTCTCGGGTGCTCCGCCTACCCGGCGTGCAGGAGTACGCGTTCCTTCGAGGAGGGCGGGGACAGGGCGGAGGATCGCGTCCTAGGCTCCGATCCGGAGACAGGCACGACAGTGTACCTGAAGGACGGGCCCTACGGGCCGTACGTGCAGCTGGGGGAGAAAGCCGAGGGGGAGGAGCGGCCTCGGAGGGCGAGCCTCGCGGAGGGGCGGGAGCCGGACTCGGTGGATCTGGACGACGCGCTGGCGCTCCTCTCGCTCCCCCGCGCGCTCGGGACGGATCCCGCGACGGGCAAGGCCGTCACAGCCGGGATCGGCCGCTACGGCCCGTACGTGGAGAGGAACCGGAAGTACCGGAATCTCAAAGATCCGGACCGGGTCTTCACGATCACGCTCGAGGAGGCGCTCGTACTCCTGGCGCAGGAGACCGGCCCGCCTGTCCTCAGGCAATTCGGGCGTCACCCCGATTCCGGAGACCCCGTGCGGCTCCTCGACGGCCGCTACGGCCCGTACGTGACGGACGGGAGCGTGAACGCGAGCCTTCCGAAGGGCACCGATCCGGAGGCACTCACCCTCGAATTGGCGACGGAACTCCTTCGTACGAGGGGCAAGAAGCCGAAGCGGGGAGGCAGGCGGCGGCGCACGGGAAGGGCGTCCGGCCGGAATGGTTGACGCAGGGGTCGAGTCGGTCACGGTCGTCGGCGGGGGACTCGCCGGCTGCGAGGCCGCCTTCAAGCTCGCCGAGCTCGGTAGGCGCGTTCGCCTCCTCGAGATGCGCCCGGGCACGATGACGCCGGCGCACCAGTCGGGGGGCCTCGCCGAGCTCGTCTGCACGAATTCGTTCAAGAGCGAGGATCCGAGGAACGCCCACGGCGAGCTGAAGCGCGAGATGGCGGCCCTCGGCTCCCTCCTCCTTGCGAGTGCCGGTCGATCGCGTGTCCCGGCCGGCGCTGCGCTCGCCGTGGACCGGAGGCTCTTCTCGGAGGAGATGACGCGGCGGATCAGCGAACACCCCCGGATCGAGGTCGCGGAGGCCGAGGTCACGCGGATCCCGAAGGGTCCGGCGATCGTCGCGACCGGTCCCCTTACTTCGGACGCGCTCTCCGGCGCGATTCGGGCGGAGCTCGGGGACGACGGGCTCGCCTTCTTCGACGCCATCGCGCCAATCGTCGAGGCGGACTCCCTCAACCGGGACGTCATCTTCGCCCAGGGGCGCTGGGTGCAGGAGCCCGATTACCTGAACTGTCCCCTCTCGCGAGCCGAGTACGAGTCCTTCGTCGAGCGCTTGGCGGAGGCCGATGTCTACGACGGGGGCCACGAGTGGGACCGCGTCCCCTACTTCGAGGGGTGCCTTCCCGTCGAGGTGCTCGCCACCCGCGGTCCGGAGACGCTCCGTTTCGGTCCGATGCGGCCCCTGGGCCTCGAAAACCCGCGCACGGGGATGCGGCCTCATGCCGTCGTTCAACTGAGGCGGGAGGACCGGGCGGGACAGATGTGGAATCTCGTGGGGTTCCAGACGCGCCTTCGCGTCGGAGAGCAGCGGCGCGTCTTCCGGACGATCCCCGGCCTAGAGGATGCCGAGTTCCTCCGCTTCGGATCGATCCACCGGAACTCCTACCTGAACTTTCCGGCCCGACTGGCCCGCTCGGGTGCCCTCGGACACCGGCCCGATCTCCTCTTTGCGGGACAGCTCACGGGTGTGGAGGGGTATACCGAATCGGCGGCCTCGGGCATCCTCGCGGGGATCAACCTGGACCGGGTACTTAGCGGCCTCGAGCCGGTGGTCCCGCCCCCGACTACGATGCTCGGCGGACTCTGCCGCTACCTGGCCGAGAGCGATCCGACGCACTTCCAGCCGATGAACTCGAACTGGGGGCTCGTGGATCCGCTCGCGCGGCGTATCCGGGACAAGAGGGCAAAGCGCGAGCGGCTCGCAGGCCGGGCGATCGGCGACTTCTCCCGGTGGATGGGCGAGGAGGGGCTCGGAGAGCCGGCAGCCTCGCCCGGTGCCGATCCGCTCGCGCCCTGGCACGGGCCAACCCCGGGGCTCGCTCCCGGGGTGGAGGCGAACCTCGCGTGAGAGAGGCCACGGAGGCCTTCCTCCGCCACCTCGGGGGGGAGCGCCAGCTCGCGGTGCACACGATCGATGCGTACCGCCGTGATCTCGCCGAATTCGAGGGCTTTTTGACCGAGTACACGGGTACGCCCGAGTGGGAGTGGACCGGGGTGGACCGGCTTACCCTCCGGAGCTTCCTCGGGTGGCTGAAGCGGCGCTCCCTCGCGAGGAAGTCGGTGGCCAGGAAACTTTCGGGCATCCGGAGCTTCCTCCGCTTCCTGCACCGCGAGGAGCGGATCCCCCGAAATCCAGCCCGTGGCCTCCGCTCGCCGAAGGGGGAGCATCGGCTTCCCGGCTACTTCGGCCGCCATGAGATCGACCTCCTCTTCGAGCGGGCGGCGGAGCAGGCGGAGCTGAACACCCTCGAGGGGACGCGGACGCTCCTCATCCTCGAGCTTCTCTACGGGAGCGGGCTTAGGCTCTCCGAGCTTCAGCAGCTGGATCTGGAGGAACTGGATGCGGCCCGCGGTCTAGTCCGCGTCCGGGGCAAGGGAAAAAAGGAGCGCGTCGTGCCCCTGACGCAGGCGGCGCTTCGCGCTCTCGCCCGGTACGCCCCGAGGCGAGCGGAGACAGCACCGTCGCGGTACACCGGCCCCGTCCTCGTCAACCGCACCGGAGCGCGTCTCTCCCGGCGTACGGTGCAGCGCTCCGTGAGGGGGCTCATCGAGGCAACCGGGGGCGAGGCGGGCCTCTCCGTCCACTCGCTCCGCCACTCCTTCGCAACCCATCTGCTCGATGCCGGAGCGGACCTGATGGCCGTCAAGGAGCTGCTGGGCCACAGCTCCCTCTCCACCACCCAGATCTACGCCCACACCTCGATGGAGCGGCTGAGTCGGGTCTACCGGGAGTGCCATCCGCGTGCGTGACGCAGTCGGTGCCGGGCGGCATTGGCCCGAGGGGCTGCCGGCGTGACGCACGTCAGGCGGGTCCGGGCGACCACAGTCGTCGCCGTTCGTCGCGGTGCGGCGGTGGCGATGGGGGCGGATGGACAGGTCACGATGGGAGACACCGTGGTGAAGGGCACGGCCTCCAAGGTCCGCATGCTCAAGGGCGGGCGGATTCTCGCCGGCTTCGCGGGCGGGGTCGCGGATGCCTTCACCCTCTTCGAGAAGCTCGAGGAGAAGCTCGAGCGTTATCCGGGGAACCTCACGAGGGCGTCAGTCGAGCTCGCGAAGGACTGGCGCACGGACCGTTTCCTGAGGCGGCTCGACGCTCTCCTCCTCGTCGCGGACGCAGAGCACCTCTTCCTCGTCAGCGGGGACGGGAATGTGCTCGAACCGGACGAAGACGTGGCGGCGATCGGCTCCGGTGGATCGTTCGCCCTCGCCGCGGCGCGGGCGCTCCGGATGAGGACGGAGCTGGATCCTTTGGAGATCGTCACGGACGCGCTTCGGATCGCGGCGGAGATCTGCATCTATTCGAACGACCGGATCACGGTGCTCGAACTCGGTCGCGCAGCCGAGCACAGTGACGGCCGGGGGGAGGGACGGGAGGCGTCGTGACCGGGAAGAGGACGCAGGTCGAGGAGCGCGGGCCTGGCGAGGCCGAGGCCCCGGAGGCGGCCCCGCGGGGCGGATGGATGGACGAGCTCACCCCGCGGCAGATCGTCCGTGAGCTCGATCGCTACATCATCGGGCAGGGTGACGCGAAGAAGGCGGTCGCGGTCGCCCTCAGGAACCGCTGGCGTCGCCAGCAGGTGGCCGACGAGCTCCGCGAGGAGATCCTCCCAAGCAACCTGATCCTGATCGGCCCCACGGGCGTCGGGAAGACGGAAATCGCTCGCCGCCTGGCCCGGCTCGCCGGCGCCCCCTTCGTGAAGGTCGAGGCCTCCAAGTTCACGGAGGTCGGCTACGTCGGCCGGGACGTCGAATCGATGATCCGGGACCTGGTCGATACGGCCGTCAACCTCGTTCGCGCCGAAAGAGAGGATGAGGTCGAGGCGGAGGCGGAGGCCGGGGCCGAGGAGCGTCTCCTGGACCTCCTCCTCCCCCCGGTTCGGCCCGCCCGCCCGCCGGGGAGTGGGGCGCCCCGGGGCGGACCCCGAGGGAGCGCGGCCGGGGCAGCAGTGGAAGCGTCGACGGGCGGGCCGGGCGACGCGCCGGAGACCCAGATCCCCTTCGGCGTCCCCGTCTTCGTCGCGGGATCGGGCGGGATCCGCGTCCAACGGGAGGGCGAGCTCCCCGGCCCCGAGGCCGGCTCCGCTGCCGAGGAGCGTTCCGGTGCTCGAGGCCCGGCGAGCCGGGAGGAGCCCCCGCGGGACGAGCGCCGCGAGCGAACGCGCGAGAAGCTCCGCACCCTGCTGCGGGACGGGAAGCTCGAGGAGCGCGTCGTCGAGGTCGAGGTGCAGCAGACGGCGAGCCTCGACGGGATGATGGTGCCGATGGGGATGGACGGGATGGACCACAACTTCATCGACATGATCCAGGACATGCTCCCGAAGCGGACGAAGAAGAGGTCCGTCCGGGTCTCCGAGGCGAGGCGCATCCTCGTCCAAGAGGAGCTCGACCGGCTCGTCGACATGGACGAGGTCGTCAATGAGGCGCTCGACCGCACCGAGGAGACGGGGATCGTGTTTCTCGACGAGATCGACAAGGTGGCGGGCGAGCGTGGCGGGGCCGGCCCCGACGTGAGCCGCGAGGGGGTGCAGCGCGATCTCCTCCCGGTCGTCGAGGGCTCGACCGTACAGACGAAGTACGGGTTCGTCCGGACGGACCACATCCTCTTCATCGCGGCCGGTGCATTCCACGTCTCGAAGCCGTCGGACCTCGTGCCGGAGCTCCAGGGCCGTTTTCCGATCCGGGTCGAGCTCAGCTCCCTCGCCGAATCGGACTTCGTCCGGATCCTGACGGAGCCCGAGAATGCGCTCGTTCACCAGTACACGGCGCTCGTCGAGTCCGAGGGAGCGAAGATCGGATTCTCGGAGGACGGGGTGAGGGAACTGGCCCGCATCGCATTCGAGCTCAACGAACGGATGGAGAACATCGGGGCGAGGAGGTTGCAGACGGTCATGACGACCCTCCTCGAGAACTTGCTCTTCGAACTCCCCGACGGGGCCGCGACGACCGACCTGGTCGTGGACCGGGGGTTCGTACG
The DNA here is from genome assembly GCA_965218255.1 of Longimicrobiales bacterium. Lineage (GTDB taxonomy): Bacteria > Gemmatimonadota > Gemmatimonadetes > Longimicrobiales > Gaopeijiaceae > JAAXGI01. The sequence goes on along the minus strand of CBDCKJ010000003.1, from coordinate 726,230 downwards.
GGATGGCCTCGCCTCCATCGTCGGAGACGAGGATCTTCGCAAGTACATCCTCTGACGCGTGAAACTGAGTCCAGGAGTCGATGCCGTGAGGCCGAAGAGGAGCGAAGCCCGCCACTTCCTCTCACTGAGATGCCTCTCCAGCGAGGAGCTCGCGGGGCTCCTCGAGCGAGCACTTCGCCTGAAGGAGGAACCGGGGGGATCCGGGCGCCCGCTGGAGGGCAAGACGCTAGGGATGATCTTCCGGAAGCACTCGACCCGGACGCGGGTCTCCTTTGAGGCCGGGATGTTCCACCTCGGAGGGCACGCGATCGTGCTCCACGCCGCCGAGACGCACCTCGGCCGGGGCGAGCACTCGGAGAGCTTCGCGGACACGGCCCGCGTCCTCTCGCGGTACGTGGACGGGCTCATGATCCGAACCTTCGATCACATCGAAGCCGAGGAGTTCGGGCGCCACGGCTCCGTTCCCGTGATCAACGGCCTCACCGATCTCCTTCACCCCTGCCAGCTCCTTGCGGACCTCCTGACTGTGCGCGAGGAGTTCGGGCCCGAGTTCCGGAGGCTCCGTGTCGCCTGGGTCGGAGACGGGAACAACATGGCGAACTCGTGGATCGAGGCCGCCTCGATCCTGGGGTTCGAGTTGAACCTGGCGGTCCCCGAGGCGTACGCCCCGGACGCGCGGATCCTGGGCGAGGCGGAGGCGGTGATCCGACTCCTCGAAGACCCCGTCCAGGCCGTCGAGGGGGCCCACGTGGTATGCACCGACACATGGGCCTCGATGGGCCAGGAGGCCGACCTCGCGGAGCGTACCCGCGCCTTCGAGCGCTACCAGGTGACGACCGACCTGATGGAAAGGGCGGAGCGCGACGCGATCTTCCTGCACTGCCTCCCCGCGCATCGCGGGGTCGAAGTGACCCGAGAGGTGATTGACGGGCCGCGTTCCCGGGTCTTCGACGAGGCCGAGAACCGGCTCCATGTGCAAAAGGCTCTCCTGGTGAAGCTCCTCGCCTGAGCCTCCACCGGGACAGGAGCCGTGCCGTGAACGGGATGCCAGAGAAGACTCCGCTCTACGACGCGCACCTCCGCCGTGGCGGGAAGATGGTGGAGTTCGCCGGCTTCAGCCTCCCCGTGCACTTCGCCGCCGGGATTAGGGCAGAGCACCGGGCGGTTCGGGAAGGGGCGGGGCTCTTCGACGTGAGCCACATGGGCGAACTCGAGATCCGGGGCCCGGACGCCCTCGCCCTCGTGCAGCACGTGACGGCGAATGACGCGAGCGCGCTCGAGCCCGGGCGGGCACAGTACTCCCTCCTCCTGAATGAGGAGGGCGGCGTCGTGGACGATCTTCTCGTCTATCGGCTCGCCTCGAGCAGATTCCTCCTCGTCGTGAACGCCGCGAACCGGGCGAAGGACCGCGAGTGGATCCTGGCCTACCGGGGGAGCTTCGAGGTGGAACTCGAGGACCTGTCGGACGCCTACGCGCTCCTCGCCCTCCAGGGACCGGGGGCGCGGGAGGTGCTCGCACGCTTCACGGACGTCGACGTCGCGGCCCTCCCCGGGTTCGCATTCGCCCGGGGCCGCGTCCTCGGCGTCGAGGCGCTCGTGGCCCGGACCGGCTACACGGGGGAAGACGGGTTCGAGCTCTATGTGGACGGCGCCGGTGCCGGGGAGCTCTGGGAGGGGATCCTCGAGAGCGGGGCCGGACTCGGGACGATCCCGGCGGGTCTCGGGGCGAGGGACGTGCTTCGCCTCGAGATGGGCTACGCGCTCTACGGATCAGATCTGGATGAGGATCACTCCGCTCTCGAGGCGGGTCTCGGGTGGGTCGTGAAGCTGGGGAAGGGAGAGTTCGTCGGACGCCGGGCACTCGCGGCGGAGCGGGAGCGCGGGGTGCGGCAGAGGCTCGCGGGGATCCGCCTCTCGGAGCGGGGCTTCCCGCGGTCGGGCTACGAGGTGGTTGCGGGGGCGGAAGTGGTGGGGATCGTCACTTCCGGGACGATGAGTCCATCGGTCGGGAGGGGAATCGCGCTCGCGTACCTCCCCGCAGGGCTCGCAAAGGCGGGGAGCCCGGTCGCCCTCCGGGTGCGGGGGCGGGAGCTTCGGGGCGAGGTGGTCCGCCCGCCCTTCTACCGTGGCGGGTCGAGGTAGGGGTGGCCGCGCCCCGGGGTGGAGGAGGGATTCGGGCGGGGGTCCTCACTGTGAGCGACAGTCTGGCCCGCGGCGAGGGGACGGACCGGAGCGGTGCGTGCATCGTCTCCTGGTGCGTGGAGCAGGGCTACCCCGTCTCCCGGCAGGCCGTCGTCGCGGACGGGACGGCGAACGTGGTGCCGGTCCTCCTCGAGTGGGCCGACGGCGGTGACGTCGATCTGCTCCTCACGACCGGGGGGACGGGCTTCACGCCGAGGGACCGGACACCGGAGGCGACGCGGGCCGTGAGCGAGCGCCCGGCCACGGGTCTCGCCGAGTTCCTGAGGCGGGCGGGAGAGGCTTCGACGCCCTTCGCCGTCCTCTCCCGGGGCGAGATCGGGCTTCGGGGGGAGTGCCTGATCGTGAACCTCCCCGGGAGCCCGGGCGGGGTCCGTGACGGGCTCTCGGCGTTGGCGCCATTCCTCGCTCACGGCACGTCGCTCCTCCGCGGCCGTCGCGACCCCCACCCCCCGCACGCCGGGCGGCCGGAGGAGCGCGCCGGTGACCCCGACCGGAGGGACTGGTGACGGGGACGGTCCTCGTCAGCACGCACCGGCTCCCTGTCGCGGGCCGCCTGCGCGACGCCTTGCTCGGGGAGGGCTACCAGGTAGAGCTCCTTCCCGACCCGTCGTACGTGGCGGACGCCGAGGACCCCCGCCTCCTCGTCCTGACCGGGGACAAGGCCCTGGAGAAGTGGGTCCGCGAGGCGCGTGAGAGGGTGGGGATCCCCGTCTTCATGACATTGCCCGGGGCGGACGCGGCGGCGAAGGGGAGGAAGCTCGGGGCCGAGGAGGTGTTCGGTCCCGATCCCGATGCGCAGGAGGTCGCGCTTCAGGTCCGGAGGACGATCGAGCGCCGCCACCTGCAGGAGGTCATCGGGGTGGTGGGCGAGTCGGAGGCGATCCGCGAGGCGCTCGAGCGCGTGGTTCAGATCGCACCCGTGGCGTCCACCGTCCTCATCACCGGGGAATCCGGGACGGGGAAGGAACTCTTCGCGCGCGGGATTCACGCGCGATCGCCGAGGCGGCACCAGGCGTTCCTCGCGGTGAATGTGGCAGCGCTCTCGGAGGCGCTCCTCGAGTCGGAGCTCTTCGGGCACGAGAAGGGGGCCTTCACGGGCGCGATCGATTCGCGCAAGGGGTTCTTCGAGCTCGCGCACCGGGGGACACTATTCCTCGACGAGATCGGGGAGATGCCCCATGCGACGCAGACCAAGCTCCTCCGCGTCCTCGAACAGCGCGAGTTCCTCCGGGTCGGGGGCGAGAAGCCGATACATGTCGATGTCCGGATCGTCGCCGCGACTAATCACGACCTCCGGGCGCTCGTGGACACGGGACGATTTCGCCGGGACCTCTTCTACCGGCTGAACGTGCTCGACATCGAGCTTCCCCCGCTGCGACGGAGGAAGGACGACATCCCGAGGCTCGCGGCGCACTTTATCCGCGATCTGACGGGACGGCTCGACCGGGACTTTCCCGGGATTTCGGATCCGGCGATGGAGCTTCTGGTGCGCTACCAGTGGCCAGGCAATGTGCGCGAACTCCGCAATCTGATCGAGAGCATGGTCGTGCTCGCGCCGAAATGGCCGATCGGGCCCAACGACATCCCGAAGGAAATCCGGTTCCCGGGTGAGGGGCGCCGGGGGCTCCCCGTGCCGGTCTCTCTCCCCGGGGGCTCCGGGGTCCCCGTGCTCCGGGAAGACAGCAGTGTCGAGGGGAGCGGCCGGCGTCCGGAACTCGAGTTCGTGTTCCGGACCCTCCTCGAGCTCCGGATGGACATGAATCAGCTTCGCCGCGAGTTCGAGGCCTATCGGGAGGAGGTGGACGATCGGCTCGAAGCCCCGCTCGGGGCGCCGCTCGCGATTCCGGGATACGCGAGCGGTGATGTCGAGGTCGGGGTCCGGACCCCGACCGGCTCCGAGGGCCTAGCGGTCCCGATCGAGGTCACTTCCTCCGAGGCGCGTGACGGACCGGTGCGGGGAGAGGGGGCCGAGGCGGTGAAACGCGAGGTGGACGGTTCCCGTGAACGGATGATCGCCTTTCCTCCGGGGATGACGATGGAGGAACTCGAGCGGGCCGCCATCGAGACCGTGCTGAGAGAGGTGGGGGGACAGCGGCGAAAGGCTGCGGAGAGCCTGGGGATCGGCGAGCGGACGCTGTACCGGAAGATCCAGAAGTACGGGCTCGGTCCGTGACGGGCGGTCTTCCCTGACCACCCATCCGTCGGATGCCCCGTGTGCCCTGAGATCAGGCCCGATTGCCGGCCAGTGGCTTCGGCGGGGAGGATCGGGGGGGGCAGGGCCTCGGCCCGGGAGCACGGGGCATCCGGGGGACGCCGACCCCTCCGAGTGCGAGCCGTTCTTCCTTTCGCCAGAGGCGATCAGCTCCGCCGTTGCGACGAGTGCCGCGGCCAGAATCGCGTTGTCCCCGGGGTCGGGCGATACGTCCACGCTCGGAAGCTCGTCCAAGGACGACGGCGTGCGTGCGGACACCGTCGACGACGGCCTCCGCCTCATCGGCGGCACGGATCCCTTCTGGACGAGTCCGGGCAGGAACACCCGCGATCTCGGCCCACGGCGCTCCGGGCGTCATATTCTCGGATTCGCCGCACAGCCGTCCCGGGTGCAATCCGTCCGGTACGGTGTCCTTGGTGATGAGGGTGCTTGTCAGGTAGAAGAACTTCTACTTGTCGCGGCGCGCGCTACGGTCTTCGATCTCGCGAACGGTCAGGTCCAGCGCGCGGCGGCTAACCGATTCGTCGACGAAGCGGGGCAGGTCACTTTTCCTCCTGCTAGTGGGTTGAAGAAAGGTGCGGACCGCCCGGTCCGTCTTCTCAGGGATGGCGAGGATCCGCCGGGTCATGATCCGACACTCCGCATGAGTGTATAACTGCATATGCAGCAAGAATATCAAGTTCAGCCTGGGCCGTCCAAATCTTCCGTATGCGGGCTGAGGAGCGTCCTCACGCCGCCCGCCGGGGAAGAGTGACCCCACCCTTCGGGGTGCCACGCCGGCAGCCCCTGAAGCTGGCGTTCACGGGACAATTCCTGTCGTGCCTGGCCCTGAGCCTGAAGGCCGGGGCCCTCGTTCAGCCAGTCGATGCGAACGGTCTGCGTGCGCGGCAGCCCCGCCAGGCCGCACTGATCCACTGGAGCGAACCCCGAACCCGTTGAGGCGGGGCAGCCCTTCCACGATGTCTTTGGACTGTAGCCCGCAGTCCCTTCCGACACTGACAGGCGAACTCGCTACCTCCCGGTCCGAGCCGCGGGGGAGACCGGGAGGGAGAGGCCTTCGTCTCCCCGCGCTCTGTGTCACACACCGCTCTCCTCCCGGATTCGGGCGCAATCGACCACGGCAGCCCGGCGGCGCGTCGGTCTGTGCCGTGCCGGGCACGGCCGACGGCCTGACCACCGATGTGTGCCAGGCATGCCCTGTGTCTGGAGTGAGAGTCTCTAACGGGCGGAGGTAGCACCGAACCGTATAGCCGAGGGCAAGGGTGTCCGTCGCGAGGCGGGATCTGAAGGAAGCCGGAGGCGAAACGCGGCCCCGACGAACAGGAATCGGATACAAGGCCTACGACCGTGGGGTGAGCCGGCATCGGACGGCGACGCCCGAAAGCTACCCGGACGCGGCAGGGGTAAATCCGGCGGGGACTGCGGGAAAGAGACGGGGCTTACCCTGGGAGACCTCCGGGTCCGTCCGGTTGATCTGGACTACAGCGTCAGCAATGGCGTTGGATGGGCACGGAGGAGTCAGCAGACGCCATAGTGTGTGCTGGGCAGCGTTCAGGTCAGGCGGGTTGGAGTCCCGCTGGCGCTCGGGTAAGGGGCGCCATATCCGAAGGTGGGGGTAACGCCTCACCGGCCGGGGTGGGCCGATAAGCGAGACCCTAAACGGGCACGAAATCGGAAACGGTGGAGACAGCCAAGGGAGGAGCTAAGTCGATGCACCGTCGAGAGACAACCGGAGGGCAGGGTGTCCATCGCGAGATGGAATCTGAAGGGCTTGAGGAGAAGTACCGGGCCGTAATCGAGGGGGCTACCCCATGATGAATCGGTCGGCCAAAGACGGGGCAAGGTCGAGCCGGCACTATGGCGGCGAAGGCGTTCTTACCCACCCGTCGTACCAAGGTGTTTGCGAGCGGCACGGTACGGAAGATCTGGACGTGACCCCAGGAGGGCTCGTCGTGTTCCCGGGTGGCGCCGGGAAAACGGACCCTATAAGCCGGGAGGCGAAGTGGGAACGAATGCACGGCGAGCAATCGGACAACCGAATAGTACCTGAAGCCCGGTGAAAGCCGGGTGACCGCGCGAGCGGCGGCCGTGTGGGCCGGGGAAGTCGGTTGGCGGAGGTGGCCGGTGAGAGACGGGGGATGAGCGAGTAAGGGCCATGAGGAGGATAAGTTCCTTGAGTGAAAGACCCGTACATCATGGTCCGAGGAGACTCAGAGACTGGATCAATCCGGCGGGGGAGAGGAAGGTCCACTCACTGGTGGACAAGGTTTACAAGCGGAAGAACCTGGAGGTGGCCTGGGAGAAGGTGAAGCGCAACCGGGGTGCTGGTGGCGTGGATGGAGAGGATCTGGAAGCGTTCGGGGCATCGCTTGAAGCGAACCTCGATCGTTTGCACCGGGAGTTGCGGGATAGGGAGTACGAGCCGCAGCCGGTTCTCCAGTGCCTGATCCCGAAGGCGGGTCAGCCGGGAAAGTTTCGGCCTCTGGGCATCCCGACGATTTACGATCGGGTGTGTCAGCAGGCGCTGCTGAACCGACTGGAACCGATCTTCGAGCCGGTCTTCGACGAAGCCAACTTCGGATACCGGCAGGGGAGGTCCGCCCACGGAGCAATGCGCAAGATATGGAGGGAACTGGACGAGGGGTACGAGTGGGTGGTGGATGCGGATCTGAAGGACTTTTTCGGGTCCGTGGACCATGAAAAGCTTCTCGAACTCGTCAATCAACGAGTTTCGGACGGTCGCGTACTGGGTCTGCTACGGCAGATGCTCGAGGCCGGAGTGGTAGCCGATGGTAAGAGGTTGCCGACCGAACAGGGGACTCCACAGGGCGGCATCGTGTCACCGCTGCTCAGCAATATCTTGCTGACACCGTTCGACCGGGAAATGCGTCGTCGCGGCTATCGGCTGACCCGATATGCTGACGATTGGCTGATCACGTGCCGTACGCGCAGGGAAGCTTGCGTGGCATTGGAGGAAGCCAAACGGATCCTGGCCAAGTTGGGTGTGTCCCTGAACGCTGAGAAAACCCGCATTGTGCATGTCAGGCACGGGTTTGAGTTCCTCGGCTACAAGATCAAGCAGGGTAAGCGGCCTCTCAGGCTGTCAGCCTCGAAGATCAAGAGCGGGGTTCGCGGGGGAGCGCGTTATGCGGTTCCACGTGAGAAATCCATCCGGCACTTCAAAGACCAGATTCGCAAGCGTACGCGGCGCAAGGCTCCTGTCAGCACGAGGGAGATGATCGAGGAGATCAATCCGGCCATTCGGGGTTGGGGCCAGTATTATTGTAAGGCCCATGTCCGCAGGCTCTTCCACCGGCTTGACGGCTGGATCGTGCGGCGTCTTCGGTCGCATCGCCATAAGCGTTGGCGCAACACGGGCTGGAAACGGTTGCCGGAACGCAAGCTCATTGGCGAATACGGGCTCGTACGCCTGATCTCACTGGTTCCTTCCCTGACCCCTCGATGAGACACCTTTGTGAAAGCGGCTTACGGGAAAACCGTACGAGCCGTTTGGGCGGCGGACGGAGGTCAGCCCTGCGGGGCACCTCCTCCGACCCGACACCGGGCCGGTACGTGCCGGAAAGGGCTGAACTTCTTGGTGCAGGGAGCAGACCCGGATGACTCGACAGGCGTGGAGCCGCAGGAAGGCATGACGAACCAGCTTTCGCTGGCGTGGTGCGCCACTTGGGAAGCGGAGAGGCCGGAAGCCGATCTGCGCCCACAGGGGAGCGGCAAGCGCTGTCGGCGTTGGAGTGGAATCGAGCCCTGGCGCTGAGGTATCCAGCGCTACAACACTGAGGGAAACCGCCGGATACGAGATCCGTATGTCCGGTGGTGTGGGAGGACGGGGGGCGCGAGCCCCCCTCCTACCCGATGTGTGCCAGGCATGCCCTGTGTCTGGAGTGAGAGTCTCTAACGGGCGGAGGTAGCACCGAACCGTATAGCCGAGGGCAAGGGTGTCCGTCGCGAGGCGGAATCTGAAGGAAGCCGGAGGCGAAACGCGGCCCCGACGAACAGGAATCGGATACAAGGCCTACGACCGTGGGGTGAGCCGGCATCGGACGGCGACGCCCGAAAGCTACCCGGACGCGGCAGGGGTAAATCCGGCGGGGACTGCGGGAAAGAGACAGGGCTTACCCTGGGAGGCCTCCGGGTCCGTCCGGTGTTTCCGGACTACAGTGTCAGCAATGGCGTTGGATGGGCACGGAGGAGTCAGCAGACGCCAAAGTACCGGGCCGGTACGTGCCGGGAAGGGCTGAACTTCTTGGTGTAGGGAGCAGACCCGGATGACTCGACGGGCGTGGAGCCGCAGGAAGGCATGACGAACCAGCTTTCGCTGGCGTGGTGCGCCACTTGGGAGGCGGAGAGGCCGGAAGCCGATCTGCGCCCACAGGGGAGCGGCAAGCGCTGTCGGCGTTGGAGTGGAATCGAGCCCTGGCGCTGAAGTATCCAGCGCTACAACACTGAGGGGAACCCCCGGATACGAGACCCGTATGTCCGGTGGTGTGGGAGGACGGGGGGCGCGAGCCCCCCTCCTACCCAATTTGCGTGCCCGTCGCGCCCGCGCTGCCACCCGGGCGCGGCGCGCCTCGCCAGTGTGGGCGCGGGGTCGAGGTTGTCCATCGTGGAGCACCCCCGACGCTGCCGCCGGACGGTCGCCTCGAATCCGTCCGCCGTTCCGCGGCCCTCTGCGATCTCCGGCTCCGCTCCGCCCCCGGCGCCCGGAGGCCGAACTCCGCACCTGGCCGGGCGTGACTTCCCGTGGGTGGACGCCCGACTTCATCCTGGCGAACCCATTGGCGGAACGGCCATCCCGGGTGCCCTCAGGAGGTCCTCCACCGCACTGAGCAGTTCGCCTCGTCCCTCCCCCGTTCTGGATGAGAAGGCTACGATGTGGTCCTCCTCGAAACCGATGTTGCGCGCGAGCGTACGGAGCGCATTCCCCCGCGCTCCCCACGCCAGCTTGTCGATCTTCGTCACCGCAACGAGGGTTGGAACCGCCAGCTCCGACAGGTAGCGAAGCATCGCGACGTCTTCAGCTCCAGGCGTTCGCCTCGCATCGATCAGGTGCACGACGGCGAGTGCCCGATGGGCGTTCCCCGCGAGGTAGCCCTCCACCAGCGGCTTCCAGCTCTCGCGGATCCGGTCCGGAACCCTTGCATACCCGAATCCCGGGAGATCCACGAGGAGGAAGCAATCGTTGACGCGGTAGAAGTTGAGCCCCTGGGTCTTGCCCGGCATGCCAGAGACACGTGCTACGGGTCTTCGCGTCCGGCCGAGGAGGGTGTTGATGAGAGAGGACTTGCCCACATTGGAGCGGCCCGAGAATGCGATCTCCGGGAGCCCACCGGGGAGCGTCCCCCGAGAATCCAAGAAGGTGCCGAGAAACTCGATGGTCCGGATCTTCATTCTCGGGAAAGGCGGGCCATTGCGAGGCTGTCCGGCGCGGGGCGCATCCGAGCCCGGACCGGGTGTCGGGGCGTCACCGGGCCGACGGTTCCACGCACGATGTCCTCCTCTGGCCGCTCGGGCGTTCGTCCTCCCTACGCTTCTTTCTGTCGGGACTCGTTATGCAGTACGAGCAGCGGCGGGATCCCCTTCTCCACGGCTTCCGGCGTCACGACGATCTCCCGGATATCGGTCCGCGAGGGCACGTCGAACATGACGTCCCGCATGAGGTTCTCGATTACGGCCCGAAGCCCCCGAGCCCCGGTGCCCCGCGCGAGCGCCTTCGAGGCGATCGCGCGGATGGCCTCGGGATCGAAGGTGAGCCCGATGCCCTCCAGCTCGAACATCTTCTTGTACTGCTTGATCAGCGCGTTCTTGGGTTCCTTGAGGATCCGGATCAGTGCTTGCTCGTCGAGCTCCTCGAGGGTCACCATCACCGGAAGCCGGCCGACGAGCTCCGGGATCAGGCCGAAGCGCTGAAGGTCCTCGGGCTCGGCCCGCGACAGAAGCTCCGGTCCGGTCGCGAACGCGTCCTCCTGGACCTCCTCGACAATCTCGTCGTTGAACCCGATGCGCCGTTGACCGAGTCGTGCCTCGACAATCTCGGCGAGCCCGTCGAAGGCCCCCCCGCAGACGAAGAGGATGTTCCGCGTGTCGACCTGGATGTACTCCTGCTGCGGGTGCTTCCTCCCCCCCTGCGGGGGCACGGAGGCAACCGTCCCCTCGAGGATCTTGAGGAGGGCCTGCTGTACGCCCTCCCCCGAGACGTCTCTCGTGATCGAGGGGTTCTCCGATTTCCTCGAGATCTTGTCGAGCTCATCGATGTAGATGATCCCGCGCTGGCAGTCGGTGACGTTGTATTCCGCATCCTGCAGGAGGCGGACGAGGATGTTCTCCACGTCCTCGCCGACGTAGCCGGCCTCGGTCAGGGTGGTGGCGTCCGCGATGGTGAACGGCACGTCGAGGATCCGGGCGAGCGTCTGGGCGAGGAGCGTCTTTCCGACGCCCGTCGAGCCCATCAGGAGGATGTTCGCCTTCTCCAGCTCCACATCATCGAGGAGCCCGTCGTGGTTGACCCTCTTGTAGTGGTTGTAGACGGCCACCGCGATCGTCTTCTTCGCCTCCTCCTGTCCGATGACGTACTGGTCGAGGCCCTCCTTGAGCTGGCGGGGCGTCGGATTGGAAACAGCGCTCTCCGGCTGGGTCTGCGCATCGTCCTCGGCAAGGATCTCATTGCAGAGGCCCACGCACTCATTACAGATGTAGACGCTCGGCCCCGAGATGAACTTCTCTACGGATCCCTTTGACTTCCCGCAGAAGTTGCAGCGCAAGTGCTTGTCGGTCGACATCGCTACTCCGTGCCTCGTCGTGGAGTCATACCGCCCCCTCCGAGTCCTTGGGCTTCCCGACCGCATCCCGGTGCGCGAGGACGCGATCGATCAGACCGTACTGTTCCGCTTCTTCTGGGCTCATGAAGTAATCGCGGTCCACATCCTCCGCGATCTTCCCGACCGGCTGCCCGGTGTGCCTGGCAAGGATATTGTTCAGCCGCTCGCGGACCCCGAGCACCTCCTTCGCCGCGATCTCGATGTCGGCAGCGGTCCCCTGGTATCCCGAGGACGGCTGATGGACGAGGATGCGGGAGTTCGGCAGCGCGCTCCGCTTCCCGTGCGCGCCTCCGGCGAGGAGGACCGCGCCCATCGAGGCCGCCATCCCGACGCAGAAGGTCGCGACGGGTGCGCGCAGGTGCTGCATCGTGTCGTAGATCGCAAGCCCCGCGTAGACGTTGCCGCCCGGAGAGTTGATGTAGAGGTAGATGTCCCGCTCCGGGTCGTCCGCATCCAGGAAGAGGAGCTGCGCCACGATGATATTCGAGACCGTGTCGTCGACGGCGCTCCCGAGGAAGACGATCCGGTCCATGAGGAGGCGGGAGAAGATATCGTAGCTCCGCTCTCCTCGGCTCGTGCGCTCGATCACGTAGGGGGGAAAGATGGGCATCGCTTCGCGTCCCTTGTTCCTCTAGTCGTCTACGGCCCGGCCGTCAGGCCGACGCTGTGATCTCCGATCGTGCCTTCAGGTACTCGAAGACCTTCTTCTCCGTGAGCGCTCTCTCGAGCTGGTCGAGCTGCCCGGTCTCGTTCAGCCTTCTGTACATCGCCCGAATGCTGAGGTTGGCGTCTGCCGCGATGGTCTCGACCTCGGCATCGATCTCTTCGGACGATGGGGCGATCTGCTCGGATTCGGCCACCCAGTCGATCACGAGCTGGTGCTTGAGCCGCCGTATGACCTGTGGCCTCAACTGCTCCTTCGCCAGGGCGGCCTCCTCCTGCGCCAATTCCACCCGGTGGGCGAGTAGCCTTCCCACGGCGTGCTCCACCATGGAGTCCGGAACCTCGAAGGAATTGGCGGCGACGATCTGCTCTGCAAGCTCCCGGTGGACCGCCGCGTCCGCCCGTTGCTCGGCCTTCTGCCTGAGCTGCTCCCGGATATCGTCTTTCAGCGCCTCGAGCGTCTCCAAGTCACTCGCCGAGGCCGCGAAATCATCGTCGAGCTCCGGGAGTTCGAGGCGCTTCCTCCCGTCGAGGGAGATCGTCACCTGCGTCTCCTCGCGCTCATCGTCCTCCGGGAAGCGGACGGTGAAGTCGCCCGTCTCCCCCACACTGAGGCTCCGGATCGCGGACTCAACGTCCTCGAGTGCCTCTCCCCGCCCCAGGATGAACTCGTATGGCGTGGCCTCCTCGGCGCCCGCTCCCCTGTCCTGGATTCGAACCGATACGTGCTGTCCGTCGTCCGGACGGCCCGTTTCCTCCGGGACCCACGTCCCCTTTCTCGTCCGGATCTCGTCCAGCACCCCGGCCACCTGACCCTCCTGCACCGGAGCCGCCGCAGGGCGCCGGACGCGAAAGCCCCCGATCCGCGTCAGCTCGATCCGGGGCGTCACCTCGAAGGAGATATCGAAGCTCAGGTCAGAGCCTGTGGTGTACTGAACCGTTCCGATCGTCCCCCGGGTGATGGGATCGAGGTATTCCTCTTTGAGCGCACCCTGAACCGACTCGTCGATGATCCGGTCCACGGCCTTCTCGTCGACGAGGTTCGGGAATCGCTTCAGCGCGACCGCAGCGGGTACCCTTCCGCGTCGAAAGCCCGGAAGATCGAGCTTCTTCGCCAGCTTCCGGGCCGCCGCCTTCCTTTCCGTCTCGACGAGCGGCCAGGGGACCGTGATGTGAAGCGTACGACGCCATCGCTCCCCCTCCTCGAGCGAGACCTCGAACTTCGATACGTCGAGCGGCATCGGCGGTCCCGGGCGTTGCGGGGTGAGTGGGGGTGGGAGTGCGAAAGGGGGGACTCGAACCCCCACGGCCGTGGGCCACGAGATCCTAAGTCTCGCGCGTCTACCAGTTCCGCCACTTTCGCGGCTCGGTCGAGGTGGGGCGGAACGAAAGATAACCGAGACCGAAAGGGGCATCAACGCGGGCCTGCCCGTTGGGGATCGGCGAAGGCAGGGCCTCGGGGTCCGTCCCCCCGGTGCCCGATCCGTCCCGCCGTCCTTCTGGTCTGTGGGCCTCGGGGCAGCTGCCGCGCCGCGCGGTCACGGTGCACGGGACGGGAGGTCGAGCCTCCTCCTTCCCTGGCCGGTCTCGCCCCCGTTGATGAGCTCGCCTTCCTCGATCAGCTCCCCGACGGTCTTTCCGACACGCTTCGCGTGCGCAATCCCGGGTCCCGTGTCCGCTTGGTCGCGGTCGCGCCCCGCGCTGTCACTCGGATTCCGGAGTGCGCGCGACAGTTCGGCAATCGAGGTGCCGGGATGATCGCGCACCTCGAGGCGCACCTCGTTGAAGCGTTGCGGCCTTCTGAAGTGCCAGTTGCACTTCGCGGACTTGCACATCACGGGAACCCCGCTGACCACTTCCTGGCCCCGGCCCGCCTACCGGAGCCGCCCGGGCCATGCGAGATCGCGACGGTCATTGCTGTGGGTCCGCTCTTGTGGTCCGGCAACCTTGCCGGCCGCGGCCTCCTTCGCCTAGCCCCGCAAGAGGAGCGGCGGGGCTCCCTCCTCCCCGGCCTCCGCCGTCACGACGGTCTCCCGGACATCGTCCCGCGAGGGGACGTCGAACAAGACGCCGCGCATGACGTTCTTGACCACGGCCTGCAGCCCCCTCGCCCCGGGCGATCGCCCGGGGCGAGGGGGAATGGCCCGGGCCCCGTCGGGGCCTCGCACTGCCTCCCCGGCTCGCCCTACGGTCATGGGCCTTCCATCCGGGTCCTCGTCGTCGGGGCGGCGGTTCGCCTCCGGCTTCCTTCGGATCCCGCTCCTTGGCTGGTACGCCTGTCCACGGCGATCCGGCCGGGTGCGGCCTGCACCCGCTGTGGAATCCCGCTTCGGAGAGGGGACGTGCGCGGCAAGACGCAACGGGCCCCGGGGGTGTGGCCCCGGGGCCCGGATTTGGACCGCTCCGGCTAGGGTCTTGGCTGCAAGTCCCCGGCCGCGCTCCGGCTACGGGATCCGCAGGTTGATGATCCGGGGTGCTCCGCCCGGGAGGCCAAGACGCAACGAGATGATCGCTCCCGCCTCGACGGTGTCCAGGATCCGGTTCACGTCCGCAACCGTCTCCACCTGTGTCCGGTTGATATCCAAGAGGCGCATCCCCGGCCGAACGCCGGCGCGGGCGGCGGGACCCGACGGGCTCACGCCCGCGATCACCACCCCGCCGCCCGACTCGTAGCCGAGCCTATCGGCCGCTTCTGCGTCAAGTAGCGCCACGTCGATCCCGATACGCTCCTGCGAGCTGACCTCCGGCTCCGGGACCTCCTCGGGCGCGCGGCCAAGGGGAGCCCGGTCGAGCCGGACGCGGATCTCCTCCTCCTGCCCATCGCGGTAGAACCCGATCGCGACCTCGTCTCCGGGCCGCCGCTGCGCGATGAGGAGCTGAAGCTGGCTCGGGCGATCCACGTCGACACCATCGACCGCGACGATCACGTCCTCCTCCTCGAGCCCCGCGGCCGCAGCGGGACTCCCCGGCACCGTCTGCTGAACGAGCGCCCCCATCGGCCTCGGGAGCCCGTAGAGTTCGGCATCGATCGCGGAGACGGGCTGCATGGCAACGCCTAGGTAGGCGCGGCGGACCTCACCGAATTCCACGAGGTCTTCCATGATTCGCCGTGCGAGATCGATCGGTATCGCGAAGCCGTACCCCTGGTAGTAGCCGGTCCTCGATGCGATCGCCGAATTGATCCCGACGACCTGACCCCGGAGATTCACCATCGGCCCCCCCGAGTTTCCGGGGTTGATGACCGCATCCGTCTGAATGAAGTCCTCGATCGCGAACTGGTACCTCTCCTGCCACGCCTCGTCCTGCTGAAGCTCGCGCATAATGAGGTCGAGGCCGCGCCCGATCGCGCTCACGATCCCCGAAGTGACCGTGTACTCGAGAGAGCGCCCCGCGCCGAAGCCGGGATTCCCGACCGCGAGCACCCACTCGCCCACGCGGAGGTCCGCCGACCGACCCAGGCTCAGAACCGGAAGATCCTGGCCCTCGTCCTCGATCCTGATGACCGCGACGTCCGTGGTCGGATCCGTGCCGACGAGCTCAGCCGTGAATTCCCGCCCGTCCTGCAGGTAGACCCGGATCGCCGTGGCGTCTCCGACCACGTGATCGTTCGTCAGGATGAAGCCGTCGGGCGTCACGATGAAGCCGCTTCCGCCCGCGGTCTGGGGGGGCAGATCGCGCGGGTTGTTCGGCTCGGGTCCGTCGAAGAACTGACGGAACTCCTCGGGCAGGGGGAGATTGAACTGGCCCTGCGGCGTCGGCGCTGCAGGCCGCTCCGCCTCGATTCGAATGACGCCCGGTGTCACAGCGTCGGCGATATTCACGAAGGCTTCGCTCAGATCGAGCGCCGGCTGGATCTCTGCGTCCGTCAGCTGGGGCACCTGCGTGACAGTCGCCAGTGAGGCGGGGAGTGACCACCCCGCAGCCGAAGCTCCCCCGATGCCGAGTGCGAAGGCGGCGGCGGCGTAGACGAGAAGCCGGGTTTTAAAGCGAAGAGGATCGAACATGTGCAATGACTCCCTCCGTTCCGGAGATGTGCGAGTTGAGTTGACGGGGAGCGGACATGTGGCCGTGGGCCACCGTGTCGTGGCTCGGCACCGGGTTCTACACGGCCGCCCCTCAGCGGGTCCGCTTCTCCTTGTTTCACCTTCCAGCGTCGAGGTTTCACCTTCCAGCGTCGAGCGGTCCGCCGGCCCGGGCGCCACCCCCGGGCCGCCCGTTGGCTACTTCTCCTCTTCCACGATCTCGTAGTCGGCATCGACGACGACCTCCTCGTCGATCCCGCCCGTCGAAGCCGGCTCTTCCTCGACCCCGCCGCCGGCTCCTCCCGACTCTGCAGCCTGGGCTTGGTAGACCTGCTGGCCGGCGGCTGAGAAGGCCTGCATCAGTTCGTCCCGGGCCTGGTTCATCCGCGCCTCGTCGTCGGACTTGAGCGCCTCCTTGCCCGCCTCGATCGCCTGGTCGAGGCGCGTCTTCTCACTCTCCCCGACCTTGTCGCCCCACTCCCCGGAGTCCTTCTCCACCTGGTAGATGAAGGAGTCGAGGTTGTTTCTCGCCTCGACCTTCCTGTGGCGCTTCTCATCCTCGGCAGCGTTCGCTTCCGCGTCCCTGACCATGCGGTCGATCTCGGCGTCCGTGAGACCCGAGGAGGCCTCGATCCGGATCTTCTGCTCCTTGCCCGTCGCACGGTCCTTCGCCGAGACGTTCAGGATCCCGTTCGCGTCGATGTCGAAGGTCACCTCGATCTGCGGCGTTCCGCGGCGGGCGGGCGGGATCCCGGTGAGCTGGAACTTCCCGATCGTCTTGTTGTCTAGCGCCATCTTCCGCTCGCCCTGGAGGACGTGGATCTCGACGGTCGTCTGGTTGTCATCTGCCGTCGAGAAGGTCTCCGCCTTCTTCGTCGGGATTGTCGTGTTCCGCTCGATGAGCGGGGTCATGACCCCGCCGAGCGTCTCGATCCCGAGTGAGAGGGGGATCACGTCGAGGAGTAGGACGTCCTTCACGTCGCCGGCGAGGACGCCGCCCTGGATCGCGGCTCCGACCGCGACGACCTCGTCGGGGTTCACGCCCCGGTGCGGCTCCCGGCCGAAGAACTCCTTGACGACCTCCTGGATCGTCGGAATCCGAATCGAGCCGCCGACGAGGATCACCTCGTCCACCTCCGATGCGTTGAGGCCCGCGTCCCTGAGGGCAGCCTTCATCGGTGGGATCGTCCGCTCGATCAGGTCGGTCACGAGCTGCTCGAACTTCGCGCGGGTGAGCGTCATGTTCAGATGCTTGGGCCCCTCGGATGTCGCCGTGATGAAGGGGAGCGTCACATCGGTCTGCATCGTGGAGGAGAGCTCCATCTTCGCCTTCTCGGCCGCCTCCTTGAGGCGCTGGAGCGCCATCGCGTCCCGGGTCAGGTCGATCCCCTGGTCCTTCCTGAACTCCTCGACGAGCCAGTCGATCACCCGCTGGTCGAAGTCATCGCCTCCGAGGTGTGTGTCGCCATTCGTCGCCTTCACCTCGAAGATCCCGTCTCCCAGCTCCAGGATGGAGATGTCGTAGGTCCCTCCGCCAAGGTCAAAGACGGCGACCTTCTCGTCCTTCTTCTTGTCGAGCCCGTAAGCGAGCGCCGCGGCGGTGGGCTCGTTGATGATCCGAAGGACTTCGAGGCCGGCGATCTTCCCCGCGTCCTTCGTCGCCTGCCGCTGGGCGTCGTTGAAGTACGCCGGGACGGTGATGACCGCCTGATCCACCCTGTGGCCCAGGTAATCCTCGGCGGTCTGGCGCATCTTCTGCAGGATAGTGGCCGAGATCTCCGGCGGGGTGAACGGCTTGTCCACGTTCGGGATCTTGATCCGGACGCGGTCCTGCGAGTCCCGGACGCTCTCGTACGGGACGAGCTTCTGCTCGGCCGAGACCTCGGTGAAGCGCCGCCCCATAAAGCGCTTTATCGAGAAGACCGTGTTGGTCGGGTTCGTGATGGCCTGCCGCCTCGCAACCTGGCCGACGAGCCGCTCCCCGTCCTTCGCGAATCCCACGACGGAGGGGGTGGTCCGGCCGCCCTCGGCGTTCGGGATGACGACGGGCTCGCCCCCCTCCATGACCGCGACCACGGAGTTCGTTGTCCCGAGATCGATACCGATGACCTTCGCCATGTCTGCTCCTCAATTGGGTTGTTCGTGAATCGCGCCTGTCGCTTCAACACACTGCTCCGTCCGGGACAGCAGCAATCTCCGTGCCCCTCCGTCCGGCCAGATCGGCGGGTGCGAGTGCGCAGGGGCTGCCACAATGGCACGCGTCCGGAGTTCGTCCGCGGCCGGGCACCGCACCTCCCGTTGGTCGCGGGCCCGTTCCTGAGCGACCGATGCCTCAGCCCGCCTCGTCGGCGAAGTGGTTCACAGGCCCGTGTCCCCGCCCGAGCCCCGGGGCCGTACGGATGGCCCGCTCGACGAAGCGGAGCGCGCCCTCGACCGCTGCAGGGAGGGGCGCCCCGCGGGCGAGCCCGGCGGTGACGGCAGCGGAGAGGGTACACCCCGTGCCGTGCGTGCTCGTCGTTCCGATTCGCGCGCGCCGCCAGACGAACTCCCGGCGGCCGTCGAAGAGGACGTCCACGACCTCGGCCCCGGTCCTGTGCCCCCCCTTCACGAGGGCGGATCCCGCTCCCATCTCGACGAGCCGCCGCGCCGCTGTCCCCTGGCCCGCATCGTCCTCTATTGGGAGGCCCGTCAGGATCCGTGCTTCCTCCAGGTTGGGGGTGACGAGGCTCGCGAGCGGGAGGAGTGTCCCTGCCACAGCATTGACAGCGTCGGCCTCGAGGAGCCGGTCTCCGCTCGTCGCCACCATGACGGGGTCGAGGACGTAGGGCCACGGCCCCTCGGATTCGATCGCACCGGCCACCGTCTCCACGAGAGAGCGCGTGGCGAGCATCCCCGACTTCACAGCCGCGGGGCGGAGATCCGAGGCCACGGCCTCGACCTGGGCCCGCACGATCTCGAGGGGGACCGGATGCACGCGGCTCACGCCCAGGGTATTTTGTGCGGTGATCGCCGTGATGGCGCTCGTCCCGAAGACCCCCAGAGCGTGGAAGGTCTTGATGTCTGCCTGGATCCCCGCACCGCCCCCGCTGTCGCTGCCGGCGATCGTGAGCGCTACGGGGCGGAGGGGTTCGTTCATGAGTCCCGACCGAAGGGCGAGGGGAGCGGGTGCCCGCGGGCCGGGCCTCACCGCGGGAGCGACGGAGGACGCGAATCTAGGGGGGAGGTGCGTGCGGTGGCACCGGGTGCGGAGCTGAGGCGCGCGGACGAGCGGCTGCTCAGGCGGATCCGGACGCGGCGGGGGAGGGTGAGCGCGGGTGCGGTCCTCCTCGAGGGACCGCGCGCGATCGAGAGCGCCATCCGCCACGGGGCGAAGATCGTCCTCGTCGTGACCGAGACCGGCTCTCCCCTCCCGCCGGGGCTCGAGGCGATCCTCGCCGCGGAGCGCTTGCGGCCGCACAGGGCGGAGGTCCCGAAGGGGGGACTCACCGAGTTCGCCCAGACGGAGCGCCCGCAGGGGATCCTCGCCGTTGCCCGGGAGCCGGGCGCAGAATGGCCCCCCCCCGCGACGGGGCGGGTGGCCGGTGGCGGGGTGCTCATCCTCGACCGCATCCAGGACCCCGGGAATGCGGGTGCTCTCGTCCGCGCAGCCGCGGCACTCGAGGTGGAGCGGGTGATCGCACTCGACGGAACGGCGGACCTCTGGGGCGCGAAGGCCGTCCGCGCTGCCGCCGGACTCTCCTTCGCACTCCCGCTCCACCACGCACCGTGGCGCGAGGTGGAGGTGTGGCTCGTATCCGGGAGCGTGGAGTTGATCCTGGCGGATTCCGGCGGGCGCGACGTACGGGACTTCGAGTCCTCACCCGGGACGCCTCCGGGCGCATGCGGCCGGGCGTCGGCTCGCCAGGGGAGAGAGGAGAGAAGGTGGGCCCTCCTCATCGGGAATGAGGCGAGCGGTCCGAGGCCCGAGGCGCTGGCAGCGGCCGCGACCCGGCTCGCGATCCCGCTCCCCCCTGGCGTGGACTCCCTGAACGCGGCGCTGGCGGGTGCCCTCCTCCTCTGGGAGCTCGGGCCGGCACGCAAGGCGCTGCTGGAAGCGGGCGGGCGAGAAGCTAGCGGGACCCGCGTTCACCCGGCGTCGGGGAGCGCCCGACATCCGCGCGGGACAGATGTTGACCATGCCGATGGCCGGACGAACCGGTGAGAAACGCCCCACCGGGAGTAGGTCGCGATCCCGGCCCTGGGCCGGAGGACTCTTGGGACGCCGGTCGGCGCATCCTCCGGGACGGTGCTCCGCTGCCGCGTCCGAGTGCAGGGGTGGAGCTTGCCGTGGCCTCGTGGTGCCAGCCTCCGGGCCACGGACCGAGGTAGCGGATGAAGCGACGCCCACGCCTAGCGCTGTCACGGGTCCAGGCTACCGGTCAGCGGACTCCGGGAGTGCACCTGCGCGACGTGCGGGCCCGACGTCCGGTTCGAATGAAAGCCAGTGCGCGGGGATCCCGGTCGGCTTCGGCGTCCGGGAAGCGGCCACGGTCCCTGAGGCGCATCGGGGATGCGGCGGCGGGCTGCGGTTTCCGGGTTACGTGGTGATCGTATAATCCGTTTATGTACAGCATGTTACGGTACCGTGGCGGCTCACGCTCCCCGTGTGTGCTGAGCTGCCGTCCACCATTCACGGGTCGGAGCAGTCGCGCTCGTAGCCGCAGCGTACGCAGATCAGCTTGCAGTGCCGCTCGAGGACCGGTGAGCCGCAGAGGCTGCAGGTGATGACGTCCCGCCTCTCCGTGGCGCTCGCCCCCGCTCCCGGAGGCGTCGGTGGCCCGTGGTCTCCGGGCTGGCCCTCCCCCCCGCCATCACGCGAGAACGAGGCGCCGGCCCCCGAAGACCCCGCCTCGCCGAACGCCTCCTCCCGGTAGAGGTGGGAAAGCTCCGAGTAGTGCTCCGAACTCCGGGTCAACCACGGCGGGAGAGCTTCCTCGAACTTTCTCCTGACCCTCCCGGGCACACCGGCCACAAGGCTCCGGTCCGGGATCTCCGAGTCCTCGAGCACAACTGCGCCCGCCGCGACGAGGCACTCCCGCCCGATCTCCGCCTTCGGGAGGACGACGGCCTTTATCCCGATGAGCGTGCCCTCCCCGATCCGGCACGACTCCATGACCGCGCCGTGGCCCACCGTCACCTTCGGACCGATGAGCGTCGGCCCCCACCTTCCCACGTGTATGACGGCTCCGTCCTGCACGTTCGCTCCCGGCCCGACGACGATCGGGTGGATGGGATCGTCCCCCCGTAGGACGGCGCCGAACCAGACGCTCGCCCCGGCCTCGATCCGTACGTCCCCGATGAGGACGGCCGTGGGGGCGACGAAGGCGTCTGGCGCCACCTCCGGCTTCTTCCCGCGAAGGGGGAGGAGATGCGCCACGTCAGCCGTCATCCCCGGCGCGGACCGGGGACCTGGCAAGCCGGGCCCGGGTGACCTGGGCGTCCGTCGACTCGAGGACCTCGATCTCGAGGCCGGGGAGCCGGAGCTGCTCCCCGACGGTGGGTACGCGCCCGAGCTCTTCGAGCAGAAACCCGTTGAGCGACCGGTGGAGATGCGGGAGGGAGACGTTGAAGGTGTAGTTCAGCTCGCGGAGCTCCACGCCTCCGTCCACCTCCAGTTCGTTCTTCGAGATCCGGTGGATGGAGACCTCCGAGATATCGGTCTCGTCCTCGATCTCGCCCACGAGCTCCTCGATCACGTCCTCGAGCGTAACGAGGCCGTCGGTGCCCCCGAACTCGTCGGCCACGATCCCCATGTGGATCCGCCGCGCTTGGAAGTCCCGCAGGAGCTGCGGGAGGGAGAGGGAACTCGGGACGAAGAAGGCGTCGCGCGCGAGCCTCGAGAGGGGGATCTCGGCCTGGCCCCGCACGTAGGCCTCGTACGCCTCCCGGACGTGGAGGATGCCCGTGACGTCGTCGATGTTCTCCCCGTACACGGGAACGCGCGAATAGGGGACGCTCCGGAGTTCGAGGACGATCTCCCCGAGCGTAAGCGAGTCCTTCAGGGCAAACATATCGACCCGCGGCACCATCACGTCCCACGCCGTCAGCTCGTCCATCCGAAATGCCCGCTCGACGAGGAGGTTCTCCTCCTCCTCGACGACCCCCTCGCGCCGTCCGAGCTCGGCGATCTCGCGCAGTTCGCGCGCTTCCGCCTCCCCGCCGTCGTCCGAGAGCCGCCCGGCAGCGATCCACTCGATCCGGTTGACGGAGGCGAGAAAGGGCCGGGTCCGGCGCGCTAGAAAGAGGAGGGAGGGGGCCGCGGCGAGGGCGAGCCGGACGGATGCCCGCGCGGCGATCCACCGGGGGAGCACGCCCGAGACGAGGAGCACGCCGACGACGGCCGGGGGCGCGGCCACTGCAAGCGACCCCGCGCCCCACCTCGCGAGGCAAGCACCGACGAGGAGCGCCACGGCGGAGTAGTCGAGGAGCGCGACGGCGGCCGAGACGGCCGCAGCGATCGCCGGGCCGTTCTCCCTCGCTTCGTGGAGACGCTCGGCCCCCCGGAAGCCCTCCTCCAGTAGCGTACGGACGCGCGACGGGCCGAGCGCGTGGACGGCCGACTCGGCGGCCGTGAGCGCGGCTGACAGGAGGACGAACACGCCGGCGGTGAGGAAGAGGATGAAAAGGGTGGTCACAGGAGCGCCTCCCTCACCCATCCCCCGGTACTCGGAGGGTGATCCTCCTCCAGTCGCAGGCCCTGACTCAACTCCATCGCTGGCTCTCCTCCAGGAGTTTGTTGATGAGCTGCCTCGGGGTGATGCCGTCCGCCTCCGCCTCGAAGTTGGGTAGCACGCGGTGGGCGAGGACGGCGTGCGCCACCGCCTTCACGTCCTCGATGTTCGGGACCGGCTCCCCGCGGAGCGCCGCGCCCGCCTTCGCCCCCAGGACGAGGTACTGCGAGGCGCGCGGACCCGCGCCCCATGCCACATACTTGCGAACGATGGGTGGGGCTTCCTCCGCTCTCGGGCGCGTGGCGCGCGCGAGATGCACGGCGAACGATGCCACCGACGGCGCAACAGGCACGCGCCGGACGAGGTGTTGAAGCTCGAGAAGCTGCTCTGCCTTCACCACGGGGTGGATCTCGGGGAGGGACTCCCCCGTCGTTCGAAGTGCCACGGTCTCCTCCTCGACCCGGGACGGATAGGTGATCCGGAGCTCGAGCATGAAGCGGTCGAGCTGCGCCTCCGGGAGGGGATAGGTCCCCTCCTGCTCGATCGGGTTCTGCGTGGCGAGGACGAAGAAGGGGGCCGGGAGCGTGTACGTCTCTCCCGCAGCCGTCACGGTCCGCTCCTGCATCGCCTGCAGGAGGGCGGCCTGCGTCTTCGGCGGGGTCCGGTTGATCTCGTCGGCGAGGACGACATTCGCGAAGACGGGGCCCTGGACGAAGCGGAAGACCCGGCGCCCCGTGGAGCGGTCCTCCTCGATCACCTCCGTCCCGGTGATGTCCGTGGGCATCAGGTCAGGCGTGAACTGGATCCGGCTGAATCTGAGGTCGAGTGCCTGGGCGAGCGTCGAGATGAGGAGTGTCTTGGCGAGCCCGGGGACGCCGACGAGCAGAGCGTGGCCGTCGGCGAGGAGCGCCGTGAGGAGACCTTCCACGACGACCTGCTGACCGACGATCCGTTTCTCGATCTCGCGCCTCAGCTTCCGGGCGACCTCCGCGACCTGCTCAAGAAGCGCTACGTCCCGATCCACCATGGCCGGCGTTGCCGTCGATGTCATTCGCGTGGCCCTTCCCGCGCCCCCGTTTGCATCTCCACCCGCACTCTCTCCGGTGAAGGGTTGTGCCAGAAGCCGAATGTGGCAAGGTGGAGGGTGCGCAGAGTGCGCCCTTAGGGTCGCTTTAGGCGCCTTCGGCGAGCCCCTGCGCGCGCTTGCCCCGGAGCCCTCATCCCTGGCCCCGGAGGGGGACGGCCCGGCGGGGTGAGTCGGCCTGGCCCGGGCCGGGGCCGGACACCCCAGGCCTCGTTGGATCCCCTGCGGATCATGACGTTTTCGAGCTTGCGAAATTTTTCACAAAGTCCTATCTTCCGCCTCGACGCAGGGCGGCGAGGCACGGGCCTGGGGGGTCCGGGGGAGTCAGAGTCGATGCCACGCTCCGAGGATCCGGGGGGTGACGGGCGGCCGGAGGTGATCCACGCCGCCTCGCGATTCCTGGGTCACGGCTTGGCGCTGGCCGGGGCGGCGGCGCTGTTCGGAGCCGTTGGATCGTGGATCGGCGAGAGGGTGGGTCAGGCCCCTCTTCTCACGCTGCTTGGCATCATGCTCGGGGGTGCGGCCGGGCTCTACAGCATCTATCTCCACCTCGTCGTTCGGCCGAGAGAGGAGCGTGAGTCAGAGCGGAGGAAGTGAGGGGTGAGTGCCTTGGTCCGCTATGCGATCACATCGATGGTCCTCGTCGGAGTAGGAGCCGGAGTGATCTCCTGGTTCCTCGATCGTTCGGGACGGACGGGGGTCTTTCTCGCCGCCGGGATCTCCTTGTCCGTGCAGCTCCTCGCCTTCGGGCTCCTCGAGCGGGCGCGCCGGAGGGCCGAGGGCTTCTTCTTCTGGTGGGGCGCCGGGATCGCGCTTCGCATCGCCGTCGTGATCGCGGTGGGGCTCGGCTCCACCGCGTGGGACTTTGTCGGGCCCGCGCCGCTTCTCCTCTCGCTCGCGGGGTTCTTCCTCCTGCTGGTCCTCATCGAACCGATTTTCCTCGGCCGGGGGTCGGCGAACGCCCGGAGCGCGGCATGAGGCGGGACGTGGCGGCGCAGGAGCACGCCGAAGAGGCGCTCCGCGCAGTCGGGGGCGAGGGCGGGCTCACGATGGAGGAGCTCCCCGAGTGGATCTCGCACCACATCGGCGACGACCGGGTCATCGAGTTCGCGGGCGGACACTGGGACCTCGCGCCCCTTGCCCTCGACCCGTTCCAGCTCGGACCCATAACGATCGATCTGTCGCCGACGCGCCAGTTCGTCGTCATGCTCATCGTCGCCGTCCTCCTCCCGCTCATCTTCATCCCGGTCGCGCGCGCGATCCGCAAGAGGGGGATCGAGGAGGCGCCGAGGGCGTTTCCCGGCGCGATGGAGGCGGTGATCCTCTTCTTCCGCGACCAGGTCGTCCGCCCGAACATCGGCCACGGCGGGGACGGCTACACCCCCTTCATCCTCACGATCTTCTTCTTCGTCCTGGGGATGAATGTGATTGGACTTACGCCGCTCGGGATCACGCCGACGGCGAATCTCTCCGTCACGGCCGCGCTAGCGGTGATCAGCTTCATCGTGACGGAGGTCTCGGGGTACCGGGCCCTCGGACCCGGGGGATACGCGAAGACGATATTCTTCGTCCCCGCCGGGCTCCCCCTCTTCATGAGGCCGTTCATGCTGGCGATCCTCGCGCCGGTCGAGTTTCTCGGGAAGCTGGCGAAGCCCTTCGCCCTCGCCGTCCGGCTCCTCGCGAACATGACGGCTGGCCACCTCCTGGTCCTCTCGCTGCTCGGGATGATCTTCGTCGCGCGGACGTACGTCATGGGGGCCGTGTCCGTCACGATGGCGAGCGGGCTCATGATCCTCGAGTTGTTCGTGGCCTTCCTCCAGGCCTACATCTTCGCGATGCTCACCTCGGTGTTCATCGGCCTCATTCGGCATGCTCACTAGCTAACAGAAAAGGGAACTCGAAATGCTCTTGCCTACCGCTCTTCAGGAAGCTGCCGGTGGAGACAGCGTCGGCCTGATAGGCGCCGGGATCGCGATTGGCGGTGCCGTGATCGGTGCTGGCCTCGGAATCGGCCCCATCGGCTCGACCGCCGCCTCCGGCATCGCTCGGCAGCCTGAGGCCGCGAACCAGATCCAGACGGCTGCGATCATCTTTGCCGCCCTGGTCGAGGGGACCGCTCTCTTCGGCCTGGGGCTCGTCTTCCTCCTCTTCGCCTGAGTTCGCCGCGTTCTGATCGTATGGTACGAAGGCTCATTTGGATCCGCCGCTCGATCCGGACGGGCGCGGCCCCGGAGACGTAGGGAGGCCGGATGTTCGACATTAATCTTGGGCTCACGATCTGGACCACGATCGTCTTTCTCGCCCTCCTCGCGATCCTCTGGAGGTTCGCGTGGGGGCCGATCCTCGCGGCGGTCGAAGCCCGCGAAGCTCGGATCCAAGGGACGCTCGACAGGGCGGCGAGCGAACGGGAGGAGGCCGAGCGGCTCCTTGCCATGCACAGGGAGCAGATGGCGGACGCGCGCAGGCAGGCGCAGCAGTTGATCGCCGAGGGCCGGGACGCGGGCGAAAAGCTCCGCCAGGAGATCGAGGAGCGAGCGCGAGCCGAGGGGCGTGTCCTCATCGAGCGGGCCCGGGAGACGATCGAGCGGGAGCGGGAGGCCGCGATCGAGGCGCTTCGGCGCGAGTCGGTGGAACTCGCGCTTGCCGCCGCCGCCCGCCTCATGGAGGGGCGCCTCGACGAGGCGGGGGACCGCGAGCTCATCGTCGGCTACCTCGAGGAGCTTGCCTGGCCGGGCGAGGATATCCGGGCGTGAGAGACGAGACGGTCGCGAGGCACTACGCGCTCGTTCTTCTCGAGGTAGCGGAGGGCGCGGAGGGGCTGGAGGCATTCGGCCGCGGCCTTGAGGTCGTCCGGTGCCTGCTCGACGACAGCCCCGCATTTCGCACCTTTCTCGAGACGCCGAGGATCGCGGCCGCCGAGAAGAAGGAGGTCGTGAGAAGTGTCTTCGCCGAGTCGCTTCCGAACAAGCTGGTCAACTTTCTCCTCGTGACGCTCGACCGCCGCCGCCAGCGGCTGATCCGCGAGATCGCCGGGGAGTATAAGGCGCTCCTCGATGAGCGGATGGGTCGGGAACGGATCGAGCTGACCATGGCCCGGCGGCACGGCGAGGAGGCGATAGGGGAGTTCACCGACCGGCTCTCCCGGCGCCTTGGCCGCGAGGTGATCCCGAGCGTGCGTGTCCGGCCGGCTGTCCTCGGCGGGATCGTCGTCCGGGCGGGCGACACGATCTACGACGGATCGCTGCTCTGCCGTCTCGACGGGATGCGGCGCACGCTTCTCCAGACGCGCCTCCGTCCGGAGCCGGCCTCTTGAGCGAAAGCATCGGCCGGACCCGGCCGACCCATCCGAACGAATCACAGGACTAGCCAGTGGCAAACGAGTTAGGGCTCCGAGCGAGCGAGATCAAGGGGGTCCTCCTCCAGGCAATCGAGCGCTACCAGGAAGACCTTCGGGCGGAGGAGGTGGGGGAGGTCCTCGAGGTGAGGGACGGGATCGCGCGCATCTACGGTCTCATGAACGCGATGGCAAACGAGATGCTCGAGATCACCCCCTCCGCCGGGAGCGAGCCGGTCACCGCGCTCGCCCTCAACCTGGAGGAGGACAACATCGGTGCCGTCATCCTCGGGCAGTGGACGAACCTCCACGAGGGAGACGAGGTGCGGTGCACGGGACGGGTCCTCGAGGTACCGGTCGGGGAGGGCTATCTCGGCCGGGTCGTCGGCGCGCTCGGGGATCCGATCGATGCGTCCGGTCCCGTCGATCCGATTGAGGGAGCGCGCGGCATTGACATCGTGGCCCCGGGGATCGTCCTCCGCCAGCCGGTATCGGAGCCGCTCCAGACGGGGCTCAAGGCGATCGACTCGATGATCCCGATCGGCCGCGGACAGCGCGAGCTCATCATCGGGGACCGTTCCACGGGGAAGACCGCGATCGCGATCGACACGATCATCAACCAGCGGGAAACGGACGTCATTTGCGTCTACTGCGCGGTCGGGCAGCGGGCCGGGAAGGTGGCCAACGTCGTCGAGACGCTCCGCGAGGCGGGGGCGATGGACTACACGGTCGTCGTGGCCGCGAACGCCTCCGACCCGGCGCCGATGCAGTACATCGCCCCGTATACCGCGACGGCTCTGGCCGAGCACTTCATGTGGCAGGGGCGGCATACCCTGGTCGTCTACGACGATCTCTCCAAGCAGGCCCAGGCCTACCGCCAGCTCTCCCTCGTGCTGAGGCGTCCCCCGGGGAGGGAGGCGTACCCGGGTGACGTCTTCTACTTGCATTCGCGCCTCCTCGAGCGCGCGGCGAAGCTGTCGGCCGAACAGGGCGGCGGGTCTCTCACTGCCCTGCCCGTGATCGAAACGCAGGCAGGCGACGTTTCCGCCTACATCCCGACGAATGTGATTTCGATCACGGACGGTCAGATCTTCCTGGAACCTGATCTCTTCTATGCGGGGGTCCGTCCCGCGGTGAATGTCGGGATCTCGGTGTCGCGGGTCGGGGGCGCCGCTCAGGTCGAGGCAATGAAGAGCGTGGCCGGGGGGCTCCGTCTCGACCTAGCGCAGTACCGCGAGATGGAAGCGTTCGCGCAGTTCGGGTCGGATCTCGACGCCTCGACTCAGCGCCTTCTCGCAAGGGGGGAGCGGACGGTCGAGATGCTCAAGCAGCCCCAGTACGCGCCGATGCCCGTCGAGAGCCAGGTCGTAGTGATCTACGCCGTGACGAACGGCTACCTCGACGACTTCCCCGTCAAGCGAGTTGGGGCGTGGGAGCGCGGATTCCTGGACTTCATGGCCACGAACAAGGGGGAGTTCATGGTGGCGCTTCGGGCCGAGCAGGTGCTGAACGAGGCGCTCGAGGGTGAGCTCAAGGGTGCGCTCGGCGACTTCAATGCGCTCTTCGAGGCGGAACTCGGGGCCGGGGCGTGACGGTGCCCCGTCTAGAAAGAGCCCCGTAGAGGAGAGCCGAGGTGTCCAAGGCGAGAGAGATCAAGAGGCGGATCCGTTCGGTGGAGAACACCCGGCAGATCACCCGCACCATGGAGATGGTCGCAACCTCGAAGCTGAAGCGCGCCTCCGACCGGGTCTACGAATCCCGGCCGTACGGCGACGCCCTCGAGGAACTCGTCAGCGGCCTTCACGGTCTCGAGGTGACGGACCGCTTCCCACTCCTACGGAACCCGGAGGAGACCCGAAGCGCCGCGATCCTCCTCCTCACGGCGAACCGGGGGCTCGCGGGTGCCTTCAACGTGAATCTCATCCGCCGGGCGCGGGAGCTCCTCTCCGACTTCCGAGCCCGCGGGATACGGACCGAGCTCCACGTTGCGGGCAAGAAGGGGATCGCCTTCTTCCGCTTCAAGGGCGAGGTCATGTCGAACAGCTGGACGGATATCGGGGACCATCCGACGACCGAGGACGCCGAGCGACTCGTCGAAGGCCTTCGGGGCCGCTTCGAAGAGGGGGCGCTGGACGAGATCTGGGTCGTCGCCTCGGAGTACCGGTCGGCGCTCTCCACCCCGCCCGTCGCGAAGGAGCTCCTCCCGATTCGCGCAGGGGACGGGGAGAGCACGGGAGACGCCTTCATCCTCTCTCCGTCGGGGGACGCCATCCTGAACCGCCTCCTCCCCCTCTATGTGCGAAACGTCGTCTACCGGGCGCTCGTCGAGAACCAGGCGGCTGAGCAGGGGGCGAGACGAACCGCGATGAAGAATGCGACCGACAGCGCGTCGGAGATGCTCGAGACGCTGGAGAGAACTTACAACCGGGCCCGCCAGGGTCAGATTACCCAGGAGATCGCTGAGATCGTCGGGGGCGCCGCCGCCTTCGACTGATCCGTGAAAGAGAATCGTCATGGCTGAGCAGAACGTCGGGAGTATCGTGCAGGTGATCGGTCCCGTATTGGACGTGGAGTTCGATCCCGAGGCGCTGCCCGAGATCTACAACGCGCTTCTGATCGAGGGGACCACTGCGGCCGGGGGCAAGGTGCGTCTCGTGGCCGAGGTCCAGCAGCACATCGGCCGGGGGCAGGTGCGCGCCGTGGCCATGTCCGCGACCGACGGCCTCGTTCGGGGGATGCCCGCCCGCGACACGGGACGAGCGATCACCGTCCCCGTGGGCGAGCCGGCGCTCGGGCGGATTCTGAACGTTCTGGGGGAGCCGGTCGATGCCCTGGGCCCGGTCACGGCGGAGGGAGACGCCGAGATCGAGCAGTGGCCGATCCACCGGGCGGCCCCCCGGTTCGAGAATCTGGAGCCGAAGACCGAGATCTTCGAGACGGGGATCAAGGTCATCGACCTCCTCGCCCCCTACGTCAAGGGCGGGAAGACGGGACTCTTCGGCGGCGCGGGTGTCGGAAAGACCGTCATCATCCAAGAGCTCATCAACAATATCGCCACGGAGCACGGCGGGCGCTCGGTCTTCTGCGGGGTGGGGGAGCGCACACGGGAAGGAAACGACCTCTGGCTCGAAATGAAGGAAGCGGGCGTCCTCCCGGCGACCTCGCTCGTCTACGGGCAGATGAATGAGCCGCCGGGCGCGAGGATGCGGGTGGGGCTCTCCGGCCTCACGATCGCCGAGTACTTCCGCGACGTGCAGCAGCAGGATGTTCTCCTCTTCATCGACAACATCTTCCGCTTCACTCAGGCGGGCTCGGAGGTCTCCGCCCTCCTCGGACGCATGCCCTCGGCAGTCGGCTACCAGCCGACGCTCGGGACCGAGATGGGGGAGCTCCAGGAGCGTATCACCTCGACGCGGGCGGGCTCGATCACCTCCGTCCAGGCGATCTACGTTCCGGCCGACGACCTCACGGACCCGGCGCCGGCCGCCGCGTTCGCGCATCTGGACGCGCAGACCGTCCTGTCGAGGGGGATCGCCGAGCTCGGGATCTACCCGGCGGTCGATCCGCTCGACTCCTCCTCCCGGATCCTGGATCCCCAGTTCATCGGCCAGCGGCACTACGAGGTCGCCCGAGACGTGCAGCGGATCCTCCAGCGCTATCGGGATCTTCAGGATATCATCGCGATCCTCGGGATGGACGAGTTGAGCGAGGAGGACAAGATCCTCGTGAACCGGGCCCGGCGGATCCAGCGTTTCCTCTCCCAGCCCTTCTTCGTCGCGGAGCAGTTCACGGGTCGCCCGGGGGTGTACGTGCGGCTCGATGACACCGTCGAATCCTTCGCCCGGGTCGCGGCCGGGGAGTTCGATGATCTGCCCGAGCCGGCCTTCTACATGCAGGGCGGGATCGAGGGCGTGATTGCCGAGGCCGGGAGGACAGGATAAGGATGGCTGACCGAGCTGCCGGGGCGCATCGGGTCAAACTCTGCGTCGTGTCGTCCTCCGCCACCGTCTTCGAAGGCCGGGTCTCGACGGTGGTCCTCCCCGCCTGGGACGGGAAGGTCGGGATTCTCCCCGGGCACGCCCCGCTGATTACCCTCCTCGGCGCGGGGACCCTCGAATACCGGGTCGACGGAGAGGAGCCCGAGAGCCTCTTCGTGCGAAGGGGGGTCGTCAAGGTCGACCGGAACCGGGTCACGGTCCTCTCCGAGTTCGTGGCCGCCGACGTGCCGGACGACTACTCTCCGGGCGAGGCCGTGCTCTTCCCCGACGAGATCTCCGAGGCGTAGGGAGGCACCGGGGCGGACGGGTAGAGGCTATCCCCCGAGCCGAGGCGTTCAATGGAGCTCGATCTACACATCCATTCGAACGTCTCCGACGGCGCCCTCGACCCGGCTGCCGTCGTCGCCCTCGCCGCTCGGGCGAATCTGGACGTGATCGCCCTTGCCGACCACGACACGGTGCTCGGGGTCGGGGAGGCAGTGAACGCTGGCCGGGCCCACCAGGTCCACGTCATCCCGGCGGTCGAGGTCAGTGTGAACTCCGAGCGGGCCGATATCCATATCCTCGGCTACTTTGTCAATCCCTCGAGCGAGGCGCTGCTCTCCCACTCCAGGGAGGCGGCGCTCCAGCGGGAGATCCGCCTGCGCCTCATGCTCGAGCGGCTCGCAGGGGAGGGCGTAGAGCTCTCGTTCGAGGAGGTCCAGGCCGTCAGGTCCGCGGCGCCCGGAGTTGGGACGATCGGGCGGGCGCACCTCGCGCAGGCGATGGTGCGGGCTGGGTACGTGACGCACTTCGCCGAGGCCTTCGATCGGTATATCGGCAACGAGCGCGACGCATACGTCCCGCTCCGCCTCCTCACGCCCCTCGAGGCCGTGGGTCTCATCGATGGGGCCGGAGGTATCGCGGTCTGGGCCCACCCCCCATTCCGGCTCCTCCGGGAGCTCCTCCCCGAGCTCGTCGAGTGCGGGCTCCGCGGCCTCGAAGTCTACCGTCCCCGTACGCCCGCATGGCGGGTCGCCGAGATAGAGCGGATCGCACGGGAGTGGGGACTCCTCGTCTCGGGAGGTTCGGACTGGCACGGACCCCAGCACGGTGAGCTCGGGGATTTTCGCGTCTCGGCCTACGAAGTCTCGGCCTTCCTCGACGCGGGCGGGATCTAGAGGCTCCGCCGGTAGCCGGGCGCGGCGATCGGGGATGGAGTGGCGTGCTTTCCCCGAGGTGAGCCCGCTCTTCGCACGGACCAAGAGTACCGGTAACTGTTCGGCCAAGCCGTGGCGGTGATGTTGGTCAGCATCGTCAGCGCCGCCAACAATGTCGTTCTAGCCGCTGTCGGGCTTGAGCCAGCCGATGCGTCGGCAGAGCTCCCCGGACAGGTCTTGGCGGTTGATCGCCGCCGGGTCGGCGATCAGTGCGCTTTGCAGCGCGATTCCCGGAGCCGTGAAGTCAGATTAGGGACTCGATCCGACCGGTGATCCCAACGCCGTGGGTCGCGTCCCCGGTTCTCGCCCATCGACTATGGAGATGCCAGGGCGACAAGTCGTCTAGCAGGTCGGCCACCATTGTGCACGCACGCCGCAAGGCCAGCGCATGTGGTCGATTCCACGGCTTGGCCGAACGGTTACGAGTACCGGTGCTGGCCGAATATACGCAAGAACTATCTAAGTTTCTGCCTTACTGTAATTTGTAAGGTCGCCATTCTAGTTCGATATGCATTTTCGGAACACAACCAGACCTTCGGGTCGACAGCGAGCGGCGAGGTCGCGGTTCCGCCGCGACGTGCGGTCAGCCTCTTCGGAGGGCCGCGGTCGTTCCCGCTCCCCCTGACTGCGGCGTGACGCGATGCTTGGGGGAGGAGTCGTTCGACGGCAGTCGTGAATCGTGCCGAACGGAATCGTGGCCCGAGGTATGTTCATTGACAACAGCGGCCATCGCCGTCGCACCTCTACTTTATCGCTCCAGGACCTGATGTTAGTCTCTTGCCAAAGCCCGCTACAAGCGGAGGACTAATGAACAGGCTGCTCGTCGGATCCTTGCTGGCATCCCTCATTTCGGTCAGCGCCGTGGCCCTACCAGCCTCCGGCCAGCTGGCGGACGGCGGTTACGATGGGGATGTTAGCCCCGCCCAGTACGAGCAGTGGAAGCTGGAACTGTCCAACTGGGGACGTTGGGGGGAAGACGACGAGATCGGGGCCTTGAACCTGATTACGCCGGAGAAGCGCCTGGAGGCGGTGGCTCTGGTTCAGGAGGGGGTTTCGCTGTCGCTTGCCGTGGACGCGAATACCGTCCGCGCCATCGACAATCCCGACCCGTACGAGCACGAGATGCTCGGTATCGGCGCGGACCGGATTAGCGTCAGTTACCACGGCATGGCCCATACACACGTGGACGCCATGGCTCATTGGGAGGAAGAGGGAACCTTCTACAACGGGTACACGCCGGATCCCGACGCCGTTCTCGAGAGTGGCCACGAGAAGAACTCGATCCACAACCTCAAAGACGGGGTCCTCACCCGTGGCGTCTTGATCGACATCCCAAGGCTCAGAGGTGTACCGTATCTGGGGCCGAGCAGTCCGGTCTACGTTGAAGATCTGGAGGCCTGGGAGGAGCGAACCGGAGTGCGAGTAGCCGCTGGTGACGCTCTGTTCATCCGTACAGGTGTCTGGGCTCGACGTGAGGCCGAGGGACCATGGCTTCGCGGCCGACGCGGTCAGTCGCCCGGCCTCCATCCGTCCGTGATTCCGTGGTTGCGAGAGCGCGATGTTGCGTTGTTGGGAACCGACCGATCGTATGTCGCGCCATCCAACCTGCCTGGAGCTGCGCACGACTTCGCGCTGCTCTATCTAGGGGTACACGACAACTGCGACCTCGAGACGCTCGCCGAGGCGGCGGCCGAGAGAGACCGGTGGGAGTTCCTTCTGATGGTCGCACCGCTGCCCATCCGAGGAGGCACTGGTTCGCCGTTGAACCCGATTGCCGTGTTCTGAGATCTGGGGAAAGAACCTTGTGCCACCTGCCTCAGCTCCTCGAGAGAGTTCTGAAAGCCCATGTCTCGTGCGTCCACGACCCCGCCAGCTTAGCCTTGGAGAGTGATTCCCGCTGTTCATGCTGACCGGAGGAATTACATGTCGAACGCTAGTCGGTCACGATTCACGGCAACGGTGGCCGTCATCGCGAGCATCGCCACTTTCGCCCCGCTGCTACATGCCCAGTCTGGACTGAATCCCTATCGCCCCGTGCAGTGGGGAGACCTTCCGGACGGGAGGGAGTGGGGACCCCTGAATGGGATCTTTGCCGATCCCGATGGTCGGCACATCTGGTTCGCAGACAGGTGCGGTCGCACCCCTCTGCCGTTCAGCACGCAAGAGAGCTGTCTCTTCAAGCCCGACGTCCCGCCGATTCTGAAGCTCGATCTGGAAGGCAACTTGGTGCAGAGCTTTGGCGAGGGGTTGTTCGTCCGGCCACACGGCATCTACGTGGATCGAGAAGGAAACGTGTGGGTGACTGATTACTCCCCGAGCCAGGCTTACGCACACACAGAGGATGAAGTGCTGGCCGAAATGACAAGAAGGGGGATCGGGCACCAGGTACACAAATTCAGTCCAGACGGAGAGCTCCTGATGAGCCTCGGTACCGGGGGAGTCCCCGGGGATGGTCCAAATCACTTCCGGCAGCCGAGTAACGTCCTGGTTACGCCCACCGGAGAGATCTTGGTCGTGGATGGTCACGGTGATGGTGGGAACAACCGCATCGTCAGGTTCTCGGGGGACGGCAGCTACATCGGGGAATGGGGGGAAACCGGAACGGCGCGTGGGCAGTTCCGGGACCCACACGACCTGGCGATGGATTCCCAGGGACGGCTGTTCGTCGCGGACCGTGGCAATTATCGAATCCAGATCTTCGATCAAGGGGGAAATCTTCTTGACGTGTGGACACAGTTCGGTAAGCCTGACGGGCTCTTTATCGACGCAAATGATGTCCTCTATGTTACGGACGCGAACTCGCGAGCCGGGGCCAATACGGGCTGGGAACAGGGCATCCGTATCGGAGACGCAAGAACGGGTTGGGTGGAGGCATTCATCCTGAGCCCGTCACCCGCCGAGGGCCCCGGTGGATGGGAGGGCGTCACGGCCGACGTTCACGGCAACGTTTACGCGGCGGAGCCCCGGCCGTCGATGGACGTCCGACGCTCACAGCAGGTTCAGAAGTTCATCAATGTCAGGGCCAGGCCCGCGGAGCAGAGGGACCGGTAGGGGGTCGTGAGGGGCCCGAACCGAAGTTCCTTGACCTGCCCTCGCGGTTTGGACTTGACCCGGGTCAACGGGGGCGGTGGCACTATTATTGTATGTGGCATTTCGGCCAGTTCCGCTGCTAGCGGCCACACAAAAATGCTGAAGCCTCACTCGCGGTGCCGGTGGAGTCCGATGAGGACAATCCCATCTCGTGGACCCGTCGGACGACGAAGCCTCAGCACCGGCTCCAGTCTCGATCGCTTCGTGCCCTTCGACACTCTTGGGGGGACGGCGGGGTCCTCCCTTCCGACTTGACTCTCGGGCTGCCGATTCGTGCCGTCCGCGCGCGTGTCGGCGCCAACAGACGGCAATTGTGAAAAAGGGCCCCTCCCTCGTATTATCGCCCCTTGTAACGATCCCGGGCTATTCGACCACCGCCGGTTGATCGAACCGGCATCGCCGCAGACCACCTGTCGTGCTGGGCGAGTGTGGTAGGTGGACGGAACAGATCGGCCAACGGAAGAAGCAGACCATGAATCGCAGACAATTCTTTAGACCGAACTTCGACCGGAATCTGGGCTTTCTGACGCGGCAACTCATTGGCAGTATGATAGTTGGCGGGATTTCTGCGCCGTCTTGTGTACCCATGTAATAGGTTGCTTATGACCTTGATATGAAAACATACGCTAGTTACTATCATACCCATGTACATCGAACGGGTACCCAACCGCAACTCCCCGCCCGCCGTCCTGCTGCGCGAGTCCTTCCGCGAAGACGGCAAAGTCAAAAAGCGCACCCTCGCCAACCTGTCCACGTGGCCCGAGGACATCGTCGAGGGACTGCGCATCCTTCTGAAAGGCGGCGTTGCGCTCTCCTCCATGGGCGACGCCTTCACCATCCTGCGCTCCCGGCCCCACGGCCATGTCGCCGCCGCCCTCGGAACCGCCCGACGCCTGGGCCTCGAGAGGCTCCTCGACCGCCGCCCCTCCCGCGAGCGGGCCCTCGCCGCCGCGATCATCCTGGCCCGCATCCTGGATCCCCGCTCCAAGCTGGCCACCGCCCGCTCCCTGCGCAGCGAGACCCTGACCCATACGCTGGGCGAGGAACTCGGCATCGAGGACGCCGGCGACAACGAGCTTTACCGGGCCATGGACTGGCTCCTGCGTCGCCAGGACCGCATCGAGCGCCATCTGGCGGCCCGGCACCTCGAAGACGGCGCCCTGGTGCTCTGCGACATCACCTCGGTCTACTTCGAGGGCTCGAAGTGCCCGCTGACCCGGCGCGGCTACTCCCGCGACGGCAAGCGCGGCACGCTCCAGATCGTCTTCGCCCTCCTGTGCAACCGCGAGGGCTGCCCGGTCGCCGTGGAGGTCTTCGAGGGCAACACCGCCGATCCCGGCACGCTGGGTGCCCAGCTCGATACACTGCGCAAGCGCTTCTGCCTGTCGCGCATCGTGCTGGTCGGCGACCGGGGGCTGCTCACCGATGCCCGCATCCGCGAAGAGGTCGAGCCCGCGGGGCTGGGGTGGATCACGGCGCTGCGCGCTCCGGCGATCCGCAAGCTGGCCAGCGAGGGCGACCTGCAGCTCTTGCTCTTCGACGAACGGGATCTGGCCGAGATCACCGCGCCCGAGCTGTATCCCGGGGAGCGCCTGGTGGTGTGCCGCAATCCGCTGCTGGCGGCCGAGCGGGCACGC
Source organism: Longimicrobiales bacterium (assembly GCA_965218255.1). Classification (GTDB taxonomy): domain Bacteria; phylum Gemmatimonadota; class Gemmatimonadetes; order Longimicrobiales; family Gaopeijiaceae; genus JAAXGI01. The sequence goes on along the minus strand of CBDCKJ010000003.1, from coordinate 689,243 downwards.
AAGCGCCTGGAGCTGCTCGCCGCCACCGAAGGCGAGCTCGACAAGGTCGTGGCGGCCACCCGGCGCGAGAACAAGCCCCTGCAGGGCAACGACAGGATCGCCGTGCGCGCCGACCGGGCACTTCGCCGCTACAGGGTCGGCAAGCACTTCGACACCGAGAGTAGCGACGACGGCTTCTCCTACACGCGCAACGACGGGTGCATCGCCGAAGAGGCCGCCCTCGACGGCATCTACATCATCCGCACCAGCGTGCCGGCCGAGGAACTTGCGGCCCAAGAGGCGGTCCGGTCCTACAAGGGGCTGAGCCGCATCGAACGGGCGTTTCGCAGCTACAAGACCGTGGATCTCAAGGTGCGTCCGGTCCACCACCGCCTCGAAGGCCGGGTCCGGGCTCACGTCTTCCTCTGCATGCTCGCCTACTACGTCGAGTGGCACATGCGCCGTGCGCTGGCACCGCTTCTGTTCGACGACGACGATCCCGCCGCGGCCACGCGATCCTCACCCGTCGCACCCGCCCGCACCTCTCCCGCCGCACGCGCCAAGGCCGGGAGCAAACGCACCCCGGAGGGTCTTGCCGTCCACAGCTTCCAGACGCTCATGGCCGACCTCGCCACCCTGACCCGCAACCGCGTTCAGCCTGCCGCCAAGGGGGCCATGGCCGCCGATGTGCTCGCCAGCCCCACCCCGCTCCAGGCCGAAGCCTTCCGTCTCCTCGAAGTCCGCCCATGACCCGTACTCAGTAGCGTACACCCCCGAATCACGGCTATGTCGCAACGCTACAACAGCTTGGCCCGACATCGCGCAGCGAAGTTAGGGCTAGAGGAGCGGCGGGCGCCGCGGCAGGAATGCTGGTCGCGGACGCCGGTACACGAAATGCGTCCGCCGCCCCGATGCAGGATGGTCCGACGATCGACTTTCATGCGCACTGCCAGATCCCAGGTATCAGCGAGATGATGGGGGGAAGGACGCAGTTCGATAGTCCGACCATCATCGGTCCAGACCGTCTGCGAGCCATGGATGACATGCGAATCGATATCGAGGTTCTCAGCATAAATCCGTTCTGGTACGAGCTCGACGAGGGCTTGGCTGAACGGTTGATCAGGGCTCAGAACGAGGGGATTGCCGAGATCCGCGCGGGCTACGACGGTCGATTTGTGGGCCTTGCCACCGTGGCGCTGCAACACCCGGAGCTTGCGGTGGAGCAGTTAGAGGAAGGCGTCAACGAACTGGGGCTCCGTGGCGGCTCTGTCGGTTCGAGCGTCGGGAGCGAGCAGCTGGCCTCCCCAAGGTTCGACCCGTTTTGGGCCAAGGCCGAGGAGTTGGACGTGCCTATCTGGCTCCATCCGGTGCGCATTCCGGAACTGGAGGGCCGACTAGAAGGGAACGGAATGTTGGGCAACACGATCAGAAACGAGGTGGCGACAGCCATCGCGCTCGGGCACCTAATCTTTGAGGGAACCTTGGATCGGTTCCCGGGGCTCAAGATCGTTACGGCCCATGGCGGAGGCTATCTTCCGGCTTATGCTCCCCGGACGGACTACGGGTGTGGCACCCGTCCCCAGGCGTGCACCGGGACGACCGAAAAGCTGCCCTCGGAGTACTTTAAGAGGGAACTCTTCTTCGACTCTTGCGTCTTCACGAGCGAGGCGTTGCGGCACCTCGTCGCCGTGTCGGGTTCGAGCCAGATAGTGATTGGGACGGACTACCCGTTTTCCTGGACGTTTGCCCCCTTCGGGGACTCCTTTCGAAACCCTAACCCATCCGGGAGTGATAAGAGGTTGCCCCGCTTTTTCCCGGTGGATCACATCCTCGGGACGCCGGGTCTGAGTGATGCCGACCGAGCAGCCATGCTCGGCGGCAACGCGGCCAGGCTACTCAAACTTCCGGCGTAGACTCCGTGAAGCTGGTCGGTCGGCCGGTGAGAGTGAACGGCGGCGGCGGCGGAGTCGCAGCGCCGGCAAGACGGGGTTTCAACCGCTCTTGACGGCTGCCTGAAGCAGCCACCAGGAGATCCGGCCTCCAGGGCGGCGAGGCGGAAGGTACCAATAAGGAGAGCGGCAACATGTGTGCACGACCACCAACGGGTCTCATGCTGACGGCCTTGCTCGCGCCTGCAGCCCTCTTGAGTTGTACGTCGCAGACGAGCGGCGGCTCCGAGGACAACCTCTTTGCAGAAGCTACTATAGCCCAGGAGAAAGGGGGGGAGGAGGAGTTCGGTCCCTACGAACCGGTGGAGAACTGGCCAAAGCCGCTCGTGAACCACGACGGCTGGACTTGGGGGTCGACGGCGGGAGTGTATGCCGAGACCCCGGACAGAATCTGGATCGCACAGCGTGGCGAGCTGCCACTGCCTCCCGACGCAGCGCCCTTCACACCGTACGGTATGCTAGACCCCCCGCGAGTGGCAGCGACCGGGACGCCGCGATGGGAACACAGCATCATCGTGGTGGACGGCAACGGAATCCTGATCCAGACCTGGCCTCACGTCGACCAGGTCTTCGCGCAGGAGGGTGGGCGGGGACCGCACCAGATCAAGATGAGCCCGTACGATCCTGAGAAGCACGTCTGGGTGGTCGATGATAACCTGCACCAAATCTTCAAGTTCACGTACGACGGGGAGCTGGTGCTAACGCTGGGCGAGGCCGGCGTGGAGGGAGACGACGAGACGCACTTCGGTCGCCCGAGTGACCTCTCATGGCTGCCTGACGGCACGGTCTTCGTCGCTGACGGGTACATCAACAGCCGGGTCGTGAAGTTCGATGCAGAAGGGAATTACCTGATGGAGTGGGGCACGCCGGGCTCCGGTCCCGGGCAATTCAGGATACTTCACGGGATCGCCACTGACGATCAGCACCGGGTCTACGTGGCCGACCGGTCGAACTCGCGGATCCAGGTCTTCGATGAGAACGGCGAGTACCTGGACGAGTGGCCGAACATCCGCTCGCCCGACGCTCTACTCGTGAGTGCGGACCAGCACCTTTGGGTTGCCGACGGCGAGACCAATAAGATCCTCAAATACGATCTGAACGGTAGGTTTCTGTATGGCTGGGGCACAGCTGGCAGCTATCCCGGGGCACTCGATGGCGTGCACCAGATCAGCGTGGATCAGGATGGCAATCTCTATCTCGCCGAAATCTACAATGGACGGGCCCAGAAGATGAGCCCGAAGAGTGGCGCTGACCCGGCGAAAATGGTCGGCCAGCCGGTGAGAGCGGAGTTCTGATCTGAGGGCCGACGGGCACGGGTCCGCTGGCCATTGTACTAAACCCGGATCCTGCGATGCCGGGGTGGATATACACTTCTTAACGCCTTATATTTGAGGGGTTTATACTAATATATGCCTCGATACGGAGGGCACCCTCCAGGTGCGCCATCATCATACGGGAAGCCGGCCTCATGTGCAGGGCTCGCGACGGCCGCTACGCGTCCGGCACAGCGCGCAGAACCTCACCGACGGCGGCGGCCTGGTGCTGGTTCGAAAGCTGTTCGACCGGTTCGGCCTGGCCGGCTGGATCGACGGTCAGGCGAACAGGGAGAAGGGGTCCTACCGGCCGGGCCTGATGACGGAGGTGTGGATTGCGCTTCTGCTCTACGGCGGCGGGGTGATCGATGACCTGCCGCTCCTCGAGCGCCGGGGTGTGCGCCGGATCTTCGGCTGGATCCGTGTGCCGGACCCCACGACGTTCGGCAGATGGCTCCGGCGGGCCAGTGAGCACATGGTCCCGCTCCTGGACGAGCTGCTGTGGAGGATGGTCCGGCAGCGCTGGGCGCTTCGGGCCCGCGGCGTCCCGAAGAAGCTGACCCTGACGCTGGACTCGACGGTCGTGGTGCGCTACGGACACAAGCAGGCCGGGGCGGAGCTGGGCTACAACCCGAAGAAGCGGGGCCGTCGCTCCCACCACCCGCTCGTGGCGTTCGTCAATGAGACGGGCGACTGCCTGGGGGTGCGCTGGCGGGCGGGCAACGCCCACACGGCCGAGGGGGCCACCGAGTGGCTGCAGGCACTCGTGGGACGCCTGACAAGCGCGGGTGTCGGCGACATCACGGTGCGCCTCGACAAGGGCTTCTTCAGCCATAAGATCGTGCGGGCGCTCGAGGAGCTGGGCGTATCTTTCCTGCTTAAGGTTCCTCGCCACAGATGGTTAGACGGCCACCGGGGCCCGTGGCGCTACTCGAAAAAGGGCGATGCCATCTTTGCGGGCGAGAAGCTGTGGAGCGCGACGGGTTCGCTCTGGGATGCGCGTCTCCTCACGATCCAGACCAGAAAGCCGGTCGAGACCGAGGAGGGAATGCTGGAGCTCGACACCTACGAGGTGGGCCACCAGGCGGACGTGCTGACCAACATCCCCGGCATCCACGCCCTGACCGCCTGGCGCCGATACAACGGCGGTGCCGTCGTCGAGCAGCGGATCGAGGAACTCGCCCAACTCTCGGCCGGCAAGACCGCCGTCGACGACCTCGGGGGCAACGCCCTCCTGTGGAGCCTCGCCGTCGTGGGCTACCAGACCTTGCATACGCTGCGCCAACACTTCCTCTCGGGCTCCTGGCGGACGGCGCAGCCGAAGCGGCTCCGCCTCTGGCTGCTCCGGCTTCCCGCGAAGCTGACCACCCATGGACGCAAGAGCTACCTCCAGTTGCTTCGCGACGAACCCGTCCGCCTCCGCCTCCTCACGGCCCTGCGGGGACTGAACCACGACATCCCGCCCCCGGCGCCCGCCTGAGTCTGGCGGCCGCGACGCGCGCCATGCAGGTCCCACCCACGATCCCGGGGCCCATGTCTCCCGCGGCCACTCGTCGCGCCGATACTCGGCGTCTGTTCGCCTCAGGTCTCCTCATTGCAGCACTGCCGTGACCCCCAAAGCTTGATACCTCCCGCTCCCGCGCCCCTTCTCCATCCACTCCGCACTCGCCCCCCAGAACACCGCCCCAAATGGCCCCCATCGTAGAGTCGGGAGGTGGCGCGGTGCCCTTAGGGTCCGGTGCACTGGTCCGCGCGCTTTCGCGTCGGCGTCAATTCCGGCTCCCATAGGTCCGTTTCCACCCCCCGCTCGTCGAACCCGGCGTGCGGCTTTCCCGCACCGGGCTCTCAGTTGGGATCACGCCTTCGCCCTCGGAAGGTATCTGGTCCTCGTCGCGAGGCGCGTGAGGCCGCATTGCTCCCACAGCCACTTGTTGGAGAGGCGCACGTATCTCCCCACCCGCACCTTGTGCTTCCGCCAGAACCACTGTCGTAGCCGCCGGGTTGCCTGCTGGTCCACAGCTTTGTAGGCCGAATCGACCTGCCCGAGATCGAAGTAGTTTGCCCACCCCGAGATCATCCGGTTCAGGCGCCCTGTCACTTCCTCGGCTTCCAGCCATCCGCGTCTGCGGTCCGTCTGCTCGCTGATCCGGCGGCAGATGCTCTGAACGCTCGCCTTGCTCGGTCGTGTGCCGATGTACCGGTTCCCGTCCGTGAGACGATAGTTCCAGCCGATGCGGTACCCAAGGAACTCAAGCGGCTCCTCGGGACACCGGAGGCATCGGGTCTTCTGTGCGTTGACCGGTAGCTTCAGCCTGTCCATGAGCCGGTTGACCGCCGCCAGCATCTCCGCCGCCTTGGCCTTCCCGAGCACACAGAAGTCGTCGGCATAATTCACGATCTCCGCACCGAAGCACCGGGCATAGCCCAGCACCTTCCAGCCAAGGATGAACCGCCGCATGTAGATGCTGCTCAGCAGCGGTGAGATCGGAGCCCCTTGCGGAGTCCCCTTTCTCTCCTTCCGCGCCCGGTTCGTGCGGCGAGTGCCGCCCTTGCCGTCCTCCTCTATCACCGGCATTTCCAGCCACGCCTTGATGAGTCCAAGCATCCGCCCGTCGCTCACGCGCCGCGCTATGCTCTTCATCAACTCGCCATGCGGTATCTCACCGAAGTAGTTGGAGAGGTCCGCATCGACCACTTCGTTGCGTCCCTGGTGCAGCAACCTGTGGATCCGCTGCACCGCGTCCTTCGCGCTTCGTCCCGGCCGGTACGCATACTGCTCCGGCTGCAGGTCCGCCTCGAATATCGGCCCCAGCACCAGCATCGCCGACGTCTGCGCAACCCGATCCCTCAGGCACGGTATGCCCAGGGGACGGAACTTCCCCGGCTGTTTCTTCGGGATGAGCACCTGGCGCACCGGACTCGGCTCGTAGGCGCCATCCCTCAGGTCCCGCGACAGTTCCCCTACCCAACGCTCCACTCCGTACGCCTCGACATCCGCGACCGTCACACCATCCACTCCTGCCGCTCCGCCGTTGCGCCGGACCATTACCCACGCCTCCAGGAGGAAATCCTGCCTCCATACCTTGTCGACGAGGGCGTGAAAACGCCTGTCAGGTTCTTCCTTCGCTTTCGCGTTTAGCACGTTCTGGAGTTTCCGAACACTTCCTGCCGACCCTCTTAGACTCCCGTCAGTGGTCAAGTCCCTGCCTCCTTTCCGCACCGCTCCCAACTCAGGGCCCCTTCCCTCGACGGGCATTACCCCGCGTCCTCAGTAATACGGGCCCATCCGCCACCATGCCGGCCCAGCCTGCCCCTCGCGGGGTCCCGGTTGCCGCGCGCACGGCACCGACATGGCTTCCCGTGTTGCCACACCTTCCATCTTCCATGCGTGCCGACGCCAATACCCCGGCGGAAACCGGCCAGTGCTCGTGTCGCTCTCTTCCCGGCCAGTCGGCGGCCTTCCCCTTACCTGCGGAGGGTCGGCTTCCGCAACACCCGTTTCGGGGCCTGCTCAGCGTTCACTCGTGTTTCGGCCCGCATGGTCGCTAAGCCTCCTGCCGATTTAGCTCCTCCCTTGTCCCTGTCCGGCGTTTCCACCTTCGTGCGCGTTTAGGAAGTCGCGTATCGGGCGAGGCCCTTTCCCAGAGAGCTTCAGTCCATGTCGTCACCTCCATAAACCGCTCTGGCTGCTACCGGCTGGAGCGACAGTTGCCGGGCGGGGTTCGCACCCGCAAGGAAGGTGCGCCTTTCCACGGCGCACGCAGGATCCGGGCTAAACAGAGCCTTCCGATACGGTAGCCGTGGGACAACCATTTGCTGCCCCACCATCTCCATGTATAGAGGTCCAAGTCCGCCCTGTGACCGGACTTCTCCCCTGCCTAGCATCTCCTGTGCCGAGCCATCTGAATCGACGCACGTCCCGAGCGCTGCGTTCCACTCGTCCAGCTCGGATACCGATAGCACGATGGTTCCGGGTGGACTGTCCTGAAGTCACAGTGCCAACACGAGAGCGGCTGCAGGGGCGCGGATTGGCACGACCATCGTCGGCCCTTTTGCCTACCCGACGTCTCTGGACAGTAGATTGGCAAGCAGCCGGGGTCCATGTGGTTCGGGTCGCTCACCTGCTGGCCCAGGTGGTAGTACTTGCCGATCGTGAACCCCTCGCCGCGGTCGCTGGCAAGGCCGCAGTAGCGTCCGCCCGGGGACTCCATGTTGAAGACCGGGAACCGGCCCGGTTCGAACACATCCCCGCGCAACGGCTCGGTCCGTGGCAAGACCTGCCGTTGGGGAACAGAGAAGTGGCATTCACGATATCTCAATGGTGCGAGGAGACGGGCTACGCGGCTCGCGCGGTCGGCGCAACGCAAGGACGGGTCCAGCCTACGGGTCATGGAATTCTTTCCCATCGAGGATTTTATGCCTGTATTTCTCAATGCGTGCGGCCCGCGTCTTCGATTGTTTAGCATCGGAAAAATGCAAGAAATAACCGCGTTGCTGTCCGGGCAGTGATTTGTCAAATGCAGCATTGAAATCGGGATCTTCGTCAAACTTGTCGATGAGCTCTTCGGTGTACTATAAGTCCGTATCCTTCTCCACCTTCAGGCCTGCTTTTTTGGACTTCGATCGCTTCACGGACGTAGGACTTGATACTCTCTGCCATCCTCACGACGTCCTGAACGCTGGTGAAGCGCATCCTGTATCCGGCACGCGAATTGGGCCTCTGCCTTACGAGAACGTCGTCCAGGTTTTTCAGCAGTGTGCCTTTAAAGAACAAGAGCGCGAGGAAATCTTTCATTCTCTGGATGATGCAGATGTTCTTGCCGTCATAAGCGTAGCAGGTCTTTCCCCACTTCAACTCTTCGGTCAGGCCGCATTCCAGAAGGACCTCTCTCACCTTATCCGCCTCTTGCCACCAACGCTGGGAGTTGCTGAATGATTGGTCGACCTTAGGGTTCTTAGCCATCGCCTTCACGTCTCTTCGTCTGAGCTTCTAGCGCTGCGCGGCTTGGCGACGTAAGGAAGCGCGAACAACCACAGACCAGAGTGCAAAAGCAGAAAGAGCGGGAACAGCGCCAACACGCAGACCCAGAAGGCCAGTTCTTTGCTTCCTCCCATGCCGAAGATGGCGACGACGTTGACGACGACGCCCGCCGTGAAAGCGATGGACTGCCGGCGGTGACCATGGCGAACCCAGTCACTCACAGTCATTGCGACTTCCTGCGGAGATGCATCCATGGGGCGGCGTTCAGGCTAGCTCCTCGGCCAGTCTTCCAAGTTGTTCGATGGCCGTACACCAACCATCCATGAATCCCATATCCGCGTGTTTTTCGCGGTTTTCGTCATCTTTGTGCAGCGCAGTCGCCATGTAGAGCGTCCCTTCGGGATGTTCCTCAAGGGTGATGATGGCCGAGAAAAACGCCTCCTCGTTCGGCCGCCAGCCGCCTTGCAGCACGTCGGTGAACACGACGCGTTCGTTCTCGACAACTTTGAGGAAGCAACCCTCCCCGCCTTCCATGACCGTGCCGTCTTCAAGCGTCATAGTCGTATCGAAACCGCCGCCCGCCTAAAACTCATGCTTGTTGGAGATCGTAACCACGGGGACAGGCGCCCACCATTCCACGAAATGCTTGGGGTCTTTCCACGCTCTCCGAATGGCCGAACGCGACGCTTTGATCACGTGGGAAACAGTGAGGCCACTATCGGTCTTGTTCATGAGCCCTCCGTCGTCAGCTTGTTTTCAACGTATTCCGCTAACCGGTCTGTGCGGTTTTCCTACAAGCGCCGCTGCTCACCGAGCCAATCCTCGGCAGCAGCCAATTGCGCCGATCTGAGACGACACGTACGCACCCGTCCCGTCTTGCTCGATGTGATCAGGCCACAATCTTCGAGCACGTCTAGATGCTTCATGAAGGACGGCAACGCCATATTGAATGGCTCAGCCAGCTCCTTCACGCTCGCCGGAGCACTCACCAATTGCTGAATCACCGCCCGTCGCGTGGGATCGGAGAGCGCGTGAAAAACCGTATTGAGGCTCGCATGATAGTTAGCCATATGGAAAACTATATGGCTAACCGTCAGATAGGTCGATGGCGACAGGCACCGCGGAGTGTTTGGCCGGCGAGGCCATGTTAACCCGGATCCTGCGATGCCGGGGTGGATATACACTTCCCAACGCCTTATATTTGAGGGGTTTATACTAATATATGCCTCGATACGGAGGGCACCCTCCAGGTGCGCCATCATCATACGGGAAGCCGGCCTCATGTGCAGGGCTCGCGACGGCCGCTACGCGTCCGGCACAGCGCGCAGAACCTCACCGACGGCGGCGGCCTGGTGCTGGTTCGAAAGCTGTTCGACCGGTTCGGCCTGGCCGGCTGGATCGACGGTCAGGCGAACAGGGAGAAGGGGTCCTATCGGCCGGGCCTGATGACCGAGGTGTGGATTGCGCTTCTGCTGTACGGCGGCGGGGTGATCGATGACCTGCCGCTCCTCGAGCGCCGGGGTGTGCGCCGGATCTTCGGCTGGATCCGTGTGCCGGACCCCACGACGTTCGGCAGATGGCTCCGGCGGGCCAGTGAGCGCATGGTCCCGCTCCTGGACGAGCTGCTGTGGAGGATGGTCCGGCAGCGCTGGGCGCTTCGGGCCCGCGGCGTCCCGAAGAAGCTGACCCTGACGCTGGACTCGACGGTCGTGGTGCGCTACGGACACAAGCAGGCCGGGGCGGAGCTGGGCTACAACCCGAAGAAGCGGGGCCGTCGCTCCCACCACCCGCTCGTGGCGTTCGTCAATGAGACGGGCGACTGCCTGGGGGTGCGCTGGCGGGCGGGCAACGCCCACACGGCCGAGGGGGCCACCGAGTGGCTGCAGGCACTCGTGGGACGCCTGACAAGCGCGGGTGTCGGCGACATCACGGTGCGCCTCGACAAGGGCTTCTTCAGCCAGAAGATAGTGCGGGCGCTCGAGGAGCTGGGCGTATCTTTCCTGCTTAAGGTTCCTCGCCACAGATGGTTAGACGGCCACCGGGGCCCGTGGCGCTACTCGAAAAAGGGCGATGCCATCTTTGCGGGCGAGGAGCTGTGGAGCGCGACGGGTTCGCTCTGGGATGCGCGTCTCCTCACGATCCAGACCAGAAAGCCGGTCGAGACCGAGGAGGGAATGCTGGAGCTCGACACCTACGAGGTGGGCCACCAGGCGGACGTGCTGACCAACATCCCCGGCATCCACGCCCTGACCGCCTGGCGCCGATACAACGGCGGTGCCGTCGTCGAGCAGCGGATCGAGGAACTCGCCCAACTCTCGGCCGGCAAGACCGCCGTCGACGACCTCGGGGGCAACGCCCTCCTGTGGAGCCTCGCCGTCGTGGGCTACCAGACCTTGCATACGCTGCGCCAACACTTCCTCTCGGGCTCCTGGCGGACGGCGCAGCCGAAGCGACTCCGCCTCTGGCTGCTCCGGCTTCCCGCGAAGCTGACCACCCATGGACGCAAGAGCTACCTCCAGTTGCTTCGCGACGAACCCGTCCGCCTCCGCCTCCTCACGGCCCTGCGAGGACTGAACCACGACATCCCGCCCCCGGCGCCCGCCTGAGTCTGGCGGCCGCGCCGCGCGCCATGCAGGTCCCACCCACGATCCCGGGCCCCATGTCTCCCGCGGCCACTCGCCGCGCCGATACTCGGCGTCTGTTCGCCTCAGGTCTCCTCATTGCAGCACTGCCGTGACCCCCAAAGCTTGATACCTCCCGCTCCCGCGCCCCTTCTCCATCCACTCCGCACTCGCCCCCCAGAACACCGCCCCAAATGGCCCCCATCGCAGGATCCGGGCTCAACAGATCCGCAAGACTGGATGGTTCCAGAACAGCAGAACGGGACGATCTCCTACATCTGGAAAGAGACACCCAAGTTTACACAGTGGGAGACACCGAGATTTACCCACCTGGGGTCTTCGAGCTGTATTGATGTCACCTCCCCTGTTGGGTGTGGGGTTGGATGGCCTGAGCAGACCGTCGATCTCGCGGAGCCTGGAGGTGCGCCCGTCGATGTGGGTGATGTGGTCGTGGTGCAGCAGGTGGTCGAGGATCGTGGTCGTGAGGGCACCACCGTGGCGCTCGGGAAGACGCGCGAACACCTCAGGAGAACCGACCGGGCGTTAGGCGAAAGCGTCCGATGTCCCACTCCGGTTCGCGATCTAGGCAGAAGTCGGCCATGAGCCGGCCAACGATGCTAGCGAACTTGAAGCCATGCCCGGAGAAGCCAGCCGCGACGAACACGTCGTCCGCGCCGGTACGGCGGTCGAGCACGAAGTCCCGATCCGGCGTGTTCGTGAACAGGCACGCAGCCATGCGGCGGGTGGCGCCGTTCGCTGCGGGGAAATAGGTCGCGATCCCCTTGCGCAGGACGGCCTCGTCCTCAGGGCGGCATTCCCGGTCCATATGGTCCGGGTCGCTCACCTCTTGGCCCAGGTGGTAGTACTTGCCGATCTTGAACCCCTCGCCCCGGTCGTTGGCAAGGCCGTAATAGCGTCCGGCCGGGGTCTCCATGTTGAAGACCGGGAACCGGCCCGGCTCGAACACGTCCCCGCGCAACGGCTCGGTCCATAGCATGACCTGCCGCTGGGGCCGGCAAACGGGCCGGAGTTCGGACAGGAGGGAGCCTACCCACGGGCCAGCCGTGACCACCAGCTTCCGGGTCTCGTATTCCGCAGCCGCTGTGTGCACCCGCAGTCCTGCCGGGCCCCGTTCCCACCCGCGGACGGGTGCTTCGGTCACGATCTCGGCCCCGAGCGCGCGCGCCGCGGCCGCGTAAGCTTCAATGGCCACCTCGGAGCGTAGGTAACCGCCGTCGGGCTGGTAGATGCCCCGTAGCGAGTCGGGCAGCCGATAGCCGGGGAAGCGGCGGTCGATCTCCGCGCCGTCGAGGTCCTCGAATGCCAGTCCGCGCTCCCGGCATGCGTGCCTCGAACCCTCGATGGTCCAGCTTTCCTCCGGCCCGATGTCGAGGCTGCCTGTCACCTGCAGGATGGATTGCCCGGAGATCTCCTCGAGCTCCCGCCAGTAGCAGTAGGCGGCGCGGAGAAGCGGGACGTACTCGGGGCCCTCCGAGTAGGCGAGGCGGATGACCCGGGTCGACCCGTGCGAGGAGCCGAACGCGTGTGCGATGCCGAACCGCTCCAGGCCCAGCACGTTGCAGCCGCTCCGGGCGAGGTGGTAGACCGTCGCGCTCCCCATCCCGCCCACGCCGACTACGATTGCGTCATACATCGATCGAGCCTGCTCCTACACCAGCTGCTTCAGTGCGGAACCTGTCAACACTGTTGAGACACCCGGGGTCATAAATTAGTGAACGGGCTGCGGTTTCGAGGCCGCGGCTGGTGGATTGATCCAGACCTCCTGTGGGAGAGGCTGGGGCTTGGGCATTCCCCTTTCGAAGCGTTCCGGGTGTTCGGACCATGCCTTGTGGAGAGTGCGCTCACGCTGGGCGAGCATCTCATCGGCCCGACCGTGATGGACGTCGGCAGGGGCAAGCATAGCGATGCCCCCGTGCCGGTGATCATGGTTGTACCACGGGAAGAAGGATCGGCAGAAGTCGATTGCCTGGTGGATGTCCGGGAAGCGGCCGGGGAAGCCGGGGTGGTACTTGACGGTCTTGAAGTGCGCCTCTGACAAGGGGTTGTCGTCACTGACCCGGGGTCGGCCGAGCGAGCGGGTGATACCGAGGTCAGCAAGGAGTTGGGCCGTACACGTGCTGGTCATCGGGCTCCCACGGTCGGAGTGCAGGATCAGCGTCTCGGGCTGGACACCCTGCTTGAGGCAGCTCTCCTGGCTGAGCCGGCTGGCGAGCGCGGAGTTCTCGCGGTCGGCGACCATCCATCCGACCACGTATCGGCTGAAGATGTCGATGAGGACGTAGAGGTAGTAGTACGTCCACTTCTGGGGTCCGAGCAGCCGGGTGATGTCCCATGACCACGTCTGGTTCGGGGCGGTGGCCACGAGCTCGGGCTTCGTGTACTCGGGATGGGTGAGCTGACTCCGCCGTTCACGCACGGGGTGGTCCTCAGCCAGGATCCGGTACATCGTGCGCTCGGAGCAGAGGTATTGGCCCTCGTCGAGGAGGGTGGCCACGATCTCGGCGGGAGACCGATCGACGAAGCGCCGGCAGGCGAGGGTCTGTCGCACCTGCTCGCGTTCGGATTCGGAAAGAGCCCGGGCGGGCCGCTTGCTGGGCTGCTGGTGCCCGGGACCAGGCTTCTGACGCCGGTAGAACGTCGAGCGCGCCACACCCAGTGCCCGGCACGCCGGCCTAACGCCGACCTCCGGTGCGAGGGAGGCAGCGGCTGTCACGAGTTCTTCCCGGCGTCGAAGCTCAACCCCAGCAGCCCGACAACTTTTCCCTGGACTTCCAGGATCGTTTCCGCCGTGGCGAGCTGCTTCTCGAGCCGGGCCACTTCGGCCTCGAGCTCATCCACCCGCTTCTGGAGGGAGTTGCGCCGGCCCGGCTTGCGGCCCCGTTTCCTCGGCGCCAGGTCCCGAAGAGAACCCTTGTGGCGTGCCTTGCGCTATGCCGTCAGATGCGAGCTGTAGAGTCCCTCGCGACGCAGGATCCGCCCGACCTCACCGGGCTGGGAGCATCGATCCGTCTCCTCCAGGATCCCGAGCTTGTATTCCCCCGTGAACTGTCGACGCGTCGGCTTGGCCACCACCTCCGGATCCGGTGCCGGGGGGCGCTCGACGGCCTTAGCCGTGGGGGGCTCGTCGCTACGCTCCTCGCCCCCCACGGCCGCAGCACCCATACCCATACCCATCATACCCTCTCTCCCTGCTATCATCGTTCTCCACCTCCGCCCCCTTCAGTAATTCCAAAGGTAGTGGATGTCTCAGCGATATTGGCAGAGAGGGTGAGGGGATGCTCAAGGCGCTCAAGGCACCGACGGGCGCACTGGTGGTGATGGACCACGGCGTGGCAACCGAGGGATGCATCGGTTGGCTTCGTGACAACGGGTACCGGTATCTGGTGGTGAGCCGCGAGCGCCACCGCCGCTTCGATCCCGAGACCGCTGTGGCGATCGAGACGAGATCGAATCGGACGCTGCACCTGCACGGGGAGGTCACGACGGATCCGGACCAAGTCCGGCTTCACTGCTACTCTGAGGAGCGGGCCGACAAGGAACGGGCGATCGTCGAGCGTTTCTCGTCTCGCTTCGAGGCTGCGCTCACCTCAATGCACGATGGGCTCGCGCGCCCTCGGACCCGCAAGCAGCTCGACTTTGTCTGGCAGCGCATCGGACGGCTCAATAAGAAGCACTCCCGCGTCTCGGCCCACTACGAGATCGAGGTCACCCCCGACGAAGACGGCACGCGGGCCGTGGCCATCACCTGGACCCGCCGTCCCATCGACGGCTCGATGCTCACCCACCCGGGCGTCTACTGCCTGCGAAGCAGCGAGACGGCGTGGGATGAACAGACGCTGTGGCGCACTTACAGCACGCTCACCGACGTCGAAGCCGTCTTCCGGTCTCTCACGTCAGAGCTCGGTCTGCGGCCGATCTATCACCACAAGCCGATGCGTGCCGACGGCCACCTGTTCATCACCGTGATCGCCTATAAGCTCGTGCAACTCATCCGCGCTCGCCTGAGCGCGCGAGGAGATCACTCGAGCTGGACCACGCTGCGCCGCATCCTCGAAGACCAGCACCGCCTCACCGCCACCTTCTCCCGGCCCGACGGACGTACGCTGCACGTGCGTCAGGCCACCCAGCCCGAGACCGAGCAACGGGCCATCTGCGAGATCCTCGGCATCCAACCGCAACTCGGAGGTGTCACCAAGACCATCGTCTGACCGGGTCGCCACGAACCCCAACAAAACATGAATAGCAGCGGGAATGTAGTGCCCTACGAGCTTCTTCTCACCCGTAAGTCACACTCACACAACACCTTCCAATTTCGGATGTAGAGTAAGGGACTGGCGCGGTGCCATTAGGGTCCGGTGTGTAGTTGATCCGCTTGCTTTCGCGCGGTGCCAAGTCCGGCTCCCTTAGGTCCGTTTCCAGTCCCTCCTCGTCGAACCCGGCATGCGGCTCTCCCGCACCGGGCTCTCAGTCGCGATCACGCCTTCGCCCTCGGAAGGTATCTGGTCGTCGGCGCAAGGTGCGTAAGGCCGTGTTTCTCTCGCAGCCTCGTGTCTGAGAAGCGCACGTACTTCCCTGACCTCACCTTGTGCTTCCGGCAGAACCACTGTCGCAGCCGCTGGACCGCGTGCTGGTCCACAGCCCTGTAGGCCGAACTGACTTGTCCGAGGTCGAAGTAGTTTGCCCATCCCGATATCATCCGGTTCAGGCGCCCTACGACCTCATCGGCTCCCAGCCATCCAAGACTGCGGTCCGTTCGCTCGCTGATCCTGCGGCAGATGCTCTGAACGCTCGCCTTGCTCGGTCGGGTGCCGATGTACCGGCCTCTACCCTTGGGACGATAGTTCCAGCCGATGCGATACCCGAGGAACTCAAATGACTCCTCGGGGCACCGGAGGCATCGGGTCTTCTCTGCGTTGACCGGTAGCTTCAGTCTCTCCATGAGCCGGTGGACCGCCGCCAGCATCTCTGCCGCCCGGGCCTTTCCGAGAACACAGAAGTCATCCGCATAATTCACAATCTCCGCACCGAAGCGCCGGGCATAGCCCAGCACCTTCCAGCCAAGGATGAACCGCCGCATGTAGATGCTGCTCAACAACGGCGAGATCGGAGACCCCTGCGGAGTCCCTTTCCGCTCCTTGCGCGCCCGGTTCGTGCGGCGTGTGCCGCCCTTGCCGTCCTCCTCTATCACCGGCATTTCCAGCCACGCCTTGATGAGTCCGAGCATCCGCCCGTCGCTCACGCGCCGTGCCACGCTCTTCATCAACTCAGCATGCGGTATCTCACCGAAATAGTTGGAGAGGTCCGCGTCGACCACTTCGTTGTGGCCCCGATGCAGCAACCCGTGGATCCGCTGCACCGCGTCCTTCGCGCTTCGTCCCGGCCGGTACGCATACTGCTCCGGCTGCAAGTCCGCCTCGAATATCGGCTCCAGCACCAGCATCGCCGACGTCTGCGCAACCCGATCCCTCAGGCACGGTATGCCTAGGGGACGGAACTTCCCTGGCTGCTTCTTCGGAATGAGCACCTGTCGCACCGGTTCCGGCTCGTAGGTGCCATCCCTCAGGTCCCGCGACAGTTCCCGAACCCACCGCTCCACACCCCGCGCCCCGACGTCCGCAACCGTGACACCGTCCACTCCAGCCGCTCCGCCGTTGCGCCGGACGATCCGCCACGCCTCCAAGAGGAAATCCCGCCTCCATACCTTGTCGGCCAGCGCATGAAACCGTAAGTCGGGTTCTCCCTTCGCTTTCGCGTGTAGCACGTGCTGGAGTTTCCGAACGCTTACCGCCGACTCTCTTAGACTCTCGCCAGTAGTCAAGTCCCTGCCTCCGTTCCGCACCGCTCGCGACTCAGGGCCCCTTCCCTCGACCGGCGTTACCCGGCGTCTTCAGTCATACGGGCCCATCCGCCACCCTGCCGGCCCAGCCTGCCCCTCGCGGGGTCCCGGTCGCCGCGTGCACGGCACCGACAGGGCTTCCCGTGTTGCTGCGCTTCCCATCTCCCACACGTGCCGGCGCCAATACCCCGGCGGAAACCAGCCGGTGCTCGTGTCGCTCACTTCCCGGCCAGCCAGCGGCCTTCCCCTTATTAACGGAGGGTCGGCTCCCGCATTGCCCGTTTCGAGGCCTGCTCAGCGTTCACTCGCGTTCCGGCCCGCATGGTCGCTAAGTCCCCTACCGACTTAGCTCCCCCTTGGCTGTATCCGCCGTTTCCAGCTTCGTGCCCGTTTAGGCAGTCGCATATCGTGCAGGACCCTTACCAGAGTGCTTCAGTCCATGTCGTTACCTTCATCAACCGCTCTGGCTGCTACCGGCTGGAGCAACAGTTGCCGGGCGGGATTCGAACCCGCTAGGAAAACGCGCCTTCCACGGCGCACGTTAAACTTGGGGTAGGGCTCCCAGTTCACCAGCGAGAAGTTCGCAGACCGGGTGCTGGGCGCGGGCGTGAGTTTCTCGATGGACGGCCGGGGCCGCTTCCCCGACAGCATCTTCATCGAGCGTCTGTGGCGATCGCTGCAGTACGAGGCCGTGTACCTCCACGAGCTCCGCAACGGGCTGGACGCCGAGCGCATCATCGGCTCGTGGATCGACTTCTACAACGAGGTGCGTCCGCATTCGTCCCTGGGCGGGTGCACGCCGGGGGCGATGCCTACCGCACCTGCCGGGGCGCGCTCTCGTGAGTCGGCGGGCCCGAGGAGCAACGCGGGATTTGCCCATCCCGGGCGCCTCGCGCCGGCGCCGGCCAAGCCCCGGTCGCTGGTCGGGTTCCCCTCCCGGCGACCGGGGCTCATATTGCACCCTGTCCTTCCCCTGCAGGGGAAGGATCTCAGGGTGGAGCATGCACCCCAAGAGAACACAGAGCGAAAGCTCCCGAGGGCTCTCACAACCACTCCGAATCCACCTTGATTTTGCCCTCGGACTGTCCAACGAAGTAGGACCACCGCACTACCCCCTTTTGTGCACTGCGGGAGGCGTTACGGGTTCAGACACACGGCATCGGGTTGTCTTGATGACTCGTTCCCTCGTCCCATGACGCTCCGGAGGAGTGGACGTATGACCCAACCGAGGCTTCAGAACTCCATGCTCAGCTGCTCCCTGATCCGGACGGCGCTCCTTGCAACTTTGCTGGTGCTTTCTTCCGTATCGGTCTCTGCCGACGCATCCGCCCAGGCGCAGGCCACCACGGGGGTCGTGCGCGGCACGGTGCGCGATCCTGCGGGAGCGCCGGTGGCCGGCGCCGTGGTCGTCATCGAGCACCGCGAGACCGGGCTGCGCACGACGGTGGAGACCACCGCCGAGGGCACCTTCGCGCGCACGCTGCTCCCGCTCGGCACCTACGACGTCACGGCGACCGTGCCTGACGGATTCGGGACTGACCGAAGGGAAGGGCTGGTGCTCAGGGTGGGCGAGACGCTTCTCCTCTCGCTGGGACTTGTGCCCGTGGAACTCGCAGGCATCACCGTCACCCGCGAGCCCGGCACCCTCCTCGCCAGCGAAGATGTGACTAGCTCGCAGCGCTTCTCCGAAGAGGTCGTGGATGGGCTTCCGAGCAACGGCCGCAACTTTCTGGACCTCACTCTGCTCGTGCCCGGGGTGTCGATTTCGCAGGGCCCCGACGGCGACGAGCTCAACGTCAGCGGCCAGCGCGGCATCTTCAACAACTTCATCGTCGACGGAGCCGACTTCAATAACGCGTTCTTCGGCGAGCAGAGGGGCGGCCAGCGTCCCGCCTTCACCTTCAACCAGGATGCCATCGAGGAGATGGTGGTGGTGAACCAGGGAGCCACGGCCGAGTTCGGGCGATCGGCGGGTGGATTCGTGAACGTCGTGACCCGGTCGGGCACCAACGACTTCTCCGGCACGGCCCACTCCTACGGCCAGTGGGACGGCATCTCGGCCGCGTATCCGGAAGCCCGGGGAGGCGGGAAGCCGGAGTTCGGACGGGGCCAGTTCGGGTTCACGCTGGGCGGGCCGATCGTGCGGGACCGCGCCTTCTTCTTCCTCGCCTACGACCAGCAGGGCGCCACCGAGACGAAGCAGCAGCGACGCGCGGTTCATAGCGAAGCGAACCTGCGCAAGCTGAAGAGCTTCCTCCGGTCGCGCTGGCCCGGGCTCTTCGATGACGAATTCGGCCCTATTGAGCGCACCGACGACGCGCGCGCGCTGATTGCCAAGCTGGACGTCAATGCGGGCGAGCACCATCAGGCCTCCTTCAAGTACAACTACACGTGGTCGGAGCAGGTGAACGGGACCTTCGACGTCGATTCCTGGGGCCTCTCCTCCAACGGCATCGAGCGCGACTACTCCCACGCGGTCAACGCGAGTCTGCGATCACTACTCGGCAACACCCTCTCCAACGAATTCCGCTTCCAGTTGGCGGGCGAGCACCGTCCGCGTTGGTACGGCGGGCCGCTCATCCCCGGGGCGAAGCTCCCCGGGCCGCCCCAGTTCGAGCGGCTCGGAGGACGCCCGTTCCCTGATATCGGCATGGACTTCGCCGACGGCTTCCGCATCGGTCTGCCCTTCTTCCTGCCCATCGACCCCGGATACGACGGCCGAATCCAACTGGTCGACAACGTCTCGTACCTCTCCGGCGCGCACCTCTTCAAGGCCGGGGTCGAGTACAACCGGACATCCGTGGAGCAACAGTTCATCGGGTTTGCGAACAGCCGCTACATCTTCGATTCGGTCGATGGCTTCATGGGATTCGTGACCCACGGGAGCGACTACGTGAGTTGCTCAGACGGGTCGGACAGCATGACCGGCGTGTGCCCGGCGGGGAGTTCGGTCACGGGTCCGGTATTCCTGTACCTGCAGTCCGCGACCGTCCCGGGCGTACCGGCCGACCAGCTCGGGCTCCAGACGATGACCACGCACGAGCTGGCGTTCTTCCTCCAGGACACTTGGAAGCCCAGCGACCACCTGACGCTGAATCTGGGCCTGCGGTGGGAGGGCGCGTGGCATCCCGATGTCTTCATCGCGCCCCGGGAAACCTTCTACGCGCCGTACCTGGGCGATCCGCGCTTCCCATCCGGCGGAATCATTCCCGACGACCTCGACAATATCCAACCCCGCTTCGGGCTCACATGGGATGTGGACGGCGGGCGCACCCTGATGCGTCTCAACGCGGGTGCCTACACGGCGCGCATCCCGGGTCTGGTCTTCGCCCAGTATCGCACCACCAACGGGGCCTTCCAGCAGATCCTCTTCCGGAGCAGCGCCGACGCGGCGGCACTGGGTCCGGTGCCGGCCATCGACGAGCAGATCGACAGCTCCACGGCCACACCCTTCCTTCCCGACATCCACGTCGCCGACCGGAACCTGGAGCTGCCGCGCACCTGGTCGTTTGGCGCGGAGGCAACCCGCTCCCTCAGCTCGGTCATGACCGCGAGCCTCTCCTACCAGCATGTCCGCACCGACGGTCTCTTCCGTTTCGTGGACCGCAACGCCGAGGTGCTGGGATCACCCTTCGGGATCGGGACGCACCCGTCGGGCGGGGGCATCAATGCGCTGACCGTGGGGGAATCGACGGCCCGCTCGCGCTACCATGGGCTCACGATGGGGCTGCACGGGCAGGATGCCATCAGCGGATTCGCTTTCGACGTGAACTACACCCTGGGCTTCGACCGCTCCGACGACGACAACGAGCGCGATCCCTTCACCTACCGGTACGCCGATCCCCGCAATCTCGACGCCGAGTATGGCTGGTCCGACCGCGATCGGCGCCACCAGTTCAACGGGTACTTCGTCATCTCGTTCCCGGGCGGTGTCAGGGCGTCCCACCTGTTCCGCCTTCTCAGTGCGTCGCCGGTCTCGGCAAAGTGCTTGAGCCCCGGCGAACGGGCCGCCGAGCCCGCCGACCGCATCTGCACCGACGGTTCGGTGCTGCAGCGCAACACCCTCCGCCGCGACAACGACTTCTTCACTTGGGACTTCCGCGTGTCGAAGGAGTTCACGCTGGGCCACGGAATAGTGCTCGAGCCCGTCCTCGAGGTCTTCAACGCCACTAACGAGGATAACTTCCTCGACACCGCCCAGGGATCACTCCTCTTCAACTTCGACGGCACGATCCAGAGCGGGCTGGGGGATACCCGGCGGGTGCAGGTGGGGGCAAGGATGATGTTCTAGGACAGAAAGTTGGGTTTACCGTGCCGGGTAACTCCACCCAGGTGGACTGCCGGACTACCGTTTCTCCGCGATGATGCCGACCATCGGGGGGGGCGACAGGAACGCACCGGGGTCGTGCTCGCGCTGCCGCCACTCCGCTTCGAACGTCTGGCGCTCGGTTTCGGTTAGCAGTCCGACCTTGACCAGCCGGGGTACGTAGCCGAAGAAAAAATCGGTCGGCCACTGCCACAGCACCGTGCTGGGGCGGGCGAACCGTGTCAGCGGGACGAGATCGAGCAGGCGACATCCGGCCGCGGCGATCAGACCCGGCAGCCGCTCGCCAACGTTCAGGTCGCCCCCGGTGCGCCGCCAGCTCTCATGCACCGCCGCAAGCACGCGATCGAAGGCCGGGCTTGGCGGATGCAGCATCGTCGCGAGGTAGTTCAGGTAGTCCCAGACCACGAGTCGCCCCCCCGGCCGCAGCCCGGACACCATGCGTTCGATGACCGGCGCCGGATCGGGGAGAAAGCAGAACAGCCAGCGCGCGAAGCCGCCGTCGAGCGAACCGGGCGCGAGGCAAAGCTCCTCGACTCGCTCCACCTGCGCCGTGAGGTGCGCGAGTTGGCGCCGGTCTGCTTCCCGGACAAGCGCGTCGATGAAGCGCGCCGACTCGTCGACCGCGAGTACGCGGCCCGACGCGCCGACCCGCTGCGCCAGCTCGAGTGCGGCGAATCCCGGACCGCAGCCCAAATCGAGCAGCCGGTCGCCCGGACCGAAACCGGCGCGGTCCCAGAGGTCGTGCGCCAGCCCCGCCCACAGGCGATGCTGAATCTCAAGGCGGCGGCTCTCCTCGGGATCAGTGCCGAGCAGATATGGCTCTCGCGGTACGTGACGCAGACCTGTCGCACGCTTCATGCGGTCAACTCTCCGAGTCTCCCCAGCCCGCCAACGCAACGCGGGAGTCCGCCGAGACCTGCGAGGAAGCCGAACTCCCGGTGCGCCGACAATCTGGACAGCAGCCGCGCGGCCTGAAGTCTGACCGCGGTCCCCTCGGGCTCCGCCATGTGGGGCGCCGCTTCAACGAGGCGTCCTTCAGTGGCTCGTCTCACCGTCTGCGCCCGGGCGATGGTGCCCGCTCTCAGCCTGCTGACCGCCCAGCCACGCAGCGGCGCCCGCCGCCGCCTTCCGGTCGTCTGCCCCCCGTCCACCATCTCCCGGTCCGCTTCGGATGTCTCCCGGTACGCCACGAGACCGCCCCGGTCACCTTGTGCGAGCCGGACTGCATGACGGTTCACGTCCTCGCCCGTCGCGCTCAGCGTGGCGGTCCCGCCAACGTTTAGGCCTGCCGAACCCGGCGAGACCTCCAGAGACGCCGGATTCTGGTACGCGGGCGCGAGAAAAAGCGCTGATTCCACGTCCGGCGAACTTGTCTGGATCTAACCGTGCGCCGTCTCACCCGCCGTAGTCTCGAGGTCCCCATCGAGTGCCGGAGTCCCGAGAACGGTCTGAAAGAACCGATGCACATGGGAAGGGTCCCGAAGGGTCGCATCCTCAATGATTCCGGCCTGCCGATGATAAATGAACCATTGGTGCGACAGAGTGCTGGCGGGCGACAACTGATCGTCGTTCATCTCTTCGCAGGGCGCAACGATGGACTCTGCTTGCCTGGCGAAGTGAGCCGGTAGGTTCTTGCTCGGTGGTGTCCATCGGGCCCTTGAATTCAGCGCGCAGTCACCCGCGGCCTCGGTGGTCTTCGCTTTGCAGGAAAACCCGATCGCCCCTAACCTGCCGCCCAACCAAACTACCGGTCCGTCGTCCTTGCTGTCGGGTCACCCGCCGGATACGGCACCCGGCCTATGAGGAACAGGCGGGACCCTGCGCGGACGGATTGGGGGGTTGGCAACTGTCCCGGCCACCCTGGCAACGTCGGGACGAACCTTGAAGGTAGAGTCGGCTGATGCGACCTCGGCTGTGCGCCTGGGTAATGACCGGTACATCCGTCCAGATACCCCTGAGAGTCCTGGTACTGCTGGGGCTGTTCCTCTGGAACCAGGTGCCGGCGTTGGCGCATAGCCAGTAGGTAGAGCAGCAACTGCCAGAGACGGTCGTCGTCGGGAGCCGTGCGGAGGCGCGGCCGGTCACAGAATCGGCCGTGCCGGTCGACCTGATCCCGGTCACGGACGTCGTCCGCCAGGGCGACTCCAATCTGAGCAACCAGCTGCGGGTGCTGCTTCCTCCTTTCATGTCAATCCGCAGGAGGACGGGGACTTGGCCGCCGTCGTCCGGCCGGCGAGCCTGCGGGGTCTGGTGCCGGATCATACGCTAGTGCTCGTGAACGGGAAGCGGTGTAGCCGACGGGGCACAGGGGCCCGACATTTCGACTATTCTAGCCCTAACTTCGCTGCGCGATGTCGGGCCAAGCTGTTGTAGCGTTGCGACATAGCCGTGATTCGGGGGTGTACGCTACTGAGTACGGGTCATGGGCGGACTTCGAGGAGACGGAAGGCTTCGGCCTGGAGCGGGGTGGGGCTGGCGAGCACATCGGCGGCCATGGCCCCCTTGGCGGCAGGCTGAACGCGGTTGCGGGTCAGGGTGGCGAGGTCGGCCATGAGCGTCTGGAAGCTGTGGACGGCAAGACCCTCCGGGGTGCGTTTGCTCCCGGCCTTGGCGCGTGCGGCGGGAGAGGTGCGGGCGGGTGCGACGGGTGAGGATCGCGTGGCCGCGGCGGGATCGTCGTCGTCGAACAGAAGCGGTGCCAGCGCACGGCGCATGTGCCACTCGACGTAGTAGGCGAGCATGCAGAGGAAGACGTGAGCCCGGACCCGGCCTTCGAGGCGGTGGTGGACCGGACGCACCTTGAGATCCACGGTCTTGTAGCTGCGAAACGCCCGTTCGATGCGGCTCAGCCCCTTGTAGGACCGGACCGCCTCTTGGGCCGCAAGTTCCTCGGCCGGCACGCTGGTGCGGATGATGTAGATGCCGTCGAGGGCGGCCTCTTCGGCGATGCACCCGTCGTTGCGCGTGTAGGAGAAGCCGTCGTCGCTACTCTCGGTGTCGAAGTGCTTGCCGACCCTGTAGCGGCGAAGTGCCCGGTCGGCGCGCACGGCGATCCTGTCGTTGCCCTGCAGGGGCTTGTTCTCGCGCCGGGTGGCCGCCACGACCTTGTCGAGCTCGCCTTCGGTGGCGGCGAGCAGCTCCAGGCGCTTGCGTGCCCGCTCGGCCGCCAGCAGCGGATTGCGGCACACCACCAGGCGCTCCCCGGGATACAGCTCGGGCGCGGTGATCTCGGCCAGATCCCGTTCGTCGAAGAGCAAGAGCTGCAGGTCGCCCTCGCTGGCCAGCTTGCGGATCGCCGGAGCGCGCAGCGCCGTGATCCACCCCAGCCCCGCGGGCTCGACCTCTTCGCGGATGCGGGCATCGGTGAGCAGCCCCCGGTCGCCGACCAGCACGATGCGCGACAGGCAGAAGCGCTTGCGCAGTGTATCGAGCTGGGCACCCAGCGTGCCGGGATCGGCGGTGTTGCCCTCGAAGACCTCCACGGCGACCGGGCAGCCCTCGCGGTTGCACAGGAGGGCGAAGACGATCTGGAGCGTGCCGCGCTTGCCGTCGCGGGAGTAGCCGCGCCGGGTCAGCGGGCACTTCGAGCCCTCGAAGTAGACCGAGGTGATGTCGCAGAGCACCAGGGCGCCGTCTTCGAGGTGCCGGGCCGCCAGATGGCGCTCGATGCGGTCCTGGCGACGCAGGAGCCAGTCCATGGCCCGGTAAAGCTCGTTGTCGCCGGCGTCCTCGATGCCGAGTTCCTCGCCCAGCGTATGGGTCAGGGTCTCGCTGCGCAGGGAGCGGGCGGTGGCCAGCTTGGAGCGGGGATCCAGGATGCGGGCCAGGATGATCGCGGCGGCGAGGGCCCGCTCGCGGGAGGGGCGGCGGTCGAGGAGCCTCTCGAGGCCCAGGCGTCGGGCGGTTCCGAGGGCGGCGGCGACATGGCCGTGGGGCCGGGAGCGCAGGATGGTGAAGGCGTCGCCCATGGAGGAGAGCGCAACGCCGCCTTTCAGAAGGATGCGCAGTCCCTCGACGATGTCCTCGGGCCACGTGGACAGGTTGGCGAGGGTGCGCTTTTTGACTTTGCCGTCTTCGCGGAAGGACTCGCGCAGCAGGACGGCGGGCGGGGAGTTGCGGTTGGGTACCCGTTCGATGTACATGGGTATGATAGTAACTAGCGTATGTTTTCATATCAAGGTCATAAGCAACCTATTACATGGGTACACAAGACGGCGCAGAAATCCCGCCAACTATCATACTGCCAATGAGTTGCCGCGTCAGAAAGCCCAGATTCCGGTCGAAGTTCGGGCTAGGCGTTGCACCACGCCGCGGGCAGCCAACCGTTCGGCCACCATTCCACCGAGCGACCCCGTAGACCCAAGAACCGCAATCGTTGCGTTCACCATCGCAGCGGACTCGCTGGGTCGAGATTCAGTTCTATCCTTTGAAGGAATGGTCGTTGTGTGCCGTAATGGAGATCTGGAACAGTCGTCGGAGAGCGTCAAGACGCTGCTCCCCTTTCCCGGTGCCCTGATGGCTGATCGCCGCATCGTGATCGCTGCCGGACTCCGGCGTGACCCGCCGCGGCGACACCGTGATCAGGTCGATACGGCAAAGCCCCTTAGCAACATGGCCACGGCCAGCTAGGTTGCGGTCAAGTCCGCGCGCAACCGCTGTGAACGCAGGTCCTTCCAGAGTGTGGCGCAGCGAGGGAGGCACCCCATCAGGTGACGTCGCCGCAGAGCCGCTTGACCGGACCACTGATCATGAGGACGAGCAGTCCCATCCCCGCGACGATCAGACCGACCATCCCAAACAACTGCGGCAAGGCCAGGCGTTCGATCAACCCGGCCACCAGTCCGGCCAGCAGGCTCCCCAGGGCAACCGCCATGAACCAGATACCCATCATCTGACCCACGAAACGCTTGGGCGAGAGCTTGGTGATGCTGCTGAGTCCGATCGGACTCAAGCAGAGCTCGCCGGTCGTGTGGAGGAAGTAGGTCGCCACGAGCCACATCGGGCTGATGCGCCCCCCGCCTGTGGTGAACGTCGCTGCCCACGCGAGCACGAAGAAGCCGATACCGAGTAGCATTAAGCCGTAGGCGAATTTGGCCGGGATCGACGGGTTCCGCGACCCGAGCCGGATCCATACTCCCCCCGCGACCGGCGCGAGGATGATGATGAACAGCGGGTTAATCGACTGCAGCCAACTCACGGGCACCTCCCACCCGAAAAGCGCGCGGTCGGTCAGGCGGTCGGCGAACAGGGTCATCGAAGAGCCAGCCTGCTCGAACCCGGACCAGAACA
Source organism: Longimicrobiales bacterium (assembly GCA_965218255.1). GTDB lineage: Bacteria > Gemmatimonadota > Gemmatimonadetes > Longimicrobiales > Gaopeijiaceae > JAAXGI01. Next base: position 662,927 of record CBDCKJ010000003.1, on the reverse strand, counting down.
CTGCTGCCGAGAGGAACAGGAGCGGAATGACCGCCACTCGCTTTTTCTCGTCCGGATCCAATCTCCCAAAGGTGAAGACGTACGCGAAAAACAGCGCAACCATGATCGTGATGATCAGCCCGGTGATCTGCGCGACGCCCAGAAACGACAAAGTGAGCCACCCCGCCGCCCGGGCCGCCACGAACACCGCCAGCAGTCCGAGCGTCACGCCGACGCCGGTGACGAATGTCCGCCACACCTGGCGGCGGCCGTTTGCTCCGGTGCGCAGGGTCCCCACGTCGCCGAGATAGCCCCAGCCGAGGGCATACTGCACGACGCCCAGCACCATACCCACCCCGGCCGCTCCGAACCCGAGGTGCCAATCGAAGCGTTCGCCGAGATACCCGCAGATCAGCGGACCCGCCAGCGCGCCGACGTTGATCCCCATGTAGAAGACGGAGAACCCCGCGTCCCGCCGAGCTCCGCCTTCCGGATACAAGTCCGCTACGATGGCGCTGACGTTCGGCTTGAGCAGTCCCGTGCCGAGCACGATCAGGATCAGACCGCAATAGAATCCCGGGAGCGTGGGGATCGCCAAGGTGAAATGCCCGGCCGCGATGACGATGCCGCCCCAGAGCACGGCGATCCGCTGGCCCGTCAGGCGATCGGCAATCCACCCACCGGGCAGAGCCGCGGCATAGACGGCAAATGTATACAGCCCGTAGATTGCCGTGGCGGTCACATCGTTGAGCCCCAGACCACCGTCGGCGACCAGGTCGGTCATGAACAGCACGAGCAGCGCACGCGTCCCGTAGTAGCTGAACCGCTCCCACATCTCGGTGAAGAACAGCGTCGACAGCCCGCGCGGGTGTTCGAACCACTCGCGTTCTGACCGCGCAGCATGACCGAGCGCATGCGTGTCCGAAGGCCGGCTAGCTGTGGAATCCACCATGTCGCCCGCATCCTCCCTTTGACTCATCGGTAGATTCTGCCGCCGTGCCCCAGCCATCCCCTCCCAGCCAGGCCGCCTGGTCGATCGCAATAGTACGTTCTTGCACTGCCACTGCACTTCGGGGTCGATCTCGGCAGGCCGGTGAACAGCATGCAGTGGTCGAGCCCATCACCGAGAAGTTGTTTACCCAGTTGGGTTACGGTCGCCGAGGCATAGCCCGCCGACGGTGCACGGGCCGCGTGTAGACGAGGTTCACGCTCCTCAGTCCGCGCGACCTGCCCCACCGGGGACGGCCTTGCTACATTCTCCTTGACCCAAGTGAAGAGACGAACCCGGGATCAAGCCGCTCTCGACTTCAGCGCCGAACCGACATGGCCCCGCTGGGTCGAAGAACTGCCGCACACTTCGAGGTCTCTCGACTCGCATGCTCCAGTCTGCTTGTCCGAGGTCACTAGCTGAATACGGTGGCTCACTGCCTGCCAACGGCGCCATCTCCCTCCGCGTCCAGGATACAGCCCGTCCAAGCGAGGCTCTACTAGACTGTCGGGAGCTCTACACCGCCGATAGCCAAGATAGATGCCTCTGCCAAATGGGGGATACCGTCGATCTCTTGCAGGTCACTGGAGCTCTTGGTCTCTTACAACTATCTCGGACATCTAGCGGCGGCGCACGCCGTCTGTAGGCCACAAGTCCCTCAGCGAAAGGCAACCCAAAAGGCTATGAACCCGGATCCTGCGATGGGGGCCATTTGGGGCGGTGTTCTGCGGGGCGAGTGCGGAGTGGATGGAGAAGGGGCGCGGGAGCGGGAGGTATCAAGCTTTGGGGGTCACGGCAGTGCTGCAATGAGGAGACCTGAGGCGAACAGACGCCGAGTATCGGCGCGACGAGTGGCCGCGGGAGACATGGGCCCCGGGATCGTGGGTGGGACCTGCATGGCGCGCGTCGCGGCCGCCAGACTCAGGCGGGCGCCGGGGGCGGGATGTCGTGGTTCAGTCCCCGCAGGGCCGTGAGGAGGCGGAGGCGGACGGGTTCGTCGCGAAGCAACTGGAGGTAGCTCTTGCGTCCATGGGTGGTCAGCTTCGCGGGAAGCCGGAGCAGCCAGAGGCGGAGTCGCTTCGGCTGCGCCGTCCGCCAGGAGCCCGAGAGGAAGTGTTGGCGCAGCGTATGCAAGGTCTGGTAGCCCACGACGGCGAGGCTCCACAGGAGGGCGTTGCCCCCGAGGTCGTCGACGGCGGTCTTGCCGGCCGAGAGCTGGGCGAGTTCCTCGATCCGCTGCTCGACGACGGCACCGCCGTTGTATCGGCGCCAGGCGGTCAGGGCGTGGATGCCGGGGATGTTGGTCAGCACGTCCGCCTGGTGGCCCACCTCGTAGGTGTCGAGCTCCAGCATTCCCTCCTCGGTCTCGACCGGCTTTCTGGTCTGGATCGTGAGGAGACGCGCATCCCAGAGCGAACCCGTCGCGCTCCACAGCTTCTCGCCCGCAAAGATGGCATCGCCCTTTTTCGAGTAGCGCCACGGGCCCCGGTGGCCGTCTAACCATCTGTGGCGAGGAACCTTAAGCAGGAAAGATACGCCCAGCTCCTCGAGCGCCCGCACTATCTTCTGGCTGAAGAAGCCCTTGTCGAGGCGCACCGTGATGTCGCCGACACCCGCGCTTGTCAGGCGTCCCACGAGTGCCTGCAGCCACTCGGTGGCCCCCTCGGCCGTGTGGGCGTTGCCCGCCCGCCAGCGCACCCCCAGGCAGTCGCCCGTCTCATTGACGAACGCCACGAGCGGGTGGTGGGAGCGACGGCCCCGCTTCTTCGGGTTGTAGCCCAGCTCCGCCCCGGCCTGCTTGTGTCCGTAGCGCACCACGACCGTCGAGTCCAGCGTCAGGGTCAGCTTCTTCGGGACGCCGCGGGCCCGAAGCGCCCAGCGCTGCCGGACCATCCTCCACAGCAGCTCGTCCAGGAGCGGGACCATGCGCTCACTGGCCCGCCGGAGCCATCTGCCGAACGTCGTGGGGTCCGGCACACGGATCCAGCCGAAGATCCGGCGCACACCCCGGCGCTCGAGGAGCGGCAGGTCATCGATCACCCCGCCGCCGTAGAGCAGAAGCGCAATCCACACCTCGGTCATCAGGCCCGGCCGGTAGGACCCCTTCTCCCTGTTCGCCTGACCGTCGATCCAGCCGGCCAGGCCGAACCGGTCGAACAGCTTTCGAACCAGCACCAGGCCGCCGCCGTCGGTGAGGTTCTGCGCGCTGTGCCGGACGCGTAGCGGCCGTCGCGAGCCCTGCACATGAGGTCGGCTTCCCGTATGATGATGGCGCACCTGGAGGGTGCCCTCCGTATCGAGGCATATATTAATATAAACCCCTCAAATATAAGGCGTTAAGAGGTGTACATCCACCCCGGCATCGCAGGATCCGGGATGAAATGTCGCAGGCTCGGTTCGGACACCCGCGAAGTTTCTTGTGTGGGATACGGGGCGATGCATCTTTCGATCACCGGCCGCCCTGATGAAGCCACAGCGATTCGAACGGTTCACGCCTCGCTTGATCACGGGGTCACCCTGATCGATACGGCGGACGTCTACTGTTTGGACCATACCGATATCGGCCACAATGAGCGGCTGATTCGCAAGGCTCTGAGCCAGTGGTCCGGTGATCGGGATTCTATCACGATTGCTACGAAGGCCGGGCTGACCCGACCCTATGGGAGATGGGAGACGGACGGCAGCCCGGAGCATATCCGGGCCGCTTGTGACGCCTCGCTCAAAGCCCTGGGAGTGGATCGGATCGACCTCTATCAGCTCCATGCGCCGGACCCGAAGGTTTCGTTTCTGGAGAGCGTTACCGCCTGCAGGGAGCTTCAGGACGCGGGCAAGGTGCGTTGGCTGGGCCTGTCGAATGTGACGGTGGCTCAAATCGAGCAAGCCGGGACAGAGGCCGACATCAAGGCCGTCCAGAACCGGTTGAGTCCGTTCTTTCGCGAGGCGATTCGAGACGGGATCCTCGGGCACTGTGAGGCAAGGGAGATCGCGTTTCTCGCCTATAGCCCCGTGGGTGGGGGGCGGCTGAACAAGACGCTTCCGAGTCACCCCGTCGTACAGCCCATCGCGGATGCGCTCGGGACCACCCCACACGCGGTCGTGCTGGCCTGGGTGCTCGCGCAATCCCCTCCGGTGATTGTGATCCCGTCGGCGCGCTCGCCGGCGAACGCGATCAACTCGAGCACCGCGCCCGACATCCGGCTCTCGCCCGAGGAGATGAATGCGATCGACCGGGCCGAATTCTAGATCGATTGATGAGAGACCGGCGAATCGAGAGCCTCCCGCCACGAAGTCGCGCGATCAGGACCTGGTCGAGCGGGATTGCTGCGCGGCTCGCGCCCCTACCGGCGTACAGCGGACCGGTCTAAGCCCAGGATGCGGTTGCCGCAGCGTTCGAGATGGGCTGAAGAGTACGGGGGTATACCAGCCATAGCGCCATGCAACCGGCTCCGCGACCGTAGAGCTGGGGCCTATTGCCTTGGCCCCGCCGCGTCTCATCCCGATGGGTAGACCGTTTCCGTGGGAAGCCCGGTGGAGTCCGCCTCGGGAACCCGGGGCAGAGTCCGGTACTCGCTGATCCGCCTCGCGGCCACCGCCGCCGCCGGTGCATCAAGGATGTCGTCGCGACTGCCCTCGAATCCTCCATATTCGAAGAAAGCCGCCCCGTCGAGATCGCGGGCTTCGGGATCCAGGTAATGTGCGGCGCTCGACTGCCTCCGACGCCAAGTGGCCCAGGACTTAGGGGAGGCTGAGTGCCACCAAGGCACCCGGGATCGGCACCACAATCCATTGGCGTCCCTGGTGCAGGTACGACATCATGCCGTACATCCCGAGCCCTGGTATTTCGAGGCTCCCCACGCGCTCGCCCGTGTTCTTGTCTATCGCGTTGAGGACGGGTGTGCTTCCATCGTCGCCCAGCGCCGTGTGGAGGAGCAAGGTCGGTGTCACGAGCATCGCCGAGTGTGTCACGCTTCCCGTGGGCGGGATGTCGATGCCCTGCAAGGCCGGATGGTCCTGGATGGACTCGGGGGTGCCGCCATTCGGAATCCACCACAGGTGTTCGCCGGTGTTGAGGTCGATAGCTGTGATTCGGCTATAGGGTGGCTTCGTGAGGGGTAGGCCCTGCGGTCCGGGGATGCCAGTGGCGGTCCCGGTCCACCAAGCGTACTCCGCGACGGTGCTCCCGGTGGGTTGCCAGTTTGTCAGCTCCCCGTCGACCTCTTCGCCCGGTCCCACCGTGCGGGTAGCGCAGTTGGTCCGAGAGACGACGTAGATGACGCCCGCCACCGGGTCGGCAGCTGGAGGACCGCTGATATTCGTCCCACCCAACTCACCAGGGCACCAGATCGAGCCGAGTAGCCCCTCTGGGTTGTCCCGATGCAGCGGTGGATTGAAGAGAGGGCCCAGGCTGTAGTTCGCCGCGATCTCCAGCGCCTCCTCTCTCAGTTCGGAGGTGAAATCGATGAGATCGTCCTCGGTCATTCCCTGCAGGTCGTAAGGAGCCGGCCGAGTGGGAAAGGGCTGCGTCAGCGACAGCTGATCGCCGGGAATCTGCGACTGCGGCACGGGCCGTTCCTCGATGGGCCAGATGGGCTCTCCGGTCTCACGGTTGAAGGCATAGACCCACGATTGCTTCGTGGCCTGAAACAGTCCGGGAATCCTCCGTCCATCCACCGTAACATCCATCAGCAGCGGTGCCGTCGGCGTGTCGTAGTTCCATATGTCATGATGGACGAACTGAAAGTGCCAAGCCCTTTGTCCAGTTTGCGCATCCAGAGCTACAACACTCGTTCCGAACAGGTTGTCGCCGGGTCGCCAGCCGGCCGAATAGTCGATCGTACCTCCCTTGGTCGGGACATACACCAGGCCTCGATCAGGATCGGCCGACAGCGGAGCCCATGACCCGATATTGCCCGACCATGCCCAAGCATCGCTCTCCCAGGTCTCGTGCCCGAACTCGCCCGGCCGCGGAATCACGTGGAATTTCCAGAGATGATCCCCTGTGCGAGCGTCGTAGGCCACGATGTCACCCGGGATGTTCTCGATCCGGCTCTGGTTCTGGCCGTTTTCGTGAGAGGTCCCTACGATCACCACTCCGTTGACCACGATCGGAGGAGAGGACGCGGTCGCGTAGCCGATCTCCAGCGGGATACCCTGGTAGGGATCCCAGGGTTGGTCAAGGTTCTCCCACGGATCCCATCCCCGCGCTTGGTCCTCCAAAGCGTCCACCACGCCGGTCTGCGGGAATCCGTCGATCGCAACGGGTCTTCCCCAGTTGTCCAACGGACGACCGGTCAGCGCGTCCAGCGCCCACAAGAACCGCGCCGGGCTGACGCTAAAGATCACACGTCGTCCGTCCACCTCCGCGTACGCCACGCCCTTGCCGTTGTTGGCGCGCATGGAGTGCTCCCACCGAAACGTGTCGGGCTCGCGGAAGCTCCAGAGGATCGCGCCGGTCCCCGCATCAATCGCTACTACGGTCCGGCGTTCACCCGCGATCGTGTACAGGGTACCGTCCACGTAGATGGGTGTGGGGCGTGCGAGAAGGGTCCCGAAGCTATCGCCCCTCCAGGTCCATTCAACGCGCAGCCGTTCAAAGTTGGTGGCATCGATCTGGTCCAGCGGCGAATAACGTGTGTGCCCGGCATCACCTCCGATGTAGCGCCACTCGCCCCCGTCGCTCCCGGGAAGAGACAGCTGGCTTCGAGCGGTGTCGGGAGCTCCCAGCGCGACCGACGCTCCCAGTACCAGGGCGAGGAAATAGCATGGGCAGAGTCGCACGTAGCAGTGGCACCGTGATCTCACCGTCCAACCTCCTGAGTCGTCAATGAGGGTTGAGCCCAGGGTTGTCCTGACCTTGGCCCGCAGAATCTGACGCCGGGTTCGCTCGGACGTCAGCGATCTAGATAGATAATTGTACCATGACTCCGAAGATCGCCAGATCCAGACCTCAGCCCGGCCCTGACCACATGAGGCTCTCGACAGTGAACCTCAGGCAGTTTCGCTTTCTCTTCACGGGTCGCACGGCTGCCAGCGCCTCAATTTCCAGCTGTGCAACCGGTCTTTGGCGCTGATTCGCGAACAGGCGGAAGTCGCTAGGCGGGCCCCAACCGACCCCAGTCCCAACACCGCTCTGTAGCCGGGAATTTCCGCGAAACCCTCGCGGAGCTCGGCGTAGCCCGCGAGACGTTGCTATGGTACACCTTGGACAACGGCATCACCACTGAGGGGATTCCCGAGTCCCAGTGGCCTGGACTCTACAACGGACTTTGGCGAGGCAGGAAGGGGAGTATCTGGGAGGGCGGGCTTCGCGTCCCGGCGATCATCGAGTGGCCGGCCGTCATCGACGAACCGCGGACGAGCTCACTTCCGGTCGTCTCGTCGGACATCTTTCCAACGCTCCTTGACCCCGGATCCTGCGTGCGCCGTGGAAAGGCGCACCTTCCTTGCGGGTGCGAACCCCGCCCGGCAACTGTCGCTCCAGCCGGTAGCAGCCAGAGCGGTTTATGGAGGTGACGACATGGACTGAAGCTCTCTGGGAAAGGGCCTCGCCCGATACGCGACTTCCTAAACGCGCACGAAGGTGGAAACGCCGGACAGGGACAAGGGAGGAGCTAAATCGGCAGGAGGCTTAACGACCATGCGGGCCGAAACGCGAGTGAACGCTGAGCAGGCCCCGAAACGGGTGTTGCGGAAGCCGACCCTCCGCAGGTAAGGGGAAGGCCGCCGACTGGCCGGGAAGAGAGCGACACGAGCACTGGCCGGTTTCCGCCGGGGTATTGGCGTCGGCACGCATGGAAGATGGAAGGTGTGGCAACACGGGAAGCCATGTCGGTGCCGTGCGCGCGGCAACCGGGACCCCGCGAGGGGCAGGCTGGGCCGGCATGGTGGCGGATGGGCCCGTATTACTGAGGACGCGGGGTAATGCCCGTCGAGGGAAGGGGCCCTGAGTTGGGAGCGGTGCGGAAAGGAGGCAGGGACTTGACCACTGACGGGAGTCTAAGAGGGTCGGCGGGAAGTGTTCGGAAACTCCAGAACGTGCTAAACGCGAAAGCGAAGGAAGAACCTGACAGGCGTTTTCACGCCCTCGTCGACAAGGTATGGAGGCAGGATTTCCTCCTGGAGGCGTGGGTAATGGTCCGGCGCAACGGCGGAGCGGCAGGAGTGGATGGTGTGACGGTCGCGGATGTCGAGGCGTACGGAGTGGAGCGTTGGGTAGGGGAACTGTCGCGGGACCTGAGGGATGGCGCCTACGAGCCGAGTCCGGTGCGCCAGGTGCTCATCCCGAAGAAACAGCCGGGGAAGTTCCGTCCCCTGGGCATACCGTGCCTGAGGGATCGGGTTGCGCAGACGTCGGCGATGCTGGTGCTGGGGCCGATATTCGAGGCGGACCTGCAGCCGGAGCAGTATGCGTACCGGCCGGGACGAAGCGCGAAGGACGCGGTGCAGCGGATCCACAGGTTGCTGCACCAGGGACGCAACGAAGTGGTCGATGCGGACCTCTCCAACTACTTCGGTGAGATACCGCATGGCGAGTTGATGAAGAGCATAGCGCGGCGCGTGAGCGACGGGCGGATGCTTGGACTCATCAAGGCGTGGCTGGAAATGCCGGTGATAGAGGAGGACGGCAAGGGCGGCACTCGCCGCACGAACCGGGCGCGGAAGGAGAGAAAGGGGACTCCGCAAGGGGCTCCGATCTCACCGCTGCTGAGCAGCATCTACATGCGGCGGTTCATCCTTGGCTGGAAGGTGCTGGGCTATGCCCGGTGCTTCGGTGCGGAGATCGTGAATTATGCCGACGACTTCTGTGTGCTCGGGAAGGCCAAGGCGGCGGAGATGCTGGCGGCGGTCAACCGGCTCATGGACAGGCTGAAGCTACCGGTCAACGCACAGAAGACCCGATGCCTCCGGTGTCCCGAGGAGCCGCTTGAGTTCCTTGGGTACCGCATCGGCTGGAACTATCGTCTCACGGACGGGAGCCGGTACATCGGCACACGACCGAGCAAGGCGAGCGTTCAGAGCATCTGCCGCCGGATCAGCGAGCAGACGGACCGCAGACGCGGATGGCTGGAAGCCGAGGAAGTGACAGGGCGCCTGAACCGGATGATCTCGGGGTGGGCAAACTACTTCGATCTCGGGCAGGTCGATTCGGCCTACAAAGCTGTGGACCAGCAGGCAACCCGGCGGCTACGACAGTGGTTCTGGCGGAAGCACAAGGTGCGGGTGGGGAGATACGTGCGCTTCTCCAACAAGTGGCTGTGGGAGCAATGCGGCCTCACGTGCCTCGCGACGAGGACCAGATACCTTCCGAGGGCGAAGGCGTGATCCCAACTGAGAGCCCGGTGCGGGAAAGCCGCACGCCGGGTTCGACGAGCGGGGGGTGGAAACGGACCTATGGGAGCCGGAATTGACGCCGACGCGAAAGCGCGCGGACCAGTGCACCGGACCCTAAGGGCACCGCGCCACCTCCCGACTCTACATCCGAATATAGGAAAGCACCGCCCAAGGCCTTAAGTTTCAAGGAGTTCCCGCTAAGAACGCCTCGAAACGGAGGGCACCCAGACGGTGCGACACCATCATACCGGGAGCAGGCCTCATATACAAGGCGCCAGCCGGCCGCTGCGCGTCCGTCACAGCGCGCGGAACCTCACCGACGGCGCCGGTCTCGTGCTCGTGCGCAAGCTCTTCGACCGGTTCGGCCTGGCTGGCTGGATCGACGGGCGGGCAGCGAAGGAGAAGGGGTTCTTCCGCCCGGGGCTGATGACGGAGGTGTGGATCACGCTGCTGCTCTACGGTGGTGGGGTGATCGACGACCTCCCCCTGCTCGACCGCCGCGGCGTGCGCCGGATCTTCGGCTGGGTCCGCGTCCCGGACCCCACGACCTTCGGGCGCTGGCTGAGGCGGGCCAGCGGGCGCATGGTCCCGCTCCTCGACGAACTCCTCTGGAGGATGGTCCGGCAGCGCTGGGCGCTACGGGCCGGTGGGGTCCCGAAGAAGCTGACCCTGATGCTGGACTCGACCGTCGTGGTGCGGTACGGGCAGAAGCAGGCCGGGGCTGAGAAGGGCTACAACCCGAAGAAGCGGGGCCGTCCCTCCCATCATCCGATCGTCGCCTTCGTCAAGGAGACCGGGGACTGCCTGGGGGTGCGCTGGCGGGCGGGCAATGCCCACACGGCCGAGGGAGCCACGCAGTGGCTGGAAGAGCTGGTGGGGCGGTTGAAGGGCGCCGGCGTCCGTGAGATCACGGTGCGCCTCGACAAGGGTTTCATCAGCAAGGAGATGGTCGAGACACTCCAGGAGCTGGACGTCTTCTTCCTCCTCAAGGTGCCCCGCTACCCTTGGCTGGAAGGGTTGCGCAACCGGTGGCACCACTCGAAGAAGGGCGAAGAGATCTTCCCGGAGGGGGAGGAGCTATGGAGCGCGACAGGCTCGCTCTGGGGTGCGCGTCTCCTCACGACCCAGACCAGGAAGCCTCTCAGGACCGAGGAGGGCACACTCGATCTCGACACCTATGAGGTCGGGCTCCAGGCGGACGTACTGACGAATATCCCGGGCATCCACGCTCTGACCGCCTGGCGCCTGTACAATGCCGGTGCCGTGGTCGAGCACCGGATCGAAGAGCTCGGCCAGCTCTCGGCCGGCAAGACCGCGGTCGACCACCTCGGGGGCAACGCCCTCCTCTGGGGCCTCTCGGCCGTCACCTACCAGACCCTTCATACACTGCGCCGGCACTTCCTCACCGGCTCCTGGCGTACGGCACAGCCCAAGCGGGTCCGGCTCTGGGTGATCCGGCTCCCCGCCAAGCTGACCACCCACGCACGCAAGACCTATCTGCAGTTGCTGCGCGACGAGCCCGTCCGTCTGCGTACTCTCGCGGCCCTGCGGGGACTCAACCACAACATCCCGCCCCCAGTGCCCGCCTGAGGCCGTTCGCCGCACCCAAGGCTATCCGGGTCGCATGCCAAATCGTGGGACCCGTGTCTCCAACGGTCTCCCGGCGCGCCAATGTTCGGCTTCTCTTCGCCCCACTGCCGTAGGGCCACAACCCTCATCGCCCACTACCCCCTGCTCCCACCGCCCTCCTCCACCCGACCGGCGTCAATCACCGGCAACAACCGCCTGAAACAGCCCCTTCCGCTGGATCTGGGCTGAATACGATCCGCGCCTGGCTCGGTCATGTCAGCCTCGACACCACCAACATCTATGCCGAGATCGATCTCGAGATGAAGGCCAAGGCCATGGCACTCTGCGATGCCGCCCAGCCCGGACCCCATCGCCCGTGGAAGGCCGACAAGCCGCTGCTGGCATTCCTGAGCACACTCTGACTGCACGAGATTATGTTGCCGAAATATGCTGCCCTGTCACGCCCAGCAGGACAATCCGAACTGTCCACAACATAATCCGGTACGCAACATAAACTGCGTTATGTTGCAGTACACATAACGGGGCAACTTCAGGGGAGTGGTGATCCCCAGCTTTCGGCCCGGAAAGGACCAGCGTGCGTGATTGCGCACGCGCCTGTCCTTCGCTGGCCGCCCGGTGGCCTAAGGTCGAGCGGGTGCGGCTGCGAATGGATGCGAGCCTGCCACGCAGGCGCGGTACAGGATCGACGATGAAACGACCAGCGCTACAGAATCGCGCGTCCGACGGGACTGGCCCCTGCGTGCATGGCGTCGGACGACGAGGTTTGTTCCGGGTGCACCTGGGGACTTGGACCCGTCATGCTGCCACCGGCTCCCACGCACCCTTCCGGCACCGGGCTGCTCCCGCCGAGCACGGTGGACGCATCCTGGCCGGCCAGCGGACTGTAGGTAGCCCGAATTCCAGTAGGAAATCGTCTAAAGTCATACAGGACTGCACGATCTGCGTTTCCTGCCTTTGGGCTGTGTCAAGGTCTGCCCGCACCAAATAGCAAGAAAACCGGGCTTGAATGGCGGGAAATCTCAGCCGTCGCTGACACGGCACCTCACGGAGAACCAGACACTGTCGCGAACGTGTGGGGGCCAAGCCACAGGTCGTTTGAAGACAGGTCCGCTGGGTAGGTAGCGCCTACCGCTGCAAGTTAGCGGAAACCGTAGTTCAACGATGTGTCCGTGCCGACCCGCTGAAGCCGCGCTTGCGGGGGATGGGCGTTTCCTGCGGGCGCAAGACCGGTACCGGGCGACCTGCTACATTGGCGGCATGAACCCCAATGATGTGACGCCCTACTGCCTTGCCGTGGTCGGCGACGGCGCACCCGAGGTGGGCGCGGGACTTGCGCCACGAGCGGTCAGACCGCTAGTCGATCCGAAGGAATCGCCCGCTCCCACGCCGACCCTCCTCCGCGCTTCCTGACACCATGGCCCTACGCAAGTCCCACCTCTACGCGTCGCTCTGGCAGAGTTGCGACCAGCTACGCGGCGGGATGGACGCCTCGCAATACAAGGACTACGTCCTGACGCTGCTGTTCATGAAGTATGTCTCGGACAAATACGCGGGCAGCGAAGAACTCTACCCCGACATCGTGGTTCCGCCGGACGGTAGATTCGCTGACATGGCCGCGCTCAAGGGCACGAAGGAGATCGGCGAAGGGATCAACAAGGTCATCAGCGGGCTTGCCGACGCCAACGGGTCCCTCCTCAAGGGCGTGATCGACCAGGCCGACTTCAACGACGAGAGCCGGCTGGGCAGGGGCCGGGAGATGACGGACCGGCTCACGAAGCTAGTCGGGATCTTCGAGGGGCTCGATTTCCGCGCCAACCGCGCCCACGGCGACGACCTCCTCGGCGACGCCTACGAGTACCTGATGCGGCACTTCGCCACCCAGTCGGGCAAGAGCAAGGGACAGTTCTACACTCCGGCGGAGGTATCGCGCATAATGGCCCGGGTCATTGGGATGGGGCCGGACACGGCCCGCGACCGCTCCGTCTACGATCCCACCTGCGGCTCCGGCTCGCTGCTTATCAAGGCCTCCGACGAAGCTCTGCAGGGGCTGACCATCTTCGGGCAGGAGATGGACGTGGCGACGTGGACGATGGCGCGCATGAACATGATCCTGCACGGCCACACGGCGGCCGAGATCGAGCGGGGCAACACGCTCGCCGCGCCGCGCTTCACCGACAGGCGCGGGCTCCTCCAGCGCTTCGACTTCGCCGTGGCCAATCCCCCATTCTCGACCAAGGCCTGGTCGAACGGCCTCGATCCCGTGCACGACGCGTTTCGCCGCTTCGAGTACGGCATCCCACCGGCGAAGAACGGTGACTACGCCTTCCTCCTCCATCTTGTCGCCTCGCTCAAGAGCACCGGCAAGGGCGCGATCATCCTCCCCCACGGGGTGCTCTTCCGGGGCAACCGCGAGGCGGCCATCCGCCGCAACCTGATCGGGCGCGGCCTGATCCAAGGGGTGATCGGACTCCCCGCCAACCTATTCTACGGCACCGGGATCCCGGCGTGCATCGTGGTGATCGACAAGGAGGACGCGGCCACGCGGGACGGCATCTTCATGATCGACGCCAGCCGGGGCTTCCGGAAGGACGGCGCGAAAAACCGGCTTCGGGAGCGCGACATCCACCGAATCGTGGACGTGTTCAACGAGCGGAGAGTCGTTCCCGGATACGCGCGCACAGTGCCGATGGACGAGATCGCCAGCGATGCCAACGACTACAACCTGAACATCCCCCGCTACATCGACTCCAGCGAGCCCGAGGACCTTCACGACTTGGGCGCGCACCTGCACGGCGGCATACCGAACCGGAACATCGACGCTCTCGGGCGCTTCTGGAAGGTGTTCCCGGGGCTGCGGGAGCGGTTGTTCGCACCGGGCGGTCGTGAAGGGTATAGCCGCGCGCGGACTCCCGCGGACGAAGTACGGGCGGTCGTCCACGGACATGATGAGTTCAGGGCGTACGGGGACCGGACTCGCCGCGTCTTTGACGCTTGGCGGCGGGCGCATGCGCCCCGTCTCCTCGGATTTGGCGAGGGCGATTCGCCCAAGGCCCTGATCCGGGACTTGTCGGAGGACCTGTTGAGCCGCTTCGTGGGTCTTCCACTCGTCGACTGCTACGACGTGTACCAGTGCCTCATGGACTACTGGGACGAAGTCATGCAGGACGACGTATACCTGGTCGTAACGGAGGGCTGGACGGAGGCGGCGCGGCCCCGTGTGCTGGCCGGCGGGAAGGGAAAAGGGCCAAAGGAGTCGCCCGACCTGACGGTGCGGCGCACGAAGTACAAGATGGACCTTCTTCCGCCGGAGTTTGTGGTCATGCGGCATTTCGCTGGCCAGCGCGACGAGGTTGAGCGCTTGCTGGCCGAAGAGGAGGCCATAGGGCGGGATGTGGCGGCGTTCGTTGAGGAGAACGCGGGCGAGGACGGTCCGCTGAGCGACGCGACGACCGCGACGGGGAAGGTGACGCAAGCAGCCGCGAAGGCGCGGCTGCGGACGGTTGGCGACGGCCCCGAGGACCGGGAAGAACGCGACGCGCTGGAGGTCTGCCTCGATCTGATGAAGGCGCACGCCAAGGCGAGGAAGACCACGAAGGCCGCTCAGGCGAAGCTGGATGCGAAGGTGCTGGCGCGGTACGCGCCGCTTGGCGCGGCCGAGGTCGCCGACATGGTGGTCGGCAACAAGTGGATGGCGAGCATCGGGGACGCGATTCTGGCGGTAGTCGAGCGTCTGACGGGCGAGCTTGTGGACCGCGTGAGAGCGCTTGAGGAACGTTACGCGGATTCGCTACCGGAGCTTACGCGTCAAGTCGAGGACCACGGCGCGAAGGTCGAAGGTCATCTCAGGCGAGTGGGGCTCTCGGCATGAGCCACCCACTAGGGTTGGAGCGTCGATACGAACCGTGCGGCGAGAATCCGCAGACACTGTCTGCAGAATCGAGGAACGCCACGTCGGACGGCTCACCCCAGATGGGAGAGGTCCTAGATGCCCCAGCACCCCACATACCTTCGGGGTACAGGCGCACCGCCACGGGGGTGATGCCCGAGGATTGGGAAAGTTTGAGCGTTCACAGAATAGCCTCATCGAAGCCCAATTCCATAGTCGGTGGTCCTTTTGGATCCGAGCTTGTGTCCAAAGACTATGTGGCTCATGGGATTCCCGTTATTCGTGGCCAGAACATGAGCGGACGATGGGTTTCCGGTGACTTCGTTTTCGTTACACCAGCAAAGGCAAGGGCGCTCGAAGCGAATCTGGCTTATCCCGGAGACATCGTCTTTACGCAACGGGGAACGCTTGGCCAAGTGAGCCTTGTGCCCGAGAAACCCTTCCGCGCATACGTGGTCTCGCAAAGCCAAATGAAGCTCTCGGTAGACCTAAGCGTCGCCGATCCACTCTACATCTTCTACTTCTTCGAGAGCCACGAACAGCAGAAGTCGATTCAGAGAAGCGCCATTCAGACTGGCGTTCCGCACATCAACCTCGGGATCCTTCGCGCGCTTCCCGTACGAGTACCTCCGTTGCCACAACAACGGGCCATCGCTGCGGTGCTGTCCGACGTGGACGGCCTGATCGGGTCCTTGGAGGTTTTGATCGAGAAGAAGCGGGCGATCAAGCGGGCCGCGATGCAGCAACTCCTGACCGGCAGGACGCGGCTGCCGGGGTTCAGCGGCGAGTGGGAGACGAGGACTCTGGGGGATCATCTCCGATTCCTCCGTCACGGTAGCTTTCCACGCTCCTACCTCGCTCATAACGGCCGAGGCGGTGGTGGAGTGAAGTACCTCCACTATGGAGACATCCATACGTCCGAGCGTGTGTGCCTCGATCCGACGGCCACGGCTTTGCCGACCTTGGCGAAGGGTCGTGCGAGGAGGCTTGATCGGCTGAGCGACGGAGACCTCGTGTTCGTGGACGCTTCCGAGGACATCGGAAGCGTAGGAAAGTCCGTCGAGATCATGGGGAACGAGGGCCACCAACTCGTATCCGGGCTGCACACCATCGCGGTTAGGTTCAACAAGGCGGTGCTCGCCGACGGCTTTAAGGCGTACTTGCAGTTCTGTCCCCGATTCCGGGATCACCTCCGACGGCTCGCGGCAGGCACGAAAGTGTACGCTACCAACCGCGCCCATATCGCCAGTGCGGAGCTTCGAGTCCCACCCCTCCCCGAGCAGCGGGCCATCGCCGCCGTCCTCTCCGACATGGACGACGAGATCGCCGCGCTTGAGCGCCGCCTGGACAAGACCCGTTCGCTCAAGCAGGGCATGATGCAGCAGCTTCTCACCGGAGCCGTCCGGCTGCCGATCCCCGATGACGGACTGGAAGCCGAATCGCATGACGCCTGAGACCCAGAACGTCGAGTGGAAGCAGTCCTGGCGGGACGAGCACCTGAAGTGGATCTGCGGGTTCGCCAACGCGCAGGGCGGCGTCCTGGAGATCGGCAAGAACGACCGCGGCGATGTGGTCGGGGTCGAGGGCGTGCTCCGGCTGCTCGAAGAGATCCCCGGCAAGGTGCAGTCGCTGCTCGGCATCGTGGTGGACGTGAATCTGAGGTCGGAGTCCGGCCGCGAGTACCTCGAAATCGCGGTCGAGCCGCATCCGAACCCGATCAGCTACAAGGGGGAGTTCCACTACCGCAGCGGCAGCACGAAGCAGGTGCTGAGAGGTGCCGCGCTGAGCCGGTTTCTGCTGGCGAGGTACGGAAGGACGTGGGACGACATGCCGCTGCCCGGCGTCGGGCTCAAGGACCTTGATGGCCGCGTGGTCGATGCGTTCCGCCGCAGGGCCATGGGGAGCGGGCGGCTTCCGGCCGAAGTCATCGGCGAGCCCATCGAGAGACTCGTCGAGAACCTGAGCCTGCGGGACGGTGAGCACCTGAAGCGGGCTGCCGCGCTTCTTTTCCATCCTTCGCCCGGACGGCTCGTGCCGGACGCGTATGTCAAGATCGGCTACTTTCGAGGGTCGGAACTGCTGTTTCAGGACGAGATCGAAGGCGACCTATTCGCGCAGGTGGACCGGGCGATGGACCTGCTGTACACGAAGTACACGCGCGGCCTCGTCTCCTATGACGGCATCTACCGGGTCGAGACCTTCCCCGTGCCGCGCGAGGCGATGCGGGAGGCGGTGATCAACGCGGTCATCCACCGCGACTACGCGAGCCCCACGACGATCCAGATTCGCGTCCGCGACGACCGGATCGCGATCTGGAACGCGGCCCACCTGAACCCCGAATGGACGGCCGAACTGCTTGCCGAGGAGATGTCGTCACGGCCGCACAACCCGCGTATCGCCTACGCCTTCTTCCGGGCCGGCATGATCGAGGCGTGGGGGCGCGGTATCCGTCGGATCGTGGACATTTGCCGCGAGGCGGGGAACCCGGCACCGACGTGGCGGCTCGACGCGGGCGGGGATGGCCTGTGGGTGCGGTTCCCGTTCTCGGAGGCCTATCAGGCCGCCGACGCCGCAGCGCGGGGGAACGCAGCGGGGAGGAACACTCCCCCCGATACTACCCAGAAAAGCAGCGCCACCACCCAGAATACTACCCAGAAGTCGGCCGGGACTACCCGGAAGCCCACCCGGGACCGGATCATGGATTGCCTGCGGGCCGATCCGAAGCTGACGCGGACGGCGCTTGCCGAGCGTGTCGGCCTGTCGCCGGACGGCGTGAAGTACCACTTGCAGAACCTGAAGGCGGCCGGGGTCCTCCGGCGGGTCGGCTCGGACAGGGCGGGACACTGGGAAGTGCTCGGGTGAGATCGGCCAAGCCCGGGACGGCGGGGGCATGACCGCCGTCGGCGACCTCGAGGTCAAGACTCAGCGGCGCGTCATCGCGCTGTTCCGGGACCGCTTGGGCTACGAGTACCTCGGCGACTGGCGGGACCGGGACGACAACCGAAACATCGAGACCCGCCTCCTTGAGCGGTTCCTCGTCGGCCAGGGCCATGCTCCGGTCCTGATCGCCAAGGCTATGCGCGAGTTCGAGAAGGCCGTCGCGCTCGGCGGTGGCCGGAACCTATACGAGGCCAACCGCGACGCCTACGGCCTGCTCCGCTACGGAGCGAGGGTCAGGCCCGGGGTCGAGGAGAACGCCGCCACCGTCCACCTGATCGACTGGGGGGACCCGTCCGCCAACCACTTCGCCATCGCCGAGGAGGTCACGGTCGCGGGCGGCCACACCAAGCGTCCCGACCTGGTGCTCTACATCAATGGCATCGCCATCGGCGTGATCGAACTCAAGCGCTCGACGGTCTCGGTGGGCGAGGGCATCCGCCAGAACATCTCGAATCAGGAGCCGCACTTCATCCGGCCCTTCTTCACCACCGTCCAACTCGTGATGGCGGGCAACGACAGCCAGGGGCTTCGCTACGGCGTGATCGGCACTCCCGAGAAGCACTGGCTCCGCTGGAAGGAGGCGGACGCCAGCGGCGATGACGAAGACTCGCCGCTACTTCGGGAACTCGCCCACCTCTGCGCACGCGAGCGCCTGCTCGAACTGGTCCACGATTTCGTGGCGTTCGACGCGGGCGTCAAGAAGGTTTGCCGCCACAACCAGTACTTCGGCGTGAAGGCGGGCCAGTCCCACGTGAAGCGCCGCGAGGGCGGGATCATCTGGCACACGCAGGGGAGCGGCAAGAGCCTCACGATGGTGTGGCTGGCGAGATGGATCCGCGAGAAGGTGCCGGGCGGCCGCGTGCTCGTGATCACCGACCGCACCGAACTCGACGAGCAGATCGAGAAGGTCTTCATAGGGGTGGGCGAGGACATCCATCGAACCGGGAGCGGTGCCGACCTTGCCAAGGCGCTGGCCGATCCCGCCAAGCCGCTGGTCTGCTCGCTGGTCCAGAAGTTCGGCGCTTCCGGTGACGGCGACATCGACCGCTACTTGACTGACCTCCGCTCACAAATGGCGGCCGGCTTCCGCCCGGAGGGCGACATCTACGTCTTCGTGGACGAATGCCACCGCACGCAGTCCGGCAAGCTCCACCGCGCGATGACGAAGCTCCTGCCGGAGGCGACGCTGATCGGCTTCACGGGCACGCCGCTCCTGAAGTCGGACAAGCGCCGGAGCATCGAGACCTTCGGCCCCTACGTCCACACCTACAAGTACGACGAGGCGATAGGCGACAGGGTCGTTCTGGACCTGCGCTACGAGGCTCGCGACATCGACCAGAACTTGACCTCTGAAGCCAAGATCGATCAGTGGTTCGATCTCAAGACCAAGGGACTCAGCGACTTGGCCAAGGCTCAACTCCGGCGGCGCTGGGGCACGATGCGGAAAGTCACGAGTTCGCAGGACCGGATCGGCAAGATCGTGGACGACATCCTCATCGACATGGAGACGAAGGATCGGCTCAAGAGCGGGCGGGGGAACGCCATGCTGGTCTCGGACAGCGTGTACGCGGCGTGCCGCTTCTTCCGGGTTTTCAGCGAGACGGACTTGAAAGGGAAGTGCGCCATTGTCACCTCGTACCGTCCGGCACCGGGCGACGTCTCGGGTGAGGAGACGGGGGAGGGCGTGACCGAGGCGCTGCTCAAGTACGACATCTACCGGCGGATGCTCGCGGACCACTTCGGTGAGTCCGAGGACAAGGCCATACACAGGGCGGAGAAGTTCGAGCAAGACGTCAAGGGGTGGTTCGTGAACGACCCGGGGCAGATGAAGCTCCTGATCGTCGTGGACAAGCTGCTGACGGGCTTCGACGTGCCGCCGGCGACGTATCTGTACATCGACAAGACGATGCAGGACCACGGCCTCTTCCAGGCGATCTGCCGCGTGAACCGCCTCGACGGCGAGGACAAGGAGTACGGGTACGTCGTCGACTACAAGGACCTTTTCCGTTCGCTCGAGGGCGCGATCAGGGACTATACTGGCGCAGCCTTCGACGGCTTCGACCGCGAGGATGTCAAGGGACTCCTGAAGGACCGGCTCGAGCGTGGCCGGGAGCGTCTGGAGGAGACCCGGGAGGCGGTCAAGGCGCTTTGCGAACCCGTCCGTCCGCCCCGTGGCCCGGACGCCTACCGCCGCTACTTCTGCCACGACGACCAGGGCGACGGCGCCGAGGCCGTCCGGCAGCTCGCGGCCAACGAACGCAAGCGCCTCGACCTCTACCGCATGGTGGCGGCGTTCGTGCGGGCCTACGCCAACCTGGCCAACGAGATGTTGGAGGCCGGATACACCGAGGCCGAGCGGCTCGCCATCCGGGGCGAGGTCGCGCACTTCGAGAACGTCCGGCGGGAGATCAAGCTGAACAGCGGCGATGCCGTGGATCTCAAGGCCATGGAGCCCGCCATGAGACACCTTCTCGACACCTACATTCGGGCCGACGACAGCAAGGTGCTCTCCGCGTTCGACGACATGACGCTCGTGGAACTGATCGTCGCGCGCGGCGAGGATGCGGTCGAAGCGCTGCCGGACGGAATCAAGAGTGATCGCCGCGCCGTCGCCGAGACGATCGAGAACAACGTCCGCCGCCTGATCGTGGACGAAATGGCCATGAATCCGAAGTACTACGAGCGTATGTCGAAACTGCTCGACGAGTTGATCCGCCAGCGGCGCGAGGAGGTCATCGTATACGGGGAGTTCCTGAAGAAGGTGACCGCGCTGGCCAAGAAGGTAAAGCACGGCGAGGGTGGCCCGTCGCGACCGCCGGGCATCGATTCTCCGGCCCTCCGCGCGATCTACGACAACCTTCCCGAAGCGGGCGACGGGGCGGAGGGCGAATCGGAGACCGACATCCGCGAATCCGTTGCGCTGGCCGTCGACCGGGCCGTCCGGGATGCGAAGATGGCCGGGTGGCGCGGCCACACGATCAAGGAGCGGCACATCAAGAGAGCGATCCACAAGGCGCTCGGCCCGCTGAAAGCCCGCACGGAGGAGATCTTCGACATCGTGAAGGCGCAGGGTGGGTACTGACGCGGGCCTGTCTTCGTCGCCCGCCAACGCGTCCTCCAGATCGGTCGCGACAAACCGCCGCCTGGAGGTGGGGGGCATCTCCGTCGAGGTCGTCCGCAAGCAGATCAAGCATCTTCACCTGGGCGTCTACCCTCCCGAGGGACGGGTGCGCGTAGCCGCTCCGATGCGTCTCGACGACGACGCGGTTCGGGCGGCGGTGATCTCGCGGCTGGCATGGATACGGCGCAAGCGCGCCGAGTTCGCGCGGCAGCCCCGCCAGTCGAGGCGCGAGTTCGTCTCCGGCGAGAGCCACTACTTCGAAGGTCGGCGCTACCGGCTGGACGTGGTCGAATCGACCGGTCGGACCGGCATACGCCTGCGCAACAACGCTTGGATGGAGATGCGCGTGCGCTCCGCGACCGGGCGGGACGCCCGCGAAGCCATGCTGTACCGTTGGTACCGGGCTCGCCTCCGCGAGCGCATTCCCGAAATCATCGCCGAGTGGGAACCCCGGATCGGCGTGCGGGTGGCCGACTGGCGCATCCGCCGAATGAAGACGCGCTGGGGCACGTGCAACGCGGCGGCCCGCCGCATCTGGCTCAACTCCGAACTGGCCAAGAAGCCCCTGCCGTGCCTCGAATACGTTGTCGTCCACGAGATGGTCCACCTCGTCGAGCCGAGCCACAACGAGCGCTTCCGGGAGATCTTGGACCGGGCGATGCCGGGTTGGCCCCTGCGCGCCGATGAGTTGAATCGCGCCCACCTACCCGACGAGGGGTGGGAGGAATCGCCGAACGGCGATTGAGCGCCGAGGAGCGTTGTAGGCCGACCAACGCCCTGCCTTGGGGATTTCGCCCCCGTTGCTGGGGTTACCCTGATTTGGTGGACGGGTAAGAGTGGAGGTTGGGTGGCGCCGATGCCCGAGGTGAGCGTAGCGAGCCGGGGCTGACGTCCCGGCCTTCGTTGAGCGCAGTTGGCCTGTGATCCCGGATCCTGCGATGGGGGCCATTTGGGTGGTGTTCTGCGGGGCCAGTGCGGAGTGGATGGAGCAGGGGCGCGGAAACGGGGAGAGGTAGCCGAGCGCAGAGTGGAGCCTGCGTGTGTTGTAGAACCCCTCGACAAACCCTCGGCTGGATGAAACCATGTGAAGTCTTCGCCAAGACCGTTGCGTTCACCGCTTGAGACCGCCGGGGTAACTTCAGTCCCTGAGGCCATCGTCAGGGAGAGGGGCGCGCGCCTCGTCGAGGGGTATGTCGTCGCCGCCGATGCGGCGCCATCGGCTGTAGAAGCGATTCCCGAGGGTGTCCAGGAGCATACCTCGCACCCGTATCGGTGGCACGAACTTCCTGCGCCTGGTCAGCAGCCACTCGATTAGATGCGGATAGTTGAAGGACGTCTCGAACCGGTGACCGGGCTCGAGGGCTCGGGGCCGTGGTCCGTCCTCCTCGACGTCAGGATCGTTTACGATCTGCGGCGACAGGCAGGCGAATCCGTAAATCTCAAGAAAGAGCCCATCGACCACGACGTCTCGTCGGCACGTGTTGACCGCAACTAGACCTAGAGTCTTTGGCATAGCTTCAATGCCCGTATCAGTTAAGGGGTATGCAGTGTAAATTGATACGGAGACGTCGATCTGCTCAGACCGGACTCTCCGCACGTGGAAGTGTGTGGACAGCGCGGCGCCGTAGAGCGCGATCGCGAGGGCCACCACAGACAGGATGAGCTCGATCGTCATAGCCGCGTTCTCGTAGATAGGCGGACTACGGTCGGGGACTATAGTGCCCCCGATTTCTCTGGACAGTAGTTTAGCCATCCATCCGGGGTCCAAGAGAGAGGAGGCAGCGGATGTCTCGGAGTACGGAAGCACAGAACGGGGCGGGCCGCTTGGGGAGGCCGGCCGGCCTCCCCAAGCGGTGGAGCGCTCGGCGGAAGGCCGACGTGGTGTTGCGGCTGCTGCGGGGGGAGGACATCGGCGAGGTGAGCCGGGAGATTCGGGTTGCGCCGCCGGAGCTGGAGCGGTGGCGGCAGGAGTTCCTGGAAGGCGGCCAGCAGGGCCTCAAGAAGCAGAACCGGCCGGGAGGCGAGCTGATGCGGACCCGGGCGAAGCTGGGAGAGCTGACGATGCGGGTCGAGTTGCAGGCGGAGCTTCTCGAAAAAAGGGGGTACGGGGACGAGCTGAGGAAGCTCTTGAGGCGCTTGGACGGGTGAGTCCGGCGACGAACCAGCCGTACCCGCTGACGATGGTGTGCGAGACGTGGCGGGTCGCGCGTTCGAGCGTGTATGCGCTACGAGGCGGACGGGGGGAGCGTCCGGAGTCCGATCGCCGGCAGCCTGGGAAGCGGGGCCCGAAGACGGCACTGAGCGACGAGGAGCTGCTGCAGGAGATCCGGGCGGTGCTGAAGGCGAGTCCGTTCCTTGGCGAGGGCCACCGCAAGGTGAAGGCGCGGCTTGCGGCCAGGGGATCCGGGCCGGCAAGAACCGGGTGTTGAGGCTGATGTGCGAGCACGGGCTGCTGGCGCCGGTGCGGCGGGGGCAGCCCCGCGGAGACCGGAGCCACAGTGGCCGGATCCGGATCGAGCGGCCGGACGAACTCTGGGGCACGGACGCGGCGCGGTTCTGGACGAAGGCGGAAGGCTGGTGCTGGTTCTTCGCGGCCATCGACCACTGCGCCTCGGATGTCATCGGCTGGCACGTCGCGAAGAAGGGCGACCGCTGGGCGGCGCTGGAGCCGGTCCGCCAGGGGGTGCGGGCCCACATGGGCGGCTTCGGCAAGGCCATCGCCCTGGGCCTTGGTCTGCGGCACGACTGGGGCTCGCAGAAGGCAGTTCCAGGCCGAGATCAAGTGGCTCGGCATCCGCTCCACGCCCGCCTACGTGGGCGAACCGGAGTGCAACGGCGTCGCGGAGCGCTTCATCCGCACGCTCAAGGAGGAGTGCATCTATCTGCACGACTTCGAGACCCTCGAGGAGGCCAGAACGGTGATCGGGACCTTCGTCGAGCGCTACAACAACGGCTGGCTCCTCCAGCGGCACGGGTATCTGACCCCGGCCCGCGCCCGCGAGAAGCTCAGCCGGAGGGCGGCCTGATGTTTAGGCCGTCCACTTGTCCAGAAAACCGGCACCACTACAAGAGGGACTTCCCATAGCTAGACTTGGACCTTCGATAGATAGGTCGTAACTACTCACCCCCTCTCCTACGCACACGCTGGTTGATGTAGGAATATCGGGGTGCCGGTCTGCCCCCCGCTGTTGACATCGCAGGCTATCGGCGCTACGCTCGTCCCATGGTCAGGAGCGGACGGCGGCGGGTTGGGTACTTCGGGTCGAAGGCGACGGCGGGGCTGTGGCAGCCGTTGATATCGATGATGCCTCCGCATGACGTCTATATCGAGTCGCACTTGGGCGGGGGTGCGATCATGCAGCGCAAGCCGCCTGCCCTCAGGAACATCGGCATCGATCCGGATGCCCGGGTGATCGAGAGCTTCCGCTGCGACTACCCGGTCGAGCTGGTCCACGGGTGTGCGCATCGTTTCCTGGCCGGGTTCCCCTTCCGGGGCCGGGAGCTGGTCTACGCAGACCCGCCGTACCTGCACGAAGTCCGTCGCGGGCCCAGACGCTACCGCTACGAATACGAGCGGTCCGACCACGTTGCCCTGCTCGATCTGCTCAAGGGGCTGCCCTGCCGGGTCATGCTCTCCGGCTACCCCTCGACGCTCTATGACGAGCGCCTGGCCGACTGGCGGTCGATCTCGGTGCAGGTCAACAACCAGGCGTGCGTGGTCACCGAGCAGATCTGGTTCAACTTCGAGCCCGACCGGGTGCATTGGGCGAGCCTCGCCGGACGCAATCGCACGCATCGCCAACAGGTCAAACGCAAGGCGGCCAACTGGGCTCGCCGCTACGCCGGGATGCCACGCTCCGAGCGCCTCGCCGTGTTGGCGGCGATCATGGCGGTCGAGGCCGAGGGGTAGCTCCACTCATGGCCACGGTGAACCGGACATCGCTGCGCGACGCGCTCGAAGAGCTGAAGGCGCGTAGTGCAGCGCTGCATGAGGCACCCGAGCCGGAGCTGGCCGAATACAGGGCCCTGGTCGCCGATCAGAACGCGTTGCTCGAGCTGATCGCGACGGTCCTGCTCGAAAAGCTGACGCCCAAGTCCAGCCGCAACTCCTCCATCCCGCCCTCGCAGACCGACGGCGACGGGGATCCGACCAGCCGTAGCCGCAACCGCGAGAAACGGGAGGAGGTCTCAGAAAGCCCCGGGAGCACCCGCACCCGCGAAGAGCACCATGTGCACAAGGCCCATGCCTGCGGGCACTGCGGCGAGAAGCTGACCGGCACCGAGGCCACCGACCACGAGCGGCGCACCCGCATCGACGTCGTCTTCGAGAAGGTCGTCGAGCACCACGACGCCGAGATCAAGCACTGCCCGCACTGCCACGGCGAGACCCGCACCCCCTTCCCCGACGACCTCCACGGTCCGCGTCAGTACGGCGTCGGCATCCGGATCTTCGCGGTCCACCAGCTCATGCAGATGGTCCCGCTCCGGCGCACCGCCCGGAGCCTGTCCGCCATGATCGGCAAGAAGCTCTCCGAAGCCACCCTCCTCGGCTTCCTTACACGAGTCCATGACGCTCTCGCGGGGTGGGAGACCCGTGCCCGGCAATACCTGCTCGCCATGCCCGCCATGCACGTCGATGAGACCTCGCTACGGGTGGAGAAGAAAAAGCCCTGGATCCACGTCTACTCGGCCGGTGAGATCACCCTCAAGTTCCTGCACCGAAAACGCGGGCGTGAGGCGATAGGCGATATCGGCCTCATCCCCAGGTACAGAAACGTGATCATCCATGATTGCTACCCGTCGTACCTGAGCTACGACCACTGCTCCCACGGGCTCTGCGGTGCGCATCTCCTGCGCGACATCACATTCATTATCGATGCCGTCAACCCCAGATGGGCCCGGCGCATGAAGAAGCTGCTGCGCGACAATGCCAGGCGGGTCGCCAAGAGCGACGAGTGCATACTGACCGACAGGGAGTTGCGGGTGTTGCGCCAGCAGTACCGCACCATCCTCACCCAGGCCAAAACCCAAAATGAACTCCCGCCCGTCCCACCCCGCACAAAGGGTCAGAGGGGCCCCGTCGCCAAGCCCGCTTCCGTCACCCTCTGGCAACGGCTCAAAACCCACGAAACCGACATCCTCCGCTTCGCCCACGACCCCGCGGTCGCCTTCACCAACAACCGGGCCGAGCGGGACCTCCGCATGGCCAAGGTCAAGCAGAAGGTGTCGGGCTGCTTCCGAAACGCCGCCTTCGCCAAGGTCTACTGCAGAATCTCCAGCTATCTCCAGTCCATGGCCTACTCCGGCTATAACCCGTTCCAGGCAATCCACATCGCCCTCGCCGAACACGCAACCGACTACGTCCCCGCCCCAGGGGGGTGAGTAGTTACGATAGGTCCTTCTCCAGATGCTGTCGCAGCAGCCTCCGCTTCTCTCGTCCGACCATCGCGCTCCCGGCGCTAAAGGTACGCAGATTCCAATCCAACGGCTTCATCGCCGGATCCCACCGTATGGTGCTCGATGAACACCTGCGGGTGACTAGCGAAGGACCCTGGAGGAGATGCAGTCTGATCTGCTGCCTACCATGAGACCGAGAACCAGAAGCGCCTGAAGACCGGTGCAGACCCGCCATACCAGCTTCTCGAGGCCGACCGCGCGGACGCCGGTAAGGAGGAACCCAAGACGATGGCGGCCTGGACGCAGATCCGGCGAGAGTCCAGTCTCAGGAGATTACTGTACTCGTACAAGAGGGATGCATGCGAAACGCGATTGGTAACTTGGTTCAATTCCCGGATGTTCGCTTTCTTGAAGAGATTTCAAAGGGCATTGATCACATTGTTCAGTATGCGGACAGCTTGGACTCTCTGTATGCTCGTCTTCTCGACATGGGTGAGCATTGCGGTGCGCGAACTGTCCGAGCTCTTGCCGAAGAGGAGGCAGCGAAGGTTCTCATTCTTGTTGACGCTGTGCGATGCCCGCCGAACGAGGCCAAGGATAGATCAAGAACCTTAAGAGGCTGCTACAGCCATCTCGCGAAACACATCTACTCTGAGGCATGCTGGTGGCGGTCAGCAGATTTTGCCGAGGTGGAGCGGGCGATCGAAGAAGAACGGTTACCTTACTACCTCGACGGGCCGTATGACGTTGACTGGATCTTCTCGAACTCTGCCAAGGCCGCACGGGAAGGCTCCATGTACGTGGACTATGTTCAGGACATCACTGAACAGGACGGCGAGTACCACTGGAATTCTCCTCTTACAGACCTTGAACCCGGAAGATATCCGCTGCCTACCCCCGCATCTCTCGTCGCAGCTCGAGCTCTACATCGTGTGGGATTGACGACACCGGCCGGCCTTTCTATCGTCGCAGACTTGTGGCGTTCCTTCACGCCAAAGCCTTCGACTAGGTTTCCCGAGCTGTCACGTAAGATACGGGATACCCTGAAGCGTGTGACAGAGAACGGCTTGTGCGGAGACGTCGATCTCGATGCGCTAACAAGTACGGTCATCAAATATTGGCCGTTCCCGCTATGGTCGCTGGACCTAACGCCCGCGGACACACCGACTCTTGAGCAGCTCCGGCATGACCGGAGGGCGTACGTTGAGCGACTTAGAGAAATAGATGAACAACGTGATCCTCCACCTCAGATACAGCGGAGCAAAGTTGAGGCGTTGAGCAACGCATACGATGAGTGGATGTTCGAATACGAGCAACTGCTAGAATCTCAGCCCGGGAATGAAGGTGGTACCCTTAGAATTATTTCGCCCAGTGCTTCGCCGGTTGAGCTGGGGTCATACATGAGACTCCAACGCATGATGCTGGAATTGACTCTCGAAGAGCGTATGGACCTAGCCGCTCTCGCGTGGTTCGGACGAAACCGTCGAGCCGGTTGGGAGCACCTTCACGCCCATGCCCGTGGGGTCATATGTGATGATGATGTTGATTACGAGTGCGGGCTCGGGAGTTACTGGTTGATTGGATTAGAGCGGTGGGAGGCCCTACCGGAACTGCCCGCACATCTCATGGCCAGAGGCGAGAAGACTTAGGCATTCAGCAAATGGTGCGTAGTCGGATGGGACAGTCACTGCATCGAGGTCATAGGGGTCAGCATCGGGTGAGAGTCATCCTTAATTCACGGCGATGTACGTCTAGGTGAAGTACCCAAGGCAACGACCTCATGGGTCCAGCACATGACGCTTGGTGTACCCGCACTCGAGAAGTTGAATCGTGCGGAGTAGCGGGAACTGTTCGGGGATTGCCGCCTTGACCATGTATCCTGCTTTTCGGACGTCGGCCCTGACCGTCTCAGCCATGAAGTCGTCGAGGTTCCGAACAGTCACTTTCGACAAAACTGGTAGGGACCGTCGGCCGGGCAAGACCAAGACTTGCTTGAGGCTCGTCTCCGGTGCAATCCACGGAAACACGGTATGAGCATGCTCTCGACCGGTTGCGAATTTCTTGCGGAACCGAGCCTCACGCCTGACCTTCGAGAGGGAGTCCATCGATAGCTCATAGTGATAGAGAACTTGACCCTGCGGGTCGAACGCCACCACGTCCAACTCGCCTGCGTATCCCCCCTGCTCTCGCCGACCCACTCTTACGTTGGTGCGCACGACATGATTCTTCCACTCGAGGTACTCCCGCACCACCGATTCTAAGAAGTTCAGTTCACTCCCTCCTCCGGTCCGTGTTGAACGGGGTGACCCTCGACCGACGGACAGCGAGCCCTGAGGGGGTCACTTTAACCTAACTTAGGGCGAGAGTGCGGTCGGTGCGGCTTCTTCGCAGATGGAGGCGTCCATCTGACCGACGCGCAATTGGCCAGAATCGAACCGCTCTTCTACGGCTACGGTGTTCCCTGAGTCTCCATGCCCGTACACTGAGAAGCCCCGTTCGGGCGGTGTCAACGGCGTGAATCGAGGCGGTTTCCCAAGGATTCCAGCACCGTCCCTGATGCAGACCAGCCTCCGCCAACGGCACCTCCGGCGCGCCTCCCCGAAGAGCCCGGGGATCGTGACCGGGCGAGGTGCGGTTTGGGCAACCAAGGGTACCCACCGCTATGCGATGTACTCGCTCCAGGCCTAGAGGACGCCGGCACGGCGCTCAAGCAGATCTTGTCCCTCGCCTTAGTACCACTGGATCTACCTCGAGGCACCTCCACGCGCCAAGTTTCTCGTGCCGCCGCCCTCCGGACTTGACGGTTCCAGGGAGTCTCTTGGCCCAACGCTCGTCGTCGGCCATTTCCAAGAGCCATTCCCGGAAGACCTGCACCTCGGGCTTGCGCCTTGCGGTGGAGGTCGCAATCACGCAGCTGCTGCTACGGACCTCCCTGTAGAACTCGAACACGGGGACCAGCGCTCCTTCTCGCAGTTCCGGTGCGATCACCGTCGGGCGTCCGATGGCCGCGCCCATGCCCTTCAGGCCGGCCGAATGGACCGCACGCTGCACAGGCATGGCTGATGATGTAATTCACGGCAGAAAATCGTCTCAGTTCAACTGGGACTGCACGATCTGCCGCACTTGCCGTTAGGCCATATCTGATTCCACAGTGCTAACAAAGCGGGAATATCGCCACGAATGGCGGGAATTGCGCCGGGTAGCGTCAGCGTCCCGTGCCAGCAGCCGTCTTGTCTCGCTCTCTGACCTTCCCGAGCCGGCCGATAATGGTTTTTATCGATAGTGCAGTTCCGGGGATTCCCCGAGCCCGCCGCTACCGCCCTCGGACAGGACTTCCGCGACCCGCGGACGGTCGCGGCACGCGCAAGACCCGACTCGCGCTTCAGGAGCTCGTGGATCCGCCCGATGTTGCCCTTGGCGATCGCCGCGCGGAGATCGTCCAGCCGACCGGTCCGTGCCGCTCGCGCTGCTGGCTCTTTGCGTCGGCGCCAGTCGAAGCGGTCAGTCCTATCGAATCACACTACTCAGTGGCAACGAAGTGATGCGCCCGATGTGGCCCCAAAGCCCCCGGGCACCGAGCCCGGGCGCGGGCCGAAAGGCCGGCGCCCGGATCGAGCTACCCGGTCCCGGTTCGATGGGCTAGCCCATCACAAGTCCGAGCCCGGGAATCGACTCCATGATGTCGGCGCCGCACGCTCGGCCGGTGAGGGTGATGGAGGGGAACCCAGACGCATCGTTCACCGTCTCGAGCTCCACATCGAGCGCGCATGACCCCCTGCGACCGTCATCTGTGGCCCAGCGAACCGCACCGTCCACTGTGCCGCTGATTCCGAACACGAACTCTGTCGAGATTGACAGCTCGATCGTCATCTCCACCTCGGGCGCGCCGTCCAGGGTGAAGGTGATCCCGCTCGTCTCGTGCCTTTCGATGCAACCCGAGTGAACGAGGGTCACTGCGGTCCTCACGCCGGCGCCGTCGTCGTTCGGGTCTCCGACAGGGCTGAACTGCGCGCTCACTCTAACCGTTCCACCCATGGTGCACGGGACGGTCAGCTGCATGCCGCCGCCAGGGAGCTGGGTCACACTGCCGGGGTCCAGTTCGTCGGTCAGCTCCAGGCCTTGTCTCATCCCAACCTCGAGGAGCGCGAGGGCCTCCGCCCCTGTCAGCAAGTCTTCGGGCTCCGTCGAGCTACCGCCGCAAGATGCCACGGCCACTCCGACACCGAGAATCAATCCTGCTCGAATGCACCACATGGAAACGTCCCCCTTTTCTGGTCATGGCGTGGCTCGGGAGCGTCATGTCCCGAGCCGATCCCGGTCGTTTCCTGAAGCAACCCTGGTGATGGATTGCCCCGTCCATGACCGACAGTGCGTCGTCGCCTCCGGCATGCCCCGCACCGAACGCAGCCGGCCGCTCCCAAAATAACACTGCCGGCTCCAGACAGGATCCGGCCGATTGCAGGTCGATGTTTCGGAAACGGGCAGGCTGCACCTGACAGCGAGGCGTGGGTCGACATGGAGCGTCGAATGCCTCCACCCGGCACCCTCCAGATCCGCCGATACCCGTCCTGCGAATGAGGAGCACTGCACGGTCACAACTGACAGTGACGCCCACACCGACGACCGGACGTTGCGACACGGGTCTTCCCGCGCAGTTGTGCTGTTTGTGGCGAAGGGATCCCGACGAGCCCACTTCTATGGGAGGACCAGGAGAACGATCTCGTCGAGTGAATCGATCACGGCATCAGCCATGGTCGGTCTGGGCCAGATCCGGTTGCGTTTCCACACGGTAAAGAGTCCACACCTTCCGGCACCGTTTATGTCGGCGTCAGGGTGATCCCCGACGTGCATCGCGTGAGCCGGGGGTACACCGAGTCGATCAAGTGCGGCTTCGAAAATCGCCGCATCGGGTTTTGTGAGTCCGATCTCCTCCGAGATGATGACGATGTTCATCAAGCGCTCGAGCCCCATGATGCTCACTTTCCGACGCTGCCGCTTGGAGGAGCCGTTTGTCACCAGACCGGTCCGGATGTGATCGCCGCGGAGCCGTACCAGCATTCGCCGCAGGCCGGGAAACGGTAAACATTCGTCAGGAAAACTTCGCTCGAAATTGTTCAACAACCGTTGAGCGGCACCCGGGGGAAGAGAGCGCGCCAGGGCGACCTCTTGAAAGGTATCCTGGTGGCTGCTGTACCCGTGTCCGTCGAACTCTTCTGCGCACCTCACATACTCTCCGACCGAGGTACAGAGCCCAAGATATCGGGAAGCCGGCTGAACTGTCGTTCCAGGAATCCGCGAAAAGTGAGGGCCCGATTCAGAAGTGTGCCGTCGAGATCGAAAAGGACGGCCTCCGTCATCTCAGCCTCCAGCTGCTGCGAATCCACGAAAGCTAGTCAACGACACGGAAGGATCGCAGTACCGAGGCAGGGTGAGAGGGTGTAGAAACAAGAGAGGTGCCATGCCCTGGCGCTGACCGTCACAGCGAATCCCGGGTGAAGGTCCGGGGAAAGCCGCGACGCCTCATGGGGATGCATACTGCGGGAACGGGGAGTGCGGCCAGTCGGCCGACGTGGGAGCTCCTCGAGGGCTCGGAGCGGGAGCGGGCCCGGGAGGTGACTTAGGGCATCGCGGAAGAGGAGGTCGCGGAGCTTCCGGGACCGTGAGAAGTCGAAGCTGGTCTTTCGAGCGGATCCGGGCGGCCGGTGGCTTTGCCGGAGAGGTGCGAACGGTATTTCGGACGACTCGCTGCTCCCCCTCTTTTTCTGAACCTTAGGGTGTGTTCGCCGTGGCTTCTGCAGGTGCCTACAGGTCCGCTGATCGGAAACCTCCCCCCTCGACACCCTTGCGGATGTGTTGATTCTCGCCGTGCTCGGCCGGCGGCGGCCCGCCCTTTTCGACGCGCCCGGGGACCGCCTAGGCTCCTCCCTGGGTCGCGATGCGGTAGCCGACCCTGCGCACGTTGACGATGTAGGCGGGGTTGGCCGCGTTGTCGCCGAGCTTTGCGCGGAGCTTCTTCACGGCGGTGCGCACGCGATCGGTGTCGTCCGAGCCGCGGCGCCCCCACACTTGGCGGAGGAGCACCTCGTTGGTCACCACCCGTCCCGTGTTGACCGAAAGGACGCGGAGGAGGTCGAACTCGGTGGCCGTGAGCGGGACGTCGCGGCCGGCCACGGTGACCCGCCGCTGGCCGTAGTCGACGGCGAGCTCCCCTAGCTCGAAGGTCTCGGGCTCGGCCCGGCTCCGGCTCCGGAGCGCCGCCTGGACGCGCGCCACGAGCTCGGTCGGCGAGAACGGCTTGACGATGTAGTCGGCCGCGCCGCTCTGGAGCGCCCGCGCGATGGTCTCATCCCGCCCGTAGCCGGAGATGAAGATGACAGGGAGATCGGCCAACTGGGGGACCCGCTTCATGAGCTCGATCCCGTCCGTCCCGGGGAGCATCAGGTCGAGGAGGACGAGGCCGGGCTTTTCGGCGCGGATGAGGCCGGAGAGCCCGTCCGAATCGCCCGTCACGAGCGGAGCGTAGCCCGCATCGGAGAGGACGTTCCTCACGTAGCGTAGCGTCTGCGGGTCGTCGTCGACCACGAGTACGCGCGTCTTCTCCCTCCTCTCCCCGGGCGGGCGCGGCCCGGTGCCGTGTGGGGCCGCCTCGGGGGCGGACTCTCCGGCCGCCGGGATCGTGAACGTGAAGCGCGCGCCCTGGCCCGTCCCCCCGCTCTCGGCCCGGATGCGGCCGCCGTGCGCCTCCACGAGGCCCTTCGAGATCGCGAGGCCGAGACCGGTGCCTCCGGCGAGGCCAGTGCGCTTCCTGAAGAGGTGCGGGAGCCGGTCGGGCGGGATCCCCCGGCCCTCGTCCGAGACCGAGAGCGCGATGTAGCCGCCCTCGCTCGTCCCCTCGACCCGGATCGGCGACGATGGCGGAGCGTGGCGGGCCGCATTCGAGAAGAGGTTGTTCAGCACCTGCACGATACGCTCCCGGTCGGCCATCGCCCGCGGCAGATCCGGCGGCAGGTCGATGAGGACGACGTGGCGGCCTCCGCCGCTCAGGAACGTGCTGCGGGCCCGGTCCACCAGCGCGGCGACGTTCGAAGGCTCGGGCGCGACGGTGAGCGTGCCCGCCTCGATACTTCCCGCGTCCAGAAGGTTCGCGATGAGGCCCCGCATGTGGTCGGCCTGCCCGTCGATGATGCGGAAGAACTGGAGCATCTCGGCCTGGGGCGGGAGCGGCACGGCGCCGAGCACGGTCGCCGTCGAGCCCTTGATCGACGTCAGAGGGGCGCGGAGCTCGTGGCTCACCATCCCGAGGAACTCCGCCCGCTGCCGCTCGAGCTCTTCGAGCGGCGCCAGGTCCTGCATGGTGACGACGACCGATACGACCCCTTCGTCCTCCGAACGGATCGGCGTGACGTTGATGAGTGTCCGGACGCTCCGTCCGTCGGGCACCGACAGCTCGACCTCCTCGGCCCGCATTGTTGTCGCGTTCCCGAGCTGCCGGGCCAGGGGGAGCTCCTCGAGGGAGACCTCCCGCCCGTCCGCGTACCGGCACGTGATCACCTCGAGCAGCTGTTCCGGTGGACGGCCCGGCGTGCGGAGCCCCTCGACGATGCGCCGCGCCTCGCGGTTGAACGAGACCTCGCCGGTGCCGGCGTCGAACACAGCCACGCCGACCGGCGAGGTCTCGACGAGCGCCGCGAGGTCGGCCCGCGCCCGCTCGACGTCGCGGTACGTGCGCGCGTTGGCGATCGCCGTCGCCGCCTGCGAGGCGAACAGCACCAGGATCTCCTCGTCCTCATCCGTGAACCCCTCCCCGTCCTCCTTGTCGCCCAGGAAGAAGTGGCCGAGATACTCGCCCCGGTGGTGCATCGGGGTCCCATGCAGCGACCCCGAGGTCCAGGGCGTCGGTGAGAGGCCGAGCGAGTCGAGGTAGCCGGGCAGGTCCGCCACCCGGACCGGCCCGGGAAGCTCCCTGAGGTGCTCGTAGATCCGCGGAGCGTCGGGCCACTCGAGGATCTTGCGGCGCTCCTCCATGGAAGCGCCGAAGGTGACGAACGACCCGAGCCGTCCCCGCTCGTCGACCGTCGCGACCGCGCCGGAGCGGGTGCCGGTGAGCGCGCAGGCGCCCTCGACGGCCTCCCGGAGCACCGTGGCCACGTCCAGGCTCTGACTGATGCGGAGGATCGCCGCGCTCAGCCGCGAGATGCGGTCGCCGGACGGCCCGCTCTCGGGCCCCGTAGGGTCTCGATGGTTCAATGCTCCACTCCCGCCGAAGGGTGAGGCGGAGCGGACGAGGCTCCGGCCGATCGGCCCGGGCGTGCTCCACCGGACCGTGGGGGGTGGAGAATAGCGCTCTTCGCGCGTGAAGTCACTAAAAGGCCACGACGATCGCCCGATAAGTCACAATTCACTCACAAAATAGCGCGTAGCTTTCCGGATTGCTCTCGATAACTGTAGTTATCGAGAGCAATCTTCGGCAAGTTTTGTGACCGGCGAGCCTTAGGGCGTTTTCGGGCCTCATCCGCGTTTCTGAAGCCGCGCCAGCTGTGCGGCGCCGTTGCGCTTGGCGAGCAGCCGCTCGCCGTAGCGCTGCACCATCTGGGCGCTCTTCCAGCGCCCGGCCTGCATGATCGCGGGGATCCCGATCCCCTTGGCGATCATGTCCTGAGCCGCGCCCACGCGTGGGCTGTGCCCGGAGAGCCGGCGCACGACCTGCGCCGGGAGCCCGGCCCGTTCGGCCATCGCCTTGTAGATGCGCGGCACCTGGCTCGCATCGAGCTTTCCGCCCACCGTGCCGTTCTTGCCCACCGAACGGAAGAGCGGTCCGGCGGCGATCCCGCTCGCGCTCAGCCAGGCCGAAAGCAGCCTTACGCTGTCTCGGTGAAGGTACAGCATCGCGCCGCCGCCCTCCGGATCCGTCTTCGCGCGGCGCACGAGGAGCGAGGCCGAACCGCCCCTTTCTATCGTCACGTCAACGACTTGCAGCGCGACCAGCTCGGAGCGCCGGAGCATGGCGTCGTAGGCCACGGCCAGGATCGCGCGGTTCCTGACGTCGATCACCCGGCCGTCGGCGGCCTCCATCAGACGCTGGCGGAGCGCCCAGGTCAGCCCGTGCACCTGCGCCTGCCGGCACCCCTTCCGCCGGTGCATGCGCTGTAGGGCCCGCCGCACGGTGACGCGCTCGAGCGGGCTGTGCTCCCCGGCCGCCTTGTGCGCGGCGGCGATGCTCGACACGTAGCGCCGCACGGTCGCTGGCGCGCGGACGCTCGCCATCGCCTCGACGTAGGCCACCACCGTGGCCGCGCGCGCGGGGAGCGGAGAGAGCCCCCGCCCGGCGCACCACGCCCCGAACCGTTCCAGGTCCGCTCGGACCGCTCGCACGGTATTGCCGCTGAGGGCGCCGCAGGCGTCCTCCAGGTAGGCGGTCAGGCGCTCGCCGTTTTGTGACTTTCGAGTGGCCGAGTCCGGAAGGTCGGACACACCTCCCGGGGCTGAAATCTTCATAACTGCCCTCCGCACAATGATATACGTCCAGAAAGATTGCTCGCGATAACTACAGTTATCAGGAGCTATCGAGCAGCAGCGGTAGGAGGGCCCACATGGAAGTTCGGTAAGCAACCGAATCAGCGGGGCGTCCGACATCCTCGCGCGGCTGCCTTTCTTCGAGGAAAGAGACAAGTGAACGGTCGAAGGGAGATAGCCGGGTGGCGCGTGCGACGGGATGCGGTCGTTAAAGCGGAGTGCGGAGCGCCCACCGCCATAACTGTGCCGCGCGCGCGGGCTTGTCCGCTCCGCCCGCTGTTCGCCGCGGCGCTGCTCGCGCGCTCCGCCGCGCTCGCCCTCCCCGCCGCAGCCCAGACGACGACCGAGCCGGTCTGGTCCGCGACCATGACGGCGGGCGACACTCGCATAGGGCACGGCTACGACGCGACCGACCCGCCCGCGGTCGGGGCGCTCGACGGCGACGATTTGTTCGATTACGGGTCCTTGTCCTATAGGGTCGTTGCCATCGACGTGGCGCCGAATGTCGTCAGATTCGCCATCGAGCCGGGCGGACAACTTTCGGGTGAAACCCTGACGCTGGAGTTCGGAGGGCACGCGCTCGCATTCTCGGATCAACTCCCTGTCAGCTTGGGCCAGAGCTTGTATTGGTCCGTTCCGGCCGCACTGGACGATCTGGAGACCGAGTTTCCGGTCGGGAGCACGGCGACGGTGTGCTTGCGCACGGACATGCAGGTGTGTCCGGCGGGGCGCATCGTGACGCCCGCCGCGAACGCGGCGCCGTCGTTCAGCTCTTCGGCGACGTTCGACGCGGCGGAGAACCAGACGACGGCGGGCACGGTGCTGGCGACGGACTCCGACGCGGACGACGACGTGACGGGCTACGAGATCACCGGCGGGGCGGACCAGACGTTCTTCTCGATCGGGACGACGTCGGGGGCGCTGACCTTCGACGCGGCGCCGAACTACGAGGACGCCAAGGACCAGGGCAGCAACAACACCTACGTGGTGGAGGTGACGGCGACGAGCGGCACGGGGACGCGGGAGAAGACGGCGACGCAGACGATCACGGTGACGGTGACCGACGTGAACACGGAGGCGCCGGGCAAGCCGGGCGCGCCTACGGTGTCGGCGGCGTCGGTGTCGAGCCTTTCGGTGAACTGGTCGGCGCCCACCAACGCGGGTCCGGCGATCACGGACTACGACATGCAGTACCGGGCGGGCAACAGCGGGGACTGGAGCGACGCGGGCCACGCCGGCACGGCCACCACGGCGACGCTCACGGGCCTGTCGGAGAACACCTCCTACGACGTGCAGGTGCGGGCCACCAACGCCGAGGGCACCGGCTCGTGGTCGGACTCGGGCAGCGGCACGACGGACGCGAACGCGGCGCCGTCGTTCAGCTCCTCGGCGACGTTCGACGCGGCGGAGAACCAGACGACGGCGGGCACGGTGCTGGCGACGGACAGCGACACGGGCGACGACGTAACGGGCTACGAGATCACCGGCGGGGCGGACCAGACGTTCTTCTCGATCGGGACGACGTCGGGGGCGCTGACCTTCGACACGGCGCCGAACTACGAGGACGCCAAGGACCAGGGCAGCAACAACACCTACGTGGTGGAGGTGACGGCGACGAGCGGCGCGGGGGAGCGGGAGAAGACCGCGACGCAGACGATCACGGTGACGGTGACGGACGTGAACACGGAGGCGCCGGGCCAGCCGGCCGCGCCTACGGTGTCGGCGGCGTCGGTGTCGAGCCTTTCGGTGAACTGGTCGGCGCCGGACAACGCGGGCCCGGCGATCACGGACTACGACTACCGCCACCGGACGACCTCGCCGGAGGGCACATGGACGGAGGTGACCGGCACGACGATCACGACGCTGTCGGCGACGCTCACGGGCCTGGCCGAGAACACGTCCTACGACGTGCAGGTGCGGGCCACCAACGCCGAGGGCACCGGCTCGTGGTCGGACTCGGGCAGCGGCACGACGGACGCGAACGCGGCGCCGTCGTTCAGCTCCTCGGCGACGTTCGACGCGGCGGAGAACCAGACGACGGCGGGCACGGTGCTGGCGACGGACAGCGACACGGGCGACGACGTAACGGGCTACGAGATCACCGGCGGGGCGGACCAGACGTTCTTCTCGATCGGGGCGACGGACGGGGCGCTGACGTTCGACGCGGCGCCGAACTACGAGGACGCCAAGGACCAGGGCAGCAACAACACCTACGTGGTGGAGGTGACGGCGACGAGCGGCACGGGGACGCGGGAGAAGACCGCGACGCAGACGATCACGGTGACGGTGACCGACGTGAACACGGAGGCGCCGGGCAAGCCGGGCGCGCCGACGGTGACGGCCGCGTCGGTGTCGAGCCTTTCGGTGAACTGGTCGGCGCCGTCCAACGCGGGCCCGGCGATCACGGACTACGACTACCGCCACCGGACAACCTCGCCGGAGGGCACATGGACGGAGGTGACCGGCACGACGATCACGACGCTGTCGGCGACGATCGGGAGCCTGGCCGAGAACACGTCCTACGACGTGCAGGTGCGGGCCACCAACGCCGAGGGGACGGGCTCGTGGTCGGACTCGGGCAGCGGCACGACGGACGCGAACGCGGCGCCGTCGTTCAGCTCCTCGGCGACGTTCGACGCGGCGGAGAACCAGACGACGGCGGGCACGGTGCTGGCGACGGACAGCGACACGGGCGACGACGTGACGGGCTACGAGATCACCGGCGGGGCGGACCAGACGTTCTTGTCGATCGGGGCGACGGACGGGGCGCTGACGTTCGACGCGGCGCCGAACTACGAGGACGCCAAGGACCAGGGCAGCAACAACACCTACGTGGTGGAGGTGACGGCGACGAGCGGCACGGGGACGCGGGAGAAGACGGCGACGCAGACGATCACGGTGACGGTGACCGACGTGAACACGGAGGCGCCGGGCAAGCCGGGCGCGCCGACGGTGACGGCCGCGTCGGTGACCAGCCTGACGGTGAACTGGTCGGCGCCGTCCAACGCGGGCCCGGCGATCACGGACTACGACTACCGCCACCGGACAACCTCGCCGGAGGGCACATGGACGGAGGTGACCGGCACGACGATCACGACGCTGTCGGCGACGATCGGGAGCCTGGCCGAGAACACGTCCTACGACGTGCAGGTGCGGGCCACCAACGCCGAGGGCACCGGCTCGTGGTCGGACTCGGGCAGCGGCACGACGGACGCGAACGCGGCGCCGTCGTTCAGCTCTTCGGCGACGTTCGACGCGGCGGAGAACCAGACGACGGCGGGCACGGTGCTGGCGACGGACTCCGACGCGGACGACGACGTGACGGGCTACGAGATCACCGGCGGGGCGGACCAGACGTTCTTCTCGATCGGGACGACGTCGGGGGCGCTGACCTTCGACGCGGCGCCCAACTACGAGGACGCCAAGGACCAGGGCAGCAACAACACCTACGTGGTGGAGGTGACGGCGACGAGCGGCACGGGGACGCGGGAGAAGACGGCGACGCAGACGATCACGGTGACGGTGACCGACGTGAACACGGAGGCGCCGGGCAAGCCGGGCGCGCCTACGGTGTCGGCGGCGTCGGTGTCGAGCCTTTCGGTGAACTGGTCGGCGCCCACCAACGCGGGTCCGGCGATCACGGACTACGACATGCAGTACCGGGCGGGCAACAGCGGGGACTGGAGCGACGCGGGCCACGCCGGCACGGCCACCACGGCGACGCTCACGGGCCTGTCGGAGAACACCTCCTACGACGTGCAGGTGCGGGCCACCAACGCCGAGGGCACCGGCTCGTGGTCGGACTCGGGCAGCGGCACGACGGACGCGAACGCGGCGCCGTCGTTCAGCTCCTCGGCGACGTTCGACGCGGCGGAGAACCAGACGACGGCGGGCACGGTGCTGGCGACGGACAGCGACACGGGCGACGACGTAACGGGCTACGAGATCACCGGCGGGGCGGACCAGACGTTCTTCTCGATCGGGACGACGTCGGGGGCGCTGACCTTCGACACGGCGCCGAACTACGAGGACGCCAAGGACCAGGGCAGCAACAACACCTACGTGGTGGAGGTGACGGCGACGAGCGGCGCGGGGGAGCGGGAGAAGACCGCGACGCAGACGATCACGGTGACGGTGACGGACGTGAACACGGAGGCGCCGGGCCAGCCGGCCGCGCCTACGGTGTCGGCGGCGTCGGTGTCGAGCCTTTCGGTGAACTGGTCGGCGCCGGACAACGCGGGCCCGGCGATCACGGACTACGACTACCGCCACCGGACGACCTCGCCGGAGGGCACATGGACGGAGGTGACCGGCACGACGATCACGACGCTGTCGGCGACGCTCACGGGCCTGGCCGAGAACACGTCCTACGACGTGCAGGTGCGGGCCACCAACGCCGAGGGCACCGGCTCGTGGTCGGACTCGGGCAGCGGCACGACGGACGCGAACGCGGCGCCGTCGTTCAGCTCCTCGGCGACGTTCGACGCGGCGGAGAACCAGACGACGGCGGGCACGGTGCTGGCGACGGACAGCGACACGGGCGACGACGTAACGGGCTACGAGATCACCGGCGGGGCGGACCAGACGTTCTTCTCGATCGGGGCGACGGACGGGGCGCTGACGTTCGACGCGGCGCCGAACTACGAGGACGCCAAGGACCAGGGCAGCAACAACACCTACGTGGTGGAGGTGACGGCGACGAGCGGCACGGGGACGCGGGAGAAGACCGCGACGCAGACGATCACGGTGACGGTGACCGACGTGAACACGGAGGCGCCGGGCAAGCCGGGCGCGCCGACGGTGACGGCCGCGTCGGTGTCGAGCCTTTCGGTGAACTGGTCGGCGCCGTCCAACGCGGGCCCGGCGATCACGGACTACGACTACCGCCACCGGACAACCTCGCCGGAGGGCACATGGACGGAGGTGACCGGCACGACGATCACGACGCTGTCGGCGACGATCGGGAGCCTGGCCGAGAACACGTCCTACGACGTGCAGGTGCGGGCCACCAACGCCGAGGGGACGGGCTCGTGGTCGGACTCGGGCAGCGGCACGACGGACGCGAACGCGGCGCCGTCGTTCAGCTCCTCGGCGACGTTCGACGCGGCGGAGAACCAGACGACGGCGGGCACGGTGCTGGCGACGGACAGCGACACGGGCGACGACGTGACGGGCTACGAGATCACCGGCGGGGCGGACCAGACGTTCTTGTCGATCGGGGCGACGGACGGGGCGCTGACGTTCGACGCGGCGCCGAACTACGAGGACGCCAAGGACCAGGGCAGCAACAACACCTACGTGGTGGAGGTGACGGCGACGAGCGGCACGGGGACGCGGGAGAAGACGGCGACGCAGACGATCACGGTGACGGTGACCGACGTGAACACGGAGGCGCCGGGCAAGCCGGGCGCGCCGACGGTGACGGCCGCGTCGGTGACCAGCCTGACGGTGAACTGGTCGGCGCCGTCCAACGCGGGCCCGGCGATCACGGACTACGACTACCGCCACCGGACAACCTCGCCGGAGGGCACATGGACGGAGGTGACCGGCACGACGATCACGACGCTGTCGGCGA
The DNA here is from genome assembly GCA_965218255.1 of Longimicrobiales bacterium. Taxonomy (GTDB): domain Bacteria; phylum Gemmatimonadota; class Gemmatimonadetes; order Longimicrobiales; family Gaopeijiaceae; genus JAAXGI01. Next base: position 621,607 of record CBDCKJ010000003.1, on the reverse strand, counting down.
CGATCGGGAGCCTGGCCGAGAACACGTCCTACGACGTGCAGGTGCGGGCCACCAACGCCGAGGGCACCGGCTCGTGGTCGGACTCGGGCAGCGGCACGACGGACGCGAACGCGGCGCCGTCGTTCAGCTCCTCGGCGACGTTCGACGCGGCGGAGAACCAGACGACGGCGGGCACGGTGCTGGCGACGGACAGCGACACGGGCGACGACGTGACGGGCTACGAGATCACCGGCGGGGCGGACCAGACGTTCTTGTCGATCGGGGCGACGGACGGGGCGCTGACGTTCGACGCGGCGCCGAACTACGAGGACGCCAAGGACCAGGGCAGCAACAACACCTACGTGGTGGAGGTGACGGCGACGAGCGGCACGGGGACGCGGGAGAAGACGGCGACGCAGACGATCACGGTGACGGTGACGGACGTGAACACGGAGGCGCCGGGCAAGCCGGGCGCGCCGACGGTGACGGCCGCGTCGGTGACCAGCCTGACGGTGAACTGGTCGGCGCCGTCCAACGCGGGCCCGGCGATCACGGACTACGACGTGCAGTACCGGGCGGGCAACAGCGGGGACTGGAGCGACGCGGGCCACGCCGGCACGGCCACCACGGCGGCGCTCACGGGCCTGTCGGAGAACACCTCCTACCAGGTGCAGGTGCGGGCCAAGAACGCCGAGGGGACGGGCTCGTGGTCGGACTCGGGCAGCGGCACGACGGACGCGAACGCGGCGCCGTCGTTCAGCTCCTCGGCGACGTTCGACGCGGCGGAGAACCAGACGACGGCGGGCACGGTGCTGGCGACGGACAGCGACACGGGCGACGACGTGACGGGCTACGAGATCACCGGCGGGGCGGACCAGACGTTCTTCTCGATCGGGGCGACGGACGGGGCGCTGACGTTCGACGCGGCGCCCAACTACGAGGACGCCAAGGACCAGGGCAGCAACAACACCTACGTGGTGGAGGTGACGGCGACGAGCGGCACGGGGGAGCGGGAGAAGACGGCGACGCAGACGATCACGGTGACGGTGACCGACGTGAACACGGAGGCGCCGGGCAAGCCGGGCGCGCCGGCGGTGACGGCCGCGTCGGTGACCAGCCTGAGCGTGAACTGGTTGGCGCCCACCAACGCGGGTCCGGCGATCACGGACTACGACGTGCAGTACCGGGCGGGCAACAGCGGGGACTGGAGCGACGCGGGCCACGCCGGCACGGCCACCACGGCGACGCTCACGGGCCTGTCGGAGAACACCTCCTACCAGGTGCAGGTGCGGGCCAAGAACGCCGAAGGGACGGGCTCGTGGTCGGACTCGGGCAGCGGCTCGACGGACGCGAACGCGGCGCCGTCGTTCAGCTCCTCGGCGACGTTCGACGCGGCGGAGAACCAGACGACGGCGGGCACGGTGCTGGCGACGGACAGCGACACGGGCGACGACGTGACGGGCTACGAGATCACCGGCGGGGCGGACCAGACGTTCTTCTCGATCGGGGCGACGGACGGGACGCTGACGTTCGACGCGGCGCCGAACTACGAGGACGCCAAGGACCAGGGCAGCAACAACACCTACGTGGTGGAGGTGACGGCGACGAGCGGCACGGGGACGCGGGAGAAGACGGCGACGCAGACGATCACGGCGACGGTGACCGACGTGAACACGGAGGCGCCGGGCAAGCCGGGCGCGCCGACGGTGACGGCCGCGTCGGTGACCAGCCTGACGGTGAACTGGTCGGCGCCGTCCAACGCGGGTCCGGCGATCACGGACTACGACGTGCAGTACCGGGCGGGCAACAGCGGGGACTGGAGCGACGCGGGCCACGCCGGCACGGCCACCACGGCGGCGCTCACGGGCCTGTCGGAGAACACCTCCTACCAGGTGCAGGTGCGGGCCACCAACGACGAGGGCACCGGCTCGTGGTCGGACTCGGGCAGCGGCTCGACGGACGCGAACGCGGCGCCGTCGTTCAGCTCCTCGGCGACGTTCGACGCGGCGGAGAACCAGACGACGGCGGGCACGGTGCTGGCGACGGACAGCGACACGGACGACGACGTGACGGGCTACGAGATCACCGGCGGGGCGGACCAGACGTTCTTCTCGATCGGGGCGACGGACGGGGCGCTGACGTTCGACGCGGCGCCCAACTACGAGGACGCCAAGGACCAGGGCAGCAACAACACCTACGTGGTGGAGGTGACGGCGACGAGCGGCACGGGGGAGCGGGAGAAGACGGCGACGCAGACGATCACGGTGACGGTGACCGACGTGAACACGGAGGCGCCGGGCCAGCCGGGCGCGCCGGCGGTGTCGGCGGCGTCGGTGACCAGCCTGAGCGTGAACTGGTCGGCGCCCACCAACGCGGGTCCGGCGATCACGGACTACGACGTGCAGTACCGGGCGGGCAACAGCGGGGACTGGAGCGACGGGGGCCACGCCGGCACGGCCACCACGGCGACGCTCACGGGCCTGTCGGAGAACACCTCCTACCAGGTGCAGGTGCGGGCCACCAACGCCGAAGGGACGGGCTCGTGGTCGGACTCGGGCAGCGGCTCGACGGACGCGAACGCGGCGCCGTCGTTCAGCTCCTCGGCAACGTTCGACGCGGCGGAGAACCAGACGACGGCGGGCACGGTGCTGGCGACGGACAGCGACACGGGCGACGACGTGACGGGCTACGAGATCACCGGCGGGGCGGACCAGACGTTCTTCTCGATCGGGGCGACGGACGGGACGCTGACGTTCGACGCGGCGCCCAACTACGAGGACGCCAAGGACCAGGGGACCAACAACACGTACGTGGTCGAGGTCGCGGCGACGAGCGGCACGGGGACGCGGGAGAAGACGGCGACGCAGACGATCACGGTGACGGTGACCGACGTGAACACGGAGGCGCCGGGCAAGCCGGCCGCGCCGGCGGTGTCGGCGGCGTCGGCGGCGAGCCTGACGGTGAACTGGTCGGCGCCGTCCAACGCGGGCCCGGCGATCACGGACTACGACGTGCAGTACCGGGCGGGCAACAGCGGGGACTGGAGCGACGGGGGCCACGCCGGCACGGCGGTCACGGCGACGCTCACGGGCCTGTCGGAGAACACCTCCTACGACGTGCAGGTGCGGGCCACCAACGCCGAGGGCACCGGCTCGTGGTCGGACTCGGGCAGCGGCTCGACGGACGCGAACGCGGCGCCGTCGTTCAGCTCCTCGGCGACGTTCGACGCGGCGGAGAACCAGACGACGGCGGGCACGGTGCTGGCGACGGACAGCGACACGGGCGACGACATTACGGGCTACGCGATCACCGGCGGGGCGGATGAGGCGCTGTTCGAGATCGGGGCGACGGACGGGGCGCTGACGTTCGACGCGGCGCCCAACTACGAGGACGCCAAGGACCAGGGCAGCAACAACACCTACGTGGTGGAGGTGACGGCGACGAGCGGCACGGGGGAGCGGGAGAAGACCGCGACGCAGACGATCACGGTGACGGTGACCGACGTGAACACGGAGGCGCCGGGCCAGCCGGGCGCGCCGGCGGTGTCGGCGTCGTCGGTGACGAGCCTTTCGGTGAACTGGTCGGCGCCGTCCAACGCGGGTCCGGCGATCACGGACTACGACGTGCAGTACCGGGCGGGCAACAGCGGGGACTGGAGCGACGCGGGCCACACCGGCACGGCGGTCACGGCGACGCTCACGGGCCTTTCGGAGAACACCTCCCACCAGGTGCAGGTGCGGGCCACCAACGACGAGGGGACGGGCTCGTGGTCGGACTCGGGCAGCGGCACGACGGACGCGAACGCGGCGCCGTCGTTCAGCTCCTCGGCGACGTTCGACGCGGCGGAGAACCAGACGACGGCGGGCACGGTGCTGGCGACGGACAGCGACACGGGCGACGACATTACGGGCTACGAGATCACCGGCGGGGCGGACCAGACGTTCTTCTCGATCGGGGCGACGGACGGGGCGCTGACGTTCGACGCGGCGCCGAACTACGAGGACGCCAAGGACCAGGGGACCAACAACACGTACGTGGTGGAGGTGACGGCGACGAGCGGCACGGGGGAGCGGGAGAAGACCGCGACGCAGACGATCACGGTGACGGTGACCGACGTGAACACGGAGGCGCCGGGCCAGCCGGCCGCGCCGGCGGTGTCGGCGGCGTCGGTGACCAGCCTGAGCGTGAACTGGTCGGCGCCGTCCAACGCGGGTCCGGCGATCACGGACTACGACGTGCAGTACCGGGCGGGCAACAGCGGGGACTGGAGCGACGGGGGCCACGCCGGCACGGCCACCACGGCGGCGCTCACGGGCCTGTCGGAGAACACCTCCTACCAGGTGCAGGTGCGGGCCACCAACGCCGAAGGGACGGGCTCGTGGTCGGACTCGGGCAGCGGCTCGACGGACGCGAACGCGGCGCCGTCGTTCAGCTCCTCGGCGACGTTCGACGCGGCGGAGAACCAGACGACGGCGGGCACGGTGCTGGCGACGGACAGCGACACGGGCGACGACGTGACGGGCTACGAGATCACCGGCGGGGCGGACCAGACGTTCTTCTCGATCGGGGCGACGGACGGGGCGCTGACGTTCGACGCGGCGCCCAACTACGAGGACGCCAAGGACCAGGGGACCAACAACACGTACGTGGTCGAGGTCGCGGCGACGAGCGGCACGGGGACGCGGGAGAAGACGGCGACGCAGACGATCACGGTGACGGTGACCGACGTGAACACGGAGGCGCCGGGCAAGCCGGCCGCGCCGGCGGTGTCGGCGGCGTCGGCGGCGAGCCTTTCGGTGAACTGGTCGGCGCCGTCCAACGCGGGCCCGGCGATCACGGACTACGACGTGCAGTACCGGGCGGGCAACAGCGGGGACTGGAGCGACGGGGGCCACGCCGGCACGGCCACCACGGCGACGCTCACGGGCCTGTCGGAGAACACCTCCTACGACGTGCAGGTGCGGGCCACCAACGCCGAGGGCACCGGCTCGTGGTCGGACTCGGGCACCGGCACGACGGACGCGAACGCGGCGCCGTCGTTCAGCTCCTCGGCGACGTTCGACGCGGCGGAGAACCAGACGACGGCGGGCACGGTGCTGGCGACGGACAGCGACACGGGCGACGACGTGACGGGCTACGAGATCACCGGCGGGGGCGGACCAGACGTTCTTGTCGATCGGGGCGACGGACGGGGCGCTGACGTTCGACGCGGCGCCGAACTACGAGGACGCCAAGGACCAGGGCAGCAACAACACCTACGTGGTGGAGGTGACGGCGACGAGCGGCACGGGGACGCGGGAGAAGACGGCGACGCAGACGATCACGGTGACGGTGACCGACGTGAACACGGAGGCGCCGGGCAAGCCGGGCGCGCCGACGGTGACGGCCGCGTCGGTGACCAGCCTGACGGTGAACTGGTCGGCGCCGTCCAACGCGGGCCCGGCGATCACGGACTACGACGTGCAGTACCGGGCGGGCAACAGCGGGGACTGGAGCGACGCGGGCCACGCCGGCACGGCCACCACGGCGGCGCTCACGGGCCTGTCGGAGAACACCTCCTACCAGGTGCAGGTGCGGGCCACCAACGACGAGGGCACCGGCTCGTGGTCGGACTCGGGCAGCGGCTCGACGGACGCGAACGCGGCGCCGTCGTTCAGCTCCTCGGCGACGTTCGACGCGGCGGAGAACCAGACGACGGCGGGCACGGTGCTGGCGACGGACAGCGACACGGACGACGACGTGACGGGCTACGAGATCACCGGCGGGGCGGACCAGACGTTCTTCTCGATCGGGGCGACGGACGGGGCGCTGACGTTCGACGCGGCGCCCAACTACGAGGACGCCAAGGACCAGGGCAGCAACAACACCTACGTGGTGGAGGTGACGGCGACGAGCGGCACGGGGGAGCGGGAGAAGACGGCGACGCAGACGATCACGGTGACGGTGACCGACGTGAACACGGAGGCGCCGGGCCAGCCGGGCGCGCCGGCGGTGTCGGCGGCGTCGGTGACCAGCCTGAGCGTGAACTGGTCGGCGCCCACCAACGCGGGTCCGGCGATCACGGACTACGACGTGCAGTACCGGGCGGGCAACAGCGGGGACTGGAGCGACGGGGGCCACGCCGGCACGGCCACCACGGCGACGCTCACGGGCCTGTCGGAGAACACCTCCTACCAGGTGCAGGTGCGGGCCACCAACGCCGAAGGGACGGGCTCGTGGTCGGACTCGGGCAGCGGCTCGACGGACGCGGTCGTGCCCGGTGCCCCCACCGGCCTGACCGCCACCGCCGACGGGGAGACCGAGATCGACCTGTCCTGGACCACCCCCGCCAGCAACGGCGGCTCCGCCATCACCGGCTACAAGATCGAGGTCTCCTCGGATGGCGTCTCCAACTGGACCAACCTCGTCGCCAACACCGGCAACACCAGCACCGTTTACACGCACACCGGGCTCACCGCCGGCACCACCCGCCACTACCGGGTCTCGGCCATCAACTCCACCGGCACCGGCCCCACCTCCGACGTCGCCAACGCCACCATCGGAGGAGGCGGAGGTGGCCCGACGGCAACCCCGGCGGGCGCGCCCGAGTCGCTCGTGGGCACCGCAGGCGACGGCGAGGTCTTCCTGGAGTGGACGGCGCCGGCGGACGACGGCGGCTCGCCCGTCACCGGCTACGAGTACCGCTACGCGGCGGGCGACGGGGTGCCCGAAGACACGCCGTGGCAGTCCGCGGGGCTGAGCCTCGAGTGGACGTTCGCCGGACTGACCAACGGCCAGCCGTACGTGTTCGAGGTACGGGCGCTGAACAGCGCGGGGCCCGGGGCGGCGGCGAAGGCGGTGGCGACGCCGCTCGGCATGCCGAGAATGCCGAGTGTGCCGGAGTCGCTCACGGCCACCGCGGGCGCCGGATCGGTCTTCCTCGAGTGGACGGCGCCAGCGGACGACGGCGGCTCGCCCGTTACGGGCTACGAGTACCGCTACGCGGCGGGAGACGGGGTGGCGGAGGGGATCCCCTGGCAGGATGCCGGGCTGAGCCTCGAGCAGACGGTCACGGGTCTGACCAACGGCCAGCCGTACGTGTTCGAGGTGCGGGCGCTGAACGGTGTGGGCCCCGGGGCGGCGGCGAAGACGGGTGCCACGCCGCTCGGCCTGCCGAGTGTGCCGGAGCCGCTCACGGCCACCGCGGGCGACGGCGAGGTCGTCCTGGAGTGGACGGCGCCGGCGGACGACGGCGGCTCGCCCGTTACGGGCTACGAGTACCGCCATGGGGCGGGCGACGGGGTGCCGGACGGGACCCCCTGGCAGGACGCGGGCACGGAGCTCGGAGCGACCGTCACGGGGCTGGAGAACGAGACCACCTACGCGTTCGAGGTGCGGGCACGCAACCGCGCGGGCCCCGGGGCGGCGGCCGTGACGACGGCCACGCCGGTTCGGCTCGAGGCGGAGCTGTTCAGCACGGCTGCGGTCGCTACGGAAGGGGAGCCGCTGGTGATCGCCTTGCGGCGGAGCGGAGGCCTGGCGCACGCCGCTCATGGCTACATCGGCGTGACGGACAGCGCGGTCCCGGAAGCGACCGCGGAGGAGGAGGGGAGGAGCGACGGGCTCGGCCGCCACCGGCTGGAGTTCGCCGCGGGCGCCGCGGAGGCGACGGTCACGGTGCATCCGCCCTTCGACGGAGAGCGTGGTGAGAGGCGGGTGATCACGGCCACGCTCGAGTCCGTGGAAGTGGAGATCGGCGGCGCGGCCCGGGGCTACGAGCTCGGCACGGCGGAGCTCGCGTTTCCGGTGACGGATGCGGACGCCGTGATGTCGGTGTCGGACGCGCGGGCGGACGCCGAGAGCGCAGTGCTGGTCTTCAGGGTGAGCCTCGACAGAACGCGGGACGTGCCGGTGCGCGTGGACTACGCCACGGAGGACGGCACGGCGCGGGCCGGGGAGGACTACACGGCGGTCTCGGGCACGCTCGTGATCGAGGCGGGCGGGCGCGAGGCTGCGGTGGAGGTGGCGGTGCTGGCGGCGCCGCACCTGACGGGCGAGCGGACGCTCGTGCTCAGGTTGTCGAACGCGCAGAACGCGCGGATCGTGGACGGGGAAGCGGCGGGCGTGATCGCTCGCGAGTCGGCGCTCGCCCAGGCGTGGCTCGCGCGCTTCGGCCGGGCCGCCTCGGACCATTCGGCGCAGGCGATCGCCCGGCGGCTCGAGGCGGGTCAGCGGCAGACGCAGGTGACGGTGGCAGGCCGCCGGCTGGACGGTCTGGTGGCCGGGCTGAGGTCGGGCGGGATTACGTTGCGAGATTTCCGCCTGGGCGCGCTGCCGCTGGGCGGACTGGCGACGGGCAACGTGGGTCTGGGTTCGGCGGCCAGCGAGATCCTCACGAGAGCGGCGGGGCCGGGAATCAGGGGTCTGGCCGCCGAGCGCCCATATTCCGGCGGAACGGACACGCGATCCGTGGAGGCGGCGGACTTCCGGCCCGCGCTTCCCGATTTTGGCTTCCGGCTTCCCGCGATGGAGGAAGCGCTCCTCGGGAGCTCGTTCTACGTCGAGGGCGGGGCGCAGCAGGCCGAGGGCGGAGGCAGGACCTGGGCGGCCTGGGGGGACGTTGCGGCGACGCGTTTCGAGGGAGACGCGAGCGGGCTCGGGCTCCAGGGCGATGTCGTGACGGGCACGGTGGGGCTGGACCGGCAGTGGCAGGCGCTGCTTGTCGGGGTGGCGCTCTCGAGGAGCGCCGGCGAGGGCGCGTACGGCACGGGCGCGGGGACGATTACGAGCAAGCTCACGAGCGCGCACCCGTATCTGCGCGTCCGGCTGGGCGAGCGCGCGCAGCTGTGGGGAGCGACGGGCTGGGGACGGGGCGGGCTCGAAATCACTCCGGGACAGGGGGCTGCGCTCGAGGCGGACCTGAGTAACTGGATGGCGGCGGCGGGTGCCCGGGCGGTGCTCAAGCGGGCCAATCCGGCCGCGTCGTCCTTCGAGATCGCGCTCCGCTCCGACATGCTCTGGACGACGACGTCCTCGGAGGAGGTAGGTGAGCTGGCGGAGGCCTCGGGCACGGCGAGCCGGGGACGCCTTCTGCTCGAGAGCGGAGCCCAGATCTACGGGCTCGGAGGCGTCCTCCGGCCGCAGGTCGAAGGTGGCGTCCGCTACGACGGCGGAGACGCGGAGACCGGACAGGGATTCGAGGTGGGCGGCGGGCTCGGCTGGGCCCGGGGAGCGCTCACGCTCGAGGTCAACGGGCGGATGCTCGTCGCCCATGCGGACGAGTCGTACGAGGAGTGGGGCTACGGCGGCTCGCTCGTCTACGAGCCCGGAAACGACAACCTCGGCCTCCAGATGCGCGTGGGAGCCGCCGCGGGGGCGATGGCCGGTGGAGTCCAGAACCTGTGGGGGATCGAGAACGCGAGGGGTCTCGTGCGCCCGTACGGGACGGGGCCGAAGCAGCGCCTCGACGCCGAGCTCGGCTACGGTCTCGGCGGCCGGGTGCTCTGGTATCCCTACGTCGCCTCCGACGCTGGTGGCCAGAGGCGCTTCGGCCTCAGGCTCAGCTCCGGCAGGACGCTCGGCGCCGGCCTCGAGATCGGACGCAGGGAGACTGTAGGCCAGGGGCCGGAGGACGCCCTTCACCTCCGGGGGGAGATGAGGTTCTAGAGACCGGCGCTCTCCGAGGTGAACGCGCTACGGACCCGGGAGGCCGCGCTCGGAGTTCTTCCGTGGCGCCGGCTTTCGTCCCGGTCCCCTGAGGTGGCCGCCCCCGCTGACATCGACGTGATGCACCCTTCTGTAGCCGCGCCCCGCAACGCCCCGGCCGGCCTTCGAGTCACCTGACCATATTCCTCTGGGTCGGCATCGGGTCGTTTTCGGCTGGGCGCCGCGGTGGTTTTGCGGGTCTTCACATGCTGGCTCTCGACCCCGACTGCCATGGAGACGCTGACGCAGCAGTTCGAATCGCGAGTGACCGGGTTTCTCGAGCGCACGGGACTGAAACCGTCGATGTTCGGTCTGCAGGCCACGGGCGATCCGAACCTGATGCGGGAGCTACGCCGGGGCCGCTCACCGACGCTCAAGGTGGCCGACCGGATCCTGGCGTTCATCGACGCCTACGACCAAACCCATGCGGATCGCGTTTCATCCCCGAGTCGCCAGGCAGCGGATGCTTCCCCGAGAGGCGGGAGAGCCAGAGCGGTGACCGGAGCGATCAACCAGGAAACGGATTGGCCCGTCCTCATCCTGCCCCTCCGGGACGTCTGTGCCCGCACGGGGCAGTCGCGGCACATGCTCTACATGCGAGTGGCCGAAGGGAGATTCCCGAAGCCGGTGTGTGTTGTCGGCTGGATCGAGAAGGTCGTGGATGCGTGGAACCGCCAACAGGTCCCGGCAAACCGTGGCGACTCTGAGTGACCGGTGCATTCAAAGGGGACAAGGAGAGGACGATGTGACCAGTCGGGATTTGGACTGCAGCCGACGTGCCCCAAGCAGGCTTGGCCGTCGTGCTCGGCGAGGACGCGAGGCGTGCAAAGGTGGATGCATCGGTGCAGATCGGCCGTGTTTCGCCCGAGCGCGAGCGCGGTCCTCCGGGGTTTCGAGCGGCACTCGGCCACGGGCCCGAGGAACCGCTGGCAGATCGTATACATCGCCGTGTCGTCGCCTGTCATCGCCAGTCCGCTGCGGGAAGGCTGCGCGGCGGCGTGCGCTGGACCACAATCAGCGGCGCGGCCGCGGTGCCGGATGAGACCCCCGTTCGACCCGACGACGACACCCGGACCCTCGCGACTTCTGAACCAGGGGGGGAGCCGGTGACGAATGAGTCTGCGGTGTCATCGACGCTCGGGGCGTAAGGGTATGCGGTTCCAGCGGGGGAAAGGGGGCCGCCGGTCATCCGTTGTGGAAACGCTCCCGGCCAATGGAGAGAGGCTCGGTTGCCTCCTGCCCCGAAACGGGCCACCACCGGCGTCGCCCTGGGTGCGTCCGGGGTGGGAACGGGCAGGGCTCCGAGCGATCCTGAGCGATTCCAGGGCCTCGACCGCGGACGACGAGGCCGGCGTCGCCCCTGCTTAACAGACGTTCCGATACGGCGTAACATCAGTGCATGTGGAATGACAGACGGAGGGCCCAGGGGCTGGGCCTGAGCGATCGCCGGACTGCGACGCTGCGAGAGCTCGACGGCTGTCCCCCCCCCGGCGACATGGTCGCACATGGCGGTGCAGCCGATCCGGACGAGGTATGGACTGGCGTAGCGGCGCGACCCTGGAACGGAGGGTGCGAGCATGATATGGAAAGCCCTGAAGTGGATGTTCTTCCTGTGGCTCCTGACGGTAACCCTGCCCCCCGCCGCTTCCTGGGTGTCGCGCTGGGCAGCCAGCCGGCCGACGCCGGCCGAGGCGAGAATCAGCGAGCTCGCGGAAGAGATCGAGGCCGGTGAGCTCACGGCCGACGACCTGGAGATCGCGGAGCTCCGGGAAGTCGAGGGAGCAGAGCCCGCGGCTCCTGTGCCGCCTGAGCAGCCGTCGCCGACGACACTCGAGGATATGCTCGAAACGTTCACCCAAGCCACCTCCGCGGCGATCGTCCCCGCCGCGGACCCCACAACCCCCACGGATGTCGCGACCGCGAAGGCCAGGGCGGAGAGTGCGATCGCGGAGCTCGACGTGCTCTTCGGCGAGTGGATCGCCGCCCTCGAGGCGGTGCAGGAGGCCCACACGGATGTGTGGGAGCGCCGATGGGCCGGGGACAGCGTGACAAACGCCAGGGGCGACCGCCTCCGCTGGATCCGGGACCTCCGCCTCCGCATGACATCATCGCTGGCCAGCACCGGGACGCTCTATTCGGAGTGGCTGAAGTACGAACTCACGGCGAACTCGGCGAACTTCAATCAGGGGCTGATCCGGGATGTGATCGCTCTGGCGGGCAAAACTCTCGCGGCGATGCAGGCGCCCAACCCGGACGCCGGATCCCAGAGACCCACAGATGAGCCGACCGACGTCGACAGCTAGACACCGGAGGCGAGAGTGAGCCACGAGAGGACGCCATCCGAGGAGCTCGAGCTCGTGTTGGACCGGATGTGGAGCGATGCGCTCCCGACCCTCCAGCCGCATGCGGATCGGGCGGGCTTCGGCCCGGAATGGAGGTTGATGTGCGAGACCCGCACGGCACCAGCCGCGTTGGCGGCGGCCGCGGCCGCGGCCGGGGCCAGGGCATCGAACTTGCGGACGTGGGTGGCGGCCGGGGCACAGGCGCACAAAACGATCACGGCAGCGAACCTGGCCGCCCGGCAGCCTCCAGGTGCCTAGAGCGCGGCCCTGCCCGCCACTTGGAGAGTGTATTCGAGCACACGGGCGGACGCCGGATCCCAGGGTCCTGCATGTCACCCGGCACCGGAGATCGCCCCGGTCTGGGACTCTTGGGAGGAAGGCGTACATGACAACGAGACTGATGACGGCAACGCTGCTGGTGCTCAAGCTGCCCGGCCGTCGCCCTATTTCCCATTTCGGGACGGTACTCGGGTCTTTCCACTCACCGCAGGCATGATCAATGCTGAGTCCTCCGGACTGCCGCGTCTGTGGAGACAGGCCAAGGCGATCCATTCGGCCCGGCGTCCAGAGGTGGCGAATCTCGCTTGATGCCCCCGATTGCGGCGGAAGGTGGAGCGTCTGGTCGCCGGGCGGGGGGCCCTGAGCATATCGCCCATCGGGGACTGAACAACGACATTCCGCCCCCGGCACCCGTCTGAATCTGGCAGCCGCGTCGCACGCCATACAGGTCGCACCCGCAATCGTGGCCCTCGTGTTTCCAGCGGCCTCCAGCTCCCGCTTCCCTTCTCCACCCACTCGGCACTGGCCCACGCGATCAACCGCCAAACCGGTCCCCATCGCAGGATCCGGGTTCAATAGTCCCACTGTAGCCCCCTTCGGCGAGGCCATCCTCAGTGGCTGAGCTGCTCCTCATTGGCCGCGTCTGGCCCGATCCCGATTGAGACTCTCCACGGCTTCGAGCGACCTTCCGGCACCCTCTCGAGGCTCCCCTGCCAGAGCCGCCGGACGACCCGCCTTCATAACTCATGGTTGGTCAACTACTTAAGGGAATAGGTCTATTTCCTAAATTTTGACTTTCTTGCCAGAACTCTTTCAGCGTTACTGGCATGGAGACGCTGACGAAGCTGTTCAAAACGCGACTGGACGCGTTTCACGAGGGCACGGACCCGAGGCCGTCGACGTTCGGTCTGCGGGCGACGGGTGATCCGAACCTGATCCGTCAGCTGCGGCTGGGCCGCTCACCGAGGCTGGCGACGGCCGACCGGATCCTGGCGTTCATGGACGCCTGCGACGAAGCCCATGTGGACCAGGTTTCCTCCCGGAGCGACCCGCTCCGGGATGCATCCCCGAGGGAGTGGAGGGGCGGACCGATGACGAGAAAGACAGCGCAGGAGGTGGAGGTGCCCACTCGTATCGTCGGGCTCCCGGACGTGCTGGCCCGGACCGGGCTGTCGCGAAGCTCGATCTACGCGCGCGTGGTCGACGGGAGCTTCCCCAAGCCGGTCGGCTGGATCGAGGAAGAGGTGGACGAGTGGATCCGCCGGCAGATCGCGATGGGCTCCGGCGACGCCGCGTGACCTGTGCATCCAACGGATAACAGGGAGAAGACGATGCAAAGTTTCTTGAGGACGGTACGAGCGGCGGCCTGGGCCACGCTGTGGCTGCTGTCCCCCGGGCTGCTCTGGGCTCAGGGGACGAGTCCGTGGGTGGATGCGGTCAACGAGCTGCAGGCGCAGTTCACGGGTCCGATCGCGAGGGGGCTCTCGCTGATCGCGATCGTGGTTGGCGGGCTGATGTTCGCGTTCGGCGAGGGTGGGAGCAAGCGGACGCTGGCCGGGATCATCTTCGGTCTCGGGATGGCGATGGGCGCGGCCAACTTCCTGGCCTGGCTCTTCTGATGAGGGGCCTCAGGCGCTGGGCCGGCTATCCGGCGCTGAACCGTCCGCTGACGATCCTGGGCGTGGAGCGGCGGGGGTTCCTGCTCAGCGCTACGCTCGCGCTCGCGATGTGGAACGCGATGAACTCGCTCGTGACGGGCGGCGTGGTGTTCGCGGTGGGCTACGGAGCCGGGTGGCTCGCCGGCCGGAAGGATCCCGACATGCTTGGCGTGCTCCGGGCCGGGACCCGCTACCCCGCCCGGTTCGACCCAGGCAAGTGGGCCCCGGAGCCGTGGCATCTCCTGATCCGGAGCGGGCGGTGAGGATCGCCGCGGAGCTCCGGGACCACGACGCGGCCGGCTCGTTGGCCGAGGAGCTGCCCTACTGGGGCTGGCTCGAGGATGGCCGCACATGCCTGACCCGCTCGGGCGAGCTGATCATGGCAGGCAGGCTTGAGCCCGCAGTGGTCGACGGGCGTTCGCCTGAACAGATCGACCGGGTGCTCGGCCGGTGGCAGCGGCTCCTCTCGGGGCTGGACGCCCACACGCGCCTCTACTTCTATCTGCTCCGCCGGCCGAGTGCGCGCGAGGGCGAGGACGCCGACGGCTCCAGCATCGTAGCGGTCTCCCGGCGGAAGCGGCGTGCCTTTCTCTCGGGCCGCGTGCAGCAGCTCGAGGCCTACCTCGTCTGGTCGCTCGATCCGCGTCTCCGGACGGTGGCCGAGGGGCCCGCGTCGGGAAGAGCGTCCCGCCTCACGCAGTGGTGGCAGCGCCGGCGGGCGAGCGCGCCGACCTACCTCGGCACCGAGATCCAGGCGGCCGCTGCCCGCTTCCGGGCTCTGGTCGACGCGGGCCGGGCTCTCGTATCGGACCACACGCCGATCGACATACTCCACGCCGGCGAGGCTTCCCGGCTTCTCTCCGAGCTGATCAACCGCCCGGGCACGGTCTGGGACGGCGCGACGGGGAGCGGGATGAACTGGCGGCTCGCCCTCTCGGAGCTCGAGGCGGAGCGTTCTCACCTCCGCCTCGACGGGGAGCCGGTGATCCTCTACTCGCTCCTCTCCCCGCCCGGCCAGGCGTACGCGAACCTGCTCCGGGAGCTCTACTGCCTGGACGCGGTGATGACCGTGTCGCTCGAGTGGCGGCCGTGGGCGGTGGAGGCGGCGAGGCGCCGGATCCGGGGTGCGCAGCGCCACTATTTCGCGAAACGCTACTCGATGATGGCGCACGTGCAGGAGACGGAGGGAACGGCGGCCGCGATGGTGGACTCGGCCGCGGCGACGGAGTCGGACCGGCTGGGCGAGGCGCTCGTCGAGCTGGAGGCCGACGGGGTGAGCTATGGAGAGGCATCGCTTACCGTTGCGCTCCACGGGGAACTCGGGCGGATCGAGCGACTGGACGGGGACCTCCGGCGCCTGTTCGCCGCACACGACGCGAAGGTGATCCGGGAGGCCTACGGCCAGCTCCCGGCGTGGTTCTCCCGGCTCCCGGCCCAGCCCCGTGGCCGGCAGGTCCGGAAGGTGTTCGTCTCGGCGGGCGTGGCGGCATGCCTCGCGCCGCTCTTCGGGCCTCCCCGGGGCACGGTGAACAGCAAGCACCTCGGCCGCGAGGCCCTCGCGGTGCTCGAGACCCCGTGGAGGACGGCCTACCACTACGATCTCTTCTCGGGCGATGTGGGCCACACGCTGATGCTCGGCGCGACCGGCTCGGGGAAGAGCTTCACGCTGAACTTCCTCCTGATCGAGGCGCTCAAGTACGGCCCCCGGGTCCTGATCCTCGACCTCGGCGGCTCCTACCGCTGGCTGACCCGCTTCGTCGGCGGCCGTTACCTCGAGCTCTCGCCCGGGGAAGCGGAGCCCACCCTCCGGCTGCAGCCGTTCGCCCTTCCGGCTACCACGCGGAGCTTCCAGTTCCTGACGGGCTGGGTGCTCCGGCTGCTCAAGCTCGGGGGCTGGAAGGCGACCGGGGCGGACACGAGCGAGATCCGCTCGCGGATCGAGGACCTCTACGCATTCGAGCCGGAGCGCCGGACGCTCGGGGTGCTCGCCGCCTCGCTTCCTTCCGGGATGTGGCCGGCATGGAGCCGCTGGATCGGCACGGGCGTGTGGGGAGCCTACTTCGACAACCCCGCCGGCGGGGCGCCGGACCTGGAGTTCGCCGACTGGCAGGTGATCGACCTGGCAGGCGCGGTCGAGCATCCGGACCTCTGCGACGCGGCGCTCTCCTACCTGCTCGAGCGGATGAGGCTCGAGGTGGAGGATCCGTCCGAGACGGCGCGGCTGAAGCTGATGGTCGTGGACGAGGCCTGGCGCTACCTGCAGGACCCCGCCGTGCTCAACTACCTGGCCGAGGCGGCGAAGACGTGGCGGAAGAAGAACGCCGCGCTCGTCCTCGCCACGCAGTCGGCGGTCGACGTGACGGCCACGCCGGGCGCTTCGACGCTCCTCGAGTCGATCCCGACGAAGCTCTTCCTCGCGAACCCCGAGCTCCCCGACGCGGTCGGGGCGCTCTTCCGGCTGAACGCCTCGGAGCTGGCCCAGATCCGGGGCCTGATCCCCAAACGCGAGCTCTACCTCCGCAGACCGGACGGCGCGGCGGTGCTCCGGCTCGAGGTCGATCCGGAGAGCTACTGGCTCTACACCTCGTCCGCGCTCGACGCCGAAGAGAGGGCCCGCGCCGTCGAACGCCACGGACTCGCCCGGGCCCTCGAGGTTCTCGCCAGCCGAGACCATCCCACTCCCACCCCCAACACGAGGACATGACACACGCCATGCGATCCCCTACGACACCCATCGTTCTGGCGGCGCTTCTCCTGGCGGCGCTCCCTTTCGCGGCTACCGCCCAACAGGATGACGACCAGGCGTTCCTCCGGGTGACGGTCCCGGCGGATGGCGAGGACCGGATCCACCGGCTCCGCACCCGGGTCCGTCACACGACCGTCATCGTGCTCCCCGCCGGTGAGAACATCCTGGATTTCGTGGTCGGCGACTCGGAGTACTGGCACCTGACCGGCGCGGCGAACGTCGCCTTCCTGAAGCCGCTCTCCCCGGACGCGGCCACGAATATCGCGCTCGTCTGCGAGTCCGGGCGCATCTACTCCTTCCTGGTCGCCGAGGAGAGCGACGGCCCGCCCCACCTGGTCGTCCGCGTCGAATCCGGCACGGAGGAGACGGGACTGTCCGGCGGCACGATCGGCGACCGTCCCGCGTTCGTCGCACGGAACGAGGTCGCGGCCTACCGGCAAATGGCCGCCGAGGCGGCCGAGGCCGCCCGCAGGACCCAGGAGGAGGCACAGTCGCGCGCGGCATCGGAGATCGAGGCGTTCCGCGCCGGCTATCCGGAACGCCTCGCATTCGAGTACCGCCTGGACGGGGACGCAGCGGACCGTCCGTTCCTGGTCGAGGCGATGTGGCACGATGGCGAGTTCACGTATCTCCGCTCGCACGCCCAGGAATCGCCCGCGCTCTATGAACTCCTGGACGGCGAGCCGGCTCTGGTCGCCTACGACCTGACGGCGGACGGGCTCTACATCGCCCGCCACGTGCTGGCCGACGGGTGGCTCCAGATCGGTGACGAGCGGGCCAGCTGGCGGTTCGCGCCCCGGGAAAGGCTCCGATGAGCCGCTGGAAGCAGTGGGTCTCGCCGCCCGAGGGCGCCCTGCCGGGCGGGATCGTCACGAAGGCGGGCGTCGTGCTGATCGCCGTGCTCGTCGGCGGGCTCCTCTTCTCCTGGGCGATGACGGGTCCCGAGGAAGATGCGCCCGTTCCCGGAGCCCAGCCCGAGGCCCGGGCCGTCGACGACGGGATGGGCCGGTCGCTCCAGGACCGCATTCGCCAGGAGGCCGAGCGGCAGACGCTGGAGGCCGCCACCCGGGCGCGCGTCGAGCTCGAACGCCGGGAGGCCGCGGCCTCCGAAGAGATGGCCCGGCTCCAGGCGGAGTCGGAGGTGGAGAGTCCGGCGGCCACCGCCGGCTTGAGCGCGGCCGAGTCGGAGCTTCGGGAGGCGCTTCGCCTGGAGGAACTCGAGCGGAGAACCCGCTCTCTCCGCGCCCTCCCCGTGACCCGGTCGTACCGGGATCCAGACGCAACTGCGGGGTCGTCCGAGGCCGATAGCCCGGGGCCCGACGACGTGGCCGACGCGGATGTGGAGTTCCTCGAGAACACGGTCCAGGCGGCGCTCGCCTCCTTCGAGCAGTCGGTGGGGGCGCTCGAGGAGGAGCTGGCGGCCGAAGAGCAGCTGCTCGGAGCTCTGGGGGCGACTGCATTCGCTCCCGGCCCGGGACCGGCCATGCCGCAGCAAGCCCTCCGCCGGGCGCCGAGCCCGTTGCAGGCCGGCCGGAGCGTCCGCCCTGTGGACCCGCCGGGCTGGGAGCGGATTTACGAGGGATCATTCCTCGAGGCGGTGCTGGTCACGCAGCTCACGGGCGATTTCCCGGGTCCGGTGCTGGCAACCGTCTCGGTGCCGTTCTATTCGGCCGACCGGCAGCGGGTCCTGATCCCGCGCGGCACGCGCGTCGTCGGAACGGCCGAGGCCGTTCAGGACCGGGATCAGAGCCGGCTCGCCGTCGCCTTCCACCGGTTGCTCCTCCCCGACGGGAGCTGGATCGACCTCGAGTTCACGGGCCTGAACCAGGCGGGCGAGGGCGCTCTCAGGGACCAGGTCGACCGCCACTACTTCAGCACGTTCGCAGCCGCCGGAGCCGTCGGTGTCGTAAGCGGACTCGCTCTGGCCAGAGGCTCGCCGTTCGGACTCAGGGCGGGCGTCGGCCAAGGCCTCGGACAGAGCGCGACCTCGATCCTCGACCGGTTCCTGAACCGGTATCCCACGATCACGATCCGCGCCGGCCATCGCCTGCGCATCTGGTTCACCTCCGATGTCCTGGTCCCCGGGGCCGGGTCCCTGCAATGACGAACAAGGAGCTCATCATGCGTCACCGAACCCTTACCACCGTCCTGTTGGCCTCCATCCTGATGCTGACGAACGCGGCGCCGGCCGAAGCCATCTTCGGCACCATCAGCGGCGCGATCCAGCGGGCCCAGATGATCCTGAACCAGGTCACGCAGATCTCGAATCAGGTCCGGCAGATGCGGACGATGACCCGCCAGCTCACCGAGCTCGAGGAGCAGCTCGACTACATGAAGGAGGTCGCGCGGGGCGAGGTGGACGCGCTGATTGATCCGTTCTCGGAGCTGGCGGCCGGATCCGTCGGCCTCGTCGGCGACGGCCTCGACTGGGGCTCCGACTTCACTGGCCCGGCAAGTGAGCTGGTCGACGCTGTGCGTGGCATGGGGACCGGCGACTCGTTCACCGATGTCTGGCGGAGTGCCCGGGGCGTGGCCGACCGGGTGAGCGAGGCGGACATCCTCGACCTCTTCCGCAATCGCCCGGCCGAAGTGTCGTCGCGCGCGGCGGAGGACTACCGCCAGGCCCGAGAGGCCGCCGACCGGCAACGCGTGCTCGACTACGCAATGATGGACGCCGCGGCCTCGCTGGCCTCGACCATCGAGAGTGCGCAGGGCTCGTTCGACGAGCTGACCGCGAACGGGAACCTGTCGAACACGGCGCTCCAGCAGGCGCAGGTCGCGGCTGCCCTGACCCAGGGCCGGATCAACGCCGCCGTGGCGCAGGTGCTCGCCTACCAGGCCGTCGAGCAGGCGAACCAGGTGCAGCAGGCCGAGATCGACCGGCTCGAGCGGCTCGCCGAGTGGAGGGACGCGCGGCTCCGTACGAACGCGATGTACGACGAGATGCGGACCGCCGCGTTCCAGAACCGGGACCGGCTCCGGCAAGGCCTCCTCTTCAAGGTCCCGTCGTTCTACATGGGCGGCCAGGCGTAGGCCGGGGGAGAGACCCTGATGCAGCTACCTCCCCAGTCGATCGATCCGAATGTCCCGGCGCTGATTCCGGCTGATCAGCTCCAGGACTTCAAGGGGTTCCTGGACGTCGTGCTCGACACCGTGGTCGGCGGCGCGGCGCTCGACGTGCTGACGCTCGGCCACCAGCTTTGGGGCGGCCTCGCCGCGGTGGTCGTCTCGTGGACCGGCCTCCGGATCGCCTACAGCGGCACGCTCGAGCCCTGGGCGCTCGTCCGTGTCGTGCTCGGGATCGCGATTCCGAGGACGCTCCTCCACTACTACAGCGTCGCGATACCCGGCGTCGGGCTGACCTTCCCAGCCACGGTCGCGGCCGGGGGGATCTGGCTCCAGAACCTCTTCATCTCCGACGTCGTGGCCGTCGGCTACACGGAGATGACGGCGCTCGTCCGCGCCTTCGCCGAACGGCTCGGCGCGGCGTGGTCCGGCGGGAGCCTGGTGACCGTCGTGACCGAGGGGGTGAGCGTGTTCTTCTCCTCCCTCGTCACGCTCGCGATGGGCGTGCCGCTCGTGCTCGGCCTCGTCGCGCTCTTCTGCCTCACCTACGCGCAGGTGATCTGGGCGCAGGTGGCGATCGCGATCGTGATCCTGCTCGGCCCGGTGTTCATCCCCTGGCTCCTCTTCGAGCCGCTCGCGTTCCTGTTCTGGGATGGTTCCGGACCCTCATGGTCTACACGCTCTACGGCGTCGTGGCCGGCGCGGTGCTCCGGGTCTTCATGGGCGTCGGCATGGGCTACGTCACCACCTACACCGGCGCCCTGATGGGCACCGGCTCCTCCGACCCGGCCGAGCTCGGGCTCTGGGTCGTCGTCCTCCTCCCGCTCGTCGTCTCCGGCCTGATGGCCGGCCTCAAGGTGGGAGAGCTCGCCGCGATGCTCGTCTCCGGATCCGGATCCGTCGGCTCGGGCATGATGGCCCTCGTGATCCGCGGCGGAGGGCGTTCCGCCGCCCCGACCCCCGCCCGTCCCCCGGTCCCCGGAGGCTGAAGGAGACGTCCATGAAACGAGAACGCGACGCCGGCCGCGAGTATGCCGAGATCTGGGGCGAGACCGTCGAGGCGAACCGGAAGCTCCGGACGCTCGCTGTGATCCTCGGAGGAGCGTGCCTCGCCCTCGGCATGCTCCTCCTCCGCGTAGCGACCGTCGATCCGCCCCGCCCGCTCGTCGTTCGGGTCGACGAGGTCGGCCGCGCCGAGGCCGTAGCCTACGAGGCCGCCACCGCACAGGCGGATCCGCTCGACCCGACGACGAAGTACTTCCTGAACCGGTTCATCGCCGATTTCCATTCGCGGCGGCAAGCCACGGTCGAGGAGCACTGGACCCGGAGCCTCCGGTTCCTCTCGACGGAGCTGGCGAACGCCGCGTTCGCGAGGGACGGCGCGGAGGTGGCCGCCATGGCCGCCGGTGCCGCCGACACCGAGCTCCAGGTCGAGCAGGTCGTGCTCCGCATCCACCCGGCCCCGGATGCGCCCCACGGCGCGACCGCCGACTTCGACCTCGTCCACCTCCGGGACGGGCAGGAGACCCTGCGGGAGCGGTGGTCGCTCACGCTCCGGTTCACGTTCCTCGACCGGGTCCCCTCCGAACTCGTCGTCTACAACCCGATGGGCCTCCTCATCACCTACCTGCAGGCCGACCGCGCCCTGGTCACGGAGGCGCCCGGATGATCGCCCACCTCGCCGGACGCGAGAGGGCGCTCGAGCCCTTCGGGTGGACGGGGCGCCAGGCCGAGTGGATCGCCCTGGCGTGTCTCCACAGCGGCGTGTTCACCCGCGCCCAGTGCTCCCGGTTCCTGAACGCGCATCCCGAGCAGGTGCGCCGCGGCGTCCACGCCCTGATCGCCTCGGGCGTTGCCGCCGAAGAGACCGTGCCCGGCATCAAGGGCGTCGGTCGCGTGTGCCGGATCTTCAGCCGGCGGCTCTACCGCGCGCTCGAGGCCGAGGACATCCGCCACCGCCGGACCGCTTCCTCCGCAGTGCTCATGCGTCGCCTCCTCTCGCTCGACTACGTGCTCGAGCATCCCGGCCTGCCATGGCTCCCCACCGAGACCGAGAAGGTCGGCGCGTTCGAGGCGCTCGGCATCCAGCGCCGGCTCCTGCCTTCGCGGCTCTACCGCGGTGCGGCCGGGAACACCCGGCGGTACTTCCCGCTGAAGCTGCCGGTCGCTCTCGAGGCCGAGCGCGCCGTCTTCGTCTATGCCGATCCGGGCCACGACACTTCGACGGCGCTCCGCTCGTGGGCCGATGCGCACCGCGGTCTCTGGGACGCCCTCGCCGAGTGTGGCCGCTCCGTCGAGGTCGTCGCCGTCGTCCGCACCCCGGAGGAGCTGGACCGGGCCCAGGCGGTCCTTCACGGCTGGGCCGAAACCTCGGGCCCGGGCGAGCCCGAGGGTGACGTCCGTGCGGAGATCGCCCGCATCGAGCGGGCGATCCTCAAGGGCGCGGTCCAGATCCTCGACGAGTTCGGAGGCCTGCAGGCCGCACTGAAGCGGAGCGTTGCGCTGACGAAGCAGACACGAGGGCAGTCGGGCCAGGGATCGATCGACCGCGGCAGCACCTGGCAAACGGTGCGCCTCTCCGGGGCGCAATTCCGATGATGTGCCTGCGTGTCATGCCACGACCAGAACGTGAAAACGACATGGGGGGTCGATTCACAGCCTGGCCCGGCCGCGAGACACACCGCCATGACCGCGTATCCGCTTACGCGGGGGCGTCTTGCGCCTCCGCGTCCCGGCCGGGCGTGGCCGGACGGGCAGCGGAGGCGGTGACGGGAGTATCCATGTCAAGTGGATGCCCTGTTGGCGGGTTCTAGGCAGTCGCGGCATAGACTTGCCTTGCGGCGTTATTCGCGCCGTCGCCGTTGCCATGTCGCATTTGCCCGGGTCGATCAGCCTTCGGAGCCGGATGCGCTCGTCCGCGGTGGAGCGCATGGCGCTCATGCGCCCGCTCGGGGTGCATTCGCCGTCCAGATGCGGTCCTGCTGCACCAGCGTGTTGGCGAGGACGAGGAGCTTCCGCATCACGGCTGTCAGGGCGACCTTCGGCGGTTTCCCCTTTTCCACAAGCGCCTCGTACTTGCGCTTGAGGTCGGGATTGTGCTGGACCGCGACCAGCGCGGGCATGTAGAGCAGCCGGCGCAACCGGTGCCTGCCGCCCTGGATGAAGCCGCGTCCCTTCCAGTATCCGGACTCCCGGGTGATCGGGGCGAGTCCGGCGAGGCTGGCGGCACGGGCGCCGGTGAGCGTGCCCAGCTCCGGCATGTGGACGATCAGTCCCGCGGCGGTGATGTCCGAGATGCCGGGGATGGAGGTCAGGATCTCGGCCCGGCGCTCCAGGGCCTCTTCCTCTTGGAGCCGTTGCCGGATCTCGGCGTCGATGACCTTCAGCTGGCGTTCGATCTGCCTCAGCCTCTGCCTGTGGAGGCGCTTGCCCACGGGAGTGCGCAAGTGCCTGCCGCGGTTGGTGGTGGCGATGCGATCCTTGAGCAGCGCGTCGCGGATCTGCTGGAGTTCGGCGAGATCGCGCTGCCCCGCCGATCTCGCTTGAGCCGGGCGCAGATCCTCGACGGCGGCCGCCATGGTGGCCAGCATCCGGGCGTCCACGGCATCGGTCTTGGCGCGTCGGCCCAGCGAGCGGGCGAAAGACCGGACCTGGAAGGGGTTGATCGCGTAGAGGGGGAGTCCGGCCTTCAGGAGGGTATCCTCGAGGTCGCGGTGGAAGGGTCCGGTGGGCTCGTACGCGATCCGGTCGACCTCGGGGCCGATCCACGCGATCAGCTTCCGGAAGCCGGCCGCGTCGTTCGAGAGCCGGGATGCTCTCCCCTCGGGCGCGGCGAAGACGTCCAGCCAGTCCTTGGAGATGTCGATCCCGATGGTGCGGAGGATGCTCATCTGTTCTTCCCTTTTCCTGTGCTTGTCATGCGAGCCTCGATGCTCATGTATCCATTCAGGACGTAGGGAAGGACGGTGGCGACCATACTCCCGTGCGGCCCCTCACGGCCAAGCGACCAGCGGCCCGACCACCGTCCCTGTTCGGTGCCCGCTCCGGATCGCTACGCTCGCCTCCGCGGGCACCGAACAGCCCGGGCCTTCCCCGTGACCCGAACCTGCAGATCAAACAGACATACCTAAGAATGCAATAGACAAGCGACCCCCCCTGCGGACGCCCTGGTAGTGGCGTGGGACCGTGCGTGTTTTCACACGCCCTGGCCCCGGCGGGGTCGCTCCCGTCCATGGATCCCTACGGGAAGGTTGACACTGCGATGAGGCGGCCGGCGACGCTCGTCCTCGGAGGCCTCGCTACGGTGGCCGTCATCGCCCGCGGCCTCCGTGCGCCGTTCCCCGGCCCCGGCGGCAACGCCGTGCTCGACCTCATCGCCTACCACGATCCGGTGTTGCACACGGCGACCCAAGTCTGGTACTACGCGGCGCCCGGCGTCGCCGTGCTGCTCGCCGGCAGCCTCGCCCTATCGGTCTGGAGAGTCTGGCTCCAGCCGCGGGCGAAGGGCGGCGGCAAGGGCCAGCTGCCTGCCTGGCCCGCGTCGCCCGGCGATCCGGCCCCTTCCGTCGTGGTCGGTGAGCTGCACCATCCGACCGTCCCCCGCGAGATCGAGCGTCCCTCCTGGCTGGTCATCCCAGAGAAAGGGCTCTACACCGGCGTCCTGATCGTCGGCGCAGTCGGCTCAGGGAAGACGTCGGCCTGCATGTATCCGTTCGCCGAGCAACTCCTCTCCTGGCAGGCTGACCGGCCGGAGCGTCGGGCGAGCGCACTGGTGCTCGAGGTCAAGGGCGACTTCTGCCATGCAGTACGGGGGATCCTCGAGGAGGCCGGGCGTGGGGACGACTACCTCGAGATCGGGCTCGACGGCTCGTGGCAGTGGAACCCGCTCGACGATCCCCTGCTCGACACCTACTCCCTCGCCTACACCGTCTCCTCGCTCATCAACCAGCTCTTCGGCAAGAGTCGCGAGCCGTTTTGGCAGCAAGCCTATACGAATCTCGTGCGCTGGATCATCGAACTGCACCGGCTCTTGCCGGGGGGCTGGGTCACGCTCCGGGATGTCTACCGTTGCACGATCGACGCCGAGCTGTTCGCGCGAAAAATCGGCCAGGCCCGCGAGCTGGCCGCCCGGCTCTGCCCGGTGCGGGTCGCCGTCGCCAGCAGCGACCTGGTCACGCACAAAGAGTCTCTCGAGGACTGGGCCTGGGAGCCGGTCCCCGATGGGCAGACGGCGACGTGTCTGCTGGGTCCCGGGCTCCGGGATCGGCTCGATGAAGTCGGCGTCGCGTACGAGACCGAGGAACTCGAGGGCGGGGCCGGGAGCGAGCTTCGGGAGCAGGTCGAGGCGATCGAACGGTGGTACACCAACGACTGGGCGGCGCTCGATGCCAAGCTCCGCACCTCCATCGTGGAGGGGATCAGCGTCTTCCTCTCGCTGTTCGACCAGCCTCAGGTCGCCAACGTGTTCTGCCCGCCGCCTCCGGAGCCGGATGCGTCCGCACATATACATAAGGACACACCGGACGAGGACGCCGAGGGCGTCCGGCCCATGCCGGGCCTTCGCCGCCGGCTGCCGCCCCTCGCCGAGCTGATCGAAGGCGGCCGGGTCCTCGCCCTCAACATGCCCGCAGGCGCCAACCCCGCGCTCGGACGCGCGATCGGCGTGCTCCTGAAGAACGCCTGGATGCAGGCGCTCCTCCGGAGACCCGCGGAGGCCGCCCGCCGGCCCGGCCGCTACGTCCGGCCCGCGGTCTTCATCTGCGACGAGTACCAGGCGTTCGCCACCGTGGGCCAGGATGATCCCTCGGGCGACGAGAAGGCGTTCGCGCTGATGCGGCAGTGCCGCTGCATCCCGATCGTCGCGACGCAGTCGATCTCCTCGCTCCGCTCCGTGCTCTCCGGCACGGAGGCCTGGCGCACGCTCGTCCAGACGCTCCGCACCCGGATCTTCCTGTCGCTCTCCGACGAATCCTCGGCCAGGATCGCCTCCGAGATGTGCGGGAGCGTCCTCAAGACCCAGCCCTCCTACACGTTTACCGAGACGACGGGGAGACCCGAGTTCTCCCTCCTGTCGGGCCGCGCCGGAGGGGGCAAGGGCACGATCGGCGCGAGCAAGTCGTTCCGCCAGCAGAGGGAGCCCGTGTTCACGCCCCGGGAGTTCTCGCTCCTCGCCAACTACCAGGCGATCTGCCTGCCCTACGACGGGGTGCAGGCGCTCCCGGCGCGGCGCGTCTACCTGAAACCGTACTACCTGCCGCGCGAGAAGGGCTACTGGCGGCTCCGCGAGGAGGGGCGGCTGTGAAGCGGGCGAGCGGGATCGGGCACCTGAAGCCGTTCCTGCCGGGCCTCGAGGCCGTGCTGGAGGACCTTGAGGTCTCCGAACTCATGATCAACGGGCCGGGAAACGTCTGGGTCGAGCGCAGGGGCGAGCTCGCATCCATCGACGCTCCGGCGCTCACCGCCGCCGCTCTGTACCGGGCAGCGATCCACATCGCGCGGCCGCTCGGGCTGGATCCCGCGGCCAGACCCGTCCTCGACGCGAGGCTCGACGACGGCTCCAGGGTCGCCATCTGCACCCCCCCGGCCAGTCCCCACGTGGCAATGACGATCCGCCGGTTCGGGGGCCGCGCGTTCTCCGCCCAGGATCTCGTCCGCATGGGGTCCCTCCCCGAAGCGGTGTACCACGCCGCACGCGGCGCGCTCCGATCCCGCCGGAACGTCCTGGTCTCCGGCGGCACGGGTTCGGGCAAGACCACGCTGCTGAACGCCCTGATCGAGCTCCTCCCCGAGGAGGAGCGGATCGTCGCCATCGAGGACACCCTCGAGCTCAGGATCGACCGCACCAACTGCCTCCGCTTCGAGGCCGGGACCGTCGGCTCCGAGGCGCCCGTATCGATCCGCGACCTCGTCCGCCACGCGCTCCGCCACCGGCCCGACCACATCGTCGTCGGGGAGGTCCGGGGCGGCGAGGCCGCCGATCTCCTGCAGGCGCTCAACACCGGACACGGCGGATCGCTCACCACCGTCCATGCCAACAACGCCCGCTCCGCGCTCTCGCGCCTCGCGAGCTGCGCCATGCAGGCTGGCGGAGCCCTCCCCTGGGAGGTCACCTGCCGGGGCGTGGTCGACGGGATCCATCTCGTCGTCCACATGACCCGCCACCAGGGCCGGCGGTTCGTCGAGGAGGCGCTCCAGGTCCGCGGCTACGACGGCGCCGCCAACCGCTGGCTCACCGAACCCGTCTGGAGGAAGCACGATGAAGAACGAACCGGAAAGGAGTGAACGCATGCCAGGCGACGGGAAGATCATCCGCATCGAGACGCTCGACGAGTTCGACCGGGAGCTGAGCCGCGACGGCGGCGAGGCCCTCGAAGTCCCGGCCGCCCTGGCCGAGGAGTACGGCCTCTTTCCCGAGGACGTGGGGAGCGAGGACGAGATCCGGGACGCCTCTGATGATCCGGACGGATCGGAGGAGGCAGACCGATGAAACACGACGAGTACCACCGCCAGTTCGCCGACGCGATCATCGAGCAGATCCGGAAGGGCACGGCGCCGTGGCAGAAGCCCTGGGGACCGGGGGAGCGCGTGCTCCCCGCCAACGTCGATACCGGACGCTCCTACTCCGGAGGCAACAGCCTGCACCTGGCCACCGTCCAGCAGGAGCGCGGCTACGCCGACGTCCGCTGGGGAACCTACCGGCAGATCCAGGCCCGGGGCGGCCAGGTCAGGAAGGGCGAGCGGGGCACCCGCATCCTCTCCTTCCGGGACCACCGGAAGATCGCCGTGACCGACGAACGCGGTCGGCCCGTCAGGGACAACGAGGGCAAGCGCGTCTACCGCCACGAGCGCCTGCCCACCCCCATCGTCCGGCAGTACAACGTGTTCAACGCCGAGCAGGCTGACGGGCTCCCGGCCCGGCCCGCGCCCACGGCCGAGCCGCTCTGGAAGGTCCACCAGGAAGCCGAGAGGGTGCTCGCCGACAGCGGGGTCCCCGTCCGGCACGTCGCGGGGGACCGCGCGTTCTACTCGCTGAACAACGACGAGATCACTCTCCCCGAGCGGATGCAGTTCCCCTCCGCCAACCACTACTACCAGACCGCCCTCCACGAACTCGGGCACAGCACCGGCCATCCCGAGCGGATGAACCGCGCCACGCTCACCCAGGGGATGGCTGACGGGTTCGGTTCGCCGGCCTACGCGAAGGAGGAGCTCCGGGCGGAGATCAGCGCCATGATGACGGGCGAGCGCGTGGGCGTCGGCCACGACCCGAGCCGGGGCGCCGCCTACGTCGAGGCGTGGGTCGCCGCGCTGAAGGAGGACCCCCGGGAGATCCGCCGCGCCGCGGCCGACGCGCAGAAGATCTCCAACTTCGTCATGGCGCGGAGCCGCGAGCGGCAAGCCGAGCGCGAGGCGGCTCCGGTGGCAGCCGCCCGCAGTCCAACTCCCACTCCACGACACGTCCAGCAGCCGGAAATTCCGCTGCCGGTTCCGAACCGCAGCTTCGGCCCGAGCCGCTGAGGCCGGGGAGGCAGCCGACCAGATGTTCGACCGCACGATCGAAACGGACCCGCGGCCCGCCGCGCCACCAAGCCGCAATGCCTGCCGCATGCGGGACGGCCATCGCCGGGAATACGCCGCGAGCAGGGACCGCGGGTCCGCCTCCTTTAGAGAACGGTGCGGCCGCGCTCTCGCAGACGTCGGGATCTACGGCGCCGTCTCGGTCCGGGACCTGGCCGAGACCCACTTCGGCGGCCACCCCTTCACCACCCGGCGGGCCGTCAACGCCTGGACCCGGGACGGGCTCGTCCAGGAAACCACCGCGACGGGACCGAAGGGCAACCCGTTCAAGATCCTGACCCTGACCTCGCGGGGTGTGGCTCTCGCACGCCGACTCGCCTCCGCGCGAGGGCTGGATCCTGCACAGCAGTTCCGCGCCGCACGCCCGCGGC
The DNA here is from genome assembly GCA_965218255.1 of Longimicrobiales bacterium. Taxonomy (GTDB): domain Bacteria; phylum Gemmatimonadota; class Gemmatimonadetes; order Longimicrobiales; family Gaopeijiaceae; genus JAAXGI01. Next base: position 592,905 of record CBDCKJ010000003.1, on the reverse strand, counting down.
CCTCCGAAGCCGCGCACGACACCGCGATCTATCGGGCATGCCGCAAGGAGGACGAACGCCTGCGCCGGCAAGGGGCCGCCATACGTCGCGTCCGGCTCGACGGCGAGCTCAAGAGCGCCATCGCGCGCCGGAGCGAGGCTGCACGGGCAAGAAACGGCCGCCGGGCCGCCGACGCCGAGCGGCACAAGGCCGCACGTGAGTTGGGCCTTCCCATCGACGCCCGGGGCCGCGTGCTCTACCCGGACGCACAGATCGAGTACACGGACCCCGGCGGAAGAACCGGACGCGTCAACATCGAGGTCGCATCCGGCAACTACCGCGGGCAGGCGGTCCGCGCAAAAGCAGCCGCGGGGTTCGTGCTCCACAGCAACGGACCGGCCGCCGCGCGCCTGCTCCGAACGCTCGGCCTGGGCGCCGACAACGACTCTTCCTCGCTGCGGGGGCCCGCCGACCGCGACCCCGCCGCGCTTGAACTCTGACTGCCGGGAGTAACCTGCCATGCAGCCCTGGAAAATCAGCGTCGGACTCACCGCCGCACTCGCGGGGACGGTCGTCCTGCTCGTCGGCCCGCGCCTCGAGTACCTCGCGCCGCACTCGCGGGTGATCGTCGCCGACCACGGCATCGTGATCGGCTTGAATGCTGCACTGGCGCTCGCAGCCGTTGCGGCCACCGTCTACGCCGTCGCTCGCGCTACCGGACTCGCCGACCTCGGAAGCCGCGTCGATCTCGTCGAGCGCTCAGTCCGACGCGGCGAGGGCGATCCGGGCCTCGCCGATGCCCTCGAGAGAGATGCCAAGGGCGAGTGGGAGTGAACCCGGAGATCCGGTCGTCTGCGAATGGTCGGAGGAAGCACGTGCATGACTGACCGAACATCCATCGAGGTCCTGCCCGACACCTGGCGGAAGCAGGCCAAGACCCTCCGCGAATACGGAGGTGAGACACCGGCAGTGGCCCTCGAGTCCTGCGCGGCCCAACTCGAGGCCGTGCTCCGCCAGAGGGACGAGACGACTCTCACGCTGACGGCCGCCGCGAGGGAGAGCGGATACTCCACGGACCATCTCGGCCGCCTCGTGCGCGACGGCAAGATCCCGAACGCCGGAAGGCCCGGCGCGCCCCGGATCGCGCGCATGCACCTCCCCCGGAAGACCGGAGCCGCAAAGCCGCGTCTGGCGGCGACACCCTCGGTTCGCGAGGTTTCCACCGCGCAGATCGTGCAGTCCGTCATCGACCGAGGAGGCTGATGATGGCACGCACGAAACGACGCCGGCGGAGCTACAGTGCCGGCGAATGGGGCCGGAACCGGGTAAGGGTCTTCCCCGATCCCAAGACCGGCCTGATCCAGATCGAGTGGCGCGACGACGGGCGCAGGCTGAGCAGATCGCTCGGGCATCGAGACTGGGCCCGGGCCAAGAGGCAGGCGGACGAAGTCGCCGCTGGCCGCGCCCCGTCGGAACTCCAGGACAAGGCGAAAGCCGAGCCCGAGCCACTCACCCTGAAGACGCTTTTTGACATCTACGGTGATGAGGTGACGCCCACCAAGGGTAAGCGGTCCCGGAGGCACGATCGGGCCGCGATGAAGATGTTCCTCGAGTTCTTTGGCAGCGACCGGAAGCCAGCCACACTGTCCCAGAGGGACTGGGATCGATTCATCCGGGAGCGAGAGGCGGGCAAGGTGGGCCCGAGCGGCAGGCCCGTATCTGATCGAACGGTCGAATACGACTTGAGGTTCCTGCTCGCGGTCTTCAACTGGGCTGCGAAATCGAGAGACGAGCAGGGTCACCTGCTCCTGGAATCGAACCCCCTGAGAGGTCTGAAGACGCCGAAGGAGAAGAACCCGACCCGGGTGCTGCTCACCGAGCCGGAATACGAGGCCCTGTTGCGAGTGTCGCTGGCGATGGACTGGCGCTTTCGTGTGGCTCTGGTGATCGCGCACGAGACGGGACACCGCATCGGTGCCATCCGGCAGCTTCGATGGTCGGACCTTGACTTTGAAGCCCATGTCATCCGTTGGCGTGGCGAGCATGAGAAAACCGGGTACGAGCACTGCACACCGGTGACCGCGGAGGCACTCGCTGTCTTGGAGGAGGCACGGAGGGAGAACCCCGGGATCGGAGACGCTCCCCTGCTGCCAGCGCCGAAGGACCCGTCGAAATGCATGAGCCGCTCGCTGGCGTGCGACTGGTGGGAAAAAGCCCAGGAGCTCGCCGGGCTGGAGCCGAAGCGTGGCCGCGGCTGGCACTCCCTGAGGCGGAAGTTCGCCTCGGACCTCATGGACCAGCCGCTCAAGGTGCTCTGCCAACTCGGCGGCTGGAAGACGGCCCAGACGGTGCTGCAGTGCTACCAGCGGGCCGACGAGGGGCAACTCCGCAAGGCCCTCAAGCACCGGCGGAGAGCCCGCTCCTGAGCCCAATTAGCGGGAACAAACAGCGGGAATCGGACCCCCAACATCCCGTAAGTTCAATGGGTGCTGCTGGATGCGCACCAGCGGCCTCCTGTCGGAATGGCGGTCGGCGCCGTACTCATCGGGACGGCGCTTCTGCCCAAGGCCCTTGCCCTATGGCTCCCGATGCCGGGCCCGGTCGTCAATCGCTTGCGTGTCCCGTGGCCAATCGGCGGTGGTGGATCCGGCCATTCTCAGCAGGAGTAGCGGCTCCGTTGCGAGGCTAGCCGGAGGCTGCCTGACCCAGGCCCAATCGCCGGTGCGGCGCGGCTTGCTGCTGCGACCTGGTACCGGCGAGCGCCTAGAATCAGATGAGAACTCAGCCGCAGACTTGACATGCTGACCATTGCCGCCCCCTTTCTTCCCTTCGCCATTGCCGCCGGGTTCACGCCAGGCCCGAACAACATCATGCTGGCGGCCTCCGGTGCGAACTTCGGCGTCAGGCGCACCGTTCCGCACATCCT